>NZ_JBBOPT010000001.1:4800000-7095436 GCF_038003765.1 Paenibacillus sp. FSL H7-0714
CTCCACATGTTTTATATCCGCCCATAAAATAAAATAATTGTACAAAGAATCTCCTATTTTCACCGCTTCTGGATATTTCAAAATAATAGCAGCCTGTTGATTCCATTCCTCTTCCTGATCAGCAGAAGGCACAATCAATCGTGCTTTCTTTTCCGCTTTTAACCCCTCTAGTGTCAGTTCAATGATTTGTGGATCAGAGCCATAAGGCTTCAGTTGATGAAATGCATCCTTGTTTGCTACTTCATCGATGGATAACCCCTCTCCAGAAATAGCGGATAATTGAAAAAATCCGTCATCCCCCTGATACCTCTCAGCATATTCTGGATCCACTACCCACTCGGAGGGATACTTCAAAGTGACCTTATACTCTTTTGAAGTATATGTTGACAACCCCGATGGCTTGACCAGCATTCCGATTCCAGTACTTACTAATGCAATAGCCGCAATAATCAGGACCCCTAACCACCATCTTTTATACTTTGACGTTTTCACATTATCCCCCTAAATCAATATTTAGTTGACATGCACAGCATCAGGAAATAAGATATAACCAAACATATGAGCAATCATTCATATGTATTAGTGAGGAGGAAATTACAATGAGTAATCTAAAAAATATCCTATCCCTAATTCTTTTCTCCATATTCCTTATTTCTTACCTTTTGAAGCTCCTTATACTTTACAAAAAGAACCACATTAAAGGAAACGTATTAGCTAAAGGAAATAAACGATCTATGATCCATTATACCGAGCTGTTCGTTAAGACTACTACTTTTGTGTGGGGAGCAGCGTGGTTTACGTTTTCCTTAGCGGAGTCATACATAGTTACACTAGTAGGAGAACATTTTAATCATCCGGCGATTCACTTTATCGGTGTTGGTGTAGTAGCCCTCGGATGTTCCATTTTCATACAAGCAATGATTGCCATGCGTACTTCGTGGAGAGTTGGGATTGATAAGTCTACTGTAACAAAACTCATCACGCACGGTATATATAAATTTAGTAGAAATGCCGCATTTGTCGGTTTTGATCTCATGTTTCTTGGATTGTATCTTATGTATCCAAATTCATTAACACTAATTATATTCTTTCTTAACATGGTAGCCATTCATTTACTTATTCTTCAGGAAGAGCAGCATTTAAAATCTGTATTCGGAGATGAATATATTCAATATTGTAATAATACACCTAGATATATTTTATTTTGAAATCTTACCTACTGTAAATCCTATCCTTTCAAGCACGCTACAATTTACATTTTTTACAATATCCGAAAACATTCTCTTAATGTAATTACTATAGTATGAGGTTGTAAACATACATTAGGAGGGAAATTATGAAATCACCGAAAAAGTACGGCGTTAAGACGGCAATTGTAGCGACTGCAGCAACTGCTCTCTTCGTTTCCAACGTAGTCACTACACAAGCACCAAATCAGGCCAATGCAGCTTCATCAAACACAAGAAATGTGATTCTGTTTGTCGGTGACGGAATGGGTACTGCCCAGCGCAATGCCATCCGCCTAGCTACAGTAGGTGAAAAAGGAAATCTAGCGATGGATTCTATGCCATATGCTGGATTAATTCATACAAGCTCCACTGTCCCTGTTACAGATTCAGCTGCTTCAGCCACAGCCTATGCCAGCGGAGTCAAGACTTATAACGGTGCCATTGGGATGAATGCAGATAAAAAGTCCGTACAAACCATTATGGAATATGCAAAATCAGCAGGGAAATCTACAGGCGTTGTAACTACCAGCCAAATTACTGATGCTACAGGCGCTGCCTTCGGTGCTCATGTTGAAGATCGCTCCAAACAAAGTGATATCGCTCTGCAGCTTCTGACCAAGAGCAAAGTTGACGTTCTTCTCGGTGGAGGCGAAGACTTCTGGTATCCTGCTGGGAATCCAGGTAAGTTCGCAGATGAGCCAGCTGAAGATCCTTCAGAGAAGAGCAAAGGAACGCAAGGGAACCTTGTAGACAAAGCTAAACAGCTTGGATACTCCTACGTAACGAACAAAACCGATATGCAAAAGGCGAAAAGCGGCAAGCTTCTCGGGTTATTTGCAAATGAGGAAATGTTCCAGCAAAAGCCAGAGGGTGAAGGAGATATCTACAACCCGGTTGTATCCCTCCCTGAAATGACGAAAAAAGCGATAGACACGCTTGCAGCAAATAAAAAAGGATTTTTCCTGATGGTTGAAGAAGAGGGTACTGACGAATTTGCACACCAAAACAATGCCAAGATGACGATTAAAGCGGGGCAAGAGTTAGATAAGTCCGTACAGATTGCCAAAGATTTCGCTAAAAAGAATCCGGATACCCTTGTCCTAGTTCTCGCCGACCATGAAACAGGTGGATTCTCTATTGAAGCCGTAGACGCTGAAGATGAATCAGGTGACGGCATTTCCAAAGAAGATGGTCCGTTTGCCATCGCTAACTCCAAACAGAATTTCGTTGTAGACTGGACAACTTCAGGTCATACAGCAGTGAATATTCCAATTACGGCCATGGGCAAAAACGCTCAGTTGTTTACAGGAGTATACGAAAATACCGAAGTATTCACTAAGGTTGCGCAAGCCATGGGTATTAAAGTGAAATAAAAAGATCGAACAACATAAAAGACTAGCCAGACTTTCTGGTTAGTCTTTTTGATTGATGAATCGCAATCCCGGGTTCTCCCTTATACACTATGATGATCTCCATACCTACTTAGCATCTGTTCGAATAACAAACGTGATTTCCTTAGTCTGGTCTAGCCACTCGCCTGTCAGTCGAAATCCCCGTATAGTTGCCCCTGATTCATAATCCTTACTATCTGAACTAAGAAAAGCCGCCATATTCGAATCGAGCTTAAAAGTAGCTGTCTTATCCGCCCATTCAACATTTACCGGCTCTGCTGTTTCTTTTTTATACTTTAAAGTACCATTATCTTTCAAAATATAATCTGTCAATTTGTAGCTGTTTGGGGCTGTATTGCTAAATTCGATTTCTATGATTTCTCCAAGCTTCACATAGGGAATTGAAACATCCGGTTCAGCCATAAGGCTTTGGAAAGATACATTAACTTCTTCTGAATTAGTGTTCCTTTCAAGTGGCTTTAAGACAGATTGAATGACTCTCCCCTTGGATGTAACCGTTACTTCCTTAATTACAGAATCACTTGCCTGTTCTTGATCGCAGGCTGAAAAAATAAACAGGAGTACAAGACCAAGGGTTAATAAGTATACTTTTCTCAAGGAAAACCCCCTTCTTGATTAATTTCAGTTACAATGATGATCGACAGCGAGATACGGATCAATGCATATCCAAGGCGTCCAGTTTATGGGAAAGCTCATGGATTAACTCTAGCTCATGTAATACCATACTTCGGGTATAAAAATATAGCTCTTCAGAGTAATCCAAATCTTCACCGTTCCCAACCACTAGGGATAACTGTTGTAAATGTTCCAGCTTCTCTTTCATGTAAGTCTCTCTGTAATCAAGTAATCTTCGGCGGGCCTCCTGATCCAGTAGCTCATAATAAGCAAGACGAATAGACCATTCATTATCAATACGAATAGTCTCCAGTGAAAATTCGTTCAAGCAGATATGAAACCGCTCCTCACCCTCGGCTGTGATGGAATACACATACCGTTTAGGCCGGTTTTCCTGCATTTCCGTTTTTTTAATCACCCAACCTCGCTTTTCAAACAATTTCAGCTTCGGATACAGCGAATTATTATTAACGATTTTATCGTTACTCATTACGAAAATGATATTTTTTTTAATCTCATAACCATGTTTTGACCCTTTCATTAGTTGAGCCAGAATCAAGACTTCAATATCCATATTCATCCTCCGAACTACCGGACTTCATTTCCGGTCATTTTCTTATCTTACCTCAAGGACTGCATTTGTGCCAAATACTTCGTGATTTTATGCACATACTTTTATCGTTCCGTTCGATAGTATAGGTTAAAATAACCTAGTTATTTTTAACATATATATAGAGAGAGGAAGTTATAGCATGGAATTCGCACATTTGTTCAGCAAAGGTACGATAGGAAATATGGAGCTTAAGAACCGGGTCATTTTGCCTGCCATGGGAACAAAAATGAATGCTCCGGGTGGGTATGTCAGCGAGCGCTTGATTGATTACCATGTAGCACGCGCAAAAGGAGGTAACGGCTTAAATACAGTTGAAGTAACAACCGTTCACCCAACGGCTGCTTCTGAGGATGCTCCAGCCATTTATGATGATAAATTCATTCCTGGTATGACCCAATTGGCTCATGCTATTCGTGATGCAGGCGGCAAAAGCTGTCTTCAGTTATGGCATGGAGGGAAAGTAACTCCCAACCTGATTCAAGTCTCCTCCTCCCCTGTCCCTTTCGAGGGTGTAACACATATCCCCCGAGAGCTGGAGAATCACGAAGTTAGTGAGATGGTTCAAGCTTACGCAGATGCTGCTTCACGTGCGAAAAAAGCTGGATTTGACAGTGTAGAATTCCATGCTGGTCATGGTTATTTGCCACAACAATTTCTAAGCCCAGCGATGAACTTCCGTCAGGATGAGTACGGCGGTTCCTGGGAGAATCGTTGTCGCTTTCCGCTCGCTTGTATCCGTGCCATTCGAGAAGCCGTTGGACCTAGGTTCCCTATCTTGATGAGAATCTCTGCTATCGAGGATCTTCCCGGCGGACTTACACTGGAAGATATGAAGCTCTTCTCGAAGCTCGCTGAGGATGCTGGTATTGATGCGATTAATGTATCGCGCGGAGTTCCAGCAGGCGCAGCTATCAAATATGAAGTACCACCTATCGATCTACCTGTGGGCTTCAATGTAGATAATGCAGCACAAATTAAATCCGTGGTTAACATTCCAGTTATAGCTGTAGGTCGTATTAATGATCCAGCTATTGCTAATCGAATTATTGCCGAAGGACTGGCTGATTTCGTAGCTATTGGCCGCGCTCAATTGGCAGATCCTGAATTCTGTAACAAAGCATTAGCTGGACGCGCGGACACCATTGTTAAATGTGTGGGTTGTGATCAAGGCTGCTTCGATGGATTCGTAAATCCGAAGGTGCCTTTCATCAGCTGTGTATTTAATCCTGCTACCGGAAGAGAAAGTGAATATGAATTACAGCGAGCGAGCACACCAAAAAAAGTACTTATAGCCGGTGGTGGGCCAGCCGGATTAGAAGCAGCAATCACACTGAAACGTCGTGGGCATTCTCCAATTTTATGCGAAAAGAATGACATTCTAGGCGGACAGCTTTATATCGCTGGTGCCGCACCGCGTAAAGAAGAAATGGCCGCGGCTGCTCTGAATATGGGAGAGACGGCTAAACGTGAAGGTGTAGAAATCCGAATGAATACGGAGGTTACTCCAGAGCTTATTCAAGAAATCAGTCCGGATGAAGTCATTCTTGCAATCGGATCGGCCCCAATTATCCCTCCAGTAGAAGGTGTTCTGAGTAGTCATGTAGTAAATTCACATGATGTATTATGGGGAACAGCTCATCCTGAAGGTCGAGTTGTTATTATTGGAGGGGGTTTGGTCGGTCTCGAGGTCGCTGAGCTCCTGGTCGAACGCGGAAATCAAATCACTGTTGTAGAAATGCAAGCCGATGTAGCAAATGATCTGGGTATCCTTCGTAAAATCTGTGTAATGGAAAGCTTATATGGCCACGGTGTTAGATTAATGACCAACAGCAAGTGCATGACGATCCAAAAGAATAGCGTGATGGTTGAAAAAGATGGGGAGCTTCTCAGCCTGCCAGCCGATTATGTAGTAATCGCAGTAGGATCACGCGCCCTAAACAAGCAACCCCTTCAGAACTTCTTGGAGGAAAGCTCCATTCCTTATCATGTAATTGGGGATGCAGTACAAGCTCGCAGAGCGCTTAATGCTATTTGGGAGGGTGCAGAATTAGCTAGACGAATTTAGTTCATATAGTCAATTAGATTTATGAATAAACCCGGCAGGTCGCACCTGCCGGGTTACGTTCTTATCAGAACTATCTGAAAAATCAACTTTCAGGGGCTAATAAGTGCGTTAGTGCCTGCACCTGTTCCATATGTATTCGTCTTCTATAAAGCACCTTAACTCGCCCTCATTCATGAACTTGATCTTCACCCCTGAACGATATTTTCATTCTCATGTCAATGTAGAAGACACGCTAAAATTGAGTATCGGCAGCCCGATAAAAGCAGCATATCTTTCAGCAGCTTTAAACACAGCTTCTTCAGCATTTCCAAGTTCTCTAAATGGATGAATGACTATCTCAATTCCTTTTTTCTTAATCGAACGTTTCCATGTACCTATAACTTGGCCACCAACAACAATCATAGGCAGGAAAACACCGTTGTTGCCAGGAACAATTAAAGGAGCCGTCTCAGGTTCAAGTACAGCACTCCGGTCTTTATAACCAAGAATGTACTCATCGAAACCTGGAAGTAAATAGATACCTGACTCTTCATCCGCTGAAACTACTCGATGGTTAGACATCCAATACTCACTGCCATTTATATCTGTCGATTGAAGTTCTTTTTTCACAGATTCTAGCCCTCGTCTGGCATCTGTAAGGGTTATGCCTGCCCACCAAGCGAAGTCCTGAACGGTCGCTAATCCACGGGCTGTAAAATACCGCAACGCGAGTTCTTGCAACGATTGTTCGTAAGATAGCTCACGGCAATCTGGCACCCATTCCTCTAACAATACAATCGTTTGCTGTTTACCATTCATCGGACCAAAACAAATCAGTCCTTGATAGGCACTATTCCAGAGCATGTGATAACCGCGTTGATTCCCCGTGTGGATGCCTTCCTCTTCTATTAGCTGAAGTAGGACCGAACGATCCATCTGCTTCCCGCCCTTTAGAGCATCAACAATAATTTCTCTACAGCGCTCCAGTGTCTGATCATCAAGTCCAAGCTCAGCCATTCGCCGCTTCGTTTGTGATGCTAAACGCGGTGCAGAGAGCTGTAGCATCCATTTTACATCTTCTGCTGGGACGAAATGAAGCGTACCTCGCAGCGTCCAAGTAAGTATAATCTTACGGTCAGCGATTGCACGCTCTATATCAGCTAATTTCGTAGCAGGAGAACGTAGTCCGATGGCCCAAACCGCCTGCATATAGTCTTGCGCTTGCATAGCCCCCATTTTTTTCACGACCTGCTCTGGTGTGTGATGTAAAGAGCCTGCAATCATTTGATTATACAACCTACTATTTGCAATAAGGTTATTCGTCACACTACTCCCCCTTTTCAGAAATGAATCCTCAAATTATATACTTCCAGTTATTTAACAAAATGGTTAAGTCCTTGCTCATGTCTATGTCGATATTACTATTGATTCTATTGAAATACGAGATTAAATTAGAATATGAGCTCCATTCCATTGCATAATGTGCAATAGAAAGTCATATACAGACCTCAAAAAAAGGTTTCTGTTGCACTTCGTACATTAGAATTTGCAGAAAACCTTCAAAAAAGAGTTTTAACCTATATTTAATTGTAAAAAATGCAACAGAATTCAGATCCCCTTTCTTTTGGATCCATTCTGTTGCACGAAATACAACGTTAGGGATAAAATCCCCTTTTATATTACAGACTGAAGGTATTTTCTTAAACAGAGCCCTTCTTTTTAAAAGAAAAACGCTGCTTCTTCCGCTTGCTTCACTTGCTGCAACGCATTCGTGGTGTTCACCAATTCATTAGCTAGTCGATTCAGTCTAAAAATAATATCATCATCCACAATTACTTTCCGGTCATATTGTTTCTCTTCAATAAAAACATACTTAGGAACCACCACCGCTCTCATATAAGAGAGGATCGGTTTCAGTTGTTGTTCTGCCACTAAGTAATGTTTTGAAGAACCTGCAGTTACTACAATTCCGATAACTTTATCCTTAAACCCATTAACCGGGAGTAAATCAAATAGGTTCTTAAGTGTTCCTGGAATCGAAGCTTGAAAAACTGGGGTGCCAATGATATACGCGTCGGCGGCCATGATTTTCTCCAGAACAACTTTGGTATCACCTGTATAATCCATGTAGCTGCGTCCATCACTAAATTCCAGCTTATAATCTCCTAGATCAATTAGTTCTACGTCGAAATTCGGATGCTTTTCTATGATGTTGTTAAGTGCTTGCTGTACAGCAATTCTAGTCTTCGATCCAACAATGGATCCTGAAATCCCAATGATCTTCATACTATCCCCTCTTTCTTATTTCTTAGCTGTAGCACGTCTTACGGCTGGTGCTACTTCAGATGCGAACAGGTCAATCATTTGTTCCACTTGAGCATAAGGTAACCCACCGACATCAATCTGAGCTAGAAAACGATTATGGCCATACATCTCATGTTGATAGAGGATCTTCTCCACAATTTGTTGCGGGCTTCCCACGAGCAGTGCATTTCTCACACTCATCGCTTCCGCAAATTGTTCTTTCGGATAGTAAGACCCACGAAGCTCTTTCATCAAGTGATTGATATATGGATAATAATCGCGGAATGCTTTTTGTGAGTCCGGATCAATATACATTAAAGAAGTTGTACTGATGGGAAGTTCTGCTGGATTAAACCCTGACTCTGCAGCAACCATACGATACGCGTCTACAGAACCTTTAAAGGCAGATGACGGTCCACCAAGGGTGGTCAGCATCATCGGGATCCCCATTCTTCCCGCCTTAATTGCACTTGCTGGAGGTCCCCCAACCGCTCGCCAAATTGGTAACTTTCCATTTAAGGGCTTAGGGAAGATTTCCATATCATTTAATGCAGGGCGGAATTTCCCTTCCCACGTTATGCGATCGGACTCATTTATTTTCATGAGCAATTCAATTTTCTCTTCGAACAATTCTTCATAATCTCTTACGTCATAACCAAAAAGTTCATAGGCCCCGAGACGCGATCCACGTCCAGCAACAATCTCTGCTCTACCGCCTGATAACAAATCCAATGTTGCAAAGTCCTCATATACACGTACAGGATCTGCTGTACTTAGTACAGTTGCTGAACTGACAAGCTTTATACGTTCGGTTGCATTTGCAATGGCTCCAAGGACAACCGAGGCAGCTGAGGTAATGAATTTCGGTTGATGACTCTCGCCTACCCCAAATACATCTAATCCAGCATCCTCAGCTAATTTGGCAGCCGCTACGATCTCTTGAATCCGTTGTCGTTCACTAATTGCTTTTCCTGTTAAGGCGTCTGTGGTGTGATCACCTAACGTGTATAAACCTAGCTCCAACCCTTTTTTCTCATCGATTCTATATTGTTCCATCATGATTATGTCCTCTTTTCATAGTTGTATTAGGTTTAGCGGATAGGATGAAGCTTCGATTCAATCTCTTCACGACGTTCTTCCAGAAATGAAGGTAAGGTCAAATTCTCTCCTAGCGCGTCAAAAGTTTCATCAATCTCAAATCCCGGGCCATCTGTAGCAAGCTCAAAAAGAATATGGTTCGGATCCCGGAAATACAAGGAATGGAAGTAATAACGATCAATGACCCCTGTATTTTTAAATCCTGCAGCAGTGATCTTAGCGGCCCATTCGGTTAGTTCTTCGATATCCTTCACTCTTATAGCCACATGATGGATGCTCCCTTTACCCGGTCTCTCCCGATCTTTGTCATTTACTTCTTTGACGTGGAGCTCGGTGTATAAACCACCCTTCCCCGTTTCATATATATCTACCATATTCTTGGAATCACCCATGGAGGGTACTGTCCGAACTTGTGTATAGCCCAAGATATCTTCCAAAACCGCTTTTGTGCGGCCAGCCTCACGTACAGTCAATTCAACGGGTCCTAACCCAACGATGGCATACTTTGGAGGGATGTCTTCTGTAATCCACGGTTCAACTAGCTCGATACCGTTATCTTTTTCAGCCGATACTAAATGGACCGTCAATTCATCTCTATCATAAAAAGTAAGCGACTTACGTTCCCCGATACTTACTATCGCTTCATGAGGAACTTCAAAAGAATCTAATCGACTAGCCCAATACGACAAGGCTTCATCGCTAGGAACAAGAAGGGAGAAAGAGCTAATACTGTTCGTCCCTTTGCGGGTCTGACCTGCATTTGGCATTTCAAAGAAAGATACTTCGGTTCCAGGAGCACCATTACGATTTCCATAAAATAGATGGTACATGGATGGATCATCTTGATTGACCGTTTTCTTTACAAGTCTCAGTCCCAGGACCTCTGTATAAAACCATAAGTTTTGTTTAGCGTCCTTAGTAAGCATAGACACATGATGTTGTCCGTTTATGGGTTGTTGTTTCATTTTAAAAACCTCCTAATGAGTTTTGTCGAATTTAAGTTTACTAGTATACTGATGAAGAAAAAAGTAAGCTTTATTATCAATAAAGCTTTTGCGATACTACTGAACACCTCGCGGGAGTCGATTCTCATCTTGGCTATGGCGATGAATCTTTTTAAGCATGCTGTAAAACACTTTCTTCTCCTCATCTGTCAGTGGATCGAATAACGAGGCTTGGAAATCCGATTGCAAGGGCAGTACCTTCTCAATAAGTGTTTGGCCCTTTTCCGTTAAAGTAATGTACTTCACTTTCCAATCCTGTTTGCGTTCAATCCATCCTTCTTTCTCTAATCTGCCAAGCATATGGGATACCCCACCTTTAGTAATGGTTAGATGCTCGGCAATTTCCATCTGTGTTACAGGCTGATGTAATAATATTTGTACCAAGGTATCGAATTGATTAACTGTTAAGTTAAATTGCTTCAAGAATTCATTGGAAAGATCGTTACTATTCTCATATACCCTAACCAGCCGCAACCAGATCAATAAGCTTAATTGGTTATCTTCAGTGAATCCATTGTTTCTCATTTGGTCACGTCCATCGTTTGTTTTTTTTATGTGTTATTTGATTTGTTAATATGAGTATACTAGTAAACTGACGAGGAGTCAAGCTCAGTAAAAATCCTACACGCTTGCCAAATACCACTTCGGAATATAGGTTTGAAAATCATCATACCACTCCAGAACACTCTCCGCTCGGCTCAGCATATTAGCAACTTCCCTTTGACCAACCCTTATGAACCGGTTTAACTACCTCCCATGTAGAAGCATTCGGGATGTCACTAAAAAATGGAATCATTTCACAACCTCCTTTTTATCAAACTGCTTCACAAAATAGAAAAATTTTCTTATTTATTTCTTAGAAGATTATTTTATTCAATTGATGTTAGAACAACAATAGTGTATGATGCATAGTATAGATCGAATACTGTATGACACATAGTAAGTATAAGCGGCTTCGACGTCCTCTCAAGGACAGCAAGCGTTTAAACCAAAAATATAAGAACAATTTATAAGAGATTATAAATCCTTATATTTTAAATAATGAGGTGGGTGAATGAGTACTTTATTAAATTCTTTAATCACAGAGCTAAGGAGAGGTACGTTAACGCTAGCCGTTTTAAGTCAATTACGAACACCCCAGTACGGATATTCGCTCGTTCAATTGTTGGAGGAATCCAGCATCATCATCGATCAAAGCACCCTATATCCATTACTTCGCCGATTAGAGAAACAGGAATTAGTGACGAGCAGCTGGGACAAATCCGAGAGCAGACCCCGTAAGTATTATGTTCTAAGTGACTATGGCGTAGAAATTTTTTTACAGCTAAAGGAAGAATGGCTTAAGAATTCGAAAGAGCTCTACGGCCTATTACAAGGGGAGGATGACCATGAATCTAATTGAGATTTACATTCATGAAGTGACTCGGAGGTTACCGGAACAAAATCGGGAGGATATCGCTCTCGAATTACGATCTACCATCGAGGATATGTTACCGGATGATTATGACGAAAAAGAGGTAAAAGCCGTCCTTACAAAATTGGGCAATCCCGCTATTTTAGCTAGTGAGTATCGCGATCAGCCCATGTATCTCATCGGCCCACGCTATTTCGATTTATATGTTACGTTGTTAAAAATGATTATACCGATCGCTGTAGTTGTTTCTTTAATCGCTCTGGTTGCTGATTACTTGATTGGCTATAGCGGAGATAAAACAGTTGCGGATATTGTTACTGCAGTTATAAGTAGAGGAATTGGAATCTTCCTTGAAGTAGGAATCCAAGTCTTTTTTTGGATAACTGTTGTGTTCGCTATTATCGAACGGGCGGATAAAGGAAAGGAAGGTCATCCACTTACTACAAAATTAAGGAAATGGACTCCTGATGATTTGAAGGATATCGCGCTTGTCCATAAGAAAAAAGCAATTACAAGCTTCGAAGTGTTCGGAAGTTTACTGTGGACTGCCATTTGGGCTACTGTTTATTTTAATGCTGAACACCTGATCAGAGTCTATAGAGGCGGTGAAGGCGCACTTAACTTCGTAGCCCCAGCTTTTAATCAGCATGTGTTACTTGATTATTGGCCTATTATTCTTATTGTGATCGGATTAGAAGTCGCATTAACTATATATAAATTAATAAAGAGACAATGGACTAGAGAATTAGCATTATGTAATACGGGCCTCGAGCTTTTAGTGCTTATTGTATTCGCTATTATCCTTATAAATCCGAATGTATTTAACCAAGAATTCATTAACTACATGTCTAATTTATTAACAACTTCAGCTAATCAATTTGAAACGGGGTTAGTAGGTGGGGGAATTGCTTGCCTGATTTTAGTTGCGGTTCTCAATATATATGAAGGCTTCCGCAAGGCTCGCCTTTAGTATTCACAGAACGGCGATTCTCCTGTTATTTGGAGAATCGCCGCTTTGTATTCTGATTCGTTGGCTGCCTGCTTCAACAGCTTTCACAGTGTCAGTCAGCACCCTCTAAGTGTTACGGACCCAGAGGACGTTATTTGCGAATTCCCAGCCTTTTAAACAGAGTTTCGGATTCCAGCGCAGCTATTCCCTTGAAAGAGGTTCATAAATGGTGTTTTTCATACCAATAGTGTCTATACGGTCCGTTAACATCCCAAAAATGCAATAATACTTCGATTAGAGTCATCTGTGCTCGATAGGTACTTTGTATATGTCGTAATTATTATAGGAATCAATCAAAAAACAATAGAGTGCCCCAACAGCCATTCATGACTTATGGGACACTCTATCTGGTTTAATTAAAGAAGCTCAAGCTCAATAACCGTATCCATCTCGTCGGGAAGCTTAGCCCCTTTTAATGTAATAAACGCTCCACCGTCAACATCCGAATATTCCTCAGCCATCCACGGCACCTCCACCTTTAGCTCGGTACCATCACGTAGTAATCTAGCCTTTTTAATCTTCCCTTTCAAGCCTTGGAAATAGATCGGGCCAATTCCACGGTCGTAGACGTGCGCATACAACTTGTTGCCCTTTTGCGTATAACGTCCCCACTCTGGCTTAGGCAGCGAAGACTTCCCGCATCCATAAATACTTTCGCCATTAAGGCGCATCCACTCCCCAACTTCGTCAAGGATAACCAGTGATTCCCGTGTCATTTCACCCTTAGCATCTGGTCCAACATTAAGGAGGAGGTTCCCATTCTTACTGATACATTCGACCATTGAGCGAATGACCTGCTGGGTTGATTTATAATTTTTATCTTCGGAATGGTAGCCCCAGTTATCATTAAGCGTAATGCATGCTTCCCATGGAATGGATTGACCATTCACGTCAACAATGCCACCGGGAGGAATGATCTGCTCTGGAGAAAAGAAATCTCCAGCATATTCTTCTGGCTCGGCCGCGCGGATATTCCCACCCAAACGATTGTCGATAATAATATCCGGCTGGATAGAGCGAATCATACGGATTAGCTCCGTTGCTTTCCATTTCTCTCCGGTCATATTGTCGTAGGAGAAGTCAAACCACATGATGTCGATTTTGCCGTAATTCGTCAACAGTTCCTTCACTTGTCCATGCATATACTCCAAGTATCGATCAAAATCAATCGGCTTGTCTTTAGCCGCTTCGTTATCCCGATCAGGATGCGCTTTATCACCATATCCAGGGTAGTCATCATGATGCCAATCAATAATAGAGTAATACAGACCTACAGCAATACCTTCCGCCCGGAAAGCGTCTACATATTCTCGAACGAGATCACGTCCAGCAGGCGTGTTAGTCGCTTTAAAATCTGTTAGCTTGCTATCAAACAAGCAGAATCCGTCGTGGTGCTTGGTCGTAAGAACCGCATACTTCTGCCCCGCTGCTTTTGCTGCGCTGGCCCACTTCTTCGGGTCATATCGAGATGCGTCAAATTCATCGAAATACGTCATATAATGCTCTCTACTCATTCGCTCGTTTCCACGAATCCACTCACCTCGTGCTGGAATGGAATATAATCCCCAATGAATGAACATACCGAATCTATCCTGTAAGAACCATCTCGTTCTTTCTTCTCTTGTACCCATCTCTACAGCCCCTCCGTTTTCGCTAACTTTGATAAATAGTTCAGATAGTCTAGACGGTATGAAATAATGCTGCAGCGCCTATAAGACCTACATCATCCCTCAGACCTGCTGATTCAATAGTATAAGTTCCTTTATACGGCTTCATGACAAGTTCCTCTGTTTTCTCTCTCAGCGCTGGAAACAGTAGTTCACCAGCTTTGCTTACGCCTCCACCAATTACAATGCGATCAGGATTAAACGTATGTACCGCGTTAGCTAATCCAATCGCCATATAATGAATCGTTCGCTCAATCACCTCAACAGCCACAGGATCTTTTAGTGCCATCGCTTCGAAGACGTGTCGAGAATTAATCTTTTCACCACTTCTACTAGCCAGCTCTGTAATCATCGACGTTCTGCTCTCCATACTCCGCAGTGCCATATCCCGAATCGCTGTACCCGAAGCAAATACTTCCCAGCATCCATATCTTCCACAGCTACATTCCGTTCCGTTCGGGTCAATAATATTATGACCGAGTTCTCCTGCAAATGAGTTCGTTCCGAGCAGTAGCTCACCATCCATAACAATTCCAGCTCCAATTCCTGTGCTGAAGGTAACATACACCATGTTGTTCGAGCCTTTACCAGCCCCTCTTACATACTCGCCCCAAGCCGCAGCGTTCGCATCGTTTACCACCTTCACTTCTATGCCAAGTTCTGACTCCATCCAATGTTTCAGTGGAACATTATCCCATTCAGGAAGATTGGTACCGTGAATTACGATTCCATCCTGGCTATTCACAGCTCCAGGTGAAGCCAGTCCGACTCCAATCAGCGGTCGCCCTTCGGATACAGAGCGGATCATTCCGATCATTCGCTGCACCACCTCTTCAGCGGTGCGCGCGCCAGCTGTCTCCATTAATTCCCGATTCAACATGGTACCCTTTGAATCGAATAATGCTGCGGCAATTTTTGTTCCGCCTAAATCAATTCCTACTACATAGCTCTCAGCCTTATGCATAACCATTCACCTTTTCACTATCTATTATTAGCCGTTCGAATGAATATTCTTAGCTAACGCCCGCAGGGCTACTGGATCGATTGGCGACAACGCATCTTTGCCATGACGAACAGCCGATCCAAAATGTACTTCTGTGACTCCGGTCTGTTGAATAAACGTTGTAATACCTTCTGGCTTCAAACCACTTCCAGCCAAAATACTTATCGAACTACCTCTTGATTCCTCTACTAGCCTACGCATAGCGGGAATGGCTTCAGGTGCCGGACCTGGTCCAGCAGAGGTAAGTATACGAGTGATTTGCGGGTAATTACAAAGCGTCCGATAACCTGCAATTTGGTCCTCCAGCTCGTCAAAAGCACGATGGAAGGTTACTTGTAAGCCATCTGTCAACGGCAATAATATTTCAAGCGCATGCTCATCGATCTTTTTTTCCGGTGTTAATGCGCCAAGAACAACTCCCGAAGCACCACTGGCTGCAATCTGCCTGATCTCTGCAGCCATGGTCAAAATATCATCCTTGGAATAGTTAAATGATCGACTGTGCGGACGGACCATAACAAAGACAGGAATGCTAACCGATTTGGCTACCTGCTCCACCAACCCTATTCCTGGTGTTAATCCACCTTCCGTAATGGCAGTAATAAGCTCAAGACGATCTGCGCCATTCGCCTCAGCCGTCAGAGCATCATCCATACAAGTAGCGATGATTTCCAATCTCATAACTTTCACCCACTCTTCCAGTTGTTAATGATGCACTTGCTTCATGACATAATCGGCGAGCAGACGTGCACCATATCCCGTCGCTCCAGCTTCAGAGTACCCCACATCCTGTTTGTACTGTACCGTCCCAGCCATATCAATATGAACCCAGCTCATCGATTCTGCTACAAAGCGCCGAATAAATAGGGCTGCTGTAATCGCACCTGCAAAGGGGGAAGTACTAACATTGCGGAGATCAGCGTAATTACTCCGAAGATCTGCTTCATATTCATCCATTAACGGCATGGGCCACAGTCGTTCTCCATTACGCTCCCCGATCTCAACCAGGCTCTGCGTTATATCTGCATCGCCCCATATGCCCGCGATGCCTAATCCGAGCGCCGCACCGACATTTCCAGTTAGGGTAGCGATATCAACAGCTTGGTTTGCTCCGATATTCGCGGCATGAATAAGCGCATCCGCTATGATAAGTCGACCCTCGCCATCCGTATTCGCAACCTGAACAGTTACCCCGTTAGGGTAGCGGATAACAGACGAAGGTAACATAGCCTCAGCATCTGGCACATTATCAACGACTGGAATAAGTGCGGTCACATTTACATTGGCACGCTTCCGTATCAAAATATCCATAGCCCCAATTACAGCAGCTGCACCCCCCATATCCATGCGTGCATCGCTGATATCGCTAGCCGTCTTCACATTCATGCCACCTAAGTCAAAGGTTACACCTTTACCTACCAGTGCTAACATCGGTAATTCAGGGTTACTCTCGTAACGAATTTCAACTAGGGCTGGAGCGTGCTTACTCCCTGCTCCAACTGCGAGCAACCCATTCATCTGAAGTTCCACAAGCTCCTGTCCTCGATAGATATGGACTTTCAAAGCAGCATCATCACGGTCGAAAAATTCTGCCATCCATTCCGCAAAACGATCAGGATTCAGTGTCCCAGGTACCTCATTCACAAGATCGCGAGCAACTACAGCTCCTTCAGCGCGTATCTGTGCAGAAACACGTACAGCTTCCAATTCAATCGATGACAGCTCAGGCCAATCTATCGATTGAAGCTGTAAATCAACAGAGCCTTCCACCTTGGTAGTTCCCCGATAAGTTTGGAAACGGTACAAGCCGAGAATCCAGCCTTCCATCCAAGCTTGTAATTCATCATCAGCAGAAATATCCTTATTCCTATTTATAGCCTCGGATGCTAAGCGAATAAGCGAAGCACTTCTGCGTCCTTCCTTTTGAATTGCACGAGCAGCAGCTCCACCCGCTCGGCGAATCCTCTCAAGCGTAATATCCTTGCGCTTTCCCATTCCTACCGCTAACACATCAGACTCTTCCTCAGTGCGAGCATGTAACCAAGTCACACTGCTGCACTGTTTGTGGGGCACTCCCAGCTTAAAAGGAAAAGACTCCTCGTCATAAGCTAAATAGACAATAGTATCCGCCACATTAGCGGAATCGAATAAGATATTCATCGCTGTCCCTTCTTTTCCGTAAAGTTATCTCACAATTTCAGTTATCGCTCTAATTTCAGCATTTCTTCATCAAATAAATGACACGCAACCTCATGACCTGGTTCGACTTCTCGGAATATCGGTACATGCTGCTTACAGATTTCCATGCAGGAGGGACATCTTGTATGAAAACGGCATCCCGACGGTGGATCAACCGGACTTGGAAGATCTCCCTTCAGAATAATGCGCTCCTTCTTTAAGGTAGGATCGGGTACAGGTACAGAAGATAGCAGTGCTTGTGTGTATGGATGCATTGGACGATCATACAAGGTATCCTTATCCGCCGTCTCTACGAGCGAACCAAGATACATAACTCCAATTCGATCACTAATATGCTCAACAACACTCAGATCATGTGAAATGAATAAATATGTCAGGCCATACTCTTCCTGCAGATCCTGCAACAGATTTAGCACTTGTGACTGAATCGATACATCCAGTGCTGACACAGGCTCATCCGCCACGATTAAGCTTGGGCGAACAGATAACGCCCGAGCGATTCCAATCCGTTGTCGCTGCCCACCGCTGAACTCAAAAGCGTAGCGCTCGGCGTGGATACTATTCAATCCCACTGTCTCTAGTAACTCGCATGCTAGTTTATCCCGTTCTTTGGACGAGAGCTTTGTATGAATGAGCAGAGGTTCAGCCACAAGATCCTTCACCTTCATCCGTGGATTAAGCGAAGCATAGGGGTCTTGGAACACCATCTGTATATCTTTACGAATAGGCCGCATTTGATTGTCTGAGATATGGCTAATATTTTGACCCTTAAACCACACTTCACCGTCATTCGGCTCCAGCAAGCGAGTCACTAATCTACCCGTAGTAGATTTACCACAGCCACTTTCACCCACAAGGCTGAACGTTTCTCCTTTACGTATAGCGAATGAGATCCCATCAACTGCGTGCAAATATCTAGTAGTTCCGAAAAAGCCCTTCTTCACCGAAAAAAACTTCTTCAGACTTTTAACTTCAATGAGTGGAGTCTCCTTCACAAACGTTCCCCTCCTTCCGTGTTCTCCTGCTGTGTAAGCCAACAACGACTCTTTCGCTCTAGTCCCTCAATCGGGAGTAACTCTGGCTCCTGCGAGAGACAACGCTCTGTGACATAATCGCAGCGTGGCGCAAACTTACAACCTGCTGGCATTTGTGATAGATCAGGCACATTCCCTTTAATGGAATCCAAGCGACGTACATTTTGACGCAGCTTAGGAACGGATTGAATTAATCCCTTCGTATATGGATGCTGCGGTCTTGCAAATAGCTCATGAACAGAAGCTTCCTCCACTACACGACCAGCATACATAACGACTACACGGTCGCATAGCTCTGCTACTACACCAAGGTCATGGGTAATGAGCAGCATTCCCATATCCTGTTCTTCTTTC
The DNA here is from genome assembly GCF_038003765.1 of Paenibacillus sp. FSL H7-0714. NCBI lineage: Bacteria > Bacillati > Bacillota > Bacilli > Caryophanales > Paenibacillaceae > Paenibacillus > Paenibacillus sp. FSL H7-0714. Next base: position 4,819,000 of record NZ_JBBOPT010000001.1, read on the forward strand.
AGGTGCTTCATTAGATCTAGGATTTGAGCTTGAATCGTTACATCAAGCGCCGTTGTTGGTTCATCTGCAATCAGCAGTTTCGGATGGCAAGACATCGCCATCGCAATCATTACACGCTGCCTCATACCGCCAGAGAGCTGATGTGGATATTCATCCACCAAGTCTTCCGCACGTGGTATACCAACTAACCGCAACATATGAATGGCATGTTCACGAGCCTTCTTCCGACCATAACCCAAATGCAACATTATCGGCTCCATCAATTGCAAACCAATCTTCAGCACAGGATTAAGCGAAGTCATCGGCTCCTGAAAAATCATCGCCATTTCATTTCCCCGTATCTGGCGCATCTCTTTGTCCGTAACCTTTGTCAGATCCGTTCCCTCGAAACGAACAGAACCGCCAGAAATTCGGCCTGGCGTATCCTTAAGGAGCCGCATAATCGACAGTGAGGTAACACTTTTGCCACAGCCGGATTCTCCAACTAGACCCAGCACTTCACCTTTCTTAATCACAAAGTCAATACCTGCAACTGCCGTTATACTTCCATCGCCGCGTTTGAACTCCGTTTTCAGCCCTTGTACTTCCAGCAAATTTTGAGTCATGTCTTGTCCCTCCTTAGTTTTTCATTTTGGGATCAAGAGCATCGCGCAGTCCGTCCCCGACCAGGTTAAATGCAAGTACTGTCAAAAATATAGCTAAACCCGGAAAATAAACGATATGTGGAGCTATACTTAAATAATCGCGCCCCATGCTTAACATTGCCCCCCAATCGGGCTCCGTTGGCTTCGCACCCATTCCAAGAAAGCTCAGTGACGCAGCGGCTAAGATTGCCCCGCCAATTTTCATAGATAGATTAACGATGATACTAGGGACTGTTTCAGGAAAAATATGTCGCCAAATGATTCGACGATTCTTTGCACCCATTGAACGGGCAGCTTCAACAAACAATGTTTCCTTCGCAGATAATGTTACGCTCCGAATAATGCGGGCGAACGAGGGTGTACCGAAGACTGCAACGGCAATCACAACGTTGGATAAACCAGGCCCAAGTATAGCGACGATCCCAATGGCAAGCAGTAAATCAGGGAATGAGAACAATACGTCACTGCCACGCATAATAATCCGATCCAGCCAACCGCCATAATATCCACTGACAAGACCAAGGATGGTTCCAAGTACACCTGCAATCAATACGGAGCTCAGACTGACCGCCAAAGTCAACCTTGTACCATCAATTAAGCGACTTAGAATATCACGGCCGTATTCATCCGTTCCCGCCCAATGCTTGGCAGACGGACCCTGCATTAGCGCATCATAGTTCGGTTCATCAGGATTATAAGGGGTCAGAAATGGCCCGAAAATGGCAATTAAAAAAAGCAATATGATAAAAAATGCAGCCACAAGGGGCATCTTTTGTTTGCTGAACTTGCGAATAAAAACACCCGCGCGGCCTTTTGTTTTCTCCGGGGCTATTACCTCTCCGGGTATAGGAGAATTAGTTCCCATTACCGCCGAATTGTCGCTCATGATATCCCTCCTAATCCTATATTCACCCTATAGAAAACTATCGTAATTCTGCCTCTCAGTTACTCTAGCTTACTGAGAAAACCTGATTTTCGGATTGAGTACGCCATACAATAAATCTACAATTAAATTGATAAGGATAAATTGTGTTGAAAACAGCAGCAGCAAAGCTTGAATAACTGTATAATCCCGGAACAAAATGGAATCCACCAGCAGTCTACCAAGACCAGGAATACTGAAAACTGTCTCAACCATAACCGATCCACCAAGCAAGAATCCAAATTGAAGTCCAGCTACAGTAACGACCTGTATTAGAGAATTGCGCAGCGCATGCCTGCTAATAACAACATACTCGCGTAAGCCTTTCGCACGTCCAGTACGGATATAATCCTCCCGTAACGTTTCTAGCATCGATGACCGCGAGTAACGAGCCAGCATCGACATAATTCCCATTCCAAGTGTAATGGAAGGAAGAATATACGATTTCCATGAATCCACACCACCGGTCGGAAACCAGCCAAGCTCTACCGAGAAAATTTGAATGAGTACCAAACCTAACCAGAATCCAGGAATCGACATCCCTGAAATGGCTGTCAATGTGCCTAAGTGATCAGGCCATCTATTACGATAAACCGCTGAAATAACACCAATTAGAAGACCAATGACAAGCGCCCAAGCCATGCTGAGAAACGTTAACCACAAGGTAGGCATTATTCTACTTTCTAGCATATCGGTTACTGGAATCCCTGATCGAATCGAATTGCCCAGATTACCACTTAGTAGATCGCTCATGTAGTTTATGTATTGATTCCACAGCGGCAGATTGAGACCTAGTTGCTCTTGAATGCCATGAATCTCTTCAAGCGTGGCGTCTTTACCCGCAATAAGCCGGGCCGGATCGCCCGGAATTAAGTGAATAAACAGAAAGACTAATACCGATACAATGAATAGCAACGGAATAACCCCGAGGAGTCTTTGTAAAGCATATCTACCCAACTCATAAGCCCCCTTCAGTATCGACAAATGATTTAGTTGAGGCCGCTTCCTACCATTCTTAAGAAGCGGCCTCGTTCAATTCTTGGGAAATTAAATCTTGCGTTTGACTTGAATTATTTCACTTCTGCATTTAGGACATTAATGGAACCATCCGGGAAGACTTTGACACCTTCCAGATTCGATCTTTTGCCTGAGATGATTTGGTCAACGCCCATGAATGCCCACGGAGCATCTTCCCATACTGTTTTTTGAATATTTGCATAAATGGATTTAGCCGCTTCTGGATCAACAGATTTGTTTGCTTCAGCAATCCATTTATCTACATTTTCATTTTTATAATAAGCTGTATTCGAGCCAGCAGGTGGGAACATTTCACTACTGAACAACCCTCTAGTAGCACCATCTGCATCACCGGAGGATGGAGACCAGCTGACATACCACATTTGAATTTTTGCTTCTTCAGGTGTTTTAGCAGCGTTAATTTGGTCGGATAAAGTACCGCCTTCCATGGACTTCACTTCTACTTTAATGCCTACAAGCGCTAGCTGTTGTTGGATAAATTGCATACCCTTCATCGTTTCAGATTCGTTTTCTCCCCAAATTTCGGTTTCGAATCCGTCTGGATATCCCGCTTCAGCAAGCAATTGTTTAGCTTTTTCAATGTCATAGTCATAACCTGTTTGTGGGGAATAATATTGTGTTTTGGATGACATCGTGGAATCGAGCTTAGCGCCAAGACCCGATTTCACCACCTTGATATACGCATCTTTGTTGATAGCATAGTTAATGGCTTGACGTACCTTTACATCATCGAAAGGTTTCTTCATCGTATTCAAAGTTACATAACGAACAATGGTTGAATCGATGGTATCTATAGTAATTCCTTCAAGGCCTTCAACCTCGGATACTTGCTCGGTAGGCATTGGATAAATGAAATCAGCCTCACCAGTCTTCAGCATCGCAATCCGCGATCCATTCTCTGGTACGGGTCTAAAGGTTATACTATCCACTTTCGGCAAGTCCTTTTGCCAGTAATCCGGATTCTTCTCAACAACTAGACGATCACCTTGCACCCATTCTTTGAACTTAAACGGACCCGTTCCTACAGGTTTTTTCGAAATATCAGCTCCGTTTTCTTCTAAAGCTTTCGGGCTAATAATAGGTGCCATAGCTACTTTATTTAAAAATGCGTTGTATGGCTCGCTGAGTGTAATAACCACGGTTTTGGCATCAGGAGTCTCCACTTTGGCTACCTTTGCAAAGCTTTTGCGCAGTCTCAGATTGTTCTTCTCATCTTGAATACGGGCGATGTTTACTTTAACCGCTTCAGCATTGAAGTCAGTACCGTCTTGGAATTTAACGTTCTCTTGCAAGTTGAACGTGTAGATCAACCCGTCTTCACTTATGGAATGGCTTGCGGCAAGAACAGGAACTACGTTCATATTCTCATCAAAACCCATTAGACCTTCGTACATCGTTCTGGCAGCGCTGATTGAATGTGTATCGCTTGCGTTATGAGGGTCCAGCGTAATAAAGTTAGCATTGATGGCAATTACAATGTCTTTATCATTTTTTGTAGTTGGGGTGCTAGTTTCCGTTCCACCAGCGGTATTGCCGCCTTGTCCCTCGTTGTTCGCTTTGTTGCCGCACCCTGCAGTCACTACTACTGTAATAAGCAGCAGCATGAACATTGACCATACTTTTCCTTTTGCTTTCATGTTATACACTCCCCTTTAGAAACGATGTATTAGAAAAGCTCCCAGTCCGATTATTCATGAGACTTGAAGATTATTCTCGATCCTTATAATCAGACTTCCCATTGGAATACAGCACGTCGCTCGCCCACAATTGTGCCGCCATCATTGACAATAGTGTTCGGCACGAGTGCATATAAACGATCAATCGTATCTTGATTGCTATAGCCTAAACGTTCCAGAATCGATGCGATGATACAAGGCCATACTTGCTCGGAGCCATCGGATACTTTTAGCGAGATACCGATTCGTTCCTTTCGGAGTCCAATCCCATATACACCTTTAGCGCCGCCCTTTGCCGTCAGATTATCATCCTTTAGAAGCTCTGAGCAGACGAATTTCGTATCCGCAATCATCACCGGATTATCGTTCATAAGCTTTGCAGTCGCAGCAGCTGCGTTACGTATTTCCGTATTCTCAATCAAATCAGGACAGGCTAGCTTTAAATATGAATAAGCGATTTTATGAAGAGGGAGTGCGAAGATAGGAAGACCACAGCCATCAATCCCTTGAGGAATGGATTCCTTCGATACTTCTGCGATATAAGCCATGATATCAATGATCTCCTGTTGCACGGGATGGTTAGGATCATAATAAGTATCTATATCCCAACCCATATATTTGCTAAGGCCCATTAACCCTGCATGTTTACCTGAGCAATTATGAAAGATTTTACGAGTGGGCTCATTCGCCCGATGGCGTTCTGCCTTGGCTTCCTCATTCAGTGGGTATGTAGAACAACAATGAAGTCCCTCTTCTTTTAATCCCATTTTCTGAAAAAGAGATTCAAGTGCTTCAATATGAAAGGCCTCTCCCCGATGCGAAGCAGTAAAGAGTGAGGCTTCCTTACTTGTCAAACCGTAAACTTCATCGATCCGACGCTTCATAACCGGTAAAGCTTGGAATGGTTTAGCAGCTGAACGAAGATAGGTCATATGCTCCGGATTACCTGCTTTATACAAAATATTACCTTTCTCATCGACCACGCTAACTGCACCATAATGGACATTCTCCAGTAAGCCACCGCGATATTCTTCTACTAATGTTGTAAACCCCATATGTACAACCTCCTTCGATGTAATTATTTTAATCCAATGCGAAAAAACGATTTTGCGATAGTAGTCCAGATCCGATAATTACACCATTCTCGTTCAACATCGAACGATGAATGGAGAAAGACCCACGAAGGGGTTCCCATGTGAAGCGTGAAAGATATAGCTTCTCGACTGCTTCATAAATATCCGGAAATTTGTCTACAAGTTCTCCACTCAGGATCACACTATCAGGGTTATACATGCATACGACATTGTTGATTGTAATCGCCATATACATGAGCGCACGCTCGATCAAATGAACCGCCCAATGCTCTCCTGCATCCTTTGCTTCAAATAACTCCTCGATCGTGCGAATCGGACGAATCCGATTGGCTTCCGACAACAATGAACTGATATTTATATAGGTCTGTAAGCAACCCGCCTTACCGCACTCGCACATCATTCCGTTAGGATCCACTGTCGTATGCCCTATTTCACCAGCACTGTTCATCACCCCGCGATAAATCTCTCCCTCAAGGATCATCGCCGAGCCAACGCCTTGCCCGAAGCCCAATAGTGCGGTACGGACAGATCCAACAGCAGCGCCTTTGAGGTGTTCAGCAAGAGCTCTAACTTTCAACTCATTATCAACAGCAATTTCAAAACCGGTTAGTTCCTTTAGGCGTTTTGCTAAGGCAACATTCTTCCATCCAAGCTGAACAGAGAAGACAACAATACCTTCTTCGTTATTCACAATGCCAGGAAGTCCAACGCCAATACCGACGATACGCGTTCTGTCAATCACATGCTGCTGCGTCAGTTGTTCAATCGCTTCATTGATTCGTTCCAGTGTCTTGTCTGGACTCTCGTCCGGAGTACGCGGGTATTGCTTGCTGCAGAGAAGCTTACCTTGCAAATCTACGATACCTACAATCATAAGACTGCGATCCAGCTCAACCCCAACCGACAATACAGAAGCGTCAACCATAGCTAGCAACGTTGATTTCCGACCTAATCCTGACGATACCTGATCCGAATCCAGTAGATAGCCCTGTTCAGTTAATTCCCCAACAATTCGACTTACAGTTGTAGGGCTCATACCCGTTTGTTTGGCGATGGAAGCGCGAGAAATTGGTTGTTGATTTTTTATGATTTCGAAGACCGTCAAACGATTTTGCCGCTTCATAAAATCCTGATCGTGCTTTTTCACAGACATTCTCCTAATTATTTTCTTCAGTGCATTAATCAAACTAATAAAACTATAAAAATAAGAAAAAATTTGCCAATTAAGCTACGCTAATGTATTATTTGATTAAATTTCAGTTTAGTTTCTCCAGTGATGGGATTAATAATAAAGGCTCATTGATTGTATGTCAATATAAATGACATATTTTTTTATTCGAAATAAATGAAAGCGTTTAATATGTGATTTTTATAACAATCTCCAATAAATACATAACACAAACATAACATCAAAGACCAAAACCTCTCTCATAATAGACCGAGTGGAAACTAATAATAGGAAAAACTTAATTTAGAGTTGGAGGAAATATCTTAAAAACAAAAAGAGGTTTGGGATCGATGCAGAAGTTTTGTGAATCTGAATATTGGAAAAAGAGTAGAATCGTGCGCGGATTGATAGTGAAATGGAGATTGAACCCGCATCAAAAGCAAGTTCTTCATATAGAAACCAACTTTTGATGCGGAGTGTTAAAAAAATTATTGAAACTCTATCGCCTTAACAGACGCGTCCTCTTGTATCAGTGACAACAATTTCACAGCATTAAACGATTCAGGAAATTTTACGATAATTTCTAAATTCAATTCGGAGGCAAGACTATTATTTTCAGCGTGAAAGCTTAAAATGGTAATATTTTTTTCTTCAAGTAGCTGTTGAATTCTACTCACGGCTCCTTCTGAATTAGTCAGACAGATCACAATCTGTTGCGTTTTCGGTGAGGCCAGCCAACTGTATCGGCCATGCAAAATCTTTTGCCCAAGTAAGATAATAATCGTTGCTCCTCCACCAAGAATATAAAGACCCGATCCAATCGCCAGCCCTAGTCCCGCCGTTGCCCAAATCCCCGCTGCAGTTGTCAGGCCCTTCACAGTGTGTCTATGCATGAAAATCATTCCTGCACCAAGAAATCCCACTCCACTTACTACCTGGGCAGCTATACGTGCGGGATCGAGCTTAACATAGGACCAATCAGCTTGATCCTGAAATCCATATTTTGAAATGATCATCATAAGTGCAGCACCTAAAGCAACAATAAAATGCGTTCTAACTCCCGCTTCTTTCATCCGACTTTTTCGTTCAAAGCCAACTAAAACACCACAAATTCCAGCTCCAACTACACGAAGCAAATATTCAAACTCCATACATAGTCCTTCTCTCCTTATGATATTGCTATTTATTGTATCATAAACGGATTTCTATATTTCCCCCACCTATAATATGGACATGATATTTAACATAGTTTGAGCATGCGCACAGTCACATCTGCAAAGATTTAGCTGTGATACCTTTATAGTTGTTACTCCAGTAGACATTATATAACGGTCTACAACTAGTGAAAGAGGTGCGTATATGAAACTACCAACAATCCAATTTGGGCATATTAAATCCAAGGTTCCTGTAATTCAAGGGGGTATGGGCGTAGGCATATCCTTAAGTGGCTTAGCTGCTGCTGTAGCCAATGCAGGCGGGATCGGCACAATTTCTGGTACAGGAATCACCACCGATGAACTGAGAATGCATATTCGCAAAACAAGAGAGCTCTCAAAAGGGATTGGATATATCGGTGTGAATGTTCTATTCGCGATGAAGGATTTTGCTGATAAAATGAAGGTCGCTTTGGAAGAAAAAGTGGACTTTATTATTTCTGGAGCTGGGATTTCCAGAGATATTTATGCTTGGGGTAAAGAGTATGGTACTCCTGTGGTGTCTATTGTTTCCTCCGCCAAATTAGCCAGAATATCCGAAAGACTTGGTGCCTCTGCAGTCGTAGTGGAAGGATTTGAAGCCGGGGGCCATTTGGGCACAGAGAGATCCATGTTCGAAATTCTTCCTGAGGTTGTAGAAGCCGTTTCGATTCCGGTTATTGCTGCTGGTGGGATTCTGACGGGAGATGATATCGCAAAAGCCCTTCGGATTGGCGCTTCTGGTGTTCAGATGGGAACTCGTTTCGTGGCGAGCCATGAATGTGATGCTCCTCTGGCCTTTAAGCAAAAATATGTAGATGCTCAGCAAGGTGATACTATTCTAATTAAGTCTACAGTTGGGCTAGATGGCAGAGCGATTCGTAATGAATTCACAGATCGTATTAGTGATGATGCCAAATTAAAAATAGCCAAATGCTCTAATTGTCTAAAGGTATGTTCGCATCGCTTCTGTACCATGGAATCCCTGCTAACTTCCCTTAGAGGAGATGTTAAGAACGGGTTAGTGTTTGCCGGGTCCAGAGTTCATGAGATTAAAGAGATATTGTCCGTACAGCAGATTATTGACAATTTAATGTATGAGTATCAGGGAGCATTGAACCCGGTAACTTAAGATTGTAATACGATACTTATGCGATGATAAAGATAAAAAAAGAACCCTTTGTTGTATGCAACAAAGGGTTCTTTTTAAAAGGCGTTGTTTATAGTTGACTCTATATCAGCATAGCCTTACATCATTCCTCGAGTATTAGAAATGCCCTCTTGTTGATGACAGCTCTTATACATTTGTTCTAGCTCGGAATCACCTAAGTTAGGATGTCTTTCTTTCATAAAGGGCAACATCTCTTTAAAAGTGCTTGGAGCAAACCCGGCAGCATAAGCTGCTGTTCCAATTCCAAATGACAAAATAACAACACAGATTACTGCAAATACTCCTCTTTTCAAAAAAACCATCTCCTACTTTATAATACGGAAAAAATCAATACGAAAAAAATTTGCTGAAACCAACATGCACATCAGACCCATTCCCATAACTAGAATGGCTATGATCCAATCCGCTTTTTTCATATTCATCCTCCCGTGCCATCGAACACCCTGAATTCAATGAATAGTGGGGTTCAATAATATTAATGATTATAGATGAATATTGTGTGGAAACTATGTGGGACATGCTTAAGAGATTTATTTTTGTCAATTCCGTGAAATTAATCACTATATAATCATTTGTTCATACTGCGTTCTTATTTGAAAGATATGATTTCAATATAACAATAAACATAAAGGAGTCATGATCATGAAAAAATTGTATTACACGTCTTTTTTCTATGCCATTCTTGGTTTGATAGCAGGTGTTGCTTATCGTGAAATTACCAAAATGAATGATTTCGAAGGAAACACCATCTTAGTTGCACTTCATACTCATATCCTTGTACTGGGCTTCTTCTTCTTTATAATCGCATTGATCCTAGCCAAGTTATTTAATATCCATGAAGCTAAATCCTTTGGCGCATGGTACATTGTATATAACATTGGTCTCCTGATCACGATCGGTACTATGGCCACTCGCGGGATGCTGCAAATTAACGGGACTGATATCAGCTTCTTACCGCATATTGCCGGTCTCGGTCATGCCATAGTAGGAGCCGGTATCATATGGCTACTAATTCTGCTCGGTAAACGAATTAAATCATAGGGAAAGAGCCGCTGGATAACACTCCAGCGGCTCCTTTTTATAATCATGTAAAAGTTCATACCAAATGAGACTATAAGTATATTTGTTTATACACTGGTAAATGATACAATATGGAAGTCGCGAGATATCTTAAATTTTAACTTTAAACTATGCTTTCGAGCCAATAAAACTTTTAAGGAGTGAAGTAAATGTCTATCGATGTTTATCTGAATTTCAACGGGAATTGCCGTCAAGCCGCAGAATTTTACGCGGAGGTATTTGGCGTTGAACGTCCACAAATCATGACCTTTGGCGAAACACCACCTGATCCCAATTTCACTCTTCCTGAAGAAGCCAAAGATTTAGTTATGCACACTCGCTTGAATATCGAAGGCAGTAATGTAATGTTCTCTGATGTTTTTCCGGGCATGCCTTTTGTGGAAGGAAATAACATTAGTCTTTCGGTAGTTAGTAAAGATTTGGATGGCATAAAGAAATATTTCCATAAGCTTAAAGAAGGCGGAAAAGTAGGTATGGAATTACAAGAAACCTTCTGGAGCTCGTGTTATGGTAGTCTAAAAGATAAATTCGGCATCGATTGGCAATTCAATTATGATGACGGACGAATGAATATGTAATAAAAATAACAACGAGTATGGAGTGGCTGTGAAACCTATTAATACAGATGCGGCCTACCTCCATCTCGTTGTTTTTGTTCAAGCTCTTAGTCCATAATCAAATCATATACACTGACCTTCCGAATCCGTCTTGCAACTAACATGGATACCACATAAGCAAAAACTAGAATGACAGCACACAGTAGAAGCACTTGAGGCAGACTAACCGTCAGCTGAACGTTATAAATGCCTAGACTTGAAAGCAATAATACAAACGCCGAATCCGAGAAAAAATAACCTGCTAAACTCCCCAATAATACTCCAACTACAATCACCGGAAAAAGACTGAACGTAATCTGTGTCATCAGATTAAAGGTCGTATATCCGATACCTTTAAGAATACCGAATTCCCGCTTACGTTTCATAATCAACGTCTTAATCACCAAATACAAAATTAAACTAACCACTATAATTGTGACCGCGGTAATGACTGCTGTCATAGAAGATACTGCTGAAGTGAATGTACTGAGCGTGCTTTCTAACATGTCTAAAATGTTCGTTACGTTCCATTGTCCAGGGAGACGTTCTTCAAGCTTTTGAATGAAGATTTGAGGATCTTCCCCTTCCTTTAAGTACACATTAATGGACTGGACTGAGTAATTCGGCTGCAATTTTCTCATTCCATCTTCTGTTATAGTAGCAACCATACCTAACTGATTAATCTGCTGGCTAAGACCAGTCACCAAATAATTTTGGGTTACCCCATTAAACGTAACTGGAATCTCGTCCCCAATCGATTTATTTTTCATTTTTGCAATTACACCGGATACCGCAATTTCATTATCAAAAATGGGCTGCCTACCTTTATAGACCGTCTGCGTCTCCAGCTTGGCATAATCATCAGATACACGGATCATAAAACTGGAATCATCTATAGAAGCTACTCTACCTTCCAATATGGAGATCTTCTGAACCTCAGGCATGGCCTCTACTTCTGCAAATATCTTTGGATCATGATCAGCTTTTTTTAGATCAAGTTGCAAATTGGTACGTTCTAGACCCACTAAATCTAAAACGGCTGAAGTATCCCCTTTAAAGTTAAAATTAAGGATGGAGCAAAATATACTCGAAAAGGTCAACCCTGCAACGATCAGCACGATCATAAAATTCTGCTTGGTCTGTCTAAATAAAGACTTCAGACTTAAGGCGAATTGCAAATTCAATGAAGTGCTCGCTAGCGGAAAATGATTTTTCTTAAAATTGTGGGTAAGAAGCCCGCTCTGAAGAGCTGCTATCGGAGTAATCCTTCGAATCTTTCTACTAGACAGGTAGGCAACTAAGAGAATCAGCACCGTAACGATAAGCAAACTCAACAAAGCACTTAATAATTCAAAAGTTGTCGGCCACAACAGTCCAACCGAAGACGAAATCATATTACCTACTAAGGGCATGACTAGAACAGAGATCAAACTTCCCGGTATGGAGGCCATTATAGATACTGAGACGAACTGTAAAAGAAATGAGGATATGATCTGCCTTGACGTATAACCGTTCGCTTTCAAAACACCGATGTTGGTTAGGTTATCCTCAATATTCCCGAAGATCTGAAACCTGATCACAATCAACGAGATTACAACCATAATCAATGCAAATACAATCAGAATAGCGGCTAAAATATTCACAAAAACGCGGTTACCTTCGAGCCCCACATCAGTTCGCATGACTAAAAATGAACTTGTGTTTCCAGATCCAAAAATCTGTTCACTCAACTTTTGCTCCAGCTTGACTTCTTTCGCCCGTTCGTTTAATTGTACAGATAAAAAATTAAATTGAACTTCTTTCCCAAGCCGTTCCTCTAATTGCTTATAACCTTCATCGTTTAAAAATATTTTCAAAGCCCCATTCGTCAATGTCCCAAAAAGGGGTTCCTCCGTAAATCCACCGATGGTATAAGTAAATTTGTTGTTATCGTATTCAAACGAGATCGTATCCCCAAGGTTATACCCTGAGCCTCCGTGAAAGATATACGGCAAATAAATTGTATTTTGATCCGCAGGTTCCAACCGAGAAGTGGTATTAAATAGTCCCATAGAGCGCTGCGAATCCTTATTAAGAATCAAGAAAGCAATAGCTGTATTGTTTCCCCCGTAGTTTATCTTTACATCAGGTAGCAGAAGCGCCGCCTCATTCTCCCATGTTTCAGTATAAGGATAGCTATCCACCAGAGATTCATAATTCTTCACATTCTCATTTAAAGGAAAATAAGCGGTGATATCAGGTGTATTTAGCTTCGATATTTTTTCTTGCTGAAAAGAATTAAGCTTCAAGCTGACCGTGAGGCCAATGTTCAGCAGCAGCGCAGCAATCATAATCAATACGAAGAGCGTAATCGTTGCACTTTTTCTTTTACGAATATTGGACCAAGCAAGCTTTCCTATTAAGCTTCTCATCCCTACCACCCCAATTCGGTCAGAAAGGACTGTAATTGCTGCTGCCGTTCAGGTCCATTATCTTCGCTATAAGGGGAAAGGCGCAAATCTCCGATGACTACTCCATCCTGCAGATACAAGATCCGATTACCACGCAGCGCAGTTTTGAGATCATGGGTTACCATAATTATGCTTTGCCCCTGCTTATTTACCTCGGTTAGGACACGCAGTACCCCTATTCCTGCTGAGCTATTTAACGCTCCAGTCGGCTCATCCGCAAAGACCGCTTTTGGACTGTTGATAAGGGCCCGGATAATACCGGCACGCTGAGCTTCTCCTCCTGAAATTTGCGCTGGAAACTTACCCCAGATGGTGTCATCCAGGCCTACATCTAAGAGCAGCTTTTTGGCTTTTTCCACAGCCCTAGCTCTATCCTTTTGGACAAGAAAAGCACTTGATAATACATTGTCGAGGACACTCATTGAATCGAGCAGATGGATCTGCTGAAACACAAATCCACAATTCTTCCGCCGGAATATCGCCAGCTGATCATTACTCATCGCCGTAATATCTTGACCTTCAAACAAGACCTCTCCAAGCGTTGGCTTATCCATTCCCGAAATGGCATACAGCAGTGTTGATTTACCAGAACCAGAGCTGCCCATGATAATCGTGAAATCACCATGATATAAGGTCAGATCCAGATTTTTTAATACATGCTGCTGAGTTCCTCCATGGGAAAAGGTTTTTCCAAGCTTATGGGTCTGCATCAATACTTTATTATTCACTTCGTTCATGTTGAACACTCCATTTACGTTCATACTCATTAATTACGCTAATAGTAACCCTAGCTCTACGCACAATATAATGGCTGCAATCACAGACTCATTCGTAATTGCAACCTAATCGTACGTTAAATGTTCTTAACATGTCTTTGTGCAATCCTTAGCGAATTCTTAATTCTATCCTGCTAAAGGAATCAGCAGCTTTACAGTAAATCCATCCTCCCGATTGGAGCATACAATGTCGCCCTGCATTTTTTGCATCATATAACGAGAAATGTACAGACCTAGACCTGCACCGTTCTGGCTCACGGCCAGACTGCCCCGAAAGAATTTATTGAATATTAAAGGCAATTCCTCCTCAGGAACACCCGGACCATAATCCAGAACATCAATCTCCAGATAATGATCCCTAATCTCGAATGTAATATCGATGGGTGTACCGGAGAAGGCATACTTATAGGAATTGTTCACCACATTATCGATGACCTGCTGCAGCCGTAAAGGATCCACCATAATGATGCAGTCTGGCACAGATGCAGCTGAAATCCGTTCGTAGAAGTTCACATTATTTATAATTTGGGTCAGCAGGTGACTATGCTCCTCCGTTAAGCTGACTTTTAGTTCATTCAGCTCCTCCAAGGTGGAATGGAACATGTCTGTGACCAGTTGATCAATCTGATCCGCTTTGGAATACAAAGTGTTTAGCTGTCTGCTTGTCTTCTCATCTCTTGCGCTTAATAACATCAGTTCCGTAATCGCCTTCATCGAAGCGACGGGTGTCTTAATATCATGACTGAGACTAGCAACCAGCTCCTTCTTACTCTTGTTCGCTAAATATTCACTGTGTCTAGCCGCCGCAAGCTCTTCCCGCATCATATCGAAGCTTTCGGTAAAAGCACCAAATAGATGATTACGATCCATTTCCAAAGGCACTTCAAGATCGCCTCTTGCGACATGGTTCGCGAATAGCTGCATTTTGCGAAACGGACGAAGAATGGATCTATTCAGGAACCAAATATAGAGAATGCCTAGAATTGTAAGCAAAAGCAGCATTGCAACAGAAACTTGTATAAATTGTTGTTTCATATGTATAAAAATCGTACGGTAATCATTATTAATAATTACTTTACCCACCAGCTGATCCTGAACAACAACGTCGACTAAGGTATCCCGATTATTGATAGCTTCATTAACGCTAACGGAAATCGCATTTTCAGTCTGATATTTTAGCTCACCAGAAGTATCAATAATGGCGAAATCATAGGGACTTTCCTTGTACAGTTTCGGCTCAAGCTTATCCCAATGCTGCTCTGTAAGCTTAACAATGGTATTGATCGCCACTCGGTCTGTTGAGGTCTCCACTTTCAAATTAAATATCAGCAATAAGAGAGTTATACTTGCAGCGAGTATAGTGAGCATCAGAGCTATCAACAGTTTTTTAGTCATAGCTTATTTATCCTCAAAAGCATAACCGATGCCCCATACGGTACGGATGTACTGCGGATCGTTAGGATTCTGCTCGATCTTCTCTCGAAGATGACGGATATGTACATTCAAGGTGCCATCTCCCGCAAAAACATCACCCCATACCCCTGTAAATAGCTCCTCTTTAGGGATTACCCGATTTTTATGCTGGATCAAAAACTTTAGCAATTTATATTCCATTGTTTTCAGCTTGAGGGGTACGCCGTTAAGACTTGCCCTTCTGAGTTCGGGATCAATCTGGATGGGTCCGGATTCAAGAAGGGAGGACTCGGCTACAACTTCGTTGTTGTACCGTTTAAGCACCGCCTTTACTTTTGCCAGCAGCACTCTCAGGGTATACGGCTTATGAATATAATCATCTCCCCCGATATCTAGCGCAATTAATACATCATCCTCACTGGAGCGGGCACTAATAAACAGGATGGGAATCCCGGTCGTCTGACGCAGTTCTTTGCATAACTGGAAGCCGGATTCACCACCTAAATTAATATCTAGGAGTAACATCGACACCTGATGCTCACTCAAAAAGCTCCGACAGGCATCGGCGCTCGTAACAAATGCGGTTTGAACATCAAACAAATTAAAATATTCGCAGGTGGTCTCCGCAAGCTCAATTTCATCATCAATAATCAAACAATCATATCTCATCGATTTCTCTCCACTTCAACTGAATTTATTATTATGTTAGAATATGCCTTTAAGGAGGGGTTACCTGTGGATACACAGTTCCAGCGTCTGGAGCACTATTTAGATAAATACGAACAAAGCTGGCCATTAAGCGGCACAGTCTTAATAGCTCAACGTGGAGAAATCAAGTTACATAAAGCGTACGGATATGCGAATCTTGAACATCAGGTCCCGAACACTTTAGATACCAAATTCCGGATCTGGTCACTTACCAAATCATTCACTGGCATGGCTATCCTGATGCTAAAAGAACAAAAACGTCTCAGACTGGAAGATCCAATCCTAAAATATCTCCCTCAGCAGCATGCACTAGAGGGGATTACCATCCTTCACCTGCTAGGACATACCTCTGGCATAGCCAACTACACTTCCATACCCGAATATAATCAAAAATTAAATAAGCTAAAGCTGACTCCACAGGAGATGTTTCAGCTATTTGTGAGTCAGCCCCCTGCATTTATGCCTGGCACTTCATTTGCCTATAACAACTCAGGTTATTATTTGCTGGGGATGATTATTGAGAAGATTACAGGGATGACATTTGAAGATTATATCACTACTTTTATATTACAGCCTCTGGGCATGGTAAATACAGGAGTTTATAACAACCAGCAAATTATTCCGAAATTAGCCTCGCCTTATCATTCTTCTTGGGGAGAGTATACTCAGGGGGAATACATAGATATGAGTTCTATCTTATCCGCTGGCGGGATGTATTCGACGGCTGCCGATCTTTTCCTGTGGGATCAAGCCTTGTACTCTGATCAATTAGTGTCTCATAACACCCTAGAGATGGCTTTTCATTCCAGTAATCTCAAATATCGATTCGGTTGGTTCTTGGACGAACGTTTTGATCGAAAAAGAATGTATCACGGCGGTGCCTATCGCGGCTTCCGAAGTGAACTGCATAGATACCCTGAAGATCAAACAAGCGTCATCATGTTGACTAATTATGATTGCGTACCCGTCACTAAGTTAACAGAATCGCTAGCTGGATTAGTATTCGGCGAACCTGAAAGGGTGCCTGTCTCTCCACATGCCTTCCCGCTTGATGACAGCATTTATGCTTCATATATGGGAACCTATGAGGGATATGGCTGCAAAGCGAGCGTGGAGCGTAGTGGGCAAGATTACTATTTTGTCTGGAATGATGTAGAGGTCACTCCCTTTTATCCAATCTCGGAAACAGGATTCCATCATACGAAGCATGATTCAGAGTATGAATTTAAGCGGAATGCACAGGGTGAGCTTTCATTTCTGGGGATGCACAAAAAACAAGACAAGTCTTAAATAGACCTGTCTTGTTTTTTTTGTTTGTGTTTACGCTAGGCCTTAGCTATAATGATGAACTCAGCCAGAAGCACAAGTAAGGCAGTAGCTACGCCAAGCGAATTAATTACCGTTAAAGCATCTGGGTAGCTTTCTTTCTTAAATTGCGAAAATAAAGATACCATCCATAATACACTGAAGAATAATGCGACCAATCCGGAAATAGCCTCACTATCCACTTTTCTGCTCCGCATAAAAAATCCTACAAGGCCAACAACGGTAAAAATCATGTATATAACAAGCTCTATGGATGTGATGACAATCGCCTCGCCTGCAGAGAACAAATGCATTAACATGTATTGAATCCCTAAACAAATAAACACAAGCTGGTTAAAAGAAACTTTGCTCACTCTCATAGCTTATCTCCTTTTAATTTAAGTAAACTGCAATAAAAAAGATAACGCTTTCATTATATCGATAATTAAAATAATCCTCTGTGACTTTCAGTACTCTTCCGATATCAGCCCAATCAAAAACAAGCCCTGAACAAAAAAATCTCCTGGCAATATTGTTGCCGGAGATTTTATATTAGCCTCATCCCATCTCAATACCAACAAAAAGAACAACAAAAACTACAATAGCTAGCAACGCACCTACAATAACGATCGTTTTTGGTGACCTATTACCCCTGTCCATTTCAATTCCTCCTTTATCTACGCGTGTATATCTCTTTTTCCAAATGAAATATAGGTGACAGACAAACTAATAGCTATGATAATCACAGGAATCAGCACCACTTCCATAAAGCTCTTTGCTCCGGTTAGGACTATATGTTGTGAATTAACGACGTAGATTCCGGAAAACTTCATAACTTGGGTCGTTAAAGCATGGTCTGAAATCCCCCTTAACAATGCGGAGGAAGCATCACGGAAATAACCGGATATCATGAAGTCTCCGAATATAATTAAAAAAGTTACAACCACCGCTGAAGCCGTTCTTTTAATAAGAATACCTACCATAATGATTAGAGCAGCATAAGCTGATAAATAAAGGATATTTAATCCCAGTACACGGGAAACCTGAATCAAGTCAGCAGAAAAATTACGATTACCGATGTCAGTCCCAATTATCAAAGCAGCTATCATATAAGCGAGATAAAACACTACTGTAAATTGTAAAATCCACCATATAATAATTTTAAAAACAGAAAGGTATTTCCCCGTGATATAGATAAACCTACTTTGTCCGGAAGCCAGGATAACTTTGATAGATCCATATTCAAATCCTTCGGTTGCAAAAAAACATACGTAAACTGGAATAATAAAATAAAAAAATAAAGATAAAGGTGTCACAATCGTTAAGGGTTCCGCGAGATTACCGATTTCAAAACCACCTTTACCGCCAATCCAGATTGCTAGTACCAGACTTGCTATAAGGAACAGAAGAGAAATTCCCTTAAACATGATATCCCTTCTTATAAAGTAAGACTCAGCTTTCAGAAAATCCCTCATTTCTCATTCTCCTATCAGATCCATATAATAATGCTCAAGATTTGCTGTGGACAGGTTGATTCCTTCAAGTGGAATTCCATTTCTAATTAACGTTGACATTAACTGTTCAAGATCTGTCAAATCCTTGGGAACCAATATTTCTCCGGCTTCTGACAATGTGATCGAATGAATATTAAGATCGTTCTTAAGCACGTTTATTGCTGCAGCTATTTCAACGGTCTTAATACAAATTTGCGCTTCGGCTGATTGCAAGAGTTCTTCCACAGAGACTTCCTTAATGAACTGCCCTTTATGAATAAACCCGAATTTGGTAGCTAACAATTGGAGCTCACTCAAGATATGGCTGGAAATCAAGATGGTAACCCCTTTTTCATGTGCCAGCTTAGCCAATAATTTTCTCATCTCTACAATTCCTGTAGGATCAAGTCCATTAATCGGTTCATCCAACACTAAAAATTCCGGTTCATTGAGAAGGGAAATTGCCAGCCCTAAGCGTTGACGCATGCCCAGAGAATATTCCGTTGTATTTTTGTTTTCAACATCCGTTAGTCCCACTAAATTCAGCACATCTTTAATTCTCTTGAAATCCGAAATACCATGAATCTTACAATAAAAGCTTAAATTCTCTTCAGCATTCATATGGGGGTAGAGGGCAGGTAGCTCTA
Organism: Paenibacillus sp. FSL H7-0714; assembly: GCF_038003765.1. Lineage (NCBI taxonomy): Bacteria > Bacillati > Bacillota > Bacilli > Caryophanales > Paenibacillaceae > Paenibacillus > Paenibacillus sp. FSL H7-0714. Next base: position 4,838,374 of record NZ_JBBOPT010000001.1, read on the forward strand.
TTAAAACCCCCATTTTTTTTCTGACTCGTGCGATGTCCTTCTCACTACTTTTACCCATCAATTGGATAGTCCCTTTTGTAGGGTAAACTAATCCACTAATTATTTTCATGAGTGTGGTTTTACCTGCTCCATTCTCACCTACAAAGCCATAGATATCACCCTGTTTAATCTGCATATTTATATTATGAAGCGCATTTGCACTGCCGTACTGTTTAGTTAATCCCTCAGCTTCAAAGATTGTTGTATTCATTTTTCAACTCCTCCATACCGTCTGCTACTAATTGATATTAAATTAGCATGTTTACTAGAATTACTAATCGCAATGGTAAAAAACACGGGAATAAATGTAACTTTCGCCGCTTCCAAGTGATCCCTAAAAGGATAAAGGTTGATTATACTCCCATATAATGTATTATTATTTATAACACAGGAGGGGAATTTCACATGATACATATTGCTATTTGTGATGATGATTTCAAGGCAACAGAATATATTGAGAGATTGATCCTTAACCATCCCATTCAGCAGACTGTAAAGATAGAGGTATCGATATTCTATTCTGGTGAAAGTTTCACGAAAGCCATTCAACATGGTTGTCCATTTGATCTTATTTTTATGGATATAGAAATGAAGGGAATAAGCGGAATAACAGCGGGTCATATATTACGGAGAGATTGTGATAATGATAGGGTTCGGTTGATTTACGTATCGAGCCACGAAGAGTATCATGTTCAACTATTTGACGTTCAACCTTCCGGTTTTATAAAGAAGCCTATACATAACGAGTCTTTTGAAAAAAAACTAATCTCTATGATTCAGCAAATAAAGGTCAAGCGTCAGCAAAACCAACCAAAATTACTGCCTGTACACCAAAGTGGAACTAAACTACTTATTCCAATCCGTAATATTATGTACTTGGCAAGTGATCGCCGAAAAATCATTTTGCAAACAACGGAAGATCAAACGGAATATTACAGTACTTTATCTATAGAAGAAGGAAAGCTACCTTCGAAGCAGTTTGTGCGGATTCATCAATCGTATCTTGTGAATTTCGATTACATAAAACAAATTCAGGGCAAAAAAATTGTATTAACGAGTGGGGAAGAACTTCCGATTAGCGATAAGCAAAGCACCGTAGTGAAAAAGAGTTATTTGCAATTCAGGGGGAGTCTGCTTGAATAATATTCTACTGGATGAGCTGTTCTATGCCCTCACACTGGCAGCTCTCCCATTTATCATTCATTATTTCTATGACCATTGTTTCCCACGGCTTTGGGAATCCAAAGTAATCCTTTATTCCGTATACACTGCTTATTATATTTTCGTACTCCTCCTTCATTACAGCCCACTCCCCGGCTTATGGATGCTAGGGCTTAATATAGTGGGGATCGTTCTCTTGTCCTTTTTGTATAAAGGAAAAATACAATGGCGTATTGGTGCTGCTTTATTTATAGTCGCACTGATTATTCTTTCAGATGCAGCTACTGCACCTGTGTATACGACAAGCGGATACATCTTTACCTTGTTTTTGTCTAAGATTCTGATGTTTATACTGGTACAGATCACGCTTCGTTTTACCAAAGCTTTTGGCGAGGGCAGTCTAAGCAGTTGGTATTGGATCGGGCTGTTCTGCTTTCCGTTTATCAGCATTCTCAGTATTGCAAAATTATCGGGCGAGCTGTCATTGCGGGAATATCCGGCGTTGTATCCGACTTTGTCCGGAGGAATGCTATTGATCAACTTCCTGATCATTCTTTTGTGTGATCGTGTATTAACCATACAATCGGCACAGAATAAAAACTACTTGTTGGAACAGCAGAACACCTACTATATGAACCAGTATCTGCTCACGAAAGAAAGGCAGCAAGAAGTCTTTACGTTTCAACATGATTTCAGGAATATCTTGCTCGGCCTGAGGTCTCAATTACAAGCTGGGGAAAAAGAAGCCGGACTGAATGATGTGGATAAGCTTCTTGGAGTAATAGAACTCTCTTCAGGTGAAAGTAATACCGGCTCCATCCTAATCGACTCTATCATTAATTACAAGTCGCAATTTGCCAAAAAGCTGGGTATCTCCTTTCAAACGGATATTAAGATTCCACCTCAGCTTGACCTAGATGCTTATGCATTTAGCATTATTCTAGGGAACACCCTTGATAATGCGATAGAAGCATGCAGGCATCCAGGTGTGACTCAGCCTTATATTAAATTCCAACTTCATTATCATAAGGGTACTTTATTTATCAGAATACAGAATCCATATCAGCATTCAATACGTACGAATCATTTCGGAGAATTAGCCACAACAAAACGAGACAAGCATTTTCATGGTATCGGTCTAAAAAGCGTAAAGAATGCGGTAGAAGAAATCGGCGGAATATGGGATATCACCTATGAAAACCAAATTTTCCAAGTGGAAATTTGTCTTTTTAACATTGAGATCTTATCAGTTGCAGAAACTGAGCAAAAATGCACCTCATAGAAAGACATCGGACCCAGAGGGTTTTCCAATGTTTATTCTAAGGGGTGCATTTCAGTCACAAGTACATTTATTATTTTACTTACGGTTCGATTGTAAATTTAGACGAAAACGAAATACTGCATCTTCACCGTACCACATAGGGAAATTCGTACCCCAGATATTGTTGTGCAAATTAAAATGCCATCCTTTATCTAGAGAAACAAAAGAATTATCGAATTGTAGCAGTCTTTTTTGACCCGGTGCAGCCAACGCAGCATCCATGGTTTCGATAAAGGCGCTCCCATCTGCCCCCTGATAACTAACGCCACGTCCAATGGCATGAAGATTACGATTCCCGTCCTTCACTACACGCAAAGGTGAGACTGGCAAGCCCATCTTATCCATCAACCAAAGATTAGGATTATCGACATTCAATGCACAACCGAACCAGCTTGCTTCTGGAAGGCGGTTGGCTTCTTTTCCGAACCATTGCAGTGATACGTCAACCGTACCTTCATGCTCAAAATCATACACTAATTCAAGTTCTTTCGGCGCACCATATAATTCATAGGCTTGTACCGGCATACGTAAACGTAGCAAGAACCGTTTTCCATTTACTCGCTTCATATCAGTCACGATGGGCTCATATAGCTGATGGCTAGGTAATGGTCGAACAAATTCAAAGCCAGGCTTATTAAAGTCGGCATCAGACCATGGATGGGTGAAGCCTAAATTTTGCATATAGGTACGGAAGTATCTGGCGTAGTCCTCCGTTCCAAACGTCTCATAGGCGTAAACGCCGAAGGGATGGCTTTCGTCTACCCATACTTTCTCATTAGCGTCCGATAAATGAACAAGTGAGCCATTCACGCCAAAGGTCAGTTTATAACCTTCAACCGCGTACACCCCTTGGACACTAACCTGCTCAGAATCAGCGGAACAATCTTTCCTCGTAGGCTCTAGCCTACCGAACGCTTCCTTTGCCTCCGCTTGTTTATCTTTATCCAGGCATGCGATTGCCTGATCCAGATAGCCCCGTTGCTCCGCCCAGGAACGTTCGATCATCGAATACTTCCGGACGCTCTGTTCTGAGGTAAATAAACCACTAGAATGTTTATCGAATTCATCCATAGCGAATGCACCAATATAATTGAATTTCGCAGGAATATCGTCTACATCAATCTCGTCCTTGATTCTAGCATCATTGAAATCTTTTTTCGCATAGTTTCGAAAGTCAGGAAGCCATTTCTTTACGTCTAAACCCCATGTATGCTCTGCTACCATCAACATAGCATCGCTCATCCCTTTATAGGCAATACTATGCTCGTCTAAGCTTCCTTCGGACAGCCATTTGCTTCTCAAACGTTGAAGCTCGCGAAGCTTGGCAAGTTTTAATGGATCTGTCCCTGCACCATGAATCCAAGTATCACCGATTTCTTCACTAACCACAGGAAGCTGCTCGCGAACTTGCATAAGACTTCTAACAAATGCATCTAGTGAAGACGCAATAATCTCAGCGTCAGGGTATCGTTCTTGGATTTCACGGAACTGCTCTTCGATTTCCTCAGCACTTGGCGGCCCACAATTGTCACCCGTATGCGCAAATAGCAATATATCGTCGATCCCTTCAATCTCAACCGGCTCTCCGTAGCTTCCGGCATAGTTCACAATTAATTCGCTGCCATCCCCTGCCTGCCAGCGAAACAGCTTTGGTACATCAGGACGCATAGAGGCTGGGTTAACTCCGAGATGCATATACTGAATGCCTGCTTTCTGCATATACGGAACCATGGACAAGGTATGACCTGGCACATCCGTCATTTTTGCGGTTATCGTTTGTTTCCCAAATTGTTGATCAAGCTCTTGGCTGATCGTTAGCCCGTATCGGAAAAGCTCCTTATCCATAAGCTCAGTATGTGTAGTGAACGGTAACCCATGCCACACTATATGTCCCTTACGAATTGCCTTCTCCATCGCTTCTCTTTCCGAAGCAGGTGCGTGATCCAAATAATAACGAATTAGCCAGGATCCAGTCGTCCATACAAATTGCGCGCGACCACCTTCAGCCTCTAATGTATCGGCCAAAGCGATCGCTTTCGGAATATACTCTTCCATATATTGTCTTAATACATGCGCAGCCAAATTCGTGAACCCAATATCCAAATGCGTTTTAAATACAACATGGACCTTCTTAGTGTTATTCATTTTCCCGACCTGCTTCCATTAGATTATGGCTTATTGAAAACTGGAATTTCCAACGATCTATTTACAGACTAGTATATGTCACTGATCTATACAATCAAATAGTCTGAAATAATATCATTAAATAACATGATAAATACATTATCGCGCTTTTATGTCACTGATATAAAAAACTCTTCCCTCCACAAAAATGTGGGGAAAGAGTCTCAAAAGGTAATTTTCAAGCGGATCATTTAATAATGTTGGGTCTAACGGAGCTTCGCTCGACGATGGTGGTATCAATCTTAATCGTTAGTGCTCCTTCACGTGAATTATCCATCCGTTTAACAACTCGCTGGACAGCAACTTGTCCGAGTTTCTCTGTAGCTTGTCTTACTGTAGTTAATGGAACAGGCAGCAAGCTCGCCAATTGAATGTCGGTAAACCCTATGATTGACAATTGATCCGGAACCAATATTTGCATGGAGATTGCCGTATATAAGCATGATGTAGCGATATAGTCGTCTGCACATACGACTGCCGTTAAAGCGGAATTATTACCTAAAAATGACGCCAACTGCACATTCGGAGCATTCAACTGATGCATATAATCTTCTGAGCAGCTCAAGTAAATATTACGACTGTTTACCGGCAGATCATGATCCAACATAGCTTGAAGATAACCTCTATACCGGTCTTCCCTGCTCGTCACACCATCAAATGCCATTGAAAGATATCCGATTTCCTGATGGCCTTTCTCAATCAAATACTGGGTGGTTTTATAAGCCCCATGGTAATGATCATGGTAGACACAGTCAATCTGCACCTCTCGAAAGATACGATCGATGATAACTAGAGGGTAGTTTAATAGACTAAGCTCCAATACTTTCTCACTGCACTGCGTACTCCCACGCGGATATAAAATAATACCCTCTACTTGATCATCATACAGCTCTTGCAAGCATATGCTTTCGTCTTCTTTGTCCCCAGTCATTCGAATGAGTAAATGACAATTCGCTTCACGCGCTTCTTTTTCGACGGAAGTAATTATTCTACCGATATAATCATCCATATTAGGAATCACCAATGCAATCCTTCGTATCGATTTCTTCTCCTCGATCGCCTTCTCCAGCATCTGTTCACCGGAATGTGTATGGTGGTAATCAGCGGATATGAATGTCCCACGACGGGCATGGCGATAAACGATCCCTTTTTTCTCCAAGATCTGCAAAGCAAGCTTCGCCGTCATGCGACTGACACCGTACAACTTGGCAATCTCCCCTTCAGATGGGACGAGATCATGTGACTGAAGCTTTCTCTTCCTGATTTCTTCCATAACATGATTAGCTGTCTGTATATATAATAGCGGTTTCCGCTCTTTTTGATGATCCTGATTATCCATTCGAGTCTTCACCCTTTACTCTTCTATGCCGTTAGTCTAAATATTTCGAATGGGACATCTTGTTCTCAAAATAGAATGAACAGTGGATTTATATACTGCGTTATCAAATAGGAGGTCAACCACTTGAAAAATAAAGAATCATTTGTATTCGTCACAATCCCACTATCCGAGATCAAGAAATTCATTCTTATTGACTTTGTAGCTGGAACGGTCATTTACTTTGCCATTAGGTTTCCCTTACATTCCTTTATAGCCGCCTCAGCCGGCAGCATGTTCGGCCCAATACTCATTCGCCAATCCATGAAATTGGTTCAGAATCGCGCTAAAGTTTAAGCCATAAAAGGCAAACTTTCAACCTTGCTGTATGTATTTTAGAAATTGTTCAATCTGTTTTTTATGATGCTTATCATGTGGTATAAAACTTCTCATATACTTGCGAACACTGAACTTCTTGCGGTCTCCATCCTTATATTCCAAATCACATTCTTCATCCGTTAATCCAGAGACTGTATCTAAAATTCTAGATCTGTAGAGCACAAATTGTTCTATCAAGGTTTGCTTGGATAACAATTTGGCATACTCAATCGCGTTAGCATTAAATTCGTTAAAATCCAAATGTTTCGTTGTTAGTGGTTCTTTCAAAATAATCTTCTTAATAGCACCTTCATAGAAATATTTATCCCAGAGCATGAGGTGACAGAGAATATCCTTCACGGTCCATTTACCAGTAGCTATGGGCTTATCCCAATGTTTATCTGGCACCTCTTCTAATGATTTCACGAATGGAATAAGAGACTTAAATTCGAGTATCATTTGCTCCTTTGATTTTACTGCCATAGAAGCTAACCTCCGTGTGAATATAAAATAGAATAGCAAAAATATTATGCAGCATCATCCTTAGAAGCAGTTATTAGATCAGCCTCCGTAGATTCTGGATTCAGCCAAATCTCGATCATATCATGGGTACGCTTTACATCATTTTCATCGAGTATATAATACCATTGATCCGTATGTTTTCCTTCCCCTTGGAGCATATGACTCGTTATTTCAGGGGTTCCACCTTCAAGAATTACCTTCTTAGCCAAATCCAAAATAAAATCTGACTTCATATTGGTTTTAAAGTTACTGCCAGCAATTTCAATAATGTTCTGTATATTAAGAATATTATCTATTCTTTTCATCCGATCAAGCGCTGCTTTTAGGAAAATCCTTTGTCTCTCTGTTCTCTTAAAATCAGAATCTTCCCGATATCTTACATACATTAAAGCTTCCTTACCGGAATAGATCGGTTTGTTCGGCTCAATTCTTAGTTTCTCATGATCGGGGCTCTTATTCTCTATCACCTTGGTGATTGGAAGCACCACTCCTCCAAGAGCATCTGTAACACCCACAAGCCCATTAAAATTAATAGTAGCATAGTAATCAATAGGTGCGTTCAGTAGATTCTTAACGGTATCCACACTCATCTGAGGACCACCGTAGGAATGCGCTGCATTAATCTTGGTTTCTTTTCGTGCTCCTTTGATATTTTCTGCTCCAATAATTTCAGTATATGAATCACGGGGAATGGAGACGAGCAGTGCTTTATGGTCTATAGGTCGAATAACTGTATAAATAATGGAATCAGAAAGTCCGTTTTCTTTGCCACGCTGATCGGTGCCTAGTAGAAGGATAGAGAAAGGACGGTCTTTATTTTCCGTCGTTGCTTGTAATCCAGATTCTTCAGTGTCTTCCAACGGCACATAGGACTCTTCAAGGGTGTGTTCAATAGTTGGTGCTACAACATTATCAAACCCAAAAATCATTAGTTCTTTACGGAAAATAAAGGATCCCAGTCCAACAAGAAGTAAGGTAGCGATCGAAAAATACCAAATCTTCATTTTCTTGCTGATTTTATTCTTTTTCACTTTCTTTTTCTCGATTCTACTTAATGCAAATGAAGCAGGTGGATGAGTGCTCTGTTTATTTTTCATTTGAATGAATTACCCTTTCTGTTTATGCGACTTCTCACCATTAATGAACATCACTTTTTATTTGTGCCTACCCTCCATTACCTAAATATCCCATTATTATAGACGATCATTGGATCGATAAGTTTCTTTTTATAAGAAATTTTTGAGGCAAAAAAAAGACCACATCCTATCAAGGATGGGTCTGCAAAGTATATTGAGGTTACATTAGGTTTTGTTCAGGATCGTATCGATTTCACTTTTCAGTAAAAGATACCTGACAACACTTCTCATAATTGGGACTTTGGTTAACTTATGCTGGTCTACATAGCTTTTCATTTGATCTTTAGACAGACCAAGCAAGCTACCGGCTTCAGACACAGTCAATACTTCTTTGTTGCTTGTAGCGTTAAAGGTTTTCTTCACTTTTAAATTCCAGTCTTCAAACACCTGCACTTACATCCGCCACCTTTCTACTAAGCGAGAAATATAAGACATAAAGTATTGTGTGAAACTTATAATTTCTTTTATTTAAAAAAATCCCCAAACTATAAGTTTGGGGATTCTTTTCACAACTTTAGAGTTTTACAACATTCTCAGCTTGTTGACCACGATTGCCTTGAACTACGTTAAATTCTACACGTTGTCCTTCATCCAAAGATTTGAATCCGTCACCAGTGATTGCGCTAAAATGTACGAATACGTCTTCTCCGCCTTCAACCTCGATAAAACCAAAGCCTTTGTCTGCGTTAAACCATTTCACTGTTCCTGTTTGCATAATATAATTACCACCTTTTTTTAATTTACATGTTATTCTTATCCCAAAAAAATCTCTTACAAAATCTCTAAAAAAATAAAAATTCACATATGGTACAAGGTTATTGTCATCTTAAGAATAACCCTCTACGCTATGTGAATTAGCAGGCAACTACTTTCGATATATTGATTATAGCACATCCGATGGCATGTAGATACCTTTTAGATTATGTAATAAATGGAAAAACCCTAATCCTTTAGAAAAGGACAGGGTTTCCCACCTGTAATCACGATATCACATCAGTTTAAATTTTAAAATAAGACAATTTGTCCAGCAAATCTTGCACCATTGAGCTGAGGGATTCCGTCGAAGCTGAGATTTCTTCCATAGAAGCAAGCTGCTCCTCTGAGGCTGCTGCAACACTTTGTGAATCTGCGGACGCTTCTGATGCAAGTTCAGCTAATACTTTTACACTAGCTGAAATTTGCTCTGTACCAGCAGTCATCTGCTGTGCAGCTGCAGATACTTCCTGAATCTGATCTGTAACCTGTGTCATTTCAGCAAGAATCGATGTAAACAAAAGATCACTGTCAGATACACCCTGCACACCGATACGTACTTGCTCATTACCAACAGCCATAGCCTGTGAGGCTTGATTAGTATCTTGGACCACATGTTCGACTAATTCAGTAACTTGTTCGGCAGCTTGTTTCGTTTGATCCGCCAACATGCGTATTTCCGAAGCTACTACAGCAAATCCACGACCTTGTTCACCCACTCTGGATGCTTCAATTGCTGCGTTTAATGCTAATAGATTAGTCTGTTTACTGATATTCGAGATCAGACCAATAATCCCACTAATCTGTACAGATCTTTCACCTAGTCGTTCAATCGCCAGACTCGTCTCATCCACGGATTGCTTAAGCTCTGTCATCTGGTTCACCGCCATTTGAAGCTGTGCACTGCCTCTCTTCGTTTGATCGGTTACTTCGTCTGCAGATGCAGACACCGCTGATGAAGAGTCAGCGATACGTTGCACTCCAATGCTAAGATCGCTCATGGCCAGAGAAGATTCTCCTGCATAACCATTCTGCAGTTGCGCTCCCTCGGCGACTCGTCCAATAGCCACAGCAATCTGTTCAGCAGCTTTCCCTGTCTGTTCCGCGTTCGCTGTCAACTCTTCAGAAGTAGCACCCACTGACATCGATAAATCAGCCACAAGTCCAAACATTTCTCGAAGCTTATATGTCATCTGATTAAAATGTGAAGACATCTTACCGAATTCATCATCATTTCGAACCTGCAATGTTTGTGTTAAGTCCCCTTGAGCCATAAGCTGCAATTTCTCAGATAATACTCGAAGCGGTTTGATCACCATTAACCATAATTGTAAGACTATAACTATTCCTAGAATCAGCATCCCAACAAGCATGATAATAAATGATTCTGTTTTCGATTGTTCGTAATCAGCCATGATTGTAGCTTTAGGAATCGCAGTCTGCGTATACCATACCTGATCGCTTTCTGGCAGTGGAATCGGAACAAAAATACGAAGTACATTTTCTCCTTTGGAATTATTGGTGTACCCCTGAACCGACTTCCCATTCTTCACTTGTCTCCACAGTGCAGCTTTCTCTTCCGTATCACCGAAATCTTTAAGTACACTTTCTGGATCATTAGGATTAGCTGCATATTTACCATTACCCGTGACTAGAGAAACGTATCCACCCATAGGTTTATATTTATCAGCATCCTCCTGGAGCTTTGATAACGAAACATCAAATCCTACCGTCCCAAGAAAAGTGCCCGATTTGTCCAAAATGGGCAGCATAACCGAAATCATCTCTATAGCCCCACCAGTCGTCTCATAGGAATAGGGTTCAATGTAGATCGGTTTTTTCTCTTTTTTAGGTAAAAGGTAATAATCACCCGCACCTTCTACATCATAATTCTTTAAGGGTTCAACCGTTATTGAACCTTGATTTCTAAGAACATAAGGAATAAAACGCCCCGTACCATCATCATATGGCGTCTTATTGATATTAGCCTGATCGTTTTGATCGAAGGCATTGGGTTCCCACAATGTACTAATTGCAAAAAGCTCGGGTCTGTTCTCAAGCATCGATTTCATTGTAGAAATAACTTCTTCACGACTCAAAGTTTGATGTTCTCTTGATTCAACCAGTACATCTGTGAATACCTTTGCTGCCGACTCTATGTCTACCATACTATTCTGAATAGTTTCCGCATAACTTCGCCCAGCAACTTCCGCCTCTAGTTCACCGTTCGATATGCTCACACTTCGAAGATTAAGCAGATTCGCGATTAGACTAAAGAAAAAGATAACAATGATAACTAAACTTACTACCAGAACAAATTTAACCGTTAAAGAAAGCCTACGATATAACGCCATCTGAACAACTCCACTCTAGGATAATATACCTTATCTTTAATCGACAAAATACGACTATCATTAAATAGGTCTTTTCACCTATAATTAAATAATAAAATTTAAAACACCTATCCCTTCAAAAAGTATGTTTAAATAAAAGTAGCCTAACTAAAAAAATCTCAATACAAAGGAGTTCATGCCGATGGAAATATCCTCTTTTTTGTTGCCTAAAGATCAAGTTGCCTATATCACTAACTCACTATCCATGCTGGAAGCCTTAGAACAATTAGAGCAGCACCATTATACGGCTATCCCTATTATTGATAATGAAGGAAAATATGTAGGAACACTTTCGGAAGGGGATCTATTGTGGAAGCTAAAAAACACAGCAGGTCTAACTTTTGACAATATAGGAGAAGTTCCAGTAAGCGATATCCAGAAGCATGTTCATAACGAGAGCGTTCTCATAAATGCCGAAATGGAGGATATGCTGACGCTCGCCGCAGATCAGAATTTTGTTCCTGTGATTGATAAAGAAGGCGTGTTTGTCGGAATTATTCGTCGAAAAGATATCATTGAATATTATACTCGCAACATTACTGATTAACTGATTAATTGAACAACAAAAAGACCTGATCAGCAACATCATGAGAAGATGAAGCTAATCAGGTCTTTTTTCTACCCTAAATTATAGTTCAGTCAGAATAATGGTTCCTTGAGGGGTGATAGCTAATGTATGTTCATACTGTGCTGACAGACCGCCGTCAATGGTACGTGCAGTCCAACCATCCGCATCAATTTTTGTTCTGTAGCTGCCTGTGTTCAGCATCGGTTCAATGGTAAATACCATCCCCTCTTTAAGACGAGGTCCTCTGCCAGCCGGACCATAGTGAGGTACCTCTGGTGCTTCATGCATTTCTGAACCAATCCCATGGCCAATAAAATCACGCACAACAGAAAAACCATTAGACTCTGCGTAAACTTGAATAGCATGAGCGACATCCCCGATACGGTTGCCTGCAACTGCCTGCTCGATACCACGGAATAAAGATTCTTTTGTGGTGTCTAGCAATTTAGTCGCCTGCTCACTAATGTTGCCAATCCCATATGACCAAGCGGAATCTGCCAACCAGCCATCTAAGTTAACTACCATGTCTATGGTTACTATATCTCCATCTTTAAGTGGTTCCTTTTTCGGAAATCCGTGGCAGATTACATCATTTACAGAGGCACAGGTTGCGTACGGATATCCGTTATATCCCTTTTGCTCAGGAGTTGCTCCTTGAGACAGTATAAATTTTTCTGCAAATTCATCAATCTCCCAGGTAGTAATTCCCGGCTGTAGAATTTGCGCAATTTGACGATGACATTCAGCGAGAATTTTTCCCGCCGCACGCATTTTTTCGATCTCTTCCATCGTTTTCATGATAATCATAATATCGCCTCTTCTGTACAGAACACATCACTCTCGGGCAATGGCTCTTCTTTTGTATTTAGTTTCCCCTTTATATTATGAAAGAAAAACACGAGAAATCCAAATCATTAAGCAAAAAAAATATTTATTCCTGTCTGAAACTAAAAAACTTCCCTTATTCTTATGAAAATGTGGTTAGGGTAATGCCAACCAACAAAGAGGTGTCCCAGTAGCCATAATGCAGGCTCTGGGACACCCATTTCAGTCTAAATTAGATTAGTCATGAAAATCAAGACCTGACGAAACCGCTTTGACATAACCTGCACGGATCACGAAATCTCCAAAATGCTCGCTATGCAGACGTTCTTTCGAATAACGATGAAGAATTGGCTCCAGCGTCTCCAGAATTTCTTTTTCATCTATGTTTTCTTTATACATTTTGTTCAAGCGATCTCCCGTAAACCCTGCTCCCAAGTACATATTATATCTACCTGGACCTTTACCAATAAACGAGATTTCGCCTAGTGCCGGTCTTGCACACCCATTAGGACAGCCTGTCATCCGGATCACGATTTCCTCATCACGTAGACCAGCTTCATCAAGGACAAGCTCTAGCTTATCAATCAACGAAGGCAAATAACGTTCTGCTTCAGCCATTGCAAGTCCGCAGGTTGGTAGCGCCACACAAGACATCGAACTGCGTCGTAGCGCAGACAGATGAGCTCCGTCCGTAAGTCCATGCTGTTTAGCCAGCTCAGCCACTTTTCGCTTTTTAGCAGTGGTTACGTTAGCAATCGTTAAATTCTGATTCGGCGTAAGCCGGAAATCCCCGGTATGAATCTTGGCAATTTCCCGCAGTCCAGTCATCAATGTGTACCCTTCTTGGTCATGAATCCGTCCGCTTTGGATATAAAGCGTCAAATTCCATTTTCCATTGGTACCTTTCACCCAGCCATAGCGGTCTCCATTATGGTCGAAATGGTACTCACGTGCCGCCTCAAGCTGCCATCCGAGTCTATCATGCAGCTCATCGACAAACCATTCCAGACCGTGGCGGTCAATCGTATACTTGAACCGTGCATTTTTGCGGACAGAACGATTTCCATAATCCCGCTGAATCGTTACTGTCTTCTCCGCTACATCGATCAATTGATCAGGACGGCAAAAACCAATGATACGGCCAAGCTGAGGATACGTGCTGGTATCGCCATGCGTCATTCCCATACCGCCGCCTACAGAAACGTTGAACCCTACCAGCTTATCATTCTCAAGAATAGCGATGAAGCCTAGATCCTGCGAGAACACATCTACGTCATTTGAAGGAGGCACCGCAAGACCAATCTTGAATTTACGCGGTAAATATACCGGACCATAGATCGGTTCAACTTCTGCCCGATCTCCTAAACTATCCACTACCTTTTCACCGTCTAGCCAAATTTCATGGTAAGCGGGAGTACGTGGGGATAGATGATCACTAACTTTGCGCGCCCATTCATAGACTTCTGCATGCACCTCAGATTGATAAGGATTCGGATTGCTCATTACGTTACGGTTGACATCCCCACAAGCTGCAAGGGTTGTCATTAGCGTATCATTGATGCTTCGAATGGTCTTTTTTAAGTTCCATTTGAGAACGCCATGCATTTGAAATGCCTGTCTTGTAGTCAGACGTAAGGTTCCGTTACCATACTTCTGTGCCAGATCATCCATCACCAGCCATTGTTCCGGTGTAGCTACACCACCTGGGGCAACTACGCGAAGCATAAACTGGAATGCTGGCTCCAGCTTCTGACGTTCCCGTTCATTGCGCAAATCTCTGTCATCCTGCATATAGCTTCCGTGAAATTTAAGCAGCCGATTATCATCTTCAGGCAGACCACCCGTAATCGGATTGCTTAGTGTCTCAACTAATGCACCCCGCAGATAGTTACTCTCCGATTTAATATGCTCAACATCACTTGGAGGCCCGCCGATCGGCTTAACCTTCTCATTGTTTGCCATTGTTGTTATCTCCCCCCGAAGTCATTCGATAACTCCATCTATCCATTAATAGACATCACGCTGGTAACGCTGCGTCTGTTGCATATCTTCCAGATAAGCCGCTGCCGCTTCAGGGCTCAGTCCGCCCTCACTCTGAATCACCGTAAGCAGTGCAGAATGAACATCATGCGCCATGTACTTCTCGTCACCACAAACGTAGATATGAGCACCTTCTTGCAGCCATTCATAAACCTCACGACTCTTTTGTAAAATGCGATGTTGTACATATACTTTCTCTTCGGTATCACGTGAGAAGGCGACATCCAGCTTACTTAGAACGCCATCCTTTAGCATTCTCTGCCAATCAGTCTGATACAGGAAATCTGTTACAAAATGCCGATCCCCATAGAACAGCCAAGATTTCCCTTCCGCTCCCAGTTCTTCACGTTCCTCGAGGAAAGAGCGGAATGGTGCAACACCTGTGCCTGGTCCGATCATGATGATCGGCGCATCCGGATTAGTCGGCAGCTTAAAGTTAGGATTATGCTGAATGTAAATAGGCAAAGTATCTCCCGGCTCTACTCTTTCTGCGCAATGCACTGAGCAGACACCGTAACGTTCCCTACCGTGAGCCTCATAACGTACAGCTCTGACGGTTAGATGAACCTCATCCGGGTTAGCTTTATAACTGCTGGCGATAGAATATAGCCGTGCAGGAAGCTTCCGCAAAATCGTCACAAAACTGCTGGCTGGACCTTCCCACGGTGAGAAGTCCTGGATCAAATCGAGTAGATCGCGTCCTTGAATATACGCTTTAAGCTCCGGAGCACGGTCTGGAGCTAATAACTCACTCAGCTTGTTTGAAGCAGACAGCTTTGCCGCTTGCTCCAGCAAAGGTTTGGTCAATACAGTGATTTCATAATGATGCAGAAGTGCCTCACGTAAGGCTCCTTCATCACCTTTCTTATTAAACGGAACCTTATCATTAGGATTCCAGCCCATAGTATGAATAATAGCGTCCACCAGTTCAGGATGATTCTCTGGGTATACTCCCAGTGCATCCCCAGGTTCAAACTGTATATTAGAGCCTTCAAGCGATAGTTCCAAATGGCGAGTCTCCCGGTCCGAACCGCGTCCGTTCAAATTCAGATTCTCCAGTACCTCTGCCTTAAAAGGATTATTACGAGTATATAGAGGTTCTTGTGACTCTGCGTCCTCCGCGGCTTGAACCGCTTTTGCAGCAATGGCTGGAGCATTTAAATTTGCATTTAATGCACCAATTACACCTTCAAACCATTCGGCAACGGAATCGTCATAATCGAGATCACAATCCACACGTGGACTTAGGCGCTTACCACCAAGTTCCTCTAACCTCTGATCGAACTCTTTACCCGTCTGACAGAAAAATTCATAAGAGGTGTCTCCCAGAGCCAGAACTGAAAACCGCAGGTTCTCTAATTGAGGAGCTCTCTTACTGTAAAGAAATTCATGAAAAATCCTTGCATTATCAGGTGGTTCACCTTCTCCATGAGTACTCACCAATAGAAGTAGATTCTCAACCTTTTTAAGCGCTGTAGGTTTGAAATTGTTCATCGCGGAGAGTGTGACCTGAAACCCTTGCTCTTCCAGCTTGCGGGACAAGCTCCCCGCAAGTCGCTGGCAATTCCCCGTTTGCGAACCAAATAATATGGTCACTTCCCGTGAGGCTGCTGGTTGGCTCGTTACGGAAGTGCCAACCTCTGTGTTTCCAATCGTATTCGATGGCACTTGAAGTTCAGCACCTGCTGGCGCTGCCGCCGTAGTACGTCCAATCGCGGACAAATATCCACTGAGCCATATTTGCTGCGTCTCCGTTAAGGTTGGTAGAAGACGATTGAGAAGCTCGACTTGGTTCTCGTTAAAAGGACTGTTCGTTACCTGTAGTTGCAACAATATCCACCTCTCCTAAACATGAAATCTGGTTATGATCCGTGCCTCAATTGAATTTATCTGAGCCTTTTTTAGAACCTCATAAAATCAGGCTATCACAATATTTGTAAACGATCAATGAAGTCATTTTCACCTAAAAATTGTTAATTATTGAAAAAGTATCAATAAAGTACGTAAAAACCGATCAAAACAGTATGATTTGCCCTGTTTTGATCGGTTTCATTATAAAAAATGATACTATTTATAAAATATTGTGATAAATAAAAACTATAAATCCTTCTTACTTTCGGGAAATAATACCTCGCCTACCCCTGTCTTTATCTTCACAATCTCTTCAAGCGTATTCGATAACTCACCTGGCGGATAAGGCTTCGTTAAATACTTCTGTATCACATCATTCAATTGGTTCTTGTCTGATTGATCCAGAGCAGAAGAGATAACAATCGGAATATTCTCTGTTCTCGAATCCTCTTTTAGCATTCGGATCAAATCCCAGCCGTCCAGTTCTTCACCAAGCATCAAATCAACCACGATCGCAACAAATGGTGTTTTCAAGGCTTGATCAAAAGCTTGCTGTGGATGATAGTGATGGGTAACACGGAACCCCTTCCCTTTAAGCTCTTCTGATAAAAGCAACGAAAGACTATAATCATCTTCAACAATCATTACATTCGGTTTGAGCTCTTTATCAGCATTCCATTTATTCAGCTCATCTTGCTGCCGGCTTGCTTCTGCATTAAGGATTGGAAGGCTAAACCAAACGGTTGTCCCTTCACCCTCTACCGAATCAATACCGATGGTTCCCTTTTGTTTCTCAATAATTTCTTTACAGATGGCAAGACCGAGACCTGTTCCACCAATTCTTTTGGAGGCACTGTTGTCCACTCGTCTGAATTTTTGGAATAGCTGTCCGATTTGATCCTTTGGAATGCCCAGACCATTATCCTGGATACGCACAATAATATGATCCGGCTCATTATGCAGCAGTACCTTCACTTCATTGTTAGAGGGTGAGAACTTGATCGCATTACTTAACAAATTCGTTAGAACTTGGACGATCTTATCCTTGTCCACATCTACCTCCGCATTCAGAGCCTCATCCACCAATAGCACATGATGTGTGCTACTAAGTTTATATTGATCGATAACCCCAAGGACAATTTCACTAAGATTTACATGCTCCGTGATATACTGCTGCTTCCCTGACTCCATTCTCTGCAGATCCAGAAAATCATTAATAAGCTCAGTCAACCGCTTCGCTTCCTTATGAATCGTCTCCAAATACTTCAGTTGCTTCTCAGGCTTCATGGTTTTGGACAATAGCAGTTCCGTGAATCCTAATACACTCGATAATGGCGTTCTCAGCTCATGACTTACCGTACTGACAAGATCAGATTTCATAAGATCCAGCTCGTACTCCCTAGTGATATCTCTATATACAAACAATGTACCAATTCTAAGCTCCCGGCGGAAAACAGGAATCGCATAAACATCAATATGCTTCTTGGATTCCGTTCCAATAGAGTATTGCATACTGCTGGACTCCAGAGCATCCTCAGAGATTGCTTGTTCAAAAAACGACCGAAGCTCAAGGTTCTCATTCGAGCGTTCGATGAAATAATCCATCCATTCTTTTCTAGGAGTCAGTGTACCTTCAATCCAGTCATAGTTAACGATGTTGCACAGCGCCTTATTCATCTGAAGCATCACGCCTTCTGTACTCACGAACTGAATGCCTTCGTTTACGTTATTCACGATATCGCGGTTCAGCTTTCGCCCATGTTCAATCTCTTCGTACATGAACAAACGTTCAATCGCCAGAGCTACGCGGTTCATCATTCCTTGAACCTCATTAATCTCTTCTTTACTGAAAGAATGTCCAATCCGGGTCCCGCAAAATACAGCTAGAATCTCATCTTCTGCATTTACAACAGTGGTATAGAAATCATAACAGTAGACCTCATCCGCAGAAATCCCCTGTTCCGATTGCGTAGCTAGACGCTTAATCAGATAGGTTTTTTCCGTCTTCAAACGATATAACATTTCATTATTCTCATTATCGAGATAACGCTCTACATTTTCCTGAGGAATCCCATTAACAGCCGCGATCTTATCTTTTACAAGAAGGAAGAAACTCGAATCAAATGAATACAGGTGATGCATGAACTGAATAAACTTATCTGCAAATTCATGTTTATCTAAGGTGTAAGTAATGTCATGATTCAGCTGATTATTAAGCTCAAGCATTTTTTTTGTCTGTTCCGTATTCTTCAGCGTTTCCGCTAGCTCCAGCTGTACACTCTTCATAGAGGTGACATCATACGCGATAAAAATGTACTGGTAAATCACACCCTCATTGTTCAGATACGGCACGACAGTCAGATGCATCCAGATTGGCAATCCGTCTTTAGTCAGAATCTGGAGTTCATTGCTCCATACCCCACCCGTATATAATTTGTTGAAGATCTTCTGCATTTGTTCTCTAGATATATTATAGAGTTCAAATAACTTATAGGTAAAACCGATAATTTCAGAATTTTTATAGCCGGTATATTTACTTAAATTATCATTCGCGTAGGTAAATACGCCTTTATCTGTAAGGATCCCCACCGCTGAGGATTGATCAAGTGCCTTCATCATACTCTCTATTTCACTAAGCGAACGTTGCAGTCTATACTGCTGATCCTGAAGTTCATCTTGCTGCGCGTGCAGCTCTTCATTCTGCATCATCAATTCTTCTTCTTTGTCCTGAATACTTCTGGCCATATTTAGAAATGCATTATAAAGCCGACCAATTTCATCTTGATGCTTAAGCTTGCCGAGAAGAATTTCCTCACCGGCAGCCAAGGAATGAGTGGCCCCTTCCAGCTTCAAAATAGGATTAATCAAATTCTTAAGAATCCGCCAGATCATAAAGGTAAAGAACAGTAGAATAATCGTGCTAAAAAAGAAGGCGATAAAGGTGAATTCGTTAGCTCGTTTAATATAATCCATAGCCATGGTATTTAATGCTGCATCGGATCGCTGTCTGTACTCTTTCGTATACGTTAGAAAATCATTCACTGATTTAGTAATACCATCTCCGGATAGTACTCTTAAAGCAGCATAATCATCAGCCTCGACAAGCCGAATTGCTTCCGGTAAGGTTTTATTTTTATACTGGACATAAAATGATTTTAAACCATCTCTAAACAAGGCTTCTTCGGCGGATAAATTAAGATTAGAATACGTATCCAGTATTTGATCAAATTTTACTAAGGCTGCATTTAAGAGCTTTAATTCATTCTCGTCCTTAAGCAAAGTGAATCCCCTAGCTCGGAAAAACACCTCATTTAACGTGCTCGCCATCTCGCTGATCGTGTCTGCTTTATACTGCAAACTTTCACGTTCTCTACTTAATTCATCTTGCTCATAGTTTATGAAAATAAAAAAAACAGTTCCCATAAGAATGATTAAAGAAAACACTAATACAATGATGCGGAAATATTTATTTTTGATGCTGTGATTAGCGTTACTTTTCTTCACCACTCAGGATCCCCTCCACAATCTGCAAGAGTTCCATCGGACTAAATGGTTTCGGCATGAAGTAACGCGCACCTGCTTCAACTGCTCGAATTCGATCTACATCTTGAGCTTTGGCCGTTAACATTAATATAGCTGTACTTTTCTTCTTCTCCTCATCCAGCTGCTGAAGCACTTCAATCCCTGTCATTTCCGGCATCATATAATCCAGAATCACCAAATCATAAGGATCCGTAGACAGCTTAGTTAGAGCTTCCAACCCATTCTCCGCTGTGTGAATCTCAACATTCTCCAAATCTTCCAATGTATCCTCGATTAACATCCGTAATACTTCTTCATCATCCACTACCAATATTTTTTGCATATTCGCACAATTCCCTTCGTGTTAGAACAAAAATCTATGAGCCAACCGTTCCATTCGGGACAACAGCTCAGGCATATGGACAGGTTTTACTACATAATCATCGGCACCCATCTGCAGGGCATGTACAATATCCGCCTGATTATTTCTCCCTGTCAGCATGATCACTAATATATTCACTTCAGGATACGTCTTGCGAATTCTTTCCAGGACTTCAACGCCATCAAGATCCGGCATCACACCATCCAGTAGAATGATATATTTCTCATCTATGGAATACCAATCCGATTGCAAGAAATCCAGCCCATTCGCATAACTGCTGATATTCACCTCAGCAATATCCTCCGGCTCCCAAGTATCAATCTGATGAGTCACTATTTTTCGAATCAACGCATCATCATCCACAACAATTACATTTAGAACCGAATGCTTTTTAGTCGACGATAAATGGTCCGTGTAGAGTGTAGTCTGATTCCTTCCGGCATCTTTGCTGGCATAGAGAGCTTGGTCTGCTTCTTCTACAATTTTATCGGCAATATTCTCAGCTTCTGTTACCTCTGATATCCCACTCGAGAAGGTCACATGAAAGACTTCATTCTTCGCAAAAAAGTCAGTGGCAGCAAATTGCTCCTGAATACGGTTTATTACTGTCAATGCAGAACTCGCATCCGTATTTGGCAGAAACACAGCAAACTCTTCTCCACCGAAGCGGCAAAAGGTATCTTCCATGCGAATCGAACCCTTTACAAGCTCAGACAAGGACTGTAATACCTCATCTCCGATTAGATGACCATATGTATCATTAATCTTTTTGAAATAGTCCAGATCAATCAGTGCTAAAGAAAACACCCGTTCCGTGCGCTTAAAATCGCAAATCAGCTGCTTCATCACTTGATTAAAGTGTTTTCGATTAAACGCACCCGTCAATTCATCCACAATGATGGATTCCTGCCACTCCCGCTTTAACTCAAAGCGGTTTTTAATCAAAGCCAGAAATAAATCAATATCTACAGGCTTCGATAAAAAATCCATCACACCCAGCCTATACGCATGCAGTTGAGTCGCTTTGGAGTACTCCCCACTTATAATGATGATTGGAATACGTTCTTTTTTGGCTTTGCCGATAATTTGATTCAAGACCTCAATTCCGCTGATATCAGGCAAAAGTATATCCAGAAGAATTAGATCCGGTTTGGTTTCATAAAAAATCTTGAGACCCCGTTCAGCGGACAAGGCAATGCTTACATAATAGTTCTGCTTCTCCAATGATTCTTTTAAATAAGCCACTAATTCTACATCATCATCAATAAGCAAAATATCATTATGTGGGAGCGCATCATCATTTCCTTTTTTGTCTAACGTCTTAACTGAACCTAGAGAAACCGATGAATCTTGGTTAAACAGTGGAATAAGCGGATACAAATAATCGCCCCACTCTTCAATAGACCAGCTCTTAAGGCTACTTTCCATGAAATAGGGCAACGTTGCATCGGCAAACTGTTCAACTTCTTGTAACCCCACTGTTCCTGCCGTACCTTTCAAATTATGCAAAAAACGATAAATGTCCTTCTCGTTAACTTCCGACAGTTCCGACCATTCCTGGAGGGTTTGTTTGGTCCGCTCTTCAACCATATTTTTATATTTTTGTGTAGTCATATTTACTCCTTCAGAGTATCGTATCAATCTCTCACTTCATCATATTTTTCATATACTGTCAATCGAATTTTCTTTAAATTCATAGGACTTTATATAAAAATGATCAAACAGACAAAAAACCTTTGGTTGAAGCTTGCTTCAGCATTTGTAATAATAATTGGAATGGTTCATTCCGTTTACACGGCGTAATCACCATATACAAAGGGAGGCTGTATTTATGAAGGGGATTATTACTGTATTAGGAAAAGACAAAGTAGGAATTATTGCCAAGGTATGTACATATCTTGCCGAGCACAATTTGAACATTCTGGATATTTCTCAGACGATTGTACAAGATTATTTTAACATGATGATGATTGTAGACATTTCTGGCGCGACTAAAGCATTTGAGGATATTGTTGAGGATTTACATTTGATCGGAGAAGCGATCGGCGTGGAAATCAAGCTTCAGCATGAGGATATTTTTAATATTATGCACCGCATTTAGGAGGATGACCATGATATCACTGGTGGAAGTACAAGAAACGAATAAGATGATCCGTGAAATGAATCTGGATGTACGTACTATAACGATGGGGATCAGCCTCATGGATTGTGCACATACAGATATGAGAACTTTTAACCAAAACGTATACGACAAAATCACTAGATCCGCCGAGAAGCTCGTCAAAACAGGTGAAGATCTGGAAAGACAATTCGGTGTACCCATTGTTAATAAACGGATTTCTGTGACCCCTATTGCTATTGCTGCTGGTGCCGTGAAGACGGATACGTATGTGCCTGTAGCGGAAATTTTGGACAAGGCTGCCAAAGAAGTTGGCGTTAACTTTATTGGCGGCTTCTCTGCGCTTGTGCAAAAAGGGTGCACCAAAGGTGATCGTATTCTAATCGACAGTATCCCAGAAGCACTCGCAGTCACTGAAAGAGTCTGTTCTTCCGTCAACGTCGGCTCCTCCAGAAGTGGAATCAATATGGATGCTGTGAAATTAATGGGTGATATCATTATTCAAACTGCGGAACGCACCAAGGATCGGGATTCCATCGGCTGTGCTAAGCTGGTTGTCTTCTGTAATGCTGTCGAGGACAATCCTTTTATGGCTGGAGCCTTTCATGGGGTCGGTGAACGGGAATGTGTCATCAACGTTGGCGTCAGTGGCCCGGGTGTAATCAAGCGTGCATTAGAGGAAGTAAAAGGTCAGGACTTCGAAACCTTGTGTGAAACGATCAAACGGACTGCTTTTAAAGTTACGCGTGTGGGACAACTAGTTGCGCAGGAAGCATCAAAACGGATGAACGTGCCTTTTGGGATTATCGATTTATCTCTGGCTCCAACACCAGAAATTGGGGATTCCATTGCGGAGATCTTTCAAGTCATGGGTCTGGAAGAAGCTGGCGCACCAGGAACAACAGCAGCTCTGGCGATTCTAAATGACAATGTTAAAAAAGGTGGCGTGATGGCCTCCTCCTATGTTGGCGGACTCAGTGGAGCCTTTATTCCAGTTAGTGAAGATCACGGAATGATTCAAGCCGTACAGCGTGGTGCTCTTACGCTTGAGAAGCTAGAAGCCATGACCTGTGTATGTTCTGTGGGACTGGACATGATTGCTATTCCGGGAAGTACCACCAAAGAGACGATCTCTGGCATCATCGCCGATGAAGCTGCTATCGGAATGGTCAACAACAAAACAACCGCTGTTCGCGTCATTCCTGTCATTGGCAAGGATGTAGGCGAAATCGTAGAATTTGGCGGCCTACTTGGATATGCGCCTGTCATGGCTGTCAACGGCTTCAATTGTGCCAACTTTATCAACCGAGGCGGACGAATTCCTGCTCCAATTCACAGCTTTAAGAACTAATAGAAACCTCAAACAGCAAGTCCCTATTTGTATCTAGGCGACTTGCTGTTTTTTTATTGTTCAGAGCTTGAAGATGTTAATGTTATCAGATTTAGGCCCGCTGGATCCCAATATTAGGTGTTCCCCCGGTCAAATCGATAAATAATACATAGTCATTTCCATCCGTGCCCTTCAGCACGAGTCCTGTCTGACTTGCAACTCCCACAGCAAAATATCTGACTTGCTGAAGGCTCGTAGGTGCTGAAACTGGTGACAAAGCCTGATTCACCGCGATCAAACGGGTCGCAGTTTTGATGGTACCTGCACCACTAATTTCACCGGTTACACCCAAATGACCAAGTATAGATTCACTACCGTTCACATTAAGGCTTCCCATTATCGTCTGACTACCATTCAAGTGCAGATTTGAATCGATAGTCTCATTCCCGTTAACATGCAGATCATTTTGAATGGTCTGACTTCCTGTAACAAGAATATTATCGAAGGTTGGCAAGACGATCATCCCTTTCAGGTTTTATAGTATATTTTATGTTAGACAAGACAATCCGGTCATAGATAGATATACATCTTTTACTAAATCCGCTTTTTCCTTCAAGATTCAGATTAATGGTCTTATACCTAAAGTCAAATGAACCCCCTACACATATAATGATTAGCAAGACTAGGTGCTAGAGCGAACGACTGGCTCCAATGAATACAGGAGGAATTATGAAGAAGACAGCTACTAGGCTCACTCCTCAAAGGCCCTCAACTCACGAAGTCTCCATCAGCCAAGTTCATCAATCGCAACACCATAATCTCATTCTCGAGAACTCTTACAGAGCGGAAACCATAACACGGGAACTAAAGCAATTAAGAGTATTGCTTCTGGTCCCCTCAGAGATAAGTGATAAAATGCCTAATGTACGACTTTTTAAAGATCAGCTAAGGCATCTGGTCAAAGAAGTGCTTGCCATTAAGTTACATCATAATCTAGAAGAATATTTAGCACAGTATCAGCCTGATCTGATACTAGCCTTGGGATCAGAATCCCTGTTCCCTGAGGAGAATATTCCTGCCCTCAAAGCTTATAACGCTCCTAAGGCCGTATGGATGGCAGATGCGACCTGCCTTACGCGAACAGAACGTAATCTAGCGCTGTTATTCGATTATATTTTCACACAGAACATAGCTAATCTAATCTATTATCAAGGTTTACGTGAGAAACATTCGTGCTACCTCCCTTATGCTCCAGATACAGAACTCTATTATCCAAGACGTGTGGAGAACCGTTACCACAGTGACGTACTCATTCTCGGCCATTTTCAAATGAATAGTGTTCTTGAAACCCTAGCTCATTCGGAACTACTTCATGGTCTCAAGATAATGACCTTTGGTAGCGGGTGGGAGCCCACCAAAAATTTCATAGACATCACCTACGATAAAACAGAAATATCTAACTATTATAATGGAGCAAGGATCATCATCAATTGCACAGGATCTGTGCAGCAAATTATGGAGGTCGCTGCTTGCGGTGTATTTCAGTTCGTGGAAGATCATCTCCATTTTCAAAGTTACCCCATCTCAGAAGAAGGCCTTATTCGTTTCCAGAACTTTAAAGAGCTCTCTGAGAGCTTCAAGTACTATATTGCTCATAGTGATGCAAGGAGAAGTTCGGCCTCTCGTGCTCTAAAGGAAGTGAAGTACAATCATTCTTATCTTCAGCAGGGAAAGCTGCTTCTCAAAAAAATATTCACGGAACCATAGGGGGTGACTTGACTTGAAATGCATCGCTTTTGTATTGCCTCAGTTTCATCAGATAGCAGAGAACGATTCCTGGTGGGGAGAGGGATTTACAGAATGGACAAATGTCAGGAAGGCTACAGCCCTTTATCCTGAACATGATCAACCGAAAAAACCATTAAATAATAACTACTACGATTTAACGGACCCTAACGTGAAACAATGGCAGGCAGAAACTGCAAAAGCTCATGGCATTTATGGTTTTTGTTATTATCACTATTGGTTCAATGGCAGGCGACTTCTGGAACAACCGGTTCAGCAGATTCTTGCCAGCAAAGAGCCTGACTTCCCCTTTTGTCTATCTTGGGCTAACGAACCTTGGACACGTAGCTGGGATGGCACTGAAGAAGATGTCTTGATGCCACAAGAATATGGAGAAGAACGGGATTGGCGAATGCATTTTTATGCTTTGTTGGAGGCCTTCAAAGATGAACGATATATTTGTGTAGACGGCAAACCAGTATTCATTATCTATAGATCCTCCAGCATCCCTCGGTGTGATGAGATGCTTCAATGTTGGCGTGATTTGGCTCAGCAAAACGGACTTCAGGGCCTTCATCTTGTCCGGACTCTGGGCGGATTCCCCCTAAATACAGAGCACGGGTTCGACGCCAGTCTAGAATTCGAGCCTCACTACACATTCGCACATGGCGGTGTAAAGCACTTATGGAGTTCCAAGCAGGTGGAGGATCAAAAGCATATTGTCATTGATTACGATGAATTATGGGAATCTATGTTAGAACGGACACCTCATAGGGATGGGGAAATTATATATCCAGGAGCATTTGTTAACTGGGATAATACACCACGCAAAGGTGCTGCCGGACAAAGTACTTTAGGTGCAAATCCTCACAAATTCGGTCAATACCTGTCACGACAAATTGAGAGGACCAAGAAGATGTTCAAAAGTGATTTTATTTATATTAACGCTTGGAACGAGTGGGCTGAGGGTGCCTATTTAGAACCGGATGATCATTATCGGTATCAATACTTGCAAGCCATTAAGAAAGCCCTTCAATATCATCACAAAGAAGATCCTTCCACGCCGTAGCGTCAGAAGGATCTTCTTCTTTTATTCCTTATGGTCTTTCCGAAGTCTGCACTCTGGCGCTTCTTGCACTAATCATTCTCCAACCCGTTAGCAGTGCAGCCACAAAGCATATGGATGCCGAAGTCATGAACACTACATGCATCCCACTGATAAATAACTCTGGTCGACCTGGAACTAGACCTGTTACCCGATAACCAGCTTCACTGCTCATCACATGAAAGAGAATCGTCGTAGCTATCGTAATACCGACGACCATCCCCACATTACGAACAAGCGAGTTGACGCTGCCCGCAGAACCAAGCTGAGTTCTAGGCAC
Organism: Paenibacillus sp. FSL H7-0714; assembly: GCF_038003765.1. Taxonomy (NCBI): domain Bacteria; kingdom Bacillati; phylum Bacillota; class Bacilli; order Caryophanales; family Paenibacillaceae; genus Paenibacillus; species Paenibacillus sp. FSL H7-0714. Next base: position 4,865,383 of record NZ_JBBOPT010000001.1, read on the forward strand.
CTTAGACATCACAAGTGAATTATTTGGCGACTGAAACAGACCACTCCCTATTCCTAACATAGCGATCCACACGCCTACCAGCACAACAGAGCTTCCTTCATGAAGCTCAGCTAATCCAAACTGAGCAATAACCATGACTACCAGCCCTGCAAAAGTTAGGAATTCAGACCCGATTTTATCCGATAAAGCACCGCTTATTGGTGCTACGACTACCATACATATCGGTAACAGCATCAACAGGAATCCCGCTTCAAAGGGCGATAGATTCAGCATATTCTGTGCATAAAACGGCGCGATGATATTAAAGCAGAAGTTCGCTGTAAACACGAGAAACCCACATAAAATACTTAATGAAAACAACGGATTCTTAAATAATGATAATTGTAGTAGCGGTTCTTTCCGGCGAAGCTCCGTCCATAAGAAAGCAATGAAGCTGGCTATAGCTACGATTAAAGACGTCACAATTAAGCTATCGCCATAACCGAGCTGCTGTCCCAATAATAGCCCTGCGAACAAACTTATGATAAAAATAGCGAAGAGTAAACTACCTGGAACGTCTATTGTAGATTTCGTCCTTGTTAAATCCTTAGGCAGTACCTTCCAGCCTAACAGGATAGCGATCACTCCAATAGGAATGTTCACCCAAAAGATATACTCCCAGCCTAATGTTGAAACCATAATCCCACCTAAGCTAGGGCCAGCTATGCTTCCCAGAGACACGAATGTACCTATGAAACCAAGCGCTTTCCCCCGCTCATTGGCAGGAAAGATATCCGTAACGATTCCCTGGCTGTTCGCCATTGTCATCGAAGCTCCGATCGCCTGAATGACACGTGAAACAAGTAATGCAGGTAAACTTAAACTAAATCCACACAGCATAGAACCAATAACAAAAACTATCGTACCAATCTTAAAGATTCGAATCTTCCCGACAATATCTCCAAGCTTCCCGAAGAAAAGAATCGCAGCACAAATTGCCATCAAATATCCTGTGGTTACCCATTCGATTTGTGCCATAGGTATCTTCAATTGTTTCGATAATTCTGGCAGAGCGATGTTGACAATACTACCATCTAGTGTGGACATGAAGGTGAAAATATTCAGAACAATTAAAATCATCCAGCGTTTCTTCTGAATTTCCTTGTCTTCCTGATAGGTTGCGCTAATAGAACTCATAAACTAACACCTCATTGAATATAAAATCAACGTTTAGTTGCGTACGCAACAAAACTTACTTACCCAGTGTACATCAATTTAGTTGCGCACGCAACGACTTTATTGTACACTTTGTCTCAGAGTAGCAAATGCGCGAACTATAAACCCAAAGAGGTGTCTATATCTTGGAAAAAGAGCCTATAGGAAAGTTGATTTCCTATTTTCATCGTCAAAATCAAAAGCAATTGGTAAAAAAATTCATGCCCTATGGAATAGGTAGTGGCGGGCAACATAGTTTTCTAAAACTAATTACTTCCAGACCAGGGATTACACAAGATCAACTAACTTCTGAACTAAAATTCGATAAAGCCACCACCGCACGCTCCGTGAAGCAATTAGAGAATTCGGGTTATATTGAACGTAAACCAGATCCTAATGATCGACGCTCTCAACTACTGTATCCAACGCCTAAAGCAATCGATTTCTCGCCAATTCTTCAGTCTATTTTAGATGATTACAACAAGAGCCTAGTTGGTAAATTAACCAGCGAGGAAGTAGAGCAGCTTCGCTACTTACTTCAAAAAATCAGCACTGACGAAGAATAGGACAAAAAAAGAAACTGTCTCAAAAGTAGTAAAGGCTACTTAAAGGACAGCTTCTTTTTTTTGAGAATTATTAGGGAAAAGCTCCCTGAAAATAGCTGGTAAATGTTTTAAATGAATAGAAAGAGGGAAATCCTCCCTAAAAATCAGAGTAATATCGGTATTTGCCAACAAATCAGCGAAATTATAGGGAGAATTTCCCTAATTATTAGTCAGATGAGCAGAAATCTCAGAATTACAGGGAGAAATTCCCTAATTATCGATCAGTGCTCCCGTTTCCTTGGTGAGGACACTCCACTTTTCCACAATCAGTCCATTCACTCCGCTACTTTTAGCGAAAAAATCTATATCATCCCGTGCTCACTTCACCTTTACAGTTTCAGCAACTTCTTTCGTAATCGCCTCCCCGCCGAGGCTCTTCCATTTCGCTACAAAAACATCAAAGTCACTAAGCGGTGAATCGCCCACAATGATATTCAAAAATGTCTCGCTCTCCAGATTTTGAAGCTCCGTCCACTTACTCTTCATTAGTTGGGTGTTTCCGTAAAATACTCCCCGCACTCCCTCAATTGCAGTTGAGGTTAAGACGGCAACTCCATATTTATATGCATTCGCTGCTTTCCAGCCTTCCAGATCTTTCTTTGGTTGTTCAGTGTCCTCCACCCATTGATCATAAATGAGACGGGTATCTGGATTTAATGTATCCGGGTCTATTTTGCCATGCAAAGCTTGCTGGATATCTGCATAATGTTTCTCTATCGCATCCGAATAATCAATTAAAAGGTCAAACGGATAATAAGCACGCAGCTGAATTCCTGTTTGCGCAGAGAAATCATCCAGCTTCTTAACTTCCTCCGAATTAGGGTCTTGTCTTCTCTCAAGTCTTGTAAACACGTTCAACTGCTTCATAATCGCCTCTGGATGCTCGAAACCTTTACGCACAACAAGGTAACGGTCTGTTACCGGAGCCAAATGAGCAACAAACTTACCAGACTCATCAAGTGGAGCAGCATACGCTCTCCATTCTGCCTTCGTATCGAGAGCAACCGCCTCTGACAAAGGATAATATGGCATCCACCACGGGCCAAAGAACATGCCTGATTTCCCTGTAATAATAGGCTCTTGCGTTTCTTTATAAAGTGCAAAATTAGGGTCCAAGAGCCCTCTTTTATACCAATCAGCCAGTTTGGCAAGCGCTTGTTTGGTCTCAGGTGTAATGGATCCATATACAATATTCCCAGCGTTATCCTTGATCCAATTGGTGGGAAAAGCATGCAATGCACTAAACACAGCATCCAGACCATTTACTAATGGCTTTGTCCCATAGATGATATTCTTGTAGCCGCTAAGTCCGACCGTATCTCTTTTGCCATTGCCATCGGGGTCCTTCTCAATAAAAGCCTTCGCTATGTTCTCAATATCTTCGAAGGTTTGCGGTGCCTGCAGCTCCAGTTTATCCAGCCAATCCTGACGCACCCAGAGCAGAACAGGCGAATCCGCATCAATGGCTACATTAGGCAATCCGTATAATTTGCCGTATCGAGAAGCATCGGATAATGCCTCACCCTGAGTAGAATTGTACATATCCTTAATTAAATCAGAGCCATATACATTGTAGGTCTCTGTAAGATCCTCTATCATGTCATTATCAATGAGTTTCTTCAATTGATCTCGATCAACAACCATCGCATCCGGCAAATCATTGCTATCGATCGCAAGCTGTGCTTTTTGATTAAAAGCATCTTCACCCTTCGCTTCCCAAGAGTGAACTACCTTGATATTCGTAATGCTCTCCAAATAACGGGTGATAGGATTGTTGTCGTTGCTGTCACCTGTATTTAGCCTGGAATCGGGAACCTTAAATCCTACACGAATCACGATCGGATCTTCGTATTTGCTATACGCTATAGAAGCATCTTCGACCTCACCCTGAGGACTTCGAGTAGAATCTACTGTTTTGTTCTGGTCACGGCATGATGTAAGTCCGATCATCATTACAAGTAAGAGGATAGATCTACACAATCTCATCATTGGTCCTTCCCCTCCGCACGATATTCACTCGGGAGTTGACCAATACGTTCTTTGAACAGTCTACTGAAGTAACGGTCATCTTCAAAGCCAGACCTTGAAGCAATCTCACAGACGGGTAATGAAGTCTCCCGCAATAATGATTTAGCCAACTCAAGCCGCATTCCCCGTAAACATTCACCGAATGTCTCCCCGGCAAAACGAGCGAAACATTGACTGAAATAACCACGGCTCATATTAATTTCCGCCGCTACGTCGCTCTGATTGATTTTGTCACCTGCATGGCTCTGCATGTAACGAACTGCGCGAATAAGGCAAGACATCACCTCTTTAGTCAATCCTAGCTCGAGCATTCTCCTTCCCACATGATCAGAAAATCGGCGTAGCCAGGTCTTCCAATGACACCAGTTCAAATTAAACGAAATATCCCGTTCCAGTTGAACAGCATCCTCTGACTTCAAAAGTAAAGAACTCCAGCTTTGCAAAAGGGAATGGGCGAACGTTAGAAATCTATCCTGCCTTGGCTTCTGCATGAGTATGTTCGTTACAAAATTCTCCCATTCGTTTCCATCAATCGTCCACTTGAGATTTTGAGCTTGCACGAATAGATCAGCTTCATCCGGTTTTAAATGGGGAACCGCTATTTCCTTCTTTAGTTCCTCATAATTCAGACAGGTCAGTTCTTCAGCACTAGAATGATAAAATAGCATATGCCGAAGCTTCGTGGTTAGCTGCTCCTCCAATTCCTGTAGTGACTGATCTCTTAACCCACTGATGAGCGCGGTCTGCCATCTCCCAGAAAGCTGGTTCTTAAGCTCACGCTTCCCCTCTTCTTCCGAGAACCGGTGAAGCAAGGGCGACATCCACATCTCATGAAAGGTAATCAGCGGATTATTCTTCACGAAGGATAGGTGAAATAACTCTTCTTCATTACAGTGGCTGCTTAATGGTAAATAGAGCAGTGCCTTGTCTGCAGCTATCCTTTTACCTTCACCATGAACCAGTGCATCCCTTGTATTGTCCTCCCATTTGATGCGATCGACCAGGCGACGTATAGTCTCGTCCGCATTTTCCATCTCCAATAGAGTTTTGACAATATAATCAACGGCTCCTAAACGCATGGCCTCCTGCACATAGTCAAACTCATGATGGCAAGTAAGCACAACACAGCGAATACCTGCGAAACGCTGCCTTACTAGTTTAATTAGCTCGAACCCAGAAATGCCGGGCATGGTCAAATCTACAAATAACAGATCCACATCCTGTTGTTGAAGTAGCTCCAAGGCCGATTTGCCATCTCCCGCCTCGCCGACAATCACAACCCCTAAGGATGACCAATCAATTAGAGATATGAAGCCTTTCCGCACAAGTCTCTCGTCATCAACCACTACAGCCTTAATCATCGAAGTCCTCCTTACCTTTCCTCGGAATCACGATAGATACAACCGTACCTTCCCCTAGCTTGCTGTACATCTCTAGCTTCATTTGTTCTCCATAGTAGGTTCTGAGCATCCGGTTCACGTACGAGAATCCGATTCCGAGCCCCCGTTTCTTGGCGCCATTCTCTGACAGCAGTTGATCTAACGTATCCGCATCCATTCCAGCCCCATTGTCTCTTACACACAGCTGAACTTCTCCTTCACCATGCTCTGTAATCAAGACGTCCACCCTGCCATTATCGCTTAGTCCATGATAAATCGAGTTCTCAACAAGAGGTTGAAGTAAGAATCTGGGTACAGCCACAGACAATACATCCTCATCAGCCTCCACGTTAAATTCGAATTCATAGTCATAACGGATGCGCTGCAGTTCCATATAATTTCGGATCGCTTCAATTTCCTCTCCAAGGGTAACAATGATGCTTTGCTTGCCCAGATTATAATGCAGCACCTTAACAAGAAGGGTAACCAGCTTGTCGATCTCCTTCTGACCGTTAAGCCTTGCCATCCACTGCACCGTGTTCAATGTATTATGCAAAAAATGAGGGTTAATCTGGCTAAGTAGCTTTTCAATCTCGAATTGGCTTTTCTGCTTCTCATTATGGGCTACCGCAACAATCAGCTCATTCACCTGTTTCTTCATCTGCTGGAAGTTACTGAGCACAAAATCAAACTCTTCCACATTCGTGTAGGCAACCGGAGAGGTAACATTTTCCGCCATTCGATTAATTTCAAGGTTAACCTTGCGCAAAGGACCATAAATCTTTTTCCAGATCATCAAAGCCAGAACTCCAGCAAAGAGTAGTGTCGAGAACGCGAGCAGGATCATTTTATAGAACCAAGAATAAATTTCACTGTTGAATTCGGACTTTTTAACTACTGCAATAAGCTTCCATCCCTGTGGGCTAGCGTATCGAAACAGATGATATCCGGTAAGTGTTTCATGTGATAGATTAGAGTTGCTTCCAGCAGCTTTGATAATTCCTTGAGGCAATTTACCATCAATGACATAAGTGCTAGAGCCCTGTTGATTCACAAGCAGGTGGTTAACCTTCATCCCGTAAGATTCCTGATTAAATATTTTGCGAAGCAGGCTATAATTCGTCTCTAAATAAATATATAGCTTATGCTCACCTGGTACGCGTACAATGCGCTGCTCTGAGAACACGAGATTATCGCCGACGGCATACATCGTAGAATGAGGTCCATAATAATCAGCTCCGTTATATCGCATAAAAGAAGGTAACGTACTGATATCGAAATTTCTGCGCGCACTCATATTCGTGAACAGAACCGGATCATCACTGCTTGGCATAATGTAGGCTGTAAGTCCAATGTAGGGATTCGTGAAATTAACGAGGTTGATCTTCTGGTTGATGGAGTTCATCATTTGCGATTTGCGATAAATTTGCTTTTCCTGAATAAATGAGGACATTTCTTCCACAATCTGACCATCCAGCGCAAACTGTTTAGAGGCAAAATCCATATTGTCGATGGCATTCTCCAAGCTAGAGGCTTCCTGTTTCAAGCTTGCACTTATACCATTGCCAATTTTCCCTGAAAGAATAGAGTAAATAGAGGTGTAGGTTACGAATCCTACTAAGAGAAGCGGAAGAAGTGTTCCGATAACTAGATAGATGAATAAGGTATTCCGTAAGGATTTGACAACTGGGGTATGATTACGCTTAAGTACTCTTACCATCCGAATGATCCTCTTCCTTCTTCCTGTAAGCGTTCTATATATATATATCAATGTGAGAATACCACATTTATCCTTAATTGAATAGAATAGGGCAGAACAGCCTCCACGCCGCCCCGCCCTATTTGTATTTTTCTAATCACACCTTATTTCACGCTTTTACGAGCCTCGAACAATTCCTCTGCCTTTTTAATCGAGAAATCCATAACTTCGGCATAGCCGAGACCATTCACCTTATCATGCATTTCTTTATTCAATTTGTCATATTCCGCTTGATCTTTAGCAAAAACCATTTTCCAAGAAATTTGTTGAATGACCGTACCAATTTGTTTGTTCTTTTGCTCCAGTGTTTTGTCCATCATCAATGGTTCTTTTCCAGTGAAGCCTTGTGGTGCTACGGCCAATAGATTATTTTTCTCAAAATACTCCTTAGGCGTCAGAACGCCCATCTTCGCTCTCCAGTCACTATCAAGCTTAGACGGATTACGCTCTAGGGTTGTCGTCCATAGATTGTGATCGTATGGCTCTTTGTTGTCTGGATTCACCATCGCCGGAACTACAAAAGAGAAGTTCATTTGATTAGAGCCGTAATAGTAGTCACCACCACCATATTCTGCAGGCACTTGTGTATTCTGTTGATCGGCATAAGCCTTCCAACCAAAGTCAGTCACGACAGGTTTACCGCTTGCATCCATATCCCAGGTTAGACCTTTAGGTCCGTTAGGCACCGCTGTTCCGCTTCCTGCAGAGATCATTGCACCTTCCGGAGTATACATCCAGTTAATAAATTCCATAATTCTAGCAGGTTCTTTAGCTTTTGCACCGATTGCTATAATACCGTTACCACCGTATACATTGAAGCCAGTGGAATACATCAGCTCATCCTTGAACGGAACTAATGCAAAACCTTTACCTTCTGCTGTTCTTTCCGGTGTATTGTAGTTTGCTGCCCCTAGCCACGGGAACCAAGAGAACAACAGACGACCATCCTTGTATTTCGCTACAACATCGTCGAATTTTTGTGTCATAGAATCTGGATCCACCAGACCCATTTGGTTAGCTTCAAAATACAGTTTGAGCGACTTCATATACCAGCTGTCTTCGGATAAGAAGTCATAATATTTCTCTTCGTCTGCTTTAACATATACAGCGGTATCAGGAATTTCGTCATAGCCCATCATGTTGGCGAACTGTTTCGCCAGTGTCATTTTATAGTTGCCGTCCCAGTCAGACCACATCGAGAAAGCATAGGTTTTCTTTCCTTGCTCATTTTTGGGCTCAAGCTCTTGCATTTTTTTCAGCACGGGCAAATAATCTTCAATCTTTGAAATTTCAGGTGCTCCGATTTGTTGATAAAGATCCCATCGCAGGTCTGGCCCCCAAGTCATATCTCTCCCTTCAGAAGGTCCAGATGGATTAGAAGCTACGCTGTTTCCGATGCCAAAAACGGATGATCCACCACCAAAAGCAACCTTTGCTTTCTCAATCGCTTTTGGGAACGTACTCCCAATGTCTTTTCCGTATTTATCCAGAAGTCCGTCTTGTGTCCAGTCTAAAAGAAGCTTTCCTTTGATCGCATTTGGATAATGGTTCTTATCATCACCGAAAATAATGATATCTCCAAGATCACCCGATGCCATCATTGCAGAGATTTTGGTATCTCCACCTGTAAGGTTTGAAGCTACAATATCCATCTCAATATTGAACTTATCTTTGATGATTTTGGCAAACCATCCGGTTTGTGGACCCGCATAGTTAGCCGTTGTAGAGAATACGGTCAGCTTCAGCGGCTTGGAATGATCAAGTGCTCCGTCATCCGGTGCTGCTGTTTCTTCCGCCGGCGCATTCGTTGCAGCGGACGTAGGTTTCTCTGTGCTCGTGTTTTTACCCGAGTTAGCCGTATTATTCCCCCCGCCACATGCTGCCAGAACAAAGACCAGGATTACGGATAGCATGACAAGCGATGCTCTTCTTAGTCTCATTGCTTTATACCCTCCCTTTCAACTCTTCACTTATAGTTCAACTCTGCGCCTAGCAGAGGAAAACCCCATTTCGTTACCGATTCGGTAGCTTATTAGCCCTTAACCGCACCGATCATAATCCCTTTGACGAAAAAGCGCTGGAAGAATGGGTAAACGATTAGAATCGGCAATACGACGATCATCGTTACGGTCATCCGTACAGAGGTTGGAGTCTGCATATTCGCTACACTAGCGGCCATATCTGGTGAATTACGAATTAAAGCTGCGAGCGAGCTGGACTCGTTCAAATAACGCCATAACAAGAATTGGAGCGTAAAGTACTTCGTATCTGTCATCAGAAACGCCGTATCAATAAATGAGTTCCACTGATTCACTGCGGAAAAAATCGTAATCGTAGCCAAAATTGGCGTAGTAAGCGGTACAATAATGCTCCAGAACACCCGCATGTAACCAGCACCATCCATAGACGCTGACTCCTCAAGGGATGGTGGAATGGCCTCAACGAAGGTTTTGACCAAAATGATGTTGAATGGCGTAATAATCGTAGGCAAAATATAAGCCAGATAATTATTGGTCAGATGCAAATTGTGCATTGTAATATACCAAGGGATCAGACCTGCGCTAAAATACATCGTAACCACGACACTCCGGTACCAAATACTCCGGCCCCACATTTCCTTTTTGGTGAACAAATATCCTAAAAAAGCTGAAGACCCCACAGTAAGCAACGTCCCGACAACCGTTCTGTACACGGAGACTGTTGCCGCATGTCCTAGACCACTGATTCTTAGCACCTTACTATAGTTATCAAAATGGATCTGTCTTGGATAAAATTTGATATCCCCCGCTGCGCTAAGATCATTCGAGCTGATCGTATTGATGAACAAATAATAGAATGGGTAAATGCATGACAGGGTGAACAATCCAAAGAGTGTATAGATCATAATCTGGAAGATAAGTTCTCCAGCCGTTAGTTTTTTCTTTCTCAAGTGGGATCACCCCTGACTTAAATGATAGATTCGTCACGCACCATCTTAGACAACGTGTTCGCTGCGAATAGTAGAATTACACTGACAACCGATTTCAACATGCTGACGGCCGTGGCAAAAGGAAAGTTGTTCGCGAAGGCGATGTTGTATACATAAAGATCCAGCACCTCAATAGAATCCTTATTCATCGCATTTTGAAAGGCAAAGTACTGCTCCATCCCGTTATTGACTAGATTACCTATGGAGAGCAGCAGAAGTACAAAAAAGGTTGGAATCAGACCTGGAATGGTGATATGCCAAATTTTGCGGAACCGACTTGCACCATCCACCTCAACAGCTTCGTACAATTCCTGATCAATGCCTGCGATTGCAGCAAGATAGAGAATAGCACCCCAGCCTAACGATTTCCACCAGTACCAAACGATCATCGTGACCCAAATATTTGAGCTGGAGGCTAAGAAGTTATACCCTTCATCTACCACTCCAAGCTGCACTAAAATGTGAGTGATGACACCGTTATCTACAGAGAACAACGAGAATGCCAATGCATATACCAGAATCCAGCTGATAAAGTTTGGAATCGTGGTTAGTGTCTGCACCAACTTGCGATACCAGCCTGACTTAATCTCAGTCAACATAATGGCAAAGATCACTGGAAAGATGGATGTAATTAATCCGAGTGAACTCATGGCAAGCGTGTTCTTCAGCACCCGCAGAACCTCTGCAGTCTGTGTCGGATTAGATACAATCGTCTTGAACCATTTCAAACCAACGTAAGGCGTGTCTGACAACGGTATTCCGGGAATGAAATCATAAAAGGCATAAATCCATCCGCTGATCGGCAGATAATAGAAAATAAAGGTGACAACAAGAAATGGAAAAGCCATGAAGAACAACTTATGTTTGTTCTTCATCTTCCAGCGGGATCGATGAACCGGATCGACGCTGGGAAGCAGTTCGCCAGCAGGTACCCCCATATCGGAATCTCCTATACCCAGATTTTGATTACGTTTTCAGAGTATCAGAATCTTAGCTTCTGGCGAGATAGAGAGCAGAACGTCTTATCAGGGAAACCGTCAGATACTTGTGAACCAAATTCGCAGTACAATCGACCATTTTCTACCTGTTTGTGGGACTAGAGATGGAGGGCATATATGACTTTAGACAAAAAAACGACCACCACTTAGGAAGTACCCGAAGTGGTGGTCGTTTTTTTATATGTCTATTTTCACTGAAACATAACCAAACGAATATTATCTAGACTACATGTTAATGCCCAGACGCTTGAACATCCCCCTCCGCAGAGGCATCCATCTTCTGACGTCCCATATAGAACGAAGCCAATAACGCTAAAGCTGCAGGAGTCACCGCCCAAGCAAAGGTGTTTACTATGGAAGAAGATAACCCAGCTGTAATCTTACTCAGAATTTCAGGTGGAATGAGCGCCCTAGTCTCAGGTGAGAGCAAAGCATGCGGATCTTTAAAATCCATAGCTCCCGCCGGAACCGCTCCTCCACCATTATCCGATAGTAGCTTGGTAAGACTGCCTGAGAAATAGTGACTTTGAATGATACCGAAGGTAGTAATGCCTATGGTCATGCCCAATGAACGAATGAAATTCAGTGTTGCGCTGGCAGAGCCGCGTTGCTGTGCCGTCAATCCATGAATAGATGCCGTACTTAGCACTGAGAATGAAGCACCAATCCCTAGCCCAATTAAAATCATATATAAAGTAACAAGCAGTCGTGAAGCATCCGGCGTGAGTGTCGCTACAAGTCCAGTACCGATCACCAAAAGTGCGAATGTTGGAATCAGCAGGCTGCGGTAACTGGTTTTTGACATCAGAAATCCGCCCATCGTAGCTGTAACCACTGAGCCAACCATCATTGGTAGCAATACAAGTCCTGAATTTGTAGCTGATCCGCCCAATACCCCTTGAATAAAGATCGGAATATACACAGAAGCCACAATAAAGGCTGCACCGCTAAATAGTGCACAGATAATGCTCACCGCGTATAATCTTTTTTTAAACAAAGCAAAGGAAATAATCGGTTCTTTCGCTCTAGTCTCTACAACAAGAAACACTGCTGCAAGGATGGCAAAGGCTGCAAATAAACCAAGAATCATGGAAGAATTCCAAGCATACTCTTTCCCGCCTAGCTCCAGCGCAAACATTAAGCAAATGACTGAACCAAGCAGCGTACCCGCGCCCAACCAGTCAATGGGCTGTTTAGAATGCTCATGCGATTCTTTATAAAAGAATACGACCATCGCAAAAGCCAACAGTCCAAGGGGTAAGTTAATATAAAATATCCACTGCCAAGCAATATGATCGGTAATATACGCACCCAGTAATGGACCAAATATACTCGACAATCCAAATACTGCTCCGAATGCCCCGCCGAGCTTGCCCCGCGTCTCCAGCGGAACAGCATCGAACATGATGGCAAAAGCGATTGGCACCAGCGCCCCACCACCAATGCCCTGAATAGCCCGGTACGCAGCTAACTGAGTTATTGTATCAGCCGTTCCACAGAGAGCCGAACCCGCCATGAATACGATAATTCCAAAAATAAAAAACTTCTTACGACCATACATATCAGACAGCTTGCCGAAAATGGGCATACCCGCCATCTCGGCTACGAGATAGGCTGATGTCACCCAGACAAATTTGTCCATTCCGCCAAGCTCCCCAACAATATTACCCATTGCAGTTGCAACGATGGTGCTGTCCATGGAGGCCATAAGAATTCCTAATAGTAGACCTGCGATTACAATACCCAGATTGGGCGATTTGGCAGCACTCATATGTTCCACTCCTCTTTTTCTCAAAAAAATGATTATACAATTCTCTTTATATCTTCACTTGATGCTTCACTGTTGCGTGCTTATGAACTTCTAGTGTATCGCGGAATTCCACCGTTTCAATTTCACAATCCGGACCAATGATTACACGTTCTCCCCTTACCATATTAGCCTTTGTATTGACCAGATCAATAGCATCGCCTTCGATTAGCCCCGCTTCAAACAGTATTTTCGAAGTTGGCTTCATCATATGCAGCAGTCTCCCCGTTTTACTCTTCTTAATGGTTAAGATACTGCCCCCAACCTCCTTCGCACTACTTGGACCAAACAATTTAATCTCCAAATGCTCAGCACTAAGTAATCCAGCTACGCTTAAGGCACCAGAAATTTGCAATTTTTCCCCTTCACAATCACCCTTCACATCCAAATTTCCGTAGAGATGAAGCTCATCGATTTTTACGGAGGCTGCTTTTATTTCACCCTGTCCACGTAAGGAATCCCCTTCAAGATTACCCTCGAGTGCAATTTCGCCAGTGATTTTCATTTGCTTCATATGCAGATTTCCAGCTATATTGGCATTTCCAGTCAGATTCATCTTCTCGCAATTCACATCTCCAGCGAATTTGCATTCTCCAGTGATCTTAACATCTTTGAAAGAACCACCGGCTGAAGATGTTGTTCCAATTATTTTCAGATTATCATTCACAGGGCCTTCTCCACCTTTCCAACCTTAGCCTCTGGATGCACTGTAATTTGTTCGCGATACTCTACCCGTCCGAGTGTACAGCCTGGGCCAATAATGACAATATTTCCTCTGATGATATCCGCAGTTGTATATTCTACATCTATAAAATCTCCCTCGATCGTTCGTGCACATAGCTCAGGTCGAAGTTTAGGGATGATTCCGCTAAACATCTTACTCCAAAACCCATTATTCACTTGCCGTATCACGAGGCTTTCCACACCAATTTCATTAGCCTTCCCTTGACTCTGCAGTTTGAAATCCACATGACCGGCACTTAGTAAACCACCAACACTAAAGCTACCTTCACCTACAAAATCCTCAAGTTCACAATCCCCTTTGACACTCACCATTCCGTTAAGGGTACAGCTTTCACCTCGAAAACTCTTACCTACATTAAGAACCCCATCCACCTTTAGGGTGCCAAAACGCATATTACCCATCACTTTGATGACCCCGTTGCATTCTGCTTCTTCTGCTGCGAGATCATCATTCAAATTCATATGCCCATTTCCTTTAAACATTCGCGCCACAATCGGTCCGACTACTTTACCTACACCATCCATGTTTACGTTGTTGTAAGTACCTCCGGCCCCACCACTAACCCCGTTTATTATCAAATCAGGCAGCTGATTTTTGTCCATTACTCTTCCTCCTATTCAACAAGCTTGTAGGCAAGCTTACCTTTCAATTGTTCGATCAAATCTGCATATGTCATTTTACTGACTAATCTAACCCCTTCATCAAACCATAACTCCGCAGGCGCTTGTGCCAGAATGAAGGATGAAACCCCCATTTTCCGGACAAAAAACAACTCCCAGCTTCCACTCTCGAGCCTTGAAACTTTCTCCTGCAAAGTGCGAAACAGAAGCTCCGCCTCCTCCATACTCATTTCCCCAGCACTAAGCAGGCGGTCTACAGCGAATAAATGAACGAGCTCCTCAAAAGTATATTTACTTTCATCACCGAGACTTTCTCCAAATTTCCTCAGTGTTGTTGTCGAAACAATGTTACGTTCTATAATTTCCTTAGCAGTTACACTCACCTTCTCAAAGGATGCCTTATCCGATAGCTTATCAGCCATTTCATCCAAAGAAAGCCCATCTTTCATATTCACAATGTTGTGAATTCGCGACAAGATCATCTCTTTAGGAAAAAAAGTCTCTTGTCCAGTAAAGGTAGATTTGCGAATAAACCATTCCTCGGGGATTAACTGCTTCCTTTTCCAGCGATACAATTGCCCATATGAAATACCGGTTAAATCCAGTAGTTGCTTCTTCGAAATCAAATCATCTTCCATTTCGATCACTCCTCGAAAACATCGTAACATAACACTGTTACGTTGTAAATAAAACACTCCCCCTTAAATCTCCTACTGAAACAAATCATTGCATTAAAGTTTCCCTTCAAGATTTTACGGCATAAAAAAAGAGCGTACCTCCGTCTAGAGGAGGATCTTCGCTCTTTTACCCGCACTGTATTCTTTGATTTAAGCTAGGCTGTTGCTTCACTCTTCATTTAAAACAAAGAAAAGAAAGCCCTCCCAAGCCAATACTATGGCATCTGGGACAGCCTTCTTTATTTTACTTGCTCTATCTACGAATTTTATTGTTCAAGTCTTTCATAATCTCACTACTGAACAAAAGTATAATGAGCTGAATCATATTGTGGGCCGGATTTCTCATAAGTGAACCAGTACTCAATACTGCTGCCAGCACTTAACCCACTCACAGTCTGTTTCCATGTACCTGAGCTATTGATCATCCGGTAATTAAGCTGTGGCCCCCCGTTAACCTTATAATGCACATCTACATAAAGAGCACTGGTCACAGGTGTAATATAAATGCTCGCTTCTGTTGAAGAAAGTCTCGTTACCCCTGCTGTAAAGTCAGCCGTCACATGATCACCGCCTCCGCTGCCTCCAGTGGGATTTGTAGTAACTGTTGCGGCATTACTAGCGGATGATAGATTACCCGCTGCATCCGTAGCTTTTACTGTAAACGTATAGGCTGTGCTTGGAGTTAGTCCAGTAACAGTAGCTGTAGTATCTGCCACAGAGGCTACCTGCTGTGTTCCGCGATAAACGAGATATCCCGTTACACCAACATTATCAGTTGAAGCAGACCAGCTCAGGTTAACTGTTGTATCCGTCTTGCTGGTTACTGTCAGATTAGCAGGTGCAGTAGGTGCTGTCGTGTCTCCAGTATTACCACCACCCGTCAAGTATTGCCCGGTGAATGGGTTAAATCGATGCAGGGATAGAATTAACCAACCCGTGCTGGACACGCAGTTTTGCTGCGCCATCACCCAATAGCTGTTGCTGGTCCCTTTCAGTGAGTACGGGATTCCCCCAAGCGAAGCGCCGCTTGTGCCTTGTTTTTTAATAATTTCAGTGTTAATGGCATCCGCTTTGGATACATTGCCTTGCATAAAGTAGGCGAGCGACATAAATGCGCTTCCTTCAAACCATACATCAGCACCCGTGTTACCGATTTGATTCCCGTTATCGTCATATGCGGGTAAAACTTCATCCGTCCAGTCAAAATCATAGCCGGTCAGCGTATTCCCAGCATCATTGTAAGTAAGCGTCTGCTTGTAACGCGGATTTGCAAGGGTCCCCGGGGTGCCGGAGGCATTTTCAACATAGGCTAAGCTTGCTCCATAGTTATGCGTTCCAGTTACTCCTAAAGCCAGTACTCCCCATGGATTCACATCTAAAGGAATTTTAGGATCAATCAGATTCGTATCGTTTTTCCAGCCTCCCTTGAAGCGTTTGACACTGTCATCCCACACATAATTATCCAGGAAGGTTTTGACTCCAGTAGCTGCGCTATTGTATGTGGCAGCCTTTGAGGAATCCACCGAAGCATAATACTGTAGCACCCGGTAAATATCGATATTGTGCTCGGTTGAGCTCCAAGGCTCATCGGAGTTACTCCAAGCACTCCATCCTCCTGCGATACTGCCATTTGCTTTTTTATACTGTAAGCTCCAATCGAGCGCTTTGAGCGCCATCGGACGATATCGCGTGTCATTATATTGCTTTTCATAAGCCATAGCTGCCATTGCCATCCATACAACCGGCCCCACATGTTTACGAATTTCTTCTCCGAAGCCATTGTTATACCAATAAGAATTCAGCCAGAAGCCCGAAGGGTCCTGAATGTCTCGCATTTTGTTCAACACTTGCTCTGCCCGTGTCCGTTCACCTTTTACAATAAAGGCAATAGCTGCAACAGCTTGATCATACGTATATACAATCTGTTTGGGGTTGTTAGGTCCCCAGAAATCCTCAAAGCTATCTACCAAGCCTTCAAAAGCATATCCCACCGTTGCATCCTGCTGGGCCTTCAGCCAGACTAAAGCACGATTTGAAGCATCACTTGTGGCATCTGCACTCGCTTTTCCACCAAAAGGTAGAGCTACCCCAAGCACCAACAGACTTGTCATTAAGATCGAAAACAGCTTCCTCATCTTCATAACTTTCCTCCTCATAATCATGATGAACTGGGTAATGAGAGATCTTTGAAGCATAATACTAAAGCGTTTTCAAACAGCGACAACAGGAACTTTTGAATTCTTTACCATGGTAATTGTCCTCATTTTCAGCCTTCGTGGCCTATTCGTCAACGATTTTCTGTAAAATTTTAACTAAATGAGGCGAAACAACCATAAATCCCATTTAAGAAACTATACGAAAGACCGCACTTATTTTATTAATTCGTGTTTACGAAGACAAAACAAAAAGAGCAGAAAGCTCCTATGGTAGGAATCTATCTGCTCTTTATGATTTATTCACTATTCTATTCAGCTTTATCTTCACCAGAAGCTTCGACTGCAGCTGGTTCAGCAGCATCTTCATCGGTTGTTTCTTGAGCAGCTGGAGGCGCAATTCGGACAATCAAAGTGTCCTCAGGCGTCAATACTTCCCAGCCTTCATGCTTCGGAAGATCAGACACCAGCAATTGATCACCAATATCTAGTCCACTGATATCCACCTCAAAGGATGCCGTTAATTTATCTGGAAGTGTGCGAATATCCAGCTCATGCAATTCAATTTGCTGCACGCCGCCACTCTTCACACCTACTGGATCACCTGTAAAGTGGAATGCCACTTTTGTATCCAATTTAGCCTTCATATCAATTTGTTGAAAATCAATATGCAGCAGTTGTTTGGATACTGGCTGGCGCTGGATTTCTTGGATGACAACGTTCTTTTTACCCGAGTCTGGTAATTCCAAGGTTAATACTGCCCGAGGGTTATTAGCCAAAATCCCGGTAATTGTCTTAGCATCCGCTGTAAAGGACTGGCTATCTGAACCTGCACCGTACACGACTACCGGTACAAAGCCTTTTCTGCGCTGTGAAGAAGTCGAGCCGGATCTTTCTGTCAAACGTACTGTTGTATTCACGATGATTCCTCCTAAGTAGGGATTTTATACTAGACCGATTAGATATGTACGTCTAACCTAACCACTCTCTATTACCCCATTAACCTGGCTTCGAAACCCTTTAAGACTTTTTGTGCTCAGGCAAAAATAAGGTCAAATTGTATTATTATACAATTCAACTTTAATTATTCAAGACTTAGGAGCGAATCGTCATTATATCTTTGACAGCTATCAGACCAAATGACAAGCTACAAAGTGGTTATTGCCAGCATCCCGGAATTCCGGGATTTCAGATCTGCAAACCTCTTGAGCATAGGGACACCGGGTATGGAATTTACAGCCAGAAGGAGGGTTCACCGGACTTGGAATATCCCCCTTAAGGACAATTCTTTCCCTTTTCAGCTTGGGAATAGGTATTGGAACAGCTGATAGCAATGCCTTGGTATACGGGTGAAGCGGATTCTTAAATAATTCATCTCTAGAAGCCGTCTCCATCATAGATCCCAGATACATAACACCGATTCTTGAACATAAATGCTCAACCACACTCAAATCATGGGAGATAAACAAATAGGTGAGCCCACGGTTCTGCTGCAGCTTACTAAATAAATTAATAATCTGTGCTTGGATGGACACATCCAAGGCCGAGACTGGCTCGTCTGCAATGATTAGCTCAGGATTCAGCACAAGCGCACGCGCGATTCCGATCCGTTGTCGCTGTCCTCCTGAGAATTCATGCGGAAAGCGATCAATATGATAAGAGGATAAACCACATGCCTCAAGCGCCTCAAGCACCCGATCACGAACCTCTGATTTTGAGCATAAGCTATGATCCAGTAAAGCTTCTCCGATAGCATCCCCTATGCGGACCCGAGGGTTAAGTGAGCTATACGGGTCTTGAAAGATTAGCTGCATTTGGGGTCTGATATTTCGTAATTCAGTGGGAGACAAAGAATGAATGTCTATCCCTTTGAATTTGATCTCGCCTGCCGTTTTATCCGTTAGCCGTAAAATCGTCCGTCCGACTGTACTCTTCCCGCTCCCGGATTCTCCTACAAGCCCAAACGTCTCCCCTGGCTGAAGCGTGATGCTAATATCATCAACGGCTTTTACATGCCCAACCGTGCGGTTAAGCAATCCCTTGGTAACAGGGAAATATTTCTTCAGATGATTGACCTCAAGCAATGCCTCAGGCATGAACAACCGCCTCCTCATACAACCAGCAAGCTACCTTTTGTCTGCTGGCCACTTCTTTAAGCTGGGGCTGCTGGCTGACACATACAGGCATGCAATGCTCACAGCGGTCATGAAAATAGCAAGAAGGTACCAGCTCAAGCGGATTTGGTACTTGGCCTGGTATGGAATACAGCTCATCCTGCCGCTGATTGATAACTGGCTTCGATTTGAGCAGCCCTTTCGTATAAGGGTGTTTGGGATTGTTGAACAATTCAACAACCTCCCCCTCCTCCACAATCTTTCCGGAGTACATAACAATCACGTAATCGGCCATCTCTGCGACTACACCCAGATCATGGGTGATTAATAGAATAGACATGCCGGAGTTGTCTTTAATTTCACGAAGCATATCCAGAATTTGTGCTTGAATCGTTACATCCAGCGCCGTTGTCGGTTCATCTGCAATCAATAGCTTTGGACTGCAGGCGATAGCAATAGCGATCATTATCCGCTGCAGCATCCCTCCACTTAATTCATGTGGATAACTATCAGCAATTTGCTCAGGTCGTGATATGCCAACCTGTTTTATTAGTTCAATCGCCCGGATACGCGCCTGCTTCTTATTCATCTTCAAATGCACGATCAACGGCTCCATAATTTGTTCACCGATCTTGATTACAGGATTAAGAGAGGACATGGGCTCCTGGAAGATCATCGCGATCTCGTTGCCACGGATGGCTCGCAGTGTGTTTTTGTCCATTTGCAACAAATCTTCACCCTGAAAATCAATTTTGCCATGGGTTACCTTGCCCCCTGGCTCTTCAACAAGACCCATGATGGACATCGCAGTTACACTTTTGCCGCAGCCCGATTCTCCGACGATACAGACCGTCTCTCCTTCACGGACACGGAAGCTTACATCATCAACGGCTTTCACTTTTCCTTCTTCCGTGAAGAAGTATGTACTTAGACCGTCTATATTCATTAAATCACTCATGTGAGGGTCACCTACCTCTTCTGTTTAGGATCAAGTACGTCCCGGAGTCCGTCACCAAAAATATTGATCGCGATTACTGTCGCGAAGATGGATAGCCCAGGCGGAATCCACAGCCACGGCCGATCCTTGAAGTCGATCATATTATTCGCTGCGTCAATCATATTGCCCCAGGTTGGCGTTGGCGGCATAACACCTAGCCCAAAAAAGCTAAGAACCGATTCACTCAGAATAGCACCACCGATGTTGAGCGTTGCCATAACGATCAGCAGCGGGATAATGTTCGGCAGCAAATGGTTAAATAATTTACGGCGATCCCGAAGGCCTAATACTACAGCTGCTTGCATAAACTCACGTTCTCGCAGACTAAGCATTTGCCCCCGTACCATACGCGCCATACCTGGCCAGCTCACAATGCTGAGCATAAGCATAACGATATACATCCGGTAGTCCGTTGGAATCTTCCACTCCGATAATAATGCTCCAAAAATAAAAAGCAGCGGCAAACTCGGAACCGTCAATAGAAGATCCGCAATCCGCATTATGATTTGATCGGCGATTCCGCGGTAATACCCAGCTATGGCTCCCAAAAGGGCCCCGATAAACACCGAAAGAACCATTGATGCCAGTCCTACGGTTAGTGAAATGCGTCCTGCCTGCATCACCCGGGTCAAAATATCTCTGCCCAGCGCGTCAGTGCCAAGCCAATGCTTCATATTAGGGGCCTTGTTCATCAGTGCCATATTAATTTTGTTATCCGTATAGGGAGAGAACAGAGGACCAAGAAAACAAAGCGCAAACATAAAGATCACTACCACAAACCCGGATACCGCCAGCTTGTTCTTCAGCAACCTCCGAAGGGATTGCCGGAATAAAGAGGATTTTCCTTTGGTGGTCTGTGGTTTCGAGATACCCGCTACATTACTTTGAACTGCCACGTCAGCTTCCTCCTCTCTATAGCCGAACTCTAGGATCGGCAATCCGGTACAAAACATCCGAAAGCAACGTTCCTATGACGGTAAGTATGGCAATAAACATCGTAAAGCCCATCAGCAAAGGATAATCCCTAAGTCCGAAGGACTGCATATACAGTTGGCCAATCCCAGGCCAATTGAATATTTTTTCAATAATAAGTGATCCGCCAAATAGTGCTGGAAGCTCGAAACCAACCAGTGTAATTGCGGGCAGCAAGGCATTACGTAAGGCGTGTGTAAATAGCACCTTTCGTTCTTTTAAGCCTTTAGCACGGGCGGTGCGGATATAATCCTGTTTTAAGACATCGATCATATTACTGCGGAAATAACGGGTGAGTGAGCCCAATCCAAGGAGGGTCATAACAACAACCGGAAGGGTCATATGCGTTACAATCTCCTTAAAATACGCCAGACCCGTAGCATTACTGCCCGTAGTGATTATTCCACCCGGAGGCAGCCACTTCAGATCGACGGCCAGAATTTTGATCAGGAATAAGCCTATAAAAAATGACGGCAGCGACATTGCTGCGAATATAGCGATCATCACGAGTGTATCGAACCAGGAATATTGCTTATAAGCTGAAATCACACCAATAATAACTGCAATCACCCACGTCAGAAACGTGGAAACGGCAGCCAGTAAAAAGGAATTCCAAATATAATCATTAAAAAGCTGCAGCACAGGCTTTTGTTGGGCTAAGGAATACCCGAAATCGCCATGCAGCGCATTCTTCATCCAGATTCCATAGCGCTCAAGCATCGGCTTGTTTAAGCCGTAAATCTCACGCAGCTCAGCTTTACGTTCTGCAGTCAATTTGATATTTCCGGTTATGAAGTCTCCGGGAGTTGAAGCATACAGGCAGAAGATCAATAATGATGCCGCAAATAAGATGATGACCATGTACAACAGTCTTTTCGATAAATAAGCGCTCATGACAGACTCCTTATGATTCGTCCCCTGTCCTTGAATCCAGTCAGGGCAGGGGACACTGGTTTATTTATTTCAGGCTCCAAGTTGGCAGACTGCCAGCAAGACCGATGAACGGGCTGACCGAGAGATTCTCAATACGTCCGTTATAGGCGTATACCGTCTTTTTATAACTTGTGAAAATAATAGGCAGTTCATCATTGAAAAGCTGATACAACTCTTTATATACCGCTTTGCGTGCCTCAATATCAGTAGTGGCCAAGGCTTTGTTGTACAGCTCCAGGAATTTCGGATTGTCATAATCCGTGATTTCTCCATCGAAGAATTGCATGAACCCGTCAGACGGATCAGTCAACATGCTTGTGGAGAAGGATACGAGATCGTAGTCCCCACCTTCTACTTTCGATACCAGTGAGTTAAAGTCTGCGAAAACCTCAGGCTGGAATTCGATACCCAGCGCTTCAAAATTCTCTTTAGCTACAGCGATGAAAATATCTGTGTTTTTACTCTTCGAACCAAGGTAATGGATGGACAGCGGTTTGCCATCTTTTTCACGGATCCCCCCCGCGCCTACCGTCCAGCCAGCTTCATCGAGTAATTGTTTTGCTTTTTCCGGATCATATTTGTAAGGATTAATGCCTTCCTCAGTGTAAGACCAGGAAATCGGCGATGCCGGGATGTTGGCAATTGAGCCTGCACCTTGCGCTGCATCTACATAAATACTCTGACGATCCAGACCGTACACAATGGCTTGACGTACAAGCTTATCCTTGAGCTGTTCATGCTTCAGATTGACTTGCAAATAACCATAGGTACTTGGAGTGTAAGGAATAATATTCACAAAACCGAGCGCTTTCAGCTTCTCGATATTCTCGTCTGTCGCACTAAAAGAAGCGTAGTCTACCTCACCTGTTTCTACGAACTGCCATACATCGCCTTCCGTAGTTTTATAAATGAAATGCTCCGTCTTTGGTTTACCTTTGAAATAATTCTCATTCGCTACAAAACGCACTTCTTGCCCCGGAATAAATTTCTCCAGCTTGTAAGGTCCATCTCCAAGTGGCTTCTCATGCAGCTTCTTGATGTATTCAAGATCTCCAAATTTATAGTCCTTGCCATAGTAAGCTTTCGACAGAACATTCGAGCCGAGCTGTACCAGCGCTGTTGCGTTTGGTTGCTCAAGTGTCACTGAGACCGTCTGTGGATCAATCACTTTTATCCCTTCTATTGCTGTAGCAGAACCATCTTTATAGGCTTTGCCGCCTTTAACATTTAGTGATGGAAGCTGGGAGCTACCGTCATACGATTTGTCGTATTGGATCGTCCAAGTAAAAGCCACGTCATCTGCTGTCAATGGTGAACCGTCGCTGAATTTCAGATCTTTTCTCAAGTGGAACGTGTATGTAAGCTGATCATCCGAAACATCCCAGCTCTCTGCAAGCTCCGGTGTTGGAACGCCTTTATCGTCTACAGTTACGAGAGAAGCGTATAGCAGTGAGGATACATTGCCATCATAACCACTTTGCTGAAAATACGGAGTAAAAGCTCCGCTTGGGTCCGTTAACCCTACGATAATGGTGTCTGTACGTTTCTGTGCAACTGCTGGAAGTTTGGACAAATCGGTTGCGGTAAAAGGCTCGCTTAGCGCACCCGCAGGAACAGTCTCTGCCGGAGTTGTTGCTTCCACATTGGTTGAATTGGACCCTGCAGCCGCGTTGTTACCAGACGAGGATTCGTTATTACTGTTGTTAGCGCAAGCAGAAAGTAACAGTGAACCCGTAAGCAGTAATGAAGTGATTACAATCGCATTTTTTCTCATGTACCTATCTCCCTTTTCTCTCTAATAGAATAATAACTATAATTCCTACCTGTTAAGTATGAATAACTTCTGATGTTCATTATAGAAAGGTTTTCGAGTTCTGTAAAGAGAGAACTTTAAAAAAATTCTCTATAAACAGAATCAAATGAAAATTAAGACAACTAAAAAAAGCCAAAACCCTCTCTGCATAAGAGAATTCTGACTTTTAGATGGTTATATTTTTTTTGTGAAATGATTATTTTAAATACTCAAATAGCTGCTCATTCATCCGATGAATGCCTTCCAGGCGTAGACTATATCCGGTGACATTCTCCCCTTCAATATAGGCATGAAGCAAACCTGCACAACGAAGATTAAAAATATGATCGTGAACAATCCCCTTCGAGATTCCCGCATGCTTAACAATTTCGGTGAATGTTTTGCGACCACCGCTAAGAGCATGGAGAATTTTCAGACGGCTTTTTTCACCCAGACTACGAATGGCTCTATACATAAAAGGTGAAATTTCCTCGTTCTCCATCGAAATCCAGGCCGCATAATGACAGATTGTTAATTCACCATAGCAATAGATGATATTAGCAGGCTGAAAATGATACTGTGGAATTAATACAAGCTTCTTAAACCCATCAGTAGGCATGAAATAGAATCCGTTGGTCGTTTTGTTCACAAAATCAGCAGTTTCCAGTGCATTAAGCTCCATGTTCTTCAAATCCGTATGCTGTTGTAATTTGCTTAGAATCGCAGGATTGCATTGACTAAAGTACTGGCGGTTCCATTCGGAGAGTAAAAATACTACGCGATTACGGTAATCCTCCATATGGCTTGGAAATACCTTTACATATTTTGATAAGGTCTCATATAACTCGCCAACTGTTAACCCTTCAATCCAGTTCAATACACTGTCTACATCATCCTTGAATGGACAACAGTAAATGAGCAGATTCAACATTTTCCATTCATTGTTTAGTTCAGTTTCCTTCAGACGGGATAATAGTTCCTCACTTAGGGTGCTTTCAATTTCAGTAACCCACACTACCCCTAGGTCAATCTTCTTATAGGATTTTTTGCATAGATAAGTATGTAAGCTATTCAACAACTCATAAATCGATCCAAATTCAACCTCAACTTTGTATTCCACAATGATTCCTCCTGCTAGCGGTTCTTTTCAGTAGTGAGATATTCTCTTAATCTTATTGTATTATCCTGAGAATACGCAAGCTACTTTATAAACGGGAGTGTATAAAAATTCATTGACTGCTGCTTGACTACTGTTTGAATGCAGAATTTATTTGCATCTCACTTTGATTTTGAGATTGCGAGAGTCTAAAAGGGAATTGCTACTCATATGCAGCAGGACATTACAGTTCGGCTCCATCGGTGAACACATACCCTCACGAAGTTGCTATCGGGCACAGTGGACCTTATAAGCAGTATTCCCCCCAATTTGGGGTTCTATCGGACTCCATAGGCGCTATTGGCATAGAAATCGCCTAATTTGTGCTTTTTCCTAAGGAATAGTTGCAATGGAGTCCGAAACTTTACTCAAACGGCTAAAAATTTGCAATTAACGTCATCTGAGTCCGAAAGCTCCAGTGGATGATTATGATAACAGGAATTTTGGCCACGCTGAGGTCTCAAGGATTCCCATGAGTCCGGCTGTCCTGGATGTTCCTGCGTCAGAGTGCCGGGAATGTCTGGGCCGGCTTGCGTATCCAGCACACTAGGTTGTCCAGAAATCCAACCCCTTCCACCTTCTCGGCTCGCCAAAAGTCACTCCATCACCTCTGCCTCCTATCCCCATTCCGCAAAGCCAAACTACTTGCAGAACAAACATTACAAAGCAACTGCCTTTAGTAACATGAGCGCATCATTCACAGCAATAATCCTAACTTCCTCGATAAATCCATCTATGGAACGCCATCAAACGTCCAGGGCGAGCAATCAATCTGCTTCGTTCCTCGCTTTTTGCAAATCGTGGTAGTAAAATATAGGCAATAACATTTTAGGAGTGAAGCCATAAGATGCAAATTCAAACTGGAACAGGACGTTTTTTTGTTGCGAATGACGGTAAGGACCTTGCCGAGATCACATACAGTTTGGATAAAGATGCTGGGGAATTGGTCATTGACCACACTCGTGTCTCTGAGGAACTGCGCGGTCAAGGTACCGGTGAAGAACTTGTACGGGCTGTTGTAGATAAGGCTCGAAATGAAAATTTGAAAATTGTTCCTGTGTGCTCCTATGCAGCTCATCAATTTGAGAAGCATCCGGAGTATAAGGACGTGCTGAGCGGGAACACAGGCGAGTGAGACTGATCTCCGTTCCCGTTTCCGTGAAGCTTTATTAACCTATTCGAACTAATACACTTAGTTCAAATACACTTTAGGAGGAAACGGGTTTGACTACTACTGATACTTTGAGAAATATAGAAGAATTACAAGAACGCTGTGAGCAATATGATGGAATTTCACTGAAATTGAATTGGGACATGCTTCGTCAGCCATCAAGCGTAGGAGATACGGAATGGCTCGTGACTTATGAAGATGATTTACTCGTCGGCTTCTTAGGACTTTATGGATTTGGAAGCGATATGGAGGTCTGTGGCATGGTTCGACCAGGCTACCGCCGACGGGGCATCTTCACCTCACTGTGGAACCGAGCGCAAACTATTATCAAACGAGGCAATGTTGATACCCTACTTCTAAACGCTCCTGCTGCCTCATCATCTGGTGTAGCATTCCTTCAAACGCTACCACTAGA
Organism: Paenibacillus sp. FSL H7-0714; assembly: GCF_038003765.1. NCBI lineage: Bacteria > Bacillati > Bacillota > Bacilli > Caryophanales > Paenibacillaceae > Paenibacillus > Paenibacillus sp. FSL H7-0714. Next base: position 4,891,866 of record NZ_JBBOPT010000001.1, read on the forward strand.
GTTTAATCACGCGGAATACCAAATGAAATGGGGCGGAAATTCGGTTGCTTCTTCTGAAGCAAGCTCAGCCACAGGGACTGTGATCTTACGCCCTGCTCGTGAAGACGAAGCCCCAATTCTCGTTGAGCTGGATTGTGGAGGCTTTGACATAAAGACTGAAGATGCTGCCGAACTCTATGACCTGCAGAAACAGGAAGGCCTGCAAGAACATATTATGATCGAAATGGACGGACAACCTGTTGGTAAAATGCGGCTGTGGACCGAAGATAATGAAACCTGGATTTATGGATTTACTGTCAGCAAGAAGCTACGTGGGCTAGGCATTGGACGAAGTGCACTTCTTCAAACGATCGAACGAGAACGTAAAAACTATAATGGAATTAATCTCGAGGTCGCTCTAGATAATCCCAATGCGCTTAAGCTATATGAAAGCTGTGGCTTTATCATTCAGAATAAACAGGATTATTACCGTTATATCGGCTAATCCATAGAATTAAAGCCTCCTGCCTAATGGGCGTTCTCGCCTGTAGAGCAGGAGGCCTTATTTTATTATTAGGAGTAATCACATGAGCCCAAAGCCTCCAACATTAGCTTCGCCTCTATCATTTCTACGGTCGCTACAGTTTAATGAGCCATCAGCGTGCACTTCCTGCTCCAGAAATACAGATAACAATCGAACATAATCCAAAGACTCCTTATACGGGACTGCATTTCCCTTGTAAGAGTATTTACGACCCTCTAGCAAGGAGTAGATTTCCACGGTCTCCGCAGGTTCACCGTAAGCCGCATAACAAAAGACGTTTGTCATATGCAAAAAGCCCGCAATAGTATCCTCATTGCCATTCACCATAAATTTCTGAATGTTCAGGCTTCGACCATTCTGAGTAGAATTCCAAGCTAATTGAGTAATCATCGAAAGCTCCAAGCTCAGCTCCGGGACTGGCACATACCACTGCTCGTATAGCATTACCGGAATTTCCAGTAAATGATTGGTCGAAACGATACGCATTAGTTCATCCGCTATACTCGTCTTGATATCCCAATATTGCAGTAATGAAGGAAAAGCATCCCCCCTAGGTGGCCAACGACGCTCTAACAGAAATTGTATCGGTGTCTCCCTTCGAACTTCAGGCAGCAAACTATAAAAGTCGTTAAGTGTATGCCCTACAGCATATTGAACCTGCTGGCGCCAGCGTGGGAGCCCGGTCGCTAGAGCTCCGCTTGATAAATTCTCGGCCCCTCCAAGCATAATGTGCTCCACTCGATAATCATGCAGTCGTTTATATGGAGGCGTATGTAAATTCACTTGTTTCTTCATCCAACTTCCCGCTGGCCCGCCCATCCTATGATGCCACCATACAAGCTTCGATAAATTGACGACCGAATTGACGGCAAGCTTCTTTTTCAGCAGCGTTCGGGCCATATTCAATCTTAAGACTATCCTGTAATATCACAGCTCCACGTTCCTTTAACTTCTCCACGAATAAGTCCACGGCTCCACAATAAATCGCGTAACCTGTGTCTCCACTGCCAAAAACTGCTGATTTCATAGCGGTCAAATCAAGCTCATCCATCTCCTCATAGAAATCAAGAGCTTCATCAGGCAGCTCACCATCTCCCCAAGTGTATGCTCCTAACAGAACGCCTTCATATGAATTTATCTCAACCGCGTTACATTCAGTGACCGATTTCAAAACGGCTTCACCGCCTGCTTGGCGTATTCCCTCTACAATCAATTCAGCCATTTCCTCAGTGTTTCCAGTTAGACTGGCGTATGCCACTAGCACTTTAGTCATCTTTCTGTTCCTCCCATTACTAAACATAAAATTTAAATGATGTGTGCTTCACCCTCATTCTATTTGATAATGATTATCATTGTCAAATGAATAAAATAAAAAAAACGCAAACTCCCGTTTATTCACACGGTTGATGTTTGCGTTCAATCCCTTTTTTGTTCAAAATTATTTAGTATGCTCCTTCGAGCAAGGTAATGTGATTACCATCTGGATCGCGGAAATTCATTTCTTTCCCGCCATACGCCATCGTAACCGGTGGCTGACAATCCAGTCCCTTAGCCTTTAACTGCTCGTACGTCTCATCGAGATTATCACAGCTGAATACTAAATTAACAAAGCCAGTCGTGAGCTTTTCCCATTTCGTCTCATCCCAAATGATGATTCCAGGCTGCTTCTTGTCGAATCCAATCTTTGCGCCATCAAAATTGCCGTAGCCTTCGAACGGAATTGGAATCCCTAGCACCTCCGAATAAAATGCAGCCAACGCAGCAGTATCCTTAGTGTAGATGTTAGTACCTTCAAAAGACGAAATCATAATTTGTCCCCTTTCATTCTCATCATCATAGTGCCCATTTCTTACTTGAGTTTAACAAGGCTAGCACCCTTTGTATTGCAAAATTGCGACATTTATCTGCCCGCATAGACTAAAGCCTCAAGTGGTGTTCTTCCTGCATATTTCTTGAAACTGTTTATAAAATGAGGCTGGTGGCTGAATCCATACGTAAAAATAAGATCCTGCATATTCTTCGTCTGCACAGGCAGTTGATACATTTCCCGCCATACATTCTGAAATCGCACAAGGTCAGCTGTTTTTTTAGGTGATACACCTATGTATTCTTGAAAAAGTCTTTCGAGTTGGCGTCGGCTTAGATTAGAGCTGGTTTCCAAATCCTCAGCTGTTACCACACCCTTTTGTTTAATTAGGGTATAAATTGCATTCATCATCCGATCATTAGTCCGTCCACCACGCTCAAGACGCTGAAAAAGATAAGCCTCAGCTGCCACTATCCTATCATTCATAGAATTTGCTTGTTCCAGCAGAAGTCCTAGCTCTTTTTTAAAAGCACAAAAGTATTGGTCCACATCTACAAATGCATTCAGGACATCCCGGAGATGGTCATCTGCAAAAAAATGAACGGCCCAGAAATGAAATCGGATACCAAAGGTTGAGATCATACCTTCCCCTCTGTCTGAAGGGACTTCAAAAGGAGCATCATTGATGCCGGAAAAAACGGTAGTTGTTAAGCCTGTCGATTCATTCAGATTCCAAATAATGTCCATGCATGTATCTGGAATAATTGTTTCCATTCGAGGTTCGTAACCAGATGCCTTGTCCACTACGTGAACGGATGCCTCTGTAGGAATACGCGGTGTGACAGAGCCCCAGAAACAGCGAATATATGGCTGCAAAGCTTGACTGGGTAGAAATTCACTAGTTTGTACTGGATTTGCAGTTATCGGGAAATATAGAGGCGCGAGATTGAACATAAGCTGCTATTCTCCGATCATAAATATTGTAAAGACTCTGATATCTGATCATACACAATCATTGCTTGATCTGCCAGAATAATAGCTGTGAGCATGGAAATATTATACACATAATCTTCATTGGATAAAATAAGTAGAGTGTTGAGCTTGTGCGTATTTTGTTTGTAGCTATATGGTGAAATGATGTACAATAAAGGCTAAATGAATTTTTGAAGGATGGATTAAAAAATGTATATAGCTAGCGACTGGAAAGACTATGAAGTAATTGACACTGGCGGTGGAGAGAAGCTTGAACGTTGGGGTGACATTATCCTGCGCCGTCCGGATCCACAAATTATTTGGCCACTCTCCAATGAGACAGCGAAATGGCGTGATGTACACGGTCATTATCACCGTTCCTCAGCGGGTGGTGGACAATGGGAAATGAAGAAAACAATTCCGGATGATTGGAAAATTAGTTACGGAAAATTAAAATTCCATTTACGTCCTACAAATTTTAAGCATACAGGGTTATTTCCTGAACAAGCGGCCAACTGGAGCTGGATGATGGACAAGATTTCGGCTGCTAACCGTCCGATCTCTGTACTGAATCTATTTGCTTACACTGGTGGAGCTACTGTAGCCGCAGCAAGTGCCGGCGCTTCTGTTGTTCACGTGGATGCAGCCAAAGGAATGGTGCAATGGGCCAAAGAAAATGTCCAGCTGTCCGGCCTGGGTGATCGTCCAGTTCGCTACATCACGGATGACGTATTCAAATTCGTACAACGTGAACAACGTCGTGGTAGTAAGTATGATGCGATTATAATGGACCCGCCTTCCTATGGAAGAGGACCTGGCGGAGAAATGTGGAAGCTGGAATCCAGCTTATATCCTTTCCTTGAGAGCTGTATGCAAATTATGAGCGACAAACCTTTGTTTATGCTAATCAATTCATACACCACTGGGATTTCTCCAACTGTCCTACGTAATATGTTGTCGATGACCATGGGTAAACGTTATGGTGGGAAGCTCACCTCCGGTGAAATCGGTCTTCCGATCACTTCCTCCGGCATGAACCTGCCATGCGGTATTCTGGGACGCTGGGAGGCGTAAGCCATGACACAGCATTTATCTGGCAGCAACGAGCCGCTGGACGGAATGTCGAAGCGCTTTGAAGTGTTATACGAAGATAATCATCTTCTAGGCATAGTGAAGCCCGTGAATATTCCTGTTCAGGAGGATGCTACTGGAGATCCTGATCTGCTCAACCTGCTCAAAGAAGATGTGAAGGAACGCTTTAACAAGCCTGGCAACGTCTATATGGGGCTAGTCCACCGCCTGGATCGTCCGGTTGGGGGTGCAATGATCTTTGCCAAGACATCAAAAGCAGCCTCAAGACTATCCGAGTGTGTCAGAACTCACAGCTTTCATAAGGTGTACTTAACGGTCGTGCACGGTAAACCACCAGCATCTCATGGCCGTCTTACCGATACGCTGCTTAAAGACGCCAAGAGCAATACCGTCACTGTAGTCCGGAAAGGAACACCCGGCGGTAAGGAAGCCATTCTGGATTACACAGTACTTGGCAGCGCTGAGGGTTACAGCCTGCTCAAGATCGATTTACTTACCGGTCGTTCACATCAAATTCGAGTGCAGCTTAGCTCCATCGGCTGCCCCTTATACGGTGATCAGAAGTATGGGGCTTCGGTGAACAGACCTGGACAGCAAATTGCACTGTGGTCTGCACTTGTAGGCTTTCCCCACCCAGTTACTAAAGAAGAAGTAGAACTTATTTCCCTGCCTCCGCAAACCCATCCATGGGATTTATGGTCCAAGGAATTACAAAAGAAGGCTATCCGTTAATGGATGGCCTTCTTTTTTTTGAAATAAAGAGTTGTTGTATATATTCATGGTGTAGAACCTTCCGGTGCAGTTGTAACAACCATTTTGCCCATTAAATAGAGTAGTAGCTGTTGGTTATGAGAGGATATCGGATCAAGCGCTTCTGCAAAAAAATCACTGCGGATCTTCAAACCACGTACAGTCTCCTGCGTTCCAATTTCCGTTATACTCACCCATACAATACGGCGATCCGCAGCATCTCTCTCCCGAATGATAAGCCCATTTTTCTCCATCCGATCAAGTAACATAGTAACCGCTGCAGGACTGGTCGCCAGATGTGGAGCCAGATCAGAAGGCTTCATGGCATCACGTTCCTGAAGCAGTTCAAGTACTGTGAGTTGGGCATCCGTTAGCGATGGGGCAAGATTACTGTCCATATGTAGTTTGTAATCTTTTAAAATTTTATGCCAAATTTTACTGAATTCAGAAGCGTGCACACTGATTCCTTCCTTTCCTTGCGGTTCTATCCGGTATAACTACATTTTCGCGAAACAAATTCCATTTCCTGCAAAAGAAGAAAAATAAATCTTCTAAACTGATAAGCGGGAAAATTAAAAAAGGCACTTAGTCAGTTCTCAAGAAGAATTGACTAAGCACCTTGATAAGTTATTTTAACAAATCTGTTTATTACTAGTTTATTTTACTTAACTGCCGGGAAAAGATTAACAATCTCATCCTTTTTCTCCACAGGAACAATCTGTTTGCCTGTAGAACGACGCTCTCCGAGTGGTGCAGATTCAGAAGAGAACGTGTGATGTGCATTCTCCCGTGTAATTGCATTAAGTTCCAGCGGTTCTCTGCAATAGAAAGCCCCTGCCAATTTACTGCCATTTGGTCGTACTCGCTTGCCTTCCTTAAATTCAAAGGTTGGCATCCCTTTGCCACCGCGGCTTTGAGATGGATAATCCACTAGTAATGAACGTTTCGCATATCCGATATCGGAGATAGAAAGGATCTCACCTTCATCTTCACTGACCCAGAAGCAAGAAATCACCTCATCGCCCTCACGAAGCTGAATGCCTCTTACACCGGATGCAACACGGCCCATAGGATTAACTTCATTCTCATGGAATCTAATACTCATTCCCTCACGAGTCACGAGTACAATGTCCTTGTCATTCGTACTAGTAGCCACTGTAATGATCTCATCACCGTCTGCTACCTTACAGGCTGCTACGGCTCCAGAGCGGCTTGTAGAATATTCCTTGAGCTCTGTACGCTTAACCTGACCTCTGCGGGTGATAAACACGAGGCTTTGCTGCGGATCATCAAGATTATTGACCGGAATCACGCTAATGATTCCATCCCCTTTAGACAATCCGATAACGTTAACAATCGCAGTACCAGGTTCTTTCCATTTAAACTCTGGAATCTGGTGAACAGGAAGTAAGAAGTACTGCCCCTTGCGCGTAAATACCAGCAGACTGTCACGGGTATTCACATCGAGCAGCTTAACGATATGATCGCCTTCTTTAACGCCTGATGTATGACGTTCCCCACCAGAGCGGGTAAAGGAAAGCATACTTGTACGCTTAATATAACCGTCAGCGGAAAGTGCTACTAACACATCCTCTGCGTTGACCAGCGCTTCAAGGCTAACCTTAAGCTCCTCAACTTCGCCTTGGATCAGCGAACGGCGATCGATCCCGTATTTGTCGCGGATCTCCAGCAATTCCTTACGGATTACAGCTACGAGCTTCTTGTCACTTTCCAAAATGCCACGCAGATGTGTAATCTTTGCCATCATTTCATCCAATTCTTTTTGGAGTGAAGTAATCTCCAAATTCGTCAGACGATACAATTGTAAGGTAAGAATAGAATCCGCTTGACGTTCACTGAACCCGAACATCCACACGAGATTGTTCTGAGCATCCTGACGGTTCTTCGATGCTTTGATGGCAGCGATGACCTCATCCAGAATATTCAGTGCCTTAACCAAGCCCTCTAAGACATGAGCACGGTCTTCTGCGCGTTCCAGATCAAATTGGGTGCGATGAGTCACTACTTCACGCTGATGCGCGATATAAGCCTCCAAGATGGCTTTAAGACCAAGCTGTTGCGGAGCCTTGTTGACAATCGCCACCATATTGAAGTTATAGGTGATTTGAAGATCGGTTTTTTTGAGCAGATACGCCAAAACGCCTTGGGCATCCGCTTCTTTCTTGAGTTCAACTACAATCCGAAGTCCTTCTCGTCCACTCTCATCACGAACTTCAGCAATGCCATCGATTTTCTTCTCTAATCGAATATTCTCCATGGAGGTAACTAGTCGTGATTTTACAATCTGGAATGGAACTTCCGTAATTACGATTTGTTGCTTGCCTCCACGCATATTTTCAATCTCAGTCTTGGAGCGTAAATAAATACGGCCTTTACCAGTGCGGTAAGCATCCATGATGCCGTCTCCGCCCATAATAGTGCCGCCTGTAGGGAAATCCGGACCTTTCATAAAGGTCATGATATCTTCAAGTTCAATATCCGGCTTCTGCATCACTGCGATACAAGCATCAATAACCTCACGTAGGTTATGTGGCGGAATCTCAGTGGCAAAGCCTGCGGAAATCCCACTCGTGCCGTTTACGAGTAGATTCGGATACCGGGAAGGAACAACCACAGGCTCTTTGGCTGTATTGTCAAAGTTGTCCTTAAACAGCACCGTCCGCTTCTCGATATCACGCATCATCTCCATTGCAATCGGAGATAAGCGTGCTTCTGTATAACGCATTGCCGCAGCTGGGTCATCGTCCATCGAGCCCCAGTTGCCATGACCGTCAACAAGAACATGCCCCATCTTCCATGGCTGTGCCATACGAACCATACCGTCGTAAATCGAGGAGTCACCATGTGGATGGTAATTACCCATTACATCCCCGACGGTTTTGGCCGACTTGCGGTACGGCTTGTCAGGCGTGTTGCCAGAGTCGTACATCGCATAAAGAATACGGCGTTGTACAGGCTTAAGTCCATCGCGGACATCGGGAATCGCCCGGTCCTGAATAATATATTTGGAATACCGACCAAAGCGGTCACCGACGACCTCTTCCAGAAAAGCCGGCAAAAATTGTTCTGATAAACTACTCACTTGGCTCACCTTCTGTTCCTCAATCTGTCCACTTTCTTAAAGATTGGTGATATTCTTTCACTTCGCTTTGCGGATCATTCTTCCGGTCGCTGTTGTTTCCAGATTTTTTGATTATACCGCTGTTAGCGGGTAAAATCCGGAAACAAAGGCGAACGCTAACGCTCCTCCAGAACGATTCCGCCACTCCGTTTGCCTATCACCAAAAAATTAAAAACAGTGGAAGTATTCGTCACTTGCAGCACTACTAACTGCAACTACTCTACAATTTCAGTGAAATCGACATTCTCAACAATCCAGCGTTTACGTGGATCGACTTTATCACCCATCAGTGTAGAAACACGACGCTCAGCCTTAGCAGCATCCTCAATCTGCACCTGAAGCAGTGTACGCGATTCTGGATTCATCGTTGTTTCCCACAGCTGATCAGGGTTCATCTCACCCAATCCTTTATAACGCTGAAGCTCGAAGTTTTTGCCGAATTCCTTTAAGTAATTTTGCAGTTCTTCATCACTCCATGCATACCTTACGGTTTCCAGCTTGCCCGTTTTGCGGGTCAGCTTATAAAGCGGAGGCTGGGCAATGAAAACCTTTCCGGCATCTATTAACGGCTTCATATAACGATAGAAAAATGTCAGCAGCAGCACCTGAATATGCGCTCCATCTGTATCCGCATCGGTCATAATGATAATTTTGGAATAATTGCTGTCTTCGACGGTAAAATCCGGACCAATTCCTGCACCAATCGTGGAAATGATCGCTTTATATTCATCGTTCTTCAGGATATCCAGCAGCTTGGCTTTTTCCGGATTCATCGGTTTCCCTTTTAGCGGCAAGATCGCCTGAATCTTTGAATCACGGCCTTGCTTCGCTGAGCCACCAGCTGAATCACCTTCTACGATAAACAGCTCAGTTCGTGTAACGTCCTTAGACTGCGCAGGTGATAATTTTCCGCCAAGATTCGAGCTCTCGCTACGTTTCTTACCTGTACGGATCTCATCGCGGGCTTTGCGAGCCGCTTCCCGAGCCTTCGAGGCCTGAATTGATTTTTTCAGAAGGCTCTGTGCTACCTGTGGGTTTTCTTCCAGGAAACGAGCCATATTCTCAGATACGATATAGTCTACTGCACTACGAGCAGAAGCACTACCAAGCTGATCCTTCGTCTGTCCAACAAATTCAACCTCGGACATTTTGACACTAATGACAGCCATCATACCTTCGCGCAAATCATTTCCTTCTAAATTCTTATCCTTTTCTTTAAGCAGCTGTGTACGTCGGGCATAATCATTCAACACACGAGTATACGCGGTCTTAAAGCCTGTCTCATGAGTACCGCCGCTACGAGTAGGAATGGAGTTAACGAAGGAAGCCAAGGTTTCTGTATAGCCTCCATTGTACTGAAGGGCTACTTCCACTTCGATATCGTCCTTTTCAGCGCTGAAGTGAATAACATCATGTAGAACATCCTTGCCCTCATTTAGGAACTGTACGAATTGGCTTGCTCCACCCTCGTAAAAGAACTCGTCCTGACGATTGCTCCGCTCATCATGCAGCGTAATACGCAGACCGGAATTCAGAAAAGCAATCTCCTGTACTCGCTCTGCCAGCGTATCATAATTCAGGGCAATTCCATTTGGAAAGACGCGAATATCCGGTTTAAAAGTAATTTTCGAACCGGTTTTGTTAGTGTTGCCCAGAATTTCAAGGCCCGTTACAGGTTCGCCAACATGCTCTTTCCCCTTCTTGTCCACCCAATATTCAAAACGTTGACGATGGATTTTGCCTTCACGATAAATCTCTACTTCAAGCCATTCAGACAAAGCATTCGTTACTGAAGCCCCTACGCCATGCAAACCGCCTGATTTCTTGTAACCAGATCCTCCGAATTTACCGCCTGCATGCAAAATTGTAAATACAACTTGCGGCGTTGGCACTCCTGTCTTATGCATTCCAGTTGGAATCCCACGACCGTTGTCCGTCACCGTTACTGAGCCATCTTTGCGAAGCAGTAAGTCAATCTTCGTACAATACTTGGCTAAATGCTCATCCACAGCATTATCTACAATTTCCCATACTAGATGATGTAGTCCCGAAGAACTTGTACTGCCGATATACATGCCAGGTCGTTTGCGTACTGCAACCAGACCTTCGAGCACTTGAATGTCGTCAGCATCGTATCCAGTACGGCTATTCTCGCCGTTATTAGAAACTTCAGCAAACATATCGATCTGTTCGAGCATTCATGCTCCTCCTTCTTTTCTCTATACTCAAGCATTAACGCCTTCGGCGTCCTTATAAAGACGGTAAGCCTTTAAGCGAGAAATATAAGACATACAGTATAAATGCAAAACTTATACTTTCTTATATCTCTAGAAATGCAAACAAACGTTTTCGTCACTTTGTACATTCTAATTCAAAATATCCCTTTTCGTAAAGACGGCGAATGAAATGATCACCGAAGCAGCCCCCCATACAGCCAGTACAGCCATGGAAAATGACAAGGACATCCCCTCTATGGGTGCGGGAGTTCCTGACAAATAACCGGTCAGTCCAAGATTTACCATAAATAAATATTTCGCTGTTGTCCAGGCTGAGGCCATATTAGTCAGAATATTTCCAGCGATCAGCGCTGCCATCATAACCACTATACTAGCAGCAGTGCTCCTTACAAGTACAGAGATCATAAAAGCAAGCAGGGCAACTACGACACTTACGAACCAGACCAATCCACCTTGCATAAGCATATATTTCCATTGTGGTACTGCATGCACAGTAGACATATCCACCGAGTCTCCACTGATCTTAAAGCCTGTAAAGACAGGGATATTAAAGCCCTTATATCCAAAAGCAAGACCAGAGATAAGGTAGCTGATCACAAAGGTGGAGAGCACAATAAGCGAGACAAACATAAGCAGAGCCGCTAATTTGCTAAACAAAACTTTCCAACGCTTAACTGGCCTTGTCAGCAGCATTTTGATCGTCCCTGTAGTTCGCTCCGCAGAAACTAAATCCGAGGCTACCGCCATAATGAGCAGCGGAATAAATAAAGTAACGGAATTATCCATAAACTCACGGGTAAAGGTAACGCCACTTGGCTCGTTCGGATTCACATCATGGTGAAGGTAGTACTGAAGCTGCTGTACAAATATTCGCCGATAAGTCTTCCATTCCTCTGGAATTCGGTCGCTACCCAAAGAATTTTGATTATCAATGATCTGCTGCTGGATCTCCAGGCGCCAATCGGAGTTGAATTTATCTCGGCTACGCTCAGCTGAGCGCATTTGAGCGTAGGTGAACATAGGCACCAGTACAATCAGAATCAGCAGTATAACATAAAACCGTTTCTTTTTTATGATTTTTAAACATTCATTACGGATTAGCGGAAGCATATTATTCAACGTTCTCACCCTCCGTTAGTTTCAAGAATAGCTGTTCCAGTGTCGGATTGATTTTATGCACAGCCCTAACTTCGATTTCAGCAGTCACCATAACAGCCACAATCTCGGGGATCAAATCCTGCTCCATAATTGTGATTAAAGAATTCGGGCCCATACCTGCAATTATTGAATCATCCAAGGTAACGTCTTCTAGATTCTGAATCTGAATATCCGGGCGATCAGCCAGTAATCCCTTAGCAACAGCAAAAGGCTCCAGCTCCCAAAGTACATAAGGAGAATTTCGAGCGATCAGCTCATCAACCGCACCCACTGCAAGTACTCGCCCTTTACTAATAATTGCAACACGGTCGCAGAGAAGCTGGATTTCACTAAGTAAATGACTCGATACAAATACCGCTAAACCCTCATCTGCTAGTTTGCGTATAAATTCTCGCAGCTCCTTAATTCCCTTTGGATCTAAGCCATTTGTAGGCTCGTCCAGAATAAGCAGACGCGGACGTCCCAGAAGAGCCTGCGCTATACCAAGTCGTTGTCTCATCCCAAGCGAATATGTACTTACCTTATCATGGATTCGTTGATCCAACCGAACGATATCTACAACTTCACTAATACGTGCATTATCTATACCTGGCTGCATTCGGGCAAAATGCTGTAAATTCTCCCATCCCGTCAAATAAGTATATACCTCAGGATTCTCAACGATAGAGCCGACAAATTGCAACGCTTTTTCCGGATTTCGGTTCACATTGTAACCACATACCGTAATCTTGCCCTCGCTTGGACGAATCAAATCGACAAGCATTCGAATCGTAGTTGTCTTCCCAGCTCCATTGGGTCCGAGGAAGCCAAAGATTTCTCCTTCTCTCACATCAAACGTAACATCATCTATAATCCACTTTCGCCCTATTTTTTTCCGTACCCCGTCTACAGACAAGACGACCGGGCTGGATTCTCCACTGTTCGCTTTTGTCATATTCTCCTTAGCTCCTTGTTACTGTCATTTCCTCGGCTAGTACTTGCTCAAAGGATATTTTATCTAATACAAATCATCATTCTTAGAAAGCTGTCTCTCACTTCTGTTCTAGTGTATAGCCTGAATGAATCGCTCTCCAATTCGTTGATAGCCATCCCCATTCGGATGAAAATGATCCGTTGATAAGTATTTGCCCAAATGCTTGTTAAACAAGTCGAAGGTTGGAACCAATGTCATATTGCTGTGCTTATTAATAATATCCATTGCTGCATTATTCCACTTCGCAACCGCCTGATTACCTGGTACAAGTAGATCTGGTATATCACCAAAGGGATTGTATAACCCCATATAATAAATTTGAGCGTTTGGATTGATTTCCGTGATTTTCTCCAGAATCTTACCTAATCTTTCTACTGCTTCCGGAAGGGCTGCTAGCAAAGACTCTGGAGTCAGCTCTTGATCAGTCGTGGATTCACTTTGAAGTGCGCCACTATTCTGCAAAATATTGGAGTCCTTGAATAAATCATTCCCTCCGATCGAGAGCAGAATGACATTCGCCATATGCAGCGCGTAATCTATACCATCTTCATCCAGCTTGCTTTGCAGTCCAGCAGTTGTTAAACCATTAATTCCCATATTACCCAGTAAATCAACTTCGACACCTTTAGCGGATAAACCACTAACCGTACGCTTAACAAATCCTTCTCCGGTGTTATCACCAGTTCCCTTGGTTAGCGAATCTCCGAGAGCAACAACTTTGAGCTTCTTAACCGTCTCCGTCACTGGAGCGGCTGTTTGCTGAGGTAAGTTGGTCCCTGACGCTTCTCCAACCGGATAGATGATGTCTCTGACCGCATAAACTAAACCTACAATTAGAATTATTGTTGTTACTATGGAAATCAGGCTGACCGTGCGCCATGTCCACTTTGAATCATTCAAAGCCATCCCTCCGTGTGCCGTTCTATTATGTATTGTTCCACATTTTACAAAGATCTTAACTATGTACATAAACATAAATCTTCCATACCGGTTTTGCAAATGTCTAAAATAGAAATAAATCCAGCTAATCCGCTTATTTAACCCGAATCTGAATACGAAAATTTTTCAAAAAAATTTAGCGATTAAAGTTTGGGTACAAAAAAACGTTCCCCGATTTTCATCGGAGAACGTTTGATTCCAGCAACATTTTTTTCGATTATTTACCAATAAATTCTTGAACCCAGTAGTTATTGTCATAACCTACACCGATATAATTGAAATTAGCATTCAAAATATTAGCCTTGTGACCAGGACTATTCATCCATGCTTTCATTACTTCTTCTGGTGTTTTTTGACCCATGGCGATGTTCTCGCCTGCAGCGTTATAAGTGATACCAAAGGATTTCATCATATCGAATGGTGAACCATACGTAGGTGAAGTGTGTGAAAAGTAGTTATTAGTACGCATATCCGTAGCCTTTGTAGCTGCTACTTTATGAAGGCTGTCCAACCCAGAAACAGGCTTCAAACCAGCTGCTGCACGCTCTTTATTTACCAGCGTTACGATCTGTTGAACATAAGTTCCTTTATTGCTCGCAGCACCTGTAGTAGGTGTAGTTTCTGTAGGTTTAGTTACAGGTTTAGTTACAGTAGTCGTATCCGAAGGCTTAGTTACAGGCTTAGTTACAGTAGTTGTATCCGAAGGCTTAGTAACCGGAGTTCCGGTAGATGTATCTTTATTTGGAACCGTTCCTGTTTGAGGCTTGGTTACCACGATTGTGCTATTAAAAATAGGGAGTCCCTGTAGGTTAGCTTGTTTTAAATATTGTAAAACCTGCTCATAGCTAGTACCTGATTTAATTACTGTTACCTCAGTTGAGGCCGCATTCGCTTCGAGTGGAAGAGAAATACTAAGTGCCATAACAGCTGCTACACTACCACCAATAATTGCTCTTAATCTCTTGTTCTTCATTCTGCCATCTCCTCTTTCTTGTGTGTAATATATGTTTCTGCTTAGAGTGACCAGCTACAAATGTTACAAAGTTGTAATTTGTTCCTCAGTCATTGTAGCATAAATCTATCAGCTGTGCTCTTCTAATTTTTAACATTTACTAGTCTTGATTGTAAGTTTCCTGAGCATGAATTGCATTCGATATTGGCGTTAAAAAGCAAAAAAAGTCGCTATTCTCGAGAGAATAGCAACTTCTATGTGCTAATAGATAATAAGTAACTAGTGAAACGATTGCCAAAATTCTCCCTCAGTAGAGATAAGTCCCATAATTTCTGCATAAGGAATACGGAAAGTAGGAAAACCCGCAGAATAAGGAGCAATCTCATAAGGTGCGAAATAAAGATATAACGCTTCATTATCTACAAAGAAAGGCTGATCTAAGGTAATTCCTTTATACGTATCCGGAAAAACATAGGAGTACTCAGGATCATTCTCAATCTGCTTACCTACGATTTTACTGAGCTTCTCCACGTATCTACTTCCTGGCTTGAACAAATCACCTAGCTTATAGAACCTTCCGTTACGTACGTTAGTATGTGTATAGATTTTGGTAGGCATGCCGTGGGCTGCTCCAAAAGGATAACGGTATCCCGTTAACTCCAGCACTAGAAGGTTTTTGCGGAAAAAGGACACTGAAAAATCACCATTATAACTGAAATCCTGTGTTGCTCCATTACTACCTGGGTCTTCGACTAGCGAAAGCTTCCGTAATTTATCATTAACCTCTCTAGAAACTTCCGCGCTTGCAATTCCTTCAACAACCGGATAGTAAACCAGATAATCCCTGTTCGGTTTGTACTTCTTCTCGACTACGGAATACGGAGGTCTAAGTGGGATGACTCCATTTTGCCTCCAAATCTGCTTCCCTTGACGATCATAATATGCTGTACGTTGATCTATATCTGCTCTAATTAGGCGTCCACTGAGGGTAAGTGTTCCCGTCCCTTGAATAACTGGAGGCTGAGCTGCTCTTTTTCCAGTTCGATCTATAAAAAAAGTCTCCTTAGCATCATATACAGATGCCAGTCCGTCCTGATAATTATTCACACCAAGCAGGGTATGATTGCTCAGAATCGCTCCTGTCTCTGCATCAGCGATAATATACCGTGAGCCTCGATAAGGTTGACTAGGGAATATTGGTGTTCCTATAGCTGCTCTGCCTTCACCAAGCTGCAGGACTTCATAATATTTCGCGGGGATAATCATTTTTCCTTGTTTATCAATCAGCCCGTAGGCGTTGCCATAGTTCTCAGCGGTATTCACCACTGCACGCCCCTCCGAGAAAGGTAAGGCAGAAGTGAATTGTGGCTGAATAGCTACTGTTCCATCCGTGTTTAAATAGCCGTACTTACCGTTCTCAGTCGCTTGATAGGAGAGCAGCCCATCACCCGGACTCCCTACGAATGGATGATTGTACGTATAGAGAATCTTCCCTTCAGGATCAATGAGTGCGTACTCCCCCTCTTTAATCTTGACTAAAGCCACACCATTCATGAAATCATTGGCGTCCACATAAATTGCAGGCAAAACCTCTTTGCCTTGCGCATCTACATACCCATATAGTGATGGACCACCCGTTGTATTTTGTTTCGAAAATAATGCAAGTCCCTCATGCAATGAGTTTAGATAATCATAACGGGCTGGAGTCACCTCTTTACCTTTTTCATCGATAAATGTGTACCCTTTCGCATCTGATACTACTGCGCGTCCTTCCGAAAAAGGGGCAATAAACGAGTAAATGGGCTTCACCCGCTCCCTTCCAGAGCTGTCGATCAGTCCGCTACTGTTTTTTCGTTGTACAATTGCTAGCCCGTTCTTCTGAAAATCCTCAGCATATTCGTATCTAGGTTCAATCTGAGCACGACCTTCGTCGTTAATATATCCCCAGAGCATACCCTCTTTAAGATTAAAGGGCGCCGGATGTAGCCCAGTATTCCTTAATTCGTCATCAACCCACTCCGGTAATACATACGGCGTCTCATAAGGCTTATTAGAGTAGTCTACACGATATAATCCCGCCTCTGCCGGGATCGTAACGAACAGCTCCTCTTCTGTGCGTATGAAATCTTCTTCTTGCTGCGTAATATATTCGTTCCAGCCAATGCCGTCCCATCTCCATACATCCGCTTGCAATGGACCATTGTCATTCCCTTTCCCCAGCTCATTCAATCTAATCCTTAACATCGAGTCGCTCCCCTTTAACAAAGGCATTTGCCTATAGAATATGGGAGAATGTTGGTTTATGTGATTTTGATCTTTGAGGTGTGGGAGAAGGGTTAGGGTGTGTAATAGGTGTTGCGTGAGGGTGAACATGACGGCGAGACTGAAAGCTGTGCAAGTGGTGAGGCGGGGCTTGCATGAGCGGACTAACGGGCGGAGGGACTTGGATAGAGCACGCCTGGAGCGAGGAGTAACGTAGGATGTGCAGAGTAAGTATGTGGGTGGGTTTGATTTTGTGCGAGATGTGTTGAGCGAGCACGGAAGTGCGATTGATGTGATGATGCGGTATGTGCTCAGCGGCCGCTCCACGAACGGAACGTTGCTCCCATCGCTGCTGTCTCCAAATCCCTTGATTTGTACCTCAGTTTCGGATGAAATTCGGAGACATAGGCGAACGCTACCGCTTGTACGCAATCATTCTGTTCTCTCCGCTGCTATCAGCGTGTTACGTCAACACTATCTCACTATGTAGCTCGTTTCTATCGATTCAAGGCAGTTACACCTCCTGTTCTTCCACAGTAGCTCGTTTCGCTATTTCTAGGGTATTTATGCCCCTAATTCTTCCACTTTGGCTCTTTTCCGCTATTTCTGGGGTATTTATACCCCTTATTCTTCCACTATGGCTCTTTTCCGCTATTTCTGGGGCATTTATACCCTTGTTTCTTCATGCATCCGCTTCAAATAACTCAACTCCGCCGATTCTAGAGGATTATTACCGTTCTTTTACCACCTGTAGCTCAATTCAGCCGATTCTACAGGATTATTACCGTTCTTTTACCCTGTAGCTCAATTCAGCCGATTCTACGGGATTATTACCGTTCTTTTACCACCTGTAGCTCGTTTTCGTCGATTCTACGGGATCATTACCGTTCATTTGCCACATTTCAAACAAAAACAAGTGAAGTGTCTGCATGTAATATAAGTTGGTCTTAGACGTGGCTAAGTCTCTATAGGATTACTGGCGGCAGTAGGAGAAGGTGTTCGCACGATATTGTTGTAGCGGTATTGGATATAGTGATGTTGGTTGTGACGGTGTTAGTTGTAGCAGTGTAGTTGCAGCAGTGTTGTTGTCGCAATTTTATTTGTGACAGTGTTAGTTGTTTGTTTTACCTGCTACTTTTTCGAAGCGAAGCCATCGAAAAAGGCATGCCAAAAAGCGTTTGCGATAACTAGCAAACGCTTTTTCTGCCCTACCCAGCGAGGTGATATAGGTAACGGAGCTAACGCGGTATCAATCAAGGAATCTGAGAACAACAGCGATCGTAATCCCAATATTCCCCGGAGTTATCCCTTAATCACTACGCCTAAATCTCTAATTCTCTATCACGTTACACCTAATCACCACGCTGCTACTTCTTCGAAGAGTACTTCCGCATATCAAATGCGACTGCGGCTATAATAATCAAACCTTTGATAATCAACTGATAGTACGGGCTAATACCGATAAAGGTCAGACCGTAGTTAATGAGAGTAAAGATGATAACCCCCACTAGAACACCCGGCACAGTACCGATACCCCCGGTTGTAGATACACCACCAACTACACAAGCTGCAATGGCATCAAGCTCATACATGTTACCGTAGTTATTAGTTGCTCCACCTGTTCTAGCAGCTTCCAGAACACCCGCCAGACCATAAAGCGCACCAGCAATAGCGTAGATGTAAATCAGGTTTTTGGAAACATCGATACCGGATACTTTAGCTGCCTGCATATTTCCGCCAATAGCATACATATTCTTACCCAGCTTGGTTTTATTGAATACCACCCACACAATGGCAGCGACACCCAAGGCTATCAGCACGATATACGGGATTGAATATTGGCCGCTCCCGATGAAGCCCGAGCCGATCTTGGTGAAATCAGGACGCAGACCGCCGATTGGCTGGGATTGGTTCGGGTCCATATCAAAGTACAGGGAGTTCAGCCCGTACACGATTAGCATTGTACCCAAGGTAGCGATAAATGGCGGAACATGAAGCTTGGAAACGACAATACCATTTATAAGTCCACAGAGAAGACCAGCAACGATAGCAATTAGGATTGGGAGCCATACTTCCACTTGCGGAAGATCTGGAAAAAAACGACGGGAATAGTCTGGGATTTGCAGCATCGAAGCGGAGATAACTGCCGTAAAACCAACCACCCGTCCAGCGGACAAGTCAGTACCTGCCGTAATAAGGATAAAGGCAACCCCAAGTGCGATGATAACGCGTGTAGACGACTGAATCAGTACGTCACGCAGGGTGTTGATGGACATAAAGTTTGGATCATATATGATGATCCCCATAATCAGCAGTACCAGCACGATGTAAATTGCGTTTTGAGTCACAAAGGATTGAGCTTTTTTAACGTTCATTAGTAGTGATCCCCCTTAAAATTACGCAAACATATTCTCCTATCCGTACTCCTTAATGCTGTGCAGCGAGACGCATAACTTCGGTTTCCGTAGCTTGCTCGCCTTCTAATATTCCTGTAAGCCGTCCTTCCGACATGACCATTACACGGTCAGACATTCCGAGCAGCTCCGGCATTTCAGAGGAGATCATAATGATACTCTTCCCTTGCTGCGCCAAGTCGGCAATTATGGAGTAAATCTCGAATTTAGCCCCTACGTCGATACCACGGGTCGGCTCGTCCAGAAGCAGGATTTCGGGCTCAGTAAGCAGCCATCTAGCAAGCAAGACCTTTTGCTGATTACCACCAGAAAGATTCATTATTAGCGTTTTGGTTGTAGGTGTTTTAGTTCGTAATTTTTCAATCATTTTATCGACTTCAACTTTTTTCTTCTTGCTATTCAACAGGAAGTACGGTTTTTGATAACGATGTAGATTAGCAATCGCACCATTCTCATGAACAGACAAGACTGGAAAGATGCCTGTTACACGACGCTCTTCGGTAAGCAAAGCCATTCCGTGTTTCTTAGCATCTTTCGGAGAATTAATAGTAACATCCTTGCCTTTAATAGAGATCGTTCCGGATTTCAAGGCTCGCAGACCGAACAACGCCTCAATTACCTCAGTTCTCTGGGCACCTACCAGACCCCCAATACCAAGGACCTCTCCACGTCTTAATTCGAAAGACACATCTTTAAAAGATCTTTCCTCCGGAGAGGTTAAGCCTTCCACTTTCATGTATACTTCACCAGGTACGTTGAAGCGTTCAGGGAAACGGCTGGTCAATTCTCGGCCCACCATTTTGGAAATGATAAGATCTGTAGTTAATTCTGCCGCTGGCCAAGTTCCGATTTTTTTACCGTCACGCATAATAGTAACTTCGTCAGAGATTGCAAGAATCTCTTCCATTTTGTGAGATATATAGATAATAGCTACGCCTCTACTTCTGAGATCCCGTATGATCCGGAATAAATGTTCCACCTCCACACTGGTTAAGGAAGAAGTGGGTTCATCCATTACAATAACTCGGGAGTGAAAAGAGACAGCCTTCGCAATTTCAATGGATTGGATTTTGGATACGGAAAGCTTACCCACTAATGTTTCGGGATTCAGGTCGATATCCAGATCTTTAAACAAATTTTCCGTGTCAGTGAACATTTTCTTATGGTCAATAAACTGAATCGGTCCGATTCCCTTCGTTGGAAAACGTCCTAGCCAGATATTCTCCATAACACTTCGGAACGGCACGGGATGCAACTCCTGGTGAATCATCGAAATACCACTTTTTAACGCATCATTTGAACTGCTGATGGAAGCCTTCTCGCCATCCAAAAAGATCTCACCGGCATCCGGTGAATAAATACCAAAAAGACATTTCATAAGTGTGGACTTACCTGCACCATTCTCACCCATAAGTGCATGCACCGAACCCGGTCTTACTTTTAAACTAACATCGTCCAGCGCTTTAACGCCGGGGAATTCTTTAGTAATGTTGTTCATTTCCAGCAAAAACTCAGCTTTTTCCATGTTGTTACGCCCCCTACGCTTTTTTTCTTTTTTATGAGAGGCACAGCGGTTCCATCCTGTTCCCTGCCTAAAAGAAATACCGAGGAGCGGTTATCCGCTCCCCGTGCTGTCATATGATCATGAGTAACTCTGTAGCCGAGGTTAATTACTTAGCGTCAGCTATGTTGTCTTTCGTAATCTTTTTGTAGGAAATCCATACGTATTGGTTGTCAGTGATATCAAAGCCTACATTATCTTTCGAAGGCGTTTCGCCTTTAGCAAGCAGAGCAGCAACTGTGATGGCAGCCTTACCTTGGTTATTCGCATCATTCAGCACCGTACCGAGCATTGTTCCATCTTCCAGCGCTTGAATCGCAGGAGCAGTTGCATCCACACCTACTACCGGCATGAATTTGTCACCCGTAAAGTAGCCTGAAGCTTTCAGAGCTTCGATTGCACCGAGGGCCATATCATCGTTGTTAGCAAGAACCGCTTCAATTTTGTCGCCGTGGGAGCCAAGGAATGCCGCCATTTTTTCTTGTCCTTTTACGCGATCCCACATTGCTGTATCTTCAGCCAGTTTCTCTACCTTGATTCCTGCATCTTCGATAGCTTGAATAGAGTAAGTAGTACGAAGCTCAGCATCTTGGTGTCCTGGTTCACCTTTCAGCATTACATATTGGAGAACTCCGTCGCCGTTCTTGTCCGCTTCAGGATGTGCTTTCCAGTAGTCAACAATCAGTTGGCCGGACATTGTACCGGACTCTTCTGCTTTCGCACCTACATAATAAACTTTATCCCATTTCTTCATATCTTCAGGAAGCGGTTCGCGGTTAAGGAATACCACTGGAATGTTTGCTGTTTTTGCTTTTTCGATAATGACGCCAGCAGCTGTACGGTCAACTGGGTTAATCAGCATCCCGTTATATTTTTTAGTGATGAATAAGTCAACCTTGTCATTTTGTGTGGGTTGTGAATTTTGGCTATCTACGATATCTACTGTAGCGATGCCTTTAGCAGCACTATCGATAGCGTTACGAACACCTGTCATAAAAGTATCGTCAAATTTGTAAATGGCGACCCCAACTTTAGGCGTTTCTGTTGTAGTGCCCGAGTTCTCAGTCTTTGGAGCGTTAGTTGCCTTGTCTGTAGCACTATCTGTAGTTTTGTTGTTGCCACCACAGCCTGTCAGAGCAGCACCCAGCAAAGCACTAGCTAATAGAACGGAAGTGATTTTTTTCATTATTCATTGACCTCCTATTTATACTTCTTTTTTTGTTTGCCCCTGATCGTCTCGGGTACATCCATATTATGCCTCACCTGAAAACGCTTGCGAATATAAAATCCTACTCATTACTATAAAAATTCTAATGAACCCAAGAAGAAATATAAGGATGATTTTCATTAAAAATTTATACTTTCTTATATTCTAAAATAAAAAACGAATACCGCCCCATTCAAGGATGGTATCCGTTACACGAAACGTATAAGCATAAACGCCTTCGGCGCCTATTTTAAATCAGCTTCTATCTAACAAACGGAAATAACAGCTTTTGATTCTCTGGCCACAGCATATTGTCCAAATCAATTAACTTTGTTCCTGTATCGACGCGTTCTGGTACATCGATTCCTTCGATCACTTCAACGGCATGTTTTACAGCCAAATACCCGTTGCTAAAAGGATTTTGGATCACTGTTGCTTGAACAGTACCGTCCTGCAGCAATTCCATCATGGAAGGAGAGCTATCAAAGGCTACCATTTTTATATTTTGCAGCCCCCGACTTTGGATAGCCATTGCCGCCCCCTGTGAAGCAGTCTCATTCAGGCTCGCGATTCCCCGAAGATTCGGATGCTTCAGCAGCATCAGTTGCGTAAGATCTTCTGCATCCTTAATACTGGAGGTCGTGTATGAAATCTCAACCACTTGTATATTCGGATAACGTGCAGTGTAATTTAAAAATCCCTTCTCCCGCTCCTCCGCATCTCTTGCACCATACTCAATGCCGTTAGAAGACTCCAGCTTCTCACTCTGCGTTGAATTGGTGAAGTTAATAATGCCAACCTCGCCGTATCCTTTTAACAGCTTGATCAATCGTTCTGCAGATTTTTGACCCGCTTCATAGCCGTTCGAGCCAATATATGTCCTTACTCTTGCTGAACCTACTTCCGCATCTACGGATATGACAGGGATTTTGGAATAAGCCGCCTGATCTACAACCTGAGCAAGCCCCATGTAACTACTTGCAGCTAAAATAATCACGTCTGCTTTTTCTTTTATGGAGTCCTGCACCATTTTCACCTGTTCTGTGATGTCACTCTCGGAGTCCGGAGCTTTGAAGGTTAGTTTGACGTTGAATTCCTGCGCTGCAGCTTCTGCTCCCAATTTAACCGTATTCCAGTAATCGCCCCTGTTCATTTTCACAATAAGATGGATATTACGGGTCTTATTTGTGTTGATGTAATTGGGCGCTGAATTAAAACAAGAGGTAACTGTAGTCCATAACACCGCACACATTAACAAGGTTAGCCAAAAACGAAAGGTTTTCATGACGATGTCTCATCCTCCTTAAGCCCTTCATTGCCTTCGCCTTTTGCTAATGCCGGGAAGATAAGGGTAACCGTAGTGCCTTCTTCAATTTCACTTTCAAAAGAAAGTCCATATTCACGGCCATAGTACAACTCAATACGCTCGTTCACATTTCTTACGCCTACCCCGGAACCACTCATACTCTTACTGCCGCCTGTCAAAATAACCTTCATAGTCTCCTTGGACATTCCTAATCCATTATCACTAATCCTTATAATGACAAGATTGTCCTTCAGTTCTGCTTGGATAGAGATAAAGCCTTCATCAGGCATCATTTCTATTCCGTGATACAAGGCATTCTCTACAATCGGCTGCAAAATCAGCTTAATCGTCTGACACTGCAGTACTTCATCTTGTGCAATGATCTCGTAGCGGAATTTATTTTTAAAACGAAAGCTCTGAATGACGAGATAATGACGAATATGATCAAGCTCTTCCTGCACGGTAATCATATTATTCCCTTTGCTTAGACTAATTCGGAAAAACTTAGATAAAGATTGAATCATTGTGACTACCTCCTCCGTCTTACCACGTTCAGCAAGCCGGATCACAGAGTTCAAGGTATTGTACAAGAAGTGTGGATTGATCTGGGATTGCAGAACTTCAAGCTCACCCTTACGTTTCGTCTCTTGTTCATAAATAATTTGATCCATCAGTTGACGAATACGCTGCAGCATGAGGTTAAACCGCTTGGACAACTGTTCAACCTCATATGCGCCACTCACATCGATTCGAGTATTGAGATCCCCTTCTCCTACCTGCTGAAGTGTACGTTCCAGCTTACGGATGGGGCGGGCAATTCGCGCAGACAAGAAGACAGATACGATAATTACACATAAAATAACTACCGCTAAAAACCAGGATAAAAAGGTGTTCAGATCACGCTTGGTGGTCACGATCTCGTCATAATAAGCAACACCTACTATTTTCCACCCGGTTTGTTCTAACGTACGTACTGTAATAAATCGTTTTTCACCTGTAGACTCATCCAAATAGCTACGATAAGCATATTCCAATACCGGCTCCACATTCTCATACTTTAAACCAGCATAAATAAGCTGCTGCTGCGGATGATACACGATGTTGCCTAACTGATCGAGGATGTAAGCGTATCCTCTTTTACCAAGCTTAACCTGCTTACTCAGCTCATCTATGGTGCGAAAGTTAAAATCCATCAGGAGGATACCCGTTTTTAGGACTCCATTTTCCTGATATTGAATGAGTTTACTGATCGACACAACCCAAATATATTGACCTTTAAACAAGTTCTGAATATGGGGCGCTGAATAGGAGATCTCAGATGTTCTTTTGGCCGTTGTAAACCAGCTCTGGGTTTCTAACTGTGTGTTGCTGCGCAACTTCTGTCCTGCTGTACCCACGACGTATTTCCCCTGTGGTGTAAAAACCGCAGCAGAAACCAGATCCTCTCTACTTCCCATTAACATGGCCATTCTTTCCATCAGTAAAGCGGAGTCTACGGAGGGACTATTCGTAATTTGATCTTCTGCTGTTTCAAAAATATTTCGCATTCCTTTAACATAAAGCTCCAAATTGTAGTTCACTTGCTCAATAATCTGCTGCATATTCATATTGGCATTCTCTTCTGCTGTCTTCGCAAACTTGTTATATAGCATAAGGCTGACAACAACGGCTACAAGAACGGCAACGGATGTAAAAGTGAGCGTAATCGTTACTTGAATACTACGCAGCTTAGAGGACAACCGGCGTTTCCCCCCTGTTGGATGCTGCGGCCGCAGTCGAAAAGAATAGGGCTTTTCTTGCCGCATAACTACCCTCCTCTGGAGCTATTTTTATACTCTTTGGGAGACTGACCATATTTTTTACGGAAGCAAAAGCTGAAATAGTTAGGATCAGCAAAGCCAATTTTCTCGGCGATTTCAAAAGCCTTCAGTTCCGTGGAGCGTAAAAGTTCCTTTGCTGCCTCTAATCGGATTTGCAAGAGATAACTAACGAAAGTCATCTTCATTTCCTTCTTAAAAATACTGCTAAAATAACCCGTACTGATATGTAAATGCTGACAGACCTTTCCGATAGAAATATCCGATTCCTCATAATGGCTACGGATGTAATCTTTAGCTTCATCAATGAGCAGCTTATAGCTAGATTGGCGTTCTAAGGCAATAGAGTCCATTAGCCGGCTGCAGATCGTAATAATCCATTGCTTGGCTTCACTCATACTATTGAATTTATTCATCTCAGTTAATGAGGAAATGCCAGATCCAACGAACTTAGCAGCATCACTACCGGACTCTTTGGCTACACGCAGGATGGATGTAATAATCTCCAGCAAAAAAATCTGATAATCCTGAGTAGATACCTGCTCAGCATTCAATCCGCCAAATAACTCCTCCACGACCTCCTTAAGCTCCTGTACGGTTCCCATCTTAATCGTTCGGATTAAGGACTGCTGGGTCAATTCATCATAGGCCAAGAGTGTATTCGAACGTGACTCCACATCCTCGATCCAAATGACTCTGTTATTGCCAAGAATGAGACGATAATCTAACGCTTGCATGGCATCTCCAAAGGAGTTAAATAGCATAGCAGGCGAGTGACAAACCGTTCCAGAACCAGCGGTTACCGTTAGCTTAAGAAACCGCTGCACATTGTGGCGGATTTCTTCTAGAATTTCAAAAGTCTTCCCCGTAATTTCAGTTTCTTCTCCTGCATCACAAATGGAAAGAAGCACTACCTCATCACGATGGATAAACACCCTGCCAAAATTATGCTTATTACATAATTCTTCTGCAATATTCAGCACAGCGAAGAGCTGTAAATTTCTCTCTCCCGTATCTCGCAAAGAAATTTGCTTACCTGCGGTAAGGCTAACCGTTTCCCGCTCTGGACGAATATAATCCACACTAATTACCGAGGCTTGGAACCATTTTCCATGTAGATCTATTCCGTATTCCGAACTTTTCTCGTCTATTTCATTCATTCGTAACTTGCGTGAAACTAGTGAAGATAAAAACTGCTCACGCAGCACAGGCAGACTTTTCCGATAATGCTCACTGAGTACAAAAACATTCTCCTTCTCTGCGATTTCAGCCTCTATAGTGGCTCTGACCTTTAGCAGAACATCAATCAGCTCCTGTGAAGAAAACGGTTTCAAAATATACTCATCGATTTGCAGTTTAATCGCCTTCTGTGCATATTCAAATTCATCATACCCTGTCAGAATAATGATCTTGGTATTAGGATGCCGCTCGCGAATCCATTCCGCCAGCTGCAGCCCGTTCATAAAAGGCATTTGAATATCAGTCACAACTACATCCGGGAGTAAACGATCTATCGCATCCGCTGCCTCTCGTCCATTCTCCGCCTGTTCTACAATTTCGAAGCCATAGTGCTCCCAATCAATCTGACTGATGACCCCTTCCCTTACATCTTCTTCATCTTCAGCAAGAATTAACTTGTACATTTCTCATCCCTCTTTGGACACGATTTATTTAGCTGTCATAAAATTCATTCTATATGATTCAAACTATTCCATCTATGGTTAAGTTATTTAAATAGATTTTGAGCAAAAAAAAACCATCCCGCCGTAGCTGGGATGGGGATGATCGGAACCTATAAGTATTATAGCAACGCTTTGTTAAAGCGATAGCCTGCTGTCTTTTCGAAACCTAGATGACGATAAAAAGCATGTGCCGGTGCGCGTTCTACGCGGTTACCACTTCTCAAGAAGAGCTGACAGCAACCTTGCTCACGTGCCCATTCTTCAGCTGCGGCCACAAGTCTTTTACCGAGTCCGTTTCCTCTGAGTTCTTCTGATACGATAAGTGCAGTAATCTCAGTGATACAATCTGTCTGTTTGTAATACGAGATTACCTGTCTAAGACCGACCATTCCCACAACTTCATTGTTTAGTTCTGCAACAAGCGTGCATTGGAGATGGTTATTCTCCATGCTTTCAAGTCTCTCTTTCATCACGCTAAGCGTTGTTGGATAGCCGAATTCACGCAGAAGCGCTGTCACTCTCTCCAGATCATTCAAGCCGCATTTGCGAATTTCCAGTACAGGTGCCATGGTACTACTGTTCATCCTCATTTACCTCCACTTTTAGCATAGACGCTGCCTGCTTGGCTACCGTCCGCGCGATTTCCACATTTTCCGCCGCACTTAACGCTACAGCCATCCGCCGCCCTGGACGGACTTCTGGTTTACCAAACACCCGAACCTGAGTCCTAGGTAGATCCAAAGCTTCACCAATTCCGGTCACAACAAAAGCTCGTCCTTCTCCTTCAGCCTTCAGCGTAGCTGAGGCACCTGGTGTCAGTAATTGTACTGACTGGACTGGAAAACCAAGAATAGCTCTGACATGCACTGCAAATTGAGATAAATCCTGCGTTGCCATCGTTACCATCCCCGTATCATGAGGTCTAGGGGACACTTCACTAAACAATACGCCTCGATCCGTCAAGAAAAGCTCCACTCCAAAAATACCAAAACCTCCGAGCTGATCGGTAACTGCCTTGGCAATAGACTGAGCTTCATCCAGAAGTTCCGCCTTCATAAAGTGAGGCTGCCATGATTCGACATAATCCCCGTCCTTCTGAATATGCCCAATAGGTGGACAAAATATCGTGCCAGACACGGACCGCACCGTTAAAAGTGTAATCTCACTTTCAAAGGTAACGAATGCCTCTACGATAACACGAGTGCCTTTAGCTCTCGCTCCATCCAAAGCAGTGTTCCAGCATTCTTCCGCATCCTCCGGTCTTTTGCAAACACTCTGACCTTTGCCGGAAGAACTCATAATCGGCTTGATGACACAAGGAGTGCCTAGTTCTGCAACGGCTTGATGCAGTTCTTCCAGACTATCTGCAAAACGATAATCCGCTGTTGGCAATCCAAGTTCTTCAGCAGCAAGTCGGCGAATGCCTTCTCTGTCCATGGTCAGACGAGCCGCTCGTGCGGTCGGAACAACGAAGAAACCTTCCTCTTCAAGCTCTTGAAGAGCATGAGTAGCGATTGCTTCAATCTCCGGAACAATAACATCCGGTTTTTCTGAGCGAATAAGCGTTTTAAGCGCCTCTGCATCCAGCATATCAATAACATGTGAACGATGAGCTACACCCATCGCTGGTGCATCGCTATAACGGTCTACAGCTACGGTCTCTACGCCAAGACGTTGAGCTTCGATTATGACTTCCTTACCCAGTTCCCCGCTGCCCAGTAGCAGCAGCTTGCGGCTTTGAGCTGAAAAAGGAGCTCCCCACATTGTCGATTTCAACCTCTTTCGGCAAATTGACTATCTCGTTTCCATAAATTTCTGAAAACAAAACAGTTTCATTGTATATTTTCAGGCTTCTTTATTTTCATCCATCATACGCCAGATTGCAAGTGTTCTTCGACAATTTCCTACAAATTTCAAAGATTTTTGTCTAATCTATCAACGAAAGATTGTTCCAAGAGAGATAATTGGTGACCTAATTGACCCCAATGATCTGCGGATTCACCCCCTTTAAGGAGATCTAACATCGCTTTCTCTTGCTCCGCTAACCCTTCTTGTAGGCGTTCTGCAGCAACCTTTAATTCTCTGGCTATGCAATCGACATAATGCGCAAGCAATTTTTTCTTCTGCTCTGCCGCCGCAACATTAACAGCTTCTTTCACAAGAGGCTCAGCCGCACCTTTGACTTGCTCCCGGCCAGCGCCTTCAAAGAAATAGCGAGGGGATTTGAAATGTCCCCATAAGGTTGGCCATTCCACGGACTGAAGCTGGCATTCCAGCTCACTAGGAGAAGGCCATGCTGCTTCTTCATTCTCCATCAGATGAAACTCTTGAGTAGAGAAAAACAGCTCAGTAGCAGCCGCTTCAGCCGCTTCATGAACAAGTCTACGCCCGGTACTTTCTAGTCGCAGCGTTGTCGCCCATAGCTCTTGCTCCAATTCACGCTTAGTGGTACGCATCAGCTCTGCACCACACGCAGCGAAGATAGCTTTTAAATTTCCTGCGTCCTCACGTAATAATGAGGGGTGGAAAGATTCCTGAAAATTTCTGGTGAAGGAGAAGCTAATTCGTTGACAGACATGATAGATCAGTTCCTCACCTTCATGAACAAGATCTCTGCTAGGACGTTCTTCGGTCTCCAATAGGGAAAGTCTCTTCATAGCTAGCTGACGACGTTCTTGCATTTCTTTTAATCCTGCTTCACGCTCGTTTGCCGCCATAGAAGCGAGATTCTGCCACTCTTCCGCCCTGCGGCGAACAGATGCGATGCTCACTGCAGCTGCGTTAAGTGAAAGTTGAGGAAGTTCATCTCCCGCAAAGTTTGATAAGGCTTGCTCAAAATGATGGAAACGGGAAGCCTCATAGCGTGCATAATCATGCTGGGTTTTGCCTTCCAGAGCAAGCAAGCTAGAGAGTGCATAAATTCTCGGCGAGCGTAAGCCGCCTGCACGTAAATTTTGAGCAACATGTTCTCGTACCTCTTCCAATTCATCTTCGCCTGAAGCAAGATCAGAAGCGTTGATAATAAAGAACATTTTATCAAGTGCAAAGCTATCTTTAATTCGGCCTAGCTGCGCAAGCAGACCTCGATCTGCTTTTGAAAAGGCGTGGTTGTAATAGGTAACAAAACAAATCGCGTCTGCGTTTTTCATGTAATTAAAGGTTACGCCTGTATGACGAGCATGCAATGAGTCGGCTCCTGGTGTATCCACGAGTACAATTCCGCTTTCGGTCAATGGACAGGCATAATACAAATCAATCCCCTGCACAAAACAGGCTCGGGTCTCCTCCGCTACAAGGCCTCGGTATTCTTCTAAATCAACCGTTCGCACCGTTCCCAGCAAGGGCTCAGCTTCTGCCCAGCCAGCCGCTGCTGCCCTTAGAAATCCAGCATGTGGCAACGCAGAGGGATGAACTCCCCTAGCAGGCAAGCTTGCTAGAACTGTTGTCCATGAGTTTTGCTGTGGTTCTCCTAGTTGCAGCACACTGAAGGAATGGCAGATGTCATCCCAGAAATCTGCCATGGTCTTCATTGTGACAACCGCGCTGGCATGGCGGAAGTCACCTTCCGGCGCCAATATGCGGTTGACCGCAGCCGTGGCGGGATGTGGAGACACGGGCAGCACTTCTTCGCCGAGCAAAGCGTTGGCGAAGGAGGACTTACCCGCGCTGAATGCACCAAACAGCGCGAGGGTAAAGCGGCCGCCGGCGAGATCCTCCGCCCGTGCGGCCAGACTCCGCGCCGCCGATGCCATCGCTGGCTCGCGGCGCAGCAGCTCTGCCGCAGCCGCTAGCGCGTCAGCGGCTGCGGATAGCCGGCGGCGTCCGCCCGCCGGCGAAGCCGTTCCCGCCGCCCAATTTGCGGCGGCGGCACTTCCAGCCGCGACGTTTTGCGGCGGCTGGACCTCCCGCGGTGCGGCGCTCTGCGCAGCCGCTCGCGGGGTTACCCTCACCTCCGGCAGGATGCCGGGGGTGAGGGGCCGGCGCGGCGGCAGCAGCGCCGCGAGCTCGTGCGCGCGGGCAGCTGCCGCGCGGTCCAGCGCGGCTAGCGCGTCAACGGCGCGCGCCTGCCGCGCAAGAGCCTGTTCGCGGCGCTTGAGTACGGCACGCTGCTCCTCCATGAGCGGCGGCAGCTTCGCTAACAGCTCATCGCTCACCGCTAACGCGGCACGGCGGAACTGGCTCTTAATATCTGCCGCAAGTGTGCGGCAGAAATTGAGCAGCGCCTCGCCGCTATACCCCGTTCCCGGCTTAACTGCAGCCGCCAGCCACTCCTGGCTCACCGCCGGGAACCCTTGCTTCAGAGTCGTCTCCGCCTCCTCCTCCCACAGCCCGAGATTCTCCGCCCAATCACGTACCAGCTGAATCAAATGCCATTCCAGCTGAGCAGAAACCTCTCGGGTCAACAGTCCTTGCCAGACTGCCAGTCGTTTACTTTGTTCCTTCTCCCGCCGTGCAGCCGTAGAGAATAACCCTAATCGAAACGTAGGGCTAGCACTTTCCATATAGCTTCCCGACGCCTCTCTTACATCTGCAGGCATTAGATTAGCATTATTAAGTAAGATGTCTAGGCCAGTTCGCAAACTCGCTCGTGACTGCTGAGGCAACGCCTCAAGTCGTTCCTTCTCTTCTTCGAGTGACTTCAGTTCATTCGTCACTGTCTCTGCATTCGTACCTTCTAGTTCTTCAAGGAGAGCTGCTCTTTCCTCCTGCTGATCTTCACGGAATGCAGTTAGAGAAGAATCCGCTGTATGATGAATAGAACGAGACAAGCTATATTGAAGCAGCTGTTCCTTTTGTTCCAACAGTTCGGTTATAAGGCTGAGTAGATGATCCCAATGATTAAGAGGATGCTCTTTCTTTTTGAGAGAGGTGAATAGAATTCCCGCACAATGAATCCCCCATTGTTCAAAAGCATTTTCAAGTTGACGTTTATATTCCTCAATGGAAATCTCTTGTTCCCTGTGCTTATCGATCTGATTAACAATCAGATACAAAGGTTTACCCCAGTCACTAAGATTTTTAGCAAAGGCCAAATTATTCTCTGACTGTACATGGTTATAATCCATTACATAAAATACGACATCAGCTAAATGCAGCGCAGAGCGGGTGGCCGCCTGATGACCATCATCCGTCGAATCTACACCAGGTGTATCCAATAGTACGCCATCCTTGCCTAGCAGTGGTATCTCATTCCACACTTCAATTGCGGAATATTCACCACCATTTCGACAGTATTCTTGTAATCTTTCTGGAGTTGTCTCTATAGGAGAAGGATCATTTTTACTTCCTTCAACTCTAGGATAAATAAGCACTCGTGGAACTCCACTGCGAATAGAGACAATATTCGCACTAGTCGGCACAGGTCCAGAAGGCAGCACTGAACTGCCGCAAAGAAGATTGATCATACTGGATTTTCCTGCCGAAAAATGTCCGCAAAAAGCTAGTGTCAGCTCATTCCCACCCTCTTTATGTTGTAAATCTTCATATATACGTTCAGAGCCTTCATCACCCCAGCGATGCATTAATCCACGCAACTGGAAAAGCAGCGATGCCGTTTCACTTAATGTCTCTTTCTCGATTCTAACCTGTTCCGCTCTCACTGACTCTCCACCTCCACTGTTACCATCTAATCATGCTTTGAATATAACCCATTCAAGAATACGAAATCAGACTCATTTTTAAAATATAAGAAAGTAAAAGTTTCACATTATCCTTATATTTCTCGCTTAAACGCTTACCGTCCTTATAAGGACGCCGAAGACGTTTATGCTTATGCAATGTTTATACAGGTGTAATTTCTGTGATGTCACGCAGAACCTTTTTTATAAATAATAATTACAGTTTATCACCAGTTTGACACAAATTAAATACACACTACTTACAAAATAACCTATCATCTCTTACGAAATGAGGTTATTCAAACATCTTTCTGCTTTTTCGCTAGAAAAGTAAGAAACAAAAAAGGAGCCAACCCTAGGGCCGACTCCTTTTATCACTTCTAAATTTATGCAGTTTCCGAAACAGGCAACAGAATTTCGAATACTTTTCCGTGTTGCAGAATAGTCAAACCACGAGATTTATCTCTCATTACAACAACCTCAGGTTTCACTGACATACGCTCAAAATAGTGTTCAGGAACGTCACCGGAATGACTGATCGTGATACCTTCTACTTCTTGCTCTTCGTTCTCTTCGAGTGGGCTTTCCACTACGCGATCAAAAATATCCGAGAACACTTCAAAATTATCTGTGTATACAGAAATGCATTTCATCTCTATCCCATCCTCTTCTTCAACTCTAACTTTTTGGCGTATGATCTTTAGCTTTCCTGACAACAGCTGTTTTCATACGTTTTTTGCCCTCTCGACATACATCAAGGAGCGGGCAAACTTGACATTTTGGGTTCTGTGCCTTGCAGTGATATCGTCCGAAAAAGATAAGCCGGTGATGAGTGATCGTCCATTCGTCACGTGGCACAGCCTTCATCAGCTTCTTTTCCACTTCCAGCACAGAATCTTTCCAGCCTGCTAATGCAAGTCGTTTAGCAACCCTCTCCACATGCGTGTCCACTGCAATGGCAGGAACTCCAAAAGCATTGGATACTACTACATTTGCAGTTTTACGACCTACACCGGGTAAAGTTACAAGCAAGTCATGAGCCTCAGGCACCTCGCCACCATACTGTTCTATGAGTATAGAGCATAGGCTTTGGATATGCTTAGCTTTGTTACGATATAGGCCGATGCGCCGGATATCCCCCTCCAATTCCTCCAGCGGTACAGAAATATAATCGATGGGGGCTTTGTACTTTTGGAACAGGTCCACGGTCACTTTGTTCACCGTTGCATCCGTACATTGGGCTGATAACAGTACCGCTATCGTTAATTCAAAAGCGTTACTGTGATTTAGCTCGCAATGAGCATCAGGGAACAAGTCTCCAATCGTATCCAAAATGTGGCGGACCTCTACAACTTTCATAGTGTCCCCTCCACGGAGCGATTACGCTCATTAAAACTCACATGAGCGTGTCCTCTCTAATGTAAAGAAATATAAGCAAAGTCTGTATTATAACGTATGGTTTCATACATTTCAAGAAAATACAACTCTTATACTTTCTTATATTTCAAAAAAAACGTCTTGACGCAGGCAAAGCTCCTGTGTCAAGACGGTGATTCACTCAGAAATCCACCATTGCTACTATTGTTTCACAATTTCAACCACGATATCATTATTGAAATACATTATAATATTATCATTTTCTTTCAGAGATTGCACGGACAATGTCGTATCTCCTTGATGAATATATACATTTGAAGCAAGAGTGAACTGATACTTATCGTTCAGATTAGCTCTCTTAGTCACCAATGAGTTCGTCGTACTGTCATAGCGAGAGAATGAACGAGTTAACTGTGGTAACACACGAATGACTGTCGCTCCATCCGTGTCTTTACGAATCTCCACTCTGTCCGCTGTTGTTAAGTTACTAAGAGCAGTTGTTGTGGCGCCATCACGTATGATTCTAACCCCACCGCTTACAGTAAAGTTTTGTGCTGCACCAGCATACTCTTTTACCACCAAACTATTCGCTGCAGCATCGACTGAATTAATCTGACCCGTTGTAAGCTTAACTGTCTGAATAGCGAGTGGAGTGCTTCCATCAAAAGTCACATTAAGAAAATCTCCCGATTTCACAGCTGTCAGCTTAATGCTCTCGCCAGCTTCATTTGTTATTGGAAGTACAGCAGTATTGATCTCACTTGTTCCACCGTTCCATTTAACACTCAAACGATTGGTTCCGGCATTAACAGTTGCTGCTTCAACTTGTAAAGCTGTCTTCACTTTCAGTACTGCAATAATGTCCTGGCCAGTTGTCAGTGAGGCTGTCACATTACTACCAACAGGAACATCACTTAAAGTTGGACTATTCTTACCAAAGAGATCAATTAATTGTGGATAAGGCATCGTTAAAGTTTGCCCATCATTAAGCTTCAATACAATAGTTCTCGAGGAAGTATTAACAGCCGTCAAGGTTCCTTCATACTTTGTGACAATTTCCAACGACAAAGCCCGTTGTCCTATAGCTTTTACATTTACTTTACGGTTCTCAATAAGCTTCGTACCGATATTAGTTAAGTTAGGAAGTGCACCTTCAATTAACAGTTTTGTTTTTTCATCCAACTGAACGACATGCGCTTTTTTATTGGTATCCATAACTGTCAACAGCTGAGTTTTAGTATTATAATCAATAACCGTCGCTCCACTATACTGCTCAATTTGACGGCTTAACACTTCAATCTTTATGACTTGATCACTGCTGTTCAGCGTAAGCTGAATTTTGTCTCCACCTACTGTGTCAGCTATAAGATCATCGGCCACAGCGCTATTCATGTTCGGAATAACAATTGATGGTTTTGTTGCCAGCAGTTTGACTTCACGAGTGCCATCTTCTTTTTTATAAACAACAGTTGAACTGGTCAGTTCTGTAAGTACACCTTGAACTGTCCGTTCAACACCTTCTGTCACTTCTACAGACCGTATCACATTTTCTTTAACCGTATATTTAACAGCAGAACCTGTCTTCAATTCTGCAGGCTGCAACACGGATGCTTGATAAGTGAATAATGAAGTTCCATCTTCCCATTTAAAGGTTTCCACCGTACCAGCAGCATTTTTAAACGTAATGCTTTTCCCAGTTAGATCTATACTTTGAATGGTTCCTGTTGTCGTTTTGTTAACAACACCTGAAGTCACTTGAACCTTGACCACTTTATGTGAACCACTATAAGTTTCACGCTGTAACGTAACTATGCTGTCTGCTACCAGCGAAGCAGGTTCAATTGAAGTCCCATTCGCATCTACAAAGGTAGTCGTTTCATCGTAGTAATATTCAGTGAACCCAGTAGCTGATTTCAGCCATAGCTTATTACCAGGTGCTACCATTGCGAAGCTTCCGGAAAGACTCTCCACTTGTTGTGTAGGGTCAGTCACTTCAACATAAGCTGCATTATATGTCGCTCCAATTACAGTAACCTTTGTGTAAGGTTGGATATCACTTAGATTTATTCTACTTTCAGAAGCGCTTGTGTAATAAGCGGTGCTCGCTCCCAGGGTATATGTAGAAGACTTTCCGTTATTAAACACAGTCAGTTTCCCGTCTTTCAATTGACTAATTGTTCCTGTGTAAGTGTTATCATACTCAAGTGTATTATGGGCTTCTGCCCGACTGAAAAAGGTCGCCAGCTGAGCACGGGTCACAGCCCCTTGTGGATCAAAGCGATTACCGTCAAGACCATTGGCTAATTTTAGATCAACAGCAACGTTGATGTACCCTCTTTTGTTCGCAGAAACTTTAGAATCGTCTGCAAAGCCTGTCGGTTTGCTAGCTGCTACAGTTGCATCTGCACTTTTTCCTAGTGCACGAATTAACAGTTCAGCAATCCATTCTCGGGATGCTTTACGTTCACCCCATGAAGTTTTCAAATTATCAGGAGACATTTCCGTAGTTTTGTCCAAAAGACCTTGCTGGAAAGCTAGAACAACATAATCTTTGTAATAATTTGAAACCTTAAAATCAGTAGGCAAGGCCACAGCTGAAGAAGTATCCACTTTATCCTGCAACTTCATAAAACGTAATGCCATAAGCACGGCTTCCTGCTGAGTTACAGAATCTCCCGGGCGAAATAAACCATTATTTCCAACCACAATTCCTTGTGATGCTAATTTATAAATATGCTTTTCAGCCCAGAAGCCTGTCTTCACATCGCTAAAAATCCCTACAGATTGTGTAGTGGTTGTTGCTGCTGTCGTAGCAGCTGTGTCTGCAAACACTGCGCTTGCGCCACTAAAAATCATGGTTCCAGCCATAACAGCCGATACTGCTTTCGTAGAATAAGCCTTCAATGGTCGTTTTGACCTTTTTTGCGCGGACAATAGATTATTCCCCTCTCTATGACTCAAATAAATAGTATAATTTAAAATTCGTCAGTTAGATGCTTTTATCCTTTGTTGTAATAACAATTAGCTATTATCTCTAGTCATAGGATGCATTAGGTCAACATGACCCATCAAGCTTTCAACCTTTTCACCATCCACCAAAACTTCGATGCTTTTTACTTCTTCAAATTGAAAATAGGTTTTGGCAAGTGATGAAATCGCTAAGGACTCCCCACCAGCACCCAGCTGTGCTTCATCCGGTTTATGAAGATCCATCACAATTTGACCATCAACAAACTTTAACGATTTCAGTTCAATCTTGCTCCATAACGATACAAGGTCAGTATTCTCGTTGCTTTGCAATGCTTTGAACGTCTCTGTATATTTCTCAACATCGTCAGAGAAGCTAATGCTAGTCTTAGCAGGAATCAGATCCATAACTTGTGAATCCGTATAATATGCATCGATACTCTGGCTCTGTTTTTGCTTCTCATCTGCTACTGGCTTTGCAGTTGCCTGAGTTTCTGTGTTGCTATTATCTGCTGTCGGTTGCGGAGTGCTAGTCACTTCATTTCCTGGTTCATCGCTTGGAGCCGGTGTACTTTCCCCCGCACCACTTACAACATTTGAAGTATCTTGCTCCACACCATTTGCTGGAGCCGCAGTAGGCTTGTCTCCACAGCCAGCAATCACTAGCAGAAGCAGTGTAGCGATCCCAATTGTACTCCATTTTTGTTTCATCATTAATAAACGCCTCCTCTAGATGAATACGGGCAGACAGGTACCGCAAAACCACTTCTTGCCTTTTAAAATAAAAGCAGAAAGCTGACTTTGCGGCGCTCGTCTGCCACTGGTCTGTTATTTTATACCCAAATATTCCTTAATCCCACTCACTATTGAAGCCGCAACTTTGTTTTGAAGTGCATCTGTAAAGAGCAATGCTTCATCTTTTTTGTTGCTAAGGTATCCCACTTCAAGTAATACTGCAGGCATTTTCGTTTCACGGATAACATGGAAATTCCCATAACGTACACCGCGATCGCTAAGCCCTGTAGCTTGAACAAGATATTTATGCATCACGTTCGCCAATGCTTTACTGGCTTCCCGTTGATAATACGTTTCTGTTCCACTAGCTGATGAGGAACCTGAGCTATTGGCGTGTACAGATATGAAGATATCAGCTTTTAAATTATTCGCCATAGCTGCTCTTTCTTTAAGCTCCAAGAAAGTATCATTACTTCGTGTTAACACGACGTCAATATTACTTTCTTTTTTCAGCAATTCAGCTGTCTTAAGTACGATGGCCAAATTAAAATTCTTCTCGTATTTACCTGTAACACCCACTGCTCCAGAATCTTTAGCCCCATGCCCTGCATCTAATACTACTAGCTTTCTGCCATTATTTCCTGGTTGTGTAGTAGTATCATCAGTGCTTTCCGCATTTAGATCGATTACAACCAGCTTAGAATCGTCTCCAGTTACGCTAACGTTGTAATTCTTAGCATAGTTCAAATCGATTACAAAACGTACTGTATAAGGATTCGTGCTATAAAGGGAGTAACGTACTCCTGATACATCGGGATAATCTTTCACTTCCAAGCTACCGTTTAGGTCAGGATCAAGGATCTGTCCTGTGCCAAATAGGTCTGAGAAGGTGGCATTAGGTAAATCAACAACTAACCGATCCGGCCCAGTCATCACTGTCACTTTCGGTACTGAATTACCCTCCATGGCAATGCTCAAACGATTTTCGCTAAAGCTCACACCATTTACCATCGTTAAATTCTTAGAAGGATCTACCGGCGGTACAACCTCAGATCCACCATTTTCAGTATTTCCACCTGAACTGCCGTTATCATTTGAGGATCCTGGGGTAATAAGATACACACTCTTCTTCACGTTGTCCCACGAGACATTTAATCCAAACTGTTCACTAATGAACCGAATCGGTACAAGTGTCGTATTACTACGAAGGATAGGTGCTGTGGTAAGTGTTACTGTCTTGTCATCAACTGAGGCTATCTTTTGATTCACAACCAATTTGATGACCTTTCCTTGCTGTTCAATCGTTACCGTCTTGCTCTTCTGATCCCAACCCACGTTATATCCAAGGCTTTCAGAGATCAACCTTAACGGCACCATGATTGTATCATTCACATTCTCAACCGGGACATTTTGCCCTGAGGTCAGCTCCTTGCCGTCCAGAAAAATCTTGCTATTCCCGGCAGCAGCATGTCCGTTCTCAGGCAAAACAAATACTAAGAGCAACAAAAACAACATCAAACTGAATTTCTTCATTCTTCACCTCTAAATCTAGTATTCGCCTGTGAATAGCGATCGTGATGGCCTGTCTACGTCAACCTCAGACCTCTATTAGACGCTAATAATCTATAAAGGTTGCGAATATATTCCATAAAAATTGAGAAATCTCACCAACATTAAGCATTAAAGTCCTAGATATTCCTTAATACCGGCTACAATTTCCCTCGCTAATTTGTCTTGAAGCTGCTCACTATACATCCCTGATTCATTTCCTGAATTAGTAAGATACCCCACTTCTAGAAGTACTGCCGGCATACTGGTTTCTCTTGTAACATGCAGACTTTTCGTTCTTACTCCGTTGTCCTTGAATCCAGTACCTGCTATCAGATGTTTGTGCATGACCTGAGCAAGCGGCAGACTCCCACTACGCGAATAGTACGTTTCACTGCCGTTTATTTTGTCTCTATTCGGATAACCCAGCTCTAGTGAATTCCCATGCACTGAAATAAATAGATTAGCCTTTGCTGCTTCTGCGATATTTACTCGATCCTGAAGACCCAACGTAATATCTTCAGTCCTAGTAAATACGACGTCAACCAAAGCTTCCTGCATAAGTAGTGTTTGAACTTTACGGATAACTGCCAGATTGAAGTCTTTTTCCAGCTTACCCGTGAGACTGACTGCTCCTGATTGTGTCCCTCCATGACCCGCGTCGAGAACTACAACTGGCTTTCCTGTCATTCCACTACCACCTGAGGTGTTCCCTTCACTGCCTGTAACATTCAAATCCAGTGTCACCAGTCCAGTACTTTCATCCGTACTTAATTGATAAGGCTGGCTCCCGACCGTTTGAATCACGAACCTAACAGTAGAAGGACTTACACTGAACAACGCATACCGGATCTCAGAAACTAGAGGGTAACCAGTAACATCCAGCTTCCCTTGCGGACTTCCTTTTGTGGTAATACTCGGTAGACCTCCTACGAAATCAGGAGCAAAAGCTGCACCGGGAAAATCTACGACGATTCGATCTGGACTGCTCATTTTTGTGATGCTAGGTTTAGGAGCCCCAGAAACAGCGATGATTAATCGATTCTCAGTGAAGGCTGCCCCATTTACCAGCGGACCTGCTGCATTCACACCAGTGCTTCCTGGTACTGAGGATGATTGTGGTGTCGGTGAGGGCAAAACACTTCCAGCGCTTGTGCCATTATCCACGCCGGGTGTAGTAATCTGAATTGGAGAAGGAGTACTTGTTGCTGTTGGACTAGTAACGGTTCCCTCAGGTGTAGCCACCGAAGCTTGTCCACCCGTCAAATAGACCGTTTTATCGCTATTATCCCAGCCAACCTTTAGACCGAACTGCTCACTTACGAAGCGAATCGGAACGAGAACTGTACCACCACTTTGCTTGGGTGCTGCGTTTAAATCAAACGTTACTCCATCCGCATCAGCTGTTTTTTTTCCTACAGCCAGCTCAATGCTTTTTCCATCTTGGTGAACCGTTACTTTGCGGGCCTGCTGCTCCCACAATACCTCAAATCCAAGATTCTCCACTACCACTCTGACGGGAATCATAACGCTACCATTGACGTTCTCAAGTTTAATTCCTTTTGGTAAAGCAAGCTCTTGATTGTCCATAATAATTCTGCCTGAGCTGCTACCAGCTGCGGCAGCTTCACGTCCAGTGAATGATAGTAAGAATAATGGCAGCAACAATAGTAGCAACGTTCGATACCCAACTCTTCTCATTTTCCCGCTCCTTCTGCAAGTAATAGATCTAGATAAGTATTAAGACGACAGAAATCACCAAATGTTTCCTTTATCACCAATCAATATTTCGATTATAGCAAAAAAACTTCTATTTCCGACACCCGGAAATAGAAGTTTTGCGTAATTTTTGTAAAAGTTAAGAATCAAACCAGTTATATCCTATTATTAAGAGAATAACTTAGCCGCATGACGCTCTTCATACGCAGCAATTTCATCTGCATGCTGAAGGGTTAATCCGATATCATCCAGACCTTGCAGCAAGAACTGACGACGGTGCTCATCCAGATCAAAGCTGATGCTCAGTCCAAATTCATCGTGAAGTGTATTGCTCTCAAGATCCACGGTCAATTGGTAGCCATCATGCTCGGCTGTCCGATTAAACAGCTCATCCACTTGCTCTTCCGAAAGCTTGATCGGCAAAATGCCATTCTTAAAGCAGTTGTTGTAGAAGATATCTGCATAAGAAGGTGCAATGACAACTCTGAACCCATAATCCATAATCGCCCAAGGTGCATGTTCCCGTGAGGAACCACAGCCAAAGTTAGCACGTGAGATCAAGACAGAAGCACCTTTATAGCGTGGCTTATTCATTTCAAAGGCAGCGTTATCGTTACCAGCCTCATCAAAACGCCATTCGTAGAACAAAAATTGTCCAAATCCTGTCCGTTCAATCCGTTTCAGGAACTGCTTTGGGATAATAGCATCCGTATCTACATTCACCCGATCTACTGGTGCAACAATTCCTGTTATTTTTTTAAAAGCATCCATAGTTTTATCCTCCCGTGTTCTCTCTAGTTCTATGAGCTGACAGCTTCCGTCTTATAGTTCCAATCACGTACATCAGTGAAACGGCCTTTTATCGCAGCTGCAGCAGCCATTGCTGGGGATACCAGATGCGTGCGTCCACCGCGACCTTGACGTCCTTCAAAGTTACGGTTCGAGGTAGATGCACAGCGTTGCCCAGGTTGCAGTACATCAGGGTTCATCGCAAGGCACATGCTGCATCCCGCTTCGCGCCATTCAAAGCCCGCGTCAGTAAAGACTTTATCAAGCCCTTCCTTCTCAGCCTGCATTTTAACACGACCAGATCCAGGAACAACAATGGCAGTAACCTTGTCAGAGACTTTATGGCCTTTTGCTACCACGGCTGCCGCTCTCAAATCTTCGATCCGTCCGTTAGTACAAGAACCGATAAATACATAATCAATTGGAATTTCAGAAATAGGAGTTCCAGGAGTCAAATCCATATATTCAAGCGCTTTTTCAGCAGCTTTGCGTTCATTTTCAGTGGTAAAGTCAGCCGGATTTGGCACGCTAGAGTTGATATCTGTACCCATGCCCGGGCTAGTACCCCAAGTCACTTGTGGAATCAATGTCTCCACATCGAATTCAACCACCGTATCATACTGAGCACCTTCGTCACTAACAAGACTCTTCCATCCTTCAACTGCAGCGTCATATGCTTCGCCTTGCGGCACATATTGACGTCCACGCAGATAGTTAAAAGTAGTTTCGTCAGGAGCGATCAAACCTGCTCTTGCTCCACCTTCGATCGACATGTTGCAGACGGTCATACGTTCTTCCATCGACAGCTCACGAATAGCTTCACCTGTGTATTCAATTACATAACCTGTTGCAAAATCAGTACCATACTTAGCAATAACACCAAGGATCATATCCTTTGCTGTTACACCAGGATTGCGTTTACCTGTGAAACGAACTTCCATAGTCTTAGCTTTGGATTGCTGCAAACATTGGGTAGCCATTACATGTTCAACTTCACTAGTACCGATACCAAAAGCCAGCGCACCAAATGCTCCATGTGTGGAGGTATGGCTGTCACCGCAAACGATAGTTTTACCAGGGTGCGTCAAGCCGATCTCAGGTCCCATTACGTGTACAACGCCTTGATCGATATCATTCAGGTCGAACAATCTAACACCAAAATCAGCACAGTTTTTAGAAAGTGTATCAATTTGCTGCTTGGAAATTGGATCTTTAATATTAAAACGATCCTTGGTAGGAACGTTGTGATCCATTGTAGCGAAAGTCAGCTCAGGACGGCGAACCTTGCGGTTACTGAGGCGAAGTCCTTCGAAAGCTTGTGGAGAAGTTACTTCATGAACCAAATGCAGATCGATATAAATAATGCTAGGTTTACCTTCCTCTTGATGAATAACATGATTATCCCAAATCTTTTCAAACATTGTCTTGTTGCTCATAATTTCACCTCATTAATAGAATCGTTCATTGGAAGAGAGCGTGGAGTCTCTCTTGAATGATCTAAATATAACATCA
Organism: Paenibacillus sp. FSL H7-0714; assembly: GCF_038003765.1. Classification (NCBI taxonomy): domain Bacteria; kingdom Bacillati; phylum Bacillota; class Bacilli; order Caryophanales; family Paenibacillaceae; genus Paenibacillus; species Paenibacillus sp. FSL H7-0714. The sequence continues at coordinate 4,934,925 of NZ_JBBOPT010000001.1, forward strand.
CCATCTTTATAATTCCAAGATATGATATCTATAGAAGTGATAGGTTTAACCTATAAATTGAAGATGATTTTTTTGCTGAGACCCTAGTCAGCCCACTCCTTAGACGAATGCCCTTCATACTATATCGGGTCCTGGTTGTTGAAATGCAGTGCATTTGTTAGCGCAGAAGGAGTTGGAACAATTGAGGTCAGGAACGAGACTTACCGGGCGAGTTATTTTCAAAGGTGATCAAGGGTATGAAACGGCACGTAAGAATTGGGATCCGCATACTGACAAATTCCCGAAAGTGTTTGTTTTCGCACAAAAAACACAAGATGTTGCGAACGCCATAAAATGGGCTAACGAGAATAAAGTCCCCATCCGCGCAAGAAGCGGTAGACATTCTCTGGAGGTTAATCTTTCACAGGTCACCGGAGGAATTGTCATCGATGTAAGTGAAATGAAGAAAATCAAACTAAATAAAAAATCAGGAACTGTTGTTGTGGGTACCGGAAATACAGTGGGGAGAATTGCACACACGCTTGCTGGGCAAGGATATATGGCTCCATTCGGTGATAGCCCTACGGTTGGAATCGGAGGCATCACCCTAGGCGGGGGTATCGGACCGCTCCAGCGAACCGTGGGCCTTGTTAGTGATAATCTAATCGAACTCGAAATGGTTGATGCCAAAGGGAAAATTATTCGTGCCAATAAGAATAGTAACTCTGATCTCCTCTGGGCTTCCCGCGGAGGTGGCGGGGGGAATTTCGGAGTTTACACCAGTTACAAATTCAAAGTACGTCCTGCTCCAGGTTCGGCTACCGTTTTTCGTATCACCTGGCCTTGGGATCAGTTCGAGAAGGTATTCAAAGCTTGGCAACTCTGGGCTCCTTGCGTTAATACCAAACTGGGCAGTGAATTATCCATTGGTCCGAAAAAAGGCGGTAATGTCACTATGACGGGGCTGTTCCTCGGATCAAAGGCAGAGGCTTCCCGCCTCTTAAAGCCCGTTACGAGCGTTGGAACGCCTACGAATCAAATCATCCGCTCTTTGCCCTATACAAAAGTAGTGAGTTTTATGTTAGCGCCTGATCCAGTGCTAACTCAAAGAGTCAGCAACCAGTTCTCCAGCGGTTTCGTAAGAAAACCCTTCCCGGACAAGGCAATTAAGTCCATGCGTGAATTCTTAGAGAAAGTGGAGGGAGAATTCGCAGGTTTCTTTTTCCTCAACTGGGGTGGAGCTGTGAGCCGTAAGTCACCCAAATCTACAGCCTTTTACTGGCGTAAAGCGAAATTCTATGTTGAGTGGAATAGCTCATGGATCAAGAAATCGGAAGCTGCCAGAAATATATTCGTAGTACGAAATACACGCCGGAAGCTGCAGCCATTTATCGTGGGGAGCTACATCAACGTTCCAGACCAGGGAATTAAAAATTCCGGACCAGTATATTATGGAGCGAACTATCCTAGATTACGGAGAGTCAAAGCTAAATATGACCCGGGAAATATATTTAACAACCCTCAAAGCATCTCTCCAGCCCGCAAAGTATAGTAAGACGTAATAGCGTAGCATCGAAATTAGACCGGCAAACATAAAGGACTCCAGCGAATACTGGTAATCCACCCCTTCCTATTTGCCGGTCAGTGCGTTCGTGCACGAACTTACATGTGAACCTATATAAAACTTCAGTTTCATAGTTTATACTTATAAGTAAAAACAATCTCCCAAAGGAGTTTATACATGGAACTGAGACAACTACAATATGTACTGCAAATCGCAGCCGAAAAAAACTTCTCCCGTGCAGCGGACAAGCTGCACATTGCCCAACCATCACTCAGTCAGCAGCTTTCCAAGCTGGAAAAAGAGCTCGGTGTAATGCTGTTCCAGCGAAATACCAGCTCTGTTGAACTGACCTATGCTGGATCTAAATTCGTAGAGCAAGCTCAAATCATCATTGATGGCGTAGAACTGCTGCGACAAGAAATGTCTGATATTTCTGAACTGCGTACCGGGCGCGTCGTTGTAGGCAGTATGCCGATCACTGGTGCACATTTACTGCCGCATGTGCTTCCGGTTTTTAAACAAAATTACCCGGAAGTAGAAATCACTCTGCTCGAAGACTCCTCCATGAACCTAGAGAAGCTCACTGCGAGTGGTCAGACTGATTTAAGCCTGCTCTCATTGCCGCTCGAAATTCCGGCACTTGCTTACGAAGAACTGGGTGAGGAAAGGATCGATCTTGCAGTCCCACCCGAACACCCGCTAGCTAAACGTAGCTTAGATGGAACTAAGACCTCTTTGGAAGAACTAAAGGACGAGCCATTTATCGTACTTAAAGAAGGCCAAGGCTTCCGTAAAATGACTATGGATCTGTGCCGAAACGCTGGCTTCGAACCAAAAATTGTTTTTGAGAGCAATAACATGGAAACAGTTCAGTCACTGGTCGCCACTGGAATGGGCGTAACTCTTGTGCCTCATTTTATTGCCCGTGCACCGCGGAGTGAATTCGTCCCTGTCTACTTACCGCTCACTGATCCTGCCCCTAGCCGAACACTTGTCGTAGCCTATCGACGCGGACGTTATTTATCTAAAGCCGCTAAGGCTTTTGTAGAAACATTTAAATCTACGGTATCTGAATTAACCGAAGAATAGACCCTTGGAAGGCCGCTCTGATCATCTGACACCGAGCCACACTTTCATTAACTGGCCCATTATCGTTAGGTGTCCCTGTATGATCTTCCACAAATTCACGAGTTACACTATTCTGGAACTCTGCTTTTTCGTTTAGATCTTGATTCTGCGCCTGCTCAGGATTGTTGTCTTTAGTCAATTCAATCCACCTCTTGGTAACAGATTATACCCTTACTTAGAGGTTAAACAGAATAATCAAAGCTTTCTAATGCGAGAAATAGTTCCTTCGTTTTTCCTTTGCAAAGCAACCATCTCCATGGTATTCTATTGAAAATAAGTGAAACGTGCAGACGGGACCAGTAAGAATGAGTCTAACCGCGCCTAGAGAGTAAATTCCGACAGGCTGAAAGAATTTACCGCGGTTTTCGTTCCGAATCCTACCCCCGAGCGGCCTGTGCTAAGCAGGACGGATCCTCCCGTTACGAGAATGAAGTCGGATGATCCCTCATCAATGAAGGTGGTACCGCGGAAGTTTACAAGCTTTCGTCCTTTGCTAAGTCTAAGGATGGGGGCTTTTTGTCGTTTTCAGCATCTATAAAAATACTGAGGAAGTGAACAGATATGACGACACGAATCGTAGTCAAAATAGGCAGCAGCTCACTGACTGGAACAGAAGGCGGATTGAATCGCGAAGCCGTGTCCTTCTTCGCTTCAGAGATTGCCGAATTGAAGAGAAACGGCTGCGAGGTGTTATTAGTAACCTCCGGTGCTGTAGCCGCAGGCTTTCGCAGTATCGGTTATCCTACACGTCCGAAGCTGCTGCATGAGAAGCAAGCAGCTGCTGCTGTAGGCCAAGTACTGCTCATGCAGGCATATCAGGAAGCTTTTGCCGAGCATGGAATAACCACAGCACAGATCCTACTAACCCGTACCGACTTTTGTAGTCGCAGAGCTATGAACAACGCGATGATGACGGTAGAAGAGCTGCTTCGCCTAGGAGCGGTACCCGTATTTAACGAGAATGACACCGTCTCCGTTGATGAGTTAAAATTCGGTGATAACGATACTTTGTCCGCGCTGGTAGCTAACCTGCTGAAAGCCACCAGATTGCTCGTCTTAACTGACATGGATGGCTTATATAGTGGAGATCCTCGGAAACATCCCGACGCTGTTCGCTATCAGTTCGTTGATGATATTACGCCGGAGATTTATGCTATTGCTGGTGGAGCTGGCTCTAGTGTGGGGACAGGTGGCATGCGTTCAAAAATCGATGCTGCCAAGATCGCTACACGAGGCGGTGTGCCCGTCTTTGTTGGGAGAGCTACCGAACCAGGGGATTTACAACTCGCAGCGACAGGCTCGGGCCGAGGTACTTATTTTGCAACCAAGTTATCTTCTTTACCTGTTAAAAAGCAATGGCTTGGCTTTATGTCCACCCCACTCGGCTCCCTGTACGTTGACGAAGGCGCCGTTGAAGCGCTGCTTCATGGCGGTCATAGTCTGCTGCCTGTCGGCGTCAAGCAGATCGAAGGTAACTTTCACGCTGGGGATGTTGTAGAAGTCCTTGGACCAGACTCCAAGTTGCTGGGACGCGGGATTGTGAATTACGATGACACTCAGCTGCGCAGTATTCAAGGCTTACCCAGCCGTCAGATTGTACCGAAGCTGGGAGAAGTACACCGGCTGGAGGTCATTCACCGTGACGAATGGATTACATTGAGGTAAAAATTTTGCCCATACAAAATTAAGGAGGAATCGTCATGAGTGAAGTTGTCAATAAAGCAAAATTAGCCAAGGAAACCACCGGAGTATTAGCGAGTCTAACTACCGGCCAAAAAAATGAAGCACTCTTAGTTATGGCTGATGCGCTGCGTCGTGAAGCTCCAGCTATCATTGCTGCCAACCGGGAAGATCTGGAACGCGGACGCTTAAGTGGTACTCCCGAGTCCATGCTTGATCGACTAGCGTTAGATGTAGGCCGAATTAACAGTATCGCAGAAGGACTTCAACAAATCGCTGTATTACCTGATCCAATTGGTGACACGCTAGAAACTATTGAACGTCCAAATGGTCTCAACATCCAGAAACTCCGTGTTCCACTCGGTGTCATCGGCATCATCTATGAAGCACGTCCAAACGTAACTGTTGATGCCGCTGGTCTGTGTCTAAAGACTGGTAACGCTGTTGTGTTGCGAGGTGGCTCCTCCGCCCTGTCCTCCAACCGACAAATTGTCGAGGTTCTTCACAACGCTCTAGCAAATACTTCAATGCCGAAAAATGCGCTACAGTTGATCGAAGATCCCAACCGTTCCTCCGTTGATGAAATGCTTAAGCTCAACGGACTACTTGACGTGATTATCCCTCGCGGAGGAAGTTCTCTGATTCAAAATGTTGTGCTTAACGCAACCGTGCCCGTCATTGAAACGGGTGCAGGCATCTGCCATACTTATCTCGACGCAAGCGCTTTGCCAGAAATGGCTCAGAACATTAGTCTGAATGCCAAAGCACAGCGCCCTTCAGTTTGCAATTCCATGGAGACGCTACTCGTTCATAAGGATTACGCAAACGAGTATCTGCTTTCTTTGGCCGAAGCTTTCCGTGATGTTAACGTTGAATTACGTGGCTGCCAGGAAACATTATCCTTTGTCCCATGGGCATTACCTGCAACATTAGAGGACTATGCTACTGAATATAATGATTATATCTTGAATATCAAAATCGTCAGCGATTTAGACGAAGCTATGCAGCATATCGCCCAGTATGGCACGAAGCACTCGGAATGTATCGTAACTGAAGATCCGGATAACGCTTCACGCTTCTTACAGGAGGTTGATGCTGCAGCTGTTTACCACAATGCTTCAACCCGCTTCACAGACGGCTTTGAATTTGGATTTGGTGCAGAGATCGGCATTAGTACACAGAAACTCCATGCCCGTGGACCGATGGGTCTGCCTGCTCTTACTTCAACCAAATATAAGATTTACGGAACAGGTCAAATTCGGGGTTAGTGTCCATGCATCCGTTTTTAATTACACCACTTTTAGGAGGATTTTGAGCCATGTGTCAGCAACCTTCCATTCCACTTATGAATCATAATATTGTATTTTATGGCGCAGGCTCTATGGCAGAAGCCATCGTTCGCGGGATGATTAGCCGTAGTATCGTAAAATCCGATAATGTTATTATGCTTAACCGTAGCAGTAGTGAACGTCTGGCAGAACTAAGAAGTCGTTACGGTGTAATCGGTACAAATGATCCTGAACAAAAAACAGATTACCTACGGAACTCACCAGTAATCGTGTTGGCTATGAAACCAAAAGACGCTGCAAAAGCACTTCGGGGACTCAGCCCACTTCTCTCACCTGATCAGATCATAGTCTCTGTAATTGCTGGGCTGTCCATTCGAACGATGCAAGGTCTGCTTGGCAAAGAGCAACCCATCGTCCGTACTATGCCGAATACTTCTAGTTCCATAGGTCTTGGTGCCACTGGCATAGCCTTTTCCAAAGAAGTAGATGAGAAAGGACGACGCCTAGCACTCAACATCTTTGAAGCTGTCGGACTAACAACAGTCATTGATGAAGAACGCATGGAGACCTTAACGGGTATCTCCGGCAGTGGGCCTGCCTATATTTATTATATGATGGAAGCTATGATCGCCGCAGGTATCCGTGGTGGATTGCCGCTTGAACAAAGCACACAGCTAACTGTTCAAACAGTGCTAGGCGCTGCTAGAATGGTACAACAGACGGGCGAGGATCCAGCTGCACTTCGTAAGAAGGTCACATCCCCGAATGGCTCTACACAAGCAGCGATAGAAGTACTCGAGCAGGGAGAATTTTTTGAAACTGTCATCGCGGCAGTAAATCGCTGTGCCGAACGTTCCCGTGAAATGGGCGCTGCGCTTGAGAAAGAGCTGCATTCGTAAAATAAAAAGATCGCTTCCCATACCACATTGGTCAGGAAGCGATCTTTTTTTTCAATTTAAGGCCATGATTAGCCCGTTACAACATTTCCATAAGTATCTCGAACAATCACTTTAACATTAGCCGGAGCCCCAACAGTCACGTCCAGCGTGTTCCTAGAATTATCGAATAGCAGATCTCTAGGAGTTTCCCCTAAAATGATGTATAGCGTATTCCCAACATGCTTAGTTTGAAGCAGCTGTTGCTCTTGTGCTTCTTGTAGCTTCCCTTTATTTGAAGAATAACTCCCGAATACATTCAGCACGTTTCCACCCGTTTGATCTACTTTAATCCCATAAGGCTCTGCAGCTTGGATAATGATGGTACTAACGCCCTCTGGAACGGCTCCCTTCCAATCTGGCAATGCGTAACTTTCTTGCACAGCTGAAACGGTACGGCGAAATTCCTGTGTTAATCCTAAAGAACTAAATCCCGCAAAAACTAGACAACATACAGCTATAAACCCAACAAACAGAACGCTTAGCACATCATAATACATTTTTCCTTTTCCACGAAACCATAAAGTGTATATTACAATTTCTAAGCCTAATAATATAAAAATGATCGGCCACCAAGCTAACGTCGTCTCGAACACCTCCGCGCCCCTCCACTGCGAGACCATAATTAGAGCTCCCAGAAATAAAAGGCTCAATCCCATCGACAACGTTCCTACACGCCAGCGTCTTGATTTATCTTCAGCAACCGGACGCTCACTTGAAACATTAACTCCTTGCTGTAATTCTGTCGGATTATTCAAGAATGACCACCTGTCCCTTTTCTCCCTTTATTGTTCTTGCTTCCCGCCATCAGCTTCAAACCACCGCCAATCAACAGCACAGATACGATAAAGGTCCTGAAATATTCATTGACTATATACTCTAAACGCCATCCAGGAAATCTGATATCAAGCGCAGGAACTGCGACATTAACTACAATGTAATACAGTCCTAGACATATCAGAGCAGCTCCAAGCCATCCTTGATGATTTAAAAATCCTTCTATGACTGGCTTATCCTGTAAAGGTTCACGTCCATGTCGGCTGACAAGCTGTAAGCCATCGAACAAACTGTAAAACCAAATGACTGGAATGAGGAAGAATAGCAGCGTTAAACGCAGTAGGTCCATGACATAAATACTCCCTAGAAATAGCAGCATGAGCTGTAATCCTCTTTTTTGCAGCCCTAGATACATTTGTCCGGCACCCGGAAAAGCAGAAAGCAATGTAGCCAAAACTTTGCTACGGCGCCCCTCCTCACGACCAGCCTCCATCTCTTCGAATAAAGTACGATCTACCATTTCTTCTCCAGCTTGCTTACGATGGATTAACTGAACTGCATCAAACATACAATATAACCAAATCACTGGTAATACGCCAAACAGGAGAAGGAAAACATCACTTGACGTAATCCCTGCCAGGAATAACATCACGGTCATAAAACCGAAGAAAGAAATGAGGAAAGACAATCCTCGCTGCATCAACCCCATATGAAAATGACCCAATCCTGGAATGAACGATAATAAAATTACATGTACACGCTCATTATCGTCTGTCTTAACGGGCATTGAAGAAAAATCAAAATTCGATCCATCTGGAGTCATTGCCGGAGCAGGCATCTGGAGCATTTTAACCACCAGATGCACCATCGAAACCGTCCCAATAAGTAGGAACCCTATCACACCCATTAATAGAATATCCTCGGCACCTTCAGCCACAGCTATTAAGAATGACATAAATAAGATGCCAAAGCTTAACAGAAGATAAACAATTCCCTGTGGGCGTTTTCCCATATAATAATGACCTGCTCCAGGAATCAAATTAAGAAAAAAAGCTTTTAATTTACTACGCTGCTGTTGCATATTTCATTTCTCCTCTCATCACTTTCTGCTGCCCATTAGCTGATCCAACCATCCGCTAGTTGTCTGTATGACTTGCTCGCTAAATGATGGGGAATTATCTTTTTTAGGGATCATAAGCTCCATTTGACCTGTGTGCAGCTTATCAAACATACCAGATGTCATTATCAACAGCGTAAGTGACGCGGCAACCGCATAATGAAAGATTGTCTTTTCATACCAGCGATATCGCCGTACCCCTTCTTCAACCGTCACTTGTTCCAATGCTGCTGACGATTCCGTCATACTAGCCCAATCTGCCATAACCCTCTCTGTAAAAATAGACGAATTCTCCAATGAAGGCAGATCCTCCTGTAGCTCATCCAACATTTCCATGTATGAAGTAAAACTTTCCGTATCTTCCAGCAGCAACTGTTCCCAATCTTCTCTGGTCGCCTCGTCCATGTGACCTTCAATATAAGATTTCGCTTGTTCCCGTTGGATTAGATCGTCTCCACGCTTCATCATAGCCATTCGTCCTCCTTCCAATGATTTCGGATCCATTGTCTCGCCCTATACAATCTGGACTCTACCGTCTTCAGGGAAATTCCCTGCTCTGCAGCAATCTGATCATATTTTTTATGTTCCAGATAATAAGCCACCATAATTTCACGATGAGTTTCAGGCAGGCTATTGATTTCACCGAGCAGCCGATCCATCCGATCACGGCGTATAACACCTGACAACACATCCTCTTCGTTGGAAGCGGTCTGGCTCAGTACAAGCTCATAGTCAACAGGAAGTTCCCTAAGTCGATCACGTTTACGTTTCGCATCAATTGCCTTATTTAAGGCGATCCGTGTAATCCATGACTTTAAGCCTTGATAACGGTAGTCAGGGAGAGATTTGTACATTTGTAAAAAAGCTTCCTGAGCAGCATCTTCAGCCATTTTGACATCGCGTAATACAGAATAAGTAATTTTGTAAATTTGCTGACTGTATGTATTTACAAATTGACGGAACGCATCCTCGTTACCTTGGCAAATCCGCTGGATTAATACCTCTTCTTCAATGACTCTCCCCTCCTTCCCACAGCAATAGACGCGCCCGATAACAACTACCCCTGCATTTTTTTATAAAAATATTAAAAAGAACCGCACTGACTTTAGCGATGGGCTAAAGCAGTGCGGTTCTCTCCTAATCTATCTATCTTCCGCCATTGCGGAATTTTTGTGTATAGTTCTTTACATCCTGAGCGTTCTTGACCCGGTTGCGGGCCCATTCCAGCAATATTCGATCAATATAACGGAAATGAACCTTTCCTGCAAATACAGATTCCTTCAGCGCTAACAGAATCAGCTCCTCGGGATACCGGTCTTGATCCACCCAACTGGATATCGTCTCACACTCCATTGGAGATAGCGGACGTCCGAATTCCTTTTCGAAAATACTGAATAGATTTCGGCTTTCCTCTTCAGCCCCAAGTTGAGAAGGAGATGAGGGGGGCTTTCCGCCGAATCCACCCCCTGAAGCAGCTCGAGGTGCCGACGTTGCATAGCCACCTACGTGCTTATCTTGCTCATGCTCTTGTACAACTGTCGCTAGATAAGCACCAAGCTTTCCGTATAACCCTGAGAAATTGTAGCGTTCATAATGGATGTCTCTTAGCTCATCGTTGTCTCCATCGATGCTAATAAAACCTTCCTTCATAAGCTTCTGCAACTCTCCTGCTAGTACAGATATGCTACGGCCAGTTACAACCTGAAGCTCCTCAAGAGAAGGGAAGTCAATCCCTTCCACCTGCCTGAAAGAAAGCAGATGTATCAGCAGCATAGCTTCACTTCCGCTTAAATTCAGCTTCCGGTAATACTTCAGTAATGCGTAAGGTATGACGGCCATTCCGTTCTCCAGACCGAAGGAGACGCCTTCGCCCCAGGTACTCCATCCTTTGCCGTCCATGAACGTCCCCCTTCAAATATAAGAACTTATGGGTAGAGACGGTACAGTGTACGTGGGAATGGAATAGTCTCACGTACATGGTCAAGGCCACAGATCCAAGCTACAGTACGCTCAAGTCCAAGTCCAAAACCAGAGTGAGGTACAGATCCGTAAGTACGCAGATCCATGTACCATTTGTAAGAGTCCATCGAAAGATTATGCTCTTTGTAACGCTCTTCAAGCAGCGCAGGATCATCGATCCGCTGTGAACCACCAATAATCTCTCCGTAGCCTTCTGGAGCGATCATATCCGCACACAGTACGACTTCCGGACGGTTTGGATCTGGCTTCATATAGAACGCTTTGAAAGAAGCAGGATAATGAGTAATAAATACAGGTTTATCGTATGCTTCTGCGATTGCTGTTTCATGAGGTGCACCGAAATCATCACCCCAAGCAATATCTTCAAAGCCTTTATCGTTCAAGAACTTGATCGCATCGTCATAAGTAATGCGTGGGAATGGTGCTTTGATATTCTCCAGCTTGGAAATATCGCGACCTACCGCTTCCAACTCCGCACGGCAATTCTTCAATACAGATTGCACTACGAAGCTAATAAATTCTTCCTGAACCTTCAAGCTTTCTTCGTGATCTGTAAAGGCCATTTCTGGCTCGATCATCCAGAACTCAATTAAGTGGCGACGAGTCTTAGATTTCTCTGCACGGAAAGTTGGTCCAAAGGAATATACACGGCCTAGTGCCATTGCTGCAGCTTCCATATACAACTGTCCGCTTTGTGTTAGATAGGCGTCCTCATCGAAGTACTTCGTGTGGAACAAGTTAGTAGTTCCTTCTGCTGACGTTGGCGTCAGAATCGGAGGATCCACCTTTGTAAATCCACTCTCGTTGAAGAACTGTTGGATTGCACGAATAATTTCCGCACGAATTACCAGAACAGCCCGCTGCTTCGAGGCACGCAGCCAGAGGTGACGGTGATCCATCAAGAAATCTACGCCATGCTCTTTCGGAGTAATTGGATAATTCTCTGTAAGATGCAGGACTTCAATTCCAGTTACAGTCATTTCAAAACCAGATTGACTGCGAGGTTCCTCGCGGATAATTCCGGTCACATACAAAGAGCTTTCCTGTGTGAGGCTCTTAGCTGCATCCCATACCTCTTCAGGCACTTCTGATTTCACTACAACTCCCTGAATATAACCTGTACCATCGCGAAGCTGGAGGAACTGAATTTTACCACTGGAGCGCTTGTTGTTTACCCAACAACCGATAACAACACTCTCTCCAACATGTTCATTCACGTTCTTAATTACACTCTTGTTAGCCATGCCTTCAATCTCTCCTCTAATTTAGCCGTTAATTCCTTGCACAATACGGTGTGTATCACGTGCAATGACAAGTTCTTCGTTTGTCGGAACTACTAGCACTTGTACCTTGGAATCTTCCGTAGAGATACGACGTGGATCGCCGGAACGAACTTTGTTAGCTTCAGCATCCAACTCAATACCCAGGAACGTAAGGTTATTTAGCAGTTTCTCACGAAGCAATGAAGCATTTTCACCAACACCGGCAGTAAATACGATCGCATCTACACCGTTCATAGCAGCCGTATATGAACCGATATACTTGCGCAAGCGGTACTCATACATTTCAAAAGCTAGTGTGGAATTAGGCTCACCTTTTTCCATACCATCGATAATATCGCGCATGTCACTGCTTACGCCCGAAATTGCTAAGAGGCCACTATGTTTATTCAACATGGAGTTAACTTCGCCTACGGACAATTCTTCCTTGTTCATCACGTAAGGGACAATTGCTGGGTCCAGATCACCACTGCGAGTACCCATCATCAAACCTTCCAGAGGGGTCATACCCATGGAAGTATCCACGGACACTCCACCTTGAACTGCAGTTACACTACCGCCGTTACCGATATGACAAGTAATGATCTTCAGATCTTCCAGCGGACGCTCCAAGTACTCCGCAGCAGCCTTGCTTACGAAGTCGTGTGATGTACCGTGTGCGCCATAACGACGAACTTTATATTTATTGTACAATACTCTAGGAATAGCGTACATATAAGCTTTTTCAGGCATGGTTTGGTGGAATGCAGTATCGAATACAACAACCTGCGGTACACCTGGCATATTTACTTCAGAAGCCGTAATCCCCATCATTGCTGCTGGGTTATGCAGTGGTGCAAGGTCAAACAATTGACGAATTTTCGTTTTTGCGTCAGCATCCACAAGTGCGGAGGATTTGAAGAACTCTCCACCATGCACTACGCGGTGACCTACAGCATCAATTTCTTTAATAGATTCAATTACACCATGCTCTTTGTCTGTAAGACAAGCAAGGACTTTGCGGATCGCAGTATTATGTTCCAGAATTTCGCTTACTTCTGTCACTTCCGCTTTGCCGGTAGGTTTATGATTCAGAATGGAGGAATCCATCCCGATACGTTCAACCAAACCCTTAGCCAAAACCGATTCATCGGTCATGTTATACAGCTGATATTTCAAAGAAGAACTACCTGAGTTAATAACTAAAATATTCATACACGGTCACCATCCTTGTCGTACTTGAAGAAGCCTTCTCCTGATTTCATACCCAGTTGTCCTGCACGTACCATCTTCTTAAGAATTGTAGAAGGACGGTATTTCAGTTCTCCGTATTCACGGAACATATTTTCGAGTGCCGCAAGTACCGAATCCAGGCCAAATCTGTCAGCCATTTCAAGCGGTCCATATTGGAATTGATAACCAATACGCATAGCATCGTCAATATCCTGTGCGGAGGCAACGCCTTCTTGCAGCACATGCATAGCTTCATTGATAAACAAGCAAATGAGGCGTGATGTTACAAATCCTGGGGATTCATAAATCATTACACCTTTTTTCTCAACAATCTCATCAACAAAGGATTTTGTATCTTCAAAAGTAGCATCTGAAGTTTTCAGACCACGTACGATTTCTACAAGATCCACTTTAGCTACAGGATATATGAAATGCATTCCGATCACGCGTTCCGGATACATCGTAGAACTTGCAAGTTCAGTCAAGCTAAGTGTTGATGTATTGCTGGCAAGAATAATGTGGTTCGGGCATACTTGATCCAATTGATTCAAAATCTTTTTCTTTTCTTCCAAATCCTCAACAATGGTTTCGATAACCATGTCACAAGAGCTGAGCTCCGCGAAATGTGTCACTTTTTGAATGCGGCTAAGAATCAGCTTCTTCTCAGCTTGAGTGATCGCCCATTTCTCCAGTTGCTTATCTAGACTTGTCTCGATCATTTCGTAAGAGTAGTCCAGTTTCTCCGCGGTTTTCTCCACTAGTAATACATCCAGGCCTTTGGCTGCTAACATTTCAGCAATACCTTGTCCCATTGTGCCACCGCCGATGACACCTATTTTTTTGAAATTCATAAAAAAGTCTCCATCCTTTCAGGTATCTATACTTTTGTATTGTACCTTGTCTGTCGCAAAAATTTATAAAGCCCGACATATAATGATATCTTAGCATGCCTGAAAAGTAAAAAAAAATAACCAGCATAAATATTTATGCTGGTAAAAGGACGCTGTCACGAAATTGACATCGAAATTGCTCTCCAGAGAGTACTTCTTCCTTCATTAAAATGTCAAGAGAGTAATCAAATACATTTCGTTGCTTTTCAAGGTGCTCACGAGTGCGTGTCATCAGTTCATCCAATATCTTACTATTTTCCTTCATAAGCTCTTCAGTGGTAACCATTTCCAGCTTAGCGATACCCAGCGAAGTTAAACCTGACTTCATCATCGTTTCCACAATATTCAGCGCCTGATCGAAATCACCGCGTGAACCTGTGCTTCGTCCACCATAATACATTTCTTCAGCAGCTGCTCCACCAAGTGCAATCATAATCTGATCTTCGAGATAATCTTTGGTGTACAAATACTGCTCTTGCTGAGGATTATGTCGCACATAACCAAGGGCTTGCCCACGCGGAGTCAGCGTAACCTGACTAACGCTTCCGGGACGAAGGAGCTCTGCCATGATGGCATGTCCCAATTCATGAATGGCGACTCTCTTTTTCTCTTCATGATTTGTTTCTCTATCCGTTTTTTCACCCATCATTACCTTGTCAATCGCCATCGACAGATGCCGCTGCTCAACTTTCGTCAAGTCCTCACGCATCATATAAATCGCAGCCTCATTCATGACACTTTCAAGCTGAGCACCGGAAAAGCCATAGGCTTCTTCAGCGATTTTGTCGAGACTCACCTCTGTATGAAGTGGCTTATTCTTCGCATGCAATTCGAGAATCGATTTGCGGCCCTTTTTGTCAGGCATGTCCACTTGAATATGACGGTCGAAGCGTCCAGGACGTAACAATGCTGAATCAAGCATTTCTTTCCGGTTTGTTGCAGCTACCAGCAAAATACGCGGAGTTTCGTTATTATAAATACCATCCATCTCGGTCAATAGCTGATTTAAGGTCTGATCATATTCACGTTGCTGACCGCCTTCGCGCTTACCGCCAATTACGTCAATTTCATCAATAAAAATAATGGCACTTTGTTTGTTCTCCTTAACAGCACGGTTACGAGCATCCTTGAACAAATCGCGGATCCGACCAGCCCCGACACCAACATACATTTCTACAAATTCACTACCTGATGCAGCTACGAATACGGAGTTTGTATAATGCGCTGCTGCTCTGGCCATAAGGGTCTTACCTGTTCCTGGAGGGCCAGTGAGCAGAATCCCTTTCAAAGGACGAATCCCAAATTTACTAATCTCCTCGTGCCGGATCAAAAAATCGAGTGCCTCACGAAGCTCTTGCTTCGCATTGTCTTGCCCACCAATTTCTTCAAAAGTGAGCTTTGAAGGCCCTTCCTTCTGGCGTTTCTTCCCCGCACCAGCGTTCACCGTAAGCCCGCCACGCAAATGAGCAATTATAAGTAATGCAGTAAGCATTCCAGCTGCTATAACAATCGGGAATATATTAATACCTAAAAAAGCCATGAAAATAAACAGCACAGGAATAAATCCGAGTAAAATTTCTTTAAGGTACTTAGGCATTATTCCATACCCCCAAGGTCGCAGGTTTTCGCGGCAAAATAATAAATTTGCTTTCTTTTCCATTACTCAAGCTTACGTACACATTGTTGTCGTCGATATCAGTAGATGCTATCACATCTTTAAATTCCGTATTTTGCTGTTTCAATCTATCAAGTTCTGTAGGTATAATCGTATATTTACGGCTCTCCATGGCTTCAGCTACAGAGAACATCGCTTTATCCCAGTAATCATCCAATAGTTCACTTGAATTTTGCTCCACATCGAGTTTAAGTTTACGTCCTTCAATCACTGATTTTCCTTCTTTGGATACATACGATACTAGATCACGTAAATTCGTGCCCGGCTGCAAATCAAGTTTCAAAGTGACCTCATCGCGGTTAATACTAATATGTGAAGTATTTACTCCCTCAAATCCGGTTACAATCTTTTGGAGCGGTTCCTGTAAAGCAAACTGACGATATAAAAAGAATCCTCCGAATAATAGCATAGCCGACAGTAGAGACGTTATCAGTACAGGTACAAGACGTAATTTCAAGAAACGTCCTCCTCTCAAAGATGAAAAAATGTAAACAGAATGATCCAAAGTCATAGCTGCTAAGAGCTCATCAGAGCCTGACGTTCTACTAACACTGTTCTAATTACAAACAGTAGTATATCACAGGTGTATATACTATATTGAAAAAAAGTGTGAAGATATTTAAAATTTTATTTTTTAATTCTTTCCATTTTATTAAATTTATTGATTTAATTCGACAAAAAAAGGGCTGTTACTCTTAACTAACAGACCTTTTTTCGTATGAATCTTTAAATACCAATACATAAAAACTACTCTTATAGTATATCACAATTCGTGTACTTATAGTATATCAAATAATATGTCATTTTAAAAACAAGCGAACCATAAATGGTCCGCTTGTTTCTCCTATAATGCTTTTGTTTAATTTAGCGGCTAGGTAAACTGTAACCTTCACCCATTCGAGCCCCATCTGAGAACCGATAAAATTGATAATAATATCGACCGCTTTGTTTATAAAAAAGCTGCCAAGCATACTCCCCGTTATATACTCCTGGCAACAACCGCTCAATGCTGATGTCCGGAAGATCGGCTTTTATAAGGCTACGCATTTTCGCTTCAGAGGTCCCTTTACTTAGTTCTTCAGCATATACTGCGTCGGTTCCTTCAGCAAACTTCCCGTCTACAGTAAAACGTACCCAAACCATCAACTCGGTCCCGGCTTCATTCTTCCCTGTTAAGACCCAGTACACCGCATTATCATCCCACACGGATTTCTGCGCTTTGGTTACCTCTGTCAGACCAGCACTGGTTTTAGCGACATCCTTAGCGATATCTCGCTCGTTCCATTGATCTTTCATAATATAAGCATAGAACTGGATAAGTCCGAACAGAAGGAGCAGAATCAGAACTGACCCCAGGAGGATCCATTTTTTCCTTTTCTTCAAGGTACAGCTCCCTTTCTAGTAATATATCTTTTTTGATTATATAACACACCTGTGTGTTTATCCAAAGTTTCATATCCAATTCAATGATCTAATTATCAGAAACACAAAAGGCTGTAACTTTGCAATCGCAGAAAGTCACAGCCTTTCAGTTATTCGTTATGATCTTAGACTATCGTTTAAGCAGTCCATCAAATGATTCTTGCGCCTTACGACGGATTGCTTCCTCATCTAGCGTTACACATTCTCCATGTTTTACAACCTGTTTACCATTCACCCATACATGCTCAACGTCCTTGGCGCTGGCAGAGTATACAGCATGAGACAACAGATCTGTGTGTGGTAGCAAATGCGGCTGGTCTATATCAATCGCGATAAAGTCCGCTTTCATGCCAACAGCGAGTCTACCCACATCATTTAAAAAGATAGACTTTGCGCCATACTCTGTAGCTATACGCAGCGCTTCCGGAGCTGGGACAGCCGTCGGATCACCACTTACACCTTTATGGATGAGGGCTGCAAGACGCATCTCTTCAAACATATCCAGGTTATTATTGCTTGCCGCACCATCTGTACCCAGTGACACCTTCACACCAGCCTTTAGAAGATCCGTAACCCGAGCCACTCCACTAGCCAGTTTCAGATTACTTCCTGGGTTATGAGACACGCCTACATCATGACGAGCCAGTATCTCGATCTCTTCATCATTCAAATGAACGCCATGTGCAACAATAGACGGACGTGTGAACATTCCAAGCTTCTCTAAATGCGCTACAGGCCGAAGTCCGTAATCCACCACATTCTGCTCCACTTCGCGTTTGGTCTCGGACATATGGGTATGCATCGGTAAATCCAAATCATGTGCCGCTTGTACAAACTTAACAAAGAAGTCCGGTGGGCAAGTATATGGGGCGTGTGGCGAGATCATCGTCGTAATTCTACCATCAGCCTTACCATGCCAATTTCGTGCAAAAGAAATCGCTTCCGCAAGCTTGTGATTTTGTACTTCCTCTGGGCATAATCCGATTACGCCTCTCATCAGTACGGAACGGATGCCTGATAATTCGACTACCTCTGCTACTCGATCCATATGATCATACATATCCAAGAAGGTTGTAGTACCACCTTTTAGCATTTCCAGTACCGACAAGGAGGTTCCCCAGTATACATCTTCTCCAGTGAATTTCGCTTCCATCGGCCACATCTTCTCTTGAAGCCACACCTGAAGTGCTAAATCATCTCCATAACCACGAAGCAATGACATTGCGGCATGGCCATGTGTGTTTACCAGACCTGGCATAAACAGCAGACGACTGCCATCAACAACTTGCACATCATCTTCCATTAAAGGTTCTTCTTTTCCTATGTAAGTGATCAAATCATCTTCAATAGTCATATATCCGCTCAGAACCGGCTCATCCGTTCCCGGAATAAGAAAACGCCCGCCCTTAATAATCGTTTTACTGCTCTTCATTTCCGCTTTCTTCCTTTCCGTCTTTCAAATAATAAGCAAGGCTTTGCAAATCCGTTGTAAAATCGGCAGCATGAACACGGATATTCGATGGTGTTTTTAGAATCACTGGTGCAAAATTCAAAATCGCCTCAATGCCAGACTCAATGAGAATATCTGCTACATTCTGCGCTTCTGAATCAGGCACAGTAATTATCCCAATTCGAATACCTTGCTCACGAACCGTCTGACCAAGCTCCTCCATCGGTTGAACGGTAAGAGAGTTGATTTTCCGCCCTACCTTAGGTGCATAGGAGTCAAATATAGCGGTAATCTTCATAGTATCTTTCAGATAAGCATTGTAATTAGATAATGCATGTCCAAGGTTACCAGCACCTACTAAAGCCACATTCAATTGTTGATCCAGCTTCAGAATATGACGGATTTTTTCAATAAGATAAGTTACGTCATACCCGATACCTTTTCTACCAAAGTCTCCAAAATAAGCTAAATCTTTACGAATTTGAGCAGGATTTAAATCAAGTTTTTGTCCTAGTTCTTGTGAGGAAACGGTTAATATTTCACGTTTCTGGAGATCATTCAAGAAACGCAAGTACACAGGAAGTCTGCGAACAACGGCTTCTGATATTTTATCCGATTTCATAATTTACCTCCTAATTTAAGTGATATTCTGTTCAAATCCTATCGAAATATCTGCACCTCGTCTCAAGGAAGAGCGGTATTCTTATACCGCCCTTCCTTGTAGAGTGATTAATAAGATCGATGACGTTCTTTTCAAGAAACGCCTCCGTCTTCCAACCACTCCGCTATACGAGGAACCATTTGATCCGTAAGCATATGCTCCATTTTCGGGCCAGGCAACGAATAGAGGAAATACTTCCCATAGTGAGATTCGATCACCCTTGTGTCATACACAATAACAATACCCCGATCTTGCGCTGTCCGTACCAGCCTCCCAAATCCTTGCTTGAAGCGAATAACCGCCTGAGGAACAGACAACTTCATGAACGGATTCTTTTTCTGGGCTTGTAATAACTCAGACTTCGCTTCCGCTAGGGGGTGGTTTGGCGGTTGAAATGGGAGCCTCACGATGGCCAAGCATGTTAATGCTTCACCTGGAATATCTACACCCTCCCAAAAGCTGCTTGTTCCTAACAGTACAGAAGCTGCACTGTCCTGAAAACGGCGGATCAGCTTGCTACGGCTGCCCCCCTCCACGCCTTGACCTAGCACCGTGATCTCTTGTGAGGCTAGAGCCTCTTTCAGAGGATCGTAAACCTGGCGTAGCATCTTGTAAGAAGTAAACAGGACAAGCATCCGCCCACGTGTTGTAATAGCTGCTTCTGCTAGTGACTGTACGAGTGTATCGACAAATCGGGCATCGCCTACACTCCCCTTCACACTAGGGAAATCCCGCGGAATAACTAACAGCGCCTGCTCCCGATACTTAAAGGGAGAAGGCAGGAGTGACGTCATCAGACGCCCCTCTTCCGCAGCTTCATTAAGTCCGAGATTATCAATCATAAACTGGAAAGATTTATCCACAGAGAGTGTCGCCGAAGTTAGCACGATACTTTTCTTCTTGTCGAAAAACAGCTCCTTAAGCTGAGTACTAACATCAACAGGAACGGCATACAGCTGTAGCGATTTACTGCGATAATTTCCATTCGCCTCCAGCCAATATACTACATTCTCATCATTTAATCCCATAAAAAACCGTACTTGCTCACGTATCGAAGCTAAATCCTTAAATAAGCCGCTAATATCGGTAACTAGACTATCTGAGGAAGATTGACCTTCTTGATCTCGCATCTCATTAAGCATTTTATCACCTTTACGGATAATTTCGCTTAATGTCAGATTCATAGTATTCTCTAAAGCAACCAATTCATCCCAATCTTTCGGTTTACGGGTAGGAAGTAGCCGCATGACTAACTGGCCGGCTTCTCCCGCCGCTGCATCGCTACGTTCCGGCAAGAGGCTGAATAGTTTATCACTAAGCAGATCCCAGGTTTCTTTTACGGTAAGCAGGTCCGGATAGATTCTATCGATCACTCCGCTCCATTCAGAAGCTTCCTCACTGCCTGATGACTGAAGCATTTGGCGAAGTGTAGGAAGTTGGCCATTTCGACTATCCTTATAAAGACGCGATAATGTATGTGCCACCGTGAAATGCTTCATATGCATGCCTAAATGCTTGCCAGCCACGTCCTCCAGATGATGGGCCTCATCTATTACAAGATGTTCATAAGCGGGAAGTAGTTGATGCCCAGCCTTAACATCAGCGAAAAGCTTAGAGTGGTTCGTAATGACCACGTCTGCAATACCAGCTTCATGCTTAGCCCGATGATAATAACACTTACGGAACCAAGGACACGAGCGACCCAGACAAGAATCGGTATCGCTTGCCACCGTCTCCCAAAAATCTCCGCCACGTCCACTTAGATTGAGCTCTTCGTCATCTCCTGATTCACTTTGTGTCAGCCAAACGATCATCTGAGCCGCAGTAAGCGCATCTTCCCTCGGACTTATAAAGTCTTTTTTATTAATTTTATGTTCGAACTTACGAAGACACAAATAATGCCCTCTGCCCTTAAAAATTGCAGCTTTAAATGGAAAAGGAACTACCTGCGTTAACAAAGGAATATCACGCTCACGCAATTGATCCTGCAGATTAATAGTATGAGTGCTGACCATGACTTTTTCATTAGTGCGTACGCTTTGGTATATGGCAGGCAATAAATAACCAAGGGATTTACCGGTTCCTGTCCCTGCTTCGATCAATAGATGCTTGTCTTCGGCAAGTGCCGTCATCACCTCATTGATCATAATATCCTGAGCTTCTCGGCTTTCATACTGTGGCAAAGTTTCTTTAAGTCGTTTCGTTACTTCATCCATATAATCTGTAAAAGATAAATTGTGTAGTGGATTCTCAGCATGCTCGTCTCGAGGTGGAGCTAATTCATTCCAGTCTCCTACAGCAAGCGCTAATTGACGATAGAAAGTCAGATCACCTTCGGGCTGAAGCGTCTCCGCTTCCCGTTCACGCAGCAGACCATCAAAATACCAACCCAAATCACTATCCTCTTCCGTAAACAGCTCACAGAGTCTCTGAATCGTCAGCAGAGGCAAATCGTAGAGCTCCTCCAGACATTTCAGCAATACAAGAGCAGTTGCGAGTGCATCACTGTCTGCCTGATGCGGACGATCATGCGTCACTCCAAAATGTGCACTAACTGATCCTAGTTGATAGGATGTGAGGGAAGGAAAGCAGATTTTCAGAAAATCAATCGTATCTAAAATCCGCCCTTGAAATGGTAAATACCCACATCGGTCTAAAGCATTTTGCAAAAAATGGAAGTCGAATGCGACATTATGCCCTACAAGCACAACATCATCCAAGAGTGGGACAAGCTCCATCATCATCTCATCCAGCTCAGGTGCATCCTTT
Source organism: Paenibacillus sp. FSL H7-0714 (assembly GCF_038003765.1). Lineage (NCBI taxonomy): Bacteria > Bacillati > Bacillota > Bacilli > Caryophanales > Paenibacillaceae > Paenibacillus > Paenibacillus sp. FSL H7-0714. Next base: position 4,956,733 of record NZ_JBBOPT010000001.1, read on the forward strand.
ACATCATCGTCGGTAATCCCCGTTAGACCAGTTATAAAAGGAGGTATCGGCGTTCCGGGCTTGACGTAGGAACCATATACCCGGGAGATGGACCGGTCTTCTTCTATAATTGCAAGGCCAACCTGGATAATTTCACCCACGGATTGGGTTCCCGTTGTTTCAAAATCAAGCACGGCAAATTTCATTATAATTCTATTCCCTTTCAATTGAGACTCTTAATCAGCATAACAGAAGTTGCGAAAAAAGGCGATGCACACCACTGGTTCAGGGGATGCATCGCTTGAATGAAAATGCGGAATAATAAACCGTAAACGTAATAATTTACAATAATGAAACAAGCTGATTTCCGAAATGAAGCTTACCTCCTCGGCGGCGGCAAACCTCCAAATTAACGGTTGGTTCAGGAAGTGCCGGGTCAAGTTGCAAAGAAAGGCCAAACAGCTCCTGCGCTTCATTGAACCGTTCTTGAGAGGCCCTGATGCAACCTAAAGCGTTATAAACCATTGCCTTCAGCTTGGTTTCCCGTATCAAACCGAGCATATGGTTCAGATGATTCCAAGCAGCTTCCCCCTCCCCTTCCTGCAGGTAAGAGATGGCTAAATATAATCGAGCAGCCAAGCTATCCGGATATTGCACAATAACTTCCTTAAACTGTTCAATACATTTTCCATACATCAGCAGCTTATAATACCCCTGACCTCTAACAAAAGTATCCATGCACAGCTCGGGTGCTTCCTGTTCTGGCACTTCCTCTTCAACCACAGTCGTAAAATCTACACTTTCACGAAAGTGACTTAGCTTCTCTGCAAAGGCCAGCCATTCATCCATCACTTTATCACTAAGTCGATGCAGCATATTATAATTGCATAAAAGCTCATTCCGGCGGGCACCCTCCGCTGTAGGGTAATCTGTAACGATCTCCTGAAGCACCTTGTTCATTTCAGCAAACAAATGTTGAAACATGGGCTATCCCCCCTTACTGAAGATGAAATCAGTTCAGCTTGCCTGACTTCATTTTCTGCGAGAACGGGGTCTTTCATCCCTGCCATTCATTACATGGCGTAAGTCCATAATTTAAGCGATTGTAGCATGCAATTCATGATCAGCCAGCTTCACTGGTCTGTTGTTCTCATCCACGAATACCACCGTTGGCTTATGCGACTCCAGTTCTTCCGAAGACAACATCGCATACGAAATAATAATTACTGTATCTCCCGGTTGAACAAGACGTGCAGCTGCACCATTTAGGCAGATCACACCACTGCCGCGAGGCCCTGGAATAACATAAGTTTCTAACCGTGAACCATTATTGTTGTCCACGATCTGCACTTTTTCATTCTCAAGAATATCTGCCGCTTCCATTAAATTCTCATCAATGGTAATACTTCCCACATAATTCAAATTCGCTTCTGTCACCGTCGCACGGTGAATTTTGGATTTCATCATATGTCTAAACAAGAGCGGCAACCTCCTTTGGAATAAATACATTATTGTCAATTAATCGCGTTCTGCCAAACTTCACGGCAAGCGCTATAATAATTTCCCCATTTACATCCGTTAATAAAACTTCGTTCTCTAAGCCTTCCAGATTAGGGAAAGTCAGTATTTCCGCATAATCAATGACCGCCAAAGGAGAGCTGGAAATAACCGAGATCAACAATTCCCGCACTTCAGCAACGGTTGTTACTTTTCCTTCTTCAATAGACTGACGTGCTTCACGCAAGGAACGAGATAACACTAGAGCTTGAGAACGTTCCTCTGGAGATAAGAATACGTTACGCGAGCTAAGTGCAAGTCCATCTCCTTCACGAACGATAGGGCAAGGTACAATTTCAACATTCATATTCAAATCAGATACCATTCTGCGGAGCACAGCTACTTGCTGAGCATCCTTTAGCCCGAAGAAAGCATAATCTGGCTGCACGATATTGAATAGTTTATTAACAACTGTTGTTACGCCATTAAAATGCCCTGGACGCGAAGCCCCACAAAGTCGAGTGGTAAGCTCTGATACCGAGACAGTAGTCCGGGTAGGCTGCGGATACATTTCTTCCACACTGGGGATAAATACAATATCGACACCTTCGCGTTCCGCAAGCTCCAAATCACGCTCTTCATCGCGCGGATAGGAATCATAATCCTCATTCGGTCCGAACTGCAGCGGGTTCACAAATATGCTCATAACGACCGTGTTGCTCATTTCTCCTGCCCGCCGAAGCAGACTGGCATGTCCTTCATGCAGGTATCCCATGGTTGGAACAAACCCAATCGGGGTATGCCCACCTTGTCTCATATATTCCAAAGCTTCGCGAAGTTGCTTAATGCTTCTGACGACTCTCATCTTATTCCCCATCCTTTCCGGCACCGCCGTATAAAGATTCCAGAACGGTTTCATCTGCTTTAAAAACATGACCTTCATCTGGGTACGAGCGATCCTTCACTTCTTGCACATATTGGCTGATACCCTCACGAATCAGGCTACCCACATCCGCGTAGGTTTTGACAAAACGTTTCTCACGGTAGGGTGAGGCATAACGCAACAAATCATGGAAAACCAATACCTGTCCATCACAATAACGACCTGCACCAATCCCAATGGTCGGAATGCTCAGTGCCTCAGAAATTGCTTGTGCTACTTCTTCTGTCACCAGCTCCAGTACCACTGCAAAAGCACCTGCTGCTTCAAGGGCCTTAGCTTCATCCATCAGACGTTTTGCATCTTTGGCGTCCTTACCTTGAATGCGGTAGCCGCCAATCATATTTACCGATTGTGGTGTAAGTCCAATATGCCCCAGCACAGGAACTCCCGCAGCTACAACCGCAGTAACTGTCTCACAAATTTCGAGACCGCCTTCCATTTTGACGGCATGAGCCCGCCCTTCCTGCATCAGTCTGCGCACACCCCGCAAGGTTTCATCTATACTTCCGTGGTAGGTCATAAATGGCATATCTGCCACAATGAATGTTTTTTGTGCGCCCCGAGTTACCGAACGAGTGTGGTAGACCATATCGTCAATCGTAACCGGTAAAGTTGTATCATATCCAAGTACCACATTTCCCAGGGAGTCACCCACCAGAATAAGATCGATACCGGCTTCTTCAGCAAGTAGAGCCGATGGGTAATCATAAGCAGTCAGCATGCTTAACCGCTCACCATCTGCTTTCATTTTTTTCATTTTCACAATATTAAGTGCTTGTTTGTTTGCCATTTCTCTCTTCGTCCTCCTTTTTGAAATTACATCCCCGTAAAAATCGCAACAAAAAAACCTTTTAGCAACGATTTGCTAAAAAGGTCCGAAGGGCAAAAAAGAGTCACTCGCGATCGTCCCTTCTGTCTCGGTCCTTACGGCTCAGAGCAGAATCCAACGTAACCGTCTAACGCAGTTATGAAGGTGATTCCAATAATAAAACCATTATAAGTTCATCAGATCAAGAGTACAGTTCGCAAAACGATACCGCCTCTGCCCCATAGTATAACAAAAAGGACTCGGAAATACACGAAAAAAATATGACAGGGGATGACACCCTGTCATATAAAAAAGATTTATAAAAGCTCGATTTCACCTGAGCATACGCTAGAAATCTCTCCTGCGCTGTTTTTAAGGATTAGTCCACCTAACTCATCCAAACCTACTACAACGCTTTCAGAGCGTCCCTGAGGGCTATTCAGAGCGATTTGGCGACCCAAAGTAACTGACATCGACTCCCACAGCTCTTTGATAGGTTTAAAACCTTGTTCCATGTAAAGATTGAAATGCAGCTCTAACTCATTCAATACAGCTCTTACCAGTTCCGAACGGTCAATAGGGACACCGCCCCGCTGAATCCGAAGAGAAGTCGCTACTTCCTTCAGATGATCAGGATAATCGTCTTCAGTCAAGTTCGCAGAAATTCCAATCCCGGCGATGCAATAATGAAGCTCTCCTTCTCTTAGCGAAGACTCGAGCAAAATTCCACATATCTTTCGACCGCCCGCAAGCAAATCATTTGGCCATTTAATCCCGGCGTCTACTCCGGTTACACGGCGAATTGCCTTACAGACAGCAACCCCAGCAAGCAGTGTTAACTGAGGAGTCTGTAACAAAGGTAACTTCGGACGCAATACAATACTCATCCAAATGCCTTTGCCACGAGGAGAAAACCATTTTCTACCCATTCGCCCTCTAGCACCGGTCTGTTCTTCAGCGATTACGGTTGTTCCTTCTGGCGCACCGTTTTCCGCCAATCGTTTGGCTTCCTCCTGAGTAGATACGACAGACTCCAGGAGCTGAACTCTGTCTAGCCAATTCGAATCAGAAGCTTCCTGCTTCAACCCGTTTAGCGACAGCGCTTTTTCATAGCTCATGTCCATCCATCCTTTTTGCTTCAAGCAGCAATTCTTGTTTATTGTTAAGAAGATCTCCCGAAGCAGTCGCCTGCAGAAGTGCACTCAGCATATTGCCAAGCCAAGGTCCTGGACGTTTCTCAAGCGCTTCCGCCAACTCATTGCCTGTAACAGCAAGCTCCGAGAGACTCTTCAATGGCATTTGTGCGATCCACTCTCTTGCAGGCGCCGTAGTGACAGCGGGCGAGATTTCCGTGTCCGCTGGCGAGTTCACAGCGGGAAGGGCAGCTGCTGGCAGGATCGCCAGCAGCGAGAGCCACCCTTCGGCGGCTTCCACGCCGAAGGTCAGCACGGCGGCGATCCAGCGCCGCCGCAGTAGATCCGTGCCGCCCGGTCCCCCCGGCGGCACAGCCTCCAGGGCAGCGGTCCAAGCTTCGCGGACCCGCAGCACCTGGACGACGCTGGTACGCGTCATCCCAGAGAACGTCCATGCCCGCAGCAGCTCATCGGCCTCTTGGGCCGACTGCTTCAGGGCATGGAGGAGAAGCGCCCACCGCAGGCGGGCGCTCTCCAGTTCCCCTATCCCGGCCGTTAAAGCGGCAGCAGCCGCCAGATCGGTTCCGGTCCAGGGGAACGGGGCTTTGCCGCGCGCGAGCAGCTCACAGCGCGCTAGCATAGCAAGGCCGCGCCGAGGATGCGGCCCCTCTACGATGATGCGGTCCAGCTCCGCGCGGACACGCTCCACAGCAATATGCGCCAGCTTATCTCGCTGACGCAGGAGCCCCCTCCACGTATTCTTAGCGATGGAGAAATCTAACACCGATGCGAAACGAACGCAGCGAAGCATGCGAAGCGCATCCTCATCGAACCGTTCCTCTGCATCACCCACACAGCGGATCACACGGAGAGCTAGATCCTTCTCGCCTCCGAAGGGATCAATCAAATCTCCACCCAGCCCGCAGCATATCGCGTTAATCGTAAAATCACGACGACGAAGATCTTCCTTCACATCACTAACAAATTCAACATGGTCCGGACGACGATGATCGACATATCCGCTTTCAGTTCGGTATGTCGTCACCTCAAATCCATGCCCATCCTGAAGCACGGTGACCGTCCCATGTGCTAGCCCTGTCGGAATACTGCGTGCGAAGATGGCTATCACTTCCTCCGGCACTGCTGAAGTTGTAATATCCATATCATGCACTGGCCTACCCAATAGCTCATCGCGAATGCAGCCTCCAACCCAAAAAGCCTCATGGCCGTTTTGCGTTAGCTCAGAAATTACATTTTCCGCCGCAAGAGCCATAGCAGATGGCGCCATTTTCCATTTCATTACGAACTCCTTACCCCCTGACTGTATCCAGTCTAGGTACCTTGCGCCCGAGCACACGGTAATATATATCCTCATACTGACTTGTAATCGAATCCTTACAGAAATCTTTGCAGGCCGTTTCCAGACAAGCTTGTCTGAACTGCTCCACCATGCGATCATCCGATAGGAATTTGATTGCATATTTCGCCATAGTTTCTGTATCACCAATTGGAGCAATGAATCCTGTCTTGCCATGTTCTATGAGCTCCGGAATACCTCCGGTTTGCGAACCTATAGTCGGAACACCACAGGCCATCGCTTCCAGGGCGACAAGACCAAAGCTTTCCTTCTCAGAAGGTAACAGAAGAAGATCAGCCAACGAAATAACTTGAGCAATCTCATCCTGTCTTCCTAAGAAGCGGACTTTATCATCCAGACCCATTTCACTGATCTTAGCTTGAATCTTAGGAAGATCCGGCCCTTCGCCAACAAGCAGCAGACGTGAAGGGATTTCACGATTCACTTTAGCAAAGATATCGACAACATCGCTTACCCTTTTAACTGGGCGGAAGTTACTGATGTGCATCAAGATCTTCTCCTCAGGAGAAGCAAAATCTTCTCGCAGATTCGATACATCCCGTGGATAATAGACACGATGATCAACGAAGTTATAAGTGAGGTCGATCTCGCGCGTAATATCCAGCACTTCTCGTGTTTCTCTAATGAGATCCTTCGATACGGCTGTTACGGCATCACTTTCATTAATTCCAAGACGGATTAGATCTTTTAGCGATTCATCCTGTCCAAGTACCGTAATATCAGTGCCATGCAAAGTCGTTACAACTTTTATATCATTACCAAGCATCTGCTTAGCAAGGAAAGCACAAACAGCATGCGGAACGGCGTAATGAACATGAAACAGATCTAAATTCTGCATTTTGGCAACCTGAGCCATCTTCGTAGCAAGTGCTAAATCATAAGGAGGATATTTGAATACATAATAATCATTAACCTCTACCTCATGGTAAAATATATTTTTCTGGAATTTCCCTAACCGAAACGGAATGCTGTGTGTAATAAAATGAACTTCATGTCCCTTCTCGGCCAAGAGTTTTCCTAATTCAGTCGCTACTACGCCTGAGCCGCCAAGAGACGGATAACAAGTGATGCCTATTTTCAAACGATCCATATTCCGTCCCCTTCTATACCTTATATAGTTTGATCCCCTGCAGTAAACAGATCTACTGCATAGGGAACCTTTGTTGCAAACCCTTCCGCATAGGGAATAAGTCTCCGCTGTCCAAGCAACATGTCTCTGGAACGAACACGTTCAATATAACCTTCCGTTAGCGGTGTGGATACAGCATCGGCACCGAGCGGCTTGGTGAACTGGGAGCGATAGCAGGACAACGCCTGCTCCTTCAGCCCATATTGTTTAGTAACATCTACAATAAGATCCGTACGTCCTAGATCATTTATAAAATAAAAAAACAGCTGTGGAGCCGGAACTGCCGGCTTGTCCGGCATATATTTACGTAGTTTAGCATTAAAAACAGCCTCTTCTACTAACTTACTGCACGCAATATGATCCGGATGACGATCTTCCCAATAAGGAGCAAAAACAATCGCAGGAGCAAACCGGCGAATTTCTGCTGTCACAGCGGCCACATGCTCTTCTGTTATAAACAGCCCTCTGTCAGATAAACCCAAATTCGTCCGCACAGACACGCCAAGCAGATCAGCAGCTTGCTGTGCCTCTTCCATGCGTAGCTCTACAGTACCGTTCGAGGACATTTCCGCAGCTGTTAAATCGCACAGACCTACTTTTAGTCCTGCAGCGGTATGCTTCGCAATCGTACCTGCCATTCCGATCTCCGCATCATCCGCATGAGCCCCAAATACAAGAATGTCCAGCTTCATTCATCAACACCTGGTTTGTATTTATGGACGAGTTCACGCCAAGCAAAGTCACCACGATCAATCGCCTTCACAAGCACCTCAGCTGTTGCGATATTCGTTGCTACAGGGATACCATATACGTCACATAGACGAAGTAAAGCTGTAATATCTGGTTCATGTGGCTGTGCCATTAATGGGTCGCGCAAGAAAATAATAAGATCCAATTCATCTTGGGCTACCATTGCCCCAATTTGCTGATCTCCACCCAATGGTCCTGACATATAGCGATGAATCTTCAAGCTAGTCACATCCATGATCCGTTGGCCAGTAGTCCCCGTAGAAAATAGTTCATGACCTACAAATACATGCTCATAGGCTAATACAAAATTTACGATTTCATCTTTTTTACGATCATGTGCAATAAATGCGATCTTTAACATGGTGTTCTCCCCTGTCTATTCTATAAAGTGCTCAAATCCATAGATCAAGCCAGTGTATCCCATTACCTTTTGAATACCCATCTTAACGCCTGGCATATAGCCTGCTCGCTCATAAGAATCATGCCGGATTTTTAAGGATTGTCCGAACCCACCAAAAATCACTTCTTCTTGGGCAAACACACCAGGAAGACGGACACTATGTATCCGGAATCCATTATAGTAACCCCCACGCGCACCCTCAATCGTTTCTTCTTCTTTAGGGTTTCCTTGACGAAGCTCTTCCCGTACTTCTGAAATCATCTCTGCAGTTTTGACTGCAGTTCCGGATGGAGCATCCAGTTTTTGGTCACCATGATACTCGATAATCTCCAGATGTGGAAAGTATTTTGAAGCTTGAGCCGCAAATCTCATCAACAGAATAGCCCCTATGGAGAAGTTTGGAGCAATAAGTCCACCTATCCCCTGGTCTTGACACTGCTTGTCCAGTTCCACAATTTGCTCCGGTGTGAATCCGGTTGTACCGATAACCGGACGCACTCCATATTTAATGGCTAGCACTGTATTCATATACGCGGATTGTGGTGTAGTGAAATCGACCACAACATCTCCGTTGCTTCCCGTGAGGGCAGCCTCAAGATCTGAAGTTACAATAACTCCTGAGTCTTCGAGACCTACTAGACGGCCTGCATCTATATCCATTGTTGAACGATCTACCGCAGCCGCTAGTTCCAACTCTTCGTCCTGCAGCACAAGTTTAACAACCTCTTTACCCATTCTCCCGCCTGCACCGGATACGATAACTCTGATCTTGTTGCTCATATCTTTTCATCCTCGCTTTCACTAGTTATATAGTTACTGCATATACGATTGTATGGATTTCTGAAGGTCTACCATCAATTCTCGCAAGCCAGAATCATCCGGATGTAAAGAAATCACTTCTTTCAAGGCGGCCATAGCCTGCATATGTTCATTCACCCGACTATGTGCGATGGCAAGCCATACATAAGCATCCCCATATAATGGATCAAGGGTGATGGCCTCTTTAAGTAGCGTAATCGGATGATACGGGTTACGAGTTCTGTTATCTTCATCTTCTATCAACCGCTTAGCTTCCTGTACATGCATCATAGCTTGAAGATGCTGTAGATGTAGACTATACTCAGGTTTGCTGCCATCTAACTTCATAGCCGCCTGAGCATGAACTAAAGCTTTATCTAGCATACCACTGCGGGCATACGTTATGGAACAACGATATCTGACTTCAGCATCAGCCGGACTTGCTGCAATCGCGGCTTCAAAGCATACAATAGCTTCTGCAAAGTCACTACGCAATATAGAGCGATAGGCTTCTCTTACATAATCCCTTTGATCCATATCCTCACCATCCTCACGGCTAAATCCCGTTCGTTTGGTACAGCATATGTTATAGAGGCCTAATCGGTGTCTTTTGGTGTCCAACGACCAGCATCTCGGGTATTAAACTTATGCATGACCTTATTATGTGCTTCAGTCAAATCAATCCCAAGAGAATTTGCAAAACAAACAGTAATAAACAAAATATCTCCCAGTTCAAGCTCTATAGAATTCTCTGCTTCATCAGATTTCTTCGGCTTCTCACCGAATTCATGATTGACTTCCCGCGCCAATTCTCCGACTTCTTCGGACATGCGGGCTAACATAGACAGCGGACTGAAATATCCTTCTTTAAATTGCGATATATAAGCGTCTACTTCACGCTGAATGTCACCAAGACTTTTATCCATAAAATGTATCTTTGCCCCCTCCGTATATCTTGCCTTCTGTTTGCCCCTATGTTATCGTAAAGACGTTTTGAAGACAAATCTTTTTTGAATATTTTAACACCTGCAAGAAAAGGTATACTTATTATAGGAAAAGAAAAACTGCCTTAACAAGGCCTAACGAGGGATTCCATGAATTCAAACAAGGTAATTTCAATCAGCAAAACAGTTGCCCCTATCATGCTCGGAACCGCAGTATATGCATTCGGACTATTGTATTTCATCATTCCCAGTCAACTAATGGAAGGCGGCGTAACGGGAATCACACTGCTGCTTAATTATGCCTTTGACATTCCAATCTTTTTAACAACACTTCTAATCAATCTCCCATTGTTTCTGCTCGGTTGGAAAGTCCTAGGCGGCCGCCAAATTGTATACACAGGGGTAGGAATCGGATCTTTGTCCCTTTTCTTGTGGATCTTCGAAAGATTGATCTCTGCTGGATGGATTGTTCCTTTCAGTACCGAACATGACTTTATTCTTGCTGCACTATACGCAGGGGTAACCCTTGGAACCGGACTTGGGATTGTGTTCCGTTTTGGTGGCACTACAGGTGGCGTAGACATTGTGGCAAGAATTCTGGGACGGAATTTCGGCTGGAGTATGGGGCAGATTATTCTGGCCATCGACATTTTCATTATCGGCTCTTCCATCTTCTATATTCCTAAAGAAAAAATTCTGTACACACTCGTTGCAGTGTTCATAGCATCCCGTGTCATCGATTTTATCCAGGAAGGCGCTTATGCCGCCAAAGCATTTACAATCATTAGTGATGAGGCACCTCAAATTGCTGATCTAATAACTGCTGAACTAGAACGAGGTGTAACACTCATCCCTGCAATCGGTGCGTATTCTAAGCAAGCCAAACATATGGTGTACTGTGTAGTTTCAAGGCAGGAAATTCGCCGTCTTAGTTTACTGGTCAAATCGATTGATCCGCACGCGTTCGTAATTATTAGCGATGTGCACGACGTACAAGGCGAGGGATTCAGAGAAACATAAAATATCCCCACAAAGTGGGGTCTTGCTTCGATACGTACTCAGGTACTTTGCGGGGGCCCCAAATATATAAGTTTTGATTCGTTAAAAAAGGAGCGGGGGACTCTTCCCCGCTCCTTTTACTTATTTATATAACCATTCCACTAAATTGGTTTGAAGTTCTGATTCTCTCCACGGTACTTACGATAACCCGCATAAGCTAATACAGCGATAATAAACCCTGCGGCTAGTCCTCCCCAAATCCCAAATTCTTGTGAGGCCAGGGGTACTGACAAAGCCGGCTCATCCTTCTCTTTTCCGAACATTACCCGCACAGTATCCTGACCATAAGACACAATTTCAAGCAACCGGGCCCGTTCGATTTTTTGTGAGGAAGAAGGAATGCCTGCGGCATATGAGAGCCAAGAATCAAATGCATTTACAACTTCAGGTTTCCGAGAGACGATCACCGCTGGCCGGATATTTTCATACCTGCCCTGTAGCCTCTCTACAGCCGTTTTCCATCCCGTCAGATCATTTGTAGCACCACTTTGTTCCATCGCATTTAAATCCTCGCGAATTAGCTTATAATACTGAAGCCAAATGGGTTGTCCGGGTTGATTAAGACTGTTGGCAGCTAATCGTAACCTGGTAGCTGTAGCCTCCAATTGCTGCTGAGATACTTTTGCACTTGCCACAGCAGCCTTCAGGTCCATAATGACCCCTGACAACGCATTAATGCCCTCTACAGAGGTCATTCCTTCAAAAGAAGAGGACACTATGATCCTAGAGATCTCTTCGGTCTCTTGTCGGACCTTCATCACATCCCCTTCCAAGACATACCCATACAATGCCTCAGCGGCTTGTTCTAGCTGCTGTGCTCCAGTCTTTCCGCTCATCACTGTCAAACCGTTGCCCGAACTAACGTCGGCGCTTTGCTTCGAAACCTTGCCAGAACCTTCACCAGCATTCCCTTGCGCTGCTGAGGCTTTTTCAACATTCATGCTGGTCAATAACCAGCAAAACACTAGAATAACCAACACATAATATCTCCCTCGGAGCATGAGACATCCCCCTCCTACCTAAGAAGAAACGACGTTGTCGTCTTTATTAGACGATATTCGTTTCTCGTAAAATTATAAGGATAAAGTATAGTATAAAACTTATACTTCTTATAATTCTAAATGTATGGCAGGCGGACAAGGGTTAGAACCGCTTACTAGAACCTGTTCTTAAACTGATAGATAGAGTCTACGGGTCTTTGTCTACTACTAAACAACCAAGCAACAATTACACTAAACACCGTAAGCGCCATCGTGAAATATTGCACCTGTGTGACATCATCATTCAGTACAGAAGGTAACCATGGGTATATTCCATAGGAATAGTCCAGCATATCGTTAGCAAGGGTCCAGAACAGCGCTAGCGGAATCATTTTGCGGAAAGAAAAGAATCGTGCATAGATCAAAGCTTCTACCGCCATCCCCAAATGAGAGATCACCAGCATCCAGTCTTTCCAAACTAGAATATCTCCTTGATAATCTCCAGCAAAAATCATACTTACTGCCCAAATCCCATACTTCACAGACGTCACAACCGCTAACGCCTCAATAAGCTCCCTTACATTGTTTCCCGTATAGCTTTTTGGAGGAAAGAGCATTAGCAACAGCGCCAAGGTAAAGAACAAGCTTGCGGTTGGACTATCTGGAACAAACGGGAGCAGCCAAAGCGGAAAGTTAGCCGCCGTGAACTCCAATTGATTGCCATACCATATGTAGCCATAAATGGTACCGAGAAGATTCACAATAAATAACAACCAAATGATTCCTCGGTGCTTAAACAGTTTATCAAGAACGGACATACAGATCATTAACCTCCCAAGTAGTGGCAACTTTACATTTAGACATACAAAAACCTGACCGCAGTTTCGATCAGGTTTTGCGTTATTTTTATTTTACTGTTCGCTTTTTTGTTTGGCAAGCCAGTCTGCCAAGGCATCAATGTCTTGATCCGAAAGCCCCGCTCCCAGAGCAATATCATACATCTTCGGCATCTGTCCTTGACCCTCTTTTATAATAGTAAGGATTGCTTCTTTATCATGGGTGTCCCCAACGCCGCGAAGTGAAGGCCCGCCTGCCCCTTTCAAATCCGCCGCATGACAAGAGATGCAAGTAGCTTGCTTAAACAGCCCCATAGCCGGATCATCCTTATCTACAATCGCTACTTCCTTTGCCTTAACTGCACTCGAGGTTGGAAGCCCCTTCGCCCTATTCTCTGCCGCCTTCTCTTCCCGTTGAACATCTTCAGGAATTTGACCAGTTTCAGCCATTTCATGTTTGTATTCCGTCCAAGCGGTATTTGTTAAGTACACAATCGCCGCTAGCGATAAGAACATCAAAGATGAAGCGATCGGTCTACGATAGAAGCGACGTTCTCTGCCCGTGTCAAGAAATGGTGCTAAAAGAAGTGAACCAAAAGCTACACCGGTTACACCTAATGTACCCAGAACGATATAATCACCTGAAGCATAAGGAAGCTTCAAATACTGATAGAGAAACAAGAAATACCAGTCAGGAATTGGGATAACCGTAGCACTCGCATTCGCTGGAAACCCTAGCGGCGCTGGCTCTGAAATAGTAAGCACTAATATTCCTACAAGTACAACGACGCCAACCATCCATTCTTTCAGTAGAAAGTTAGGGATAAAGGCTTCCGATTTACCAGGATAGGCTGAATAGTCTGGAGGTGTGATAAATCCATTGCCTTTACGAACTCTGGTATCACCGACATATACAACCTTTTCCTTAGAATTGTTTCCATGTGACATCCGTATTCCTCCTCTCTTAGATTAACTTACAACGGTCCAGAAATCCCTTGTCTGCGGATCATAATAAAGTGTCCTACGAGCAGACTAAGAAGCACCGCTGGGAGGAAGAATACATGAAGTGCGAAGAACCGAGTCAACGTTTCTGCACCAACAATCGTACCGCCTTGCATAAGTTCTTTCAATACGGGTCCCATCACTGGAACAGAGTTAGCAATTTCGAGTGTTACTTTAGTCGCGAAGTAAGCTTTATTGTCCCAAGGCAATAAGTAACCCGTTAAACCAAGCCCCAACATTACGAAGAAGATGAGCATTCCAACTACCCAGTTCATCTCACGCGGAGCTTTATAAGAGCCTGTAAAGAAGACGCGCATCGTATGAAGGAACATCATAACAATGACAAGACTGGCACCCCAGTGATGCATTCCGCGAACAATTTGTCCAAAGGCAACACTAGATTGTAAATACTCAACACTTGCATAAGCATTGATAATATCTGGAACATAATACATCGTTAAGAACATACCCGATAAGATCTGAATCACTGTAATAAAAAAGGTCAGTCCGCCAAAACAATACACAAACGCAGAGAAGTGATGGGCCGGGTTAACATGCTCAGGAACCTCGTGGTCGGCCACGTCTCTCCAAATTGGCGTAACATCCAAACGTTCGTCAATCCAGTTATAGACATTTTTAAACATTAGAACCTACGCCTCCTCACTAGCTACTGTATTAGGCACAATATCACCCAAAAGAACCCACCCGTTATCAAATTTCGTTTTATACTGGTCAAGCGGTTTTGGAGCTACTTCGAGATTTTTGCCGAGTTTGGTATAACGCGCACCGTGGCAAGGACAATGATACTCGTCCGGATGTGCCTTATCATTGTTCCATCCAACCGTACATCCTAAATGTTTACAAATGGGTGAAAGCGCATAAATATCACCCTTTGCGTCTTTACGGATCCACGCAGTCAGCGTCGCTGTGCTGTCGTACCATCCGTCTTTCTGTTTCAATTCAAACGTAAACTCTTGGGGCTCTTCGGTGATTTTGCTAATTTCAGCAACCTTTATAAAATCACCTGCGCCCTTCTTATGTAATATTGGGTCCACGACAAAACGGACCATTGGGAGAATTGTACCTGCCCCCATAAAAGCAGTAGCGCCACCTAGCGTGTAGGTCAAAAATTGCCTGCGCGACATCTCTTTACGGCTGGGTGGTTGTTCAGGCCAAATATCCTGTTGATCATTATGGCTGCTCATACTGTTATATAACCCCCTTCTCAAGATATAAGAAAGTATCTAAGGTGTCCGATCAGAGATGCCTTACTATAAATAATCCGTTTTCAAATCTTTTCAATGAAATACATCACATACCATTTCGATTCAACCTAATAATAGCTTAGGCACTAAAACCCGTCAAGAATATTGTCTAATTTGTGACAGGCCAAAAAGTGATTTTCACTTACAATTGTTGATTTTCTGTCACATTTAAAAGAGACTCACCGTCCCCACATCTTTTGAATTTTCATACCAATATCACTATTAATCTTACCTTCCAGAGAGCCCTCAATGATAGGCAGAGAGAGTACTAAATCGCTTTCAAAAATTTCTTGTTCCAGAAGTGCTATATCTGCTGTTAACACCACGGCATACTGGAAACCACTGGATTTGACTTTTCGGCAAACCTCATTAATTAGATCGACATATCCTTCCCCTCCATACTGAATCGCCGGGTAAGTTACAATCCGTCCCTTAAACGGTATTTCCACCAAATCCATAAAATCACGTAATCTTTCTAATGCTTGAACCGTCTCAGGAGGACTCTCGGACCCACTTAATCCTGTAAAAGGTATGAGACATGTATCATAGAACTTTCGATTTTCTTCCCACTGTTCAACTTCAAAATCACTGAATTTCATTAATGTCATCTCCCTATTTGCGATCCTTCTTCGCGTCCACTTTTCACAAATTTGCCCGATGTTATAAATCCCATTATATTGAAAGAGGAGGACAAACGTCTAGATTTAGATTTCTCTCGTCTTCCTTCACCCTCAAATGATACAGAAAGTTTTTGTGCTCACCTGTCTAAAGGTTTATTTAGATAATGGAGTTCAGACTTTGAGAGCTTCATTGCTCCATTAGAAAAAATATATAACAAAAAAAAGAAATGCGCTAAGCGCATTTCTTTATGCCAAACTTTTAAGTTCTTCTGTAAGATTTCGAAAAGCCAATTTATCTCCTGTAGCCAGCGCCGTGTCAATCTCACGGTGCAAGATGTCGGAGCGACGCTTTCGCAGCGCTTCATCCCACACCATTTCTGCCGCAAGTCCTAGCATCACTTCGTACGTAGCCTTCATTTTGTCCATTCGATACACCTCCGCTGTTTAAGAGATCCTTATTGCTTTAATATTTTGATATCCATCAAGATGATTTTGTTTTCGGTTTCAAAAGTGACGGCACCTACTAAATCATATTCAACAATCCTGTCTATGTTCTACATATTTACCCATTCTGATCAATACTTCATCTATTGTTCCTATCAACAACCAAAGCGAAGTCCTCATCTACGTATGTAATCCCCATAAGCATTTGCTTGTATGCCTTCATACTACTATAGATGTTTAGGCACGGCTATCTCCATCCCCCACGGCGTCATCATCACAGTGAGACCAGCAGTAGTCTCCCCTAATTTAAGCATCCCAAGGTGCACCATCATCCGAATAATTCGTTGCTCCAGAATAGAGGCAGCATTGTCATAATAGAACGGTTTAATTAACCACCCAATACCATCCACTAATGAAGGTACGCTCACCCAATTCCCAGCACTAATGCTTACCCAATACACAAGTGAAGGCAGGTTTGGTACAGCCCCCTTATATAGTTTTAACCAAAAAGAGAATATCTGCATCAACGAGTCACATTTTCCGTCGGCTAACACTGCCTCTCCTGTCGCCGTAAGCCTTAGCCGAAAACCTTCTTCAGTGATCCAGCGGCGATGACGAACATAATCATACAGGAGCGCTAATCTAGGCGGATAATGCTCACATGCCCTACCATAACCAAATCTCCAGCCGCCTTTGCTAAGAAGATCCTCCGGAATATGAAGTGCATTCATCACTCCTTGCTGATACCGCCTATACATTGCCCCTTCCTGATTAAGCTCTGGCTCATTTTCCTTGATATATCTCAGAAGCATAACCAGATCACTTAATAACAATTCTCCTTCATTTCGATACATGGCTGGTTCAGAGCTAACCGCAACCTTATCCTTGATATGTGCGCTCATCGTCTCACGAAAGCGATCTTTCAAGTCTTTAGGCACTTGGAACAAGTATCTGGTTTGCTGGGAGGAACCGCTAAAGAGCCAGCCTCCGCTTTTGAAACGAGAAACCATTTCCCGGAAGCCCCCGGTCTTTCCTTCTTGAGCATCAAAAGAAGCCTGTCTAGCTACAGCCAACAAATCTTCCAGACTAAAGTAGCTGCGTTCATCAAAAAGTAATGTATTCAGAAACCGTAGATCCTCCGGAGCACATTCCCGGATATGAGACTCCATAAAACTTCTGCTTCCAAGCATAATCAAAATACTCTGGATCAAGTCATGTTTGGAATTCTGCTTGCATTCACACCGGTAGCGTCCCGCTATGGCGGTCAGCTGTCCAATATCTGCATAAGTGAGCATATCCGCCAGATTCATGTTTTATCGCCTCACCGTTTTACTACCATTATGGGAAATACAGCCCTTTTTATTCCCCTTTGCGCAAAAAAAATAACCCGATGCACGGGTTAACGCTGATTTTGCAGGATATGGCGAGTACAATTATATAGAATAGGGTTCCATTCCCGTTCTTTTTTCTCCAAAATTGTCAGGGATAAATTCCCAATCCGCTCAGAATACTTATCTTTGTAAAATGCAGTATACAGTTGAGCGAGGAACCCTCCATGAGATATAACTAGTATGTTCCGATTGGGATGCTGCGCAGAAATATCCTCCATAAAGGCAAGTGCACGTGCTTGAAGCTGTTCGTCAGTTTCTTGACCAAGTGAAAGCTGACTCCAATCTTTCCCCCACTTCTCTTCACGCTCAGCGGCAGTAAGCCCTTCTACTTGCCCGTAGGCACGTTCCCGGATCCGATCATCAGGATCAAGCAACGGTACATTTAATTTATCAGCGATGATCTTGCCTGTCTCTGCTGCCCGGGAAAGATTACTTGTAATGCAATAATCCCAGCGATACGGCTCTTGTAATAAGCGGTCAGCAAGCATAGCAGCTTGCATCCGTCCTTCATCATTAAGCGGAATATCACTTTGCCCCTGTATCTTTCCAATTGCGTTCCAGTCCGTCAATCCATGGCGTATCAAGCCGATTAGCATATTGCCTCCCCCTTTTCACCCAAGTATTTGTCTCTTAATGTAACATGGATGAAATAAAAAGTCTTCTTTTATGCGTATTAGAATACAAAAAAGCCCCTTATCTTTACATAAAGGGACTCCTACATCGTTCTTAACACTATTATATACTGCAATAGCTAAGTCATACATCAATAGACCCTTTATGATCTGCGATATCGATTCAGCCGGGTTAACGAAAACACTGCAAAACCCACGCCAAGCATGGATAACATCATCCAATATTGAGGATGAGTAGGTCCCATATTTACTACAAGCGGTTCAATAATCCCACCTTCAGAGCCTAAAATGGGATAAGTAGAAGTCCATTCCATAGAGCCAGCAACGCCAGTCTCTACAATTCCACTTTGAGCCACAGTGATATCTGCAGGTGTTCTAAACATAGTAAAGTAAAGAACACTAGACAAAAATACCGCCAGGAAGCAAGCGATCCAGAGACTAAGCCTATGACGAACAATGGTAGATGTCCCTGCGGATTTCCCATCCCCTGGCATCAACCAAGGACTCTCTAGATAAATCCGCTCCATAACTTTAACATTTATAACTTCTGCACGCTCTTCACTAATCTCTTCTTTCAAATCATGCATAAGCTGGCTACTCTCTTGCCACAGAGACCATTCAGCCGCGCAGTAAGGACAAGTTTCAATATGTTGTTCGAGCAAAATCCGCCTAGGATGTGTGGGGGGAGCGTCCCACAAGAGCGGAATACATTCTTGCGCTTCCCTGCAATTCATTCGCCTTACACCCTCTCAACCTGCTCTTCAACTTCAGGCTCATTGAAATAGGATTCGAGTTGAAGCTTCACACTACTTCTGGCACGAAACAACAATGATTTCACGGAGCTTACACTCTGATCCAAAATTTCTGCAATTTCTTGATAATCCATCTGATCGTATTCACGCAGGATTAACGCAGAGCGTTGTTTCTCCGGAAGATTATTAATTGCCTCACGAACCAAATTCATCCGTTCTTTACGCAATGCAGCCTGCTCAGGCGCTACTTCAAACGGTGCAACGGGAGTATATCCACTCTCTTCTAGGGATACATTTCCGGCACGATTCTTACGAAGCTCACTTAGCACGGTATTACGAGCAATAGTGTACAACCACGTTGAAAAGGAAGCATCTACCTCTCGAAAGGAATGCAAGCTACGGAATGCCTTGTAGAAAGTCTCCGAACAAAGGTCCTCTGCAATTAGCTCCATTTGTGAGTTTCTAAGCATATGATATACAAATGCCAATATTTTTCGTTGATAACGACGCATTAATTCTGAATATAATTCTGTGTTGCCTTGTTTAATTTCCTGGATCAACTGGGAATCCGTCATGGTGAGATTGGCCCTCCTCGCCCTTGCACGTCTTTTCCCGTCCGGTCCGTACTTATTATACCGGTTTGGGCTTTAAAAGTTGCGCTGGTTTACTACAACTTTTTAGTTTATTACAAGAAGAAACGATATTGTCGACCTTTTATGTAAGACAAACGTTCCTTGTGGGAATTTAAGGGAAAATATATGACGTGCAACTTATCCGTTCTTCAATTTTGAAATACACCTATGTATATTCAAACACCCAATAATTAAGGCATGATGATTGTGATGAATATAAAAAGAAAAATGGCATATTTCTATGAGCATATAAATTTTATAACGAATCTAGAAATATACCAGATCTATTGTATCACAGATTCTCATAGGATGACATTAATAGACTTCAGAGCAGTAATCTCGTCAGCATGACCTGACAACAGATTATAAACGAACATGAAGTTCAACCATAAGACTTTGATCACTGTAATGTGACTTTAATCTCTTTTTAATAAACTGTTGACAAAATGTAAACGTATACATATAATAAAAGTACAGTATGGTTTCTCTCCACTCCTATCCAAATACTACACGGTTCCAATTTATTGTGAACTGTAGCCGCTTACTTTGTAAGCGGTCTTTTTTTGTCCTGTAAGCGCTGTATTAGCCCCACTCATTATTAATACCCTCTTCTGCATCCACTTGAAGCAGTAGCTGTTTTCAACAGTATGCTCTTTCAGATCCTAAAACGAAATAAAAGCCCCTCCATATTGGAAGGGCTACTAACTACACATATACGGTATAATCGTGCTGCTGCAGAAGCACCTTCGCACGTTCCATATCGTTCTCCTGACGAAAAGATAGGCGCATAATACCCGGCACATCTTCACGACTCTCGATGATTTGTACGTTGCTAAGGTTAATGCCTTGGTCCCCCAGCTCGGTAGCGATACGACCAATAATCCCCGGATGATCCGGTACATCAATATGTAGGTCAAATAAAGGTGCGATCATGCCTTTACGCCGTTCAGGCAACTGACTGCGGAAGCCATTCGCTTCTTGGAAAGCCTCTTCAATACCTACGCCATCTTCACTTTCCAGGAGACGAACAAAAGAAGAAACTTCCTCGTTCCAATCCTTCAATAAACGAAGCATTACGGAACGATTGTTCAGCAATATGTCTCGCCAAATTATAGGATCGCTGGACGCAATCCGAGTGATATCCCGAAAGCCCCCTGCAGCTAGCGTGCTATATAAGGAGTCGGTATCGTCATAGGCACGAATCTGATTTACCAAAGCAACAGCAATAATATGCGGTAAATGACTAATGGCACCTACAATCTCATCATGGCGTTCTGGATCAAGGCGTACAATCTGTGCTCTTGTGTGGTGTAGTAAAGACTCCAGTGCATGATAAGCCTCATCTGGCACTCCTGGAGGGGGCGTCAACACATAATAGGCATTCTCAAATAGCAGTGATGAAGCTGCCTCAACACCTGAGCGTTCTGATCCTGCCATTGGGTGTCCGCCGATAAAATGTACTCCAGGAATATCTAAGGAGACCGCACATGCGGCAATACTAGCTTTCGTGCTTCCTACATCTGTAATAATGCAGCCGGGTTTTAGAGGCAACTTACTTAATTGCTGCAGATAATCCTCTAACATCCCTACCGGTACACATAAAAAAATGAAATCAGCATCAAGTGCCGCTTCTTCAACAGAAAGCGTGGCTTGATCAACCACACCTCTGCTTATATATTTACTCGCGGATTCAGGACGGTGGGCATGTCCTACGACGGTCAGGCCCTCCTTGCCTTTAAAGCAAAGGGCCAGTGAGCCTCCGATCAGACCGACACCGAATATAGCTATTTTTGTCGTCATGTTCTTTGAACTACCTGCCTTTTTTAGTCTAGTCTTGCTGTTTATTACTAAGCGCGCACACCAGACTCTATAAGCGTTTGTTCCAGCGCAGTTATAAACGCTGTGTTCTGTTCAGCAGAGCCCACAGTAACACGAATATAAGTAGGGTAAACTTGATGACCCGCTCTTACTATGATTCCTTTACGCATCAAAGCATCGAAAACCTCGGCTGCAGGTTTACGAACATCTACCATAATGAAGTTCCCGTGTGCAGGGAAGGATTCAAGGCCCAGACGTTTGAATTCACCTTGTAATTGGACAATACCCGCGCTATTAAGACGACGGCATTCTTCCACGTATTCTTGGTCATTCAAGGCAGCAAGAGCCGCCGCTTGCGCAAGACGAGTGGTATTGAAAGGCTCGCGTACCTTGTTGATCAATGAAATAATCTCAGGACTAGCAACGCCATAACCAATACGCAATGCAGCTAAGCCATAAATTTTGGAGAATGTGCGAAGCACAACCAAATTCGTATAACGATTTAATAATTGGATACCGTTGGAGTAAGAAAGATCTGTTACGTACTCACAGTAAGCTTCATCAAGAACAACCATTACATTGGAAGGAACAGCATCAAGGAAAGAAACCAAGGCTTCCTCTGGTACAATCGTTCCTGTTGGGTTATTCGGATTACAAATCCAGATAACCTTCGTACGGTCCGTAATACGGGCCAGCATCCCATCCAGATCATGTGTACCATTTACAAGTGGTACCTCGATGGACACAGCGCCTTCGATATCTGCGTTACTCTTATACACAGAGAAGGTCTGGTCAGCCATGATTGTCTCATCACCTGGCAAGAAGAAAGCACGAGCAATAAGAGCAATAATCTCATCAGAACCACAGCCAAAAATAATATTATCGCTGTTCACACCAAGACGGTTGGCAAGTGCTGCCGTCAACTCAACGGCCGATCCGTCTGGATATAGATAAAGATTCTCAAGCTCTGCTAGAATAGCTTCTTTAGCACTCGGGGAAGCTCCATACGGGTTCTCATTGGATGCAAGCTTAATAACCTCACTTAAGCCAAGCTCCTTCTTAACTTCGTCTATAGGTTTCCCTGGTTTGTAGACAGGGAGATTAACTATATTCGGTTTTGGATTCATGAATAGTCCTCGCTCTCCATAGTTGATTACTCCACTATACACAGGTCAAAATGACACTGTTATGGTCTTTTTAATTGTGCCACAAATTCTCGAATTTGCAACAGCCCCTCATTCCGTGTAGCGGGATTATCGAGCAGCGGAATGACCTCTTCTATTTTACGAACAATCGCACTACCTACTACCACGCCATCGCAAATCTGAGCAAAGCGGGCAACCTGTTCGCCAGTTGAGATCCCAAATCCTACAGCCACCGGCAGATCCGTAGCTTGACGCACGGAATCAATAAACGCCTCTACATCAGCATGGAAAGTGGATCGTTCCCCTGTCACACCTAACGAGGATACACAATAGATAAACCCACTCGCACCTGAGACAATCTTCGCAATACGTTCACTTGAGGTCGGTGCAACTAGTGGAATGAGATTAACGCCAATTTCACTACTGCGGCGACGCATCTCCTCTGATTCCTCGACAGGAAGATCTGGAATAATAAGACCACTAATCTCATGAGCATTCAGTTCTGCGAAAAATGTATCCAGCCCCATTTGCAGGATAGGATTGTAATAGGAAAACAAAATAAAGGGCAGGCTGCTTCCGGCTTGACGAGCTTTTAACGCGGTCTCCATACAGGTACGCAGGTGAACCTCCCCCCGCAGAGCTCGTGCAGACGCTCGCTGAATGACAGGGCCATCTGCTAGCGGATCAGAGTAAGGTACTCCCAGCTCCAAAATGTCTGCACCTGCCGCCTCCAGTTCTGCGATGATGGCAAGCGTAGTCTCCAGATCAGGGTCTCCAACCGTCAGAAAAGGAATTAATGCCGTCTGTTCTTCAGCTTTAAGCTTCCGGAATACCAAATCCATCCGGTTTGTAGTTTCGGTTGTCATTCATTTCCCTTCCCTTCTGTGTACGCCATGATCGATTCCACATCTTTGTCTCCCCGGCCTGACAGGCAGATAACAACAATATCATCCTTGGTAAGGGTTGGACCCATCTTCACTACATGGGCTATCGCATGTGCTGACTCCAAAGCTGGAATAATACCTTCCGTTACACATAGCAGCTTCAGTGCATCAAGCGCCTCAGCATCCGTAATCGGAACATATTTTGCGCGTTCGATATCTTTTAAATAGGAGTGTTCAGGACCTACGCCTGGATAATCCAGACCTGCGGAGATGGAATGAGCCTCTGTTACTTGACCATGTTCATCCTGCAGAAGGTAACTCATCGAACCCTGGAATACGCCATGAGTCCCCTTGCTCATCGTCGCCGCATGAAATGGTGTGTCAATTCCCTTGCCTGCTGCCTCAACACCAATCATACCGACACCTTTATCCTCTACGAATGGATAGAACATGCCGATAGCATTACTACCGCCACCTACTGCAGCAACAAGCACATCCGGCAGTCTTCCTTCAGCCTCAAGAATCTGGCGCCGCGTTTCATCACCAATAACCCTCTGAAAATTACGAACCATCATCGGATAAGGATGTGGGCCTACGGCAGAACCGAGAATGTAGAAAGTATCTTCCACATTGCTAACCCAGTAGCGAAGCGCTTCGTTGCCGGCATCTTTTAAGGTACGCGATCCGGAAGTAACGGGAATCACCTCAGCACCAAGCAGCTTCATACGGAATACATTGAGTGCCTGGCGACGAGTATCCTCTTCCCCCATAAACACTTTACATTCCATACCAAGTAGGGCTGCAACCGTAGCAGTAGCTACACCATGCTGACCAGCTCCAGTCTCGGCGATCACCTTGGTTTTACCCATCATTTTAGCCAGAATTCCCTGACCAATCGCATTGTTAATCTTATGAGCACCTGTATGATTCAAATCTTCACGCTTCAAATATATTTTTGCTTCTCCCAGATGTTTACTTAGACGTTCCGCATAATACAGTGGGGTCTCCCGTCCGGAATATTGCTTTAATAGATAATCTATTTCTTCTTGAAAAGCAGGGTCTGCCGAATACTTCTCATAGGCTTCCTCCAGCTCAATCAATGCAGTCATCAAAGTTTCGGGCACGAAGCGCCCTCCGAATGAACCGAAACGTCCATGCTGGTCCGGTACTTGTGTCATGATTGCTTCACCCTTTCCACAAAAGCTGTCATTTTAATAATATCTTTAACGCCTTCACTCTCTACTCCACTAGATACGTCTACTCCGTACGGAGCATAAGTATCTAGCAACTCTCCTACGTTATTAGGATGAAGTCCGCCAGCCACAAATAACGGCAAACCATTTCGTAGCGCGATTTCCTGATAATCAGGCAACCTCTCCCAAGCGAACGTGCGCCCAGAGCCGCCGCTCTGCTGAGGATCATAAGTATCTAACAATACAGCATCAACGAAGCCTGCGTATTGTTCCAATGTATATTTGTTATCAGCGTCATCACACTCTTTATCAGCAACAGACAATGCCTTCCACACCTGAACGTGTGGGAAAGCTTGCTGAACCTTTTGACAAAAGGCTGGACTTTCCTGCCCATGTAGCTGAATGACATCTAGTGACACAACGGAGAGCAGTTCGCTCAGCTCATCCAGCTCTGGATTAACAAAAACCCCAGCAGCTTTAGGTTTTTCACTAGTCTTCCATTGCGGAAGTTCAGCAATCAGTTCGGAAGCACGCTCCAGAGTAACCCTGCGACGACTAGGAGCGAATACAAATCCAATATAATCTAGTGGTAAGTGTAACATACATTTTAGCACTTCAACGTCCTGAAGTCCACAGATTTTTACCAATGTCTCAGCCATGCCGGACACGGTCCTTTCCATTTGGAAGCATTCCTAGCAATCCATTTACCGCTTCTTCTACATTTGCCTGACGCATTAGATATTCCCCTACGAGGACCCCGTGAGCGCCAGTCGTTCTTAAGTAGTCAATATCACTTGGCCCTGCAATTCCGCTTTCACTGATCACAGGTACCCCTTGAGGTACTAGTGCTGCCAGCTCTGCCGTTGTCTCTAAGGACGTCTCAAAGGTACGCAGATTACGATTATTAATACCCAGCAGAATATTAGGATGTGTTATCTTGTCTGTACTTAATACCACTGCAAGCTCATTCCGATCATGAACTTCGATTAATACATCCATTCCAAGCCCAGTAGCTATTTCTATAAAATGAGACAGTTTATCCGGTGTCAAAATAGCAACGATTAACAACACCGCATCTGCTCCAAGAATACGCGCTTCATAAATTTGTTTCTCATCGATAATGAAATCTTTGCGTAGCAGCGGCAGATTTACAGCTTCCTTCACGTGCTGCAAGTAAGCAGCGCTTCCCTGAAAATAATCCGTATCCGTCAAAACAGATAAACAATCAGCGCCGCCCGCTTCATAACCTTTTGCAATGGAAACAGGATCGAAATCCTCACGAATCAGCCCTTTTGAAGGGGATGCCTTCTTTACCTCCGCTATCAAACCTATATCCCTGTTCTTCCCCTGGGTCAGAGCCTTACGAAAGCCTCTAGTCTGAGGGAGTGCTGCTATATCACGTTCAGCTTGAGCTAGAGAAAAGCTATTACTGAGCACCTCCACCTCTTTGATCTTTGTAGCGACAATTTTATCAAGATACATAATTAAGCTCCTCCGTCATCACAACAAGCTGTTTCAGCTTGGATAATGCCTTACCCGAATCCACTACTTCTTTAGCTTTCTCGACGCCTCCGGCCATGGTATCTGCCAGACCCGCAACATATATACATGCTCCTGCATTAGCTAACACGATATCTCGGTAGGGATTGATCTCACCTTGGAGCACAGAGGTAATAATTGCTGCGTTCTCTGCTGCGTCTCCACCCAAAACAGCTTCAAGTGGATGTCTGTTAAGACCTAATCCCTCCGGAGTAATTTCATAAGTGGTCACTACACCCTCTTTTAGTTCAGACACTAATGTAGAGGCAGAGATGCTGATCTCGTCCAGACCATCCGAACTGCTTACAACCATTGCGCGCTTGGAACCTAGCTCCTTCAGTACATTAGCCACCGTCTCCGTCTTATTTCGGTCATAAATCCCTAGGAGCTGACGGTCAGCTCCAGCGGGATTCGTAAGAGGACCCAGCATATTGAAGATCGTACGTACACCAAGCTCCTTGCGAGGAGCTGCTGCATGCCGCATCGAAGGATGATAAATTTGTGCGAATAAAAAGCAAATGCCGATACGATCCAGACATTCTCGGGCTTGGTCTGCATTCAGATGAATGTTTACGCCAAGGGCTTCAAGTACATCCGCACTTCCCGCTCTGCCTGAAGCAGAGCGATTTCCATGCTTGGCAACTCTTACAGAAGCCGCTGATGAAATAATTGCTGAGGCGGTTGAAATATTAAATTTATGGATGCCGGAACCGCCCGTACCACAAGTATCTAACAAGCGTGCGCGATCAGTCAGTACGGATGTGCCGAACCCTCTCATAGCTTCTGCAAAACCCGTAATCTCCTCCACGGTTTCTCCTTTAATTCGTAAAGCGGTCAGCAGTGAACCGATTTGCGCTTGTGAAGCATCTCCTAGCATTATAGCACCCATTATATCCCGTGCTTCTGTACGTGTCAGATTCTTGCCTTCGATTAGTCCGGCGATTCCTGATTGAATTAATTTCGTTGCATCCATAATGTTCTTCCTCCCAGCCTTAATGAGTTACTATATAAATCAAACCACTTGTTCAGGGGTATATTCGTACATATAATCTTGGTTGATAACTTGTTTTTCTTTCACTTCGGTTGGAAACATAGCTTCTGCCATACGAATAGCTTTCAGCATGCCCTTCGCCTTATTCACCGTTTCTTCATACTCTTTCTCGGGAACCGAATCCCAAACGATACCTGCTCCGGCCTGTACGTACGCACGACCTTTCCGGAAGATGATGGTACGAATGGTGATACAAGAATCCATGTTTCCTGAGAACCCTAAATATCCAATTGCTCCGGCATAAGCACCTCGAGCTTCTTTTTCCAGCTCTGCTATAATCTCCATTGCTCGCAGCTTCGGTGCCCCAGAAACCGTTCCGGCAGGCAGACAGGAGAGAAAGGCATCAAAGAAATCTTTATCCTCACTGAGCGTGCCTGACACATTCGATACCATGTGCATGACATGGGAGTATCTTTCAATCTCCATAAAGGAATCACATTTTACTGAACCAAATTTGGATACTCTCCCTAGATCATTACGACCCAGATCAACAAGCATCAGATGTTCCGCACGTTCTTTTTCATCCTCCAAGAGCTCCGCAGCAAACGCCCGGTCTGCTGCTTCACTGTCACCCCTTGGTCTAGTTCCAGCAATCGGCCGTGTCTCTACACGATTTCCATCCACCTTTACGAGTGCTTCAGGTGAAGTGCCAACAATAATCTCCTCGTCCATTTTCAAATAGTACATATAAGGAGAGGGGTTAAGAGTTCTGAGCATCCGGTATACATGCAATGGAGAAACTTCCGTTTCAATATGCAACCGCTGTGACAATACCACTTGAAAAATATCGCCTGAGCGAATATATTCCTTCGCCTGTTCTACATTGTTGATGTACTGCTCTTTAGTGAGATTAGAATGAATCTCTCCAAGCTCGATATCCTGCGGAATGCTGCGACGATTCACATTTTCCTTAGGGCCTTCTTTTTGTAGATCTTCGGCCATAGCCTCCAGCTTACGACTCAGACTTTCATAATTGGATCTGATATCCGAATCTGTATCTCCGTCTTTTACATGCAGGTTACCAACAAGCAGAATCTGTTGCTTCACATGGTCAAAAACAATAATCCGATCGCAAAACATAAATCTTATATCATCCATTTGGAGATCATCCACAGGATGCTGAGGTAACTTCTCATAATATTGCAGCAGATCATATCCGAAAAATCCGATAGCCCCTCCAGTAAATGGAGGCATTTCGTCAAGCTTAGGACTACGGTATGAACGAAGTAACGCTTTAAGCTCCTCAATCGGCTTTCCGTATAGTTGCTTCTTCTCTCCGCCGACTTCAACGTTAATTGCACCCTTTTTACCGGATATCATCAAAAAGGGATCGCTACCGATGAACGAATACCGTGCCCATTGTTTTCCACCCTCTACACTTTCAAGTAAGAACGCGCGATCACGTTCAGCGAAACGTTGGAATAATCGGATAGGTGTTTCCATATCCGCGAGCAGTCGCTTTACAACAGGAATCAGATTATAATCCCGCGACAGCTTTACCACCTCTTGAACACTTGGATTCGTCATTGTTAGATGCCCCCTTAGATATATGAATGGTTCCGAAATACAAAAAAACCCTCTACCGAAGTAGAGGGTTTGTGTAAGTAAGTATATGTTTTTGAGCATGGATTAGCATAATTATGTAGTGTTTACAGACTTATCCCTAAATAAGATATATCACTGATAAATGACTTCAGTGCATATCAAAATAAAGACTCTGCTTACACGATACATGCTAATCTAAAAAACTTCTCGCACTCTGCTCAACTATACTCATCTCAACTAAACTAAACTCTTCTATACTCGGCTAACTACACTATACATGATGACGAGGGTCATTGACAACCCACAACTATAATTTAAGACTTGCTCTCTGATAAATCCGGACGTAGCTTCTGAGCCTCATTCAGATAAACGTGGCGAATCTCACGCTGCGATTTATCCGTATTAATCTGTACCATCAACCGGATACACATCGGCAAGCTTCCTTTAACCGGGATTTCCGTTGAACACATAAGTGGAACCATTTCCCAGCCTTCAATCTCACGAATAGCTCTTGCAGGAAAAGTAGCATCCAGATCATTGGTCATCGTAATCCATACATTGCTTATATTCTCAGCTATAACATCATTACGTTCTACGATCTCCCGCAGCAATATAACGGTCTCACGTAAAATCTCTGCCTCTTCGTTCTTAGTCACGGTTGTTGCTCCGCGAATTCCTCGGTTTACCACGGTCTTCCCTCCTTCTTAAGCTCTGCGAGAACCTCTCGCACAAGCGACTCCTGCACATCGTTCACAATGCTTACAGAGCCTATGGAATCAGGCACGATAAAGGTCATCTTGCCTTCCTTGAATTTCTTATCATGCATCATAGCGTCCATCAGTTCATCTTCATCATACTCGGAAGGAAGCCGTACAGGCAGTGACAGCGCGGTCAGCATAGATACAGTATCCTCATAAATGGAAGTATCCCGCCCAAGCTTCGCAGCCAATAGCGCTGAACCCGCCATCCCAATCGCAATCGCTTCTCCGTGCAGAAACACACCATACCCACCAACTGCTTCAATGGCATGTCCGATCGTATGTCCAAGGTTCAATATCGCTCGAAGTCCATGCTCACGCTCATCATTCGCCACTACATCTGCCTTAATTGCACAGCCACGCTCTAAAGCATAACCTAAGGCTTCGACATTCAGCTCTAGCAGCTCTTCGGCATGATCACGACACCAATATGCGAACTCTTTGTCCACGAGGAGACCGTGCTTTAACACTTCAGCCAGACCTGATGACACTTGCCGTGCTGGAAGAGTACGTAATGTATCCAAATCGTAGAGTACCATTGACGGTTGATAGAAAGCCCCTATCATATTTTTGGCTAATGGATGATTGACCGCCACTTTACCACCCACACTACTATCATGAGCTAGGATCGTCGTTGGAATTTGCAGAAAGCCGATTCCACGCATATAGGTTGCTGCTACAAATCCTGCTAAATCGCCAACCACGCCGCCGCCTAAAGCTAAAACTGCTGAATTGCGATCTAATCCTGCTTGAATCGCGGTTGTCATGACTTCTTCATACACGGCTAATGATTTAGAGGCTTCACCTGCCGTCATTATGTGACTAACCACAGTATAACCGTGAGAACGTAAAGCTTCTTCAAGTGCCGGCAAGTACCTTGGCGCTACTTCAGTATCACTCACTACTAACAGTGGACTACGCTCCGAAAATCCGGCCTCAGTACAATAATGGGCGATGTCCTTTAGTAAACCACTACCGATAAGAATAGGATACGAGCGGTCGCCCAAATCTACATTAATAGTACGCATAATTAGTAGCTCTCCAGCTGTGATAGGTAATTTTCATAGTTCGCTTTAATTTCTTCCAGTGAGTCGCCACCGAATTTATCAAGGAAAGCTTTTGCGATTTCCCAAGCTACTACGTTTTCCAGAACAACACACGCCGCTGGAACTGCACAAGCGTCGGAGCGTTCAACTTGCGCTGTAAATGGTTCTTTCGTGTCAATATCCACACTTTGAAGCGGTTTATAAAGGGTAGGGATCGGCTTCATGACACCGCGAACTACAACCGGCATGCCGTTAGTCATACCACCTTCAAAACCACCTAAGCGATTACTTGCACGGTAGTATCCTTTAGAAGCTTCATACATAATTTCATCATGGACTTGCGATCCTCGCAATTTGCCAGCTTCAAACCCAATGCCAATTTCAACGCCTTTGAATGCATTAATCGACATTACCGCCCCAGCGATTGCTCCGTCAAGCTTCCGGTCAGACTGTACATAACTGCCAAGTCCGATAGGAAGTCCTTCGACGATACATTCAACGATTCCACCGATGGAGTCTCCCTCTTCCTTAATCTGATCTATGTAAGCCTCCATCTTCTGTTCCGTTTCTTTGTCGACAACTCTGACAGAGGACTGTTCTGTCCGCTCAATCAGCTCATCAATAGGCAGATCGTTAGCAGGCGCTTCAATTTCACCGATACGAATAACTTGCCCTGCTACCTTCACGCCAAAAGCTGCAAGCAGCTGTCTGGCTACAGCGCCACATGCAACTCTGGCTGCTGTTTCGCGAGCACTGGAGCGCTCCAGTACGTTACGAAGATCTGTATGGTTGTACTTCAATCCGCCATTCAGGTCTGCATGGCCAGGACGCGGCCGATTTACGCGGCGTTTTTCTTCGTCACTGCCAGGAATAGGCTCGATATTCATGATGTTCTTCCAGTGGGTCCAGTCTTTATTCTCTACTACCAAGGCTACTGGAGCACCTGTAGTATAGCCATGACGCACTCCACCTACAATTTGTGCCGTATCTTTCTCAATCTGCATGCGACGTCCACGTCCATAACCCTTTTGTCGACGCTGCAATTGAAAATTAAGCTCTTCAAAATCCAATGTCAAATTACTTGGCAATCCCTCAATAATGGCCGTAAGCTGGGGGCCGTGCGTTTCCCCCGCTGTTAAATAGCGCAAACTCATGCTGCGTTCCCCCTTTTATACTTTTAAACTGTAAACCGCTAAAATCCTAATGATCTTTGCTCATTATAGTATAGGCAATCCTCTTTGACAAGAAAGGGATCTCCCTAAAACGACTCCATTCGCGACAAAATGAATTGGTTTTTGTGTAAAGAAAAAGCGCCATTCATACTCTAAAGAGTATGAATGGCGCTCCTCGGCTCGGTCCGGCACTTGTTAGCTTCCGATCCGCTGACTTGTTGAAGGAAATGTAGACTTACGCTCTTCCAGTTGCAGAAGGCGCTTCAATTGCATTTCTTCTACACCGAGAATTTGCCCGCACTCACGAACGGTAATAAAGCCTCGTTTGTACGCGGCAATGACCTTGCTTTTGTCCATCGGTTTAACGATCCTTTCGCTTAGCTTACAGATTCTACTACCCAGTATCACTGAACGATAGCGAAAGTATACCTATAAAAGTACACAGACGAAGGAGCAAGAAGTATTTATTTTTTACGATAGAAAAAGGTTTCCGTCGATTCAAAGCCATATTGCGCTGGCGTAAAGATCTGCTCTGTACTACCTACAAACAAATACCCGCCTGGACGTAAACTAGCCGAGAACTTATGGTAGAGCTTATTCTTCGCCTCTTCAGTAAAATAGATCATTACATTGCGACAAATGATAAGATCAAAACCCTCATCGAACTTGTCCAGCAGTAGGTTCTGTTTACGGAAATCTATGTTTTTCTTAAGCGTGTCGCTAACTTTGAATAAATGACCCTCGGGTTTAAAGTAACGCGCAGCAACATCCTTAGGCACATCCTTTAAAGAACGTTCCAGATACAAACCTTGCTTTGCTTTGGAAAGCGCACCGTCGTCAATATCCGTAGCCAGAATGCCAGTCTGCCCCAATAAATTCTTATCCGATAAAATCATAGCCAGCGTATAGGGTTCTTCTCCAGTGGAACATGCAGCGCTCCACAGTTTCAATCTGCGACCAGATTGTTGTATGTCAGGAAGAATGATATCTCGCAGTACTTCCCACCGATTCGGATTCCGCCAAAACTCGGAGACATTAATCGTCATTCGGTCCAAAAATTCATAAAATAATTCCTTGTCCTTCATCATTGCGGCAAAAAAATCACTAAAGGTTTGATATCCATTCTTCACACGAAGAGTCGTTAAACGCCGCTTCATCTGCGCTTCTTTATACTGAGCCAGATCAATTCCGGTGCTTTGCTTAACATGATGAATAAACCCGATGTAATCTGAATCTGCTGTTAATGCTGCAACATTACGATCAGACATGTTAATCCCCCGCCTCCCGCTTGGCTCCTACATCCAGACTGCGATCTCTTTGTTATAAAGATTCAATTCATCTGGAGTAAAGAAATTAGCAATTTCTCGTTCTGCACTTTCAGGCGAGTCTGATCCATGAATTAAATTAAGCGGTGTATGGCTGGCAAAGTCGCCTCGAATCGTACCCGGCAAGGCTTCTCCTACCTTCGTCTTACCAATGAGCGTACGGGATAATGCTACAACATCATCACCTTCCCATACCATTGCAAACACTGGACCTGAAGTTATAAAAGAAACCAACTCTGAAAAAAAGTCCTTGCCAGCATGCTCCGCATAATGTCTCTTTGCTTGGTCTTCACTAACTGTAATCAGCTTTGCAGCGACCAGCTTAAAGCCCTTATCTTCAAAGCGTGAGACAATACGCCCAATTAATCCACGTTGTACTCCATCCGGTTTGACCATCAGATACGTCTTTTCCATAGAGGCACTCTCCAATTTCCCATTAGTTGGGTTGTTTTGACGCTATCTTAACAGAAACCGAGCTTTCTGGAAACGTTTAATTTCATGATCACCAAAATACTAATAAGCTCTACCTGTTACAAAAAAGGCAATATCGCGCAGATTACGCTTAGTCTTGTTGTTAGGCAACTGATCTAGTGCAGCAAGTGCCTTCGCGATATATCGCGAAGCCAGCTCCTCGGAACGGACAATTCCGTCTCCAGAAAGAATAAGATCAATAGCACGCCCTACTGTGCTGTGCCCTTCACGAATAGACTTCAACTCCTCAAGAAGCGGAGCTCGCAATCTTTCATCCTCCAGGCTATAAATGACAGGAAGGGTGATGTTCCCTTGCCGCATATCACTTCCTGGAGGTTTACCGATTTGCTTTTCGGTGCCTGAGAGGTCAAGTAAATCATCACGAATCTGGAAAGCCATCCCTACATTGTATCCATAATTATAAAGTAGACGAGCCACCTCTGGTTCAGCATCAGCAGCAAGTGCACCTAATTGGCAACTGACTGCAATCAACAGCGCTGTTTTGCGGCGAATCCGCCGCAGGTAATGACGCACACTTTGCTCACTGTTGAAGAAGTCACGAATCTGCTCCATCTCACCGATCGACATTTCAATCATGGCCTTGGACAAAATCTGATGAATTCGCGGATTCTTCAGCTCCGTCGTCATCACCAGTGCTTTCGCATATATGTAGTCACCGGTGTACATGGCAATTTTATCGCCCCATTTGGCCTTAACAGTAAGTTCACCCCGGCGCAGTTCTGCATCGTCAATGACATCATCGTGAACTAGTGAAGCGCTATGAATTAGTTCTAGCGGTATCGCCACACGCTTCAGCTTCTCAAGATCATACTTTCCAAATTTCCCACCCATCAAAACAAATACGGGACGCAATCTTTTACCGCCAGCTTTTAATAAATGCAGAGAAGTCTCGGTTAGTAGGTCGTCATCACCCTGTACGCTACGGTACAAATCTTTTTCAATCTGATCCATGTCTCTGTTCAGTAATCCGAATATTTGCAGTCGTTTCATTCCTTCACCCGTGTCAACAGTTTATGACTCCAAATCTCCATCTTCACTGCCTGCGGCAGCAGACCCATCTCATAGGCATAGCGGAAATAGAGGTTCAGACCTTTCTGCTGCCTTTCTCCAAAATCATAGCTTAAATTGCGAAAGTACCCTTCCCAATAAGACTTAGTTCCTCCAATTGTCGAGCAGGCTGCAAGTACTATAGGATCTAAATCACTTAGTCCCCGCAGTTTACTCTCAGCAAAAGCTTCTGCAATCTCCGCAATGGCTTCCGGTTTGTCATTCGCAGCTTTTCGATTCACTGCCCAGACCGCAAAGGTCATCCCTAAGCCCGTCCATTCTTTCCAAAGCTCCGCCAGATCCGTAACGATATACCCTTGATCCTGCCAAGAGGCTTTAATCGCATGATCACCAATGAGTAAGCAGGCATCTGCTTGATGCATCATAGCATCCAAATCAGGATTAGCGCTAATATATTCTGGTTTATTGCCAAAAGCCTTTTCCATTAAAATTTTCAGCAAATTTACCGATGTTGCAGAAGTGTTCGTAACAGCAATCGTACCTGTACCTATCTGTGCAAGAGGCACTCGAGAAAAAAGAAAAATAGACCTCACAGGACCGTCCGCACTTACCGATAAATCAGGTAACAGCAATAACTTATCACTGGCTTCAGCATACGCAAAAGAGGATAATGCACCCACATGAATCGTTCCACGACTCATCCCCTGATTAAGAATGGCAGGTACCTCACTCACCATCTCTGCCGGATATTTCAGTGCAGAGGGATGAAAATTGTGAAATACCGGCCATGAGTTAGTATAGCTGATTTTGCCTATGATGGTGTGGCTGTTATTCTCCATCCTTTCAATCCCCCCATCTGCGAAATAATTGATGTTCAATATTAAAGCTGTCAAGCACTTTACCCACCATGAAATTAATCAGATCATCCATACTTTGTGGCCCAAAGTAAAACGCCGGCATTGCCGGAATGATCCGAACCCCCAGACGGGACAGCTTCAACATATTCTCAAGATGAATAGCATGCAGAGGTGTCTCACGAGGAACAAGGACCAGTGGACGTCCTTCCTTAAGCATAACATCAGCAGCACGAGTCATCAGATTGTCGGAGGTTCCATTAGCAACCGCAGACAATGTTCCCATGGAACAAGGCATAATAATCATCCCTTCCACACGAAACGAACCACTTGCAATAGATGCACCGATATCAGCGACAGGATGATAAAGTAGAGAACCGGGATAGCCTTTGAACTTTTCGTTCAAAAAGCCTTCCCGGTCTGATGCGATATAACCTAGTTCTTCTTTAAAAACGCGCCAGCCCGCATTACTTACTACCAAATGAACGGAGTAGCCTAGCGATAGCAACGTTTCGATCAGACGAATACCATAAATAGCACCGCTTGCCCCTGTAATTCCTACCACGAAGTTTTTCGGTTTAGTAAGCGTCATTTTTTGAAATGCACCACCAAGTCAATCAGAGTGAAAGAGAACACCACGATGCTTAGCACGCCGTTCATAGTGAAAAAAGCGGTCTGTAAACGACTGAGATCACTCGGAGATACAATATAATGCTCATAAAAGAGAATAATATATGCGAGGATCATACCAGCCACATACCACCAGCTTAAATCCGTCAAAAACAGCAGCGATACGAATCCAATCGCCGTAAGAATGTGAAACACACGAGCAATAACGAGTGCACCTTGGACCCCAAATCGCACTGGAATGGATTTTAAGCCTTCTTTAAGATCAAATTCAACATCCTGACAAGAGTATATAACATCAAAACCAGCCGTCCAAAACACAATTGTGAAGTAAAATACCATTGAAGTCCAATTCACACTACCGGTCACAGCTACCCAGCCGCCCAGCGGTGCAAGCGCAATGGTGAGGCCGAGGATAAGATGGCATGCCCATGTAAAGCGCTTAGTGAATGAATAAATAACAAGAAGGAATACAGCGATAGGTAACAGCTTAGCTGACAAAGGATTCAATTTAAAGGCTGCCCAAAAGAGCAAGAAAAACGAAATGCCTATAAAAATGACAACTTCACCGATCTTAAGTAACCCTGCAGGAATCGCTCTTCCCGCTGTGCGTGGATTCTTGGCATCACTGATTCGGTCTATCAATCGATTCAATCCCATAGCTGCACTGCGTGCTCCAAACATAGCGATTACAATCCAGCCAATTTGACTCCAGGATGGGAGGCTATCATTCATGACCACAGATCCCAGTAAAGCACCCATAAAGGCAAAGGGTAAAGCAAATACCGTATGTTCAAACTTAATCATTTGTAAAAAGATACCGATTTTCTTAAACATTCCCGTTCTCCTTGAGCCCAATATGTAATGCCGCGATGCCTCCGGTCAAGGGGAAGGATTCCACTTTTTGAAGTCCGGTTTCACGGAAGATAGTGGCCAGTTGCTCCCGGTCTGGGAACATTGCCAATGATTCTGGCAGCCATTTGTATTGCTCGTACCTTTTCGCGAATAACTTACCCAGCAATGGAAGCACACGCTGGAAATAAAAGAAATATACACCTTTAAACGGCTGTTTCATCGGCTTGGATAGCTCCAAACATACAACCATTCCACCAGGTTTCACTACCCGCTTCATTTCGTTAAGCACTTGAACAGGATCTGGCACATTGCGTAGTCCAAATCCAATCGTTGCATAATCAAACGCATTGTCTTCAAAAGGCAGCTCCATAGCATTGCCCTGCACCAGCGAAATACGGTCCTGAAGCTTGCGCTCTTCCACTTTGCGGCGACCTACTTCAAGCATACCTGCGCTGAAATCCAGTCCGATTACATTGCCAGTCTGCGAGGCTTCCGCCAAAGCGATGCTCCAATCACAGGTTCCGCAACATAGGTCAACGGCCGAATCCCCGCGCTTCATCCCCATCTTCTTCATCGTGAATTTACGCCATGCCTTGTGGCGGCGAAAGCTTAGGATGTCATTCATCAAATCGTATTTTCCAGCAATACTCTCAAATACGGAATGTACAAACTGCTCTTTTGGTTTGCTGTTGTCACCCACAGCAGTTGTCGTTTTTTCCATAGTCATCCCTTAACCCTCCACGGCTGCTTGTCCTGTGACCTTCATCTGCAGGAGAAAACGATCCAGCGCGATCTCTAGCTCTCTAAGTAAACTCTCGTCTTTAACGCTTTGCAATAGCCCCTGAATAGACTGAAGCGATTGATGAAGCTTGTCCGTCAGTTGCGAATCACATTTATATTTCATTTTTAGCATCTTCCATTCCTTCTGATCAAGGTTCAGGTCTTGAAGTTGCTTACGTTCTTCCTCCGTTGCAGTCTCCATCATCTTCCAGTAGCAATAGCCATTCCCTGCATTCGCAGGATCATCACTACGAAGAAGCTCAATAGCAACGGTCTCGCACTGACTGAATTCTGCCAGCAGTTTTTCCCACAGCTCCACTAAGGAGTTCTCAATCATAGGCGTAAAAGAAAGGAACAGCCGCATATTCAGCTGTACCATGTGCCGCAAGTATTGTTCAGCCGAAAGACGTATGCCTCTCATCTTCACGTAGAGATTCGCTTTCAAGACATTGAAATCTGCAATCGCCTTACTCAAGATTCCAATCATCTCGATCTGATCACTCTTTGCAAGCAAATGGTAAAACCAGCTGCTGAAGTAATCGCCAGCTAGAACCTTCAATTGACGGGAACGCATAGGGTCTCCCCCCCGTCTATCATTCGAACGGTCAATGACCTCATGCGTGTCCAGACCTAGTTGAACAAGCGCTGTCACAAGCGTGTACAACTCCCCGGCACTTCCTTTTGCAGAAGAAGCATGATTTAGAAAAATATATAACAAATGACCCCGGCCATCAGAAAACGGCGGCAAATCCGTATGCTTCTGAATCATGTCGTAGTCGGTGTAGGGTTTAGCCAGTTGCGGTATGCAGTACGGTTTCATTTCAGCCTCCGAAGCCATTGACATAATAATAATTCGTTTGTTCACAATCTTGTCTATTATATCACATGTTTTTTTGTCACGCACTGTGGTACGCCTGAGTTTCTTTTAATCCATTCAAGGATAAATGAACTGTTTCTTCCAGAGCTCGGTTTCACTAATGCGGAAGCCCGTTTTGAGACGATCCGATATAGGAAGATTATCCGCAGACTGAAGTTCATCTTGCAGCGTATAAGACCATTCAGAACGTCTGATATCACCAGCCAACAGCAGTCGGCGGCTACCTAGCCATTTATCTTCTACCACAATGCGAAGTAGAAGTTGATCCACATTCGAGGTTTCCTGAATAGCAAAGGAAATGGCCTGAGCCATATTTTGATAGAGTTCCTCAGGTTCATGATCGTTCCCGCTCACTTTCAGATCCAGTGACAGAACATGATCTTCCCAGCCAACGCTATCTATGGATAAGGTCAACGGAAGAGCGCCCAGAACATCAACAAGATTGTCATTGCCCAGCACTGTGTTATGGCTGCCAGTAAAAGTCTCCACTGTCCCATTTCTCTGCTGTACGGATGAGTCTAAGTCTGCCAGTTTCGGCAAAATAACAGCAGAGGTCGCAGTCAAGAGTAATACGGCACCAATCAACCAGGCTTTGTTCATGGACACGCCCCCTTATCCATAGTACCCACTTTTTTTGTGGATATGATCATTCACCCTTACTATATTTTGAAAAAAAGCAGGCTATGCCTGCTTTTCAGCTTTCACTTTCCAATTGTCCGTGTTTCGTTAAAATTTCAGCTTTTCCGCGGATTTTCATTGCTGAGGTATGATCGGTAAATTGGGCAATCAACACCTCACCCTTGTCTAGCTTCTCTGTATGATGAAAGCGTGTATCCGTACCTCTAGTTAGCCCAATGACTTGAACGCCATTTTCTTTGGCCTTAACCACAATATAGTCGCTACCTGTCGGAAGCGGATTTTCGCTCGTATTTTTATCCGTCATCGCTGATCCTCCTCTAAACCTAATGTACAGCCCATGCTATTCCAAAAAACAAATGCCGCCTTGGAGGGCGGCATAGTTGTTACTTAAAAAGACTATGGGATTGATATGTAGAAATCTTTATTTGATTCCGTCTTTCAGCGCTTTACCAGGTTTGAATGCCGGTACCTTGCTTGCAGGAATTTCGATTTCTTCACCAGTTTGTGGGTTACGGCCTTTACGTGCGGAACGTTCGCGCACTTCAAAGTTTCCGAATCCAACCAGTTGTACTTTATCACCGCTTTGCAGCGCTTCTGTAATTGCTTCGAAAACCGCATCTACAGCTTTAGTAGCATCCTTCTTGGGAAGTTCAGTTGCTTCTGTAACTACATTGATCAAATCAGATTTATTCATGTTTTCTCACCTCCCTGAGTAAATTTCCGGTATCATACACTGTTTCCGTTTAAACGTAAAATATACGTGATAATCCCGTTTATTACTGAACACTGGCGCCCATAGACCTTGAAGCGCAACAAACTTATAGTAATACAGCCCATCCATAAATTCAAGCAGTTAGACAAAAAAGGAGTAGAAATTATCATCTATGCTTGCATAAACATCTAATTCCCATCTAATTTTATAGACCTATAAGACCAGGTTAATTCTTCTTTTCAGAAAAAAAATTGAGTCAGATTCACCGTTATTATAGGAACTAGGAATCAAGTTTCGTTATTTTTACGCATAAAAAGAGTGGGATCTCTCCCACTCTTCCAATCTGCTTAAATTTAAGTTAGAGAATAATTGCAATAAGTCCGCCTGAGCCTTCATTGATGATCCGACCAAGCGTTTCTTGCAATTTGTAGCGCGCATTATCCGGCATCATCGCGATCTTGCCTTGAATACCTTCCCTCACAATGGAATGCAAGGAGCGCCCAAAAATATCGGATTCCCAAATCTTAATCGGGTCGTTCTCGAAATCCTGCATCAAATAACGGACCAACTCTTCACTTTGTTTCTCTGTACCAATGATTGGTGAGAACTCAGATTCAACATCAACACGAATCATATGAATAGATGGTGCGGTGGCCTTTAAGCGAACCCCAAAGCGAGAGCCTTGACGAATCAGCTCTGGTTCATCTAGCGCCATTTCAGCTAGTGAAGGAGCAGCAATACCGTAACCGGTAGTCTTGACCATTTCTAAAGCTTCAGAGAAACGGTCGTACTCTCTTTTCGCGTGTGAGAATTCCTGCATCAGCTGGAGCAAGTGATCCTTACCACGGATTTCAACCCCTACTACCTCCATCAGAACCTGATCATACAGCTCTTCTGGGGCATACAGATCGATCTCTGCTACACCCTGACCCATGTTCATACCACTTAGGCCTGCTTTATCGATAAAATCATACTCTGTGAACTGAGATACGAGCCGGTCAACATCCCGCAAGCGGCGAATGTCTTTTACCGTATCGCGAACGGAGTTCTCATAGCTACTACGCAGCCAGTGGTTCTCTCCAAGCACCATGACCCAGCTTGGCAAGTTCACGTTTACCTCATGAACAGGGAATTCGTACAATACTTCACGCAGTACACCTGTTACATCCTCTTCGGTCATGTTTGCTGCGCTGAGTGTCATGACAGGGATATCGTATTTGATGGCTAGCTCGCTACGGAGCTGCTGTGCTTCCTCACTGCGTGGGCGAGTGGAGTTAATGACAAGCACAAATGGCTTACCCACTTCCTTCAGCTCTGCAATGACGCGCTCTTCAGAGTCCACGTACGAGTTCCGCGGAATTTCTGCAATCGTACCATCTGTTGTTACTACAACACCAAGCGTTGAATGTTCCTGGATGACCTTACGGGTCCCGATTTCTGCCGCTTCCTGAAAAGGAATTGGCTCCTCAAACCAAGGTGTAGAGATCATTCGTGGTCCATTCTCATCCTCGTAGCCTTTAGCGCCTTCTACAGCGTAACCCACACAGTCTACCAGTCGAACGTTAACCTCAAGCCCTTCCGCAACCTTGATTTGGACTGCGTTGTTAGGCACGAACTTAGGTTCAGTGGTCATAATTGTTTTGCCTGCTGCGCTTTGCGGAAGCTCATCCACAGCTCTTACCCGATCTGCCTCATTCGTGATGTTAGGCAGGACAATTGTTTCCATGAAGCGCTTAATAAATGTCGATTTCCCCGTGCGAACCGCGCCGACGACGCCAAGATAAATGTCTCCGCCGGTACGCTCGGCAATGTCCTTGAAAATATCCACTTTTTCCAAAAGAGATCCCCTCCTCATATTACTCCGAAGAAAAAATGCCTGAAGAGCATCGACTTCGCGTTCCGCCGGTAATCTGACCCTTGCAGGACATCAACCGGACTTATCGTATGCCCGCCCGAAGCCTAGCTGCTTTCGACCGGGACGTACTGGCCCCGCGCTAAACTCCGAATGCTCGGACATGCATTTGGACTAGTATCATCATATGTATCCGGAACGAATTTATGACCCATAATCGCGCATTTTGCAATGTAATTTCTAAAAATTAGTTGTGCGCGCCGCAAGGCGTCTGACGCCCGGAAGCTTACTCATCCATCATATGAGATAGGATTTATTGATAGAACTATTTTAGTGAATATGCATGAAGGAAATTTTAGCGTATGTCATCTACATCCTTTTGCCTTTAATTTTATACGGTTACGATTATTTCATGATTTATTTCTAGCTTGAGCTGAATCTCCTTTCTTACCATCATTTCTAGCAATCCAGTCTTACGCGCTATGAAACTGAACCTTAATTCCATCTACGATTTATGTAAGACAATTAAGCTTCAGTTAAGGCAATATCTGAACAACACAAAAACGCCTAATCCTTCGGATATAACCGAAGCTTAGACGCTCTTAAGCTTTAACTTTCACTTCAACTAGGAGACTGCGGGACAGGCTGATTGTTAATCCATAGATACGGCAAAGACTTTACGGGCACGTAATAGGAAGCTTCCTCCAGATCTAGTCGCAAATCTTTTTTCTCGTCATGTTCTCCACCATTCTTTTCGATGGCAGCTATAATATCAAAGACATAATCTACATAGACCGTTCCAGCCTTATCCATGATGAAATCAAGAACCTGCCCGGAATAGACGCTAGTTAATGATATGGAGCTTGTTCCTGCTTTCTTATGATCAATGGTGTAAAGTCCAGGATATAGCTCATCTAGTACGGGCAAAGAGCCGTCATGAGCTGATTTATAACGATTAATCTGACGCTGCACATCATTCACCTTTTGAACGGTAACAAGGTCCATCACCTTAACAACTGGATCGCTTTCCTCATTCAAAATAAGAAAATAAGCGCTTCCGCCCTGTTCAAAAGCCGTAGCCGGAATATCATCCAAATATCCCTTATTGTTCAGCTTGCCTAGGTCTATCCGGAACTTCTCATATCTTGGAGTAGCTTCATCCGCATTAAGGATCGGAAGCACACCTTCCTCTTGTTGAAAATCATCAACGGCTGCTTGTATCCGCTTAACACTTTCTCGATAATTAACGCTAGCACGCTTTTCTTCTCCAGGATACAGACATCCGGAAAGAGTAAGAGCGATTGACATCACTACCAGAAAAAGTCTTGCTCCTGCCTTTAGCTTCTTCTTTCTTCGTATAAACTCCAACCGAGTCCCTCCCACGGTGACAATCTAACACTACCACAGCTCATCTTCTTCCCCACGCCGCGCAGCTTCAAGCTTACGGCGTACAGCAGCCTTAAGTGGATCTTCTGGCACCTGAACGGTCACATCGCTCCATACGGCAGCCTGACAAGCCAGACGCACTCCTTCTTCTAACGTAGTTCCAAGCTTACGTCGTTCAATATCCCCTGGCGGTCTCAGCGCTGTGGCCTCTTCAGTCGCAATTTTAACCTTGCACATCAGACAGCCTGCTTTGCCTCCACAGCGAGTGGTAATGCTCACTCCGGCTTTACGAGCTGCCTCCAGTAACGAGATACCACGATTCACCACAGCTTTACGACCTTCAGGTTGAAACATAACGGTGACGCCATTTTGCGATTTCATGATGTTACTTCCTTCCTCAACATTATGTAACTGCTTACATAATCGAAACAACTCCACCCAATAGGCCAACTAACATGATGACAAACGCAAGGATAGATAGCAATGCTTTAAGCAGTCCCTTTGTTTTGCTCCGAGCAAAAGTTATTAGAAATACAGACAGTCCCATAATCAGCATTGCAATCAGGGACAACCACATTTTTGTCATCGGATCCAAGGTCAAAGCCCCCATTCGCCTGTAATATATTAGGGATTATTATATCATGACCTTATCCTATTCTGTAAAAAAACATCATTTTTTATATATTATTATTAAGATATTTTAGCTGTGAGAGTTTACCAATAAATAAAAAAAGAGCAAAAGATAACAGAATCTCATGGATTCTGAATCTTTTGCTCACCCAACCTAAAGCTATTTTTTAAGCATCATTTTCATTAAAGACTCCATTGTGCCGGAACCTGCGCCGCCTTTTTTGACGGCATTAACAATTTCCTGCACAGTAGCTTCACTGACCGGCACTTTCGCCATCGATGACACCTGCTTAATTAACTGGCGGAGCTGGGCTTCATTCTGCGTAGTTCCTGGTTTGACCGTACTGGCTAGCTTTTTGACGGCACTTTCCGTAATGTTCTTGCCCGCCTTTTTGTTAATGGCGTTCAATGCATCCTTGGAAAAATCTCTGCTCACTTTTCATCCCTCCTCCGTCAATCCCCAATACAACATATGAGAATTTGCGGAAAAAGGTGAACAGGATCAGGAATGCCACTGCTCCCAAGTTTCCTGAGATATTGCCTCAAGCTCAGGTTTACGATCACGGCCCATCAGAGCTTCAACAGCACTACGCGGACTTCTACCTTTAAAAAGGACATGATAAATTTGATCTGTAATGGGCATTTGGACCCCTAGCTTGATGGAAATGGCATAAGCTGCCTCCGTGGTACGAATACCTTCGACAACCATTCCCATCGACTCCAGCACCTCATCCAGTGGTTTCCCTTGCCCGAGCATAAAGCCAGCACGCCAGTTACGGCTGTGCTGGCTCGTAGCAGTCACTACAAGATCGCCAACACCTGCAAGCCCTGCAAAGGTCAAAGGATTCGCTCCAAGCTCGACGCCCACCCGAGAAATCTCGGCCAGTCCACGTGTCAGAAGCGCCGCCTTAGCATTATCCCCAAATCCTAGACCATCGGATAGACCTGCACCGAGTGCAATAATATTCTTTAGTGCGCCGGCAAGCTCTACTCCTACCTGATCACGGTTCGTATATACACGAAAATCATTGTTTATGAACAATTCCTGTGCTTCAGCAGTACGCTTATCATCAGGTGAAGCCACAACAACTGTAGTAGGACACAGGCGCACTACTTCCTCTGCATGACTCGGTCCGGAGAGAACGACAATCTGCCCTTCGTCACAGCCGAGTTCTTCAGCAATAACGATGGACATCCGTTTCTTGCTTTCAGTCTCAAAGCCCTTCGTAGCATGAACGCATAGCATTTCATCCTTCCAGAACGGCTTCAGACTGCGAGCAACCTGTCGCATACCTGAAGATGGGGCTACAATAACAACCGCTTTAGAACCGGAAACTGCGGTCTCCAGATCGGTGGTTGCAATGATGTTTGCAG
This sequence comes from Paenibacillus sp. FSL H7-0714, assembly GCF_038003765.1. Taxonomy (NCBI): domain Bacteria; kingdom Bacillati; phylum Bacillota; class Bacilli; order Caryophanales; family Paenibacillaceae; genus Paenibacillus; species Paenibacillus sp. FSL H7-0714. The sequence goes on from NZ_JBBOPT010000001.1 coordinate 5,001,667, forward strand.
GCAGAGAAATCCCCGGTAAATACTTATTATTGAAATGAGAACCATTGATCTCGGCAGCTTGATCAGAGTTACGTGTCCACAGATAAACTTCCGAGTGATTCGCAGCCAGCACACTTGCCAGCGCAGTTCCCCAGCTCCCCGCTACTAGTACGGTTACTTTATCAGACAACACGATTCCCTCCTTTTACTTTTGAGCCTATCTTGTTCTCACGGCCCTCTACAATCTTAACAATGTTCGTCCGGTGCCGCCAGAAGGCAAAAACCGCAATGATAATACTGGTCCAGAGCACAGGCTGTGTAAATCCTGTCAACAATAGAAAGACCGGTGTCAGCGCGACAAAAATCAACGAGCCAAGTGACACGTAACGAGTGATAAAGATAGATCCTATGGCGATAACACCAGCGAGCAGTGCAGGCCATAAACACAGTGTGGCCATAACACCGATCGTAGTAGCGATGCCCTTTCCCCCACGGAAACGAAAGTAAAGCGGCCAGTTATGTCCGACAATGGCAGCGATTCCGCAAAGAGCAGCAACCCAGGTTCCCCAGCCGCCTACCCAAGTTCCTAACCAAACTGCGGCAACACCCTTCAGTACATCCAGCACTAGCACAGATATCGCAGGACCTTTTCCCAGTACACGCAGTGTATTGGTAGCCCCCGCATTGCCGCTCCCATATTGACGGATATCAATTCCCTTTAGTAGCTTGGCGAACAGCACACTAAAGCTGACAGAACCAAGCAAATAGCTTACAACGATAACCAGAAGTTCAAGCGCCACACTTCTTCTCCCCTAACCTTCGTTTTCGGATTTGCGCCGTGTAAAGAGACGGATTGGCGTTCCCTCGAAATTAAACGCCGCGCGGATTTTATTCTCCAAGTAACGTTCATAGGAGAAGTGCATCAGCGATGGGTCATTTACGAACACCACGATCGTCGGTGGCTTCACCGCAACCTGCGTTACGTAGTTAATACGTAAGCGACGGCCTTTGTCAGTTGGAGGAGGGTTAATCGCAATGGCATCCGATACAACATCGTTCACCAGATGCGTAGTAATGCGTAGTGCATGCTGTTGAGATACATGCTGCACCACTGGTAGCAGTTTTTGCAGGCGCTGTTTAGTTAAAGCCGACAAGAAGACAACCGGTGCGTAACTCATAAACAAGAAGTGGTCACGAATCTTAGACTCGAAGTTCTGCATAGTCTTGTCGTCTTTCTCAATGGCATCCCATTTGTTTACAACAAAAATAGACGCTTTACCAGCTTCATGTGCATAACCAGCGATATGCTTGTCCTGGTCGATGATGCCCTCTTCACCGTTAATTACAACGAGAACCACATCAGCCCGTTCAATCGCACGCATCGCACGCATAACACTGTATTTCTCAATATTCTCATATACCTTGCCTTTTTTGCGCATACCTGCAGTATCGATAAGCACATAACGTTGTCCATCACGTTCAAAAGGCGTATCAATGGCATCGCGAGTAGTACCTGCAATATCACTAACGATAACGCGTTCTTCACCCAGAATTGCGTTAACCAAAGAGGATTTACCTACATTCGGACGGCCAATCAAAGCTACACGAATGACATCGTCATCATACTCATCATCTATTTTCTCTGGCAGACGTTCTACGACAGCGTCCAATAAGTCACCGAGCCCTGTACCATGACTACCGGAAATTCCGATTGGATCTCCAAAACCTAGGCTATAGAACTCATAAATATCATCTGCACGCTTCATATTATCCACTTTATTGATGGCAAGAACGATCGGTTTACCTGAACGGAACAGAATCTGAGCTACCTCTTCATCTGAATTCGTCACACCACTCTTCGCCTCACACATAAATACAATAACATCCGCTTCTTCAATCGCCAGCTCCGCTTGAACGCGGATTGATTTCAGAATCGTGTCATCTCCATCAATTTCAATACCTCCGGTATCAATCACACTGAACGACTTACCGTTCCAATCTGAAATACCATAAATCCGGTCACGTGTAATCCCCGGTTTATCTTCTACAATGGCCAATCTATCGCCAATCAGCCGATTAAAAATCGTCGATTTCCCGACGTTAGGCCTCCCAACGATTGCCACAACGGGTCTTGCCATATTCATTCCTCCTGTCATCCTTACGATACTCATCATAGCAAAAAACATTAAAATTGGCTAACACTCATGTTAGTTCCAATAAATCTTTCTGTCACTGGAAAAAGAGAATCGGCGAACCCCCGTATCGAGGGCTCGCCGATTACTTTACCCGTATATTCAAAAAGCAGGATTAGTTATTACCTTTGAATTTGTCCAACTTGTCTCCAAAACGTTCAGCAAGCGTGAAGCTAAGGCCTTCGTTGCTTAGAGAAACGTTAGGGTTATTCAATACTTCTTTAGGAGCTCTGTCTCTGCTGTTGCTGCGTTCAGGTCTAGCAGTAGGTGCTGGAGCTTCTTCAGTTTCTTTGATGCTCAGGCTAACACGTTTCTCGGATGGATTGAAGTCCAGTACTTTCACTTGTACTTCTTGTCCTTCTTTCAATACTTCGTGTGGAGTAGCAATGTGTTTGTGGGAGATTTGTGAAATGTGCACAAGACCTTCCACACCTGGAAGCAATTCAACGAATGCTCCGAAGTTCACAAGACGTTTTACAACGCCTGTTACAACATCACCGATGTTGATTTCGCCAGCAGCAGAGTCCCAAGGACCTGGAGCAGCAGCTTTAATGCTCAGGCTGATTTTTCCTTTTTCAGGATCAACCTTAAGTACTTTAACACGTACTTTATCACCTTCAGAAACTACATCAGAAGGCTTCTCTACGTGATTCCAAGCGATTTCGGATACGTGTACAAGACCGTCAACTCCGCCAACATCAACAAATGCGCCGAATTGGGTCAGACGTTGTACGGTACCTTCAATGATTTGACCTTCAGACAGTTCAGCCATAATTTTAAGCTTATTAGCTTCGAACTCTTCTTCAAGAACTTCTTTAGCGGACAGGATTACTTTGCTGTTCTCACGGTCAAGTTCTTTCACTTTAACGCGAAGGGTACGGCCTTTGTAATCGCTGAAATCTTCAACGAAGTGACGCTCAACCATGGAAGCTGGGATAAATCCACGTGCTCCAACATCAGCTACTAGACCGCCTTTAACAACGTCAGCCACAGTAACTTCGAAAGCTTCTTGGGAAGCAAAGTACTTCTCAAGATCTTCCCATGATTTTTCGCTATCAACAGCACGTTTGGAAAGAACAAGGCTTTCCTTGTTGTCGTTGATGCTAACAACTTTACATTCTACTTCCTGTCCAACTTCTACTGCTGCAGCAGCGTTGTCCAGTTGTACTGCGGACAATTCGCGAATCGGAATCACACCGTCGTATTTATATCCAATGCTTACATAAGCTTGGTTATCTTCAATTTTGACGATTGTTCCTTTCACGGTATCGCCTTTTTTCAGAGAAATGATTTCCAAGTCAGCTTGGTTAGTCACTTCTTCTTCGTTAACGGCAGCAACTTCTTCTACAGCTCCGTTATTTTCTGTCACAGCGGATTCCACCGCTTCTACGGTTTCATTGCTCTCCGTAGTTTCCTGATTTTTAATTTCTTCAGACATGTGATTAGCCTCCTCGATTCAAAACCCCATTTATTTAAACCTGCGTATAGCAGAGTTCAAAACAAGCATTGCTTGGTATTACAAATTACACTTAAAGATAGTATGTTCCAAAAAATAGCGACTATGCCGTTATTTAATCATAGCACAGGACGAAATTTGTGATTCCGTTTATCCCTTAACCAACAGTTGGTATACCCGACTTCTTCATCTCATTGATGCGTTCCATAATGACATCGGTAACAGCCTCGAGAGATTCACTTCCTGCACCGGCAAATTGACTGAGATCTATAGGAGCCCCATAGACTACAACCATCCGTCGAAAGGGTTTGTACTCACCGACAATAGCGGCTGGAACAACTGCAGCACCGCTTCGAAGTGCAAAGCTTGCAGCACCTTTCTTGGCAACTCCGGCGTCAGAGTTACGCGTACCCTCCGGGAAGATACCCATGACATTACCACCGCGAAGTGTGTTAAGGGCCGTTTTAATGGATTCTTTGCTTACACCACCACGTTTGACCGGAAAAGCACCCAATTTGTTAATGAGCCAGCCAAGCACAGGAACCTCAAAAAGTTCTGCCTTAGCCATATACTTTACTTGACGGTCTAACTTAATCCCGATAGTCATCGGATCCAGCAAACTAATATGGTTGGCACAGAGCAGCACCCCGCCCTCCTTTGGCACATTCTCTTCCCCCACAATCTTAAGCGGGAAAACAATTGCGTAAATCAAGCGAAGCAATCCTCGGCAAAATACATAAATCATAAATGATTTCTCTCCCCGTCAACATGAGATCTACAATGGGATACAATGGCCTCCACGACTTGATCGATATCCATAAAGGTCGTGTCGAGAAGAATCGCATCTTCCGCACGTCGCAGCGGTGAAATCTCCCGTCCTTCATCCAGACGATCCCGCTGTGCAATATCATGTTCAAGCTGCTGAAGCGTCACCGATTCCGCGTCTCTCAATTCCTTATAACGACGGAGAGCTCTTTCTTCCACACTTGCCGTCATAAAAATCTTTACTTCGGCATCGGGCAGCACGGTCGTACCGATATCGCGGCCATCCATTACAACGCCTTTGCGAAGCGCCATCTGACGCTGCAAATGACTCAGTCTGGACCTTACACCTTCGATCTTCGAATACTGCGACACAAGGCCGCTAACCTGAAGACTCCGAATATGCGGCGTTACGTCTTCCCCATTAATCAGCACCTTCTGGATGTCTTTTTCCGGAATAAGCTCAATAACCATATCGTGAACTTTCTGGTTCACTTGATTCTGATCTTCCGGTTCTATGCCTTCTCGGATCATATACCAGGTGATTGCCCGGTACATTGCGCCTGTATCGACATAAATATAAGATAACTTCTGGGCTACCAATCGGGCTACAGTACTCTTGCCTGCCCCGGCAGGTCCGTCGATGGCGACGTTAATTCTGTCGTAAGTATGTGTACCCTGCCTATCCAACGGGGCATTCCTCCTCAAACACTCTTTCATAAGAAAAGCATCTAGCGATGTCAAGTTCGTTCCTGCAATATCAAGGAGCACATACAAATGGATATGCTTGATGATATTATCAAGAAAAAAGCAGGCATTGCCTGCGACTTATAAAATTATACCACAGTTTATACTTCAGTGCAAAATCAGAACACTTAATAGAGCTAAGAAAAATGCCTATCGGTTGCGGAAATCAAACTGTCGTTCAAAGCAGTAACGTATTATTTTCTGACGCTCATTATCCGTAATAGCCACAAATTTCAGCATGGCCAATTGGCGCCCGTTTTCAAGCTTTTTAATCCGAACCACTTCACCTTCAAAGTCCACATGCTCAATACTACCATTTCGATAAGGCACTAGAACCCAGCAGGATAATTTCGCTCCCACCTCGAGCTTCACTTGGTGATCCACCAAGAAAGACGTTCCTCCGCCACCGATATCATCTGTACGTACAAGGAATCTTTTGCCAAAGCTATCCTTCACAGCTAATTCAAGATCTGCATTCACCCGAAAAAAGCTTCGCCTCTGAATTTTGAAAATCGAATCCGCCTCTGGTTTTTGTATCCGAACCATACGAATTACATCTTCTTTAAACCCGAGAACATGAGTATTAAAGTAATTTTTAATGCCACCCTCAGTAATAAAATAAACCGAAAGCTCGTCCCCCATAAAAAGTCGTTTCAGACGACCGTCACTCTCCTGCATAGGAATTTCAATCAGGAATGCGTCGTCCTCTGTCTCTGCAATTCTCGATCTATATTCAACTTCTGCTTCAGCAGCGTCACTGGAAGCAACCTGTATGTATAGATATTCATTAATTTTAGGATACAAAGATGTCACCGCCAAATCAGTATAGTTAACAATGATTATAGCATGGGAATATCACCCAATGAGATAAATATTATTTGAATTTCAAAAATAAAGAAGGGCGCATCCAAATGATGGATGCGCCCTGTTTTTTCACTTTTGTTCCACCCCTGAAGAAGGTCTGATTTCTTCCACGGACTCTTCAATGCCGTCGTCCGCATTAAGATAAATACGATACTGAGTACCATTTACCTCTCCGCCAAATTCGTAAGTCAAGACTTCTACGGAGTCATCATTTTTAATCCACGCCATGCGATGGTAATTCTCATTGAAATCCGAATTCAGAAATTTCTTCGCTTCCGCCAGAGTCAGCTTTGGCTTTGGAATTTTACGATTGTCCTTATGCTCATTGACATATTCGCTAGCCTCAAATCCAACCGCTGTCCCAGTATCAAGTCCAATACGGATCGTCATTTTCTCAGGATAAATCAAGACATCATTTTGGCTCGTTACAAAGGTTAAATTCCCGATATTATCATAACGGTCAGCATTAACCGCAGTCATATGAGGATATCCTTTTTTCTTAAGAAACTGCTCCGCCTTGGTAACTGCTTCTTCTAGGGTCACCTTAGCAGGTCCTATCTCACGGTTATCGTAATAAGAGATCAATAAACCACCATTTTTGGTGAAATCCATACTGATAATCTGCTTATTATTCGAACCACTGACTGTAGCCGTATAAGAAGGCCACTTCGTATTTTTGCCGTTTTCTTTAACGTCTACCTTAGCGTTCGAGCCTGCATTAGCAAACTTAATGGCTTTACGTTTGATATCTTCAACTGAAACTGGGGTACCTCCGAGCATTTTTACAGAGCGTTTATCGTAAATGCTTGCAACTGAAGGACCCCAATCCAGGTCAGGGTAACCTTCGACACGTTTGTCCACCGACTTAAAGCCGTCAATAATCGAATTATCTTCTGCCTTATTCTCTGTAGCCAATGCGGTTTCAACATCCATCCAGCGCAAACGGCTACCAATCACTTTATTCTGAACATCTTGCAAATCTTTTGAGATTTCTCCAGAGCTCTTATACAATGCTTTTAAATTGCTCAATTCACCATCTGTCAAAGGCTTCTTAGCGAAATCACGAATCCCAGCTTTATAAGAAAAGTTTGAGATTTTAGACAGAAACTCCTCCGTTTTGCTAAATGGCAGTAATGTGAGTGGCAACTGATTAATTTCATTTTGCGCCTCACTGGTCATCCGCCACACATTAACAAGTCCTTTGCGGTGCATCCCGTTAGAAGCGGAGTTAACAGCTAGTGTGTTTCCCAGCTCTCCATGAAGACGCTCCACGTGGTAAGACAAATCATGAAAGGCACGCTGATATTGGTTCTCCGCCTTAATTAGGATCGCATTCTTCTCCTGATTCTCCTGATAACCCCACACGAGCGCTCCAATTAACAGCAGCGCAGTCAGCGGGAACATTACAGCACTTAATCTTTTGTACATAGGGCTACAAGACTCCTTTCGATAGCTTATTGGCGTTAGTTTGACAATAAACTAGGAGTCTTATGCACCCTTCTGTAACACAATATGACTAAAGTGTTTGAATAGAGGGATTTCACTCCAAATTTGCATAGCATAGCGCTTATGCTCTCTCTTCGATTTCAAAACCACTGCTATTACTGCAAAGGCATTGCTTAAAGCCGGTTTGAATCACACCCTGCTCTTTTATCCCTCTTAATATGTAGGTCTCACCGCATTGTTTGCAAAGTATACGGACTTTTATACGCAAAAAAAGACACCTCTCTCCTCTCTGGAATCTCCCGCTAAGGAACAATCCTTTGAATATAAGTGTGTCCATCTCGATTATAGGTTAACCTCTTCTTCTCGTTTCAGAAAGCGGAAAGGGGACCGGCTATTCGCCCTATCCACTTTCCCCATCCCTCCGTACCATAGAATAGCCATCAGAGGAACAATAAACCATATCCAGTAGTTAGCTGTCGTACTCAAAATAAAGTCATAAATCCCATGCCACAACCATGGCAGCAAGATAGAGATTAACAGAATCCCTTTTGTTTTAGCTCCCTTTGAGAACTTGGCTCTCCCTAAATGATAGCCCATGATTACACCAAACATAGCGTGTCCAGAAACCGGAAGCAGAGCTCTCAGGAACATGGAACCGATTGATGCATTGCTATACCAAGCGTACATTATATTTTCTATTGTTGCGAAGCCGAGCGAAATCGCTACGGCGTATAGTATCCCATCATATGGCTCGTCAAATTCGGTGTGATTGTAAATCATATGGTAAAGCACAAACCATTTTAGACATTCTTCCACGCCAGCGGATATGAGAAACGATTCCACATAAGGACCGCCATTCAGTCCCAGCATTAGTCCTCTCTGAATGATCATAACAGGGAATACAATCAGAAGGCCTAGCAGGAACACCTTAATAACGATATGAAGCGGTTCTTGATCATACTTATCTTTCAAATAAAAAAAGGTCAGCAGAGCAAGTCCCGGCGCTACTGCCGACGAAATAACCGATAACACGAGCACCGAATAACCTCCCTATATCCCTAGCGCCTTATTCTGCTGATTACAGCAAGGCAGATAACAGCTTTAATTCAAGAATGACCGCCATACCATCAAGAACAAGAATAGGGCTAATCAGCTAAAATGATGCTTATCAGCCCTATCATGCTATTTAATCCTGACGCTTAAAATGAGTGCACAATAACTGGACTGCATTCTCCGGCATTACTGTCTTCCCGTATTCATCGAGGACAGCTTCAGTAACCGGTGAGGAATCTCCAAACTCAGCTAGTACGCCAACAAGACCTGACAACGCTGTTTCTTCAAATTCCTTAGGATCGAAGTACAGATACCATTTATTGTTATAAGAATACAGTTTCCCCTGGGAAGTAATATTACCAATGAGCACATGGGCCGCTTCAACAAGAACCTCGAAATCGCGGAATGCATATACAATGGAGTCGCTTTGTTCAAGAGTAACTTCCATTTCGTAAATCTCTTCTGGCAATTCTTCTTCCCCGGACGCACCGTACTGATGGTGATCATATTTTCCTCGGGTCACTATAACGACCATGCCTTGGGCGGGCAATGCGAAAACTTCTACGGCAAGCGGACCGGTAGCATCAAAACCTAGTTCACTATATGCTTGGTCCATCATCTCCGTAAACAGGTCATGAACCTTGGGAACTTCCTGCCACATGTCTTCCTTCTGGATGCCCCGCTCGCTCAGGTCGTCAAAAGTGAGGAAAATCCGTATCTTATCTTGACTTAATCGCTCTATTCTCATGACAGGATCCTCCTTTTGCAAGCTCATTTATTATAATGTATGATGAGTCCCGAGTAATGAGCCAAAAATGGTTACTATGTATGTATGTTATCATTTTGCAGAGATAAATGCACGAAAATAAATATATAAAATCCTCTTAAAGCATTGCCACTACTGAAGAGCTTATTCTAATTCATAAACCATTTTCAAGCCCTTGAATATAAAAAAGAATCATTCTGCGGAATATTTCATCCTCAAAATGATTCTGAAGGAGTCCTTTACGGTTACAATCCCGGTATGGCAGTATGCGTTTCTTTAAGAATTTGCTCCACTTCGCTCTTCACTTCAGGATTGTTGCGAATGAAATCCTTCAGTAATTTGAGATTGGATTCTTTTGATTTTGCCGGTGATTCCGTTTTATGCTCAGAGGTTCCGCTGTTCGAACCATTACTTTGAGCATTGCTGCTTGAAGCAGCAGTGTTTCCAAACCCTGTCGTAGCCATACCAATTATTTTTTCTTTTGCTTTATCTGCTGCTCCACTCATGGAACCGCCCGATTGCCCCAGCGAAGACATTAGAGAATTCCGCTTTTTGGACATAATCATACTGGCTGCGACGCCCATCAGCACCCCACATAAAAATGACGAAGTATTCATATTTCCAGCCTCCTTGTATGGTAAAATCATGTTTAGTGTTCGCGGAAAGATTGCCGCTCATGCAACCTAATAAGAAGAAAGCGAGTTGAAAAAAGTGGGTAAAATGACATCAGTGCTCCTACTGGCTACCTTACTGCTGACAGCCTGTGGCAACAGCGGTGCGAATGGAAAGACAGCCGAGGATACAAACACCACAAACAATACGCCTACGGCGGCAGCTACACAGAGCGCAGAAACTACAGCGCCTTCCCCTGAAGTTACAGCCAGTCCTACCCCTGAAGCGTCAGCAGATGGAGGAACTACAGGTAGTAATAATACAGCCAGTAAGGATGAAGCCTCCGCTGAAATTCCACTGCTGTACCATATGAACAAAAATTACGACATCGTCCCAAATGAGGAAACTACAAATAAAAAAGTCGTGTTACTCACTTTTGATGACGGTCCCAAAGATGCGGAAATGATTAATCCGTTAATGGATGTTCTGGACAAACATCAGGCCAAAGCGATCTTCTTCGTGAATGGATACCGCGTTAAAGCGCATCCCGAGCTTCTAGAGTTAATTCATAACCGCGGAGGGATTATCGGCAACCATAGCTGGGATCATATTGTGTTGAAGGACAAGTCTTACACTGAGGTCAAAAAGCAAATCGAAGACGTTCAAAATGCGGTCAAGGAGATTATTGGTGAAGCCCCTCAGTTTTTCCGTCCCCCACATGGTGCTGGCGGAGATGTAGGTAAGAAGATTTCCGCTGAGAATGGGATGTTGTATATGACCTGGTCCAATGGATCACTGGACTGGGAAATGAAAGAGAAAGAAACCGGAAAAACAGATAAGTTAATCAAAAATGTGACGGATCAATTGCATTCCGGCAGTAATATTCTGATGCATGAGCTACCTTGGACAGTTGAAGCGTTGGATAAACTGCTTACTACTCTTGAAGGCAAGGGCTATAGCTTTGTAGATCCTCGCAGTATTGAGCTTAAGATGCGCTAATTCCTAGTTAGGATAAATAAAAACAGGTAATCCCCTTGATGGAAAGGAGATTACCTGTTTTTTTGTCCACCCGTTCAATCAGTACAAAGACAGTTTTCTAATGTTTCTCTTTACGGAGCGTTAGCACGTGCATCTCAGCAGGACTTCCCCAGCGGATCGGCAAGTGAGAGGTTCCAAACCCTCTGCTAATCAGCAGCTTCGCATCCCTTCCTGTCCCATCTCTTCTGGGCCATTGAAACATTCCTGCATCATATTTATGATAGAAATTTTCCACATGCCTTTGACCCAAAAAAGGAAGAATGACCTGCCCTCCATGCGTGTGGCCTGCTAATATCAGATCCGCTGGCACACTTTGACGTTTGGACAACCAGAGCGGATCGTGAACAAGAATGATACGACAAGTGTTATTTATTGAAGAAGCACGTGACGTTAATCCAGGTAATGGACGGTAAGAAGTGTTACCACCCTTTTTCGGAAAATCCACTCCCGTTAACCAAAGAGAAGCTCCCTCACGTTCAATACACACATTCTCATCCATTAACAGCTTTGCACCACTGCCCCGGATAATCTGATCAACTAGTGAAATATCAGCTCGATAATCATGATTTCCATGTACTACATAGGTAGGAGCAATAGAAGTCACTAAAGTCATATTATCAGTCAGTCGATCCAGAGGACTGTTTTTTTCCGTTAGATCACCGCCTAATAAAACAGCACCCACCTTTCCCTTTAACGGAGTCAGCAGTGCTGTTGGAAGGCGGCGGCGATGGATATCAGTTATAAATAAGAGACGAAATCCATCAAACTCATCTGGGAGCGACTTCAAAATTATTTCCTCGGTAATAATTCTGTTTCTAAAGGCGTTACTCACCATAATCACTGCAATGATTAGCGCGATCAAAAGCACAACCACAACCAATCCCCAAATCCAAAAAATCACCATAAAGTACTCAAAGGCGGCGCCCCTTCAATTCCCCACCAGAGGAGCGCTACCAGCAATATTACAAAAATGAAAATCAGAGAGTTAACAAACATTTTACTAAGCCGAACCCGTTCTGATGAATACGTACTCGAACGTGATGGAACAGATTCTTCCTGCTCTTTGTTTCCAGCGTTAGATCCCTTCGCAGAAGCCGCAGGACGGCGCGCTTTCCTTGATAAAGTTGCCGTTGTTGTCCGGGAATGATTGCTCTTTCTAGGAGCCCCCTCCGATCGCGGATTCGTTTTTTTACTTTTGCCAGAAGTTTTGCCTTCGCCACTGCGCTTTTTCTGACGAGACTTCAACCGGCTCAATTCCTCACTCATGATTCCCTCCTGTAGCGGATCACCAGACCAGAGAAAAGGTCGATGAAGAAATGACATAGTATAGGTGCCCATAGGCTTCCTGATTGAATGTATATATATCCAAGACCATAGCTGCTTAAGAACACCCATCCGGTAGGTACAAAGTGGCGCAAATAGCGAACATGAATAAGAGCAAACAAAATACTCGTCCAATAAGGACCAATGGAATACTGAATGGCTCCTCTGAACAGAAGCTCTTCACAGATCGATACCATAGCTGCAATTACAACAATGTGCCATACGGGCCGATTTCGAAATAAAAGGTCGTTTATTCCCCCGTCATCCATGCTTTCTTCAGGTACAATATGAGTCAATAAATAATCAACTACCAGCATTACAGCAGCAAGTCCAAGACCCCATGCCACAAAATGTACGTTTTCTGGAAAAATTAATAGCTGAAAAGGATTTCTTTTCTGAAATAATATCCATATCAAACCGATAATTAATGTAAGCCCCTGAGTAATGTAGAGATTGAGGAGCAGAAGACGGTCTGTTAACTGACCTGGCTCTACTTTTTTTATCTTAATCTCGCCAAATTTGAATTTTTTCATCGTGACCTGCCTGTTCTTTAATTTTTTGGGGCAGCTCCGAAAGAGAAACCGTCCATAATCTTGCTATCAATACATAATACATAGGATAATCCCCCCAGAAAAAGGAGCACTTATTATGAGCCAACGTAACTCCCGTACACAAATGTTGTACACTCTATTTTTTTTGTTTTTCCTTATTTGCGCCTTCGCCGCATTTTTCACAGGCGTCAAGGTTGGCGCAGACAAAACGGAAGCTAAATATGAGCAACAAAAGAGCAGTAATGGATATGGATTAGAAGAATTCACGGGCTCTTACCAACAGAAGGATCTTGTTACTTTCTATCATAACGTATTTTTGCCTTATCGGGAATTCAAGCAGAATTGGAACACACAAGTGGACAAGTTAGCACGCAGTACAGATGCCCGTGTAAATGCAGCAGCTATGAAGAATCTTAGCCTTCTAGCAGATAAACAATATGAAAGAGTTAACCAGGACTCTATCTTTTCCGACTCTCCCTTATTACATCAATCACAGCTAAACATACTCAAAAGCTTAACTTTATTCTCAAAAGCTTCTGGTGAAATAAGTGCAAGTGCATCTGGTGCAGAGACGGCAAAATTGCTGAAAAATGATCCTTATACTGCCGGTGCGGTTAAATTCGGACTGCTCGCACAAAAGAACTTTTATGATTCTATGCTAAAGTGGGGCTCTAAGACAAACCAGAAAATCCCTTCTGTTGCTGGTGAGCTAAAGACCATGTCCTTTATCCAGTGGAAAAAAATGCCTTTTCTTCAAAAGAACGCATCCATCGCTGATATGATGTTAAATCGCGGAATTTTTGCAGCCTACGATCCTCAGGACATTACTGCAAAAATAGACGATTTGATACATTCTGGTACAGCCAGTTCATTGAATCTTACGGATGTTCAGTCCTCAGTAACCCTGCTTATTTCCACAGGTGCTATACAGGTAGAGGATTTTATGAAGTGGCGAGAGCAGTACTATAGCAAGGAGACGATTCCACAGCTCCCGTTTTTTTATGAATAGAACCAGTCATTGAATCATAACGAAAAATGAAGTTCACTTCAAGAAAGCCTACTTTCAAAGCCTATTGACACATCTACATTACCGTGTTACATTATGAAAAAATTAATCAATCAAAAACGATGATGGAACAAAGATTCTGGAAGTCTTCAGAGAGCCGGTGGTTGGTGTAAACCGGTGACAAACAGATGTCTTTAGCGCTCCTGAGATATTGTATCGAACCTTAAAGTAGGTGCAATCGGATCAACTCCGTTACCAGTGTGGCCTTTGCAGGCCAATGAGGCTGCTTCTTCCAAGTTGCAGTGAATTAGGGTGGTACCACGAAGATAACTCTCGTCCCTTACTACGGCAGTAGTATGGGGGTCGGGAGTTTTTTAATTTCTAAATACCTAATCTATACTATCCTTTTGCCCAAAGTTACCGATTCCGCGGCACTTCTGCACGTAGCTTCTTTTATGCGACACCGCGTTGATCTACTATTATCACATGTTTTTTCTCTACTAGTTCGTGAATCTTCAGGTATTGTGGATTGCCCAAAAAGGCGTCCTCGACATATAAAGCTTTTCAACTTTAAGGGGGATAAGAAACCATGTTTAAAGTATTAGTATCGGATCCAATCAGTGATTTGGGCATTCAGCAATTGATGGACGCAGAAGATGTAGTTGTTGACAAAAAAACAGGACTCAGCGAAGACGAACTCATTGCAATTATCGGTGAATACGATGGTCTCCTTGTCCGCAGTCAAACTACTGTAACAGACAAAATCATCGAAGCAGGAAAAAATCTAAAAGTAATTGGTCGTGCAGGTGTTGGTGTAGATAATATCAAACTGGATGCTGCAACAAAGCGTGGTATTGTTGTGATCAATGCTCCTGATGGAAATACAATTACGACTTGTGAGCATGCTTTCGCAATGATGATGGCTCTGGCCCGTCATATTCCACAAGCTTATGCAAAAACAATCGGTGGAACCTGGGATAGAAAAACATTCGTAGGTGTAGAGCTTCGCGGCAAAACTTTAGGTGTACTCGGAATGGGCAGAATCGGTAGCGAAGTGGCTAAACGTGCTAAAGCTTTCGGTATGGAAATTCTTGCTTTCGATCCTTTCCTAACAGCTGAACGTGCTGAAAAGATGGAAGTTAAATTGGCTTCCGTAGACGATGTTGTTCGCGGAGCAGACTTCATTACTGTGCACACTCCACTTACTCCGGAAACACGCCATATGATTTCTCGCCCGCAATTCGAAGTGATGAAAAAGGGAATGCGCATCATCAACTGTGCACGTGGTGGTGTAATTGATGAAATGGCATTGGTAGAAGCTATAGATAGCGGTATTGTTGCTGGCGCTGCGTTCGACGTATTCGAGAAAGAGCCGCCGCAAGCAGATCATCCTTTCCTGTCTCATCCAAAAATCATCGTGACTCCTCACCTTGGCGCTTCTACGATTGAAGCTCAAGAAAATGTGGCGATCGATGTTTCGGAGCAAGTGTTGCATATTCTGCGTAATGAACCGTTCATTAACGCGGTCAACATTCCTCCAGTGGCTCCAAGTGTAATGAATAAGCTTCAACCTTACTTCACGCTTGGGGAAAAACTGGGCAGCTTTGTTACCCAAATTGCAGCTGCTGCTATCCGTGAGATCCATGTTGAATACGCTGGTGATCTTTCGGATGTAGATACCCAACCACTAACCCGCTACATTGTAAAAGGTGTGCTCTCCCGCCACTTTGCAGAGGACGTTAATATCGTAAACTCCATGCATTTAGCGAAAACACGCGACGTGAACGTAGTAATAACTAAAGCTTCTAAAACTAAAGGCTTTACCAACCTGATTACTGTTACTCTAAAAGCTGATCGTGACCAAGAGTATCTTGTTGCCGGCACCCTGCTGCAAGGTTACGGAGAACGGATTGTTCAAGTGAATAAGTTCCCAGTTGATATTGCTCCTGAAGGTCATCAAATCTTTGTATCCCATAACGACAAAGTAGGGATTATCGGACTCGTGGGTACATTGCTTGGTGAGAACGATGTAAACATCGCTTCCATGCAAGTGGGACGTAAAATTGTTGGGGGCGCTGCAATCATGCTGCTGACCGTTGACAAAGCCGTTCCTAAGCAAGTCCTTGTGAAACTCGCTGGTTTACCAGAAATTAACACTGCTGAAGAAATCATCCTTCTTTAATCTATAATATAGAAAGGCCATTCCAGAATGTATTGGAGTGGCCTTTCTTATATTTTACGAATCTTTTTCTTCCTATATTATGAACGAAGGGATTATCCTTCCATCAATATCTGTAAAACCATATTTTTCAGCAAGCTTTCCAACCTGCTGTGGCTCACCGGACATAGACATAACCTCTAGATCAGCGGCTAGTGCAGTCACTGCTCGACCAATATATGTCGTCGATTCACTCATTTTCAGTTCCTCAACTTCTTGCCAATGTTCCTCATCTGTATTCATGGCTTCTAGAACCGCTTCTGTTCTCATCCATCCAGGTGAAAGTGGCATAACCGCAATGCCGTCATCCTTTAACTCCTTCGACAATCCGAAAGCCATACGTAAAAGTGCATTTTTAGAAAGATCATAATAAAAGTTGCCTAAATATTTATAATGATCCCAGAAGGTTGTATGGATAATTAGACCACCAGTTTTTGCCATGCGCATGAAGGGAATTGCGTAATAATTTGTGATCATCTGTGCTCTCACACCGGCATTAAACATATTGTCCCAATGCGCTGTAGGTAGCTCCCAAAAAGGCTTCTGCTCGATAGCTAAATCATTGCCTCCCCATACGTTGTTAACTAAGATATCGAGCCGCCCCTGCTCTTCAGCGATCTGACGGATCACTGCTTCTGTTTCTTGATCCTTCGTATGGTCACATCGTATTACCGCACCAGAACCTCCACTCTCTTTTATTTCTCTAAGTACGCTATCTATGCTCCCCTTAATATGTTCTGTGACGGATACATCTGTGGTTCTCCCTGTAATATAGACAAAAGCGCCTCTTCTTGCTAATTCTAAAGCGATCCCCCTCCCAGCACCTCTGCTGCTCCCGGTGACCAATGCGACTTTCCCTTTCAATGTCATAGCCCTCAACCCTTTCCACCTGAATTCGGATTTCAATATTCTGTGAACATTCCTTACGTTTTATAAGTATAGCCCGTATATATGACATCAACTGACATATATAATATAATCATAATTTAGAAATGATTAATGGTGATCGTCTAATCAATAATTCGAGGAGGTACAATAGCCTAATGAGAGCCGACCGTTTGTTATCAATATTACTTCTGTTGCAAAATCGTGGAAAAATGACTTCTAGAGAATTGGCCCAAACACTCGAGGTATCAGAACGAACTGTGTTTCGTGATATGGAAGCATTAAGTGCTGCAGGAATACCCATTTTAGCTGAACGTGGTCGTGAAGGAGGCTGGATGCTAACTGAAGGGTACCGAACCTCCCTAACGGGAATGAAGCCACAAGAGATTGGTTCACTGCTTCTGTCCGCTGACGCATCTATAATGAAGGATCTGGGGATACAAGACGACTACTCTTCCGCTCTTCTCAAACTAGAGGCTGCATCCTCACATCGACTTAGTAACCCAGCAAATTACCTAAGCGAGCGTATTCATATTGATGGCGCCAGTTGGCATCCTTCGGATGAGACTTATCCGTTCCTTTCTGTACTGCAGAGAGCACTTTGGGAGGACCGTAAAGTAAAAATCACTTATCTCCGGAGCAACGAGACAACGGTCCGTTTCATTGAACCTCTTGGGTTAGTTGCAAAACGCGGAGTATGGTATGTCGTAGCCAAAAGCAAAGATGAACTACGAACCTTTCGTGTGTCCAGATTAGTTAACGTTGAGGAGACACATGAGTGGTTTAAAAGACCTGATGACTTTGATTTAAAACAGTACTGGGAAGAGTCCACCACGGCCTTTAAAGCAGCACTGCCAAAGTATCAAGTAAAGCTAAGGGTTAGAACATCTGTCTTAAAAGAATTACAGCGAGAAAGATTCGTCACTGTCCAATTGATAGAGCCAACAAGCAATGCAGAGTGGGTGAACGTAGATGCCGAATTTAATACGATCGAGTCGGCCTGCCGGATAATCCTTTCTTTTAGTCCCTCGGTTATTGTACTTTCACCGCAAGAACTTTTAGAGATGGTAAAGTCTGCTATCGCAAGAATTTCCGCTATTTATGAGGATTTTTGACACGAAATCTAAAGAACTACTCCGAAAAGAAGATTTATGTCAGTTCTTACTATAGACCAATCACCTTTAAATCCCATATAATAACACCAATACATAATATTAATAAGGAGGACATTATACCAATGAACTGGATGCATAAACTTCCGTTAAAACAAAGAATTGTTGCCGGATGTTACCTCGTTGCCGCACTATTTGCCATCCCTGTTTTAGTTACTTTTATGATCTTAGGCAACATTATTTTGGGTATTGTTCTAATCGTTGTTCTTGCTGCTCTAACCTTCCCAGTGGCCCGCTTTATCGAGAGAACGCTTACATCTTCTTTTGATGACATCGCGAATGTATCTCATAGTATTTCAAAAGGGGATTTTACTAGTAGAGCCGATGAGAACGGGTCTATGGGGGACGTAAGTCGTTCCTTTAATACTATGATTGACAAGCTCAAGAAGATTTTGACAGAAGCATCACAAATCACTCGTCAAGTTATGGATGCAAGCCGTGGAATCGAAGATAAGAATCAGAATTTGAAAATTGTCATGGCACAGGTAGCCTCTTCGTCTAACGAGCTAGCTCTTGGTGCAAATGAAATATCTACGGATATCGCTGAAATGACAGAATCCATTAAAGATATTGAGAATAAAGTATCCAATTATACGAACTCAACGAAAGAAATGAACAGACGTTCAATACATACATTAGAACTAGTTGAACAAGGACGGCAGTCCGTTGATACTCAAGCTGAAGGCATGCGCAAAAACATCCAGGCTACTCAAAAAGTAGCTGATACTATCGAAGCCCTGTCTCATAATGCTCGCGGAATTACGATGATTACAAAAACCATCACAGAGATCGCTGAGCAGACCAACCTCTTATCGCTGAATGCCTCCATCGAAGCAGCACGCGCCGGAGAGCATGGTCGAGGATTTGCTGTAGTCGCACAGGAGGTTCGTAAACTTGCCGAAGAATCAACGGCTTCAACGAAGGAAGTCTTTGGCTTAGTTCGGAGCATCGAAACTGATATCAAACAAGCGATCGACAATATCGCTATCAACGAAGAAGTCGTACAGGTACAGAATGAGATGATCACTCAATCTGCTCATATCTTTGCTCAAATTGTGCAAAGTGTGCAGTATATTACCGAGCAAATCTCTTCCTTCTCTGCTGAAAGTGATCTGATGTTGGAAAGTGCCTTGAAAATCTCAAGTGCAATAGAGAATATCTCTGCAATCACACAGCAAACCGCTGCCGGCACCGAGGAAGTATCCGCCGCTATGAATGAACAAATTAATGCCCTGCAGTCTGTTGCTGAAGAAACTGAGAAAATGACACAGGCTGTGTTTAATCTACAGAAGACTATCCATATTTTCAAGTTTTAAGTCACTTGCAAAAATATATAAACAAGTCCAAAAACTCCTCCTAAGTTTTGACTTAGGGGGAGTTTTTTTATATCTATTATTTCATAGGTTGGACAAGACTTTCGTCAAAATTCGAGTTAATTTGCGAAAATATATTGACAAAGGTACTCTAGGAATATATTGTAAAGGAAAATTCTTCTTATAAATTTTAAAATTAATATTGGCAAAATCTTCGAAAGAGGATGACGCAAAACCATGGATCTACAGCCTCATTTTTAATCAGAGGCCATGACTGCCAGGTTGCAGAAAACCAAGACGACTGAACAATTGTTCAGTCTCTATGGCGATTTATGCCACCAACCTGTGCCCTAATTCAGAGCACAGGTTTTCTAATGTTTGATTTTAAAATAACAATCAACTTGTGAGGTGTATTTTTTGAAGACAGTCGCAGATTACATGTCGGAAGCACTACGGAACCTAGGTGTTACCCATTCCTTTGGTATTATTGGGAAATCCATTTGTCCTATTGTTCTTAAAATGGTAGATTACGGTATTGAATTTATTCCTGGGAGACATGAGTCCAGTTCCGGCTTCGAAGCAGCCGGGTATGCGCTTAAAACTGGAAAACTAGGTGTAGCTTTTGGTACTTCAGGTCCTGGTGGAACAAACCTATTAACTGCAGCAGCACATGCTAAGGCTAACAACCTACCTGTCCTATTTATTACTGGCCATCAATCTATTAAAGAGCTTGGAATTCCCCAATGTCAGGACTCTACTTCTTTTCTAGCTGATTTAGCTGATATGTTTAGACCTGCCACCTTATATAGCAAGCTTATTGAACGTGGAGATCACTTTAACACAATCTTTAATCATGCCATATCCATTGCTTTGAGCGGTAATCGTGGTCCAGTTCACCTTTGTATTCCCTTTGATGTACAAACGGAATTGCTAGAGGAATGTAATATTGTAATCCCTGAACGCGAATCACTGGTTAGCCATGCTAATATCGACCGTGTACTTGATGCTATAAATAACTCTAAGAATCCAATAATTATCGCGGGTAAAGGCGTTAACCGCTCAGGAGCACATAGTGAGCTAATTCAATTAGCGGAAACATTTAATATTCCTGTAGTTACATCTCCAGGTGGTAAAGGGGCTATAGCTTGGGATCATCCACTCTATCACGGTCCAATTGGAGTAGGCGGTTGTACCCATGGGGATGACTTGCTGAATCAAAGTGATCTATTTATCGTTCTCGGGTCACGTTTAAGTGATATGACTATTTGTAATCTTAAAAGGGAAAATCATCCTGCAACATTAATTCAGTTTGATAGCGATCCGACTTTTGTCGGAAAAATATTGTTCTCTAAAACGATTCCAGTGACTGGAGATCTACGGGACAATCTAGTTTACTATCTCAATAATATTGACACGAACAACATCACAAAACGCGAAGCACCGACAAATTCCGATTATACCGAAGAGCCTCCGATTTTACCAAACCTTTCACTTGCATCGGTCTTGAGTACGATGAGTGATTTGATTCCTTATAACAGCACAGTCTTTGTTGATGATGGAAGTCACGGTTTCCATGCTGCGAAATGGTACAAGGTTAAGAAACCGGGCAGTTTTGTTTTCGATGCTTACTTTGCTTGTATGGGTAATTCCATCGGAATGGCGATTGGTGCAAAGGTTGCTGCTCCAGAAGAAACGATCTTCTGCATTACAGGAGATGGCTGCTTTATGATGCTAGGCGCAGAGATTAACGCTGCTGTCTGCAAGGATATTCCTGTCATATTCATTGTTGTGAATAATAAACAGCTAGATATGGCTCTAAAAGGTATGGAAAAAACTACAGGACGTATTGACGGAACTATCTACGAAGTCCCTATGGATGCTGTGAAATTCGCAGAATCACTAGGCGCTAAGGGTTACAAATGTGAGACAGCGGAGGAGTTCGAAACAGCCATCAAGGATGCTGTTGCCATCAACCGTGTTGCCGTCATTGAACTGCTAACAGACCGTGATGAGGTCCCTCCGACTGCTCACCGTACTTTGAACCTAAATTAGGAGGTCACTTATGAAAGACAATGTAAACAGTGGTCTGAACCACTTCACGAATCTCTCTGGAGACTACGGAGCTAAAGCACTGGCTCCGATTAAAGAACATTTCCCCGATTTGGCTGAATTTATTATGGGGAATGCCTACGGCGATATTTTTCAACGCAACACAATCGAAGCTGACTGGAAGGAAATCGCAGTTATCTCTGCCCTGATTTCGATGGGTCAGTTTGATCAATTGGGTGTTCATTATGTCATGGCTCTTCGTGTGGGAGTTACTGTAGAACAACTCAAAGGTATTCTATTACACTTAGTACCCGCTATAGGGGCACCTAGAATCATCACCGCTTTTAATATTCTTCTCGAAACGATTGAAGAAATAAAGTAACTATTTTCAGTAAAATTAAAATATCGGGAGATGTTAACGTGGGACAGTTTATTTTAAAGACAGACACTACTAAAAAAGTAATCAATATTGAGCTGGAAGGAACATTTTCTGAAGAAGATGGTCTGAAATCTATCCAAGCTTATCAACAAACTATTAATCCTATCACTCCAGCTGACTATGAATTACAAATCGACTGCAGAAAGCTAAACGTAACTGCACCTGATGTTGTGCCTCTTTTGGAAGGTTGCTTCGTAATGTTTAAGAATGATGGATTTGTAAAAGTAAATCTAACCCTTGAGAATAACCCAATTCTTAAAATGCAGCTTGCTCGTCTGGGTCGTAAAGCAGGACTAGATAACATCGAGATCATTTCCACCGTTACAGCTTAATTCTTCTTATAACTAAAAAAACTATAGAGTTTTTCAGGAGGATTCATTCATATGACCGGAATTCGTATTCAAGACATTGATATCTATCATCCTAGTAATAAAGTTGGTAACGACTTTTTTATTAAGCATTTTGACGAAAAGGGTATTGATATCCGAGGTCTACTGACCACTTTAGGTCGTGATACGCGCTATAGCATTAAGAATGAGGAAGAAAATTCTCTTACGATGGCTTTTGAGGCTGCCAGTAATGTGTTGGATAAAAATGGTCTCACTGGCGCTGATATCGATCTTATTGCCTATGCAAGTCAAACTCCTGAATATATCTTTCCTACTAACTCTTTAATGATTCACCGTTTAATTAACGGCGCATCCCATACAATTTGTATAGATAGCAACGCTAACTGTGCAGGTATGACTGCTTCCGTAGAACAGGTGAGCCGTCAAATGCAAGCCAATCCTAGAATTAAACGTGCTTTGGTCATCGGATCCGATTATGTAGCACCTCATGCAGATAAGAATGATCCAGTCTATTATGCTAACTTCGGTGATGCAGCTGCGGCAGTCCTTCTTGTGCGCGATGATAATGCGGTAGGCTTCATTGATTCTGTCTATCAAACAGACACATGCGTTTACGGCAACTCCATGTTCCCGGCTGAAGGCTTGGCTAATCTGGGTAGAAAAGGCGTCGCGGCTGGAGAATTCAATGTGAAATTCATTCCATTTGATGATTCCATTTGCGTAGATGCTGCTTCTGAATCGATTCGCACGCTTCTATCTGATAACAACATAGCGCCTGAATCTATTAAAGCGGCCTGTTTCTCACAGCTTTCACTGCCTAATATCGTTGGTGTTTGTGAAAAAGTGGGTATTGATCGTGAGGTTGCGGTTTACATAGGTGATGAATTCGGATACACCTCAACCAGTAGCCCGTTTATCGCTCTACACAAAGCTATTACTACAGGAAAGATCGAACGCGGAGATAAAGTTCTGTTCTGGACAGTGGGCGCTGGATGGCAAAACGTAGCATTTGTTATTGAATATTAAGCGTCACAACCTAAAAAGCGGCAGGCCAAGGATTATCCTTAGCTTGCCGCTTTTTAGGTTGATCTGTTCTTTAGGACTCGCTGGCAAAGGATAACCCCTTTTCAGTGAGCGCACGCCGTAGTACATCAATCCCTTTTGGTCCCATCCCATGGAGCTGCAGAAGCTCTGACTCAGTGAGCATACTGATTTGGTGAATCTGTGTATACCCAGCACCATGAAGTGCTGTAAGTGCAGGCTTAGATAGTCCACTCGGTAGATCAGATTCTGTTCCATTAAACATAGACATATGCATCTCCCTGATCACTGATATCTTTCATGTTTTTCCCAGCCCATGGTACGCGCTACAGCGTCTTTCCAGGCGTTGTAACGTCGTTCACGCTCATCTATACCCATTACAGGTGAAAAGACCCTCTCAGCTTTGTTAAAGCTTTCTAGCTGCTCTCTTGTCCAGACTCCTGAGGTTAATCCAGCCAGAAGTGCTGCTCCCAGCGCAGTCGTCTCCGCATATGTAGTTCGAGTAACTTCACTACCGAGGATATCAGACTGGAACTGCATCAGCAAATCATTACGAACCGCTCCACCATCTACACGAAGTCCGGTCAATGGCATGCCTGCATCTTTTTCCATCGCCCCAATTACATCTCTAGACTGAAATGCTAATGACTCTAACGTTGCTCTTACCAAATGCCCCGAGGTGGTTCCTCTAGTTAGACCGAAGACTGCTCCACGTGCATACATATCCCAATAAGGGGCACCTAGTCCAGTAAAAGCAGGTACGACGACAACCCCTTCACTGTCCTCTACTTCCCGTGCTTTGTCTTCCGAGCCTGCCGGTTCCGTTATGAGTCCTAACCCCTCCTGAAGCCATTGTACAGCCGCTCCGGCTACAAACACACTGCCCTCGAGTGCATAATAGAGTTCATCCCCCATTCCCCAAGCTACAGTGGTCAACAACCCATGACTGGAGACTACAGCTTCTGTACCTGTATTCATCAGAATAAAGCATCCAGTTCCATATGTGTTTTTGGCACTGCCAGGTTCAAGACAAGTATGTCCAAACAAAGCAGCTTGTTGATCCCCCAATACAGAGTGAATAGGTATTTCTGTCCCGAACCACTGCGCGTCTGCTGCTCCAAATTCACTACCGGACATCCTCACTTCTGGCAGGATGGAGCGTGGTACACGAAGCTCCTCCATTAGCTCTTCGTCCCAGCAGCGCTCATGTAGATTATATAGCATCGTACGCGATGCATTAGTTACATCAGTAGCATGTACAGCCCCGCCAGTAAGCTTCCAGATTAGCCAGCTGTCTACTGTCCCAGCTAGTAGCTCGCCATTATTCGCCCGCTCTCGTGCGCCGTCTACATGATCAAGAATCCAGGAGAATTTTGTTGCAGAAAAATAAGCATCCACAACGAGTCCCGTCTTGCTAGCAATGAGTCCCTCTACCCCCTTACTCTTGATCTCTTCACACAGCTCTGCAGTACGTCTGTCCTGCCACACAATCGCAGGATAAATCGGATTGCCTGTTGCTCTATCCCAGATCAGGGCCGTTTCCCTCTGATTTGTAATTCCAATGGAATATATTTCCTGAGGCGTTATCCCGCCCTGAGTAATCGCATCTCTTGCTGCTGCAAGCTGTGACGCCCAGATTTGCTCTGGGTCATGCTCCACCCAGCCAGGGTGTGGGAAAGATTGTTTAACCTCATATTGCCCTTGTGAGACGATTCTAGCGTCCTCATCGAACACTATGGCTCGTGAACTGGTAGTCCCTTGGTCTAAAGATAAAATCATTTGATGGCCTCCCAAGCATAAACAATGAGATATGTTCCACGATGAACAAGATTAATGTGTTTGTTTCAACAAAAAGCACCTCTGCTGTCAGAGGCGCTATCACACATTGTGTTTGGAATTACTGTTTTTCGACAGGAAGTCTTAGGGTAAAGGTTGTACTTTCGCCCAACTTACTGGAAGCTGAAATGGTTCCGTGATGCGATTCAACAATATTTTTAACAATCGCAAGCCCGAGTCCCGTTCCACCTGATTCTCCCCGTACACGTGCCTTATCGGCTTTGTAGAAACGATCAAATATATAAGGCAGATCTTCCTGCGGAATGCCGACGCCTTCATCCTGAATTTTAATTTCAAAATAGCGACGCCCTTCTAAGACACAAGTTCCTGTATGAACTGTGATCTTCTTGCCACCCTGCGTATGACGAAAAGCATTATCGAGCAAATTGGTTAAGACCTGCTCAAGCTTATCTTCATCCGCTGCCTTAAGAACAAGGACATCGCTCTCTTTATTTAGCTGCAGATGAATATCACGCTCTTTCGCACGTACGGAAAATTTACGATACACTCGTTCCAGCAGTTCGTTCACATCTACTTCTGCCTTCAGCATATCCGTATGTCCAGCTTCCATTCGCGCAAGGTCGAGCAGATCCTTTACAAGACGTCCCATACGGAGCGATTCATCATGAATGACCTGAATCAGTTCACTGCTTTCCTCTGGTGAAGAAGCCATGCCGTCAAGTAAAGCCTCACTATAACCTTGCATCATCGATAATGGCGTCCGAATCTCATGAGAGACGTTTGCCACGAAGTCACGGCGCATTTTTTCGAGTCGCACTTCTTCAGTCACATCACGCAGAACAGCAACCACTCCACGAATGCTCCCCTCAGAATATAAAGGTGCCATATGGACGGACCACACGCCCTGCCGGACATGTACATTAGAACGCTCATCGCCGCCTTGTTTCAACGTGCTCAAAAATAAAGGACGCAGGGGAGGTGGAACATTACTCTCAGCCGTTTCCGTATGAGGTTCAATGTCACTCTCTTGTTCCCACTCTAAATCGCTCCAGCTCTCAAGTAGCGATTGACCATGCGGATTGGTCAGAATAATCTGGCCTTCGATGTCAAAGGTGATTACAGCATCACTCATGCTGCGTAATACACTGGATAAATGGCCCTTCTCATGGTGCAGACTGCGAATATTCTCTTCCAACTCCTCAGCCATATGGTTGAAGGAAGTCGCCAATTGGCCAATCTCGTCACTTGTGACCAGCGTCAGCCTTGTTCCGTATTCACCACGTCGAATGTTGTTTGCAGCCTCGATGACACGTTGCATCGGTTGAGTGATCTTGGTAAACAAGAACAACGCGAAGAATGTCGTCAAAGAAAATCCGATCATGCACGTATACATAAATAAACGTTTGATATCGCCGGAATTAGCAAAGTTGCTGTCGATATAGGGAAGTAGAAACAACCCGAGTGTAATAAGCACGACAGCGACCAGGCAGATGATCGTGACCCACAGCTTGCCGACAAGACTTCTCCAGAAGTTCACTTATTTAGGTACCTCAAGTTTGTAGCCTACACCCCATACAGTTGTAATCATCGCCGCGGATTCCGGTGATACTTTATTCAGTTTTTCACGAAGACGCTTAACATGGGTATCGACTGTACGCAAATCTCCGAAAAACTCATAATTCCAAACATCTTTAAGGAGTTCTTCACGAGAGAACACTTTATCCGGTGAAATCGCCAAATAATGCAGCAGTTCGTATTCTTTCGGTGTCAGACTCACTTCTTCACCGCCAGCAGTTACTCGGTGTGCGTCATGCTCAATAATAAGATGAGTGAATACAATGTTATTACTGGAGTTGCTCTCTTTGGACAAAAATGCTGTTGCTGAAGAACGGCGCATAATGGCCTTCACGCGATAAATCACTTCGCGAGGACTAAATGGCTTCACGACATAATCATCCGCGCCCATTTCAAAGCCCTGTACACGATTAATCTCTTCGCCTTTAGCTGTAAGCATTAAGACAGGTGTCGATTTGACCCCTCTGAGTCGGGTCAGCACTTCCATTCCATCAATGCCAGGCAGCATAACATCCAGCAAAATTAGACCGTAGTCATTTGCTGTTGCTTTGCGAAGAGCGATTTCGCCATCTTCAGCTTCGTCGATTTCATAACCTTCTTTTTCAAGATACATCTTTAGCAGGCGGCGAATGCGTTCCTCATCATCCACTACCAGAATTCTGTTTAAATGATCTGCCATTTCACAACAACCCCTTCATCAATACAGTAGAACGTAACCTTAAATCCATTGTGCTGTGTTAGCAGGTAAACTATGCTCAGTCCGTCCCCGCATAAGAATGAAGTCCGGCGATGACTAGATTAACGCCAACTAAGGTAAACATTACGACCAAAAAGCCTAGAACGGCAAGCCAGGCAGATTTTCGCCCTTGCCATCCACGAGCCAATCGTAAATGAAGATAAGCACTATAGAAAAGCCAAGTAACGAGTGCCCAGACTTCTTTGGGGTCCCATCCCCAGAATCTTCCCCAGGCTATTTGCGCCCATATCATTGCAAAAATCAAAGCGCCTAATGTGAAAATAGGAAAGCCAATGGCTATCGCCCTATACGTTATCTCATCTAGATCGCCTTCATCAATCCCCTCCATAACCGGGTGAATCGCTGCGCCTAGTGGCTTGCGTACGATCAAGCGAAGAATTCCGTAAAGGAGTAATCCGGAAAGAATCGACCAGATTACAGTATTAAACTTCCGGCCAGCATTCACACCATTCATCCATGAAGGAGCTTCAAAGAGAGGTTCTTTCATGCCAAGAAACGACTGGAAGCTTTCAATTTCGCTATTGTGAGGAGCCACAATCGGCGGCATTCGATAACTCACTTTCTCTATTGTACTATTTTCCTGCCCTGCGCTGTCAATCGTAACGTTGGGACGAACAAAAACAGTCTCATAACCTGCTCCGCGGAAAGCAAAAACTGAACCCAGAAACCCAATTATAACAATGATTGAAAAGAGAGTAAATTCAATCAGTCTCTGTTGCTTACGATCCGCCTTCTCTTTACTGGAAAAATTAACAGTCCGTAGCAGATACATCAGCCCTGCCGCAAAACCTACCGCGAAAAAGGATTCACCTAGTGCTGCCAGTGTTACGTGAATCTTGAGATAGTTCGATTGCAGGGATGGAATTAACGGCTGAACCTCCTGTGGAAATACAGCTGCGTACGCCATCACAATAATGCTAATTGGAACTGCAAACAGACCGAGAATAACTTTGCGATAGATCGCGTACATCACTGTAAAGGCTACCATAACCATCATGGATAAGAAAGTCATGAACTCATACATATTGCTGACCGGAATATGTCCTGCACCAAACCAACGTGTAAAGAAATAAATAAGATGAAAGATAAGACCTATAGAAGAAACAATAAAAGCTATTTTACCCCATCGAGCAGTATGTTCCTCTGGCTTGCGGCCCGACCACTTGCGACCCATGATAGCGATAGTGAATAACATAAACGACCCGCTGTATAATAAGAATGCGGCAATAAAGACGGCACTGCTGATATCGAGCAAGCTCATGTAAGGCCTCCTCCATTATCTATTGATTTTTCATCGACTACCATATCTACTTTTTCTAAAATAGAAACGATCTCACGACGGAAGCCGAACCAATTCTTGTTCGTATGTCCTCCGAGTATTAGCTCTCCGTTTACAACGGTAAGCCAGATGCGTCTATGCTGCCAGTAAAATCCAAGGATTAAACCCAGCATCACGATTGCTGCACCTAACCATACAAAAGGCATTGCACGATCAATACGTATATTCAAGTATGTAGTCGATTCCGAAAAATCAACATCGCTCATGTTGTCCACTTCAAGCTCAAGAAATCTATTGCTGCCACCAAGCTTATCGTTAATAGCCACCTGCTGAAACTGAGACTTATCTACCTGCTTAGGAAAATAGAAGTACTGCTGCCCTTCCGCTGGCAAATTCGGTCCTTGAATCAAGAATAAGAATGCTGGTGCATTCGGATAAGGCGACTTAGATATCGGCTGACCATCCTCATTCAGTCCAAAATCCATATACTTCTCTTTTAAAGTCATCGTATAGGGTCCCGCTGTAATCGTACGCTGCGGATTCTTCATATCCAGTTTGAATTTACCGTACGACTCCCCAGTGGCGGAATTTTTAAGCACAGGCTGTACAGAACGCAGTACAGGTGTTAGATCATAATCAAACTGATACGCTTTCAATCCTTTATAATCCAAAGGTGAGTTTACTTGGATATTATGCGTTGTCACCTCGGTAAGCTGCGGTTCCTTAGTAGGATCTGCGCAATCCGCGGTACATTTATAAAGCACTGCTTTAGTTTGGAATAATTTTGGAAGGATTTTTTTGCCTCGAAACTCCTCAGGCATCTCTTCATCGGTGTAGAACTCTACGGTGAATTTCTCGTTTTTTAAATAATAGGTAGTATCCGGAATCTGTGTAATTTCCCCTTGCGGGAAAGCAAGATGCTGATCCATGTTGAGACCCGGCAATCCTCTTGCCAGTACAGCAAGTAAAAAAATAATCAAACCAATATGTATTACGTAAGGCCCCCAGCGGCTGAAGCGGTGTTTCTCTGCCAGCAGAGCTCCTCCATCCGTCTTGACTCGGTAGCCCTTTTTACGCATAGGCTGAACCACCCGAGCAACCCAAGCTTCTGGTTCTTCTTGCACTTCAGTAACTAGCACAGCCTTTTGCCGAGTTAAGAACTGACGATGTTTCCGAATCTTCTGCCTAGTTAATGCCTTATATAGCGGAAGTACTCTGTCCAAACTACAAATGACTAATGAAGCACCAATCATTACGAGTAGAGTCACAAACCACCAGGATTCGTATGTATGTGAAAGTCCAAGCTTATAGTAGATGTCCCCAGCAGTTCCGTACTCCTGCTTATAATAACTCGATGCATCAATATTAAGGAAAGTACTCTCCTGAGGGAAAATGGTTCCCAGCATAGAGCCTAACAGTGTCAAAACGATTAGATATATCGCTATTTTGACAGATGAAAAAAAGTTCCAAACTCGATCAATAATGCTTGGATTAACACGCTGCGAACGACGGGCTACACCATCATAACGCATTTCCAGATTCTCGCCCCAGTCCGATTCTTTGCCAAGCGGCTTTCCGCATGCTTCACATAGAACAGTGCCTACAGGGTTCTGATGGCCACATTCACATTTGGTATTGGTTATAAAAGCCTCGCGTTCACTCATCAATCCACCAGCTTCCCAATTTGATCATCTAGTGAATCTAAATCAAGCTGACCAATATGAATGCTGTCAATTTTACCCTTTGCATTAATAAAAAAAGTAGTGGGGAGTGGAGAAATACCATAACTTCGTACAGCGTCTCGTCCCGTGTCCATCAAAATCGGAAAATCAATATTGACTTGCTTCACAAAATTCTCGACAGTCATCTGATCTTCACCTACGTTGATTCCAATAACGACTACATCTTTGTCCTTCCATTTTTCCCATTGTGCTTGGAGAGCCGGCATTTCTTTTACACATGGCGTGCACCATGAGCCCCAGAAATTCAGCACAATAGCCTTCCCCTTATACTCGTCTAACGTATGCCCAAGTCCATCAAGACCCAGCAAATCAATGGCAGGCGCTTTACTACCTTCCTCTGGTTTTCCGCTTCCACCAAATACAGAGGAACCAATTGCATAACCACCTACTAGAACGATTAGAAACAGAATTACGATTTGAATTGGTTTTCTCGCTTTACCCACATGTAAAGCCCCCTTCTGTGACGCAACTCATACTTATGTTGTAAGGTGTGAACATCCTATGAACATTATAGCGAATTTCGTCACAGTATTAGGGGGTTTAATTGTGAATATTGTGTGTCTTTATGACTCTTTACGTGGAGTTCTTTCTTTGAGTAATCCTGCTTTGGCAATTTGCTGCAGATGGTTAATTTCATCTTTAGTCAAATGACGGTAGGATCCACGTTTAAGATTTTGCAGCATAATATCCCCGAATGAAATCCGCTTCAGACGGAGAACGGGGTGTGAAATCGCATCAAACATGCGTCGTACCTGACGGTTACGTCCCTCGTGAATCGTAATGCTGATTACTGCTTCTTTATTCGCTTCATCAATATCTTTGTACTCTACTTCGGCAGGCGCTGTCATACCATCTTCCAGCTTGATCCCAGCCTTTAGCTTGTCCAGTGCAGTACCGTGCGGAATACCCTTGACCGTAGCGTGATACGTCTTGGGTACATGATGCTTAGGATGGGTAAGCAAGTTAGCGAAATCTCCATCATTCGTTAACAGCAGCAGTCCTTCCGTATCATAATCCAGACGGCCTACAGGGTAAACCCGTTCTGTAATTCCTTTAAGGTAGTCTGTTACAACCTTGCGACCCTTTGGATCGGAAGCACTTGTAATGACTCCTTTAGGTTTGTTGAACATAATATAGATTTTGTTCTCGCCCCGGATCAGTCTACCGGAGACTTTAATAATATCTGTTGCGGGGTCCACCTTCGTGCCAAGCGTAGTTACGAGTTCCCCGTTGACTTCCACTTTACCGGCCAAAATCATTTCTTCACACTTACGTCTGGACGCCACACCTGCCTGCGCCAAAATTTTCTGTAATCTTTCCATTTTCGACTAGTCACCTCAGATTAATGATAACCATCAGAGGGATAAATCACAAGTTCATTCCATGGAAAAAATGCGCCTGGGCAGTAATTATTGTGGGGTTCGATGATTAAAGGGGAGATTTGGTAGCGCTCTACCAGTTCTAAAATGAGTTTACCTGTGGCAAATAGCTGTTCCTTCCTTCCAGATAATGGAGGAATGCCATCTTCCCAGCTGAAATCACCTTCCAAGCAAATGTGAATATACTCCGGATCGGTCAGCAGTGGTGCTGCATAAATGGCTCCGTCCACACCAACCCAGAAATCAAAGCCTTTGCCATTAATGGAAGTACAGCGAGACTGATGCAGAATAAAACCTTTGTAGTTCATAGCGGATTGCCTCCCTCCACATTGCTGCAATAGCATATGTCGAGGAAGGAAAGGGGGTGACGCCTCCTACCCAAAAAGCAGGAGGCAGACCGCGATCGCGGCGACGAAGCCAACAACATCGGAGAATAGACCTACCTTAAGTGCATAACGTCCGTTACGCACACCAACGGCTCCAAAATAAACCGTTAATACATAGAGCGTTGTGTCCGTGCTGCCTTGTATGGTGGAGGCAATCATGCCGATTAGAGAATCCGGACCATGAACGCGAATCAGATCCGTGGTATAAGCAAGCGAGCCTGTCCCAGTAAGGGGCCGCAGAAGGCCGAGCGGCAGTACTTCTGGAGGTACGCCAAGTCCCCGCAGAGCAGGAGATATGAATCCCATTAGGAAGTCGAGTGCGCCCGATGCGCGAAAGACGCTGATCGCCACAAGCATTCCCACAAGATGAGGAATAATCGCGATTGCCGTTCCAAATCCATCCTTGGCCCCTTCAACAAATGACTCATACACCGGGACTTTACGCGTAAAAGCATAGAGCGGGATGAACGTAATCATGACCGGAATCGCCCATGCCGATAGGAGACTGATTAACTGGTACAAGTCATGTTCACCCTTTCAATGAAGAATTAGGCAGCGACGTCTTGGCCAATGGAGCAGAACCAGACTTTGCTGACGGCGGCTTTGGAGGTTTGCGCAGCAATGTCATCCTTCGGAAAAACCGGTCAGCAACTATAGCCGCAAGAGTCGCCACAGCCGTTGCGGCGAGGGTTGTGCCTACTATTCCCGCAGGATCTGCCGAATTGTAATTCAATCGGATCGCAATTAGTGTCGCGGGAATTAGCGTAATACTTGCTGTGTTAAGCGCCAGTAAGGTACACATGGCTGGTGTGGCCGTTTCTTTATCCGGGTTGAGCTTCTGCAGCTCCTGCATCGCCTTGATCCCCATAGGTGTAGCCGCATTGCCAAGTCCAAGCAAATTAGCGCTCATGTTGGAGAGAATATATCCGATTGCAGGATGGCCCTTCGGCACATCTGGAAAGAGGAAGGCTACGATTGGTCCAAGAATCTTGGCTATTTTTTTAAGCAAACCAGCATCCTCTGCGATCCGCATGATTCCTAGCCAGAATACAAGCACACTTATTAAGCCGAAACTTACTGTAACTCCACTCTTGGCTCCGTCGAATACGGCGGCTGTAAATTCATCCATTCTGCCGTTAACGGCGGCGAACAGAAAACCGATGATGATCATTCCTAGCCAGATCCCGTTAATCATGGATACGCCTCCCTCTTCATTATTCAGCTATCTGCTTACTTGGAACTTTCGCCCAATTTAAATAACGCCTTCAGTGCACTCCCTATAGCCTGAAACCAATTATCAGCAGGATAAGTGTGTGCTTGCGTTGTACTATATTTTTTAGTATAAGCGGATTCCTCAGGAGGTAAGGACTCTCGTGTATATACTGGAACCCGGCCTATCTCCTTGCCACCTAGATCTAGAACGAGAACCCCTTGCAATCCAAAGTTTGATCTTGCAGCTTTGACTGACGCCGCAGGGATCTGATTCAAGACAAGTTTAGTGGTCACTCTATCCTGCTCGCCTTGTCCGAGCGGATAGGCAAATTTTTTGGCTGTCACGAAGTCATAACCGCTCACGGGGTCCCCGCGTTCGATCATTGTTTTTAGTGGATAATGATTAAACCCGAAGTTTAGCAGTGAGGCATGATCATTCCAGTCATCCCCATCATTTATGGTCACTGCGACAAGCTGCTGGCCGTTTCTGGTCGCTGAGCTGACAAGGCAGCGTAGCGCTTTTTTGGTATATCCTGTCTTCACACCATCTGCGCCCTCATATAAGTACAGCATTTTATTCTTGTTTCTCCACTTGTAATCCCATTTCTCATTTGGATTGTCCGCAGTTTTCTCCTGTGTCTTCACAATTTGTTTAAATACAGGATTATGAAGAGCATACGCCGTCAGCACAGCTAAGTCGTTAGCACTCGAATAATGGCCTTCTGCATCTAGACCATGCGGATTAGCAAAATGAGTATTTTTTAATCCGAGCTCTTCGGCCTTATTGTTCATCAGGTATACAAACCCTTCTTCAGAACCGCCGATATGTTCAGCGATCGCTGTTGCCGCATCATTCCCAGAGCGCAGCATTAGACCATACAACATATTTTCCAGCGTCATCTCTTCACCTTGCTGTAAATAAATTGAGGAGCCTTCTTTGGCGAAAGCATTTTTACCAACTTTGACTTTGGATGCTAAATCACCATTCTCAATTGCGACGAGGGCGGTCATTATTTTAGTCAGGCTGGCAATAAGCATCGGCTCATCTCCTCGACTGCTATACAAAATACGCCCGGATTCCACATCAATCAGCGCCGCTGCCCTTGCATGCGTAGATATGGAGCTGTTCTCCGCATGAATCAAAGTTAGCGGTGTCAGAAACAGCAGCAAAATGCTCAGTAATAAGGCGATTGGAAATTTACGGGTTATTGTCTTCATATTTATCCTCCGGATTCTTATCGGTTCTTAAGTAAAATCATTCATTTCATGCTTATGTTGTACAAGTGTATGCGGGCGAGCCTTAGGGTATGTCCTCTCCACACAAAAAGGGACACCGCCTGATGTAAGGCGATATCCCCGAGGCTATTTGTTGAATTATGTGTACCTAATGTGTTGAAGATTGGGATGTACTTGGATCGGGTTTAGCAGGTGCTTGTGGTGCTTGTGCTTGTGGTGCTTGTGTAGCAGTTGACCCAGCTTGACCTGAAGAACTGCTGCTTTGGAACATGGTCTGGATTTTGTCGATGAGCCCAGGCGTGGCATCGATAATTTTTTCGAACAAATGCGTTTGATTGTCGAGTGGCACAATGTTTACCCCATCCTTACCAACCACTAGAAAAGCGATCGGTCTGATGGAGACACCGCCCCCACTACCGCCACCAAAAGGAAGCATTTTGACACCGCCTTGGGAGCTTGATCCACTTATAGAATCCTCTACTCGATAATCACTACCCCCTGCAGCAAACCCAAAGGCCACCTTACTAATCGGCAGAATAATACTACCGTCAGGTGTTTGTACTGGATCTCCAACAATCGTATTAACATCTACCATGCCCTTGATATTTTCCATCGCTGTTTGCATTAGACCCTGAATAGGATGGTCGCTCATATTGTTTCCTCCTTAATTGAGTACGATTTCTCTTGCTTCTACAGCGCTTATCATCCCCACATCCACGCATTTGTATGTAACTTTCATTCTAAACTTTGCCCATGAGACTCCCTACGCATCCGTTTTAGTATTTTTCTCCACTTACTGATTCCCCCCGCCTCCCTCAAGACACGAAGAATAAGCTGCAATGATGCGTATACGGCATAGGAAACGGACAATTTACCCTCACATACGAACTCCATTGAAAAAGAATGCTCATCTTGAAAAACAGGCTTCACAAACACTCGTGGATTGTGTTTCAATTTGACCCTCTGCGAAATAAATCCAACGATGCTCCATTTCAATCCCCAGACGGCTCCTGATACTATGGCAGTGTCTGCCGCATCACCTAGTGAGAAGTCTGTGGACCAGTCGAGCTTTGATATTTTGACATGTGATACAGTTTCCTTGAACCACTTCTTCAATCCACGTGTGGATTTCACTGCTAGCTGTACATTGTCCCGCCAGCGCTCAATTCTTTCTTTATCGAATTGTTCTTCCTTTACAGTGTCAACACCTGTAGTCGCGGTACCCGTCTCTTTAAACTTTCCAAGCACGCCTTGCTCCAATCCCTTAAAGACCAATCGAGGCAGTTCATAGTGCAGTTTGATCAGACCAAAAAGTGTCTTAACATCTAACTCGATCAGATCATTTTTGTCATGTTTATAGCACCGGATGCGGAAATCGATAGATGAAGACAGAACCAGGATCATTGCCAGTACCAGCAATCCGAGGGGTATTCCAAGCCATAACGTCACGTATTTACCTCCAAGAAACCTTAATAATGGGAACCTTTGGTTTAGTATGGCAATTTAATCTGGAAAAAATTCGGGGTTTGGCTAAAAAATGTGGCTCTACAAAAAAATAGGGACTGCCCATAAACCATTATGAATGGTTTATGGGCAGTCCCAGCAATACAAATCATTGCGGAATAACAAAAAAAACTAAGGTTGCTCTATATCCTCGAACGTCATTTGAGTATCCAGCTTATTGAACAATAGCTGTGTCTCCTCTTCCAAATTATCAGTGGATTCGAAGTTAGATGGTTCTGGCAGCTCATTCAGACTTGCTAGGCCAAAGCTCTCCAAGAATGATTTAGTCGTCCCATATAAGATTGGACGCCCTACGGCCTCCGCACGACCTACCTCATGGATCAAATCCTTGTTATTCAGCGTATGAATAGCACGTTCGGATTTCACGCCTCGAATCTCTTCGATCTCCACCCGTGTAATGGGCTGACGATAGGCCACGATCGCCAATGTCTCTAATGCGGCCTGAGACAAGGTTGATCTGGATGGGGAATAAGCCAAGCGTTCAAAATAATGGGCATGCTCAGGTAATGTAGCCAACCGATAATTCCCGGCAATTTGGACTACCTGCAATCCCCGCTCCTGTGTTACATAATCCTCTTTTAGTTCTTCTAATGCTCCAGCCGCAAGCTCTGGCCGCTGCTCCGTAATCTCGGCGACTTGCCGTACGGAGATCCCTTCATCACCTGATAGAAACAACAGGCCCTCAATAATCGATTTCAGCGTTTTGTAATCCATTGAAGTGTTCTCCTCCTCTCCACTCCATTACGATGTCCTCAAACAATTTCTCTTGATAGCAAAAAATCGCCTTCATTTTCATCAGTTCCAGAATCGCAAGAAAAGTAACTACGATTTCGTGTCGCGCCATTTCATCGTGAAGCAGTGCTGAGAAATGGAGCCTTCCGCCTTTTCCTCTGCGCTGCAGCGCATCCGATACATCACGTATACGATCTTTTACCGATATTTCGTCCCGGGTGATCCGCTGGTAAGATGACCTTCTTGCCGCCTTACTAAGTGCCTTACGGAAAGCAGCTATAAGGTCGGAAGTATGTAGTCCTTTTAGCGTATGGTCTATCTCTTCAGGCACGTATGGACCCAGATCCTCCGGCTCCTTCGTAAAAATCAAGCTCCGCTCGCTCTCCATATCCATTAAATGAACAGCAATACTCTTGAATTTACGATACTCAATCAGTCGCTGAACGAGTTCAGCTCGTGGATCAAATTCATCTTCTTCGTAATATTCAAAATCATCGATCTCAATGACCGGTGGTTTGGGCAGCAATAGCTTGCTCTTTATAGATAATAGGGTTGCGGCCATCACGAGAAATTCACTCGTAATATCCAGTTCAAGCTCCTGCATACTTCGCAGGTATTCCATATACTGTTCGGTGATCTCGGCGACCGGAATGTCCTGGATGTCGATTTCCGCCTTATCAATTAAATGCAAAAGCAGATCCAGCGGACCTTCAAACGTTTCCAGCTTGTACAATACAGTCACGAAGCATCCTCCCGCCAAAAAAAGTAAAGTGCAGCGCCCTAAAGGACGCTACACAAGTAGAAAGGGCTCTATAATCCATGCTTTCTTCTTATACTATAAATAAGCACGAATTCGACTGATTCGTCAATAGCTGTCTTACTTAAACAGTTTGTTAAGATTCGCCATTTCAATCGCAGCAGTCGCAGCATCCCAGCCTTTATTCCCTGCTTTGGTTCCTGAACGCTCAATGGCCTGTTCAATATTCTCAGTAGTTACTACGCCAAAAATCGTCGGCACGCCGGTTTTAAGATTGATCGCAGCTACCCCTTTTGCAACTTCATTACATACATAATCATAGTGCGTTGTAGAGCCACGGATAACAGTTCCTAAAGTGATTACAGCGTCGTATTTACCGCTTTCCGCCATTTTTTGAGCGATTAACGGAATTTCAAACACGCCTGGAACCCAAGCAACATCTACTTCATCATCGTTAGCACCATGGCGTTTAAATGCATCAAGTGCACCTGACAAAAGCTTACTAGTAATAAATTCATTAAAACGTCCTACTACGACTCCGTATTTTAACCCCTCGGAAACTAAATGTCCTTCTAAATATTTCGGCATATCATTCATCTACCCTTCGTTTTTTATTGTGTGTGATTATACTTTCGAATCCTCATTTTGTTCAATGTCGTCAAAAGACAGCAAATGCCCAAGTTTCGCCTGCTTCGTATGGAGATAATTAGTATTATCCTTATTCTCCGGCATTTGAATTGGCACTCGCTCAACAACTTCCAATCCATAACCTTCCAACCCTTTGATCTTTCGAGGATTGTTCGTTAAGAGACGAATTTGACTTATACCTAGATCCTTCAGAATTTGTGCTCCAATCCCGTAATCACGCAAATCTGCTGGAAAACCAAGCTTTAGATTGGCATCTACAGTATCGAGTCCTTCTTCTTGAAGCTTGTAGGCTTTAAGCTTATTAATAAGACCAATGCCCCTGCCTTCTTGACGCATATAGAGCAATACGCCTCTACCAGCAGCTTCGATCTGCCGAAGCGCTGCTTCAAACTGGGGACCACAATCGCAGCGATGGGAGTGGAATACGTCACCCGTCAAGCATTCGGAATGTACTCGTACTAACACTGGCTCATCACCGGAAATATCGCCCTTCACCAATGCTACATGTTCTTTATCATCCACTTCATTTGTATAGGCAATGGTCTGAAACTCACCGAAATCGGTAGGCAGACGTACAGACACCTCGCGATTGACGAGCTGTTCCTTCTCGTTCCGATAGTGAATGAGGTCTTTGATGCTGATCAACTTAAGATCATGCTTCTTAGCAATCTCAACCAGATCAGGCAACCGGGCCATCGAGCCATCTTCTTTGATGATTTCACAAATCACACTGGCTGGATATGCACCACACATACGGGCTAAATCAACAGCAGCCTCTGTATGTCCGGAACGGCGCAGTACACCGCCTTTTTTCGCAATCAGCGGGAACATATGGCCAGGTCTACGGAAATCAGACGGCTTCGCTTTAGGGCCAATCATGGCCTTTACAGTCAAGGATCTTTCCCCTGCTGATATACCAGTAGTTGTATCTATATGGTCAACCGATACAGTAAAGGCTGTGCCGTGATTATCTGTATTGTGACTGACCATAGCCTGTAGTTCAAGCTCTTCCGCACGCTCAGCGGTAATTGGCATGCAGACCAATCCACGCCCCTCAGTGATCATAAAATTGATGACTTCTGGTGTCGCCCGTTCAGCAAGAGCTATAAAATCCCCTTCATTCTCACGATCTTCATCATCCACTACGATGATGACTTTGCCGCGCATTAAATCATATATCGCTTCTTCAATCGGATCCAAGACACTATCCTTCTTCGATTGTTCGCTCATGATCCTATCCTCCTAATAGCTTTACGAAGGATTATTCCCTTCTTCGTAAGCTTACTCATTATTTAAACAAATCCGTTTGCCGCCAAGAAATCACGACTAATCCCGGAGCTGCTATCACTTTCTTCATCCTGTGCAGCTGAGCCATAATGAAGAAGATGATCTACATATTTGCCCAGGACATCACACTCAATATTCACACTATCTCCTGCCCGCTTATAAGTTAGCACAGTTTCCCCTAACGTATGCGGAATAATGGATACAGTAAGCGATGAAGCCGTCGTTTTTACTACTGTTAAGCTAATGCCATCAATCGTGATCGAACCTTTAGGGATGATATATTTAAACAGCGATTTACGATCCGGCGCAATCTCATAGACTACTGCATTTTGATCACGTTTTACGCTTTTGATGACAGCAGTGCCATCTACATGTCCCTGAACAATATGACCTCCAAATCGACCACCGGCTGCCATTGCTCGCTCCAGATTCATCCGACTGCCAGGACGTAGCTCCTTCAGATTACTGTTTCGATAGGTCTGAGGCATGACATCCACTGTAAAATAGTTCTCGCCTAAAGCTGTCGCTGTAAGACAGACGCCATTAACCGATACGCTATCACCAATCTTCAAATCATCCATGATGACGGAAGCGGCAATGTTCAGCACCATCATTTCTCCACCGGTAGAGACACTTCTCAGAGTGCCAACTTCTTCGACTAATCCAGTGAACATGCTTTCCCTCCTAGGAGTTTTGTGTGAGTAACACTTCTCCGCTATCTCTCCGAACAAAACTTGCTCCGGAAGCACACGATTAAGTTTTGTGATCATTCACTTTAGCGTACCGGAGTACCGCTGATACATACATTATCTCCGAGCACTTTTACTTCCAATCCCTCCAGAGAAATCGCATCCTTCATTAGCTCTATACCAGGAAATACGAACGTCCCTTTCGCTTCAGCACCACCGCCAACAATCTTTGGAGCGAAAAAGAGAATCACTCGGTCAACTAGCCCACTCTCCAGCATCGCACCATTTAGCGTGCCTCCGCCTTCAAGTAAAATTGATCCGATTTCCATTTCACCGAGTGTTACCATAGCAGCCTTCAAATCCACCCGTGGTCCTGCTCCACTAACAATGATTTGCACACCTGCTTGAAGAAGTGCTGCTTTCTTTTCATCATCTGCGGCTTCAGTTGTCACGATGATAGTAGGCGCTAGACCGTCACTTACAACTGTTGAATCCAAAGGAATACGTAGTCCAGAATCAATCACAATCCGTATCGGATGAATACCCGGCACTTCCGTTCTTGTAGTTAGTGAAGGATTATCTGCAATCACTGTGTTCACACCGACCATTATTCCCTGATGCCGATGCCGCAGCGTATGTACGATCTCCCGCGCTTCACCATTTGAAATCCATTTACTGTCACCAGATTTGGTAGCTAGGTTACCATCCAGCGTGCTGGCGCTCTTGAGCGTAACAAAAGGCTGTTTTGTCAAAATATACTTGATAAAACGCTCATTCAACCGCAGCGCACGTTCACGCAGCAATCCTACTTCTACTTCAATGCCATGCTCACGCAGCATTTGAACGCCGCGACCGGCAACCTGAGGGTTAGGGTCTTCACAAGCGACTACCACTCTGGCTACTCCCTCGTCGATCAGCCTTTGGCTGCAGGGCGGAGTCTTGCCATAGTGACTGCATGGTTCCAGTGTTACGTAGGCAGTGCTGCCCTGTGCTTGGCCAGCCGCCATATTCAAGGCATGAACCTCAGCATGACCTGTTCCGCGCTGCAAATGAGTTCCAAGTCCAATCATCGCTCCATTCTTTACAACAACACAGCCAACAACAGGGTTAATTCCCGTCTGTCCTTGGGCCCGTTCTGCCATATCCAGCGCTAACGACATATAAAACTCGTCATTCATATTATCCATCTCGTTCCCCCTATCCACTTACTGTCTATCTGATGCGTAAAAACAGAAAAACCCATCTCATTCTCCAGGAGGAGTAAAGATGGGTTATGCGAGAGTTTATCGGCAGTCCAAATAAAAGTGTGCGTAAATAACCGTCAAACGACGGCAATTGTGAAATATCGCACATAATAAATGAAAACACTGCAGTCCACCTGTCTATTACAGACAAGCGGTTAACCTCTCCTTCTTCCATCCAGACTATACTGTCGGTCCCGGAATTTCACCGGGTCCACCGTTCGCGTCAACAACGCGAGCCGGGTAGCGGACTAAGTGTGGTAGATAAACTTAATAAATAAGCACTCTACAACAACATCACCGCCGGTAGGGAATTACACCCTGCCCTGAAGGATTGATCCTTTATTTAATTGAGGTTCAACTTTTCCTTACTAACAAAATTATCACTTACACCTTCGAAATGCAAGTGCGTTTTATATATTTACTTAAAATTTGTAACTTAATTCTGAGAGGTATGGTGATTACTAGAAGAAACGACATGGTTATACATAGCCTGCAAATGTACAGTTAAAACCCATTCCATACATTTACATAACAAAAGAAAAAGCGCCTGGACTGTATCTCCAGGCGCTTTTTCTTTTCCCAATTACAATCCGCGTTCTTGTTGTTTCAACAAATCACGAATTTCCGTTAGCAACACGATATCTTCTGCGGGTGCTGGCGTCTCCACCACTTCAACTTTAACGGCTTCTTTGCGCTGGAATTTATTAGCCAGTTTAATCACCATAAAGATTGAGAAGGAAATAATAAAGAAATCAACTACCGCCTGCAAAAATTGCCCATAAGGGATAAGCAGTTCATTATGCATAACCATAACACTTAGAGCCCGATCCTTCAGATCTATACCACCTGTTATTAAGCCAACAATTGGCATAATGATGTCAGATACTAATGAAGTCACAATCTTACCAAAAGCTGCTCCGATAACGACAGCAATGGCTAAATCTAGTACATTTCCTTTCAGGGCAAAAGCTTTAAACTCTTTCCACATCTTCCAATTCTCCTCCAACCTATTGAATTTGAAATTATTATAGCATAGCCGCTTCCCAAATCTTAAGGCTTGTTAAGAAACTATTAAGTTTACTTTTTACTTTTACATGCCGCCATTGGGAAGTTCGCCTGTTTCATCTTTGGTATGTGGACGGTTTTATAATAGCCTTAAGTTTTTCAAAGAGCTAAACAAACTGTTTCCCATCGATCCTCGCCAGCCTTCAAATAAGGATTTCAATCGAGAATATTGTATACTTCTTGTAGTACGGACGGTATAGAGGCCTGTATAAAAATTCGGGAAACACAAAAATTCCCGATCTGCCAAGGGTCAGGAACTAGATAAAATCACTGGACTCAGTAATACACTCATCGTACACATTCGAAAAATCAGAGAAAAAATTGAAGCTAATTCAAGAAAATCACAGTATTTAAAGACGGTATAGGGCGTTGGCTACAAACTGGAAAAAGGAGGTTCTTCTAGATGAACTTTAAAAGATTCGATACCTTATCTTGGAAAATAGTTGGCTTTAGCCTAACGAGTCTAGCTCTTACAGCAGCAATTTTATTGGTCGGCTATTATGGGACATCCCTTTTGCTATGGCTCAATCCTTCTCATTCCTTCTGGGGCGTTAAACTCATCCGCTGGGTGACCAATAACATCGGTTCTACTCCTATAGTGATTCTTATTGGGGTTCCTTTATTTATTTTTTTCATCCTGAAGCTATCCAGAAATACAACAAGCCATCTTCATAACATTTCAAGCGGGGTTCAAGCGATTGCTGACGGCAATTTATCTTTCAAGATACCAGTAACAGGAACGGATGAACTCGGTAAACTCGCGGAAAATATGAACCTCATGGCGGGCAAGCTAAAATCCGCTATAGATGAAGAACGAGCAGCAGCGAAAGCCAAAAACGACCTAATCACTGGTGTATCCCATGATCTTCGAACCCCTCTAATTTCTGTACTGGGATTCCTGGAATATGTGGAGAAGGATCGTTATAAGAACGAGGTTGAGCTGCGTTATTATGTGAATATCGCCTATGAGAAGTCCCTGACTCTTAAAAAGCTAATCGACGATTTATTTGAATATACACGTGTTAGCAGCAACGGGCTTCCCCTTAATATGGAGCCTGTAGATCTCGGCAAGCTGCTCGAAAAGCTTGTCGAGGAATTCGCTCCCGTATTGGAGCAAGCGGGTATGACCTGCCGTATTCATACGGATATGGGCCCTTTGATTATCCATGGTGATGCGGACGAGTTAGTACGATTATATGAGAACCTATTTACCAATGCGGTTAGATACGGTAAAGAAGGTAAGATTCTAGATATTTCCGTTTATAGAAAAGACGGCAGAGTGATTGCTACATGCACGAATTACGGTAACCCGATCCCTGCCACGGATTTCCCCCACTTATTCAAGCGATTTTATCGTGTAGATAAGTCACTTTCCAGAGAGACTGGCGGAAGCGGCTTAGGACTCGCGATTGCCAAGAGCATCACAGAGCTCCACGGTGGAACGATTTCAGCCAAAAGCTCACGTAAACAAACCGAATTCGAGACTTCCTTCCCTGCGAGTGAATAGGTTCTGAACACAAACAAAAGCACCCGACTTTAATCACGCCGGGTGCTTCTTTCAGTTCAATTTCAAATCATACTTATTCACTTACTTTAAGTTTCCTCCACGTCTAAACACACGGTTTAGAATATAGCCTATGGCTATTAATCCAATACCTGTCATGTAGAGCGGCGCAGGGCTACTTTCTCCCGTCTTTGGAAGCTGAGGGGCACTTGAAGTGCTGTTGTTGACTGTACCTTTCGGAACTTCCTCATCAACAATGTCGACTTCACCCAAAGGAACATTTTCATCTGTAATAACTAAATCAGGAGTTCCTACTTCTTCTGATGTCGCGGATTCCAGATCGCTCGTATTCCCAGGGCCAGCAGGTACTGCCGGATCATTGATGATTACTCCTGGCACCAGCGAACTCGTAGGTGTAGGTGTCAACGGACCTCCTGGGGTTCCTGAGATTGGTGTAGACGTAGGTCCTGATGTCGGCTCTGTTGACGGAGTAGCCGTCGGTTCCGATGAAGCTGATGGTGTTGCGGTTGGGACTATAGTTGGTTCTGGCGTTGCAGTAGGTGTAGGCTCAACTGCTTTTTGATTCGTAAATACGAGTTGATTCGTTGATGAAGAATGAATGGACACTGGATGCTCTTTAGGATCAAGTACATAGCCACTAGGAGCTGTCGTCTCAATCAATACGTAGTTACCCAACCATAATTTATTGAATGTTGCTGTACCAGCGGAATCTGTGGTTAAGCTATTAATAAATACCCGGTCTGAGCCGTTAAGACGATAGAGTGCAAAAGTTGCATTTGCC
The DNA here is from genome assembly GCF_038003765.1 of Paenibacillus sp. FSL H7-0714. NCBI lineage: Bacteria > Bacillati > Bacillota > Bacilli > Caryophanales > Paenibacillaceae > Paenibacillus > Paenibacillus sp. FSL H7-0714. Next base: position 5,046,544 of record NZ_JBBOPT010000001.1, read on the forward strand.
AGCGTCTTCAAGTTGTCCTCTGCATCCAGCTTCTTGATCATCAAGGAACCTCTAACCCCGCTACCTGATCCTGATCCACTCGACACACCGACGATAATTTCTTTAGAAGAATCTTTGCTTATTTCGATAACATTAAATCCACTGAAACGAACAGTATTAATAATTTTGTCTCCTGTATTCGCCATAATCAGGGATTGATAGTCGAGAATATAAGGTTTACTAATCTCCTTGGCGAAGCTTAAATCAAACGACTGCTTGCCGTCTACATCTGTTTTTATTTCTAAGCTGTAATCGATACCCTGAATCAATTCAGGTCCGCTTTTTGTTACATCCCCATTTTCAGCTACGATTGTAGGATACAGATGGAATGAATCCTGCAGCAGAATCTGATTAGCGCTAGGAGTATCGTTGATTAACGCATTCTTCACAGTAGACTGACTACGATTAATTTGAATGCTCCAATCGATTTTTTCGCCATTCTGAACACCATTTTTCAAGAGATATTCGTCTCCATAAGGAATCTTTACGGTAGCGTTCAAATCCTTGGATACCTTTTTTGCCCCATCATAGAGATTGGCTTTATTATCAATAGAAGTGCCAATGACTTTGCCTTCAAGACTTGTATGAAATTCTATATAATAAGCGGATTGAATAGCATCTGTAAAAGAGAGCTTCAGCTCATTATTACCATTAACACCGTAAGTGTATTTGCTACTGTTTACCTCGACACCTTTCGTTGGGTCTCCATTCTTAGCAACATTCATGGTGTATACTTTCAGCGATCCAGGAACCAGGGTTTGACCCGATTTCAAAATATCCACGACTTTTGGCTCTGCAACCGTTTTGCTATTATAATTGACCCCTAATGTCCAAGCTAATTCTTTAGTTGAAGCATTATAAGAACCAAACTTCAAACCATTGCTTTTCGCTTCAGTTCTTGGAATAAATAGCCCTTCTGCTTCTGTTGTGCGAGGAATTTCGGACGTGTCTAACCAGTCCATCCTAACCTTGTTATTGAAATTTTCAGTATTAGACCAAATCCAATCCTTATTAAATTCCGTTGTATAGCTAATCGTATAAAGACCAGTAATCTGCGAATTAAAGACAACCTTGAATCCTTTATTAGCCTGAACAGGAGCATTGTAAACCAAACTATATTTGGAAGGATTCAATACATTCCCATTAGAATTTCTAATTACGAGTGATTCCGGAATAAACTTCAGTCCGCCAAACGGGAATGACTCCGTAACTTCAACCTGACCCATTGGATAGTTATCACTGTTTAATGTGACTTTCCATCCAACCGTTTTATTCTGATAATCTACGCCTGATAAGTTCTTATACAAAATGGCTGACCGTATTAAGCGTGTAGCTTCTCCAGTATAGGTACTGTCCGTAACTGTATTAGTGATTATGGTATCTTCAAACACACGCTTTACAGCTTTGGTCTTATATTCGATTCGATAAGGAGATGTTACATCTTGTTTAAATTGTAAGGTGAACCCTGACTTATTCACGTCTGAAGCTGCAACTACAGTGTAATCAATATCCTTGGTCAAAAGATTACTCAACGTTGCTGTACCCGCTGAATCCAGTTGCACCGTGTATACTTTTATAGAATTGGCTACTAACGCTTGAGAATCATTAAACAAATCCTTTAGTACAGCATTTCCTTGCGGAATCGTTTTTTTATTATAGTTATATTCGATTGCCCAGGAAATGATTTGATTGCTCCAGTCATATCCGCTAGAGTACTTGTTCAAACTTCCTCCTCGTTCTACTTGAACAGTAGCAGAAGAACTTGCAGGAACTTGCCCATCTCCTGTAAAAGTCGCTGTATTCGTGAAGCTTAGCCGATGCTCATCAGTAATAGCTGTGGAGTATTCAATACGGTAAGCACTCGAAATCGCAGGATCAGTGAAATGAACATTTAACGATCCTCCAGTGAACTCTGTAGAATATTTACTGGTATCGAGTAGTGCGCCTTGTGTTACCGAACCGTCCAACTGGATACTCAGTTGATACACACTCACAGTAACCGGAGTGCTAAGTGACAAACCTGTTGGTATAGGGTCCGTTACGACTGCATTTCCAACAGTTTTTAATGATTTATTTACGTCAACAGACCATAGAATATGGTCTGCATTAAACCCCTGAGGAATCCCCCTCTTCTCAATGGTCGATCCTACATTCGGTTTAAAATTCACAGTAACCGTCTGAACACCACCGCTCACCGGAAATAAAATCTGCTGAACAGTACTTCCTGAGATTTTTTGTTTATCAAACTTAGTATTGATCCGAAGCGTTCCTTGCACGTCATCATGCGTTTCTATGTAGTCGTTAAAGGTCATTGTTACTTGGTGTGATAACTGCTCAACTGTAAAAGTTCCTACATCTCCATCCTCTGAGACCAACAAGCCGCTAATATCATTAAAAAGCTGAAACTGCTCTGGAAGCTGAAAGGTAAAGGTGTCACCTTGCTTGTACGGATGAGCTTTAGGAAGAGACCACGTATAATCTAATGTTACATTAGCTTCTTGCTCATAGACGCTATCCGTAACCGTCTGCCCGTCTTCACCATATACAGCCATTGAGACACTGGTGATGATATTCCGCTCTTGATCGATTGCCGCTGCTTGTACTTGTGGAGTGAACCCGATGCCATAGGCATATTGCGCTACAAGCATCAGAACAACGATCATCACACTTATTCTTTTCTTTAACATTATCCTAAAGCCTCCAATTCCTTTTCCAATTTGATTTTTCTATGTTTGTATCCCCTCTTGAAGCGTAATCTCTGCCATTCCTCATGCTCGAATGCTTCTTATGTAATTCCGCGCCCATTGCCCCATCTTATGTTAAAATAATGAAAAGCCATCCTTTTGTGGGTTAGCTGACAGAATGCATACATATATAACCATTTTATGGATGTTCAGAAACAGAAAATATCAAAAATTTACAAAGTTGTTTTTTGAAGTGCTTTTTAGGTACGAAGGAGGTTGGTTCATGCATCTTTCATCTTATTTTGATCGACAGCGTACGGAGGATTTCATTATGTTCTCCCCTTCACATTGGATTGCTCTGTCTATCATTACATTGGTCTGTATACTGTTTTACAGTTTAAGATTCGAGATTCGGACTGATGTGAGACTTCGGCAAAGTGTGCGCTTGCTGCTGATTATTATTCTTTTGTTCTCAGAAACAGGACTTCAAATATGGTACCTCTCTCAAGGCGTATGGCAATCCAGTAGCTCACTCCCGCTCGAACTATGCGGAATTACTTTACTACTATCCGTTATCATGCTGATCACTCGCAGCCGAGCACTATATTCCTTTCTGTATTTTGCTGGGATTGGTGGAGCATTCATTGCTTTACTCACACCGAATCTGGTCTATCCATTCCCTCATTTCCGATTTCTACTGTTCTTTATAGCACATGGTGGTATTGTTCTCGCTTCTCTTTATATGACCTGGATTGAGGGCTATAAGCCCACTTGGAAATCTCTCCTGTTCACCATGCTTGGACTAAACATTGTGGCCGCTTGTGTGTGGATCGCCAATTACATCCTAGGATCTAACTACATGTTCTTATCTCATAAGCCCAGCACTTATTCTGTATTGGATTATTTCGGGCCTTATCCTTATTACCTGCTTGTTGAAGAGTTGTTTGCCTTCATTGTGTTTCTGCTCATGTATTTGGTATTCTTCTGGGTGCCAGAGCAGCGTAAATCGAGACGTAAACGAATAAGCCGGATTCCCTATTAAATAAGAAAAGGCCAGCCTCCGATAATCCGGAGACTAGCCTTTTTAAATTAAGAATTCTTAAGCTTCGATGATTTCTATCGAAGTCATTTTGTCGCGTCCTTTGAAAGTATCAACAAGATCCATACCTTCAACTACTTTACCGAATACAGTGTGAACTCCATCCAAGTGTGGTTGCGGTGCATAGCAGATGTAGAACTGGCTTCCGCCTGTGTTCTTACCCGCATGTGCCATAGCAAGTGTTCCGCGCTCGTGCTTGTTTGGGTTGATTTCGCAGTTGATTGTGTATCCTGGACCACCAGATCCAGTTCCGTTAGGACATCCGCCTTGAGCTACGAAACCAGGGATAACACGGTGGAATGTCAATCCATTGTAGAAACCATCTTTTGCTAGCTTTTCAAAGTTAGCTACAGTGTTTGGTGCATCTTGATCGAACAAGTCAATCAGCACTACGCCGCCATTTTCAAGAGTAATTTTCGCTTGCTTTGCCATATGTAAATGACCCCTTTCAAAATTAACAAATTTAGAATACCTCAATTATATTACTATGAAACTACGCACAAAGCAAAGCAAGCAGGAGTAATTCCTGCTTGCTCTTTATGCCTTACCAGTTTTCCCTACCTAACATTAACGGCTGTTACTTAGCAACAGCAGCTTGTTTAGCGATACGCTCAGGAACAATATCGTTGGCAATAAGATCATTATAGCTTTCGCGACGCACTACAAGATCGCTGTGTCCGTTCTGAACGAACACTAAAGCCGGACGACGAAGCCGGTTGTAGTTGCTCGCCATGGAGTAATTGTAAGCGCCTGTGCAGGCTACAGCCAACAGATCGCCGCTTTCAGCCTCAGGCAGCTCTACATCCCAGATCAGCATATCTCCGCTCTCGCAGCATTTACCAGCGATGGATACAGTTTCTGTAGCCTCTTCATTCGCACGATTAGCAAGTAATGCCTCATATTTAGATTGGTACAATGCAGGACGTGGATTATCAGTCATCCCACCGTCAACGGCAACGTACTTACGCACGCCTGGGATATCCTTGTTCGTACCTACTGTATAAAGTGTAGTACCTGCATCTCCAACAATACTACGGCCCGGCTCCACCCAAATTTCAGGCAAAGCATTATAGATTCCAGCAAAATGAGTCTTCACGGCATCCGTAATTGCAGTTACATATTCAGAAACATGTAATGGGGTATCCCCCTCAACATAACGAATACCGAAACCTCCACCTAGGTTTACTACACGGAAGTCCACTTCCAAACCTTCTTTAACACTACGAGCAAAACTCGCTACACGTTCAACAGCAAGCTGGAATCCATCCGTTTCAAAAATTTGAGAACCAATATGGGAATGTACGCCAAGCAGCACTAAATTCTTTTTGCTGACTGCCGCTTTAACTGCTTCATAAGCTGATCCATTACCGATATCAAATCCAAATTTGGAATCGGTCTGGCCTGTTGTTATATACTCATGCGTATGAGCTTCGACACCTGGTGTCACACGTAACAAGATGTTAACCTTAACTTCTTTACGTGATGCAATCGACTGCAAAAGATTAAGCTCTACCAGATTATCGACTACAAAACAGCCGATCCCGGCATCAATCGCCATTTCGATCTCTTCAGACGTCTTATTGTTGCCATGAAAATGAATGCGTTCTGCAGGAAAGCCAGCTTGCAAAGCAGTATAAAGTTCGCCATCAGATACAACATCAAGCGATAAGCCTTCTTCATCAGCCAAACGAACCATAGCCATTACTGAGAACGCCTTACTTGCATAAGCTACTTGGAACCCAAGTCCAGAGGATTTAAAAGCATCCATATATTCCCGGCAACGTTGTCTCACCAATTGCTCGTCCAATATATATAGCGGGGTTCCATATTCCGCCTTCAATTCAGTTACATCACATCCGCCGATCTCCAAATGCCCAGCATCGTTAATTCGGCTAGTACCGTGTAGAAACATTCTTTAGTCCTCCAATTTCTGTGGAATATCAAGGTTCCACCCTGTCTTTAGTGTATTCAGTATAACAGACAGTGGGAACTCCATTGAATGGACTAATTTGCAGTAGTTTTGTATTTTACTACGATTGTTAATCATTCTTTTGAGTAGGCGGCACCCTTGTATTGTCTCTAGTTTTGTTGAAAGACGGCCTTGTCTTCGAGCTTAAGACTGGCTTACGCACTAGAATTTCACTCATTGCCTTTGCATTAAAAGGTATAAACGGCCACATATAAGACGAGTTATAGGAGCGATGGGTAGTAAGGAAAATAGTCAGTAGCGTCGTGCCAATCATAAATCCTGGCACCTGGAATGCCGCTACGGCAACTAGCAACGCAAGCCTGACGATTCGATTCGCAAGACCCAGCTCATAACTCGGGGTTGCAAACATACCAATGGAGGCTACAGCCATATACAGAACTACCTCGTTTACAAACAAACCACTCTGAACCGCTATATCGCCAATCAATATAGCTGCAATCAGACCCATCGCTGAACCTAAAGGCGTTGGTGTGTGTACTGCAGCCATCCGCAGTAAATCAACCCCAAGCTCCACAATTAGAAACTGGGCGAGTATTGGAATTCTGGCGGTCTTTTGAGGTCCAATGAAATCCAGCATAGCCGGCTTTAGTTCAGGATGAATGACAAGCAACATCCATAGCGGCAGCAGGAACATGGACGCAAATATACCGATGAAACGGACCCACCGCAAGTACGTTCCCATAAAAGGAGTCTGACGATTCTCCTCTGCATGCTGACAAAGATCAAAAAAAGTAGTCGGAAGAACAATAACAATTGGTGAGGTATCTACAAACAGTATTACCCGTCCCTCCAATAAATTGGAAGCTACGACGTCGGGGCGTTCAGAATAACGCACCATAGGATATGGATTCCATCCACCGCCGATAATCGCCTCCTCTAATTGTTTATCTGCCAGAGGAATACCATCAATATCAATGCTTTTGATTTTGTCGATAACAGACATAACCTGTGTTTTATCAACGATATCATCAATGTAAGCCACGCATACATCTGTTTGTGTCCGTCGTCCAACCCGAAATAGCTCATATTTCAGCCCTGGATCTCGAACCCGTCTTCTGACAAGCGAGATATTGCTCAGTAAAGTCTCTGTAAAACCGTCGCGCGCACCGCGCACCACCCGATCAATCGAAGGCTCGGCTGGACTGCGACTAGGGTAAGAACGAGTATCCATGATGATAACTTTGTTCTCACCTTCGACGAATAGCACGCTCAAGCCTTCAAGTACCTTCTCGATACTTTCACTTAAAGAATTCCCCTCTTCCACCTGGATGTGAGGGACATATTCATTCATAAAGCTAGACAGCACACCCGTAGACAGATTCTCAGAGGTGAGATAGGTCAAACGTTTTAGAATATCATCGGTCACATCTGTGTTGGTAAAACCACTTAAACAGAGTAGAGCTGTCTTATGTCCGCCAAAGGACATCTGTCTGAACGTTACATCAAAGCTTGTGCCCAGTCCCATTACCTCAGTAAGTGTTTGTTTCGTATCTTGCAAGGACATTGGGATTTCATCATTACCTTGCCAGTAAATGACGGATTCTTTTAATGAGTTGGAGTGCTCGCGATCTCGTTTCTTCTGTAGCTTGCTGCTTCCCTTTTTATTGCTGTCTTGTGACTCTTGTTGCGCTTGCTTTTTAGATAGTTTGGACTTTGGCGTCACTTTGGCTTGAGATTCTTCCCCGGACTCTGTTGCGGACTCTGATCCGCCTGTTTGTTGGGTATTCTGATCTTGCGCCTCATCTTCGGATTCAGAGTCTGAATCTAAGCCGAATAACCTGGCAAAAAATCCTTTACTAGGCTCATTCTGCTCCTGATTCCCGAGCTCATCTGACGCCTCTGCATCCTGCTGCCCGGAATCCGGCTGTTCTGATGCTTCAGTGCTTTGCTCTTCTGCCCCTATCTCCGCAGATGCCTCTGCATCCTGCTGCCCGGAATCCAGCTGTTCTGATGCTTCAGTGCTCTGCTCTTCTACCCCTAGCTCATCTGATGCTTCTGCATCCTGCTGCCCGGAATCCAGCTGTTCTGATGCTTCAGTGCTCTGCTCTTCTGCCCCTAGCTCCGCAGATGCTTCTGCATCCTGCTGTTCTTGACTCGGATCAGCTGCTGTAGTATTTTCCGCCGGATCTGCGTCTTCACTGGTCATAGAAGCTCCGTTAACCTCGGTATGATCATCAACTAGATCCTCTGCGGTATTCTTCATTGCTGCGGCAGCCGCAGCGTTTTCTTCCTGATGATCCTCTTCTGGCAGAGAATCACCGCTGTGAATAAATTTGCTCATTCCATAACCTCCGTTTACTGTCGGTATACAAACCAGTCGAACAAAGAACCCGCGACCTTCCCGCTTACCATCGCCATTAACAGCCCGAACAAATAATGTGTCATGTTCAAGCGTTTAGCGAGTATCGGCAGCACATTTAATACCTCGGTCAATGCTGCAGCGAGCATCCCGACAAAAATCCCGTCAAAAAGTCCTATACCAAGTTCAACTAAAGGACCTGAGGATATTTTCCAATTCCAAAAATCACTTACGGTTCCTAGCAATGATCCAACTACCATCGCACCCTCGTACCAATGTACTTTATCGTAAGAAGAAGTTAATTGAGCCAGACGGGGCACCATGTCGAGAACCACAAATAAAGCGATCACACCACCACCTACAGCGATCCCCCCTGCAATACCCAGCAGCAAATTCAACCCTAGTGTTATAGGTGCCGTCATCTTCCGTCCTCCACGTTCTCTGGTTGATTTTCTCCACGGCGCCTCATTTTGCTATACTCCTCATTGATGACGTATTGGTCGATATTTTTCTGATACAGGTACATTTCCACTTCTAGCGGTGTAGGCTCTTCATTCCACTTTTTCTTAAATAAATGGTTGAAAAAAATGACCATCCCAAAGCCGATTCCTACAGAATACGCAATCTGAAATACAACCGGATGTTCATCCCGATGACCGGTTATCATCTCCACAATTCGGATTTGAACCTCCTGCATGTTTACATCCGCATGAAAATTCATGATTGTCAGCGCAGATCCGAAGAACAGCAGCAGCCACACTAAGACAAACATCGCTACTGAAGGCTTCCGCCTCTCCACTGGACCTTCAATCTGCACAATCGTTCTCCCTTCACCGATCGGCTCAATATCCGCTTCCGGCAAAAGCTCATAAATGCGGGGAATAACCATCAGAAGGTCAATCAAAATTAGATTACCGTCACTTTGCTCTGGCTTCATTAGCAGAATCGATTCCAACGACTCTTTCAGCTCTGGCTCCGCGATCAAAAATGCAATATCACCCAATGTGACACCTTTACCTTTGGGCACCGTCACCCGGTTCTTAAGCTGTATATAGATGGCGGGAGCAGAATGTTGTTTCATCCGCATTCCTCCTAAAGGTTGTGGTCAAGTAGCTCCGGTGCAAGATAACGGTAGTATGGGAGTAAAGCCTTATTTTTACTCTTGAAGCTCTGAATCAATTTCCAAAGATGCTGAAATGTTGAATTTTTATTGGTATCGGGAATGCTTACCCCACCTTACAATCTTGTTATAAAAGAGAAAGGGAGGAGTTTTATGTAAACGGATACAAACATCGCTAAACTAAGGGCGCCTGTTGTTAAAATCCTAATCTGGAGGTTATGATCATGAACAAACAGAACTCAAAAACAACGTTCAAATTGTTCGTTTGCCTGTCTCTCGTGTTTAGTATGTGTTTCAACTTTGGGAATAACAAACCAGCGGAAGCTGCTACGACTTTTGCAAAAGGGGCTGATGTAGGCTGGCTATCGGAGATGGAGTACTATAATTGGTCTTTTTACAATGATAACGGTGTGAAACAAGACCTACTGCAAATTCTCAAAGATCACGGAATGAACTCCATTAGACTACGGGTCTGGGTTAACCCTTCCATTAATTTCTCTAACAAAGCCGATGTTGTGAAACAGGCCGTTCGGGCCAAGAACATGGGTTTCCGAATCATGATTGACTTTCATTACAGTGATACATGGGCAGATCCCGGCAATCAGAAGAAACCTGCTGCCTGGACCAGCAAGAACTTTACAGCTCTAAAGACAGCGGTATATGACCACACGTATGATGTTATGAATACACTCAAAGCTAGCGGTGTTACGCCGGAATGGGTACAGGTAGGGAACGAGACAAATAATGGAATGCTTTGGGAGGATGGAAAAGCTTCTGTAAGTATGAGTAATTTTGCCGCGTTGATCAATTCAGGATATAGTGCAGTAAAAGCGGTCAGTAGTAGTTCAAAAGTCATCGTCCACCTCTCTAACGGCTACGACAATTCCTTATTCCGCTGGATGTTTGACGGTCTGAAGTCTAACGGTGCCAACTATGATGTGATCGGCATGTCACTATATCCCACTACAAGCAACTGGTCTACACTGAATGCTCAGATATTAACGAATATGAATGATATGGTTGCCCGGTATGGTAAAGAGGTGATCATTTCAGAGGTCGGCATGGACGTTAGTGCTCCAACAACGGCGAAAGCTTTTCTTACCGACATCATTAGCAAAACAAAATCGGTAAGTGGCGGTAAAGGGCTTGGCGTGTTCTATTGGGAGCCGGAGAGTTATGGTACATGGTACGCTTACACAAAAGGTGCCTTTGATTCTTCTGGTAAGCCTACGGTGGCTTTAGATGCCTTTTTGAATTAAAAAAGAAGACAGCCACGGTGCTTAACCATTGGCTGTCTTCTTTTCTATCTTAATAATCTTTAGAAATGGAGCGAATCCAGTTTCTTACCTTCAAAATCAAACAGAGCTAAATTGGACCACCCATTCTCATGCCCAACAGACCATTCCTTTTGCGAAGGAATCCAAGCAGGCTCCCAGTAATAAAAACCGATTCCTTTTCCGTTAGGTGTATTCTCAATTACGTTTATGAAATCCTTCATATACTTAGCTTGACCCTCTTCTGTGGCTGGATAACCATCATGGAGCTGGGCTTCCTCATTCACAATTACTGGAAATCCTTCAGGTGCATTCAGTGTCCATGGATAGGCTGTTTCCACCACAATGATATCCTTGTTATAACGCAGCGCTAATTCGTTCAGGTTAAGCTGCAAGTCGTCCAAAGTACCATGCCACCAAGAGTAGAATGATAATCCGATAACATCATAATTTACACCATGTTCTAAGAAACGATCAAAAAAGTTACGGCTCACCGGATGATCAGCACCCCGGTCAATGTGGATCATGATAGACAAGTCAGAATCGACGGATTTCGCGCCCGCTATACCTGCTTTAACTAGCGTAGTGAACTGCTCCCACTGCTCCGGAGTATCACAATCTCCATCAACCTTGCCTTCTCCCCATAACATGCCTGGCGTAATTTCATTACCAATCTGCACCATATCGGGCAGTGTGCCTTGGGACTGTAAAGCTTCAAGGGTCTCGCGTGTATAATCATACACGGCGGATGTCAAACCACTGAAGTCAAGTGCCTCCCAAGCTTTTGGCTTCCATTGGTTAGCTGGATCCGCCCATTTATCTGAATAATGAAAATCCAGTAGAAAATCCAGCCCTGCTTCTTTGATCCGCTTTGCCATAACCAGCGTCCGTTCCAAATTGCAAAAGACGCCTGGAGGGTCATTCCAAATCCGCAGCCGTATGGCATTTACTCCATTGTCCTTAAGGATGTGGAGTAAATCCTCACCTTCCTCAGCAGTCCGAACAGAGCGACTATGGAATTTGCCTCCACCCTGCTCTATTTCATCCAAAAACGAGATGTCCATTCCATTAATAAATGTCGTTATCATCATCCCTACTCCTTTACAGAACCAAGTGTCATTCCTTTAACAAAATACTTCTGCAAGAATGGATATACGATTAGAATAGGAGCAGCCCCGATAAAGATTTGCGCAGCTCTAACCGTTGTCTGCGAGATTAATTCCATCTCCTTCGGATTAATGCTCATGGAGCTCATATCCCGTTGAATGATAACGGTCTGCAGAAAGGTCGCCAGCGGAAACTGCTTGGAATTGTTCAAGTACAACAGTCCATCGAACCAGGAGTTCCAGTGGAACACCATACTAAACAGTGCAATCGTCGCAATCGATGGTAATGAAATCGGTAAGTAAATGCTGAACAAGGTACGGAAATGTCCTGCACCGTCAATTAGCGAAGCTTCCTCCAAATCTTTAGGAATACCGCGGAAGAAGTTCAGCATCAGAATTACCAAGAATGTATTCACCGCGCCTGGCAGAACGAGTACCCAGAAGGAATCCATTAAGCCAATCTTTTGAATAACAATATAGAATGGAATCAGACCACCATTAAACACCATGCTGAACACGAACAACCAGGAATAAACATTCCGGCCTTTGAAGGCTGAGTTTTCCTTAGATAGCGGATAAGCCGCCAGAAAAGTAATCAGAAGCGTAAGTCCGGTTCCGAGTACAGTTCTTTGCACAGATACCCATATGGAGTGTAGGAATATCGGATTATTCATTGTCTTTTTATAAGCTTCCAGAGAGAACTGCTTTGGCCACAAGCCCACCAGATTGGCGTCAGCCGCAGACTTGGCACTGAAAGATACAGCTAATACGTGAATCAGAGGAACAATACACATGAGTGCGAGTATGATCAGAAAACAAGTATTGAATATGTTGAAAATACGATAACCTCTAGTTTTGTAATACATAGGTCTCCCTCTTCCGTTGGTAGTTTAGAAAATGCGATATCCTGCCCATTTTTTAGCCAGACTGTACGATACAAGGATTAAGACCATACTAATGGCTGACTTGAACAGTCCGATTGCTGTACCAAAGCCCATCTCACCATTCAGAATAGCTGTCCGGTATACGAAGGTGTCGATAATATCGCCTTTCTGATAGACCAGCGGATTGTAGAGGTTAAAGATCTGGTCAAACCCTGCATTCAATACATTTCCGAGAGCCAGAGTACCTACCACAACAACCATTGGCAGTAGAGAAGGCATTGTGATAAAACGTGTCTGTTTCCAGCGGGTTGCACCATCTATTTCAGCAGCTTCATATAATGAAGGGTTAATTCCTGCTAGAGCAGCCAGGAAGACGATCGTGTTATAACCAAATTCCTTCCATACATCTGTGAGAATGACCGTGAACCTGAACCAGTTATTATCACCTAAGAAAAATATGGGTTTAATTCCCATACTGCCGAGGATCTGATTGACGAAGCCATCTGTAGCAAGCAAATCTAGCAAGATCCCGCCAAGGATGACCCAAGACAAGAAGTGAGGTAAATAAACCAATGTCTGAATTGTACGCTGTATATAAACCTTGCGAATCTCATTCAATAGAATGGCGAACACAAACGGCACAGCCAGATTGAAGATCATCTTCAGAACGGCAATAATCAATGTGTTCCAAATGACCTGCATGCTGTCATTACGTTCAAATAGATAGCGGAAATTATCTAATCCAACCCACGCTGATCCCGAAATTTTTAGCCATGGCTTATAATCCTGAAACGCCATCACAATTCCGCCCATCGGGATAAAGCTGAAGATGATCAGGAATATCATCGCCGGCAGCAACATTAAGTGAAATGGCCATGTTTTTTTAAGTGTTCTCATTCTTGGTCCCCCATATCGTGTCAAGTTCTTCTGTAACCATACTCAAATTATAGCAACGACAGGATTCCCCAAATAGCGAGCAAAACCAATATATATGGTACAAAACCAATCTCTTTACCGTATAGAAACAGAAGCAAATTTATACAAATTCGGATAACCGCTAACGCAAAAAGAGACCGTTCCCACAGCTAAATAAACAGCTGAGGAAACAGTCCCGAATTGTGCTACTCATACTCTTAACAGAGCATTATTTTACGCTGTCATACCATTCATTTACTTCTTTAGTGATTTGGTCGCCACCGCCTGATTTCCAGGTCGCTACGAAGGTATCGAAAGCTTCTAGTGGCTTGTTGCCATAGATGATCTCATTAAACGTTTGGTTCTCGATTTTGTTCAGATAATCCATCTTCGATTTCATAGTTTCAGTAGTAGGACCGGTGAACATATTTTTGAAGGATTTATCCTCTTGTGCCAATAGAACTTTCGCTGCTGCAGGGGTATCTTTACCGTAGTTAACAGCTACATCCTTCTCCAAACGAGTGGTTGGTTCAGCACCATCTGCAAGGTTAAGAAGGGCTTTCATTTGGGCATCCGGAATCCGGGCACCGTCACGAACCAGCATATAACGAACGCTGTTCACATAACCACCAGCAATTTTTTCATTATCAATCATCTTACCGTTTGCATCTAGTTCATAGTCATATCCTGCGAAGAGACCGTTATCTAGCTCGCTACCAGGCTTAGGATCAGCGAAGTTATCGAACAGATAGTTTTGATAGGTGAAGAATGCTTCTGGATTTTTCATTTTAGTGCTAATCAGAGTTACACCGTTGGTGAACTGTGTACCATGACGCATAACTTTACCATCTGGTCCCGCTGGAATTTCAATTGGAGCCCATACAGCATTCGGAGCATTCTTCACAGTATCCTGAAGCGGCCAACCGCTCATCCAGTAAGGTCCTGGGAGAATACCTGCTGTACCCGCCACTGCCGGCTCAGCTGTTTTGTTCTCATCCCAAAGTGCTGCTTCTTGAGGAATATAACCCTTTGCGAGCCATTCCTTCATTTTTTCCAACCCTTGCTTCATACCTGCATTTACAGAACCGTATTCCAATTTACCATCAGCATCAAGATTCCACTGCTGTGGAAGCGTTCCATAAGCACCGAAGATCCAGGAAGGATCGCCCATCCAAGTGTTCATCGATGTCTTAAAGCCGATACTGAGCGGAGTTACTTTATCTGGTGCCAAGCCATCAGGGTTCTGATTCTTGAATGCATCCATAACCTTTTCCAGCTCATCAATCGTTTTAGGTGCTTGCATATTTAGCTTGTCCAGCCAATCTTGGCGGATCCAGAGAATGTAATCATGGTTGTACGCGTAATCAAGTACAGGAAGACCCATTTTTTTGCCATCGCGGCTGTATTGGTTCCATACGTTAGGATCCTGCGCCATGGCTTCTTTCCAAGTAGCTGAGGCGTATTTATCGAACAGGGTCCCCACTTCAGCATACATACCGGAATCGATCAAATCCTGAGCAATCGTGCTATCACCTGTACCGATCGTTACAACATCAGGCATTTCCTGACCAGATGACATCGACAGGCGTAGCTTGGTTCCAAAAGCACCATTCGTATCTGTGATGGACCAAAGTGATTTAATATTGATGCCGAACTTTTCTTTTGTCCACTTCGTAGCAACGTTATTCTCAATGCTTTCCCCATTCTTGAATTTAAGCTCAGGGTCAACACCCCATACCGTTGTAATGGTTACCTCAGGATCATATTTATCCTTGTAGGCGTTTTCAGAATTAGATGTTGTATTGGTAGTCGTATCACCGGCTGTATTCTTTCCATCAGCGGCATTATTGCCCGAACAACCTGCGAGACTACCTACCAAAAGCATACTCATACACAGGAGCGGCAGCCATTTTTTTCTCTTCATCGCGCTCATTTTGTTCCCCCTTAGATTCCTTAAGTGTTGGTTATGACTTAATTATAGGGAACGAAGATGATGTCGAATACGTCATTTAAACAAGGTTTCTGCACCTTTCTCAACCTCTCTATCCGTCACGAAATTCATTTGGTGTCATATTGTAATGCTTTTTGAACATTTTGCTGAAATATTGCGGATTCTGATATCCGAGTTCGGTAGTGATTTCATAGATTTTTTTATTCGTATTCTTAAGTAAATAAAGTGCACGTTCCATCCGCATGCGGATAATATAGTCTCCGAGCCCTTCTCCTGTCTCTGCCTTATATATTTTAGATAAGTATACGGGGTGCAGATACACATGATCCGCTATCGTCTTGACCGACAGATCATGCCCAGAATGGTTCCCTACCAGCTCATGTACCTGCTTAATAATATAACTTTTCGTGTTCTGATCACTTTCTGAGAGTTCCTTCTGAAGCTTGTTTAGCATATCGAACGCCCAGTCCTTCAGTTTGTCAAAAGAAACAATGATGCTCTGAGTCAACATCGGATCGAACGCATATTGGTCGATTTGTGAGATGAACTGCCCCCCTTTGTGGGCAATGTACATGAATGCATTAGTAATGGACAGAAAGACTTCATACAGATGCTCACTTGAAAAGCGTGCATTCTCCATATCTCGGAACACATCAGCTATCTTCTGGCGGGCTGTATCCCATTGTTTAGATTCCAGCAAATGAATGAGCGTTGGCGGACGATAAAGGCTTTCGAGTGATTTGATGCTCATCATCTCCTGAAGATGACGATCCCCCAGATAAAGTACCGAGCCTGTTTCATTATGTGTTGTCAAATACATTGAACTTAAGCCACTTCGATAGGCAGCCGTCATCCCTTCGGGAAAAGCAAACCACTCCGTTACGATAAGCGATATCTCACCCTTCAGGTAGTTACTCACACTAATTCTGAAGTTAGCGATCGCTGACTTAAGGATTTGTTGTCTCGCAGCATCGTAATTATTCGACTTCTCTAACTCTCGCTGGATGACTGGCTTCAGTTCCACAAGCAAAATTAAACAATCATGGGGTGCTTTGCAAAACCAGACATGGAACTGCTCCTTAAAGAGCTCCTCGGCAATATTGCCGATGGCATATTCCATTAAGGAGACAGAATGATGATCCATTGCCGCATAATGCTTACCCAGCTGAATCAATAACATCGCCGCTTCAACATCTGATTCGAAAGAGATTTCATATTCTTTAAGCTTTAATGCAAGTGTCCGCTCAGACAGCACTCTACCAAGCAGTAATTCATGCATCAAGTTAGCCCGTAAGACACTGTAATCGGCTTTGCGATTATAGAGTAGCAAATGATATTTATCATGTGCCTCCCATTCATCTTTTAGAGACTCAATCGCTCCGGAGATACTATTGATAAATTCCTCATCACTTACTGGCTTCAAAATATAATCAAAAGCCTGTAGCTGAATCGCCTTCTTAGCGTACTGAAAATCAGAATAACCTGTCAGCAGAATCGACCGGATATCCGGCCATCTCTCGCTCACCGTTTCAATTAATTGCAAACCGGACATTCCAGGCATCGAAATATCAGTAACCATGATATCTATGTCCTGCTGTTCCAATATTTCCAGAGCCTCGGCACCCGATGCCGCCTGATGTACTTGTTTTACGCCAATCTCGTCCCACGGAATCGTGCGGGCCAGACTTTCTGTTACATAAGGCTCATCATCGACTAACAATATCTCTATCATCATATTCCCTCCTAGATGTCATCCATATTATTGTCAGTTAGCGGTAACAACCACTGAAGTTTAACCTGCAATCCTCCGAGTGATGATGGTGCGATTGTCAATCCTGCATCCTCACCAAAACGCAGCCGCATTCTCTGATGCACATTCCAAAGCCCGCAGCCCATTTCTTCATCCATCGCTTTGCCTAGCTTATTTTCCAATACGATAATTTCCTCCGGGGTCATGCCTTTTCCGTCATCCTCAACCGTTAATGTCATAACTCTTCCGTTGCATGTGCCCGTAATTCGCACCAGCCCCTCTTTAGAGACAGGCTCAATCCCATGGATAACCGCATTCTCGACCAAAGGCTGAAGAACCAACGGAGGAAGATCTCTTTTCCGCATTTGCGGCGGGATAAGAACTTCATATTGAAGTCTGCTCATCCTCATTTTTTGGATCTCCAGATAGTGAGTCACAAATTCCGTTTCTTCAGATAAAGCAACAAGATCGCGTTCTTGGCGGGTCGTATATCTGTAATACCGGGATAAATTATGCGACATACCGACGACAGCACCCATATTATCGAGCTTCGCCATACTCGTAATAAATGAGAAGCAATTATAGAAGAAATGCGGATTGATCTGGGATTGAAGCTGCTTTAATCTAGCTTCTCGGACATGGATCTTTTCCATTAACACATTCTCAATCAGCTTCTGAATCTGTTCCACCATGCTATTAAACCTTCCGGACAGGAAGCTGAACTCATTCTTACCTTTGATCTCCACCCGCGCAGAGTAGTCTCCTTGCTTCAACCTCTGGAAGCCTCCAACCAATAATCGAACGGGCACCTGCACCTGAACATACAGTAGATAGGCTACGAGACAGCTCATTAATAACAATGCACCAATAGCAAAATAAAATAAGCGGTTGGAGGTTTGGATCGGATGCAGTATTTCTGACAGCGGCATATAGTCGATCAAATACCAGCCCATTTTATCCGAATAGACTATGTTTACACTGTAGGACTCACCATTAATGTTCACTGTACGATTTTCACTTTGCTTCAGCTGCTCTTGCTCCAGCCTTTTTACCAATTCATTAGCTAGCAGCTTGTCAGCACTACGGTTAAAGATAAGTCCAGTACCCTGTTTATAATAAAAAGGATCTCTCCTGCCATCACTTTTGAATTTATCCAGCATATCTTCAATGTTTCGGCTGTCAAACTCCACTTTCATAATCGTATTGACCTTTTCAGGAGTGAACTCTGACATGAAGGGGGTAAAAGAAAACCAAGAGAACACAAAATGGTCGCCATCTTGCTCAACGATCTTTTCTACATGCCAGCCTGACTTAACTTCCCGCTTCAAATCCTCATCCGAATACGGTATAGCATCATTCTCTGACACCATTCGGTGGATGGACGGTGAATAGAGGTACAACTTACTCTTCCAGTTGGAGGAGCTTTCCTGAATACTGATTTTGGTCTGAATCCGCTTAATCAGGTTAATCGCATCCAGGTTCAAATGTGTTCCCTTCAAATAAGTATCCTTCAAGCTCAAAATATCAGGATCATGAATGAGCAGGATCGGCCAGGAGGACAACAGCTCCATATTGCTCTCTACTTGATTCTGAAAAAAACTGAGCTGATTGCTGTTCGAAGTATTTAACTCCGTACGTAGCACATCCGTGGTCGTCTTATTGGAATAGAAATAGAGGATCGTAATAGGAATCAGCATGATGACCATGATACTTACGATTTTGGTAAATAAATTATATCTATACACTTTCCTTCACACTCCGACTCAAATGTCATAGCCTCTATTGTACAAATAATCTTCATTAACGCATAGATAATTTCTGCCTGCAAAATGAGGTAGACAGGTGATAGCTTGTTCAAGCACTGTTATCGTCTTCTCTATTGTAAAGGCTTAAATTATTGCGCTATATGCTACGTACGAAACATTTCTGCAGTTTTTGCAGTCTAATGTATTGTAGAGACATACAAAAAGGGATGATCCGAAAGCCGCTAGGCATTCCAGTCATCCCTTTATACTTTATTTAGTTCAATCTATACAATCAGTGTCTGTTCAGAGCGTTTGTGCTTTAGATTGTTGACTCGATATGAAAAATAAAGCGGTCCAGATCAACGCGAACCCTATAATTTGCGGTAGGGTGACGAGCTGCTGGAATACGATCCAGTTAATAATTACTCCCGTCATAGGAAAGCTTAGTTCAGCCAATGTAGCAAAGGAAGCTTTGGTAGTGCTTAGTCCTTTGTAATACATCAGCATACTGAGTAGTCCTGGCAGCAGAGCCTGCAGCAACAAATTAATGGCTATGGCAGCAGATGCACCAAATCCACCATTAATCTGCCAAGGAGCACCTTCTAATGTGGTGATAACGAAAAGCAACGGCAGCGCCAATATAAATCTTAGGGAAGTCACGGTCTCATATTTCATAGACCCAAGCAGATAACGTCCCATTACTGTTGAGCCACCCCACAATGCGGCCGCTCCTAAGGCCATCAGACTGCTAACACCGATAAAGTTGTTCACATGTCCGAATGGAATACTCCAGCCAAAGGTCAGCAGATAGGTTCCTACCAGTGCCACAAAAATGAGGATTCCGAAATTTTTAGGCAGACGTTCTTTAAGAATTAAGGCTGCAAGACCGATAGCGAATATTGGCTGAAGCTTTTGCAGCAACAGCACAGCATTTAAATCCCCACTGGAGAGTGCCATCGTAAATAGAATTGTCGCCCCGGCAGAACCTCCCCAGGAAACAATTAGCAAAGCTCCAATCTGGCGAAATCCAATACCTTTTAGCTCCGCCCGGTGACGCCAAAGAACAGGGGAAGCAGCCAAGAAAAGCACCACATGCTCCAAAAGAACAATTTGCGATGAGGTCAAAGATTTTAAGAGGATAATACGAAAGAGCGGATCAACGCCCCATAGTGCTGCACCGAACACAACGAGCCAAAACCCACTGCGTAACGGCGACGTGCTGCTTACCTTATTAGCTGATGATGAAGCTGTTACATTACTCATAATTCCATTCTCCTTGTCGATACAAACCCTCGATAAGAGACCAAAAACCCCCGAATCACCATAAAAGGTCGACTCGGGGGCATTATCAATAAAGACGTACAGGATAGACTCCTAGCGCCTTTATCTTATGATCCTCTCCCATCCGGACTTTACCGTCGGCTCTGGATTCACACCAGATCAGTCACTTCTCTGCAAGCAGAACAAGTGAGTCGCGGGCTCAGTTCGCTTTGAACATTACCGCCGGTTGGGAATTTCACCCTACCCCGAGAATCTTGTATTCCGTTGTTTTTTTCACAATCTCAGAATAAACCTCTTCTTGCCATTCGTCCAGTACTTTATGAAAATATACATAAAATTTTCATGTATCACAGCTTTTCTTACATATTTTTTAGTTATTGTTCTACTGTCTCATCCAAAAAAATCTGTATAATGAAATTATGTTTATTTTTCCATAGTTTAGGAATTTTTCTAAGGAGGCTGTTATGAAAGAATCATTTTGGATGAAGGAGTCATTCTGGACGAAGTTATTGTTCTCCTTTTTTGCTGTCGGAGTCATAGCTTTTTTAGGATTCATAGGTTCGATAATTACCGCGCTTTACGGGGGACTAATGTTTTATACTCCACTTGTGGCGAGTTTATCTGTTGTGATAGCTATTTATGTTGTACTCCTTATTTTTAATGTGTTGTCCCGAAAAACAAGCAATATTATATTGCTATCCATCCTCGGACTTAGTGTGCTCGTAACCGCAGGATATGAGATCAAACAAGCATATATCAACAGCATTGCCACGGTCGATGATCGGGAAGTTAATTTGGTACAATACGAACCTTTTGCTGAGAATACCAAAGCAGTGAATTTGGATAAACCTTCTTCATATCATATCGATAACAACTTACCAAAATTGGATGGCGCAACCGCACTATACCCACTGTATTCAGCTTTCGTGCAATCTGCTTATCCTGCGGCCAGTTATAATCCATATGATTTTCAAACAAGTCAAGTGATTTGCAGTAGCACACCGGAAGCTTACAAAAGACTAATCGAAGGTGAAACTGATATTATCTTTGTCGCTGCTCCTTCTCTTGCCCAACAGAAACATGCGAAGCGAAAAGGCGTCGAGCTGAAGCTCACACCCATCGGCCGCGAGGCTTTCGTATTTTTTGTGAATAAACGAAACGAAGTAACTGGACTTTCCACCGCCCAGCTTAAAGATATCTACGCAGGCAAGATCACCAATTGGAAAGATGTAGGCGGAGCTAATAACCGTATTCGCGCTTTTCAACGCCCAGAGGATAGTGGGAGCCAGACGATGCTGCAAAAGTTTATGGGAGACACTACACTCATGATACCTCCTAAGGAAGACGTGGCGGATATTATGAGCGGAATTATTAAACAAACCTCCAGTTATCGCAATTATAAAAATGCACTTGGGTACAGCTTCTTATTTTACGCCTCAGAAATGAATCAAAGTGGGGAAATTGCACTACTCGCCATCGATGGTGTTAAGCCCGACAAAGAGAGTATTCGCAGTGGACAGTACCCTTTGGCTACAGAATTTTATGCTGTGACTGCTGGAAGTGACAACCCCAATATTCAGCCCTTTCTAGATTGGATGCAATCTGCTCAAGGTCAGGAATTGGTAGAAAAAACGGGTTATACTTCTTTGCAATAAAATGTTGTTTGGGAAAGAGAGCTAACCCAAATGTTTGGGAAAGCTCTCTTTTCGCTTTTTATACCGAAATTTTTCCTTTTTCACTCTAAAAGAGCGCAACTTTTGGAAACTATTGTCGTTTAAGATTTATATAAGCCGAAACTGCATCATAGGAAGAAAAAGTAAGAATTGCTAGAAACCAAGAAACGGGGATGGTAGGGATTGCAGATGAAGAAGTTTGGTTTTTTGGCGTTACTGCTGCTTTTGTTGGTGCTGGTTCATCCAGGAACTGGTTATGCCGGCTCTGCAGAGACACACATCAATCTAGACGGCAATGATCTAAAGATTTCAAAAGAAGCACAAGTTCAAATTGTAAATGGAAGCGTGATGGTTCCACTTCGCCTCGTTACGGAGCAGCTTGGTTATACCGTGAAATGGGATAATGTGACCAAGACTGCAACCATTGAGCAAAAGGGAACGACATTAAAGCTTATCGTGAATAATGCGATGGCAGAGGCTTCGGGGAAACAGGTAAAACTGGACAACCCTCCTTTTCTCAGTGGCAACACGACCCTCGTTCCTTTAAGATTTGTTGGTGAACAGACAGGAACTACTGTCGGTTGGGATAATGTGACCAAAACGGTATACTTAACTTCTCCAGTACCAGAGATTGGCGGAAGCGAACCAGAAATTACAGTTCCAGACACATCTGTAACCGCACCCTCTGATAATGGAGCGAATGGTAACACAACAACTGATGGAAACACCTCGACGGCAGCAGTCACAAATCTTAGCTTCATCGATAACAAGCTCATCATCGCGATGAACGGCAGTGTAACACCAAATGTATTCACAATGACAGATAAAGACCGAATTGTCGTAGATTTACCGAATACCAGCTTTGGCGACAGCTTTCATCAGAACCTTTCTGTCGGAAAAAACCAAAGTGGGCAGTTAACGATTACCGAATATCCTAACGTCTCAACCATTCGTTATTCATTATTCAGTAGTTCTCCCTCTACGATCCGGATTGTGATTGATCTGAACAGCGCGAATAACTACAGTGTAACGAATGCTAACGATGGACTTATTATAGTGGATCTAAATGGGACAAGCACAACGCCTCCTGCAACCACTGTACCTGAAGTACCGGTCACAACGCCTCCACCTTCTACTGGCAACACAGACAAGAAGATAATCGTTATTGATGCAGGACATGGTGGGAAAGATCCTGGCACTGGAAGTAACCGCAAAGAGAAGGATTTCACCTTGCCAACAGCACTAAAAATTGCAGAATTACTAAAGAAAGAGCCAAATATTGAGGTTGTGCTCACTCGAAGTGATGATACATACCCGACCCTGCAGGACAGATCCAACCTCGCCAATAAGGTGAAAGCAGATTTGTTTATCTCTGTTCATGCCAATAGTATCCCAGTGGGCAGTAAGAGCAATCCTAGTGGTACAGAGACCTATTACACACGTAAAGATAGTTTATTATTCGCGCAAACCGTTCATAAATATCTTACTGTTGCTACAGGTCTTCAGGATCGAGGCGTTCGTCAAGCAAATTATCATGTAACAAGAGAAACTAAAATGCCAGCCATTTTATTAGAATGTGGTTACTTAAGTAATACCAAGGACGAAGCATTACTCTTCACGGTAGATGTTCAGAATAGGATAGCCGAAGCAGTAGTTCTAGGGATTAAGGAATATTTAGGTCGATAGAAAAAAGGGGAGCTTCTTAGCCAATTAGCTAAGAAGCTCCCCTTTCTATTTTATTCTTGTTTGTTATTCCAAATACTCATTCGTTCTCTTAGATTAGAAGTGTGTAGCTCTAACTGAATCCCATCTGGATCGAGAAAGTTGACGGTCCAGCCTACTCCCCTTTTAACAGGTTCTCTAATGATTCGTACTTCGTGGGTACGGAGTACCTGTAAAGCCTCCTCGAAATGTTCTTCCGCTATACT
Source organism: Paenibacillus sp. FSL H7-0714 (assembly GCF_038003765.1). Classification (NCBI taxonomy): domain Bacteria; kingdom Bacillati; phylum Bacillota; class Bacilli; order Caryophanales; family Paenibacillaceae; genus Paenibacillus; species Paenibacillus sp. FSL H7-0714. The sequence goes on from NZ_JBBOPT010000001.1 coordinate 5,070,282, forward strand.
AAAGGCAATGTGGTCTATCCCAATTACACTGCCCATTAATTCAGTGTATTCTGGCTTTTCAATGAGGCAAATCCATGCGCTTCCCCATTCCAGATAAGCATCTGTATTCCCTTTGTGTATTAGCTGAAGACCCAAAATACCAGTATAAAAATTCAATGAGCGTGATAAATCACTTACATTAACCGTTACATGATTAAACCCTTGGACCTTCATCTCCGCTCATCCCCTCAGACTTCTCAAACCAGAATAGAGACAATTCTCTTGCGTTTCTCTGAATCCGGATCTTGAGTTACTCGCATCTCTTCATCAAAGATCAGTGTAGGACGTCCTTCCAGATTATACTCAGGCCATGATAGCTCAGATGTCGCTGGGTCTCCTCGATGAGCAAAGGCAATCCATGCCGCATGCATACTTTCAGCCAATTTTTGCATTGCGGGTGTAATTTCCGCACCCAAGCGAGTTACATGAGACAGATTGTTAAAAGCATAGACAATTTCCGCACCATGTACAGCTTTGTTTAACAATGGATGGCCAGGGACCGTCCCATCAAAACGATACATCCACACAGGCGCATAGGCCAATTGATTCTCAGCTAAGGATATAGAGGTTCCCCAGAAATATAGATCCGTTAGAATCTCCGCCTGTCCCTCCCATGTAGAAGAATAGTGGCTGGCAACCTCCGCCAGACTTCCAGTTCCCATCATCTGCTCCAGCGCCTTGAGCGATTCATCAAAGTCTGCACCTGGTGTTTCTCCCCTGAAAAATAAATTCCCCTCATCTCGATTGGTTCCAATCAACAAAGGAATCCCCTGGGCCGATCCTTCTGCCACAGCCTGTGCAGGATCTACAGGAAGTGTATCCCCATCAATGACAGGCTGAAACAACATGCCTATTGAACCACCCGTTAATTTAATGGTCATTCTTGTGGCTGCTTCTATAATTTGTTCCGCTGAGAACGTATTAAGTAGGCTAGTATCTCCATCGGGAGAAATGCCTAGTTCAGTAAGTAATGCTACAGCAATATCTTTTCCTTGCTGATTTGGCAAGGTTTGAGCAGCCCCACTTTGCATGATCGCTCCAGCAAATAATCCCTTTGCAGCAGGCATAGCCAGAAGGGCAGCGATACTCATGCTGCCAGCTGATTCTCCAAATACCGTAACTCGCTGAGGGTCGCCTCCAAAGGCGGCAATATTAAGCTTTACCCATTCCAGCGCGGCAATTTGATCCAGCAAGCCTTGATTAGACGCAAATCCATCACCAAGCGAAGACAGATGCATAAAACCAAACGGTCCCAGTCGATAATTAATCGTCACCAAGATTACATTACCGTTCTTCGCGAAACTAGTGCCATCAAACTGTGGCTGACTTCCAGCACCAGTCACAAATGTACCCCCGTGGATCCAGAACATTACAGGAAATGCCTCGCCTGGGGATGCAGGTGACCATACATTTAAATATAAACAATCTTCAGAATGACGAGGTGTTAAGCCACCGAAACGCGTACCTCTCGTATCCGCTGGCTGATGGCTAACTGGACCAAATTCAGAAGCATCTCTAATTCCGCTCCAAGCTTCTGGTGGCTGCGGCGCACGAAATCGAAGCTCTCCAACTGGTGGAGCGGCAAAAGGGATTCCACGCCAAACGTTCACGCCATCCTCCTCTCGTCCTTGAAGCTTACCGTAAGAGGTTACTGCTATCGGTCCTACCATTACATTTCACCCTTCCACATTATTCCTTATTCTCTTCAATCTGCTTATACAATCCGGACTGGAACCGGAACCATTGAAAAATATGTGTAAATACAACCTTGAGCACCGCGTAACCAGGAACTGCAAGGATAATGCCAAGAACGCCAAACATTTTGCCGGCAAAAATAATCACAAAAATGATCGTGATCGGATGAATCTTCAGTGTCTTGCCCATAATCTGCGGAGAGATAAACTTTCCTTCAATCAGCTGTACAGCCGTCCAAACGATGATCATCTTCAGCAGCATAAATGGCGAAGTGACCATGGCCACAATTAAGGCTGGTGTAATAGCAATTGCCGGACCCAAATAGGGAACAACTGCTGTACATGCAGCAGCAATGGCAAGGACAAGTGAATACTCCAGACCAATAATCAAGTAGCCAATATAGAGCAGCGCACCAATGCAGCAGCTTACTATAATTTGCCCTCTAATATAGGAAGATACCTGGGCGTTCATCTCCGACATTACCATCCGAGTCTGCGGCTGCAGCGCGGTAGGTACAAATTTCAAAATGTAATCTGGCAATCTTTTTCCATCACGAAGCAAGTAGAATAGAATAAACGGTGTCGTCACCACCGCCAGCACAATCTCCGTAACGGCTCCGACGAAGCTTCCTACACCTGTTAGCGCATTATTCAGAAAAGAAGTGCCCCAAGCCGTAATTTTACTGGTGATTTCACTTAGGTTGGTTCCTATACTATCTTGAACTTGACCAAAGAATTCGCTTCCCGTCAGATTCATAAATCGTTCCTGGATCAAGTCACTATACCTTGGAAAATCGTCAATCAAACCAGATAATTGCGTTCGAAGAATCGGAATCACCATCACCAGAATCAATGTAATAATACCCGCAATTAACAGATAAAGAATGATGATTGCATACACACGTTTCATCCTGAATCTTTTTCCCATTAGGTCTACTAACGGATTCAACAAGTAATAAGCGATACCGGATAGTAACAATGGTGCAGCCACCGTATGCAGCAATACAGAGATAGGCGTAAAAATAAACGGTATCTTTGAGAACACCAGGATAGTTACCCCAGTTAACAATAAAATAAGTAAGGTTACCACAAATTTATTGTTCAGAAAAAACTTCTTAAACTTCCCCGGCCACACCTGCAGCCTCTCCATCGAACCCTCTCCCCCATGCGCCACCTTATATGAAGTGTTATTTTATTCACTTTTTAATAGCATAGTCAACGTTAGGGGCGCAAGTCAAATTTGATATCTGCAATTCTGCCCGCCTCCACAAAACCAATGGATTGATATACTTTGTTAGAATCCGGTTTTTTGGCATCTGCTACGCCATGAATTCTGCAATCGTAGTACTGTATTCTTCAGTCGCAAGCATCATATATGTATGAAAAGTTTCTTCATGTAATACACAAAAAGATTCCGCAAACAACTGCGCCGTTTCTGCATGATCATCCATTGTAAACCTCTTAAACATGTCTATTCCCCCTAGATCTTCCTTTCATTCAATCATAATCCTCTACTAAACAAAAAGAAACGAAGTTGCTTTCCTGAAAAGACAAAAAAATACCGCCAGCGCATTGACGGTACTTCAATCATTTCTACTTTGATTTCACTTAGCTGCGAAGCTTCGATCAGTTAACAGCTATTTTTTCTTCTTCCCTTTAGCTCCCTTGTCATTTGCAGCCATCAGCTGACCATCATATGTATACAGCAGATGATCTTCAAGTCTCTCGCCCTGTAAATGCTTCCGTACTAGCGATTTCGCTGATTTAGGTGTGATCTCCTTGTACCACACACCTTCAGGGTATGCGATCACGACGCAGGAATCTGAACATCTACCATTACAACGGGTTACCGTCGTATGTATAAGACTCTGTGCACCTTGCTTTTCAATCTCATCTTCTATCGCTTCAGCTACCTCTTCACCTTTATGTTTCTTGCAGCTGCTACCATTACATATCAACAAGTGACTTACGGTTCCTTGTAAATTCCAAGTTGTCATGAAATCCCCATTCCTTTCATGCCTAAAATATTCCGTTAGCGGATTATTCTAAACACTATCATAAGAGCCATTATAGTCAATAGAAAGAAAGACTGGTATACTATAACTGAGAATGATTATCATTGAAAAGGGGAGCGATTTCTACCATGCCCATCCAATCCGGCGGGATGCCACATCATTCCCATCCTTTTTATATGCCTGTTAAGATTAGTAGCCTAACAAGTCTTTCCCACTACGCAACCGATAACATCCCAGCTACGAATTCCTGTATTATGTTTGTCTGGGAAGGTAAAGGTCAGCTTGAGATAGATGGCGAACTTCATAGCCTCGAATCCGGAATCATCATGACCTTTGCTGCAACTTCAAAATTGAAGCTAAAGACTGAGCAACAGTTACAGGGGATGTGGATAGAGTACACCAGTATGCCCAACCATAGGCAAGAGCAAAATTTTCTAAATGGCAGCCCAGCCTTACACCACGCCTCCACACAATTGATCGCACTATCTGGTGAGCTTTACAGTGCTTGGATAGAACCCGATGATCGGAAACCGTTTAAGGTCCAGCAATTATTCACTCAATTCATCGTGGATCTTCATCATGAACTGGCTGCTAAAAAGGAGACGTCAGGAAGCTGGATTGAAAATGTGTTTGAATACATAGAAGCTCATTACAACGAAGATATTACTCGGGAGCAGATGGCTACGTTAGCTGGGGTAAGCCCTGAACACTTCTCACGTACCTTTCGTAAAATTATGGGTCAAACTTTCAGCGCTTATATTACACTGTTAAGAATCCGCAGAGCACAGCAGCGAATCCTCACCAGTTCCCCAAATCTAACAACGCTGGCGCATGAGGTTGGTTATGAAGAAGGAACTTATCTGAGCCGTAAATTCAAGCAGCTTGTGGGTCTTTCACCTACAGCCTATCAGAATAAGAACAAAAAAATTGTTGCTTTAAACTACAATCACACAGCTATCCTACGGGTACTGGAAATTATGCCTCAACTCGGTGTTTATTCGGATTGGCATCGGAGCTTAGAGCAAGTGCCAGCCTCCAAACAACTTACGATGAACGAAGGTAACTCTTCCCTTCTATTTGATTCGATAGCTTTAGCAGAACCAGATATCATTATCAGCTACAATATTCCTGAGAATAAGATTCTGACTCCAGTTGCTCCGGTCATTGAATTACCCTTTATGCAAATGAGCTGGCGAGAGCAATTTGGTTTGATCGCTGATGTAGTCAACCGGCGACAGCGAGCAGAAGAATGGTTAGGTCATTACGATGGGCTCTGCCATGCTGCCAATAAGAAACTGAACCATTCGATAGGATCGGAAAGAGGGACAGCTATCGTTTGGGAGCTTAGTTCCCGAGCAGCTTATTGTTTCAGTAGCAGTTACGGTAGGGGGTGTCAGATTTTGTACGGAGATCTTGGATTCAAGCCACCATCTATCATTATGGAGAACGGAATAATGGATTCAGGGTATCTAGTGTCTTCTATTGAGGAAATCGGAACCTATCCTGCAGACTATATTATTATCACTAGCATCCCATCATCTTCTGAGGGAAGAAAACGCCTCTCTCGCCTTCTGCGTTCTCGTGATTGGAAGCAGTTAGATGCAGTCCGTAACAATCGGGTATACATCCTGAACCAGGGTGACATGTTCTATGGATTTGATCCGCTGTCTTCTCAAGCACAGCTTAAAGAATTGCTGCGTGTGATGACATCATAAATATGCACAAACGAAGATCATATTCGTCCATAGTAAATAACCAGAGAAGATTGTAAAGTTCTTATTGAGAATGATAATCAATTACCATAGGAGGAACAACAAATTGCATAATCTACAAAAGAATACTTCGAAACAGAATCATTGGCTTCTATTTCCCTTCATGCTGACGTTAATTCTAGTCCTATCAGCTTGTGGAAATTCCAATACTACGGTGGAGAATACAGGTGGTACCAGTAACACCAGTAATACAACAGCAGCAACACAAGCACCAACCGAAACTAGTCAAGAAGCAGAAAGTGCTGAAACCCCTGCTGTCAAGACAGTAAATACCGTAAAAGGTGATGTTGAAATCCCTGTTCATCCTAAACGAATTGTCGCTGAGGAATACTTGGGAAGTCTAATAGCTCTTGATACCATTCCTATCGGAGCTCCAGGCTTGACCTTAGAGAATATGTATTATAAGGAGGCTCTTACCGGTGTTACAGACACAGGAGCGTACGGTAAAATGTCACCTGAAAAAATCATCGCACTAAATCCTGACTTGATTATTTCGGGACAAGCAGAAAGCTATGAAACGCTTAGCAAAATTGCTCCTACCATCATTGTGCCTTACGGGGATTTAAAAGATGCTCATGCAGAATTAACCTATTTCGGAGAACTCCTTGGAAAGGAACAAGAAGCAAAGAATTGGCTTGCAGATTATGACAAACGGATAGCCGAAGCTAAAGCAAAAGTGGACAAGGTCCTCCCGGCGGATGCAACCTTCTCCATCATGGAAGACGGTGGAAAATCTATCTGGGTCTATGGCGATAACTTTGGCCGAGGCGGACAGCCCATCTATCAAGCGCTTGGTCGCAAGCCGCCTACAGAAGTAGCAGCGGAGATTATGGAGAAGCAATGGGCGGAAATATCTAAAGAAGCGTTAACTAAGTATGCCGGAGATTATATTATCTTAACCTCAAATAACCTTACAGAAGCTGATTACAAGGCTGATTCATTTTGGGGCAACCTTCCTGCAGTCAAAAATGGACACCTCTATGTTTGGAAAGAAGAACGTTCCTGGTATTATGACCCTATCGCGGTATTAACCCAGACCGAAGAGCTGGCCGATTGGCTAATAAATAATAAATAATGCATGAGGAAAAGGGATGTCCGAAGCCATAGCGGCTAAGCGGACATCCCTTTATTGTTGTACAAAATTCCTACTAAGATAACTTATAAGCATCTAAATGCGTTTTATCTGTGAGTGTTTTTATCTCACGCTTCAAATTTAACTTATTGTAGGGACTTCAACAACGTGACTATCTCATCCAGCTGCTTGTCCAGCGCATAAGCATCAGAGAGATAATAAGTTTTGAGATCGTAAGTGAACACATGACCCGCCTTAACAGCAGGTAGACTTTGCCAGAAGACACTGTCCAGAATGTCCAGCTTGTCCTGCTCCACACCACGGCTGAAGCCTTGGAATATATAATCAGCTTCTCCTAGATACTCGGGCAGCGTTTCGAGAGAAAGGGAAGCCCAGCCTTCCTTAAAGGCTACCTCTTCGACAAGATCAGGTGCATGCAGCCCCAATCCGTTGTATATAATCTCTCCACCACGCCCATATGACGAACCGTATAGATACAGCTCTTTACCGGCAATTTCAAAGATTGCCACCTTTTTGTCAGCTGCGATCAGATCGGCCAATTCCGCTTTCTTCGCTTCCAGCTTCTGATTGAAATCCGCCACCCATTTTACAGCCTGCTGCTCCTTGTTCAAGATTTTCCCGATCTCGATCAATCGTTCCTTATAGTCGTATTTGCCCCAAGGAATAAAGACAGTCGGAGCAATCTTGGAGATTTGCTCATAGGTATCTTCCTGATAAGTGATAATCAAATCCGGTTCCAGGCTCGTTATTTTCTCCAGGGACACCGTCATGTCATCACCCACTACTTCTACACCTGTAAGCGCCTCTTTGAAATATGGATGATTCAAGATGTCATTCCCAGCTACGGCAATGGGCGTCACCCCCAGCGTCAGAAGATCACCGATAAAGTCTTGTACCGGAATTACAATTCTTTGTGGATTGCGTGGGATCTGCACCGGACCTTTGTCGCTTTCGTATGTCCAGTACTCTGCATCAGCAGCCGGCTCCGTGCTGGCAACTACAGAATCATTAGTGCTTTTAGCCACTTCAGCAGACGTGCTAGCTGGAGCATTCCCCTGATTAGCAGCTTGTCCGCATGCGCTCAACATTAGCACCAGCGTAAGTACAACGGCTATCATACTTGTTTTTCCTAACGATATTACTCTGTACAATGTAAATCCCCCTTGAGACTTTATATTATTGTGATATTGATAATCAATATCATTTAGATCCATGTTTAATATAACGTCTCCGTGGGAAAACATATATACACGCTAATACATCAATTTGGCTATGGACGATTGTCAGCTTAACTTATAGCCGATTAACAAATCTGTCTGTATCTCCAACTGACGTTCGAGTGCAAGCCCTTCGCTGCCCCAAAATTCCTCAAGCTTGAGGTAATATATGCGTTCATTCCTGAATGCTGGAAGATTGCGCCAAACCACACTCTTGCTAATGCGTTTACGTGTTCTCGACATCCAGTCCTCTCGTCCTGATACAACCACAAACATATGGTCAGCCGCGTATATTGGCAATTCCGACAGTGAGATGCATAGATGATCATTCCGCTCCAGAACATCTGACCTTACCTTGTCCGGCGGAGCTAACCCTAGCATTGGATACAGATTGTACACACCTCGGGCTGTATGATTCCAGATATAAATACTGTTATCTTGCCTAATCTCATACACCGCTACCGTTTCACCAGATTCAATTAGTGAGGACAAGCGCTGCTTGGCCAAATCTATTTTCAAATGATAGTGTCTTATCCATGCTTCTGCCCTCTCCTCTTCTCCCAGCAGTCTGCCGAATAAACGAATCTGTTCTAAGCGGTCCATTTCATCACATTCCACCGTAACTAGTGGACCCAACTTTTCCATCCATTTAAGCTGACGGGGGCTCAGATAGGTCGGTGCAATGACTATATCAGCTTCCAGTCCAGACAAGTCCGCTTCCGCCGAACATCCCTGCAACTCAAACGATCGTACATCCGCCAGTTCCGGCTGTAAAAGCAATGAGTAGTTCATCACATCTTTTTCAACCGCGACAGGCTTCACTCCCAGCGCAAGTAAATCCCCGAAAAATTGCAACGCTACTATCCGCTTCGGTTTGGGACGCAAACGGAAATCTGTTGGAGTCATCCCGGTGACTTGCTTGAATTTCCGGCTCAGATATAGTCCATCTGAATAGCCTACTTTTTGAGAAATTTGCTGGATTGTTGCTTGGCTGGACATCAAATATTTTTTCGCTTTATTCACTCTTAAATGAGCTACATATTCGGTGAAGCTCCACCCCGTCTGCTTGCGGAACCATACTGAGAAATAGCGAGGATTAAATCCCATCATTCTAGACATCATCTCTCGCGTAATCTCCTTTTGGATGTTCTGGTGAATATAAGAGAGCATTCTGAAATATGAACTATCCGTAATGTCTGCTTCAGCGTCAGCCTCTACGACCAGTTGATGCAGCTGATACAGCAAGGATTGAATTCTATCTGCCTGTGCTTCTAAATTATTGGCAGCAACATCTTCCAATTCGCTGAATAAGCGGGTTATTTTATTCGTCGTACGTACTGGTAAAATCCCATTGACCGGAAAAAATTCACGGCAAAGTCCATAAACCAATTCTTGCTCAGTGCTAGTGCTTAGCCCATATACCTCATAGGAGATTGCTAGAACAGAGATAACGGTCTCTAATGGAGCATTAATATGATAAATCGTACCTGCACTTAAAAAAAGAATTTCACCTATTTTAAGAGCTACTATCTCTCCTTCAATGGTTATTAGAACGGTAGCTTCTTTTGGTGTCAGGAAGAGTGGGGACTGGGCCATCTGGAGATTACTGATGTGACCACCGCCGCACTGGCGTTTCCCAGCCTCTTTTAACATATAAATTCTGTGTACCAGGTTATTATTAGATAGCTTCATTCCTGCTCCCTTCCAGATCATCAGGCTATTAAACCTTGAAATATAAAGAAGGCGCATAAGGCTTCTCTCCGCTCGAAATGGATAAGAAGCCCTATACGCACAACATTAAAATCAAACCTATTCCTTAAGAATTTACCGCTATTAATGGTCGTCAACGACACCAAGCGCCTTATTCTTCTCTTTAAACCGCTCATTGTGAGAAGACACATAAGCAACTTTAGCCGCAGTTGGATCTATGAACAGCTTGGCACTATTAAGCGCCAGAACTGCATCCGTGAAAGCACCGGCAATTAAACGTACCTTACTTGTGTAATCCACAAAGTCACCAGCTGCAAATATGCCTGGGAGATTGGTCTCCAGCTTATCAGATACATTCGCACACCATTCGCCCATATCAAGGCCCCACTCTTTTAACGGACCAAAATCGCTCTTAAGACCATGGTTTACGATCACTGCATCCACTTCAAATTGCTCTGATTCACCTGTCTCTATGTGGTTGATCGTCACCTGATCTATCGTTTCCCCATTACTGCTGTGTAATTGGCTTACTGCATAGGGCACGCGGACATTGACCGAAGATTCCTTCATCCGCACAATATTTTTCTCATGACCTCCAAACTGTTCACGACGGTGCACAATCGTTACACTTGCTGCAATGGACTCCAGTTCATTTGCCCAATCTACTGCAGAGTCTCCTCCGCCGGAGATCAGCACTCTTTTGCCTCGGAATGGCTCTAGCTCCTGAACGGTATAATGAAGATTCGTCACCTCATAGCGATCCGCACCTTCGATTTCGAGCTTAGCCATTTGTAGGATTCCGTAACCAATTGCCAGAATAACGGTTCGTGTCCAGTGTTGTTCCCCGGTAGACGAGGTTAAGATATATGTCCCGTCTTCTTGTCTCTCTTGATTCATAATTTGCTGTCCTAGCACAATTGTGGGTTCAAAGGTCTGCGCCTGCTCCTTGAGCTGCCCGATCAGCTGATGACAGAGAGTCGGCGTTACTCCGCCTACGTCCCAGATCATTTTTTCAGGATAAATAAGCATTCTTCCTCCGAGCTCATCCTTCGCTTCAATCAACTTCGTCTTGAGGTCTCTCATTCCACTATAAAAAGCTGTATACATCCCAGCAGGTCCGCCGCCAATAATCGTTACATCGTATAATTCCAGTTGATTGTTCATTATGTCCCTCCAAAAGTATATTCTATTGATGCCCTTAGCTTCTTACGTTCCAAATTGTGCCTCATGTAGTCGACTGTAAATTCCGGTAGTCTGTAACAGTTCTTCATGTCTGCCTTGTTCAGCGATACCACCTTCCGCAACAACAACAATACGGTCGGCATTCTTGATCGTTGCCAATCGATGAGCAATAACAAGCGTCGTACGACCTTGTGACAACTCCGCAAGTGCTTCCTGAATTGCGGACTCCGTCTCGGTATCCAACGCCGAAGTGGCTTCGTCTAGAATGAGAATCGTTGGATTCTTCAGGAACATCCGGGCAATGGATAGCCGCTGCTTCTGACCTCCAGAGAGCTTAACGCCCCGCTCCCCGATCATAGTATCCAGCCCAGCAGGCTGGGATTTGATCAGCTCTTCCAGTTGGGCGCGCCGTGCTGCCTCCCAGATTTCTTCATCGGAGGCACCCAACCGCCCGTAAGCGATATTCTCACGGATGGTTCCGTCAAACAGAAATACATCTTGCTGTACAATCCCGATGTGTGAACGAAGAGATTCAAGCTTCATGGAACGAATATCAATTCCATCAATGCTAATGTTACCCTCACTTACATCATAGAAGCGAGGTAGTAGACTACAAAGCGTTGTCTTACCCGCACCAGATGGACCGACCAGAGCAACGGTCTCTCCTGCTTGAATCGACAGATTCACATTTTGGAGTACGTTCTCTTTATCGCTGTAGGCGAAAGCCACATCATGGAAGGTTATATTCCCCTTAAGATCATGAACTGTCTTAGCATCAATCGCATCATCAACATCCGGCTCCGTCTCCAGCAGTTCGAGATAACGTTTAAAACCTGCAATGCCTTTGGGATAGGTCTCAATGACCGAGTTAATCTGTTGTAATGGTCCTAAAAATACATTGGACAACATCACAAAAGCAATAAATTCACCGTAGGTCATTTGCTTCTGGATTACAAAATATGTTCCGCATACGAGAACAAATAACGAGACCAGTTTCATGAGAACAAAGCTAAAGGATGAATTCCAAGCCATAATTCGATAGGTCATCAGCTTTGTTATACGGAAGCGTTCGTTATTGACCGCAAAACGGGAAATTTCATGATTCTCATTAGCAAAAGCTTGCACAACGCGGATCCCGCTTACATTGTTCTCCACACGTGCGTTATAGTCAGCAATGTCCGCGAACATAATGTGGAAGGCTTTAGACATTTTCCGGCTGAAGTACATGGATAAATAAATCATAAGCGGAACGATCACAAACGTCAGAATAGCTAATTGCCAATTGATACTGAGCATAATGCCGAACACACCGAGCAGCGTCATTACTGCTATAAAGAGATCCTCTGGACCGTGGTGGGCAATCTCACCGATGTCCATCAAATCATTTGTCATCCGGGATACTAGATGGCCGGTCTTGTTGTTGTCAAAGAAATTGAAAGATAACTTCTGAACTCGGTCAAAAAGCTTTTTTCTCATATCCGATTCGATATTAATCCCCAGCTTATGCCCCCAGTAAGTGACGACAAAATGCATAAAGGCACTGACAATATATATCCCCAGCAAGCCGAGGCATGAATAGAGTATCCATCTCCAATTGCCGCTTGGCAGCAGATCATCTACTACCCGGTTAACGGCTAACGGAAAGACCAGTTCAAGTAGTGCAGCAGCAATAGCACAAGAAAAATCAAGAATAAACAATCCCTTATAGGGCCTATAGTAAGCAAAAAAACGACGCAACATGTTAATAATTCGCTCCTTCTGGTGAGAGATCAGCCTACTTTCATCAAGATTTCGTACGGGCTAACAAATACAAAAAGTATGGTGCTCCAATTACAGCTACAACGATACCCGTAGGAATCTCAGACGGCTGGAGGATCCAGCGTCCAATGGTATCCGCTGTAATAACGAGTAGTGACCCAAGCAGTGCCGAAGTCGGAAGCATGAGTTGATGCTTCGGCCCAACTAACCGTCTCGCCAAATGGGGTCCGACCAATCCCACAAAACCAATTCCACCGCTAACAGCGACACTCGCCGCTGCTAATCCTACCGCAGCCGCAAGAAGCCGAAATTGTTCCTTCGTTACTGCGGCACCAAGTCCCACAGCGGTCTGCTCCCCTAGATTCAGTACGTTCATCACCCTTGCCTTATAGATGACATAAGGCACCAGAATAAGAATCCACGGTAGGAGTGAAAGTACAAACTTCCAGCTTGTTCCCCAAATGCTGCCTGCTAGCCAAGTAGCGACGAATTGGTATTTTTCTGGATCAAGCCTTAGCGTAAGCACGATCATAGCTGCACTCATCCCAGCTGCGACAGCTACACCAGTCAACAGTAGACGCATAGGCGATATTCCTTGGTGCCGTTTATAAGCTAGAGCATAGATTAAGGCAGCTGTAAGCCCCGCACCGACGAACGCTACCATTGGCAGCAGATACACTGGAGCCGCGGTTGCCGTAGGGTAAAAAGAGATCAACAGCATAACCATAATTCCTGCACCAGCATTAATCCCTAAGATACCAGGGTCCGCCAACGCATTACGAAAGACGCCCTGCATCACAGCACCGGATACAGCCAGACCTGCCCCAATTAGAACGGAAATCACAATACGTGGCAGCCGAAACTGAAACAAGATTAACTCCTGCTTGTCGGTTCCTTTACCGAACAATGTATTAATCAACTCCATAGGAGTCAAACGTATGTAACCTGTATTCATACTAATAATAAAAGCAATCACAATTAGTACAGCCAACGAAATCATGATAATTAAGCCCCGTTTGTTTTTGGCGGCTTCGAAGGAACCGAATGTCGTCTTTTCCATCATTACAGCTCCCTCCTTTCTTTACGTGCAAGATAAAGGAAGAAAGGTACACCAATCAGTGCAATAATAGCGCCAAGTGGCGTTTCATTAGGTGGATTAATCATCCGCGCAGTTAAATCTGCAAATACAGCAAGTAGACTGCCGAGGATCGCTGAACAAGGAATAATCCATCTGTAATCGACACCCACAAAAAATCGTGTCAAATGGGGAATAATTAGTCCAATGAAACCAACTGCACCAACTACTGCAACCGATGATCCAGCCAAAATCAATACGATTAATGCACCTGCCAACTTCACAAGCCCTGTACGCTGACCTAGACCTTTCGCAACATCGTCACCTAAACTGAGCATCGTGATCGATCGAGAGATTACCATTGCACCAATTAAAGCGGCCCCTATCCAAGGGAACATGATTTTGAGTTGGATCCATTTCGTTCCAGCCACACCTCCCGCGTACCAGAAGGCTAAATCTTGACCGATGTGAAAATATAAAGCTACCCCTTCACTCAGCGCAGACAAAAGTGCACTAAAAGCAGCACCGGCCAGCACCAAACGAGCAGGAGTTAATCCTCCCTTAGCAAGTGATCCTATTCCGTATACAACACCCGCGCCTACGCCGGCACCCACGAAAGAATATAGAATCAAATACATAAACGATAAATTTGGAAAAAAAGCAAAACATAGTGCAAGCGCAAATCCTGCGCCTGAGTTGATACCCATCAGACCTGAATCAGCCAATGGATTTCGCGTCATCCCTTGCATAATGGCACCTGCAACTGCAAAGCTAGCCCCTATCATTGCTCCGCCAAGTACACGAGGTAATCTTAATTCTCTAATAATCTGATGATCCATGATCTCCGGATCAAAGTGAAACACAGCTGACCATACCACAGACAGCTTAATATCTGCTGCACCGAAGGAGACGGAAACAGCGATTCCTAATAATAATAGCGCCAGACCGCCGACCAAGATTAATGTTGCCGCCCAAGGACGTGAACGAAATTCTCGTTTAACTACTCCTTTATCGGCTCCTATCCTGGTAGTTATCTGTTGATTCATGAATGCCACCCTATTTCTGTGAAATTGATTCTCATTATCATTAGACTATTGTAAATTACATTTCCTAGGTTTGGCAATAGATAGATTTAATTGGTACCATTTAATTTATTGCATTGACAGAAATTCTAAGCTTTGATACAGTTCAAATTGATAATAATGATGATAATGATTCTCATTATTATCATTTGGTACATATACTTAGGGAGGTTTACCATGCTAAAAAGAAAGACCCTTTTCCCCATCCTGGCACTCGTAATGTTATTGTCTGTATTTGTGACGGCTTGCGGGGGAAACAACAAGGCTTCATCTAATACACCAACAGCGACAACTGAAGCAACAACAGCCCCGAGTGCAGAGGCAACAGCTGTTCCTGATGCTTCCGCTGCCGAAATGCGCAGCTATGAAACTACTAAAGGTACTGTTCAAATCCCAGTTAAACCTCAGCGGATCGTTACAGATTATTATGGTGGGGAATTACTCTCCGTTGGAGCTAACGTCATAGGCGTTGAACCTAGTACTTTTGATAACCCCTTCTTGAAAGACCTGCTCAAAAACACACAAGATGTTGGTGCTCCAGTCAATGCTGAGAAAGCACTAGAACTTGCACCTGATCTAATTGTAGTTATGTACGATGACAACTATGATGCTTTATCCAAAATCGCTCCAACCATTCATATTCCATACGGAACTGCTACGAACATCTATGAAACCGTAAAACTGTTTGGAGATATTGTAGGAGCACCTGATAAAGCTGAGCAATTCATTGCTGACTTTGAGAAAAAGGCTGCTGAAGGCCGCGAAAAGCTTAAAGGTGTCGTGAATGAAAATGATACATTCGGAATTTATGAGCTGACTGACAAAGGTGAGCTATGGACCTTCGGTAACAATGCGGGCCGTGGTGGACAAGCCCTCTATAATGCACTTAAGCTGAAAATGCCTACTAAGAACAGCAATGACAACCAAACACTGCAGCTATCCATGGAGCTGTTACCAGAATATGCAGCGGATTACATGTTCCTAACTACTTATGATCCTGATAAAAAAGGTGATAAGCTGAAAGAGCTGAAGGAATCACCCGTTTGGAACGGACTTGCTGCTGCGAAGAACGACCATCTGTTCTACAACGATTTTGATACTTTTTATCGCTATGATCCTATTGCCATTACTGCACAAATCGATCTGTTCGTTGATATGATTCTTGAGCGCAACGGTAAGAAATAAGAATAGACACATAAAGAAACACCCCACTTATTAGGCATCGCCTAAAGTGGGGTGTTTTGGTTATACATAAGAAGTTTCTATTAAATTTATATCATCTAGTATATTCATTATACTCATCAGTGTTATTTAATTTTTTGTACATATACTCATCATTTTTAAGCTTATAGAGCTGCCCCATCCCCGCAAATACGAAAAACAGCACCAAAATTAATCCATACGCATAGGTGAATTCACCAATATAAAAGCAAGTGACTATCGCAACAAGGATCAAGATCATTAATGCGACTGCAATTCTGGAAAAAATCTTTTTCAAATGGAATCCCCCCACGATTTTATTTGTTAATATTATCATAATTGGAATTAAATTTACATCTTGTATTATTCGTTGTGGGAACATCAAGCAGTCCGATATGAGCCAGCATATTGCGAGTGTATATTTTGGTGTATATACGATAAAAGAGGACTTGAAATAAAAGATACGCTCCGCCTACCAACAAACAAAACCACATCGGCTCCAGAGCTGTAGACATTTCAACCCTGGAAGAACTAACAACATAAAAAGAAGACAATGCAATACCTAATGCATACGGGAGAAAAAACAGCACTTTTAAAGGGCCGCCTATAATGCGATCCACGTCCTTAGAAGTAATTCCAATCTTGTTCAGCTTCCTGAATTTGATCCTCTCACGCTCTAAATCGGTCTGAATACTGAAATGCAGTACTATCCCGGAGGCGCCGAAAAATATTAAACCAACAAATGAAATTACGAAGATTCCGAATCGGCCAGACTCCTGTAACTGTAGATAGTCACTTATTCTAGACTTCGTAGAGAATACGAGCGCCTCTTGCCGCTCATTGCCATACCAGGACTCTGTATTGTCTTTGTTATATTTGGCTAAAGCGGCATTTAACTTAGCATCTATATCCGCAGTTTTTTTCCAATCCTTAAAATTCAAGAGCTGAAGGTTACCGATCGCTTTTTTATTTTCCGCTTTCAGCGCCATATAATCCTCTTCGTTAACAATGACATGAAGACCATTCATAAGATTCGGCACAGGGTTAAATAGCATTTTAAATATAAGTCCTTGTGAATACAACGTATGATTCCCGGAAGAAAGCTTCATTTCGAAGCTGGGCATCTCTGGTCTTTGATTCTTCCATTCTTCTCCTCGAGCAACTAAGGCAAGATTAAAAAAGTGATCTTTCTCCACATGATAATCACTGCCTATTAATGCATTTATATTCTGGTCCAGAAATATTTTGAAATTAAACAAGTCGATATACTCCAGCTTTTGGTGTGAAAGCAGCGGCGTGGCGCCATGATCCGTGATCTCGCTTAGTATTTTTGGTGAGATACTATTTTTCCCGAATACTTCTGCATAGGCAATATCATATGGATTGTTTGCAACAGGAATATCCTCAGCATTCCAGGTCAAATAAAAAATAATACCGCTTAGAGAAATCGTGATGAAGACGAGGAAGGTGATAAGAGAAAGCACTATTTTGGAGCGACCAAGGGTATAGATCAAATTGGAACTAAACAGCAGGTGCTTGTGATAGGCTCTGCTTGATCGCGATATAAAAAGTTTCATCCAGTCACCAAGACCTGACAGCAGCAAATAGACACCCACCATACTTACTCCCAGATTGATCAACATCATACGGGCATCATCTGGACTGTAATTTGTAATCATATCATAAACGGAGATCCCCAGTAATACGACTCCGATAATCCCTGTGATTTTACCATGAAGAAGGCTACGTTCTGCGGCTCTGGATTCTTTTAGAAGGCGTACAATGTTGTATCTCAGCGTTAATATTAATTGGATTCCAATCACAGCTATGTAAATAATCCCGAAGAATTTAATGGTATACAGATAACTTTCCAGCGTAAGTGAAAAAGAACTGCCCCCTATATTAACAAACAACGAGATGATGATGAAGAAAAGACCGGAGAAGACCGTCCCTGCACCTAAACCCGTGAGAATCGAAGCTAATGCAATCAAGCTATTTTCTAACAAAATAATTTTACGGATATTGTGGCTCGTCATTCCAAGAACCATTAACAGCCCAAAGTCGCTTTTTCTAAATTTCAAAAAGGCCATTTGCGCATATACAATAAATAGAACAGCAAACACTCTCATAACCAAAAAAGGAGCATATAAATTACCAGACACCATTCCATTTACTTGATAGGGGTCATTAAAATCAGGGTTCGTGTACAGGGAGTAAAAGGCGAAAAAGACCATAATCGTAAAGCTGCTGCATAGGAAAAATAACAAATACCTTCTAAGGTTCGCCTTAAAAATCTGAATAGCCATTCTCCTAAAGGTCATCTTCTCCCCCTCCAATGAAGGCCAGACTCTCCAGAATCCTATCAAAAAATGCTCTCCGCTCTTTATTGTCCCTAGTAATCTCTAATAGAGCCTTCCCATCCTTGATAAAGAGCACGCGATTACAATAGCTGGCCGCAAAAGGATCATGCGTGACCATCACAATCGTTGCTCCTTTCAGAGCATTCAGTTTGGCGAAGGTCTTCATCACTATACTTGAGGATTTGGAATCCAAATTCCCCGTTGGCTCATCCGCAAAGATCACCTCCGGATCATTAATAATCGCTCTGCTAATCGCCGCTAGTTGTTGCTGTCCTCCTGAAACCATATACGGATATTTATCCTTCACCTCGCCCAGATCAAAGAGCAATAACGTCTCATCTGTCTTGGTATTGATGTCGTCTCCCTCTTGGTCATCCAGAACCATGGGCACCATTATATTTTCCCGTAGGGTCAGGCTATCCAGCAGATTGTAATCTTGAAAAACGAACCCCATTCGCTGCCGGCGAAACAGTGCAAGCTCGTTCTTAGACATCTCGCTTATACTAGTCTCTGCAATCCGGACTACCCCACTATATTCCATGTCGATCCCGCTAAGGATGTTTAGCAGCGTCGTTTTACCACTCCCCGAAGGCCCCATAATCGCAACAAGCTCTCCGCTATCCACATTCAGGCTTATGCCGTTTAGCGCCCGAAACACATTCATTTTGCCCTTGCCTTTATATTCTTTTGAGAGATTCTCTACCTCTAGAATAGGCATGCTCGCACCGTCCCCTTCATAGCTTGGCGGATTAACATTAAATGGAATTATGTTATTCCTGTAAATACTATAAAACTAAGTGAAGAGAACGGTTGTTAGATTGCTCACAGAACAAGAAAACTTGATTCCTCCTCTATCATTTCCGCTCTCGTAAGAAACAAAGACAAACAAAACCAGTAAAAGCAAGTCCTCCGATAGCTGCCAGTGAGAAGGAAAACGCCCTTACATAATCCGATAAATCTGCTTCCAAAAGAGAATGTTTCAACGAAGTGGAGAACAAAATACCGATTAGAGCCACCCCTAACGAGTTTGCTAAATACATAAATGTAGTGATCAGACCTGACCCTGTGCCCGTAATTCTTGCTGGTACTGAACTGAGCGTGACGTTGACTAATGGTGTAGTAGCCATGCCGAGACCGAAGCCATATATCAATAATATTAAAATATTTCGTGCGCCCAGCAGATGCGTCGCATCCACATTTAGCTCCCATATAAGTAATAAACTAGAGCATCCCATTATCAGTGCACCTATTTTAAGTACACTCATCCTCCATCTTCTGACCATTCGAGATGATATCAGGGAAGTCAGAAAAAAACCTATACCTATAGCCAAAAAAACCAAACTTGTATCTTGAACATTATAGTGTAAGCCAAATTGCATATAGTAGCTTAAAACAAAAAAGAAGGAGAACATGCCTAGATAAAGGACAAGCACGGTCGCCAGACCTATACTAAATGTTCTATGTCTGAAAATAGACAGATCGACTAATGGACAATTCCCCTGCTTTCCTTTCCGATTTTCAACCCAGATAAAAGTAAACAACACGAATAAAGCTATAATTAGACAGCCTGAGATCCACAAGGGCCATCCTTGTTTTTGTCCCTCAGATAACGGATAGATCAGCAGAAACAAACCGATCAGCAGTAGGAAGCTTCCCGTCCAATCAATATTGTGCGTCTGCTCGGCTCTTGTTTCAGGAACAATCGGCATTAACAGCAGGACGAGAAGTCCGAAGGGCACATTGAAAAAAAATACCGTTCGCCAACCAAGATCGAACGGATTCCAATTCACAATAGTGCCTCCGAGAATGAATCCGAAAGCGAATCCAATGCCAATCATTGCACCATAGATACCGAAAACAAGCCCTTTTTCCTTTGGCAGAAAGCTGACCTGAAGTGTAGACAAAACCTGAGGCTGGATAAGCGCAGCTGCCATACCTTGTACGATGCGAATAACAATCAGAAGTGTCGGATCTGAGGTCAAACCACCCAACACTGCCATAATCGTAAATCCACTCACTCCGATAATCAGCATTCGTTTTCTGCCGTATATATCCCCAAGCTTACCACTAATGATCAACGCCACAGCTAATCCTAGCGAAAATCCGGTGACGATAAGCTGTGCTTCAGAGAAGCTCGCATTCAAGCGATGTTGCATTAATGGAAGGGCGACTTGAATCATATAAGTATTCAATGAAATGAGTAATGTTGGAAGTAGAATAACCCATAGCGCATACCAACGTCGCGAATCAACTTCTTGCATTGTATGACCACCTCTTCATGAAATCTATGATAATGATTATCAATTATAATAGTCTTTTTCTCTACCTGTTAAGGGAGGTTTACTCCTTGATAAGGGAGCAAACACAAAAAAACCTCAAACAGGCAGAATATAGTGTTCGATTCCGAACCCTATGTCCTACTGCATGAAGCCATCTGTAAGTACAAATCCTTCTAGATCCTATTTCGCTCCAAAGTCTGTTGTTCGATACGTTTTAAGTACTCGCTTGGATTGCAGCCGTAGTGCTTACGGAAGGTTGTCGTGAAATTGCTGACATTACTATATCCGACCGAAACGGCTGTTTTTCCTATATTCAAACCTTCTACCTCCATGTACCAAAGTGCCTTCTCCATCCGCTTTATACGAACAAGCTCGAAGATCGTCATGCCAAATAACTCACGGAAACCCTTTTTTAACTTGAATTCATTGATGCCTACCCGCTTGGCTAACTCACGTATGGACAGCGGTTGTTCGAAATGGATTTGCACCAACTCATGTACCCGCTTTAGATTTATAATATCATCATGCCGGAACGTCATACTCCCGCTCATAGAGCCGTAACCATCGGACTCCCCAAATAAAGCGATAAATTCAAGCGCTTTGCTCTCCATATATAATCGTCTCAATGTTCCATGATAAGTACAATGGATCATTTCAAAGACACATTTTCGAATCGCCGCAGTGTCAGGATAACGGTCAATATTTCCACGATGATGTTTAAGCCAGGTCTCCATCTGTTGTTTCTCCGCTAGATCTCCGGCATAATACAGCAGTTCGCTAGGAGCTAGCCGTATTTCTAACAATTGATTGGAGACACCAGCTTTTTTCTCTTCATACACCTGAACATCCTCTAAAAAAAGAACATTGCCTGTTTGTTTCTCCGTGTGACTTTCCTTGCCGTTCCATTCGCAATAGATTTCTCCACTCACGTTATAGCTTAGTTCGAATAACGGACAAGCTTCCTGAATATAGAGCTTCATATCTTGTTCGTAAGTTATATCCGTATACATGATCTCCATGCCTGGACGAATCCGCGTACGTGTAATGCTTCCCTGACCGATATGCGAGGGTATGGTAAGACGTTGTTCCCACTGGTTGTGCTCAACATGCCCTTCTATCCGCTCTGTAAATTGTTCAAAAAGATCATGAATCTCCAAATTCAATATTTTTAAAGCCATCGAAAGCCTCTCCTTCTTCGCCAATACAAATAAAGCCATTCACAACTCAAATGATAATCGTTATCATTTGGAAGTGTCAACATAGAATAGATCTATAGGAATTTTATCCCCACTTGGGATGAAACCCTAGGTTTACATAAAAAAAGCGTTGGTGGATTTTCCTCCTACCAACGCCTATGGTAATGATTATTCATCAAATTTGTTCGTCCAACATCCCCGTAACCTCCATAATCTTCGAGGCTAACAAAAATGAAGGAACTTCATAATCCACGCACTTGAGCTCAACCGCCGCTTCAGGCATTTCATTTACAATCGAAGTCTCTTGCGACTCTACAAGGGTAGATTGGGCGCCAGCTTGTTTGGCATTCAGCATGCCTCTCGCGCCATCGTTTCCCCTTCCGGTCATTAGAATCAAATGCCGCTTCAAGATTTTCAGTCCAGAAATCGATTCGAACAATACATCAATGGATGGACGGTATCCGTTCACTGAAGCTTTCTTGTGAAGTTTGATTCTACATACTTGCCCTTGCTGAACTACGGTCATATGACAATTACCAGGTGCGATATATGCCGTTCCGCCATGTACCAATTGATCATCTTTCGCCTCAACCACCCGTACACTTGAGAATCGATTCAATCGTTCTGCTAATACTTTCGTATACTTGGGTGGCATATGCTGAACGATTAACAAAGGATATGGGAAGTTCGCTGGAAGCGAGCTAATTACGATTTCAAGCGCCTTCGGACCACCAACTCCACATCCTATGGCTACGATTTGATCGAATTCATCCGTACATCCGTTCTTAGAATTGTCTTCTGCCTGTAGTCCTGTCATCACTTTCGAAACAGTAATATTGTTAAGGATAAGGGTTCTTAAAGGAATTTGAGCAGCTTGTTTAATTTTGAATATTAGCTCGTCTTTTATTTGGGATAAATCAGGTCCATGGATTTGAGTGGGCTTGGATATAAAGTCCACTGCTCCGTTCTGTAGACCTGTGATGGTTGCTGTTATTCCATCCTTTGACCCCGAGCTTAGGATAAGGATAGGGGTTGGACGTTGCGACATAATACTAGAGAGTGCTACTAAACTATTCAATTCTGGCACTTCTATATCAATCGTCACGACATCAGGCCTGAGTTCTTGAACCATGCTAACCGCTTCGGATGCATTTCGAGCTGCTCCAATGACCTCGATAATTGAATCCTCCGCAATAAGGTTCGAGATCTGTTTACGCATCATTACTGAAGTAGCTACAACGAGCACCTTTAACTTTTGCACTACTTCTCCTCTCCTATCAATGATGATCCCCATGACACGGTTTATTTAACTTTAAAAATAGATACGAGTGCATTTAGTTCCTCCGCAAGCTGTGCTAATGCATTAGCCGTTGTTGCCGTTTCACTACTGCTTGCCGCCATTTCTTCCGTTGCTGCCGATATGCTCTCAATCGAGTACAACACCTCTGATGACTGCGCGGCCTGTTCCTCACTGGCAGCAGCGATTTCTGTTACTTTATGAGCGGTATCGTTCACCATAGAGAGAATATGATCAAAGGCTTCCCCATTTTTTTGTGAAAAAGCTACGCCTTCGACTACCGCATTCACACTTTGGTGTGTATTTTTTTGCATTTCTTTAATTATGTCCGTGACTTGCTTAGTAGCCTCACTGCTCCGCTCTGCTAGCTTTCTTACTTCATTCGCTACAACAGCAAAACCTCGGCCCTGTTCACCTGCACGAGCCGCTTCAATAGCTGCGTTAAGAGCCAGCAGATTGGTCTGTTTTGCAATATCATCAATGACCGCAATGATCTCGCCAATTTTATCTGAGCCTTCTTCTAGTCTAGACATTTGGTTGTTAAGTAACGTCATCCCTTGAATGGAGTCAGTAACCACCGCACCTCCATCCTGAGCAATACGCATCGTATGATCTGACAGCTCTGAGGCTTGCTCTGCACTCTGAGCTACTGAATTAATCGCTTCAGACAATTCTCGGAACAACTCATTCATCGTTTGCGCTGCAGTGGCTTGACTCATACTGCCGCTAGCTACTTCCTCAGTACTTGCTGATATTTGCTGTGCTGCCGCCGAGACACTTTCCGCAGAGGACAAAATCCCCCCCACAGTATGCCTTAAGTTCAGAACCATTTCATTCACAGAATTCGCAAGTTTTCCGATCTCATCCTTAGAATTTAGATTCGAAGTTTCGCTTAAGTCTCCGTTGGCTACTTTACCTAGCAGGCGCATCACTTGATTAAGAGGCCGTGCTATAATTTGCGAGATTAGATAGCCAAAACCCACGCTGATTAAAAGTGCAATGATAGTAACACTAAAGGTAATCAACCGAGAGGATTGATATAATTCATTGGCGTTATCACTGGATTCCTGTGCCTGCTTCATATTGATATCAATTAAACCTTGCAAGAAATCCGTCATCTCCGTAGTGGCCAGCTGTAAATCTCCTGTTAGCAAATAATTGGTATATTCTTCATTACTAATGATTTTCTTATCCAATTCAATTGCATGATCCACGCTGGTGGTATAGCGTTGCCAGATCTCAGGATAATCCTTCATTTTCTCTAATTCTTCTTCTCTCAATCTTGTCTTACTATATTTACTCATGATGTCTTCAATGCTTTGGACATTCTTATGTAATTTATCCCGATATTCTTTTTTCTTCACCTCGGTTTGGGCCATCGTATTTATATCCCGGATGTTTATTCTATTCGTTAAAAAAAGTTCATTCGCTTCACCGAGATAGGCAATCGGTGTTAAGCGATTTTTATACATATCCTCGATGGACTCATCCATCTTACTCAAATTACTTATTCCATAGAATCCTACAAAGCATAAAATGACTGATACCAACACAAATGCTGAGATTAGCTTCACTGCTGTTCTCAAATTATAAAACCATTTCATCCTTCTGCACCTCATTACGTTAGTCAATTTTTAGTAATTCTTAGGAACTATTTCATCATAAACGGTAAGAAGAATATGGTAACCGAAAATAAATAGCGTGATCACGCAAAATTATTGCGTACCTCCGCAATGACGCGCAAAACAAAAAATCCCGCCTCACTATCTAGTGATCGGGATTTCAATCTATAGGGTTGTTACGTATTTTCACAATGAATTAGTAAAATCTGATTCCTTCAATATTCCGAGCCGTTTAGCTTTTATAGCCGCTTCAATTCTAGATTTCACATTTAGCTTTTGGAACAAATTCGTTAAACTATATTCTAGTGACCGCTGACTCATAAGCACAATCTCCGCTATTTCCTTATTACTTTTTCCTTTTGCGATTTCCGTCAGCATTTCATGTTCCCTTTTGCTAATCATGGAGGTTGCTTGTTCATCATTGATTTCTAATCCTTTAGGCGGTACTTTTCTTAACTGCTTGACTAAGGTCCGCGGTAGAATGACTTCCCCTCTTAATGCACATCGTACCGCTGTAATCAACTGCTCTCTATTGGTTGTTTTTGAGATAAACCCAAAGATCCCCGATTCTATCATCAGGTTAAATTTGTTAGTAAATTCATATCCGGTGTAGATTAAGATAATCGCATCCGCGTTCATTGTTAATACTTGCTTCGCCAAATCAATCCCATTCACATCCGCGATATGAAGATCAAATAACATTACGTCAAAGGAATGACTACTCACCATTTCAAGCACTTCATCCGCTGAATTAGCTAGAGTAACCTTCATGTCTCCCTCTTGCTCTAATATCATTTTAGTCCCTTCCATAACAGATGGATGATCATCCACTAACAATATTTGAATCATGCCTATGACTACCCCTCTATCCAATTGTTATGCCGCATGATTAATCTGCAGGTATAGATATATTGACCGCTAATCCCTTTTTATCTGGCGATAGGAATACTATTGACCCATCCATACTTCGAACCCTTTCCTTCATCCCATAAATCCCCATACTTGTAAGTGAATCCTCACCAAATAAATTCATTCCGATTCCGTTATCTTTATAATCCAAATGAATATGATTGTCTTCACTAGCTAAGGTGATGTGGACTTCTGTCGCAAAAGAGTGCTTTGCTGCATTAGCTAAAAGCTCTTGCACAATACGGTACAGACCTATAAGCACTTCATCATCTAACTTATGCGTGAATCCTTCAGACTCGAAATAAATCTGATAGTTGGTACGTAGCTGCGTAAATTCAAACAACGTCTCCAGCGAGGAGATAAGACCTTCATTGATTAATGCAGGAGGTCGGAGCTCGTTACAAATAATCCGCAGTTGATAAATAACATCAAGTAAACCTTCTGAGATCTGTTCTAGTTGTTCTCTAAGTTCCCCATTAATGGACCTTTCACCTAAAAGAAAATCCAGCTTACGATACCAGATAATCTGTTCTTGAAGCGCTGAGTCGTGTAAGTCCTGAGCAAGTCTTTTTCGCTCATTCTCGGATAAATTAAACATAAATCGGAGAAGCCATGTAGGAGCCACTTGCTTGGAAGCTGCTAGCTCAAGATCCTTCGTTAAATCTTCGATAAGCAAAAAATGATCAAAGAGAACACTGACATAACGGGTAATCGTCTCAAGCCACACTCGAATAGAGCCGATTTCTAGTAAAAGCGTCTTCTCGTTAATCGATAGCAAGTAGCTTTTTCCTCGGGACTCCCCGATCTTGAGTGAATACCCTTGCTCAGTCTCGATAATTTCACATAATTTATCATGGTTAGATTCAACTGCGATAAATTTTATATTTGATATCTGCAGAGTTTCTCTGACTTCTCTAAGTAACCGCTGCTCCATATGACTAATCTTCATCACACCAAAAAGATCTTGAGAGAACTGATCGAGACTCGTTTGCAGGCGAAAATACCGTTCCTCACTCTCTCGAATAATCTGCTCTGTATGTTGTCTATCCACATCTGCTTTTTTCCGATCACTTATATCCCTAAATATAGAGATACATGCGACTTTTCCTTTGTACAAAATGGAGCTAGCTGTTACCTCTACATCGATAATCGTCCCATCTGAACGTACGACCTTTTGTTCAATAGGAACTAAGATCTTATAGGGTTCTTTATAGATCTCACGCATGCGTTCTTTCGCCAGCGGCAGATACTCAGGATGTGCCCAATTGAAAATATTTTTACCGATCAATTGACTCTCATCGCTAACTCCAAATAATCCAAGACAAGAGAAATTTACATAAACAAACTTATAATCGCAATGCAGAACGACCGCTTCAGGCGACATCTTGATCAGCTGCTGATTGAATTCCTCGCTTTCCCTTAATTCTTGTTCCATTTGTACTCTCTTGGTTATGTCTCTTGCTACAATTACGATACTCATTACTTCTCCATCCTCACCTAGAACGGGAGTAGCAAGACATTCTAAATTTAAGATATAACCTTTTGTGTGAATAAAACGATTGTAAAACATCTTACTTGCTTTTGTCCGAAAAATATTTGTTATTTGTTCACGCAAGCTTTCTTGCTCATCTGGATCGATATACTCTAAGATGGTAGTGTCCTTGATTAGACCTACAGGAATACCGATTAGGGTCTCACAGGAGGGGGAGGCTACAATGAAATTTCCTTTCTGATCCAGAACCCCCATCATATCCTTCATGTTATTAATAATTAGTCTGTACTCTGCTTCTCGCTGTGCCAGCTTTTGTTCTACTTCTACTGTTGATGTTATATCTTTAGCGACCACAAAAGCACCCACAATACGACTATTCACATAAATAGGGATATTTTTCATAGTCCAGTGGCTCACTGATCCATCCTTACGCGAAGAGGCAACAACATAGTGCTGAGCAGATCCCCGTACTGTTCTTTCAAATAAATCCGACATCCTCGGTATATTTTCTACTCCAAATAGATTCATGATGGACAAGTTCTCTCCGATCATACTTAAAGCTTCTCCAGTAATTTGCTCTGCTGCAGAATTGATTGCCAAAATATTACCTTGCAGGTTCACCTCACATACGACGTCTGAGTTATAGTCAAATAAGGATTTATAGCGCTGTTCACTTTTGAGTAATGCCTCCTTCATTAACTTTCTTTCAGTGATATCTGCCAAGATCCCGTCTAGCCGAACCACCGCTTGGGATTCATCTAGACTAGGTATGATTCTGACCTGTAGCCATCGAGGCTCACCACTTGCGTGGATGATTCGATATTCACTAAGTTGTGGAATCCCTTGACCAACCGATGATATGATCTCATGAAACAAGGGATTTTCTTCCTTATGTGCAATACGAAGCCAAAAGTCATCCTCTTTCGCCTGCTCAACGGAATAGCCGGTGATATTGAGAATGGCATCCGATATAAATAACACTTTCTTAGATACGTAATCGTAAGACCAAACCGCCACATCTAGATTAGAGAACATCTGTTGATACAAAGAAAATGTGCTTTCTAATTGAATTTGTGCCGTTTTTTGTTCAGTAATGTCCAGCATAACCCCATCTATTCGGCAGACCTTGTTCTCCTTATTTAGGATAGGCGTGCCGATATTTTGAACCCACTTCAGTCCTGCAGTAGGTAATTGCATCCGATACTCAAGACTACTGATATGACCAGCATTTAATCTTTCCATGTAAGCATCATATCGATCACGATCCACTACATTCACAAGTTCCCGTAAAAAACTAGGGCTGTGCGGTTTAGTCTTACTTGTGCAACCAACCCATTCCTCTAAAATTCTCGACATCGTCAGTAGATTTTCTTCCATATCCATAGACCATGTGATCACATTCTCGTCGCCGAGTGAATGCATATTGAGATCACCTCCACATAAAAAGCCCCCCCTTTTTCGGGGCGGCTTTTTGTTCTAATTCGCTATTTTACAAGCGTCATTACATGAATAACTTTATCCTACTGAGCAATCTGCTCACGGATATTCTGCAATATTTTCTTCTCCAGCCGGGATACCTGTACTTGAGAGATCCCTAGGCGACTGGCGACCTCCGACTGCGTTTGATCACGATAGTAGCGAAGATAGACAATCAGACGTTCACGTTCACTGAGGCCTCCGATAGCTTCATTTAATGCCAGCTTATCGAACCAACGCTCCTGTGATTCGTCAGCGATTTGATCAATCAGCGTGATCGGATCTCCATCATTCTCAAACACTGTCTCATGGATAGAGGTCGGTGGTTTATTGGCTTCTTGAGCGAATACCACTTCTTCGGGTGTAACCCCTAGCGCTTCCGCAACTTCACCAATCGTAGGCAGACGATCAAGCGTTTTAGACATTTCGTCCTTCATCTTACGAACTTTATTAGCCATTTCCTTAAGGGAACGACTGACCTTCAAGGTGCCATCGTCACGAAGGAAACGCTGAATCTCACCGATAATCATCGGCACCGCATAAGTGGAGAACTTGACCTCATAGCTGAGGTCAAATTTATCAACGGACTTCAGGAGTCCAATGCAACCGATCTGGAACAAATCGTCAGGCTCATACCCGCGGTTCATAAACCGCTGTACTACCGACCAGACCAGTCGGATATTACAGCTTACAAGCGTGTCGCGGGCAAGACTATCTCCGGCCTGACTGAGCGCGATAAGACGTTTGACCTCCGCATCGTCCAAATAGGTCGGCGGAGCTTTTTTTGACTCTGCATCCATGGCTCCAACCCCTAATTGTATAAAGCTTTTTTCGAGACGATGGTTTTCTTCATTGAGATAGAAGTACCGTGTCCCGGTTCACTAGTGACTTCAAATTCATCCATGAAATTCTCCATAATAGTAAAGCCCATGCCCGACCGCTCCAGCTCTGGCTTAGAGGTATACAGCGGCTGTTGCGCCAGCTCCAAATCCTCAATGCCCCGTCCTTGATCCTCAATGGTTAGATGTACCGTTTCGTTGTCCAGCGATGCCGAAATGGTCACAATACCTTCCGGATCACTATCATACCCATGAATAATACAGTTGGTGACCGCTTCCGACACGACTGTCTTCAGATCATTCAGCTCGTCCATCGTAGGATCAAGCCGGGAAACGAACGCCGCTACGACTACACGTGCGAACGATTCGTTCTCCGAGCGTGCAGCGAACTGCACGTTCATGAAGTTACCAGCCTTACTATTTGTCATAACGCAACCTCCAAATCCGAGAGTGCAGTACTCTCGTCGTCATATAGGGGCATGATTTTGAACAGGCCTGACATTTCCAGCAGCCGCTTCACAGGTGCCGTTGCATCACACACAACCATTTTTCCACCTTTACTGTGGATCAGTTTATACCTTCCCAGAATCACGCCTAGGCCTGAACTGTCCATAAACTGCAGATGCTTAAGACTAAGAACCAAATGCGATACCTGACCACGCATAATCGCTTCATCCATATCCATTCTTACAAAATCGGCTGCGTGATGATCCAACTCCCCTGATAAACGGACAATCAACACACCCCTGTGATGCTCCATCTCCACATGAGAATTCATGCTTGCCACTCTCCTCTTCGTTGCTTTGAAAACTGACCTTGAAAGAAAGTACCTATTCCCTTCAAGGACAAGGTTTTCTACGCGGCAAATCAGGAATCCTGCCTCACGACAAAACTAGAAGAAAACCCCTATGAATCTACAGAGTACATGGGGGTAATCTACAAAAAACTGTTTTTAATCTACGCCGAACATCGAGCCTGTTGTGCGCTTAAAGAGCTTCCACCAGCCTGCTTTCGGCACAGCTTCCCCTGCTTTTAATTCATATTCCTTAATCACTTGGGTTCCTTGGTAGACCACTAGCTTGCCCACAGATTGACCTTCAGCTACTGGAGCCTTCACGCTTTCCGGCAATACTAGTTCGTGGCGAATGCCTTCTTGAGTCACACCTTTTTTCAAAAGAACACTGTACGTCTCTTTGGCCGTTATCGGCAACTCGGATTTTACGCCCTTTTCAATCTTTAGGGTGCCTATGGCATCCCCTTCTTTGTGGATCGTGTGTACTTTATATTGCGAGAACAGGTAATCGAACATGCCTGACACTTCACTATTGCGCGTCTTTGTGTTCGGCTCGCCTAGCACAACAGCGACAGCACGTAAGCCATCTCTTGCTGCTGTAGCGGACAGACAGAATTTTGCCTCAGCAGTATAACCTGTCTTCAAACCATCAGCACCAGTGTAGAAACGCACTAGCTTGTTCGTGTTCACCAACCAGAACGGTTTGGTTGAATCCTTACGTAAGTAATCCTGATAGGAACCGGTATATTTGATAATTTGATCATGCTTCAAAAGCTCACGACTGATGACCGCAATATCGTAAGCTGAGGAATAGTGATTGGCGGCTGGAAGACCGTTGCAGTTGGCAAAATGGGTATCTTTTAGACCCAGTTCCTCTGCACGTTTATTCATCAGATCGACAAAAGCACTCTCTGAACCAGCTATTTTCTCCGCCATCGCCACAGAAGCATCATTACCAGAAGCCATAGCGATACCTTTAAGCATATCGTCTACCGACATTTCTTCACCAGGCTCCAGAAAAATCTGCGATCCGCCCATAGAAGCCGCATATTCACTTGTTCGCACCTTATCAGTCAGCTGCAGCCTTCCTTCATCCAGCGCTTCCACCGTTAGTAACATCGTCATAATCTTCGTAATACTTGCGGGAGGCAGCTTATCATGGCTGTTCTTCTCATAAATAACAGTTCCGGTACCAGCGTCCATCAAAATAGCAGAACGTGCTCCCGGTGCGAGGTCTACAGCGGCAGCATTACTGCCAGAGTCCTTGGTTTTTTCTTCTGCATAAGCGCCTGACATAGGTCCTAGAACCGATACAGCGATACAGAGCACAAGCACAGCAAAACGCATTTTTCTCACAATGGTTCCCCTCCTGAACGTTAACCTTCATATCACAGGTACTGTGTTCCAGTTTCGTCAGAAAGGGTGAAAATTATTCCATTTTTAAGGAAATAACCACAATTATTTATCTCAAGAAGTAAGGATGTCATCAATTAAAAAAAGCCCAGCAGCAGTTGCAGAGCATTTTTATTATAGGGGAGATTAAATAATATTTCAAATTTAAAGTATTTCCATTTTTTTAGCTCTCATTTTAGGACTTTTAAAGGTAAATCGTAGACTTTCAACGAATGCTAACTAAGAACCTATACTGTCTTACAGAGGAGTGAATATACGAATGAACCCACTTGAAACTTATATTGAGACAGAAGCAAAACAGAACGATTTCTCAGGCGTAGTACTAGCAAAACAATATGATAAAGAAATCGCCATCAGCTGTCACGGTTATGCCAATAAGTCGGATAAGCGCGAAAATAATATTCATACTCGGTTCGGGATCGCTTCCGGGTGTAAAATATTCACAGCAATTGCCGTCTGTCAACTGGTCGAAAGGGGATTGATTTCTTTCGAAAGCAGATTATCAGACTATCTGAAGAAGGTAGAGTTCCCTCTCTTTAGTTCTGAAATCACCATACATCAGTTACTTACGCATAGCTCTGGGATTCCAGATTATTTTGATGAAACAATCATGGATGACTTCGAAGAACTGTGGAAGACACAACCTATGTACACTTTACGGCAACTGGAAGACTTTGTACCGATGTTTAGAAACCTCCCCATGATGTGGACCCCTGGTGAACGTTTTCACTACAACAATGCCGGATATATCGTGCTAGGTCTTCTGGTGGAGGAATTGAGTGGAATGTCCTTTTCCGATTATGTGGAGCTTCACATCTTTAAGCCTTGCGGAATGGAGCAATCCGGTTACTTTACGTTAGATGCCTTACCAGCCAACTGTGCACTAGGATACATAGAGGAAGAGAACGGTAGCTGGAGAAGCAACATCTATTCAATCCCGGTAAAAGGAGGCGCTGACGGTGGAGCTTTCGTAACTGCTCCCGACATGCAGTTATTCTGGAACGGGCTAATGAACCATACCCTTTTGAGTCCAGTACTCACTTCATTGTTGCTTACTCCCCACATACATGTGAATGGTGAAGGCTATTATGGTTATGGTGTATGGATCACCCTCCGAGAAGAAAAAGTGTTCAAGTTTCACATTATGGGATACGATCCCGGTGTTTCCTTCCGATCGGCTATCTATCCGGCTAGTGGAGAGACTGTGGTCGTATTATGTAATACAAGCAGCGGGGCTTCTCAGATTTTCAATCTTATCGATAAGCATTTGTAGCTGCTTCGTCAAAAACGTAAAACAGCAAGCCTCCTAATACGGGAGGCTCGCTATTGTACTGTCTATTTCAGGTCTTTGTCATGACAATAATTACATTTCCTTGGCTAGTACCGTGTTACTCCATCCTTCGTAACAAGCGCGAACACCAATGGCAATGGTGGAACCGATTCAGAAGTAATACGGTAAGCTTCTAACACCTTACCCTCAGCTTCCTCTACTTTCTTATCACTGGCATCATTGATATGCAATACTGCAAGTGTATCACCAATCTCTACAGCATCTCCAACTTTTTTAGAGAGTTGAATACCTACAGCCAAATCTATTACAGATTCCTTGGTTTCACGTCCTGCACCAAGCAGCATAGCAGCAATGCCGATTTCTTCTGCTTGAATCCCCTCAATGAAACCCTTAGTCTTCGCTTTCACTTCAATGAATCGTTTAGCAGCAGGGAGTTTCTCCGGATCATCGATTTGTGAAACATCTCCGCCTTGCGCACTCACGATCTGTTTGAATTTCTCCAGCGCTGTGCCATCTTCAATATGTGTCATCAGAATCGAACGAGCCTCCGCTTCATCCTTGGCTTTACCGCCAAGAACAAGCATCTGACTGCCCAGAATAAGGCAGACTTCCTGCAAATCTTTAGGACCGTGACCCTTCAAGGTCTCGATTCCTTCCTTAATTTCCAGCGCATTTCCGATCCCGTAACCCAGTGGCTGATCCATATCACTGATGATGGCAACAGTATTACGACCCAAATGGGTGCCGATATCCACCATAGCCTGGGCAAGCGCAATTGAATCATCAAGCGTCTTCATAAAAGCACCGCTGCCGGTTTTGACATCCAGTACAATGGCGTCTGCACCCGCTGCAATCTTCTTGCTCATCACTGAGCTTGCAATAAGAGGGATGGATTCAACAGTTGCTGTTACATCCCGAAGGGCATACAGCTTTTTGTCAGCGGGTGTAATGTTGCCCGACTGGCCGATCACGGCAGCTCCGATCTCCCCTACTTGATCAAAGAAACGCTCGCGATCCATCTCTATAGAAAAGCCAGTGATCGACTCCAGCTTATCAAGTGTACCTCCTGTATGCCCAAGTCCGCGGCCGGACATCTTCGCTACCGGTACTCCAGCAGAGGCTACCAACGGTGCAAGCACCACGGTGGTTTTATCTCCCACTCCACCTGTGGAGTGCTTATCAACCTTAATGCCTGCGATTGGGCTCAGATCCACTTGATCACCGGACATCGCCATTTCCATCGTTAGATCACCGGTCTCCCGTGCGTTCATGCCTTGAAAATAAACCGCCATGGCCCAAGCGGAAAGTTGATAATCAGGAACTTCACCTTTACTATAGCCTTGAATTAGAAAGGATATTTCCTCACGGCTCAGCTCTCCACCGTCTCTTTTTTTCTGAATAATGTCGACAGCTCTCATTTTACACCTGCATTTCACGGACATTTGCGCGAGCAAATCCGATATATTTTGGTTTAGTTAAATTAACTACCTGTTCATGCGTCAATGGCTTAAATTTAATCACTTGTGTCATAATTATGACCTCCCAGTAATTCAAAATGCAGTGCCCGAAATTACATTTTCGGAATAAAGCCTAAGACCAGTTTCAAGAAACGTTCACGCACACGTTCTGCAGTTTCCATCACCTCTTCATGATTGAGAGGTTGATCCAGGATTCCCGCGGCCATGTTAGTAATACAGGAGATGCCCAAAACCTCAATACCTGCATGACGAGCAACAATGGTCTCCGATACAGTAGACATGCCCACAGCATCGGCACCTAGCGTACGAAGCATTACGATTTCAGCAGGCGTTTCGTAGCAAGGTCCCAATAGACCTGCATATACGCCTTCTTTGAACTCGAAATTCTGCTGAGCTGCCGTTTCCTTGGCTACCTGGATCAGGCGGCGACTGTAGGCGGTCGACATATCTGGGAAGCGCACACCAAGTGCAGGATCATTAGGTCCTATTAAAGGATTCCGCCCAGTCATATTAAGATGATCCGTAAGAAGCATAAGATCACCCGGCGTGAAATCTGTGTTCACTCCACCAGCTGCATTCGTTACTAGTAAACTCGCTATACCAAGCTCTTTCATAACCCGTACAGGGAATGCCGTTACCTCCGGTCCATAACCCTCATACATATGAAAGCGGCCCTTCATCATCACGACTCGGCGGCCTTCGATCATACCAATTAATAGCTCGCCCTCATGTCCTTCTACAGTAGACACAGGAAAGTGAGGAATCTCATCATATGGAATGCTTACTCCATCAGTAATAAGGTCTGCAAGCACACCGAGGCCTGAACCAAGGATCAATCCAATTTCCGGAGCCACCGGACATTTGTCTTTTATATAAATAGCTGCTTCTTGAATTTCTTTTTGAGTTAATGCGCTCATGGATGATCCTCCTTCATTGATGTTGTGGAGCAACCCACAACCCTTTTATTGCAGTTTCGCTAAAAAGCTTGTCCCATACTGCGGCGCCTTCGCACCAAAGTTATCAGCAATGGTTGCAGCTACATCAGAGAAGGTTTCACGAATGCCCAAACTTTCTGGATGTTTAAACCGCGGGCTATAGATTAAGAGCGGTACATATTCACGGGTATGGTCAGTTCCACTATGGATCGGATCGTTACCATGGTCTGCAGAAATAATCAATAGATCATCTTCACCGAGCGTAGATAGAATTTCAGGCAGGGCCTGATCGAACACTTCCAGTGCACGGCCGTATCCTTCTGGGTCACGACGATGTCCATACAAAGAATCAAAATCCACCAAATTCGTAAACAGGAAACCGTCAAACGGTTGACGAAGCTGCTCAATAGTAACTTCGATTCCATGTTCATTGCTCTTCGTTGGATAAGAAGCCGTAACTCCTTCTCCTGTAAAGATATCGTTGATCTTACCAACTGCGATAACATCCTTACCGATATCAGTCAGCGCGTTCATTACCGTTGGTTCTGGCGGCTTCACAGCATAGTCATGCCGGTTTGGCGTCCGAACGAATTTCCCTGGTTCGCCAACATATGGACGAGCAATCACGCGACCAACCGAGAATTCTGGAGCCATCGTCAGCTCACGGGCTATTTTACAAGCGCTGTACAGCTCTTCGAGTGGAATGATATCTTCATGTGCAGCAAGCTGGAATACGCTGTCCGCAGAGGTATAGACAATCCAAGCACCGGTTTTCATTTGCTCTTCGCCGTATTCAACAAGAATCTCCGTTCCGGAAGCCGGTTTATTCCCGATTACCTTACGACCAGTTGCCGCTTCGAACTTCTCAATCAATTCTGCTGGAAAACCGTCAGGATACGTATTGAAAGGAACCTCAATTTTCAGCCCCATTAGCTCCCAGTGTCCGGTCATCGTATCCTTGCCTACAGATACTTCCTGCATTTTTCCGTAGTACCCTGTTGGTGAAGCTACAGGCTCTAGCGGTGGCAGCGGAGCAATATTAGCTAACCCGAGCTTCTGGAGATTAGGAAGCTTCAAACCAGGAACACGATCCAATATATGACCAAGCGTGTGCGACCCAGCATCACCGAAATTCGCAGCATCTGGCGCTTCACCGATACCAACACTATCTAGAACAATAAAACCAATTCGTTTAAATGAGGACATTGTTGTCTTCACTCCTTTTTTAATATAGATATTCTTTCGTACCAACAAGAAGAAACGGCTGTACCGTCTTCCAGAAGACATTCGCTTCCGAAGTTAGCGATACAATGTACCGCTTATCAGGTATCCGTTTCTGCTAAAAGATAACCTGCGGATCATTCCCCAGTTTATCCTTTCAGTATGATTCCATCATAACCATCTTACTCACAAAAAGCATCTTTAAAGCAGAATTATCGAGCTCTAGGATGGTGGCTCTCATATACTTCCTTCATATTCTTACGGGCTATGCCGTTATAAATCTGAGTCGTCGAAATATCGGCATGACCCAGCATTTGTTGTACGGAACGCAAATCTGCTCCGCCTTCCAGTAAATGGGCTGCGAAGGAATGCCTAAGTGTATGCGGGGTAATATCCTGCTCAATGTTTGCTTCCCGTGCATATTTTTTTATGATTTTCCAAAAGCCTTGCCGGGTTAATCTTCCGCCTAGACTATTCAGGAACATGGCTGGTTCCTCCTGGTGATCACGAAGCAGCTTGTCCCGCATAAGTGAAGTGTAAGCCGCTACACTCTCAGCTGCAAGGGTTCCAATGGGAACTACCCGCTCCTTGCCAGAAGTTCCTGTACAACGCGCAAATTTCATATCCGTGTGCACATCATCTACGTTAAGTGAGATTAATTCAGAGACCTTAATGCCTGTTGCATAGAGTAATTCCAGCATAGCCTTATCGCGCATTCCTTGTGGCGTACTAACATCCGGCGCAGCCAATAACTGCTCTATTTCCGAAATGGTAAGCACCATAGGAGGTTTCTTATCAGGCTTCATGGTCTCCATGTCCAGTGTTGGATCCTGCTCAATCAAACGTTCCTTCAGCAAATAATGAAAAAAAGCACGGAGGGACACTGCGCTCCTGTTCAACGTCGCTGTTGCTCGACCAGCTCCGCGTAATGAGCCAAGATATAATATCACATGCGATCTTCGGATCTCATCAGGCTGACTAGCCCCCCGCTCTTCAGCGAACTCCAGAAACTGCGATACATCCCTACCGTAAGATTCCAGTGTATTCGGGGACAAGCCTTTATCTCCGGACAAATAATGTAAAAACGGCTGCAAGTGTGACTTCATTATTTCACGCTCCTGTCCTGGCGCAGCTACTCATAGTGACTTCCTGCAGCACATTCAGCATGAGGGTTCTGCAGATGTGTACATTTAGTATACGCTGCATGAATCCACCTTGTTTTCTTCGACATTCTTCTCGCTTGTTCCTGCTTCCTGCGAAGCTTTCATTCTCCATACCAGTAATAGAAGCGCAAACGCTGTCTTGTATCCAGACCATCATCACCACGATCGGCATGATCAAAAGCCCGAACAGCGGAGCCTTCAGGAATTCCATAATTCTCTATCGGACTGATCCATTCACCAAGCCAGCTCATAGCACTGTAGAGCAAATAGCTTAGAGCCACAAACATGATCATAAAATACAGCTTTCGAACTGTTTTGGGCACAGAAACGATCATATGGACGCCTCCCTCTAACATACAGTTAAGATCTGCTCGTCCTTCACCTTATGCACCAAAACGGACTGATATGTATACCTCCAATAGACCAATCATTTAAAAAGCTCTCTCCGGTAAAAAAACCGGGGAGAGCTTATGAAGTGAATTTCATTATAAGATGACTTAGGACGGATTTCCGTTTGAATTATTCTTATCGCTACACCGATAGCATATCCCATGAAAATCAAGTCTATGATCAAGCACTGTGAAATTAAATTCTTTCTCCAGTCGCTCTTCTAGCGGACCTAGCCAATCCTCGCGAATCTCATCCATACTACCGCATTGCACACAAATTAAATGATGATGATGGTGCTTCGCAGTATCTGTTCGCAGATCATAACGGGCGACACCGTCACCGAAGTTAATCTTTTCTACGACGTGAAGCTCGCTAAGAAGTTCCAGGGTACGATATACAGTCGCAAGACCGATCTCGGGAGCTTTCTCTTTCACGAGCATAAAAACATCTTCTGCGCTAAGATGATCTTCCTCATTCTCCAGCAGCACTCTTAAGGTCGCTTCCCGTTGGGGTGTAAGCTTGTATCCTTGGGATTGTAACTGTTGCTTAATTTTGTCTATCCGAGCTTCCATTGTCTCCCTCCCCCTTGGAAAATAACCTCACCGGTCTTCAAACCACTTCTTCCATTATAGGGGGTGTCGCTTTGAGAAGTCAAACGCTTTTACTGCAAGCCCAAGGTAGTCACTGCTTGTACAAGTGAAGGCGTAACCCAGCGCATCATGATCGGCGTAACATAGGTCTCAAAACTAGAAATGCCCAGAATCAACAGTGCCATTACAAGTGACAATATGGTGTACATAGTAAAAGGTCGAGTCACTGGCGTCCGACGTTGTCCTAGCACTCGGCTACGAATCATCTGTAAGGAAAAGGCGATCGCCGCTGCACTACTTACTAACAACACAGGAATCAGTACCAGATTGTGCGGAGCCACGGAGACTAATGCGAACAGCATTCCATGCCATGAATATTGACTTACTAGACAACCGACCGTAAAGCCGATCAATACCCCTTTAAGAAAATCAAGAATCAAGATTCCCGGCAGCCCGATGACTGATAATCCAAGGATCCAGATCAGCCCAATCCATTTCAGATTTAAGGCCGCTATACTCCAGTACGAATCAGGTGCTGCGGGTAGACCCTGCTGATCAACCGTTACAAAGAAATTTCCTAGATAATCCCCCAGCTCCTGTTGCTGATCCATCGTAAGCGCACTAACGATAAGAGCTCCAAATACAACACCTACCAGAAATAATACGCCGACAAAAATATACAGAGGCGTCTGTTCCTTCATCATCAGCCTTAAATTACGCATCGAGACGTTCCCCTTTCCGGTTACATGTTACACCATATGAGAAAACGTCCCGCGATATGACTTGTCCTTAGGACAATAACTCTACTTTCCAGGTTGTACGACTTTACCGTATGTTCCCCCACCGCCTGCTGATAATTCCAATATGCCTGAGCGGGCCCGAACGATCATAGCCGCCAAATCCACTCCTACTACGCTAGCAATTTCCGCTTCACCACAACCATGTAAAATGTTCATCTCCGTGCCAAAAGCTTGCAGTAACGCGTTCATCTTAGCCTTCCCGAGGCCTGGAATAAATTCAAGTGGAACCTGATAGTGATAAGGCGGACGGTTTGCGGGTACTAGAGGCGTCTTGCGGTCTGCGATATCTAGGATCCGGTCGAATACACCTCTCACCAATTTAAGACTGCCACAATACTGGCAGCGTTCCGATGTGACATAAGCTTCGTCAATAATACTGCCACAACCTCCGCAGTAGGTTCGGTGGTATTTACCCAGCCGGGGGTTAAGTCCGAAATTGGCAGTTACCTTCCGCCCTTCCTTACGTTCTAGTGCGAGTCGTAGTTCAGCAAAAGAAGGTCGTGCCAACGCCATTACATTATACTCGCGACCTAGTTTGCCCAGTGAATGCGCATCAGAGTTCGTTAGGAATGTGAAGTCATCCAGCTCAGAAAGATAACCCGCCATTTCCGAATCTGCACTCAGCCCTAGCTCAACTGCTGCTATGCGATCCAGATCAAATATGTCTGCCATACGCTCCGCTGCACAGCCGTACAAGCCCTTGTGAGGCGTGAATATATGTGCAGGGATAAGAATGCCTCCCCGCCCATAAATCTCATCCTGAAGCTCCCTAGCCGGAGCATACAGGCGCTGGGAACTTAGATTCACATTCCGCATATAGCGGCTCATCCACGCACTAAAATCGGTCATGCGCTCCACGTCCGGCATGTAGGCGAGCACATGGCACTCTTTTCGCCCAGGCTCGCGGATTTCAATCTCTGTTCCCAGAATGATCGTAGTCCCTCGGTAAGCAATCCCTCCACCTTCAGCTAACGTCATCTCTCCAGATTCCAAGGAACGCTGAATATCGCGTAGAACGCCTGGTGAATGACTATCAATAATACCGATCATTTCTAGTCCCTTGCGCTCTGCAGCCTCTTTGGCAATGCCCGCAAAGGTAAGCTCACGGCTGCCGCTGATTTTGACCGCTTGTCCTTCCGACGTTCGTCCAATATGAACATGCAGATCGCAATAGAAACTCTTCAATTCAGTTGTTAATTCCATTGGCCTGTCAGCGTGTATAGATGCCAAGCATACACTGCCATCATCGTCTTCGCGTCCGCGATGCGCCCGTCAGCCATATATTGATACGCTTCCTCCAGGGTAAGCTCCGAAACTTCTAGAAATTCGTCCTCGTCCAGGGACATATCCCCTGGCTTTGCATTAGTAGTCACATACAAATGAATAATCTCATCGGCGAAGCCGGGAGAAGTATAGAAGGATTTAAGCAATTTCAGATCTCCACTGTGAAATCCAGTCTCTTCTTGAAGTTCACGACCAGCCGCAACTAATGGATCTTCACCTTTATCCAGCTTCCCAGCCGGAATTTCTACTTCAGTGCGTTGCATGGGCTGACGGTATTGCTCTACAACAAGCATTTTGTTGTTGTTTAAAGCAAGCACCGCTACGGCGCCGGGATGCTTCACAACTTCACGTGTCGCAGTATTTCCATCAGGCAGTCTCACTGTGTCCACCTGTAAAGA
This sequence comes from Paenibacillus sp. FSL H7-0714, assembly GCF_038003765.1. NCBI lineage: Bacteria > Bacillati > Bacillota > Bacilli > Caryophanales > Paenibacillaceae > Paenibacillus > Paenibacillus sp. FSL H7-0714. Next base: position 5,111,345 of record NZ_JBBOPT010000001.1, read on the forward strand.
TATAATCTTCCCATCAAAAACAGGCTGTGTAGACAATGTCACTTCATCAAGCTCGGGTTTGCTGTGCAAATGTTGTTCTCCCATAAAGTTTCTGGTCTCCTTTTTCTCTATTGTGCATACGGTGTATTATAGCAAACTTAAAGGGAAAGAAGGAATTTCAGATGAACGAAATCTTCAGCCGTACAAGCTCATCCGCAGTTACAATGGTAGGTAAACCGGAGGAAATCAAGGCCATTTTAGCTAGGTGGATAGAGCGGTATGGGCCCGATATGCCTCTCTCATACATTCTCTCCCTAAAGGATCAATCCAAGATCATTCCAACCAAAGCAGGTTAAATTCACTCTCTCCTTTAGGATTTAATCATACATGTGCATCCGAATATAGAGGTGTCCCAAAAGGCGATAAATTTGCTTATAGCGTCATCTGGGTCCTTTAGCCTCAAATAACTTTTTTGGATGCCCCTAAATCTGGCTGCATTAAACTCCCCATAAAAAAATACAGAGCAGCAATCCACCGTTACGGTAGGATCGCTGCTCTGTTATTTTATAAGAAGGTTAGCCCCTCACACTCTCTTTAACAATATTTACTACAAGCTCAGCCACTTTAACGATATCTTCGGCTTTAATCCGTTCCTTAGTGGTATGGATATGCTCGTATCCTACTGCGAGATTAATGGTCGGAACATCTAAGCCATTGAATACGTTAGCGTCACTTCCTCCACCAGAGTGGAACAGACGCGGCGTAAGACCCATAGAAGTGATAGCCCGCTGTGCAAGCTGTACCACTGGATCGTTTTCATTAAAGCTGAACGCTGGATAAATAATTTCACTGCGGAATTCGCATTCTGCACCGTATTCGCGGACAGTGGTCTCCAGTGCTTCACGCATCGAAGCGATTTGATCGCCAACTTTTTCCTGCACGATACTACGTGCTTCTGCGTCCAATTGAACGTGATCGCACACCACATTCGTAGGTCCGCCGCCAGCGAATTTACCGATATTCGCAGTCGTTTCGTTGTCGATCCGACCAAGCTTCATGGCAGCAATTGCTTTGCTGGCTACTTGAATCGCACTGATGCCGTCTTCTGGATTAACACCTGCATGAGCTGATTTTCCGAAGATTTGCATCGTAATCTTAGCTTGTGTAGGTGCCGCAACTGCAATCGCACCGACTTCACCATTGGAATCGAGTGCGAAACCGAAGTCTGCATCCAAATTGCTCGGATCCATCGAACGTGCACCTAGCAATCCAGATTCTTCACCCGCAGTAATTACGAACTGAATCTGACCATGTGGCAATTTTTGCTCTTGAATCACTCTGATCGCTTCGAACAGTGCAGCTAGCCCAGCTTTGTCATCTGCTCCAAGGATCGTAGTGCCGTCACTTGTAATCCATCCATCCGCGCCGAGCGTAGGCTTGATATTTTGTCCAGGAACAACTGTATCCATGTGACAAGTGAACAGTAGCTTTGGCGCAGATCCACCGTTCTCAGCCGGCCAGGTAATGAATAGATTACCCGCTCCATGTCCAGTTCTTTCCTGGGAATCATCTTCGGTAACCTCTAAGCCAAGAGCGTTAAATTTGCTCTTGAGCACATCGGCAATCTGCCGCTCATTTCTTGTTTCACTATCAACTTGGACAAGCTCCATAAATTCTTGAATCAATCTGTCTTGTGAAATCACTGGACTTCCCTCTCTTTCGTGAATACGTTACAATGGTTGTACAGAAAGACCATCCATCTTCATGCTATTAACTTAAACTAAATCTAAAGGAGTTACTCATGCAACGTAATAAGTGGTTCAAAATCTTCATCTACGTCATGTTGTTCGCCATGATTGCCTCTACGCTCTTTATGGTTATCGAGCCTTTCCTTGCAGGATAATCTCTTCACAAGGAACATTGATAATAGCGGCTAGGGACCCCCTTGCCGCTATTTGGCTTGCCTGTTAGTTCGTTATTAAACCTTAAGCCATAGTGCCAAAAAACTCATCCTGCTCTTCATAAGGAAAGTGTCTTAGGAAATATGGAACCAATTCTTTGGCCACATCTTGTAGTTCAAAATGACGACCTGCACACTCCTCTAGGGAAGTTACTCCAAATTCAGTGATACCGCATGGAATAATCCCTTGAAAGCCGTATCCAGATATTCCTTCAGAAATGTTAAAAGCAAAACCATGGCTAGTAACAAACCCTCTTCGGAATTTGCTTTTGTTAAACTTAACACCAATGGCACAGATCTTCTCGTCGCCAACCCATACCCCTGTATACTCCGGCTTCCGTTCTCCTACAATTCCGTAGGATGCCAAATAATCAATAATCACTGCTTCCAGACTGCGCAAGTACCCGCGTAAATCCACCTTACCTTCTTCACCGAGCATAAGGATCGGATAACCTACAAGCTGACCCGGTCCGTGATATGTAATATCTCCTCCCCGGTCGATTTCAAACAGCGCAATTCCTTTTTCTTTGAGCTGCTCTTCATCTAGAAGAAGATGTTCGGGATGATTCTGTGAACCAATAGTATAGGTAGGCGGATGCTGCAAAAGAATCAATCGTTCCGGTTGCTCACCAGCATCAATGGCGTGCACACTTTCCTTCTGCAGATCCCAAGCCTCCCCATACTCCATAATAGGGTCATATGAAATCTGCAGCTTACGAATATCCGAATTATTCATACCGTCAGGTCCCCTTTTTCAGTCTCATGCCTGCACAGTTTGGCTCGTTATTATTTTTTAGTAAAGTTTCGTATCTGGGGTATATCCTTCAATGTTATCCTTGACGCGTTGCAAGAAACGACCGCAAATCACTCCGTCCAGAATCCGATGATCCAGCGACAGACAAATATTAGCCATTGACCGTACACCTATCATATCGTTAATGACCACAGGTCTTTTTACAATCGATTCAAACGTTAAAATCGCTGCCTGTGGATAGTTAATGATTGGATAAGAAAGAATGGAGCCAAATGAGCCGGTATTATTTACAGTGAAAGTCCCTCCCTGCAAATCTTCCAGACTCAGTTTGCCTTCGCGGGTTTTTTGTGCCAATTCATCAATCTCACGTGCCAGCCCGGCAACGTTTTTCTGATCAGCCTTCTTAATTACAGGAGTGATAACCGAATCTTCAGTACCTACCGCTAACGAGATATTGATATCACGTTTGACAATAATTTTGTCTACAGCCCAGACAGAGTTCATAATCGGATAATCCTTAATCGCACTCACAACAGCCTTCATCATGAAAGCCAGATAGGTTAGATTGATACCTTCCTTACGCTTGAACTCATCCTTATGTTTATTGCGCAGTGCGACCAGATTAGTCACATCTACCTCAATCATTGTCCAAGCATGCGGAATCTCCGAGACACTTTGGCGCATTCTTGTAGCGATTGTATTCCGGATTGGTGTTACATCAATCAGGTATTCCGAACTGCTGCCTCGTCCACCCTCGATTTCAATTGTTGGAATACGAGGAGATTCGCTCAAATGTAGACCCGAATGGCGAAGAGGCTCTTCCGCCTTCTTCTCTTGGGCTTGAACGAACTGTGGAGCAGGCGGTTGTGACACCACTGGGGTTGGTTGACTAGCAGAAATCGAAGCTGGAGATGTAGCTCCGCCACTTTCGATGAAGGCCAGCACATCCTTACGGGTAATTCGGCCACCCATACCAGTACCCATAACTAAAGTCAGGTCGATGTTATGCTCAGCCGCCAAAGTCTGTACCGCAGGAGAGTAGCGTGCACGCATCGTATCGTTAGCAGTTGAAGTCGCATTTTGTTCTGCAACATTATTAGCTGCAACTGTATTAGTGTTAGTCACGTTTACAGCAACAGGTGCAGTCACAGGCACGGCAATACGACAAATGACTTCACCGACATTGACAACCTGACCTTCTTCCGCCAATAGTTCACCCATAACTCCATCTATCGTTGAAGGCAATTCAGCATTTACCTTATCTGTAATAAGCTCACATATTGGTTCGTATTGCTCTACCGGATCGCCCGGTTTCTTCAGCCATTTGCCGATCGTCGCCGATACTAGCGATTCCGCCAGCTGCGGCATGATCACGTCAGTCAACTTTTGGTTGTCAGACATCTTTTCACTCCTCAAATGTTTTACGAAGTAAAACTCACTTCGTAAGCATAATCTTTAAGTTTTACGAAGCTTCGCTTCTTAGAAATACTGCGCAGTAAAACTTGCATCGTAAGCATAATCTTTAAGTTGTACGAAGCTTTGCGTCCACTCAACTATTTTAATATTGCGCCAGTCGAAGCATTTCCGCCTTCACTTTTTCTTTGCTAAGCATGAAGAACTTCTCCATTGGCGGGCTGATTGGCATCGCTGGAACATCGGGACCACAAAGACGGAAGATCGGCGCGTCTAGTTCAAATAGACAATGCTCAGCGATAATCGCCGCCACTTCGCCACCAATACCGCCCGTTTTATTGTCCTCGTGCACAATAAGAACCTTCCCTGTCTCACGAGCAGCAGCTATGATCGCCTCACGATCAAGAGGCTGCAAGGTCCGCAGATCCAGAATATGCGCTGTAATGCCTTCTTCGCGCTCCAATTCTTCTGCTGCTTGCATCGCAAAATGCAATGGCAAACTATAACCAATAACCGTAATATCTGTTCCTTTACGCAGCAGATTAGCTTCGCCAATAGGAACGGTATAATCACCTTCTGGCACTTCTTCCTTGATCAGCTTATAGCACTTTTTGTTCTCGAAGAATAAAACCGGATCAGGATCACGTACGGCTGCCTTCAAAAGTCCTTTTGCATCGTAAGCAGAGTAAGGTGCGACAATCTTCAATCCTGGTGTACCGAAGAAAATCGATTCCGGACACTGAGAATGGTACAGACCGCCGAATACACCACCGCCGATAGGCGCACGTATGACAACCGGGCAATTCCAATCGTTATTTGAACGATAGCGGATTTTGGCCGCTTCGCTAATGATTTGATTCGTTGCTGGAAGCATGAAGTCAGAGTACTGCATTTCAGCAATCGGCTTCATACCATACATAGCTGCACCAATCGCCACACCAGCTATAGCTGATTCCGCTAACGGTGTATCTAGTACACGTTCTTCTCCGAACTGTTCTTGCAGGCCTTTTGTTGTGGTAAATACGCCACCTTTGAGCCCCACGTCCTCACCAAGCACAAACACGGATTCATCGCGTTCCATTTCTTCCTTCATCGCGAGCCGAATGGCATCGATATATTCCATTATAGCCATGATTTATGCTCCTCCTTTCAGGTCGGAATCACTGTAAACATGCAGCAGTGTATCTTCCGGTTTCGGGAACGGAGCGTTGTCAGCATATTCGATTGCTGCTTTAAGCTCAAGATTGCATTCGGCAATAAGATCTTGTTCTTGCTCGTCACTCCAAAGTCCCAGACCGATCAGGTAATTACGGAATCCTGCTACGCCGTCCTTCTTCCAATTCTCATCAACCTCTTCTTTGGTCCGATAAGCCAAATCATTGTCCGAGGTGGAGTGTGGAGATAAACGGTACATCATGGCTTCGATTAACGTAGGACCTTCACCCGCAAGTGCTCTTTTCCGAGCTTCCTTAACGACACGATATACTTCCAGTGGATCATTGCCGTCTACACGCACACCTGGAAACCCATAACCCAGAGCACGATCGCTGACCTTACCGCCAAGCTGTTTGTGAGCAGGAATAGAGATCGCGTACTGATTATTCTGACACATGATAATAACCGGCAGCTTATTCACTCCGGCAAAGTTACAAGCTTCATGAAAATCGCCTTGGTTGCTAGAGCCTTCCCCGAAGGTTACAAATGAGACGAATTTTTTCTTTTGCATTTTGGCTGCCAAAGCAAAACCAACCGCATGAGGGACCTGCGTGGTTACAGGACTTGAGCCTGTCACAATACGCAGACGCTTACTACCAAAGTGACCTGGCATTTGCCGCCCACCACTGTTTGGATCTTCTGCCTTTGCGAACACAGACAGCATCAATTCACGAGTAGTCATACCCACGGAGAGTACGAAAGCATAATCACGGTAATAAGGTAAAAAATAATCATTCTGCCGGTCCAGCGCAAATGCTGCTGCTACCTGACCCGCCTCCTGGCCAATGCCGGAGACATGAAAGTTAATCTTGCCAGCGCGCTGAAGCAGCAGACTGCGCTCGTCGTATTTACGTGCGAGCAGCATATATCTGTACATATCGATGACCTGGCCGTCACTTAGTCCAAGCTGCTTATGTCTGTTAATCGTTTCTACAGTATCTTGGGATTCCATAAAGAGATACCTCCTTATTCATAAAGCCTGAGTCTTACAGGATTTAAGACCAATTGTATCCTGATCTTAAAACCTGGTACTAAGACTTGGCTTGAGTTTATTATAATCCCTTTTTACCCAAAAAGAAAAGCTAAATCCCGATAGATCTTCCATCTACAGCTAACATTGCTTCTCCAACGATCTCCGAAAGTGTAGGGTGAGCATGAATAGCCTCGCCAACCTCCCAAGGTGTTGCATCCAGCAGTTGAGCCAATGCAGCTTCCCCGATTAGATCGGTAACATGCGGACCTATCATCTGCACACCGAGAATATCTCCACTGCTTCGGTCCGCCACAACTTTAACAAACCCGTCCTTCTGACCGTACACAATCGCCTTGCCAATGGCCGAGAAGGGGAATTTACCAGTTACTACATCATGTCCCAATGCTTTAGCTTCCTTCTCAGTGTGACCCACACTCGCAACTTCAGGACGTGTGTAGACACAACGCGGTACAAGATGTGTATGATAAGGGTGAAGTTTCTCACCAGCGAGATGGTTGACCGCCATAATGCCTTCATGGCTGGCTGCATGAGCTAGTTGTAGTCCACCAATACAGTCACCAATCGCATAAATATGTGGCTCAGCCGTCTGCATACTAGCATTTACAGCAATAATTCCTTTATCAAAGCGAATATCAGTATTTTCCAGACCAATATTCTCTACATTCGCTACTCTACCTACGGATACAAGTAGCTTTTCTGCGGATAGACTTTGAGTTTGCTCTCCCTTACGGGCATCAATCGAAATTCCATCGTCCGTTACCTTGCAGGTTGCAGCATCCACTGTAGCTTCAGTCAGTATTTTAACCCCACGTTTTTTAAGTAAACGTTGCAGCTCTTTAGCTACCTCTTCATCCTCTTGTGGCAGTAACTGACCAGCAGCTTCAACTACCGTTACCTGCACTCCGAAATCAACCAGCATAGAGGCCCATTCCACCCCAATTACTCCGCCTCCAACAATAATGATGGAAGAGGGTAACTCGTCGAGGGTGAGCGCTTCATCACTGCTAAGAATAACTTTCCCGTCTGGTTCCAGACCAGGTAATACACGCGGACGAGATCCTGTAGCAATAATAAGATGGTTAGAGACCACTGTTTCCATTTCACCGTCTTCTAGTTCCACAGCAACAGCACCACTACGCGGGGAAAAAATAGAGGGACCCGTTACGCGCCCCTTGCCTTTAATAACTTGTATTTTATTTTTGCGCATCAAATATTGTACGCCCTGATGAAGTTGTTCAACTACCGCTTCCTTGCGCTTTTGTACTTTTGGGAATACAAGCTGTACACCGCTTGTCTCAATGCCATAGCTCTCGCTCTCATTGATTTCAGCATATACCTCTGCGCTTCTGAGCAGCGATTTGCTAGGAATGCAGCCACGGTGCAGGCAGGTTCCTCCCAGTTTGTCCATTTCGATGACGACGACGGACTTTCCAAGCTGTGCAGCGCGAATGGCTGCCACATATCCCCCGGTTCCTCCGCCAAGTATGGCCACGTCACATGAAATTGTCATGATATGTATCCTCCAGTCATTACACGTAAGTTCATTTTACATTGTATATTGTACTCTCTTTTTAGAGTATTACAAAACTTATAAACGTCATATCCAAATGGACTTTTTCTTACTAAAGCGTTATCATATGGTTGAATCTAATGGGCTAAGAGGGGTAGGAGACACTTATGAAACTATTAATTTCACGCTTCATTGCCATCCTTATTCTTGTGTTTCCTGGTTTAATCGCAATGAAGGGCTTCTTAATGATGAAGGACGATATTTTTGATTATATCTCTATGCATGGCGATGACTCCGTTGTTCCAGATTTCGCTTGGCTGCATTTCGGCGGAGGGTTTCTTCTCTTTGCAGCAGGTATGACTTTCCTTGGCGGCTGGATTCTAACAAGAGACCGCAAACGTAATTATGTTGGCCCTCGGTTCAAGGAGAAACAAAAAGCGAAACAAGCTGCCGCGCAAGAAACGATCTCATAAGCAGCTTAATCATCCCCTCATTGTACAACCGAAATCTATTGCACATTCTGCAATTAAACCATCCAACAGCTCACTTCATATGTATAATGAATATCCACACATTACATAAAGGCGAGAGTTTTCATGGACGCGACCTGCGCTTCCTTGAAAACTCCCGCCTTTTTATGCACAGCTTAAAGCCTAGCCTTATCAAGCACTTCCCTACGACCGCCTTGCACCAACTCGCTGTACAAGCCACCTTGCTTCAACAACTCCTCATGGGAGCCCTGCTGCAGCAATCTGCCCCCTTGAAGAACAAGAATTCGATCAGCTGCACGGATAGTGCCCAGTCTATGGGCAATAACGAAGCTGGTCCGTCCCTTCATTAGCGCCTGAAGTCCTTCCTGAATCTTGATTTCGGTCACCGTATCGATACTGCTAGTGGCTTCATCAAGAACAAGCATCGAAGGATTGGCAAGAATGGCTCTTGCAATGGATAGCAGTTGCTTCTGTCCTTGGCTTATACCGCTACCATCTGCAGAGAGCATTCGATCATAACCTTCCGGCATACGGATAATAAAAGAATGAGCGTTAGCCAGCTTGGCCGCCGCCTCGACCTCTTCATCGGAAGCATCCAGTCTACCGTAACGAATATTATCGCGGATGCTGCCCTTGAATAAAAAGGAGTCCTGCAATACAAACGCCATATGGCTCCTCAGGCTTTCACGCCGAATCGAAGTGACATCTAAGCCATCCAGCGTAATCTTACCCTGATTAGGATCATAGAAACGAGATAACAGCCCGATAAGTGTTGTTTTGCCGGCACCGGTAGGTCCTACTAAGGCAATCATCTCGCCAGGCTTCGCTTCAAAGCTAATATCATGCAGTGTGTTAGAACTTCCGTCATATGAAAAAGATACCTTTTCGAACTTCACTGCACCTTCAACTTTAACCAGCGAAGTGGCTGCACCTTCATCTTTAGCTTCCGTCTCTTCGTCCAGCACTTCAAACACTCTTTCCGCTCCTGCAACCGCTGACAGTAGTGTATTCCACTGATTCGCTAAGTCATTAAGAGGGCGAGTAAATTGACGCGTATATTCTACAAACACAATAATCACACCGACCGTAATCGCTCCGCGAATCGCTAACAAACCACCGACTCCAGCCACAATAGCGAAGCTCAAATTATTAAGTCCATTCATCAGCTTAGGAATGAAGCCAGAAATCGACTGTGCCCAGTATCCAGAGAGCATAATTCGCTCATTGCGTTCATGAAAACCAGCGATGACCCGTTCCTCTTGTGAAAAAGCCTTGATAATCCGTTGACCGGATAACGTCTCTTCTATATAACCGTTTAACTCACCCACATTGCGCTGACGTTCCTTAAAAAGCGGACCCGTACGCCGAGTAATCCAGCGCATGCCTAATAACATCAACGGCACAACCAGGAACGTGAGCAGCGTCAATAGAGGACTGAGCCAGAGCATTACCCCCACCGTTCCGAGCAATGTCAAAACACTGGAAAAGATCTGAATAGCTGAGCTATTCAGCGTAGAGCTGACGTTCTCAATATCGTTGGTGAGGCGACTCATAATTTCGCCCTGCTGTCTCCGATTAAAAAATGAGATGGGCAACCGATGAAGATGGGAAAACAACTCCGTGCGCATCCGAAATACGGTCTCCTGGGCAATTTCAATCATCCATATATTTTGCAGCCAAGAAGTTAATGAATAGAAGATATAAACACTAGCTAGGCTGATCAGAAAAATCGTCCACGATCGTCCGCCAGTGCCTTCCAGATAATCATCCACAGCTTTACCAATCATATAAGGCCCGAGCAGTGCTAAAGCCGAGCTGAAGACTACCATTAACAGAACGAGAAAAAGCTTAGCTTTACGCTCGGCAAGGTAGCTCCAAATCCGCATGAGCGTGCCGCCCCAATCCTTCGCCTTTGCTTTTGGCTTCCCTCCAGCAGCTGAACCAAGGCTTCTTCCTGCTCCAAGCTCAATGACAGGTTTTGGGTGACGAAAGGGTTCAAGAATTGCTTTGAACATGCTGCTTCGCCTCCTCTACCTGTGATTCATAAATCTTGCGGTACAGCGCAGAGCTTGTCATAAGCTCCTCATGTGTTCCCTTACCGATTAAGCGTCCTTCATCCAACAGCAGAATCAAATCTGCAGATGCAGTAGAACTGATCTTCTGAGTAATCAGGAAGGTTGTACATGAAATCTCTTTCAGTGCCTCCAGCAAAAGTCCTTCTGTCACAGCATCAAGCGCACTCGTACTGTCATCGAGGATCAAAATAGCAGGTTTCCTCACAAGCGCCCGAGCAATGGTCAACCGTTGCTTTTGCCCACCAGACAGATTTACCCCTCGCTGACCAAGCATTGTGTCATAACCTTTGGGCAGACCCATCACTGTTGCGTGAATTTGTGCGGCAGCCGCTGCGTGTTCGATTTGTTCCTGTGTGGCATATTCATTGCCCCAAGCGATATTATCGCGAATCGATCCGCTGAAGAGCTGCAGTTCTTGAGGAACGTAACCGATCGATCGCCGCAATCTTGAAATATCGATATCGGTGCTCTTTTGCCCATCAATGCGAATGATACCGTCTGTCTCTTCATATAAACGTGGGATTAGACCGACAAGAGAAGACTTTCCTGATCCGGTGGCTCCCATAATCGCTACCCGCTCACCAGCAGCAACTTCAAAAGTAATATCCTCTAGCACCGAAATATCACTCTCAGGATACTTGAAGCTGATGCCTTCAAATTGGACGTGACCCTGTATCGGTTCGCCCTTTGCGGTTCCGCCTTCCTTAACTCCAGCGCCTGCTGACATCACTTCTGTAATACGCTGTGAGGAGGCACGTGCTCGGGAAATTGTAACGACAAGTCCAGATATAGCTGACAACGCTCCTATGGTTCGTAAAGAGTAGTTAATAACTGCAACAGTTTCTCCTAAAGTAGCATCCCCATTTGCAATCTCAATCCGTCCAAACCATAGGATCGACATAATCGCTGCATTCACAATAAGCATAACAAATGGCATCGTTGTCTCCGTCAAACGTAGCGCAGATACCGTGGATTTCATCAAATTCCCGCTAAAGACCGTAAAACGTCCAATCTCATGCCCCATGCGCACGAACACACGGATTAAGCGAATTCCCGTTAAATTCTCCTGGATTACACCATTCACACCGTCAAGCCGATTTTGTACGTTGCGAAATAACAAAGAAGCTTTTCTCATGATGAAGTAAAGGAAGAGAAGCAACAAAGGTAGAGCTACAGTGAGAAATAATCCCAGCTTCACATGAACAACCAATGCCATAATCACACTGCCCACCACAACCAGTGGCACCCGCGTCATAAAGCGGAGGCTCATAAATATAGTGTCCTGCAGCTGCGATACATCGCCGGTCAGACGCGTGATCAGCGACGAGGTGGCAAACCGATTGAATACTTCATATGTAAACGATTGTACCTTTTCATATAACTTGTCCCTAAGATCAAACGCAAAGCTCTGACTCGCATGGGCAGCAAAAAAAGAACTTAATACCCCAGCTATAAACGCAACTACCGCGCTGCCGATCAATACACCGCCCCAGAGCCATACTACAGAGGAATTCTGTTCTTTAATGCCCTGGTCAATAATTTTGGAAATGAGTAAAGGCTGTGACAATTCCACCGCTAGTTCAATAAGCATCATCACTAGGGCAGCTATTGCAGCGACTTTATATTTTTTGAGAAAAGAGAAAATCAAACCCATTCGCATACCCTCTTTTTCTATTCGTACAGTGCATCCCTTAAACGAGTCGACATTGTGGAGGCCTGCCCAGTTTTCATTATTGCCCGCCGCAGCGCTTTATTGCTTCGATTCAATTCCACCAAATCTGCCATCATCTCTTCCAGCAAAGCCTCAGCCTCGATAGAAAGATTTCCATTCTGCTGAATCAGAGCTAACCGTTCCTTGTACTCGTCTATTTTTTCAGTCACACATATTACTTCCTTTCCAATCACATGATTCCTTTTATCATACCACATTCAATTCTATCGCAATCTTTTCACTGGATACAGCTGACACGAATATGATACTCTAATGAGGTCGCATTTTTAAGATTAGATAATTGGCTTATACGAAAGGATAGATGGAAGTGGCACAATTGTTTTTCAAATACGGAGCAATGAACAGCGGTAAATCCATTGAGATACTCAAGGTTGCGCATAATTATGAAGAGCAAGGGAAATCGGTGCTCATTTTCACTCCATCCATAGACGATCGGGACGAAGTTGGTTTTATCTCCTCCCGTATTGGGCTGCGGAAACAGGCCATACCCGTCGACGAGAATACCGATATTTATAATATCGTCAGCAGTAACCAGCCCAAACCCCACTGTGTACTAATTGATGAATGTCAATTTCTAAGCAAGGACTGCATTCTACAGCTAGTACGGATTGTAGATGAACTAGGCATTCCCGTTATGGCGTTTGGACTTAAAAATGATTTCCAGAACCAGCTATTTGAAGGCAGCAAATACATGCTGATTTACGCTGATAAAATTGAGGAAATGAAGACCATTTGCTGGTTCTGCGAGCGTAAAGCAACGATGGCTCTAAGAGTAGAAAATGGTAAGCCTGTATACAGCGGCAAGCAAATCCAAATTGGCGGCAATGAAGCCTACTATCCAGTGTGCCGTAAATGTCACAAGAATCCTCCACTATAAAATATACCCACAAAGTGAGGCTTTGCTTCGATGCTTACTCAGGTACATTTCGGGGGGGGCCCAAAATATATACCTTTAGCTAAAAAAGCATTCCGAAGCCGCAATGGCCTCAGGAATGCTTTTTTAAAAATAAAACTCGATTAAACCAGATATCTTTCTTTAAGAATATTCAAATGATGATGATCATGCCCAATCAATACGCACGCTACTGCTCTCGCGGAGATGGTTGCATTGTTAACCGTTCCCTTACGAGTCCATGCATCTTCCGGCAAAGTGTCCAACAGAGCTTGCGTTGACTCTCGGACAAGCTTGTAATGAGCCAGTAGTTTTTCTAGAGTGTGCGCTTCAAAATTTGCGGTAGGCACATAGTCCTTTTCATCAAAGCCCGCCAGCGGGGTCTTATCTCCTCTTGCAACGCGCAACAAACGATAAGACATAATTCTTCCAGTATCCGCTAGATGGCCAACCATTTGCTTAATACTCCATTTATCAGGAGCGTAACGATGCTCTCCTTGTTCTTCCGTAAGGTTCGAAATAAAGCTACAAATCTCATCCGTCTGCGCTCTAAAAACAGTACAAATGTCCCCTTCAACTGGCACTAAATCGACATACTTTGATAATTCCTCAAGATACTCACTGCTTTTTGGACGTCGATCCATGTCTAAACCCCTCTCATTTTGAATTTTTTTGAAAAAATAGGAGGAAAATTATACTGTAGTTGTTGTATTTTAGTCCATTTTATACGATACTTGCAATAATAGGGTTAGTTAAACTAGAAGTCATCGGGAGTGTCGGCATGATAGATTTTATGCTTTTTATGATATTTTCAATACTAGAGACCTATGCAATGTTCTTTCTGGCTTTCAAAATTTTCAAAATTGACTTATATCATAAAGAGATGTTGTTTGCTAGTTTTATTATGGGCTTTTTTTCTTATACCCTTAGAATCAACTATGGGATAGCTTCATTAGATACTTTCTCACAATATGCACTAATGTTTTGTTTTATGTGGATGTTATTCCGGATTCATCCCTTCTACGCTTCCATATTAACCGGAATGGCTTATCAAGCTTACTCGGTGATTCAAACCATAATTATGTATCTATTAGACTCTGTAATCAACATGCCTCTAAATACTTCGGAACCGATTACAAAAAACATAATGACAATGCAGATATTATCAGCATTAGCCGCGGTTCTTATTGGTATGTATGTGGGTCATAAACGTATTGGATTTGACTTTGTACCTGATAAACCCGATGTAAGAATTAAACCAACGACTAGCGAAAAATTATTATTTGCTCTTAATCTTCCTACAGTAATTGTCGTTACTTTACTCACCTACTTTTTTGAATCTTTTTTCTTTTTCTTCATCCCAATTTTTTATGGAGTACTATTATGGGGATATCTATATTTCTCACACAAAAAGGATAGAAATAACTATGAGTCATTTAACTTTTAAAATTGTTGAGGTCATTAAGAAAAGTAATCCAGAGCAAACGCATTCCATTGAAATCATGCATTATGCCCTTAGCATTATTTTAAATACTTTATTCATTATTATAACTTCGTTATGCATCGGCGGGCTCACTGGACAGCTAAAGGAAACATTCTTAGCCTTATTTAGCTGCATGCTCCTAAGAATGTCTTCTGGTGGAGTGCATTTAAAATCCGCAAGGTCCTGCAATATTGTATCTATCTTTATCTGTTCACTGATCCCTCATATCACTTATCTAATACATAACCATATCCTTTGGATTAATCTTTTTTCTTTGCTTGTAATGATTCTATGTGCTCCAAATCCTGATGCTAATGCGCAAATCCCCAAAGAATGGTATTTGGGTTTAAAGATCATTTCCATAATTCTGGTTTCTTTGAATTTTTGGATCCATTCGTCTGTCATTGGATTGGCATTTTTAGTTCAATCCTTTACAGTTATAATTCCATTACAAAGGAGGCCAATCAAATGAAGAAAAATTTAGCTCGTTATGCTTCTAACCTATTAGGTATTTCTGCTGTTGTTTTTGCAACAATTCTGAAACCACTTGCTAACAGCCCTGAGATTCCAAAAGAACTGCGCAAGTAATCAAACAAGGATGGGGAAAAGATGCGTGTCTTACAGAAAGACGGTTCCTCTAGTGATATTCTAGAGGAAGATATATTGTATTTCTCCAATTATAAGAATACAATATTCGTCCATACGAAAGAAGGCGAATTTATTCTCCCCACCACGCTTTCCGATCTTTCCGTAGCGTATGAGGGTAAGGGATTCGAACGCCTTGACCGCAGCAACGTCGTTAATATCAACAACATAGAAGGCTATGATCCCGGACGCAAGATTGTATGCTTTAATCAAGGTAAGCAGTTCACTACCGTTTCGGAATCCAATGAACCTCGCCTAAAGAAGTACTTATCTACTCATAAGAAAGATTCTGATTAAAACAATCCCGACATGTACTATACATGTCGGGATTGTTTTTGTTTATTAAAATTCAAAGTAAACCAATCTATTATCACACAAAATAGCTATTATCCCATAATTCCCCTAAGATGTAAAGAAAAATTCATAGGATGAATGACAGGAGACGGATTGTATTCCAAATGATACCATATATATAAATGTGTAATAAAAACAAATATATGATGGAGGAACCAAATGAATTACTATTTTCATCCCTCACCACGCCCCTCATCTCTTGAATCAATATCTGATGAAGAATTACTTAACATCTATAAATTAGCGCTTGAGGCACAAGCTTTACCAGATTTCATAGAGATTGTTAGAGAGATCTTAGACAGTAGAGATCTCATACAAACTGAAAAATCATAACATCCCCATACACAAATTAATTCGCAAATTATGACATAATTACATAACTTCCTATGGCTTCACTGCGAGTGTTCTCTAGATTGTCTTCATGTTAACATCATCAACATAAAGAAGGTAGAGCCTCCTGAAGGCCCTACCTTCTTTATATGCAGTAAGGACTACTCCCTGAAATAGAGTAATCTTCTACTCCGTAATTTCCGTTTTAAATACATTTTCCAATTTTCCGCCAAGTCTTTTCTTCAAAGGAACTTTAATATCTCTACCCAGCTCTTTGAAAAAAGTTTCTACATCGCATTTCACATTTTGTGCAGTCGCAATTACAGCGCCATCACCAACAATATTTTGATTCTCTTCAAGAGGAACATCAACTTCGATATCATACTTTTTGGATAATGTCTTGATGTATCGTGCGAAGATCTCCAGCAATTCCTCGTTATTAAAATTCTCTATAGCGACTTTTCCCTTGCTGGTAAACTTCATGTTAATTTTCATTATTAATATCCCCTTTTCTGTCAAACCATTTTTAGTTGTTAGTTTATGGATCAAGATGAATAGATGGCTGCAAGAAAGGGCAACATTATTCATTTTTGAGATCATTTATGAAACACACATTATTTATAAGCACCCTTTATCTGTTGTACTTTAAACTGCGTAAATTCTTTGAGCGCTTGTATGACCTGATCCTGTTCTTCTTCCTTCAGCTCATAAACGCACTCCCGTAACCACTCGCCAAATAGAAAGGCTTGACGCCCTTTCCGAGGGCTCTTTCTTAAGGAGTCGAGGCAACCCTCAAACTTATCGTTCAGGACGTCGGTAAGATTGTATTTCTCAATCTTCTCTATTACCATTCCTGCCCCATATTCCGTTTCATAAACTATGACTTCATTAGAATCAAAGGAAACGTAAGATGTTTCTTTACCTTCCTTTGCCCTGAATTCCTTAAGCTTGTTAAATGCCGTCTCATAAATGTAGTCCTGAGACTGTTTAAGCTGTGGCAGCTCATAACCATGCTTTAAGGTCTTGATATATTCAATATCTGGCATATAGTCTGCCAAATGATACATCCGATTCTTCAGATCTGTTCCAAGTGCTTCGATGATCTTGTCCAGATTGTCTTTTAGCGGAATGCTCTCTCCACGCTCGATCTTGCTAAGCTGTGAGTAACTTATGCCGCTCTTTTCTTCCAGTCCTCTTAAGGTTAACCCTCTCGTCTTTCTGATGTGCCGAATGAAATTACCCAGCTCATCGGGATAGTTCTCAAAATCATTCATGGGAGTCACCTCCCTACTATCATAACACAACATAACAATTTGTGTTGGCTTATAACAATTAATACTAGTAATTACTTGCCTCTGAAGGGTGATTCTCAGTACCAAAAACCCAATATAATACTAGATTTCCAAAATATCGGAGAAGATTTGATACTCATCTGCCAGGCTCTGGATTGTAATCGTTGGTTGGGAATTACAGCGTATCGGACCGAGGAGATCTTATTAAGCTGATTTATGCCATTTCACTCAGCTATCGGACTCAGATGCAACTGTTCATTTAAATATACTACGGTTCGGTGCAAAAGTATGACAATAAGAGTTATGATGTCCGAAAACTTGGAAAAAGACCACCAAAAAGTTGAAATAGCTGCAATACAGTCCATAATGATCCCAAACCATCTACTGTATGCAAACCATTGTGTGCTTCCAGCTAATCCAATTTGTTAAAAAAACAGCCAGTCCCAACAACCTGGAACTGGCCATAATCGTTACTCCAAAACACTCAACAGATTGAGGATCATCTGTGCACTTTCGGCACGTGTGCCGTTTTGCTTCGGAGCAAATTGCGCTACAGCACGTCCCTGCATCAATCCAAGTCTGTACACCTCGCTGATAGCCTCTTGAGCCCTTTGTGGTGCAGTGCCGATATCATTAAATGCTGAAACGTTAAGACTAGCTACAGATACGCTGTTATTGGCATATGCATATGCACGAGCCAGCATCGCTGCCATCTCTTGACGAGAGATCTTGGCATCCGGTTCAAACAGTAAAGCGGTCTGACCGTTAACAATTCCAGCTTGTTTTGCTAACCCTACTGCTTCTGCATACCATTTATCAGCAGGTACATCAGTGAAACCAGCTACTGCTTGACCTTTTAAGCCAAGCGCACGGACTAACATCGCTGTAAACTCCGCACGTGTAACCGCACGGTTTGGATCAAAACGATCCACAGCTACCCCCTGTACAAGTTGTTTTGCCGCAAGCTGCTTCACAGCAAGGTAAGCCCAGTGATCCGGCTTCAGATCATTGAATGTTTTGTCATATTCTAATACAACATATTTACTAAAATGACTGACAGCAGCAGATAGATAACCATTCATCCATGTACTGCTCATATACTCCAACTTACCGGCATCATCCATAAAATAAATACCCAGTAAGCTTTGCTCTACAGTCGCACCGACCTTATATGAAATCTTGATCGGCTCTGCAAACTGTCTTAATGAGAAGGACTGGCCATTTTCTGTGAGGATGCTGAGCGACCATTCTTGCAGATCACTTTTCGCTCTCAATTGTGCTCCAGCTAGTGTACCTGCACGATCCAACAGATCCACGGCTGTATTACTAGCTAAAGTGTTCAACCGTAGTGAAATCGTACTCTTGGCAAGAGCCTCAGCTGAGATTAGCTTACTAAGTTCTGCCAGTACTGTAGCAGGAATCGTAACGGATAAATCCTGCATAACCACTCTAAGCGGTGCGCGTCCAAGCAGTTCAACCACATTGCCTGGCAAAAGCAATTCCGTAACCGATCCGTCAACAGAAACCACAACTTCACCTTGAGCATTCTTGTTCTCTGACAGTTGAGAGGCTGTTATAGTTACTACACCTATTTGTGCAGATGCCGACGGAGTTGGTGTCGGTGTAGCAGTTGGCGTTGGTGTCACAGCAGGTCCCGGCACCCAGCCTCCTGGTGTTGGTGTTGGCTCTGGGCTTGGTGTTGGTTCCGGTGTTGGCTCTGGGCTTGGTGTCGGAGTCGTACCTGGCGTGCTCTCAGTCACTGTCAAAATATATTCAGTGCTGAACCCCTTATAAACAGCGCTGACTTTTGTTATACCAGCACTCAATGCGTGAAGCTCCCCATTCTCACTAATCATTGCAATGGAATGATCAGATGTATCATACCTTACGCCCTCGACCAATTCTTGCTTGCTTCCGTCACTATATACCGCCTGAACAACAACGGAGCCTTTATTTCCTTGTTCCAGCGAATCCGGCCCTTTTATCGTTATTTCTGTAAGAATAGGAGCCTCATCATTTGTTACGACGAGACTATACTCCGAGGCGAACTCCCTGTAGGTTACTGAGATCACAGTAGAGCCTTCCTGATGAGCCTGGACCAAGCCCTGTTCATTGATTGTAGCAATATGCTCATTCGAGCTGGAATAATGAAGTCCATCCAATATTGGGATTCGTTTACCGGATGCATAGACAGCTTCGGTGACTGTCTGGTCGACCTCTGCTGGTTTAAGTTGTCCTTTGCCCTGAAGCTTAATCGCTTGCAGCGCATCTACAGTTATCTTACTTTCCGCAAAAACATTCGGGTAACCTGCCACTGTGACTCTCACCTTAGCTGTCCCTGGTTTTAGAGCTGTAACCAAGCCATTTCCATCTACGGTAACTACTGATTCTGCCCTTTCAGGAACGATGGACCAAATTTTTGTCAGATGATTAGCCTCATCCGGCACTACCTTAGCTTGCAATTGCAGACTAGCACCAGGCTCAAGCTCAACAGCTGTTTGATCCAGCTTAATGGATTTTGGAACAAAATTTTCGATCACTAAACGGTCAATTTCTACACCGTCTACCGTTCTTGCCGTAACCGTAATCTCGTTCTTCCCAATTTCAACAGCCGTATAGATTTGCTCATCTTCGTCATATATTTTTTCCTGCCAAAAACGTGGCGTCAGCGCATAGAACTTAGGGCCGGAGGAACCGCCGATAACATATCGTGTGCCTTCGCCTTCTGCTACCTGCTTACCATCCTTCATTGGAAAAGTTCGCAAGTAAATATGATCATGGCCGTTCATCACTAGATCCACATTATGCTTATCAAACACCGGCACCCACTTTGCTTGCACCTGTTCATTCGAATAGATGCTGCCATAGGGCCCTTGATGGAAAAAAATCACCTTCCACTTTTTATCTGTAGCAGATAGATCCTGATCCAGCCACTCTGCCTGTTCAGTGAACGGAGCACCTGAATGCTCTGTATTCATAACAACAAAATGTGTATCCTGAATGTCAAAAGAATAATTCGTACCTTTTACGCTCGCCGCACCGTTTTGCGGGTTATTGAATTGCGCCAGATAATCCCCATCGCCATTGGTTCCCATCACTTCATGGTTCCCAATAATCGGAACAAGCGTGGTATTCATCAGCTGCTTTTGGGCTGCATCAAACCACCAGTTCCACTGCTCTTGTTCAAAGCCTTTATCCACCATATCTCCAGCGTGGACCAGCATTTCAGCATCCGGCATATAGGCAAAAGCAGCCTCTATCGTATTGCCCCAAAGACTAAATCCCGCTTTAGAATCTGCTTGAGAATCTCCGATAAACAAGAATTTTGTAGAAGCGCTCTCCCCCCCGCTTGTAACGAAGGTTCCTTGCTCACTTACATTTGACTCCCCATCCCCCACACGATATACATATTCGGTTCCAGGGATAAGCCCTACTGCCTCCGCTTTATGAACTCGCATCGTTCCATCATTGTTGGTGTTGTAAATTGAACTGTTGCCAGTAATTTTCATTACATTCGCTGCTTGAAAGCTTGTGAATTCTGCCTTTTTCACCAATTCTACTACAGTATTCACGGTTAGCGGTTCTGTCTGCCAAGTAAACTGGCGAGAAGTCGCTGCATCCTGGCCCATCGTAACATTAACATTACGCGGGGCAGCAGTACCGTCATATGGAGCAACCTTGAACGTCATTACAGGACTATAGGTATTTCCTTTTACCGCCTGCAATTTAAAAGTTCCTTCTGCTGAAGTGACAAAGCCAGTAGTAAGTGTCCCACTTCCCTCTGAAGTTGCGCCTTGTACCTCCAATCCATCGAACAGCAGCTTCGCACCTTCAACAACACTTCCATTCAGATCTTTTACCGCAAAAGACGCATCAAAGCCCTTCGCAAGATCATAATGGTTCCAAGTGAGCATCAACTGTGTCTTTACAACAGATTCAACAGCCGCTCCAATAAAAGAAATAGGAACCCCGGTACCTTCTGTCGAAGTTACAGATCCGGATGTATTTTCAATTACAAAAGGTTTGCTTGTATCCCCAGCGAGCTGCTCCTGTGTAAAGGGACCCACATAATCATTTCGAACCGTATATTGAATTTGTCCGATGAGATCCGTATCTCGTAGATTGGAGGAATTGATATTCGTTAGGTTAAGACGCACAGTGCCCAAAGCTGGATCAATGATTGACTCCATTTGCGTTTCTGATACCTTATCCCCTCGAATTACCTGCAAATCTTTAACTGCAGCCGGATTAAAAGCAAACGTAAGATTTCCTTCCTTCAGCTTACCCGCTTTCTCTGCCGTTACATCCAAAGTGTAAGTGTTCCCGGCATAAACGGCTTCTGGTGTTTTGTACACATAGAACGGAGAGCCCAAATTCACTGTAAAATACCATTCTTTTATCGTCTGGTTACCGCTCAAATCGCGGATGGCAACTTTTACTTTATGACGGCCTTCTGTAAGTGGAACCTTTGGTTTATAAGTGATCTGACCTTTTGGAGGATAAAAGCCATGCTCCACTATTTGATCGTCCACATATACTCGTGTTTTGTCCGGATCGATTAAGGTCGTTCCCGGATGCACCACTGGATCATAACCATCATCCTCACCATTGACGGAAAGGGTCGGTGTAGCTGTTTTGACAATCTCGTTCACGCCAGGATAGGCATCTTTAAGCACAGGAGGTGTTCTATCCTCCTCTATCGGACCATAAATGGCACGAATATCATCAACGTAAATTGCACCTGCGCTCTTGTTAAGATTGCTTGTCTCCATATAGCGAACAGGCATATCCATCGTTAACGGGGTGGTTTTTCCCTTAGGCACGGATACTTCGACGTATTTCCACCCCGTCCAGTTCACTCCATTCACCTGATCTGTAAAATCCACAGGCACTGCCGCATTATTGCCATCACGAATCTGTCCCCGCAGCCAGTGCTTTTTGCCATCTCCGTAGATCCACATACTGATCTTCTCAGGATACCCCGGAATCTGAATCCGATTGGCGGTTGAGCTTGCGGCTAAATAAGCACCGGATGTGCCTGTTTTATTAACAAAATCATATTCCAGCTTCAAGGCTTTATCCCCGTTGCGGACAAAATCCTGATCCGTCACTTCCTGAATCGCTACACTGTTAGCTGCTGCACTGGAGGCTATATATTTATCAATGCCATTCTCAAAATCCTCCAGCATTACAGGCGGCAACCCCACATTTACTTCAAATGAGGTCTGGGCGTCCCCGTACTTAGCATAAATCTTCCCGTTCTTCCCGTTTTCACTCGTCGCTTGAAACAAACCCTTCTCGTCCACACTTCCGATCTCGCCCTCAACCCGCCATTCAAAACTATGGTTGTCAGCTTGAATTACCTGTCCATTACGTAGCGCCTTCACAGTTAATTGCGCAGCAGCACCTGAAGAATAAGTTTTGATCTCATCAGGAAACCTAAGGTCTGTGAGCTTATCCACGACTTCGATTTCCCCACTGCCTTTGACTGTCCCAGCCTCTACAATTACCGTTCCTGTGCCGGCAGTGGTTCCTGCGGTGAAGACTCCGTTCGCATCGACAGTACCAAGGTCAGCGTCCACCTGCCAATTCAGCGTACCCGAATAAGGTGCCGGATGGCCGTTCTCGTCCACTCCTGCTGCTTTGAACATAAAGCTGGAGCCTTGCAAAATACGTTCCGCATTCGGCTGCACAACCAGCTTAGAAGCTGTAGATTGCTCTGGGGCTGTGTTGACGACCAGCAAACCGTTGCCGGTTTTACGTTCATAGCCATCAGAGCCCTGATTCATCATTTTGACACCAGATGCACCCGGCATTCTGGCCACAAAAGTAGAAGAGCCGCCACCATCCAGATTCATGGCGTTCACTACGCCCATATCCTTCAGAATGTTGCCAAGCTCATCGGTATCTACGCCCTCACTAAAACCTGGCGATCTTCCATCCACTTCGAATAAAACGAGACTTCCGTCCGCTTTTGTCCCAATGGCTGTACGCGGATGAATTCCTAAAGGTCCAACACCTTGTTGAACTACTCCGTCTTTTACCAGCGGCCCTTCGCCGCCAATGGCTACCTTCACATCATTCCATTCTCCGCTAAGCGCAAAGGTCGCAGTAACGTTATCGCCAGCCGATAACCCCTGCAGAACAGCACGAGACGTTCCGTTAGCAGACAAAACTACTTTTCCTTTGGTAAGCGGCGTATTGCCTTGATTGTTGCGAATCTCAGATACCTTCAGCTTCAAGGTCTGACCGCTCTTCACTTCTCCCTCGACAATATCTAGAACAACCTCGTCACCCTCATTGGTCGACTTTGTAGTTGTATTATAATCTTCCGTATAAAGAACCAGCTCATTCGTATTTCGATAACGGTTGATGCTGGTTAAATTAGTTGTTTTTCCATTAATCGTTACGTTCTTGGTCAGCTTCGGCACCCCATAAATCGAGCTGCCATCTTCTTTTAAACCGAAAGTAAAAGCTGAAATCGAACTGTTCAGGATTACACCATCATCCATAAATAATCCATTTGGAACACCCGTGGCAAAACCGGAGATTTCATAAAAATCACCGTTAATCCCTGCGATCACCCGGTTTCCAGGCGAATCCGCATAAGCGGCCATTTCTGTAACACCCTTCATACCGTATACCTTTCCATCCTTCGTACCTGCCCGCAGTTCTAAATGGCCTTGCCGTGGGTTGAACTCCACTGCATGTATCTTTTGTAAACCACGTTCATTCTGAAGATCCATCCAGGTGTACATCGCCCCAGGTGCAAGCTCTGTTTGCCGTATATCAATAACGGTTCCGTAGTTTGTTGCTGGTAGATCAGAAATGGAAGCGTGAACAAATACTCCCGGCTGTAATAACGAAATCAACAAAACAAAAATAACTGCCACATTAATTTGCCTTAGATACCTTCTCACTGTGTTGACATCCTCCCCACTTGGCTGTCCTTATTACGATCTGAAATGGACAACATCATAGGGTTAATATTAACTAGGAAGCGTAAAGGTTAGATAAAATCTACCAAGGCATACTGTTAACTTCTTCTAATCCCCTCCTCAAATTCATGTTTCAACCTGTTGATGAATCTTCTGACTGTTTTCGATCCTTGTTTAGAAGCTGAAACAATGGACCCCGGAGTATTATGATCTGGTGATCGTAGCTCGATCGTCTTCATGATCTTCTGAGAACCCTCAAATGTTTTTAGAAAGGAATAATCCATCCCAATCGTGATCGCGAGTCCTGACGCAACTGCATTATCAATGGCACGGGTGTTATTGCTTGTAAAAAGAATATTCATCGGCCCAACTTTCAGTAAATAACGCTCCACAAAGTCCTGTATGTAATGATCATCGTATAAAACCAACGTCTGGCCTACTAACTGTTCGGGTGTAATTATTGTATTTAAAGCTAGTGGTGATTGAGGATGTACGCCTACAACAATCTTACCTTCCATTAATTCCTCGAATACGACCCCTTTATGTTTCTCTGATAAGCCCTCTGGCGAGACCATCAGTCCGATATCCATTTCATCCTGAAGCACATTATCCAGAATTTCTTTAGGCCCCTTTTCAAAAATCTCTATTTTCACATTTGGAAAATCCGCTTTAAAACCGGATATGACCTTCACGATTAGATGCATGGGTCCCGGAATCGTAGCAATCTTCAAATGACCACTAAGCGCATCGCTGTAGATCTGTGCTTCAGCTTTTAATTCATTTACTTTCATCAAGACTTCATTTGCTTTGCCGATAATGGCTTGTCCCTCTGCTGTGGGAACTGCTCGTTGGCCTCGCGAACGAATGAACAAAGTAACTCCAAGCTCCGCTTCCAGCAGTGTTATGGACTGGCTTATGGCAGACAGGGTGATATGACGATTCTGAGCAGCTTTGGTTAGTGAACCAATCTTTGCGACTTCTACGATATTCTCGCATTGCTCTAAATTCATTTGAATCACTCCTTAAGTTAATATTTACTTAACACCTATTAAATTTACTTAAATTTTAATTAATTTAAACAAGTGCTACAATGTAAATAAGTTAGTAAATAACCTTTTCACCTTATGAACCTATATTTCTAGTATAACTATATTTCTCGAGGAGGAGTCCCAAATGACAGACAAAAGAGTAGCCGTAATTACAGGTGGAGCCAGTGGAATCGGGAAACAAACCGCAATTAAATTTGCAAGTAAAGGTGATCAAGTGGTCGTTGCCGATTTCAATCAACAATTAGGTGAAGAAACGGTCGCACAGATCATCAAGGATGGTGGCGAAGCTATTTTCGTCAAAACGGATGTTTCAAAATACGAAGAGGTAGAAGCACTGGTTGAGAAAACCGTTGCCACATATGGAAGAATTGACGTTATGTTCAACAATGCCGGGATCGGCCGCGTCACTCCTGTACTAGACCAAGACCTTAAAGATTATCATAGTGTTATTAATGTCAATCAGCATGGTGTTGCCCACGGTATTATCGCAGCAGGTAAAAAAATGCGTGAGCTCGGCATCAAAGGGGTCATCATCAATACAGCTTCTGTATTTGGATTCCTAGCTTCCCCAGGTACATTCGCGTATCACGCTTCTAAAGGTGCGGTCATTATGATGACTAAAATCCACAGCACTTGAAATGTCCGTTCATGGAATCCGCGTGCTTGCCGTTGCTCCAGGCGCTGTAGATACGCCAATTATCCAAGGATATAAAGATCAAGGAATGGTCGACCAGATGAAGAGCAAAGTAATGGGTAACAAATTAACATTGCCTGAACAAGTTGCAGACACTGTATACTTGCTCTCCTTACCAGAAGCTAGTGCAATTAACGGTAGTGTTGTAATGGCTGATGAAGGTTATGCTTCATTTAAATAAAAAATTATAGATCAAAAAATCCAAGGCTTCCCGAGCGGGATGTCCTTGGATTGTTTTGTATTACTCCCATGATCTCTGTTCATTGATTTCCAGCTTACGTTTAAATGCCTGCTCTAGATCAATATCCAGTTTATTGGCTAGATCAAAAATATTCCACACCACGTCGTACATCTCAAATCCCAAGTTTTCTTTCTTCTCTGCACCGGGGTCGAAGGATACGGATAGCACCTCTTTGGACAATTCCCCTACTTCAGTCATTAAGTACAGCATTCTCTGCTCAATGGAGCTCGTGTCAAAACCTTTGGTTTCACTGAACTTCTTCACATACTGTTGAAACTCAGATGTATTCATTTCGTTACGCCTCGCTTTTAGGGTATAAAGTTATGTAGTAATTAGGACATCTTTACATGAAGTATAACAAATCTAACCTCTGAATCCTCTTTTATCAATCTCCACTATACTTATTAACTGTTATGGGATAATAATAAATTTCTATATCCTTATATATAAAACCTCTTCGTTGAGCAGCCAACAAGGTCTCGTACATATTCATTCTGCCTACAGGATTATCCGTATGTTGATAAATTTTATTTGCTCTTAAACCATGCTCACAAAAGTATTTCACAAAATCATACCCATTCTTCAGCTCATTTCCCTCGGTGTCTTCAACTAGATCATGGTCAAGCGAAAGAATATTCACTTCATTATTTTCAAAAAGTTCATTTGATGGACTATGCTTTGAAACTTAATTTGAACTAATACAAATTTCAGTTAGGATGACAAACTGACTTTGTAATGAATCCTGAAAACTAATATACTTAACAATATATTTGCTACGAATGAGGTGGAAATCAAGTGGAAGTTGATGATCCAAAACAAATTATATTACAGGTTGGCTCAACACTCAAAAAACTTCGAAAAGAAAAACAACTGAGCCTTGAAGAATTATCAGAACTGACGGGTGTGAGCAAACTTACCCTTGGAAATATTGAACGCGGAGAAACAAATCCAACGGTTGGAATGTTATGGAAAATCTCAAAAGGCATATCTTTACCGTTTATGGCTTTGTTCTCATCAGAAAATCCTGTAAATCTTTACCGAGCCGGTGAAGGACTACGATTTGCTAGTGATCAAAAGAATTGGGTCGTTGAACCAATATTTAAAAATGCAAGCCATGATATCGAAATGTACCGTGCATATTTACAACCTAACAGCTCTTACCATCCGGAAGTTCATCATATGAATACAACCGAAATTGCGACGGTAATGACAGGCACCATTACCATTCATGTTAATGAAGAAATCTACACATTGAATCAATATGATTCGATTAGTTTTCGTGCAGATGGTTCACATTCATATTCAAATCATACGAACAGCGAAGTTGTTCTACATATCACCTTAAAATATGGAATTTAATATTCGGAAAATTCCGGTTTGTTTTATTATCAAATTACACAAAGAATCTTCATTCAACGAGGATTCTTTGTGTAATTTTTTTGCTCATTTTAAAAATAACCAATTAAAGATTAATGAATATAAAGAAGTTGAATTCACATTAATATATTATAATATACCAGTTGTTATAATATATTAATTATAATATACTTATTTTATTCGCGCGAATGGTTGAGATTTTAAAGATCAGAAGAAAAGATAAAAAGATAGTACAAGTATTGATTTATTTTTAAGATAATTATGTAGGAGGAGACATCATGAGTTCGCAAAACCAATTTATTAATAGTAAAGATGAAACATCAAGTCATAAAAACCACATGCAATCTGCAAGATGGATAATTATACTGGGGATTATTGTTATTGCGGCAAATCTACGTGCTCCCCTAACCTCGGTTGGACCTTTAGTAAGTCTCATCCGGGACAACACTCATATTTCCAATACTTTAGCAGGCTTGATCTCCACAGTCCCTCTGCTTGCTTTTGCCTTGTTATCACCTTTTGTGCCTAAATTAGGTCGAAAGTTTGGAGCGGAACTCATCATTCTGATTTCCCTCATTTTTTTAACCATTGGCATTGCTTTACGTTCCCTAACTGGAGCGGTTAATTTGTATATCGGAACGGCTATCATTGGATTTGCAATCGCAGTGTGTAATGTATTATTGCCGAGTCTTATTAAACGGGAGTTTCCTAAACAAGTTGGTACGATGACAGGTGTTTATGCCATTTCCATGAATCTATGTGGCGCGATTGCTTCTGGTATTAGTATTCCTCTTGCAGTTGGATTAGGTTTGAAATGGCAAGGTGCGTTGGGAATCTGGGGTATTCTAAGCATTGTATCCATAATTTTTTGGTTACCACAAATGAAATATCGGACGAAACAAACTTCTGTTGATGGCAATAAGCAGGTGGTCAACAATCATGTGAATATATGGCGATCCCCGCTTGCTTGGCAAGTCACCTTGTTTATGGGGATACAATCTACAATATTTTATGTTCTAATTGCATGGTTACCTGAAATCCTAAAACATCAAGGCATCAGTTCTAGTCAATCGGGTTGGTTTCTCTCAATTATGCAGCTGGCACTACTTCCATTTACTTTTATCGTTCCTATCATTGCTGGGCGCATGTCTAGCCAACGTTCTTTAGTTGCCATTACATCGACTCTGCTTTTGATTGGAACACTAGGATTAATTTACGGGAGTCCAAGTATGATTCTTTTGTGGATCATTATACTCGGAATCGGAGGAGGTTTCGCTTTTAGTTTGTCCATGATGTTTTTCAGCTTACGTACAGTTAATGCACATCAGGCTGCAGAACTATCCGGTATGGCACAATCCATTGGATACCTGCTTGCTGCAATTGGCCCGGCGTTAATCGGATATTTGCATGATGTAACAAACAGTTGGACCCTTCCACTCTTCATATTAGTTGGCGCATCTGTCTTACTCTTTATATTTGGTCTAGGTGCTTCTAGAAATCAATTCGTGGGCCCTACTAAATCATAAATTCATAATTTAAAGTAAAAGAATTGGGCGAGCAATGATTTGGGAATTTTAGATTCAATCAAAAAAACACTCCTTTATTGGATTTTCCGAACCCAATAAAGGAGTGTTTTTTTGTATATCAAGCTCTTTTATTTCGAAATGATTGAAGTTGTTTGTAAACAGTGTTACTCTATCAACGGTAAACTCAAAATCTTATGCTCCTCAATACATCTATTAATAGTCACTATTTTAGTTATAAAGAAAGGTAACACTATGATAAAAGTTGATAATTTATCCTTCGCATTCCCGCAAAAAGAACTATATAAAAACATTTCATTTACGCTTGAAGAAGCACAACATTGCGCTTTTATAGGAACAAGTGGCAGTGGTAAAAGTACACTGATCGATATACTGATGGATCCTGAAAAATATTTGTTCGAAGGCAAGTTAGAAATTGACCCAACCTGCAAAATTGGATATGTAAGTCAGTTCTCACAAGTAGACAGAACTAAAGAAACAACCGTTTTTGAATATATAGGAGAAGAATTTATTAAGATACAAAATGAAATAACAGCTATTCTCACTGAAATGGAAACATCATCAGATATTGATTCATTACTCGAAAAGTATCAATTAGCTCTAGATGCCTTTGATTTAATGGATGGAAATGATTTTGAAAGCAATATTAATAAGAAACTAAATTTAGCCAACCTTTTGAAGCTAAAAGATGCTAGGGTATCCGATCTAAGTGGTGGGGAATTCAAGCTTATTCAAGTGATGAAGGAAATGCTGACTAGTCCAGACTTAATGATTATGGATGA
The DNA here is from genome assembly GCF_038003765.1 of Paenibacillus sp. FSL H7-0714. Lineage (NCBI taxonomy): Bacteria > Bacillati > Bacillota > Bacilli > Caryophanales > Paenibacillaceae > Paenibacillus > Paenibacillus sp. FSL H7-0714. The sequence continues at coordinate 5,141,089 of NZ_JBBOPT010000001.1, forward strand.
GCCCGATGTATTTTTAGATTTTGAAAACCTAAATGCACTTAAAAATCTTATTAATGCTCACAAAGGAATATTGCTAGTTGTTACGCATAACCGTTATCTATTGAATCATTGTTTTAACAAAATTATACACCTTGAAAACATGGAGATCCAAGAGTTCGATGGGCGATATATTGAGTATAACTTCTCATTACTTCAGACGAAAATTGAGTTACAAGAAATCGCAGTCGCTGAACAAGAAGAAATTGAGAGATACGATAACATTATTGATAATCTTAGAGCGATCGCAACCTATAATTCAGAAGCATCTAGAGGGAGAGCGTTAAAAGCTAGGGTTAAGTTTCAAGAAAGATTGGAAGCACGAAAAATTAAAGCGCCATTCGTTGATATTAAGCAACCGAAAATCAGTTTTGGTGTGGACAATGAAATTGAAGAAGACATCACTGTTTTAAATGTGAATAATTATAGTGTTTCCTTTGATGAGTTGATTTTAGAAAATGTTAACTTTGAGATGAAACCTACAGATAAAGTAGCCCTTATCGGTCCAAACGGTACCGGGAAAACGACTTTACTCCGAGATATCTTTAAAAATAATCATGATTCAATTGAAATAAATGCTGATATTAAAGTGGCTTATCTTTCTCAGCTTCAAGACGAAGTGCTAAAGGATTCTAATACCATACTAGAAGACTTCATCGATGCTGGGTTTGCAACTTATGACGAGATTAGAGCACATCTTTCAAACTATGGCTTTGAAGGAGAAATTCTTAATCAAAAGATAGAATCTTTATCTGGTGGCGAAAAAAATATACTGCAGTTGGCAAAAGTTTCTGCTAGCAAAGCAAACTTATTGCTTCTTGATGAACCGACAAGCCATTTAGACACCTATACACAAATCGCACTGGAGAAAGCCATTGAAGACTATAAAGGTGCGATTCTCATGATTTCTCATGATTTCTATTCTGTAGTAAATGGTATGGATTATGTATTAATCATTGACGATAAGACGATTAGAAAAATGAGTATGCGAAAATTCAGAAAGATGATTTATGCCAGTCATTTTGATAAAGATTATTTAGAAAATGAACAAAATAAAAAAGCAGTTGAAATGAAAATAGAATTAGCTTTAAAAGACAATAATTTTGAACTTGCAAAAGGTATGGTTGACGAGCTAGAAGAGCTGATTAAGCTGCTTTAAACTACAACCCTCTGGTGGGAAAATGTCTACAAAAAAGACACTGATGAATAAGATCTCAGTGTCTTTTTACTGCATTGATTTGTTGATAGTTCTTGCCGCAACATACTGCCTAATATAATAACAAAACCCAATAAACCATATAGGTTTATCGGGTGAGATGGAAAAAGTTTATCGGTTTTTAAATACTGACTGTAAACACCTACCAGCAACCTACAATTCCTTACCACGCACTGCCCCTAACCCTTTCAACTAACCTTATGCTCAATCCGCAGCTTGTCAGCTACCAAGGCAGTAAATTCCGAGTTAGTAGCCTTAGATTTGGAGATATTAATGGTGTAGCCCTTATGGGGTAAGGGATTTCACATCTTGGTTATGTTAATTGTTCATAGACTTTATTGGCATACGGTTAGACATAAGCACGCAAAATTGTTTACATATTTTATTATGTCGTAAGCATCTAGAGTTAACAATGACATTACATTGTGACTATACTACGTGGCCAGATATAAATAAAAAAATAGGTGCAATGCATTTTCGCATCACACCTATAAATTAGCTGATATACAGCTTTTTATTAACATTGTCCCAGCTTACCTTATGACCTAGTGCTTTCAATACACTAATTAGAACATAGTTCTCATTATCTTTAATAAATCCGTTATGTACACTATTATCTTTAGTTAGAACGTCCTTAACTGCTTCCACATTATCATCCTCTTTTTGAACTGATTTATCTGGTTTCGGACTAATAAGAGCATAGTCAAAAACTGTTTGAGTTGGCTGTTTACCATTACGATAATCTGCTGTAGACAGTCCAAACGTCAATTGAAAATGTGGATAATCTTTAAACGAAGTCCAATCTCCGCCCCATTCGAAACCCAACTTTTTTGCCTCATCAGTACCGCTTTATCAGTTCTTCCTCAAGGTATTCAATAGACTTAGATTCTTCCTCGCTAGCATAGTGAATAACTAACAAATTCATTTTATAGTTCCTTTTGCTCATCTGATTTTTACCGATCTTTTTATCATGTGCTTCAGGAGTGGCGTAATGAATAACAAGTTTATATTCGTTCTTGTTGGTTTTTTTAGTCATATGAAACGTTCTCCCTCGTAATTGCATATAACAATTATAGCCAGGAGATTAAAATCTAAACTGTGGTCATTACTGAGAACTACTCAATAAAGTATATGAAATAGACACATATATTAAAGCCCCTGAGATAATCCTCAAGGGCTTTAATATTACTCTTTAGTTTTAGATTCGGCTTCCATAAACTCCATATTATTACAAATATACCACAAAGTAGATTATGTTATGAAGAAATGTTTAATGTCTTTATTCTCTTGTTTACTATTGTTCAGTTTATTCTCAGCTACTGTGGGTGCTACAGCAGTGAACACTCAATATCTTGAAGAAATACAAAGTATTCAAGATAATCTTATCAAGAATTTGGAACAGGCTGATGTTGACAATACGAAAGAAGCAAATCAAGCAATCAATTCATTTTTTCAAAATAATCCTGTGAATGAATCCTTAATAACGGATTACTTTGTTAATACAAACCAAAAAACTGTTCTTCCAGAAACTGAAGCTGATAGCGACATGGATCTCAAAAGTTATTTAAGAACTAACATTGAGAATGGAAATTTCAAAGAACATATTATCTCAGATAATGTTAAAATTACATTAACTGATTCCCCATTCTTTATTGTCGAGACAGTAACTGATGATGAACAAGTCATTGATAGTGCTTTATTATCGAGCGATATGGCTAAATTAGCAGCAAGTCAAGCAACACCAACAAAAACATATACTCTCGATGTTAAAAGTATACTGGGAAACACAATTTTTTCAATTAGTGTACAAGGGTACTTTACCTATAATGGTACAGCAGTTAATCCTCATCTAGTCGATGCTTGGTATAACAAAGGCACTTTGTCAATTTGGCAGGTTGACGATTGGGAAGAAGGAGTTACCTATGAAATGACTGGAAAAGTGAGAATTTTCGGAAAGGGTAAATTTCATTTCGGACTTGAAATCGCAGGTTATGGACTAACTGTTCAGGATAAATTTTATAATGTATTCCAAGAAGGCGATAAAAGTGGAGGAGTACTTTGGGATAAAACTGTCAACTAAAAAACAATAGAGGAGAAAAAATGATTAATTTTCTAAAATCAAAGTCTTTCCTTGTATCGACAGTACTATTCAGTTTAATATTTATTATTAATATTGCAGTAACTGATTCATCAACTGAAGAAATTGCTCTCGCTGTACTTAAATCATTATTGGCTGGAGTAATTTGTGGATTCGTATTTGGCGGAATTCTCTACTTAATACAGAAAAGAAATAAAAGAATTAATTAATACTAATGGAATTCTATGGAGTAGTTAATTTTATGGAAAAAATCAGGCACTATACAGTAAATTCTGTAACGCGCCTGATTTTTTATGTATGTTTAATGCTCTCTCAAGTTTAATTATCTTTAGCTTTTTCAACTTAACCATGTTTATATATATCTTAGTAAAACAAAAAATTTATTAACTTTCCAGATATCTTCTAAAGTCAATTTTTAACCAAATATGTATCTTATTAATCCGATCCTCAGTATAGCTTTTGTTGCTTTCATTGTACCAGTCCTCAAAACAGAATTTCCATTTTTGGCTGTTGCAACTATAACAAGCTGGTACACAGTTGGATAAATCGTTTGCTCCATCGTCGTTCACATGTTCTTTGTGTAGATCATGTTTTTGCATGGTAGCGCCTCTTGGAATATAATGATCATCTGCTTTTAATCCAGAGTAAGCACACGAATTATCAAAATAATTTTTACAATTAGTCCACTCTATGTCAGTAATATTATAATTTTTAGCAGTCCTTTTATCTCTATATACCCTTAACCTATCCTTGTTTTCCTTTGTCCATTTCTTAAACTTTCCATTAATCCTTCTGTTTTCGAACTAATTCTTTTTCTTATTTTTTCTTGAGAATCGTGTTTCCTTACGCTTTCTAAATGCTTGTCATAGTTCGTTATACGCCATTCCAAACCTGTGACAGTTACAGTCTCACCGTTTATTCTAATTGTGTTCTTTTCGACTCCCTGCCCATCCCCATTACTACATTTGCTTCAGACTTGGGGAACCTAGAAATGTGATGAATCATAACGTAATTGGTGCGACCAGCGGCTTCAAGTGCCTTACGCAGCTCTTTTGCCTCTCGTTTCTTTGCTTCCTTTTCAATAGGCCCATTTTATGTAATCTCCTTCGGATTCATTTTTTAATTAGCAGTGTTATTATACTTTGCTTAATTGCAGTTCTGTGTAATATTTAATTTCACCATGCTTTTCTAACTTTACTGTATACCAGTTATTACTATAGGCATAAACCTTTCCTTTACCATCTGGCGTTGTAACATTTTCACCAACTACATATCGATTCACGTTTACACCCTCCAATTTTGTTAAGAAGCCATTAATATTTAACTATTATTTTGAGTAAATAATCGTTTTATTATAGAATATTTTCATTATTTCACCACATGAATAGTTCGAGAGTATGTAAGTTTGGTTTCAGATGGAATAGAATATAAAACAACAAAAAGACAGCTAATTCTAAACAATAGAGTTAGCTGTCTTTTTGAATAATTATATATCCATACTAGCCAGAGGACTATGTAGTTGATATCTTCCCAATCTCTTCGTCTGAAAAATCAAGATATGCATTTTGAGTAACCTCCACTGAGGAATGACCTAATATTCTACAAAGACTCAATTCCCCATTAACTCTTTTAAGTAAACCTTTAATTTTCACAGGCATTTTCAGAATCGCATTCATTTAATCAGTAATTTTTTTAAGCTCAAAAATAGTTGCCTCTGCTAACAAGATAAGCCTATCGTTATTAACAACAAAAAAACTTAAAGGTATTCCAAGGTTTGTAGAAGGGTCACTTATATTTATTACTTTTACTACATCATTTATATTTAAGTCTGGGATATCTATTTTATATAATCTATAAAAAGAGTCAGAGTTATAACATGTCGCTGTAATCTCATATAATGGTTTTTTTAGTTCATATTGATAAACACTATAGTTTTTAAGTCCTTTTGATGAAAAAAAGTCTTTTTTGATGATAATTTCATCTCCAATAAATTTTTGCCCTGTTGGATATTCAGAAGCATCATTATATGAATTTGCAAATCCTAAAAGCTTCTCAACTTTCCAAGTTCCATAGAAATATTTTTCAGTTTCACTATCCAAATTTATACTTTCCTGAGCACAATATACGGATGTGTTTTTTTGAATAATAGACTCATCCGTTGCAGGTTTAGGCTCACTAGAAGTATTTGAATTTGATGTCATTTCAACATTTCCACAAGCCGATGCTAGCATCAACATTATCATAATACAAACCAATAATATTTTTTTCATATTTCAACTCCCATTATTTTTTCAAGTTCAGATGTCTCCTTTTAGATAAAATATTTGTTTTATCAGATGCTAAATTGTTCCATTAGATAATCTCTATAATTAACTTTATTGAAGAAAGTTAACTGTTCATCTGCTTCTAATTCATTTTTCACAAGATGTTTTATAAGATATTCCCTGCGAAGTACAGTACAACAAAATTATCAATCTGAAATTGAAAATCAGTCATAAACAAACACTCCTCCATTGGATTTACCGAACCCAATAAAGGAGTGAAATTTATACATATACAAATAGAAGTTTATAGGCAAAATCGTTTCAGCCTAAACACCTACCAGAAACCCACAATCCCTTACCACGCACTGCCCCTAACCCTTTCAACTAACCTTATGCTCAATCCGTAGCTTGTCTGCTACCATGGCAATAAATTCCGAGTTAGTAGGCTTAGATTTGGAGATATTAATCGTGTAGCCGAATAAATGGCTGATGGAGTCGATGTTGCCACGGGTCCAAGCCACTTCAATCGCATGGCGAATGGCACGTTCAACGCGTGAAGGCGTGGTCTTGAATTTCTCTGCTATGGCTGGATAGAGTGTTTTTGTAATCGCACCAAGGATCTCGATATTGTTATATACCATGGTGATCGCTTCGCGCAGGTACTGATAGCCCTTAATATGTGCTGGAACACCGATCTCGTGGATGATCGAGGTAATGTTAGCATCAAGATTCTTGCCCTTCGTAAGCGGCACTACATTCGATCTGGACGTCGACGAATAGTTGTACATGTTAGAGGATGAGCTCATGCTGCCTTGGACCCCTACAAGCTGACGTACACGATTTGCCAGGACCTCCATATCGAACGGTTTCAAAATATAATAGGATGCACCAAGCTGTACAGCTCTTTGAGTGATGTTCTCCTGACCAAAAGCGGTCAGCATGATGATCTTCGGTTGAGGATTCAGATCCATATCACGCAGACGTTCCAAGACACCCAGACCGTCTAAATGTGGCATGATGATATCAAGAATAAGGACATCGGGAACTTTGCGTGCTTCGCTTAGCATTTGAAGCACTTCTTCACCATTGTAGGCGATACCCGTTACCGTCATATCTTCTTGTTCAGAAATGTATTCGGAAAGCAAATTCGTAAACTCCCTGTTATCATCGGCCAACAACACTTCAATATTCTGCACTGGCTGCTTCCTCCTTAATTATATCTGCTATTCGAAAATAACATTTTTTTCTTGTCTCTTAACATTTTCGACATGGAGATTGAATTCCCTTCTGTCGAAAATTATTTTTCTTTATTTTTTTTCTGGCATGGATTATAATTAAATATTTTATTTCAAAGTTCGATGATCTTCGTAATCCTTCGACAAAAAAATCTTAAGGCTAAACCGCCTTAAGATTTAATGGATACCTATTCTCCTGTAGGGTTACACCAGAATCCTTAAGCATCCATTCGATGAAGCAACCGTAGCCGGACTTAGGATCATTTACAAACACATGAGTTACAGCGCCGATGAGCCGTCCATTTTGAACGATTGGACTTCCGCTCATCCCTTGAACGATACCACCTGTCTTATCGATCAGTCGCGGATCTGTGATACGAATGACCATACCCTTTGTCGCCGGCGTCTGCTGATGTGCCACATGAATGATCTCAACCTTAAATCGTTCTACCTGCTGCCCATCTACAACGGTAAGAATTTCAGCTGGACCTTCCTTGACTTGATTGCTCATTGCCACAGGAATAGGTTCTTTATAAAGACTATGCTCGGGATTACGACTCATTTTACCGAAGATGCCAAAATCTGTGTTACTCTCCACATTACCAAGCACTTGGCTTTCTTTTAAGAAATGGGCTCGTTTCTCACCCGGATCGCCATCCTGGCTTTTAGAAATCGAAGTTACACTGGACTGAACAATATGACCGCTGCCAACAACAATTGGTGTTCCTGTATTCATGTCCGTAATCACATGTCCTAAAGCTCCATAAACCCCCTGTTTCGGGGCATAAAAAGTTAACGTGCCGACACCCGCTGCAGAATCTCGAATGTACAGGCCTAACCTCCAGACTTTGTCATTAATATCATACGCGGGTTTCAGCTTGGCTGTATGCTCTTTCCCAGCGCGTTTAAAGACAATCGTCAGAGAATTATTCGCTTTTCCAGCACGATCCACAAGCTTGGCCACCTTAGATAACTCGTCCAACTTCTCTCCATCAATGGAGATCATCAAATCACCTGGCACCAAACCGCTGACCTCACCTGGGGAAAGCTTGGATTTCTCGGATACTTCAATCAGATGATGTCCAACAACCAGAACACCTGCTGATTTCACCTTTACTCCGATCGTTTGACCTCCCGGGATCACCTTCAGTTCCGGTTTCATTCCATGCGCAGTCACCTTGGCAGGTTCACTGTTCAGTGGTGCGGCAAAACTTTGGTGGGTTCCCGTTATGCCCGATAAACTAAGAAAGAAGGCAAATAAAAGGCCTGGCATTAACTTCCTGAGGTTAGGCTTCAATGGCTGTCACGCTCCCTTTTGCTTCTTTCGCTTGACGAAAAAGGTGGTCGCCAATTGCGTACCTATAAGATAACCTTGCCCCCAGGCTTTTATTACTGTCAATCATTGTTCCGCTTAGCTTGTTGCAGCCTTACTTGCCTCGGCCAAATTAAGCATTTCCTGCGAATGGTGCAATGTTTTTTCGGTAATTTCCACCCCACCCAGCATTCGGGCCAGCTCCATTACACGTCCATCATTCGAGAGTGATTCCACTTCCGTCATGGTTCTTCCGTCCTCAACCTTTTTGCGGATTAAGTACTGATGATCAGCCATACAAGCCACCTGCGGTAAGTGCGTAATGGAGAACACCTGACAAGTGGAGGACAGCTTATACAGTTTATCTGCAATGGATTGAGCAGCCCGACCACTCACACCGGTATCTACCTCATCAAAAATCAGAACTGGAATCGCATCATGACGCGCAAAAATACTCTTCATTGCCAACATAATTCGCGACAACTCACCACCCGAGGCAATTTTGCCAAGAGGTCTTAACGGCTCGCCAGGGTTAGGGGAAATCATAAATTCCGCACTGTCGATCCCTTGTCTTGTAAGACGAATACGCCGACCCTTATAATCAACTCCACGTGGGTCCTCCAACGTGTCTAATTTAACCTGTAGCGAAGTTCTTTCCATTTGAAGATCTTTAAGCTCACTCTCCACTTGCGTGGCTAAATCAGACGCACACAGCTTCCGTGCTTCACTTAATTCAGTAGCTGCATCCATCAATACAGACAGCAATGCATCGCGTTTGGTCGTCAGTTTCTCCAGATATTCATCTTTATTCTCAAGCAGATCGGTTTCCCGATGGATTTGTTCATAATAAGCCAAAATCTGTTCTACACTATCTCCGTATTTACGGCGGAGTCCGGTAATTAAATCGAGACGATTCTCGATTTCTTCGAGTCGCTGTGGATTGAATTCGATCTCTTCTCGGTAATCACGAAGCTGAAATGCAGCATCCTCTAGTTGATAATAAGAAGATTGCAGCTGCTCAAGCACGGATTTAAGACCCTTTTCATCATAACGAACCGCATCCTCGAGTCTGGAAATGACATTACCTATGGATTCTAAGCCTTGTCTATCGTAGAGAAGCTCATATGCACCGGATACGGAATCCATCATTTTCTCACTGTGGGATAGTTTGACCCGTTCTTCGGCAAGTAATTCATCTTCTCCCGGTTTTAATGCTGCAGATGAAATTTCTTCTAACTGAAAACGGTACAAATCAAGCATTTGATAAGCCTTTTGGCTGGATTCCTGCAGCTCTCGGAGCTCTTTCTCCACTTTTGCAAAGGCTGAATACTTTTCCTGATATACCGCTTTTAGCGGCCCGATAATGGGTTCTCCGTATGTATCTAAAAGTCCCAAATGTCGTTCTGCCTTCAATAAGTTTTGGTGTTCATGCTGTCCATGAATATTAACCAGCTGCTCGCCAATTTCACGTAGCATAGTAAGATTGACCATCTGTCCGTTTACACGTGATGTACTTTTACCCTGAGAGGTGAGTTCACGGCGTATTATAAGATGCTCCTCACGCTGAGCCTCAATGCCAAGACGCTCTAAAGTATCCCAGACGGGATGACCGCTTGGGAGGCTGAAGAGCGCTTCCATCTCTGCTTTTTCACAACCGTAACGAATAGAATCCGCGGAGCCGCGCCCTCCGGCAATCAGTCCAAGCGCATCAATAATAATGGATTTACCTGCCCCAGTCTCCCCTGTGAGCACATGGAAGCCAGGATAAAAATGCACATCTACCGCCTCAACGACGGCTAGATTGCGGATAGACAAGGTTTCTAACACTAATAGAGCACCTCCGAGAAGATGATAAGAATTTAATAGAATGAAATTAATACTTTCTTATAATTTAAGAAATGTAACCCATGATTTGTGAAATTACAGTCTTACTGTCCTCAGGCTGGCGGCAAATAATTAGAATGGTATCATCACCAGAGATGGTCCCCATAATTTGTGGCCAGTCAATATTATCAATCAAAGCAGCGACTGAGTTAGCCGTCCCCGGTAAGCATTTCATCACCACAAGATTAGCCGATGAATCGATCTGCACAAAATTATCCACCAAAACGCGCTTCAGCTTCTGTATGGGATTATACCGTTGGTCAGTTGGAAGCGAATATTTATATCTTCCATCATCCATAGGCACCTTGATGAGCAATAGCTCTTTAATATCTCGAGATACTGTAGCTTGAGTAACCTGAAAACCAGATTCACGCAAGGCTTCTACCAGCTCGTCCTGTGTCTCGATATCCTTTTGCGTAATAATCTCACGTATCTTAATATGTCGTTGACCCTTCATTGTTGCCTCCTAAAAGTTTTGTAAGCGACACTTCCAGATTAGCAGCGACAAAACTACATCGGAAGCATGGACTTAGTTTTGTAAGCGATGCTCCCCGAATTGCTTCGGCAAAACTACTTCGGAAGCATACACCTAGTTAAATATGGACTCAGTTTGATTCTCCGTCATCTCTGCCAAGCTTAATCACTTGAATAGATCCCGCTGCAGTATTAACATACAAAACTCCGCTACATTCCGGATAAATCAGCAAGTACGGAAGCAAGGTATCTCGTAAGCCACTGCCTGTGAAATCCAAAGGTTTGCGTGGTCTAGAAAGGATAACCAAATATATTGATCCTTCCTCTTTAGTCGCCACATAATCTATAAATAACCGGCTATACATCTGCGCCCCGTTTACGTTGAAGGACAACGGGATTTTGAGCTTCCCTCCAACGACCTCGTACCCTTCATCCTCTAGTATGTCTATAGATGGGTGAGGAATAATCACTTTATTAAACGGGATCTGATCCTTCATGAAAGAACGCGGAGAATTTTGCAGCCATATATATATCCGATAAATTATAAAAATCGATAATGCTACTCCAATAAACGCCATGACGACCTTGTCAGAGCTACCCGCCACTATCAATCACCTCGGTGATTTATTCGCGTGAAGCCATGCCAATTCCTTCTTCTAAGCTGCCTTTTTAGAAGCTTTCCAAATAATTGTTATTTTCCATATGGAAAAAGAAACTCACCGGCGCGATGAGTTTCCATGAGTCGAATTTACATTAAAAGTACCCGTAGCCTGCTTAATCACTTCATCCGCTAGGGATGGGAAATCCTCCACTGGAATGACTGATGATACAGCATCTGAAGGCTGTAATGTACCTTCTTCAGCTTCCGCCAATTCAGGTGTTAATCTCCATTGAGCAAGAAACTCAATATTGCCTTCCCCGCCTGTAATCGGTGAAAAAGTTAATCCCTGCAGCTGGTAACCTAGCTCTGCCGCCATGGTCAGTACATTAATTAATACCTCTTTATGAACAGCAGAATCACGAATTACACCTGATTTACCAACCTTCTCCCGTCCTGCCTCAAACTGCGGCTTGATCAGCGCAGCAATATCCGCCGGGCGCTTAAGCAAAGCTTTGAGCGGTGGAAGAATTATTTTTAAGGAGATAAATGAAACATCAATACTCGCAAAATCTGGAATCGGACCCACCAAATCTGGAGGCGTCATATATCGGAAATTCGTTCGTTCCATCACACTAACGCGTTCATCATTACGCAGCGACCAATCCAGCTGATTATAGCCAACATCAATCGCGTACACATGGCTTACTCCATTCTGAAGTGCACAATCCGTAAAGCCTCCAGTAGAAGCACCGATGTCCAGCATGGTCCGTCCCGTAAGATCAATATTAAATTGGCGTAGAGCCTTCTCCAGCTTTAGGCCCCCACGACTGACATAAGGATGCACAGAGCCTTTAACCTTAAGGGTAGCCTCCCGTGACACCTTCATACCAGCCTTTTCAATGCGTTCTTCATCCGCGAGCACCAGTCCTGCCATAATGGCTGCTTTAGCCTTCTCACGGCTTTCATAAAAACCTTGCTCAACAAGTAGTACATCTATCCGTTCTTTACGGTGTTCCATGGTCATCTCCCGATCGTTCAAAGGGTTGCTAATTTCCGGCTTCCATTTAGGAAGACGAAGTTGTTTTGTAGTTATAAGCACTCAAAGCCATCATGGACTTGATACGTGCACATAGCGCTTCTACAGTAAGACCTGTTTCCTGGCGCTGTTCTTTAATAGAGCCGTGCTCCACAAAGATGTCAGGTACACCCATCAGATGTACACGAGCGTCATAAATTTCATTCTCTGCGTAGAATTCTAATACCGAGCTGCCGAGGCTTCCCGCTTGGCAAGCCTCTTCAATAACAACCATGTTGGTTCCAGCGTGAGCCAAATCAAGCAGCATGGAGTTGTCGAGTGGCTTCAGGAACCGCGCATTTACGACGCCTACCTGAATCCCTTCCCGCTTGAGTAAATCAGCAGCTTCTTCAGCCACTTGAACCATAGGTCCGCAGGCTACAACAGCATAACCTTCGCCTGTACGCAGTCGTTCCCATGATCCGATTGGAATAGTACGCAGCTCAGGATCCATTGCTACACCTGTACCGTTAATACGCGGATAGCGATAAGCAATCGGACCGTCATTATATTCAAGCGCCGTCTTCATCATATGACGCAGCTCATTTTCGTCTTTTGGCATCATCATCACCATATTCGGAATATGGCGCATAAAAGCAACATCGTACACACCCTGATGAGTCTCACCATCCGCACCTACAAACCCCGCGCGGTCAATGGCGAACATAACATTCGCGTTATGCCGGCAAATATCATGGACGATCTGATCATAGGCACGCTGCATGAAGGTAGAATACACCGCATATACCGGCTTCATCCCTTCCATAGCCAAAGCTGCACAAAGCGTAGCCGCATGTTGCTCGGCAATCCCGACATCAATCATACGATCGGGAAATTCCTTAGCAAAAGGAAACAAGCCCGAGCCTCCTGGCATCGCAGGTGTAACAGCAATCAGACGGGAATCTTCCCGACCCAGTTCGATCAGCGTCTCGCCAAATACTTCCGTGTACATTGGAGGACCCACAGCTTTAAGCGCCTGACCCGACTCAATTTTGTATGGTGAAATGGCATGTGATTTATAGAAATCGGTCTCAGCCGGTTTGTAGCCCTTACCTTTAGTTGTTAGTACATGTACCAACACAGGTCCAGCCACGTTATCTGCTTGGTGGAAGGTGTCAATCATCTTCTCCAGATCATGTCCGTCTACAGGACCGAGATACGTAAAGCCGAGCTCTTCAAACAATACTCCAGGTACCATCATATATTTGAGACTATTTTTTAACTGTTCAGCAGTCTTTGCTAATCGTCCTCCGATGGCCGGAATCTTCTTAAGCAGCCCCTCTACTTCATCTTTGGCACGCAAATAGTGGCGATCTGAACGTATTTTACTTAGATAATTATGCATCGCCCCTACATTAGGAGCAATTGACATTTCATTATCGTTCAAAATAACCATCAGCTTACGCTTCTCATGGCCAATATGGTTAAGTGCTTCAAACGCCATTCCACCAGTAAGAGCACCGTCACCAATCACGGCAATAACCTTATTGTCTTCACCCTTGAGATCGCGAGCCATCGCCATCCCCATTGCTGCCGATAATGAGGTACTGCTATGTCCAGCTTCCCATACATCATGCTCACTTTCGGAGCGCTTAACGAAGCCGCACAAGCCCTGATATTTACGCAGGGTATCGAAGCGGTCTTGACGACCAGTCAGGATCTTGTGAACATAAGCCTGGTGCCCAACGTCGTAAATCATTTTGTCACGAGGGCTGTTATAACAATAATGCAAAGCCAAAGTGAGCTCCACGACTCCTAGATTGGATCCGAGGTGCCCCCCAGTTGCTGTAAGCTTCTCAATCAGAAATCGACGAATTTCCTCCGCTAAGGTAGTTAATTCATCGACTGACAATGATTTTAGTTGCTTAGGATCATTTATTTGTGGAAGCAGCACGTATAGTTCCCCGCTTTCCTAGATGTTGTAAATTATATAAAACCCATTATAACACAAACGAAACGGCTGTCGAAATACAGCCGTTTCGAAAGTTCATAATTAGTGATCACGTGCCATTAAGTAATCTGCAATTTCCAGCAGGCGCTGGCTGTCATGAAAGCCACCGTTCAGAACAGCATTTCGGGCTGTTTCTGTAAGCTGCTTCACTTCTTCTCGCGATGCTTCGAGGCCGATAAAATAAGGATAGGTTACTTTATGCTGCTTAACATCACTGCCTGTTTTTTTGCCAAGTTTACCTTCGTCTCCAATCAAATCCAGAATGTCATCCTGGATTTGAAAAGCGAGTCCAATGGCTGTTCCGAATTTATGCAAAGCCTCAAGCTGCTGCTCGTTAGCACCTGCAATACGACCGCCAGCTAATAGCGAAAAGATAATCAAATCTCCTGTCTTATGCAGATGAATGTACTTTAGCTGTGCAAGATCGGTTAGACCCTGCTCGCCTTCCATATCTGCAATCTGACCGCCAACCATACCACGAGGACCTGCCATTTCCGCCAAATCCTCCACGATGGATAGTACACTTTCCGCAGGGACGCCAAATTTACGCGAGGCTTGTACCACACTGTAGAAAGCATGGGTCAGAAGGGCATCACCCGCAAGAATAGCGGTCGCTTCGCCAAAGACTTTATGATTCGTCAGCTTCCCGCGCCGATAATCATCATTATCCATGGCAGGCAAATCATCATGAACTAACGAGTAGGTATGTACCATCTCTATAGCAGCAGCGACAGGCAGGGCAGCCTCTCGACTTCCTCCCAGTGCTTCACATGCGATAATCACCAGCAGTGGTCGGAGGCGTTTGCCCCCAGCCATAAGTGAATACTTCATGGCTTGCTGTAAATTCTCTGGAACCATCCATTGCGTGGGGAGAATAACCTCTAGTTCATGTGAGACTAGATCGCTTAAGGACGCGATGTAATCCTCCAGTGGCTGACGCACTGTTTCTCCTTCAGCGTTTCTCTCAAGCTCATGCTCAAAGCGAGTCATCGGCGTCCCCTTCCAGACGTGCACCAAACGGCTTCTTACGCAGTTCTCCGTCCTCTAGGGTAATCATTTCGATCTTACGCTCTACCTGCTCAAGCTTGCTGCCGCAAAGCTGAGATAACTTCATACCTTGCTGAAATAAATCGATGGCCTTCTCCAGGGGAACGTCGCCGTGTTCAAGCTCACGTACGATTTCCTCCAGCCGGTCCATGGCGCCTTCAAAATCAAGTTCCGCTTCCTTCGTCATCGTCTTTGCCATCCTCCTTCATTCCCCATACCTGGCAGTTCAGCTGTCCGTCATTCATCTTTATCACTACAAGATCGCCAAGCTGTACTTCGGTCAGCGATTTGATTAAATGTTCTTCTGCTTCGTCATAGACTAAGCTGTAGCCTCTCGACATAACTTTAAGAGGGCTCAGTGCATCCAGATGACGAATCTCCGCTATATAGCGAGCTCGCTTCTCCTGCAGGCGGGCCTGCATAGCACCCATCAGCTCACGGCGCATGCTTTCGGTGCGCTGACGCGCAGCGGCAACACTGCCGTGCGGATGGAACCGCTGCAGACTATGATGCAGCACAGCTTTGCGCTCGCGGGAACGGCTGAGCCGTGCATCCGCTGAGCGCTGGAGCCGCTCACGCAGCTGATCCAGCCGCTGCGTGTGCTGCATCAGCGAGCGGCGCGGGCCTGCCAGCGCCAGCGAGCGTTCCAGCCCCGCGTGACGCTCGCGTCCGCGCTGGGCGCGTCTTTGCAGCGCTTGGCGGAGCCGCTGCTGTTGCTGGCGAAGCTGCGCAGCTAGCTCGCCGGCGTGTGGCACGGCCAGCTCCGCGGCCGCTGTGGGCGTAGCCGCGCGGAGGTCGGCGGCGAAATCGGCAATCGTAAAATCGGTCTCGTGGCCAACGGCCGAGATGACCGGAATCCTTGATGCCGATATCGCTCGCGCGACTTCCTCCTCGTTAAACGCCCACAGCTCCTCGAGCGAACCGCCGCCGCGGCCGACGATAAGCACGTCGGCCTCACCCATGCGGTTCAGCGCTCCAATCGCCTTCACGATCGAAGGCGCGGAGCCTTTGCCTTGCACCAGTACGGGATAGATTACAATAGCCACCTGCGGAAACCGCCGCTGGAGTGTAATCACGATATCCCGCACAGCTGCCCCCGTTGGCGAAGTAATCACGCCAATGCACTTTGGAAAG
The DNA here is from genome assembly GCF_038003765.1 of Paenibacillus sp. FSL H7-0714. NCBI lineage: Bacteria > Bacillati > Bacillota > Bacilli > Caryophanales > Paenibacillaceae > Paenibacillus > Paenibacillus sp. FSL H7-0714. The sequence goes on from NZ_JBBOPT010000001.1 coordinate 5,157,416, forward strand.
CGAGGCAAAGGACGTTTACGCGCTTCTACAAACAGCCCCTCTTGCTCAAGCTTGCTCTTCAGCTGCTCATAGGCTAAATATAGACTACCAATTCCATCTGGCTGCATGTGTGTGGCATAGAACTGGTACTGCCCGTCCCGTTCATATACGGTCACATTACCTCTAGCAATTACCCGAGCACCTTCCTTCGGAATAAAGGGTAGGCGCTGGTTATGAGAAGCAAACATAATCGCCTTGATCCGACTGCTCTCATCCTTTAGCGTGAAATACATATGACCGCTACCATGATGCGTAAAGTTGGAAATCTCTCCGCGAATCCATACATCCGAAAGTAAATTATCCGAGTCTAGCTTCATGCGGATGTAACGGTTGAGTTCTTTTATCGAATAGACCTGCCGCTCTGCCGCCATGAATTCCTACCCCTATTCCAAGCCGTGACGGCGCTTAGCCGCAATCAGCGTGTTGCTCATCAGCATTGTAATTGTCATCGGTCCAACCCCACCCGGAACAGGTGTGATGTATCCGGCAACTTCTTTTGCACTATCATAATCAACGTCACCCGCAAGCTTACCGTTATCCAAACGGTTCATACCCACATCAATGACAACAGCACCCGGTTTCACGTAAGAAGCGTCAATGAAATTCGCGCGTCCGATCGCAACAACTAGAATATCTGCTTGACGGCTAATTTCTTGCATATTAGCTGTACGGGAATGGCACATCGTCACAGTAGCATTCTCACGTTGCAATAACAAAGACACTGGCTTACCTACAATATTACTGCGGCCAATGACCACAGCATGTTTACCAGCCATTCCTGTTCCTGTACGTTTGATTAGTTCAATTACACCTGCAGGTGTACAAGGAAGCAGACTGTCAGCACCAATCACTAGGTTACCTACATTTACAGGGTGGAAGCCGTCAACGTCTTTCTCCACGGAGATCGCATCAATAACAGCTTTTTCCTCAATATGCTTAGGCAATGGAAGTTGAACTAGAATCCCATCAATATCATCGCGTCCATTAAGCTGCGCTACGAGAGCCAGCAATTCTTCTTGAGTAGTAGACTCATCCAGTTTATGCACTTCCGAATGGAAACCAAGGCTGATACAAGATTTTTCCTTGTTGCGAACATAAACTTGTGATCCTGGATCTTCACCTACTAGAATTACTGCCAGACCGGGCTTCACGCCACGTTTCGCCAGTTCAGCAACCTCCTGGGCAATACCAATACGAATTTCCTCAGATACTTGTTTACCACTGATGATTGCTGCTGTCATGATAGTCTCTCCCCTTTTATATACTTTACTATTGTACAAGCATAAACGCCTTCGGCGTCCTTATGTGGACGGTAAGCGTTTATGCGAGAAATATAAAACATAAAGAATAGGTGAATAACTTATACTTGCTTATATTTTTTAAAAATTAAGAATGGTCAGCTTTAATTGTATCGATCTCCTGGATCATCTTACCAAGCACACCGTTTACAAACTTACCGGAATCATCCGTTCCAAAATGCTTGGCCAAATCTATAGCCTCATTCACAGCAACCTTAGCCGGAACATCATTCGCGAACACCATTTCATACGCCGCAAGACGTAAAATTTGACGATCCACACGTGACAGACGGCTCATTTGCCAGCCTTTCAAGTAATGCTCAAGCATATCGTCAATTGCAACCTTGTGCTCCCACACACCGTTTACATGCTCCACCACATAGTGCTTAAGCTGAATTTCGTCCGTAATTACACGCTCTGTTTCATTCTCCTCTGAAGCTTCCTCCAGCAGCATTTCCACAGCTTCCGCGCTCTCTACATCGTTCATTTCCATCTGATACAGGCTTTGGACAATAATCTCTCTCGCTATACGTCTTTTCATGTGTTCCTCCTAAAATCTTATATCGCATTAACATCTTTACTCAAACTTCTATAACGTCGGGCAACCATAAATATAACTTCACACCTCAAGTGTGATAATAATTCAGACTTTAATCACATCGCCTATAATTATTTTAAGCCCAAATCCTTCGAATTCTATCCCTAATCCTTAGAGGATTATTGTCCGATGTCCGTTAAAGATATCTTTCACAATTAAAAAAACCGCAAAGTCTTTCTTCCAGGGGCATTGGACAACACAAACTTACGGCTTCCTGCTCCGGGAAAAAGACTATCGCGGTTCACTTGAAGGGACGCCAGCGTCCGGATAGACGCGTAATCAGCTCCTGCCACTGAAACAGGGGAGCCTCTGCGTTATCCTTTCTTTTGCCGAACGTATATCCGATGAACACTACCAGTGCAAAGAACAACATATCCCAAAAACCGCAAATTAAATATATCAAACCTAGACCAATGCCGAAAGTCACTCCGGCGATTCTACCCCCGTGACTTTCCCATACTTCTTTCCAAGACATAAGGGAAATTCACCTCTATTCCACTCGACTTTTGAAGCTTGGAGACTGCGTGAGGTTAGCAATGTATACAGACACATCAGCAACCGGAATACCGGTTGTCTCCTGCACAAAATCATGCACCTGACGTTGCACTTCTGTGGTTAGTAGCGGCAATGAATGTTCACCATCCACTACTGCGCGAATTGTAATTTCAAGGCCCGCCTGAGAAACGCGAATACGCGATTTGAGATCTCTGATTCCCTTCACTTTACCGGCAGCCTTCAGACTCAGATTCTCAATGGTCTCCACTGAAATCTGGATATCCCCATACTCTGTACGCTGATCAACAGAAGGTAAAGAAGCGCGATCACGACGCAAAGAGATGTAGAAAAATCGGATGCTCAGAAGGAACAAGACAACTGCTACTACAATTGCAGTAATATAAGCTGCTGGTCCATTCTCAATCTCCAAAGTTTTAGGAATAGCACCGCTCAAGAGGAGGATGGCAATAACAGATAATATTCCGATACTTAAGCTGTAGACAAACAGCAAAAGTCTGTCCAAAATTTTTGCCACGAGTCTCATAACCTCCTTAAATTAGAGTAAACCCTCGACTTTACTGTCGGGGGTTTATGGAAGAACGACGACTGTTATTTCACGCGAAGAACCGTTTCAGCTTCCTCGTTCTTGTCTACAGTGTTGTTGTTCTTGAATTGTACATCATGAATATGCACATTCACTTCCACAACAGTCAGACCAGTCATAGTCTCGATGGAACGCTTAACATTACGCTGAATTTCAGCAGCCACTTCAGGAAGACGGTTACCATATTCAATGATTACAGAAACATCCACTGCAGCTTCGCGTTGTCCAACCTCTACTTTAACTCCTTTAGACAAGTTCTTACGTCCGAGAAGCTCAACAATACCACCGGCGAAACCACCGCTCATGCCAGCTACACCTTTAACCTCAACGGTCGCTAAACCTGCGATCACCTCGATCACTTCAGGAGCAATCTGGATCTCACCGATTTCTGTCCGTTCGTATTCTGTCGGCAATGTACTCATTTTAGACTTCACACCTTTCAACAAAGATTCTCATAAATTCAAGCGTAAAGCACGTCTCTTATTAAACATACTATATCATTTGACGAACTTTATGACAAACAAAGCGAAGTCGTCCTAAATTTCATACTCTTCCAGAAACTTGATGTCAAAATTACCATCCAGAAATACAGGATGCTCCAACAGTTTCTGATGGAAAGGGATCGTAGTATGGATTCCCTCCACGGCAAATTCAGCCAAGGCGCGCTTCATCTTTGCAATCGCTTCCTGACGTGTGGGTGCCCATACAATCAGCTTTGCAATCATAGAATCATAGAAAGGGGAAATCGTATAACCAGGGTACGCCGCACTGTCTACACGAACACCGAGACCTCCAGGCGGCAAATAAAAGCCGATTTTACCTGGTGAAGGCATAAAATTACGTTCTGGATCTTCCGCATTGATACGGCATTCAATCGACCAGCCATTAATCACGATATCTTCCTGTGTAAATGACAAAGGATTTCCTTCTGCAACCGAAATCATTTCCTTGATCAAATCCACACCCGTAACCATTTCCGTTACCGGATGCTCTACCTGAATACGAGTATTCATCTCCATGAAGTAGAACTGTCCATCCGGTCCAAGCAAGAATTCAAGCGTTCCCGCTCCCGAATAATTCACAGCGAGTGCTGCACGAACTGCTGCATTCCCCATCGCTTCACGGATATCCGGTGTAAGTACAGAACAAGGTGCCTCTTCAATCAGCTTTTGGCGACGACGCTGTACGGAACAGTCGCGTTCACCTAAATGCACTACATTACCATGCTTATCTGCAATAATTTGAATCTCTACGTGCTTCATACCTGTAAGGTACTTTTCCAAATATACACCAGCGTTGCCGAACGCCTTCTGCGCTTCCTGTTGTGCAGCAGTAATCTGCTTCACCAATGATTCCTCGTCCTCAGCAATCCGAATGCCCTTACCCCCGCCACCTGCGGTAGCCTTAATGATAATCGGGTATCCGATATCACGACCCAGCATGACGGCTTCCTCAACATCACCTACAAGGCCATCTGAGCCCGGGATGATCGGAACTCCAGCCAGCTTCATGGTTTCCTTCGCCACAGCTTTATCACCCATACGGTTGATTGCATCTGGAGATGGCCCAATGAAGATAATATTGCAAGATTCACAAATTTCTGCAAAATCTGCATTCTCAGCTAAAAATCCATAACCAGGATGGATGGCATCACATTCTGTTAAGGTGGCTACACTCATAATATTTGTAAAGTTCAGATAGCTGTCCTTGGACGGCATCGGACCGATGCAGTAAGCTTCATCAGCCAACCGGACATGCAGTGAATCCCGGTCGGGTTCCGAATAGACCGCGACGGTGGAAATGCCCAGTTCTCGGCAGGCCCTAATAATGCGGACCGCGATTTCGCCGCGGTTGGCAATCAACACTTTTTGAATGTTCATGCGTTTCCTCCCAAAGTTTTGCGAAGCTTCCGCTCCATAAGTAATCTGCGGTATTTATTCCGGTTTAACCAAGAATAGTGGTTGACCGTATTCTACAAGCTGACCATTCTCAGCCAGTACGGACACGATTTCACCTTTAATCTCCGCTTCCAGCTCATTCATCAGCTTCATCGCTTCGATAATGCATACCGTTGTTTTCTCACCAACACGGTCTCCAACATTAACGAACGATGGCATTTCCGGAGAAGCGGCACTATAAAATGTTCCCACCATTGGAGATACAATTTTATGTAGATTGCCTTCTGCGACGGCTTGTGGCTGCTGTGCTGGAGGAACCTCACTGATTACTGGATAGGACACTTGCTGCACGCTCTGCGGCTGCGGGGCAGGCGTAAAGGGATAGGCATTATAAGGAGTCGCCAGTACTGCTGTTCCATCAGCTTCAGGGCGATCCGGTTTGCGAATTGCAAGCTTCATTCCTTCGCTTTCGATCTCCAACTCATGTACAGAGGAGGTCTGGTCCAGCAATTTAATTAATTCCTTAATTTCGCTCAACTTGAACATACATTAGTTCACTCCTTCAGCTTTCTCTCGAAGCCACTTCTTAAGCGGACAAGATAACTTTATGTATTATATCATAAACGCTAGAAATGGAAAGAGCCCGGGAGAACCCGAGCTCTTTCGTCATTTTTCCTATAATTTCACGTCTTATTATTTCTCGGAAACGTATTGAACACTAACTTTATCCTGAGACACACTCAGTTCCTTCATTACGAGATCAACGATGCTAACCGCTTGTTTTACATCCAGCTTGTCACTCAGTACGACTACTTTATAGCTGTCCCCAGCTTCTTCCTTCACGATGGCTTCCCCATATTTTTGTTGAAGCTGTTCTTCGATGCCCGTAATTTTAGATTCTTTTTCTTCAAGGTTAAGGAGCTGTTCTTGAGCAACTGCATTATCAGCAGGCGTCTTCTCCATATTGTTAATCAAAGCCAGTAAGTCTTGTTGGCTCTTTAGATTCTTTTGCTCACGTTCATACAGGTAGTTAGTGAACATGCTGCTCGCCGATACACTTTGTGAAGCTACTTCATCCAGGATTTCTTTATCATTCTTAGCAGGGGTTTTGGATGTTGTAGTAGCCGCTGTATCCTTAGCTGCCGTATCCTTAGTTGCTGTATCCTTAGCTGCTGTGTCCTTAGCTGTTGTGTCCTTAGCTGCCGGGTCAGAAGTTTTACTGGAGTCTTTTGCAGCAGTGTCCGTCGAAGCTTTCTCAGAGTTACCGCTGTCTGCTGCAGCTTTACTGCTATCATCCTTAACCGCTGTAGTTGCACTGTCATCAGTAGTTGCAGTAGCTGCACTATCGTCAGTGGCTGTAGCGTTATCTACAACGCCTCCATCAGCAACAACATCTCCTTGATTGACCACTTCGTTCACAACGATACCTTTGTCGCCAACCGTTGGTAATGCTGCGTTTGCTGTATCTTTTTTCAAGGAGTCTACCTGCATAGTTCCTGCTGTGTCTTTTGGAACCGATGCACCTGAATCTTCAGTAAATAAATAGTATGCCGAGAGTACAACCATCAAACTGAGCATAGAAACCAACCATATTGTTTGTCTTTTGCCGTTCATTCTTAATTCCTCCTAAAATTTAATCTAGTGGCTGCTTCGGAAGCACTCACTTCTTGACTTTCTCCTGCTACTCTTGTTTGCGTGGTACTACTGAAATGCGCTGAATTGGGACATTCAAGCCTTTTTCGATAGCCTGCTCGATAAGTCCACGAACGACTTTGTTCTCTGCACCTTTGGCAACTACCAGTACGCCGCGTACCTGAGGCTTAATCCGCTTCGTCACAATAGGTGTTTCATCACCCGATTGCGAGTAGGTTACGATTTCGCCATCCCTCGTATATTGTGTCGTGTGACGTTTTCCACCACTGGCATCCGTCTCCTCACTAAGCTGCTGGGAGTCGTTCATATTTCGCACCACGACAATTTCTTCCGTGGATTCCACAGTGACCATGATATCAACGGTACCGACACCAACGATTTTTTCCAAAATCTCCTTCGTCCGGTTCTCCAGTGTCTGTTCAATACTCTCGAACGAGTTAGTAGCTCCAGGATCACTCTGTACCAGCGCCGTTTGGGAGGACTGATTCAGCGGTGGCTCACGCCCCGTATTCTCGTTATCAATCTTCTTCACATTGACGAAGGAATTAAACAGCATAATCGCTGCGCCCAGCAGACCCAGAATGATTAGCCAGCGAAAAGTATGACTTCTCTTCGGACTGCCAGCCCCACCCCCAGCCCATTGCTCCAGCTTTTTCAGCCAATTGCCCACTCCTATCCCTCCTAACATTGATAGTTTAGAAGCTACAGACTCATAACTTGACGTTATTCACAACGCCGCCATCTACTTGGATTACTTTGGGATCTAAATCCCATTTTTGTTCCAACAGCTTTACGATGGACTCCGTTTCAGTTGAAGGCGTGTTATTTTCTGTTACATTTCCGTTCACTGCTTTGGGCTCATCTGCAGAAGCTGATCCATTCTCTGGATTCGTACCGATCTTTACTTCTACAGGCTCTACAGGAGCGATTGCAATCGGCGGAGCAGCGGCTGCGCTGGAATTACCGGAAGCCCCTATGGAATTAGCTGTTGCTTGGGACATTGAGACCTTCACTGCAGAGATGACAGGAATATCTTCATTACCGGAGCTGCCGGATTTCCCCATGCCGAGCGTTACAGTGACATTAACCCCGCGTTTGCCGGTCTCGCTTATGATCTGCTCCCTCATTTGCTCAGCAACCTCTTCTGCGGCCAGCTTTAAGCTTTGATCCTGTCGCCCTTGTGCAAGCTTTTGACCATCTGCCAGAATCTTTTCCAAAGAGGGATCTCCACTTCCCCCTCCTGTGAATAAGCCTCCCTCTTTCTCCTGTCGCCCCATGGCTATACTCAGCTCGGCTATTGCATCACCTTTAAGGAGAGAAACGATCGGGCTAAGCATGGTAAGCAAGATCAGGAGGCTCAGCACCAGCCTTGCATAACGCTCCATGGATTTGCTTGGGAGCAGTAATTCAACGAATGATGCTAGCAGCACGACAAGTATGATCTCTCGTAGCCAATCGCCCAACCAGCTCATCGTTTCCCTCCTAAAAGTTTTGTTAGCATAGCCTTCAGAGAATTTCTTCGTACAAAACTAGCTTCGTAAGCACCCGCTAAGTTTTGTTAGCATAGCCTTCAAGCTCACCTCATCATGACGGTTAAATTGCCAGCGGTTAGCATGATCGTGACGGCCATAAAAAACATTAACGATACAGCTGCCAAAGCAGCGAATACGTACACCATGCTTTTTCCGATGGTCTGGAGGCAGACCACAATCGGCGTCTCTCCTAATGGCTGCATTACAGCAGCAGCTACATTGTAGATCAGAGCAAGCACCAGAATTTTGATCGCCGGAAAAGCGCAAAGGAACAAAATGATGATCACTCCGGATAGCCCAATAGCGTTCTTCACCAGGAGTGAAGCTGAGATCACTGTGTCTGTTGCATCTGCGAACATTTTTCCGATGACCGGAACAAAGTTTCCTGTAATATATTTAGCGGCCCGGATCGTAACACCATCTGTCACTGAACTCGTAATTCCCCTGACTGAAATCACACCGAGGAACACAGTGAGCAGTACTCCTAGTAATCCGGCTCCGATATTTCTTAGCAGATTCGCCAACTGGGTCAGCTTGTATTTCTCCGACAATGCACTTACGAGATGCAGCACCGCCGAGAAGAATAATAGTGGAAAGACAATGGTGTGGATCAGTGTGCCAACGGTATGAATCATAAAAACAATTAGTGGGTGTGTGACCGAGACGGTAACAATGTTCCCCATGGAAGCTAGTAACGCGAACAGTAGCGGAATCATGGCCATCATAAAATCAATCATCCGGTCGATAGCATCCTTCGCATAACCTATAGCGATATTGAAGCTGTTCACGGCAATAACGAGCACTACCATATAACAGAGCGTATAAGCCACCTTGCTGACCGTTTTTCGCTCAAAAGCGGTTTGTAGCGTCTCCAGTATCATGCTGAGCACACTAACCATGACAATCGTGACCAGCAGCCTTCCGTTGTACAGCACCTCATGCCACATAAATCCAAGAAGCCCGGATAATACACCTTGTAAGCTGAGTCCCTTATCCCCTGGAAGCAGCATGTCCATAAGTGATGGTGTTGCCCCGTCTGGAAAAAAACCTCCGTAATCCTTCATCAGTTGATCCCAGTACGACTCCACCTTATCTGTTGGCAGATTGTTCACCTGACCCTTGACCCACTGGTCTACTGGGGAGGAGTTCCCCGATCCAGGTGCTGGAGTTCCTGGAGAAGCTATGGCCACCTGAGCTGTACCTGCAAACCATAGAATGAAGAAGCATGGGAGCAGCAGCAGTATTATTTTTAATTTTGGAGGACGAAAAACACTGCACTTTTGCATAACTTCTCCTCCCTAATCGTTGCTTAGCTTCCTTCAATTGCTTTAAGCAGGTAGCAGCTTCATGACCGTTTCAATAATGATGCTGATAATGGGTACAGCTAGTACCATAATGAGGACTTTTCCGGCGAGCTCTATTTTGGAAGCAATCGATTCCTGCCCTGCATCACGCACAATCTGTGCTCCAAATTCAGCGATATATGAAATTCCGATGATTTTGAACACGGTCTTCAAATAGATCATTTCCATCCCCGATGACTCTGCCACCCGCTCCAGTGTGGAAAGTATCATTCCAATCTTGCCGATTAGAAACAGGAAGATCAGAATCCCTGTGGCAGTAGCGAGGAGAAAGGCAAACATCGGTTTTTGTTCCTTCAGCACGAGAATCAATATGGTCGATATCAGCCCTATTCCAACAACTTGAATGATCTCCATAGCACGCCTATTGAAAAAGAAAGATCGTTTTTATTTCCTGCAACAGTCCGTCCAGCATTCGAATAACCATAAATAGCACAACGACGAACCCGATTACGGTAACCCAATGTGCGAAATCTTCTTTTCCCATCTGTTTAAGCACCGTGTGTATCATGGCGATAATTATGCCAATGCCGGCAATTTGAAAAATCGCATTGACTTCAATATTCATTCCTGGCACCTCGCTAAAAGATCAAAATGACGATCAATGCTCCAAGCAGCAGACCCAGGCTTTTACTCAATTTTTCATATTTGCCTTGATCCTCTCTGGCCACCGACTCCTCCTGCTTCAATTGCTGCAATGCTAACGCGATATGAGTGCTCTGATTGGACCTATCGCTTGTACCGAGAGTACAACTGAGCTGGCGGAGAATCTCTTTTTCTGTCCCCTTCAATGCGGTAGACTTCCAATGCGAGTCCATAGCCCTCTGAATGGCATCCTGGGCACTTCGATCATGGGGTGGGCTCATCTCCTCAGCTGTTTTAATAAACAACGTTTTGAGCGGTTCCTTAGACTGAATCCCAATACGCCGCATAGCTTCAGGCAATGGGGTAAAGCCGTACATTATTTCTGTTTCTAGCCGCTGTAGCGCTGCTATCAAGCCTCTGATATGTCTTGGCCTGTCTGCATATTGTTTTGCAAATTGGAGCCCTGCTAGCGTACCAGCCAGCACAATCAGAACGGCACCGAATAGCTTAAGCATGTAAATCACCACCTAATCGATCCCCGGGTGAGATAAGAAGTAATCCGCGTTTCTGTCCATCCAGAACACGAAAGGAGAGTCCTGCTTCTGAGCGATGCAGAATGACGTATCTTTCGAACATCTTTTGTTCCAATAGCCCGCCAAGCCCGGGTCTACGAGCCAGTTCTATTACTTCTTTACCGTGAGCCGAAGCAACGACTGATATTCCAGCATGCAGCGCTTCAGTGACTGCTTCAGCGTCTTCAGGACGACCAATCTCATCAGCGATCAATACATCCGGTGACAAGGAACGAATCATCATCATCATGCCTTCAGCTTTGGGACAGCCGTCGAGGATATCTGTGCGCGGACCGACATCAAAGGCGGGAATCCCGCGTCTGCTTCCGGCAATCTCAGAACGTTCATCGACAATCCCCACCTTCATACCGGGTCTTCCGCCTTCACGTTTCCCCAAATCTCCTAAGGAGATTTGTCTTGCGATATCGCGAAGAAGTGTTGTCTTCCCGTGCTGTGGAGGCGAGAGGATCAAGGTGTGCATCATTCGCTGCCTCCCCTTGTCCAGCAGATAAGGTAGCACTTTATCCGCGACTCCGGGAACCTCACGGGCTATGCGAATATTGAAGCTTGTAATGTCGCGTAGATGCTCCACACCACCACCACTCAGCACCGTCCGACCAGCAAGTCCTATTCGATGGCCGCCAGGAATCGTAATAAATCCCTTTCTCAGCTCTTCTTCCATCGTATATAGTGAATGGTTGCTGATCAGATCTAGCAGTCTATGAGTGTCCTCCCGATCCGGCCTATAGGCTTCTTCCGGCCTTTGCGTTACGCTGCCATTTGCTCTAAGAAAGTGATATTTACCTGAATAGTTAATCTCCAGCGGACGACCTTCACGGACCCGAATCTCTTCCACCATTCCAAGTAGCGGAAGGGGAAGGCACTTTAATAGTGCTCTTACTTTTTCAGGAAACAATTGCAACCAATCATCTGCCATACAAAGTACCCCCAAGTTGTCCTCTATCTAATTGCTTTATTCCATATTTATGCTTGTACGCGCTCAATATGCCTATCATCTATCATTTTTTTAGAATCCCGATTAAGAGAAAGGCTACACCGCAACCGACCCAGCCCAGTTTGCTCCAGGACAACTGCTGAGCCATCCCTGTAAGTCCGATCGCTGTCGTCAATATCAAGATCGTCGGGCCTACCAAAGCTAGTCCAGAATTGACTGCAAGCGCCTTGTCTACCTGATTCAACCGCAGCATAATCAGTGCAGCTATAATCTCCGCACTACCCGAGAACAGCCGAAGAGTCGCCATCCAGCTTACATACTTGTCCAATCCACTCCACTCCTAACTTTTACTATTTCACACAGAATGATATTCAGGGCTTGTTTGTCCTTCTCTTATCCATGGATATGCGATAATTACTCACTTTAGACAAGGAGAAATGACAGAATTGCAAGTCCAACTGTGAAAGAGTTCATAGTACACACCTATATAAATAAATATAATCAGTACGATAAAATTATTTTTTACGAACACTTCCATCTGTGGTATCCTTGTTAATTGGAAATATAGTGGGTTTATATTTTCAAAAAGAGCAGACTATAAAGACATAAGAAAAAGAGGGGATTTGTGTCATGCAAGTTCGAAGTTACGGGTTACCGCAAAACATGCGGACCGTAGTCAGACCACTCAAGGAAGTAGCTATCATTATTTTTTCAGCCTTTTTAATTGCAAGCGGGATGCGATTGTTTCTAATTCCTCATCAGCTTCTGAGCGGTGGGGTAGCAGGGGTGGCTTCGGTCGTCGGTTATTTAACGGATCCGAAGTACATTTCTAAGCTTTATTTTGTAATAAACCTTCCTTTAATTGTCTGGGGATTTATTGCAGTGGGGAAAAAATACATCTTACTAAGCTTGCTTTCCGTCGTGGCCACCACCTGGTTCATTACCATTATTCCTGAGGTGCAAATGACCAAGGACCCCATTCTTGCAAGTATTTTCGGCGGAGTAATTATTGCTGGGGGCGTTGGTTTTTCTCTCCGTACTGGGGGCTCTTCTGGGGGATTTGATATATTAGGCTCGATTATTTCACGTAAACGGGATATTCCCATGGGGAATATCATGTTCTTAATGGATGGATTAGTTATTCTGAGTTTAGGCTTCTTTAAAAGCTGGGATTCCGCCTTATACGCTATGCTCTGTATTTTTGTAAAGAGTAGAGTAGTCGATATGATCCATATTCGCCATGTGAAGCTGACCTGCTTTATCGTTACCAAAGAACGGGAGATGATGCTGACCCGTCTCAGAGAGTTACCTCATGGCATCACTGTCGTCAATGCAGAGGGTGGATACAGTCATGAGGGAAATACCATGCTAATGACAGTAACGACTCGGTATGAACTTGCAAATCTGCGGAGAACTATTCTTGAGGCAGACCCAAGCTCCTTCGTCAATGTTGTGGAGACTGTAGAGATTCAGGGCCGGTTCAAACGATTAGGATAAATTCAGGGACCTACCTCCCTTGCTGTTATATAAATGAAAAGGAACGCTGCATTCAAATCTGCAGCGTTCCTTTTCATTTATTAGTGATGCTATTTGCTTATTTTTTACTAGCGGAAATATACCAGTCATTCACTTCCTTAGTAATTTCATCACCGCCAGATTTCTTCCAGTTGGCCACCATCGTATCGAACTCTTCGATAGGGGATTGACCGTAAATGATCTTGGAGTACGTTTGAAGTACCAATTTCTTTAATAGCTCATTTTTGGATTTCATGGTTTCAGTCAGAGGTCCTTGGAAGTAATTCTTCATACGAATATCCTTTTGCTCCAAGACGATCTTCATGGCTTCAATATTCTCCGGTTTACGAACCGCAGCTGTAGCGATCTCGTACGGTGTTTCAGGCGTACCACCGCTTGCCAGTTTGTTCATCGTCTCTGCGTACAATCCCGGCTCACGGGCACCGTCAAAGGTAAGAGAGTAGTAGATCGGTTCAACTAAATGTGTCCGGTCGCCATAGCCAGGGAATAGATCCGGATATTTCGCCGGGTCTTTAACTACAGTACCATCTGCTTGCTTGGCATAGTCATAACCTTCAGCAAAGCCATTTTCGAAAATGCCACCTTTTTGTGGATTCGCCCAGTTATCGAATAAGAAGTTATAATAACGCAGCAGTGCTTCTTGATGCTTCGAATCTTTATTGATCAGCATCCATCCGTTAACAGACGGGTTACCACTTTGTGTACCAATTTTGTCATCAGGACCGGCAGGAATTGCATAAGCTTTGTATTTTGCACCAGGTACGTTGTTCAGCAGATCACCAAACGGCCAGTCTGGAAGCCAGTTGCGGCCTACAATTGCACCCGCTTGACCTTTAGTGAATTGTTCGTAACCACCATTTTCATCGACAAGACCTGCATCTTTAGTGATATAGCCTTTTTCCATCCATGTCTTCAGTGTAGACAGTGCTTGCTTCGCACCTGGATCGATCGAGCCATAGCTCAGCGTACCATCTGTACCTTCGTTCCATTGTTCTGGCATGGTGCCGAAATCACCGAACAACCAGCTGATATCAGCGATCCAGTTCAAGTAAGTATTTTTAAAACCGGTTGCGAGACCAAGAGTGTCTTTCTTACCGTTGCCATCAGGATCTTTGTTTACAAAAGCATCCATGATGTTCTCGAAATCAGCAAGTGTCTTAGGAGCCTGCAGACCCAGCTTATCCATCCAATCTTGACGCAGCCAGAGAACCATGTCGTCATTATAAGCGTAATCCAGAACCGGAAGCGCCATAACTTTGCCATCGCGTGTTACTGGTAACAATGTATCCGGATTCAGCTCCATACCCTTCTTGTATACATCGCCAGCATACTTGTCGATCAAGCCACCAACATCTGTGAACTGTCCGGAGTCAATCAGCATATTGACCGTTTCCATATCGCCGCGGTAAGTGATCACGTCCGGCATTTTATCACCTGAAGACAACATAAGTCTAATCTTCGTCTGATAGGCTTGGTTGGTGTCGGTGACAACCCAATCATATTTCACATCAATGCCCAGATTATCTTTCATATAAGTGTTAAGAACGTTGTTCTCCATACTCTCGCCGGTTTTATAGTAATAGTTATTACCAATGGCCTTAACCGTTGTAAGTGTAATTGGCTCAACATATTTGTTGCTATTCCAATCGGTTTCGTCAACAGGCGCTGAAGCTGAGATCCAGCGATTATCTCCTTAAACCAGTTGAAGACGAAGAATTAATGAGCGCCGTTCGCAAAGCACTAGACGAGCTTGAACAAGAGTGGCAAGGAATCATTTCGATTCAAAAAATTAATTATACGCTTAGAGAACAGCTGTCTAAGCTACGGGAATATCTACTGCGGGATCTGATTACCGGCAAGCAGGACCCGGCCATAGGTCCACTTTCCAAAAAACTTCAAATGTATGAAGTTCCCATTGCCAGAGGCACTCCCTACAGCATGATGCTGCTGAGGATAGACACAACAGAAGGCGAGTACGATCAGAGTGATGAGACACTCATTGAATATGCACTGACTAACATTGCTGCTGAGCTGTTCGGCCCCCGTATGGCGTTATGGCATTGTACAGATATGCACGGATTTATCGTCTGCTTGCTGTCAGACAAGTCCCTTCCATATACGATTGAATCAACAAAGATAAGTGAAGAAGAGGAACTCGATGTCTGGATTGAAACACAGGCCTTTCAGCTCCAACGTGCGGCTAAATCCTACTTAAAGGTAGGCGTATCCGTTCTAACGAGTAAAAGAGGCCAATTTCCGCAAGATATCCGGACCATGTATCAGTCCTCACTGGCGAGTTTCAGGCATTTCATCGGAAGGGATACCGAATTGTTCATTTCACTAGCCAAGGAACCAAACCGCGGTGAAATGCAGCAGCTAAATGAGCTCTACCTAACACCGACTCTCGGATTGCTGCTGGAAATGGGCCAATGGGAAGCAGCCAACGATAAGCTGGCAGCAATCCTGAAAGAGCTGGAAGAAGAATGGAGAGACTCACAAGAGCATATCCTTGAAGCTTATTTTGCCATTGCCTCCTCCATTTCTTCACTTATTCATCGCACCAAAAAATGGCTGGCTGACACGATCGGTGAAGATTTCTACACCGTTACTAGCGGGCAGCCTATGCAAACAGTCGATGAGCTACGTAACTGGAGTGAACGGGTCATCGCCAGCTACCGACGCTCGGTTAGCAGTGTGGAGAAGGATTCCCGAAACTCCATTATCCGCAAGGTACAGGATTACATCGCGCAGAACCCTGGTACAGCTTCACTACAGACTATATCTTCAAGCGTATATCTGAATCCTTCATATCTCTCGAAGATTTACAAGCTTGAAACTGGTGAAGGAATCAGTGAATATACGCTTCGTGTTCGTATGGAGAAGGCAATCCTCTTGCTAGAGCAGTCGCCTGAAAAAATCTATGAAATTTCCACCTTGCTTGGCTATCAAAAACCTAGCTATTTCATTCATCTATTCAAGAAGCATTATGGCATAACACCGCAGGAATACCGCAACAAACTCGGTTTATAAGTCTAAACAAGAAAAACGCCTGAGTCGTCCTTGGAGGTAGAGTTACAAGCTGAGTACATCCGTAATTCCATACTCGTATCCATATACACTTTCGTAGTGAGGTTCCGCTTACGGACCGAATGGCTTTATTTCGATGAAATGAGCACATATATTAGGGACGGACCGTATTGCACTTATTCCCTAATAACAAGCCCCTTCCCGGGTGATCTGGGGCGAATAACAGCGCTGGCTCATTTACGTTACCGGCGGCACATTGTGTTCGATTTTTCGCATACAATTGGCACATTTACGTTACCGGCGGCACATTGTATTCGGTTTTTCGCACACAATTGGCTCGTTTACGTTACCGGCGGCATATTGTATTCGATTTTTCGCATACAATTGGCACATTTACGTTACCGGCGGCACATTGTGTTCGATTTTTCGCATACATTTGGCTCGTTTACGCTACCGGCGGCACATTGTATTCGATTTTTCGCATACAATTGGCTCGTTTACGCTATCGGCGGCACATTGTATTCGGTTTTCGCATACATTTGGCTCGTTTACGCTACCGGCGGCACATTGTATTCGATTTTTCGCATACAATTGGCTCGTTTACGCTACCGGCGGCACATTGTATTCGGTTTTCGCATACATTTGGCTCGTTTACGCTACCGGCGGCACATTGTATTCGCTTTTTCGCATACATTTGGCTCGTTAACGCTACCGGCGGCACATTGTATTCGCTTTTTCGCATACATTTGGCTCGTTTACGTTACCGGCGGCACATTGTATTCGCTTTTTCGCATACATTTGGCTCGTTTACGCTACCGGCAGCACATTGTATTCGATTTTTCACATACATTTGGCTTGCTTACGTTACCGGCGGCACATTGTATTCGGTTTTTCGCATACAATTGGCTCGTTTACGCTACCGGCGGCACATTGTGTTCGATTTTTCGCATACATTTGGCTCGTTTCTGTTACCGGCGGCACATTGTATTCGGTTTTCGCATACATTTGGCTCGTTTACTTTACCGGCGGCACATTTGTATTCGATTATTCGCATACATTTGTCCGTAGGCTCGACTAAAACATGCATTTCGGAGGATATAAGGTCCGCTCGGTTTTTAGAATCTGACGGAGGACTCCTCGTTTATTCCATGTCTCCTGCTTCTTCACGTTCACCCCTCCTTCCTCTTTCTTCGGAGTTATCCACATTTTTTTGTATTGTATAATTTCCTAAACAATAAAAAAAGATGCTTACAGCCATTTAGCTGTAAGCATCCCTTTTTATTTCCCCAGCAGCTCTTATCGGCGATCTTTAGGACCTCCGACGAAAGCCTGCTCTGTTGTATCGAGATTGTAGGCGGTATGCAGCGCCTGTATGATTGATGGCAAATTGCCTGATTCAATGACGCAAGATACTTTGATCTCAGAAGTGCTGACCATCTTGATGCTTACACCCTCTTGGGAGAGTACATCAAACATTTGAGCCGCTACCCCTGGATGGCTGACCATACCAGCACCAACGATGGATACCTTCACCAGGTTATCCTCGGAGGTAACTTCACGATAAGGCAAAGTTTTATGAATTTCTTTAATTACTTCCTTCGCCCGATCCAGCTCATCAAGAGAAACTGTAAATGAGAAGTCAGCCTGCTCATTCTGAACACCACTTTGTACGATGATATCTACGTTAACGCCCTCTTCAGCAAGCTTGCCGAAGACCTGAGCGAGTACACCTGGTACATCAGGAACTCCAAGAATACTGACACGTGCTACATTCTTATCAAATGCAATACCACTAACTACGATTCCCTGCTCCATGCTTGTTTCCTCCTTCACAACAGTACCTTCATTATGATTAAAGCTCGATCTAACGACCAGCTTAACTTGATGACGCTTAGCGTACTCCACTGCACGTGGATGTAATACAGCTGCTCCCAGATTGGCAAGCTCCAGCATTTCATCGTAAGAGATTTCCTTCAGCTTACGTGCCGTCTTCACAATACGTGGGTCTGTGGAGTAGATACCATCTACATCGGTATAGATCTCGCATACATCTGCTTGAATAGCAGCAGCCAATGCTACGGCTGTTGTGTCCGAACCACCGCGGCCTAATGTGGTGATCTCACCGTCCACAGTCATTCCCTGAAAGCCTGCAACGATCACGATCTGTTCACGCTCCAAAGACGCTAATACACGACGCGGGTCAATTTCATTGATACGAGCTCTGCCGTGAGTTTCGTCTGTTCGGAATCCAGCCTGCCATCCTGTATAAGAAACTGCATTCCGCCCGATCCCATGCAGGGCAATGGACAATAGAGCGACGGAGATTTGTTCACCTGTCGTCATCAACATATCCATTTCACGTGCGGGCGGCTGCCCGTTTAGTTGCTTCGCCGTATCGATCAAATCATCTGTTGTATCCCCCATTGCAGATACAACCACAACGCAGCGATGTCCCTCATCTTGCTTGTCTGCGATGTGCTTGGCGACGCGTTTCATTCGTTCAGTGTCGCCGACGGAGCTGCCTCCGAATTTCATAACATAAAGTGACAAAGTCCCATTCACTCCCCATATCGGTCTATGTAGTTGCTTCTAATCGGTTTCCCGCTTTAAATCAGTATAATACGAAAACAGTGCCTTGCGTTAATGGTTTCATAAAAAATTTATTAAATTTCCCCGCTGTGAAAAAAAAGATAAGGTCAGCATCTGCCCTTCAGCTGTGCTTATTTTACTCAACTTCCAGTATTTTAATGTAGGTTTCCATAGCATCTTTATCCGTTACTGTTCATAAAAAAACCTCCACCGTATAAACGGGGAGGCTCTTCTGGTAATATCTAGGTTATTGTTCTGTTTCCTACGCGCGGGAGATATATTTACCTTCACGAGTATCAACCAGCAAGATGTCTTCTTCGTTGATGAACAATGGAACCTGAACACTATGTCCGGTTTCAAGCTTGGCCGATTTCGTAGCACCTTGAGCCGTGTTTCCTTTAACGCCAGGCTCAGTTTCAACAACCTTCAACTCTACGCTGGTAGGAAGGTTGATCCCAAGAATCTCACCTTTGTAACTAACGATGTTTACAGTCATGTTCTCTTTAAGGAAATTCAATTCCCATTCCAATTGCTTTTCGGACAATTCGAATTGGTCATAAGTTTCGTTATCCATGAATACGTGGTCCGATCCACTGGCATAGAGATATTGTACACCACGGTTTTCGATAATAGCACGGCCAATCGTTTCACCTGCACGGAATGTACGCTCTACTGTATTACCGTTACGCAAGTTCTTAAGCTTGGAACGAACAAATGCTGCGCCTTTACCTGGCTTAACGTGTTGGAAATCAATAACGGTAAAAATATCTCCCTCTACCTCTACGGTCAAACCTGTTTTAAAATCATTTACTGAAATCACTAAAAATCCCTCCAAAATTTATAATCAATCTAATACATCACACTTACTTACAGTACTGTATATTCTTTAGACGAATGGGTCAGCAGTGATATTCCGCTCTCCGTGATCACAATGTCGTCTTCAATACGTACTCCGCCAATTCCCGGCAAATAAATACCAGGCTCCACAGTTACTACCATCCCCGGCTGCATAATATCGTCGCTAAGTTTGGACAAACGCGGCCACTCATGAACTTCCATTCCAAGTCCATGGCCTGTGCTGTGTCCAAATTGTTCACCATATCCGTAGCTAGCAATGATATCACGTGCCAAGGCATCACATTCCCGTCCAGTCATACCCGGCTTGATATGTGCTAAAGTATGTAGCTGAGCTTCCAGCACAATATCATAGATCTCTTTCAGCTTCGGATCCGGTGCTCCGAGTGCGATAGTTCTTGTCACATCTGAGCAATAGCCATCAAGTAATGCACCGAAATCAAGGGTAATGAATTCATTGCCTTGAATTACACGGCTGCTTGCTACGCCGTGTGGCATAGACGAGCGTTCACCTGAAGCAACAATCGTATCAAACGATGAAGAAGTTGCACCATGGGTCCGCATATAAAATTCCATTTCCAAATCAACATCGCGCTCAGTCATGCCCGGCTTGATCACGTTCAGAATATGACTGAATGTAGCATCGGCCAGATCTGCTGCACGTTGCATAACGGCAAGCTCTTCCTCATCCTTGAACATACGAAGGTCTTCCACAGCTTTGGAAATTGGAACTAACACTGCCGGCTTAAGTGCTTCTGCATATGAGGTGTACGCGCTGAATGAAACATCATCCTGTTCGAAACCGATACGTACCTCTTTACCAGAAGGCAGAAGCTCGCGAACTGTATCAATGAACTTAGTTGTATGTTCTACAACTTTAACCCCCATTGCTTGGTCCACGGCCTGTGTCATATACCTGAAGTCAGTCAGCAGATAACAATCATCACTTGTCACCAGTACATAACCGGACGATCCGGTAAATCCACTTAAATAGCGGCGGTTATAACCGCTAGTTATCAACATTGCATCCAATCCTTGATCCTGCAAAACCTTACGCAGCTTGGAGACACGCTTGTTACCCATTTTCATTCTCCTCTCGAAATAGCCACATTGTATTTTAACATAGGGATATCCCCTTGAGAAGTTTTTTCGCGCCGTTAGGCAAGCGCTGTACTTTGCTCACGCTTCCGTTCGTCCGTATACTCGATCGCTGCTGTATATCCAATGAACATTCCCCATAGCAGAAAAATGCAGAACTCACTAATGACAGTGTTCCACGGCAGCTTGAATGGGGGCTGCATAAGAAACATCTGCGAACCAGGAATAAATATAATCGCCCACCATAAAACGCCGTAGACCAGGCCTGGCCAAGGTCCCTTCAGCTTGCGGAGAAGCAGTACATACAGCATGGAGGCGATGACCGAAAATACAATAAACATCATATATCCCACGAAATGTCCAAATGCTGTTGTCAAAAACGCATGCCTGAAAAAAGGCTCTGCGATAAAGCCAGGGCTTACTTTGGTAAAACTGAACCAATAGACTAGCCAATGAAGCCCACCCCAAATTAATCCTGCAAAAAAACCTAATTCGAGTGCAAAAAGCCAAATATTTGTATGCCCCGATTGTTGTTGATGTGATTTGCTCATGAAATTGCCTCGCTTTCTTTATTTTCAATGCCAATTTATCTCTCGTTCTCTCTAGAAGATAGTATGTACAGCAAAAGGCGATCCAACTAGTAATGTCTTCAAAAATTAGTTACAATGTATTATATAAATCATATTAAATACGAGAAGGTGAATTGGTTGTCCCAGGAAACTCCCAGTTACGGCGGCCAAGCCGTCATTGAAGGCGTCATGTTCGGCGGTAAGCATATCAATGTAACAGCCGTGCGACGCAAGAATCAGGAAATCACATTTTTAGAAGTACCCAAAAGCGATAAGAGCTGGGTCACGAAACTGCGCAAGATTCCGCTGCTTCGCGGCCTTGTCAGTATAATAGATGCCAGCGCTAAAGGCTCTAAGCACTTGAACTATTCAGCCGAATCCTACGCTGAAGATGAATTGGAACCGGAAGATATCGAGAAGGAAAAAGCGAAGCCGAAGAAAAAGGATGAGGGCTGGAGCCTTGGAATGATTTTTGGGGTTGCTGTAATGGGTATTCTCTCCTTCTTGTTCGGAAAGCTCATTTTTACGCTTGTTCCGGTATTTGTAGAGGATTTTTTATTTAAAAATGTATTTGATAACTACGTACTGCACAACCTCATAGAAGGCGGCATCAAAATGATTCTCTTGCTGGTCTATTTATGGGCGATTTCTCAAACACCTGTGATCAAGCGACTGTTCCAGTATCACGGCGCCGAACATAAAGTCATCAGCGCTTTTGAAGCAGGCGAAGAACTGACTGTTCAGAACGTTCAGAAATACAGCCGTCTGCATTACCGCTGTGGAAGTAGCTTTATGATGCTGACGATTATCCTCGGTGTGATCATTTACTCCGTAGTCCCATGGGATAATCTTTGGGAACGAGTGATCCAGCGGATTATCTTGTTGCCAGTCGTAATTGGTGTATCGTTCGAAGTTCTAAAGGGAACCAATGCGGTAAGAGAAGTACCAGGCCTTAAATATCTGGGTTACCCTGGATTGTGGCTGCAACTCCTTACAACCAAAGAGCCAAAAGACGATCAGGTAGAAGTATCTATTGCCTCTTTTAACCGTATGCGTGAGCTTGATGCTGCGATTGAAGCAAGAGGATATTCGGAGGCAAGTGTGTCAGGCGGCATATTGGATCCTGCGAAAGGATGAGTGATCTATGATCAGGCATGCTTTAATTTTTTGGATTACGGTTACGCTTGCGATTTTCGGTTTTGTGATTGGAGTCTTGACCGAGCCCTTCTTTACGCTGTCGAAGCTGATTCTCCCCCTAGTACTGTTAGCAATCATTTATTATGCTTACAAAAAAATGGGACCAGGCAAATACGCTCGTAGCAGCAGTGGATCTAAGGTTAAAGTGAAGCCTTCCCAGAAGACCATGTCAAAGGTAGCAGGAATTCGCAAGACTCAAGCTGCACCAGGAAAACGCAAAAGCTATCCTTTCCAAGTGATCGAAGGAAGTAAAGGGAAAAATGATGATCAGCTTCCGAAGTATCACTAACTTCAAAAGAACTCCAAAAAGCATCTCCACGTTTTAAGTAACGTGCGGGATGCTTTTTTCTCTTATGGATACCTCGCTCGTTATCTTGGTCGCCACTCCTTAAAGAAATCTTCTCCTGCTTTGAGTCCAGCAGCATACATTTCATCGCTTTGCGCTTTTGTAATTTCAAATTGAGTCGTTCCAATCCCAAGCGTAGGAATTTTTACCGTACGAACAAATTTATCCCCTTCAATAAACTTCTCATCATGAGCAGAGAGCATGGTGGTTACCAGAGCTTGGAGCATACTGAATGGCCCTCTAATTTTATGCGGCTGTGGATCGGTCTTACCTACCGATTGATAACCTACCGTAGGAATTCTGCTCCCAGGTTGTTTGCTCCCATTATTCTTGCCGTCAAATAGCCACAAAGGGAAATTACTCAAGAGCCCACCATCTACAACATACACAAACTGCTCGGCAAAGGATTTCCCTCTTGCTGCCTGCCCGTTTAGTCTTAACATCACAGGATCAAAAAAATAAGGAATGCTGCAGCTCATTCGCACTGCCTTGGCCACTTCAAAATGCTCCGCAGAAATCCCATACTGCTCCAAGCCATCTGGCAAGACCAATATCCTTCCATTTGTGATATCGGATGCGATGATAGATAATTTACCGGGAGGCAGATCACGGAAGGTGATGATCCCCTTTTTTAGTAATAATGCTCTTATCCAGGACTCCAAGGCTTCCCCAGAATATAATCCTTTCTTCAATAACACTCGCAGCGCAGGACCAACGATAGCCGTATTATAAATGGGACCTCGCTTCAAAAACGATGAAAAGGATGTCCCTTGGATTATCCGACACATTTCCTCCCCTTCATAGCCCGCTGCTAGTAAAGTGGCTACAATCGAACCTGAGGAGGTTCCTGCTACCCTTTTAAAAGTCCAGCCTGCCCTTTCTGTAGCTTCAACTGCTCCCGCAAGAGAAATCCCCTTTACGCCTCCTCCTTCAAATACTGCGTTAATCTCCATACACAAAAATCCCCCGTTTCCCATAGATTCTATTGCTTATCTATGAGCACGGGGGAACATTCATGACTCCTTATGAATAACAACTAAGCTATTAGGATTTAAAATAAAAGGTCAGTAAGCTCGACAATCCGAACGGATTGCGGACTACGACGTCATTCGCTCTAAACATAATACTACCTGCAACCTCTTCGTACTTCTCATTATATTTGAGCTGATTAATAATTTGATCTCCACTTTGCCATTCAGCCTTTTGATCACTGGCTCCGACCTTATAACCAGCTAACCCGATGTAGAGTTTAACATTCGTATTCTCGACTTCTTTTACCCACCAATCAACTAACTTATCATAACGAGCTGTGCTAAAGGACAAACTCCAATAAATTTGCGGAGCGACATAATCAATCCAGCCCTGCTTAATCCATGTCCGAACATCCGCATACATGCTGTCATAAGCAGATACCCCTGCAGTCGTGTCCGAACCTGTACTATCATTTTTAATATTTCGCCATACTCCAAAAGGACTGATCCCATAAGAAGCCTTTGGCTTCACCTTATGAATCTGTTCTCCCAACTGACGGACAAATTCATTAATATTATCTCGGCGCCAATCAGCTTTAGAAAGCTTTTTCGTATTATAGGTAGAATAAGCAGCATCATCGGCAAAAGTAACATTTGAAGGATAAAAGTAATCATCCAAATGGACACCATCGATATCGTAACCTTTAACCACTTCCATCACCGTGTCGATGATATGTTGGCGAGCCTCCGGAATACCTGGATTAATGTATTTCTTACCATCGGCATTCACAATCCATTCTGGATGTGCTTTTGCCACATGGTTACTTGCTAACGCTGAGGTGGAAGCATCCGTCGTTGCACGGAATGGGTTGAACCAAGCATGAAACTGCATGCCGCGGGAATGCGCAGCACTGACCATATAGCTTAGAGGATCATATCCCGGATTCTTCCCTTGTGTACCCGTCAATACCTTAGACCAAGGAACTAAAGTCGATGGATACAGACTATCTGCTGAAGGTCTAACCTGAACAAATACAGCATTAAAGCCAACAGCCTTTAGCTTGTCTAACAAATTATCAAACTCCTGTTTTTGTTTCGCTTCATTTCCTGCCGAAGACGTTGAAGGCCAGTCCAGGTTGAATACGGTAGAGATCCAAGCCCCCTTCATCTCCTTACTAGTCGATCCACCAGGGATAGTCGGTATCGTCGGCACTGTTGGTGTCGTTGGTGTCGTTGGTGTTTCTGGATCGACAGATTGTGGTGGTTCAGTGTTGGAGATCAAGGAAATATGCTTATTAACCTGATCCCATAACACCTGCAGTCCCAATTGCTCACTTACAAAACGAATGGGTACCATTACCCGCCCCTGCTTAATCTGCACGGATGTATCCAGCGCTACCGAAGTATCGTTTACCCATGCGTTTTTCAGGCCACTGGTCAGCTTGAGAACCGTATCTCCTTGAGTGATCGTTACAGTCTTACTATTTTGATTCCATACTACGCCGGCATTTAATCCTTTACTGATCACACTTATTGGCACCATCGTTACATTGGAAGTTGTGATATACGGAGGCACATCACTAATCAGCGCCTCTCCATCCAGTTCAATCGTAATTTGCACCGCTGCCGCGCGTGCACCAGGAGACCATAAAGGCAGAAACAACATAAGTACTAACAAGCTCAACATCCATTTACGATAATTCATAATTCCTCCCCAAATCTAAAAAATATGTATCCAAAAATAAGAAAAAACGGATAAATCCTTCAAGCAGATGAGAGAATGCCTCCTTCTAAAAAGGGGGTATCTGTCTCTGCAAAAAATATAAGAAGTACCGAATAAAACTCATACTCTCTTATATTTTTAAAAGGACTGTATCCGTTTTGACGCTAAAAACTGGGAAAGGTTGCACTAAACAAAATAGAAACGGCTATACTATCCACTGATTATGCTCACGAAAGCCTTGCTGCGCATAACTTTTAGGACAGTATCCGTTTCGGGAAAAACATTTCAAGAATCGCTTGTCAGTTCGTTGTGAATCGCATATAAAGTCTGTACACGTTCTTCGTCGCGGCGGAAATATTCTACCAATGTTTCAATACGCGTAATCGAATCCCAACTTAAGTGATGCTCGATTCCTTCAACATCATTATAAATGTATTCCTGCTGTACTCCGATCAATCCGAGGAATTCCTCCAATAGTTGATGACGATCAACCAGACGTTTTCCTACTTTTTTCCCTTTGTTGGTTAGGACAAGCCCACGATATTTCTCATAGATGAGATATTCGTCCTTATCCAGTTTTTGGATCATCTTGGTCACAGAGGAGGGGTGTACTTCCAGTCCCTCGGCAATATCCGAGACCCGCGCATAACCTTTCTCATCTATGAGCTTGTATATGCGCTCCAAATAATCCTCCATGCTGGGTGTTGGCATTAAACTTTACCTCTTTTCTATAATGAGCATGGCGCCGGGCCAAACCTTGCTCTAACAATGATACATGTTTCTAACGCACCTTGGCAAGTCCTTCAAAGGAACTTACAGATGAGTTGCACATGTTTACCATGCTTCTATTGGGGCTGAGTTAGACATAATAAACATACTCGTCATTCAAAAGGAGCGTGAATTTATGACTATAGTGACGCCAGAGCCCTCTACTGTAAAAAGACCCAGAAAACCTACTGCACTTTTTCTTCCAGAACTTGTTTTCTTCGAACCGAATGCTTTAAATTACCCTAAAGGTGAAAAAATAATGGAATGGGTAAAAGCTAACGATATCCCCTATCGTATGACCACATCACATAATCGGATTATGAATTTTCCTGGTGAAACGGAGGTCGAGCAATATAAAATTGCCAAAAGAACGCTTGTTGTCGGCCTACGCAAAACTTTGAAATTTGACCAATCAAAGCCATCGGCTGATTATGCTATTCCCATTGCCACCGGCTGTATGGGGCACTGCCATTATTGCTATTTGCAGACTACCTTAGGGGCAAAGCCCTACATTCGCGTATATGTAAACACAGGTGACATTATAGATGCTGCCAAAAAATATATTGAGGAGCGCAATCCAGAAATCACCACTTTTGAAGCTGCCTGCACATCAGATCCTTTAGGACTTGAGCATATTACCGGCTCTCTGGCAGAACTAATTACATTTATGGCAAAAGAACCCCTTGGCCGCCTGCGCTTTGTGACCAAATACCAACATGTTGAACCACTGCTTGCTTTGGAGCATAACGGACATACCCGAGTTCGCTTCAGCGTCAACGCAGATTATGTAATCAAAAATTTCGAGCCTGCCACCTCCCGCTTTGAGGAGCGTATTGAAGCCGCTGGAAAGGTAGCACGGGCGGGTTATCCACTTGGCTTTATCATTGCTCCAATTATTTGGTATGACGGCTGGCAAGAAGGTTATGCTGAGCTACTGGCCAAGTTAGCCCAGACCCTTCCCCCTGAAATCGGAAAAGGACTAACCTTCGAAATGATTCAGCATCGATTCACCAAAACCGCAAAGACGGTTATAGAGAAGCGCTACCCCAAATCCAAGCTAGAAATGGACATGGAGAAGCGTAAGAAGAAATGGGGACGCTGGGGACAAAATAAATATGTTTATCCAGATGAACAGCAAACCGCCCTGCGAGAGTTTATCACAGAGCGGATATTCGAACATTTTCCAGAAGCAGGAATTGATTATTTCACTTAAAAAATGAGCCAATCTGGTGTGATTCCCTGTAGCCAAACTGTGATCCGAAACATTTGATCTGTAAAGAGCAGAACGCCCATAAATACCATGAGAACGCCACCAATCTTCATCAGCACATTTGAATATTTAAGGATACGTCTGGCTCCCCCAAGAAAGAAGGCTAAGACAAAGAATGGCAATGCGAACCCTATGCTATAAGCCGTAATTAACGTAAACCACGTGCCAGGCTCACTTGCAGAAAGTGCGATAATCGCAGTCAGAATCGGTCCAATACATGGAGACCAGCCCGCTGAAAAACCGATCCCAAAAATAAAGGATCCCACATAACCCGCCGGCTTCCATTTTAAATCAAGCTTACGTTCGCGAAGTAGAAATTGCGGCTGAAAGATCCCAAGCAAAAATAATCCCATCACAATAATCAAAATCGCCGATAATTGCCGGATCAGATCACGCTGTCCATTAAAAAATTGTCCAAATAGTCCTGCACCAAATCCCAAGGTGTAAAAAACCGCTGAAAAACCTAAAATAAATGCCAATGTATGGGTTATTGTGCGTATACGGACCTCTTTGGTATTGCTGCCTGACTTCAATTGCTGAACGGATAATCCGGTAATATACGATAAATAAGAGGGATAAAGCGGTAAGCAGCAGGGTGATATAAATGATGCTACCCCTGCTGCTAAGGCTATTCCTGCATTGATATTAGACAAGGTAGCGGCTCTCCTTCCAGCATTCGAGTCACTTCAGGGCATACCCTATATTTTATTCGCTGTTTATGCTGGCAAACCCTTTTTACCAATCAAAGTCAACACTAATAGTGATATGAGTAAAAGCACAATGGTTGCACCAGGCGCCAGATTCCAAACTCCTGCAACCACTAGTCCGCCTACAACAGCAATTTCCGAAATGATGACGGATAGAATGACTGAGGATTTAAAGCTTCGAGATAACAATAAGCTGATGGCCACAGGAATGGTCAGTAGAGCTGATACCAGCAAAGATCCAACAATTTTAATCGCAGTACTGATTACAAGCGCCGTCAGAATGGTAATCAACATGTTAAGCAGCTTCACTGGGAGTCCGCTGACACTCGCAGCATCCTCTTCAAAGCTAAGTAAGAAGAACTCCTTAAAGAACAGAGATACTACTACTACAACTGCTATCGTTACGATCCCTACTACGATTAAATCGGTATTGTCTAGCGTATAAATGCTACCGAACAAGTAACTCATAACATCTGCATTATAACCTTTTCCTAAAGTGAAAAAGAGTGAGGCTAAAGCCACTCCGCCCGACATAATTATGGCTATCGAGAGCTCTGCATAACTCTTATAAGCCTTGCGCAGCTTCTCTATCGCGAAGGAAGCCACCACTGCAAAAATAAGACCTGCTCCCAGCGGGTAAAATCCTGTCAAAAAACCAAGTGCCACACCGGCTATCGTAACATGAGCCAGCGTATCCCCAATCATAGATAAACGTCTGAGCACAAGAAAAATGCCTATAAGCGGCGCTGTAATGCCAATCAGAAGACCGCCCGCAAGCGCTCGCTGAAAAAAATCGCTAAATAGAATTTCCAACTTTAACTCTCCTCCGTAGAACAATTGAAACATTTTTAAAATCTTTTATTAAAATCTTTTTTCGATCCCTCCCAAACCCTCCCTTCCAAGGGAGGGCCCCATGGGCTCTGCCCTCTGGACACCCGTCAAGTGCAACTGGCGTATGAGGTGGGATTACTGAACATAGTCAGGACGAAGAAGGATCGCTTTCACCCCTAACGGGGCACGCTTACAGCGTCGCGGTATTTAGTATACGGAAAGGATTAAAGATGAGGGAAACCCTGCTCCCACGCTCTATGTACGCCCCCAATAATCGAGAGTTCCCTTTTTCTACCAGAGCTTAACTATGACCTAAGAGAGCGTGTGCTGCAGGTTCTCCTCTGTACAATTCTGCAAATCATGAGAATGACGGGAGAAAAAGTTAATCTTACCGTTCGTTTGCACAGGTTCATTCCCTAAGTAATTCTTAATCATGTCAATATCATGCGACACCATTAGGAATGTCATATGATGATGGGCATGCATATGTGTAATTAATTCAAAGAATCCTGCTTGTGATTCAGCATCAATACCGACTGTAGGCTCATCCAAAATCAGCAGATCCGGATGGTTGATCAACGCACGTGCTAGAAATACACGCTGCTGCTGGCCGCCCGACAGCTGGCCTACTCTTTTCTCCGCAATATCCTGTATCCGCATCACTTCTAGTGCATCTTCGCACTGACGATGCTGAGCCTTAGATACTCTTCGAATAAGATTCTTGTTGTTGTACAAACCAGATAGCACTACTTCACGCACCGTTGCTGGAAACAGCGGGTTGAAGGCGTTCTTTTGTGGAACATAACCTATCCGTTCCCAGTCTTTAAACTTGCGGACAGGCGTTCCAAATAATTTGATTTCACCACTGCTTGCCGGAAGCAAACCGACGATCATCTTCATCAGTGTTGTTTTACCAGCGCCATTAGAACCAATGATACCAAGGAAGTCTCGTTCTCTTACACTATAGTTAAGATTCGAGATCACCTTCTGTTCACCATATGAAAAAGAAAGATCCTGTATATCGATGATATGCTGATGGCAGTCCAAGGATACCGATTGCATGCTTAAGCACCGCCTTTTCCTTATACTTTCCTTTTTATTGTAAAGCCATAATCAGATTTTGCAAATTTTTCTCCATCAAGGTGAAGTAGTTATCCCCGTTCTTTTCTTGCTCCGCAGTAAGACCCTCTACCGGATTAAGAACCATAGTAGACACACCAGCTTCAGCCGCTAACGTCTTAGCCAGTTTATCGGAGACAAGCTCTTCAAAAAAGATGTATTGAATTTTCTCCTCTTTAACCATCTTCGCCAGGTTTACTAAATCCTGTCCACGCGGCTCAGCGTCTGGGGATAATCCCATAATCGCATGCTGCTCAAGCTTATAGTCACGGGCAAGATAGGCAAAAGCTTGGTGCGAAACTACAATTTTGTGGTTAGGCAGCTTGGTAAGCTCCTGTTCAAATTTACTATCCAAAGCCTGTAAACGTTCAGCAAGCTTATTGTAACGCTCTTCATAACCATCTTTATGCTCAGGGTCCACAGATTGAAGGCTTTCTTTTATATTGCGCGCCATGATGATCGCTGATTTCGGACTTACCCAGGTATGTGGGTCCGTATGAAGGCTGTCCTCAGAAGAATGGCTATTATGATCAGCATCATCTTCGTGATGATCCTCTTCGCCGCTTCCCCCATGATCATGTACGTCATCTTCATCGGTCATTATTAAATCAACACCTTTACTTACTTCAACAGCTTCCACTTTACTGCTACTATCAAGTCCTTTTAGAAAATTAGGAACCCATCCCTCGAGCCCTGCTCCATTGTACAAGAACAATTGCGCTTTGGAGGTATTGACAATATCCTGACTGCGTGGTGTCCAATCATGCGGCTCTACACCAACCGGAAGAAGATTAATGGCATTTATATCATCTCCACCAATTTCCCGAGTAAACTCATAAATAGGATAAAAAGTAGTTACAACATTTACTTTCCCTTCAACTATACTTCCACTGCTCTTTGGTCCACATGCAGTGAGTGTAAATACAAGCACCAATGCAAGTATAAGCAGACTTATTCGTGACTTCATAGCAACCATTAAATTGATCTCCCTCTCAAATCGTAATCTTTACTATTAGAAGTATAATAGTAATCATTACGATAAGTCAACAATAAATCCTAATAAGATGATTCTGAATTTTATCCCTGCTTATACGTTGAAAAAAGGAATGTTCCCACAGCCTAGCTGGCTGAAGGAGCATTCCCTTTCTTATATAACAATTACATATATAGATTCTACAAAACGAATCTTACTTCACAATAGCTCCATTTGGCATGCTATCTGGTACTGTGGCGATGGTTAACTGGTCACCTTTAGAAGCCGCTAAAATCATCCCTTGGGACAATTCTCCGCGCAGTTTCACTGGCTTCAGGTTCACAATACAAATCACTTTTTGGCCTACCAGCTCTTCCGGTGTGTAAAACTTCGCGATACCAGAAACGACTTGACGCTGCTCATAACCTAGATCCAGCTGCAGCTTCAGCAGCTTGTCGGCTTTCTTCACAGGCTCAGCTGCAATGACCTGAGCTACCCGAAGCTCAGCCTTGGCGAAATCGTCGATGCCGATCTCTTCTTTATGCTCTTCCTCAGGCTCGGATACCACAGGAGCCGCAGGTGCTGCTTCGGTCGCTTCAGCAGCCGGTTTACCAGCGCCCATGGCTTCGGCGATATAAGCTACCTCTTGCTCCACATCCAGACGAGGGAAGATTGGATTGCCTTTCACCAGCTTTGTTCCTGCCGGAATCAGACCAAAGGTCTTGCCGCTGTCCCATGTCGTTAATTCACCAACTTCGATGCCAAGCTGTTCCCAAATCTTCGCTGGGGTTTGCGTCAAGAACGGCTGTAGTAGAATGGAAGCGGTGCGAAGACCTTCCACAAGATGTCTCATTACGGAAGCCAACTCAGCTGTTCTGCTCTCATCCTTAGCAAGCACCCAAGGCTGTGTCTCATCAATATATTTATTGGTGCGGCTGATAAAGATCCCGATCGCTGTTAGCGCTACGGAGAACTCCATTTTTTCCATCGCTTCTTCTACTTTGGCATAAGTATTCTCTGCCACAGCTTGAAGCTCACCATCAAATGCTGTTACATTTCCTTCATACGCTGGAAGCTCTCCACCGAAATACTTCTCTACCATCGCACCTGTCCGGTTCAACAGGTTACCAAGGTCATTAGCAAGATCATAGTTAACCCGATCTACAAAGCTTTCCGGTGTGAATGTACCATCCGAACCAAATGGTACTTCTCGTAGCAGATAATAACGAAGTGCATCCAGGCCGTAACGATCGATTAATGTAACTGGATCTACAACGTTCCCTTTGGATTTTGACATTTTGCCATCCTTCATGAGCAGCCAACCATGAGCAAATACCTTTTTCGGAAGAGGCTCACCCAGCGCCATTAGAATGACTGGCCAGTAAATCGTATGGAAACGGACGATTTCTTTGCCGACAATATGCACATCAGCAGGCCAGAAATTATCGTACAGACTACGATCCTCGGAACCGTAACCCAAAGCAGTAATGTAATTTGTCAATGCATCGATCCATACGTACACTACATGCTTTTCATCGCCTTTAACCTTAACACCCCAATCGAAAGTCGTACGGGAAACCGCAAGATCCTCCAGACCAGGCTTGATAAAGTTGTTGATCATTTCGTTTTTACGGGATTCCGGCAAAATAAACTCCGGATTCTCCTCATAAAATTGCAGCAATCGATCTGCATATTTACTCATCCGGAAGAAATAACTCGCTTCCTTCACCAGTTCAACCGGATGACCGCTATCAGGGCTTTTTGCACCAATGATTACACCATTGTCATCTCGAACGATATCAACCAATTGTGTTTCTGTATAGAAGGTTTCATCCGGAATACTGTACCAGCCTTCATATTCGCCTTTATAGATGTCACCTTGCTTGAGCAGTCGATCAAAAATATCCTGAACAACCTTTTTATGACGCTCTTCCGTTGTACGGATGAAGTCATCATTGGAGATGTCTAGCTTGCGCCATAATTCCTTAATGCCAACAACGATGTCATCTACGAACTGCTGAGGGGTTTTACCTGCTTCCTCTGCCTTCCGTTCAATCTTTTGACCATGCTCGTCTGTACCTGTAAGATACCTTACATCATAGCCGCGTAGACGTTTGTAGCGGGCCATTGCATCTCCAGCTACGGTAGAATAAGCATGTCCGATATGCAGCTTATCACTCGGATAGTAGATAGGTGTAGTTAAGTAAAAAGTTTTCTTTTCGCTCATTGATTAATCATCCTTTCTTTCATAAAAAGACAAAAAACTCCCGCCCCTATAATGGGGCGAGAGTATAACTCACGCGATACCACCCAAATTTCCTGTCTCTTCACAGAGATCAGGCTTCGCCAGTTCCCTCTCGGGAACTGTCCATTAACGCTGGAACACGCCGTTATCTTACGTGAACCTCAATTGCAGTTCCCGCTCGAACACAGTTCCTCCCGGACCATATTCAATCTAACGCTCCATACCGGCTTTCAGCTCGTTCCGGCTCTCTGTAATGGGCGTACCGATTTACTCATCCGTTCCTCGGAATTCATACTATTACCTGTGAATATACCCAATGGTAAGGGCTTATGTCAAGTCGCACGAGCAGAATCCTTCTTCGTGGGGTGTTCCTCAAGAGGCGGAACCGGATCAAGTCCCCCTGGATTGAAGGGATGGCATCTAGCAATCCGCTTGGCAGCAAGCCATGAACCTTTAAGTGGACCATGGACTTCAATAGCTTCTAGTGCATAGGCAGAGCAGGTTGGATAGAAGCGACAAGTGGCAGGCTTAATCGGGGAAATGTACTTGCGGTACACCCGAATGGGAGCCTGAATCGTTCTACGAAGGGTAGCCATCCTTAGACCCCTTTTTTGCGATTAGCTGCTGCGACTAGTTCTTCTTCCCGGTTCTCTTCACATTCCTTGCAATAACCGAACACCTCAAATTTATGCTTGACTACCCGGAATTGATCAGGTGTATCCGTTAAATTCATCGGGCAGAAATTAATCGGGTAGGTTTTCTCGCATTGAAGGCAGATCATATGATGATGGTGATCCTGATGATTACAGCTTCCCTTGAATTTCACTCCGTCTTCAAAGACGATTTGTTCAAGTACACCAAGCTCTTCCATTACACGCAGATTGCGGTACACGGTATCAAAGCTAAGTCCGCTATACTTGCGGCCCATATGCTCATAGACATCCTTCGCTGACAAATAACCCTTATTCTCGCCGAATAACTTGGCAAGCGTTTTGCGTTGGTCGGTGATTCGCAGACCTTGCCCCGACATGACCTCTAATATTTGTTCTGTCGACAGCATACGCTCATCTCCCATAACATTTCAGTTCATTTATATTTCACTCTCTTAATAATGCCCCAAAATAAATGCCCCGTCAATGAAACAACCACGCGTATGAGCGCTCATCAGAGTAAAATCATACATATAAATACAAAAAGTCCGGCTGAGTATTCCTTTGCGGAATATTCAGCCGGACTTTTATTTCAGGTGAATCCCAAATAACTTAATGGATGGACCTATTTTGTTATTTCTTCGCTGGCAGCGGTGTAACCAGGAAATTCACCGGCAAGTTACTACCAGAAGCTGCTGTGAACAAAATCTCCACGGAGCCGCCATAATCGCCAGTACGATAAATCACACTGTTCATGTCAGCACTAGAGAGACTTCCTGAATTCGGCATTTGTACGATTTGACCATTAACCATGACTGGTCCCATGTAATTACCGCCACGTGGATTAAACGTAATCAATGAATTAGGTGCAACACGGTCGAATTTGATTTTGTATAACACACCAAAATTACCTGCATTGGATGCTTCAGTACCATTCATTGGGTCTACACCGGTCAAATTCAAATCACTCAAATTGTCACCGAGAAGAAGTCTCGCAGGAGTTGTTCCTACTTCGTCGGTAACCGTGATGATGCGTGTAGAATCAGCATAAGTTCCTCGGTTATGCACCCCATCACGATCCAATATTGGAAGTGTAGGAAGTGTAGTCAGAGGATCTTTATTCGCATCGATCAGCATGACATTATATTCAATAGGATAATCACTAAATAAATCCGCTTGGAGGGATACAATCTCTCCTGGTTTCATTGCAGTTTTGTTTAGATCTGTAAGAATCGAGACGCTTTCTCCTGGTTGTAGGACTGTTGTCTTATAATCTCTTCTAGTCTGCATAGATTCCCAGTACCGCTGCACTGACATTTTACCAGTACCTTCAGGATAAGAGATCGGACCACCAAAGCCTACATACTCTGTTGTAATTGTCGTAGGGTACAGATTGTTATTCTTAGCAATCACATACACCTTCGTTTTAATATTCATATTATTCTTGTGGTGGACCAAAAAGCGAGTTCCGCCGAATGATGTTTCTTTATACGTGATCCCTTCCGTATTCACTGTTTCTGGACTGTTACTGCGGATAAGGGTATAAGGCTCAGAAGAAAGATTATAAGCTACCTTCTGCCAAGTTGGAACCATCGATCCGTCGATGTTAAATACGCTACCCGGAGCACCGAATAATCTATAGAAATCTTCTTTACTGTACAAGATTTCATCTGAAATATTAATGGTCTTCTCAAAAGTGCTGATTGCGCCATGTGAATCTTTTACTTGAATAGCGACTGTTGCTGGACCTGGTGTAAAGAAAGCTTCTGCTTTGTTCGTCCAAGTCACTTCAATTGGATCACCGTCTGGGTCGCTGCTTAGATCCGAATAAGTGATCATTTCACCCATCTTGTAAGAATCTTTGTCTGTCGTGAAATTAGCGACTGGCGGTGTATTTGGTTTAAGTACATTGATGGTCACAGAGTATGGATCACTCCACTGTCCATTCGCATCCATAACGGAATAGGATACTACATAAAATCCTGGTGTATCATAGATATTTTGCTTATTTGGTTCCCAGCGTTCATCGACAATGGCCGTACCATTCGGTGAAGAGCTGGAGGTCACGAAATTGACAGGATCACCAGCATAAATTTCAGTTGGCACTGTAAAAGAAGCTTTAGGTTTCGTGTTCAGCGTAAGAATCACTCGTTTTTGCACATTATCTACGGTATAAGGAATGCCTAATGCCCCGGTGATGGACGTCAAAGGAACCATGAATGTACCATTAGTTTGGTAAGCTGGACCTTTCATCGTCACATTTTTACCATTAACGGAATAGATCTTACTGTCCGTTTTAAAGCGCATTACGTCGCTTCCTTTGGTAACAATGGTCTCTTTCGTTTTATAATCGTAAATGTATTTCACACCTACGCGTTCTACCATAGCTCGGATCGAAACGTATGAGACGCCATTCTTCACGGCCATTGGCTGATTAGCCAAATACTCAACGCCGTTTTGGTACATTTTGTTGCTGTTCATCATAAGTACAAGCTGATTACTAGCTGCAGCACGAACACCATCCGTTGGTGTAGGTTGTGTAGTGGTTTCAGGTGTTGCACTTGGGAGTGGTGTAGCAGTTGGTGCAGTTGTTGCTGTAGGTTCGGATGTTGTTGTCGGTTCAGTTGTTGTCGTCGGTTCAGCTGTTGCCCCAGAGATTGGAGTTGGAGTTGGTGTAGGTGATACGACTCCCCCTGGTACCTCAGTTGGCATTGGCGGCAATGGGTCAGTAGCTTCTGGCATTACATCCGTCGCAGATGTGGCAGCTGCTCCTACTGCATTGGTATTACCTGAGGTACTATTGACAGATTCAGCAAAAGCCGGCACTGCCGAGGCGGCCTGAGATATGGCCAAAACAGCAACTAACGTTAATTTCTTCAAATCCATGATATGACTCCTCTGCTCCTATTTGTAAATATAAGTAGGTCTCTGTCTTTTTCATACTCCTCTTATATTCCCCGCAAAAACGCAACCGCTCTCAGCGGAGCGGAAGAATTGCTTTTTGCCACGTTCGTTATAACAAAACATAGTATTAGACGCATCCGACCGCAAAAAGTTTCATTTTAAAGTAAAGAAAGATTAACCCAGTATTAAAACAAGCAAAAACAACCTTTCATCCGCTACCCGAAAAATATGAGATTATCCATATAAATATGTGTATTTTACAGCAAGGTATATTCGCTTTCATTTGCTTTTGTTACAATGTATGGAAGAATATCTTTTCATGCGGGTGATGACATGTCCAAGAAAATCTCCATCCTCGTTCAATTAATCATGGGTTTCTCACTGATCATTTTCACTATCGTAGCCTTTACGATTTTTTTGTCCTACCGTTCGTCATCCCAAGCCGTTCTTAACCGGTCGAACCAATATATTCTGGAGTCCGTCAAACAGCTTCAAGGTAAAATGGACGCTATTCTTCAAGATAACGACAAACTCTCTTCTACGATCATGTTCAGTCCCTTGATACAAGAAACACTAGGAGACTTAGCAGAATCCCGTACACCTCCTACTGACGCTATGGATATCACCCGCTACATCGATCAACAGACACGTTCCATCAATTATGACATCCAGTTCAAGCTGCTCGGACTTTCAGATAATCAGGTATATACCAATAGCAGCTCCTTAAAAGTAATCTGGGACAGCGAGAGAGAAATCCGCGGCGCCTATTGGTTTCCAGCTATAGCCCAGAATAACGGCCGTATGCTCTGGTTTGGTGCAGATGTATGGCAGAACGGCACGATCCCTGTGGTCATGGGAGCTAGGCAAATTAATGATTGGAATGATTTAAATCGGCTAGGAACCCTATTTCTCGTCCTTCCTGTGGAGGTTATCCATAACGCTGTCAGCCAATTTCATCTTGGTAAGAATGAGAAAATTCAAATTGTTGATTCCTTCAACACCATTGTTTATTCCACCGATCCAGATGAGATAGGTCTGTATATGGATGATAGAATTCTAAGTCAATTCAGTAATCATAAAGCACGAATCATCCCAAATACCATAAACTCCCGCAATATGTTCGTATCCTACGCTTATTCCCCCTACAGCGAGTGGAGCATTTTTGCTTACATTGATTCTAAAGAAGCTGTTAAAGATTTAAATGGCATTCGCAGAAATATTATTTTAATTGGCCTGCTCGGGATGGCCGCAGCGTTATTGTTTACCTTCTTTTTCTCGTGGACACTGTCTAAGCCGCTTCGTAATCTCGCAACCAAGCTAAGCAACGTTGAACGCGGAACCACGCTACCGTTTGTAAAAACAACCATGAATAAAGAAATGGCTATCCTATACTCAAGCTATAACTCTATGCTTCAAAACCTAGACCATACGATTGCTGACCTCTCAAGCAAACAAATCAGTGAAAAACAAGCTCAGATCGTAGCTCTTAAAGCACAGTTTCGCCCTCATTTTCTCTACAATACATTGAACACCATCTATTGGTCACTGGCTAATAAACATATGCGAGAAGAGTCACAGATGGTTATTGCACTAAGCGATTTGCTTCGATACAGCATTGATCGTGGATCGGAATTTGTTACGGTTGAGGAAGATTTACAACAACTAGAAAGGTTCATTTACCTGCAAAAACTACGCTACGAGGACAAACTACAGGTTGATCTGCACGTGAATCCTGAGGTCATGAATAGGCAGCTTATGAAGCTAACCCTTCAGCCCCTTGTAGAGAATGCTATCACGCATGGACTTGAACCTACACTACGCGAAGTATGGCTTATACGTATTCGGGCCTATAGTGAAGGCAACTCACTTGTGCTAACAGTAGAAGATAACGGAGAAGGCATGAGCGAGGCAAGAATGGCAGAGGCCTTAATCAGCGGCGAGGTTAATCCGGAGAAGCTGCTCCACACCGGTATCGGTCTCTCCAATCTGAATCATCGTATAGAACTAATCTATGGACATGGATTTGGCCTTCATTTATCAACCAGCGAGCTCGGAGGCTTACTCGTAAAAGTCACTGTTCCATTACAGTTCGATCAAGGGTAGGGGGTGAAGTGATGAAAGTGTTAATTGTTGACGACGAAAGTTTTGTCCGACGATCCCTGTCAGAAATGCTGGGAAGTGCGAACCATAATTTTAGCATCATTGGTTCAGTAGAGAACGGATTAGAAGCGATACAACTGTTAAAAGAGCAGGCAATTGACCTTGTAATATCAGACATACGTATGCCTGGCATGGATGGACTCGAGCTTTCTAAGCATATCCATGAATGTTACCCTGACACCGAGACGATACTGCTCACTGGTTATCAGGATTTCTCCTATGCCAGCCAAGCCATAAGGTACGGTGTACGAGAATATCTGGTCAAGCCAAATTCAGTTGAAAATATCCTCGAAGTCGTAACAAGTGTGTATGAACGTCTGGAATTGAAGAAGCAACACAGGCAAGTCTCGCAGCTGCGAGAAAAGAATCTTCGGGAGAAACGCCTTTCTGATCTACTTTATGGCATTCCATTACCCTACTTTGAAGAACAGCTCATACCTCCCTTTCATTCTTTTGTCATCATTACTGTAAATCACCTAGGTGATGTTATGCCACAGTACTGGTCTGAACAAGCGATGTATGCAGCCGTAATCAATATATTAGAAGAGTGTTTTTCGCTTTACGCTAATGTTGTCGGCATTCAAGAGGAGCAAGAAGCGATAATCATGTTGTTTTATCCCTATGAACAATCCGAAAGAATCGATGAGACGCTAACTCAGGAAATGATGATTAAGCTGTCTAGCCTCTTGAAATCGCCTTTCAGCGCGGGTGTCTCCAACCCTCACTATGATCTTGGAGCCCTCGCAACAGCTTATCATGAGAGCCTGCAGGCGTGCCAACAGCTCAAAAAGGATAGTACCCGACCCGTTATCTATTATAGTGAAGTATCCATGTGCTCAGCTTCTCCACAGCTTACGGAACAACTACAGGTGAAGGCTACACGCAGGGTAATCTCTATAATGATTGAGGCTATGAATTCGCGACTCCAAGAGAACCTCTCTCTCAAAATGATTGCAGATGAATTATACATGAATCCAACCTATCTAGGCCGTCTGTTCAAAGACGATGTAGGAGAATGCTTCTCCAGTTTTCTTACCAAGCTTCGTATTCAAAAAGCAATAGAGCTGCTAAATAATGTTACGCTCAAAGTTTACGAAGTTAGCGAATTAGTTGGCTTTAAAGATCCTGCGTACTTCAGCCTCATATTCAAGAAATACATGGGTATGACTCCTCAGGAATTTCAGAAGCACAACAAATAAAGACGAGGTGTGTTCTCTTGCATGTGAATGCTAAGTTGTTGACTATCCTGTTAAGCTTTGGATTGCTGCTTCATACAAGCGGTTGCCAGATCTCTCCTTCCAAGGAAGATATCGACCTTCAAGACCCGATCCAGCTAAACATCTGGCTTACAGCTGGATCGGGTCTTGAGCTGCTTATAGCAGAGTATCAATTGCAGCATCCCGAGCTAGAAATCCATATTCAAACCTCAACCTCCACGCAGCTTCCCGCCAAGCTGCAAACTTCATTCGCAGCAGGATATAGTTCCCCTGATGTGGCGGCCATTGATATTAGCTATTTGGATCGTTTCAAGCAGTTCCCCGATTATTTTTATAATCTAACAACATTTGGAGCGAATGATCTAAAGAATCAATTTCTGAGTTGGAAATGGCAGGAGGTGCTCGGTAATGATTTTATCTTCGGATTACCGACTGATATTGGTCCCTATGCTATGTTGTATCGGACTGATATCTTCGCGTTATCTGGACTCCCTACCAAACCTGAAGAAGTAGCAAAGCGAATCCAAACTTGGGACCAATTCCTCAAAGCCGGCACTAGAGTCCATGAGGCAACAGGTAAAGCCTTTGTCAATGACTTAGAGAATCTTTATCTAACCCTTCTGCGTCAGTCCAAGCTTCAATATTACAGCCCCACTTCCCAAGAGCTGATCATAGGAAATAATCCAGCAGTAAAAGGGGCTTGGGACTTTGCAATTCAAGCTCTGAAGCTGAATCTATCCGCAGGTATTGCTGTAGATACACAGCGCTGGGGCGCAGGTCTGCTAAACGGCGACTTTGCAGTGATGCTCTGTCCGGCTTGGATGATTGATCATATCAAGAGTAGTGCTCCAACAGCCAGCGGATTATGGAATGTAACGACCATCCCAGGAAATAGCGCTAATCGAGGAGGTTCCGTCCTTACCTTGCCTAGAACAGGCAGTCATCCAGAGGAGTCATTCGCGCTTATCAAATGGTTAACCGAGCCCGCACAACAGCTAATTTCATTTAAGTCAGAAGGGGCATTTCCCTCCACCCCCGAAATTTATGACGATCCCGAGATCCATAACCTGTCTGATCCCTATTTTCCTAATTCTGAGGTTGGACGTGTCCTCTCTACAGCAGCACAAGAAGTAGTTCCCACCTACTACGGTCCGCACCACGCCGATGTAGAAACAAATATGCTCGAGTATTTAACCAAAGCCGAGCAAGGTAAGCTAGATCCCGAGCAGGCTTGGTCACTTGCCATTCAGGTAGTGCAAAAAATAGATACTTCTTTCCGCTAACCTATTCACCAAGCGTACAATAAAGGCTATCCCCAGCGCATTAATCATGCCGGGGATAGCCTTTTAGTTTCATTTAAAGTATTTATTTTTGAGCAGCCAAGAAAGCATCTAGTTGTTTTTGTTTCTCTGCAATAATCTTATCAAGTCCGGCTTTCTTCAGCTTGTCGGCGTACTTAGTCAATACGGTATCGGGATCAACAGAACCCGTATCCAAACTGATGTCATATTCATCCATAACAGCTTTACAAGCTGCCATTTCAGTCTTCATAGAGGATGCGTCGAAGTTAAAACCGAGCGCAACAGAAGCTTTACCTTTGGAGTTGAAGGCCTTGAATTGCTCCCATTTGTCTGGAGCTTCACTTTCCCATACAGGATTCAGGAATTGGCTTCCAAGCATCCAGGCGGCAGCGGTATTATAGTCACCCGTTTTCTCAGTAGCTTTAATCGTATCACCGCTAACGACATCATAATGGACACCTTTTACACCAAATACGAGCAGATTATTGATTTCTTTATCCGTGTGCAAAAGATCTAATACCATCATGGCACGAGCTGGATCACCCGAGGAAGCGGAGATCGCTAACATTGATCCTGCTGCATCACTAGTAGAAATCGTCGGTTCGTTAAAAGCAATTTGTTTCAGTTTTCCGACCAAACCTGTAGCATTAGCCAATTCACTATCTTTACCAGGTTTAAGTGATTGTACTGTCATAAAGACATTACCGGCCTTCATTGCATCTTGCGTTGAATTTGTAGCCACGGCCGCATCTTTGTTAATATAACCTTTCTTCATATATTCACGAGTAAGCTTGATGATTTCTTTATAACGATCCAGTTCAATCATGGATTGAATTTTAGTATCCGATGAATCCTTAAGCAGAACGCCCGGAATTGAAGCATCACCAAGCGTATCGTACTGCGCCATGTACTGGGAGTTAAAGGTCTCTCCTTGCTTGAAGTACAGTGGAGTTAGGTCAGGTCTCTTCTCCTTTACGACTTTGAGCACGGCATCCAAATCTTGAATGGTCTTTACATTCGACATATCAATACCCAGTTCATCAGCAATATCGGAGCGATAAACGATCCCGCCTTGTGCTGCTAGCTCCTTATTCGTAGGAACGGCATAATTCACACCATTGATCGCAGAACCTTTTAAGAATTGCGGGTCGAGATTTTTAAGAATCCCTTGGCCATATTCGTTCAATAGATTACCGTACTTGCCGTTATCATCATTAAGTGGGAGGTAAGCACCTTTAGCTGAATTGGTTACATAATTTTTCCATTGGGCTGTAAAAATAATATCGAATTTCTCCTGACTGGCAATCTTCAGATTAACATCATTGTCCCATGGACCCCAGTCGATCGGTGCGATATCCAATTTGGCGTTAATTTTAGGTTCCAGAAGCTTATTGATAGCGTCTTCTACAACCTGCTCATCCTTTTGAACGGCACCGACATAGATTAACTTAACAGTATAAGGATCTAATTTCTTCTCCGGTTCAGCTGTAGGATCTGCAGCGGGCTCATCTGTTGCCACAGCATTGGTAGCGGTTGCATTTTCACTTGGCGCTGGTGAGGCTCCTTCATTATTCCCGTTATTCCCTCCGCATCCAGCTAAGCTAAGACTGAGTACTACGATAAGCATCAGCGTTAAAAGTGTGCTTGTTCGAATAGCCTTCATGTACACCATAACCTCCCTCAAAATATTTATATATGCTGAATCGGACGTTCACACACTTGCATGGAACGCCGAATTAAGCCATTCCAATCCTCATTAGCCTTTAACAGCACCAACGGTAAGTCCTTTGATAAAATACTTTTGGAAGAAGGAGTAAACGAATACGATAGGACCGATCCCAATAACAGCCATTGCCATTCTTACTGTCTCTGTCGGCAGATTGATTTCTACACCTTGTGCAGCTAAGGCAGCCATCGCTTGAGGGCTTGCAGTCAGGAACTGAACGTTCAACATCGTCTTATACATTAGATATTGCAGATTGACATGCCCTTCGGGTGAAATAAAGATCAAGCTTAGATACCAGTCATTCCAATACGCCAAGGTTTGAAATAATCCCACTGTAGCTAGCACCGGTAACGACAAAGGTAGAATGATTTGAACGAAGATCCGAAACTCCGGTGCCCCGTCAATTTTAGCGGATTCAACTAGTGCCGGCGGGATTGTGTTTGCAAAAAAGGTTCGTAAAATGATGACAAAGAATGCTGAAACCAGCAGTGGCATAATCAGAATCCATAGCGTATCTTTCAAATGCATCATTTGAGTATAAACTAGATACCAGGGCACTAAGCCTCCATTAAACAAAAGTGTAAAAAACATAAAGAACGAAAAGAAATTACGATGTGGAAAATCCCCACGCGAGATAGGATAGGCATACATTGCCATAATTACGAGACTCAGAATCGTTCCAACCACCGTCACAAATAAGGAAACGGCAGCCGCATCTATGATTTGCCAATAATCTTTTAACAGAAATTCATATGACGAGATATCCCACTTGTTCGGGAAAAAGCTGTAGCCGTGCTGCACAACCGATTGTTCATCTGAGAACGATACGATAATC
The DNA here is from genome assembly GCF_038003765.1 of Paenibacillus sp. FSL H7-0714. NCBI lineage: Bacteria > Bacillati > Bacillota > Bacilli > Caryophanales > Paenibacillaceae > Paenibacillus > Paenibacillus sp. FSL H7-0714. Next base: position 5,201,623 of record NZ_JBBOPT010000001.1, read on the forward strand.
ACGAGGATCAGTGGGACCACACAAATCGCCGTATAGATCCAGAAGAATATATTAATTAACAAATTGGAGATATTAGAAATTTCATTGGGTTGTTTTTGCCGTTTAGCTCTCTTTCCTGTACGACCCGACGGCCCGATTGCAGTTTCTGTCTGGCTCAACACGCTCACCTCCCTCTAAAATAACGCATCATCTTTACTTATTCGTCGTACTGCTAGATTTGCTAAGAATATCAGTAAAAATCCTACAATAGATTGAACGAGACCCGCGGCAGAGGACATCCCAATATCACCAATCGCCAGGAAGGTCTGATATACATAGGTGTCGATAACTTGCGTAGTGGAGTATAATGCTCCTGCGTTTCTAGTCACCTGAAAGAACAAGCCGAAGTCTGCGTTAAAAATCCTACCAATCTGCAGTAGCGTCATTACGATGATAACCGGACTGATCAGCGGCAGCGTGATTTTACGAATCTGCTTCCATTTAGAAGCACCGTCAATCAGCGCAGCCTCATAATATTCGTGATCTATGCCGATGATCGCAGCCATATAAATGACCGTCGTATAGCCAATCTCTTTCCACAGCTTTACGATCACTAGAATCCCCGGCCAATATTGCGACTGCGAATACCATTCAATTGGATCTACCCCAAAGAACGGAAGCAGTGTCTTGTTCATGAACCCGTGCTCAGCACTTAGAAAGCCGTATACTAAATAACTGACGACGACCCATGAGAGAAAATATGGGAGAAACATTGCACTCTGATGGAATTTCGATAGCCATCTGCAGCGCATTTCGTTAAACATAATCGCAAAAGCCAGTGAAAAAAATAGTGTGAGTACAATAAACGCAGTGTTGTACAATAGGGTATTTCTTGTAATGATCCACGCCGTCTCTGTCGAGAATAAATATTTGAAGTTCGAGAACCCGACCCAATCACTGCCTAGAATGCCCTTCTGGTAATTGATATCCTTAAAAGCAATTACCGTCCCTAACATCGGTATGTAGTTATTGATGATCAGAATAATAATGGCTGGGAGCATCATCAAATAGAACACCCAATATTTCTTCATCACTCTCAGAAAATTCGGTACTCTTCCCCTGCCGCGTTTTTTCACTTCTGATAAGCTGACGGAAGGATTCGTCACACTCATGTTCTGTTCCCCCATTTCCCCATCGTCCCAATCTAGAGCCTTTTTCACGCTTGCTTGGCTATCGCCTTGCACTTCCTTCTTACACTCTAATTAAAACATATGATAAATTTTGGGAGTATAGGGAGCATATTATATTTCTATAAAAAAAGAGATGATTATCCTCAATAACTAAGGATAATCATCTCTACTGTTTAAAATCATTAAATTAATTACAGCCGTAGGCTGAATTACTATATGTACTTATATCACAGCTGCAGGCTGGTCGATAATCCCTTCTTTCCCCCAAGGAGTTCCCCACAACCGCAGGAGCGGGACGACCCATACCCACAACGAAGTGTGGTGAGGGAGAAGGAACGGAGAGGAGGTTTGGAACTGTAGGAGCGGAGCGTTCGCCTAAAAGCTTTCCTTGGAAAGCTACCTCGGAAGCATATGCTATCCTCGGATTTCAACCGCGAGCAGCGGTTTCCAATCAAGAAATCCGAGGATAACAGCGACCGAAAGTCCAAACATTCCTCCGTAGTGACGCTTACCTCACCATGCTGAGTAACAGACATTCCTTGCAGTGACGCTAAACATCACCATACGCCGCCGACCTCATAACACTTCGGCCCGGCACCGGTCACGATACTCCTTAGGAGACATCCCCGTCTGCTTCTGAAATACCTTCGTGAAATAACGTCGTTCCTGATAACCGACTCCGGAACCAATCACCGTAATGCTCTTATCGCTGTTAGTAAGCATAAACTTGGCAGCTTCAATTCGCTGTTGTGTTACGTATTCCACGAAAGTCATTGCAAAACGGTTCTTAAACAAGAGGCAGAAGTAACTGCCACTGATGCCGATCTTATTCGCCACTTCCTCAATCCCGATATCTGAATGAAGATGTTCAGTGATGTATTGAGCGGCCAAGTTCATTAGCTGATCCGGCGTTTTTTTGCCATTGTCAACTTCAGGAATCTCCTGAAACAAAGGGATACTATTATACAGTTTATTCTTAAACTGTTTACTACGGATATTAGCTCCGATCTCACGTACCTTATTGCCAAGCTCCTCATAATGTATCGGCTTACAAATGTATTCTTTTACCCCAAGCCGGATCGCTTCCCGTGCATAGTCAAATTCCTGATACCCGGTAAGAAGCAGTACCTCACTATCCAATCCCAATTCCCGCAGCTTTCCTACAAAAGTTAACCCGTCCATCACTGGCATACGAATGTCACTCAACACAAGATCGGGTTGCTCCTCTTCAGCAATGCGCAAGGCGTCCATACCGCTTCGCGCCATACCGACGACCTCCATCCCCATCTCCTGCCATGGCAACACTCTCTTCAGATTATTCAGAATTGGGGCTTCGTCATCTACCAATAATACTTTTAGCATAATGATCTTCCCCCTGCTCGTATTTAGGTATGACACATTGAATAATAGTACCATATCCTGGACTGGAACAAATAAATATTCCATATCTGTCACCGTATTCAATGCGGATGCGATCTGCTACACTGCGAATGCCAAGGCCTCTACGTTCAAGATTCATCCGGTTTTCCCGTTCAACTTCAACCTCTTGCTCCACAGGATCATTCACAATATATTGGAAAATAGACAACTGAGATGGTGTAATTCCAATACCGTTATCTTCAATTCGTAAAATTAAGTCCCCTTGCTTCTCCCAAACTTTCACAGAAACTTGACCTTTGTAATCAATACCCTCAAATCCATGTTGAATGCTATTCTCTACAAGCGGTTGCAAAGTAAGCTTTAAAATGCCGCAACTCATCAATTCTTGTGGGATATCAATATCGTATTCAAATAAATCCTCAAATCTAAATTTTTGAATATCCAAATAATTGCGCAGATGTTTAATCTCTTCATCCAGTGTAATTTCTTCTCGATCCTGAATGCTAATTCGTAAAATACTTGCCAGTCGGTAGACCATCTCACTGACTTTCTTGCCTTCATTCTGTATAGCCAGAACATTAATCGACTCTAACGTATTGAATAAAAAATGCGGTTTAATCTGAGCCTGTAGAACACGCATCTCGGCTTGATTCTTGCGACGCTGTTCCAAATGGATTCTGTTAAACAATCGGTTAATTTTATCCATAAGATCATTAAAGCCCTTACCAAGAAGCGTTAACTCATCATTCCCCTTCACTTCTACCCGCGAAGTTAGATCTCCATCCTCAACACGTCGCATAAAACGAACAATTACGGCTATTGCACCAGTAATGCGATTCATAAAGAATAGATTGAAGATCACCGCTGCCAAAAAGCAAAGGAAGATAACCCCTACAAACCAGCGTGCAAATACTGTAACTTCTCGAGATAAAGAGTCCCATGAGGTTACAGACACTAGACTCCAAGGATAATCTTTCAAATGATACATGGAGAGAATACTCTTCTCCCCGTTATACTCTGTTTTAAAACTCTGAAACCCTTTTTTGAAGGTAATCTCTTTATTCGCGAATGACTGAATATCCTGCCCATCCAGCTTTTGATCTGGGTCAAATAGAATCATTCCGTCATCATTTACTAGCATAAACGAAACATCCTGATTACTATCCCCAATTTTTAAATTGCGAAATATCGATTCGAGCTCCCAATTTTTGATCTGTACAACAAGGATACCTATGTTCTGAAAGAAGCTCAGTTCCTTCACGAGTCGAATTTGTGTAAACACAGGTTCAGTTCCTGTAAGTTCAGGATACTCATGAGGAGCCAGCCATTTTGGCACGCCATTCAAATCCATTACTTCCTGGTACAAATCACTTTTTTTGAAAGTATCATAGGGTAGCGTTCGGAAATTTTCCTTATTAAAAAGCGACACGATTTCAGAGTTACCTCTACCGTTAAAATTGTATAAAAAAGCATAGCTAATCGATGGATGGTTAAACAACAGACTACGGAAATTGCGCTGGCTTGCATTCAAATTGAGTTGCTCAGCATCAGTCAAATCTTGATTAGAAGGATCTTCTGCGCTAAGTGCCATATGAAAAACCGAGGTAGCAATTCCGTTGTCTGTAACGTTATCCATATCTTTTAACACATTTGAAATACTGTAACTAATTGCTTTGAGCGAGTATTCCGACTGTTGACTGTACTTCTTCTCAATAGAGTTATAAGTCACGAAAAACATAAGCATGCCTAGAATAAATAAGGGAATGATTATCAGGCCCAAAAATGCCGTAAATAATTTATAGCGCAAATTCATCGGCTAGTGCTCCTGACTGAGAAAAAAAGTTATCCTTTTACGCCACCCGCAGTTACGCCTTCAATAATTTTTTCCTGTAAAATCGCATAAATCACAATTACTGGCAGAACGCTGAAGACGATACCCGCTGACATTTGTGCATAGTTCATCTGATATTGATCACGGAATTGAACCATACCCACTGGGAGCGTACGTAGTTCATCATTTGATAGGAAGTAGTTTGCCAGCAAGAATTCGTTCCAATTGCCCAGGAAATTAACAATGAATACAGTAACCATGGCAGGTACGGTTAGAGGTACAATAATTTTAGCAAAGATACCTGGTGCCTTCAACCCATCCATGACCGCTGCCTCTTCAATTTCTCTAGGCAACGAGCGCATAAATGCAGCCAATATAATTATCGTAAACGGAATTGCATTCGCGATATAAGGGATAATCAACGCCCAGTGCGTATTCAGAATCCCCATCTTACGTACAATCGTATAAATAGGAAGCATCAATGCGTTGTTTGGAATGAGCATTCCCACCATAACTAAGGTGAACAAAATCGTATTCCATTTGCCTTGGCGCATCCGAGTAACTGCAAAAGCAAACATAGACGCTAGAATGATAGATACTACAGAAGCCAATATGGAAATGTACAAACTGTTAAAAAAGTAGGTGCTGATCTTGGCATTTACCCAAGCTTCAACGTAGTTATTGAAGACGAACTCCTTTGGAATCCCAAAAGGGTTAAGTGCTATTGCATTGTTATCCTTTTTCACAGAGGAGAATAACACGAACAGGAAAGGAAATAGAATAACTAGCAGATAGGACAATAGTGCGACGTGTGGCAGACTTTTTTTCAGGGCGCGTGGCATCAGTATTCAATCCTTTCTGTGCGTCGGGCTATCAGCAGCTGATAAATGGCTGTAACCACCAGTGTAAATACAAAGATCAGGACTGCAATGGCATTACCGTACCCGTACTTAAAGTTAGTGATAGCATATTTAATCATGTAAGTTGCCATTACATCGGTTGAACCAGCAGGTCCACCCTTAGTCATTACAATGACGATATCCGCCGCTTTCATTGCTCCAGCAATGGACAACATGATTACAACAGAAATGATCGGAACAATTAAAGGAAGCGTGATGCGTGTAGCACGTTGGAATCCAGTTGCGCCATCAATGGCAGCTGCTTCATCCAATTCACCTGGTATCGACAGAATAGCTGCAAGTACCATTACAATGTAGAATCCGGTCCATTGCCAAGCATTCGTGATCAGGATGGATAACATTGCGAATCTTTCATCCGACAGCCAGTAAAGTGGATCAATACCAACTAAGCCTAGAACCTTATTTAAAAGTCCAATGTTGGGCTCATAAATGAAGCCCCATAGAATACCGATAACTGCTGTAGACATAATAGAAGGCATGAAGACCGCTGTCTTATACAAGCCTTTTAGCTTCTTTACATTCGATATCAATAACGAGAAGAATATGATTAACGGTACCTGTACAAAACAGGAGAAAAGAATAAAGAAACCGTTATTTTTGACAGATATCCAGAATCGTTCGTCTCCTAATGCCTTCTCAAAATTACTGATTCCGGCAGACTTGACTGTGTCAGATACCCCATTCCAGCTAGTAAAGCTGTAATAGATTGAACTAAAGATGGGATAGATGAAGAACATCGTGAACAAGATCAGTGCTGGAAGAATAAAAAGGAAAAATACCAATGGATTTCTTAGTGCTTTATTCATGACTACCTCCGGTTGCTTTGACATCTGGCGAACAATGAATGTTTTAGAGCTTTGCAAACACATAAATTCTTTGAGTTTAAAAATGTACCCTGGTTCTGGCACCAGGGTACATTCAATTTGCAGCTACTTATTCAACTGCTGCGTTTGCTTCTTCTTGTACCTTCTGTAAAGCTTCGCCCATTTTCTCAGGAGTTGTCTGACCACCAATCAGCTTTTGAATTTGAATGTTACTGATTTCTGTAGTTACATCAGCTTGAACAAGTGAGTCAAATGCTGGGAACGAAGATTGTGAGTTATTAAGTACACCTACGATTTCGCTCATCAGATCATCCGTAATATTTTCATTCAGCACGTTTTGATCAATTTTCATTGCTGGCAGTACGCCATCTTCAACAAGACCACGTAATTGCATTTCTTCGTTAAACAAGTTTTTGATGAAAGATTTCACAGCAGCCAATTGACGTGGATCTTTCTCAGCAGAAGCAGAGAAACCGTAGCCATTGTTTACATCGCGCATCAATGCAGTTTGGTCGCCTACGCCACCATCAACTGGAGGAATATTGAAGAATCCAACTTTACCAATCAAACCTTCGCCAGATTGTCCTTCTTTAAATACGGAAGATTTCCAAGTACCATCATACAAGAGGATTGCTTCACTACTAGTGAATTGTGTTGTATATTCAGCATACTCGAAACCAAGTTCGCCTTTTTTGAAGTATCCTTTGTCAACCCATTCTTTGTACTTTGCAAAACCTTTTACAACGTTTGGATCAGTCCATTTAGCTTCGCCTGTTGCAAACTTAGCGGTTACATCTGGACCTGCATAACGTGACCACAAGTGGTTAGCTAGCATAAGTGGTACCCAACCAGCCTTAGATGCACCAGCCAAAGGTACTTTTCCGTCAGCCTTGATGTCAGCCAATTGTTGTTCCAATTCAGCAAATGTTGTTGGAGCTTTCCAACCCTTGCTATTGTAGTATTCTTTGTTGTAGAAGAACCCTTCACCAGATCCACCGATAGGCAATCCGTAAATTTTTCCTTCATAAGTGAAAGGATCAAGATTTGAGAATTTATCCTTAATTCCAAGTTCCTCTAGGATTGGAGTCAGATCGAGTAATTTACCTTCTTTAGCATAGATCTTAGAGTCAGGGCTTCCGAAAAGATCGAAGATCTCTGGTGGATTACCTGCAGCCATTTCACCACGTAATTTTTCTTTACGGTTTACATCTGAATCTACTCCATCAAGCTTAAAGGTCAGACCCGGTACATCGCCTTCTACCTTTTTCACTACTTCTTGCAGAATAGCTAAACGTTTCTGTTTGTCGGCACCGATTTGAGTGTGACGAATCGTCATTTCGAACGGCTCGCTACTAACCGGTTCTTCTGTTGCTGGAGCATTTGTAGCATCCGCTGCATTCGTCGCGGTAGCGTTTCCATCTCCTTTGTTAGAAGATGCATTGTTGTTGCCTCCGCAACCTGCCAGTAAAGCTGATGATACAAAAATCAGGGACAATAGCAAAGTCATACCTTTTTTCATTTCTTGTGACCCCCCATATAATGTTGTGCTTTACACTTCTTATTATAGAAAACAGATTCCATTCTCGTAAGGTTAAGATTCATCCACTATAGGGATAAAAATCTCTAATGAAAGCGGAATCAACTACACAATATGTAATATAATATAACTTTATTTCAGTAATAATTACGATTAAAAGCTTTATAGCGTGATTTAACCATACATACACTTTGAAAATAATCATAAAAACTCAATGCAATGATACAATATATATCATAACGGATTTCCAAGTCGTTAATTAACAGCAGTAAATATACCATTTTTTTAAAGCGAAAATACAAAATTACCCCTTTAAATGACATCAGACGTCCCTCATAACAAAAAAAGCCGTTCCTTCAGCAGTAAATCACTGAAGGAACGGCTCCACTTAATGTAGGTAAGAATTATACCAACGCTGTCTGCTTACGACCTTCTTCGACTAAGCGGTACGCCCGCTGAACTTCTTCATCCGTAGGGGATGGCACTCCATCCAATTCATAAGCCTTACCGAGCATTTCCCATTTATAGATACCCATTTGATGATAAGGTAAGATTTCAAATTTCTCAACGCCATTTAAGGTTCCAATATAACGACCTAGATTGATAAGGTCCTCTTCACGGTCATGAATGCCTGGAACATATACATGTCTAATCCACATCTTACGGTTATGATCTGACAGCCAACGTGCAAGCTTCAAGGTCCGATCATTAGATTTACCAGTTAACTTAATGTGTGCTTCTTCATCAATATGCTTCAAGTCAAGCATCACCAAGTCCGTAACATCCAATAAGTCATTAATCTTGTCACCTTCGTTGTAACCATTACTATCTAGTGTAGTGTGCAAATTCCAACGCTTCTTAACTTCCGTAAATAACTGCTTTACAAATTGTGCCTGCAAAGTAGGTTCTCCACCGGATACAGTCAGTCCGCCTCCGGAAGAACGATAGTAGTTCAAATAAGGCTCGATCTCGGAAAGCACTTCTTCGAGACTCATTTCTTTGCCTTCATCTAAAGCCCAAGTATCAGGGTTATGACAATATTGGCATTTCAACAAGCAGCCCTGCATGAATAAGACAAAACGAATACCAGGCCCGTCAACGGTCCCAAAGGTTTCCAAAGAGTGTATGCGACCTTTAATCATAGGATGTCATCCTTTCGCCACGACAGACTAACAGTCCCTCTTTCACGAAGAAGCTCCCTGTCCTTGAGACTGTCATTCTCCTTAATCGCGGCTGTGAAATTTAAAATTTTAACCATTCTCAAACAAGATATTACCGCCCTTGAGACAAGGGCGGTATCTTCCTTGCAACTATTTCAATGTAGAATTTAAATCAAAGATCTTTATAAATAGGAACGAATTACATCGAACCATGGAACGTACGGTTAATTACGTCCATTTGCTGTTCGCGAGTCAGCTTGATGAAGTTAACTGCATAACCGGATACGCGGATAGTCAATTGTGGATAGTTCTCTGGGTGATCCATAGCGTCCATCAGCTGTTCACGGTTAAATACGTTAACGTTCAAATGCTGAGCGTTATTATGGAAGTATCCGTCCATCATGTGTACCAGGTTAGACTTACAGGATTCATCGTCTTTACCTAGTGCCTTAGGTACGATAGAGAACGTATTGGAGATACCATCTTGTGCATCGGAGTAAGGCAGTTTGGCTACAGAGTTCAGTGAAGCCAGAGCACCTTTCTTGTCGCGTCCGTGCATTGGGTTAGCACCTGGTGCGAATGGTTCGCCTTTTTTACGTCCGTCAGGTGTTGTACCTGTCTTCTTACCGTACACTACATTCGAAGTAATGGTCAATACCGATTGAGTTGGCACAGCATCACGATAAGTTTTGTTTTTACGGATCATTGTCATGAAGGTTTCAACCAATTCTACTGCGATGCTGTCTACAGCATCGTCATTATTACCGTAGCAAGGGAATTCGCCTTCGGTTTCGAAGTCAATTGCAATACCTTGTTCGTTACGGATCGGTTTAACCTTCGCGTATTTAATAGCACTCAGCGAGTCAGCTGCAACGGACAGACCAGCGATACCGCAAGCCATCGTACGCAGAATGTCGCGATCATGCAGTGCCATTTCGATACGTTCGTAAGAATATTTGTCATGCATATAGTGAATGATGTTCAAAGTGTTAACGTAAGTCTTAGCCAACCACTCCATCATCGGTTTGAAGCGTTTCATTACTTCGTCATAATCCAGATATTCAGAAGTGATCGCTGGGAATTCCGGTCCAACTTGTGCTCCGGATTTTTCGTCTTTACCACCATTAATAGCATACAGCAAAGCTTTTGCCAGGTTGGCACGAGCGCCGAAGAACTGCATTTGTTTACCGATACGCATTGGAGATACGCAGCAAGCAATAGCATAATCGTCACCCCAGTATGGACGCATTAGATCGTCATTTTCATACTGAATTGCACTAGTTTCGATGGAAACCTTAGCACAATATTTCTTGAAGCCTTCAGGCAATCTCTCGGACCACAGAACAGTTAAGTTTGGTTCCGGAGCTGGACCCAAGTTGTACAGGGTGTTCAGGAAACGGAAGCTGTTCTTGGTAACACGAGTGGTTCCATCTTCAGCCATACCACCGATGGATTCAGTTACCCAAGTAGGGTCGCCGGAGAACAGATCATTATAGTCAGGTGTACGCAAGAATTTCACGATACGCAGTTTCATTACGAAATGATCGACAATTTCTTGTACTTGTTCTTCAGTCAAAGTACCTTCTTCAATATCGCGTTCTGCATAGATGTCTAGGAAGGAAGAAACACGTCCCAGGGACATCGCCGCACCATTTTGTTCTTTAACTGCTGCCAGATATCCAAAGTATACCCATTGAGTAGCTTCCTTGAAGTTCGTCGCTGGTTTGGAAATATCCATACCGTGAGCTGCTGCCATTTCTTTCAATTCGCCCAGTGCACGAATTTGCTCAGACAGCTCTTCACGCAAACGAATTACTTCTTCTGTCATGGAATCAACTTCAAGCTCAGCTAGTTGTTGCTTTTTGTCTTTAATCAAGAAATCAATACCGTACAGAGCAATGCGGCGGTAATCGCCGATAATACGTCCACGGCCGTAAGCATCAGGAAGACCTGTGATAACGCCGGATTTACGTACTGCTCTCATGTCTGGTGTATATGCATCAAATACGCCTTGGTTATGCGTTTTGCGAATGTTCGTGAACATGTCGACGATGTTTTGTGGAAGCTCGAAGCCATAAGCCTTCGTAGCATCGACCATCATCTTGATCCCGCCGAATGGCTGAATGGAACGTCTGAAAGGAGCGTCAGTCTGTACGCCTACGATTTGTTCCTTGTCCTTGTCAATGTAGCCTGGAGCGTGTGAAGTGATTGTGGAGACAGTATCTAGGGAAACATCCCATACGCCGCCTCTTTCTCTTTCTTCCTTGCTCAGTTGAGAAATAATCTTCCATAGTTCAGTTGTGTTACTAGTAGGACCTACGAGGAACTCTTCGTTACCTTCATAAGGCTTAATGTTACTAGCAATAAAGTTGTTAACGTCAACTTTCTTGGACCATTTACCTTTTGTAAAACTTCTCCAACCGGATTTCACTTCATTTACTTCTTTTTCAATCACCGACATGCTAAATCCCTCCATCTATATTTATTATATTTGTAGAGATCGCGGGCTTGAAGGTTGATCCCGTGTCTCGTGATCCCCAAAAAGATGTGGTTGTTCCAAATTTCACAATCAACATTTCATATGTGGGACCGTTGTTTATATAAACATTCTAGTTTATTTTCTATAAAAACACTGTGACAAATATCACCTTTCGAGTGATATTTGTCACCTTTATCTAAGTCCACAACTATCCTATTCTCTATTTAACCACTTATTAATTATCAAATCTTCCGTAGAACGCATTACGGTATACATCAGCAAGCTCAGATACCAGTGGCAGCTTAGGATTGGCAGTTGTACATTGATCTTCAAACGCACGGTCAGCCAAGTAATCTACGCGGGATTCGAAGTCCTTAGGATCAAAGCCCAGTTGTTGGAACGATTCTTCGATGCCCAATTTTTTATTCATATCGCGAATAGCATTGATCAGGCTAGTTACACCTTCTTCAGTTGTGCGAGCTGGCAATCCCAGAATACGGGCAATTTCAGCATAACGCTCATCAGCTACGAAGTGCGAATATTTAGGGAACGAAGCGAACTTCGTAGGTTTTTTAGCATTGTAGCGGATAACGTGTGGCATAAGGATCGCGTTAGTACGACCATGAGCAGTGTGGTACTGTCCGCCCCATTTATGCGCCAAACTGTGGTTAATACCCAAGAATGCATTGGCAAAGGCCATACCAGCAAGTGTTGATGCGTTATGCATTTTCTCACGTGCTACTCTGTCGCCTTCCAGCGCTGATTTTTCAAGGTATTGGAATACCAGTTGAATCGCTTTAATAGCTAGACCATCAGTATAGTCACTCGCCATAACAGATACATAAGCTTCGATAGCATGTGTCAATACGTCCATACCTGTATCAGCAACTGCAGTTTTTGGCAAGCTGTATACGAACTCTGGATCAATGATAGCCACATCTGGAGTTAACTCGTAGTCAGCCAAAGGATATTTGGTGTGCTGTTCAGTTGTTTTATCGGTAATAACTGCGAAAGATGTTACTTCCGAACCTGTACCCGAAGTAGTTGGAATCGCTACAAACTTAGCTTTGTTACCAAGTTTAGGGAATTTGTATACCCGTTTACGGATATCCATGAATTTTTGTTTCAGACCATTAAAGTCTGCGTCTGGATGTTCATAGAATAACCACATTCCTTTTGCAGCATCCATTGGGGAACCGCCGCCAAGTGCGATAATGCAGTCCGGTTGGAATCTGTTCATCATTGCAGTACCTTTTTCAACTGTAGTTGTCGATGGATCTGGTTCAACTTCAGAGAACACTTCGATAGCTACAGGAGTTTGACGTTGACGCAGGTAATGTTCAACTCTTTCAACATATCCAAGCTTAACCATCATTGGGTCAGTGATAATTGCGACACGTGTGATATCAGGCATTTTGGTCAGGTACTGAGTAGCGCCTTTTTCGAAATAGATCTTGTCAGGTACTTTAAACCATTGCATATTCACGGTACGACGATTCACCCTTTTCACGTTGATCAAATTGATTGCTGTAACGTTTTGCGACACGGAGTTACGACCATAAGATCCACAACCCAGAGTCAACGAAGGGATATTAGTGTTATAGATATCGCCGATCGCACCATGTGTGGAAGGCGAGTTAACGAGAATACGTCCTGTTTGCAGACGGTTAGAGAACTTCATGATTACTTCTTCGTTGTTGGAGTGGATAGCCGAGCTATGTCCCATACCACCAAATTCAACAATTTGAGCTGCGCGTTCGATACCTTGATCTGCATTTTTAACTTTGTAGCAAGCAAGAACCGGGCTTAATTTTTCAGCGGAAAGTGGATATTTAGTGCCTACACCTTCAAGTTCTGCTACCAGAATCTTTGTGCCGGCAGGGACTTGAATGCCACACATTTCAGCAATTTTCACTGCGGATTGACCTACGATTGCTGGGTTAACCGCACATTTATCTACATTCATTGCTCCACTAGTCAGTTTGGCAGCTTCTTCTTTATTCACAAAGTAGCATCCATTAGCAATCATTTTCTTCTTCACTTGATCGAAGATTGGTTCTTCGATAATAACAGCTTGCTCGGAAGCACAGATCATACCATTATCAAATGTTTTAGAAAGAATGATGTCCGTTACGGCTTGATCAATATCCGCGCTCTTTTCAATGAAAGCAGGTACGTTACCAGGGCCTACGCCAAGTGCTGGTTTACCACAGCTGTAAGCTGCTTTTACCATTGCAGAACCACCAGTTGCCAAGATAAGAGCAACGTCTGGGTTGTTCATCAATGCGTTTGTCTTGTCCATTGTTGGCATTTCAATCCATTGGATACAGTTCTCAGGAGCGCCAGCTTTCACGGCAGCATCATGAAGAATTTTTGCAGCAGCTGCACTACACTCTTGCGCAGATGGGTGGAAACCGAATATAATAGGGTTCCGTGTCTTAATCGAAATCAACGCTTTAAACATCGTGGTGGATGTAGGGTTGGTTACCGGTGTGATACCCATAACAATTCCGACGGGTTCAGCAATTTTTTGGAAGCTATCATAAGCGTTGTCTTCAATAACGCCTACTGTTTTATCGTATTTAATTCCGTGCCAGATATATTCAGTTGAGAAGATGTTCTTCGTAATTTTGTCTTCGTATACGCCGCGTCCAGTTTCTTCTACGGCCAATTTTGCGAGGTACATATGTTTGTCGAGTCCAGCCAACGCCATTGCATGAACGATTGTGTCAACTTGCTCTTGGTCTAGCGCCATGAACGCCTCATGCGCTTTTTTTGCTTTATCCACTAAATTCTGAATATACTCTTCAGCGGTAACTTGTTTAACTTGGGCGGCGACTTCGTTCTTAACTGCCATCTCCCTCGTCCTCCTGTCAATTTTTAGTTGTTTTTCTCTACACATTTATCTTATCACATGATTTCCACCTTGTATAGTGAAATCTTTCACAAAGTATAAAGTTTTTTTGATTTGTTTTCAAAGCGCTTTCATTCGATCATATTATAGTCTTTTTACCATATTATGTGTTATAAAACCCTTTAAATCTTAGAATTATACTTTAATAAGCAAAATTTTAGCTCCTTTTTATTCCATATATCTAAAATCAGTACACAAAAATGTATTCTCTTCATCACAGTCAATTACGATTTTTCTACACCGCCATAATTTCCAATTGATTATCACTAATTCTGAAGATTTATAAATTTATAAATCTTCACAACAAAAAAACGACCCCAAAGGGGCCGGTTTTTGCATTAAACTATTCCGCTTTAATCGTATCAAAGAATTTCTCTTGCACTGTTTTAGCTGCTGCTTCTAACTGGCTCTTGGAATCCGTTCCTTTTTTGGAGAACAGCTCTTGAATAACATTGGACATGGTTGCGTAATAGTCCTGTGTGTTGTATTGAGCTTCAGGTTTACCATCCAAAAGTCCCATAATGTCAGGGCTATATTGGTATACATTTGTGTACTTGTCATAAACCGCTTTGGTCTTCTTACCAAACTCAGAATCAGCTGAGTAGTAGTCTAAGAGCGGCGGGATAAAATATTTGCCATCGGTTGTACGTTGTTGAAGAATTGCATCCAGTGCTTCCAAACCTTTGTCAGAGAAATAATCAAAAGTAATGTAGCGGAATGCCATTTCTTGTTCATCTGGCGTAGCATTTGGATTAATTACTAGATAGTCACCACCAAGTACCCCTGTGTGCTTTCCGCCTTTTTCCATAGCTGGCATAGGATACGTAAGCACATCCTCAGGTTTCAGTCCACCTTGGTTCAACGCTTGCTCGATAACGCCATCAGATCCGGCCATTACCATTGCTGTACGACTTTGTTGGAACGCACCTACAGCATCCCCCCAACCAAGTGCCCAGTCCTGAGGAATCGCGTTAGCTTCCCATCTAAGTTTCTTGTAGAAATCCAGTGCTTTAATGCCAGCATCGGAATTAAATGTAGCTATAACCTTACCGCCTTCAATCTTTTGAATCTCTCCGCCAGCTTCAAACAGGAAGTTGGTCCAGTTCCAACCTGCTTCGTTCCCCTTACCCATTGGAGCAATACCGGAAATTCCTTTTTTGGCATCAGCTACACCTTTAGCCGTATTCAGCATATCATCCCAAGTCCAATCCATAGGCGGAATGGCTACGCCTTTTTCATCCAGCATTTTTTTGTTGATCATAGTGGTTGTTACATAACCTTTTTGTGTTACTCCGAAAACTTTGCCGTCGATGATAAATTGATTTTGAAGCACTGTGTTAATTTGATCTTTAAATTCATATTTGTTCCATAAATCTGTGATGTCAGCAACCCAGCCCTTTTCAACCAGGAATTTAGCTTCTGTAGCAAAAGTATTAAAGAAGGTTGGTGCTTCATTCGCAGCCATCTTAATTCCGATTTCACTTACATTGTACTGCCAGTCGTCTTTAACGATTTCTACGTTCGGATATACCTCTTGGAAACGTTTGATTTTGTCGTCTTCCTGTGCTCTTATTTCAGTTAAGTCAGGTGTTGGATAGTGAATCTTGATCGTCACTTTTCTTTGAGTAATGTCATCCACTGGTGCATCTGTAGCGGTTGCTGTATTATCCGTTACCGCATTTGTTGGCGCAGCAGATGCTTCCCCGCCTTTGTTCCCCGCTGTGTTTCCGTTATTGTTGCCGCTGCAAGCAGATAGCAACGATCCGGCTACAAGTACGCTTAGTAGAACGCTAGAGTACTTACGCATTGAAACTCCCCTTTTCAATTCATAATTATCTTACATATCGATCATAAATTAGAAACCGTTTACAAACGAGGTGCATTTATATTCCTTTCATGTGCATGTTTACGATCCATGGTTAAATTCGTCGATAATTGCTTATCCCTTCACTGCCGACAAAGCAACCCCACGCATAATGAATTTCTGGAAAATCAAGAAGACAATGATTGGAGGCAAGGATACTATAAACAGGATTGCAAATTTAATATTAGTATTGAGTGCCTTCACATTAATAACGTATTTATAAATGGCTGTCGCAAGCGTATATTTCTCTTCACTGTGCATAACCAGAGATGGCCAGAACCAGTCATTCCATGCAGTAGAAAAGATAAAGATCGCTAATGTAGCAAAAATCGGAATGGATAGTGGCACGGCAATGGAGAAAAAGCTTCTCGGCTCAGAGGCCCCATCAATTCGTGCTGCTTCAAAGATTTCTGGATGAATCCCGTCAAAAAAGTTCTTTAACAATAGAAAGTAGAACGTGTTCGCTCCCGCTGGCAACCAGAAGGCCGCATACTGATTCAGCAATCCGAGCTCTTTCAAATTGACAAAGTTCGGGATCATGTAACTGGTCGCCGGAATAAACAATGTCATCAGGAAGAAGAAGTAAATAGCTCTTTTGTAAGGAACATTCATACGAGAAATACTAAAAGCCGACATTCCCAATACGACAAGCGTCACGACCATATTCCCTAAAAAGATATAAATGGTGTTTCTAAGGAACATGGGTAGATCAATGTAATTCATCGCATCTTTAAGATTACTGAAGTGCCATTCCTGAGGGAAAAAATGCGGCGGGAATGAATTCACTTCTTGATTCGACTTCAACCCGTTGAATAACGTCATACAAATCGGGTACAGCATGCTAAAAACCATAACCAAAATAACGACGCACATCAAACCATAAACGATCTTATTACTTTTTTTTTTCAAATCGTGTTCTGAAAGAATTCCTCTATCTGCGCTCTTCATCTTAGTAGTCCTCCTTGTTAAGCTTGAACTGTAAAATGCCCAAACCACCTAGGACAATGAACATTAACATGCCAAGCGCAGTAGCTGTTCCATAATCGAGTCTTGTAAATGCATATTTCACGATCAACAGCGCATAGGTAAGCGTAGTATTATTTGGCCCGCCATCAAGCAGCGCCATCTGTGACTGATACCCTTGTGAAGTACCAATAATTTGCAGGATCAGCATCAAAAAGATCAAATTACGCAGTGAAGGCAATGTGATGTACTTTATACGTGCCCATATACCTGCTCCATCAATCTCAGCGGCTTCATACCAATCTCTTGGAATGCTGAGTACAGCAGCTAAGTATATTAGCATCCCTGATCCGAACTGCTGCCATGTTTCCATAAACACAAGGGAAATCATCGACCATCTTGTATCTGTTAAGAAGGCAACCTGATCCACACCCATTGTGCCTAGTAACGCATTAATCGGGCCCACCGGATCATAAAGCCATCTCCACAGTCCATAGAGAACCACACCAGGCATTACGAAAGGAAGGTAAGCCGCTACACGTACAAAGCCCCCAAACTTTCTCAGCTCCGAGATCATGATGGCAAAAGCAATCGGAACCCAAAAACCAATAATAAGACATAGAAACATGTAATACCCAGTGTTCTTTAATGCGGTCAAAACATCTGGATCACTAAGTGCTCTACTGTAGTTCTCAAAGCCTACAAAGCTATTACCTTTCACAAAATCAACATGGTAGAAGCTGTACAGTAAGCCTTTAAAAATTGGAACCCACAAGAACATAATAAAAATAATTACGGCAGGTACGAGGAACATATATCCCCAAAAGTTTTTCTTCCAGCGGTTTTGCTTGTACGGTGTCCCCTTCAGCGTCGCCGGGTTTTCGGTTACTACTGCGGTTTGATTCATCAGGCTCCCTCATTCCATTGTTCTATCAGCATTTTTCGCAAAATGCTTCCTACCTTAAATTGTAGGAAATGAGGGTTGTACTGAACATGTCTATATCTACCGAAGTCATGAGTGTTTTTACTTCTTCAATTCGCTGGGGCTAATCCCATAATATTTTTTGAAAATTTTACTAAAATGCTCGGGCGATTCATAACCCACACGTTCCGCAATTTCGTATCTGCGAAGATCGGTATTCAAAATCATCTCCCGACTTTCTTCCATCCGGAGCTTGATTACATATTCCCACAGGTTATAACCTGTATTTTTCTTAAATAGGTAGCTCAAATAATTGGGGCTAACATGATTCTTTTTAGCCACATCGTGAATAGTAAGTCCTTTTTGAGCATAGTTCTCGTCAATATATTCTTTTGCTTTTTGTACGATCAGATTGCTATGCGTATGAAGTTCTTCTACAGAAGGATCACTCGTGTAACTGTTCCAGTTGAAATCCCCATAATAAAACACGTAATGGTCACTATGCTCATTATTCCAGAGAATTGCATTAGAGGCCTGACGGTTCAACACGGCCATAAACGAAAGCCCCTTTAAAATCTGGCTAATGCCAATGACCACATTCAGATGTAAATACTTATGGATATTAAAATGAAGACTGCGACCAAGTATATCTAGCCTGTTGATTTGGCCGGCAGAAGAATCCTCATAGCTTTTTTCATCCCATTGAATAATGATCGTAATTTCTCCATCCGGCGCATAAAAGGCTATCGAGTTCCATTCCTGATCCATTAATTCTTTGGCAATGTTCAGCGCAGCATAACAAAGAAGCCGTCTGTCCCGAATAGTATACTGCTTCTCCTGGTTTACTCCAGTCAGTGGTACCTTAAGTTTTAAGACGGAAAAATACGGCCCTTGTAGCTTCAGGTTATCCAGCTTCAGCAGGTTATCTCCTTCAGCTAGTACAACCCCAGGGTCAATGAGCAATTCGTTCAAGAGCTTGCTATATTCCGGCAGCGGCTCTTCCAGTCGAAAGCTTTCGTTAATTCCAGACATGAAGACATCTAGTTCTGGTGAGGGCTTCCCCATCTTAAGGAGCACATTTCGGACCGAATCCAAAAACTGCTCACTATTCAAAGGCTTGATTAAATAATCCTTTGCCCCGAGCCTAACAGCCATTTGAGCATATTGAAACGTCTCATGAGCAGAAATCACGATGGTCTGTACCCATGGTTTGGCTAGTTTGGCATGCTGCATCAGATCAATTCCACTCATCGCACCCATCTGTATGTCCGTAACGAGCAGATCAATTTCCTCCATACGTATACAGTCTAGTGCTTCAAATCCGCTATTAGCTGTATAGATATTAGAAATATCCAGCCCGGATGAAGCTAATAAATTGCTCAATCCTTTACAAATCAATGGTTCGTCATCCACAACCAATATATTGAACATATCTGCATGCTCCCCTTCCTTAGTCCTGATTCTCCGATTTCGGAAGCTTAACTGTTACTAGCGTTCCGCCTTCTGTACGAGGGGTATAGCAGATGCCATAATCAGAGCCAAAATGTAAATGAATACGCTGGTTAATATTGCGGATACCATAACCGCTAGTGGGATTGGGGCTTTCATCATTCAATACAGCTTCTATGGCTTCATAGTCAACAGACTTATAGCCGTTATCTTCAATAGAGATCCTAACGGTTTCATCCTCACATACTGCTGTGATGGTGATCTCACCATCCTCACCCATATTTTTAACCCCATGAATAATAGCATTTTCTATTAATGGCTGCAGCGTGATTTTTGGAATTAGGTTGCTTTTCGTATCCGGGTGAATATTCATCACAACTTGAAATACATAATCATAACGGTGCTGCTGTAGCTTGATATAGGCCGTTGCATGCTCCAGCTCTTCTTCAAGGCTGATCAGCTCCCTTCCCCGACTAAGACTGATCTTCATTAGTTTGGACAATTCCTTGATCATCTCGGCGGATTCGACATTTCCTTCTAAAGAGCTTTTCCAATAAATGCTCTCTAGGGTGTTGTAAAGCAAATGAGGGTTGATTTGTTGGTATAGAAGTTGAAGCTGGGATTCCTTCTGTTTAAGCTCCATCTGATATTTGTATGTGATTAATCCGTTCAGCCTTCGGGCCATATCATAGGTAGAAGCAATCAGCACACTGACCTCATCGTTACTCCCCCTCCGTGGTGTCTCTGGAACTCGATTACCCGGCTCGTATTTTCGCACGAAAAAAGCCAGCTTTTGCAAAGGTGTCATTAATGAACGCCAGAAGTACGTAATCATAATTAGTCCAAATACTGCATAAGCCACGGTGATATATTGAATAACACTTTTCATTTCGTTCTGTTGCTGCAGTAGCGCCTTTACCGGAACTTTGTAGACCAGTTTTTGTCCAAGCGCATGGTTATTGTTAACCACATAGATAAAATCGGAGGTAATCACATCCACAGTACCTTCCAGATCCTCGGCAACAACCGTCTCCGGCAACGCAATTACTTCTCCAGTATTATTCGTAGTAGAGGCGAGAACACGGTTGTTTAAGTCTGTTAAGTAAATTTCGCCGTCAGGCAAAGATATCGATTTGAGAGATTCTCCAATTTTAGAGTCCATTTTGGTGATGACCAAAACCCCTATAGTCTCCGCTTTTCTGGAAATGTTGTTTACAGCTCTCATGTAAGTAAGTGTCTTTAAATTCTCCGCTTGAGCGCTTAGCCTCTCCGTGAACTTCAGTGAGCCGCGTCCTTTCTTCTGAACAACCTCCTCAAACCAGTAAGGCTCTTCGGCTTTAGAAAAGAAATAAACTCCCGCCTTCTTAACCTGTGGAAAATTGGGAGCAAAAAAGTAATAATCATTCGGATCGTATATATAAAGGGAGTAATAGATGCCATCACCACGTTCAGCCCCCTGAGAGTAACTGACCAACAGCTTCTCTATTGTCTCATATCGTTTGACCCGCTCCAGTATGGTATCCGAGCCAGTCATATTCATTTGCTGAATCAGAGGATTTTGAATCACGGTGGTAGTGATTTTATTTACTGTATCGATATCCCGATTAATGATCGTAAAGTTCTGCTTGTTCAATTCCACATATGCATTCGTAACATGGCGCTTCAGTATTTGCTCTGCCTTCAAATTCCCATATATGTTCAAAAAGAAAATAGGAGAAATCATAATCAGGAATAGTAGGATGAGCTGCTGCTTGACGCTCAGCTTTCGAATCAATCTAATCAGCCTAGACAACACTATAGTCACACCTCCGGGTTAAATAACTATATCAAAGGGATAAACGCTTACATATGTTCATTTTAAAGTTTTTTATGTTCATTTGTATGTAGTTTTTTTCTGTTGTACGGATTATAAGAGCATGTGATATAGACGTCACTGCGTGGAGCGTTTGGGCTTACGATCGCTGTTATCCTCAGATTTCCTGATTTTATACCGCTTGGCGGTAGAAATCCGAGGATAAAGGCGACCACTTCGTTTCTCCAGCTCCAAACCTCCACTCCGCAACTCCATCACCGGAATTCCTAAAAACCGAAAACAGAAAAAAGGGAGGGAGAGTGAAGGCCACTGCGTGGGGCTATGAGAGGTATTATTCGCCTCTGTTTTACACTGTTGTGGGCTTCACATTTGTTGAGCCTTTGGATGAGCGATTGGATTACCCAATGAGCGACATTACTACTTGGTGTGCGCAGTTGTACTTGATAGCTGAATACACAGCGTGAGCACAGGAATTTAAAGCAAAAAAAGACCGACCCCACAGTAGCATCAGCTACTTTGGAGTCGGTCACCTTTTTATTTAACTCAACAACTCATACAATCCTTTTACAACCATATCGGCTTCCTTCAGCACTTCCGGCTTACCTATGCCTACTACCTTCATACCTGCAGCCTTACCTGCTTGAACGCCCGCTTCCGCATCCTCAAACACGACACATTCGTCCGGCTGTAAGCCTAGCTCCTGACCAGCGATCAAGAATACCTCCGGGTCCGGCTTGGCAAGTGACACTTTGTTACCGTCAACTACGGCATCGAACAGATCCGTAATGTTCAGCTTATTCAAAATAAACTCTGCATTCTTACTAGCTGAACCTAACGCAATTCCAATCCCGCGCGTTCTCAGTCCAGTTAAGTATTCTTTGACCCCAGGAAGCAGTTCCGACTCCTCAAGCTTCGAGATGTACTCTACATATATGCGATTCTTCTTCTCCGCCATCGCAAGCTTCTCCGCTTCTTCAAATTGTAGGCCACCAACTTCCAGAAGAATATCGAGCGATCTCATCCGGCTCACGCCCTTAAGGCGTTCGTTATCCTCCTCTGTAAATGTAAAGCCTAGCTCGTCAGCAAGACTCGCCCAAGCCAAATAATGATATTTGGCCGTATCTACGATAACGCCGTCCAGATCGAAAATGGCACCCTTCATATTTTGCAACATGGATTTACTTCCTCTCCGTTGTTAGTTAATGTCTATACTGTTGTTTCGACCAAGGTTAGCCGCAAGCTCTCACCTGCACCACAGGGCTTTCCTTCTCGCCCTTGTACCGAGAACACCAGAGTCCCGCTGTAGTCGGCTGCTGTGATAACTGTAACTTCATCCTTGCTGATCCGCAGCTTAAAGGTATTCCCCCGAAGCGTAACCGGAAGCTCAACAGACTGCCAATGTTTAGGCAGTGAAGGTTTGATATGGACAGTTCCCCCATCATAATCCAACCCTGCAAAACCAAGCACCGCAGCCATCCAAGCACCACCGTTAGCGGCTGGGTGGGTACCACCGATATAAAGATCGCCTACGTACTGCTTAGATTCTCCCGTGAGATCAACAGTAGCCGTGCGCATAAAATATGGATATCCCCAATCCGGCGAACCAATATCGGCCGCTACCAAAGCGTAGATACAAGGACTAAGACTTGACCCATGCTCGGTGCGCGGTTCGTAGAATTCCCAGTTCGCTTGTTTCACTTCCTTGGTGAAGGAATGTTTGAATAGATTTAACATCAGTACGACATCCGCTTGCTTCAGTATTGTTGTGGTTGTGGCTAATCCATTACCGCCACCCAAATACTCATTTTTGTTAAGTACACGGGATTTCAAATCTGGCAGCCTAACATCTTCTAAGGTGAAGTAACGGTCGAATTGTTCGATGACAAGACTGGCAGGGTCTGGCTGCGGAACATAGAAGCTATCCAGCATAGCTTTGAACTCTGTCAGAAACGGACCTTCGCTAAACTCTGTAGAGAGTTGATTGTACACTTCCGGATACTTATCTTGCAGCAATTCTGCTGTGCGCAAGGCAATCTCCAGTGTCTCCTTAACCAGAGCATTCGTAAAAGCATTATTGTTCACACGCTCATGATATTCGTCTGGACCTGTTACATCTAGAATCTCGAAGCGTTCTTTTACTGAATTATAGTAAGCATAAGAGTAGAAGAACCGGGCACATTCCCAGATCACTTCCGCCCCTCCGCTAGTCAGCAGACTCTCGTCACCTGTAAATTGAACGTATTTCCAGATCCCATGTACAACATCCCCACTGATATGAACCTGCTTATCACGGAAATAAGTCCGCATTGGTCGACCGGTAAATACATCATTCACATTAAACAGTGTACAAGCATCGTCTCCTGTATCCTGACTTTCCCAAGCATAGAATGCTCCCAAAAAACCATATTCCGCGGCCTTCCGGCGAGCTCCGTCCAAGGTATGAATCCGGTACATCATCAGGTTGCGAGCAACCGTTGGATCAGTATGCAGGAAGAAAGGCAGCATAAACATCTCCGTATCCCAGAATACGGCCCCTTTATAGACCTGACCCGATAAACCTCGAGCCGGGATAGAAACCTTTTCCGAAACTGTAGGTGCAATAATTAACAGCTGATAAATACTGTATCTTAGAGCAAACTGGGCATCCTCATCGCCTTCGATAATGACATCGCTAAGCGACCATCTTTCTTCCCATTGCTGGCGATGAGCCTTTAATAACTCGTCATAACCGAGCGATTCAGCAGCTAGGACAGACTTTACTGCTTCTGACTCCGGTACACTAACATCAAGTCCAGTATATACCGCAACGTACTTAAACCATTCATAGGTCTCACCCGCACGCGCTTCAAAAGAAATCCGGCGAATACTAGCGCCCTCATCCAGTTGCTGATCTCCGAAATTAAATACGGCTCTCTCCGCCACAACTACCGGAATGTTCAATTCTCCACTAGTGGAGGAAGAGATTAGTACCTCACCCTGTGACTTTACTTTTTGACCATAGAGGTGGGGACCATTGATATCCCATACATCTACGTCAATCCCGGTCTCAATCACAATTTGGCAGTCCTGTGTACTATGGATAGAGTATTTACTAACGAGCAGGTGAAGATTGTCCTGGCTTACGAAACGATCTGCTGTAAATGTCAACATCCCACCATCAGATAGACTATAGCCAGTGCTCCGATGATGAATGGCACTACGAATATTCAGCTCCTGAACATGAGAGCTCGGTTCTTGCTCTAGCACACTTAAAGGTTGACCGTTGCAGACAATCTTGGTCCATAATCCATTAGGAGCATTGACAGGTTCTCTCCACTTATCTCCCGCTTTGTCATATAGACCAGCTAAAGTTACGGCAACTAACTCAGTTTTACCGAATTCCTCAAGTGTCCCGCGATATCCCATATAGCCATTGCCTAACATATATTTGTTCCCGTTCGTCGTCACAAGTTGCTTGTCAAAACAGCTATCCCTAACCGCCCAGCTCATCGAGCCAACATCCCTTCACCTAGCGGAAGCGTCGTCCCGGATGCGTCCACCGTAATTGACTGCCCATACACTGTAATATCAGTGCTACCCCCATTAATTGCGGTGAGCGTTACTGAAGTCTTGTTGACCAAAATACGTAGTAATACCCCTTCATACATCACTTGGAAGCTATACTCGTTCCAGCGCTCCGGCAATGAAGGCTGGAAGGACAAACGATCCCCATCTGAACGCATACCTCCAAAGCCATACACAATATTCATCCAAGCGGCTGCAATCGAAGTCGTGTGCAATCCTTCGCGTGTGTTACGGTTGTAATTGTCTAAATCCAGTCTTGTCGCAAATTCAAAGAACGAATAGGCTTCTTCTGGCTTACCGATTTCGCTTGCCAGTATGGAATGGATCGAAGGTGAAAGTGAAGACTCATGAATACATCTAGACTCGTAATATTCATAGTTAGCAAGCTTCGCTTCTTTAGAGAATTGTCCATTATATAAGAACATAAACATGAGAACATCCGGTTGCTTAATCATGTCATAACGGTACAATCGATCATACGACCAGTTCGAGTAGAGCGGAAACTCTGTTACAGGAATGGAATGAATATCAATATGTGGCATATCGAAGAATCCATCATGCTCCTCAAATACTCCTGTCACTTCGTCAACCGGAATCTTCATATTGTCTGCTTTATTTTTCCAATCGCTAAGCTCTTCGTCACGGAGTCCCGTCTTTTCCGCAACCATTGCAAAAGCCTCTGGTGCCTGTTCTTTCATTTCACTCAGGGTGTCTAAGGTGTATTCAAATGATTTTTGGGCCATCAAATTAATATAGCAGTTATTATTCACCATCAATTGGAACTCATCAGGACCCATTACGCCAAAATATCCATATTTCCCACTCTGTTGACCCCATTGACCGCGTGTAGCATAGAATCTACTGATCTGGATCAGCATTTCAGCGCCTTTACTGTGCAAGAATTCTTTATCCCCAGTATTTTTGACATAATGCCAGATACCATAGGAAATAGCAGTCCCTACATGAAGCTGAAGATTCGAATGCTGCCAGAGATCACAGCTTTCAGTTCCGTCTATTGTTGCAATAGGGTAGCAAGCGCCATCGCAATCAACATCTTTAGCACGTTGCATAGCCTGAGGTAATGTCTTATATCTAAAGTCCAGTAAACTCCGTGCAGCCTTAGGATTATTAAACATATAGAATGGTAAGCAATACGACTCTGTATCCCAGAACGCCAAACCACGATACACTTCTCCAGTCAATCCTTTAGCGCCGATGTTGAACCCTGGATGATCACCATGATAAGTCTGATAAAGCTGGAAAATGCAAAAACGAATGCCCTGCTGATTCTCAGGATCGCCCTCAATCCGAATATCACTTGTCTCCCAGATACCATTCCAATATGCCGTCTGATCCGCGAATATTTGAGTATCGCTCAGTTGGCTTGCACTTTCAGCAAGAGCTAGCCCTTTGCTCCACAGCTCTTCAGCTGTATGGGCAGATTCACTATCCGAATAGTTGATAACCAGCTTTGTAAAATGGGTCGCTTTTCCCTGAGCAAGATCCATAGTAAAGCTTTGTCCAATAAATTTCTCATGTTCAACTCGCGTAAGCTGAAGCGACTGTGAAGATTGTAAAGAAAAGCTAGAGAATAGCTTGTTAGCTGTATTCACTGTTCTCGCCATAATAGCTGTGGTAGATCCTTGTTCTCCACTGCGGAGACTACTCCACATACATTCGCCGCGTTCCTCATGAATAATGCTGAAATCAAGACCTGCACAAATGTCCACGCTGCCCGAGAAATTAAGGGGCTCAAATTCCACCCGCTGTAGTCCCAGATGAGACATCGTCATACTTACCAAGCGTGTAAAGACAACTTTTAAGATTTTTCCATCATCTAGGTGCCAGATTAGCTCCCGCCGATAAGTCCCACTACGAAGATCCAGTTTGCGCACATAATCCGATATTTTACTTTTTGCCAGATCAAGCTGTTCACCATTCACAGTGATCCGCGTATACAGCCAGTCCACCGCATTTACCATATATCTCAGCGAGCGAATAATCCCCTTATAATGATTGCCAATGTCCAATTGTTCATTTAGCCCGTTGAAATAACTGCCTTGCAGGGAATCCCCAGAGTAACCTTCCTCAGCATACCCCCGCACACCCATATACTCATTTCCCAGTGAAAAAATAGATTCCGAGGTCCGATTTCGTTCTGGATCAAAGCCCTCTTCAATAATTGCCCAAGGATCTACCTTAAGATATTTGTCCGCCACTTTAGCCATGTATGATTTCCCCTTCTCCTGGTTTTTGCTCTATTCTCAGGATATCGTTCCATACCCGTTGCGCCAATGTCTGACCTTAATGAAGATGTGTGCGTTTATACGGAGTTGAAATCGAACGGATTTCTATATCATGAATTTTTGCAGTATAATATGAAGAATCTAATAAGAACAAAAAAAAACAGCAACAGACCCATTATTTGAGAATAATGGATTGCCACTGCGGATATATAAAGAACATATACTTCTTACTCCTTTTTAGTTAAAAATCATATTACATCTTGCACTTTTGAAGTGAAAATAATCACAATGTTGAAAATTCGACACTTTTAAATGGTTTTTCTTAACCAAATCGAAGATTTTAGAGGTATAATTAATTTAAAATTTACTGAAAAACTGAGGGAATAAAGGGGATGTCGATTATGCTAAAAGAACATTACAATGTCATCGAAGCCCACGGAAATACAAACTGTTTCTCCGAACAGAATTTCAACAGACTTCTTGTTACTATGAAAGAACGCGTTGTTCCAGAGGGTTCACATCTTTTCTGGGAAGGCGACTACTCGGATAAATTGTTTTATATCAAACGTGGACGTGTGAAATTAACTAAATCAACGGATGAAGGTAAAGAACTTATTCTTTATATGTACCAAGCCGGCGATATGGTAGGTCAAGCGGACCCATTCTTCAGCACCAAGCACAGCTTTACTGCAGAAGTGATTGAAGAAAGTGAAGTTGGCGTTATCGAGCAAAAGGATTTAGAAATTCTCATTTGCCAACATTGTGATTTTGCCATCGACTTTATGAAATGGATGGGCATTCATCACCGTCTAACTCAAACGAAATTCCGTGATCTGATGATGTATGGCAAACCAGGCGCACTTTGCTCCACTCTCATTCGACTTGGTAATACTTATGGTGAGAAGAGCAGCGATGGTGAGAACATCCTCATCAACAAAAAAATTACGCATACAGATCTGTCCAACATGATCGGTGCCACTCGTGAGAGTGTAAACCGGATGCTGAGTGACTTGCGTAAAAAAGACGCGGTTGAGTACGAGAACGGTATGATTGTCATCAAGGATCTTGGCATGCTGCAGGAAATTTGCCACTGCGAAATGTGTCCAAACGAGATCTGCCGAATTTAATTCCATTATAATGTACCCTCTATTCTCCTCAATGAAACATACATGACCCAATTATTCTGCACATTATAAAATAGAGTGGTCAAAGGCGCCTAACATAGGCGTCTTTTTTTATACCACAAGACAAGCAAAAACGCCTTCGGCGTCCCTAATGGACGGTAAGCGTTTATGCGAGAAATATAAGGATAATTTATAGCGTGAAACTTATACTTTCTTATATTTAGAAAAAGAGCTGAACCCGAAATTAGGTCAGCCCTATAACCATAAATATACTCTTAACGCTTGATCTGAGTACCACGCACGGGAGAGATCATCCAGTAGGCCATGCCGACGAATACGCCACCGCCAATTATATTCCCTAACGTAACGGGTATCATATTGTGTACCCATCCGGCAATTGTAACGGTGTCCGGGTGATTCGGGAGCAACACAGCAACACTCAGCAGCGTCATATTAGCCACACTGTGCTCATATCCACTCGCAATAAAGGCAAACAAACACCACCAGATTAGAACCAGCTTCGCAGTTTCACTTTTAGCGCGTGAGGCCATCCATAGCGCTAGACAGACCAGCCAGTTACATAGAATTCCACGGAAAAATAGCTCCGAAAACGGAAGGCTCATTTTCTTGGCTGCAGCCGCAAAGATCAGATGCTCTGGGGGAGCCGCACTGAATAGTCCAGTTCCTCGAATCAAAAGTGCTAAAATCACTGCCCCTACCACATTCCCTACAAACACAAGCACCCAGTTCTTTACAGTATCCCAGATACTTGTTCTACCAGCTAGTGTACTAACCGTAAAGAACATATTATTTCCGGTAAACAGCTCTGAGCCTGCAAACACAACAAGAGTCAAGGCAATACCGAAGGATGCACCCATAATGAGGGGTTGGAAAGGCGATTTGGCAGCCGCTAGAGGCGCTCCCAGCGAAAAAATAAGGATAATCCCAATGCCTACATATGCTCCTGCCAAAAGGGCTGCTAGAAAATATCTTGGTAAACTTTCATTCATTTGGTCTCGCTTGCTGACTGCCGCCTCGACAATGTTTTCCACACTTTGAGTAAACATAGTACTCCACCCCACCGTTTTCTATTTCATCCTTTACTACAAGCTTCGGTGTCTACAAGCTCACTGTCACAATGTCTCCGACAAGGGAGACTGGATAAGTCATAACGATACCTTGATCCGGTGCCTGAACTTCACCCGTGCGAAGATCTATTTTCCAATCATACAGTGGATCATAAAGAAAGTGACCCGAAACGATCCCTTCCGCAAGCGGCCCCCCTTTTGGATGAGGGCTCCGATTCTCAAGTGCATAGATCGCTCCGTCAGAGGTACGAAATACAGCCAGCTCCACATTTCCAGCAATCACCACACGGCCAATCTGCAGCAGGAAATCCTGTACTGATCCTATTGGATACGTTTGTGTTGTCTTATTCATTGGTCTCTCCCCTTCTGTGTGCGTTATATCCGCTAGACTCTTGTTTCTTCAAAAAGCGCAGCACGAGTGCTGCTGTCATTGAGCATTTTTTTCCAAGGATCCGTAACCTGAGTCAGAGCAAAGTCAATCCGTGCGGCCAGCTCTTTGCGGTTATCTTCATTATTCAAAATAACCATTTGAATCCGCTCAAGTCCCATACGCTCAACCCACTCGGAAGTTCTCTCCAAATAATTGCCGGTCTCACGGTAATATTGCATCACTGCGGAGCACACTTCGATCAACTCTTCATCGGTCTTAATTTTGCAGAAGGAGTCTGCGATCCGTGGCTTGATCCCACCGTTACCACCGATAAACACTTCCCAACCACCATCATTTCCAACGATGCCAATATCCTTCGTGCAGGATTCCGCACAGTTACGTGGACAGCCGTTGACAGCTATTTTAAACTTGGCAGGAAAATCAAGACGTTCATACTTACGTTCTATGAGCGCGCCCATTCCCAGCGAATCTTGTGTGCCAAAGCGGCAGAACTGGGAGCCCACACAAGTCTTAACCGTACGCAGGGATTTGGCATAACCGTAGCCTGAAGGCATATCCAGCTCTTCCCATACCTTAGGCAAATCTTCCTTCTTCACACCGATTAGATCCAGGCGTTGCCCTCCAGTTACCTTCACAACTTTCACGTCATATTTAAGGGAGACGTCGGCGATTTTCTTCAAATCCTCCGGCGTAGTTACCCCACCATACATGCGTGGTATCACGGTGTAGGTTCCATCTTTTTGAATATTGGCACCCATTCTTTCATTTACAAATCGGGATTCTTTCTCATCTTGATGGGTATCAGGGTTCATCATCCCTAGATAATAGTTAATCGCCGGACGACACTTGGAGCAGCCTTCCTCTTGTTTCCAACCGAGTACATTCATGACCTCTTTTGTTGTTTTAAGACCTTTAGCTGTAATTTCAGCAACAATTTCATCACGGCTAAGCGTTGTGCACCCACAAATACCTTGCTTAGCAGCTTGCTGGAAACTGTCACCTAAGACAAATTGCAGGATTTGTTCTACTACGGGTTTACAACCACCACAAGAGCGAGTAGCGCCAGTGCATGCTTTGATCTCATCCACAGTAGTAAAACCATGTTCAGTAACAGCATCTACGATCGCTTTTTTAGTTACACCATTACAGCCGCAGACAATTTCTTCGTCCGCCATAGCTTCTACGGATGTGCTCTTCTTAGCTCCGCCACCGCAGCAGCCCGTTCCCATAACCTCCGTATAAATCTCATCGGTCATTACTGCGCCTTGTTTTACTAGCTTTTGCAGATTCGCGGACTCCGTTACATCACCGAACAAAACCGCACCGACAATCACATTATTTTTGAGCAAAATTTTCTTATAAGTTTTCTTCCATTCATCTTTGCTTGAGATCACAGTGTGTTCAGGACAATCCAAAAACTCACCTGCAGAAAATACATCCACCCCAGATATTTTAAGCTTCGTGGAAACAATCGAACCTTCATAAGGCTTGGTATCGCTACCACATAAATGTTTAGCTAGAACCATGCCTTGTTCAAATAGTGGAGCCACCAGTCCGTAACACATACCGCGATGCTCAGCACATTCGCCGATGGAATATATATTCTGCATGGAAGTTTGCAAATAATCATCCACCACGATCCCACGATTTACGGAGATTCCGCTATCTTTTGCCAATGTCACGTTCGGTTTGATTCCAACAGCCATTACCACAAAATCTGCAGCAAGCGTACTGCCATCACTAAAACGCAATCCACTTACTCTCTGTTCCCCGCTCAATTCTACCGTTTGTTTGCCCATAGCAAATTTCACGCCTTGACGCTCCAGCTCAGCTTGCAGCATCGAGGAGGCATTCCGATCAAGCTGACGCTCCATCAGATCTTCCATCAAATGAACTACGGTAACATCCATACCAAGGTTCACAAGACCTTTTGCCGCTTCCAACCCAAGCAAACCCCCGCCGATGACAGCCGCTTTGCTGTATTGTTTGGCCGCTGCCAGCATCGCATCACAGTCTGAAATGTCTCGGAATCCTACAACGCCCTCTTTATCACTGCCAGGTACAGGTAAAATAAACGAATTCGAGCCTGTCGCAATAATTACCTTGTCGTAGGGGACTATCATCCCACTATCCGTAACAACTTGCTTCGAGCCTTCATCAATTCGTGTCACCGTTGTTCCCGTGTGTAGAGTTATATTATTGTCTTCATACCAATTCCAGTCGTTTAGGATGATATCATTAAGGGTCTTACTTCCTTCAAGAACATAAGACAACATGATCCGATTGTAATTGGGGTGAGGTTCACTTCCAAAAACCGTGATGTCATAAGCTCCACCCAGCTTCAATATCTGCTCAATCGTACCTATGCCTGCCATACCGTTGCCGACTAATACTAGTTTTTCTCTTATCGTTGTCATGGTTAGGTGCCTCCTCAAGCTTATGAATACCTGATCAATTTCTCTTCTACATATTGGAATTATACGGTTCAAATTCAAGTCGTCATTGTGATTGCAGTCACTTCAATTGTGAATATTTTCACACTTTAGTGTACTGATAATTGTTAGATATCTTTTCCACATAAAAAGCCAGATTAACGATTCTGAACAACCGTTGATCTGGCTTAATGTACGATTTTTTAGCGTAAAGTCAATAAAATCTCCAATTCATCTTGAGCCTTGAGCTTCATATCCATTCCATCATCGAGTAGTTGTTTTCCGTTCACCTTCAGCTTCCATTCTTCATTACTAAGAGGAGTATAATCGTCGACGGAAAGCACCTTTTTATTGTCATCGGCCAACTGTACGCTGCTACAGCTTTTGAGCAGATCTCTTACAGTTAAATCCTCTTCAAATAACATAATATACGTATGATGCAAGTCTACTTCAACACTTCCACCGTTCAAGGTCAGCCTTACAGTTTGAAGTGGTGCTTGATGGTCCTTCGACTTCGCGGTGAAGACTAGCTGTGAATCATACCCTACAGTATTATTCCAATCCGCATTCCCAATGATTTGACCGCCCATCTGAAGCTCCCAAACCATTCCCGCCTCTAGCGAAAAATCCTTTACCGAAACAATGCTTGAGTTATCCTCAGCAAATGTGGCAACATTACTACCTTTCAGTAGCTCCATGATCGATATTCCATTTCTATAACTCCCACTAAGTAACCTATCTGATGGTTTAGTAAGCAGTTCATTATCTCCAACCCTTATCGATATTGTCGGTCCCTCTGATCCTGCCACACCATTATTAGCATTACTATTGCCGTCATTGTTAGTAGAGCATCCAACTATTATGAATACAATGACTAATCCTAGCATCAATTTCCACAAAGATCGCATGGGCATCCTGGCACCGCCTTGTCCCGCCTAATGACCATATAGCGTCTCAGGCTTGTAAAGTTATGTATACTGTCTTTTTAAGGATAACTTAAACAAGCCATGTTCTCAAATAAGTAATAACAAGCTTACTTCTCAGTATCTTTAATTATCTCCCCAATGATATTAAAAATTGGCAAAAAACTTTGAAAGCTAACCTTTATCCCCCTCTTTCTGCTCATTCGGCGCTATCTCGTAGTCCGCTTTTAAGCAATCCTTCCGCCTGCCATCCATCCATCCATCAATCGATCTTACCCATATTTTTCACGATCATTTCTGCTACCTTTTTCAACGGAGTTATCCGCTTTTCTGTACATTCTATAATTCCCTATAAAAAAAGCCCCCTAAGGGACTCTTTAGAACACTATTCATCTTCACTGAAACCTAGGGAACAATATATTATTCTCCAAATGAACGTGTTCAAAAGTCATACTCTCCAGCTCTTCCAGCCGGGCATATGTCAATCGATAGGTAGTGCAAGCATGCGCCGGTGGAGTGAAATCATCTGTTATACTACGTATTTTCCTCAAAATATCGCCCGCACCATCATGCTCACTCTCCAGCTCAGACAATGACTCACGAAGCGATGTCAGGCCTTCTTCACTAGGATTAGCAGCGTATGTCAACAGCTTAGGAAACTCATCTTCTTCTTCTTTAGCCGTATGCTCAAGTAAATCTTCCTTAAGTGTGTTGAACAAGTTATATAACTCCACCAAATGGGGAGAATCTCCGCCATGCACTCGATATACCTTAGTTACATTTTGGCTAATGAGGGGTAGCTCTTCACGAAGATAACGGTGGTGTTTGTTAATAATATGGTCAATTAATTCTTCTGAAGGTGCAGTATTCCAAACGATTTCCTCTTGGGGTACTGGATACTCTTCGAACAGCTTGTTTAGATCGCCGATGATTATCTCGTGATCCAGACCACGCTCAGCAGCTGCTTCAGCAAGAGGTTTAGCTCCACCGCAACAGAAATCAATCCGTTTTGCTTTGAAATAATCTGCCGCTTTAGGGAACTGTAATACAATATCCCTCACTAGTGCATCTGGGGTAAACCCAGCCTGTACCGATTGTGCTTGCTTCGAATCCGAAATACTATCATTAAGTTGTTTAGTTTCCATTATAGCTCCTCCTTGGGTTATGGGATTAGGTTCTGAATAAATCTTATCCACTTGCTCACCTTAACCCTGAAAGGAACTTTGACTTGTGATTGTACGCACGGAAATTGTATCTTATTTTTGAACGAAATTGGAGATTGTTGTACATGCAACGTAAACGCAAAAAAGCACCTTTGCCTACAAAGGTGCTTTTTCAACTCAATTTATTGCACATAAGCCTGCATATACGTCCGCTGTCCCTTTGAATCCTTCAAATAAGGTCCTAATCCGGCAAAACGGGAGTGATCCATATAAACACCGGTCATCCATCTGCCTTCCGTCAAGCCACCATTCCATTTAAGGACAAGATCAGGTGCGGAAATCCATTCCTGAAAGACTCGTATATCCTGATCTTTGTATTCTTTACATGGCTTAGACCGCTCAATAAGGTGGAACTCATTAAGATAAGTTGGAACGAAATAAGAGGATATCGTATGCAAATCATCATCGTCAAAAAAAGGCTCGTCGCCTAAAAAGGGTTTGAATAATATGGTATTCTCGTACATGGACCAAATTAAGGCTTGAAGCACCATACTCTGGCGAATGCCGTTATGAAACTTATATTGTCGCCCATGATTCGCCGCATTTACATCCTGTGGAGGTTCCGTGGACTCCAGACAGTGCCGTTCACAACCAATACACTTCCAGCCGGTCGGACTTTGAATCCATTTTTGAAAAATAGTCCCACTATCATTGTTTCCTTTGTAGAGTGAAGAGATAATGCTGTAAGGCACGCCAATCCACGCATCCCATAAGGAATCAGGAAGATGGCTATGCAGCATGAACAACGTCTTGTCATAGATGAGCTGTACTTTGATAGAAGCATTCTCTAGCTCAGCAACATCCTTTTTTCCATACGTTATTTCCCGGGAAAACAGGGTCGTCTTCGTCTTCATCTCCCTCGCCTCCTAATAGTTTTGCTATGCCTGTACTCCAGCTGAGTAGATTTGAGCAAAAACCAATACGCGAGCGTTTCCATTCAAGGATCATACAATGTTTTTCTATTATATTACAATTATTTTTAAACTGTGCAAGTTTTTTTCAAGCATAAAGGATTGGAACAATACTGTCACTGTCTAATATTTAGAAATTGAAAAGCCCCTTTTCCACCATTCCGGAAAAAGGGCCACAACATCACTGTGAATTTTAGTCTACCCAGCTCTCAGCCCAAGACTGAATCTGCTGCATAACAGGCTGCAATGCACGGCCTTTGTCTGTTAATTCGTACTCAATACGTACGGGTGTTTCTGGGTATACATGCCTAACCAGGATACCCTCACCTTCCAAATCCTTCATCCGCTCGGACAGCATCTTATCGCTCATTGAAGGAATGAGGCCGGAGATATCTTTAAAACGCTTCGGTCCACTCATCAATGTCTGAATAATAAGTCCATTCCAACGTTTGCCTAAGAAAGAGAAGGCTGTTTCAAATCTGGGACACATCGCAAATTGATGTTCTTCCATTGTTCTCACCTCTCACTAGCGAAACTTACTATTAGTTAGTATATATAATATTAACACATTTTAACCATGATGAACATCGTTTACCGAAAAAAGTTCATCTGACTCTATTATTATATCCCCAATGTCAATCCCCCATTGGTCCTTTAGATCCCCTTAGAGCAATCGCTTCAGTTACGATTTGTGCCAAGTCATCATTTCCAAAAAGCGAAAGTACACCCAAAACGGTGTCATCAGAAATGTCCCCCGCTTCCTCCGCGGAAACCGTGAGGGCAAGTGCCTGACGCAAAGCTTCATTCCCTTCCTGCTGCGGATAAGCCTGCAAGTATAGAGCATGTGGATCGAGTCCATTATTTACACACCACTGAGCGAATACAAGAATCATCATCTCTTCTTCGCGCTTATAGCTTTCGATGATCTGTTCCTCCACTAATTTACGGTTATCCTCCATATATTCTTCTCCTTTCTCAGAGACCTCATTCAGCAAGCTGTGCCGCCAGCATATGACTAGGCAGTACCGCTGAAGCAGCAATGCTGCATAGCTCCGGTGTATTTATGTTGCTAAGAAAATTATTCACCACTCCACTAAAACCTCTTCTATCGAGTACAGTATCCCAGCTTCCAAAGCCTTGAATATGCGGTAAGGTATCTTTTTCAAAAAGAATGGCTTTTTCTAGATCCACTACTTCCACTGATCTGCCATTTCCGTGCAGCTCAAGCTTCTCCAAATCCATACCAGCTTCACGAACCATACTGTACATCCCAACTGCACTATCTTTCCAGCCTAACATTCCAGATGCCTGCAGCAGACGACCTTCTCCACTAGAGTGAAGATGACTACGAAGCAGTTCATACTGATCTCCACATAACCACAACAGCAAATCAAGCATATGGATAAGATCATCATGCACGGTTTCGCGGCTGGTGCTTGTCTGTAGCTTCGTTCGATGTTTAATCGCACTGCAATGGCTAATTCCGCCAACTTCTTCAAGCCATTGCTTGGCGGTGACATACATTGGGGCAAAACGGCGATTAAAGCCCACTCCTAGCAAAAGCCCCTTATCTTGTGCTAGCTCTGCCATCCTTCTGGACTCTTCTAGATCATAGGAAAGTGGTTTATCTACATATACCGAAATCCCACGTTCGAGACATTTTGTTACTATATCATAATGAGTAGTTGTTGGGCTATGTACAAATACTGCATCCAGATCCCAAGATAACAGCTCTTCCAGCTTCGTCGTCCCTTTAGGAAAACGGTAGGTATGAACGGCCTGCTCCACCGTTGTCGGTGAATGACTGAGAACACCAACTACCTCGGCATAATCATGCTGAGAGAGCAGTGGTAAATATACTTTGCGGGCTATATTGCCGATTCCTATTATGGCGACTCTTTTACGTTCAGGTACAATCACTGATCCATCCCCCTCTTAACACTTCAATATATCGTTCTTTTCTCTTTGTTCTCTACAAATGCTATTATACCTGCTTCTCATTCTCTGACAATTGATCTTTACTTCAATATTTACTTCATATCCCGTATGATGAGATGAATGAGTGGAAGAAGGGGCATATTATCTATGAAGAAATGGTTCTCGATTATTCTTTATGTTTCGGGTACAATCCTTGCGTTTATCTACAGATATGACATCCTAAGCTGGATGAAAGAGGATCATAATCTTTTCAGTTCTATAGGGATCGCAACTTTACTTGCTTTGTTTCCAGTTGTTCCTTATAAAGCTGTCATCGGATTCTTCGGTTATGCATACGGAAGTTTAGCGGGAGCCTTGATTTGCTGGCTAGCTACTAATTTGGCTGCTGCAATCCTTTTTGGCGTTGTGAAGTACTTGTTTCAAAGCCAAGCGAGAGCTTATTTAGCCTCTATTCCCGCACTCGAAAAGTTCACAGTAGGCATTGAGCGGCGACCTTTCGCTTCGATTGTCCTAGCAAGACTCGTGCCTATCATTCCCCAAACAGCTGTTAACATCTACGCTGGAGCAGCTGGTCTGCCTTTTTGGAGCTATATTGCAGCTTCCGGCATAGGAAAAATACCGGGGATTGCATTATACGCTTTCCTCGGAGATCATCTGTTCCAGGACCCTGTAAGTGCGGTTATTGCCATCATCGCCTATGTCGCTGTGCTAATTATCGCTGGACTGAGCTTGCGTCCGCGCTCTCAAGAAGCGAAGAATAACCGATAGCGAAAGAACTTATCGGTTACAAACTGGCAGGCAGTTAGTATTTGCTTTATAATTAAATTGTGATCTATTTAATTGCATTATGTGAATGGAGGGATATCAATGAGTGAACATCAGACTAACCATATAAATACCAAGACAGAAAAAGCAACCTTTGCAGGTGGATGCTTCTGGTGCATGGTCTCGCCGTTCGAAGAATTGCCAGGTATCATTAGTGTCGTCTCTGGCTATACCGGCGGTCATACAGTGAACCCAACCTATGAAGAAGTTTGTTCTGAAACGACAGGACATGTTGAAGCTGTACAAATTACGTTCAATCCAGATATTTTCCCTTATAGCAAGTTACTTGAGCTGTTCTGGCAGCAAATTGACCCTACCGACGCAGGTGGACAATTCCATGATCGCGGGACTTCTTACGGAACAGCAATCTTTACCCATTCGGACGAACAAAAAGAACAAGCAGAAGCTTCCAAGGCAGCTCTGCAAGCAAGCGGTCGATTCTCTAGTCCGATTGTAACCCCGATTCTCCCGGCAACCACCTTCTATCCTGCCGAAGAATATCATCAAGGCTACCATCATAAGAATCCAGGCCACTACAAACGTTATCGTAAAGGTTCTGGCCGAGAGGATTTTATCGAAACCCACTGGACACATAAAGAGGACAAACAAAGTTTGAAAGAACGTTTAACCCCTCTTCAATATGAAGTCACTCAGAACAGTGCAACAGAATCTCCTTTCCGGAATGATTTTTGGGATCACCATGGAGATGGTATTTATGTAGACATCGTATCTGGCGAACCGTTATTCAGCTCGCAGGATAAATACGATTCCGGTTGCGGCTGGCCAAGCTTTACTCGTCCCATCCGGGACTACGCTGTGAAAGAAAAGACGGATCTCAGTCATTTGATGGTCCGCACTGAAGTGCGCAGCAAAGTAGCGGATTCCCATCTAGGCCATGTCTTTGACGATGGTCCCGGAGAAAACGGTTTACGCTACTGCATAAATTCGGCGGCGCTACGATTTGTACCGAAAGAGGATTTGGAGAAGGAAGGATACGGGGAGTATCGTATACTCTTCCAGCCTGCCTAAACATCAATCCTCAGCACATAAAAAAAACGGTTGTCGTCCTTTTAGGATGACAACCGTTTTTTTCTCTTAAAATATAAGAAAGTATAAGTTTCACGTTATACATTATTCATATATTTCTCGCTTAAACGCTTACCGTCTTTATGAAGACGCCGAGGGCGTTTATGCTTGCAGGGCTATTCTTTCTTTGAGTCCTCTGAGTCCTTATTAGCCTTCGAATTATCCTCTGAAACCGCCTCCTTAGGCTCTGTTGCCGCAGGGATGGCTTGCTCTCTGTTCAGCTCCTTATTTCGCTGACGAATTCTCTCGGTCTGCTGCTCCCGACGCTCGCGAATATTTTTACGGGAAACTAAAACAATAGCTAAAATTATAGCTGCTCCAATGAGGATCGGTAACGCTCCTGCAAGGATAACGACAATCCACTGAAACATAACAGATAACGCATTTAAGCTTCCTTTAAGAGCATCTGAAGCACGTTCCAGTAACGGCCCTTGCTCCTCCTTCTCCTTCACAGCAATGCTTTCATCCGTCTGATACACTCTCAATTCTACCGTAGAAAAGGATACATTCTGATTGATATAACGCATTCTACCTTTAATCTGCTCAATACTTTCTTGAATCGAACCAAGCTCGTTCGCGAAGGCGACCAGATCAGTGGATTTCGTCGCTTTTTTCATAAACTCTGTATATTGTGCTTCCATTAGCTGTTTTGCCTTCAAACGTGACTCCAGATCAACATACTCTTCTGAGACATCCTGACCTTGAATGCTGCGCTGTAGAGATTCGTGTTTTACTTGTTCTAATTTATTCAGAAAAGGTGAGAATCCGGAGGCAGGCACCTTAAGGATAAACGTCCCACCTTGCTCGTACTGCGACATATTTTCATTAAACTCAATAATATATCCATTGGCCATGGTTACTAAATTACGTATTTCAGTCTGTGCTTTTCCATAGTCTTCTACTTCCATGTTAAGATTCGCTTTATAGATCAGCTTCTTGTTCAAGCCCGCTACTACATCGCTACCAGTAAATCCTGCACTTGCTTGATCTGTATTTTCTGATGTGGAGCCCTTTACAGCCATATTCTCGCTGCCAGTTGCTTCTGCCTCAGGAGCTGCCGAAGTGCTTTGATCCGCTGTTGAGGCCATCGAGCTTTGCGATTGTACCTCTACTGCTGCGTCGTTACTCGTACTACCATTTTCTTTTGCCAAACTATCTGCCGCTGAATTTCTATCCGCTGAGCCACAACCCGCCAAGACTACCGTAAGAATTAATAAACATAAGTAATGCAGACCCCATTTGCGCATTCTCATTCCTCCAAAAATGTAATAGATACCGCTTGCACGGATCATAATATCGTTACGGAATGTCTTGTTCTAAGCAGATCTCTTCCGTCACTCTTTACTAAGACGTTCCAAAACTTGGAAGGTTGCACTGAAAAATGGAATTGTGTACAGTTTCTTATGAATTATGTTCTCTAAATAAAAAAAAGAGTCGCATTTCTGCAACTCTTTTAGTTTAAGCTGTTATTTTTCAGGCAAAAATCAACCTGGGTTAGAAGCGCTTTGTTTAATGGCATATACGCCATCTGGTAACGAACCGCTTAATAATCTCGCCATGTAAATATCAACATCATAACTAGTAGTGCCTACAAGAACTGAAGAACCCTGAACATTGGCATAGGTCTTCTCCGTAATCACACCAAATGAGTTATTCATAATCGGCGTGTATTCCATCCAAGCATAATTGTAAGGATTCACTGATGCAGTTGTCGTGTTACTGCCACCATAAGTATTAGACCATGATGAGCCACCAGTAATACCAGTACTTACAGCTGTTTGTTTTGCGGTTACACCAAAGCTTGTATTCGCGATATAGCCTTGAGATACTGAATAGCTAATGTTTAACAACGAATTTGCAGAAGCACTATTATATACAGGCTGAGAGATTCTTCTAGTCAAACCACTTCTAGTGACATATGAGACATAACCATTTTGTTGGTAGGAGTATATCGTTGTTTGATAAGCATCTCTAGGTGCAATTACAGAAGCATCATCAAAGGAAGAGTCCGTTATGAACAGGGGTATACTTGGTATC
This sequence comes from Paenibacillus sp. FSL H7-0714, assembly GCF_038003765.1. Lineage (NCBI taxonomy): Bacteria > Bacillati > Bacillota > Bacilli > Caryophanales > Paenibacillaceae > Paenibacillus > Paenibacillus sp. FSL H7-0714. The sequence continues at coordinate 5,242,636 of NZ_JBBOPT010000001.1, forward strand.
AGCCCCTCTTTAGCAGCTTCTAAAGCTTGACCTTGTGCAAGAATTTCATTGTACTCCTCTACTGAAATTTCTGACAATCCCGTAGCTGAGGCTTTGTAGACTTTTATGATTTCTGATTCACTTATTTGAGGAGCTTGGTCATTATGTACACCTTCTGCACCTGCATAAATAGGTAAGCACAAGATGAGCATTAAGGCAAAAGGGAATAGTAATAACTTTTTCAACATCTTCATCCTCCAATATTTCAGATTAGGAGCGGCCGTTCCCTATCGAAAATATTACCATATAATTCTTGTAATAATATAGATATTTAGAATTATTTTCTATTTTTAGGTATGTAAGTAATAAGTATCTTTTGTGCTTTTTTATAATTTTTTGTATAACTTTGTCACATTTCTGTTATCGAATAACCCATTTGCTTACACGCACTTTATTTGGTACAATTACCACGTCTAAACACGTAAAAAAATACCAAAAAACCCTCTATTCATAATGAATGAGGGCAGAACACGGTTCTGTTCGGACAAGCTCCACCTTGTTGAACAGAGAAGTTTTTTAATAATGCTGTCTATTACTAAAAGGGGAGGTGAACCCTCATGGCAAAAGACGTAATTTGCGAAGTTAACTCCTGCACCCACTGGGCAGAAGAGAACAAATGCAGTGCTGATTCTATCTTTGTAGCTTTCCACAGCTCCCAAGAACCTACACGTGCAGAAGAAACAGATTGCAAGACTTTCGAAAGCAAATAAGGTGATGATTTGAAGGGACCCTCCACGGTTCCTTCTTTTCTTTTCTCATTCTATCAAGAATGAGAATTATTATCAAGTGGCTGAAATAAAAAGCCAGGGAGAAATTCCCCGGCTATGATTTATTGTATACTTCTTATGTTATTTGGAAGCACTAACTCCTGCATTTTCTCTTGCAATAGCGGCAGCCTTTACCATGTTACGAAGTGCATCTTCTGTCTCCTGCCAGCCACGTGTCTTAAGACCGCAATCCGGATTAATCCAGAACTGTTCAGGATCAAGCACCCGCAGCGCACGATCAATATTAGCTGTCATCTCTTCTACTGCAGGAACCCGTGGACTATGGATATCATATACACCAAGACCAATTCCTTTATCATACGCCTGCTCCTCAAAGCTAACGATCAGTTCCCCATGGCTACGTGAAGTCTCAATAGAGATAACATCCGCATCCATCGCTGAAATGGAGTCTATCATGTCATTAAATTCGCTATAGCACATGTGGGTATGAATTTGTGTCGTAGCCTTCACATGATTCGTCGCGATACGGAACGACTTCACCGCCCAATTCAAGTATGCCTCATGATCTTCAGCCTTCAAAGGAAGTCCTTCACGGATAGCCGGTTCATCTACTTGAATCATCTCTATGCCTGCATCCTCCAATGCTTTAACTTCATGACGGAGCGCTAAGGCAATTTGATTCGCTACTGCTTCCCGACTAAGATCATCACGTACGAAAGACCAATTGAGAATCGTAACAGGACCAGTCAACATACCTTTAACAGGAAGGGAAGTTAACGACTGAGCATAGACGCTTTCTTTTACAGTCATAGGCTGGATAAAAGCTACATCCGCATAAATAACTGGTGGCTTAACGCAGCGTGATCCGTAGGATTGAACCCAGCCATTACTAGTAAATAAGTAACCATCCAACTTCTCCCCGAAAAACTCCACCATATCGGTTCTTTCGAACTCACCGTGCACGAGTACATCCAGACCCAGCTTTTCTTGGAAAGTGATTGCATCTGCAATCTGCTCACGAACGAACCCGTCGTAACGCTCTTGATTCCATACGCCTTTACGCCATTTCAACCTTGCCTGGCGCACTTCTACGGTCTGTGGAAAGCTTCCGATTGTTGTCGTTGGCAGAAGTGGCAGCTGCCACTTCTCCTGCTGCACCTTCAGGCGTTCAGCAAAAGGTAGGCTACGTTGGTCTGGTAAATCTGTAAGTCCGAGAACTTGCTCGGCCACATCCTTACGACCGCGTTCAGGAAGTGCACGGAAGGCAGTAAGGGCTTCACGACTGGCCGTCAACGCAGCAGCAGCTTCTGCTGCACCCTCTAAGGCTGCAGCAAGCAGGCCAAGCTCTCTAAGCTTCTCATCAGCAAAAGCTAAAGCAGCCTTGACGGTGGCCTTCAGCTTCACCTCACCCTGAACAGTAACCGGAACATGCAGCAAACTGCAAGAAGGCTGTATAATAAGACGATCAAGTGATACATGTACACTCAGCTTCTCGATTAGCTGCAGCTTAGCATCCAGATCTGAGCGCCAGATGTTGCGTCCGTCAATAATACCCGCTCCCAGCCACTTATCCTCAGGCCAGCCAAGACGTTCAATCGATGCCAGGTTCGTCCCGCCATCATGGACAAAATCAAGACCTAAACCTTGTACCGGAAGCTTGAACAGTGCCTCCAGCGGTTCAGCAGCTTCAAAGTAAGTCTGCAGAATAATATTTAATCCAGGCACGGATTCAGCAATTTCTGTGTAAATCGAGTGAAGTAAGGATAATTCTGATTCATTAATTCCTGTAACAATCGCTGGTTCATCAATTTGTACCCAGCTTACTCCTTCTTGCTTCAGTTCCTGCAACAGCTGAACGTAAACCGGAAGAAACTGAGCAGCAATCTTCGCAATATCCGCAGATGCAAAACCTTTTGACAACTTAAGGAATGTATAAAGGCCTAAAACCACAGGTTTACCCTCAATTCCCGCTTGGGACTTGGCAAAACGATAAGCAGCCAATGGTTTATTCTCGGTCAGACGCGGCGTTTGTGCACCGATCTCTGGAACGATGTAATGATAGTTCGTATTGAACCATTTAGTCATCTCGCAAGCGGTAGCCTCAGCATTTCCTCTAGCCATCGCAAAATAAAGATCAAGCCCAATATCGCCACCATCATACGCATAACGTGGAGGTACGATCCCGAACATTACAGCTGTATCTAGCACATGATCGTAGAACGTAAAATCATTTACCGGAATTAAATCAATGCCTGCCTCCTGCTGAGTCTTCAAATGCTGAAGCTGAATTCCTGTCATTTCAGTACGGAACGCTTCCTCATTTATTTTTCCCGCCCAGAAGGCTTCCAACGTTTTCTTCCACTCGCGGTTTTTTCCGATTCTTGGATAGCCAAGATTGCTTACTTTTACTTTGTTCGTCACTTTGCAGCTCCCCTTCTCCATCTTCTTATTTTGGACTCGATATCACTTGCATTCCTTTAAAAAAGAGCGCCCTTCCCTAAAAAAGTCAAAGGGAAAGACGCCCATAATATACCTATGGTTAACGTCTAACACCTTCCTATCCTCCGTAGGTGAAGCAGTGCTGTTGAAACAGGCAGGTCTCCTGGCTAGCGGTGTCAGCATCCTTAGCAGTCTTCCCAGCAGTAGTAAATTGCCAGTGACATATGTTGCTATGGACTCTTCCGTTACAGTGGCGGGACCGCATCGGCTTCAAACCGAATTTCCCTATTAAGCCTACCGAATTACTAATTTCCGGCAAGCACCTGTCTCCGATATTGTCAAGCTAAAACGCCTTCAGCGTCCTTTTAAGGACGGTAAGCGTTTATGCGAGAATTATAAGGATAAAGTGAGTGTCTTAAATCTGATGTCATCATACGTGAAAGCCCCCGTCATCTGCAATAGATTACGGGGGCTTTTGTTATATCGATTCCTTATAACGGATTTAGAAAAACACGAAATATACTACTGCAGCAAGTACTATGCGATATATAGCAAATGGTAAAAGCTTAATCCGGTTGATCAATTTCAAGAAGAAACGCATCGATAATAGTGCAAATACAAAGGCACTGATAAAGCCTGCAATGAAGAACGGCAGGGCATCGATGGTGAAATATTGCCAGTTCTTCATCAGTGAGAGTAAACTGGCGCCTGCCATGATTGGAACAGCCATAATAAACGTGAAATCAGCAGCAGCGCGATGACTCATACCCAGAAGAACACCACCAGAAATCGTCGACCCGGAACGAGAAAATCCCGGCCACAAGGAGAAGCACTGGACCAGACCAACACCTAGCGCCTGCTTATATGTAATCTGATCGACACTCTCCGTTTGAATCTTCTTTGGTCCGAATAGATCCGCAATAATCATTAATACAGCACCGACTACTAGACCGATTAACACGGTGGATGTAGAGAATAAATGCTCGTCAATATAATCATTAAACAGAACCCCCAGCACGCCTGCTGGCACTAAACCTACAAGCACCTGTGTAAGCTTCAGGTGGCCGCCTTTTTCAAGCTGTGGTTGTTGCTCGGTTACAGGATCCAACTGCTTGCGGCTGAAGCGCTTTAAGCCCAGCAATTCAATGAACCTATTTCTAAAAATAACTACAACTGCTAATATTGACCCCAGCTGTATAACCACTTTGAACGTATTGGCCGTATATTGTCCAAATAACTCTGTCGATTTTAACCACATATCATCAACAATAATCATATGACCTGTGGAGGATACCGGAGCAAATTCAGTCAATCCTTCAACAATTCCCAAAATAATAGCTTTAATAATCGTTAATAGCTCCATTTGTTCTCCTCCTTTTAATCATAACTTTTATCTATAAGTCCTTCTCGGCTCAACCTTCGGTGTTCATTTTCCGGCTGCGCTTGCGGAAGAACAAATACCCAAGGATCACTACTCCACCTGCAAGAAGCACGTACACTACGTTGGAGTACATATCCATATACATGGCGATGTCTTCCCAGGACTCACCCAATGCCGCACCAATAAGCACCAGCAATAGATTCCATCCCAGCGTACCAATCGTTGTGAAGATCATAAACACTCCAAATTTCATGCCCGACATCCCTGCAGGGATCGAAATCAAACTACGCACTAGTGGAACCATCCGACAAAATAATACGGTCCAATAGCCATATTTGTCAAACCAAGCGTCAGCCTTGTGGATGTCCTTTTTGCTAATCCGGAGTAGGCCGCCCCAGCGTTCAACGATCTTTTCCAAGCGATTTACATCCAACAAACGACCGATATAATAGAGAATTACTGCACCCAGCAGTGAGCCAAGCGTAGCAGCAATAATTACACCAGGAATGGTCAAATTCGTTGTGGTTGTCATGAATCCGCCAAAAGGAAGGATCACTTCGGAAGGAATCGGTGGAAATATATTTTCAAAAGCGAGCATCAGGAAAATACCAAAGTAACCAAACTGCTCCATAAAATCTGTAATCCATGCTTGCATTTCGTAACCCCCATTATTCAGATCAAGTTCTTCTTCAAGTTGCGTAAATAACGGCTGCGAATAAAAAAGAAGTAAAGTCCCTGGACAGCCAAATATCCCAATAACACCGCCCCGGTCTCCACAGCAATAGATAAGTAAAACAACCGCTGAAGCGCAATAAAGGCAAACACACTATGCAAAATGGCTACCCCAACCGGAACAAAAAACAACAACGACAATTGTATCGTTACAATTCGGTTTAGCTCTTGATCTGTAAGTCCCATTTTGGACAATGTAGAATATTGATGGCGATCATGATCTAGATCTGTATACAGCCTGAAGTAAAGGAAGCTGCCTGCTGCAATGAAAAAGACAGTACCCACCAGTAAAGAAGCGAATAGCATCGTGTTGTACAATGTTCTCTGTATTTCAAACAGCGTACCGCTAACAACAATCGCGTATGGCGAGTTACTTTCATAGGACCGTTTCCCTTTATGAGCAAGATCCGCCGCTATACCTACTGTTCGCGGGAAATCATCCATGTAAAATCCTGTATACAAATCGGTCTGTACGGGATGAATGGCCTTGTAAAGCTCATCGCTAATCACAACACCACTGAAATCTCCCCCATCCCTTCCATCCAGCTCCGGCAATAGATATTCGGCAATCGGAACATGCTGGGTATAGCCCATTTCTCGAATGGAAAGACCTTGCTTCAAGGAGTATATCGGCTTTACTCTACCCGCTTGCAGACTCCGGTCTCGTTGCGAACCGATCATCACCAGTCCTTCATCTCCACTTAGAGGCTGCTCATCCGTTGTAAACCCTGCACGAAGCAGAGCAAGCTTATAATCACTGTAAGCAATCAAGGGAAGCCTTAACGTGCGATCTGGCCCGGTCTGAGATTCCACCTCTGCGTATTTAATCGGAATACTAAGTGTCTCATAGGGTAAACCGAGCGTTGTAAGCTCTTCCTGAATTTCGTCCAAATGCTGATCAAAAGGATCCTGCAATTGATTGCCTTTGGCTACATAACCAACTGCTGCGGGATAGTCCAATTTCAACTCTCTGGAAAGCGTATGGATCGATGCGAATACTCCAACTGAAGTAAAAGATACTGCGGAAACAATCGTCACCATAAAGAACATTCGGGCATTCTCTTTCCAGCGGTAAGACAAGCCCGATAAAGTAATGATATTCGTGTGGTTCCAATACAGGCGCCGGATCGTCTTAAGTAGTTTAACAGTGTAAATACTGAGCTGAGTATAAAAGAGATAGGTACCCGCAACTGTAATTATAACGACCGGGAACATCACCTTTTCAACCGAAGCCGCTTGTGCTGTAGCTGCCATAAAATAGCCCGTCAACAGCAATAAAGCAGACAGTAAAGATAACACCAAGGAAACTTTAGGTTCCTCTTCTGCTTTTCGTTCTCCCTGAAACAGCCGCATCAGTGATTCATTCCCAATAAAGAAGAACGTGCTTAGCGAGATTAGAATAAATAACAGCGCAAAGCTACATATCGTTAGTACAAGCGCCTGCCATGGAAGATGAAACGTTAAAAGAGGTATCCCTAGAAAAGTAGATCCGATCATCAAAAACAACTTACCTAGAATTAACCCAAGTAAAGTACCTGTCAGGATGGCAGAGGTGCCGATCATCATATTTTCCAAAAATACCATCATGTTCAGCTGTCGCTTCGTCATTCCATGCATCAATAAAATCCCAAACTCCATCTTACGTGACTGCAGGAACGATCCGACCGATACAAGAACGAACAAGGAGCAAAACACATAAATAATGGCTTCTGCCGCCATCATTGTATGAGCAGCTGTACTATAAACCAAGCTCTTAGAAATATCCGGATGGTAAATAAACAATGCGCACACAAAAAAGATCATCACTGAAAAAGCACTGACGACAAAATAAGCCGCATATTTACGCTTGTTACGTGTAACATTCCTATAAGCGAATTGCCGAAAGGTCATGGCTAGTTCCCCCAAGCAGAGACAACATATCAATGATACTTTGGAAGAAGGCGCCTCGGCTGCTCCCCCTGTACATTTCACTATAGAAACGTCCGTCTTTAATAAAGATGACTCGGTTACAAAAGCTCGCGGCCACTGCGTCATGTGTGACCATCAGCACGGTTGCCCCTTCTTCCTGATTCACCTCTGTCAGCATATTCATGACTTCACCTGAAGCTTTGGAATCCAGATTCCCTGTAGGCTCATCTGCTAAAATCAATGAAGGACGATGAATCATCGCCCGGGCGATGGCGGTCCGCTGCATCTGTCCACCTGAAATCTCGTATGTCCTTTTTTGCAGCAAATGCTCAATGTCCAGCATACTTGCTACTTCTTTCAATCTGCTCTCCATTTCCGTAACACGGACACCAGCAAGCGTGAGAGGCAGCACAATGTTCTCCTCTACAGTGAGCGTATCCAGCAGATTGAAATGCTGAAAGACGAAACCAAGCTCATGGCGGCGAAAGAGTGCCTTTTCTTTTCTGCTAAGCAGATTGGGATCTCGGCCGTTGATCAGAATCTGACCGGAGGTCGGCTGGTCGATGGTTGCGATCGTGTTGAGCAGTGTTGTTTTTCCACTCCCTGAAGGTCCCATAATGCCAACAAACTCCCCTTTTTCAACAGAAAAACGGATATGATTCAATGCCTGAGTGGACACTTTACCCTCATATATTTTTGATAAATTATGAACATCTAGAATGGGCAAGTGTTACCTCTCCTTCTTTCGACTGGATTGCCTTCATTATACAAAGTGTATACACAGGCTGCCATTTCTCTAACTTACAATGACCTTACATTTTTGTAAGGTAGGACTCCCTAAACACTATCCGCACGGTCGTGCCCTTACCTTCTTCTGAGCAAATGCTCACCTCGTGACCAAGTTTTCCGCAGATCTGTTTCACAAGATATAGACCCATCCCCGTGGATTCTTGAAAGGTTCGTCCATTCACACCTGTAAAATAAGGATCAAACACACGCGGCTGATCACCTGCTGGAATGCCAACCCCTTCATCTCGTATCTCCAGTACTGCTCTCTTTTCTTCTTGTATGTACCCATGGAAATATACATGTTTGCCGACTTCCGTCGTATAACGTATTGCATTCGTAATAATTTGCGTAAGCACAAAACTTAGCCATTTCTCATCTGTGGTTACAGCGATTCGCTTATCTATTTTAATAGTAGGAAATATACGGTTACGTATGAACAGACGCTTCTGCTCTGAGGTCACGCTACGTACGAGGGTTTCCAAATCCAAACGTTCCACGTAAAAATCATGCTCAAAAGTATCTAGCCGAGCCGTATAAAGTACAGTGTCCAGTCCTTTTTTCAGACGATCCAGTTCATCACCTATCGCCGTAAAAGGCGGTCCGTCTTTATCTTGAATCATCAAATGGATGACAGACAATGGCGTCTTCATCCCATGCACCCACTGATTAATAAAGTGGATATGTTCCTCCAGCTTGTGGCGGTAGCTGTGTAAATCATTTTTGTAGAGGCGGAATTGTGACCCTAGTAGTCCTCGTAAACTCACGGCAAGCGGAGAATCCTGTGATGGACCGCCAGCTTCATCTAGAGAGGTGGGTACAGTCTCCAGACGTTCATAGAACGTACGATTGCTGATATACCGATAAGCGAGGTAGCCAAGCAGCAGACAAGTGCTGAGAAGAGCAGCATACAGACTAACACTCACACCACTGCCCCCATCCAGCCGATATACTAGTGTGATCAAGATGAGCTGTGCTAGATAGACAACAATTAAAGGGATCTGCTCCCTTAAAAATAGCTTCAATCCTCATCCCCCCAATTCGGAATCAAGCGGTAGCCTTGACCTCGAACGGTTTGTAGACCGTCCGTAATCTCAAGAGCGGCAAGCTTTTTACGTACACGGGTGACATAGACATTAAGCGTATTCTCATCCACAAAGGCTTGATCATCCCAGATTTTTTCGAGCAGTCTGTCGCGGGTAACGATAGTTCCCGACTTTTGCATCAACTCATCTAGTATCTTGGCTTCCGTGTGACTTAAATCCACCTTGGCTTCTCCTCGAGTAAGGACTAGTCGCTCCACATCCAGTGCCATTCCGGCAACGGTTAGGGTACGCTCATTGTTGCTTCCCGCATAGGTACCGTAGGCGCGTCGTAGCTGGCTTTTAATTTTGGCCATCGCAATTTCGTAATCAAAGGGCTTCGTAATATAATCGTCGGCTCCGTTCTCCAACGCCATCACCTGATCCATTTTGCCATCGCGGGCAGATATAAAAAGGATAGGGCAGGTGGAAATCCCACGAATCTGGCGGCACCAATAATACCCATCGTATTTTGGCAAATTAACATCTAAAAGAACCAGGTGCGGAGCGAACATTTCAAACTGAGTACGAACCCGCTCGAAATCATTCACAGCCTGTGTTTCATATCCAAACTTATGTAAATAATCCTGTAGCAGAGCCACCAGTCCACGGTCATCTTCTATAATAAATATTTTGAACATATCATGCCTCCGGTCACAGCCTTAACATTATAGTACGTGTTCAAAAAGTACGGTTTTCAGCACCGAGAAGATTGGATGAAGGTAGAAACTGAGGAGCGGAGCGTAGTGGAAGCTACGTGAGCACCGGAAGTTTCGCCTGAATTCAATATTCGATGTCGAATAATCTTCTTGGAATACTTCGTGATCAAAAGCGGACTTTTTGAACAACCTCTTATAAGGGCTTTGCCAAATAATATATACATCGCGGACAGGGTTAGTCAAATTGTTAGGGAGATTGTGTGATAGATCATCAGCGTAAAGCTAGGCAGATCGCCAAGCGTAACGTGAGGCAAATCGTCATGCCTAACGCGAGGCAGGTATTTGATGGTTATGAATTAAACTATCCCAAGCCCAACCTCTAAAAAAAGACCCGTGAATGAGCATAATCATTCACGGGTCTCACTATATAGTTAGTTGCAGATACAGTAGCGGGGGACATCACAGAGTCGATAATACAAACGTCTAATGTTGATATCACATCGAACATAAGTAACCAATGTTTTGCTGAAGCAATTAGAATTGGATCCAGCCATTTCTACGGGATTTATGCCGTTCTTTTGGCTGGATTCGCTCAATCCGGCCCATTTCTACGGGATTTATACCGTTCTTTTGGCTGGATTCGCTCAATCCAGCCCATTCTACGGGATTTATACCGTTCATTTGGCTGGATTCGCTCAATCCAGCCCATTCTACGGGATTTATACCGTTCTTTTGGCTGGATTCGCTCAATCCGGCCCATTTCTACGGGATTTATACCGTTCTTTTGGCTGGATTCGCTCAATCCAGCCCATTCTACGGGATTTATACCGTTCATTTGGCTGGATTCGCTCAATCCAGCCCATTCTACGGGATTTATACCGTTCATTTGGCCGGATTCGCTCAATCCGTACAAATCTAGGGTATTTTTACCCCTCTTTCGCTCCATTTGGGCCAATTCCCAGAAATCCAGGGCATTTTTGCCCCTCTTTCGCGCTATTGGGGCCAACACGCACAAGACAAGGGTACTTCTGCCCTTGTCTCCCCCTAATAAGCCCACTCGCTAAAACCGCTCATTCTCTGCCTCGAAAGTTCTACCATTAACCTCGCCCAAACCTATCTGCCATCCAGCAGATTGCCGAGTCCCCCAAGTACGCTGCCTTCTTCTTTGCGTCCGCTGTTACCAGCTGCGGACAGAATGCGGTCAGCCATACGGCTGAATGGCAGTGACTGCACCCACACCTTGCCGGGTCCGCGCAGTGTGGCGAAGAACAGGCCCTCTCCGCCGAATAGCGCGGTTTTGACACCTTTTACAAACTCGATATTATAATCCACGGAAGACGTCATAGCGACAAGACAACCTGTGTCCAGCTTGAGCGTCTCTCCCGGCTGTAGTGTGCGTTCCATAACGTAGCCACCAGAGTGTACGAATGCAAGACCGTCGCCCTCCAGCTTTTGCATAATAAAGCCTTCTCCACCAAAAAAGCCGGTGCCCAGCTTGCGCTGAAATTCAATACCGATCGAGACGCCCTTCGCCGCACAGAGGAATGAATCCTTTTGACAGATCACTTTTCCAGCGTATTGCTGAAGATCGAGCGGGATGATTTTTCCTGGATATGGAGCAGCAAAGGTGACACTTTTTCGTCCATAAGAACCGCTATGTGTGAATACGGTCATGAACAAGCTTTCCCCTGTCAACAGACGCTTGCCCGCACCCATCAGCTTACCCATCAGTCCGCTTCCGCGCGTCCCCCCACTACCATCACCAAAGATCGTCTCCATCGTAATTTCCTGATCCATCATCATGAAGCTTCCAGCTTCGGCAATTACACTCTCTCCGGGGTCAAGCTGCACCTCCACACACTGAATTTCCTCGCCCATAATGACATAATCAATCTCGTGAGCACTCATCCCGCAGTTCCTCCTTATTATTAAAGTCACCATGTGACTCTTCGAATGAAAATTAATACGCGCGTTGTGATTCACGGTTTCGCCAATCATAACTATCCATGTTATTCGCCTATTCCCAGCAAAAAAAGTCAACCAAAATTCTGGCTGACCTTAATCGTAGTATCCCCGAAAAATGCAGGTTATACCATCCGACAAAACGACTACATCCAACAGGATGAATACAGTACCTACTTTGGCTCCTACATCCACTGATCAGCAGCGACAAAATACCGTCTTATCCACTCGCGCCGCCACTTCGCAGACTAATCCCCCATAGGTATGATGATTCAGACATATTCATTGCGCTGTTTTTCTTACTAATATCCAAGTTTTAACCATTACCGATTCAAGAGTATCTTTTTCAAGTCTTGATAATATGTTACAATACTTTTTATACTTAAACGTTTATTTAGTAGTCTAATTCTAATGATAAAGGTGAAAAGAATGAAACCACAATCGGAATATGCAATTCTGCTATACTATAAATTTGTAAAAGTGCCGGATGCAGAACAATTCGCTCAGGAGCATTTGGCTTACTGCAAAGAGCTTGACGTAAAGGGACGAATTCTCATCTCAGATGAGGGCATTAACGGGACACTGTCCGGTACGATTGCCCAAACCGAGCAATACATGAAGGATTTGCGCGCAAATCCGCTGTTTAGCGATATCGTCTTCAAGATCGATGAGGCTGATGGTCATGCCTTCAAAAAAATCTTCGTTCGTTATAAAAAGGAACTCGTGACGTTCCGGGTCGAGGATGAACTGGACCCTAACGTGATCACCGGAGAGCATCTGGCGCCTAAAGATTTCTATGAAATGATGCAGCGCGATGATGTGGTAATTCTGGATGGTCGTACCGGCTACGAATTCGATCTTGGTCATTTCCGCGGTTCCATCCGCCCTGAAGTAGACAGCTTCAAAGAATTCCCGGACTGGATTCGCGAGAATATGAGCGAGCTAAAAGATAAACCAATTCTAACCTACTGTACAGGCGGAATCCGCTGCGAGAAATTAAGCGGGTTTATGATGAAGGAAGGCTTCCAGCAGGTGTACCAGCTGGATGGCGGCATTGTGACTTATGGTAAAGACCCTGAGGTACAGGGCCAACTGTTTGATGGAAAATGTTATGTCTTCGATGAGCGGATCTCCGTACAGATTAATCATACCGACGAGGATATCATTGTTGGTCGTTGCCATCACTGCGGTCAGCCAGCTGACCAATTCATCAACTGCGCCAACGATGCTTGCCACCTTCAGCATATTTGCTGTGAGAACTGTGAAGCACAGCACAGTGGTCATTGCTCGGACGAATGCGAAGCTATCACGAATGCAGCGTGCTAAATAAAGATGGTGCACAGGATTATCACTGTGCGCCATCTTGTTTTATAGAGAAACACAAGAAAAACGCCTGACGTCGTCCTTGAGGTAGAGTTACAAGCTGAGTACATCCGTAATTCCATACTCGTATCCATATACACTTTCGTAGTGAGGTTCCGCTTACGGACCGAATGGCTTTATTTCGATGAAATGAGCACATATATTAGGGACGGACCGTATTGCACTTATTCCCTAATAACAAGCCCCTTCCCGGGTGATCTGGGGCGAATAACAGCGCTGGCTCATTTACGTTACCGGCGGCACATTGTATTCGGTTTTTCGCATACATTTGGCTCGTTTACGTTACCGGCGGCACATTGTATTCGGTTTTTCGCATACATTTGGCTTGTTTACGTTACCGGCGGCACATTGTATTCGATTTTTCGCATACATTGGCTCATTTACGTTACTGGCGGCACATTTTTATTCGGTTTTTCGCATACATTTGTCCGTAGGCTCGACTAAAACATGCATTTCGGAGGATATAAGGTCCGCTCGGTTTTTAGAATCTGACGGATGACTCCTCGTTTATTTCATGTCTCCTGCTTCTTCACGTTCACCCCTCCTTCCTTTTTCTTCGGAGTTATCCACATTTTTTTGTATTGTATAATTTCCTAAACAAAAAAAGTCAACCAGAAATTCTGGCTGACCTTAAATATAGTATATCCCCGAAATAAGCTGTTTATACAGTCTTATTCATATTACCGTACCATCATGTGGCTTACGCAGCGTAGACTGAATCTTTGGCGCCTTCACTAACTTTGGTTTACCTAAAGAGGTTGTAAAGGTGATCACATAACCAGCTACAACTACCGCCATCACCGTATACATCGTTTCTCTAACAGGCATATAAAAGAGTGATAATGCCAGAACGACTACGTCCAACATGATGAATACTGTACCTACTTTAATTCCCTTCCATTCACTGATCAGCAGCGACAAAATATCGTCTCCACCACTTGCGCCGCCGCTTCGCAGAATAATTCCCGCGCCTAAACCTGTCAGTACGCCAGACAAAAGAGCTGCTAATGCCAAGTTGCTCTGCAAGTTGATGACCAAACCGGAATAACGTTCCATGAGTCCGTAAAAGATTGTAAAAGCTCCTACAGAAACAAAGGTGTTACACACGAACGCTTTCCCTTTGAACATCCATGCAATCAAGAGTACTGGAACGTCTAGAAGCAGAGTTGAAATTGAAGGTGAAATTCCTAATACATATTTGCCGAGTAGCGATAATCCTACGAATCCGCCCTCAGACAAATGGTTCTGAAAATTGATGTGATAATAAGCAAATGCAAGCAAAAATGTTCCAAACAAAATGACTGTCAACCGGAGCAGTACATTCACTCCGTAATTGTGGTTCCTCATACAGGTCTCCCCTTATCGTATATGGCGGCTAAACGTCCCACCAACCTCTACGACGGGTAAAACCGGAGGTATTGCTCCTTCGCATATATATACTCCTTCCCCTCGCAGAGGCGGTTCGTCGAGTAACAACGGTTCACGCACCTTCTACAGGGAAGCTAAGTATAAGACAGATCATAACGTTTCCAAATCGTCCTTTGGGGAATCGTCCTTCGGGGACACATGGTATCCTGATCCTTTCTGTAATTTAATAAGTTCTGAATACATTATACCACGGAGATCCCCTACTCTAAACACTTCGTTATAAAAATAGGCAGGAATCACTCCACGGTACGCAACAAACGATTGACTGTTTCGCGTCTCACACCGATCAATTGTCCAATTTCTTCCTGTGTCAAAAGCTCTGTTAGCGCTGCGCCATGAGAGTAGTCATTGAACCAACGGGTTAAGAGCTCCATACGTTCTGCGGGTGTTCCAACAGTAAGGTGATCTAGCCGAGTCTGCATAAACCTTACCTTCTCCTGAAGAAGGATAGCGATCTCCATCGCTCGACCTGGCTCATCCCGTACCTGTTGATACCATTCCGCTGAAGGAACTGCCTCCACCTCGCTCTTCATCATCGCAACCGCTGTTCCATGCGCCTCCTTTGGCGAAATGAGTGAATGATGGGGAACCATCTCACCAGGATACAAGATGTTGAATAACACCATGTTCCCATTTTCATGAAGCCTTGTTACCTTGAACAGCCCACTTTTCACCTTATATAAGAATTCGCAGCTGTCCCCTTGACGGAACAAGACCTCCCCCTTGTGCAGTATCATCTCGCTCGCTCCTTTGCCCTCTTGTTATATATATTTTCAATTATACAAAAATAAACCTCAATGAAGGAGATTATTCTCGCAAGGGTAGAGGGGCATACGTGGTCAAAGTTTAGGTAAGAAGAACGCCTTCGGCTTCCTCTTAGGGACGATGATCTTTTCTGCGAAAAATAGAAGAATAGTTTTTAGCGTAAGTATAAAAATTCTTATATTTCAAAAAACTGCCGAGCACCAGAAGAAGCGTCTGGCACCCAGCAGTTCAAATTACTTATTTTATTACTTTGCCTCAAGAGGTTTCTTCCATAATCCGAGCATTAATCCGGAAATAACAGATCCGATCAGAACGGCCAATAGGAACAACAACGCATGACTCGAAAGCGCGGCTACAAAGATCCCACCATGCGGTGCTGGAACGTTGATATTCCAAAACTGAGTGAGACCACCAGCTACAGCTGAACCTAGGATACAAGAAGTCAGGACACGCAGTGGATCGGCAGCGGCGAATGGAATCGCCCCTTCTGTAATGAACGATAAGCCCAATACATAGTTTGTTAACCCTGATTTACGTTCTGATTCTGTAAATTTGTTCTTGAAGAAGGTAGTAGCCAGCGCTATTGCAAGTGGAGGAACCATACCGCCTGCCATTACAGCCGCCATCATGAATCCGTTAGTATTTCCACTGGTAGTGAATACCCCGATGGCAAAAGTGTAGGCCGCTTTATTGAAAGGACCTCCCATATCAATAGCCATCATTCCACCGAGAACGAGACCCAGAATTACTGCATTAACGGTTCCAAGATCGTTAAGCCAATTAATGAGTCCTACGTTCATCCAGCTAAAGATCGGATCGAACAGGTAATACATCAATCCACCGGTTATCAATAGACCAAATACCGGATATAACAGAATCGGCTTTAATCCGTCGAGCGTTTTTGGCAGACCTGCAAACAGTTTGCGCAGACCGATAACAACATAACCAGCCAAGAAACCTGCTGCCAGACCGCCGAGGAATCCAGCGTTGGAATTCAAGGCCATGTAACCGCCAACCATACCTGGCATCAGGGCTGGACGGTCACCAATACTAATCGCAATAAATCCAGCAAGAACCGGAATTAGGAAATGGAAGGCACCATCACCGCCACCAATCGTCTGCAGCAGTTGGAATAGAGGGTGATTCTCTCCACCGACTTGTTCAATCAGGAAGGAGATCGCCAGCAGAATACCACCGCCGACTACAAACGGCAGCATGTGGGAGATACCGTTCATTAAGTCCTTGTATATTTTACTCCCGATACTGCCGGACTTCTCTTTCGACTCTCCTTCATTACCACTACGACCTTCATTATGGTAAATCGGTGCATCGCCGTTCATTGCTTTGCGAATGAGCTCTTCCGATTTGCGAATACCGTCACTAACCGGTCTTTGCAGTACTGGCTTACCATCAAAACGGGCCATTTCCACTTGTTTATCTGCTGCCACAATTACACCACTTGCACGCCGAATCTCATCGGGTGTTAAGACATTTTTGGCACCTTCTGAACCATTTGTCTCTACACGGATATTAACTCCCATTTCCAGAGCCTTCTTCTTGAGCGCATCTTCAGCCATAAAGGTATGCGCAATTCCAGTAGGACAAGCAGTAACAGCTACGACGAATGCTTGGGAATCCGGGTTGCCGACGATTAGCTTTTCAGGTTCTGACTTCTTGACAGCTTCAGCAGCTTCGCTCTCTTTCTCCTTGGCTTCTCCTTCTGCCTGCTTCGCATCGAACAAGGCGGATACCTCATCTGGCGTTCGGGTATTCATCAGCTGTTCAATGAATTCGCTATCGATCAACAGTCTGGACAGCGAGGCCAATGTACGAAGATGCATGTTGCCCGCTCCTTCTGGGGCGGCAATCATAAAAAAGATCCGAGCCGGCTCATCATCAAGCGATTCGAATTCGACGCCCGTCGCACTCTTGGCAAACACAACTGTCGCTTCATTCACCGCTTTAGTCTTGGCATGTGGCATTGCGATACCGCCACCAATCCCAGTACTGGACTGCTCTTCACGCTTCAGGATCATCTCTTTAAATAGAACAGGATCATTGATACGACCACTTGCGGCAAGACTGGCAATCAATTCATCAATTGCACCTTCTTTAGTGGTTGCTTTTAAATTCATAATCATTGTATCTTTTATCATCAAATCCGTAATTCTCATATCTTCCAACTCCCTTGAGTACTTTGAATGCTGTTAGCTTACACTTCTGAGATGTTGATCAGCGGTCTCAGCTGCTCAATGAATTCTCTATCTGCCAGGTCATCAGAGAAAGCTGTTGCGCTACCTGAGGCAACACCTGCACGGAAAGCTTCCATTAAATCTCCAGTCAAAGAAAATGTGCCAACGAATCCAGCGATCATAGAATCGCCTGCGCCTACAGAATTCTTTACTGCTCCTTTTGGAGCATTGGCGTGGTATACCCCCTGTTCCGTAATGAACAAGGCACCTTCACCAGCCATTGAAACTAACACATGCTTCGCGCCAGCTTCGAGCAGCTTGCGACCATAAGTTATAATTTCTTCCTTAGTCTGTATCGTAACGCCGAATAGCTCTGCAAGCTCATGATGATTAGGCTTAACGAGCAACGGCTGATAAGGGAGTGCCTTTTTCAGCGCTGAACCTGTAGTATCAATGACAAATTCGGCCCCTCTTTGCTTGCATACAGATATCAACTTGTCATAGAAATCAGCACCCAGTGAAGGAGGAACACTTCCGGACAATATCACAACATCACCTGCATTCAGAACAGCCATCTTCTGTAATAATGCCTCTGCCTCCGTATCTCGGATGACGGGCCCTGCACCATTAATCTCCGTTTCCTCTCCATGCTTAAGCTTGATATTTATTCGGGTATCATCAGAAACAAATACGAAATCACTTGAAATCGACTCTTTCCGCAACCATTCCTCAATATATCGTCCAGTGAATCCACCAAGAAAGCCTATAGCTTTATTCTGAACCTCAAGCTGATTTAACACGCGTGATACGTTGATCCCTTTACCTCCAGGAAGCTTCAAATCACGTTTCATCCGGTTCAAGCCACCTAGTCTCAAATCTTCAACTTCCACGATGTAATCGATGGAAGGATTAAGCGTTACTGTATAGATCATAATTATCCCTCAATTATTCTGGTTTTCTAAGCCATAGATTACCGGCTAAACATGCGGCAAATGTAATTTTTCCAAACGATCTTACAATGATTCCATACCACTCAAATTAAGACATTTTCTAACCGTTTAACATCCTCCACCTAAGGTCATACCAGCGAGAAATCTACACCCATTTGCGTAATCTCACGGATGAACTTATCAGACGCACCAGAATCAATAATGCAGTGATCCATTTCCGTCACGTCGGCAACCTTACAGAAGGATACTTGACCGAGCTTGCTATGATCAGCCAGAAGAATTACTTGCTTCGCAACCGAGATCATCTTACGTTTGGTCGCTGCTTCAAGCATATTAGGTGTAGTGATTCCTTCTCGTAAGTCTAATCCGTTGGTTGCAAGAAAGGTTTTATCAACTCTTACCATCTCTAAAGAGCGCTCTGTCATCGGTCCTACAAAAGCCAATGTATCCGGCCGCAACATTCCGCCTGTAATCGAGACTTCTATATTGCGACAATCCCGCAGTTCATTAAGCGCCATAATCGAATTCGTAATGACTTTGATATTAGAAAAAGCCCTCAGCTCTTTGGCAATCTGTAGTGTTGTGGTTCCAGCATCCAGCAGAATAGCATCGCCTTCCTGAATCATCTCTACGGCCTTGCGTGCTATTCTCTGCTTCTCATCCAACAATCGATCTTCCTTATCTGGATAAGTCGCCTCAAAGTTAACACTCTGCAGGGATACTGCCCCGCCGTGCGTTCGTTTCAGCAACTTGGCTTCTTCAAGCTCTTTCAGGTCACGGCGCACAGTAGACTCTGACACGCCCAGTTCCTGACCTAACTCCTGTACCGAAGCTCTTGAATTCTTTTCCACAAAAAGCACGATTCTTTGTTTTCTCTCTTCCTCAAACAACATCGTGGTTCGCTCCTTTAAGTTACAGTGCTATCCCATTTATTAAATGCGCTTATCTTTGGAAATCTATGACCATTATTTGATTATATATGACTGTTATTGATCATTTGTGCTCGTTTATGATTTTAACAGCGTTTTCATCATCTGTAAAGCGCTTTAACATTAAAAATGATACTCCGGCAAAATGTAATAAATGGAATGATTTCATGCTTCGCTCAAGGTGAAACAGGCCCATAAGAAAATTACATACCAATTGCCTATCTCCTCACTGATGTTTAAAACATATTAATACTACATATAGGAAAAAGCGGGTGATCAGAAATGGCCAACGGAAGAAATAACAAAAAAATGGGCGGTAACAGCAACGCTAAGAGTAACGGAAATAGTAATGGAAAAAACAACGGGAACGGTAATAGTGAGGAAACAGCAGAATTAAGTGCTGAAGATTATGAAATCATTGCTGCCGCACTGGCCACTTTAGGGGATTTTTTTGCTTTTTTATCTCTCGTCAAGGCAAGACAAGTTACGAAGGAAACCGGAGGCGAGGTTGAAGTACCAGAAATATTCACCCTTTCCACAAAGAAACCTTCTAGACGGAAGTTAAGATGATCCACAAAGCCCCCGAGCGATGAGCGATTTATATGATGATGTTATGGTTATGTGTTGTGAACAACTTACTTGGCGTAGCCTCAGTCATTGGGTCATCCTCCACGGATATGCCAAGAACTACCTATAGGAGAGTAATCCATTCTTTTGAATCAAGTCATGTGAATTAGGGTTATTAAACTACATAGATTATATTTTGAACTTGGGGGATGTTCCTATTGCAACAACAGAAGTATTTTCGGACAAGTCTTGCTATTATCGCTTTTTTACTTATTTTGTACTTGGGCTCCAAAGTAATGTTTCTATTCGCACCACTGGCTGCCATTATCAGATTATTACTCGTTCCCATGGTACTATCAGGTTTCATGTACTACTTACTACGACCGTTAGTAAGAGTTCTTGAGAAAAGAAAATTAAACCGGGCATTCTCCATCCTGCTCATTTATTTCTTGTTTGCTGGATTGTTTATTCTCTTCTGGGTTCTAGTCTGGCCGACACTGCAAGAACAAATTCAGAACTTTATTGATAACACGCCTTACCTTGTTCAGGGATTACAGGATCAGTTCAATGCTTTAAGGGATAATCCGACACTCTCACGCTTTTTCCAAGGGGACTCCGACGTAGCTGCCCGTATATCAGAATATCTTAGCGAGGCTATTACTTGGGTGACCAATTCGATGTCCAATTTGATCGGCGTAGTTTCCAGCATTGTTATTCTAATCGCTACCTTGCCCATCATTTTGTATTACATGCTAAAAGATGACTATAAGCTGTCACCAAAACTACAGGGCTTAATCCCTAGAAAGTACCGTAAAGAAGGCAAAGAAATGTTCGGGGATATCGACAGCGCACTGAGCAGTTTCATCGTCACACGTGTGGTGCTAAACGTCGTACTCGGTATTATGTTGTATATCGGTTTCCTTATCATCGGATTGCCTTATTCACTGCTGCTCGCAGTAATTTCAGTACCGCTCAATTTCATTCCTTATGTGGGTTCTTTCCTTGCGGGAGTACCAGTAGTTATTGTTGGATTCATTGAATCGCCCACGATGGCAATATGGTCGCTGGTCGTCATATTCATTGCACAGCAAATCCAAGATAATGTACTCTCACCGATCATTTACGGAAAATCATTAGATGTTCATCCACTGACCACGGTCCTTCTTGTTCTTATAGGTGGAGATTTCTACGGTATTATTGGTGTGCTTATTGCGCTGCCCGTCTATATGATTGCCAAAATTATTTTTCTGCGAGTGTATGAGATTATTGTTGCAGATCGAGAGGAAGAGGCTGAGCCTCTCAAGCATGAGAATCTATAGCACTTACGAACTGAATGAGATTCCATAAATAAAAAAAGGTACATCTCCAATTGGAGATGTACCTTTTCGTGCTTCTTTATAGGATTACTGAAATTAACCTCGCAAAGAACGAACTACAAAAATATGATTGCCTTTCATAAGGTTCTGTCCATCCTGAAGTGTAACTGAACCTTTGGTATGCGAAATGATGGTCGTATTCAGAGCAATCAGCCGATCTTCTTTCCAAACACTTACAGCCGATTTAAAATATACTGCATTATCAAATTGCTGCCGTTCCCTCATCACATAACCCACAGAATGCAAGACTGGAGGCAGTGCTCTTTCTCTAGGAGCCAAAGCTTTGATGACCACAATATCCCGAAATGGCACAGCAATTTCCTGATGACCGATGACCGCTACAGAAGCGGAAAGATCCCATTTGCGCAGAATGCCTTTCATGATCGTGTAAGGTTCGTCCCCGCAGTACATGATAACCGGTTTACCAACCCAATGCTTCATTGCTCCCTCCCCCTTCCCAACATCCCATTAGTTATATGTCCGAAATGAACCAATCGATACCTTTCATTCCCTTCGACTCCAAAAACTGATTGACCTTCGAAAAAGGACGGCTACCAAAGAATCCACGATACGACGAGAGCGGACTCGGATGTGGAGACTGAATAACCTCATGACGACTTTGGTCTATGAAGGCACCTTTTTTCTGTGAATGACTTCCCCATAAAATAAACACCATCGGCGTAGTTCTTTCATTTAACTTCTTCATTATGGTATCTGTGAATGTCTCCCAGCCTAGACCTTTATGAGAATTCGGCTCTCCCTCACGTACCGTTAGTACCGAGTTGAGCATAAGCACTCCCTGTTCTGCCCAGCGCAGTAAGGATCCGTGGTTTGGAATTGGTACACCGATATCCTCCGATAGCTCCGTATATATATTACGCAGTGAAGGAGGTATACGCACCCCCGGATTTACCGAGAAGCTTAAACCGTGTGCTTGTCCCGCTCCATGGTATGGGTCCTGTCCCAAAATAACAACCCTTGTCTCACTATAAGGTGTATGCTTTAACGCCGTGAACAGTAATTCTTTTGGCGGATAGACTGTATGTTCCTTATATTCACTTTCCAGATTAGCCATTAGCTCCAGAAAATAGGGCTTTTGCATTTCATCTTGTAATATCTCATCCCAATCGTTGCCGAACATCCCCAATTCTCCTCCTCTAGCCGAAACCCAGAACCTTACTCTAACTATTTCCGACCATAATCTGCTTTAATTTCGCCCCACTCTTTAGTCTGCCACTTAAGCACTTTATTGTCATATGTATTGGTTTGCAACCAACGTTCTGCCCGATCAATAAGTACCCATATTTCCTCTGTTGAAGCATCACGTGGCAAGGTTGTCGCTACTTTCTTCTGCTTTACCCACTTCATTGCATTTACAGAGTCGCTGTAGACTGTCTTATTACTTCCCTCTTTCTTCAGGAGCGCCAAGGCATGCACAATCGCTAAAAACTCACCTAGATTATTAGTGCCCTTCTTGATCGGCCCACAAGAGAAGATAATATCTCCGGTTTGCGTATCCACACCCTTATATTCGACTGGACCCGGATTGCCACGAGTTCCAACATCCACAGAAATGCTGTTGTAATCGATCTCCGCTGAGGTCTCCACTGTAGCGCTTCGTTTAAAAGAACTTGTCCCCTTGGACTTAGCCGCACCGGATGCTGATGACCCTGTTCCCCAATTACCTTTCCAGCCCGCTGTGTATGCCGCATCTGCCACCGCTTTAGATTCATACGATTTATATTTGGCTCCGGTATAGTGATCGGTCTGCGCCTGGCATTCCGCCCAAGTGCTATAGACTCCCGGCTGCTTGCCTTCCCATACTACATAATATTTCTGTTTAGCCATTGGTACAGCTCCTTTTTTCACCTTAACTTATTGTAATCCAAAATGCTTCTTCATCAAAAGAAGAATGTTATTTTTCGTGAATTCCTTCGAATAATTCATATTTTCCAGGTCATACTATACGCCAGAGATGTCCAGGCCTATATTACCATTTGTAGAATGATCGGTAAATATTATTGTGTACTCAAGTAGAAAAGTCTTCATCGTCTCTCAAGGACGGTAAGCGTTTGTGCTTACACCACATTAATACTAACTAATCAGTCTATATTAAGCTCGTAGGATATCAGTACAATTACTCAGGGAGGTTATACAGATGAGAAAGATAGCAAGCGTAGCCGCAGTATTTGCAATTGTGCTGTTAGTCGGATGCGGAAACTCAACCAATAACAATGCCAACGTTACCCCTACCGCCACTACTACACCTGGTAACACAAATAACGCTGGCAACACTAATAACACCACTGATGCTGTAACCTCAGCGTCGGTAGTGGATAATGAAGAGGCCTTTAAAAAGGCAATCAGTGCGGACGGTACTTGGATTGCTGCTACGCTGAAAGACTTAACCTTCACCGAAGATCTCGTACTGGACGGGCAATTCACGAATAAAGATGAACCTGCTCGAAAAATCGCTCTCTACACACAAGATGCAGAGCACAATATCACTAACTCCTATAAACTAACTGCACCAAAACTTACGATCAAAAGTAAAAACGCCCGTATTCAAGGCGGCACATTTATTGGTGATGTATACGTCGAAGCAGATGGCTTCAGTTTAGTAAATGCAACGGTTGAAGGGAATGTTTACTTCGCAGATGCTAAGTATCAATCCACCTTCGATACCTCGGATCAAGGAAAAGTAACGGGTGTTACAGAAGTGAAAAAATAAGTAAAAAGGTGCTCTCAAGTCGATAAGACCTGAGAACACCTTTTTTTTCATGACTTCATTATTCTTGATAAAACCCATTTTTGAAAAAGGTATACCATCCATCGATTTGTACTAATGGCATAACCTTTAACTTCTTCAAGACTTCCCTTGTAAATTCCAAAGAAGCCGTACCATTAGCAGTAATGATATTGTCACTCGAAACGGTCTGTTTTTCTAAAAAATTTGCGTGTCCTTTATAATTAGGAGCGAACTCTTTTAAGTAATCTAATGAATTTCCAGTGTGAGGAATCTCATCTAAATAGCCACGTTCTGCCAAAAAGGTTGATGCGTCACATATAGCCGCTATAGGAGTTCTATTCTGAATACAACTTTCAATCACTGGAGTAATCGCTAAATTATCTTTCCAGCCTGTACCCCCAATTAAAATTAACAATTCAAACTGGGCGGGTAAACTATCTATAGTATAGTCTGGAATAACAGTAAATCCGCCCATAGATTGTACATTGTCGCTATTTAAAGAAACTGTCTTAACTTTGTATTCACTTTCTGGCTTGTTTAGTTCGGCACTTATATAGCCAGCTTCCCAATCTGCATATCCATTAGAAATAAAAATCAATACTTCTTTTTTCATTTACTGATCCCCCTCAAGTTTCAACAACGTATCTGCAACTTCCCGCCCGTTAACCAACAGGACAATCCGATGTTCCCCGGGATAATGACGACGAGTGGTTAAATCCGCCCAGCGATGCGTCCGTTTGCCTGACAGAATTGTACCCCCAGGTACTGTTTTATCCGATAGTAAGAAAGATTTACGAGAGGTTCGACCTGTAGCCTTCACGAAATAGATGCCATATTCTATTCGAACACGGGCAGGAGCTCCTTCACAAACTTGAAGTTCGTATTGTAATTCAGAGTTTTCTCCAATTCGCAATTGGGTAGGATCAATCGTTATAGAAGCACTCGTTATGAGTGGTGTTGCTTCGTCTGCTTGCTCCGCATATCCGAATAAAGCCATAATCTCCGGATTAGCTTTACGGATTAAAGAACGACAACCATGCCGCACAATCCAGTCTGTGAGGGGATCTATACCTATCCAGCGGCGAGCTGTCTCAAGTACCACCTCCGGGTGATCCTTCGCAATATCGTTCAGATTGTTAGCCACGCTTTTGCGCACATATAAGGAGGAATCCTTCTTCAGTTGCTCAAGTACAGGTAACACAGGGGCTGGATCTACCTTAAACATTGGGAGCGCCTGTCCCCATGGTAGACGAGGGCGACAACCCTCACTTGCTAATCGTCGCACATGCTCATCGGGGTGCTTCGACCATACTAGCATTTGCGCCATCATCCGCTCCGGTTCACGCAAGAGAAACGGTCTAACCGCAAACTCTGCTGATGATTTCGGTGTGAACCTTTCCAGCGCCTGCATAGACAGCTCCCAATGCTCAGCCCCTTGACCAAATACCTCTACAAAATCTGGAAAGATCAAGTATGGAAATCCCACACAATCCTCAGTAATAGCGAACAGAATCGCCAGCGCTTCCTCATAAGGAAGCTGTAAATGACTTCCCAGTGTCTCCGTAATCCGCCGCATCCTTGCCTTCAGTTCGAGCGTATCCCAAGGTTCCGCCATAGCCGAAATTACAAATGCATCCGTGTCGAAAACACTATGTACACTGCGAATCTTTTCGCCAAAACCATGCAGGAATTGTTCATTGTACATCGCTTTTAAAGGTTCAGCCATTGTGTATCCCTCATTTTCTTCTATAAATCATCAGAAATTAATCTGTTATGAAATCGTAGCACACCCAATTTGACAACAGTGTGTCAACTTCGGCTATTCCCTAATCTAGAACATTAACCTGCCTAGTATCGAGATTAATCATTCGACTTCTCGTATCATTACGCGAAATATAAATAGGTTGTCCGGTAGAGTCGATCCAATATGAGATGGGAATCGAAATTCCACAATTTCGGTAAGATCCGTCAGCATGGCTTGTCCCAATAATCATCGTGTTATATTTCACAGCAATCCTAGTGGCTTCCTCGATCCATAATTCAAATTGTTCTTCGCTGAACATGCCTACCCCAATCGGATGTGCGATGAAATCTAACGACTTAGCCTGTCCTTCCAAACCAACGTATCCTTGCAGAAGCTCAACACACAGCAAATAACCAATACTGAGGCCATCCGCTTCCGCAACTGACGGGCGATACAGCTGTTCATCCATCGGCGATTTGGCTCGTTCCAAAATGATGTCCCCAGAAGGATGAATCATTAGCGCTCTATCCTTGTTATTGCTGTTCCTATATCCTGTAATGATCAGCTTTTTATATATTTTGGCAACTTCACATAAGGTCTTTACACTGGCTTCATCTGCTACATAACCTTCTGGATACAACACCCCGTCAAAAGAATCCTGTCTGCTCATTTCTTTGAGCAAATGCTCCAAATGTGGTTCGTGATTAGGTTGCGCTACGAGTAATCTCATATTTCCCCTCCAACGGTTAATTAATTAGCACCTTCACCTGTTCTAAGCTTTGCTCTGCACGACTGTTCAAAGCTCTCTTATCTTTAAGGCCAAGCTCCTTAAGCTCATGTCCAGGGTCAATGACCAGCGGCTGTGAGATTACATTTTCGAGAATTTGCACAGCAACTTTACAGGCCTCAAATAATAGTTCTTTTGGGATCACTTGTTTATGAGAGCCAATAATCCCTACCAGTTTCTCTGCGTAGATCAATCTAACCAGACTATCCGCACTCATCATATTCCGCGAGGCAAAAGAAGATACCTTCTCCACAATCCAGCTGTCTTGATAGTTTCTCGATAAGGCATCTAGTGCAGTAATTGCATCCCAATCTCGGATCGACAACTGTTCGGCGTACGCCAAGGCCATTTCATTGAGCCATTCTATCTCTTGTTCTCTAGGAATTTCAAAACTCTTATACTCTTTCAGCAAACCTGCCTTATGCATATCTAAAAAATGACCCAGAAATCGTGTGTATAACTCCTTGGCTCTTTGTAGCTGTTCTGTCATTTGGCGATCATCCTTTCACTACACAAATCATATCCGTCCGCAGGTTTCTTTTCAAACCAGAAAGTAAAAAAAAGGCAGACAGCGAAACAACTTCGCTACCTGCCCTCGGATGATCTTCGGATTTTAATACAATTACAACCAAATTTCGCATATTTTTGACCGAAATCAAGTAATTCCTCCTCAAATTCATCCGCAAATCGTGGTAAAATAGTTCCTTAGGATTATTTATATTCATACATGTTGAAGATATCACCGGAGGGAATACCATGCCACATACACTTAATAAAAATATTGATTTTTTCATAGCCGCTTTATCCCAAACTTATATCACTGCCCTACAGCTTGATCCTGATGGAATGTATTCTGACGTTGCCTCAGGAATCGTTGAAGAGTTCTCCGATGTACAGGTACGCCTTAGAAGATATGACGGCTCCGTATCACACTATGCTAGGGACAATACAAAATTCCAGCGCAATAAAGGTTAGATGAGAATGCATGCCAAAAAGACGTGACTGGAGAAATCATCTACAATGATCTTTCCTCTCGTCACGCCTTTGCATCCTCTATATCCTGCTAGTTAAGTACAATCCATTCCCCTTCGGCATTTGCTGACTGTACTTCCGCCTCTATGATTTCCAAAGAATCTGCTGCACTCTCAGGCGTACAAATGATAATAGGCTTATCTTGAATAATCGCATCCAAGAAATAGACCAGCTCTCTGTAGTAACCCGCATCCGGGGAAAGCTCTACCGTAAAGCCTGCTCCATCATTGGGATTCACCTTGACTCCACTACCATCAAATACAACATTTCCTCGCTCGAAGTTAACCCTGTACCCCATGTAGAATCCAAAGTCGCCCTCCAGCGTCCAGTCCACCTGAGCATTGATCACCTTTGCATCCTTATAAAAATAGTGTGTAGAAGCAATATCATATCCGCTTCCCGGTAGAACATTCCGTCCCAAGGTCGATACTTTATCCGGTCTGCCGAACAGATAGTTAATCATATCCGTATCGTGAATATGCATATCCACAATGCATCCACCGCTTAGCTTCTCATCCAGAAACCAATCTTTAGGAGCCCCTGAACCACGGTAGAAATATCCTTCTGTCACTTTACCAAATTGCTCAGTTTCCACAACTTCTTTCAAATATTCATACCCTGGCCAAAAACGCAGGCACTGTCCGATCATCAATTTCTTTCCACTGCGCTCCGCTGCTTCTACCATTTTCTGTGCTTCTACTGAAGTTCTAGCCATCGGCTTCTCACAAAAGACATGATATCCTCGTTCCAGCAAAGAACAAGCCATTTCAGCATGCAGGTAAGTAGGAACTGCGATATCGATCATATCAAGTTCCTCATTCGCTATCATTTTCTCCAGATCATCATAGAGACTGTAAGCTGTTAAATCATACACTTCTCGAGCGGTACTCATATTGCCGTCCGCTTTACCGTCTTTCAATTCCTCAATTCGCAAGTCACAGATGGCTTTAAGGGCGATGGGATGCCCCTCTTCCGTTAAGCGAACATAATTATCAAAATGCATCCGGCCCATAAATCCAAAGCCAATCAAACCTATTTTCAACATAGTGAAGCCTCCCCAGCTAAATGATTAATAATTAAACAAGCTCTATCCAAGCACCTTCCAGCCCAGCGGATTGTATCTCAGCCTCAATGATTGCTATAGGCTGAGCATCGCCTTCCCCCTTACTTTAAGCTTTGAAAGTGGTACGTCCGAGAATGGCATCCATAGCTGCAGAAGTATTAAAAATAATTTGCTCCGTATAATGTGTGTATGACGGTATCATTTCACCGGTAACATAATTGTTGTATCCAATGTCTTCAAGCGCTTTCATGACTGCTGGATAATCCACATCCCCAGCGAGCAGATCAACAAATCCGTGAAGCCCACCAGCCGTCCGACGGTAATCCTTGAAATGCACCTTTTTAATTCTATGGCCTAGAATCCGTATCCACTGCTCTGGATAACCGGAATGCACGATATTCCCAACATCAAGATAGGAACCTACATAACTGGAACCGACCGTATCAATAAAAGTACGTAATTCAAGCGGAGACAACAGGAATTTATTCCACACATTTTCAAGACCAATAGAAACGCCTGCTTGCTCAGCATCCTTGGCTAAATGACTAATCGCTTCCAGCGCTCTATCATAAGCTTTTTCATAATCAACAACCTCACAGCCCTCGATGAAATCCACACCAACAGCGCCAGGAATGACAAGAATCGAATCTACACCAAGCGCAGCTGCCAGCTCCAGTTGCTTTTTGCATACGTCGATTGCCTTGGTTCGATTCGCTTCAGATTCACTAGTCATCGCATAAGACCAATATAGACCTGTTGCCAGCCCCGCGATCTCCAGACCCGTTTCATTAATAGAATCACGAAGGATACGCGCTTCTTTCTCAGTGGTTTGCAGGCCAAGTTCACCTGACTCATTTAATGACAGCTCGATCCCCTCAAATCCAGCCGCTTTGGCTAGACGTACGCATTCTTTAATTTCAGTTCCTTCGCGAAACGACCAGATGTTTATTCCCTTTTTCATTTGAATCCTCCTATTTGTTCTTTTCCGTTTTCCACTCCCTAGGCTTAGATGCACTTTGTATCCTTTAATTATTTATATTATACTAGATTTAAAATTCGATTTATTTAGGCGAAGAAGAGACTTTTTGCATTATTCCGGTCTATTCTATTAAAGATTCAGGAGGCAGTGACATGTCTGACAAAGATCCCTCTTACCCACTGAGAAAGCAGGTACCCTCTCGTGATTGGGCACCCGGAATTCACTATGCACAATTGCAGACACTTCCACCTTGCACCTTCCAAAGAAGAAGGCTATATGACTTCGAGCTACTATATGTTCGCCAGGGCAAATTATTAACAAAGATGGATAAGGAAGAATATATACTGAACGCTGGGCAGCTTATTTTCCTCTCATCTGGGGTATATCATCAGAATATTATCCTGTCAGATTCAGACACTAAGCTTATTGGAATCCATTTTGATTTCTTTGGGGAATCAATTATTACACATGATGAAGATATGGTAGTTAATGAGGATGAAGTCATACACGATAAATTCGCCTTTGAAGCCGTAACTGTCCCCTTCATGCCATTGTCACAAGAACCGATCTACTCCCCGCCACCCGAATGTGTTCATGCCATGGAACAGCTCGTTCATGAATTCACTATGCGGCCTGCCGGCTATGAGTGGGTCTGTCGAGGGCTACTACTTGGTATTCTGACTTCGCTGCTTCGAACGCAAAGCTCCCGAGATGCAGCTAAGTCATCAGTTCACACCGAGCGGATCAGGGCATTAATAGACGAGATAGAAGAGCGGTTAGCAGAACGCTGGACCAATAAATCCATGGCCACATCCATGAATATGCATGAGGACCACTTTGCCAAGCTCTTTCGTGAGGTTGCAGGTATGCCCCCCGGAGAATACCTCCGCTCGATCCGGCATAGGGAAGCGCGTAAGCTGCTGCGAGAAACGGATTGGCCGATTGAGAGGGTGGGCGATCAGGTCGGCTATCCCGATATCCATTATTTCAGCAGGGTGTTCACGGCGAATGAGGGGATTTCTCCGCGGGCGTATCGCAAGTTGTCCCGGATTCTCTAGATACGGAAACCCCAGAACATCTCAATCCAAGTAAGAAGAACTCACCAAAAACATTGCGGTTGATGGATTCATGCTTATGATTAATAAGCAAAAGCCCCCTTCCCTGAGAAATCGAAGAAGGGGGCGGCTCTAAAACTAATTAGGGAAAAACTCCCTGAAAATAATCAAAATTCGCTCTAAACGAACGAAATCAGGGAATTCCTCCCTAATAATAAGGGGGATTCCTTTAATTGCTATCGAATCAGCAAAACTTTAGGGAGGTTTTCCCTGATTATTAATCTAATGACCAAAAATCCCGGAATTTCAGGGAGAAATTCCCCAATTACTCTATCGAAGCGGTACAATTCAGGAAAGTTTGAGACAACAGCGGCCGCAAGTCCAAATATTCTCCGTAGTTACGACTGACTCCTTAAATGTATGTCTTAAAGTGAAGTTACATATTCATATCCAGCCACACACTTTCCATCCCGTTCAATTCCAGCTCTATTCTCAAATCGTTCTCCATCAGGATCGTCGTCTTTTGGGTCTCCGCTGTGTTATTTACAGCACAATAGCGGCCAGTCTCAGGGTAAGCATGACACTCTACATTCGGATTCAATGAGAACCAAGAATACAATTGTTCCTCTTGATGTGCAGCCCAAAAGATCGCCCGGCTCAGTAATCTAGTATTCTGGATACTATACGGCAGCCCTGCAATATAAACGCCTCGACCCTGCCCAAATGAATTCACGGCAAGATTGCAGCTATTGTCGTGCACATCCAAGACTTGTGCTCCAATCTCCGCTTGATAAACCATGGTCATCCCTTCACCATAATCAATGTCGCCTTCCAGATCTTCCGTAATGAAATGCTCCTTTACTGGCGTTACCTTAGGCTTATTAACACTTGCTGTAAAACCCATTTCCTTTTGAACACCTAAAATATCCGCTAGTTGAAAGAGAACCCCTTGATGCTCATATGCCGTTGGATCACCAATTCCAATAAAGCCACCGCCTTGATGCACCCATTCACGAATGCTAGACACCACTTTTGGATCGCTCCAATGATCTCCGCCACTCCAAGAAGTATGTACATCACCCGCGTTAATGATCACACCGATACTAGGATCAATCCCGTGTTGTCTAATATCATCAAAGCTTATAAATTCAATGTCGAAAGGCAAGCCTGCGAGTGACTCCAGTGCCCCTATGTAGGAATAACATCTTTGATTCCATAAAGAGTGAGCTACTTGGTGCGTCTGCCAGCTGCGAATGTAGCCCCAAGTATTAAGAATCGCCACTTTAAACGATGCCTTATA
This sequence comes from Paenibacillus sp. FSL H7-0714, assembly GCF_038003765.1. Taxonomy (NCBI): domain Bacteria; kingdom Bacillati; phylum Bacillota; class Bacilli; order Caryophanales; family Paenibacillaceae; genus Paenibacillus; species Paenibacillus sp. FSL H7-0714. Next base: position 5,274,651 of record NZ_JBBOPT010000001.1, read on the forward strand.
CGGCTGAGTCCCTTCAGCATTTGCATGAATTCCTTTAAACTGAGTCGCAATCTCCGTCACATGATCAATAAAATTAGGGAATTGGTACGCCAGACTTAGATATCCGCCATACCCCATTCTTCCAACCGATTTACGCATAAGTGCCCGGCGACATTTTATCCAGATCGGCATGGACTCTCCAACAGGATCTCCACCTTCAAAGAATATATCTGGGAAGAAGTAAGGGTAGAACCGGGCTTCGGTATCCTTAATAGGAATATCCGCGATCATACGGGTCGTAACCCCATCTCCGGCAGCCCCGACCACTGCATCTAGCCCAATCTCGGAAAAATATTTACCATAAGGCTCTGTCCCTGCCCAGTGATCCCCAAAGAACATAATGGCTTTCTTACCGAAATCATGCACCATATCAACACATTGTTTGGCATAACCTGCAATGAATTTCTGATTAAATTCCATCCAGTCCAAATACCTTGGCGTCGGATTCATAAACGGTGTATTATATCGTCCTTGATCCACAAAATCTTCCGCAGTCAGACGATATCCATAAGCTTGTTCAAACTGATCTAATGCTAATGGACTTACGCAGCTTAGATAGCCAAACCAATTAACTTGCTTCTCCTTACCTTCCTTATTAAAAATCAAGTCGAAATTATAAAAGAAGGTAGTAAAACGAACGATATCAGTCTTCGGATGCTTTGCTAGCCAATCTTTCAGCACCTTCAATACATGCTCTTGCGCCTCGGGATAACGAACATCCAGTGGTAAGCGATGCTCTTCCGTCCAGTTATTCGTGATGTGATTGTACATAGAGACCGGTTCCCAAATCTGATAGGCCAAGAAACTGACGGTATATTTGTGAAACTGTTCCGCCTGCTCAAGCGTGACGATCCCCTCTGCATAACTCCAATGTGCCGAAGGTACTATTTCTCCTGTGGTCCGGTTTACAACCTGCCAATACTTTTTAATATCCACATCTGTATTAGGAACAAATTGATCTGCAAAAAAATCTGCCATAATATCGATGGTCTTCACCTTCGGTGTCACAATCAATGGTGCAGACATCAGATAAATCTGCTGTCTATACTGTGGATGCTGCTTTGCCCACTCGTTGTCCTCACGTACCAGACAAAGCGTTGAATAGATTTGCAGACCCATATCAAGAATGTCCTGCGATAGACTCGTGCCATCACTGTCACGTACAGCATCTACACCCCATCTCTCTACAAGATCGGCTATGACCTCTTCCATTCCTGTTTCACCAGGTAGTGTAAATCTTCCTTTGTCCACACAAATTCCCTCCATAACTTTGTAGTTCAGCCCTTAATTCCACCAGCGCTTATTCCTTGGAGCAATTGTTTTTGTCCTACCACATATAGGAGAATCGTTGGAATGAGTACCAAGATCAATGCGGCAAATAGTGCGCTCCAATCTGTAGCATACCTTTGAACCTCAAACAGATTGGCTAATCCCACCGGTAATGTTTTTTTGCTATCCGATTGAATTAGAACTAATGCCAGTGGATACTCATTCCAAAAGCCCATCGCTGCCAGCATACAGACCGTTACAATTCCCGGCTTAGCTAGTGGCGCAATGATTCTGACGAGTACCCCTGTATTCCCGCAACCGTCAATCTTGGCGGCCTCTTCATAATCTCTAGGGACAGATCGCAGAAATCCGCTTAACACAAAGATCGCAAAAGGAAACTGAAGGACAGCATAGATCAAACCGAGCATCCCGCGATTGTCCAGCATCCCGAAAGAATTCACCTGAATAAATAAAGGAACCATGATATAAGAAGCTTGGAGAAAGATACAGGCCATATAAATATTAAGAATCATTTTGGAACCCCAAAACTTAAATCTCGTTAATACATAAGCTATAGGGACCACAAAAATAACTAGAATCGCAGTGGAAAGCACCACTAGAAAGATAGAATTCAGGAAATAACTTCCCATCTTGGATTTCTGAAAAGCACGTACATAGTTATCCAAGTGTAAGGCTTGTGGAAAGGAGAAAGGATCGGTTAGAAATTCCGTATTGCTCTTAAATGAGGCTAAAAGATTCCATACAAACGGATATAACAAAACAATAGTAGCTACAATCAGAAACAGCCGAGTGATCCAATTGATAATGTTCATTTTTATAAGACTCTGTTGATTACTATTCACCCTTCTCCCCTACCCTTCTGCTCGATTTGTAAGTAGTCTAGACAGAAAAGAAAGGACAAAGGCAAACGCAAGCGTAAAAATCGCGATAGCCATGGCATAACCAAAGTTCGCATTTTGGAACCCTTGAGTGTACATGTAATGGAGTAATACAGTAGTACCACCTGCCGGTCCACCGCCGGTCATGATTGTTACGACTATAAAGCTTAAATTGATCGTACCCGCCAGGGACAGCACGAAGGTTATTCCAATGATTTCTTTTAACAGTGGGATCGTAATGCTGACAAGCTTCCGGAAATACCCTGCACCATCAATGGTCGCCGACTCGAACACATCCGCAGAAATCCCATCTATTGCAGCGATATACATCACCATATAGTAACCAACCGCCTGCCAGATCAGAGTGACCGCAACGCACCATAATGCAGTTCGGCTATCCCCAAGCCAAGTCATAGTCAGTTGATCTAGCCCAATACTTGAGAGAATATTGTTCAAGATCCCCATGTTCGGATGAAACACAAAGGACCATATGATCCCGACTACCGTCAAAGAGATAATGCTGGGGAAAAAGAATACCGTCCGGTAAAAGCCTCTCTCTTTCAGCTTCGTCTGCGTCAATAGAAAAGCAAGCACTAAGCCAAAGGCTAAGGTAACCACCGGCACGACCAGCATCAGCTTGAACGTATTACTAAGCGCTTTGAGGAACATCTCATCTTGGAACATATATTTATAGTTATCCAGAAAGATAAACTTGTTCTCATCACTCATCCCGGTTGCATCCGTAAAAGACATAAAGAATGCCCGAAAGGTTGGAATGATCATAAATACGAGAGTCAACAGGAGCGCAGGAATGGTACATACGGCTATGAATAGCTTCGGATTTTTAGTTTTCGTTGACTTAGTCTTTAATTTTCTGTTTCTAGGAGCTACTTCCGTTAGTTGCATCTCAGACATCTTTCTCACTCCTCTTCATGCAAAATGCATCCTGTTCATAGATGTCTGTATCCATTCTTAACAGGATGCATTGGCATGAGATGCTATAAATTATTTACTAGCTGCTTTCTCTTTACGAATCTGTGCAAAAGCTTTTTCAACATTATCCATCCATTGGTCAGTGGTCATTTGACCTGTCATGACTGGCGTCATCGTATTTTTGAACATTTCAGTGACTACACTAACTTTGGAGCCTTTTGGTAAGGATTTCCAGCCTTGCAGAATTGAAATGGAACCATTGTAAGCCTCAAACATGTCATATACACCTTTGGTCAAGTATGGCTTCGACAGCTCCTTCGCACCATTAGCTTTTTCCGCGAATAATTTAACGGACTCATCCGTATACAGGAACTTTAAGAATTCTTTAGCCAGCTCTGGATTTTTAGCTTTTGCTGGAATGGAGAATTGCTCATAGCTGGAAAGCACGTACTTCTGATCTCCTTTATTAAATACAGGGACGGTTGTCATCCCAAATTCAAAGCCATTTTCTCTTGGTGAATCCTTCATTTCATTTTCCATCCAGTTGCCGTTTACAATAAACAACGCTTTCCCCATCATCATATCGGTCTGCGATTGGGTATGGTTCAAGGCAACCGTGCCATCCATCAGATATCCGTCTTTAGATATTTTGTAGAATATATCCAATACTTTTTTGATCGTGTCGTTCTTAAATGAACCTTCCTCATAAGCAAAGACTTTATCTAACGTTTCTTTACCGCCCGCACTAGCAATCGCAGGATACAGAATTTCTTCCAAATAGTCCGGATAGATACCTTGGTAAGTGAACAACGCTCTTTTCGTTTTCGTTCCATCTGCATTGACCAAGAAGTTCTCTTCTTTTTTCAGCTCATCGCCTAATGCAAAGAACTCGTCCCAAGTCTCAGGAACACTCCAGCCTTTTTCCGCGAACAAAGTTTTGTTGTAAATCAACCCCATCGGTCCAGCGTTAAAAGGTGCCAGATAGATCTTCCCGTCTTGATACGGCTGAAATCTTGTGCTGTCCAGCATTCCTGGAAGAATCATATCCTTTAGCGTCTCATCTTTGTCTAAGGCCTTGCTTTCGAATACATCACTGATATCTAGAAGTCCTTTTTCTTTAATGAGGGAAAGCATAATCCCACTTTGCTCTGTATCCGTAACAGATAGGAAGTCAGGAGGATTACCGGCAACAATCTGTGGTCTGATCACTTCACCAACCTTAGGGTTGATCGTCATATTCACTTTTACCCCTGGATAAGTACTCTCGAATTTACTGACAATTTCATTCCAATAATCGGCGCCATATCCACCTTGGAAGACAGCAATACTCAGTTCCTTGTTATCAAAATCCTTCTTAGCATCCTCTTTAGAAGTATTCTCGGCGTTCGTTGTACTTGTCGCTTCCGCTGTACTCGTAGCTTTTGTAGAATTCGAATCCTTTGAGGCAGCTGGTGTATTCGTGCTATTCCCACAACCAATCAACCCCACACCCAGTAGCGTAACTGCTAATAACGTACTCATTGTCTTTCTCATAAACGCCCTCCTTAAGATGTTCTTGCTAATGACCCAACCACAGATTAAATATTGAAAACGCTTTATCTGATAAATCAAGTATAGAAGTGTTTACGTTTTATTTACATTTACAATACAAACTTACCTATGTATTATTTTATCCATCTATCATTCAGGTTTCAGATATGCTTATTCATCAGAATCACATGACTTGTAAACTTAGCAGTTAAAGGAATGGATAATACTAACGATTCCATAGATTATTCTTGCTTTTCGCCCATGCATATATATTCCATTCTTCTTTTTATGTTAACTTGTAAGTAAAGGATATCGAATGGGAGGTCATCCACCTGAGTCATAACAAAGGGAAGCGGTATTTTCCTAGTCCCCCACAAATCATACGAAAAATTAAAATTCAAAATCGCTTAACCGTTATCTTCTTAATCGTTTCCGTGATTCCAATCATCTTTATAGGTTTCTATTCCTATACTATCTACTCCAAATCCATTAACAATAAATTAAGCAAATCTACCTTTCAGGCTTTGACACTGCTCAATCGAACGATGTTAAGCGAGCTTAATAACTATCAATATCTTGCCGGATCTGTTTCTACCAATCCTATTATTCAGGAGCGTTTAACGGCAGCACCTAATGAACCCGCTCCTAGCAATGCTACCATTAACCACGCTATGGATAATGTGTACAGAACCATTTATCCGGGATATGTTCAGAACGTTCGGATCATAGATTCCAAGAACGAACCTATTTATGAATTAGGCTATGATGGCATTCCCAATCCAAAGTATGGGGAAATCATGAAACAGGTAGATCTGAATGCCCCTTATGACAGTCTTAATTATGTAAAAAGCTATCGTGCTTCCCATACGATTGTCCTGGGGCGTAAAATTTTTGATCAAGAAGACATTGGCGTTCCATTAGGTTATGTGTTTGTTTTTATCGGCGGGGAGTTATTCTCAAAAGTCATTCTTTCCAGTGTGGACTTAGGAACAGGTTCTAATCTGCTTATCATGAATAGAGAAGGAATAGTGATGTCCTCCAACCTAAAGGGTACAACACTTGGAGAAGCGTATGATAAAGGTCAACTGTTTAAGCAAATCAAGGAACAAGAGGCTCAGAAGAACCATTCCTTTCAAGGCTTAGTCAATGGCAAAATGCATCAGATCTCCTATATCAATAATAATCAATTAGGCTGGTACATGATTTCTACGGTTCCTTTCTCTTATATTAATTCTGAGACAAGTAAAATCACCACTGGACTCCTTATCGTCGTCAGCATCATTGTAATCCTTTGTATCCTAATTATCATCGTCTTGTATAAAAGTATCCTAAAGCCTATCAAACAAATTATTGTCTTCTGTAATCAAATTTTTTATGGCAATTTATCCAATCGTATAGAAGATCACAGCAACGATGAGATGGGTGTTCTGGCTAATAGGATTAATAGCATGGTCAGCCGGATTGAGCAACTGATAGAGGATCAACAGAAAGATCAAAAGAGGCAGCGTTCGCTTGAATTACAAATGCTACAATCACAGATTAACCCTCATTTTTTATTCAACACTCTAAATTCCTTGCGATGGCTCGCAATGATTAACCAGGTTCCGGTGCTAAGTGATGGTATCTCCTCTCTCGCAGAATTACTGCGCAGTACCATCATCGATCAAGATGAGGAAATAACCATCAAACAAGAGCTTAATAATCTGGACAATTACTTTGCTATTCAAAAAATACGTTATGCTGATCGATTTGACGTTGAATATGATCTAGATGAATCGGTATTACATAGTCTGATCCCTAAACTTATTCTGCAGCCGATCGCTGAGAACGCTATCATCCATGGGGTTACGGATATTGGAGGAAAAGTTCTTATCCGCATTAAGGCTTACGCAAAAAATGAATATACACTTGTTATAGAAATCATTGATAACGGAAAAGGCTTTGACACGAAAAAATCGGAAAAGGCTGATACGCTGTCCGGTATCGGAATTTCTAATGTAGCCGATCGCATTAAGCTTCAATATGGTGAGAGCTACGGACTATTCATCACAAGCTTGGTGGGTCAAGGAACCTGTTGCCGCCTGATTATCCCCAAACAAACCTACGAAGAAGATAAGGGGTGATACTAGTGTATCCAATGTATAATGTAATGCTGGTGGATGATGAACCCATTGTAAAAGTCGCGCTCAGAACCATGATTCCATGGGAAGAGCTTGGATATATGATCTGTGCTACAGCCTCTGACGGAGTTGAAGCTTTAACCCTTGTTGAGAAGTTTAATCCCCATATCATCATTACAGATCTCAAAATGCCTAATATGGATGGTTTGCAGCTGATAAAAGAACTCAATAACAGAGGGTTTGCCGGGAAAATCCTGGTGGCAAGTAACCACGGGGAGTATGAGTTGGTTCGTGAAGCTTTAGTTCTTGGCGCTGTAGATTATATGCTTAAGATTAGTATGAAGACTGCGGACCTCATCCAGTTGCTGGAGAAATCCACGCAGCTAATCCAAGAACAGCTTCAGTCCAAGCAGCAGCTAGAGACACAATCTCAGCTATTGCAACATAATTTAAAGAGTGTGAAGAATGCGATTTTAAAAGATTATTTTACCGACCCATATTATGATATGAATCAGCTTGAGCAGCAAAATTCTATAACACTCGCTTTTAGTGAAAATAGCTGCTACTTGTTCTACATCACCTTTGAGCAAAATAGCGCCAGCCCTAGCCAACGGAAAAACCAGCTATCGGTATCCTTCATTGAAAACATTATCTTAGATATCCTGGAAACCGTAGATCAATTCGAAATTATTCAGCTTGAATCGAATGCATTGTTGTTGCTAATCTCCACTGATACCTTGGACAATCAGCAAATTATCCGTACCGACTTTATCCATAGAGTCATTCAGTTGATCAAAATGTATATTTCCATTACCCCTACCATTGTTTATTCCCAGCCCATTAGAGGATACGCTGAGGCGAAAGTAATGCTAGAGCGATGTAAAGAATCCTTGGAAATCCAATTTTACAACGAAATAACGATTATTGATCCCGAGATTGTCCATTTAAATGATACGCTCGATTTCGAAAACGTTCATGAGTTCTCTACGAATTTAATACAGGCCTGGAAACGTTCGGGCGTTGAAGCCGTTAATCAAGCCACTCAAAATTTCCTTGAGACCTGCAGATCGAAACAAATAAAGCCGGCTGAAGCCAAAACATTCATCGTCAATTGTCTGCACTATCTTCCATTATGCGATGCTCACATTATCGTTGAAGATCCAAAGCTTTTGAAAACAACTATTGAGAATATTGCAAACAGTAAACGAAGTGCTGAGATTCTAACGCAGATGGAGCTTTTATTTCAATTATTCTCACATCAAAAACAACAGATTGTGACTACCCATAATAGGGATGTTAAACAAACAATTGATTATATCAATGCAAATTATCAGAAAAAGCTGACCTTATCTCTGATTGCCAAGCAGGTCAACTTAAGTGAGAACTATCTATCCAGAATCTTTAAAGAAGAAGTCGGCCAGTGTATCATTCATTACATTAACACCGTAAAAATGGAGAAAGCCGCAGAGTTAATTCTAAAGGGCAACCCTTATGTCAAAGAGATTTCTACGCAAATCGGTATACATGATCAATTTTATTTCACCAGACTTTTCAAGAAGCATTTTGGAGTTAATCCGAGTGAATATAAAGATTATGTTCAAGCGACGCTTGGCTCAGGAAATTAAGATCCTTTCTTTTACGACGAAAGGCCGTTGCTGTAGATCAGCAACGGCCTCTTTTTTGGTATTACAACACTTTCCGAAACAATTCATTGTTTAATCGCTCCAGCTGCAGAAGATGATGACGATAGTGCATCTCAATAAGCAGGAACCATTCCTCCGCGCATAGTCCACCAAATCGCGGGTGAGATACGGTATTTTGTTTGGACGCTTTTTCAAGAGACGGTTCGATCTCTCTCATTCTTTGGATGACTGAATGTAACCCTTGACTTAATTGTTCCTTGCTCTCCGGCTGCTCCGGCGTATATTGGGCGGAAGGCGGAACCTGAATACGAATGGGCGGAAAACTGCCTTGTGCAAATATAGCCGCACCATCCTCGGTTTTCCCCACATGAGTTACCAAGGGATCTTGGTTGAGCACCAGACATTGATCAATATTACGAAGCTGCATATACAGTGCCGAGTTAATGAGATGTTGAACCATCTGTCCGATGGACCACTCGTTTTCACTTGGCTTTTGCTTCAGCTGCTCCAGATTGAATCGCTCTACTTCATGAATATAGTATGTCGCAGTTTCTTCGAAACGTTGTAAGGCTTCTTTTGTTGTAATCATTATATATCAGCTCCTGTAGTCATTGATTATCCAAGTATACAAAAACGCTACTGACAGCGTTATGTCAGTAGCGTTTTAACATTATTTCTAGTTCGTTTCTTACTTGATGGCGAAAAGATTCCGGCTCTAGCACAACCATGCCACCTCCCCAGCCCAGCACCCATTGCAGCAATTCCGCTGGCTCTCGAACTCGAAAAGTAACCCGTAAGCCTTCCGCATGATCCTCTATAGTTTCCATATAGAAATTGTTCGATTCCCTTACCTTATCAGCTATGTCAGAATGGACTAAGATAACCACATGAACGTTGCGATCATCAGGAGGTTGGTATACCTCCAATTGAAAATCCGCTGGCCGTATAAATTTATCTTCCAGTTCAATAAGCTCCCTCATTCGGGATAACCGGAAATGACGGATGTCTTGACGCAATTCACACCAGGCGACGAGTACCCATGATCCTTGATGAAGCACAAGTCCGTAAGGAGCAACCGTACGAATACTTTGACGGTTCCCATCGGCTTCGGCGATTCTTTTGGAATAACGAAATCTTATTTTCCTTTCCTCTAATATCGCTCGACGAATGGCTTCCAGACATGCCTTTTCTTGTATTGGTGCTATATCTGCTGCGGATGCAAATAAACGAAAACTTTTGCGGATCTGCGATGCTTCACTGCGGATGGCTTCTGGCAGGATAGCTTCTATTTTCGCTTTAGAACTTCTAGCCTTATTGCCATAGTGGGCATCAAACCACTGCTCGATAAAGTCAGTCCCGATAAGCAATGTCACTGCTTCGTCCAGCGTGAAACTAACGGGTGGCAGGAAATAGCCCTCAATCAAGGAGTAGCCTTGCCCTGGCGCTCCTATTATGGATACGCCCGCTTCACTAAGTGCCTGAATATCCCGATAAATAGTTCTCACGCTCGTTTCAAACGTAGCCGCCAAATCCTCCGCTCGCAACACTTTATTACGCTGCAATTCAAGCACTATAGCTAACAAACGGTCCATTTTGTTCATACGGCTCTCCCTCCCCGAGAAATTGATTTTCTATCTCTAACGACAATGCAAAAAACCTCTAAAAGCTTCTATATCTATAAACCATTTTTATATTAGATATTATAAACATTAATTTTACTTATATCGCTCTAAAAGGGTATAGTAATATAGGGTTTATAACCATTACTTATATATAGAGTATACTCTTATAAGAGGAGAGATCATATTGGAAAGAGTAGTTGGAACAGTGGTACGTGGACTCCGCGGGCCTATCATTAACAATGGGGATAACATTGAAGAAATCGTAGTGCAAACGGTATTGAATGCAGCAACAGTCGAAGGTTTCACGATCGAGGATCGTGATATTGTAACCGTAACGGAATCCATTGTGGCTAGGGCACAAGGAAACTATGCGACAATTGATAATATTGCTGCTGATATAAAGGCAAAATTCGGTGAAGAAACTGTGGGTGTTATTTTCCCTATCCTTAGCCGTAACCGATTTGCTAACTGCTTACGTGGAATTGCCAAAGGAGCAAAAAAAGTAGTCTTAATGCTAAGCTATCCAGCTGATGAAGTGGGCAACCATCTTGTAGACATCGACGAATTAGATGCTAAGGGCGTTAATCCATGGACGGATGTGTTAACAGAGGCTCAATTCCGTGAGCTTTTCGGCTATATTAAGCACCCATTCACAGGTGTTGACTATATCGAATATTATAAAGGTTTGATTGAAGCTGAAGGTGTGACTTGTGAAGTCATCTTCTCCAACAACCCAAAAACCATTTTAAACTATACAAAAAATGTATTAACTTGCGATATTCACACTCGCTTCAGAACCAAGCGTATTCTCACAAACAACGGTGCTGAAAAAGTATTTGGTCTGGATGATATTCTTACACAATCCATTGATAGCAGTGGCTTTAACGAAGCTTATGGTCTGCTTGGATCCAATAAAGCAACAGAAGAAAGCGTAAAACTATTTCCAAACAACTGCCAACCTATCGTAGATGGTATCCAAGCAAAAATCAAAGAAATTACAGGTAAAACTGTAGAAGTTATGGTTTATGGCGATGGTGCATTCAAAGATCCAGTCGGTAAAATATGGGAACTGGCAGATCCAGTTGTATCCCCTGCTTACACTGCCGGACTTGATGGAACACCAAATGAAGTGAAATTGAAATATTTGGCCGATAACAACTTCTCTCATCTTCGTGGTGAAGAGCTGAAACAAGCCATTTCTAAATACATCCAGAATAAAAATGATGACCTGGTTGGTGCGATGGAAGCACAAGGGACTACTCCTCGTAGATTAACGGACCTGATTGGTTCATTATCTGATTTGACTTCTGGTAGTGGCGATAAAGGAACACCGATGATTTATATTCAAGGTTATTTCGATAACTATACAAAATAAGATTAGTACAAACAGGGAGTCTCGTAAATGAGGCTCTCTTCTTGCTATCTGGGGTATAATAAAGCAAACAGCGGTAAGCGGAGGATCCTATGAACATAAGAAGGATTAAATATTTTATTGATCTCGTTGAATGGAGAAATTTTACCGAAACAGCTAAAAAGAACTATGTATCGCAGACCACCATTAGTCAACAAATCGCCGCGCTTGAAGAGGAATTCAACATTCAATTGATTGACAGAAAGCAGATCCCTATCGAACCAACCAAAGCCGGATGGCTTTTCTATGGCGAAGCTCTCATTCTCTGGAAACAATATAACCATATGAAGATGAGCATGGAAAACTTTCAAAAGTATAATACGCAATCCCTGAGTATCGAATATGCGGCGATGACGGATATCCAAAGTTTGTTGAAATTGATTCCCTCATTTCAGGATCATCATCCGAATATTAAGCTGGAACTGAATAAAGTATTGCTAAAAGATATTGCAGAATACTTGCAAAAGGGGATCTACGACGTAGCTATTGCCTTTGACTCCGAGTTTCAGGGAAAAGAGGACATTGTAACCTATCCCTTATATAAGGGACGTTATTGTGCGGCTGTGAGTCATCACCATCCTCTTTTTCATCATGAATCGATCGCCAAAGAGGAGTTATATGAACATCCACTAGTCATGCTGAATCCAACAGCTATTGGAAACTCTTATCATCTAATGATCCAGCATGCAATTGAAGACGGTTATCAGCCGAACATCCTTCGAACCGCAGACGATGTGGAGACTGAATTGTTTTATATCATCACGGAGAATTTGATTGGCTTTTTTCCGGATAACTATCAGCTCGCCTATCTTCAAGATAAAGTCCGGTTAATCCCATTAGATGATTCACACCATACCTTTGCAATCGAAGCAGGATATCTTAAAAACAATACCAACCCTGCCCTGCCCTCCTTCCTTCAGCAAATCCACATTGGTTTTAGCAATCGACCATAAGTTTTATGCGTTGGACTATGTTCTTTTTTTCACATACTATAAGGATATAAATTATATCCACAAGGAGTGACGATGATCATGGGTAAATTATTGTTGACGGGTGTCGATGGAAATCTAGGGAAGCAAGCTGCGGAATATTTGTTAGAGCTAGTAGATAAAGACCAAATCATTTTTTGCGCTTACGATCCAGCATGTTTGAAAGAATATGCGGAACAAGGGATTGAAACACATGTGACCAACTTTAATAACAAGGAAGGCCTTGCCGAAGCTTTTGCTCATGCTGATAAACTTGCTCTGATCTCCATGCCTTTTGTTGGGGAGAAACGCCAAAATGCACACAGAAATGTGGTTGATGCTGCCAAAAAAGCCGGAGTCAAACAGATCATTTATACTTCTCTAGTAAACGCGGCTGATGAAACCAATCCAAGCGTTGAAAAAATTGATCATATTTATACCGAACGTTATGTTCAAAGCGTAGGGCTCGATTATATTTTCCTTCGTAATTCCCAATACGCGGAAGCGATGATTACCAATTACTTCACTTATGTGAAGGGTGACGGGGTATTAACAAACAATCAGGGTGACGGTAAAATGGCTTATATCTCGCGGAAGGATTGTGCAAAAGCCGTTGCTCATGCCCTAGCCTCCAAAAATTATCATGAAGCGATCCTTGATATCAATGGACAAGAATTAATGACGATTACTGACTTCATTAAGATCGGGAATGTAGTAACCGGTAATCATATCACCTACAAAGAAAATACGGATGAAGAGAATTATGCCGTATTCGAAGCCATGGGTGTGCCTAGAACTACCGACGGTGCATTTAAAGAAGGTTCCGAAGCACCCTTTTCTTCCGAAGGCATGGTTACTTTTGGACAGGCTATCCGTGAAGGGAAAATGGATATTTACACAGACGACTTTAAAAATTTGACGGGGCAAGAGCCACTGACCGTGAAATACATGTTTGAACATGCCGATGAATTTCAGGTTGGCGAAAGACATTCTGAAGACAATTAATAAGTGGCACCTCATACCTCTTAGACTAAATCACCCCCGTTTAATAAACGGGGGTGATTTCTTTTATGCTGAGGATGGCACAAAAACAACCCGTTTTCCAAGGTCAGAAGGAGCATTCCAAGCTTCCTCTACTTACTGAACACACACAATTTTCTGCCATTGCAACCACAATCGTGGGCAACTCAGCAAGTGCCGCGAGTTAATAATTCCAAATTAATTCTCTGTCTCTCTGCTCCGTAAAGCTCAATCATATGCTCGCACTGGAGATAATTAGGGAATTCCTCCCTTATTATCAGAGGATTCTGGTCATCAGACTAATAATTAGGGAATTCCTCCCTGAAATTCGACTGATTTGACGGTAAATCTTGATTTCACTCTGTTTTTAGGGAGGAATTCCCTGATTCCATTCATTTAAAGTAATTATCGGCTTTTATTAGGGAGCTTTTCCCTAATTACTCACAATCCACTGGTATAGTGACAGCACGCCAAGTAAATCCATGTACACTCTTTAAATCAAAATACACCTTTAACCGTACGGATGAACATCCGAATGGTTAAAGGTGTATTGTCTCTGTCTACTTTTTAATTAGAGTTAATTCCAGATCTCTTCAGCAATCTCTTTAATATAAGCAAGCTTGCGCCATTGCTGCTCTTCTGTAAGGTGGTTACCTTCTTCCGTGGAAGCAAAGCCGCATTGCGGGCTCAGGCAAATCCGGTTTAGATCGACATATTGCTTCGCTTCCTCAATACGCTTCAGAATATCTTCCTTGCTTTCAAGCTCACCAAATTTGGAAGAGAACAGGCCAAGCACGACCTGCTGATTGTCTTTTAGGAAGCGTAATGGTTTGAAGTCACCAGCACGTTCAGTATCAAACTCCAGATAGTAACCTGAGTAGTTATTGATGTTCAGAAGTGTTTGCGCGATAGGTTCATAACCTCCGCCTACACCAGCATAAGTAGAAACATAATTGCCTCGGCATACATGTGTCGTTACAACGAGATCCTCCGGCAGTCCGGATACCACTTCTTCGTTCAACTTCGCAAGCTCGTTCGCATATTCAGCTACATTCACACCAACCTGATTCATAAATGCTATAAACTGTTCGTCGCACAGCGCTCCCCACGTGCAATCGTCAATTTGAATGCTGCGGCAGCCCGCTGCATAAAAGGCAAGAATTGACGCTTTGTATGCTTTGGCAATATCCGAAATTAGCTCTTCACGATTCGGGTATAATTCATTCGTTCTTTCCTTATTTTCTACCCGATCCAGCTCAAACAGGAACTGCGCTGCTGCAGGAATCGATTGGCGCGCAACAACATCCTCACCAGCAGCGCCTTTTAAGAATTCATAATGCGCTACAAAAGGGTGGCTGCTGTAGCTTATTTTTCCGGTCAGTCGTGCGGTTTCTGGTCTGGATTCTGCACCATTAAATTGGTAGCCTTGATCAATAATGGTCCGCTTTACACCATCAAAACCCCAGAAGAAGTCGAGATGCCACCAAGAGCGGCGGAATTCGCCGTCGGTTACAGCTTGAAGACCTACCTCTTTTTGTTTTTGCACGAGCTTGACGATCTCGTCGTTCTCTACTTCCTTCAACTGCTCGGCAGTAATTTCGCTGTTCTTGAATTTTAATCTAGCCTCTTTCAACGCTTGAGGGCGCAGGAAGCTGCCAACAATATCATATCGAAATGGAGTAACGGTTCGCTTTTTAGGTTCGGTTTGAGTGCTCATATATTAATCTCCTCGTGAACAAATTATTAAAATTAATATAGCATATCCGATTGCCTATACCGTTACACCAATGAGTTATGGCAGGTTATAAGTATTAGCTATACCTAATAAATAAACGATTGTGTGCGCTAGTATTGCCCCAGAAGCCCCTTCTTCATGGCTATTTTCTCACAGCGATCAAACACAACGAGCCCTAGAATCAAATAAACCAGCGAATTTAATATTAATACGCCATAGTCAGATAAAGATAGATCCGTTAACGTTAGATTCTCCAGCATCACCGTTCTTACCATATTCACGCCTTTAACGAATGGGGCAAAAGCTAAAAACGGAGCTACAGTGATCGGAACAAATACAAGTCCCATCAATACAAATTGGAAAATCTGTAGAAATGCTTGAATTTGTTTCACAATAATAGCCAAACCAGCAATCATAAAACTAACGCCTACCATACTTATCATAGTAACTATAATGATTGGGATCGTTGTCATGGGATTAAGACTCAACCATTGTCCCGAGGTTAGCATCGCACCAAACAGCAAGAGAATCATAATGACGGACTGTAAGCCCAATTGACTGACGATCCGCGTGAGCATAATTTTCCACACACCCATGGGAGACATATATAACTGCTCTAACGTTCCACGCGTCGCTTCTGTGATTACCGAATAACCAATAAAGTTCATCGTCATCATCGTTAAGCTCCAAAAGACCACACTTACAATTGAATATTGGACATTCGTATCAAAACTAGCTGGATCTCCTATGAACATAATTCCAAAAAATGCAGCCAGAAATATAATATAAAAAGTGACTACTAATGCAATCGTGTTCGGTAAATATCGTTTCAACTCAATATATTCCTTACGAAAATTAGCATTAAATAAATGGAGCCATTTCATGAGTCTTACCTCCCTTCACAATCTGAATAAACACTTGTTCAAAATCAATGGTTATTCGATCAATACTTTCCACCATCGTTCCTTCCTCTTTCAGAAGATCGAACAACTCGTAGATATCCTGACCATGCTCTAAATTTACTTCCACGATCGTTTCATGAGAGCTTGCTTTATAAGTACTTAAAGGGAATATACTCAACAGTTTATTCTCCTGTTCAGGGCTTAATTGCTCACCTAATTTAATGGAATATGCCCTTGTTTCAAATAACTTAAGTAAATTCTCCACCCTGTCGTCAATCACAACTTCACCTTTGTTAATGATAATGGCACGGTCACACAGCTCCTGAACGACGGGCATATCATGTGAGCTAATAATGATCGTACGTTTCTCTTCCCTTACTATCGTTTTTAGAATATTTCGCAATTCATAACTAACCTCAACATCCAAACCGAGCGTTGGCTCATCCAGCAAGATGACATCCGTATTAGCTAATAACGCCACAGCGATTGCCAGCTTTTGTTGCATCCCCCGAGATAATCCATTAACCAGCTCATTCTCCTTTTCTTTAAGGTTGAATTGCTCTAATAATTTATCTGTCTGATCGGCAATTTGCTTCCGAGAGTACCCTCGGTTACCTGCAAAATATTCTAAATTTTCCCGAACCGTAAGACGCCAATATAAATTCCGGTTCCCTTCTAATACAGCACTGATATGCTCTAGCGCTTTGAGTCTCTTCTTGCAAATATCTAAGCCATTAATGGATATAGAACCCCCATCCGATTCTAACAAACCACAGAGCATCTTTATCGTTGATGTTTTCCCAGCACCGTTGGGGCCTAGTAAACCGAGCACCTCTCCACGATTTACATGAAAAGAAACATCACGAACGGCATGTATTTTCTCTTTCGTCTTTCTTTTCTCGTAGACCTTGCTAATCCCCCGTACTTCTATAATTTTCTCCACCTTATAACCATCCTCTCCCGTACGATTTAAAAGAGTGATTCCATTGTTAAATTTATTTTATTTGAGTATCTAAATTTAGATAACTGGCTCCAGATGGATACTTTCTCCGTCTGAGGAATGAGATTTGTATAGACGACAACTATGATAAGTTTATAGGAAATATCGCAATTTTTAAGAATCACTGGGCGAATGTCCGGCATGGAGCAAATGTAGGTTATTTCATCATAGAAAACGAGGCGGACATCATGAATCACAACAAGAAAAAATCCATTTTGCGTGGTGGGTATTAGTAGGACTGGCTTTAATGCTTGGAGTTGCAAAAAGTGGCGTTATGACCGCAGGCGGGCTATTTTTGACACTAACAATGATCTTATCGTTATTGCCGCAGACATTAATGAGATAGCGCTAGAGAAAGTAAGCCAGAAACAGAATGTTTATGGAATGAAATTTAATGTTGTCTCAGATGAGGATTGGCAGAAAATTAATTCCATCGATGGAGGATACTCAGCCCAATAACGATAATGACAGCCCTCAAGTTAAATGAGGACTGTCATCTTTTCATTACATGGCCATTAGAAGATCCATATGAGTAAGAAAATAACCGCAATTATTGCCACCGCGATCAACAGATTGGTTACCTCGCTCCAAAATCCAGGAACACCTTGTGTATGATATTTTTGCGCATTGACATCATGGTTTGCTTTATGACCGCCAGGGTCCGTCACATTTGGATTAGGTCCTGGATCAAAAAAGTCAGACATAGAAATCAACACCTTTCTCGATTATAAACCATATTATACCAGTTAATTCCCTTTTTAAAAATAATCTCCTTTGCTCAATTCATTTGAGAATGAAAATAAGGTAAGTGTTTCTTTGATAGAGCTTTTTCGATTAGTTCATGATCGTAGCCATATTTTTGCAATGCAGTAATAATCGCTTGTGTCCTGTCTGATCGTTGTCTTCTTAAATTAGATTCTAGCTGTATTTCTAGAGGAACCGTAGGAATAGTGTACCGTCCGATTGTCACATTCCTAAAATGATTCCAAATGAATTGTCCACCTTCCCATATCCCATCGCCATCCATAGAATCAGGAATTCCCGCTGAATTGGAGATATGAACGACTTCCACTTTAAACCCATCGATGATCCAACTCCCTTTTGTCCATGAAAAGCCTGAAGAAAAGGTCTGAGTGTATGTAGGTTCTTCTAAAGAGGATAACCAGTTCTCCCCATGAGGGAATTCACATTTATCCAGCAAGGAATATTCCTTCAGAAGTTCTGCAAATTGTGCAATCCCTTCTTTATTTTTTGTATAAATATCAACGTCTCCCGGAGTCATTTCACAGCCCTGTAAAACCGAACCCACCGAGCCAACCAAGATCCATTCTAATTTCAAATTCACTTCCGATGAAAAATAAAGCTCACATACCTTTGAAAATGCTGTTTCCCAGCTATTCATAATTCCACCCCAAATTGACTAGTAAGTTCGAGTACATGAAACCTTAATAACCTCAGATGCGTTAAAGAACTATACAAATTCACAGGAGGTTTTTAAAATGAGATACAGTGCTGCAGGCGCGCGAATAACCTGTCCTTGTTGTCAAAACGATACCTTTCATCTGGATTATAAACTGCTTAACACAAGCGGAGCATCCTTTCTAGGATTTGACTGGGCGAATAAAAACGCTGCTATACTTATTTGTAAGAGATGCACCCATATCTCATGGTTTATGGAAGAACCAACATCAGATAACTAAACACTACCTGATTCTTCTACATCTTCATTATAAAATATTTCTATTGACTATGCGTTCTTGAGCTGGATGCAATTGTTCTTTTGCATCCAGTTAAATACCTCTAGATAACCATCCCCAATTGTCTTAAGCCTCTTTGGATAACGATCCGAAATATTCTACAACTACCTTACGAAATTCCAGAGCAGCTCGCGAAATATACCGACTCTTGTGCCATATTAAAGCAATTTCCCGTACCAATTCGTGATTCTTTATTTGGAGATATTTGATGTCTTCCCGTGAATTTCTTGCTGTACTTGGTATGAAGGCCAGTCCAATCTCAGCTTCCACAAGAGTGATCAACCTTGCAGGTTCATCCCCCTCATATACATATTTAGGCGTAAATCCAACCGATTGGCACACAGAGTCTATTAAATCCCGAGTTCCATAACCACTCTTAACCCCGACGAACCATTCATCTCTCAGCTCTATCAAAGATACGCTGCTTCGATCTGCCAACCGATGCCCCTTAGGAACCGCTACAAGGATTGGGTCGATAAATACGACTTGGCATTCGATGTCGTCCCCTTCTAAAGGGGGTGAGGACAAGCAGAAATCCACCTCTCCTCTATCCAAAAGTGTAACCATTTCCTTCGTAGTCAGCATCTGCACATGAAATTGAATATCAGGTCTCTTTTTTCGAAACTCGCGAAGGATATTGGGTAATGTACTGGCGGTGGTCACTGCTAATTCAAGCGTGTTATGTTCCGGGTGAGATAAATCGCTAAGCTCCTGCTTCCCCTGCTCCAATTCAAACAAAGCTCTTTCTGCACGGCGAAGAAATCTGCTTCCGAACTCATTCAGACGCAGGTTCCGCCCTACTCGATCGAATAAAGGGACCCCTAGATCCTCCTCCAAGCGCTGTATTGTTTTGCTAAGTGATGATTGAGTAACGTGCAGATTTCGCGCAGCTTCGGTCACATGTTCCAACCGAGCTACCGCGAGAAAATATTGCAGCTGTAGAAGTTCCATTTCGCACCCCATTCATTCCTTTAAGTCAATGAGAATATAACATAAAATGCGTTGGAATGAATAATTAAAATCAAGTAGGATGACATTAATACGCTTTAGGGGGACACAAAATGAGTGCTCGGAATTGGTGGTTAATGATTTCAGTGGGTCTAGGGATACTATTGAACCCATTAAACTCTTCAATGGTTTCTGTTGCTATTCCAAGATTGCAAAATGTATTCCAACTTGACTATACAGGTGTTTCCTGGATTATTTTTTCTTTCTACATCGCTAGTAGCATCGCTCAACCCGTCATGGGAAAGGCCAGCGATTTATTTGGTAGGAGGAAGATATTTCTTACAGGGCTTGTAGTAGCCTTCATTGCCTCATTATTAGCTCCATTCGCACCAAACTTCGCGTGGCTCCTCGTGTTCCGCATTGTGCAAGCCATTGGAACAAGCATGATGGTTGCCGTTGGGATGGCTATAGTGCGAATTCATGTAACGGAAAAACAAGCGACAGCGCTGTCTGTTTTGTCCATCTTCCTATCTGGTGCGGCAGCCATTGGACCCTTTATTGGCGGGGTTATTATACACTGGTGGGGCTGGCCCGCTATCTTTTTCGTCAATATTCCATTTGTGGTAGTGAGCTTTCTATTGTCTTGGAGAAATATCCCTAAGGAAAACTCGTCATTAACCGTTGCACCGGGCATGTCTCTTCGCAAATGGTTCGTTTGGATAGATGGATCAGGGATTCTGCTCTTCACAATGGGTCTTGTTGCCCTGCTCATTGGATTGCTCTCAGCAAAATCATCCGGACACATTGCTTTAGGAAATGTTATTGTTTCACTGATAGGACTCGCTCTGCTAGGGGTGTTCGTACGACATGAGTTAAAAGCGACTTCGCCTTTTATCCCTTTACGCACATTCGCCAAATATCCTGCAATGACATGGGTTAATGTGGAATTCATGCTCGTTAATGTACTCTTTTACTCACTCTTTTTCGGAGTTCCGTCCTACTTGCAAATGGTTCGCCATGTCAGCGAGTATCAAACAGGGGTACTTATGCTAACCTTAGGCCTATGCTCTCTAGTTACTTCTCCAATAGCAGGACGATGGATCGATAAATCCGGACCAGGACCGGCACTACTAGTGTCTGCAATATTGATGACTGCGGGATCGGTATGGCTCGTGACATTGAATCAATCTTCACCGGTTATTAGCGTGTGCCTGGCTTTGGCTGCATTCGGGATTAGCAATGGGTTGAATAATGTAGGTATGCAAGCAGCTTTGTTCCAAAGTTCACCCAAGGAAATAATCGGCGTAGCATCCGGTTTATTTAATACTTCAAGATATTTGGGAACCATTCTCTCTTCCTTGTTGATAGGCATCGTAATGAGAGGCAAGTTCAGCTTTGAGGGATTTCAAGTACTTGGGATTATTCTCACGATCATTGCATTGTCTTTGGTATTCATGAGTCGGCGGCGCCGGAAGTCAGGGGAGTTGCAGGAATTGTGAAGAGTCTATTAAATAAATCTTAACTACGATACATTTGGAAGCTTCTCCATCCCTCTGTTTCTGTGAATAAATAATCGGGCGGGGGATAGCAAGTAGACAACACTAATCAATCCAAACAAACAGGCACTGACTTGAAAAGGCAGCAATTGATTTCCTGAGCTTCCCAGCCAGCCTCCAATTAGCGGACCAATAACCACCCCTAAACCCTCTATGGAAAACAATAGTCCCCAGCTGATCCCTACAGAATCTTCGGGAATGTAACTGGCCATTAAAGCATTCCAAGAGGGAAGCAAAGCAGCATAAGCACACCCTAGCAGAAGCGAGAGCCCAATGGCGGCGGAGAAGGAATTAATAGAAGTTAAGCCGAACAAGGCAACCGCAAATACGCCGAACCCAATGACAAGGAACCACTTCCCTCCGACTTGATCAAACCATTTTCCCATGGGCACAAGAAATAGAACTACGCCTGCTCCTCCCATAAATAACACGATAGACAGCTGAGAATGGGATAGACCCAGATGCGAAATAGCAAAGCTTGTTAGAAAAGGAACTAGTATCCCGCCCGCTGTAGTCTGCAGCAGCATGCCAGGGACCAGAAATCCTCCCTTTTTTACTTTGTTCCATAGAGATACAAACTGCTCACCTACGGATATATTCACACTCTGCACCGAGACCTTGTTCATCTTTACAAGACCTACCATGATCCAGCCCGCTACGAAAAATAATCCAATGACAGCAAGGGACAGTGACAGACCACCACCAATTAACAAATTCATCATTACGGGACCCAGACCTAGACCAGCCATCCAGTATACGTACAAGGTTCCCATCTGTTGTGCTCGTTTTTCCTCTGATACCTGGCTCATACATAGGATCCAGATCGGTGAGAATCCAGCACCTAAGCAAGCAGAGGCTACAATAAGCATCCACGGACTATGCGTTGTCACCATCAATAACAGTCCAACGAACCCAAGAAAGAACCCTCCATGAAGCACGGTACGCCCAGGATATCTATCCAAGAGATAGCCGATGAAGCTTTTGATCAAGCTGTCCGTTAAATAGTGTACGGAGACCGCAATGCCAACTACTGACGTTGTAAGCCCCCAGCTCGTCAATATATAAGTGGGTAAGAACGTGATTAGGACAGCCCCTCTTATCCACTCTATAAAAAAGAGAATCATTGCGAGGCGGGTAAACGTCTGCTGTTGTCTTTCTTTCTTCCTAATAATATCCATGAATCGTCTTCGCCTGCCCTTCAACAAGCATGGATTTTGCTGCGGGAACAGAGGGCTGACGCAATTTAATAGCCTCTAAAGCTTCGGTAACGATAGCATCCGAGGCTGATTTCCGCGAAAAGACCTTCATATGCTGTTCCCTTTCATCTCTGTACGCCATATGCTCCAATCGCTGGAGCTGCTCTACTACCTGCTCCTCATTTCGTGCAATCTCTATCAAATGCTGCCCAGATAACCATTCTGCATTGCCTGCCTCCTGACCGGGGAGAGGTCGGTAGACGATAACTGGAAGTGTTTGAGCCATCGCCTCAGTCAAGGTAATCCCGCCAGCCTTGGTCAATAGACAGGAAGCTATGCACATCAGCTCCTGCATTTCTTCGGTATATCCCAAAATGTGAACTCGAGGGTTCTCTTGAAAAAGCTCCCCCGTAGCTTCTCGAAGCTTATGATTATTCCCGCACAATACGATGACATCGAAGCTTGATTGAAGCAGTACTCGTTTTATTAAACCGCCAATGTCACTTAATACGCCGTAAGCTCCTGCCGCTAGTAATAGATATTGACGATTTCCGTTTAACCCATGTTTGCGCAAAAGCGCTTCACGATCCTGAGACTGTTCAAAAGCCTCGCGAATGGGAATCCCACTGACCACAAGCTTCTCTTCAGCGATCCCTGCTGACATCAGAGTCGCCTTTATGCTTTCTGAAGCGATAAAATATTTCGTCGTTCGTGGGTGAAGCCACCTGCCATGAACTACATAATCCGTCATAACCGTGAACAGAGGTGTTCGACTTCCTGTTGTTGAAGCTAGTTCAGCAGCAGCCAAATAAGGAAAGGTATGAATAATAATATCCGGCTGCATCTCGTCGATGATCCTTTGTACTTTTCGTTTGCCCATAGAATGGATGAGTCTACCCATGAACTGCTCTGGTCTCATCTTGCTCGTCATTGTGTACAAGAATCCATAAAATTCTTGCGTATACCCCGTGTTGTTTAAATAGAATCTTCGGGATAGCTCATTCAAGGTAGGGTGGACTGCAGCGAATAGATCCATAGTTGTAATCCTACTAATCCCCCGACGTCTAAATGAATGTTCGATGGCCTCAGCCACTTTCATATGCCCGTCCCCAAATGCCGACGTAACAATAAGTACTTTAGGATCTGTGTTCATGACAAAGCTCCTTTTTCTCACGGCCTCCTTTAACTCTAACTCTGAATCGTAAACTGATAGTGAAGGGATTCTCAACTGAATATTAATTTCAATATTTTATAAAGAGAGACCTCGTCGCAGCCAGTTTTTGCCCACAAAAAAACGATGACCTATGGCAAATAGCCAATAGTCATCGTTGTTGTACGCTTACTATGATTAAATACTACCTCTCGTGCACAATAATCCCTTTAGAAACACGCAGTTTCGGATATTCGCCCATGATTTCCGGTATATCTTTTAGCGAAAACTGATGGCTAATCAACGACTCAATCTGAACGATCCCCTTCTCAATTAACGCAATCGATTCCTCATGTGTATATGGATTAATGAAAGAGCCCATGATGTTCAACTCTTTTGTAAAAATTTCGAATGGTGAGACTTGAATCAACGTGTCCGGGGAAGCAACTCCAAACATTAAGACTTGTCCACCCTTACGCGATGCCTTAACCGCCAGCTCCATGGAATCCGCCCGGCCTACACATTCGATCACAATATCAAATTGATGATGGAGAGCTTCCATCACACCTTCTGCTGCAGGAGATACGGCTTCATCCGCACCTAATTCGACTAATCGGTCATGTTTGAACACTTCTGGCTCACTGACAATAATCCCTTTAACACCCGCAGCCTTGACGAGCTGCAAGAACAATTGACCAATAAAACCTCCGCCGATAATCAGGACTTGGTGTGCCTTACGGATATCCAGCTTCTTATAACCGTGAAGTACACAACCTAAAGGTTCAATCATCGCCCCTTCGATCCAGCTCATTTCATCAGGTAGCAAGTAACAGTTCGCTACAGGAACAACACAATACTCGCCCATGCCACCGTCACGAGTCACCCCAACAGCCTGCAAGTTATCGCATAAATGTACTTTTCCATTCCGGCAAAAATAACAGTTTCCACAATAGATGTTCGGATCAACCGATACACGGTCCCCCACTTGCAAGGTCGTAACCTCATCCCCCACAGCCACTATTTCGCCCGCAAGCTCATGTCCTAACACAATCGGAGCTGTCACCTCCGCAGACCCTGGGTATCCATGATAAATATGCTGATCTGTACCACAGATCCCGCAGCATTTCACACGAAGTTTAACTTCTTTGGAGCCAACAGCCGGAGCTTCCCAGTCCTTAAATTCAATGTGCTTAGTTCCTTGAAATACAGCCGCCTTCATCTTAACTCATCTCCTTAAATCCAAGTTTTTGTTAACCCGCATCATTCATTGCCGTTACACGTAAAGTCTCCCAAGGCAGTGCCCCGGCATCAACATGATGAACACGAACCATCTTCTCCTCACCCGGAATCAGATCAAAGAAATTATCGTCCATGATCACCCAGGGTGCATCTAGTTCGATCATCACCATCCGTGCCACAAGATCTGAGATCAAGCGGATATGTCCTTTCGCTTCATCCACAGAGATCTGAATATGTGCAGGTTGAAAATTCATGTCCTTATAGTCTCTTAAATAGAGTACATAATCTTCTGTCGCCATCTTCTTCGAACGAAGTACGACCACAACCTCGCCAGCGCTATGTTGCTGCAGTACCTCAGCTTCAGTTAACTTGGCAAAATTAACTTTACTGTTCGAATCAACGGTAACGTCGAATGCACGCTGATATACAATTGTACCATCCATCCGATAGATCGTTAATTCCGCCTCATCCTGATAAGCTTCGCGGCGATCATTGAGAGCCCATAGCTGCAGCGGTCCATTCGGATCATGATCCACACATAAGAGTACCGGTGCAAAGAATTTACGCGCATAGTGGTAGCTCGCCTTTGGTAAACCATAATAATCGATAACAGACCAGCTTGTTCCCGGCCAGCAATCATTGAACTGCCAGAATAAAGCCCCGCTTGTGTCCGGCTTATTACGGCGGTAATGCTCAATGCCATACCTCAATCCCTCAGCCTGAGTCAGCATGGAGAATTGAATATATTCATTGATATCCTTCGGAACTCCTGTATAACCTTCCATGAGCATAATGCCCTTAGGATAATGGACATCTTTATTACGATACTTCATTTCATCGCTATCCCAATAGAACTGATTGTCCGGCATGTTCTTTGCTAAGGTGTAACGATTGGAAGCGGCATGCAGCCCGAATTCACTGGCGAATTTCGTGAAGTCTGACTTGAATCGTTTGAACGATATCCCTTCAACACTATAATCCTGTGTCTGCGGTTCACCAAACTGACGCGGCTCATTATTCCCATGCCAGACTTGCCAGTTATGGGTATCGCCCACATCACGTGAATTGTGATCATTGCCGCCAAAAGGCGAGCTAGGCCAAAACGTTCGTGTGGGATCGAGTTGCTCTAGTACTGCGGGCATGAGCTCATGATAAATTTTTTCTCCATAAAAGGGATGTGTGATCTCGCCGTTAGAGGACAGTGCCTCATACAACCAATCATTCTCGTTATTCCCACACCATAGAGCAAGGCTCGTACGACTGCGAAGACGTTTTACGACCTGCTCAATTTCGCGGTGAACATTATTCATGAAATTACGATTGTAATCTGGATACAGTGCACAAGCGAACATGAAGTCCTGCCAGATTAAAATTCCTAACCGATCACATTCGTCAAAGAAAATATCCCGCTCATAAATGCCTCCACCCCAAGCACGAATCATATTCATATTGGCATCCTTGGCCATCTGAAGCAGATGTGCATAGCGGCTGTCTGGCACGGTCGCAATAAAGCTATCAATAGGAATCCAATTAGCACCTTTAGCAAAAACTTTTACGCCGTTCAATACAAAAGTGAAAGCATGGCGCCCTTCTTCATCCAGCTGCATCAATTCGATCTTTCGAATCCCAAATGGCTGCTCATAGGTATCTATTAGCTTCCCATCAGCAAATAACGTAACGCGTAGATGATATAAGAAAGGCGTTCCTAGATCATGGGTCCACCATAACTTTGGATCCATAACCTGCAAGGTAACTGAATGATGAAGCGTACGCGCTGTAATCGCCCCGTCAACTGCAATCCCTGAAGCTCTGTCCAAAGCGACATTCGCTTCCGTAACACGCTCCGTCCCGTCCAATAGTTCCACACGCGCCGTATACGAACATCCGCGATCAAAGGCATGTGCGCATAAATCCACATCAACAACACCTACTTGACCCTCTATCGAAGTTGTACGGGCAAACACATGATCTAAATGTGCATGACGCCGTTTGATCAACTGTACCTCTTTCCATATGCCTGCACAGACCAGACGCGGACCCCAGTCCCAGCCAAAATGACTCTGCGCTTTACGTGTCCAAATCCGCTTCTTACTATAGCCCGACCAATAATATTGGACTTTATCGCCTGCGTGTACATGAATAGGATCAAATTTTACGGCAAGCGTATTTTTCCCTTTATTTAATTCACGGGTTACATCAAATGAATGGCTAATGAACATATTATCTGTTGATCCAAGCTCCACACCGTTGAGATATACGGTTGCATAGGTATCTAACCCTTCGAATAATAGCTCCATCTTCTCACCAGGTTTAAGATCAGAATCGTATGAAAAGACCGTACGATACCACCATACCTTTTCTTCAATCCAACGGCATTTCTGATCTTGGTGGCCAAAGAAAGGATCATCAATAATACCTTTCTCCCGAAGCGTCGTATGGATGTCACCGGGCACTGAGGTGGTCATCCAGAAATAATCAATAAACTCTGGCGATGCAACTTCAAGATCCCGGGCTTCCCCCACATGAAAATCACGAAGTTTCCAGTTTTCAGTTAATTTAATGTTCATTTTCTTCATCATCTCTCCCAAATTAAAACGCCAAAACCACTTCGGTTTTGACGTTTTATTGTTATACGTATATCAAGCTATCTAAAATTTCTTGTACACTAAGTTCTGCGCAAGCCATTGATGTATCCGCGACTCCGTAATACATTTTTACAACATCGCCTTCCACGAGTGCACCGCAAGAGAATACAACATCGCCGAAGAATCCGTTCTTCTCATAATCCGCTTCCGGCTCCATGATAGGAGCATTGGAGCGCGCAATCACCTTCGAGGGGTCATTTAGATCTAACAAAACTGCTCCCATGCAATAACGATGTTCCAGCGTGGCTCCATGATACAGCTCCAGCCAGCCTTTCTCGGTCTTGAATGGAACCGCACCGCCGCCAATCCGGCCGCTATCCCACATCCCCTCACGCAAACCGATCAGATGCTTATGGTTACCCCAATATAATAAGTTGTCCGATTCTGCGATCCATATTTCCGGATCTCCCGTACTTTTCGTTGTTGGACGGTGCAATGCATAATATTTGCCGTTAATTTTCTCTGGGAAAATCAATACGTCTTTATTATCCGGCCCAAAGATCATGCCGTGGTGAGTTACATTCACGAAATCTTTAGTTGATACCAGCGATTCTCCAACGCCCACAGGGGAGACTGCCGAGAAATAAATATAGTAGGTATCCCCAATTTGGGTTACCCGAGGATCTTCTACCCCGAAGGTCTCCAGTGAATTGGAAGGGTACACAAATGGCTTCTCATCCACCGTAAAATGATGTCCATCCTTACTTCGAGCGATTCGGATATAAGATAATGAAGTCAAGTACTGAAATGTAGCACTAGCGGATTTATTCTTAATCACACGCGGATCAGAGAAGTCGAAGCGCTCATCATCTGTATTCAGATCCAAAATATCCAATTCATTGGTCTCCGGATTATAAATCGGAGCTTTCACAATTTTTGGATCCTTGCTAATTGGGCGTTCTGCTACACGGAGAAACATTAATATTTCACCATTATAGCTAGCAATACCGGCATTAAATGCACCAATCACTTCAAAGTCATCGTGATACGGCTTAACGTCCGCCGGTGTAATAAGTGGATTTTGTTCATAACGATAGATTTTCATGTTGTAATAACTCCCTTAACCAAATGGATTTCATACTTATAAAATTTCAAATTGAGCAAAAGGATCAGGGATTGTTGCTCGTTGTGCTTCCGCATCGCTGATTCCTGCATATATATTAGCTGTACCGTCCTCATGACGTACGAGCCCGCCGCTGAACACGACATCCTCCAAATCAGGACGTTTGGCAACGCCTGGCAAGAACTGATTGCGTACAGCGATTAATTGAATATCCGAGTACTCACCTGTTGCCGGATCGATAGCGAATACCATCGGGTAATAGTGACGATCGCCCGAATCATCAAAAGATGCGATATGCCCAAGAACACCGAGCAGTCCGTTCTTTAGCAAGTGTGCTTCATTCGCACCGCCCCACTCTTCATCAACAAACTGTCCATCCAATAACGGTGTTTCTTCGATCAATGGAATGGATAACGCTTCTAACGATGCAATGCGGGTAAAGCCGATTTTACCGCGTCCTCCTTTATCTCCTTGAGGGCGGGTCAGTACTCCGATGCTATCTTTCAGATCCACTAGGCGCAGATCTTTCATGCCATCCGGTCCTTTAAAGAAGGGTTCTAAGCTCGCGATGTTCTTCCCGCGGTAGAATACTGTACGCCACATTAAGGCATCAGCCTTTACCGGATGCGGATAAATTTGAACGCCTCCAACTATCAATTCGCCATTAATTTTCGTGAAAAAAGGATCTTGAAGTTCAAGGGTAGGCGCTCCTTCACGGGGTACCCATTGTCCATCATGTTCGACAAAAAAAACGACATCGGAATGCTCGCTGTCACGGGATTCAACCCGACCCGCAATCACCCACTCACCCTCATCTTGGAATGGAGCTGTAATATTGTAGACATCTTTATGATCTACACCTGTGAATGTTAATTTCTGTGTATTGGTTACGGATACGTCTTTCATCGCGTATTCCATGAGCAGTTGTTCACATGTCTTCACAGCATTCTTGAGCAGTTTCATAATAATAAAGTTCCTCTCTAGTCAAATAATAGCGGCGCACGCATCCATATTGCGGCTTCATTCGGCAACAGAGTTACCAAGTCTGTACCGCTCACTATGTCTCGGCGGCTTGATAATATATTAGTTGCTTGCCCATCCAGCAGCTCACTAGGATCAATCTGTATGCTCTGATTATCGTAATTCAAGGCTACGAGCGCTCTGGTATTGGTTTCTTTCAATGTTCTTACATATAAAATAAGATTGCCTCTGCGTTCCAGTACGTCATAATCCCCGAATTGAAATACATCCTGTGTATTGCGCAAGTGGAGAAGCTTTTTATAATAATGTAATAATGAATTCGGTTGATTGCATTCGGACTCCACGTTTAATTGCTGATAATTTGGGCCCATGCCAATCCATGGTGTTCCTGACGTAAACCCGCCATGTGGACTTGCGTTCCATTGCATTGGTGAGCGAGACGCATCTCTTCCCTTTGCATTCGCAATTTTCAGGGCTTCCGCCCGGGTTATCCCTCGCTGTAGTGCGATTTCATATGCCTTCAATCCTTGGATGTCCCGCATATCTTCCAGCTTATGGGCTACGAAATTCCGCATCCCAATCTCTTCACCGAAATATAAGAAAGGTACCCCTTTTGCGGTCAAGGCCAACGTTGCCATAAGGCGGGCCCGTTCTTCCTCAATCTCCGCGTCCCCTTCACCAAAACGCGAAATTACGCGGTCCATATCATGACTACCGAAGAATAACGTTGGAATCTGATCTGCACGGTGCACCTTCTCCATCGTCTTAAGCTCGGCGAACAAATTCTCTGGACTAAATTCCTTCTGGCTTCCCAGATTAAAGTTAAAGACCACATCAAACTTACCCGTTCCGCTGTAACGCTTCAGCATGTCCATATCTTCAGAGCCGACTTCACCTACCATGAACATTCCGCTATGCGCATGAACAAACCTGCTAATTTCCTCGATGGCATCCTTAATTCCATCTTGATTCTGATCATGTACATGCTTCTGCTCACCCGTCACTTCATCCATCGGGTTATCCGGGAATTGATCGGACACCGATAAGAAGTTGATAACATCTAACCGGAAGCCACTTACGCCTTTGCCCAGCCAATAAGCCATAACATCCTTCATCGCTTCTTTAACTTCGGGATTCGCCCAGTTCAAATCGACCTGTTCTTTCGCAAACCCATGATAGTAATACTGTTCTGTTGCAGCATCCCATTCCCACGCGGTTCCACCAAAAAACGATTCCCAGTTATTAGGTACGCCGCCGTTCACAGCGTCCTTCCAAATGTACCAATCCCGCTTCGGGTTCGTCCTTGAAGATCGGGATTCCTTGAACCATGCATGCTCTGAAGACGTATGATTCAGGACAAGATCGGCAATCACTCTGATCCCGCGAGCCTTCGCTTCCTGAACAAACCGTTCGAAATCTTCCATCGTTCCAAAATCTGGATCAATCTGACAATAATCTGCAATGTCATACCCGTTATCTACTTTTGGAGACTTATAGAACGGCGTTAGCCAAATCCCCCCGATGCCAAGTTCCCGCAAGTAATCCAGCTTGGAAGTAAGACCGTCGAAATCACCAATCCCATCCCCGTTACTATCACAGAAGCTTGGCATATACACTTCATAGAATACCGTCCCTTTCCACCACGGCTGTTCCAACCGATAACCCCTCCTGTGCAGACCTATTTCAAGTTAAATTGCATGCCTTCCTGGAACTTCTTGCCGAAAATAATGAACAAAATAATGATTGGCAAGGTGAGCATCACTGCACCGGCATACATCGGACCCGGATACGATTGATACGGACCGAACATCTGAGATAATAAAACGTTCAATGTTAACATCCCGTCACTTCGGACGACGATCATATCCCATAGGAGCTCTGTCCAGCGTTCCATTAGCAGGAATAGGAATACAACGGTCGTAATGGACTTCGACATCGGCATCATAATCTTATACAGGATTTTGAAATCGGATGCCCCATCCAGCTTGGCGGCTTCAATGAAAGCGTCGGGTACCGCCTTAAAGAAGTTGGTGTACATGAAGATCCCCCATAAACTCATCGCCTTGGGAATAATGAGCGCCCAATACGTATCGAACAGTCCTACTTTTTGAATAATCAAAAAGTTAGGGATGATCAGAATGATTGCCGGAAAGAACATATGAAACAACACAAAGTTGTTAATAGAGTCTCTCCCGCGGAATTTCAGCTTCGCCAACGCATAAGCGACCATAATCGCGAACATCATCATTAAGGCTGTAGATACCAGGGAAACGAACACACTGTTAAAGAAGGCGTGAATCCATGGTCTTGTAATCCCGGTCTCACCACCTGTAAATAGCCATTGATACGAGCGCAGCGTAAATTTCGTCGGTATCAGCTTCCGGTCTACCTGTGACCAATCTGCAAGTGAGTTCAATACCATATATAAATAGGGGAATACCATAATCACGAGCAGTACGATCGCAATCAGATAGCGGATCGACAGCCGGAGCTTGATGTTTGAATTAGACCCAACCATTGCGCTTACCCCACATTTCCAGAATTTTTCGGATTACGAATATAGATATAAATGTCGCAACCGCAGCCATAATCGCGATAGCTGATGCGTAACCTGCCTGCAGGTTCTTAAATGCTTGACTGTATATTTCCATTTGCCATGTATTCGTTGCATAGTTCGGTCCGCCGCCTGTTAATTGGTAGACCTCAGTAAAGATACCGAATGTTGCACCAAAGGATAAAATTAAGGTTGTATAAATCGCAGGGTAAAGCAAAGGCAACGTAATTCTCCAGAACCTTTGGCTGTCCTTCACGCCATCAATTGCCGCTGCTTCATATACTTCCTGATCAATGCTTTCTAAACCTGAAGTAAGAATTAACGCATAGTAACCTGTAAATTTCCAAGCCATAATCATCGCAACGACGAACAATGCCGAGAAAGATCCGCCGAGCCAGTCAATATCAAGACCTAACCGATCCCTTAGAAACGTCTGAACAGGACTTGTATGTGACAAAAAACCTTTAACAATAAGGGATGCAACAACCCCTGAGGATAGGTAAGGCAAGAAGAATCCAATAAGAAATACGGTTTTTAATTTAGGTAAGCCTTTTACAATTACCGCTACAAAAAGCGACATGGCTGTGACAATCGGTACAAATACGATCATAAATTTGTACGTTACCCAAAATGCCGATCTTACCCCTGGTGTGCCTAATGCTTTGGTAAAGTTCTTGAATCCTACAAAATCATAAGTTGGTGAAATCAAGTCCCAGTTAGTAAAAGACAAATATAGAGACCAAATAAGCGGGCCCAAGAAAAACACAGTCGAAAAAATAAGGTAAGGGCTGGCAAAAAGCCAGCCTAACCGATTATTATTTTTTTCAATCATTATTGAAGTTCCCCTTCAATCGCCTTCTTCATATTGTCCCAACCCGTTTTTGGATCAATCTCACCACGAACGATTTTGTTAAAGGCCTCTTGACCAATAAAGGTTTGCAATTCGTTGAATTTTGGATTGTCCATGGATGGAACAGCATTCGGGATTGCTTTTGCATACTCTTGCAATACAGGCGTTTTTTCAAATACAGGTTTAAATGCTTCATTCGTACCTACATCATCACGTGCTGGAGGCAAGTTCGTTTCTTGGAAAAAGGCAACATCGTTTTGAACATCCGAGTATACCCACTTGATGAATTCTATTGCAGCAGCCTGTTGCTCTGGGCTTGCCGATGCGTAGATAACAATTCCTTTAGCATCCGCAAAAGTTTTCGCATTTGCTGGATCCATACCGTCCGGAACAGGAGGCAATGTGACTTCAAAGTTCTTTTTGTACTCAAGTTCCGGATATTTCTCAGCCCACATGTTAAATGTCCAAGGACCGACATCCGTAAATACACCCACGCCATTTTCGAAAGGTTCCGTTACGTTCTGAGTCAAGAGCCCTTTCTCCTTACGAAGATTGTCCACGTAAGAAAGTACGTCTACACCAGCTTTTTCATCGCCAACAAATTGGCTACCCTCAATGAATTTGTTACCATCAGATGCTGCATTGTACAACATAAAGAAGTCGAACCATCTTTTCCATGATGTAGGATCTGCTAAGTCTGGTTTCGCCCAAAGATATTTATCCGGGTATTTTGCTTTTAATTTTTTCGTTGCCTCAATCACTTCACTGTATGTTCTCGGAATTTCGTTCACACCAGCTTCTTTCAAGATATCCGTTCTCCATCCGAACATCATCGCATTCGAGTAGATTGGAAGAACATATTGATGACCATCCGCAAATTCCCAAGGCTCAATCGTTTTGGACATATTACGTTTTGTCACAATATCATCGAAGCCTGCTATTGTATCCAAAGGAACTAACGCTTTACTGTTCGCAAGTTGTGCTGCAAAACCACGGCTAATATTCTCAGTCATCGTCGGAGCGCTTCCACCCGCGATTGCGGCTTGGATACTTGCCTCAGAAGTAGGGGACTCCTTGATCGCACTTACGTTAATTTTCACCTTAGGGTTAACAGTCTCGTACTCTTTGGCGATTTTCTGCCAATATGCTTGTTGAGTCGGGTTAGGTGCAGCCCAGAACTCAATAGTTGTTACTCCATCTGCTGAAGTGCCTGAATTACTGCTCTTTGATCCACAACCGGCAAGAATCGTGAATACAAGCGTAAGTGCAAGCATTACTGAAAGCTTCTTCTTCATAAAATAAACCCTCCCTGAGTATCGATGCACATCAGTGCAGCATTTTGTAATTCCTCGATATAATTTTGTAACGTTACAAAATTAGATGAATATATACCTGTAAGCGACTTTGTAAGCGTTACAATTGCTATTATTATAGTTTTTAGCGAAAATGTCAACCTGTTATTCGAGTATTAATGAAAAAGACACAATTAATCACATTACAAATTAACTTTACTTAAATGGATTGTAATGTTAAAATAATTTATAGTTGTAATGTAGTTTTACAGCATAATCTTTAGTATTATGAGAGACAGTATGGAAGAATATTCATTACACTTCTAATTAGAAAGGACGTATCTTCGCATGAAGGTGAAGGTAACAATGCAAGATATCGCCGATCGATTGAATATATCGAAGAACTCTGTTTCTCAGGCTCTGTCCGGTAAAGACGGTGTGAGTGAGGAAACGAGACAGTTAATTATCGATACTGCGAATGAAATGGGTTACACCTATTCGCGAGGGCGCAAAAGCACAGAAGAAGAAGCTGGAACCTTTGTCATTTTGGCATCAGAATTTGCATTTTCCAAACGTAACTTTTTTGGAGAAATTTATTTGAGTATCGAGAAGGAAGCAGCGAAGCGAAATAAGCGTATGGTTATTCAATCTATTGATCATCACGCTTCCGAACAATTGATTCTGCCTCCTATATTATTTGATCCTTCCGTAGAAGGAATCTTGATTCTGTCCCATATTACGACCCCATATATTCAAGCAGTGACGGGCACAGGGATTCCCACCGTGTTAATTGATCACCATCACCCTGATCTTAAGGCCGATAGTATTCTCACCAATAATCGTTATGCCGCTTATACAGCGGTGCAGCATTTAATTGAATTGGGACATACCCGTATTGGCTTCATCGGCAATATTCAATTCTCACCAAGCTATTACGAGCGTTTAGAAGGTTATCGCCTGGCTCTATACCAATCTGCAATTGAATACAACCCAATATGGGTGTTCGATCGTGCCATTGAAGAAATGGATGATGTGTTCAACGCTGTACAAAAGTTGGATAAGCAGCCTACGGCTTGGTTCTGTGTCAATGACGGCTTTGGGTTCTTGATCAATTCCGTGATGTACAAGCTTGGGTATCAGATCCCCCAAGATGTATCTATTGTGAGCTTTGATAATGGACAGTTATCACGGATAACAACTCCTTTGACTACAACGATGGATGTAGATTTGTCTTACTTTGGACGAAAAGCTATAGAACAACTCTTCTGGCGCATTGATCATCCCGAGGAGCCTTTTATAGAAATTCTCCTTCCTACCCATCTGATCATTCGGGAATCCACACAACATCCAAATACATAATCAGTTCATATAGACAGGAATGTTGTATGGAGAATAAATACACGCACATCACAAAAAGGGAGAGTCCCACAAGCCATGAAATGGCTGTGGAACTCTCCCTTTACTTTCAGATTAGGATGTATGTTGACGCTCGTTGTGGTCACTACGTGAATGGACCGTTGTTCCATTCATCCTACTACCAATATCCTCGGATTCCGGTCTGCATGCGGATCAGCGCTTCTAAATAATAATAATCTCCCCAAATCATATGGCCATCAGGCACGCGTCCGCCTCTGACATGATAGGAGCCATGCTTTAGAAGTCCCTCCGCCTCTGGATCTCCAGATGTCGCATAATGTTCCACCAGAGATTTCATGCTGCGGAGTAGTGCCTCTTCATAAATAGCCCGGTCCGGGTCATCTGCGTCCAGAATGTCCAGCAGTTCCAAGAGGCCGGAAGCCGCGATCGCAGAAGCTGAGCTGTCACGAGGGGTCCCCGCTTCCACAGGCACATCGAAATCCCAATAAGCCACACTATCCTCCGGAAGATGGCTTATAAAATAATGAGCCAGGCTTTTAGAAGTAATAAGAAAATCCTCATTCTGCGTATAGCGATACGCCAGCGCAAAACCGTATATTCCCCAGGCTTGACCACGAGTCCAGGTCGAACCATCCTCATACCCTTGATGAGTTCCTCCACGAATCGCACTCCCCGTAGCCGGATCAAAGTAAAAAGTATGATAAGAGGAATCATCCCCGCGCACAAGAAATTTTCGGCTCTTTAACGCATGCTGAAGGGCTATATCATAGTAGCGATTGTCCCCCGTTTCCTCCGCAGCCCAGAACAGCAGAGGCAAATTCATCAAACAGTCAATAATGATACGCCCCCCGTTCTCAGGATCACTCTCTAGACCCCAAGCCTGGAGGATTCCAGCTGTTTCACGCCAGCGTTTACACAACGTATCTGCAGCCTGCAGACCGACAGCCCGCGCCGCTTCACTGCCTGTTATTTTCCACTCCGCTACTGCAGTTAGTGAATACAAAAAGCCAATATCATGATGATCTAAAGCGATGTGCTGATCCAAACGATGCTTGAAGTCCCCTAGCCATGAGGCTGCCGCCTCCTTAAAGAATGAATCTTTACCATATTCGTAGGCAAGCCACATCATGCCCACATAGAATCCCTCTATCCAATCATCATTGTCTCCCCATTCGTACTGTTGCCCCTCGGCGATATGGGGCACTTTGCCTGGATGGTTAGTAATGTTACTCCCAATTTTGTGAATCGCATCCTCAATGGCCTTAGTCCACATCTTTGTTGCTCCTTTCCAATAAATCAACAGTATGCAAAAGTGCATCGTTACTAGGATCGTATACAGCAATCCTTCCGTCTGACTGCCACTGAATAATCGGCGGTGATGACAGACTCTCCTGATTCTCCGGAGTATTCGTTGCTCCAAAGACAGCAGATATCAGTACCTGATCTCCCGGCTCCAGTCTGGAGATCAAGCTCGGAAGAAACGTCCGAGGCTTCAGCAGATTAGTATTCGGTTCGGGTAGCACGCATTCTCCCCGGTCAAAACCGCTTAGCATATGTATGGCACTGATTCCCCAGGGCAATTGCACCGAGACAGCAGTGTTAGATACATGAATGGTTTCCCGATCACTGCGTGAGAAGCCAGCAGACTGGCCAATGGCAAATCCACCCTCCGCTACGTCGAGACACCGGGCGCTGTGAATGCTGTGAATACGGACATGCCACAGACCCGCTGGAATAATCCATGTCTTCACATGTACATCGCTCCAGGGATGCCAGCGTGAATATACATAATTCTCTCCAATTTCCCACGTCTCGCAGAATCTGCGTACCCGGTAATGTTCATCGCATTCACACAATGCTAACGTAGAGTCGTAAGCGCCTTGAACTAAGCCATAACCCGCCTTCGGCACACTGAATCCGAACAGCGTGGAGTAAGCAAACTTGGAATATTTAGCTGCGCTATGGGCCATATCAAAGTTAGCCATCTGACCAGAGGTATAGGCAATAACATGCTTATTTCCTTCCGGACGACTCACCAGCATACGTGCCTCTTCGAGTGGTAACATCTCTTTCAATACAGGCAGTGGTTCTTCTTCCGCTTGCCAAAAAGGATGATCGTCCGGCAAGGCAAGAATAAGCATAGCTTTAAAGGCCCAATACGGTGATCCGGGGGCATTGTAGTTCTCCGTCATTACCAGATTCGGGTAAGCATATCCGATACTTAGTAATCCGTCTATTCCCATAATAGGCTTCTCAAACCACCAACGAAAATGACGCATTATAATTCCTTTGAGAACGCCATATGAAAAAGGAAGGACCTCGGCATACACCAGCGCACTCCAGAAAGAGACCTGCGCAAAACGATAGGTCAGACTACGTCCGAAAGGAATCGCACTTCCGTCCTCAGCAAACCAATACATAAAATCTTTGGCAAATTGCGCGGATCTTTCCCGGTAAACTGCAGCCCTCTGAGGATCATCATCCGCCATCAATTTAGCATATATCAGCGTATAATAATGCATAGCAAAAGCAATATAATAGTCTCTCTGATCGGTCAGCCCGTCGGAATACCAGCCATCACTCAAGTAATAGGTATCAATCTTCTCCAAATAATGATTCATTATCTCTTGATCGTAGGGCAATCCGACTTTCTTAAAGCCCACATTCACAAGAACCGTGAACATCAGCCAGTTATTCGGGTTCGAACGATCCACATGATTGATCTGGTTCAACCAGTTATATACCTGCATTTTCTGAACATCACTCAGCGGCTCCCACAGCTTATGCGGCGCAAGAGCAAGCCCCAGTCCCAGCACAGCTTGTTCCACCATACGCTGGTCTTTGGTTGAGAATTCACCCCAGTATTCTTCATGTTCAGGGTCAGTCCCATTGACGATCCCCTCGAGGAACTTCGGCCAAAGCGCACTCTCCCCTCCCCCGCTGGCATGGGGAACAAGCCCCCATAACGGACGAGCGAAGGCTTCCATCAGAGCGGTAGCTTCATTGTATATTGATCCTGTAGCTCCCATATCGATTCCTGCACATCCAGAAGTAAATCGACTCTCCAGCGGAGCATATAAGTCATTTAAGAACATTTGTAATTCATTTTTAGTACCCTTCAGTTCCACAGTAATGGTTCCTCCAATCCTTACTCAATGCCAAGCCGCATATTCACTGGGCCTCATGCCCATTTCCCGTTTAAACAGCTTGATAAAATAACTTTTGTTGGCATATCCCAGATACTCGGAGATCTCTTCCACAGTCTTTCCAGACTGATTAAGCAGCTCTTTTGCCTTCTGAAGCTTTAGCATATTTACATATTCGATGAAATTCTGGTTTGTTTCCCGTTTGAACAAGCGGCTGAAATAGCTGGCATTCAAGTTCAGGCGTCCAGCCATGTCCTCCAGCGTTATTTTCTCCGTTACATGACTGATCACGAACTGCTGGGCTTTAATAACTTCGCTCCGTTTGGACTTAATAGAGAATATACTTATTTTCCGCGCTAATTCTTCCAAGTACTGAACTAGCCACTCTTCCAAATGCTCGAGGGTATCAATGTCACTCACCACGCTAAACAGCTTTTCTTCGGCCATAGGCAATGGAGACTGCAGCAGCTGTTTCGTCTTCAATTGCAAGTCCATCAGCAACCGGAGAACACATTCCTTAACTTCATTTGGATGAAACTTTTGCGTTGCCACCCATTCTCGCCATTCCTTTACATGAACACGAAGCTCTGTTTCCCTATTCAAGGCAATATCATCATTAATAACAGCGTACAGACTTCCATATTCGGCATAAATATCATCCCGCGAAAAGCTAATCTCTTCAAAACGGTGAATGCCCGCCGCCGGAAAATAAAACCGCTGGATCTTCTCCTTTAGCATCCGCTGCAGTGTTCCGCGAATTTCCTCAGGACTGCGCGCCTCAGCACCAAATATGCAGGAGACAGACAGCTTGAGATATTTCTGTACTGCAGAGGCTGCATTTTGAATGGAATGATAGATCGCTTGGTGGTCTCTGGAAGACTGATCGCTGCAGAAAAGAATAACAATCTCCTTATGGCTGTATCTCGAAATAAATAAACTGTGATCAGCCTCAAGCACTTCCTGCATAATATTCTCGACGGCAAAAGAAATCGTATATTCACTCATACGCCGCACCCGTGAGGCTTCCTCTGGACGGTCAATCACTATAAGCATTGGAATGTAGGTCTTGGCATGGATCATAATTCCGTTTGACCGGGCTTGCTCGATCCAAGCTACCTTGTCCCAAGATTGGTATAACGTATCTTTTAGAAACTTTTCTTTTAGCGCAGCACGGTTTTGTGATTGCTTTTGCTTATATACCTGCATCTCGGTATGCTGCTGCCTGTTCAGACCCACTTCCTTCACAAGTGTTCTGAGTGCATGTTCCAGCTGCTCGATATTCAGTGATTCTTTTAAAATATATTCTCCTACGTTTAATTTCAGCGCCTGCTGAGCGTATTTGAACTCGTTGTGGCAGGACAGAATAATCGCACGAATTCCGGGCTTCATCGCTCTGAATTTCTCAAGCATCTCCAGTCCGTTCATCTTAGGCATGCCAATATCGGTGATAATCAGATCCGGTGGATTCTGCCGTGCTTTTTCCCAAGCCTCAAGACCGCTATAATAACATCCGGTGAGTTCAATCCCGAGCTCACTCCATGACACGGCCTGCGACAAATAACGGATAACCGGATAGTCATCATCCACCAAAATTGCCGTCAGCATTCTCTATACCCACCTTTCCGTAGTTCAGTGGAAACTCCAAACAAATCTCCGTACCCACATCAGGTTCGCTTGATATATTCAACTTAAATGAAGCACCATAAATCATACTGAGGCGTTGGGCCACATTACGTAAGCCTATGCCGGAGAATCCTTTTCTGTCCTCTTCTGCAATTTGCTCACTACTGTATGCGGTTTCACGAAGTCTTTTTAAATTCTCCTGTGACATTCCGATACCATTATCCTTAATGGTGATAACCAAGGTTCCTGTAGTTGCAATAATACGAGCTTCAATAAAGATCTCACCACCAAACTGCTCGAAACCATGGATGATGGCATTCTCGATCATAGGCTGAATCATAAACCGAGGCACCAGTGCTTCAGCAGTTCCGTCTGCTAAATTCATTTCCAGCCTGACCTGATTGGCATGACGAAAATTCATCAAAGTCACATAATGAGATATCGTATCTGTCTCCTCACGAAGCGGGATAAACTCATTGTCTCTGTTAAAGGTCATACGGAGCAAAGACGACAACGAACCAATCAACTCGGCGTTCTCCTTGTCTCCTTGCATCAGAATATTTAACCGGATCGAATTCAACAGATTAAACATAAAGTGCGGATTGATCTGTGCCTGCAGCATTTCCAGTTCAGCTTTTCTCTTTCCTGTTTGCTCATAGGTGATTTGTTCAATCATGGACTCGATTCGATCTAGCATTTGGTCGATGGTACGGGCCAGTTGAGCCGCCTCATTATTCCCACGGATTAACGAACGTTCATCCAGTTGACCACGACCTATTCGCTTTACAAAAGCACTTAATTTCACGATGGGCTGAGTCAGCTTAGAGATTAGAACGGTTAAGAGAACGGAAAAGAAGGTAAAGAATAGAATTTGCACGGCTAAGCTGATAAATAAAATCTGTTTATTCTTTGACAATGCCGCCTTCATAGGGATAATGCTCACCATCTGCCATCTGTTGCTGCTCAGCTCCTGGTCAACATACAAAAATTTCTCCCCACTGATCTCGACAGTATCAAGCCGACCTTCCTTTTTCCACCACGTCATTGTTTCACCAATTCGGGCTGGATCAGCATGTGAGACTACAGTTCCCTTGTCATCCAAAAGCATCATCTCTTTGCCATTGTCATTGTTCAGATAAGGGCGGAGTTTACGCTCATTGATGTTGATAATCATATATCCGATCGTGCTGCTGGAGGTCGATTGTATAGGTCTCGCAATAGTTACCCAATTGGCTGAGCCCTTATCAGAATAGTTGTAGTAGGTGTCGTGCTCCGCTCTCCAGAAAGTCGAAATCGGCTGAGTTTGTTTCAATAGTGACATCCAACGCTCGCTGTAAAAGGTTTTCGGATTAAAGTCGCTATAAGGATAACTCGTATAAATAAATCCATTCTTACCGATCAGTGTCACTTTCAAATACTCTGAAAGAACGAACATATCATCCAGCATCCGCGACATACGGTTATACTGGATGATCTCTTTCGCTGAATGGAGCGACTCTGGAACAGCAGACATCATCTGCCTGATTTCGCTGTTCTGAAGTACAAAATTGGACTGCTCCAGCGTTTGTTCAAAAATGGCATTCATATTGGCACTGGACGCATTGAGAGATTCTCTTGCGCTGCCAACGGCCTTCTCCAGAATCAGATCCCGGGTTAAATAATCTGTAACCATGTAAATGCAGACTAGCGGGATCAGTACGCAAATCATTGAAGACCAGACAAGTTTCATTCGAAGTGATTGATGCTTTCTAAACACGGATGACAGGCCCCATATCTGTTTTAAATTTGGAGCAGGAGGCAGAAATGCTTTCCTGCCCCCACATTATAAGCCCCCTTGGGGAAGCGTACAATCAGTCTCCGCCTACTTTCCGCTGTTGTTCTGAACGACTTCCGAAATTTTCTTATCGATATTGGTAACGGTGACATCCAGATCCTGTTGGCCAAGGAGATACATTTCCGCTTCTGGAATAACGTTGTTCTTAGCTTCATCCGCATATTTAGCCGGAACTTGCGTCGCACCAGGTGCTGAATTCTCCATCGTATATTTCAGGGATTCAACATCAATCATAGATGGATCCTTAGAACCACTCACAATCGTATCCACCAATTTGTTCGTATCCGACTTCGCCCAGCCAGAGAAGACACGTCCGCCAATTTCCAGTCCTTCTGAGGTATACCAGCGTACAAAGGTGTAAGCAGCTTCCTTATGCTTGGATTTAGCAGCGATCCCCATATAGGTTGGTTGAACAGGTGAGTAATGTTTGCTCTCACTATCCAGTCGAGGGATCGGCGCAAACGCGGTAACGAAGGTTGCTGGAATGGCATCCGTTCCACCCGATTCCGCAACCATCCAGTCACCCATCGGAAGTATCGCCGCTAAACCATTAAAATACTGATTCCGGTAGGCAAGCTTTTGCGAAATAATATCCTCGTATGGAGTAGCACTCTTATCTTCGTACATCATTTTCTTCATCATCTGCAGATTAGCCTTAAATTGCGGGTCCAGAGCATTGGAGGTTCCGTCAGATTTTAGAAAAGTATTATCCTCAGGTTTACTCATCAGCTGGAGTTGGAAATAATCTGGCCAATTGTGCAGATAGGCGCCAAAACGCTTCGTTGCGCCCTCACCCTTGGTCAATTTCTTGGCATACTCTTCGAAATCCGCCCAAGTCCAGTCGGTCGGAACCGGCAGACCAGCCTCATCTAGCATTTCTTTGTTAAGAAGCACGAACCAGCGCTGCATAGAAGACGGTAACGCATAGACTTTGCCATTGACCGTAGTGTCCACTAGATATTCATCGGAGAGCTTATACCCTTCTTTCTGAATATATTCGTCCATCGGCGCTAACACACCGATATCTGCACGCTGCGAATAGTTGGTATACGGCAGTTCGACAATATCCAGCGGATCACTTGCAGCGGCCATCAAATCCAGTTTCTGCATAGAGGCTACAGAATCGCCTTTTTCATTCAGTAGATCCACTTCTACATGAATGTCGGGATGCGCCTTCTCAAACTCTGCGATAATCGTACTCCACTTCGCTTTAGCTTCCGTCTGCCAGGTACTCAGCTTCAGCGTAACCTTCTCTGCTGCAGGCTCCTTATTTCCACCAGCATCAGGCGCATCTGTTGCTCCTGCATTATTTGTTTTCGCATTTCCACCGCAAGCGGCCAATGACAACGCCATAGATGTGATCATAAGCACGGATAATAATTTCTTTTTCATATAGACCCTCCTATAAATGTGTTGGGTATACCTCACTTTACAGCCAAAGCTATGTAACTGCTTACAAGAACATCCTAACATGCAGGATAGACGAGGAAAGTTCTCATATTCTACCGAAGAGAAACTATTTTGACTTTTATTATCCTTTCACGCCTCCGAGGGCAATTCCCTCAATAACCTGCTTCTGACCGAGAGCAAAAATAATCAGCAGTGGCAGAATTGCAGATACCGCACCAGCCATCATGAGGGAATAAACATCCCCGTATTGGTCCCCAAA
The DNA here is from genome assembly GCF_038003765.1 of Paenibacillus sp. FSL H7-0714. Taxonomy (NCBI): domain Bacteria; kingdom Bacillati; phylum Bacillota; class Bacilli; order Caryophanales; family Paenibacillaceae; genus Paenibacillus; species Paenibacillus sp. FSL H7-0714. The sequence goes on from NZ_JBBOPT010000001.1 coordinate 5,318,622, forward strand.
CAACCGAATACCTAACTGAATAGTAAACAGCTCTTTAGATTTCAAAAAAATGAGTGGGTACTGATAGTCGTTCCAGGTCCAGATAAAACGCAGAATAGCATAAGTAGCTACAGCGGGACGGATCAGCGGAAATGCAATTTGTAGAAAAGAACGAAAATGACCTGCTCCATCCATCCGCGCCGATTCAAGATACTCGTTGTTTACCCCCATAAAAAATTGCTTGAGCATAAACGCACCGATAATACTAAAGCTGTTAATTAAGATCAATCCTAAATGCGTATCAATCAGATTCAGCCAGTTAAATAGTAGAAACTGTGGAACCAGCGAAGCCTGCGGAGGAACCATGTAAAGGGCCAATACAACTACAAACATCGCATCTCTACCCGGAAAGCGCAGCTTGGAGAACCCATAAGCAGCCAGTGCGCATATCAGCACATTAATTATAGTCGTGGCTAGCGTAATATAAATGGAATTTCCATAATAGCGAGCGAAGTCACCCGACCAAACCTGTTTATAATTTTCAATGAGGTTCCACTGCTGTGGCAACCATTGAATTGGAAAGTTAAATACATCTTTCTCCAGTTTAAAGGAAGTGGACAACATCCATAGAAATGGTAAAAGAAATGCGATGCCTAGCAGGCCCATCGCGATTGTCCAGATGGTTCTGGATAGAAGCTCTTTTCTCACTGTAATTTCTCCTTTCTGCCTTTAATAATTGACCCATTTTTTTTGCGCTAACATCTGCAGGGCTGTAATGATCAGGCAGATGAGGAACAGGACAAGTGCCATACTAGAAGCATAACCCGTCTTTAACTGGTTGAAGGCAGTGTCATATAGCTCATATACGATAACTGTCGTGGAGTTAGCAGGTCCGCCTTGCGTTAGTACTTGAATCAGATCGAAGATTTTAAATGAACCAATGACCCCTGTAACCAGCAGGAAAAAGGTGGTTGGAGAAATGCAGGGAACCGTGATATTGCGGAATTTCCGCCAGCTATTGGCGCCATCAATATCAGCTGCTTCATAAAGATCCTTCGGAATGCTCTGCAACCCTGCGATAAAAATAATAATGTTGTAACCGAGCTGAATCCAGATCTGGATCAACATAAGCGACGGCAAAGCATAATGAATATCAGCTAACCATTTTGGCGGATTACTCCAACCCAGTGACATCAGGAATTGATTGACAGGTCCTAGTGAGGGATGGAACATTACCTGCCAAACCATAGCGATGGCAACTACACTGGAGATGTACGGAAGGAAATAAATCACTTTAAACAAATCCTTCAGAAACACCTGTTTATCAATCAAGATAGCCAGCAATAGCGCAACGATGATCGTAACCGGTACTGTGATAATAAAGAGCAGATTGTTCAGCAAGCTTTTCATAAAAGCATCATCATGAAACAGCCTTATGAAATTATCCATGCCCGCGAACTTAATCCCCCCTAACCCAGCCACAAAGTTCCAGTTCGTGAAGCTTAACAGCAGTGAGCCCAGCACTGGGATCAAGGTCAAGATGATCAGCCCCAACATCAGTGGAGCGACGAATAAATACCCAGCGATCGCTTCGCGCGTATCCATTTTAAGATGAAATTTTCGTATCATAGTTCTCCTCCTTTACTTATCCATAATTGTAGAAAAAGTAGGCGTTGATCATAAGAACTAGAATTGTTCATTTTGGAACTAATTTTACCGATCCTTTAGTTACGAAATTTTCTAGACAACCAAGTATAAACACCTTTGGCGTCCTTATAAGGATGCCAAAGGTGTTTATGCGAGAAATATAAGACATAAAGTATATTGTAAAACTTATACTTTCTTATATTTGCAAAAAAAGCGCGAGCCAAGCTCCCGCCATCCACTACATTTCTATTTTTCCACGTAAAGTAAAGATCGTTTTACACGGACGCAACCTCTACAACACCTATTCCATCCCCACCCGTGCTTTTCAGCTTCTTACTAAAAATCATAAACAAGATGACGCCCATTAAGCTCGTTATAACTTCTGTTATGGTCATTGACCAGATCACGCCATGAAGTCCAAAAACAGAATGTAACACGATAATCATAGGGATAAACAATACGCCTTGTGTGATGGCCATAATGTTTGTTGGTATCCCCTGTCCGGTCGCTTGAAAAATACTCATAAACAAACCTGTAAATCCATTAAATAAAGCAGAAATCAGCATGGCTACCAAAATATAAGTTCCCATACTTAACACTGAAGGGTCATTCGAGAAGAAGTGCAGAATCGTTCCTCTAAACAGAAACACTAGACCTACAAAGACAAAAGCAATACCTCCGATATAGGCAAAAGCATGTTTAATCGTTGATTTAAGTCTCGCCATATTTTGACTAGCAAAGTTAAACGCAAATAGTGGAATTAAACCTAAGAATAGGCCCATTGATAAGAACTCCGGAACTTGCACAATTCTTAAGGCCACACCAAATCCGGCAACCACATTTTCTCCATATTGAATCGCGAAGTTATTTAACAAAAGCGTGCTCACAATCACAAAACTGAATTGTAATAACTCCGATACACCTATTTTGTATACTTCTAATTGATCTCGAACAGATATCTTGAAATGCTTCAAAAATCCCCTTAAATGCTCACTTTTCGTTTCTAAAAAATAGACATAATAAATCGCGGAACCCACATTCGCTAAAACCATCGCCAACGCAGCACCTGCCACATGCCATTTCAGCACAAGAATAAAGAGTGGATCAAAAATTAAACTTAAAGCCGTACTAATAAAGATACCGTACATCGATTCTTTGGAGGCACCTTCGGAACGGACTAGCTGTTCCAAGGCAAAATTAAGCACAATGGCAAATCCACCGGCAAAAAGAGTCAAAGCATAAGCCTTAGTAAAGTCTAGAGTAGCAGCATCTGCGCCTAGTAATCGCGTAATTGGATCAATCGCTAACATCGCTATTAGAGCAATAAGAATACCCACTATAATGCTTCCATAAAAAGTGTATCCGGCAACCTTCTTTCCCTTCTCCGTATCCTTTTGCCCCGCGAGCCTTGTAATAAATGTTCCGCCACCTACGCCAAGCATATTCCCAAAGGCCATTAAGACTGTGAAAATGGGTAGACCCAGCGTAATGGCAGTCAGCATACTAGTATTGTGAAGTAAGCCAATGAAATAAGCATTGATTACATTATAGATGGTACCAACAGACATCCCGATCATCATAGGAATGGATAAATGAGCAATTGCCTTCTTGATCGGCGCCGATTCTAAATAATATTGATTGGAGACTTCTGTTTCCATGATTAACCCTCCGAACGTTTATAGACTTGAATTAACTTTTTGCAGTAAAGACTTTAAGTTTGCTGTTTCTTCCGGACTGAGTGCTTTTGTAATGCTTGCTTCTACCCCTGAGAAAATCTCATTGAACTCTTCGACCAAAAGAGCGCCCTTTTCCAAAACAAAAATGCTCTTCTGCCGTTCATCATTTTCAGGTGTGACACGCTTGATATAGCCTTTCTTTTCTAACCCTTGAAGCATGCTGGTGATACTCGCCCCTTTTCTATTAAAGACTTCCGCCAAATCCTTTTGAATTACACCTTTTTCTTGATGCTCAAAAATATAACCGATCATGCGTCCTTGCTGTGAATTCAGCCCTAGCTCATTCAGCCTGGCGTCAGCTGTACTTTTTAGTTTCATCCCGATCTCTCGAATCAAATTAGAAAATGGTGTATTTTCAACGGGTTTGCTCATTATTATTTCCTCCGCATTCGTATTAGTTAGAACTCTAAGTAACATCATTATCATAATAGTTAGAACTCTAACTGTCAATGTTCTAACTAAATAAACTGATTTTATTCTTCCTTTAAGGTAAGTACATGACTGCGGTGAATGTTTGGACTTCCGGCCGCTGTTCCTTTGTAGAATATTTTTTTAGTTCACCTTATTAAAAAACGCCCCTCTCCAGCACATGCCCGTAGACATATACTGAAAAGGAGCGATTAGAGAAACTTACTTCACAAGTTCTTCCAGCTTTCCGAATAAAGCGGTTTTCGATTTCAGCTTTGAAGCATTGCCGACTACAGTGAAATAGTTCTGTTCCGTCACAGCCTTAAGTAAATCGGTGTACTGTCTGATATCTTCTGGTGTTGTCGACAAGATTTCATCCCGCTCTCGCTGCAGTTCGGCCTCTGTCACCTGTTCAAAATAATGTCGGTCCGCCCGCCGTCCCTGTGCGCTGGGACTAAGAGGCTGATCCAGCATAGATAAGGTGCCAATGATCGCTTTGGTCATCTCATCGGGATCTGCTTCATACCCCTCAACAAATCGATAAGCCTGATCATAAACCTCCAGCGTCTCCTGCAAATTCGGATCACGGTAGGAGGTGAACATCATTATCCCATCTCTGCGCAGAACCAGGTTTCCGCCATACGCACCGCCCTTCACACGTACGGCATTCCACAGATAGGTAAGGCTCATGATTTTCTTGAGCACCTGCATTTTGCCTGAATATGTGAATCCTAGCTTAGTGAAGTCGTATCCCTTAACCACATATTGCACCTGGCTGGAAGACATGAATCCTTCATTGTCCGCATGTCCCTGTGCCGTAATCTTAGGCCTATTTACTACTGGCCGATCCTGGATACCCAGCTTCGCTGCATTAGCTATGAATTCTTCATACAAATCAGGCGTACCAGTCACGCTGATGATCAAATTGTTTTTATTGAACAAATCCCCACAGATGCCCTTCAGTGTGTCTGCCACCTGAGCTCCCTGCTGATCGAACGTCTCCGCAAGCTCGCGGATAAAGCGGTAATAAGTAACACCGCCCTGTTGTTCCTGATAAGCTCCCATATCCGAGAAATAGGACATCAGGCGGCTGGCCGCAATCTCATTCCCTCTTTGATTCAGAATCGATTCCATCTGCGAGGCTTCCCGGCGGACGATTTCCTGCAGCTTGGTCAGATTGTCGAGCGCACTTGTGTAGAGTATCTCTCGCAGTAGGTCCAGTGATTCACCAATATGCCCCGCCATCACCTTCACCAGCGCAGAGAATTTAGGCTGATAACTCGCCCCCGTAACTTTTGCAGCGCCATAGAGCTCATTCCTGAAATATATGCCCCCGGTTTTGATCCCGATTTCACTGGTGAGCTCTTTAATAGCGTAAGAGGCAGTCTCCATTTGGCCCAATACCTCTGCCAATAGCACCAAATAAGGAATTCGTTCAGGAGCTATAACACCCGTATCCCAATAAAGCTTGCAGTAGGCAATCTTATGGGTAGCTACCTCATGGTGGATCACCTTTATGCCCTCATGGATTTGTTCATGGGTCGGCACCTGAGGTTCTACGCTGCGGTTAATATCCTGTAAAGACAAGCTCGGTAGCTTCTGTAAATCTTCGGCTGCATCCGCACGACTCTGCCGCGCCAGAAGATGCTGTGTACTCTGAACAAGCTGCTCCAACTGATCTGGTTGCAGTGACGCTTTGTATTCACTCAATTGATGCTGAGTAGATGCTTCCTTTTCCGCTGCGATAGTCTTGGACGGGTTCAGTACCACTACACTGCAATGATCACTGTTCAGCAAATAGTCCTCAATCAGCTTCTCAAAATAACGGTCCGCAAGCTTTTCCCGAATGGCCGTGAGCACCTCTTCATAGCGCATGTGAGTAGTCGGCTGACCGTCATAGAGCCAGGATTTCATCACTTCGATATTGTAAGTAAGACCCTTCGGATACTGGTTAAAGTCCGCTTCCCGCAGTTCAAATTCCTTACTGTTGACCGCTGCCAGCACCAGCTTCTCATCTAGTCCGTCCTGGACCAAACGCTTTAATGTAGTCTTCACCAGCTCCACAAAGGCATCTTTGGAGGAGGCATTGGAATGCGTTAGCGTAATACCAAGCAGCGGTTGAACCATACTGTCGGAATAAAAAGCAAACGCGTCTTTGCCAAGTCCACTTTCGAGCAAGGCTTGCTTGAGCGGAGCTGCGTTGCTGTCCATCAGCATGCTTTTTAAAATATCAAAAGCAAGGTTCAGTTCCCGATCAGTAGAAGTTCCAATCACATAATTTAGACTCAAATAAGTCTTATCAGTGGCTGCTTCTGCTTCCAGAATCGGATAATCCGCTACCAGCTCCGTCATTCCAATGGGCTGTTGTAGGGCAATGGAAGTATCAAAGCTATTCCGTTCATAAGACCCAAGATATTCCTGGTCTATAAATTGCAGCTTTTCTTCAATATTAACGTCTCCGTAGAGATAAAAATAACTGTTAGACGGATGATAATAGTTGCTGTGCGCCTTGAGAAACTGCTCATAGGTTAGCGCAGGAATTTCCTGTGGATCTCCACCTGAAGAATGACGGTAAATCGTGTCCGGATACAATGACTTTTTGATTCTATCCATCAATACCGTAGTCGGCGAGGAGTATGAACCCTTCATCTCGTTGTAAACCACGCCTTTATAGATTAACTCATCTTCGGGATGCTGAAGCTCGTAGTGCCAGCCCTCTTGCTCAAAAATTTCTTGTTGCTTATAAATATTCGGTTGAAAAACACTATCCAGATAAACCTCCACCAAATTAGAGAAGTCCTGATCGTTCCGGCTTGCTACTGGATACATCGTCTTATCCCCAAACGTAAATGCGTTCAGGAACGTCTGCATCGAGCCTTTCAGTAATTCTACAAAAGGTTCCTTGACCGGATATTTCTCTGAACCACATAATACGGAATGCTCCAAAATATGAAAGACCCCCGTACTATCTTCAGGCGGGGTCCTGAAGCTTACACTAAATACCTTGTTGTCATCCTGATTCTGCACGAACAGCAGCCTGGCGCCGCTCTTCAGATGTTCCAGCGTGAATACGTTGGATTCGTTCTCCGGGATAAATTCCTCATTAACAACCTGAAATCCATAATAAGTGTTCCCTGTGATCAAACGGCTCATAGATTTCCCTCCTCTGTTTAGGGATATGATAACTCTACATGAGCTTATCATATCCCTGGGCGATTATTCCATCAGTAGAAGGTCTCCGGGATTAATTTCTGGTTCACACAAAACAAGACCACACCAGTATAATTACTGACAAAGCCTTGTTTTATTTCAAATGATCTTTTAATATTGCTCCGAGTTCAGCTGTGTATTTAGTCAACCTTAAGCTTATCTCTGTACGCATAACATCTCGAGTTAAACCAAAGCGTTCCTGATATCCACGGCAAAAGATTTTGTAATACACCAAGAATTCCTCCTGTTCATCTGCCAGCACCCTGATATTCCGCTGTTTCAGCTCTTTTTGCAGCCGATAAGTATCCTGCATGATCCGGCGTTGAATGGCTTGACCAGCCATCAGATAGGCACGTTTAAGAATGTTGCTGGAGGGCTCGATCTCTTTCAGGCTCTTGCTAACCATAGTATCTATATAAGGAAGCAAAATGAGGTCTCGAACCATCGTACGTTCCTCCATAGTTATCATTTTATCTGGGTTCTCACGCTGCTGTTCCTCGTACTGCTCAACATGCTCGGTCATGATCATTTTCGTTTTCCAGCGTTCATTACCCTCAAGTTTACTCATTTATAGTGACCTCCAATCTGTTCAGCTCTTTCTAAGGCAACACCGGATTCAAGCATAGATGAAGCTCTGATTAGAGCTTTACTGCCATAACGAGCTTTTATTTGATCGATTGCACGTTCTTTGTTGTAAGCCCGAACCCTGTCATCAAAGAGTGTAAGTTGGATGACGCTATCATCTGATAGGTTAGTCAAGGAAATCGCTAATCGACCTATGGGAAGGCCCGACCAGTTGTCTGCAAATAATTTTTGCGCAGCAGCAGCTACTTCGTGTGTTAGTGATGTGGGTTCGGGCAATGTCATCTGACGCTCGTAAGCGTTTGAACGCTCTCCGTCCGTCTCTAAAACTGAAATAGATACTACCGATCCCATATAACCATACCGCCGGGCTCGCTGGCATACTTCAATGACGAGCTCAAGCAGCACAACCTCAATATCCGTATGCCTGGTGTATAAATTCCAGCGCAAAGCCTTGCCATGTCCCACTGATTTGATTTGATGACGCATTCCTGTGACCACTGGACTAGGATCTAGCCCGCGCGCAGTTTGCCAATAATATTCCGCTTGAATATCACTTTGCTTCCCCATGGTAGTTCGCATTCGTCGCTTAAATTCTGACAGTTCCATTCGCGCAATATCTCCAATTGTGGATATACCCATACGCCAAAAATTCTTGGTCATTCTAGCCGCTACCATAAACATATCCTGCACGGGAAGTTTCCAAAGGGTCGTCTCTAATTGATCAAAAGTCAGTTCGTAAATTCCATCCTTCATCTTTTTGGCGTAGTTATCTGTCGCCATCTTTGCCATAACCTTAGTAGATCCAATACCTACCCGAGTCCAGACTCCCGTCGAAAGTAAAACATGATGCTGAATTTTATGAATCATATCCTGCAGCGATCCTCCGAAATATGCAAGAGATCCTGTGACATCAAGAAACTGCTCATCGATACTGTAGGGTTCTACCAGGTCGGTGTATGTTCGATAAATCTCTGATATCAAGAGCGATACTTTAATGTAAGTCCCCATACGGGGACGTATTACGATTAGTTCTGGGCATTTTGCTAAAGCTTCACCTACACGCGAAGCCGTTGTTACACCCTTTGCTTTTGCAAGCGGGCAGGCCGCCAACACAATACCGTTCATTCTTGTCGGATCCCCTACTGCAACAGGTTTATCTCGATATTCAGGATGGGCAGCCTTCTCCACAGAGGCGTAAAATGCCTGGCAGTCAGACAGTAGTATGACACGCTCCTTAGGCATGACGCTTTTCCTGCACGGGCTGCCATGAAAGAATATTTGCTGCCAAGAACATGCGAGGCGTTCCTGTAGTCAGACAGCTTGCTCGTATGCGTCCGTCACGGATACTGTGTATTTCAATTTTCCGCTGGCTGATATTTCTCGCCTTATCCTGATATATAATTTCAATTATTTGGCCGATGCTGATTTGCATGCGATCGCCTCCATAAAAATAAGAACACTTGTTTGTATTATATGCGTAATCGGGAATTTTAAGCAACAAAAAAGGTGAGGTAATTTCCCCCACCATACCGGATCTGATTTTTTAAAGCTGAGAATAATCTAATCCAGACCGAACGAGATCACAGTTCATTAGATTGCATCCATGTGCTATAAAAAATGAGTATCCAGACTTGCGTATTCAACAGAGATTGAACAGACAACGAAAAAACTTTACACTTTGATAGAGTAAACAACAGTAGTAAATTATTGATCTGTACTCAAAAGCTTTTTCTAGAAAGGAATTTTGCTAATGTTCCGTTCCTCCTACACCTTTCGCTCGGAAGAAGAAGCTTCCATGCTTCTGTTTGATTCTATCGGTTGGGAACAACTCGATTCACCTGCCTACTCCTTCAACGGCCAGAACCGGACGGAGAGAAGTTGTGTTATTTTTCAGTACACATTATCGGGAGAAGGTAGAATTGAAATAGATGGGGTTGTTCATCGGTTAACGAAGGGCAAAGCTTTTCTAGTGACTGTCCCCAGCATACACAGGTATTATTATCCGGAAGAAGGCACCGAGCCTTGGGAAGTTTTATGGCTCAATCTACGGGGGCCTTTAGCGATTTCACTTTGGAACCAACTCGCTGCTCATTGCGGTCCAATTGTAGAACTCCCCCAAGAATCGGTTTCGATAGATTTATTGTGGAGTACATTCAAGGACATTCAGGTTCATGAAGAAAGAGATTTGCATCTTTTAACGGGAAAAGTCTTTCAGTGGATCTTGTCCATGGAGAAATACCTCAAGAAACCAAATTTGTTAACCACCTATATAAAAAATGACAAGCTTCACGCCGCTATTCAATTCATGAAGGATGATCTGCATAATAATAATCTAAGCTTAGACGATGTTGCCGCTCATGTTGGTGTTTCCAAACATCATCTTTGCAGACTGTTTCAAAAAAACATCAATCTTTCACCCTTTGAGTATTTAAAAAGACGGCGGATCGAGTTGGCAGCTTCCAAACTCAAAACAACAGATTTGAGTATCAACCAGATTGCGACGGAGAGCGGATTTGATAATGCCAGCTACTTCGGAAAGGTTTTCCGGTCCTATTTTGGGGTCAATCCTTCGACTTACCGCGAACAGGATCTAGCGTTCCAAACCAAACATGTATTTTTCGAAAATTGATTCATATAAAAGAGGAGCAAGCCAGTGGCTTACTCCTTTTCTTATTAAACCTCTTTGAGTACAACTAGTAAGCTTTTGAAATCGCCCTCAAGCTGTGGAAGTGAGAGTCCGAAGTACATCAGCTCATCCCCTCTGTACACTTCACCGTTAAGCTCAAGTTTGTAGTTCTTAGCTGGGTCGAGTCCTTTCAACCGCAATCTGCGGAGAGGTGCATTAGGCTCGGCCAGAACTCTGAAGTACGTGGCAAAAGCTTCTTTTTTATCATCCGAAACAAACATCCACGCAGTCTGATTCCCCTCAAATGGACTAAGCAGTCGATAGAAATCACCGAACTGAATCAGCATTCTCAGTTCCTTGTACTCAGAAACCTGTTTCCGGATATCCTCCCGCTCATCATCAGTTAGCTTGGTCATATCTAGTTCGTAGCCAAAGTTACCAGACATCGCAACATGACCGCGTGTTTCGAGTGGTGTGATACGGTGCACCTGATGGTTAGGAACAGCCGATACGTGAGCACACATAGAGCTTGCAGGATACACCATGCTTGTTCCATATTGGATCTTCAATCTTTCAATCGCGTCCGAATCATCACTGGTCCAGGTCTGTGGCATATAGTACAGCATTCCCGGATCATATCGTCCGCCGCCGCCGGAGCAGCTTTCGAACAAAATATGAGGGAAACGGGTGACGATACGCTCCAGCACATCATAAAGTCCAAGAATATAGCGGTGAGCCGTTTCGCGTTGACGTTCCGCTGGCAGAAGAGCAGATCCAATCTCCGTCATATTCCGGTTCATATCCCATTTCACATAAGTAATCGGAGCCGATGACAGCACGGAGCTAACCGATTCCACAATATAATCACATACATCCTTACGGGATAAATCCAGAACAAGCTGCTGGCGAGCTAACGTTCTTTTGTGACCTGGCACATGAAGACACCAATCTGGATGTTCACGATAAAGATCACTTTCTGGCGATACCATTTCCGGTTCGAACCATAATCCGAATTCCATGCCCATTGCCGTAATATCTTCTCCAAGTTTTCCAAGACCTTCAGGAAGCTTGCGGCGATCCTCTACCCAATCTCCGAGGGAGCTATCATCATTGTCTCGTTTCCCAAACCAGCCGTCATCTAAGACAAACAGTTCAAGTCCGAGATCTTTGCCTGCTTGAGCGATTTCTTTGATTTTATCTGCATTAAAATTAAAATAGGTAGCTTCCCAGTTGTTGATGAGAATAGGGCGCTTACGATCACGGAATTCGCCTCTGCATAACCGGGTCCGATATAGGCGGTGATAAGTCCTTGATAATCCCCCAAGCCCTTGACTGGATCTTACCAGCACAGCTTCAGGAGCCTGGAAGGATTCCCCAGGTTCAAGCAGCCATTGAAAATTAAACGGTTGAATGCCGATCCCCACTCTGGAAATACCGTATGGATCCACTTCTGCTTGCGCAAGAAAGCTTCCGCTGTACACAAGGCTGAACCCGTATACTTCACCGTGGTCCTCTGTTGCATCTTTTGCAAGCAAAGCCATAAAAGGATTCTGCGTGGAGCTACTCGCGCCGCGCTTACTGTCAATTCGGTGGATACCAGGTACAAGCGGTCTTTTATAGATATGGCGTTCTCTCGTCCAAGTACCGGATAATTGCAGCATGTCATAATCGGAATCATGGAAGTCAACATTTGCGCTTAACACACGCTTCAGCACCACATTGTCCTTACCTTGATTCTCAATCCGTACAGAACGTGTGATCACATCCTGATTATTAAACACGGTGTAGCTTAATACAGCAATCAGTCCACTTTTGTCATCCTGAAGAAAAAGCTCCAGTGTCTCTGCTTCTTCTTCACTTTCAACATAAGTGGAAGGCAATCCCTTTAACTCAGGCTTCCCTTTATTGATCTTATAGCTCTTATAAAGGAAATCCGTAACGGTCGTACCATCTACCAAATGAACCTCAAGTGCTGGTTCCCGGAAATCACCATTCCCATAAGACGGAAATTCACTTGGAATAGTGTCGAGGGAGATTCTCTTGTCCTCCATTGTGTAGGTCGGGCTAAAAGAGCAACGTTCCACCAAATTCAGCGGTTGCACAATTCCTTCTAATTTAGGACCCCAATAGACATGCGCCGGAAGCTCACCTCTAACGACTTCAATAACGTAGCTGGATTGCTCAGACTGTAAATGAAACACCTTGCGGCTGTCATCATAATAAATACTCATAATATCCTCCTACTCTTCTTATCAGATCTTGTTGAAATATAACTGGCTTAATTTATCTTGTTGTTTGAAGTCTATTTTAAAGATAATTGGAAGGGGATACAATCTTAATATCTATACCTTAAGTAGTAAAATATTGATCTATAAAAAATTCAATTTCATGTTATTAAGCTTTGCAGACCAATAAATGATTATTAGCGGCTATAGTAAAAAAAATACATAAAAAAAGAGGCCCCAAGATAAGGGCCTACTTCCTGTGAATCTTCCTAATTAAATATCAAATACGGAGCGTACAGTAAGCTGTGCACGAAGTTCTTCCGCCGTAGCTGGCTGGTCGAGATCTTTTTTAGCGATGGTAATGGTCCTAGTTGTACCACCCGACATATCAAAATAGTTGTCGCTGAAGATAGCATCTCTTTCCTTGAAGTCTAGGCCGACAAAACGAGCATACGCCGTAGCCTTCACAGTAATGACGAATTGTTCTTCTTCCTCTGTAAGTATGGCTTCAAGCTCAGGGTCAACGAAGCTAAAATGCTTCGGCTTAACAAACAGGACCGTTCCGCCACTCTTTGTCTCGCCCTCTACCTCAAAAGAATATTCCAGATAAGTCTCACGTTTCTTCTGTTTCGAATCCAGGATGCGGCCGAAATCAAGCTGTTCGAACTCAGCAGTACTTAACGCGGCAATCTCCACTGGCTTTATGCCTTCCAGCAAGACCTCCGATGCCCGAGTGAGCAGTCTCCAACTCAGTTCACCAATAACTTGTTCTCTGCTTTCGTTAGAGACATGAAGGGAGACCTTCGTTCCTTCGTCATGGGCAGAAACAAGAATCGGCGCGAAGAATTGTTTAGCCGCATAATGCATAGCCTTCCACCGGCCATAATAGTCGATACTGGACCAAGAAGCTACCGGCCAGCAGTCGTTCAACTGCCAATACAACGCACCCATACAGCGACCTCTATGTCTGCGCCAGTGCTCAACGCCGCAGCGCATCCCTTCTGCTTGGATCAACTGCGAGGCATATAGAACAGACTCAAAATCTTTCGGATATTTGTAAGTCTCCCCGATATAGTAGAGAATTTTCTCATTCCCGGTATTGTTCTTCTGATGGGACTCCATGACATAAGAGAAGATATTGCGATCCTCCGGCAGCGTAAACGACTCGATGGTCTTCAAGCCCGGAAAAGACTGCAATCCGAATTCAGACATATAGCGCGGATATAGCTTCCGATAATCGGTAAACGGTTCCTTCCCATGCCAGACCCCCCAGTAATGCATATCTCCGTAATTTTCGTCATTTGGCTTGTCAAAGCTACCCTTGGAGGAGGGTGAAGCACGCCAATAGAAAGTATTCGGATCAATTTCTTTAGCAATTGCCGGTAGAAGCACCTCATATTGCTTAATATAATCTGCCTTAAGCTGCAGTGAGTAATGCTTCTCCCAGTCCCATTCGTCCCAAGCCAGCTCCTGCTCGTTGTTGCCGCACCACAAGCCTAGCGAAGCATGATGGCGAAGACGTTTCATGTTATCGATGGTCTCGTGAGTGATATTCTCCTCGAAGGCTTCCGTCAGAGCATAAATGCCGCAGGCATACAGATGATCCTGCCAGACAATGAGGCCATATTCATCGCAGAGATCATAGAAATAATCATCCGGGTAATACCCGCCACCCCATACGCGAATCGTATTGAAATTGGCAGCGACACAGCTTTGGAGCAAGCGATCCGTGCGATCCCTAGACACGCGAGGTAGAAGATTGTCTTCCAGAATATAGTCGGCACCTGTAGAGAAAATAAGCACACCGTTGACTTCAAAAGCAAACGATTCTCCCCACTGATCTTCTTCCTGCTTCACAGTAATGGTTCTAAGTCCAATCCGAAATTCTCTACGATCTAACTCCTGTGACTTTTCCTCAATTACAACCTCTACGTTATACAGTGGCTGAGCACCGAGATTATTCGGCCACCACAGCTCTGGCTCCATAATTTCCAGTGCAATATGTTGATCCGTCCCAATCATTTCAGACACACGATGCTCAATGCACAGACCCGCTGGTGTGTGAACTTTAACCACAATTTCTCGATCAGCCGCTTGCCAGCTCTCTGTTCTAACTCGAACATCCAGCATGACCTTATCCTTCTCATGGAATTGCGTAATATAAACATCTTCAAGGCGAGCACTGTTGTAACCCTGAATAGAGAGACTACGCCAGATTCCTAGATCGGGTAACTTTGGACCCCAGTCCCAGCCGAACATGGAGTGCGCTTTGCGCAGATGCGATATCCCCTCTACCGCATCAGCACATCCACTGAGCGGCAATTCTGCTTGCTTCCGTAGAGTGAATTCTACTGGGGAGCGAAAAATGGCGTGGATAGTATTATCACCAGGCGTCAATACAGACTTGATATCCACTTCATACGTCCGGTGCATATTGTCACTGTTCAGAATATTAGTTCCATTCAGGGAAAGCTCACAAAGCGTATCGAGCCCTTCACACAGCAGAAATACTCGGTCATGCTCTAGTACGCCTGCTTCCAGCTGAAAACTACGCTTATATTCGTAATCGTAATTGGACAGTTCCAGAACCTCATACTCCTGCTCGCGGTAGAACGGATCTGGCATTTCACCTGCATTCAACAAATCATGGTAGACAGAGCCTGGCACGTTGGCTTCCAGCCATTTCGGTTCATGAAGCCGTTTCATTTCCCATTTTCCGTTTAGATTGACAAGTTGCATATTTTCGCCTCCACAAATGTGCTATTTTGACTTCTTGTATAAAAATTTTAACAATAATATGTATACATTTCTTCTATTGTGTTCGCAAAAGTAGTGTGCTATTTTAACATCACTAACACTGGAGGAAAAACATGATCAAATACACTGAGGCAAGCCATATAAACCCCGAATTGCTAGCTGATCCCTTCTGGGTAGAATCTCTGAGTCAGGTATCCCCAGAACATACGCATGATTTTTATGAATTTTTCATACTCACTGAAGGCCGGTGCCGGCATATCGTCAACGGGGCTGCCCAGCTTCTTCAATCTGGCTGCCTTGTCTTCATCCGGCCCGATGATACCCATCGCTATGAAGCTGACGGGGATAACGATTGCCGCTTTCTGAACATTCCCTGCCGAAAAAGCCTCATTAATGATGCCTTTAGTTACCTGAATGAAGAAGGATTCCTGCACGGGCTATTACATACTCCGCTCCCTAGAATCGCCATGTTATCTCAAATGGAGATGGATGATTTCATTCGTTCTTTCGAACGCATCCGAATGCTTTCTACCTTAGACAAAGTAAAGTCCAGGATTTATCTGAAAGGAATACTCGTAGATACACTTACCCAGCATTTTTTCTCTCCAGAAACCATCGAGCAGCCAGAATTCCCACTGTGGCTCGAACATGCCGTTTCCAAGATGCATCTAAAAGAAAACTTAAACAAAGGCCTTCATGCCCTGTACGAGTTATCGGGCAGAAGCGCCGGTCATGTCAACCGGGCCTTTCGCCAGTACTTGAACCAGACACCAACAGAATATATCAACCAACTTAGGCTCAACGTGGCACGTAATCTGCTACTTACTACAGAACTACGTGTGGTCGAAATTGCTCTGGAGTCCGGCTTTGACAATGTCAGCCATTTCTATCATCAATTCAAAAAGTACTATCACCAGGCCCCGCTGGATTTCCGCAAAAATGCGCATGCTAATAGACTAGTTTAATTAACATTTGAAAACATAGAAAAAGGCTCCCCCTCTGCCTGAATGCAGAGAGGAAGCCCTTACAATAATTATTTTGAATTCCACAGCTCCATACGCTCTGCGTACTTTTGGTTAATGATTTCTTCTACTTTCTCATCCCCAGCCTTTTTCATTTCCGCAAGCATCTTATCGAATGTCGCGTTGGCTTCGGCTTCAGTAGGAGCAATGATTACTCTCGTAATGCTTTGATCCATAATATCTTTTACCTTCTGTGCAGTCAGTGCTTCAGGTGTTCCGCCATCAGGGCTCAAGTTGTCATATGCCGCTGTATCCCATACGGAATCCCCAAGACTCTTGATTGCCATCTGATCTACTTCACTGCGTTGATATTTAACGGCCATATCGTAAGGCTGTTCATTTGCATCCAGACCATTTTTGATAAACCACAACCATTTGCGGACACCGCTCTTCTTGACTGTGTCGTCCCAGTTTTCCTTGAAGCTATCCAAGAATGCAGGGTCCGGTTGTCTCTTGCCATCCACCATGGTGTATTGAACGCCTTCTTGGCCCCACAGCAGCAAATGCTGTCCTTCATCACTTGCCAAGAAATTGAACAGCTTCATTGTTTCTTCAGGGTGCTTGTTGTTCTTAGTAATAGCGATAGCATCCCATCCAAGTGAGCTTCTTGGTCCAAATGTCGTTTGGGCAGGGTCTACTCCAGGGGCAACAACCTTGTATGGGAAGAGCTGATTATCTTCTCCGCCATCCTTCTTCAAAGTTCCGTTCCCGTTACCTGGATCCCAGTAAGCGCCTGGTGTGGAGAATACTGCGCCAGTAGCCAGCTTTTGAACCCAAGTTTGCGTTTTGCTAATCGCAAATTCCTTCTCAATCAGACCTTCTCTGTATAATTTATTTACGTAGAGCAACATTTCACGATACTTTGGATCCTTAACATCATATTGCAATGTTCCATTGTTATCATAGTAAGTTTTCAGACCCCACATGCCTTTGAATGTTCCAAGGTTGGCGCCCATATTCTCGCCGTTCATGGTCATTGGAATCGATTCTTTTCCATCAATCGTTTTGTTTTTCGCTTTAAAATCCTTCAAAATCGCTTCTAATTCATCTGTTGTAAGCGGTGCTCTGCCATCTGCTTTATCCGGAGCCAGATCTGCAAGCAGATTTTTTCTCATCAGCATCCCGAAGACTGGATCACTATCTAGTCCATACCAGTTAGCCAAGTAATAGTTCTTTCCATCTTTATAACGAGTCTTGGTCAGTGTGTCGCCATACATTTCCTTGATATCAGGGCCATTCTTCTCAATCAGCTCATCGAGTGGAATAAAGGCACCGCTTGTAATGTATTTATCAAGTGAAGCATCCCCACGGCTCATCACGACCACATCCGGATAGTCACCGCTGGCAAGCATCAAGCTTAGCTTCTCTGTCGGATTTCCTGTTGGCTGCTGAATAGAGATCTCAATGCCAGTCTTTTTAGTGATTTCTTGGGCGACAGCATCAGTAAAAGGCTCTCCCTTAGTATTTGAATCAAACCATGTAAGTGTAATCGGCTCTTGTTTTGTATTGTCTCCAGCCGCTTTGTTTGTATTGTCTGTTCCATCATTAGAGCCACAGCCCGCTAATAGTGAAGCAGATAATGCAGCAGTTATACTTACGCTCAACAATTTGTTTTTCTTTATCATAGACACCCTAATTCCTCCCATTAATTAAGTTACGTCACAAGTCTATCAAGCAACCAAGCAAGTCTGTCCGCTCACCCCCCTTCAGGGCCGCCAGCTGGACAACTCCTCTCCGGCTGGCGTTCGGTTATTTAATCATATTAACTCTTAACAGCTCCCAAAGTCATACCCTTAACAAAATACTTTTGCAGGAACGGATATACTAGAACGATAGGCAATGTTGCAACCATCGTCGCTGCCATCCGGATCGTATCGCTTGAAACAGCATTTCGCTTAGCGGAGTTAGCCAGCATTTGCGATTGCGATACCATACCTCCGGTCTGGAATTGACTCAGTATTTTGACGAGGACCGCTTGCAAGGTCTTCAGGTCTGAGCTGTAAGTAAATGCATAGGAGTCAAACCACGAGTTCCAATGCGATATTGCCTGAAAGAGGCCTACTGTCGCAAGTACTGGTGTTGTTAACGGCAGCACAATCCGGAAGAAAATCATTAAGTCGTTCGCTCCATCTACTTTCGCTGACTCCTCAATCTCACCAGGTAATCCCTCCATAAAGGTACGGACAATAATCATATAGAAGACATTCATCAAGCCTGGCAGAATAAAAACGGAGAAAGTGTCGATCATATTCAGGGCTTTAAGCACCATGTAGTAAGGAATCAGCCCGCCTCCGAAATACATCGTAAAGACGAAGTAAAGGTTCCAACCCTTGCGTCCCATCAAATTCCGCCGGCTTAGCGGATAAGCAAGCATCGTAATCACAAGAACCGATAGTGGTGCACCAATTACGGTCCGTTTAACTGTTACCCATATCCCATTCATAATTTCGGTATCTTTCAAAATTTGTTTGTAGCTATCAAAGGTGATATCTCTTGGCCAAAAGTAGACGCCGCCCCGAACAGTATCCTCAGCAGCATTTAATGAAAGAACGAGAATATTCCAAAAAGGTAAGAAGGTAACTAGCAATACAAGGATAAGAATCAAATATACAAAACACTTAAAGATATGATCTCCGTATCTGTTCAAAAACATCTCAAGCGCTCCTCTCCATTTTGTTATTTAGAACAACGCTTGGTCGTTCACTTTTCTAGAAATTCGATTCACGATTACAACAAGAATGAAGGCAATAACGGATTTGAATACCCCCACGGCAGCCCCGTATGAGAACATGCTGTTTTGTAACCCGTATTTGTATGCATAAATATCGATAACTTCCGAGTACTCAAGTACAGTGTTATTTTGCAACAGATATTGTTGTTCAAAGCCGGCATTCAAAATACCTCCGACTGCAAGAATGGCCAATATCACGATAGTTGGACGTAAAGCAGGGAGCGTAATATTCCACATTTGCTTGAATCGGCTAGCTCCATCTACTCTTGCGGCTTCGTAAAGCTCTGGATTAATAGCGGATATTGCAGCTAGGTACATAATGGCGCTAAAACCCATTTCTTTCCACATATTAGATAAGGCGATAATCCACCAGAATAAAGGTCCGTTTTGTAGAAAAGCTACCGGTTCGTTAACAATCCCGAGCGTTACTAAAAGATTGTTGAACATCCCATCGGAAGCTAGCAGCGTAATTACAATGTTAGCGGCGATAACCCATGAGATAAAATGCGGTAGATAAGAAACCGTCTGCGTGAAGCGTTTGAAAAATCCCTGTTTGGCTTCATTCAGCACAAGCGCGAGTATGATCGGCGCAGGAAACCCGAATAACAAGGTCAAGAGGCTTGTCGCAAGCGTATTACGCATTACACGGTAGAAGTCTCCTGTGGTAAAGAAATATTCAAACCACTTAAAGCCAACAAAGTCAGCATGGAAAAATTGTTGAAAAAATGTTCCTCCACCCGGTTGATAGTTTGTAAATGCCATATACATACCAAACATAGGTCCATAGGAAAATAGCAATGTCGCAATTATGGCAGGGAGCATCAGCAAAAATAACCATTTCTGCTCTTTTAATCTGTACCAAAAATTATTGCCCCTGACTGTTTTGATAGCGCTTGCTTTATGCATCAAATACCCTCCCTTTTTATTTAGTGCAGCATGCCCTGCTACATCTCGATTCAGCTTCTCTCCTATTTATCTTAAGTCCGTATAGCGCTCCTTTCTATACTTCAATCCTCCGAATGATAGCGCTTTTTAAAGGAGTTTCTGAACATTCGAGCATTGGATTTCGATATTCAGTCTGATATGATAAACTTGGCTTTCCGTGAATTCACAGTAAAGAAGGGACTTCTACGATGCGTCATTTTTACAAAAAGTATATTTATATGCCTTTTATCGACCTTAGCTTTCGCTCCAAGCTATTCCTCGTGTTCGTTCTGGTCACCATTCTTCCAATGATGCTTTTTGTCTATTTTTCATTCGAACTTACAAAATCAAAGCTGACCGATCAAATCTAC
Source organism: Paenibacillus sp. FSL H7-0714 (assembly GCF_038003765.1). Taxonomy (NCBI): domain Bacteria; kingdom Bacillati; phylum Bacillota; class Bacilli; order Caryophanales; family Paenibacillaceae; genus Paenibacillus; species Paenibacillus sp. FSL H7-0714. The sequence goes on from NZ_JBBOPT010000001.1 coordinate 5,338,843, forward strand.
ATCAATATGATGAATTCAACGGCCCAGATCAACAAGAACCTGGAGAACAAACTGGACAGCTATGAGCATATTTCCGCTTCTATTTACTTGGATAATAGGCTAGCCACTTACCTCACGAGCGAATATCAAGATGATCCATCTTATCTAGACGTCTATCAATATATTGGCAATCGTATAGACACGGTAATGGCTGCCTATCCCGATTTTGGTAGCGTTTTCATTTATTCCGACAATCCATCACTACCCAAAGATAATTACTATATCAAGCCGGTTACACCCGAAGTGAAAGAGACAGAGCTGTACAAGCAGCTGATGCAGTCTCATGGGAATATTATTCATCTGTCCTCACCACAGTCACAAGATAATCCCGCAATGTTTACACTGGCTAGGTTACTGAACAATAATCGCAACCAATATCCCTACGGTATTCTGGTCTTCGAAATATCCGAATCGGTGATCTATTCTTTAATGGAGAAAGAAGCAGGCGGCAAAGATATTTTTATTGTTAATGACAAGGGCCTTATTTTATCAGCCGCCGACAAACAATTATTAAATACAAGTCTGCCGGAAATGCTTGATCAGAACTTTGATGAATTGCCTTCTGGCAGATTTGATACTACCTATAAAGGGGAAAAGGCTTTCGCCGTCTATAACACGCTCACAAATGGATGGAAAACCGTCTCTATATTCCCTTATGACAGTATCATTCAGGATGCAAAATCACTGTCAGAGCTCATCATCAAAATTTCTTTAGGCTTTATAATCGTCGCATTATTGCTGATTTATATTACTGCATCGATGTTTAGCAAGCGTATCCGAATGTTAATCCGAATGATCCGGCGGCTAGAACGTGGTGACTTCAACCCTACGAATGATGAATACTTAGGTAATGATGAGATTGGCCAGCTTCATTTTGCCTTCAAGCAAATGACTACACGCTTAAAAAGTCTAATCACCGAAGTGTATCAGAAGGAGCTACAGAATAAGGAGGCAGAGCTTGACCTGCTTCAGGCCCAGATCAACCCCCATTTTCTGTACAATACACTTGGCTCCATTTCGTCTCTTGCCCTAAAGCATCAAGATACTCGCATTCAGGATTTGGTGCTTCATCTCGCCAAGTTTTATCGCATCTCCCTGAATAAAGGAAAGAGCATCTTAACTATTAATGAAGAATTGAAGCTGACGCAAAGCTACAATGCCATTCAGCTGATCCGATTCAAAGGACAACTGAACATCACCTACAATATTGATGAAGCGATCTTACCTTACTCTACAGTCAAGCTAGCCTTGCAGCCTTTTGTAGAAAATGCGGTGCTTCATGCGGTGTGGAATCAGGAAAGCCCGCTAAATATTCATATCAAAGGCATAGTCGAAAATAGTGATATTATTCTATCTGTAATTGATGATGGCATGGGGATGAGCCGTGAGACACTTCACACTTTACTTGACGATAAACCCGGGCGAGGTTATGGGATTTCAAACGTAGATCGACGGATAAAACTGAGGTTTGGTGAGCATTACGGCGTTACAGTGTTTAGTAGGCTCGGAATAGGAACCACTGTGCAAATTCGTTTGCCGCAAAAGGAAATGTAAGGAACGACGCATCTGAATAACCGCAAAGCTTATTGAGAAATCAGAAATATTGATTAACAATTAGGGAAATCCTCCCTGAAATTTGGCGATTTTTGCTCATTATACTGATAATCAGGGAAATCCTCCCTGATTATTTGCTGATTTGGAGGTAAATTCAGAATTCGCCCGATTATTAGGGAGGATTTCCCTAATTACATCGCATCCAAGAATTTTTTGGCTATTTTTAGGGAGATTTTCCCTAATCGCTCTCACCTAGCCTAGTTACCACGAGCTTGCCACGAGCCCCTCGATATAACCATTATCATTTTAATAAAGCTTCAGTGAACACCAAAAACGAAGGAGCTAAGCATCTAGAGATTGCTTAACTCCTTCGTTCATTTGTATATTTGCAATGTTTTACTTCATAATCAAGTTATAAATCACTTGGGTCGCTTCTGCTCGGGAAGCGATCCCTTTTGGTGCAAATAGACCTTCATTTTGACCTTGAACCAGTCCTAGGCTGGCTGCTCCCTTTACAGAAGCGGCTGCCCAAGAGGAGACCTGCTTCATATCTTTGAATGTCACATCAGTTGAAGCAACAGTTACTTTGCCATTCTTCAGCTCATAGGCTTTCATTAACATGACCGTGATTTCTTCACGGGTAATCTGTGCAGCCGGCTCGAACTTGGTCGCACTCCTGCCGCTCACGATGCCCGCCTTGTAAGCGATAGAAATGGACTCCGCGTACCAAGCAGACGGTGCAACATCAGCAAAGCTAACATCTCCCCTTGTGGTCAACCCTAGGGAATGAACGAGCATAGAGGTGAACTCGGCACGCGTAATCGCACGGTTTGGTTCAAACTTGTCTTTGCCAGTCCCTTGAACATACAGCTTCGCCGCCAGCTCTTGGATTGCAGGACTAGCCCAGTGATTGGCTGGCACATCGACAAAGGTCCGTTTGAGCTCCAGCACAGCATATTTACTGAAGTGGTTAACTTGTGCTGTCAATACACCATCAGCATAATTCGCAGAGATATATTCCAGCTTACCGTTATCCGCAATATAGTAAATGCCTCCACGCTTGGAATCAAAACCTTCTCCTACTGTCAGGCTTAGCGTAATGGGTTGATCGAACGCAGAAAGCGTTTCTGATGTGCCAGCTTTCGTGGTCACCGACAGACTGAACTCATAGATATCACCCATGAGTCTAACCTGTGCTTGAGTAGTTCCCTCCGCTGCAGCAATGATCTCATTAGCCTTGCTGCTGAGTGGTGCTAATTTCAGGGTTATCGTGCTATCATCCCGCTGACCTTCCGGTAGCTTGCTCTGCAACTGGCGGAGCAGATCCGCCGGCACCTTCATGGAGAACTTACCGGACTTCAGAACCAGCGTGTGATTCGCCAACTGGCGAACTACATCAGAGGATAATTGTATCTGTTGTGTATCTCCCTTAATCTCCACGATGACATTACCAGATGCACTATCCACTTTCAGCATCTCTGGTGTAAGGATTAGAGTGCCCGCGCCATTCTCTTGATCTACAATGCTACCAGGAGTACCGTTGTTGTTACCCGGATTCGCAGGGACTTCAGGATTTCCCGGTTCTACAGTGGAGGCTGCTTTGACTGTAACTTCTGCCATAGCTTTGAAGCCGCCGTCTGCTGTTTCCACAGTAATTGTGGTTTTCCCAGCATTTACAGCCGTTACCGTTCCATACACTACGGTAGCTACAGACGTATCGCTCGAAGTCCAGTGTACTGCTTTATTCGCCGCCTCTTCCGGAGATAGCGTAGCCGTCAACTTTCCGGTTTCACCAGCGGTTAATGTTAGCTCTGTCTTATCTAGCGATACACCTGTTACTTTCTTAGGTGCAGCTGTCAATTTTACCAGTTTCGATTCAGTCGGCTGCAAGGACAACGCGAGTGTTCCTGAAATAGTCGAAACCTCTCCCGTCCATAGGTCTTGCATCGTGTACGAATCCGCTGCGTCCAGTCCGGCTCTACCAAGATTCACCGTTTTGTCTGCAGAAGCATTGGCGCTGTAGTTGAATACAGCCAGATAATAATCGTTGCCGTCTTTCATCACAAAAGTATCCGCTGCATTTGCATTCGTATTTCCTTCCAGCGGCTTGAACACTTTTCCTTTTAACGCTAGTTCGAGAACCTCCTTGTTGTTAAACAAGGCAGTCATGTACTCCTGTGCCTTTGGATCGTTAACATCATCAGAACCGAGAAGTACGGTACCGGCGATGACGCCAGAGTTCATTCGACTGCGAGCTTCAGTTAAGCTGGAAGCACGGGCCAACGCTAAATGATCGGGATCCGTATAGGTGTAAATTGTGCCATTTTGCCAGAATCCATAAGTTAACGAATTCAGCATGTATTCCGTTTCATTGATCTTGCCGTAGGTGTCGCAGGAAATACGTCTGCTGTGTGCATATTGGCTTGGAAAGATTGGCGCAATAGATGCGCTAATGAACATTTTTCCATCCAAACGATCTTTCACATAACGCATTCCTTCATTGTAAGCTTGAATCCCTGTCGTTACGGTTGGATCGAAATGTTGTCCCTCAAGCGAACCGTGCGTCAAGAAATCCAATTTGATGAAGGTAAAGCCCAGATCCTTAAATTTGTCCAAAAAATAATTCATGCGCAGTTTAGCACCTGGATGTGTCACATCCAGAGGAAAAGCCCCATCCAGCGTCGGCAGCGGTTTACCCTCGGCATCTTTGAGGACAATATCGCCATACGTATACTTATTGTCGGTACCCTCTACCGGCTGGCTCATATTGTTGCCCCAATATACAAATGGTGCCCAATAAATACCTGCATGCTGACCATTGCCCTTAATTACTGATACAGCGTCAGCAAGCTGCTTATCATTTAAATTGTCCCAATAGGAATCCATATTAATAAATACATTACCGTTATTATTGAAATCATTTAGGTGCTCCTTATAATAATTGGAGACATCCACAACGTCTTGGTATGAAAGTGTACCTTCGTAAGCTCCCCAGCTGTTAAAACCAACAGGTACGCCTTGCGGCAACTCAGGATTCAGCAACAGTGGAGGTGTGATGATCGCATTAGCTTTTCCGTATTCCTCGAGTCCTGTGCGGTAATCACTGAATGCCCCCACCATAATCATCGGCGAAGACAACTCTGCACCTGTAAGCATGCCATGAGGCTGGGTATCCCGTGTAACGTCGCTGGCTGCCCCGCCATAAACCGCTAGCTCATTCAGCCGATTAGAAGATCCTTTCCAGTCGATCCCGGTCTTCCACGTATCATGAGTGACCGACCCAAGCACAAGACCGCTGCGTGTCGAGTTATTAAAGATAGTCGTCATTTCATAGCTGGTATCCGCACGGTTCATAGATTGAGATTTATAACGAATCCAAGCATCATTGTCAAAAGGAACGGTTAGTACTCGGTTATCTGCACTGGCACCGATATCCACTCCACCTGAACGTTTTACGGTAATAGGTGACATATAATTAGTCTGTAGCACCGTATCGCTAATGGCATCCAGACGAGTTAAGAAATACTTCTGATCGTCATAAAACTTGTAAACCTGTTTGAGCGTTGGCTGTCCAGCTGAGGTGTGAACATAAGTAAGCTCCACTCCTTTGCCAAAGCCATCCTGAATTTCTACTGGAGCACCAGCACTTGCATGATTCTCATAGCTTGTAGTCTCAACGAGAGTATCACCGAGTTTGATGCTGCTATAGATTCCTTGCAGCTTCTGACCATCCGTCCACTTGTAGCTTGCGTATCCAGACTTAGTATTAAAGGAAACCTCATATTGTCCATTCGATACGAGCGTTCCATAAGTATATTCGGTAACGGTGATGGCCCCGTAGTTATTCGAAGCCCCTGGTGTCCCCAGATCACCTTCCTCTTCAACTGGAGGATTAGGATCTGTACCCAATGCCGGTTCTACAATAATTCGATCCAGATCTGGCGCGTACCAGTTGCCGTCTGAGAATTTGATTGTATTCTCGCCTTCGTTCAGGGGCAGTGTAAGCTCATATGTGAGCGCCGTATCCCAGTCTGGTGTCTTTGGCAGTTCATAATACTGCTCTGCCCCACCATTAGCGCTGACGTATAAGCTGCGCGGGTCACCTGAGAAATAAGCTACCGTGATCCGATAATCCCCTGTCATCGGAGCCGTAATCTTATTGAAAGTTAAGGAACTGCCGCCATTCAGATACCCTACCTTCTGTCCACCGGAAGCATTCGGGCTATCGCCAACTCGCGCTTCTCCAGTTAAATCATTAACCGGAGACTCAGCTTCATAACTGATCGTATACGGAATGACTTCAATCCGGTCGAAATCTGGAGAGTACCAGTCATGATCCGAGAAAGTGATCGTGTTCAGCCCTTCCTGCAAGGAGGCTTCTACATCATAAGTTCCTACCGTATCCCAGCTTGCTGTCTTTGGCAGATCAACCAATTCATCCAGTCCATCATTCACCTGCATATAGACAGGCCGCTGGTCACCGGAAATATAGGAAATACGGATCAAATACGTTCCCGCTGCCGGCACAGTGACATTTGTGAACTGTAAAGTACTGTTTTTATTCATATCCTTTACAATTTTTCCACCGGAACCAACGCTGCTGTCCGCTATTTTGGCGTTGCCTGTAATTATATTTTCAGGCGCTTCAGCTTCTATGATTGCACCATGCAGCTTCTCCTTCCAGTCGCCTCCAGATCCTTCACCTGGGTCGCTGTCGTCCAGTCCATGAATTACGATCTTGTCGATGTCTGGAGAATACCAGTTGTTGTCATCAATCAGGATGCTGTTCTCTCCAGCATTCAGCGGAAGTGTCACATCATAAGTTCCCACCGTATCCCAATCCACTGTCTTGGGTGGTTCTTCAAACTGCTTATCGCCGCCATTGGCACTGATATTGAATGGCCGCGAATCACCAGAAAAATAGTACACTGTAATTTTATAATTCCCACTCTCACTTACAGTCACATGATTGAACTGCAAAGTGCTTCCTTGATACATGCCTCCGACTTTCTGCCCCCCGGAAGCCGCTGGGTGTTCAGAAATAGAAGCATTGCCAGTCATAGCATTTCCATCAGCTTCAGCTTCATAGGTAGTATTCTCCGTATCATCGGCATAAACCGTACTGACAAACTGACCGCCACTGCCTATTACCAAGCAGATGATGACAAAGAACAAAAATCCTCTTTTCATTGCTTTCCCAAACATTTAATCCCTCCGTTTGTAGGTCTCCTTGCACTTTTGTGATATTCGGGCTATATCTGTCCATCAAGTCATTAAAGGAGTTGGTTAAGAAGCATCTTGAAAGCGCTACCGATTTTCGATGAACTAAAACTCCTTTGATTGCCTTGATGAATGAAGCCCCTCACATGTGCTAGTTATAATACATGCTTAATTGTAAAAAGCAGAGGGATTAATATCCATATCGCAAGTTTACTATTCGTAAGGGAAAGTAACTTTATTTCCTATTTGCCGAACTGAAGCGCTGGCACAATTATAGACTCTTCCTATACTCGTTAGGTGTAACCCCTTGGTTCTTCAGAAATAGGGAGATAAAATAAGATGTGCTTTCGTAACCGACTCTTTGGGCGATATCCTGAATTTTGAGCGAGCCGTCAGCCAGCAACTCTGTAGCCTTATCGAGCCGAATACGTGTTAAATAATCGTGAATCGTGATACCAGTCTTGTCTTTGAAGATGGAGCGTAAATAGTTGGGCGATAAATAAACCTGATCAGATAAGCTATTGATCGTAATCGGCTGATCAAAATTCTGGTCGATCACACTGCGAACCTTGTGAACTAGCTTCGTGTTTTTGTCCATAAGCCGCTCACCCAGCAAGCTCATAGCATTGCCTGCAGTGCCCAGGATCAAATCCTCAATCTCATTTAAAGTCAGTGCATTATAGATGGAATGATATAACTCCGCCCGTTTAACCCCCTCAGGAACAGGTTGATGCAGTTGCTCCAGCAGCTCGTCGACAAGATCAATCGCCCAATCGCAGATATTTTTTTTCTTGATTCTTAGTAGGGCTAGCCCCTCGAAATACTGATGCAGCTTCTGTGCGGCTTGCTCGAAATCTAGCTGATTGATAGCTTCAAACCACTCTTTCCTATTAAAAGGTGGCACATGCTCACTATCAAACTGGTTTGAAATCGCCAAGGCATGAATAATTGAACCCGTACCTTTATAGAAACGCTCGTTTAGGATTTCACGCGTCTGCTTATACAGACAATGTACCTCCGTTAATTCGGTTTCCTGCGCACCGACTGCTGCCGTCACTGTGAAATCCAGTCCACTTCGGATAGCCGCGGCCAAATCCTCCCACGCATAATACCCAGGCTGTTGGCGTGCTTCCATAAACACACCTACCTCCCCATCTTTGTAGGGCACAAATACCGTCTCTATATTCTTCGACTTGAAGAAATGATCCAGAAAAGCTACCAACCGGTTCTTACAATCCTCCAAACTCTGCTGTTCCCCCTCTGCCTCAATCGGATCGATACTGAACAGCGCCATTGCGTAGCGATTCCTCTCAGACTCACGGGTAAGCTTGCAATAGCTGGTCGCCAGATCAGCGGCATGTTCCGCATTTTTTTCATAGGAAAGCTCCTTAAGAAGGTTCGTTTTAGCCGCCTCCATGGAACGTTTCTTCATTTGAACTTCCTCACAGCGCTGCTTCACCTTTGCGATAACGCTTCCAATTTCATTCAAGTCGAGGGGCTTCAGTAAATATCCAACAGCACCTACATTTAGAGCCGATTTTACATAGTTGAATTCGTCATGCCCAGTCAGGAACATTAACTGCATCCAGTCATAGCTCTCATGTATTTTTTTAGCCATTTCAATACCGTTCATAATCGGCATCTGGACATCTGTAAGAATAATATCAGGTCTAATGGCCTCTATCTTCTCTAGAGCCTCTCTACCATTACTCGCAGTTCCGACGACATAAATGCCCATTTCTTCCCAGCGGATATAATCTCTCATCATCTCAAGGCCTATTTCTTCATCATCAACTAGAAAAATACTATACACTGATGTCCCCTCCTCTTTGTTGTCTGCATCTGTTTCTTCTATTATATTCTTTTCCCCTTAGGCTACTATGATCCAAATAAATGAAAGTTATTTTCAGGCATGAATCGTTAATTTGCAGACATCGGCAAAAGGGCTATCCGGTCCATAACAGACCGGATAGCCCTTTAATCATGCGCTAATAACCCAGCATAATTAAAGCGGGGGTTCATATCACCCCCGCTGAATCATTATACCAACTCTAACTGACTGTTAAAATAGTAGCTTCCTCCTATTTCTCCTTGAACAGTAGCTCTTCTATCCCCCAACCGAAGTGTCACGGTTCCTGGCGAGTAGGTACGGATCGTAGCTTTCACCAATTGACCATTGTCCCAAGCTACATCAACCTCAGCATTTCCTTTGGCCCGCAGTCCAGATACCGATCCTGTACCCCATGCTTTTGGAAGTGCAGGCAGCAGATGAATCTCACCCTCATGGCTTTGCAGCAGCATCTCGGCAATAACAGCCGTACCCCCGAAATTCCCATCGATCACAAAAATATTGCACTCCGCTCCTCCAATGCCCGATTTGGAAAAGCTAAATAAATTATCGAAACTGAGTCCACCAATCAAATGAGAAATATGATTAAAGGCCTTTTCCCCATCATACAATCTGGCAAAGCCGAGACCGAACAATGCGGCGGTAAATTCCACATCCTCCAGTTCTTCCTGAACCATCCGATTCTCAAGTGTTACTCTCACCGCAGCGCTAAGTTCAGGTGTCTTACCTGGTGTGATCTGATTACTTGGATATACCGCGAACAAATGGGCCAAATGCCGATGCTCCGGCTGCGCTTCCTCGTAGTCCTCGAGCCATTCTTGCAGCTGTCCTCTCTTGCCGATCTGAAATGGTGGCAGCTTGGATATCGCTTGCTCCAGCTGCTCCTGTAGTTCCTCATCCGTATTCAGTAGTTTCGCAGACTTCAAACAGAACTCAAAAAGGTCTTTCACCAGCATCTGATCCATAGTGGTACCCATAGACAGCTGCTGTGCCCCATCGCTGCTATCCGTAGGATAGAAATGATTCTCCGGCGAATTAGAAGGTCCGGTCACCAGCCAGCCGTATTTTGGATGAATGGTCATATAATCTAGGAAGAATGCTGCGGCTTCTTTTAGCACTGGATATGCCTGTTGCTGCAGAAACACACGGTCTTGACTGTATTCATAATGCTCCATCAGATGCGTCGCAATCCATAGTCCACCTGTAACGTTTAGCCCCCAAGATGTCTCCCAGCCCGGAGCCGTGAATCCCCAGACATTCGAGAATACATGTGCTACCCAGCCTTTGCTGCCATAGAAATCGCGAGCGCTTGACTTTCCAGCATGAGACAAACCCTCAATATAGCGCATTAATGGTAAATGACTATCCCCAAGATTTACGACTTCCGTCGGAAAGTAATTCATTTGCGTATTGATGTCCAAATGATAGTCACAGCTCCACCCCATACGGCAAGCCTCACCATCATTCCATATTCCCTGTAAATTCAACGGTAACGGGGAGTCTGCCCGTGCTCCAGCGATAGTCAGGTAACGTCCGTACTGCAGGAACAACGCGAACAACTGCGAATCCTCCTCCTGGCCCTGTGCCAGTAATCGAATACGTTGGTCAGTCGGCAGATTCACCTTCCCAGTGGTACCTAATTGGATATCCACCTTACCATATTCTTGCTCATAATCTTCGATATGATCTTCTTTTAACTGCGCATATCCTTTAATCAAAGCCTGCTGTAATGTGCTGCTGCTCTCCATTTCCCACTCCGAGTTACTACGGTTGTAATCGGTGCTGACGGCAAAATAAATTCGCGCCTCATTGGCTCCGGCAATTCTCAATTGACCGTCCCCTCTGTACATCGTACCGCCGGAAATGCTTACCTTAATTTGTCCCTTTGCCCATACCCCGCAAGTGCCGTCACTATGCACATTCTCTGTGGCTTGTCCTCTGAATTCAATAGTATCGTCATTCACGACTTGAGTCGTAAACGACTCTGACCCCCCCTCCAGACCGATCGTAAAGGATACACCTCCCGGTTCATCGCTCCAAATTCTTGAGACCACCAGATCATCAGCATGGGAGGCAAAAATCTCACGATGCAGCGTTGTTCCTCTACTTTGAACCACTGTCTGAGCCACGGCACAGGTCAAATCCAGCTCTCGCTCGATAGCCGCTGCTGACCCGGAATCCGTGTCCTGTTCTGCAAAGTCAATGACAACCTCGCATAAACCAAGGTTCGTACCGAAATTTCGTTTCTTCGGCTGCAGATGTTGTTTGGCTAGACGGTCACCTTCGTTATAATCGCCAGCAAAGAAGTACTTCCGCATCTCTTCCAGCGCAGCTTTGCCTCCGAAAGGAGCAGGCTCTGACTCAGCTTGACCCGACCAGTAGGTAACCTCGGTCATGTTCCATACCTCACGATACGGAGCAGCTATCACTACTGCACCTATTCTTCCGTTGCCCAGTGGCAATCCTTGTGACCAATCTGTTGCAGGGGTAGAATACCATAATCTAAAATCGCTCATTTTATTTTCTCCTGTCCATAGTAGAATCTGTGCAAGCGCGACAACCCTCTAAAAAATGTTGTTAATTAATCCGCTATATAGTGTAAAACTATTCCTAATCCCATCTCTTTCAAGATGAATCATACTTTCATAAACCTATCCAATATGTTGCGGATTTATTGTATTTATCGTATCATTTGGATGAATCACTGTCTTTGTTGACCTGTTCGATTATTTGATGATTTGTACGGTAAGTTAAGAAAAGAGGGGCCGCATGAATAAACTATCTGAAATGACTCCGTATGTCGGCGCAATCATGCCTTATGTGTACGACGGCAGCAGCAATGAGCATCTGAGAGTCGGTAATGCATATGCGTTCCACTTGTTTACAGATGGCCCCGGTGAGATGGAAATCGACGGAATACGTTATCCGATTGAACGGAGGACACTTGTCTTTCTCCGTCCCGGTCAGCCCCATGCTTTTCATATCATGCCTTCTCATCCACTGTCGTCCTACAACATCTATTTTGATTTATGGGACAACCGCTCTCCAGTATCTAATAACCTTTCATTTATCCATGCCCCTGAAGTCTTACAATTTGAAAAAAAAGCCACCGAAGCACCCTGTGCCGAGCTGAACGAGTTGCCTTGCGTATTTCCACTAGCTAAATATCCCCTGCTATACGATAGTCTTGTGATGATTGCCAAGTCATACAATGACGCGCTGTTCTATCGTAATGAGACGGCCAATAGTTATCTGTACGGCTGGATCTTGAGCTGGTATAATGCCCTCCATCAGCATCAGCCAAGTGATTATCGTATTGTCCGCCTGCTGGAATATTTGAATACCCACCCCGAGCGTGGTAAGTCTATCGAAGATTGGGCACAGTTCTGCGGGCTCAAGCGGACATATTTCCATGAGCTGTTTCTACGGGAGACCGGAATGACGCCACGCGTCTATCATCATAATTTAGTCATGAGGCGGGCGGCAGGACTGCTTCTGGAGAGTGAGCTTAGTGTGACTGCGATCGCTGAGAAGCTGGGTTATCCTTCCATCCATCCTTTCTCCAGACATTTCAGTACCTGCTACGGCATTAATCCAACACAATACCGCCTTAATCCGCAAAGCCGAATACGAATGTAAGACTCCAACAAAAAAGAATACGCGCTATCCGCGAGAAGCGGTTGCGCGTATTCTTTTTTCAATGTGTATAATCAGTTGGCTTTTGCCGTTAATTTGAAGATTTTGGACTCTGCCGGTTCGAGCGTAACTACAAGCTCTCCCGCTGTTTCCCCTTGTGTGCCTTCCCATAGATCAAGCAGTTGGTAAGCTGTTTGACCCTTCAACCCTGCACGCTCCAAGGAGATAGATTTATGAGCAGAATTCACAGCATCATAGTTGAAGACAGCAAGATAGAATACATCATCTTCTGCATCATCAAGTACGAAAGTATCGGAAGCTTGCTTGCCAAGATCCCCTTCGACAGGGTGGAAAGTCTTCCCTAGGCGGGCGACATCCATAATCTCTTTATTGCCCAGCCACGCTTTGGCCCGTGCGGCTGCTTCTTCTTTTCGGAAATCATCGCCTAGCAGAAGTACCGTTCCAGCGATGACCGAAGCAGTTAGTCGGCTCCGTCCTTCATGCCAGCCAGTGGCATCTTGGTTGTGGCTCTTGTAGAGCACGGAATGATCCGGGTCATTGTAATGGTACAAGGTATGACTCATCCACCAGCCATGTGTCAACGAATTCAGCAAATATTCTGTATCGTGCAGTGTACCAAAGACGTCACAGGATACCCGGCGGCTATGTGCAAATGCATAAGGGAACAATGGCGCGATGGATAGATTGATAAAGAACGGCCGACCGATCACCTCTGGTGAGAGCTTGTTCTGCAAGTAAGTCATCCCATAGTGATATGCCGCAATTCCCGTCGTAATTTCCGGATTGTAATGTTGCCCTTCCAGTGCACCATGTGCCAAGAAGTCTAGCTTGACATACTCGAAGCCTTCCGAGATAAATTTATTCGTGTACCAATCTATTCTTTGCAGGTTGCCTGGATGTGTCGGGTCAATGGCCAGCCCTCCATCAACATCCGGCAAAATTTCTCCTTCGCTGTCTCGCAGCAAGATATCACCATAAGTGTATTTGCCGTTTGTACCTTCCACGAGATCTCCAAACTGAGCCGGACTTCCCCAGAAGGCAAAAGGCGTCCAGTAAGTTCCCGGTCTATGACCGTTCTCCCGAACCAGGTCCAGTGCATTCTTCATTTCTTCTGGTGTGAAATTGTCCCAGAAAGCATCAAAGTTGATGTACAGTGTGTCCTCATTCTGGAATCCTAGCGGCTGCACTTCATTTTTCAGAAAATTACTGGTGGATGTATACAGATCGTAATCAAGCTCAGCCATTGCCGCAGACCAGCTATTCCAGCCGATAGGAACGCCGCCATCCCATGACAGAGGAGCCTCTATCCAGGTATTAGCCTGACCGTACGCTTCAAGCCCTTTTCTATAATCATCATAGAACCCTACGAAAACGAGCGGTGACTCTACTCTTGTTCCTTTCACATAACCATGTGGCTGGAAATCGCGGGTCATTTCACTTACAGCGCCGCCGTAAAGATCCAGCTCCTCGATCCCTCCGCTCCGTTCGCTTTTGATACGAATCCCTGTCTTCCACACCTTGTGCGTAATGGAACCCATAATAATTCCCTGCCGGCTTTCCGGCGCGAACAATGCAGTTACTTCATAGCTTTCCGTATCCATCGGCGGCTTCACTACTGTATATCTGACCCACTTGTCGTTGTCGTACGGCACACGCAGAATGCTTGGTTCTTCGGGTTGCCCTGACTCCCCGCCAAGTGACACCGATTTGGTCTGAAGGACAGCCATCCGGTTTGCCTTGATCTCTTCATCGCTTGCGATTACGATTTGCATCAATACAAATGATGAAGATTCATAAATATAGAAATGCTGCTCCAGCTGTGGCAGCAGGGACGTTTCGTGCAAAATGACTACGTGAACACCTTTTCCAAAGCCCTCACGAACTACCACTTCCTGAGACTTCAGTGTGTGGCTCTGATAATGTTCAGTGTTATATTCCCGACCTTGCCAGCGGAATGCACTGCGAATCCCTTTTACATGAGAAGTGTTTCCGCGGGCAACGGATGCTTCACCCGTCCCGAGATCAATCTCTAGATTCACCTCATCATTGGTTACACGGATAAGAGATGCTGTGTCCGTATTCACTTTTACCGTTGTAGCACTATCAGTTAGCATGATTTGCCTCCTTGTTACTGCGTTTTGGACCTTGAAGGCGGCAGGCTCTGTACCTGTGTCCCCCAAGTATGCCCTCATTATAAAGATCAGATAAAGCGTTTTCTATACAACGATCTTCCGATCCATACCGCGATCTAACACATCTAGCACAAACCTAAATCCCCCTAGTATTCATGTCGATGACAAGAAGAAGAGGATGTACATAAAATACTACTCATGCTCAACAATTTCGTATCCACACTCCGTTTTCACCTTCGGGCAGCTAGAAGAGATAGATTAGGGAAAACCTCCCTAAAAAAAGCCAGAAAACACTATATTTCAATGTAATGAGGGAATTCCTCCCTAAAAAACAGAGTGAATTCCAAATTCACCACCAGATCGGATGAATTTCAGGGAGAAATTCCCTGATTGTTAGTCTTGCGAGCAAAAATCTCCGAATTTCAGGGAGTTTTTCCCTAATTGTTGATCAGCATTATATTCGTACAAAAAAACAGCAGCAGGATCCTGTAATTTAGGTCTCTGCTGCTGTCCATATTCGTATGAAACTGACTATTATTGCTTACCAACTATAAGCTTGTAGGTCTGGCCTGCGGTCGTTGGAAAGCTCACCGTTCCATCTACGGAGCGGTCAAATTCCATCTCGTTGCCGCCATTACTCACCATGAGCGAAGCATCTGTGCGGATCACACATTCATTGCCTAGAAGGGAGGTAATCTGTGCTTCCACGAGATGGCCTCTATCCCACTGAATGCTAACTTCAAAACCACCGCGGGCACGTAGCCCCGCCACGCTTCCCTCCTGCCATTCATCTGGCAGTGCAGGCAGCAGATCGAGATACTCCAGGTGAGATTGCAGTAGCATCTCAGCAATTCCGGCAGAAGCGGCGAAGTTACCATCAATTTGGAACGGTGGATGTGCGCCAAGCAAATTGGCATAAACACCGCCGTGACTATACTGTTCGGACTCCCCATCCTTCACCAGCCGCAGCATGTTTGAGAGCAGGCGCAGTGAGCGGTTGCCATCCCGGAAGCGGCTCCAGAGCGCAACTCTCCAGCCCAGACTCCAGCCCGTGCTCTCGTCCCCACGCCGTTCAAGCGAAGTTTTGGCGGCAGCGAACAGCTCAGGGGTCTCTTCTTCTGACAACTGCCGGCCCGGATAGATACCGACCAAATGCGAGGTATGTCTGTGATACATATCTTCATCCTCAAAGTCTAAGGACCATTCCTGCAACTGTCCGTACTTACCAACCTGCAGTGGCAATAAACGTTCACGAGCACTTACCAATTCTGCACGCAAATCCTCATCCGTTCCAAGCGTTTCCGAAGCCTCGATACAATTCGTAAACAGCTCCCAGATGAGCGAAATATCCATAGTAGCACCTGCGCTGACTGCAGCCAAGCCCTCCGCTGTCTGGAATTTATGCTCTGGTGAAGTGGAAGGGGAGGTCACAAGCCTTCCGTTACCATCGTCAATAAGCCAGTCCAGTGCAAACAGAGCCGCCTCCTTCATCACAGGATAAGCGGAAGTCCGTAAATATTCCTCGTCCCCGCCAAAAGCATAATGCTCCCAGAGATGTTGTGTCAGCCAAACGCCACTCATCGTCCAGTAAGCCCAGCTTGGATCTCCGTCACCATAATCCCCCACCGGTGCTGTCTGTGCCCAAAGATCCGTATTATGATGAGCCACCCAGCCTCGGGCACCATAATTGACTTGAGCAGTCTCCGCACCCATCTTCGCCAAATTTCCGATCATATCCAGCAGCGGCTCATGACATTCCGCCAGATTACAAATTTCAGCTGGCCAATAATTCATCTCTGTATTGATGTTCAGTGTATAGTTGCTACTCCACGGCGGACGGGTAACCGCATTCCATATTCCCTGCAGATTAGTAGCCTGTGTTCCGGAGCGCGAGCTTGCGATCATCAAATAGCGCCCGTAATGAAACAGCAACTCGACAAGACCAGGGTCTTGTGCCGCGTATGTCGTAATCCGTTGCTCCGTGGACATCGACTCCGGGGCTAGTGTCTTACCTAATTGGAGCTTCACTCGGTCAAAAAGTGATCGGTAATCCTCGACATGCGCTTGAAGCAAGCTGTCGTAAGACTTTCCATTCACATCTGCCAAGTAAGAAGCTGCAATAGCAGAAGCATCTTTCCCCTCAGCTCCCGGGATTTTGTCAAAGCCATTAAAGCCTGTAGCCGCGCTGAAATAGAAGGTTGCAGCCGTTCCTCCCAACAGATGAATTCCACTACCGTCAACGGTAACTTCCCCATCCTCTGCTACTACGGAGAGTTGTCCTTCAAAGGCCATGCCCTTGCTCTTGCCAGGTTCTCCGTATTGGATCGGATTGTCACTCCAAAAATAGCTTGGATCAACATGCTCCGGTGCAGTTCCCGAGAGTACAAAGTTATCACCCTGAGCGTGAAGGCTATGCCGAAGCGAACTATCTAGCGTAGCATGTACATTCAGCGCTCCCGGTGCACTTGCAGTCAGACGCAGCACGAGCAACTGATCAGGATGTGAAGCGAACATCTCACGGGTATAAGTAACATTACCAATCTTGTATTCAATGCGGTGAACCGCATGTTCAATATCTAATGTCCGCCGATAGGATTGATAAACACCACCATGCTCAAAACGAAGTAGTAAATCTCCGAAAGGCAGATATGATTGGGTGTACGGACCTAGCATCTCTCTAGTCAGGGTGTCCGCTTCTGTATACCGGCCCTCCTGAATCAGCTTTCGAACCTTTGGCAGAGCTTCCTTAGCACCTGGATTGTTCCCATCCTTCGGGAATCCCGACCATAATGTATCCTCGTTTAGACTGACTTTCTCCTGTTCCACACCGCCGAAGATCATACCACCCAGACGGCCATTCCCAATCGGAAGCCCTTCGGTCCATACAGTTGCTGGCTTGTCATATTGAAGTTTCATTGGTTCTCTCCCTCACGATCTGTCATGAATTAAATAATGTATTCCCCCAAGTCTGCCCTCATTATAAAGATCAGATAAGCGTTTTCTATACATCGATCTACCGATCCATATCGCGATCTAACACAACCTGCCCTAACTCATTGAATTAATTATCCTGAATATCGACCTCGCTACAGGCGGTTAAACGTATCGCATCCGCAACACTGGAAAGACAGTTCGTACTTTCCCCACCCATGACAATTTCGTTAGCACTGAAGACCAGTCCGCGGGTGCTCTTGGCACTAAGGACTAACGTTTCACCAGTCTCGAACCTGTTGTTCTTAATAACTATACTCTGATGAACAGGAGTGCTATCATCAACCTCTGTGTTCTCTGGCGAAATGAAAATAACCGGATGCTCGATGCCCCCGCATTCAATAAAATGATTCTCAGCGATGGTTACATCCTCTACCTTGCCAGACTCATACCAAGACTCCGCATCCAGGGCAACCAGAATCGCACTCATTTGCATCCGATCAAAAACATTCCCCTTAATCTCTACTTTACGCCGGGTTGTCACAAGGATACCGCGGGTCGGTACCCGCGCGAGGTGATTATTTACGACTTCAACCTCCGGTGTCCAGGTTACATTCTCGATCACATCATGGCTGCCAATCCCCTCAGGAATAGGCTGTGCTAAAGTCAATATTAGCTCCCGTGGGTTGAGACGCGTAACCTCTATCACTTCATTAGCAGTATAGGTGGTCAGAGAGCCAGAACGAACAAATTCAATTTCGTCTCCTGGATGGAAGGCCATAAAACCGTAAGTCTGCGGATGCATGAACCGAACCTTCACCCTATTCGCAGACAGCTTCTCCACGATCCGTAGATAGGTACCATGGACATTGACGACGTCATCATGAGAACCGGCAAAACGGCTGTCCGCAACAGTTATTTTACCTCGGCAGCTGGACATGTGGATGAAATCCGCAAAGCCAGTAACCGTTCGGCCTGTCTCCAGGCGCGGCGAAATATCCATACGTTGAAAGGTGAGATTGTCGCTGAACTGCCCTACAACACCAAGTCCGTGTAAAAAATGCAGCCCCACATCGCTGAAGGTGATGTTAGAGCTTTCCACAATGAAGACACCTACCTGATCGCGAATACCATCACGGCTTTGCAGGACCTGCCCGGGGACAACCTCAGGCCCATGATCAAAATGCAAGCGGAGCTTCATCGGCTCCAGCTCTTCAACCGAATCAGCCAGCTCCGACCAGTTGTCCACCCGCCAAGTCGTATTGCTAAGTGGATCATAGGTCTGCATTGGTCCTTCCGAGAAGCTCCAGCCCTCACCGATCCAGACCAGCTTGTCATCCCTGATCTCATACCGCGAATCGGGGTGAACCTGGACATCGAAATAATGAGTACCGCTTTCAGTAATCTCCATCTCTGTCACAGTCGGCCGGGCATAGTCGGTATGTAAATTACGAATCTCTATATTTTTGCATCCATCCAGCAAGAACATAGTCTGCTTGCCATGGAAGATAAATGTAGAGTCATTGCCCTCAAATGTTAAATTGTGCAGCCCCTTTAAGAGAATTCCTATAGTCTTGGTGACATCCGGATTCTCTTCTTCACTGGTAGTGTTGGAAATGTAGTAGGGTGCTCGGATGGCCTCTTCCGGATAGAAATGATAGCAGCCTTTTGGACAATCCAGCAGGACCGGCCCAGTTATTTCGGCGGCTGCCTCAATAGCTCTTGTCATGGCTGGCTGAGCATCCAAGCCGGAATCTGGCAGAACACCATAATCAGTCAGGCGGATTACGATAGGAGAAGAATCGACGCTGTGTTCTGTAAAAGAAATGATCAACACCAACTTTCTTAGAATTGTAAACGCTTAATAAGAGGCAGTATAATCCTCTAGGTTAGAATAATCAATTGTACATTAGCTGCAAAATGCGCAGACTGGTGCCTTTACTCTGTTCATCCTTTTCCCCTGTAATTCGCACGGTTACTTGCAATTCCTGACGTTGTTCCTCGATTCCGAACATAGCAATAATAGGCCGAAACGCAAGCGGACACCATTCATCGAATAAGTTAACCGCATGAAAGGGACCGCCATTGAGCGAATATTCGAATATCCCACTGTCCGGGCCGTAGAGCAGCAGCAGACCCACACTCTGTCCGGTTACTGTGTAAGAAAAAGATGCCTCTTTGCTATCTGTATATAAATGCTCCGTTCCAAATCGCCAGTTCATCAGTGGATCATCAGGGGTAAGCTCGCGTAGCTCGAACCCATCTGCATGATCAGCGCCTCTGAAATCCAGTAAATTACCGTATTCATAATTTTGCTCCTCCAGAGGAGCAATACTTAACGCGCTTCCGGTATTTGAATGTGTGTTGTCAGGAACAAGAGCTGCATCCAAATATTCCTGTAAAAAAGAAGCATACAGCGCATGTCCGTCATCATTGGGGTGATATCCATCCGGAGCCAGCTCAGTCCACTCCATTTGTCCGGCCTGGGTCTGTGCATAAACTCTAGCTGCAAAATTAACAGATGGAAGATCGTAATGCTCAGCTACTTCTTCGTGGACGGCAATGTTAAAGGGATTGCTCCCTGACAGATTCTTCTCTGCTGCCGTATACAAGAAGCAAATGTCAGTGCCGGGCGACAACCGTCTGCACTGGCGCACAATTCCTTCCAGACCTCTAATGGATTCTTCCCGGTCGTTGCCGTCATTGACGCTAAATTCAACGAATAGAAGATCAATCTTGCCGTATTCCAGGACATGCGACTGTAATCGGTGAGCGCCCAGCGTGGAATTCGTTCCACCCACTCCCGCATTGATGAAGCGGAATTCATGATTCGCAAATCGCTCCTGCAGATACTTATCAGTCAGCGCTCTCCAGCTAAATGTGTCCGCGTCGGAAGCACCTGCCCCCTCTGTAATGGAACCACCCAAAAAGGCGACAGTCACCGGCTCCTTTCCCGCAAGTCTGACACTTGTATTCGGTAGTCCCCGTCTTGGAACTACAAATTGATGATTGCAATGTTTCTCTTCTGTCATGACTAATCCTCCGTAAATAAAAATGTATATTTTTCCTTGAAATCAAGAAATCAGGTGCTGGGGTATATCTTACAGCACCTGATTCTGATTTCAATATTTTATTTTTTAGAAGTTTCGTAAGCCTTTTGCAAGATTTCGAGATAACGATCTAGCTTCAAGTCTTTCAGACCTTTTATATAAGCATCCCAATCTTTATTAAGATCCTTGTTGCCCGTGATGAATTGAAGCTGATTTTGCTCAATGTAATTCTTGATGTTGGTTTGCAGTAAGCTCGCTTCATCGATTTCGCTTGGATCAATCCAAATCGACCAGATCGGGAATAATTCTTTAGGCTCATGTCCCTCATACAGCAGAGTCGCATCATACAATCTGCGTTCATAACCGCTGGAAGCGTAGATGTCAGTAGCTTGAACGAAGGTATCACGGTACTCTTTTGGCATATAGAAGTGACCCATGCCGCTCCAACCCGCATTGCGCGGCGCTTCGCCCTCCGCCATAGGAATGGTCTTGATCACTGGTTTAACATCTTTGTCCAGTGCTACGTCGCCTTCTTCTGGATCAGTCCAATCAATGCCCTTCATACCACTGCCACCATTGGTCTGTCCTTCAGAAGTAAACATGTAGTCTACCATTTTAATTAAAGCGATCTGTGCTTCCTCGCTAGCTTTGTTGGTGATGACAAATTTCGCTCCTGGGGATACGCCACCTGCATCATGAGTCGCATAGGAGATACCTTCCGGTCCGCTAATCGGTGGTACAGGATTGTAGTGTGCCGAGCTTCTATTGCCCGGATCAATATTGACGAAAATCGCAGGGTGCATGCCCGCACCAGCGCCCAGAATTTCCGCATCGGCATTTTCACCGATTTTCTTAAAGGCTTCCGCATTCTGTGTGAATGCCCCTGGATCAATCAAACCTGCGTCAAACAGAGATTTGATATAGGTCAGGCCTTCCTTCCACTCCGGTGTGACAGCCGCCGATTGAACTTTTCCATCCATCATGTTCAGATAATTGCGGTCATCATCGTATACAAATGCATTCATGAGGAATGGTACAATGCGTACACCAAACTCCTCAATAGAGCCACTTAGCGGCACTTCATCTGCTTTTCCATTCCCGTTCGGATCTTGTGTTTTGAAAGCTTCCAGCACTTTTTTGAATTCTTCGGTTGTCTTCGGCATTTCCAGATTCAGCTTCTTCAGCCACTCGGTATTGAGCCACATTTTGCTCGGATAGGAGCAGTGAAAGCACTCTGTGTAAGCGACAAGCCCGTAGATATTACCATCAGGCGCTGTGTTAAGCGTTCTCAAATTATCGTTCTTTTCCATAGCCGCTTTAATATTCGGAGCATATTTATCAATTAGATCGTTCAGAGGAATCAGTACGCCCTGTTTGCCATACTTCAGAAGATCTGCCTGTGAGAACTGATCGATATAGTGAGTAAGCAGGTAAGCATCAGGGTAATCGCCACTAGCAAGTGAGATTTGGCGCTTTTCCTTGGCTCCGTCTGAAGGGTTGATTTCCCATTTGAATTTAATATTGAATTTGTCTTCCACAAATTTCGAAAATTTATTGGTAGGAACATCGATCCCGGATTCCTGAACCGAGAACACGCTGATTTCCACCGGTTTGCTTGCTGATTCCGAGTTACCTGAGTCAGCAGGTGCCGAGGATGTGTTATCTGTATTTTTATTAGCACATCCGCTTAACACCACCGTAAGAATTAATACCAGCACCAATGACAAGGTCATCATACTTTTCTTCAAATCCGATCACTCCCTTTTATAATTTAGGCAAGTACGATATCTTTCTGTCATTTTACTGCGTGCCTCTCCCCCTCTCCAGATTTTGAAAGCTGTGAATTAACCTTTAACTGAACCGACCAGCATTCCTTGGACAAAATAACGCTGAACAAACGGATAGATAACAAGTACAGGCAGAGTAGCGATAACTATAAGTGCATATTTGAGTAGCTCAGCAAGCTGCTGCCGCTCCACCATTTTCATCGCATCCATTGTACCTGCACTGTTGTTCTGGATGATGATGCTTCGTAAGACAAGCTGAAGCGGGAACAAATTCGCTGATTTCAAATAAATCAAAGCGTCAAAGTATGCATTCCACTGTCCTACCGCATACATAAGGACTAACACCGCGATAATGGGCTTCGATAATGGAATGACAACGCTCCAGACAAACCGCATATCACTGCAACCATCGATTTCGCTGGCTTCCAGCAGCTCCTCCGGAATGGAGGATTGAAAGAATGACCGGGCAATAATGACCTGCCATACCCAAATCGCGTTTGGTATCAGCAGTGCCCAGCGGGTATCAATCAAATGGAGTTCCTTCACGACCATATAGGTCGGAATCAGCCCGCCACTGAAAATCATCGTAAAGGTGATGATCATCATCAAAGTGTTGCGTCCGAAGAAACCTCTGCGTGATAAAGGGTACGCGATCATGATCGTAAGCACAACACTAATGAACGTCCCTGCGGCTGTATAAAAAATGGAGTTGCCGTAGCCTGTAATGATCTCAGGTGTATTTAGCAGAACCTTGAAACCTTTGAAGGAAATATCTACAGGCCATAACCAGACTCGACCGGAGGTAACGGCTGCTGGACTGCTAATCGAGCTGCTGATGATAAAAATTAGCGGATAAATCACCGCGATGACCACGAGGCTGAGTAGAATATAAATAGTGGTCAGAAATAGCTTATCGCCAGTTGATTCTTTAATTTTTTGTTGAACTGCTGCCATGTGGTTGCTCCTTTCCTACCAGATGCTGTTGTTTGTGATGCGTTTAGCCAAGCCATTCACCGTAAGCAACAAAATAAGGTTGATTACCGAGTTGAATAGACCAACCGCAGTTGCAAAGCTATAATTGGCGTTCAGCAAACCGACCCGGTAGACATAAGTGGCAATGATCTCGGAATTCGCCAGATTGAGCGGGTTCTGCAGAAGATAGACCTTCTCAAAGCCAATAGCCATGACATTCCCAACATTCAAAATCAGGATGATGACGATGGTAGGCACAATACCTGGCAGATCAATATAACGAATTTTTTGAAAGCGTGAAGCGCCATCGACTTTGGCTGCCTCATAAAGCGTAGGATCTATACCGGCAAGCGCTGCTAAATAGATAACGGCACTGTAGCCCGCAGTCTGCCAAATATCAGACCAGACATAAATCGAACGAAACATTCCCGGTTCTCCAAGGAAATTGATCGACTCCAAACCGAAGAAGTTGAGAGCGATGTTCGCAAATCCAAGACGAGGTGCCATAAATAGCATAATAATGGACACCATGACAACCGTCGAGATGAAATAAGGCGCAAATGAGACCAGCTGGACGAACTTTTTGAACCTTCCCCCGCGCAATTCATTAATCATGAGCGCAAGGATAATCGGAATTGGAAATCCCGCCAGCAGCAGGTAACCACTAAGCATGATGGTGTTCTTGAGCAGCGTCCAAAACTGTGGATTATCAAAAAATAATCGAAAATTATGAAATCCAACCCATGGACTTCCCCATATTCCTTTAATCACGTTGTAGTCCTTGAAGGCTAGAACCGCATTCAGCATTGGATAATACTTAAAAATGAGGAAAAATAACAGAGGTGGAATCACGAGCAAATGTAGCTGCCAGTGCTTTTTCATACTTCTACGAGCATTTTGTAAAAATACAGAGCCCTTACGCTTCGGTAACGACTTGTGATGTAATACTATTTCTTTCTCCAGAACAATCCCCCCTAAGCAACCGCCAGTAGTTTATGATAGCGCTTTCTACGAGTTGATCATAATTGACTTTTATCCCCAAAGAAAAGGTACACTTGGGCATTTCAGCGTACAAATAACCCTATTCAGGGAGAACAAAATAGCTGTAGAACGGCCATTTTTCCGGAATCAGGACCCTCTCTGGAGATTTTCAATCTGGACAATTCTACCGGCAGTTGAATAAAGCGCATGAGACAATTCAACCAACGCTTGATAGGATTGCGTTTGCAGAAATGCTATGCTGTTTTTGACAGTGCGCACTGTACATTTTGTTTTATTGGAGGTATACAATGCTCGACTTGCGTAAAATTGGAGCTTATATTTCGAAGCTTCGCAAAGACCAGGATTTGACCCAATTGGAACTTGCCGATCAACTGAATGTAAGTCATCAAGCGGTATCGAAATGGGAACGGGGCGACTCGCTACCGGATATCGGAACGCTTCCGAAGTTTGCGAGATTATTCGGCAAAACGGTAGACGACATTTTAAATGCAGGAGACAATACAGAAATTCGGGAGCACCCGCACCTAGGAACGATCGTTGAGGAGATCGCAGAGAACAGGCCGGAACAAGTTGCAGAGATGGTCAATACCGGAGAGGCGGAGCTGGAGGAGCTTGTAGAAGTAGCGCCGTTTGTAAAAGCAAGCGCTCTGCATAAGGTTACAGAACGATTAGACAGCAGCGTCCTTAAGTTAGACGTGATCATGAAGCTGGCTCCGTTCCTTGGAACAGGTACATTGGATGAACTGGTTCGTCAGGCAGAAGAGGGCGAAATTGTGTGGAATACCATTACTGGACTCGCTCCGTTCGTCAGCAGCGACACATTAAGTCGACTGGTAGATAAATCGATTGACGGTTCCTTAGAAGTGCACAATCTTGTTGGGATTGCCCCATTTCTGGAAAGAGAACATGTAGATCGCTTGGTACAACAAGCAGAAGAGAGCAGCTTGAGCTGGCATTCCGTTCAAGGGCTGGCACCCTTTATTAGCAGAGAAACATTAAACCGCTTGGTAGACCGGGTTGCAGACGGCACTATCGATGCGGACCAGATCATAAGCCTCACACCTTTTCTGGACAGGGAGAATCTCGAGAAGTTGATTGGTGGAGTCGAAGCTGAACATCTTAGCCCAGATCTGCTGGCAAGTCTTGCTCCTTTCGTCGATCAAGGGACATTGAGCAGAATGGTGACAAGCTTATTAAATAAAGTAAAGTAGACACGTATATCGGAGATCAGAGATCGGTGATCCATAGACCGTCGGCGATCCTCAAAGCTATCGGGAAACGTTAGTTGAACGACAACAGCGGCAGTCTAAGACTTTATTTATCAAGTCTTGGTCCGCCGCTGCTTCTTTTAATGAATCAGTCTAATACTTAATTTTCACCAAACAACTGTTTATTCATCAATAGACTGTCTATAAGCGCTCGGTGAAACGCCGATTAACCGCTTGAAGGCCCGTCTGAAAGAATGTGAACTGTTATAGCCCACCCGCATAGCAATCTCATCGACCGTATACCGACTATCTTTGAGCAAAATCACAGCCTGATCCATTCTCACTTTTATCAGATGATCAGAGAAATTGACACCGGTAACCTCTTTAAACAATTGAGAAATGTATTTTTCAGGCCGTTCCACCTGTTCAGCTACCCGGTACAGACTCAGCTCTGTATCCGAATAATTCTCTACGGTATATTCCTTGATCTGCTTAATAATCTGAATATGAACATCCTTCTTTTTATTTGCAATAAGTCCGCACAGTTCTTCCATAATGACAAAAAATTCGGTCTGAATCATTTCGAGTCGTTCCGATGAACCAATGTCTATGACCCTCCGCTTCACACTCTCGATGTCCGGGTATTCTGTAAAAGCCTTTTGATCCAGAAGCTTAAGAAACGTCCCTTTTATTTCACCAACAAGCTGTTGCTTCATTTCCATGGATAATTCACGCTGTTCCATGTTCTGGGCAACAATCGCACGGACAATCCGTTTAGCCTCTTCTAGCTCTCCAGCCCGAATGGTACTGATCAGACGTTGCTCTGTATCCAGTGGATAATAGTAGGTCGTATTCTCATTTTGGGCTTCGCTACTCCATACAATTCCTTTTTTATTCATGTAGACGGCATATTCCAGAGCTTGTTTGGCTTGGTCAAAGGAAAGGCTAACCTCCGTTATTTCTGTAAAAAGATCACCGAAGCCCGCCTGAGTAGTAATACGGTACTCATTAAAAACGTACTGCGCCAAATTCTCCAGAATGTTAGTGATATTCTCTGCCTCATACGCTTTGTCGGTCTCTTCTTCCTTGGAGAAAAACAAAGTTACCACTTTGTCAGAGCCCATATCCGTCATTAGTACATCCACTCCGAGATCCGATAGGGACTGCTTCAGCAGCAAACGGGAAGCATTCAGCTCATTGAGAATTTCAACGCTGTCCATACCGGCATAGCCGTTAATCTGAACAATTCCAACATATCCAGTGTTCTGTTTCAAGTTAATCCCCACCTGCTCAGCGGCAGTGAGAATCTCATCATGCGTTTTGAATTCACCCGCTAATAACCGCTTCAGAAATGCATCCCTGACCAACGGAAGCTGACGATTAAGTTCGGTTTCCAGCAACTTATTCTTGGTGATCATATTGGCAATATTTCCGCTTAAAAAGTCAAATTCATTCTTGGCGGAGGCCTCTTCCTTGCCAAATTGCTCCTTCATGACGCTAAGCATATGGTTGATTGGAGCGCTGTTACGGTAAGCTAATATTAGTCCAACTACCAAGCCGATGAGTAATGTTCCTCCCGTAATTTGTATGGACATTTGCTTGATCTTGTTAGCATTCTCCATCAAAATATGCCGGGGAATTCCTGTCTGGTATACCCAGCCGTTCGAATCGGAACGAGTCGTGATCACTAGATCGTCTTCATAGAACTGACTAACCTTGTTTTTATCAAAATCGGAATCAGCGGTCATATGGGCCATTTTCTGCTCATCACTTCCCTGCAGGACAATCGTATTTCCTTCAGCATCGCTGATATGAACCCAGCCTCCGTATCGCTCAGTTAGACCAGATAACAGACTAGAAATGATTTTCTCGTCTATGATCACTACCGCGACAGCTGGTGAGGAATCGTTGAAACTATCCAGAGGGAGTGACTGCATATAGGTAATAACGGAGGTTTGCATGCCCCTGCTAACATAGTCACTGAGTGGCTTGATTTCACTGCGGTGGGTTTTCTCAAGCACTTCTTTGGTCCAATCCTGTAGTGAAAGATCCTTATAGTTGAAATTAGAGTAGTAATGTTCCGGTCGGTAAGAAGAACCTGGGGTTAGAATAAGATTATAATTGGCGAGGTAAATATAATAGTTTTGCAAAAAATCATTCGTCTGACCGAAAGTCAGGACATTCCGCATCGTTCTCCAAATGCCATACACGTTCGTCTCATTGTCTCTTTCATTCATCAGAACGTTTAGCTCCTGGTTGACTGCCAATTGCCTGGTAAACCCTTCTACTTCCGCCATGCGGCGCTCCAATATTTCCTGACTTTTCTGGAGCTGGGTGACTCCGTTCTCAATAGAGATAGACTCTGTCACAGAAATCGAAGTCAGATAGGACATATATCCGCCAATGCTGGGAATGACCAAAATGACTACATAGGAGATTAAGAATTTACGAAAGATATTGGAATATTTAAGCGTAGTGACCCCTCCCCTAATATCATTTCGATAGCGCTATCATTACCATAGATTAAAACATTTTACTTAATAGTCAAGTGTGCAAATCCAATTTTACAGGTGTTAAAACTTTCAGAATTGGATAAAAAGCAGCGATATACGCCGTTATCACTGCTTTTTATTCACCATCCGAATTTTTTTATCTTTCCAGTGTGTTACCCCTCCTAAGTTGTACCCATCGTATGGCGGGTAGAACGTGAAGGCACAAAACCGAATTCCTCCTTGAAACGATCCATAGCATACAAAGGCTTATATTCTTGACCGGAAAAATGATAATAATCCAAATTATAATCATTCCCCACCAACGGGGTAAGGAGCTCAGCCACTGGCAAATTGCTGCTAGCATCCGGCCCAACCAGATTGAGAGTTCTTACCCCCGGCTTAAGTGGAGATTGCAGTGCCGCAGTAATTCCCTCCACCACATCCTCAGCATGGACATGCCCCAGTGTGATGAACGGGAGCGTTGGCTTGGATCCTGTCTTCAAGACAGGAGGAATCCAGCCTGGGGAGGCTACAGCTCCAAAGCGAAGATTGATAAAGTCGGTATCTTTATGATTGCGATGAAAATACCGGGTCAACTCCTCGACCATAGCTTTGCTTAGCCCATAGACATCCGCTGCCAAACAGGGATGATCATCTGGGATAGGCAGCTCAAGCGGAATAAAATCCTCAGTGAGTCCACCCACCACGGCAATGGAGCTCGCTGTGATGAACTTTTGGCAACCGTGGTCAAGCAGATATCGGTACAATCTCCTTGTTCCCAGCACATTAACAGCAAGGCTTTCCTCCTCAGTAGAGCCGCCAGTAACTGCGGCAAGATGAATCACCGCCTGAATATCATACGAGTCCAGCCTGCTCAAATCCTCCGCCGAATCAAAAGAACCCTGAACATACGCAAAAGCCCCTTCCGGAGCTTGGCGTGACAGACAAATCACTGTATGTTTATCTGCCAAATACTTGGCTAGAGCCGTTCCGATAAATCCACTTGCTCCGGTAATTAGAATATTCATGCTCATCCCCCCTTCTTTTTCTCATCTCATATCATTCAGAAAAAAGGGGCCAAAGAAGGCCCCTCCGTTCATTCATCGCTCAACTTATTCTGTCCACTGTTCTCCGCCTTGTGTACTAGGCTTCGAGATATGGTCGGTCGATGCCTCCTCAATATCACCGAATGCCCAGTGGGAGACTGGAACATCGTTCCACCCTGGCTGCGTGACACCAATAAGTGGGCCCCTGCCCAAAACTCTGTTGATAGCTGTAACGGCTTCCGCACGAGTAAGCTTGGAATTCGGGCGGAAAGTTCCGTCACTGTAGCCATTCATTATGCCTATATCTTGGGCTTTCTTTATCGCTGCCTGTGCCCAGTGACCGGTGATGTCAGAGAAGCCGCGACCCGATGTTGTAGAATTCGGGCTCAGCATGGCTGTTAAACTAGCCATTTCTGCACGCGTCAATGGTTGATTAGGCTTAAAAGTACCATCAATATAACCGTTCATTAGTCCCATCTTAGCTACTTTGGCAATAGCATCTGCCCCCCAATAGCTGGAGGGAAAATCACTGAATGTTACGCCTGATCCAGTGGCCTCTTTCTCAGCAACCTTCGCTAGGATGGTTGCCATCTCAGCACGGGTAATGGGAGCATCGGGTTTAAAGAAGCCTCCCGGATATCCGTTGATATACGCCGAATGTCGCATCGTCTCGGAATCATCCTTCCCATCAGTTCCAGATGCCGGAGTTGGCGTTGTCGTCGGAGTCAGGGTAGGTGTGGATGAAGGCTGAGCTGGGATAGACGGACCCCCTGCATCAGTCGGTGTAGGTGTTGCCGTCGGCGTTGGTGTTGGAGGTTCTGTAGGGTTCGTTGTTCCGCCATCACTGGTTGGGACTGTGAATTTCAATCGATCTGTCAGCATGAGATTACCTGATTTCTTCACAGCTTTAAGTGTGTGTAAGCCGCTTGCCAATCCAGAAATACTATAAATCTCCTGTTGTGTCAGTCGACTCTGACTATAAGCATTCACAGTCTGAATCCATTGTCCGTCCACATAAATATCTACTTCACCTTGATCTGGACCCGTAGGTGTGATCAAGCGGATTCCAGTGCCCTTAAAGGTATATTCAAAAGAATCGCCGTCCACTGTCGTTGAATGCACATCATTAAGATAATCGCCACCAATAGTAAAGCTGAGGTTCAGCTTTCCCACTGGTTGTGATGCGAGATAAGATTTGTTCAGTTTAACACGGTCACCAGCTACCGTATAATCGGTCCCAGGAACCAGATGATATGATCCATTCGTAATGCCAATAAAGCTTTCCGGCTGTTGTAGAAGTGTAATCTCAATGTCCTCCTGAGCAGAAGGCGATTTATCAAAGCTCGCTGCGACCGGATTAATCATATTCGGAATCTCTACCTTGAGCATGTCAAGCAGCATGAATCTGCCTGATTTTTTCACAGCCTTGAGTGTGTGTTGTCCATCTGTAAGCCCAGAGATACTGTACAGAATCTGCTGTGACAATCGCCCGTTTCGATAAGCGCTTACCGTGCCCTTGAATTGATCGTCTACATATATATCCATATCCCCTTGTGATTCGTCTACCTCAGTGAACAGTTGAATCCCTGTTCCTCTGAAGGTATATTCAAAAGAATCACCATTCTGCTCCGCATACTGCACATCGTCATTGTAGTCGCCCATTCCTCTTCCACTACTGCGGGACCAAGTACCGTTATATTTGATTCCCGGATCGTCATTATTAACCATCACATAACGGATGCCTGTAGAATCGCTAATGTGTACCGCTAGCGTCTGTGGATCACCGGCGTTAAAGATGATGTTAAGACTTGTTATGCCAGCAGATTGCTGTGCAAGATATTCCTTCTTAATGGTCAATTTGTCATTAGTCACCGTATAATCTTCTTCGCGGAGTGCCACTCCATTATTCTCAATACCACTCAGCGTATTACCATGCAGATTAAGCGTGACTGTGACATCCTTCTGTTGTTCCGTTGCTTTATCAAAACCAGCGGAAGTCGGAGTGATAGAACTGTTCTGACCCCCAGCCGGACTTTCTGTTGTCACTCTCAGCGCGTCGAGCAGCATATAATTTCCCGATCCCTTGCTTACCTTAAGCGTGTGAGGGCCGTTAGAAAGTCCTGATACACTATAAAGAGATTGTTGTACCTCTCTCGGTCCACTTGTATACGCATTTACAGTCTGTGCAACCCCATCGTCTAATGTAACAATCATTTCTCCTTGCGATTCATGCTTTTCCGTCAGCAGCTCAATGCCCGTTCCCGTAAAGGTGTACTCAAAAGAATCACCGTCTTTCTCGGTATAATGCACATCGCCATTATAATCTCCATGTTCTCGGGATGAGCTTACCTGCCATGTGCCGTTGTATTTAATGCCGCTGTCATTATCATTAATGTAAACCACATCCGTAACAGTGGTATTGCTTGCCGAAGCTGAATCCGCAGCAGGGTCAGCCCCAGAGTTAAGAGCATCCTCTTGAGGAGTACTGGTAGCAGCAGCCGAGGAATCCTTAATTGTAATGCTCAGATCCTGCTTCCCCTCTAACAGCTCCTTGCCTCCATTTCGCTTCCAATCTCCGCTGTAGCGCATCCCTGTATCATCGTTATTGACAGCTGATGTGCCGCTTAGCGCGGTTACTTTAAGCATGCGAGAGGCATGGGGTTCAAGGATGCCACCGCTGAATTCCTTCTCAAAGGTTCCCAGCTCGGAATGGCTCCATAGGTCGCGCACTGAAGCCGGACCATCAAGGCCAAGATCACTCCATTTGACTTTAACCTCCGCACCCCGACTACCCAGATTGAACAAAGCAACGCTGTAAGTCCCATCTCCATTATTGGCATACCATACCTGCTGCTGGGTATCCATCGATACCGGATGACCAGGACGTCCGGCTTGGTTTACGGCAATAACCTCATCATTGGTAAGCAGTTCTAGTCCATAACTGTCCAGCCGTGTCATGTCATTCCCTGTATAGAGCGGCACGGAAGAAATGGACCAGAACGTCATCGCGGTCTTTCGCTCGTCCTTGGTCAGACCATCCATGGAGCCGTTACCAACGTTCAGAGAATCGAAGTCGTTCCAACCGCCAGGGCCTGCATCCCGCCACCAAAGTGCTGCTTTGGGGAATAATCGGGAAATACTCGGCCATGCTGTCAACCCACTGCCGTCATAAGATTCAACATCCCAATCAATTCGCCAACCGTTAGCATATTTTTTCCAGAATTCTACGTAATTGTGGTCGAGCGCCCAGGATAGCTCAAACCAGATGTTATTTCTATCCAAAGCCTTGGACCATGCTTCTACATCGCCGCGTGCATCCCGGCTCAAGTTGTCAATCCCCGACCCAGGGGTTACGCTGTCGAATTTGACGAAATCGATCCCCCACTCACCAAGCATATCTGCAATGGAATCCACATACTTCTGGGCACAGGGATTCGTGAAATCAATTTTATAGGTGTAGGAATTCCAATAATCCATAATGGTAAGCGGCTTGGCCGTAATATCCTGAATACGACATTCGCCGCCTGTCCCATACACCTCAAGATTTCGATTATATGCATCGATAGATACCCCCGGGATCAGATAGATCCCAATCTTTTGTCCATTATTATGAACATAGTCAATGACCTCCTGAAATCCGTTCGGATAAAGGACTTCACTAGGAATAGGTCTCCCGTATTCATCCATATCGCCATTCCAGCCCGCATCAATATTAATATATTCATATCCATGGGCTTGCAGCTTCTCAAGCATCGCATCCGATTGCTTCTTAACGCTCTCCGCCGATGTCCAGTTTCCTGCCCCATCATACACTTGCATACTGTAACTGCTCCAGCCCATATACGGCTTTTGAGCCATACTCTTTTCCGCCGCTTGCGCAACATTGCCTTTCATTCCTGTAAAACCGAACTGTGCTGCTGCAATAATGAATACTAGCAGACTCATACCCAATCTTTTTCCCATTCGCTTCAAATCATCCTTACCCCCTCAGGAAATGTGGTCAAAATTACTTTGATAGCGCTTTCTTTCGGAAAGATCATAATTGAATATGGATTTCCAAGATAGGTACATTTCGGTATTTTACGTACAAATAACCCCTAAATAGAGGGGCAAATAAACAGCCTAACAAACATAATTCCCTCGATTCTATGGAACTTAGTGAAAACACTGTACCTTAGTTATATTTGGACAATCACAAAACAAACTCTTGTTTCCTCGTTCCAGTGATGAAAATCACTTACTTTATTGGTAAAATAAAGAATAGTCTAGAGATACAAACGACATAGCTATAACAGATGAATGATATACAGAAGAAAGGAAGATCGCATTGAAGTTGGATTTGGATGGATTAAATGCTGATTTCTTAACTAGTATGCTTAAGGCATCTTTTTCATTGGAAAATTGGGGTGCTATGATTGAAATTGCAGATAGATTGATTACCCAGATTGCATTCATATATGAGACAAGCAGTGACACATTGAGAGAACAAAACCTGAAGCGGAGTATTCCCTATTATTTTGGATTTAGCTTATGTTCAAAAGGAATCGCACTGCAAAAGCTCGGTAAGTATCCTGAGGCTAGAATGTGTATTCAAAAATATGCTGAATTGGGCTGGATCAAAGGACTAGATGATGAAGGAATTAATGAAGTCAAATACTACTGTAATATTGCAAAAGCCAATACCTACGTGCTCGACCTTTTGGAAGGCAAGACAGGAGTCCTAAAGGAGTATGTTGAATTTATTAGAAACAGTGCTGAGGAAGAGCTACTACCGGGACTAATTACCATCTTGGAATCCTCGATAAAATATACCTATTCCGTAGATTGGATTCTGAGAGAATTCGAAATAAATGCTAACGACATAGGAGCACGAGGAACTCAAGAGAGTATAAGATATTTTGTGGATTACAAATTCTTGCTGGCGATGTACCACTACAAACAGGAGAATATGTGCGATGCGATAAACACAATTCTGGAAACCTTACTATTAAGTATTAAGCTGAAAGATGATACAGGCTTTAAGAAAGCAGCGGCATTATTTGAGATCCTTAGAGACTATGCTAATCAATCACAGCTCCAAGTGCATCACAACATAATGGAAACTATAATAGAGAGGGAGTTAACTAATGAAAAAGAAAATGTTCTTGCTTACAGTCGTAGTCTTAATTAGTTCAAGCTTGATGATCGCCTCTGCAAGTGCTTCCGCTGTCGATTCGGGTTCCACAATTTACACCGTTAACAATCACGGAATGGGTCATTGATTGAAATTTTATAAGTGGATTATACAAAGGAGCGATCATCCGGCTATTGGATAATCGCTCCTTTGTATGTAAATGCATAAGATAGCTTAGCTAAAGACAACAAAAAGTAATAGTTTCACATTATACATAATCCTATGTACTCTATCATTTTTTTATATACAATAATAAGAGACAACTGATGCCTGTGCTACGAAGGTGTTTACATACTAATCAACCATTAGAGGTGTACTTTAAAGATGAACAGACCTATTCGTTTTGGAATAATCGGAAGCGGCTGGCGGGCGGAAATGTATCTTAAGTTGGCTCACCTGCTTCCGCAGCAATTTCAGGTAACTGGTGTATTGATCCGCAACCCTGCCAAATACCAGCAACAGATCGACAAATGGAAACTGACCGTATACAGCTCGATAGAACGTCTTGCGGCCGAGAGCGATTTTGTGGTCCTTGCGGTGTCCAAGACCGCTGCCGCCTCACTGCTGTTGGAGCTTGCAGCGCTGCAAGTACCTGTGTTGGCCGAAACACCCACCGCCTCTACGCCAGCTGAATATGAACTGCTTCGATCCAGCGCCATTGAGTTCCCTCTGATTCAAATAGCCGAGCAATATCCGCTGTTGCCTCACCATCAGGCAAGAACCGCCTATATTCAAACCGGACATTTGGGCAAGGTAGGTCATGTTCAAGTCTCTGTTGCACATGGTTATCATGGAATCAGCCTGATCCGTAAATGGCTCTCGATCACTGGCACAGCATGTGAAATCACAGCTCGCCGGCTAGAGGTTCCAATCATGGACTTCTCTTATAGGGGGAGGGAGGCCGAAGATGACCTGAAGACAGAGCAGCAGGATATCGCAATTATGGTGTTTCCCTCCGGCAAAAGCGCTGTGCTTGACTTCACTCGCTCCCAATATTTCTCGTCCCTCCGTACCAACCGGGTACTCATCCGCGGATCACATGGGGAAATTCGCGATAATGAGATTATCCGTCGCCTGGGAACCGAAGAGACCGAGTATATGAACATTAGTCGGATTCAAGGCGGACAGGAAGGCAGTCTGGAAAGTCTCTCCTTGCATGAATTGCGTGCAGGACAGCTTAGTCTATTTCAGAACCCGTTTCATCCCTCTCCCCTTTCTGATGAAGAGATTGGGATAGGACAAGCCTTATTGAATATGTCCAGCTTCCTGCACACGGGAATTTCAGCATACTCATTAGCGGATGCCTTAACAGACATCAGATTGTCATTCGCGGTCGATGAAGCCATCGCCCTTGGAAGCACTATAACTTTGCAAGATGAGATCAGGTCTGCCAAATAAAAACAAACACATGAGAAAGTTAAGAGCCTTCTCATGTGCCTGAACAATTGTATACGATTCAATGACTCGAACAAGTGTAGCATGCAAAACAGAAATCAATGACCGCCCGATTTCAATGCCATGCCCTCATGCTCCATATGAAATTTAATTAAACGAACAAATATCCGATTACAGGACCCATAAAAATAACCAAATATATAAGTGTAATCCATGGCTGATAATGAATATAGAATTCTTTGAAAGAAAGACTCCAAGGATGCTTAATGATCACCCAGCCCAAAACATCAATTATAATGCAAACTCCGGCCCATATCGCCCCTGTAATAAGAGCTTCTTCAAGGTTGGGTACAGATAACCCCCGCATATATAGCCAACCAAAGATAGAAAACAGAATGACATTATAAAGAGGATGCCAAGGCTTTGTTTTTTCATATCCCTCCCCCATACCTTTTTCGTCCATTGGACTCATTTTTAACGCATAAATATTAAATACGGTATGTAAAACTCCAACAATAGTCACTATAAAATAGCAAATCCATAACCATAACATCGACATTGCAAAATCCTGCATAACTGCCTCCTTTTATTACCCCAGCGCATGCAACTGCTGCTTTTCCGGCTATGGAAATGAGACCATTCAAAACAGAGTTGTTGTTTGAATTGAAAACATCATATCTGACTCCGCTCAAGTTTGCGCTTGATAATACGATGGTTATTATGCTTTCATCCGGACTGTATCTAACCTGGTAACCCTTATAAATATGCGCTTTCATTGGATCTGATGAATTCAAATCTTTGTACACGCCCTTTTGCGGAAACCGAAAGAAACGAGTACGAAAAGGGAACATTGCATATTGTTGGCATCCGGCTCCTTTGACGGAAATTCAGTAAAGGAGGCTGCCGTTATAAAACCAGAATGAACCGGCGTTAGCAAAATGCCAGTAACCCCGCTTAAAAAACAAACAAGGGTTCCAGCTCAAATGAGCTGAAACCCTTGTTTTTAGTGATGCCGAGGAAGGGGGTCGAACCCGTACGGTACTCACGTACCACAGGATTTTAAGTCCTGAAACAACCTTTATAGCCCCTTTTCTACACCACGGAAAGCACGAACACAAATCCTTTAACCACGCGGGTTGACGGCACTTTTTTGTGTTCTGTACTTTCTGCGTTCAGAAATTTGTATATGTAGCCATGTTAACAAAAATGTTAGCAAAATGAAGGGCAGACGCTTTGCGTTACTACCCTTTGTGTATGAAAGCGCCGTGCGAAGCACCTTGAAAACCATGCGTAATTGGCAGGATGAGATCGTGAACTACCATCATTGCCGTTGGACGAGTGCAACCGTAGAAGGACGACATAATCGTATCAAAGCTTACCAACGCCGGCACTACTTCACACGCAATCGTGGTTGTTATATGGCGGGCATTTTAATTGAATGCAATCGACACCGTTTATTGAGTTGAACATATCAACCACTAATTTTTAGATTGAGCCCAATAATAGGAAGTTAATTTTTTCG
This sequence comes from Paenibacillus sp. FSL H7-0714, assembly GCF_038003765.1. Lineage (NCBI taxonomy): Bacteria > Bacillati > Bacillota > Bacilli > Caryophanales > Paenibacillaceae > Paenibacillus > Paenibacillus sp. FSL H7-0714. The sequence continues at coordinate 5,375,872 of NZ_JBBOPT010000001.1, forward strand.
TCAATAAGAATTGACTTTCATTCTAGTTGTAACTACAATGGTTACAACTAGTAGTAACAGTACCTGTTACAGATAAAAAAGCACTGCATATTCAAGTACATGGTGCTTTCTACTCTGAAGGTCCAGCTGAAGAACTAGAAATGGAGCATCGCCATCTTTTGGTAATGATGATTTTTTTTTGCGTCCCTTCTTTTGAAGCAATCGATGTTGAAGGGCATAATAGGGCGCCTGAAAAAGCACAATAGATTAAAGAAGATGCAATTCTACGCTCTAAAAAGTTAGCTGAGAATTTCTAAGTAACAGCGAGATTGGTTAATAATAAAAAAATAAAGGTAGGCGTTTTTAATGGAGACAAAACAAGACACCCTTATATATGTATGGGATGCATATTGTGGATGGTGCTATGGATTTTCAGAAAGTATTAGAGGTTTTTACAAAAATCACCCTGAAATTCCGTTAACTGTTTTATCCGGAGGATTATTTTTAGATAATCTGCCAATAAAAAAATTCTCATATATATCAGAAGGTAATAAAAGAATTAATAAACTTACTGGTGCAGAATTTGGTCCTTCATATCAGGCTTTGTTGTCAGAAGGTACTTTTACAATGAATTCAAAAGATGCTGCAATTGGCTTTTCAGCTTTACGTTCATTAGCACCGAACCGTTTGTTAGAATTTACTTCTGCCATGCAAAAAGCGTTTTATTATAATGGAAAAAGTCTGAGTGACCCTGAAACATATCGTAAGATAGCTATTGATCATCATTTGGATCCTGAACAAGTACTAGAGCGACTAAAATCTCAAGAAACTATAATAGATGTTCAAAATGATTTCAACACGGTTCAACAACTTGGTATAAATAGCTATCCCTCTTTACTTCTACACAAGGATAACCAATTAATTCCTATTGGTGGCGGAGTAATGACGTCGGATAAAATTGAAGCACGTTTTAAAGATTGTTATATTATTAAATAATTTCACCAAAAAGGAGATAAAATTCTATGTTTAAAACATTCGAAATGAATCAAAATGATGTGAAATTGACGATATTTAGTTCTGAAGAAAATAGTTTTATGGTGACTGCAACCTTAGTTGAAAAAGCAGGACATGCATTCTTAATAAATGCGAAATTCACTCAATCCGATTCGAAAGAAATTGTTGATTACCTAAATAAAAATAACTTATATTTAGATAAAATTTTTATTATTCATGGAGATCCGGACTACTACTTTGGGTTAGAAAGTATTAAAGCAGCGTATCCAGAAGCCATTGCGTATGCCACAGAATCTACTGTTGAACATATTGTTCATTCTGTCTTAGGTAAATTAAAAGTCTGGAAAGATGCACTTGGAGAAAACGCACCAAGTAATGTTGTATTTCCTCAAGTATTTGCAGAAAAAACTATTGACTTTCAAGGTTTAACATTTGAACTTGTAGGTTTAGATAATTACAGAACTAGCTTATTTAACAGAGAATTGAAATTATTGATTGGTGGCATTGATATATTCAACGAAATACATGTTTTCATAGCAGATACTAGCTCAAAAGAAGCAATGGAAGCTTGGATTGAGAACTTGAAAGTGTTACAAGGGTTAAATGCTAACATAATCGTACCAAGCCATGGTTCAATTGAAAAATCCTTAGATAATCAAGCACTTATTGCAACTATCAATTATCTAAAAACTGCAATTAAAGCTTCTGAAGAAAGTAAAACTTCTACGGATTTTGTTGCAAAGCTTGAAGCAGCATATCCAGGCTATGCAAATAAAGGCGTATTAGAATTAAGTGCAAAAGTTGTAACGAAAGAAATTCCTTGGGGGTAATGTTATGAATATATACCAAAAATTATTACATGAAACGTATGTATTAACCGGTGAAGGAAAATTGGATGCCTTCAAAATGTATTTAAGTGATAATGTATCTTGGACAGAAGCTGCTGGATTTCCTTATGCGGGTACTTATGTAGGTCCAGATGAAGTAGTGAAAAACGTACATGAACGCCTTGGAACCGAATGGGATGGCTATTCTGCAAAAGATGAAATCTATGCGTTTAATAATCACACTGTTATCGTCTACGGAAAATATAGTGGGACGTATAAAGCAACAGGAAAATCATTTATAGCAGACTTTTGCCATCTATATGAATTTGATGAGAATGATAAGGTTAAAAAATTTATTCAAATCGTGGACAGCGCAACTGTCAATAATGCATTAAGTTCAAATTAGTTGTTTGTAACTTAACTTGTATACGGGGTAGCGTCAGGATAACCGTATTTTCCTGACGCTACCCATCGCTATCAAGCTAAGGTTTTACACTACCCATAAAGCAAAAAAAGACGTTATTCTTTCTGTAGAATTATAGGAAAGGATGGCGTTTTTTTTGGCATATAGGGCAACGATTTGATCTTCGATGCCTGTTAAATCAAAAGTAGAGTTGAACAAGTAATCTATCGGATTCTTAACAAGGAGCTCTCCTGTCATACCCTCTAGAAAATCTGAAAGATTAATGACTATATCGTTTATGTTAGTGTTCTGTTCAGAAGAGACTAAGTTATTGATGACAATAATTTTGGTGAATTCTCTACTTACTGAGTAATTTTTTTTCGATTGAGTGTAACCTTAAATACATGTTTTCCATTTTTCATCTGGAACTTTGCAACTTCTCCAAGCTTAATATTACTATCGATCAAAGAGTCCATTTGGATGGTATCTTTTTCATCAACAGTAACAACTACGCTTTTTAAATCCAACGAACTGTTATTAGTAATCATCAGTTTATACTCTTCATCCTTAGCTGTTGGTGTATCACTTAAAGTATCTGAGTTGTTTTTTTCACAACCCGATAATAAGACTATAAACAACATAAAAATAGTTAGCCATCTCTTCTTTGTCAATTAAGTCGCCTCTCATTCTGATTATCTAATGCGTTGGCAAGAAATTTTAAAAAAATATTGTTTCAAATGGCGCTAAATATCTGAAATCATAGAGATTTGGAAGGAGCGACTTTCAGAGGAGGAGTTCGACGAGTTGGAAGCGTTATTAGACTTATATGCTCAAACTCATGGCATGGAGTTAACATCTATTTTCAAGTATGGATTTCGCTTGGGGGCGGGCATCATGGTCGAGGTCTTAACCGGGGAAGAGGAACTTGCTAGTAAGTTGGGTACCTTTCATGACAAAACTCCATAATTTAAGGCGTAAATCCTGTGCGCTTAATAATTGTTCTAAATAAAAATCTCTTTTGAAACTAATCCAAAAAACAAAAAAACCTTGATTTCTCAAGGTTTTCACTGAGATGCCGAGGACGGGGGGCGAACCCGTATGGTACTCACGTACCGCAGGATTTTAAATCCTGTGCGTCTGCCTGTTCCGCCACCCCGGGTGGAAATGTACTGAAGCTTTATATGATTAATTTTTTAGGCGAAGGACGGCACAATCGCATCAAAGCGTATCAGCGCCGCCAAATTTATATAAAACTATTCTCATACAAATCCCGAAAAATTTCTTCAAGAAGATTTTTTTCCATGATTTGATGGAAATCTATATTTATGAATTTATTTTCAAACTCTTCGAAATTCAAAATAGCTAAGCTGTCAGAATAAATTTTCAAAAATTTTACAACTCCATGCTCCACGTTAAAAAAAGCCTGAATATTGCCTGAAGGCGTACTTCTTTCTACAATAACATTGTATTTAGGGCTCTCTCCGTAAATCCATTTGTTATCAAAATATTTTTCCATAAGTAAAGGTGTATATGTCATTTTACTATATCTCACCGGAGCAGCAACGTTGCCGTAAACATTCTTGAAGCTTTTTATTAACGCTTCCGTCAAGCTGGCAACAGATATGTCATTATTCAGTTCCTTCAGATTGATGACTCTACTTTTTACAGAGCTTATTCCTTTTGCTTCCAGCTTTAATTTTGACGGTTTTAATATTCTCTCCAACTGCTCCAGGTTGACCTCCACCATTAATGTTCCATGATGAAATCCGTTTTCTTCTTCTGCGTAAAAAGCATGCCCAGAAAACTTTTTCCCCTGATAAGTTATATCGTTTCTACCAGATAACGCTACCTCTAATCCAAAGCTCTCAACGGCACCTTTAATGACCTCTAATTGCTTTTCGAGGTTTTCCTGCTCCTTTTTGAAAATAAAGGTGAAGTTCAGATTCCCCAAGTCGTGATATACGGCGCCCCCGCCCGAAATTCTTCTGGCCAGACTCACTTCATTACTCTTTAATTGTTCGATGTCGCATTCGGTGTATGGGTTTTGATTTCTGCCGATCACTACAGTCTTATCATTTTGCCATAGATATAACGCAACTTCGTCGTGGCAGGCGTTTCTCAACAGCTCCTCTTCCAAGGCCAAATTAAAATAGGGATCATTCTCTTGGGAAAGGACAATTTTATTCATCGAAGTGGAGTGCTCCTATGCTAAAACCTAAAACAGCCTCGTGAATGGCTTCCCCAGTAGTAGGATGAGCAAATATAGTGTGTATTATTTCTTCCTCAGTGATATTGCTGTTCATCATTATTGTGAGTGTGCTTATTAGTGCAGAAGCCTCCGGCCCAATAATGGAAGCACCCACTATTTTTCCACTGGACAAATCTTTAATTAATTTGATGAAGCCCTTTTCCTCTCTCATTGTTAACGCCTTTCCGTTAGCCTGAAAAGGAAACTTGCTAATCGATATGTCCATATTTTTAAGCACAGCCTGCTCTTCTGTTAAACCTACAGACGCAATTTCTGGCGATGTAAATATTACATTGGGCACCATACCATAGTCTACATGAGAAGGCGTCCCTAAAATATGGTCCACAGCTGCTATTCCTTCATGAGAGGCTACATGCGCCAACTGAATACGATTTGTTACATCCCCGATAGCATATATATGTTCTGCAGACGTTTGGAGGTATTCATTAACAGATATGCCTTTGCCTTTTTCATTTAAAGCAATACCCGCCTTTTCTATTTCCAGATCATCTATATTTGGCGTTCTTCCAATAGCAACCAAGACTTTTTCGCTGGTGATAAATTTTTCAGCATTGTCCATTTCAAATATAACAATAGCCTTGCCACTCTGGTCTTTTTCAATTCTTGTAACCTTAGCTCCAGTGTAGACTCCAATCCCTCTGTCCATAGCTATTTCTTTTATTTCTGCTGAGACTTCCGCATCCACCATGGTCAAAAGCCTATCACAAAACTCAATGACATTTACTTGAATTCCAAAATTGGAATAGATGAAGGCAAACTCCATGCCTATTACACCACCGCCAATAATGGTGATAGAACTTATATTCTCCTTATGTTTAAGGGCCGATGTACTGTTTAGAACAAAATCATGATCTATCCCCGGTAAATTAATATTGGCAATTTTTGAACCTGTTGCAATAATGGTATCCGTCGCTTCTATGGTATACTCATCTTTTCCATTCTTGACAAGAACCTGTTTGTCATTTACAAAGGATGCGCTACCTCTGATAATTCTCACATTATTTTTTGAAAGCAAGTAATCTATCCCTGAAACCAATGTATTCTTGATCTCATCCTTCTTATCAATTACTTTAGCCATATCAAGCTGAATATCTTTAACCGTAATGCCAAAATCTTCGGCCTTCATTATATTATGAAAGACCTCCGAGGATTTAATCAAAGCCTTGGTCGGAATACAACCTACATTAAGGCAGGTTCCACCCATAGACAATTTTTCTACAATAACCGTTTTAATTCCACGTTTAGCAGCATAGATGGCCGACACATACCCCCCTGGTCCCGCCCCAATAATTAACAGGTCTGCTTGCAACTGCTCCTTTTTACCGTAAATCATTCCTCCAAAATAATCCAGCTTAGGTTTTTCTTTTCCTGCATTTTCAGCAGTAACTTTAAATAAACACTGGCCTAACTCAATTTCTTGTCCTTCTTCAACCAGAATCTCATTTATAACGCATTTATATTTTGAATTAAAAGGGGAATTGCCCTTTTTACTCTCCAATTGCAATAAGGTCTGGCCCACTGAAACTGATTCCCCGACAGAAATGTTGATCTTTCCCACTCTTGATTTTTTTTCATGCCCAGTAAGCTGTTCAAGTTTTATATCCACATAAATTCCCCCTAGTCTGCTGTGTAGTTTTATTCACATTTACCGTATCCATTAATTTGGCAACCTTCGCCAATTGCGCGGAGATTGCCAATGAAATGACATCCTTACTTGAAATCTTGTTCAAATTCATCAATAGAATCTTTAAGTAATGTGACTGAATACGCCATGCTAGGTCCACCGCCGAAGGCAACAGCAACCATAGCAGATTCAAGGATCTGCTCCCTGGTCGCTCCTGCTTCCAAGGCTTTATAAACGTGAAACACTATGCAGTACTCGCAACGATTATACGCGCCAATCGCTACACTGATCAGTTCTTTTGTTTTGGTGTCTAAGGCACCATCAGCATAATTGGTTCCCAGCAAATTCATAAATGCATTTACGCTGTCCCCATTAGTCTCAGCTAGAGTAGCTAACCCGCTTGTAAAATCATGAAGCATTTGTCTTACATCCTTCTTCAATTGAATCCCATCCTTTTCATGTGAATTGTTTCACTTATGATTTCATAATAATACTTTACACTGCAATAGTTGCTATGTAAAGTATTTGCGCAAAAAAAACCTCCTTATAATAATATCGAATGATTTAGTGGATTTTTGACAAATTATGAACCATCTTATCTAATACTGTCGTAAAAATATGCAGTTCTTCCTGGGATATGCCATTTGTTGCATCATCATGAAAATTTTGACCTATCGGAAGCAACTCAGCTCTTAGAGCTTCACCCTCTTGCGTTAGATTAACTCTGATTATTCTTCTATCTTGAGAATCTCTGACTCTTGAGCATAATTTTTCTCTTTCCATGCGATCAAGAAGCCTGGCTATAGACGATTCATTAACATTCATTTTTTGGGATAGTTCTTTTTGGGATATTCCATCTTTTTCCCCTATAAAAAAAAGGGCCGTCCATTTCACTTTCGTAATTCCAATGTCTTTAAGTCTCCTGTTGAATTCGTCTACTATTTTTTTTGAAGCAGTATTCGTTATGAAACCAATACAATCATTCAAATTAAACATATAATGTCCCTTCCAAAATGGATTGATGTTCTAAAATGGAATTATACCATAGAAATGAGATAGGCTATCTGATATATAGCCATAATCGCCAATGCTTGTCAAATTGATTAAAGTAATTGATAAAGCGACCATAAATTCTTCAAGGCAGCTTTTCCATTTGCTTATTAAATTTTGAACCTCAGCAGAAGCAGGAGACTTATCTTTATGTTTCGCCAATTCACGAAATACATTCTCCATGTTACCAAGAACTGCTTCTCTTGTTTCTATAAGTATCATAATAGAAAAAAACCTTGATTTCTCAAGGTTTTCACTGTGATGCCGAGGACGGGGGTCGAACCCGTACGGTACTCACGTACCGCAGGATTTTAAGTCCTGTGCGTCTGCCTGTTCCGCCACCCCGGCATATTATGTGTTGTTGCTTCATACGATGTTTACGTATAACGCGACAAGAAATATAATATCATGAATATCGATAACGCGCAATCCCTTTTTCAAAAAAAGTTTTATCACATTAAAAATAACCCGCTTCAGCGTGTGCCGACACGGGTTAATAGGCATGTGAATTATCTGCGTTCGTCACTTCTGCTTCTCATTCCGACAAGGCCCAAGAGTCCAAACAATCCGAGCCAGCCCCAGTTAGATCCTCTGCTGGTAGTCCCAGTATTTGTAGTTGTACTGGTTGCCCGATATCTACCGTCCGTTGTAGTGTTGGATAGTGGAGTTATCGTATTTCTGTTGTAGTTATCCCGGGTGTAATTTTCATTGTAGTTATTGGTGTTAGGTCTATAATTTTCCCCTGTGCGAATCTTATCTTTCATAATGCTCTCATGCTGATTCATCGTTCCCGTGGTGCCGTTCATTAGATTGCCTTCCGTATTCATCATCCGAGTGTTATTCACGGTACCATCCATGCCCGTATTCGCGTTCGGGATACCGCCTAAAGCGGCTGACCCGATTGGATTAGCGTAACTAGCTCCCATTATACTCATTGACAGTACAGTACCGCATGCAAGGCTTGTTATCAGCTTATTCACAGTGTTATGCCTCCCTTTATGGTTAGTTATCACTGATAATTTCCCCTTGGGTGGCACTGTCTATACATGAATAGCTTTACTCTTTTACAACATTCACTGTCTTGCTCGCTGCGTCATACGTAACCTTTGCTCCAAGCGCCTCAGCCAGAGCACGCACGGGTACATACGTTACGCCGGTATCAAGAACACCATCCGTAAGTTTAGTGCCGTTTAAGGTTATCGTTACTTTAACGTCTTTGTTCACCTGGTCATCCTCCCCAGTAATTCTTTTTAAAGCTTCATTGACCTGATCCGTCGTAGGACGTTTACCTGCCCGAAGTTGAGTCGTAGTTAAGCCGAAGGCCATTTGCAGATGTGAATAATCTTTAAAAGACGTCCAGTCTCCTCCCCACTCAAGCCCTAGCTGTTTTCCCACCTGTACAACCTCTTGCCAGTCCGCTATTTTATCTTTATCACCATCACGATTCATATCCCAGGAAATACTATTTCCATCCGGCAGCAAAAGCGCAAAATCAAACGCAAGGCCATAATTGTGATAGCTGGTTCCACCCTTGGCGTTGGTAACTATAGGTCCAGGCTTACTTCTCCCCTGCGCATACAAGGCATTTTGTTCAGCAATCGACCGCAATCCCTGAGTAATAACGATGGGCACTCCTCTGGCATAGCTTTGCTGAATCAAAGCCTTCGCCCCTGCTGCCAAAACAGGATGAAGCCCAGCAAGCCTCGCTGCCGATTTGTCCCTCACTTGATCTAAAGTCAGCATAGAATCACCCCTTGGTATAATCAATGATCCCGCTTCCCCATTCGCTTGTACTAATACCCCTGCTTGCCTTAGCATACAAGCATAAACGTCTTCGGCGTCCCTATAAGGAAGGACGATAAGCGTTTAAGCGAGAAATATAAGACATAAAGGATAGGTGTATAACTTATACTTTCTTATATTTTAAAAAAAGACCCCGGTATCCCCGAGATCTCCCCTGAAAAGCACCTACTCATAGCTTCTTCACCTTGGATCATTTCTACAAAAAAGGGCAAAATATTAGCGAAAGGTGGGAACACATATGGACATTCATAGTGATAGCTATAAAGTTGCTGCCCTGAGCGAGCAGGAAGAAGCACTCGAAATTATTCGAAATGCCGAAGCTTCCATTGCAAATCTGACCGGCAACCCAACGGTGACCCTAATTGCTTATGAAAAAAGTGAAGTCAGCGGTTCTCAGCATTAGACGATGTAAACCTCCACTAGATCATCTACATTGATCCACTTCCATTCCTCCGCCCACTGCAGCTTAAACTCACGCGAGTGGGTGTGAATGGAAGTCACAAAACCACTAATTGTCGTATTCTCAAAAGGATCAAACAGCACAACAGTGACGCGCACATGACTCCGTAACGATAAAGCAAGTGTACATTCGATCTCCTCCAGCTTCTGCTCATCCAGAATAGGCTTAATGCGGCGCAGCGTCTCTCGTTCATCCCTAATAATTCTTACCTTGTGCTCCGGCAGCATCATTCGACTACTTTCCCACAGTCCGTTTTTCTCCAGCTTTTTGCCCATGGTAACCCCTCCCTAATTTCTATACTTATTCCGCTACAGACGAACGTATGTTTGTATTATATCCACACCTTCGCTGAATAATCAATAATCAGGAAAAAGATACCACTTCAAAATCCTCCTCTTTTATCTAAAAGTTGTATAATATTGAATATCTAATTGAGAGGAGCTTTCCACTTGAAAAAAAACAATGCCCTGCTCATCCTAATTCCCGTATTATTCCTGTGTCTATACCCCCTCGTATATCGAAGCAGTACCCTCTCAGACCTCACAAAAGGAATCGTAGCTGGCTTATTTATAGGATTGGCAGTGTTACCTCTACTCAAGCTCAAAATCGCATCAAAAAGACGCTGACAGTTGAACTGTTCAGCGTCTAAATTTCGATCTATTCTTGAACTTTCTCTGATTCAGCGGTGGACTGACCATCAGCATCGATGAGTCCTGTTGCTTCTCTTGCTTCATTAAGCTTGGAAATGCCGTATAGCATCGCGACGTCAGCGTTCTGATTCAATTCCTCGAACTTCTCAGCAGTGACCTCTGCGGAATCAGCACCTTGAGAGGCCTGTTCTTTTAGAGAATAAGCACTTTGAAAAGCAATTTTGGACTCATCAAGCAGTTTACGAATGTCTTCGGGCAAGCTAGAGGAAATTTTCACTTTCTCAGCCTGATTGGATAGGTCTGTTGCGGTCTTTTGGAATTCGTTAATCTTCTTCTCCAACTGCCTGTCCGAAAGTTCTCCTGCTGAATAAGCAGCAATAGCTTCGTTGAACTCCGCTAAAGATGATTTTCCTAATTCATCAAGCTTAGACATTTCATTGTAGAAGTTTTGCACGGTTTCCTGCACTTCTTCTTCCGAGGCAGGAGCCGATGAAGTTGAATTATTATTGCTGCAGGCGCTAAGGATGACAGTCAGCATTAGCGTTCCTATTAGTAACACTTTTTTCATTATTTATCCCTCCACTTAACAGAATAATGTCGGTTTGTGTAAAGCGCAAATGAAATTTATGTAAAATGACTATTATGTTATAATTATTTCAATTGTAATCAGGGAAGGAGAGTATTTATGCCTTATTGCACAACCTGCGGATCAGAATATAAGCAGGGCGCTAAATTTTGTGGAGAATGCGGATCTAGCGTTGACGGAACCGCTCCAGTGACCACCCGTCGTCCATCAGCAAATCCAAACGCTACTCAAGAAGTCGTGCTCTGGAAAGGCAAACCAGCCAGTATCTCTGATCGCCTCAAAGGAATCGTACGCCTAAACACGACTACGTACACCATTACAAGCCAGCGCATTATGGTAAAGACCGGACTTATCGGTAAAAATGTCGAAGAAATCGAATTACTGCGTGTACGCGATTTATCCGTAGCACAATCTATCATGGACCGGATGCTCGGCATCGGTACATTAACTGTATTTTCTGATGATGCCTCAGCGCCTCAGCTTCTTTTCCGAAAAATCCATGATGCCCAAACCGTCAAAGATGTTCTGCGCAAAGCTGTTCGTGACGAGAAGATCGCCAACAACATTAGCTACCGTGAACAAATCTAAGAACCTTTCACATTAAAAAAGCCCCGAAATCCGGGGCTTTTTCGCTAATATTCCTATGCTCGAATCAGTTCGGATATCGTCTTATGGAAGATAAAACGCTCCTGCTGGAATAATCCCTTTGGGTTGGCTAGGACTTTCCCACTGCAATACAATTCGCGCGTCCCCCTCATTCTCATAGTACTCCACTTTTATTTCATGTAGCTTGCCAGCTATCAGATTCACACTGCCTTTTCGCTCCTGTCCACTCTGATTCACCCAGCTATCAATGATCAGCCCTCCATCAATCCACACCCGTACCCCGTCATCAGAGGAGGAGTAAATGGTATAGGTTTCACTATAGGCTGCAGTCAGTTTTCCACTCCACCGTACAGAGAAAGCGTCGACTCGAATGGTTGGATCAGGCGAACCCTGTTTCCACGAAAATTGGATGTTAGCATCGGTTCGCGTCAGCGCAGGTGCGCCGCTAAGAGTCATGTTATTGTAATATTGCCCCCATAGTCCACTCTGCAGCACACTGTCTCCCTTAGCGGCTACAATTGCCGCCTCAGCAGCATACTCTTCCCGCGTGAATACAAAGCTGTCATTCATAAAGGCTCTAATTACCGCATCGGTATTCTTCTCATAAAGAAGCTTGCCCCAGGTCATCTGATAAGACCATTTGGGCTGTGATTTAGATAGTAGTGCAGGGGACGGTAGCTCTCCATTTTCTCCAATCGCGATCACTTTTCCACGACCCAGATCCCATAGACTATCATAGTGACTCCCCTTAAAATCCCCATCATAGATATCTAGTGCCAGCACATCTACTTTGTCACCGCTTGGGTAGTATTCGGCAGGGTCATCACTCCACTGATTTTTGGCATTTGGGCTCCAGACCCACAATAAATTATGCAGCTTATGATAGCTGGTGAAACGGTCAAACATAAGGTTCCACAGTCCCACGTAGTTGATCTTCTTCCCCCACCAGAACCATCCGCCATTCATTTCATGATACGGCCGCCAGAGCACAGGAACACCTGCATCATTTAGTTTTTTTAAAGAAAGGGCTATCTTATCCAGATCAGCGATCAGTGCGTTGTACTGAGAGGTACCCGGGGTTATATATTTGTCAAAATCAGCGTTGCTTATGCTCGTAGATACGTTATCCCAAGCTGGCGCAGTCCCTGGCAACTGTGCGTGATAGCTAATCGTTACGATTCCACCGGCTTTATACCAGCGAATAGCGCTGCTAACGCCCCAATCCCGCTGATTGTCTATTAGTGCCGCCGTCTGATTATTGATTGCCCCCAGCTCATATCCGTGAAGGGCGGCGTATTGCCCGCTAGTATTTTTCAGCTTCCCATTGAACTCATCCGCGCTCTCCAAATAATCATGTTGTCCACTAATCCATCCTTTTCCTTGCAGAAAATAAAGGGTATTCAACAATTTCTGAGCAGAAGGTACCGTTTCCGAATCCGCCGGAGCCATTTGCAATTTACGATACGCGATTTGCCACTGAACATCGCTCACAAACCTCGATGCCGAATCAACCATATTTCGAAGATTGCGCTGTTCCATCCACTCTCACATCCTTTTAACTTTTTTAAGTTATAGTATGGGGACAATAGTGACATGAACTCAGCGAATGGAAATGAAGTTGTAAATTAATTTAGGACAGTGTAAGGAACTGCTGAATAAATTCACGGCTCAATAAAAAAAGGAGCCCGGCGGCTCCTGACTATATCTCCAATTTACCTTGTATATCTCAGCGGTAGTAATTCAGAAATATCATATTTAGCTAACCGGCCGTCTTCGGATACAATAACTTTGCAATCCTTCCCGTAATCAGCAATTAACTCACGGCACATCCCGCAGGGAGAAACTACTTTAATTTCTCTTTCCTCGCTGTCCGGATCAGAATGCCTTACCGCAACAATCGTATCAAATTCCTTGTAGCCTTCGGATATCGCTTTTCCAATCACCATCGCTTCTGCACAGACTGTAATTCGTCCCATGCTAGCTTCTACATGTACCGCTGTAAAGATTTCCCCCGTCTTAGTACGGAGCGCCGCCCCTACATGGTGTCTTCCCCATTCATAGCGTCTAGTAATAATATCTTCAGCAGAGGCTATAAGCGTCTGATCTTCAATCGTAATCAAATACTCCATATCCAATTCCGTCCTCCTCTTATTTTTCCTAAGTATATTAAATCGCACTGCATTATGATATAAGATATACTATTTTAAGTTCCAAAAAAGGAGGAGCAGATTTGAAAATACAGAAATTACTCACCAGTCTCATCATTATTGTGTTACTTGCTTTGGGCGGTTACTGGTATGAACAGAACGGTGATCCGTCAGCCCCCTCGTCCACATCTGATTCAGAAGTTGTTCAGCTGATCTTCCCATCAGATCGTTATCCTGAGACTGCTAAGCACATTCAGGACGCGATTGCTAAAGGGGAGTCCGCGACGTGCACGATTAACCGTGAGCAGGCTGAAGACAACCGCAAAGAATCCTTAAAAGGGATCCCCACCAAAAAAGGCTACGACCGCGATGAATGGCCCATGGCCATGTGTAATGAAGGCGGCAAAGGGGCCGACATTGAATACATAACCCCAAAAGATAACCGCGGTGCAGGAAGCTGGGTTGGCAATCAGTTAGAAGATTATGCGGATGGAACCCGCGTAGAATTTATGTTCAAATAATAAGCTAACGTGAACAGTGCTTCAAAAGAATAGCCCCATCCGGTATACCGGATGGGGCTACAATGTGCATCAGCTAGCTTAGAATAAGCAAGCTTTAGTGATGATAACCAGCAAGATGAAGAGTACCAGAATAGCTCCTGTTGAAGTAAAAGGACTACACACCGGACCTACATTTACTGGGCTTACTACAGGACCTACGTTACAACCACAATGTTCCATTCCCATAATTAATTCCTCCTAATGATTAATGACTACAGCACAAGATATGTAAAAAGGAGATAAGCTGTTTGGGCGAACTGGCAAACAAATGCTATTCACCTAATGAATTAGGTAGGCACTGTCGATAAACAGGATATACACAAAGGAGGTGCAATATGGATATAGCCGCATTATCAATGGCAATGAGCCAGGCATCCTTAGCTCAAAATGTAGGAATACAAGTCATGAATATTGCCAAAAATCAGGCTGAAACCCAGAGTCAAACGATGGTGGAAATGCTGGGCAAAAGCGTTGCTCCCAATTTAGGAAAAACACTTGATATTAGTGTTTAATTGCTTTATGCTAAGGACACACGAGAACACTAGTTCTTATGTGTCCTTATGTTTTTTACTTTACATAGCCTTCGGGCTTTTCTTTTGCTCATTTATGCGAACATACGATCCTATAACTGATTCTGAATGAGGTGAATGATATGAATAATATGAAATCCTATTATCAAATGACTGCGCTGGAGAAGTGGACAGAAGATTTATACAAGCGTCTGAACCTTACTCAGCCTTCGCAAATTTCGATTGCTTATATTGCAGAACGGCTTAATATTTGGGTTCATTATTTGGATGTAAGAAGCAAGAGCATCGAAGCATCAGCGGGGATGTACACCATGTTTATAGACAACCGGCTTCCAGCCAGTCTGCAGCGGCTAGAGTTTCTCCATGAGCTCTGTCATCTGCTCCGCCATGGTACTGATCAAATATTGATGCCAGAACATTTTACGCGGGCACAGGAGGATGAATCTGAGCGATTTATTCTTTATGCAGCTATGCCCTACTCCATGATCTCCCGCATGACATTGCCTGAGCAACGTGAAGATGCAATCAGCTATCTTGCAGCAGAATTTCAAGTGCCAAGCGAGCTGGCTTTACAGCGGATTGATCAAATTCAAAGACGTGTTTTTCAGGGGCAATTATTGGCCGTGATGGGAAGAAACGAAGAACGATTAACACATATTCAATAATGACTGCGGAGATAATAAGGGTAGTCGCAATGAAGGACCATTAATTATGGTGGAATTTCTCGCAAGGGGGATCGATATGGAAGCCATTAAAGTAATTGAATTATTGATGACTCATCCAGATTATAACGTAGATGCAGTACACCCCGAAATTCCGGATTTTGTTGGGATCGAGTCGATTGAAGTGGATCATGAAACGGGGACCTTCTCCATTTTATTGCAAGAACCCAAAGACGACTGAAGATGATTTGTGTAAGTTCATAATAAAAAGGCAGCAAGTATAGTATACCCAGGCAATTCTTTACCTACGCGGGTTACCTATCGGTAGTTAAATTGCTGCCTTATTTGTAATAGTAAGCTCTCTATTATGCGGATACAAACTGAATCACACCAATAAGAGTTAGAATGAGGAATATACCCACAACTCCCCAAATAATAAACCATAAGATTTTGAGACCTGGTAGCCTGGGACTAGTATGATTCTCCAATACCTTAATTCGCCGCTCCAGCTCCTTTATTTTTTCTTCTTGTTGCATCATTTTCTTCCTCCCTTCTAATGTGTAAATTACAAGATACAATAGATATGACATACCAGTCACAATATATTATCTTATAATATATACATTTTATCTAAATGGAGGGAATTAATGAAGAAAAGAACAAAAATAATTCTATCGAAAAGAGAAGGATCGGATTTATCAATATAGCATGGCTCTTGTAAAAAGGTTTGATCCAAACTATACATATAAACATATTGAGGAGGGCCTCCCGTAAAGGGGAACTTCTATTATAAAGGCGCGATTGTCTCAGCAGTGATATGGCTGCTGGGGCAATCGCGCCTTTTTTAGATTCTAACCCTTGATCTAGACGCTAACAAATTTTCTCAGGAACATAATGTGACCAAATGCCGTCCTAAATGGTGTTATAGGTAAAGGGGGCATTGAATCATGCAACGATCCATGACCCGGCCGGGAAATCATGTGATAAAGAGTTACGAAATCTACGCAGATATGCTGTTCCGGATTGCTTTGGTCCATTTAGGCAGCCGCCAAGATGCCGAAGAAGCCACTCAGGATACCTTCATCAAACTGATAGAAAAAGCACCAAAGTTCAAAGACGCTGAACATCAAAAAGCATGGCTGATCCGAGTAATCACCAATCATTGTAAAACATTACTGGGCAGAGGCTGGCGCAAGCGCGAGGTTAAGCTGGAAAATGCTGATCCGATTGCGGTAGACACCCCCGAGGATTTGGCTCTACTGCAGTTAGTTATGGCGATGCCTATGAAGTATAAAACCGTAATCCATCTTTATTATTACGAGGACTATCCCATCCAGGAAATCAGCAAGATTCTGCAGATTAGTCAGTCTGCCGTGAAGATGAGACTTCAACGGGGACGGCAACTGTTAAAACTGGAGCTGGAAGGAGTGGAATCACAATGAAAGAAGATCAGTTTCGAACATCATACAAGAGAGCGGTGGATTCTATGAAACCAGGTGAAGAGATGAAAAAAGAATTGATAGACAAACTGGAGCAACAGCAGGAACGGAAACGTCCACGCAAGACGGTTTATATCGCGGCAAGTATCATCCTCGCCGCCGGGATCGGCTTAGCTGCACCTAATATATGGCAGCAGTTAAACGGCCAGAGTACTCAAGGGCAAATCGCTCAGGTAACTCCAGGTCCAAGCCAACCAGGCAATTCTGGCACAAATGCGTCCGGAAGCATTGTCATCCCCAAGCTGGAACTGCCGGATACCAAATCTGGCGTTATGGCAGATATGATCGCTCTAGTCGTATATAAAAATAACATTTATACACAGTCTGCGACTCGAATCAACGCAGCCGATGCTGCCGCTCTGCGCGGTGACAAGCTTGGACGTACTACAGGTGGCATCGATGAGTGGAGCGGTAAAGACAAATATATTGAGTTAGCTTCTAACATCGGCGAAACAGATATCTATTCCGTAAAGGGATATGACTCCAATTTCCTGATTATGTCCTATTCGGAAATCAACGGCGAGGTATTCGCCGAACTGTATGAGCATACAAACGGGATCACCGTAAACTGCGGCGCTGATCTATTTGGCAAGCTAAATCTGGAAGGTAGAATTACTTCCGCACAGTGGGAAAGCTTCGACAGCTGGAACAACGGACAGCAGCAGTACACACCGCTCGCTGACGACGAGGCACTTAATGGCTTCTTGAAGGCACTCCAAGCAGCCGAACCGCTGGCAGCAGAGCCTCTTACCGCGCAAGGCATCTACGACAGCGAAGACCGCAAGGTTCTCTATCTCCAGCTGGAAGACAACGCCCGGGTAGAGCTGACGCTGTTTGGTCAAGGGCTAGTACGTTACGGTCAGGCACCTGTATTCTTCGAGGTCGAGTCCGGGGCATTCCAGCTGCTATGGGATAGTATGAAACCATAAGAATGATGGTCGGAAACCGAGAGTATAGCGATAGGAACAACGATTGGGACAACTTTTCGGGCACCATACCCATTAAAAATGTCTAGCTGGATACAAAAAAAGGCGTTGCTGCAAAACCATTTCATGGCTTTGCGACAGCGCCCTCTTTGTGTTGGCTGCATGGTTTGCATTGCGTCATGTCAGAATATCAGATTCTAAGTATAAAAGAGCCATTGTAGATTAATCCTATGATGGCTCTTTTACATGTTCAATACTGCTATGATAACGGGACTCAAAAAAAGAACGCCCACCATGGACGTTCCTGAGATTCTTATTCGTATACAACGTTTCAGCTAGTTACGCATTTACACTTTCTGTTTTACGATCCTGTTTTGTGTGTAATGTTTTCATCGCAAATCTTGCTATCGGCTGAGCAACCAACAGTTCAATCCAAAATGCTATACCAAAGTTTCTTGGCCAGATATGAAGGAAGTTTTTAAGTGGCTCTAGACTTATTTGTTTCGTCCCAACCCATGTACCGATTATCGATAGTAAAATAGATAACACCGTAACATTCAATAAAGTATTCAACAGCACCCTAGCATTAAATCCATCGGTTTGTCCCATGAATTTGTGCATCACTTTCCCAACAATCGGCCCGGCAACTAATCTTACGGATAAAACTACGATCATCCACATAAACGGAATAACCTTTAGTGTATCTATATACACTTCCTTACTGAAGCCCCGTTCCAACCCCACAATAATAGGGGCAATAGTGTTTACTGAAATGATTGAAATAATGAGTAAAAATAATATACCTTCTTTTCCGTTTCTGGGCAGTCTTGTGTCTCCATGCATGTTTGTCATCTCCGTGAATCATATTTCAGATGGCAGACGTATCATGAGACATATATTTTTGGCCCAATAAAAAGACCAATATCTCTACACACTGATTTAATAATTATAGCACTTTTTTCAAATGAATGTCAGACCTCTATTTAAGATTTATTAAATCCCTCTGCTCTTTAGTGCATTCAAAAGATTTAAACTATCCCTGCAAGCGCATGGCGATAAATCTGGTATCAGTGCATCCGTTAGCAAGCTCAAAATTCCAGTCTTCCTAATTCCCTGCCTTTTGAATTTATGTACCTATAGCCAGCAAAAAAACCTTACAAAGTAAGGGTTTTTGATAAGCGGGCCCTGAGGGACTCGAACCCCCGACCAATCGGTTATGAGCCGACCTAGCACTTGATCAATCAATTCCCACTCCTGCGCGTCAAGCACCGGCTTTCATCTTAATCCCCGCTCCCGCTCATCACTGATAATCCGAAGCTTGTGCTCCGGTAGCATCATTCTACTGCAATCCCAAATACTTTCCAATTTCTTCACCATGATGTCTGCCCTCCTAGTAGTCTGTCCAGTAACCTGTATGGCCGCCGTCCAAGCCCCATGTAACTGATGCTGGTTGATCCTCAGTTCGCTCCCATCCCTCTACGACAACTGCACTCCTAGCGGTTTCCCGAACTCCCACAGAATGTAGTTATTCTCTGTCAATTCCTGCAGCCCGGCTCGGATCTTTTCTGGTGTCTGCCCACTCTTCGTCTCCAGTACCTCTAGCGTAGGCACGTATCCATGATGCAACGAGCAATGCCGCATGATCATCAGCAGCTTGCGGGCCGTATCACTAAGCATAGCGTTTCTCTGAAATCGTTTGCCAAGCGAGGATATTTGCTACCAAGAATACGCGCGGTGCTCCAGTGGATAAGCATGTTGCTCGGATATGATCTCCACGAATCCCCATCACTTCAATTTTACGTTGAGATATCTTCCCTGATTTATCTTGATACACTATTTCAACGATCCGCTCTATACATTCTTTTTTAAAAATAAAATCACTTTCGATCAGATTGCTAGAAACCAATGTTAGTAATGGATATTAAATAGAATTATATCAAATATGTATAAATTATGATATTTTTATAGTATTTTTTATTTATTTTCCAAATATGTATTTACTAAAACATTCTTGCATAATACAACAAATTGGAAATCTAAAGAAATTTACCTAAATTTAAAAGGAGAGGATTATATTAGTAAATAAATACAAAATTTCAATTGTGGTATTAATAATCTTTACAGTTTTCTTCTGTTTAGCATTTTCTTCTTTCAAACATTCTAGTAATATCCATTATCAAATAGTTAGCCCTAAAGAAGCCAGTGTCATCAATTTTGATAAGAAACAGCAAGTTCCTTGGGGAGTTCTCTATCAAAATCAAAAGATCTCGTACACTTTGACTAACAAAATCTCTAAAGTGATTAAAGTAGCTATTATGGATAGTGGGATTGATGAGCAACATGAAGATTTAAAGAACACGTCCATAATTCAATACAATGCTGTTGACTTGGAAGAGCCAGTTTTTGATAAATTAGGTCATGGAACTGCAATAGCAGGTATCATTGCTGCAAATGACAATGAATTCGGATTAGTAGGGGTTTCCCCTCATGTTAAGATTTTATCTATTAAAGTATTAAACGATGAAGGTAAAGGTGAAATTGAGAGTTTTGTGAGAGGTATTGAATGGGCTATCGATCACGACGCGGATATTATTAATATGAGTTTTGGAATTAAGAGAGATGATCCACAATTAAAGACAGCCATTGAGAAAGCACTCAAACATGGAGTTATTGTTGTTGCTGCGGTGGGTAATAAGATGGGTTCTGAGACTGAGTTTCCAGCAGCATATAAGGAGGTTATTTCCGTTACAGGGATAGACAGCACAGAAAATATTTTCAGCCTAGCGTCTAGAGGAAAAGTTGACTTTAGTGCACCTGGCAAAGATATTCTTAGCTTGTCTCCAAATGACCAATATGCTGTTTATAACGGAACTTCTTTTGCTACTGCTCATATCACTGGAACTATTGCAAATCTACTCCTGATTAACGACTATTCTAAGAACGAAAATATTAATACTTTTATTAAAAATGATTTAACGAGCCTTTCAAAAGATCTGGGCAACAAAGGCTACGACAATATTTATGGAAACGGTTCCTTATCTAACTAACTAAATGAAAGAGGGATAAAATTGAATAAAAAAAGATCTTTTATTAAGCCTATTATTTCAACCCTGCTCTCCTTTGCTATTATGTTTTGTTTCGTAATTCAACCACAAGCATATGCTAAGAGTGAACGGTCAGACGAAATATCTCCTAGTTTTCATGTTATAACTAAAGATGAAAATAAAGTGGAAGTTGAAGCAAGATATTCTAATGGCAATTCCGATATGTTCCGCAGTTTTGGAAAAACTGAACAAAATGACTCAGATATAGTCGGTGTTATGACTGTAGATAAAAAAGAAGCAGAGATGACACTAGTAACAAACGAAAAATCAGAAGATGGATCCTCAAACGAAACAGTCTATGAAGTATTGATACATAGTATTAATGACGATGGAGAAATGAATGCTACATTCACAAATTTAGAAACTAATGAGAGTTTTTTGGTTGAACAGGATAAATTACAAGCTTCCTTTGTAATACCAATCGGTGTTATTATTGGAGAAGCTTTGCTTGGTTATTTGCTTAGTATAGGAGCAGCCTTAGTTGTAGCGTACGAAACTATTAGTGTGATTACCGAAGTAAGAGATATCTTAAAGAAAGATGAAAGATACCATCACTATACAGCTCGAATTTTAGGTGGAAATCTTTATGTGGGCAATGCAATAGACTTGTCAGAAGCAGCTGCAAGGATGGTGAATCCTATATTTACCGTAAATACCAAAAATGTCTGGTCTACAAGCGCACCATTAGCAGATGCAGTTGCGAGATTGGCGGGTGGTGGGAATGCACCTAAAGGTCCAGAGTTAACTTGTGATCAGCTTCCAGGTAATTTTTACTACGTCCATTATCATACGCATAATAGAGTTGGAGGACATTCTTTCTTTTAAGAGGAGATATCATGCTAAAACAATTAGATGAAAATTTCAAAGCATCTGGTCTACCATCAAATTACACCTTAGACCAAGCAGAACAGTTACTTCAAAAAAAATACAATGCAATTGAACTAAGTAAAGATGATTTTAAAAATCTACAAAATGATCCAGATGCAAAGTACGACCACATTGCAAAGTGCTATAAAATAGTGGACACAAAGTTACTTTATTCAATTTACACCCAGGATGAGAAACAGGATTTATCTGAAATGATCTTATATCTTAATAGTTTGGTTAACGATAATAGAGGAGCGTCAGAAAAATCTGAAAGTGAACTTATATGGAATGATATTCAAGAAGGGAGACGAATCAATATTGTACTAGAAAGTGTAGATAACAACTCTATATCTTCATTTACTATGCAAGGTTTGTCTCAAAAAATTCTGAATGATCTAATTATTTTAAAGGGTATTCCAAATGAATATTGTGTACTGAGCAATCCTCATTATGAATATTACCTGAATGTACTGCATAATGCTGGAAAAATATAATGAACATTTCACTGAACTTAATTTCATTACTAAATTAATTTTTAAAAAAAATCCCCCGTCGACCACTTAAGGTTGACGGGGTGTTTGTTATACATCCTTATGCCAAGACTTTCCTGAACTCAAATTCATTTCTCATGTAATAAGCATCTGCAACCTTAACGTTAACTGGACTCCATTTCTGGAATGGACCCTCACAATCAATTGTACAGCCAGACAGATCACCACGACGTTCAAGTATATCTACTTGTGACTGTGACAAAATAGCCGTTAGAAATTCTGAATCCGTCTTCAAGACTTTGTATACATTACTCAATATAATCACTCCTAAAAAGATAAGATACAAAGCGCTAATCCTAATACAATAACTCCTACGATCATCACAACAACACCTTTTCTGTTTTTTAAATAGTTATATCCACCAATAGATATGAGGGCTCCACACATCATTACAACCATCAAAGATTGTCGTTCCTCATTCGCAACATCATAATTATTGAACAATAATGAAATACCTAGAAGAATAGTTGCCGCACAAAAATGGATACCAAATTCTTTGAATATTTTCTTCATAACAGTACTCCTATGTATTAAAATACCTGGTTTCATTTTTCTGCTTTATGTATTTCTTAATCAAATAAAACAATACAAATCCTAACAATACCAAGCCAAGTATGGTGATCCATAGAATCGTTGGATTCCCTACGAAAAAGTATGTATTTCTATATTGAAAATCTTCATTGTTCATCAGTATAAAAGCTCCTTGTTCTAAGAACTATCTATTTCTTCGCAACCCATCGTTTTTCAACTTTGAAGTCCTTCTTAATTACTTTATTATCCCATGACTCCAGTATAATCCTGGGCTCTGACTCAAGGATATCCTTTGCTTTATCAATCTGCCCTGACTTGAAAAAGTTTATAATTTCTATAAGGTCACTTCTACTATGTAATCTTACGGCGTTATAACTAGCAAGTTCTTCACACGCTGAGGTATATTGATTTGAGGATATTACCATGGACTTTTTTGCCCTGTAATATCTCATGGAACTATAGATCTCTTGAACAGCTTCTAACCCTACTGGATAAGAATAACACTTTGCCTGAACAACATTTCGAATCCCCTCCCCGTCTGTAAACACTAAGTCAGATCCAAAATCTCTGCCTCCTCTCGTTTTATATGCATCACTATAACCCATGGCCAAAAATAAACGATACAGATATTCTACAAAGCCAGTTCCGTCTTCCATTCGGTCTATGTCCTGGATCGTAATCTTAAGTGGATCAATTACTATACTTTGGGGAGGGTAACTCTTCTTTCTTGATAAAACTTTGAATACAAAAACAGCAGTAATGATAGCAAGAATAACCAACAAAATTATCATTTTTGTCAACCAGCAACCCCCATTAATATAAGAACCTCGCCAATGCCGGCGAGGTTCTTCCAAATTGCAATGCCATTACTCCCAAACCCTAGAACCTTAATATAAATTATTTGGAACATTATGTATATATGACTGGTAAGAAAAAGTCCTAGACTACTATTGGTTTTTGGACTCACGTTTCCCGTTAGCGTAAGCCCTTGCTAGTCCTGAATATCATTAACTAATGAATACTTGTGTTCTTCTTCCTACTTCAATTCGTTCAGTAAATTTTCCTCCTGTATATTCTTCTATTGCCTTTTTCCAAAAGAGTTGAGCAGGCTTGTTGTTATCTATTTGGTAAACTTCCCATTTTCCCTGGTGCATATCAAATATATCTTTAGCAACCAATCTCCCTAATCCCAGCCTACGATACTTCTTCGCAATAAAAAATTCAGCAATAGAAAAATATGCGTCATCTTCTTCCCGATTTTTTAATTTGACTAAGACAAATCCAACAATTTTCCCATTGAGACTGATTAAATATGGATAATTGGGGTCTTTAGACCAATATTCATCAATTGGATAATTAGCATACTTACCGTTTGCCTCAAACTGCAACTCCATAAATTCTGAGAAATCATAAATATAGAATTGTAACAGGTTGCTGAGTATTTCTTTATGTTCCAAGGTTGCTATTTTGATTTCATAGTCCATGTTTGATACCATCCCTCTGTAGATTCAACTATCGTTTCCCATTAGTTAAGTCCCAAACAAACCATGTTGCGATAAATTATTTTATAGTGTCGTGCTCATAGATTTTGGTGGGTCGTCCCCATTCGAAATTATCCAAACCGATTTCTCTGAATCCATATTTCTCATAGTAACGAATATGGTCAGTCGTTATATAAACCTTCGTATATCCCAATTGCCCCACCATTTTTCTGGCATGCTCCAACAATACTGAACCTAAACCTTGCCCTCGCTCATTCTCGTCAATGAACAAAGGAGCAATCCATGGCGATAAATCTTTTCGAATTTTATTTTTCTTTAACATATTCAGCAATCTCTATATGACGCTCTGGACACTCTATTATAGATTTAATAGCTTGCATTAAGTCACTCTTTCATAAATACGGTTCTTGATGAGTATCACCTTCAAAAAAAGGTGCTTTCAGATTACACCTTAAGTTAACTGCGGGAAACGGAAAGTTTATTTTAAGTTAAACTTTACTGCCTGTTAGCTTGATGAGGCGCCCGCCAGTCTATTGTGTTTTCATTGGCAATTTATACTGGAATGAGACGTGGTGAGATCCTTGGACTTCGCTGGGGTGATATCGACTTCGAAAAGAAAGAACTCAAGGTGATTCAGACGGCCAACTGGACACGTGATGGTTTAGTCATTCAACGTCCGAAGACGAATGATTCCATCCGACGGGTAAAACTTTTTCAGAATATTATTGATGACCTTAAGGAACGCTACATGCAAATCGAGGATTATAAAAAAGAATATGGAGACTCATATGAGGATAATGATTTAGTATGTTGCTACCCTGGCGGGGGTTATATAAATCCAAAGGTAGCTGCTGAACGACTGGATATGACTCCTGCGATGTTCAACGAACGATACTCACACCTACTCCCAATCATGCAGGAAGAGGCCGTTGACAAAATTGAAGCAGAACTGAATAAATACGCTGAAAAACAGCTCGAAACTGCAGAAAAATAATTCTCGTTAGCAAATCCGTGAGCAAACTTAAAATCCCGGCCTTTCCCAATCCTATTTTCTTTATATCACTAATCCTATAGACAGCAAAAAACCCTTACAAAGTAAGGGTTTTTGATAAGTGGGCCCTGAGGGACTCGAACCCCCGACCAATCGGTTATGAGCCGACCGCTCTAACCAACTGAGCTAAGGGCCCGGATCTAAAAATATCCGAATGTAGAATTGCTGTTGTAAATAAATTGGTTGCGGGGGCAGGATTTGAACCTGCGGCCTTCGGGTTATGAGCCCGACGAGCTACCGGGCTGCTCCACCCCGCGTCAGAAAAAATATTCAAACAGCGACAATAAATAATATACATTACAAATTGGGTCTACGTCAAGGAAGAATTTATAAAAGTTCTCAAGGCAGAAATCTAACCCCGTACCTTCCCTTACGGGATCGATAAATTTCTACAAAACGCGGGTCATGATAACCGTAAATCCAGCCATCTTGCTCCAATCTTTTAGCCAAACAACCTGCTTGAAATCTGGTCCTGAACAGTTTCGCGAAGTATATCCAATTCATGATGCCCTCTTCTCCTTTTCGCAAATTTATGATACACCGCTCTGAACTTATCATGCCCAAGTTCCACAAAATAAGCCACCAGAAAACTGGTGGCTAAGGGCATATTCCAGAGTCATTCACCGATCGAGTCAAAATAGACCGTGGGATCTTTTTCAAGTGTATCCAGCATGGTATTCCCTTGCTTCTCCCAGGCTTTGAGTGCATTCTCGACGGTTTTCTTACCCTGATAAACATCAATGAATAATTGACGTCCAACATCACTAATTCGGCTAATCCCAGGCTTCTGCATCTGTAAACTGATCAATAAAGGATCCGTTGCAGGTAAAGGCTTAAGCGTATAAAAAGCTTCCAAATTTACAGAAGGGGTCTGAGCGGTAATATAATCCTTACGGGAAGTCAGTTCACTCTTGTTATGGGCTTTAATTTTCGCAACCTCATTACTGTTGACGAACTTAATCAAATCCCAGGCATCTTCCTTATTAGTAGCCGTAGAACTAATAGCCATCATATTACCAAGCCATGTTCCAATGGCAACATCCGGTTTTTCCTGAAAGGTAGGTACAGTAACCACACCCCATTTAATGGGACTGTAATTTTTGATCTTAGCAGCATTACGGGCCACTCCCGCCAGTTCATTGAGATA
Source organism: Paenibacillus sp. FSL H7-0714 (assembly GCF_038003765.1). NCBI lineage: Bacteria > Bacillati > Bacillota > Bacilli > Caryophanales > Paenibacillaceae > Paenibacillus > Paenibacillus sp. FSL H7-0714. The sequence continues at coordinate 5,402,220 of NZ_JBBOPT010000001.1, forward strand.
ACCATATTCTCCAACGACCATTGCTGCTTTTCCTGTGAGGAACAGATCGCCTTGGATTGGACTGTAGGCATTCCCTTCTGTTCCTGCAAAATCCAACCCATTTAGCTCAGGTACAATTTGTTTCTTAACCAACTGGCTGTAAGTAGTCCAAGCCTGATTCCACTGTGTGGTATTTACAGTCATGTGCTGACCCTTATTATCGTACATCGTAAGTTCTAGCGGTGCGACATAGCTCTGCATATCCCAGAATGGATCACTTAAGTAACGGTTCATCGAGAACCCGTATATCCGAGTTTCTTTATTAGATGACTTCTTCGTCACCTTATCTGCCAGCGTAAACAGTTCATTCCAAGTCATCTTGTCCGTTGGATAGCCCACACCAGCAGCATCAAAGATTCCCTTGTTATAAAAAAGCGCACTAGACGAGAAGATTGGCGCCAACGCAAAAAGACTTCCTCTACCCAGTTCACGAACTCCATTCAGCATCGTAGGCGCCATATTGCTTAAATCATACTGATCACGCGCTATAAGCGGCTCCAGCGATTGGACAAGATTATGATCCACCAAACTCTTCACTAATGCGCTATCACCGACGATCACATCAACAGGCTTATCTCCTCCCATAATCGCTCGGATATTTTCCAAATTGTCAGAGCTTGCGTCTGAGGAGGTGTTATTGTACCGAAGGTCATTCGTATCTATAGCGGGAATAATCTCCAATTTGATTTCTGGATGCTGCAACTCATACATATCCGTAAACTGCTGACGAAAAAACGAATCGTCCTCCCCAGACCATAGACTCCCAATACGCAATACACGTTGCTCCACTGAAGCCTTAGAAGGCTCAGCCCAAGCCGTATTCCACCCATCAGAGATTAGTGGTAGTATCAGCGCAGCGCATACCCCAAGGCTTAACCAGCGGCGCCACAGCCGTTTATTGTTGTTTATATGATTCATTATTATATCCTCCCATAAAATACTTGATTCTTCTACATCTTATGGATAAATAATCCATAATCCTAGTAACAGTATAAAGCTTTAATCAAGAAGGGAAGTTACAGGACGTTTAAAGTTATACTACGATTTCTTCATATTATTCTCATAAAAATGTTACTAGGAGCTTTTGCAGATACACGATCTCCACTTTCCCACTAACCTGCTATCCTTCCTATGGCCGGCACAATCGGACCACCTGCGACTGGATAGTTGCACTTTCTGCAACTATTAGAGCTTCATTTATTTTGTTTTCCTTTTAATTGCACTCTGTACAATTAATAACCGTTACTAGAAGGTTTCGGCAGATACTAGGCTGATTATAATTGCACAAAGTGCAACTATAGTGCCAATTCCTCTAAGAAAAGTTAGTTTAAGTGTACAAAATACAACTATTCGTGTCTTGGATGACAGTTGAGTATGTTGTGTCTGTTAAAAAATAAAAGCCCCTCACTGAAAAGTGAGAGGCTCGCCTAAAATATACTCATTTATTTAAGCTTAAACACCAAATGATGAAGGATCTTTTCTCCAAGATTTCAGTACTTCTACGTCCGTCGATTCAATTTTACCTTGTGCAAGAGCCACATCAATCAATGTGCTGTAGTTGGACAAGCTTTGTAATGGCATTTCAGCTGCAGCAAAAGCATCCACTGCACGGTCCAGCTCATAGCTGAAGATTGCGAGTACAGCCAGCACTTCTGCGCCAGCTTCTTGCACGGCCTGAGCCGCTTTGATGGAGCTTCCACCTGTGGAGATCAGATCTTCAATAACAACAACCTTTTGTCCCGGTTTAATCAGACCTTCGATCTGATTCTGCTTGCCGTGGCCTTTAGCTTTATCACGGATATAAGCCATTGGCAGGTTCAGTTTATCTGCTACCCAAGCCGCGTGTGGAATACCCGCGGTTGCTGTACCTGCGATCACTTCAGCGTCCGGATACTCGCTCTTAATAAGCTGCGCGAAGGCATCTGCAATATAGTTACGAACTTCTGGGTAAGCCATAGTCAGACGATTGTCGCAATAGATCGGCGATTTGATACCAGAGGTCCATGTAAAAGGCTCCTGGGGACGCAGTGCTACTGCTCCAATCTCCAACAGATAACTTGCTACTTGTTCACTTCTATTTAATGAGCTCATGCTAGGGTCATCTCCTCAATAATGTTTAGTGCTGCTTGACGTGGATCTGGTGAAGCTGTAATCGGCCGTCCTACAACAAGGTAGTGACTACCCTGACGAATGGCTTTTCCAGGTGTCATAACCCGGGACTGATCGTCCAAGGAAGCACCTGCTGGCCGGATACCCGGTGTAACCGTGCAAAATGCTGGGCCGCAAGCTTCTGCGATAGCTGCGGACTCTTGTGGCGATGCTACTACACCATCTAGACCCGCATCGGCAGCCAGCTTGGCGTATCTTACCACAGTATCCGCTACCTCTCCAGCGATCCCAATTTCGTTATTCATCACTTCTTGACTCGTACTGGTTAGCTGGGTAACTGCAATAATCAAAGGCATCTTAAGGGCAGCATTAGCACTAACTGCTGAAGCCGCTCCTTCGCGTGCTGCCGCCATCATGGCTGAGCCCCCTGCTGCGTGTACGTTAAACATATCAGCACCAAGATTTGTAAGACTTTGAGCGCCACCTTTTACCGTGTTAGGGATATCATGCATTTTCACGTCAACGAACACAGAATAGCCACGAGATTTCAGCTCTTGAATAAATTCCGGTCCTGCCGTATAGAACAGCTGCATGCCTACCTTCATATAGCAAGGAATTCCTTCCAGCTTGTCGATTAAGGCTCTTGCTCCAGTAACATCAGGATAATCCAAGGCGACCATCAGACGATTCGCCATTGCTTTCCACTCTACTTCTCCTACTCCCATAACCATGCTCCTATCCAGTGCAGACTACATCCACACCCTTTATTTATTAGACCCTAGGCATAGCGGAACGGTCTGCGTAAACGCAAACCGCCCTATGCATCTTTATGAGATTAGTTCAATTGTCCGACAAAAGCAGGCATGGACTGTGACGAGAAGTTAATCGTCTGCAGCATTCTGAGAAGTGCCGTCACTGTATCCAGTGAAGTCATACATACGACGCCATTCTCAACCGCTTCACGGCGGATACGGAATCCGTCACGTTCTGGCGTTTTGCCTTTAGTCAGTGTATTAAAGACGAAGTTGGCTTGCCCACCACGAATCAAGTCGAGAATGTTTGGCGCACCTTCATCCAGTTTATTCACATTCATTACGTTGAGGCCTGCTTCTTCAAGCGCTTGTGCCGTGCCTCCAGTAGCAATGATTTTGTAACCCATGGAGTGGAAGCCTTTCATAAGTTCAACAGCTTCTGCTTTATCTTTATCTGCCACCGTAACGATGATAGCGCCTGTAGCTGGAATTTTCATCCCTGCTCCGATCAGACCTTTGTATAAAGCTTTTGCGTACAATTTATCACGGCCCATAACTTCACCGGTTGATTTCATTTCAGGTCCGAGTGTAGGTTCTACTCTGCGCAGTTTGGCAAAAGAGAACACTGGCACTTTAACCGATACATAATCGCTTTCCGGCCACAGACCTTCTGTATAACCGTCATCCTTCAGCTTGCTGCCGAGAATGATTTTAGTTGCCAAATGCGCCATTGGAATTCCTGTCACCTTGCTCAGGAAAGGAACCGTACGCGAGGAGCGTGGATTTACTTCGATTACGTACACTTCGTCCTGATAGATAACAAACTGGATGTTAACCAGTCCAATTGTTTTCAGTTCCTTAGCGATTTTAATTGTGATCTCAGCGATTTTCTCTTTTAGACCTTCATCCAGATATTGCGGAGGATATACGGCGATAGAGTCACCGGAGTGAACACCTGCGCGTTCGACATGTTCCATGATGCCCGGAATAACTACTGTCTCACCATCACAAATCGCGTCTACCTCAACCTCTTTACCTAGCATGTAACGGTCAATCAATACCGGATGCTCCGGATTCACTTTCACCGCTTCTACCATGTAGCTAAGCAGTTCAGTATCGTTATATACGATTTCCATTGCACGTCCACCTAGTACGTAGGAAGGACGTACCAGCACCGGATACCCAAGGGATTGTGCAGTTTCTACAGCTTGATCCACGTCGGTAACCGTCTTGCCTTTCGGTTGAGCGATATCAAGGCGTGCCAGCAAAGCTTCGAATTTCTTACGGTTCTCAGCTTCATCAATGCTATCAAGGCTAGTTCCAAGAATCTTCACACCAGCAGCACTTAGAGGTGCCGCAAGGTTAATCGCTGTTTGACCTCCGAATTGAACAATAACTCCAATCGGATTCTCTTGCGCAATTACGTTCATGACATCTTCGAAGAATAGGGGTTCAAAATACAACCGGTCCGAAGTATTAAAGTCTGTAGATACAGTCTCAGGGTTATTATTGATGATAACCGCTTCATATCCAGCCTTTTGAATGGCCCATACCGCATGGACTGTGGAGTAATCGAACTCAATCCCTTGACCGATCCGGATTGGACCAGATCCCAGCACGATAACCTTTTGCTTATCAGAATGAATGACCTCGTTCTCAGTCTCATAAGTCGAGTAGTAATAAGGTGTAGAAGCTTCGAACTCAGCCGCACAAGTGTCTACCATTTTGAACACAGGTGTTAAACCTTGCTCCAAACGTAGCGCGCGCACATCAGCTTCTTTGGTAAATTTCCCGTTCGCTTGTCCTTCTGCACGAATCTCAGCAATCGCACGGTCTGTAAAGCCTTTACGTTTCGCTTGGTATAGAGTTTCCGCAGACAAAGTTTCTTCGCCGCGAATAACCTCTTCAAAGTTAATCAAACCTTCAATTTTGGAGAGGAACCACCAGTCCACGTTCGTAATATCCTGGATTTCTTGCAAACCGTAACCACGGCGGAAAGCTTCAGCAATCAGGAACAGACGCTCATCGTCAGGCTTCGCAAGACGTTCACGCAGCACGCTCTCTTCCAGTGTCTCTGCACCTGGCAGACGGAACCGGTGAACACCAATTTCCAAGGAACGGATCGCTTTATGAATCGACTCTTCAAAAGTACGGCCGATCGCCATTACTTCGCCTGTCGCTTTCATTTGCGTACCCAGCTTACGGTTCGCATGAATGAACTTGTCGAACGGCCAGCGTGGAATTTTACTTACGATATAGTCAAGTGTAGGCTCAAAGCATGCATAAGTCTGTCCGGTAACCGGATTGACGATTTCATCCAGCGTGTAACCCATCGCGATTTTGGCAGCCATTTTGGCAATCGGATATCCAGTTGCTTTGGACGCCAAAGCCGAGGAACGGCTGACACGCGGGTTTACTTCGATTACATAATATTGATAACTTTGCGGATCAAGTGCGAATTGTACGTTACATCCACCCTCAATATTCAGGGCGCGGATGATTTTGAGCGAAGCTGTGCGCAGCATTTGGTATTCACGATCCGATAACGTCTGGCTAGGTGCCACAACGATACTGTCACCTGTATGTACGCCTACAGGATCAAAGTTTTCCATGTTGCAGACAACGATACAGTTGTCATTAGCATCACGCATAACCTCGTATTCAACTTCCTTCATGCCGGCAATACTCTTCTCAACCAGACATTGTCCGATCGGGCTGTAACGAATTCCTGCTTTGACAGTTTCACGCAGCTCTTCTTCGTTATCGCAGATCCCGCCGCCTGTGCCGCCAAGCGTATAAGCTGGACGTACAATCAAAGGGAATCCAATTTCCTCAGCGAATTTCATTGCTTCATCTACAGTAGTGATAATGGTGCTGTCCGGTACAGGTTGATCCAATTCACGCATTAGATCACGGAACAAATCGCGATCTTCTGCTTTCTCAATGGAATCAAGCTGTGTACCGAGAAGCTTAACATTCTCTTGCTCAAGTACACCTGCACGAGCCAATTCTACAGCCATATTTAGGCCAGTTTGACCGCCCAGCGTTGGAAGCAATCCATCTGGACGCTCTTGGCGAATAATCGCAGTTACGAATTCAAGCGTAATAGGCTCGATGTACACTTTATCTGCAATATTTGTATCTGTCATAATCGTTGCTGGATTGCTGTTAATCAGTACGACTTCCACGCCTTCTTCTTTAAGGGCTTGGCAAGCCTGAGTTCCTGCGTAGTCAAACTCCGCTGCTTGGCCGATGACGATCGGTCCGGAACCGATCACTAGTATTTTTTTAAGTTTATCGTTCTTTGGCATGTTATAGAGCTCCTTTCACGGCTTCAAGCTGTAAGTTAGTTTTTGGCGCCGTGATTCTGGCGTTTGCCGCAAGTTGTGCCTGACGTGAAACAACAGGTGTCTTTGCTTTATGATCGGCAATCAATTGGAGGAAGCGATCGAATAAGTAGCTGCTGTCATGTGGTCCTGGCGCCGCTTCTGGATGATATTGCACCGAAAATGCTGGGTAACGAGTATGTTTAATACCTTCAACAGTCTTATCATTATTATTAATGTGAGTAACTTCTAGTTCAGTGTTCTTCACAGATTCCTCATTCACGGTATAACCATGGTTCTGGGAAGTGATGAAGCAGCGTCCGCTTTCCAGTTCCTTCACAGGGTGATTCCCACCGCGGTGACCGAATTTCAGCTTCTCTGTATCCGCTCCACAAGCAAGTGCAAACAACTGATGACCAAGGCAGATGCCGAAGATCGGATATTCACCAAGCAATTCGGAAATCGTCTTGACAGCGTGAGGCACATCTTTCGGGTCCCCAGGGCCGTTGGACAGTAGGATACCATCTGGGTTCAGACGGCGAACTTCTTCCGCTTTTACATCATGTGGCACTACAACAACATCACAACCACGTTCGTTAAGCTCACGTAGGATACCAGCCTTCGCACCGTAATCCACAAGTACAATTCTTTCTTTGTTGCCTGGGCTGCTGTACGAACTTGCAGTTGATGTACGAGCTACCTGATTGCGCAATTCCTCAATCGTAGTATTTCCCATCATTTCCATCAGTTCCTCTACACGTTTGTTAGAGGTGGTCAAGATCGCTTTCATTGTTCCGTAGTGGCGAATAATCCGAGTCAACATCCGAGTATCAATCTCGCTGATCCCTGGAATATCGTATTCTTTTAACAAGTCGTCCACACTATATTCAGCACGCCAGTTACTAGGTACTTCTTCATGACGGCGCACTACAAAGCCGTGTACAAAAGGTCGAACAGATTCAAAGTCATCCCGAGTAATCCCGTAGTTCCCGATCAATGGGTAAGTCATAGTAACGATTTGTCCGCAATATGAAGGGTCAGACAGCACCTCTTGATATCCTGTAATTCCTGTATTAAAAACAACCTCGCCTGTCTTCTCGCCCTCAGCGCCAAATGCGGTACCTGTAAATAAAGTTCCGTCTTGCAGCAGCAATCTCGCCTGCATTCCATTCCACTCCTTCTTGTTTCTGTAGTCTAATGCTTATGCCTTACAAGCCTTCCGGAGTGAACGTGTACACAATCGCTGCATCCGTAAAGATCAGCAACTCCGCCCCACCAGTCCGCTAGTTTTTCTCAGTCCATACGGCTTTGCCGTCTACCCATGTCATTACTGGCCAGCCCTTAAGCTTCCAGCCACCGAAAGGAGTATTCCGTCCTTTACTTGCGAAAGATCCTGGGTCTACTTCTTTCTCCTGCTCCAAATCAATCAGTGTCAAATCTGCAGGAGCTCCGATATCCATCACACCGGTGTTCAGTCTGAATACCCGTGCAGGATCAGCAGTCATTCTTTGTACTAGTAAGGATAAATCCCATTTCCCTGTTGCTACAAACGCTGTGTATAGTAGTGGGAAAGCTGTTTCGAATCCAACGATACCAAAAGGTGCAAGTTGCATGCCTTTAGCCTTCTCTTCCTCACTATGCGGCGCATGATCCGTAACAATCATATCTAGTGTGCCGTCAAGCAAACCTTCGATACATGCTTCAACATCGCGGCGGGAGCGAAGCGGCGGGTTCATTTTCCAATTGGCATCAAGGCCTGGAATATCTTCTTCAGAGAGCAGCAAGTGATGCGGACACACTTCAGCAGTTACTTTAATGCCGATTTCTTTCGCTTGGCGAATCAGTCGCACCGATTGTTCAGTACTTACATGGCACACATGGTAATGAACGCCTGTCGCTTCAGCCAGCAAAATATCGCGTCCAACATGGATGGCTTCTGACTCATTTGGAATTCCTTTCAGGCCATGCTTTCTTGCGAACTCACCTTCGGCTACACAGCAGCCTTCAACCAGTGAATTATCCTCACAGTGAGCAATGACTGGCATATCCAGTGCTGCGGCGATGTTCATAGCATCTTTCATCATTTGAGCACTTTGCACGCCCACGCCGTCATCGGTATAACCAATAGCTCCAGCTTCTTTAAGCGCTGCAAAATCAGTCAGCTCACGTCCGAGCTCATTTTTCGTAATGGCTGCATAAGGAAGGACTTTAACGAGTCCTGCTTCACGCGCTTTGTCTTTGACAAATTGTACGATTTCCGGGGTATCTGTTACTGGACGGGTATTAGGCATACAAGCGATGGTTGTAAATCCGCCTTTGGCAGCCGAACGACTTCCGGTTTCCACTGTTTCCTTGTGTTCAAATCCCGGTTCGCGTAAGTGCACATGCATATCAATGAGTCCTGGAATGAGCAGCTTACCTTCAGCATCAATGATCTCTCCAGCTTCTGGAGCAGCTTCATTTCCATCGATTAAGCCCGAGATAACACCTTCTTCAAGTACAATATGTTTCCGCTCTAACAAGCCTTCCTTATTCAATACGCTGGCGTTTCTAATAATCACTGTCATGATTCTACCTTTACCCACAGATCCCGGCTGCGGGCCCTCTCGTTATTATATAATAAAAATTCATGTTTGTGTATATTTATTAGTCCTTATTCATCATCATTCTTTGAACTTTATAATAAAGCTCTTTCGAGAACTGCCATCCGAACCGGAACCCCATTAGACATTTGCGGGAAAATCCTTGATTGACTGCTCTCTACAACTGCATCATCAATCTCGACATTCCGGTTAACCGGAGCTGGGTGCATAATGATTGTATCTTTTGCGAGCTTAGCTGCGCGTTCTTCCGTTAAACCATAATGTCTGCGGTAATCTTCCGCGGAAAGTACGATACCAGAAGAATGACGTTCCAGCTGCACACGAAGCATCATGACTACATCTGCTTTAAGAGCTTCTTCTATGGTTACATAAGGTGCGTATTCCATAAGCTCAGGAGCCTTCATATTCTCCGGTGCACAGAATTGCACTTTAGCCCCTAGCTTTGTAAGTCCCCACAGATTGGAGCGTGCTACCCGGCTATGCATGATGTCCCCGATAATAGAAACCGTGAGACCCTTTAAATCTCCAAACGTTTTGGTCATGGTGTAAAGATCAAGCAGCGCTTGTGTTGGATGTTCATTGTTGCCGTCACCCGCATTAATAAGCGGTATGGACACCTTCTCAGCTAACTGCTGCAGCACACCTGCAGGCTTCAAACGCACAACTCCGGCATCGATCCCCATCGATTCCAGTGTGCGTACTGTATCGTAGATCGACTCCCCTTTTTCTACACTAGAAGCTGCAGCCGTAAAATTCAGTACTTGTGCACCCAGTCGTTTCTCTGCCATTTCAAAGGAGAAACGAGTGCGTGTGCTGTTCTCAAAGAACATGTTAGAAATAAAATGCGAGTTCAAAATGGGAGTTAGCTTCTCGCTCTGATTGTCCCAGTATGCCGTTCTGTCCAGCAGCCCAGTGATTTCCGACCGGTCAAGCTCTTTTATTCCCAGCAGACTACGTTCCTTTACCTTAGTAAGTGTCATGATGTTATCGTTCCTCCCGGTTTGAAATAATGTAGACCTCGTCTTTGCCGTCGTACTCCTTCAGCGCCACTTCAATCTGCTCATGCTTTGAGGTAGGTACATTCTTACCGATGTAGTCTGGTCGGATCGGCAGCTCACGGTGTCCACGGTCAGCCAGTACTGCTAGTTGAATCATTCGTGGGCGTCCACAATCCATCAAAGCGTCCATCGCCGCGCGGATGGTGCGTCCGGTGTAAAGCACATCGTCGAACAAAATGACCTTCTTATCATGGATGCCATCATTGCCGGAAGTAATAATGACGTTACTCTTCACTACTGCTTCACTGCCTCCTACTTCACGGTCATCCCGATAATGCGTGATGTCGAGTTCGCCGTAAGGAATCTCGACGCCTTCAATTTCCTTGATCCGCTCAGCGATGCGCTGTGCTAGGTATACGCCTCTTGTCCGGATACCGACCAGCAAACAATTCTCAATCCCTTTGTTCTTCTCCAAAATCTCATGAGCAATACGCGATAATGCCCGGCGGATCGCCGTTTCGTCCATAATTACATTTTTCTCAGTAACCATAATCTTGTCACCCTCCACTTGTTTCGCCTGTTCAAGTTCCTGGAAATCAAAAAACTCCTTGCCTATAACAGGCAAGGAGTGAAATCCGCAGATGAAGAAGATGGTGGCCGCGCGCATAAAAAGACAGTCCGGTGTAAACACACGGATACCTTTCTAAGAGTCGCGAACCTCGATTCACGTTACCTTGCCAGCCTCACAGGACTGAATTAAAGGCGCTATTCATTTAATGAGAATTATGACAGAACAAACCCTGCATGTCAACTTTATCTGCCTAAACTACAACACTTTCCAAGCCTGCTTCTATTAACAACAAAAGGAAGGCGGTATTATAGGGAAAACCGGAAAACCTCCCTATAATTAGGCCACAATAGTCATTATGATCAGTTTATGCGGAATTCCTCCCTATAAATTGAAGGATTTCCTTGAATACAATCAAATATGCTGAAATAGAGGGGGAAATTCCCTATATTCTAGCGGATTGAAGCTAAAACACAAAATTAGAGGGAAGAATTCCCTATCTTACAGTAGCTCTATTCTACAGTAGTCTAATCCACAGTAGACTAGCCACTCCATAAAGAAAAGCCACCCAAGATTTCCCTTAGGCGGCTTCAATGTCTAACTAATGTTTAAAATTCAAACTCCACATCGCTTAAGCGTCTTTGGATTTCAGAGATGACACGTCTTTCTTCCTCTTCCCCTTTAGCAATAAAGGTAACAGAGAAACGTACAAACGGACCTGCATCATCCCAAGGCACGGTGGAGATTAGCTTCTCACGAATCAGGAATTGCGAGAAATCCTCACCGGATTCGAAACGGCGACCACCTTTGACACCCTTAGGTGCTGCAACATAAAGGAAGAAGGAGCCCTTTGGTTTCTCAGCTTGGAAGCCCAGGCTGTTCAGTGCATCTACCAACAGGTTGTGACGACGAGAATACTTGGCAGCAATCGCTTCAGTAATCTCTGGATGAGCAAGACCGTAAGCCGCAGCTTTTTGAATCGCGATAAATTGACCGGAATCATTATTATCCTTCACATCACTGAAGGCTTTAACAACTAAAGGATTCCCAGCAACAAAACCGATTCTCCAGCCTGTCATATTGTAGGACTTGGACAAGGAATGCAGCTCCACGCCAACATCCTTAGCACCTGGCACAGAGAGGAAGCTAAGCGGCTTCAAACCGTCATAGGTCAAGGCAGCATATGGTGCATCGTGGATAACGACTACATCATATTTTTTAGCCCATGCAACTACCTCAGCAAAAAACTCAGGAGTCGCACTAGCGCCCGTCGGATTGTTTGGATAGTTCAAGTAAAGAAGCTTGGCTTTATGAGCAACTTCTTCTGGAATTTCGTTCAGATCTGGAAGGAAGTTATTCTCTTTCTTCAGCTCTACTGTAAACACTTGTCCACCCAAGTATTTAGTGTGTGTACCCAGCACTGGATAACCCGGCACCGTCATGATCGTAATATCTCCTGGGTTAATGAAGCAAGAAGGCAACATCGCCAGTGCAGGCTTAGAACCGATCGAGTGAACTACCTCCGTAACGGGATCAATACCTTCAACACGGAATACTTCCCGCAAATAATCAGCAGCAGCTGTCTTAAACTCAGCAATTCCATTGTCCGCATAACCACGGTTTTCTTCCTTAGCTGCTTCTTCTGCAAGCTTAGCCACGATACCTGCATCAGCCATCTCATCTGGCTCGCCTACGCCCATATCGATCAATTCAATATCAGGGAAATCCAGTTTTGCGGATGCTTTAGCACGTTTGATTTTCTCGAATTTATAAATCGAAGTGTCCTTGCCGTAGTTCGCACCGCCGATACGGTCTGCAAAATTAGTCTGAATGAAGCTGTCTTGGTATTGTTCAATACTCATACTTTCATCTCATCTCCTGGCTATCTATTCTAATTTTAGAAGAAACGGCTTCGCCGTCCCTTGGATGGCTTATGTTTCTAGAGATCCGTTTCTGTGATAAAAAATAAGGATAAAGAATAAGGCATAACCTTCTCTTTATCCTTATGTTATTAAATATGATGGAAAGCAGAGTTCAATACCATAGACTAATTATCACTTCATTTGTACTTATCTGCTGCGCAATGTGAACAGAACATCTTCCATGTCTTCCGGAATAGGTCTGCTGAATTCTTTATATTCACCTGTCGTAGGATGAATAAATCCAAGCACCGCCGCATGTAACGCCTGTCCATTCATAGCTGTTCCTTTACTGCGTCCATAAATCGGATCACCCACAAGCGGATGACCAATGAATTTCATATGCACTCTGATCTGATGCGTGCGGCCAGTCTCCAGCTGCAGCTCCAGTAGTGTACAGTCACCGAAACGTTCCATCACTGTAAAATGGGTCACAGATTTCTTGCTGTTCTTTTCCGTTACAGTGTATAGCTTGCGATCATGTGGATCTCTACCGATCGGAGCGTCAACCGTTCCTTTGTCATGCGACAAATTGCCGTGTACAACTGCTATATAGCGGCGTGTTACACTGTGCTCTTTAAGCTGTGCTGCGAGCGACGCGTGACTGGCATCATTTTTAGCCACCATAATAAGACCAGAGGTATCCTTATCAATACGGTGTACAATACCTGGACGAATCTCACCATTAATACCGGACAGATCCTTGCAGTGATACATCAGTGCATTTACCAAGGTGCCTGACGGGTGCCCGGCAGCCGGATGTACAACCATACCACGCGGCTTATTTATAACAATGACATCGCTGTCTTCGTATACAACTTCAAGTGGAATATTCTCTGGGATCAAGTCTGTAACTTCCGCTTCTGGTACGACAATGGAAACTTTATCGCCTTCTGAGAGCTTATAGTTAGCTTTAACCGGTGCCCCATTAACCGTAACATGGCCACCACTGATCCACAGCTGCACCTGAGAACGAGAAATATCCTCTTCCCAAGATTCCGTTATATATTTATCGATTCGCTCCCGCGCGTTCTCTGCTGAAACGGTCCACTCCGTGACGTCCCTCTCTTCTTCGCTCGTAGATGCCGCTTGGTGATTGACGTCTTTACTCAAATCATTCATTCCCTTCTTTTACTTCCTTTGCTTCTTTTACTTCTTTGATTTCCGTGATTTCTTCACCATTCTTAAGATCGCGGAAGGAGTCCAAAAGAATCAACCCAACCCCAATGACGATACATGAATCCGCAACGTTAAAAATCGGGAAGCTATAGCTTCCAAAATTAAACAGAAGGAAATCGACAACCTCACCACTGATCATCCGGTCTAGGAAGTTACCTATCGCTCCACCCAGAACAAGTCCAAGGGCGACCGATAGCATCTTCCGCGAATGTCTAGTTTTGTTCAAGTACCAAACGATACCTGCAACCACTACAACCGTAACTAAAAAGAAGAACCATTGCTGACCTTGTAGAATCCCAAAAGCAGCCCCGCGATTACGATGTGAGGTAATTAGGAAGAAATTCCCGATCACCGGAATCTGTTCTCCAAGTTCAAGACGTGTGGCAATGAGATACTTCGTTCCCTGATCCACCAAAAATACAATAAGAGCAATCAAATAGTACACCACAGAAGTTGTCACTCCGTTCTTATTTTTCCCGCCAAATGCGGTACGAATACTGTTATAAGACTTGTATATTGTAGCACAGCCCTTAGAAGATCGTCTATTGCGTGACACCTCGCGGGCGCTTAATCTTGGGGACTATTTTCCATCGCTAAAATAACGCCTCTCAGGTCAACCTAACAAAGAACCATCCGGTGCAAATCGGTTTGTCGGAAGGATTCTTAAAAAAGTACAGAAAGGAGCTTACTCATCATGACGCACCTGACAGTACAGCAGCTCTCAGAGCTACGCGCCCGATTAGAAAAAGACCGTGATACTATTCAGCACAGGCTTCAGAATAATGAAAATTACGGCTTACAGGAATCCATGCGGGATGGCACCGGAGAACTTTCCGAGAATGACAACCATCCTGGCGATGCAGCCACCGATTTGTATAACCGCTCCATGGATATTTCACTGCTAGAGCGGGACGAGCATGAGCTGGATGATATTGAAGCTGCTCTCAACGCTATGGATGAAGGCACCTATGGGATATGTAAAGCTAGCGGTAAACCGATCCCTTTTGAGCGTCTATCCGCTATTCCCTCCACGCTTTATTGTAAAGAGCATGCCCCACGTCAAAATGCACCTTTTACTCGGCCCATTGAAGAAGAATTTTTGTCTCCTCCATTTGGGCGTACGAGTCTCGATGAACGAGAGGATCAAAACGGCTTTGACGGTGAGGATGCCTGGCAGATTGTAGAAAGCTATGGAAACTCCGATTCCCCCGCCATGGCGGAGGGCAGCAACATTGACTCCTATAATGATATGGAAATTGAAGCTGATGAGCTGGAAGGCTGCGTAGAGCCTTGGGAGAACTTTATCGCCACCGATATTACAGGCAACAATGTAGTTGTAGTACCGGGACGTAGCTACGAGCGTTACAAGGATAGTGGCGAGGGAAGTTACATGCTTGATCCTCTCGAAGGCGAGGAGTAAAAGCATCGTCCCCACAAAAAAATGAACAGCGTGCGGTTCCAGTTTCATTGTGGAATGGCCCGCTGTTTTTTTATTTTTTCTGCGCTATGTCATTTTGTTAAGAAAATGTTCAGATTCAGCTGGTAAACTGATCTAACGCATGCTGAAATCGACATACAAGGAGTGTAACGTAAGTGAATCATGACTATTTTAAAAATGTACAACAACTCAGTCATGAAGATGACCGACGATATTTATTATTAATGAGAGGCTTACGCATCTTACACGAGGAAAAAAAGCAGCGCAGCCCTCTCCAAAGATTAAAAAAGGAAAGGTACGGACTGGGGAGAAATATAGAAGCCCAAGGTTGGATAAATACACCAAATAAGATTGACCGAACCCCACTCTCTCCTACAAACCAAGTAAAGACAGCTACGCCTTAAAAAGCTATTTGAATTCCAGCTGACGCTGAACAATTCGTACAATATCCGCAATATAATCTCCGATGATCGGTAGATTCAAGGCTCCAAGAACCTGAAGAACATAGATGATCGTTGCCGCAAAAAAAGTAAAGCCAAGCGCGATCCCTACTCCACGAGCCGCTCCATATAAAATATTTTTCCAAATTAGAGTCCAAGGTGAATATAACAGCTCCGTATACTGATAAATTCGTGATTTCTCTAAGATATGGGCCCATTCAAAGGTTAATCGATACATTGTATTCATTTTTTCTTCCAGTGGAATGTCTTCTGGATTGCGATGATCTGCTGTTAAACGCTCAGGGTTTTCCTCAGGAATAACCTTTTTCTCCGCTCCCTTATCTGGGCTGTTCTTGTTGCCGGATGTCTTGACGGAGATTCTGTTCTTCTGATCCTCCACAGCCACAGCTCCTCTCATACGTCTATATTCGCCACAAAGTAAACGAGCCCGGTCAAAGAGAATACATCTCCTTGAGCACGAGGCTCGTTATTTTCGCGGGCGAAATATAAAGACTATATTTCCCGCATAAACAGAAGTTCTCTGTTTACACTTGTGCCGCTAGTATATGCTGTTTTGGGACAGGTAATGCAGATTTACACTTCAATATGGATACCGATGGATTTACCACCGACATCTACCGTTTCAAAAGCGTGTTCTCCGCCAAAATCAACCGTAGTCACAAGTACATTGTCTCGCAATACATTCTCAAAGGCTGTAACTGCTGCTTTAAGCTCATCGTCTACACTCAGCGTGAGTGCGATCCGTTTCTCGATCGGCAGATCCAAACGTTTACGGTAATCTTGAACCGCACGAATGATCTCACGAACCCAGCCTTCTTGTTCAAGCTCAGGTGTGATTTCGGTATTGAGCGCAACCGTAATTCCATATCCGGAAGCTGCGGCGAAACCTGCTTTAGCTTCTTTTTCAACGAGTAGCTCTTCAGAAGTGATCACCAGTTCTTCTCCCTCTGGCGTCGCAATCGCGATTGAGCCATCTTGCACCGCTTTGCGGGTAGAGTCACTGTCCAAAGCTTTTAGGAAGCCTTGCAGGAAGCCGACGTTTTTACCGTATTTTTTACCGGCAACTTTAAGATTCAGCTTGAGTGTGAAGTCAACAAATCCACTATCGCTAGTCTCTAGCACGATGTTCTTGATGTTGATCTCGTCTTTGATGATCTCTTCATACTCAGCCAAATGGAAGTCACGGTTCATCGAAACGATCAGCTCAGACAGCGGTTGACGATTCTTAATGCCTGTTTCGTTACGCACGTTACGCGCCAGCTCAACGATTTGTCTCGCACTTTCCATATCCTCTTCCAGCTCTTTATCGATCAAGCTCTCATCAGCAACCGGATAATCTGCTAAATGCACACTTTCTCCGCCGCCAAGGTTCGTGAAGATATCTTCAGACAACATCGGTGTAAATGGAGCCATCAAAGACGCTGTCTTCAAAAGCACATGGGTCAGTGTACGGTAAGCATCCAGCTTATCTTCACCTAGACCACTACCCCAGAAACGATCACGGGAACGACGGATATACCAGTTACTCAGCTCATCTATAAAGTTCTCAATACCTTTGGATGTATTCACGAAGTCATTAACTGCAAGTCCTTTGTCTACCAAAAGAATCAAGCTGTTCAGACGGGACAAAATCCAGCGGTCCAGCTTATGTTCTGATACTTTAAAAGGATGATCGGCAGGATCATAACCATCGATGCCGGCATAAAGCGTCAAGAACGCATGCGTATT
Source organism: Paenibacillus sp. FSL H7-0714 (assembly GCF_038003765.1). Taxonomy (NCBI): domain Bacteria; kingdom Bacillati; phylum Bacillota; class Bacilli; order Caryophanales; family Paenibacillaceae; genus Paenibacillus; species Paenibacillus sp. FSL H7-0714. Next base: position 5,419,340 of record NZ_JBBOPT010000001.1, read on the forward strand.
CACCAGTGTATCTACAACTTTCGATTTGGTTTCCCCTACAAGACCACGAGAGAAACGTTTGTTATTCCACGGTGCACTATCGGATAGAATCGCCCAACGGAAAGCATCCGTGCCGTAATCGTTCATGATATCCCAAGGATCAATAACATTGCCTTTTGATTTGGACATTTTTTGACCATTCTCATCAAGGATATGACCGTGAGCAATAACAGCTTTATATGGAGCTTTACCTTTAAACAAGGTAGATACAGCTAGTAAGCTGTAGAACCATCCACGTGTCTGGTCGATCCCTTCACAGATCATATCCGCTGGATATTGATCATTCAGCTTATCCTCGTTCTCAAATGGATAATGACTTTGCGCAAATGGCATCGAACCACTATCGAACCAAACATCGATAACTTCTGGTGTGCGAACCATCTCTGCGCCTTCGCTGAAAGGACTGCGTAGCTTGATCTTATCTACAAAAGGCTTATGCAGCTCGATATCCTCAGGAACATCACCAATCGCCATCGCTCTTAGTTCTTCAATGCTGTGTGGAGCGAACTCTTTGCCCGTTTCTTGACATACCCAAACATTAAGCGGTGTGCCCCAGTAACGATTACGGCTGATATTCCAGTCCACCAGTTCATCCAGGAACTTCCCGAAACGTCCTTCACGTACATGATCAGGATACCAATCTACACTGTTGTTGTTAGCAATCAGCTGATCTTTGATCGCTGTAGTGTTGATGAACCAGCTGTCTGTTGCGTAGTACAAGAGTGGTGTATCACAACGCCAGCAGAACGGATAGCTGTGCTCGTATTTTTCTTTACCGTAAAGCAGTCCTTTTTCAGACAAAGCTTTAACGATATCCAAATCGCAATCTTTCACGAAGCGTCCAGCAAAATCAGACACTACATCCGTATACTTACCGGAATTATCAACCACGTTCACGAAGCTGATGCCGTTCTCGCGGCAAGTCTTATAGTCATCTTCACCATGCGCTGGTGCCATGTGTACGATCCCAGTACCACTGGAATCTGTAACGAAGGAAGCACCTACGATGACATTGCTTTTCTCTGCCTTGATGTATCCGAATGGAGGAGCGTAGGTTTTGCCGATAAACTCGGAACCTTTATGTGTAGAAAGGACTGTGTGCTCGCCTTTCATTACTTCCTCCACCAAATTTTTGGCAACAATGTAGATACCGTCTTCTTGTTGTACACGTACATAATCCATGTCAGGGTTCATGGCTAACGCCATATGTGCTGGCAGCGTCCAAGGTGTAGTCGTCCAAGCTAGTACGTAGTCTCCACTGTCATCCAGTTTGAACTTTGCAGTCGCACTGAGATCCTTGACGGTCTTGTAGCCTTGGGCTACTTCATGGGAGCTTAGGGTAGTCTGACAGCTTGGGCAGTAAGGACTAACCCGATGTCCGCGGTAGAGCAACCCTTTGTCATGCACAGTAGCCAAGATGTTCCACACGCTCTCGATATACGTGTTATCCAAAGTTACGTAAGGATTATCTAGATCCGTCCAGTATCCGATACCCTCTGTAAACTCGCGCCATTGCTTCTCATAACCGAAGACGCTATCTTTACATTCCTGAATGAATTTTTCTACGCCATATTCCTCGATCTCTTGTTTGCCGGAGATGCCAAGCTTCTTTTGTACGCCTAGTTCTACTGGCAAACCGTGTGTATCCCAGCCCGCTTTACGTACCACGCGGTAACCTTTCATCGTTTGGTAACGACCGATGAAATCCTTGATTACACGGCCTAGCACGTGCCCGATATGCGGTGCACCGTTCGCTGTTGGAGGACCTTCGTAAAATACATAGTTCGGACGTCCTTCACGATTCTCCATCGATTTACGGAACGTATTTTCGTCGCTCCATTTCTTGAGTATGCGGACATCTCTTGCCCGCGCTTTTTCTTTGACATCTACTTTTTGCATGTGATGGTCAATCCTTTCATGGTTTAGTCTTTAAAGCTCTTTTCGATCCTTGGGCAGTCTGATTCAGCTCTTGCCTTCGGTACCCGAGCCGCGATCCCGTAGGGCAGCACTGGCTCGGGGTGCCACATGGAGCGGCGAGTGAAACGCCGGTCTGCTCTAGCAGTGAAGGCCCCGCAGGCTAACCCGCCAGGGGAGCCTAAGAAGGGCCGCTCCTTCAGCCACCTGAGTCCGTTCGCTTCCACCATCGTACCCGTTTGCACGAGGCTTTACATTGCGGGTGTCCAGAGGGCGGCAGCCCTTTGGGGTCCCCCTTAGAAAGGGGGATTTAGGGGGATGCCCACCCCGGAACAACAAAATAAGCGTCATCCCACCCCCAAAGGGGCGAGACAACGCTCGCGATACCACCCTAATTCTGCGCATGAGCACATCCTTAAGGGGAGTGTATTCAGCACAATCTCAGTCCTGCGCGTAAATCTCATGCACAGGTCCGGTGTAACGTCCGGCGGACGGCTAAGCTTACGCACGATCAACGCTTCAGCTTAACTTCTAGGGGAAGATCTTCCGGCAGGGTTCGAACAATCGGCTCTCAGCAATCGCCGACTCTCTGGAGAACGTTACCTTGTCGTACTTGTCCCGTCATCGAATACATATAAACATTATACAGATATGTTCTATTTATAGACTTTTTAAGTCTAAATGTCAACAACCGCTAGCCAAATCCGCAATTAGGAGTATACCTGTGCAGGCGGAATACTTTATTATGATCGATTTTAGCGGAAAATAAAAATAGAGGGAATAACTCCCTCTATTTAGCCGATTATAGCATGAAATTATAAATTAGAGGGAATTCCCCCCTATAAATTCAAGCAGCATTCATTCATCATAGTGCATTAGATACGATGTAGAACATCATCCTTAAAGGTTACGTTCTCGCTTGCCTCACGACTCTCCAAGGCATTCCAGTCGTCCTGTGACAACAGCTCGAGCTGTGCTTCCACCAATGTGCGGAAACGAGTGCGATAGATCGAAGCTTGCTTACGCAATTCTTCAGTCTCAATAGCAACCTTACGGGATTTGGATAATGCTTCGTTAATAATCCGATCCGCGTTCTTTTCCGCTTCCTTGATAATGAGCTGCGATTCCTTCTTGGAGTTGTTCTTCACATCATCCGCCGCTTCCTGAGCGACTAAGATCGTTTTCGATAAACTCTCTTCAATATTCACAAAATGATCTAAACGCTCTTGAATGGACAAAAGCTGATTCTGCAGCTCTTTGTTCTCACGGATGACACTTTCGTAATCCTTAATTACTTGATCCAGAAATTCGTTGACCTCGTCCTCATCATAACCGCGAAGTCTCCGAGAGAACTCCTTGTTATGTATATCGAGCGGTGTTAATGGCATGCTGTGCACCTCCTAGAAATTTCGGACCTTCTAAGTCTCTGAACCATACCTGCGCAGCAGACAAAGAAGAAAGACTGTACTTCAAGTAAAGGCAGAGGATGTATCGACGTTCCAACTGCCATTCATGGTTCGCCTCTTTTATAAAATATCGGCGTCCTGCTTTAAAAATGTTTGATTCCCTCGAAATAATCAATTTCGACAAGTAAAGCCGGATTCCTGCAAGGGATTCACACAAATTTACCAACCTGAACACGGTATCGGCCCTTTTTCGTCAAACTACCAACCTCTAGAACCTTGAATCGACCAAATCCTTGAATAGATACCATGTCACCATCTTTAAGTCCGCAGGAAGGGTCTTCTTCCACTTTCCAATTTACCCGAACGCGCCCAGCCTTGATGGGAGCAAGAATTTTGCTTCGGCTAAGCCGTGTTACATCTGCGGCTATGCCATCCAATCGTAGGGACGCTACAGTCAAATCCATCATTTCCAGCTTCACCTCACTATTACGCAAGGCAGAAAGTGGCAATACCTCCGTGCTCACCTGTATTCGGTGTACTCCAGTTAAATTCATGTCTAAATAATCTGCAATATCTGCAGCTACTACCACATGACAACCATCGTCCAGAACATGAATATCACCGATTTTTCCACGTTTTACTCCAAGACCCAGAATAGAGCCCATGTAGTCCCCATGCTCTAACGCCAGAAACTTTTGCTCACCAGAGGTTATCGCAAGAACGCTCAGCTCCATGTCCTCATGATCCAGATCACGGTAATCAGGCGCAATGAGTGCTCGCTTCCGCTCTGCCTCAGGGTGGCCGCCTTCCCATCTAACGATAACATCTGGATGTCGATTGACCAGACTTTGCAGAATAAATCCTTGGCGCGGATCTAGAAATTCGGTCAGTTTCGTCTCATGATATTCTCCAGCATGGGTAACCCATTCCCAAGCCTTGTCCACAAATTGTCTTTCATCGGGATGAAAATGCCCGTAAACTTCTGTCTTCATCACTTCTGCCTAAAAAATTAAGTGCAAAATGGATTTGAGTCCACCTGCCGCAAATTCCAAGACGAATAGTGCAATGATCGGGGAAATATCAAGCGTACCAAAGAGTGGCGGAATAAACCGACGAAATGGTGTCAAATACGGCTCAACAAGCTTGCTCAGCAGTTCTCCGATAAAGTTCTCACGAACGTTTGGTAACCACGACATCAGTACGTAGAAAATAATCATGTAAAAATAAATATTAAACAGCATATCAATAATGTAATCAATTTGGGGCAAAGCTCATTCACCTCATTCTGTTATAGTCTGGATCGTCACCTAGGATTTCCGTAATGGCACCTTGAATTTCAACGGTATCTGGCGTGCACATAAATATATTGCCCCCAATTTTAGAGATTCCTCCCCCAAGGGCATAAACGGTTCCACTTAAAAAATCAATAATTCTCATTGCCTGATCATTACGGACACGCTGAAGATTGATCACTACCGTCCGGTGAGAACGGAGATGGTCCGCAATTTCCTGAGCCTCATCGTACGAACGTGGCTCATAAAGTACAACTTTTACATTCTTCTGCGAATGGATACTGACAACGTTGCCCCTTTGATTTTTGCGGGTTTCGACAGGGGCTGGCTCATACTCATCCTCTTCGTGGATTTGCTCCCGCTCCACAACTTCTTCTTCCTCCTGCAAGCCCAAAAAACTCATAAATCGGTTCATAACGCTCATCACGATCCCTCCTAATGGCCTACTAACACCGTACCTAGGCGTACCCAGGTGGCTCCTTCCTGTATCGCCACTTCAAAATCATTCGACATTCCCATTGATAACTCCGTAATCGGTTCAGGTGTCAAAGCAAGTTGATTGAGCTCATCGCGCAGCTCACGAAGTCCGCGAAATACAGGGCGGGTAAGCTCCGGATCACCTTCTAAAGGTGCCATCGTCATTAGTCCAATTACTTTTACACGGTCTAGACTAGCAATTTCACGCAAAAATCCAGGTACCGCCTCAGGCGACAGACCAAATTTCGTATCTTCTCCAGAGATGTTTACTTGAAGAAAGACATTCACTTCTTGATCTGCGGCAATCGCCTTTTTGTGTAATTCTTGCGCCAGAGATATCCGGTCCAAAGAGTGTATATATTGAAACTTGCCAATAACGTCTTTAACCTTATTGGTCTGCAAATGCCCGATAAAATGCCATGTCCCTTGGTCCCCTAAAACCTTCCATTTGTGCTCAGCATCCTGCCAGCGACTCTCGGCAATATGCTCCAGGCCTGCCTCCAATACGGAGGACACCATTTCCAGAGAAACATATTTCGTCACTGCAATTACCTTGACGTCATTTCGATCCCGGCCGCTTGCCGCGCAGGCACGTGCTACACGTTCCTCTACCTCAGCAATTCTCTCCTGCAGTGTTAAAGCCACTTTCAACTCTCCTTTATTCCGATCCAGCTCGTCATCCTGCCTGTAACCCCATCTTCTTTACGATAAGAAAAGAACAAATCTTGATTACAGCTTGTACACCAAGATGTACATTCGATATGAGTCGGCAATATTCCTGCTTTAATCATAATGCGTCGATTCATTTCTTTCAAGTTTAGCATGTATTTGTTCTCATCTGTGTCAGATGTTCTGTACAGCTCCACAGTACTGGCTGTTTCTGTTGGTTTACTCAGATCACCTTCCAGTCGATGAACATGCTCCATCACATAATCGTCCACCTCATAACAGCAGTCACCAATGGATGGTCCGATCGCAGCAATAATGTCCTGCGCATGGCTTCCGTAAATGGTCTCCATTTTACTCACCATAGCGGCTGCAATCTGGGCCACAGTTCCCTTCCAGCCAGCATGGGCAAGACCGACGACTTGGTGCACAGGATCATAAAAATAAAGGGGTACACAATCCGCATAAAAAGAAGTCAGAAAAACTCCCGGTACATCTGTAAGCAAACCATCAGTTGCCTGAAATGCCGAGGTTCTATCCTTTTGACCCCGCCCACGATCGGCTTCCCTTACCACTGCTATTTCTGCTCCATGGGTTTGTTCCCCACAGGTCCAAGCTTCCGGCTTGAAATCAAGAGCTTCCGCAAGCGCTCTACGATTCGTTAAGACATCTTCCGGAGCATCCCCAACATGAAATGCACAATTCAGGCTGTCATAAGGCTTTTTGCTAGCCCCTCCCTGTCTACCCGTAAAACCTGCTGTAATTTCTTTATGCTTCACACGCCAAGGCTCCAGATGGAGCAGCATAAGTGTTTCCTTCCCCTGCACAAACGGTTCCATATCCTCACCTCCGCCTTAGTGTACCACATGTAAATACCCCTACAAAATGCCGCTTAAGCTAGAACATCAAATTTACTAACTTTTAAGCCATGCCTTTTCGAATCATTTTATAAAAAACAAAAAACGCACCTAATTAATAAGTGCGCCGTTCGCCTCGGTCCCCTCGTTCCAAATACATCGTTTCTCGCTCGTCCTGCCCTTGAGGCATTCTTGATTCTTCAATCTTCACAAGCACTACATCAGACCCGATTTTGACAATATTTCGCCATGGAATAATCAGATCGGTTCCGCCTCCGAACAACCCCATAAACCGAGTGTATCCGGGAATTACGATTGCATCAATGACACCTCGGCGTAAATCAAGCTCTAAGTCACTGATTTGGCCCAGCCGCTTGCCGTCCACAATGTTAATAACGTCCTTAGTCTGAAAATCAGAGATTTTCATTTTTTTGGCTGATCCTAAATAATCCTCGTTCATCTCACCACCCCTGTACAATCAGACCTATAGTCCAATATATGTTATGAAAGCTTGGCCACATGCATGAAATATCCCCACAAAGTGAGGCTATGCTTAGATGCTTACCAAGGTACTTTGCGGGGGCTCAATATAATTCCTGAAACAGTAAAAAGAGGAGATCACCCAAAATCCTTATCACGGATTCTGGATATCTCCTCATTTCAGACGATTTAAGACTTCACATGCTTTTGCATTTGCTGAATCGCAGATTTCTCTAGACGTGAGACTTGTGCCTGTGAGATACCAATCTCATCTGCGACCTCCATCTGTGTTTTCCCTTCGAAAAACCGCATGGATAAAATTCGTTTCTCCCTTTGACCTAACTTACGCATCGCTTCACGTAAGGCGATTTCTTCGATCCACGACACATCCTTATTCTTATCATCGCTAATCTGGTCCATTACATAAATAGGATCGCCACCGTCATGATAGATCGGTTCGAATAAGGACACTGGATCCTGAATAGCATCAAGGGCAAAGACTACATCTTCCTTCGGTACGCCAAGTGCTTCAGAGATTTCGAATATCGTCGGTTCCCGCGAATTCTGATTGGTCAGACTATCGCGTACCTGCAGCGCCTTATAAGCAATGTCTCTGAGTGAACGCGATACTCGAATCGGATTGTTATCACGCAAGTAACGGCGGATCTCACCAATAATCATCGGAACCGCATATGTGGAGAACTTAACGTTTTGTGATAAATCGAAATTATCGATGGCTTTCATCAGACCGATGCAGCCCACCTGGAACAAATCGTCAACAAATTCTCCCCTATTATTGAACCTCTGGATAACACTTAGAACGAGCCTAAGATTACCATTTACCAATTTCTCTCTGGCGGATCGCTCGCCCTGCTGCTGCAGCGAAGTGAACAGTTGCCGCATTTCCACATTCGTTAGAACAGGCAGCTTAGCAGTATCCACACCGCAAATCTCGACTTTATTTCGGGTCATGATGATTTACCTCCCAAGGAGAAACATTACTGTACATTATCTCCCGGGTTGGCCATTTTATTCCTTGCTAATTTCACCTTACACCATCTTGTTAAACTCCTTACGCAGCCGCTTAATAATTCGTTTCTCCAGACGAGAGATGTAAGATTGGGAAATGCCGAGCAGATCCGCCACATCTTTTTGCGTCTTTTCTTCGCCCCCACGCAGTCCGAAACGCAGCTCCATAATGAGTCTTTCCCGTTCGCTCAGCTTTTCCAGCGCCTTTTGCAGCAGCTTGCGATCGACCTGTTCTTCAATGTTCCGATAGATGGTATCATTTTCCGTCCCTAAAACATCTGAGAGCAGCAACTCATTACCATCCCAATCGATATTAAGAGGCTCATCAAAAGAAACCTCACTCCGTGTCTTGCTATTACGCCGCAAATACATCAAAATTTCATTCTCTATGCAACGTGATGCATATGTTGCTAGTTTTATTTTTTTCTCGGGATCAAAAGTGTTAACCGCCTTAATTAATCCGATAGCCCCTATCGAAACCAGGTCTTCAATATTGATTCCGGTATTCTCAAATTTACGAGCGATATACACTACGAGGCGCAGGTTACGCTCAATCAGCATCGCACGAACAGCAGCATCGCCGCTAGATAGCCGCTGAAGCAGATACTCTTCTTCTTCCCGTGTCAGCGGTGGAGGTAGAGCCTCGCTCCCGCCGATATAATAGATTTCCTGACTCTTCAGCCCCAGTAGAAACAGCATGCGGTAATATTGCAGCTGCAGAGCAATTTTCCATTTGACCATTATTGTTCCTCCTCCAAGAAGTACACGGTTAGCGTATGAAGCTTTTAATTCCCGCTTTCAGCCATCAGAAGTTTGGTTCAGCTAGCTTTAAAGATTAGGAAGGTAGTGCTGCATCAGTGGCGCTCTCTTTTTGAGTTAAATCCGGATGTATGACCGCCCGATAGGCTCCATCTCCTGAGAGTGTCCCGCCATCCAGCCCAATTAAGACTCTTTTACTATAAAAGATATCTTCACCGAGCTTTATCGTCACAAGGTCTGGCTTCAGTGCGAGCATAAATGATGCCCCTCGGTTAATCCCCCTGTAAGGTACTAGTCGCATCCTATCCTGCCAAGCAAACGACTGCCCGTCCGTTTCTAGCAAAAGTCTGTCCGCACCATCCTGAGTGAGTCTCCCTTTCCATGCAGCAGGCAGATGCCCCTCCCAGAGCGTCGATTCCATCACCATCACCGGTATGCGGGTCAAAGGATCACAGAGACGATTACCTGTGTCTAACAGGCCAGGACAGGAAACACTTACACCATCAATTTCAACAACCACCTCACCGATATAGGTTTCAAGCTGCTCCCTTCTGATTCGTGAAGAATGCACTGCCTTGAAGCAGATTAACACCAGGGGGAATACTGCAATGACAAACCAAAAGCCGATCTTTAAGCCGTAGGCATGCCCTCCTGAAGCAGTGAACATAATACCATTCCAAATGTCGCTGGAGCTCTGCAGCAAATAGTGAATACCAACAATTCCACCTGCGGCTGCAAAATTGATAATATAGAAAGCTCCCATAGTGCGAAGGTAGCTTTGCAGACTCCCAAAACCAAAGGCAATCCATAACATAACCACCGACAATCCAAACTTGATAAGGAAGGTATACATGAAAGACAGCTCCGGTACAAACATCATCACTACATACAGTGCGCCAACGAGAGCTGAGAGGATTAAACGCCACCATGAGATTCTCAGCTTAACCATCCAGCCTGTCAGCCACAAAAGAATTCCGTCGATCACTAGATTGGCGGCGAATATCAAGTCAATATAAACAACCAGTGCATTCACCTGCTTAATGGCGGAATCTATCCTCTAGCCAAATTGGATCAGGCTCTGTTTTTGGACGATATGATTAGTATAGAAAGTCTCGCATTCAAAGTCTGTCTAAACTTGGGGGGCATTCTTACGGTTTTTTTGTCGAGTTATAGCGCGTGGGGATTTATTCCTTCTTTGTGGAATTTCTTATATCTTTTATTCACTGCGTCATTCGCTCCATCATTCGCTGGATCATTTAATGGAATAGAGGAATCCTGCAAATATACAACTTTTTGTGCAAAACTCCGCTTCATGAAGTCCAAAAACTGCAAATATACAGGATTATCCTCACTTTTGGCTAGAAATCTTTATTTGGCGCAGGAATTACTGCAGATTCGCAGGAATCAACGCTTCAACCATCTACTTATTATTAAATACTGTATTTTGGCAGGATTATCCGATGGTTAATGGTTGCCGCTTTCCGCTCTCCGACTACCAGTTACCACCTACTGTAACTACTTAGTCAACCATCACCCCCTTGGAGCTACACAGTGCCGTTCATAGTCTTGCTTGATCCTTATTACATTTACGCAAAAAAACACCGTACCGCTATAGCTAATCAGCTAAGCGATACGGTGTTCTCGTATAATCTTGATTCTATTTAATTAGTCGTTGTTGCCCCGAGTACGATTACGCAGGAACGTCGGAATATCGAGCTGGTCAGAAGAACTCTGATTGCCGAAAGGACGTAAATTAGCTGAACTCTTATCCGGTGCTGCCGCAGGCTCGTTATTCGTCGAGACCGGACGACGTCCTGGAGTTTCAGGCAATGGTTTATGTTCAAAGCCAGTAGCAATTACTGTTACTTTGATATCATCCTTCAGGCCTTCATCAATAATCGCACCAAAGATCATATTCACTTCAGGATCAGAGGCGGATGTAACGATCTCAGCCGCTTCATTAACTTCATATAGAGAGAGGTTGGATCCTCCCGTAATGTTCATGATTACGCCGCGGGCGCCTTCAATAGACGTTTCCAAGAGTGGGCTCATGATGGCTTTACGTGCTGCTTCAGACGCACGGTTCTCACCATTTGCAATACCAATACCCATAAGCGCTGAACCGCGCTCTGTCATGATCGTCTTTACATCCGCAAAGTCAAGGTTAATCAGACCAGGAACCTTAATTAGGTCAGAGATACCTTGAACAGCCTGCCGGAGAACATTATCTGCTTCACGGAAAGCTTCCAACATCGGTGTTTTCTTATCAACGATCTCAAGCAAACGGTCATTTGGAATGACGATTAGCGTGTCGACTTTTTCTTTCAAAGCTTCGATTCCAAGCATTGCCTGGTTATAACGTTTTCTTCCTTCAAAAGTGAACGGGCGAGTAACTACCCCCACAGTCAAGGCTCCACATTCTCTAGCAATCTCAGCTATAACTGGTGCTGCACCTGTTCCTGTACCGCCACCCATCCCTGCAGTAACAAACACCATATCTGCGCCCTTAAGGGTATTAGAGATCAAGTCACGGGATTCTTCCGCTGCTTTCTTACCGACTTCAGGATTAGCTCCTGCACCCAACCCGCGGGTCAGCTTGTCCCCGATTTGCAGCTTGTGCTCCGATTTGGCCATATGCAACGCTTGGGCGTCTGTATTAACCGTAATAAATTCTACACCCTGAACGCCATTTTCAATCATCCGGTTGACAGCATTACTACCTCCGCCGCCTACGCCGATGACTTTTATTTGCGCCAAGCTCTCCATTTCAAAATCAAATTCTAACATATTGTTCCATCTCCCCCTCAATGTGCTTGGATGGCCGGTCCAAGTATATCTGGACTTACACTTATATAAACTCGCTGAACATGTTCTTTAGACGCTCGACAAACCCGGTCTTCTGAACCGTTTCCTGATTTGGAGTGGCGTTCTGCTTACTCCGGTTGACCGTCTTTTTGTTGCTGCTTCCACCACTGCTTCTTCCACGGAAGCTACGGACAACATTATGCAGGATACCAACACCTCCGGTAAACCCAGGGTCCCGTACACCGATATAATCCGGTACAGCGATGCGTACAGATGCAGCCAGTTCAGTCTGAGCCGCCTTTAATACGCCAGGCATCGAAACAGTTCCACCCGTTAATATATAACCTCCAGGTAGTTCACTGTAACCAAGCCGTTTCACTTCCTGTTTAATCAAATGGAAGATTTCTTGCACCCGTGGTTCGATAATTGCCGCTAAATCCTCTTGGTTAAATTCCTTCTCTACATTACTGCCAATGCGCAGCACCTTGAAGACAACGTCAGAGGCTGCATCGTCAATCCATGCGCAACCATACTTTAGCTTTACTTTCTCCGCTTGATCAGTAAGTGTACGTAGTCCGTATGCAATGTCATTAGTTACAAATTCTCCGCCGATCGGAATCGTAGAGGTTGCACAAAGGGAACTTTCTTCGTATATGGCTATCGTTGTCGACCCGGCCCCGATATCAACCAGAACAGATCCCATCGATTTCTCGTCTTTGGACAGCGCCAATCCACCAGCACCAAGAGACATCAGCACAAGATCCTTCACTTTCAGCCCTGATTTCTCAACACATCGTAGTAGATTATGTATTGGCGTCTTAGCACCCGTAATGATGGTTGCGTCCACTTCTAGACGAACACCAATCATCCCGCGCGGGTCCTGAATACCTTCGAGACCATCGACGATAAATTGTTTAGGAACAACATCAATCACTTCTCGCTCCGGAGGCATAGCGATGACTTCCGCAGCTTTAATAACGCGATCGATATCATCCTCACCGATTTCACGATCCTCATTCTGAACGGCCACGACACCGTGGCTGGATTGCAGGCCAATATGATTACCGGAAATGCCTACATAAACTTCTGATATTTGAATACCCACCATTTGCTCTGCATGATCTATAGCACTTTTGATCGATTGCACAGTTTGGTCGATATCTACAATCGCGCCTTTACGTATTCCTTCCGAATCAGCAGATCCAACGCCAATAATATTAAAGGTTCCATTGGTAACTTCCCCAATTATTGCCCGAACTTTGGATGTACCGATGTCCAAACTAACAATGATGTCATTGTTGCTCAAGTCCTATGGCACCTCCTGTTATAATCGAAATAATTTGCATAACCTTTTCCCGGTCCCGGGAAACTTCTCTGTACATATTCAACATACCTAACCCTTTCCCTCTTTTTTCTACAAATTTTTTGAACGGAATAATATTCCAACATCCCTAAATGTGATTAGTTACTCATAATTTTTTATAAGAATGATAATTATCACAAGAAATATATACCTATTCGGTTATTACTAACCATATATAAGATTATATTTCAAAAAAATCGAAGAAAAAAGAGGGATATAGCTTCTTGCCCGTAACTCCGATTGTAGCATTTTTTGAACTCTATTAGTAGGGACTATTTACCTCTACTCTACTCTTGCACATCTTTTTGCTCATCGCCCTTTTGCTCCTCACTTTCGACCTGAAAAGGAACATACGAGTCGGCTTCAAGCATCGTGATAAGTCCAGGCTCCTTTGTCTCTATTACCTGATTCAAGTATGACACTTTGCTCTTCAATAAAGAGATGGAAGTGATCACCTCGAAACGGGATCTAGTATAGAGCTTGATACGATCCGGAAATGACAAGGTTGGCGAGGGAACAATCTCAGAGATATCACTTGTCAATTCATTAGAAATGCTTCCAAGCGTTTGGCATAGGATAGCCTTATTAGGATCAGCTGGATCCCAGTTGGTTAATATAGGTTTCTCTACAGCAATACCAGTCTCATTAACAGTCACCGCTGCTCCACTCGACAGAATCGCCTTCAAGATGCCGCCCTGTTCCAGTTCATAGGCCACCGCAGGGAACTCTTCAATCTTCACTGTGATTACCCCGGGAAAATCCTTCTTTACGGCCACAGCCTTAACCGTCTTAAGCTCCAGCAAAGATTGTTCCACAGACTTCGTAGAAACGGCAAAGAATTGTCCACCTATATGAATTCCACTTTGCGAGAGTAATTCCTCACTAGTAGAATACTTGCTTCCCTGAAAATCTATCACTGTAATGTGACTAATAGACGATCTGAAAAAAATCACAGCAAGAAGCGCAGTGAACAGTAGCAGCAGGATCGCCGTAATCTTACGGCTCATTTTTTTCTTAGGCTTGTCCTCTTTAAGAAGAGGTAATCGGGTTGTTGTCATTCTCATATCTCCGTAATAAGGCCCTGTCTCCTTCCTTGGTAGAACTGAAGGAGACAGGGAGCTTTAATTGGCCAAATCAAGTGGATCCGGTACGGGTACCTTGCGGCTTATGCGCGCGCCAAGCTTCTGAAACAGCTTCTCTATTCCATCATACCCGCGGTCAATATGGTGTGCTTGCTCAACGACTGTAGTCCCTTGTGCAGCAAGCCCAGCAATAACCAGAGCCGCACCCGCACGCAAGTCAGTAGCTTCCACAGTAGCACCATACAATCTCTGAACGCCGCGAATAAACGCACGATTCAAATCAATAGAAATATCAGCGCCCATCCGCGCCATTTCTTCAACATGCTTGAATCGTCCCTCAAACACCGTCTCCTTGATTACACTGAAACCATCAGCGAGAGACAACAGCACCATGACCTGAGATTGCAGATCGGTTGGGAAAGAAGGATAAGGAGAAGTCACAATTCTCTCAACAGCACGTGGACGCCCCATACAACTGATATTAATTATATCATTGCACACTGTGATTTGAACACCAGCCCGCTTGAGCACATGAATAAGCGAAGTCAGATGCCCCGCATTGGCATGTGTCAAAGTCACATTCCCTCGTGTAGCTGCCGCAGCAATCATTACGGTTCCAGCCACAATCCGATCAGGTATCACCTCATACGTACAGGGATATAGGTTTTTCACCCCTTGAATTGTAATGGTGTCCGTACCTGCACCGATAATCTGAGCACCCATGCTATTTAGAAACTGCTGTAGGTCCTGTATCTCCGGCTCTCTCGCTGCCCCCGATATTGTTGTTGTTCCCTCTGCCTTTGCGGCAGCCATCATAATATTCTCCGTTGCTCCTACACTTGGATAGTCGAGATGAATATCACTCCCTATAAGCTTAGAACCCCGACAGAATATTCTTCCGTTGCTCTCCTCGATCTCCGCCCCTAACGCCTTAAGTCCCTGTAGATGAAGATCGATTTTACGCTCTCCGATCGCACAGCCCCCAGGCTGATAGATCGTTACCTCTCCAAATCTGGATAACAGCGGTCCCATTAGAAAAATGGAAGATCTCATCTGCCGCATTAAATCCTCAGGGATATGAGATGTCCCGACGGCAGACGTATCTATCGTCACCGTATCCTCTTGATGCACGCACCTGCAGCCCAGCCGATCTAGGATGTCTAGCATAGTCTCGATGTCCAGCAGCTTCGGCACATTATGCAGTGAGTGAACTCCTTCGGCCAGCAGGCTTGCCGCTAGAATCGGCAGCGCCGCATTTTTTGCTCCATGGATACGAATGGTGCCTGACAGGGGACTTCCACCCTCAATCACCAATTTGTCCAATGTATCACCTCCGAGATTACCGCTCACCCACCACAAACACTTCCGTTACAAGCTCATATGAAATGTACAAGTATAAACGTCTTCGGCGTCCTTTAGAAGGACGATAAGCGTTTAAGCGAGAAATATAAGGATAATGTATAACGTGAAACTTATACTTTCTTATATTTCAAGAATATCCTGCACTACATCTCAGGTTTGGAAGTGTCCTGGGTGATTGTCACGATTATAGGATTATCCTATGTTCGTTCCTCCAAGTGTGTGACAGAGAGCTGCCAATAAGGAAAACCCGTATGGAAAACGATGATATCTTAAGACTTCTTACCCGCAAGTCTTCGGAGCTCGCTTGTGATTACTGCCGCAGAATCTCTTTTGCCGAGTCGTTTGGAGGCCACGGACATCTGCTCACGCACGGCTTCAGTTCCGATGATTTTTTGAACCGCCTCATATAGTGCCGTGCCGTTTAAATCTTTCTCAAGCAGCACCACAGCAGCACCTTCACGTTCCAACTGTCTTGCATTCGCCTCCTGATGGTTATTCGTCACATTAGGAGATGGAATGAGTACAGAGGGAATACCCAGCGCTGTAATCTCAGCGAGAAAAGAGGCTCCCGCCCGATTAACGATCAAGGAGGTACAAGCCAACACCTCTGGCATATTATGAACGTAAGGAAGGACATGCAACCAGTTTGGTATGCTACCCAGCTTTTGACGCAATTCAGCCCGAGTCTCTTCGAAATAAGGTTCACCTGTAACATACACATAATGAACACCATTACCCTTACCCACTTTAGGGGCCATTTCAATCATGGCTCTATTAATAGCCTTAGCTCCCTGACTGCCACCAACCACCAAAACAACAGTACTGCCATCCGAAATCCCCAGCGATGCGAATCCACGTTGCGGACTTGCTGTAGTAACTGTTGTGGCACGTGGATTGCCAGTATAGATCACATTTTTGCTGCCCGGAAAAGAGGACTCTGTTCCTTCAAAGCTTACGGCAACTGTACTCGCATACCGACTCAGAAAGCGATTGGTTAGACCTGGTATGGCATTTTGTTCATGGATCAAAGTAGGGATGCCCAACCGGGATGCAGCATAAACGACTGGACCACACACATAACCGCCTGTTCCAATCACAACATCTGGTTTGAATTCTCTTAACATTTCTTTGGACGCCTTAACACCCTTCAAGAAACGCATCACGGTCTTGACATTGTCTATGGATAGCTTGCGCCGAAAACCAGTGATGTCAATAGATTTGAAAGGGATATTCTCTTGAGGAACAAGCTTGCTCTCTAAGCCACGCGTTCCACCAATATACAGGAAGGTAGATTTGCTATCTTCCAACTCCATTTGCCTAGCAACAGCGACCGCAGGATAGATATGTCCACCCGTGCCTCCGCCGCTTAATACGATACGCATCTCTTTCACCTCGCAAAACGGGATAAGTTCAATAGAATGCCAAGGGATGTTAGCATCAGTGTAAGTGAAGATCCGCCATAGCTAATCAGAGGAAGCGTGATGCCCGTTACAGGCATTAGACCAATAACAACACCAATATTAATAATGACTTGCACAGCCACCATACAGACGATGCCAACGGCCAGATAGCTTCCAAAACGGTCAGGTAGACTCATCGCCACCTTCATCCCGCGCCAGATTAGAATAAGAAATAGGATCAACACAGCCAAACCACCGATAAACCCCAGCTCCTCGGCCAATATAGAAAAAATAAAATCTGTTTGTGGCTCAGGTACATAGCTGTACTTCTGCCGACTCATTCCTAATCCAAGGCCACCGAGCCCACCAGGACCGATCGCATATAACGACTGAATGATCTGGTAGCCTGCACCAAGGGGGTCGGACCAAGGATCAAGAAAAGCGGTAATCCGCTGCAACCGGTAAGGCGCTGCTGCAATCAAAGCAACAAACCCTGCCGCACCAGCTACTCCAAGTGAAAGTAAATGCTTCATTCTAGCCCCTGCTGTGAAGACCATCATCAAGGCTGCACCAAACATGACGGTACCTGTACCCAAATCCGGCTGGAGCATGATCAGCGCGAAGGCTGACCCAATGAGCGCAAGTGGTGGGAGCAAGCCGCGTGTGAAGGAAGTGATGTCGTATTCCTCTTTTCCTAGCCAATTGGCTAAGAATAGAATCATCCCCATCTTCATGAATTCGGAAGGCTGGATCCCGAAGGAGCTAATTCCTAGCCAGCTGCGCGCTCCCCCGCGTACTACACCAATACCAGGGATAAGCACAATAACAAGTAAGAAAAAGCAGATCAGAAGTGCCGGCTTAGCCAGCTTTTTCAGCACCCTGTAATCGGTATTCGCCGTAACGAACATTGCGACTAATCCTAGTCCTGCAAACAAAAGCTGTCTTTTTACAAAGTAAAACGAATCTCCATAATTGCGGAAGCCCAGAACGGACCCGGCGCTGTATACCATCACCATGCCGATCACCAGCAAAGATAGAATAGGAATCAGCAACCAAATATCGGGAGCATGACGAGTTTTGTTCATCAGGAGCACACCTCTTGCATCCGTAGTAGGGATGGGGCTTATCCACCCCCCTACTTAAAGGTTATGCACCGCCTCTTTAAAAATACGCCCGCGCTCTTCATAGGATGTAAACATATCCCAACTTGCACAGGCAGGAGACAAAAGAACGATATCTCCTTCTTCCGCCAGAGCGGAAGCTTCCTGCACAGCTTGCTCAAGCACGGCAGCGGCACTCTCCCCATTATCGACGGAGATAATCTGCTTTAATCCTGCAAGCTGCGCTACATTCGTTAGCTTGTCCTTAGTTTCCCCTAACGCCACTAGCGCTTTAACACGTCCGCTCAGGACAGGCAGCAGTTCCAAATAATCGGAACCACGGTCTAATCCACCAGCGATCAGCACTACAGGGCGCTCAAAGGACGTTAATGCCATAATCGTCGCTTTGGAGTTTGTTGCTTTGGAGTTATTATAATAAGTGGCTCCAGCCTTATCAGCCACATACTCCAGCCGGTGCTCCACACCGCGAAATGAAGCAAGCACTTCACCCAATAAAGAGGGGTCCGCTCCAGCAGCAATGGCAATTCCACATGCAGCCAGTGCATTTCCCACATTGAACCGTCCCGGAATGCTAATGGAATCTACATCAGCAATGATTGTTTCTCGGTCTGCAGATTCGCGATAGATGATACGGCGCTTCAGATCGTCATCTTGACCCGTAATATAGGATGGGCTAACAAACACACCATGAGTGAGCTCCTCGGACATAGAGAACGGAAGAATAGTAGCTTTCATATACGGCACAAGCTCCCGGCAAAAAGGATCGTCCCAGTTCAGCACAGCCGTATCCGTATCTACTTGATTGGCGAACAGCTTTGCTTTGGAATCGACATAATCCTTCATGCTCCCATGATAATCCAGGTGGGTCTCCGCAATATTCAACAAACAACCTATTTTGGGGCGGAAAGTCTCCGTACCTTTGAGCTGGAAGCTGCTGAGTTCGACCACCATCCAGTTATCCTCTGTAGCTTCTTGCGCAGCCTCACAGAGAGGCGTGCCAATGTTACCTGCAACAATCGGATTCATACCTGCAGCGTCCAGCATTTGACCTACCCAGGTCGTCGTTGTCGTCTTGCCATTGGATCCCGTGATGCCAATCATCGGTGCTGCACAAAGACGGTAAGCAACCTCTACCTCTGTAACTACTTCAATGCCAAGCTCAAGAGCCTTTTGCACAGGAGGCGCAGAATAAGGAATGCCTGGATTCTTAATGACCAGACTTACACCTTCATGAATCAGTCCATCCGGATGCCCACCGCTTATAACACAAATTCCCAAAGATTCCAATTCGGAAGCTTCGGGACTTTGATCTCTTTCCTTTTTATCGTTCACCGTAACTACAGCGCCTCGATCATGCAGCACTTTAGCAACCTGGACACCGCTTTTTGCGAGCCCAAGAACCACAACTTCTTCACCATGATACATATCTGGATGTTTCATTCGCTACAACCCCTTGCTAATAAATAGTCCAACAGCGGCTAATATCAAGCTTACCGCCCAGAACGAAATTACCACACGCCATTCCGACCAGCCACCAAGTTCAAAATGATGGTGAATCGGGCTCATTCTGAATACACGTTTGCCACGGGTTTTGAAAGAAACTACCTGTATCACGACAGATAACATTTCCACCACAAACACACCGCCAATAATTAAAAACAGCAGTTCGCTCTTTGTGACAATGGCAATCGCACCTATCGCACCGCCAATACCAAATGAACCGGTATCTCCCATGAACACCTTAGCCGGATGGGCATTAAAGACCAGAAATCCAAGAACGGCCCCGATCATTGCCGCTGCACACACGCCAGCTGCAATTGACGTAGCCTGCATCGCTACAACAGCATAAGCTGCCAAAGCAATAGCACTTACACCAGACAGCAAACCATCTACTCCATCGGTAAAGTTAACAGCATTCGTTACTGCCATCATCATAATAATAATGAATGGATAGTAGAAAAAGCCGCCCCAGTCAAAGCTGAAATCAGTACCCGGAACGCTGATACTTGTGCTATGTCCTGCAGAAATCAGCAGACCGCACATCACAGCACCTACCAACAGCTGCCCGAACAATTTTTGACGCGCCGTAAGGCCCAAAGAACGCTTGAATACGATTTTGATATAATCATCCAAAAATCCGATCAGTCCAAAACCAAGCGTAGCCACTAGTAGTACGTAGAAATCGTTATTCACCACGGAAAATTTCAGATAAGCCAATGTAAAAGCCACGATGATTACGATACCGCCCATCGTCGGCGTTCCCGCTTTCTTTAAATGGGATTGCGGTCCGTCATCTCGCACCTGCTGTCCGAATTTCATCCTGCGCAGTAGCGGAATGAAGAGCGGAGCGGCAATGACCGCAAGGATAAAGGAAACAGCAATAGTCAATAACAATAGTTGATAATCCATGGGTGCACCCCCTCCATTTTTTTAGGTCTCTTTAATCTCTTTATTAAGGCTCTGAAGCACTTCCTCAAGCCTCATCCCTCTAGATCCTTTGAATAGTACAATATCCTTGGAGCTGCTTTTCTCGATAAGGACGGCTGTTAATTCTGACTTATCCGTAAAAGCCAGCACACGCTCGTTTCCGAATCTTTCCTTTGCAGCTTCTGCAATATGGACTGACAATGGACCATAGGTATATACAAAATCAGTCACTGCGGGGTCTAGGTAGTAGCCAATTTCTTTATGAAACTGTATTTCATCCGGCCCAAGTTCCAGCATGTCCCCCAGTACTGCGATTTTTTTGCCACTGCATTTCATAGTTTGAAGCACATCAATGGCCGCCTTCATAGAAGTCGGACTGGCATTATAAGCATCATTCAAAAGTGTAAGCCCGGAAGAAGTCCGAATCACTTCAATCCGCATGCCCGTCAACTTAAGATTGCTTAACCCATTCTCTACATTTTGTTCTGTAATTCCAAAATGGCGAGCAACCGCTAGTGCAGCCAACGCGTTAACAACGTTATGCTGGCCTGGCAGCGGTAATGTAAAAGCATGTTCCTTATGAAGGCTTGACGTAAACGTCATACCACCACTATGGGACATCATCCCAGTCGGATAATCATCATTATCTCCGTTCAGGCCGAAACGGAAGGACACCATCCCCTCCGGAGCCTCAAAAGTGGACTCTTGCATTACCTCAGTCAGCAGCGGTTCATCACCGTTATAAATTAGCAGTCCACCTGGCTTTAGCCCTTCGACTATTTCCAGCTTGGCACGGGCGATTTCTTTGCGGGATCCCAGTTGCAGCAGATGTGACTCACCTATATTAGTAATGACTGCAACATCTGGTGCAGCCAAAGAAGCCAGCAGAGCAATTTCTCCCCGCGAGCTCATACCCATTTCAAGCACTGCAATCTCTGTATCCTCAGCCATGGATAGAATCGTGAGCGGAAGACCAATATGATTATTGAAGTTCCCCTCTGTCTTGTGCACCTTGTACTGCATTTCGAGCAAGGCCATAATGATATCTTTTGTCGTTGTTTTGCCATTACTGCCCGTAACAGCGACAACCTTCGGAGCGACCTCATTTAAATACGTAGCGGACAGCTTCTGAAGCGCCTCTAGCGTATCTTCAACAATTATGACTCCGCCACTCTCAGGCGCAGGACCTTTATCACGCTGCCATAAGGTCCCTGCAGCACCAGCAGCAATAGCTGTAGCTGCATAATGATGACCGTCAAATTTGTCTCCCGTTAGAGGAACAAACAGGCAACCTGTAGTTATCTTACGGGAGTCAGTAACGACGCCCGTAAGTGGTATATTCATAGCTTCAGCAGCAGGAAGTTCCCCTGCGCACATCACAGCAATTTGTCCCAGTGTTCTTGTAATCAATAGCTTCGACCCCTTATAACTTCTTTAGCGACGATGCGGTCATCGAAATCGTGAACCACTCCGCCAATCAGTTGATAGGTCTCATGACCTTTCCCCGCAATCAATACTACATCGCCAGAGCTTGCCATTTCAATAGCCTTCCCAATTGCTTCTCGGCGATCAACAATCATATGATACCGGTCAGAGGTGACCCCATCCTCTACTAGTCCTGCTTCTATATCCTTCAGAATTAGCTCAGGGTCCTCCGTCCGAGGGTTGTCAGAGGTTACGAATACCATATCGCTATATTTTGCAGCTATCTTACCCATTAAAGGACGTTTCGTGCGGTCTCTGTCTCCTCCGCAGCCAAACACAGTAAGCACTTTACCTGTAGCAAATTCGCAGACCGTTCTTAATACATTTTCCAGCCCGTCTGGTGTATGTGCATAGTCAACGATAACGGCATATTCTTGCCCCTCATCTACTGACTCCACCCGTCCAGCTACCCCATCAATCGCCTCAAGACTAGTCTTGATATCTGACAGTGACACATCTTCCAACAACGCTGCCGTAATCGCCGCAAGTGCATTATAGACATTGAACTTACCAACCATACGAAGCGAAATGTCCGTCTCACCCTTAAACGTATCTACATGGAAAAAAGTTCCTTTTGCAGTGATCGAGATTTGCGAAGCTCGGACATTAGCGTTGTTATCAATGCCATATGTAATCACTTCCGCTGCAGTTTGGGTTGCAAAATAGTGACTCGCCTCATCATCAGCATTAAGCACAGCATATTTGCGTTCTTCTTTCCAAGGAGAGATCACATTTCCTAGTCTAGAGAAGAATAGACCTTTAACCGCCCGATACTCCTCCATTGTATGATGATAATCCAGATGATCCTGGGTTAAGTTCGTAAATATTGCTGTACGGAAGTCCGCACCCTTCACACGTCCTTGCTGAAGCGCATGGGAGGAGACTTCCATTACGCAACATTCCACACCTTTGGAGGCCATATCATGAAGCGAGCGCTGCAGATCTAGCGATTCTGGAGTGGTCCCTGACATAGGGTAGCTTTTGCCGTCATAGCGCATTTGAATGGTCCCAATCAGACCCGTCTTCATATTCTGGTCTTGCATAATTCGCTCAATAAGATAAGTCGTTGTTGTCTTCCCATTTGTACCCGTAACCCCGATCATTCTCATTCGGCTGCTAGGTGAGCCAAAGAATGCATTCGACATGACAGACATCGCAAAACGGCAGTCATCCACAACGATCTGTGGGATATCAAGCTCTAGCTTATGCTCACATACGATAGCAGATGCTCCAGAGGCTACGGCTTGCGGCGCAAATTTATGTCCGTCTACGGTGTGACCCGGTAAACAGATAAACAGATCACCCGGACTTACACGGCGGGAATCCATCTGAAGATCAGTAATCTCCACCTCCCCGTCCCCATATAGACGCGAAGTAGCAAGACAAGCAGATAATTCATTAACTTTCATAGTAATCCCTCACTCTACATTTTCGGATACAAACTGAACCCTTATACCTTTATCATTATTCACTAGAAGCTCCCATATAAATCCTGATGGTTGAGCCCTGTTCTACTCTTGCCCCAGCTTTCGGAGCCTGATTGATGACCGTATTGCCAGAGCCTGAACGCGCCAGATTAAAATTCATATTTAAATCCTCATAGATATCTTGTACGGTTGCACCTGTAAGGTCAGGCACGGTCACAATCGGAGTTTCACCATACTTATAAGTTTTTGGAAGCTGATCACTGCGTTCAGGAACCTTCATATAGTGCAGTGAGTCTTCCAAAATATTTTGCACGATTGGAGCTGCAACTACACCCCCAAATTGAATCCCTTTCGGATTATCCACTGCAGTGTAGACAACGATCTGTGGATCATCCGCCGGCGCAAAGCCAATAAAAGAAACAATGTGCTCTGTCGGAGAATAACGTCCATTTACAACCTTCTGTGCAGTACCCGTCTTGCCACCTACACGATAGCCGTCGATAAAAGCCGGCCGTCCCGTGCCTTTGGCAACCACGCTCTCAAGTGCTGCCCGCACCTTCTTGGATGTCTCCTCCGAAATAACCTGCCGCACAAGCTCAGGCTTCACCTCTGATACAGTCTCTCCCGTTTCCGGATTAACCCATGATTTTGTTACATGTGGTTTATAGAGATTGCCACCATTGATAGCCGCGGATACCGCAGCAATCTGCTGAATAGGTGTAACCGAGACCCCTTGGCCGAAGGCCGTAGTCGAAAGCTCCACCGGACCTACTTGACTAAGCTTGAACAGAATCCCATTAGATTCTCCGTTTAGATCAATTCCTGTTTTGCTGCCGAAACCAAAATCACGAATATATTTGAAGAGGGTTTCTTTGCCCAGCCGTTGCCCAAGAGCAACAAAACCAGGGTTACAGGAGTTCTCAACCACCTGAAGGAAGGTTTGGCTGCCATGGCCGCCTTTTTTCCAACAGCGCAGCTTCGCACCCGCCACTTCGATAAACCCAGGATCATAGAAATGATCATTTTGCAGGTCTACCTTACCTTCTTGCAGTGCTGCAGCAAGTGTGATGATTTTGAACGTCGAACCAGGCTCGTAAGTCATCCAAATGGGCAAATTCCGATTATAGATCTGCGGATCATATTCCTTATATAAACCCGGTTCATAACCCGGTCTACTAGCCATGGCCAGAATTTCACCATTCTTCGGATTCATCGCTATAGCCCAAGCACCCTGCGCCTGATATTTTACCATAGCTTGATCCAGCTCACGTTCCATAATGGATTGAATCTGTTTATCAATCGTCAATTGCAGATTAAGTCCATCCTGAGGGGCAGAATACTTCTCCGATGATCCAGGCATGAGTCTTCCACCTGCGTCAGACAAATACGAAATATTGCCTGCTATTCCTTTAAGTAAATTATCGTATATGTTCTCGACCCCGGTAATTCCTTGGTTATCAATACCTGTAAAGCCTAGTATATGCGCGGCAAGATCGCCGTACGGATAATATCTTTTGCTATCCTCAGCGACAACGATGCCCGGCAACTGCAAATCACGGATGCTCGCGGCAAGTTCCATCGTAATTTTGCGGCCGCCGGGCTGTAGTTTCACCGACATTGATTTTTTAGTCAGCAAGCTCATCAGCTTCTCCTCGGTCATCCCAAGCAGAGGCGCCAATTGCTGCGCTGTCTTTTGCTTCTCCTTCACCTGCACAGGCACCGCATAAACCGTAGGCGTACTGATATTATAGGCCAGCGGTATACCTTCACGATCCAAAATTTCACCACGCTTGGCTGTAAAAGGAATATTGCGGCGCAAGGAATCTTCTACCTTGTCACTTAATTTCTCGCCTTGGGATAATTGCACAAAGCCAAGACGCACGACCAGCGAACCGAATAACACTGCCAGTCCCAGCAGCGTCCACAACATTCTCCGCCGTGTTACGACCTTCGAAACCTTCATTCCGTTCTCCCCCGCTTTCACCTATAGACATGAGCTCTTATCTTCATGACTATTCGGGACAAACAGGGGTTAGAACAAGCCTATGGCCCACTCTCCGATTCCGTACCCTCATCAGCAGTCGAAGTTGCAGGATCATCTTCACTCTTATCATTTAATGGTTTCAGCTTCAAAGTAACCAATGTTTTGCCGTTCTTTGTTCCTTCAATCTGTTCCGAGACATATCCTTCGCCTTCTACCGCAATCTCCACTTTTAGAAGTGTTAGAATCTCAAGCGCATCACGCAGCGACTCTCTTTGTAAATTTGGAATGGTAGGCTTGTCCCCTTGCTTGCTTAATAGGTATATACGCTGACCTTGAGCAAGCTTCGTTCCAGCCTCTGGATATTGGGTTTCCACAGAAGCTTCTTCACCGACAACTTCAAAATCAAATCCTTGATCCAGAAGCGTCTCTCTTGCTTCCTTCATCGTTTTGCCCATCAGATCAGGTGTGGTCCGGAGCACAGGCGCTTCAGATTCAACTGTTTTTTTACTTTCCTTATCGCTAGTTTCAGTCGCTAACTTTGGAACTCCCATGTATTGCAGAGACTGAGATACGATTTCTTTAAATACAGGAGCTGCAGCTTTACCGCCGCCAACCTCAACGTTCGGTTCATCAATAATAACAATAACAGCGATCTTTGGATCATTCACAGGCGCATAACCAATAAAGGAGACCAGTACTTTGGACTTCACGTAGTCCTTACCTTCAACCTTGATAGCCGTTCCTGTCTTACCTGCGACACGGTAACCTTCTATGTGAGCGTTGCGTCCTGTACCTTTGACTTGATCGGCAACTACCTGCTCCAAGTATTCACCGGTTTTCTTGGCGCTTGCCTCATCAATTACCTGACCCACTACACTAGGCTGAGTAACCTTAGTGTCACCGGTGTTTGGGTCCGTAACCTCTTTTACCACATATGGAGTCATCAGTTTCCCACCATTGGCGATAGCAGATACAGCAACCAATTGTTGAAGCGGGGTAACTAGCACTTTACCATGCCCATATGCAAGTGTAGCAATTTCGATAGGACGTCCAAGGTTAGGGTTAACGACCCCACTGGCTTCCCCTGGCAAATCGATTCCTGTCTTCCCATTAAAGCCAAAATCATCAATATACTGTAAAAGTCTATCTTGTCCGAGCATTTCATAAAGTTTTACAAAAAGAACGTTACTAGACCGCTTCACACCTTCCAGGAAACTGATTTGCCCCCAGCCGGCACGATTAATATCATGTAATGCCTTACTGTATCCCTTAATTCTGATAGATCCTGACAGAAATGTAGCTACGGGATCAAAAAGCTTCTCTTCTACAGCTGCAGCAAGTGTTACAATTTTGAAGGTCGAACCGGGCTCATAAGTTGATTTGATAGCATGATTGTAGAAACCCGCTGCATCAGCACCCGTATCCATATATTTATTAGGATCAAAGGTAGGCATATTCGCCATCCCCAAAATCTCCATCGTATTCGGATCAGCAGCAATGACACTCATACTTTTCGGCTTATATTGCGCATATGCCTTTTCCATGGCCGCTTGTATATATTGCTGGATTGTACTGTCGATTGTAAGTTTGAAATTACTGCCATTTACTACAGGTTTATAAGTATCTTTTGAATCCGGCAGCTTAACCCCTTGACCGTCACTTTGATAAAGCAGCTTGCCATCGGCACCCTTAAGCTGTTCATCTAGGGATTTTTCCAGACCCATAATCGCCTTGCCATCTCGATCTGTATAGCCTAATATATGCGCAGCAAGCGAACCCTTAGGGTAATATCGTTTCTGCTCTCTAACAAGACCAATCCCAGTCTCTTGAATTTTATGCTCTTTACCTAGGGCTACATAAAATTCTTTCACCTTATCCGCAAGTTCCTGATCGATCTTCCAGCCTTCGTTACGAACCTCACGATTCTTGAGGTATTTACCGTTCTCGTCTTTCGCTTCAACCAGTTTCCGCAGCTCATCTTCTGGCTTGCCGAGTAGCTCATGCAATCCCTTGACGACCTCATCACCAATTCCCTTTTCAGCAATGACTGCCGGGTTTACAACCACAGTATAAGCAGGGACATCACTTGCGAGCACACTCCCATTACGGTCAGAAATCGTTCCTCGCTCTGCTTTGATAGTCGAAGTGTGCGCCCAAAGTGTAGCAGCCTTTTCTTGCCATTCTGAGCCCTCCATAACTTGAATCCAGAACACTCTAGCTATCAAAACAAGAAAAAAGAGGGTAATACACCCTCCTATAAACAGCGTGCGAAGTTTTATTCTCTTTACCATAAGCGAACCTCACAATTTTTTTATTGCGATCTTGCCAATCGCTCACTAATTATCGCCTTCTGTCGATACTGGATTCGCCGGAATAAAGATAGTAGCATTTTCATCCGGTGCTACGTATCCAAGATCCTTTGCCTTTTGGGCAACCTTCTGCTCCAAGTTCTGCTTCTCCATCTCAAACGTGGAAATTTGCTTCTTAGCAGTCGCTATATCCTTATCTAATTTCTGGGCCTGCAAGTTCAAATCATAAATATGAACGTAACGTGAAATCAGGGTGATAGCCACCAAAACGCATACTCCTAGCGTCAGCATATACAAAAGTTTCTCTTGCAGCGGAAGTACTCTTCGTTTGGTAACTACTTTTGTCTTCTCGCGGTAAAGGGGGTTTACCTCTTCTTTTCTTTTGGGCTGAACTGCTAAATTGCCGCGGGTATAGGCCATCTCTGACTCTCCTTTATCG
This sequence comes from Paenibacillus sp. FSL H7-0714, assembly GCF_038003765.1. Taxonomy (NCBI): domain Bacteria; kingdom Bacillati; phylum Bacillota; class Bacilli; order Caryophanales; family Paenibacillaceae; genus Paenibacillus; species Paenibacillus sp. FSL H7-0714. Next base: position 5,447,463 of record NZ_JBBOPT010000001.1, read on the forward strand.
TCAATTACAATTTTTCTGCAATGCGCAGCTTAGCTGAACGGGCTCGAGTATTAAGCTCAAGCTCTTCTTCAGAAGGCACAAGCGGTTTGCGGTTGATTAACTTAAGCGTGCCTTTCGCGCCACATACACAAAACGGAAAGTCAGACGGGCATGTACATCTGCTTAAATAGCTGCTTAGTATTTGCTTGCAAATTCGGTCCTCGAGTGAATGAAAAGTGATAACGGATACTCTACCTTCTGGTGCAAGGCAACGTACTGCGCTATGTAATCCTTCTTCAAAAGCACCCAACTCGTCGTTTACAGCAATCCGTAAACCTTGGAAGCTACGTTTAGCGGGATGTCCTCCCGTTCTTCGTGCAGCCGCCGGAATACCTTCCTTGATAAGCTCAGCTAATTCTCCTGTGGTCTCCACAGGACTTTCTTCTCTTCTGTCTACAATTTTCTTAGCAATTCTCCGCGAGAACTTCTCTTCTCCATATTGGAAAAGCACACGGGCAATCTCCTGCTCAGACCACGTATTCACAATATCAGCAGCCGTTAATAGCGCCGTCTGATCCATTCGCATGTCCAGCGGAGCATCATGATTGTAACTAAATCCGCGTTCTCCCTCATCAAACTGGGGAGAGGATACGCCAAGATCAAAGAGGACCCCATCCACTTGGGGAATGCCATCTTTTTGTGGTACAAAGGGCACATCCTTAAGTACACTCTCCAGATCACGGAAATTGGTCTTAATGAGTACAACCTTGTCTCCGTATTCAGCTAGTCTTTCTTTTGCGTTCTCCAGAGCCCAATCATCTTGATCCAAACAGATTAATCGGCCTTCGCCGCTAAGTTTGGAAGCAATTAGTGCGCTGTGGCCTGCTCCACCGAGAGTGCAATCTACATAGATTCCGTCTTTTTTGATGTGCAGCCCTTCTGTCGCTTCTTCTTTAAGCACCGTGATGTGGTGAAACAAGCTGCATCCCTCCAGGACAGTATTCGATATTGTGTTTTATAGATCAAAATTGAAATCCACCAATTTTTCGGCAATTTCGTTGAACGATTCCTCGGACTGTTCGAAGTACTGCTCCCATAGCTCTTTGTTCCAGATTTCCACCCGGTTCGAAACGCCCAGAATAACACAGTCTTTGTCCAGTTTGGCATACTGCCTTAAATTGGCCGGCAGATTTACCCTTCCCTGTTTATCCCATACACATTCTGTTGCGCCTGAGAAAAAAAAGCGACTGAATGCACGGGCATCTGATTTCATCAGTGAAAGGCTTTTTAGCTTTTGTTCCATGATTGCCCATTCTTCCATGGGATAAACAAATAAACAGGAGTCTAGACCACGGGTCGTCACAAAGGAGGTTCCAAGCAATTCACGGAGTTTAGCCGGAATAATAATTCGGCCTTTGTCGTCAATGCTGTGTTGATACTCTCCCATGAACATCCTTTTTCCCACCCCTAATCCCCGAATCCCCACTTTACCCCACTTTTCACCACTTAAGCATAATAGATTCGCCATTAAAAATCAAAAACCTTTTTCTGGTGAAAGGAATTTTTTGCTAAATCAGATGGATCGTTACCCAAAAAACATTTCGCCACAGAAAAAAGCCATACAATCGGAATCTTGTCCGCTGCATGGCTTTTCAAGCATAAACGTCTTCGGTGTCCTTATAAGGACGCCGAAGCGTTTAAGCGAGAAATATAAGGATAATGTATAGCGTAAAACTTATACTCTCTTATATTTTACAAAAGTTGCTTCAGTTCAAGGTACACTTGGTTAATATACTTTATTGTTGTGCGTTCCGTAATTAATCGTTCAGATTCCAGCTGTCCAAATAATCCACTTGTGCTGGAGTCAGACTATCAATGTTAATGCCCAGACTTTGCAGCTTGTAGCGTGCTACCTGCTCATCCAGCTCATAAGGAACATTCTCAACTTTTACGCCAATGCTCTTATAATTATCATTTACATATTTCAACGACAGCGCTTGTAGCGCAAAGGTCGTATCCATAATTTCGGCAGGGTGTCCATCCGCAGCACCCAGATTTACAAGTCTGCCTTCTGCAAGCAGATAAAGTTTACGTCCGTCGCGAAGCTGGTACTCTTCGATATTTTTGCGAACAGTACGTTGAGATACGGATCTTTCAGACAATTCAGGCTTATTCACTTCAACATCGAAATGGCCTGCATTGCACATGATTGCTCCATCCTTCATCACATCATAATGTTCACCGCGAATGACATAACGATTACCAGTTACTGTAACGAAGAAATCACCAACCTTAGCAGCTTCCAGCATAGGCATAACTTCGAAACCGTCCATATGTGCTTCAACGGCTTTAATAGCATCCACTTCTGTGACAACCACTTTTGCGCCCAAACCTTTGGCACGCATAGCAACACCTTTACCGCACCAGCCGTATCCGACAACAACTACGGTTTTGCCCGCAACGATCAGGTTGGTTGTTCGAATAATTCCATCCCATGCGGATTGGCCTGTGCCATAGCGGTTATCAAACAAATATTTGCAATAAGCATCATTTACTGCGACCATTGGGAACTTCAACACACCTTGCTTTTGAAGAGCTTTTAGACGAATGATGCCGGTTGTTGTTTCTTCAGCACCCCCACGAATATTCTCCATTAGATCAGGACGCTCAGAATGCAGCAATGTAGCAAAATCCCCACCATCATCAATAATCAAATCCGGTTTGCTTTCCAGCGCCTTGATATTAAGGGCTTTGAACTCTTCAGGTGACGGGTTGTATTTAGCAAATACGGTAATTCCGTCCTCTACAAGCGCCGCACATACATCATCCTGTGTAGACAGTGGATTCGATCCAGTAATGGTTACTTCTGCACCGCCTGCTTTGACTACCTTCGCCAGATAAGCGGTTTTAGCTTCCAAATGAAGTGTAATAGATACTTTTAGTCCTTTGAATGGCTGTTCAGCTTCGAACTGCTCACGGATACGGTTCAATACCGGCATATGTTGACGAACCCAGTCGATTTTCAAATGACCTTCGGGTGCGAGTGACATATCAGCCACGATACTATTTTGTTTTGATGAACTCATAATGAAACCTCCTAAAAGTTTTATGGAGCGATACTTCTATGTTTTACTTCGCAGTAAAACTCGCTTCGTAAGCATAATCCAAGTTTTGTGAGCGTTACTTCCTTGTTTTATGGAGCGTTACTTCTCTACATATAAATGATACGATGCGTCCCACTATAATCCGGTTCAATAGCCATCAGCTCATCTAACCATGGAAGTCCGTAGCGGTTCAAGTAATACATGATATTGTACACTCTTTCTTGCAGTTTACCCAGTGGCATTAACGACAGCTCGATTCGCTCCCATTGACGGATTGCAGCTTCATTCTGTTTTGCCATTGCATCTTGGGCTTTCGCTTGTAAAAAAGTGATCTGATCTAAAATCTTATCTTTATTGTTATTCCCTAGTTTTAGCAGACCTGCCTGAATGGTTCCAAGCTGCTCAATCAGTGGTTCGTACATGGCGGAGAAAGTAGCTTTAGTTTCTTCGAAACGTTGTTCAATCCCCAGCTCATCCTGTGCAGCCAACCACTCATGTCTTTTACGATCTAGTCCCTGTCTTACGTCCTCAAAGCTTAGTTGATATTTATCCATATGCTTATGAAGCGTACCTTCCACCACTGTGAAAGACATTCGCGGGATGATCAGGGGCATTTGTCCCCCAATGATCTCAAACGCACGATGCGGAATGGCCCAATAAGCAATCTCACCTTGACCTAGCACCGTTGCTAGAACCGGCAACACATAATCCTGCATAAGCGGACGTGTCAGCACGTTGTTACTGAATAGTTCCGGATGAACCTTCACTTCCTCCAGTAGTTCATCCCGGGTGAACGATACCTGGCCCTTGCGATCGGCAAAAACGCCATCTTTCTTATGAAGCAATAATCGTACACCTTCATGTATATAAAAGAGGTTGGCATTGCCTGCCGTAACGTCAGCTTGAAGCTCATACCCAGCGTTCACGATATCAGAAGCAGAATTCATGTACGCTGTTTCCAGTGCATCATTCTGCATAATTAGCGAAGTAAAGAAAGGCTCTTCTAACTTACGAAGGTTAGGATCAGCAGAATCAAGCAGGATCAGACCAAATTTACCAAATAAAGAACCCATCAGCTTGGCAAAAGCATCCGTCATACTATCTGCTCTAAACGAAGAAGATCGAATAAATTCCATAATTTGCGGTTTAAAATCACTATCTTGAAGTAGCGCATCCAGCTGTTCCACTACTTGCTGCCAGCTTTCATCTTCTACACGAATATTACTCACCGAGGATCGTTTCTCCTCTGATTTCTCTATCTTAATCTTTGTAATCTCTTGCGTACGATTCAATACATACGTATGATTCACTTCATCCCAGTCATGATCCTCTCCTGCAATCCAGAATAATGGGACTACAGGCCGACCGAGCTGTTCTGCTGCTTCTTTTGCCGCCATAATGGTTGTCATTGCTTTATATACTACAAGTAGTGGTCCTGTAAATAATCCGCTTTGCTGTCCGCCAGTAACCACTAACGTTCCCGGCTGTTCTAAAAGTGCCAGGGAAGACATCACCGCATCATGTGAATTATGCTTTTCATTATATTGCCGTAGACATGCAGCAACTTGTGTCCGGTCTGCACGGAGACCCTCACTACGATCCAGCCATTCTGCCCGAATGCTTCTACTCTCTTTGCTTCGGAAATCCCCACCATACAAATGACTAACCTTCTCAAAATTTTCTATATAGTCGCGCGCGAGTGCAGATCCACCCGGGAGCGGTTCCTTAACAATATTCATTTGCTAGTGCCTCCAGTTCTACTGAGCAGTTATATGTAAATCGAAGTTCGTAAACTCTATATGATTGTATCCAAAGTCAGGGGCCGCGTCAAAAGAATTACATACCTGCAAAAAAGCAATGCAAGAGCAGCCGTTTTATTTTCTTATCCATTAAAATGATTATTAAATATCCCCACTACATACAAGAGGCGAGAGCATAACGCTCCCGCCTGTCTAATACTCGCTATAGATTTAAGCAAATTTTTTGCTTACCCAGTGTCCTTTGGATACTTCTACTAATTCAAAGTCACTATCATTGCTCTTTTCGTTAGCAGAATAAATAGGACTACCAAGCTCATCATGCAAGTGAATACGTTTCTTGTTCACTTCAATTTCCGGATCCGGAATTGGAATAGCTGACAAGAGAGATTTGGTATAAGGGTGGATAGGATTTGCATAAAGCTCTTCACTTTCCGCCAATTCTACCATTTTACCCAAATACATAACTGCTACGCGATCACTGATATGTTTAACCATGGACAGATCATGCGCGATGAAAAGATAAGTCAATCCCAGACGATCTTGCAATTCTTTAAGCAAGTTTACGACCTGAGCCTGAATGGATACGTCAAGCGCGGAAATCGGCTCATCACAAACGATGAACTTAGGATTTACCGCTAACGAACGGGCAATCCCAATACGTTGGCGTTGTCCACCAGAGAATTCATGCGGATAACGAGTAGCGTGATCATGGTTAAGACCAACCATATCGAGCAGCTCTTCGATCCGTTTTTTACGTTCTGCACGACTGCCAGCCATTCCGTGAATGTCCAGTGCCTCGCCGATGATATCAGAAACCGTAAAACGCGGGTTAAGTGATGCGTACGGATCTTGGAAAATCATCTGCATGTCACGGCGCATTGCTTTCATTTTGTTAGAAGGCAATTTATAAATGTCTGTACCATTATATTTCACACTTCCGGCAGTTGGCTCATACAAGCGAAGAATTGTACGTCCAGCAGTAGTCTTACCACAACCGGATTCCCCTACCATTCCAAGCGTCTCGCCCTCACGGATGGAGAAGTTAATATTATCAACAGCCTTAAGAACCTTGCCTTGACCTACATTAAAATATTTCTTAAGACCTTCTACCTCTATTAGGTTCTTACTCAAGAGTACTGCACCTCCTTGGCCATCGAATGCAGATTCCAGCAACGCGCCATATGCGTTTCGCTGAATTCTGTGGCGCCGGGATCGATTTGTTCGCAAACATGCATTGCTTCATTGCAACGCGCGGTGAACGGACAGCCGATCGGCGGCTTGATCAGATCTGGCGGTGTGCCGATGATCGGAATGAGCGGCTCGCCCTTCTTTTGGTCCAGACGCGGCATCGAGCGCAGCAGACCTTTGGTATATGGATGCTGTGGATTCTTAAAGATTTCCCATCTTGTTCCAGTCTCTACAACTTCACCTGCATACATTACAATAACCCGATCACACATACCGGCAACGACGCCAAGATCATGGGTAATCAAAATGATGGAGGTACCTAGTTTTTGCTGCATCTCTCTCATAACTTCCATGATCTGCGCCTGAATGGTTACGTCAAGAGCCGTTGTAGGCTCGTCCGCTATGAGTAAAGCCGGACGGCAGGCTAGCGCGATTGCAATCATTACACGCTGGCGCATACCGCCTGAAAACTCGTGGGGATATTGGTTAAAGCGAGCCTCAGCATTTGTGATGCCAACTAATTTGAGCATCTCAATACCTTGCTTTTTCGCTTCGGCCGCTGACATTTTCTGATGTTTAATCAAAACTTCAGTGATCTGTTTGCCCACTTTGATGGTTGGGTTCAAAGAAGTCATCGGGTCTTGAAAAATCATGCCAATATCTTTACCGCGAATGGATTCCATTTCTTTCATGCTTTTGTCTAGCAGATTTTGTCCTTGGAAAATAATTTCTCCCTTTTTCACTTTAGAGGGTGGGGAAGGGATCAACCGCATAATCGATTGTGCAGTTACACTCTTACCGCTGCCGGACTCGCCGACGATGGCAACCGTTTCACCTTTGCCAATTTCAAAATTCATACCACGGACAGCTTGCACTTCTCCGCCTTTAACAAAAAACGAAACATGCAAATCTTTGACTTGTAAAATAGGTTCCATCCATAACCCTCCTATTTTTTCAGCTTAGGATCAAGCGCGTCACGAAGACCATCACCGAAAATGTTGAAAGAGAGCATGGTTAAACTGATCAGAATGGCAGGGAACAGGAAACGCCATGGATAGTACAACCAACCGGTGAGTGAATCGTTAATCATAGATCCAAGTGAAGCGATAGGAGCTTGTACACCAAGACCCAAGAAGCTTAGGAAAGCCTCAGCAAAAATTGCATTTGGTACAGAAAGTGTAATCGTTACAATAATCGGACCCACTGCGTTCGGCAGAAGGTGTTTGAACAACAGTCTCGCAGAACCTGCACCCATGGAACGAGAAGCCAATACGAACTCGCGATTCTTGAGCTGCATAATTTCACCGCGTACAATCCACGACATCGTAATCCAACCCGTAATGGTTAAGGCCAGGATGATGGTACCAAGACTTGGTTCAAGCACAACCAAAAGCAAAATTACAACAAGCAGATAAGGAATGGAGTACAAAATTTCAGAGAATTTGTTCATGATATTATCTACACGGCCGCCGAAGAAGCCCATAATACCTCCATAGATAACACCGATAAACAAGTCGATGGCTGCCGCAGCTAGACCAACGATCAAGGAGATCCGTGCGCCGTACCAAGTACGAACGAAAATATCACGTCCAAGATCATCCGTTCCAAACCAGTGATCGGAGGAAGGGGGCTTATTGGTATTCATCAAGTCATTGGAGTAATAGTTATATTTCGAGAATAAGGGAGCGATAATCGCTGCAAGCACGATCAAGCCTAGAATCCCAAGCGCGGTCATCGCCATTTTGTTTTGACGCAACCGTTGCCAAGAATCTTTCCAGGCAGAGAGACTCTCCCGCTGAATTACCTCGGCTTCTTTTTCATCTACACCGACTTTTTGAAAGTCTTCCGGTTTTAGATTCATGTTCTTTAACAAGTTATTATCAGATGCCACTCTTTAGCCCTCCTTTCCTCCACTTAATTTCATACGTGGGTCAATCAATACATAAGCAATATCAGTAATGAAACGGGCCACCATGAGTAGTACACCATAGAAAATGGTTATCCCCATAATAACGGTATAGTCACGGACACCAATCGCTTCCACGAACTGTTTACCAATACCCCCAACACCAAAGATCTGCTCGATAACAACCGAACCAGTTACGATGTTAGCTGTCATAGGACCCATGTAAGTAACAACTGGCAGGATACCATTACGAAGTACATGGCGGCTCAGAATTGCCATCCAGCTTAATCCCTTAGCCTTAGCCGTTTTGATATAATCCGCATTCAGAACTTCAAGCATACTTGAACGGGTCAACCGAGCTATAAATGCTATTGGTTGCGCCGAGAGCGCTGCTACAGGTAGGAAATAATAGATTGGCCCTTTAAAACCTGAAACCGGTACCCAACCCAATTTGAAAGCGAACACATACTGTAATAATGACGCGACTACAAAGCTCGGAACCGCAATCCCCAGAACTGCCAACACCATCGCGGCGCTGTCAAGAAACTTTCTGTGATAGAGTGCCGCTAACATGCCGAGAAGAACCCCAACAATAACCGCCACAACAATTGCGACGAGTCCCAGCTTCAGCGACGCTGAAAAGGTTTGACCGATCAAATGTGATACATCTTGATTCAGGCGTTTCATGGATACACCCAGATCACCTTGGACAATATCACCTAAATACTTAAAATACTGATGAGAGAGCGGCTTGTCCAGACCATATTGCTCCATTAAACGCGCTTTAATTTCTGGCGGTACCTTTTTCTCAGAAGTAAACGGATCCCCTGGAATAGCTTTCATTAAGAAAAAAGTTGCTGAAATCAGTACAAATAATGAAACCAACATATAAAAGAATTTATTTGCGACATAACGAACCATCCCCATCACACCTCCTCCGACAATTTTTTTAGAGCATTATATTGATTTTATGAAAAAAACGGATTTTTGTCCATTTTCTAAATATGTTATTAATAACAATAAATAACAAATAGACGGAAATACAAAAAAAAGGGATATATATGGAGTTCCACATATATATCCCGAAGTATTGTGTTACTTCAGTCAACTAACTATTCTGTTTAAATTACCAGAGCAAAATCTTAGTGCTCAAGCAAGTATCCACGAGTCAAGTCAATTGCACCACTGAAGTCAAGAGTAACACCTTTGAGGTACTCTTTAGTCAGGGAGTTGTTAGTGTAGTAGTACAATGGAATCAAAACTTGATCTTGCTCGATGAGCAATTTCTCAGCTGCTGCAAACTTGTCTTGACGTTCTTTCAAGTCAGTACTTGCTTTAGCTTCGCTGATCAATTTGTCATACTCAGGGTTAGCGTAACCAGTGTCATTGTTACCGCCACCTGTTACCCACATATCAAGGAAAGTCATTGGATCATTGTAATCCGCAGTCCAACCAGCACGTGCAACTTGGTAGTTCAGGTTTTGACGGTTTTCAATAAATACAGCCCACTCTTGGTTAACGGTTTGTACGTCGATACCAAGGTTGTTTTTCCACATATCAGCAATCGCCAAAGCGATTTTCTTGTGACCTTCACTTGTGTTGTAAGTCAATGAGAATGTAGGCAGTTTATCCATACCTTCTTCTTTCAGACCTTCAGCAAGCAAAGTTTTAGCTTGTTCTAGATCTTCAGTGAAGTAGTTATCTTTAACTGCTGTACGGTATTCACCATCAGCACCAGCGATACCCGGAGGTACATAACCGAATGCTGGGAATTGTCCACCTTGTACTACATTGTCAATCAAAGCTTGACGGTTAATGGACATTGCAAGAGCTTTACGGATTTTAGCGTTTGTGAAAGGTTTTTCAGTGATATTGAATTCGTAGTAGTATACGGAAGCAATACCTTTACGGCTGAATTCTTTTGGAAGTTCTTTTTGCACGATTGGAATTTGTTCTGATGGAATTTCACCAGTTGGTCCACCGGCACGATCGTATTCACCATTCTTGTAGCTGAGTAGTTCAGTTGCACCGCTGTTTACAAGGGAGAAGTCGATTTTGCTAAGTTTAATGGCATTTTTATCCCAATATTTATCATTTTTAGATACAACAAGCGTTTGTCCAGTAGTCCACTCAGTAAGAGTGAAAGCACCGTTAACGATCATACTGTCTTTACTTGTTGCCCATTTAGCATTACCCTCAGTGGATTTGTGAATTGGGTAATAAGTATAGAAGGAAAGCAATCCAAGGAAGTATGGAGTTGGGGCTTCAAGAGTAACTTCTAGAGTTTTCTCATCAACCGCTTTGACACCAACTTGACTGAAATCTGTAATTTCTTTGTTGTAATACTTTTGAGCGTTTTTGATGTAGTACAATTGATAAGCGTAAGGCGCTGCAGATGCAGCAGCAGGATCGAGCACGCGTTTCCAAGCGCGAACGAAGTCTTCTGTTGTTACAGGATCGCCGTTGCTCCATTGTGAATCACGGAGTTTGAAAGTATATACCAGACCGTCAGCAGAAATGTCCCAGCTTTCAGCAACACCTGGTTCAGCTTGACCAGATTCATCATTCATGCGAGTCAGACCTTCGTACATAGTCTTCAGGACTGTGTTAGCTTGGCTATCTTGAGCCAATCCTGGGTCAAATGTTGGAGGCTCAGAGCTTAGGTTGATTCTCAGTGTTTGGTCCGCAGCCAATTTCTCTTCTGTAGCCGCATTACCAGTTCCCGTGTTACCAGTGTTACCAGCGTTACCTTTATTGCCGCTGTTCGCGTTGTTTCCGCCGCAGCCAGCAAGCACTGTGCCGATAACAAGTACTAATGCAAGCATTAGCAATAGACTTTTACTCTTCTTCATCTAGCAGTTCCCCCTAAATAGAATGTGGTATATGGTTTATGATTATACAACCAGTGGTCAAAAAAATCTAGTGGTATGTTTTCAGAAAATTCTTTTTTTATTAAAACTTTAAACTTTTGTGACGTTGCCGCTTCACCGGAGCAGTGGAACATTACATCGCTTGTGATATGTACTTAATTAGCCCTACAAACATAAATAATAAATATCCGACGCTCATAAAAAAGAAGGAAAGTCTCCAAACTGCCCGAAATAACCGCTTCCCATCTACTTTTCCTTTCAGTCGATTCTGAGCGCCTCCAATCAATCCAGTGGATATTAATACAATAAGTAGTATAAGATAAAACCCAAAACCGTTATTAAACAAGTTGTTAAATAATGCGGAGACCGATAATAATAAAAAAAATGTAGTCACGTCCATAGCGTGCATAAAAGTTTTCTTTTTATCTTTTTTTAAGCCTCTTCCAATGAAATAAACAATTAAAAACGGTATTATTGGAATCAAACTTAAAGTACCGACCGAATTCATCAGCAATCCCATAGCTTCACCTCTCCTCCGAGATCATACCTATATTCCCTCAACTAATTGGCAGATCAAGCGATGTAAAGGAACCAATGTTCCAGTGCGTTCTGCCATTTCTACAAGACTTCCATTGATCCAATGAATTTCTGTGCTTCTTGAAGCTAGAACATCTGCCAGCATAGACGAAGTATTGCCAGCCGTTGTCCTGCACACTTTAAGAATGTTATCCCACGCATCATGATCATAAGTAATTCCGAAGGCATCATATACCATAGTAGCTTCTCTAAAAAGTTCTTTCATTAACTGCAGGCGCTCTTCTGAAGCAAGCAGTTCACCATTTGGAATACGCCAAATCGCTGTGAGCGGATTAATAACGGCATTGATTAGGAGCTTCCGGTAAATCATGGTATCCACTTCATTCGACAAAAAGGCTGAGAATCCTGCCATAATGAGAACTTCTATTAAATAATTCACTTGTAAATCAGTATGTATACTATGGGCTTGTCCATCCTTTAAGCTCCATTTCCCTATCCATACCTCCCCCGCACCTGCATGAATGACCTCAGTTAAAGACTTTCGCTTCGCAGCTTCTGTTGTTACGGCAGCATATAAATTAGCTTTCGGCAGCAAGTTACTGAGCATCTCCATATGTCCAATGCCATTTTGAAAACAAATGATGTGTACCTGTTGTTCCCTAAGAGGGGCTAGAAATTCAGGTAAAACATTATGTAGTATGTCCTGTTTAACCGTTACTATGATCCAATCACTGGGCTCACGGAGATAGGCATCTGCGAATCCCTCTATTGGTGCGGACACAAATCGATCCCCCGAAATCGAAATTGGATCGCGCCCATCCTCATAGCTCACAGTTAAGCCCTCATCTTTTAATTTCCGGCACTGCTCTACCCCTCGACACCACAATCTCACTTCATTCCCGGACTGGGTCAGCCTCCCTGCCAAAAGCAGCCCAAGTGAACCCGCACCGATTATATCGATTTTCATCTGATCCTCCTGTTGATCTCAAGCGCAATTTTTCTAAGTATAGCCTTAATATACCAAGAAGAACCGCCGTTGTCGTCCTCCATAAATGACAATACAAAACCAAAACGCCCGCAAATGGCGCTAATAAAGCGAACCACTTACGGGTGTTTTAGTTTGCCTATCTTTTATTCAATACGTTCTAAATTTCCGTTCCCATCCATTTTGAAACGAGTCTTCATTTCTTCTTCTTCTTCGTTTAAGAAAGCTAGCCTACGCGCACGATCCATAATCTGAATTAAAGCTTTGTAATCATCATTGACTACCCGGTAGTCACTTTGAGCAAGATTAACCTCTTTTGACAACCGCTCATTCTCAGATCTTAATTCTGTTAATTCATCTTCCTTCTCGCGCAAATCTCTCTCCAGCATTTTCAGCTGGCGTCCTGCCTCCTGGATCGTACCTTTCCATTGTCTCAGGAAACGTATAACCGCATCAATGGATAATGTGTTTTCACTTAATCCTTCGCCTCGTCCGAATTCCTCATCGGTATCCCCGAGAATCAGACCCGCTACCTGCGCTCCTCTTACCGACGGTTGCTTTTTCAGGTAACTTCTCTTTTGACGTTGGCCTTTAGCGATTCCAATTGCACCTTCATAGCTTTTTCGAACACAGCTGTTCCAGCGGAATCCGCAAGCAGCCGACGTTCTGCCGATTTTCTCACCCACTTCTTCAAAAGCAGCAAGTTGTGTACTGCCCTCCCGAATGTGGCGCAAGGTTACTTCTGCCAGTATTAGATCATCTTCTGCACTCCAAGCATCCTGTCTAACGGCTGTCATCCAACCAAACCTCCTAACAACATCTTGAAATAACCATCTCCATAACCGACAGCTCTGCCGGGTAGTGAATAGGGATAAAAGCTGCTTACTCCATTTCTATGCTTCTCATAGAGTTCATAGAATCTATTTGATACTAAATTGTATTTCCATTATCTGCCCACATCATACGCTTTAAGTAATAAATTCTCTTTTTTCAAGCACTAATCACTTCAGTCAATTATAAAAATCACATTTTTTCAAGATTAGTGTATTTTTTTCAATGAATTCGTTTACACATTTTTACTGAACGGGTATAATAAGTCGAAGGAATATTCGTGAGATACATACTGGAAGGGGGACTCTCTCTTGGACCGCATGTTTCGGGTATTAGGTTTTTTTACATTGGCTATTGGATTGATGGCTTTCGCCGGAGGTCTGACAGAAATGGCCTTGCTTTTCTTTTTGCAAACCGCTTTTTTCGTAATTCTCGGTTATTTGAAGTTTACTGAAAAAACTTATGTCCTACTTTTCTGGGCATACATGATTTTGACTTTCACCGGTTTCAGCTATTGGACGATCTTTCAAATGGGTCTTCCACTATAAATTGCAGTGCTCTCTTGAAGCGGATGAGGTCCTTATCTAATAAGGATCACTTCCGTTTTTTTGTTTATCAGTTAATATATTATATATGAGGTCCCTCAAATACCTGTGTACGCATTGAAGGATAGCCTCACTTTGTGGGGATTTTTTGTATGTATGCTATTTTAGAAGGGTTAAACATATTATTAGTACATACATATATCCATTCAGGAAGAACCGGTTTTGCCGTCTTTTACAGACAGTTTCCGTTTCTACGAGAAATAGAAGGATGATTTATGGAGTGAAACAGATAAATTTTTATCTTAAATTTCAAAAAAAGGTGGTGGTGTGGTGCGCTCCCGCAATGCCCAAAGCCGCATGATGGCAACCATACTAATTCTCTTCTGCTGTACATTGTTTCCGTTACAATCTACGATGTACCTGTCTGCCGATCCTAGCGGTTCTTTTTTCAATTCCTCTATACCAGATAATGAAGAAACCCGTAAACTTCTGGAGCAGACCTTATCTTCCGCAGAAATCGAACGGGAGATCATCAAGATTACAGCTGAACAAAAAGCGCTTGAAGAAAAGGTAGATTACCTAGAAGAGCAAGCTATCCAGAAAAAATCTGCCATCGCAAACCAACAAGAGCGTGCAGGCGCGGTCCTTCGTTCTTATTATATGGGGGATAGAGACGGTCTCTTGACCGCATTTCTATCCGCGAAGAGCATTAGCAGATTTCTGGCACTATTTGATTATTATGAAATTATTATCGGAAATGACCGCAACATTCTCACACAATACGAGGACCAATATAAGGATCTAAAGAAGACCCTCCAGACTGCACAGCGCAGCTCGAAAGATCTTGCACAGCTGCGAACCGCTCTGGAGGAACAGAAAATTCGGGTAGCCGCGCTCAATAAAGAAATTGAAGGCGGGATTAAAGACAGTAGTGATCCTGATAATATGAGCGCTCTACTTCAAGAATTCACATTATATTGGGAGAATATTGGTTTGCGCGAGGTAAAGACCTACTTCAAAGCATTGTCTTCCGCAATGAATAAATTACCGCAGTTTGTCCAGAATCGAGAGGGAGTTCTTACTCGTAAGGGGATGACTTATGTTCTGAATCTGAAGGAAGAGGATTTAAACGAATTCCTTCAGTCCCAGAATAAGCTATTTAACGATTTCGCATTTCATTTTAATGACGGAACGATTACTGCCACAGGAAAAAGTGGAGCTTTAGCCCTTTCATTAACCGGTCACTACATCATACAGGAAGAACCCATCAACGGACTTATATTCCAAGTAGATCATGTTGTATTTAATGGTCTCGAATTACCTGATACCACTAGAAGAACACTTGAGGAGGAATTTGATTTAGGCTTTTACCCTGGAAAAATCGTTTCTTTCCTCCGCGCCACAGAAGTAGATAGTAAAGAAGGCGTCCTCCAAGTTAAACTTTCTATCTCATTCTAAGCCTTCCTTGATGAAATCTTTGTACCCAGCCGCATCAATTTTTCCTGTAAGCAGTAAGGATACTGCTTCAACAATCTTACTCCAGCCGCCTTGGAATTCGACCTCCGGGGCGGTTTCTTCTGTCAGTAATAATTCGACTCCAAAAGGAAGCCTATATTTGAAATCATGCTCTGAACGATATAGGACATCCAGCGCAGGCAAGCTTCCCGTGTTCTCCAGCCAATCCATTTGAGAATCCTCAGAAGTGATAAACGTCAGCCAACTCACGGCTTCCTTTGGATTTGGGGATTGAGCTGGAAGTGCAAAGGAACGGCTGTAATAAGATTCAAGTCCTCTCCCGTTACTTGCGGTCAGTGGTGCTTCAGCAACTAAAGACGAATTCCCGTGTTTTTTCCACTCAGATAGCGGTAGAGCAGCAACAGCAACGCTTCCGCTCTGA
This sequence comes from Paenibacillus sp. FSL H7-0714, assembly GCF_038003765.1. Lineage (NCBI taxonomy): Bacteria > Bacillati > Bacillota > Bacilli > Caryophanales > Paenibacillaceae > Paenibacillus > Paenibacillus sp. FSL H7-0714. The sequence goes on from NZ_JBBOPT010000001.1 coordinate 5,463,065, forward strand.
ATCATATCCCAAACATCTTTGTTATATCGACTGGTAAGGTAAAAATAACTGCGAGCATTCTGAGTCCAATTTATCACTTCTTGGTTATCCGATAGCAAGCTGCTGTTCATACTCTCCATAACAGCGGATAATCCATATGGATTACGTGTATCCATTGCGAGCAAATATTTCCCTTGCTCTTTAAGCACATTCTGAAGCAACGTGTTCCACTGTTCCAGACTTCTTGGTAAGGTAGTGAATCCCAGTTCCACAAGACGCTGTGGTGAATAAACAAGTACATAAGGGTCAATATCCAGCGGCACTCCCCAATTATATCCGTTCCATTGCATCCATGGGATTAACTGAGTTAACGGTGCAGTTCCCGGAATGCTCTGATACACATCCACCGGCAATAAATATCCACGTGTTGCCCAGTCGAGAATACTTCGTCCATCCGCCATAACGATATCCGGGCTATCCCCGATGGTTAGATCATGCTTCAAAACTTCGTCTGCATCCTCGCTATCAATATTTCTTAATATTACCTTTACTCCACTTTCTAAAGTATAACGATTGCTTAAAAGCTCCAGTTCATTGAATTCCTCACTATTTAACGATACTGTTATGCGCAGGCTATCTATAGTTCCCTCTTCCCCTGAAGAAGGGTTTGTCGACTGACTTTGTGGTTTTTTCATAGGATGTGGGTCGTTATTGGTACTCAATTCCATACTGGGCGACAAGCTTGTCAGCGATAGTAGTAAAATTGCAAAAAGCAGCCAATAATTTTTGCGTTTCAGCACAATTCCCCACCTTCCCCATGATTCGTCACCCCTATTTTACCAAACCCGCCGCTGCTTGTCTTTAGAATGTGAAAACGTTCTCTTTCTATTATATAGGGGAAACGACGGAGGAGTTTATTCGTGCATAATTCTTTGGTGTGCGAAGGGCGCTCCGTGTGCGGATTATTCTTCCGATCGCTGTTGTCCCCAGATTTATTGATTATATATCTTATCGGTATAAATCTGAAGACAAAGGCGAGCGCTGTCGCTTCTCCAGAACAATTCCTCCCCCTCCGCTAACCGCTCTCCATTTATGTATCATAACCTACCAAATTCCTCCGCCGTTTCTGGGCGGGCAGGAAAAAGCCGGGAGTTTATGCTTCTCCCGGCTGAAAAGAGGATTGAAGGTTAGAGAAGATCCGCTGCCAATTGGGCCAGGCGGGAACGCTCGCCTTTTTCCAAAGTAATATGTCCGCTAATCCCTTGCTGCTTAAACTTCTCAACAATATAACTAAGTCCGTTACTCGCAGCATCCAGATACGGATGATCGATTTGCTCCGGATCACCCATAAGAATCACTTTACTTCCTTCACCCGCTCTGGAGACGATTGTCTTCACCTCATGACGGGAAAGGTTCTGAGCTTCATCAATAATAATGAACTGCGCAGGGATTGAACGGCCACGGATATAAGTTAAGGCTTCTACCTGAATGCTGCCTAAGCCCATTAAGATTTTATCGATATCGCCAGCTTTTTTGGTGTCGAACAGAAACTCCAGATTATCATAAATAGGCTGCATCCAGGGTCTGAGCTTCTCATCCTTCTCTCCGGGTAAATAACCAATGTCTTTACCCATAGGAACTACTGGACGAGCAATAAGCAGTTTTTTGTATTTATGCTCATCCTCAACTTTGAATAGTCCGGCAGCAAGCGCCAATAATGTCTTCCCTGTACCAGCCTTACCCGTAATGGTTACAAGCGGGATTTCATCATTGAGAAGCAGCTCCAATGCCATTCGTTGCTGAGCATTTCGGGCGCTGATCCCCCAAACTGAATCATTGCCCAGATAAAGCGGCTCCAGACGGGTCGCATCACTATTCACTTTGAGAAGAGCTGATTTGCCCGTGCCTATCTCATCCTTGAGGATCACAAATTCATGAGGGTACAAGGGATACGACAACCCGAGCTGTTTAACCGTTAAAGAGCGGTGACTGTAATATTCATCAATCAATGCCGGATGTACCTGCAGAGATTGGTAACCAGTGTAAAGTTCATTTAAATCTCCAGTACGATCTGATAAGTAATCCTCTGGCGTAATTCCTAGCACATCCGCTTTAATGCGAACCAGCACATCCTTACTCACAAGCACTACGGGACGCGGATCAGGCTTCTCTTTCTCTTCGATTAAATAGTTGAGAGCTACAGCCAAAATCCGATTGTCGTTAGATACCTCACCAAACATTTCCTGTACCTTCACAAAACTGCGATGGTTAAGTTCTACCTTCAGCTTGCCTCCATGCTCCAGCTCCACACCACTATGCAAATGACCTAGCTCACGAAGTCCATCGAGCAATCGGGAAACCGTGCGGGCATTTCGACCGATTTCGTCAGCGTTGCGCTTTTTGGAGTCGATTTCTTCCAGCACAACCGCCGGAATAACCACCTCATGCTCCTTGAAAGAGAAAATCGAATTGGGGTCGTGCAAAAGCACGTTGGTATCTAGCACAAATATCTTGTTCATATTATCCCCTCCACAGCGCCTGGTTTGATTGATCATACATAACTCTTTCCGCCAAGGGAAAAGATAAGGTACAGAAACGATCTTGGCTGAAAGGAGTAATCACATATGAGAAAATCAATGTGTCTGTTGCTGGTACTGCTGCTATTGACAAGCTGCGGTATCGCTAATAAAAAGACATCACCCTCTCCTCAGAATAAACAATCTGCGAATGCTGTAAAGGGTACGGGAAACCATGAGGTTCGGCAATTGGCCAACGATGGTGCAACTAATCCTAAGGCCACCTCAAAAGCTGGTCACACCGTCAGTGTTAAGGGCGAAAGTGAAATTGCACTTAAGGACCATTTTGAACAGTTGGCCAAAAGAGTTCCTGGTGTGAATGGTGCACACTGTGTAGTCATGAACAAGGTAGCCATTGTAGGTCTTGACGTAGAAGGTTCTCTAGACCGATCACGTGTTGGAAGCATTAAATATTCTGTAGCGGAAGCTATCCGCAAAGACCCTAGAAGCGTACGTGCACTTGTCACTGCCGATATGGATCTCTCCAGCCGCTTAGCGGACATGAGCCGTCATATCTCTCAGGGACATCCAATTTCCGGATTCTCATCCGAACTGGCTGATATCATCGGTCGAATCATGCCGCAGCTGCCAGAGGATACTAAGCCGATTAAAAATGCACAGTAGAGGACAAAAAAAGCCCAGTGATATTCTCACTAGGCTTTTTTCATGGCAGCAAATACTTGTCCGTCCAGCTTCTCAGCGGCACGTCCATCATAAACCTTTGCATATCTTGGGGCGGATTCAAGCTGCGCTCCATAAAAAAGCGCGTTACGCACCGCCATAATTTCAACATCAAAGCAGCACATCTTGAAAGGTACATCCTGAAGTGGATCCTGCTTTACAACGGCATTGCCGTTAATAGCATAGACAGTGCCCTCACCGAACACAGTGACGGTTACTAACGGGTTGACCTTCATGTTGTTCACGAGTCTGGAACGATGATCTACAGCCAGACGCACAGTACTAGGACTAACTGCATAAATCCACGAAATGGCCGTGGACGTTGGACCTCCTGATTCCGCATCAACTGTGTTGAGAAGAACAAAAGTTTCCGATTGCAGCATCGATAACAAGGTTTCGTTCAGCTGAGCAACGGCTTCGGACATAAGTACTGGCCCCCTATGCGGCGTAAATTCATTCAATTTATTATATTATAGCACAGGCTGAAACTTGCATTCAATTTTAGGGCGAAGTGTTATTAAGGATTTTAAGGCGCCTCAGTGGATTCTGAAGTGGAATTAGCAGAAACTCCTGCTAATCGATCCTGCAAGCTTTTCTTGGCAGCCTCAAGCTCCTCATCATTAATATATACATACGGACTTCGCCACGTTCCAGTCACGGGCTTGAATTCGATATCATCTTTGGAAATCTTCCAATAAGTCGCAATCATATCTTTAATCTGCGAATTTTCGATATCAGTCTTCATATTACTATCCACTGCGTCAAGTACCTTGCCTATTTTTAATACTCCACCAAGCGATTGCATCTGATCCACCAGTGAATGAAGGACCTCATTCTGACGTTTGTTCCGATCAAAATCGTCTGAACCCTTAGTCTTAGGCTTGCAATTAGATTTACGGTATCGCACATAATCTAGCGCTTTATCTCCATCAAGCTCCGCCGGACCTTTTTTCAAATTGATATTCGTACCGTCAACGCTGTCTGTATAACACATATTATCGCTAATGTTGACTTTGACTCCACCAAGCTCGTCCACCACATCGCGGAAGCCTTGAAAATCCAGAATCGTTGTATAATCTACGTCAATATCTAGATATTTGCCCATCATTGTCTTCATCTCATCTTCTGCCAAAATGCCAGAAGAATCTTCTTTCCCCTTAAAGCGAGCATAGAATTCGTTAATCTTCGTTTGCTTGTATCCATTGAGCTCAACTAAGGTATCGCGCGGAAGAGAGACAATGGTTGCTGATTTTGTCTTAGGATTAAGCGCTGCAACCATAATAACATCTGTCAATCTAGATTGATGTTTTGGTCTATTATCCGTACCCAGGATAAGCATCGTCAGTGGTTTTTCTGTAGCCGAATGTCCTGGCGCAACCGTTCCTTTACTACCTGCATTAAAGACCCCATTTTCAAGCTTCCAGTACAGATAGCCCCCGTAGCCCAATACGCCAAGAATCGCAATAATGAGTAAGGTTAACAGGATTCTAACTAATCTGCCAAAAAAGCCTCTCTTTTGCGGTTTCTTCTTTTTTTTCTTAGGAGCACCCTTCACAGGCTGTTTTCTATTATTCGGTTGTTGACCACTTGCTCGTGGAGGTAAACTGCTGTTTCGTGTACTCATAGTAGAATAAAGTCCTCTTCATTTCATTTGGAATTAAAATTGCTACACTTAAATAGACGTTGCATAAGCAGTAAAAGTTTCGATTACTGTCTTTTTGCTGCAGCTGCAGCCTTTCTCTTCTGTCGAGCTTCTACAATATAACGTATCCGTACCATCAGCATTAATCCGACGGCGACCAGCAGACACTGAATGATCGGTAGCTTATCATGTTGAAAAATGAGGAGCATGCCGGAGCCGATTGCCATCATTATGTACAGCATAATCTCTTTGCCAATCGATAACTTTTGATTCACACGAAAAACCTGATTATACACAAATGTAAGCAATATAAAAATAACAATATAAGCGACGATTGGATGCTCAGCAAACCAGACTTGCATAGATACCGCACTCCTCCCAAATTTAAGATACGTTTACATTATATCATCAGTAAGGGGAGTTTTTGTTATAAAAAAAACCGCCGAAAGTTACACCTCCGACGGCTCTTTACTATAATAAGCTGATCTTACGCGTTTGCTTGTGCCATTTTACGTTGCTTCTCTACACGTTCGCGTTCGCCTTTGTTCAGAATCTTTTTACGCAAGCGAATGGATTTAGGTGTGATTTCACAATATTCATCATCATTCAAATATTCAAGTGCGCCTTCCAAAGAGAAGGTACGTGGTGTCTTCATTTTTACAGTATCGTCCTTACCTGAAGTACGCATGTTGGTAAGTGCTTTTTCTCTACAGATGTTAACGATAATATCGTTATCACGGGTATGCTCGCCTACGATCATACCTTCATAAATTTCTGTACCTGCATCCAAGAAGAGAATACCACGATCCTCAACGCCCACTATTCCATATTGTGTTGTTGATCCAGTCTCACTGGCTACAAGCACACCTTGATGACGTCCGCCAACTTGACCAGCAACCAGTGGAGCGTAGCTGTCAAAAGCATGGTTCATAACGCCGTAACCACGTGTCAAAGTCAAGAAGTAAGTGTTGTAACCAATCAAACCACGTGCAGGAATCAGGAACTCCAGACGTACTTGACCCGTACCGTTGTTGATCATGTTGACCATTTCGGCTTTGCGAGTGCCCAGACTTTCCATAACAGAGCCCATGCTTTCTTCAGGAATGTCAATCATAAGACGCTCAAGTGGCTCCGATTTAACACCATCGATTTCTTTAATGATTACTTGTGGTTTAGAAACTTGCATTTCATAACCTTCACGACGCATATTCTCGATCAGAATACCAAGGTGAAGCTCACCGCGTCCAGAAACGATAAATGCATCAGGACTATCCGTTTCATCCACACGCAAACTCACATCTGTCTCAAGTTCTTTAAAGAGACGCTCACGCAGTTTACGGGAAGTTACCCATTTACCTTCTTTACCAGCAAAAGGACTGTTATTCACAAGGAAAGTCATTTGCATCGTAGGCTCGTCGATCTTAAGAACAGGCAGTGCTTCTGGATTCGCTGGATCAGCAATGGTCTCACCAATGTTAATGTCCTTGATCCCTGCGATAGCAACGATATCCCCTGCGCCCGCTTCTTCTGTTTCAATACGTTTTAAACCTTGGAACCCGAACAATTTCTCAATACGTGCGGTTTTACTCTTACCGTCACGCATAATTACAGTTACAGATTGACCTTGTTTGATCACACCGCGGTTTACACGGCCAATAGCAATACGACCCAAGTATTCGTTATAATCCATCAACGTTACGAGGAATTGAAGCGGGTCTTCTACACTTTCAGTTGGAGCTGGGATATGCTCAACGATTGTTTCGTAAAGTGAAAGCATTGTCTCATCTTGCTTCTCAGGAACCATGCTTGATGTACCATTAAGAGCAGATGCATAGACAACCGGGAATTCCAATTGTTCGTCATTTGCTTCAAGTTCGATGAACAAATCGAGCACTTCATCAATAACTTCCTTAGGTCGAGCAGCTGGACGGTCAATCTTGTTCACGACAACGATCGGTGTAAGTTTTTGTTCCAATGCTTTACGCAGAACGAATTTCGTTTGCGGCATGCAGCCTTCATAAGCATCAACAACCAGCAATACACCGTCAACCATTTTCATAATCCGTTCTACTTCGCCACCGAAGTCAGCGTGTCCAGGTGTATCCACAATATTGATCAAAAACTCTTTATAAGTAATTGCTGTATTTTTAGCTAGGATTGTAATTCCGCGTTCCCGCTCGATATCGTTAGAGTCCATAGCGCGTTCTTGTACGTGTTCGTGTGCGCTGAAGATCCCCGATTGCTGAAGAAGCTGATCGACGAGTGTTGTTTTGCCATGGTCAACGTGGGCAATGATCGCAATGTTGCGAATATCTTTTCTTGAATGCATGATTTGTATCCAAATCCTCTCATTTATCAAATTAAAACTGTTAAAATTCTTAGCATGTCACGGCAGTCTCACAAAAGAAGCGCCAGGCAGAAAGCCGACGCTTCAACATAACATTAATATTATAGTGAAAGCACTATGAAAAGCAAGTCTTTTTATGAAAAAAACAGTTGGCAAATTCCGTTTTTTTTCACAAGATCCAACATTAATTAACTTCGATACCATCTATTTCGGCCACGAGTTCTACCCCGACCTGTAATCAGCCAAATTCCTGCCACGATGAATACAATACCAATTAGATAGATCACACCGGTACCCATAAGACTGAAAATACAAAGCGCTATGCTTAGAACGCCTAGTATTACAGCAATTGCAGATAGTCCCCCTGACCGTCTTGGAGAATTTATGGAATATTCATACAGACCTACGGCAATGCCGAGCAGAAGCACAGGCCATAAATATTTCATAAGCCCCCATCCCCATATATTGCAAAGACCAAACAATAAACCATATACCGTTAATATTCCCGCGGGAATCAATACTGTTGCCGAAGCGCGGCGGCTAAAAAACAACATATGTAGAACCAATCCTGGAAGTAAAATCACTAGCGGCCAAAGGGCTCGTCCCAAAAATCCGAAGACCCCCAGCTTACCGAATAAAATCAAGACGCCCGCAGCTACAATGAATATACCTAGTCTCATGTCATTCTTGGAAGACATCCTTCACCCATCCCTTCAAATTCACGTCTACCTCATTACCTTGCCGTCTCATACCCAGAAAACGACAGGATTCTTATTCATATATTATCTGAAACATACACAAAATGCCATCACTGACCATGCAAAATATCCCCACAAAGTGGCGCTTTGCTTCGATGCGTACTCAGGTACTTTGCGGGGGCCCCAAATATATACTTTCTGATACGTCAAAAAAGGACGATTCCAATTTATGGAGATGTCCTTGTAGTATTGCCTTTTATTGCAATTTATTAACCTAGTGATGTTGTTCTTCGTTTAACTGCTCCTGTAACAACTACTAATATTCCTAAAGCGATCGGCAGTATGGAATGCGTGGATGGGAGCAAAAAGGAGAGCATTGTCCCTAATTTTGCATCCTGAAGCATCATATCACCTGCTGTAAAGGCTAAAATATAAGCGCCGATAAATACGAGTATCGGAAATCTATGCAGCCACCCCACAATGAGGCCACTTCCCCATACTACAATCGGAATGCTGAGCGCAATCCCGATGACAATTAAAGCCAAATCCCCTTTGGCTAGACCGGCAATTGCCAGGACATTATCAAGACTCATAATAAAATCAGCCACGAGAATCGTTCGGATGGATTTCCATACGGAGGATGTTTCCGCGACTCTAAGGTCCTCCTCTTCTTCCAGCAGCAGCTTGAACGCAATCCATAGCAGCAGAATTCCTCCTCCAGCCTGGATATAAGGGATTTTCAACAGTAATACCGCAGCAAAAGTTAGCAAGCAGCGCAGAATAACAGCTCCCGCAGCTCCCCACCATACCGCAATCTTCCGGTGCTTCTCCGGAAGGTCCTTACTGGCCATCGCGATGACCATAGCATTATCTCCACTCAGCACAAGATTGATCATCAATATTTCACCAAGGAGCAATAATGATTCCATTCGCTTTTACCTCCCCGAATCACATGTAACTACATGTATGTTCGTAAGTGACAAGCTATGCTTCCTGTCCAACTTTTTTTGAGGATGAAAGCATGTATGCCCCTTTTTTTGCGTATACAAAACTAAGCATATCTTCGTGCTCATCTTAACTAACTTTAGGGGTGACTATGCCTTGAATACATCCATATGGGAGTTTGTATTATCACTGCTCAATATTATTTTTCTAGATCTCATTCTGGCGGGAGACAATGCCATAGTCATCGGACTTGCTGCGCATAATTTGCCGAACAGCACTCAAAAAAAAGCAATTGTGCTTGGAACAGCAGGTGCCGTCGTACTACGGATTTTCGCAACGGTTCTGGTCGTATGGTTATTAAAAATCCCTTGGTTACTGCTGGTAGGCGGGATTTTACTTATTCTAATTGCCTATAAGCTGTTAACAGATGAGAACAAATCAACGAATATCAAGGCTGGTCAAAGCTTAGGGGCCGCTGTGGGGACAATCATTCTAGCCGATGCTGCGATGGGACTGGATAATGTCATCGCCATTGCGGGAGTCGCTAAGCACAATATCTCTCTAGTTGTCATAGGACTGTTAATCAGCGTTCCAATTGTGGTCTGGGGAAGCACTCTCTTTATTAAATTAATCAACAAATATCCATGGATTATTTATATTGGCTCAGCAGTCCTAGGCTTTACAGCCTCAAGCATGATTACAGATGAGCAGCAGCTTTCCCCATTTTTTGAGCAGCATCCACTATTGAGAGCTCTGTTTATATTTGTGATCATTGTTGGCATCTTAATTGGAGGACACTGGAGACGCCAATCAAGCCATAATAATTCAAAAAAGCTGCCTCAACCGTAGATGTTGCTACGAATGAGACAGCCTTTTGTTTATAATATTAGAACCATTCTTCCTGTAATCCAGCTTGAGCACTTACTACATCTTTAGGCTTCTCATCTCCATACGGAGTGATCAGCACGGTCTCCGTGGCTTCAATCGCTGCGTCCAGTAATGCAGAGTAACCTGGGAACGTAGCTTCAATCTTATCTACAATCCGTAAATTCGGATTCGTTGTAGGTGATTTAGGTACAAATAATGTACAGCAATCCTCATAAGGAAGAATTGACAGGTCATAGGTGCCGATATTCTTAGACAGCTCTACAATATCACTTTTGTCCATCATTACCAGCGGACGTAAAAGAGGAAGTTCTGTCGCACGACCGATCACATTCATACTTGGTAACGTCTGGCTAGCAACCTGTCCAAGACTTTCACCGGTTACGATCGCGAGGGCACCCTCACGTTCAGCAAGCTGTGTAGTAATTCTCAGCATAGCTCGACGCATCAACGTAATAATCAGATTATCTTGACCTATTCCGGTAAAAGATGTCTGCACCTCTGTAAAAGGTACTAAGTGTAGCTTGATGACTCCCGCATATCGTGACAATACCCGCGTAAGATCAACCACCTTTTGCCGGGCAAGCTCACTCGTATAAGGATAACTATAGAAATGTACGCACTCCACTTCGAGTCCACGACGCATGGATGACCAACCGGCTACAGGACTATCAATGCCTCCGGACAGCAATAACATCGCTTTTCCATTCGTACCAAGCGGAAATCCACCAACACCAGCAATATTTTCGCAAAATATAAAAGTATGACCTTGACGAATTTCGACTTTCAGCTCCAATTGAGGTGATTTTACATCCACAGTAAGTCCCGAATAGCCTTGCAGCAGTGGTGTCGAGACTAGCTTATTCATCTCCATGGAGCCATATGGGAACTCTTTCCATACCCGGCGTGCATTAACTTTAAATGTAGTTCCCGGTGCAGGAGCGATGATCTCCAAAAAATGACGGCTGACAGCCACAATATCCTCGAGATCTGACTTGGCCACCTTTACCGGACTGACAGAAGCGATTCCGAATACATTCTTCAATGCTTCTACCAATGGGGCAGCAGTTTCTCCATTCAGTTCCACGTAAATTCTTCCAAATTCTTTGGTTAGAACCACCTTAGGATATGGCTTAATCATTTCTTTCACATGACGTAGTACCGTTTTCTCAAATCTGGCACGGTTTTTGCCCTTTAATGTAAACTCCCCGAAACGCAAAAGCAGCATATCGGCATAATCAATACTATTGGCACTGCCTTTAGCAGATTCTTGATTCATCACACTCATTAGTTACTTCATACCTCCTTCAGCAATCTTTAAAGCTCGTACCGCAGTAATTAGTGCTTTCTCAAGCGCTGCGACATCTTCTTCAGTGTGACTATCACCGAAACTGATGCGGATGCCTCCTGAAGCTACAGAGACATCTTTCCCCATAGATAATAGAACACGACTAGGTTCTGCCAGCCGGGAGGAGCAAGCCGATCGAGTAGAAACAGCCATCCCTAGTTCCTCCAGCTTACGGGCGAACACTTCCCCTTTCATGCCAGGGTATGAGAAATGCACAATATGAGGGGCTCCATCCTCTCTGCTGTTTATAACAAATTCAGGAACGCTGTGCAAGAAGCGTAACAGCCGATCCCGAAGTGGGAGCAATCGGGCATAGAAGGTTTCGCGCTGCTCAACACCCATCCGCACGGCTTTGGAAGAAGCAACAATTGCAGGTACATTCTCAGTTCCAGCACGTAGTCCCTCTTCATGAGAACCACCTGAAAGTAAGGGGAACAGTTGAATTCCTTCTTTAATATAGAGAAGCCCCGCTCCGCGAGGACCTCGAATTTTGTGAGGAGACAAGCTGTAAAGATCCGCTTTCCATCCTTTGAGGTCAACAGCAAGCTTACCATATCCCTGAACGCCATCCACATGAAATAAGGTTCGTGGATTTACGGATTTAATCAGCCTGCCAATCTCCATCAGCGGCTGTACTGTTCCAATTTCATTATTTACATGCATCACACTTACGAGTACGGTATCACGCCGTACTGCAGCAGCCACTCGCTCTGGATCAATCATTCCAGTGCTGTCAGGCGCTACAAAAGTAATCTCCCAGCCATTTTGTTGCAGCTGCAGACAACTTCCATACACAGAGGGATGCTCTATTTCTGTAGTTATCAGATGACGTCCTCTTGATTGATATTGCAAAGCAGCACCTTTAATGGCTAAATTGTTACTCTCCGTAGCCCCAGATGTAAATAGGATCTCCTTTGGTTGTACAGATAACGCAGCTGCACATACTTCTCGTGAACGCCTGATCAGCTTTGCCGCTTCACTACCGGCGCGGTGTAAGGAGGACGGGTTAGCATAATGCAGCTTCATAATTTGTTCCATCGTCTTCACCACGTCTTCATAGGGTGGTGTGGCGGCGGCATAATCCCAGTAAAGCATATATCGATTGTCTCCTTTACTTCTTTAAAGTACAGAATCATTCTTTTTTAAATTTCGAAAAAGGATCAAACGGTGATCCCAAATACCAGCATGTGGTTTAAGGGAAATACCCGTTTGATCCTTTTTATTATACAGCGTATTCCGCGCGAGCGCGTTCTATTTTAGTGAGATAAGACTGCGTCTCTTTAGGGAGCAGTGTAAGTTTCTCCAATAATTCCTGATCATTGCTTACCCCAAGGTTAATTACCCTTGCAGGCCCTGCATTGTAAGCCGCTAATGCCATCTTTTCCTGTCCGTCAAAGCGTTTCAATTGATAAGACAGATAGCGTACACCACCATCAATATTTTGAGCAGGATTGAATGAATCAGAAACCCCTAACCCACGCGCTGTTCCATCCATTAATTGCATTAATCCTTTAGCACCAGCCGAAGAGACAACGTTTGGATTAAAGGAAGATTCTGTATCAATCACAGCTTTTATCAAATCGACTGGCACCCCGTACTTAGCACTCGCCGTTTGAATCAGATCATCATAGCTTGTTGGTTTAGTATCCGTTATTTCCCCGGAAATTACACTATCGATACTTTCAGCTGTTCCGCCTATCTGTTGCCATAACAAGCTACTAACTGATGAAGCATCCGGAAGTGACGTCAAGAAGTTTGTATCCCCGCCATTAGACGAGTTAGAAGATAAAGCTTGAAGCATTGCTGCAAATTGAGAGGCTGACGCGCCTGATCTTTCAGTTTCATTTGCTGAGCTACTCTTGTCGGTTGCACTCTTTAAGCTTACCCATTTAAGCTGCCCTAACCCATTGGTTACAGCGGGATTAATCTCCATACCGGCGCACTCCTTTGATCCTGTTGAATCATATCTATTGGTCTAACCTTAGATTCCGATGAATTACGGCTTAATATTACAATTTATCCGAGATTATTGCTATATGCTGGAATGAAAAACAGACTTCAGACCCTGATATTTAGGTCTAAAGCCTGTTATAATTCAAACTTACCAGTTCATTTTTAGCGAGCAAAGGGTATCATCACAAAGTAACTAAGTGTGGATACAATCCCTAACCCCATCGCCCATGCCCCAAGCGTTTTTTGCTCCTTGGCATATGCATAATAACCAATCACAACTGAAATGGGCCCAAGTATGATGGACCAGAGAAACAAGGAGGCAATACCCATAGCTAGCCCAGTATAACCCACCGCTTTGCTTCCACTATAATCCTCTTCATGCTCCTTAGCTTCACTCGCCACGCGTGGTGTTGTATCCCGGATCGGCATCGAAACCGGATTCACCTCTGCGGCATATTCCTCTTGATGTTCTCTGTCCCGGCGTGGATAGTCTACTCTGCGCGGACGCAAAATAACTTTTCTCGGACCGGATTGTCCATTTGATGAACCTGATTCATGTTCCTTTTCTCTGTCCATTAGGGCGGCCTCCTAGGAGTTCGGCTTAAATGTTAAACAGCATGTTGCAGACGATGTTGCGACTTGATCGTGGTGACCTTCATTCGTCATTTCTTCAGCATATTCTTCTTTAAATCCACTGCCAGCGTGCTTGTCGATCTCAATAATAATTTCTTCTGCCCGGCATAAATTATGCTCGCCCCAATAATGACAATTGCTTACACTGCATTTGACTAATGGCTTTACACTCGACATATTTATCACCTCGGCTTCATTATGTCCGCATGATTTACCCCCTATTCGACAGGACGGTTTCCAGTTGATGTAACGATGCCCACGCAAAATATCCCCACAAAGTGGGGGGGGTGCTTCGATGCGTACTCAGGTACTTTGTGGGGGCCCCAAATATATAAATTCTAATACGTCAAAAAAGGATCAGCCCTCGTCATTATGACGAAGTGCTGATCCTTTACACGAACTAGTGAACTGTTAAACCTGATTTTGCATACGTTTCTCAGTCAAATAGTCGTTCTCATAATAAGTAAGGTCATCGCGTAGCTCTTCATAGGTCTTGGTAATTTCTAGAATGATATCACGCGCCGGACGAACTGGCTTTTTACGGAAACGGATAGCATCCTGTCCAGTATAAGCATAACGTCCATCTTCAGAATAGCTTTCGTTCTTTGGATAGAAGAAGTTATTCACGCCATAGTGATATACATTATAAAGCGCTTTCTGCGCAAAAGATTCATCGAATGTAGCACGACGCAGCGCAACTCCCAGCTTCTCATAAGACATTTCCGAGAACACTAACAGATGACGGACATCGGACAGAAATCCTTGATAAAATTGTACAGTTTCTTCATCATCTTCTGTTACAAGCTGAGGCAATGCATGCTCGTTCAGAAAAATTTCCATCTTATCAATTACATCTTTAAGTTTGTCTCTCGTCGATTCACATAATTTCTGCACATTGGCTGCTGACATGGCGGTTGCTCCCCCTTATTATTCCCTGCTCTTGTAGTCAATAAAGTTAATCTTATGAAGAAATAGTCTTTAGACATATCTCTTTATTCTTGCAATATCAGGATGCAAACACAGAGAAGTCTAACCTTCTGAAAATCAAAAGAACATCTATCGACGTATCTCCTGCAATATCAGGATGCGAACTCAAGATGCTTATTCTCTCTGATATTATCATAAAAAACGTTAGGAAGGTATCCTTTTCTAAGATGCATAAAACATACGCTCTCTTCTAAACCTATAGGCATTACAATGCGTAGAGGAGCGGAAATCATGTCACGTAAAAATCTAACGGTTGCAGGTTTGGTAACAGCTGCGTTCACAGTTGTATTACTTACCTTTGCGCTACGTCCTGCCACTAATGGGACGACGACCAGAGAAGTCGCTAATGTTGCTGTACCAAATCCTGCTCCAACTTCAGCCCTACATTCAGCACCAAACCCTTCACAGGAAAAATCATTGAAGAAAAGCTCCTTATCTCAAGATGTTGATGCGACGGATCATCTGAATAGAGTGGATGTCAGCAGACATTTGACTAAGCTCCTCTCTGAAACGGATGGAATGACTTCGCTTCATGATAAATCAGTGTATGCAAAACGTTTGCAGCAGAACCACGGATTTATCACTATGCTTATGTGGATTGATTTTCGCAAGCATAAAACGGAAACCTTTAAGTCCTCTTCATTTCCTCAAGGAACCGAACAGGAGAATCAGCAGCTGCAAAAATATCTTAAGACGGCGAAATCAGCGATCCATGGTCATCAATCCTATGAATCTCCAACGTTTACAATCGGTAAAGAGAAATATTACTTTATCGCTCAGCGGAACAAAGAAAAAAATGTAGGCATCATTGCACTTATTAACCAAAAGGTGCTTGGTCGTGTTGCAGACCATCAGTTGAAGAACCTGCGTCTCATTCCTTATCCGAAGGAAGGTAAGTACCGTGTAGAATCCGTTCATACCGATAATTTAAAAGATATCACCGTTAAGACCGGTCATGATAACGAAAACGCTAGCCATTTTTATGAGAATGAAATTGTCGTCCGTTTCCGCAACAACTCACCTACTCCGGGGCAGCTTCAAACGATAACCGCTGATATCAACGGCAAGAAGCCACGTAAGCTTGGGTATGCCTACATTTTCCGTTCGGAGAAGATGACTTATTATGAGCTCAAAGACTATTTCACCAATAAATGGCACCCCGAATATACGGAGCCTCACTATATGTATTTAACCAATGATACGATATCTAAAAACGCAGAGGGAACAGTTACTCCAAATGACATGTTATTCTCCACCTATCAATGGAATCTGCCAGCAATCGAAACGGAGCTGGGCTGGAATCTTTCTAAGGGAAGTAAAGAAGTGATCGTAGCCGTAGTGGATACCGGAGTCCAGATCAATCATCCGGATTTGAAGGGTAAGCTTTTGACAGGGTATAACGCGATCACCAATGGCTCCACTCCAGAAGATGATGTAGGACATGGCACACATGTATCTGGAATTATAGGCGCCCTGGTCAATAATGGAGAGGGAGTTGCTGGAATCAGCTGGTACAACAAGATCCTTCCGGTAAAAGCACTCGATAATTCAGGAGCAGGTACCACTTATTCTGTTGCAGAAGGAATCATTTGGGCTGCGGACAACGGTGCGAAAGTCATAAACTTGAGTTTAGGTAACTATGCGGATTCCCAGTTTCTTCATGACGCGATCAAATATGCCTACGACCGAGATATCGTCCTCGTATCTGCTGCAGGCAACGATAATACGGAACGACCAGGTTTTCCTGCTGCGTATCCCGAAGTGATTGCAGTAGCTGCAACAAATGCTTCAGGGGAAAAAGCTTCCTTCTCCAACTACGGCGATTATATTGATGTCGCAGCACCCGGAGAAAGCATAGCAAGCACTTACCCAGATAGCCAGTATGCCGCGTTATCCGGTACATCGATGGCCAGTCCTCATGTCGCTGCGCTGGCGGGTCTGGTGCGTTCACTAAATCCGAATCTAACGAATACGGAAGTTATGGATCTTATGACCAAAAATGCTGTTGATTTAGGCACTCCCGGGCATGACAAATATTTTGGCTGGGGTCAGGTCGATATCTATAAAACATTGCAAGCCGCTAGCGGCAATCAGGTTCCACTACAGCTATGGCCACAGCATGTACAAAAACAAATGAATCAATTGAAACAAAGATTAAGTAACTCTAAGTAACAACCTTAACCACCCATCTTCAAAAATCTACCAAGTAAACGGAGAAATAATCGTAAGCCTTCCTCCATATCCTTTTCATTCATTTGTGAATAACACAAACGGATATGCCGGGAAGGGGTCTCCGCAGAGTAACAAACATCACCCGGTAAAAAAGAAATGCTCTCCTGTTCGGCCAGCTCATGTAGCCTTCCGATATCAGGTGAAGCCGGCAACTCCAGCCAGAGATTAAGACCACCCTCTGGGAGAATATATTTTACTCCAGGCGGCGCGTAAAGCTTCAGAAGCTTCGCCGCCTTTTCCATGCGACCACGGAGTGTAACTCGTAACTGAGCAGCATAGGTTTCATACTTGCCCGCTATGAATGGCAGTACCGCCCTTTGTGTAAGCAGCGGACTCCCTAAATCACTTGCGGACTTGGCGGCGATAAGTCGTGACAGAATATTCCCACTAGCGGCTACACAGGCAATTCTGCAGCCGGGTGCAATAACTTTACTGAAACTCTTCATATATACTACATGCCCTTCAGAATCCATCGATTTGATCGTAGGCGGCGGAGGCGCATGGAAATATAAATCACTAAATGGATCATCCTCAACAATAAGGCAACGGTAACTGCGGGCTAATTCCAGCAGACGTTGTCTTCTTGCTATGCTCATGGTTACTCCACTTGGATTCTGAAAAGTTGGGATGGTATAAATTAGCTTAGGCGGTCTTTGATCACACATTCTTGTGAGAATATCCACCCGCATCCCTTCACCGTCCGTAGGTACAAAAATCATCTCTGCACCTCGTCCTGCAAAAACATCTATAGCTCCTGTATAACTAGGAGCCTCAAGATACACTGTGTCCCCAGGTCCGACAAACGTACGAGCAACCAGATCAATGCCTTGCTGAGTTCCGCTTGTGATCATTACATCAGAGGAAGCAAGTGCAATTCCACGTGTTTTTAAATGATCTCTCATAATTCCTCGCAGCTCCAGATCACCTTGGAAGTTCCCATAGGTTGCCATAAGCTCCGGCTGCTGCGTAACTAATGATGCGAAGGAGTCACCAATATTTTTTAGAGGAAGTAACTCACTATGAATTGCAGCTATATGAAAGGGATACTTAACTTCAGAGTAATCAAAATTGCGCCAAAGCTGAGCTCGCGGCAAATAATCATCATATACATCCTGCCAGCGACCATCTTCCTGACGTCTGGTGTGTTCAGGGTCGGCTACAAAGCAGCCTTTTCCTTGTCTGCAATAAATAAGTCCCCGCTTCTCAAGCACATCGTATGCCTTGCTTACTGTAACCTGGCTTACTCTCAAAGTTGTAGCCAAACTTCTTACGGAGGGTAGCCGGACACCTTGCTGGAGCAGTCCTGATGAGATCCGCTGACTTAGGGTTTCACTGATTTGATGAGGCAAAGATTTACTGCCGCTGCGAATCAAATCGATATGCATGAACCCCTCACCTCCACTGTTATATTCAACGCTTTACTGTTATACAGTACTCCTATTATGATAGCACCAAATCGAAAGGTGGAGAACTCATTTATGGATATCAAATACTCGGCCGCAGCCAATCATCTAGGATCATCAGCCGTTCGTGAGATTCTAAAGGTTACACAGGGCAATGACATCATTTCACTTGCAGGCGGGCTGCCTGGGGAGGATTTGTTTCCCTTGGAGGCAGTACGAGACGCTTATAACCGTGTACTCTCCAGCGATACCTCAGCGCTTCAATACGGACTAACCGAGGGCTTTACTCCACTACGTGACAAAATCGCTGAAAGACTTACTCGGCAAGGAATCCCTGTTACAGCATCTGAGATGATCTTGACTACAGGTTCCCAGCAAGCCATAGATTTATTATGTAAAATACTGCTTGATCCCGGTGATGCTGTACTTGTTGAAGCCCCCACTTATCTAGCAGCTTTGCAGGTACTCGGCTCTTACCGAGCTGATATTCATACGATAAACAATGACGAGCAAGGCATTCTGCCAGATCACCTGGAAGATCAAATACAAAAATTACGGCCCAAACTCCTATATGCAGTTCCGACCTTCAACAATCCTTCAGGAGCAACCT
The DNA here is from genome assembly GCF_038003765.1 of Paenibacillus sp. FSL H7-0714. Classification (NCBI taxonomy): domain Bacteria; kingdom Bacillati; phylum Bacillota; class Bacilli; order Caryophanales; family Paenibacillaceae; genus Paenibacillus; species Paenibacillus sp. FSL H7-0714. The sequence continues at coordinate 5,481,984 of NZ_JBBOPT010000001.1, forward strand.
GGAGTAAGGAACGCCGTGAGAAAGTGGTGGGAATTTGCCGCCGCTACAATGTTCTTATCTTAGAGGACAATCCCTATGGTGAAATAACCTTTGAAGAAAATAAAGATCTTTATCCACCCTCACTAGCGTCCATCGACAGAAGTTATGACGGCGGTTATTGTGTCGCTTACACTGGAACCTTCTCCAAAATCGTAGCCCCTGCCTTGCGTACAGGCTGGATTATCGGCGATTCTAATCTAATCAAGACCATCGCGAAGGCAAAACAAGCAGCTGATCTGCATTCTAGCACCATTGACCAGCGCGCTTTAGATGAACTGCTGCTGCATTTCGATATTGAGCAGCATATCCGTGTCATCTCACGAGAATATTATTCCCGAATGAAGCTCTTATCCGCGGAACTCCGATCGCAGAACTGGGAAGGAGCTCATTTTCTGGAGCCACGAGGCGGTATGTTCCTTTGGCTAACGCTTTCCCAAGAGATCAACACGAAGGAATTACTTCCTCTAGCAGTAGAGAACGGTGTTGCTTTTGTTCCAGGTGAAGTGTTCTATTCATCACAGCCCCATAAGAATAAGATGCGTCTGAATTTCACACATACGCCACCTGAGCTTGTACCCGTTGCTGTTCAGCGTCTGGAGAAGGCGTTGGTACAATGGCAGGAAAGTCAGACCGGCATTCGATCATGAGCATGACAAAACCCGTCTTCTTCATCCTTTATGGGATGAGGAAGACGGGTTTTTTTTATTTTCCAGCCATGCTTAGAATAATTTACTTCTTAAATACTTCTATGCTATCTTTATTGAGCCTAAAATATCCATTTTCAACGAAAGACATGATTCGACTGACACCTACCCCTGTTTGAAGGGATATATTTAATACCATCGTGTCGGGTGAAGTCTCTACGATACGCCTGATTTTCTGATACATCTCATCACAACTATTGCACATCCTCTTATTGTTTCGTTCATATAAATGTCCGCAGAACCCGCAAATCTGATAATTACCCATGCTACACGTTTCCCACTTTCTACATATCTTCTTGCCACGAGCATAAACACCTTCGGCGTCTTTATAAGGATGGTAAGCGTTGCGAGAAATATAAGGATAATGTATAAAGTGAAACTTATACTTTCTTATATTTTAAAAAAGCGACGTGATCCGGTTTCCCGAGATACGCCGCCGCTTGTATGGTTGTTGTTGTTATCATAACGTTGCAGTTAGGAAAGTTTGCCGTAAGCCGGGTTCTGTGCTCGTCGTGGTTCAATCGGGAACTACCCTCCCACCATAAGCGACAATCATCTATCTAGGCCGTACATTACTGCACAGCTCCAGCGACCAACCTAGACGCGCCTCAGGCTAAGGCTGCCTATTCCAATAAAGGAATCTGCTGCGTCTCATTAGGTCTTGCTCCAGATGGGGTTTACCAGGAACGAAGTCACCAGCGTTCCTCGGGGTCTCTTACACCTCGGTTCCATCCTTGCCTGTGCCGCCCTAAGGCGGCCATCGGCGGTCCATTTCTGTGGCACTATCCTTCGACTCGCGCCGACTGGACGTTATCCAGCATCCTGCCTTATGGAGCCCGGACTTTCCTCCCGTGACGTCTTCACGTCACCGGCGATTGTCTGTCAAACTTTCCGAACAACATTATATATTATACAGACATCACCTGTCTGGCACAAGCATTATTAAATGGCAATTTTATAGGAACTTAAATGGCTCCGTATTCACCTGCGAAGCATGTACAGCTGTATCGTACTTATGCTCCACCAGTTTCCCAGTCATCCACTCTGCTACTTTCTCTTTCATGATCTTCTCTGCATTATGTCCTGGATCAATCAGAGTGATCCCAGCGAGCACGGCATCCTGTGCTGTATGGTAATCAAGATCTCCCGTAACCAACACATCCGCACCGCGGAAAATAGCACTGTTATAATACTTTCCACCCGAACCGCCGAGAACAGCCGCTTTACGAATTGGACGATCCAAATCACCCACAACACGTACATGGTCAACTTTCAGACCTTTTTTTACCGTCTCAACGAATTGCCCAAGTGTGGTAGGCTCTTTGAGCTTTCCAACCCGCCCAAGCCCTAAACTGCGGCCTTTAAGATCCATCGTGTACAAATCATAGGCAACCTCTTCATAAGGATGAGCCTTGAGCATAGCCTGTACCACTTTATTGCGGATACTCTGTGGCACGATTGTCTCAATACGGATCTCCTCAGCACGCTCCAGCTTCCCTTTTTCCCCGATATAAGGATCTGTGCCTTCTCCCGGAATAAAAGTCCCGTATCCCTCGATATTGAAGCTGCAATGACTATAGTTGCCGATTGCCCCTGCTCCTGCATTCAAAATGGCATCCAGTACCTTCTGATGATGATCCTTCGGCACAAACACAACCAGCTTTGACAATTGCTCGGAATGAATGTCTTTAATAGGCACTCCGTTCTCTATACCAAGAGCTTCCGCCATCCAATCGTTCATTCCACCTTCGGTAACATCCAGATTAGTATGACTGATGTATACCGCGATGTCATTTTTAATCAATTTTTCATACATTCGGCCCATTGGAGTGTCTGTTTGAATCCCTTGCAGCGGACGAAAAATAATCGCATGGTGGGCAATGATTAGATTACAGCCGAGACGAATTGCCTCTTCAACGACTTCATCGTTCACATCCAGTGCAACCAGTACATTGGTTATTTCTTTCTGTAAGGAACCTAGTTGCAGACCGACTTTGTCCCAATCTTCAGCTAAATGCTTTGGAGCCAGCTGCTCCATATATTGAATTACTGTTTGTCCTTTAGCAAGCATTGCAGCACCTCCGTAATCTCCTTGATCTGTTCTCGAATTAATTTTCGTTTATTCTCCGCAGATTCGAGTTCTGAACGTGACAATGAAGTAAGAATGCCTTCCAATTTTTGAACCTCTCCCTGCCATTTGGCAAAAAACACTTCATTCGGTGCTTGAATCAGAAAAGGTCCCATCTGTAACAAGGTCTCCTGACCACTAACCATACCGGAATCGCCTAACGTTACCTCTCGATATACATTGGCATTTGTAATTCCGGCACCTGCATCCTCTGGTACAGCTGTTAATACTTCATATAACTTGCCGTCTTCTTCCAGAATACTTTCAGCGGTAAGAACCCATTCATTATTTAACAGCCAGCGGCGCAAAATATCCTCGCCCACATTCGGTTGAAGTACCAGTGTTGTAACATCCTTAAGCTTGCCTTGACTCTGACCACGGTCTAAAATCGAGGCAATTAAAGCCCCTCCCATGCCAGCGATCGTGATACAATTAACTTCACCAGGTTCCAGTACCTCAAGGCCATCTCCTCGACGCACCGAGATTATCTTCCCTAGTCCGGCCTCTGCAACGCCCTTACAAGCAGCATCAAAGGGACCCGGGTTTACCTCACCTGCTACTGCGAATACAGCCTTACCGCTTTCTACAGCAGCCACAGGAAGCAGAGCATGATCAGAGCCGATGTCTGCCAACCTGCTTCCTTGCGGAATTTGTTCCAGCAATTGCTGAAGTCGATCTGATAATTTCACATTGTTCATGTTGCCACCCACGTTATCCATTTTTTTCGAAACAAGAACAGCAGGGCCAAGCCTACCGCAATTTTTAAAATTAGCATAAACGAAATCCACTGTGGATAATCCTGCCTCAATAAAAGAGCATCGAGTTCCGGCATCATCCATAGTGATACTCCCACTGCAAAAAAAACACTGGCAACGCCTTTAACTTTGTGATGTAATAGCCAGCTCAGCCACACCATCATTACACAGAGTGGAAGCCATAAGAGCTCAAGCTCTAGCATCGAAGCCTCAGGGCGTTTTCCACCGAAGAATCCCGCATATAATAAGGCCCAAAAAGCATAACCGCAATACTGCAGCAAGCCTATACGGAGCACAAATCCCAGAATGCACCATAACAAGCCACAAGCCCCAATCAGAATCGGTCTCCAGAACTGAGGATCAAGATCATGCAAAGCAATCAGCCATAGCCCAAAACCAAGCGATAACACACTGCCCAGCCCCGCCAGGATAAGACTAATAACATGATTTCGGTTCCTGTAAACCGCTGAGTATCCATAACAAATAATTAGTACGGATAGTGCTGTTGCAAGTTGCAAAGGCCAGGGAAAAACGCTAAAATAAAGACTAATCAAGAAAATCAAGGAAATAATTCCAAAACCAAACAGCCAAATTTTGATGTTTCCCTGCTGTAGATTCTTCAGCGAAATCGGATTTCTATCCTTCGCCGCAGCTTCATCATCATACAGGTTGGTTAAGAAGTCGCAATATTGCTCTGGTAGCAATCTGTTGTTTCTCCAATACTGAATCTCTTTTATAATAATTTCGCGTTTTTCCAAATTCACTGGCTCATCCTTCTTTCCAGATACACAGGGTCAGCACTTTTAGGGTCGTAATTCAAATAAAAGAACCTCCTGCTACTCAGCAGCAGAAGGTCCAGTTCATGAAATACTATTCAAGGAAATCCTTAAGCCGTTTACTGCGGCTAGGGTGACGAAGCTTACGCAATGCTTTAGCTTCAATCTGGCGAATCCGTTCGCGGGTAACGCCGAACACTTTGCCCACTTCTTCAAGTGTTCTCGTCCGGCCATCATCTAGGCCAAAACGCAGACGAAGTACATTCTCTTCACGCTCCGTGAGCGTGTCCAGTACATCCTCCAGCTGTTCCTTCAGCAGTTCATAAGCTGCTGCATCCGCAGGAGCCAAGGCTTCCTGATCCTCAATGAAATCTCCCAGATGAGAATCGTCTTCTTCACCGATCGGTGTTTCGAGCGATACTGGCTCTTGGGCAATCTTCATGATTTCTCTAACTTTCTCAACCGTCAGCTCCATCTCAGCCGCAATTTCCTCTGGCGAAGGTTCACGTCCCAGTTCTTGCAGCAATTGACGAGAGACACGAATCAGCTTGTTGATCGTCTCGACCATGTGTACAGGAATACGAATCGTACGTGCCTGATCCGCAATCGCGCGGGTAATGGCCTGACGAATCCACCAAGTTGCATACGTACTAAATTTGAACCCTTTGTTATGGTCAAATTTCTCTACCGCTTTGATCAGACCCATATTACCTTCCTGAATCAAATCAAGGAACAGCATACCGCGTCCAACATAACGTTTAGCAATACTTACTACAAGACGTAGGTTCGCTTCAGCGAGACGACGTTTGGCTTCCTCGTCACCATTCTTAATACGCATAGCAAGCTCTACTTCATCGTCAGCCGACAACAGCGGAACGCGTCCAATTTCTTTTAGATACATACGGACAGGGTCATTAATCTTAATCCCTGGCGGCAGTGACAAATCATCATCAAAGCTGAACTCATCGCCCTCTTTGTCTTCATTGTCCTCATTTGGCCGGAGGCTGTTAACCTCTTCATCGTTCTCGTTTACAACTTCAATCCCCAAATCACTGAGTTGTTCATAGAACTCCTCCATTTGCTCGGGGTCTTGATCAAACGGCGATAATTTCTCCATAATATCTTTGTATAGCAATGATGATCTTTTCTTGCCTTGCTCAATAAGCTGATCCTTAACCTGATCCAAAGTAAATTCTGCTTCCAATTCAGTATGCTGATCGTTCGCCATAATTCGACTCCCTCCTCCCTAGGTACATCCTGTCAACATTTCATTGTCTCTCTAGGGCTATAATCTCACTTGCTATTTGTGCCGCACGCAAAAAGTCACCTGACTTTTCCGCCTGAATCATCTCTTCACGCTTCTGATCCATCTTGCGCTGCAGTGGGTATTTCCGTACTTCACGGATACAATCATCCAGCACCTGCATATTCCAGTCTGGAGGTGTATCCATCATGGAAATTGATGTAGCAGTTTTCTCTAGACGATCATCCTGAAGCGATGATAGAAACCGACTAATGCCGGGTGGTTTGCCTTGCGCGTAATAGGCATATAGATAAGCGGCAATTGCCGCATGATCATCGATGTTGAAATCTTCTCCGAGGCGTTCGCCCACATACGTGGCAGCTTCCGGGTCCTGAATCATAAAGGACAGTAGACGCCGTTCCGCGACATGATAAGCGGGCAGCAAAGTTGGTGTCTGCACTTGCCCTTTTTTATGCCTACCATTATTCCACCTTTTGTCGTTATTATCCCCTTCAGGGATGTTTTTTTGCATCGATGCCCTAAGTAAATTACAATCCTGCTTCAAACTATCATATGAAAGTTCCAGCTCAGAAGCGATTTCCCTTAGGTAAACCTCTCTCTCGGTCGAGGAATGTAACGAAGCAATGACCTCCAAAGCTTCTTTGACGTAGGCAATTTTGCCATCTTCCTCTAGGAGTATATGGTTTTTTTTCAGATATATAAGCTTAAATTTTATGGATGAAACCGCTGAATCAATAACCTGATCCATAAACCTTTCTCCACCATGCATTGAGATGAATTCATCTGGATCGAGCCCGCTTGGCAGTAAGGCGATCTTTACACGCAAGCCACTGCCTTCAAGCATTGGAATGGACTTCATAGCAGCTGCTTGTCCTGCCCGGTCACCGTCATAAGACAGTACAATTTCATCGGCCAGACTCTTCATCAGTGCTACATGACTTTCAGTTAAAGATGTTCCCATTGTTGCTACACCGTTATGCACACCTGCTTCCCAGGCCGAAATGACATCTCCGTATCCTTCAAAGAGGACGATTTGCCGCGTTTTGCGGATGGATGCTTTGGACTGGTGCAAATTGTATAAAATCCGGCTTTTGTTAAACAATCTACTCTCTGGAGAATTAAGATACTTGGGTTGTCCTTCACCAAAAATTCTTCCGGCAAACGCAATCACCTTGCCTGTGCGGTTCGCAATCGGAAAAATAATCCGACCACGGAAACGGTCTATATAGCCTTTACCCTCACCTCGGGCAGACAAGAGTCCACCTTTCTCCATCTCAGCAAGGTCAAAATTCCGTTTCTCCAAAAATTGTAGCAAAGTATCCCAGCGGTCCGGAGCATATCCGATCTGAAACTGGTCAATCATTTTATCGCTGAAGTTCCGGGCTCTTAAATACTCCATTGCGGCTTTGCCGTGTTCCGTATTCTTCAGCAAGTAATGATAAAACTTTGCAGACCATTCATAAGCTTGAATCAACCGATCGCGTTCCGGATCAGGAGGAGACATTAGGCCTCCCTTACCTTCAGGAACGGGAATATCACTTTCTTCAGCCATTATTTTGACGGCTTCGGGGAAGGTTAATCCTTCGATTTCCATCCTAAATTTGATGGCATTTCCACCCATGCCGCAGCCAAAGCAATGAAATACTCCCCGGTCGGGGGTAACTGTAAAGGAAGGGGTTTTCTCCGAATGGAACGGGCAGAGGCCCCATAAATATTTCCCCTGCTTGGACAAATGGACTACCTTACCGACTGTATCGACAATATCATGACGTGCAAGCACGCTTTCGATAACTTCTTCCGGAATATTCCCGTGTCCGCTAGCCACTTCAACCACCTTCAATTCTTAACAAATAAATATAATTCGCTATTGCTCCACATTCTCCTGCAAAAGTATTAAAAGTTTTGTCATTTTATGTTGAAAATATATTTTTTCTTCTGCCGTTATAGGTTTTGGACCCTTAGAATAATGTCCCCGTCTTCGTTCCACGGCCCTGGCATGCCTGCCTTCCAACATAAAATCCATTTTGGAATCGTCATATTCCTGGCCACGAAAAGAAAGAACACTGCAACGTTTCCCGAGCGCAAGTGCTGCGAGACCATAGTCCCCAGTCAATACCACATCTCCAGCAGAAATATGATTGGCAATATATAGATCGGCGCTCTGATCTCCCCGGTCCACCTGCACAACCGTTACACCCTCTTCAGCTTTCAGTGCATGGTCATAAGAAGATACCATCAGTACCGGCACACCAAAGGCACGGCCAACTTCAGCAATCTCTTTTTTGACCGGACAAGCATCCCCATCCACGACTATAGTTCTAGACCGGGACTTCTTCTCCATGATCATCACCAATTTCCCGTGTAATATATATACGCCCTTACCGCAAGAAATCCTTCTTTCTATGCATAAATACGGAACGGATGTCAAATGACGCATTGGCACCGTTCCGTATATTTATACCCCAAACCAACATTCTATACCATAAGACACAAACTTTTCTTATAGATGTTGTTCAAAAAGCTGTCCTTTGATCAAATGTCGAATCTTGAATTCAGCCGGGAACTCCGGTGCTCAGTCGTTTACCAAACGAGCTTGCCAAAATCAGCAAACGCCTTGGAGTCAGCATCAATACCAGCTAGCAAAGCTAAACGGTTAGCACGTACCTGCTCATCCTCTGCCATAACCATAACGGAATCGAAAAATGCTGTAACAGCATCTTTTAGACCCGAGAGAATACGGAGTGCTTCTTCGGCATTATTCGCGGACATCGCTTCAAGATACGGTGTGTGTAATTCCTGCCATGTCTTGTACAGCTTCAGCTCAGCATCTTCTTTAAGTAAAGAAGGATCAATCACTTCGCTGGTTGCTTTAGCTGCCAAATTACTGACACGAGTGAGTGAATCTACTGTAATTTTAAAGTCTGCTTGGTCTAACACAGCACCCATAAGCGCACGGCTTCTGCCCACAACATCTACCACGTTGTCAAAGCCAGCTGCTGTAACAGCGTCCACAACATCATAGCGTACATTGTCGGATAAAAGTCGTTTAACACGCAGACCGAAGAACTCGTACAGGTTTATACGTAGTTCATCGTCAGAATGTTTCGAATTCCCTGAATTTTTATGAATTTCAATCGCTGCTTCAAAAATCTCGCGCAGCGTAATCGGCAATTTATGCTCCAGCACGATTTGAACAATCCCTGCAGCCTGGCGACGCAGTGCGTAAGGATCCTGTGAGCCTGTTGGGATTATACCGATAGAGAAGCAACCTACAATCGTATCGATCTTGTCCGCAATGCTGACAACTGAACCGGCATCTGTCGATGGTACTGCATCACCCGCGAACCTTGGCTGATAATGCTCAAAGATTGCTTTTGCCACAGTTTCAGGTTCTCCTGCTTTGCGTGCATAATCTTCACCCATGGTGCCTTGAAGTTCTGGGAATTCATAAACCATTTGAGTCACAAGGTCGAATTTGCAAATATCAGCAGTCCGACTTACTTCAGAAAGGGTTATATCAGACAATCCCAACTTTACAGCAAGACGATCGGAGATTTGGCGAATACGACGCACTTTATCTCCAACACTGCCAAGCTCTTCATGGTAGACGATATTCTCCAATTTGGCTAGTGCATCATCAATCTTCATCTTTTGATCTTCTTGATAGAAGAATTTGGCATCTGATAGACGAGCACGGAGTACCTTCTCATTACCCTTAGCAATAACATCCAAAGATACTGCATTCCCGTTACGCACCGTTACGAAGAAAGGTAGAAGTTTGCCCGCTGCATCAAATACCGGGAAATACCGCTGATGCTCACGCATCGAAGTAATCAGCACATCCTGTGGAATGTTCAAGAAAGATGGGTCGAAGGTTCCGAACAACACGGTTGGTGTTTCAACTAGGAACAGTACTTCCTCCAAAAGATCCTCTTTGATCGCAATCGTCCAGCTTTTTTCTTCAGCCAATTGATTGATTTGTTTCAGGATCAATTCTTCCCGTTCCTTCACGTCTACAAGGACATGCTGCGCACGCATGCTCTCAACATATTGTGCAGGCTCCGAAATTACAGTCTCTGTACCCAGAAAACGATGTCCACGGCTCACATTACCCGCTTTTACATCCGTAATTTCCAAATCAATAATATCTTTCCCGAAAAGAGCAACTAACCAGCGGATCGGACGCACGAATTTAAAATCGTAAGCTCCCCAACGCATGTTTTTCGGAAAAGTCATCGCATTTACAATCCCTAAAAGACCTTCAGAAAGCAACGAAGCTGTCTCTACCCCAGCACTATTTCTAGTAGCATAGATATACTCAACTCCAGCAAGCTCTTTGAACGTAAATTGCTCCGGAGATACACCCTGACTACGGGCAAACCCTAAAGCAGCTTTGCTCCAGTCCCCGTTTGCATCCAGTGCGATTTTGCGTGATGGTCCTTTGACTTCTTCGCTGATATCCTCTTGCTTCTCAGCCGCATCCTTAACAAAAACAGCGAGACGACGTGGCGTTGCATAAGCAGTAACTCCAGCATAGGTAATCCGTGCAGAATCCAACCACTTGGATGTTCTATCTTGCAGCTGTTCCATCGCAGCGCGGATAAAACGTGCAGGAATTTCCTCCAGACCGATCTCAAACAGGATATCTTTAGACACGGTCAGCACCTTCTTTCTTCAGCAGCGGGAAGCCAAGCTTCTCGCGTTCCTCAAGATATGTTGCCGCTACAGAGCGGGCAAGATTACGCACTCGGGTAATAAATCCAGTCCGTTCAGTAACACTGATGGCTCCACGTGCATCCAGCAAATTAAAGCTATGTGAGCATTTCAACACGTAATCGTAGGCAGGGAACACAAGATGCTGCTCCATCGCTCTACGCGCTTCTTCTTCGTACATGTTGAACAGTGAAAATAGCATTTTTACATCAGATACTTCAAAGGTGTAAGTAGAATGTTCAAACTCCGGTTGATGAAAAACATCACCATAAGTCATGCCGCTAACCCATTCAAGATCAAATACATTTTCTTTATCTTGAATGTAGGATGCTAGCCGCTCCATTCCGTAAGTAATTTCTACGGCAACTGGATTGGCCTCAATTCCACCGACCTGTTGGAAGTACGTAAACTGAGTGATTTCCATACCATCTAGCCATACTTCCCATCCTAGACCTGCACAACCCAGTGAAGGGTTCTCCCAGTTATCCTCAACAAAACGGATATCATGCAAGAGCGGATCAATGCCGAGTGCTTTCAAACTATCCAAGTAAATCTCTTGAATGTTATCAGGCGATGGTTTGATAATGACTTGAAATTGATGATGCTGATACAGACGGTTCGGATTCTCTCCATAACGTCCATCGGATGGGCGACGTGAAGGCTCTACGTACGCAACTCTCCATGGTTCAGGACCTAGTGAGCGTAAAAATGTCATAGGGTTCATCGTGCCGGCGCCTTTTTCAGTGTCATAAGGCTGTACGATAATACAGTTCTGTTCAGCCCAGAACTGCTGCAGCGTCAAAATCATCTGCTGAAAGTTCATAATACCGTCTCCTTCGCTTTACAAGTTTTTAGTTCATCTTGCTTAAAACTTCTTACCATGGAGGCGGCATTTTTCGCTCCTGACAGCAACAAAAAACCCCCGCCCCCATGCCTGATTAACAGACATAGGGACGAGAGCTTAACTTATTCTCCCGCGGTTCCACCCTACTTGATTCCAACCCTTGATTCAGCAATATCACTTGCTAAAGACAAGAACGAAATCCACTTTCATTCGCCGTATCCGTACTCCCGGGTGCCATGTTCATGAACATTGTCCCGCCAGGCTCTCACTACCCCCAGCTCGCTGAATCGCGACAATATCGCTCATTACTTTCCCGATCAATGCACGTTCTCCCGAAGTCGAGCAAAACGGCGATAATCTTATAATTAAACTGTTCCTATAGTAACGGAAAAATCAGATTTCGTCAAATCTTGTACTTGTCGAGCTGATCCAGGAAATTCTGTGATTTTAGCTTTAATCCAAGCTGCACATCCATAAAGGCACGCATAATTTTTTTTAGCTCATCACGGCTGCTTTCTTTGACATCCACATTCCCTAATCTAGTTAGATCAAGTCTGGCGAATAAGCGTAGTAATTTCAACGCACGAGCAGAGACCTCCATTGCTGGAGGATCATTATATTTACAGCTGCGGCAGAGTGCTCCACCAAGGCGAGGGCTTATCAGCAGTTGTTCATCAGGCTTTTCTGCTCCACATATCACACAGGTGTCGAACTCTGGACCATAACCGGCTGCTTGCAAAATCTTCATTTCATAAACATTTATGATAACTCCAGGTTCCTTATCTTCTTCAAGTGCGTTCAAGCAGGCCGTAAGCTGGCGAAACCAGAAGCTCCCCGTCTCCTCATCATGCAGGACTTTATCAAGCAGTTCACAAGCGTATGATGCATATGCTGCTTTAATCAAATCCTCACGCAGAGGGTGGTGAGACTTCGTGATCTCGCCGGAATTCAGCGTTCCAAGACCTCCGTTATTTCTAAAAAAAACAAATTCCCCGACGGTGAACAGCTGGATCAGGGCAGCATGGCGGCTCTTAACCTTCTTAGCACCTCGTACCAGAACTCCTACTTTCCCGGCGTTCTCGGTGCAAAGCGTAATAATTGCGTTCCCCTCGCCGTAGTCCATGCTGCGGATGACGATCCCTTCCACCCTGTGTAGCATGCCTCTTCCCCCAACCATTCGGCAAGCAACCAGTCCTTATTGCGCTTCTTCATCACAGACCTTCTCTTCTTCCACTAGCTGTAATCCACTGTCTTCAAGTGGATAGCCAGCTTCCTTGTATAGCAGGTAAGCATCGACGTCTCCTGTCATTGCAAAATACTTCCACGAAAAGTTTCGCATTCGTATTCATCCTTTCTTGGGAAAGACGATGTCTCTTCAAGAATTAGGATGTGCGATGAGCCAGGTTCTATCCTTGCAATTCCTGCCAAACGAGGAATGACGGATAAAGATCTTAAAGGTCTTTATGGAAGCCCAAATCCCGCAGAACGCGGTCCTGATTACGCCAGTCTTTTTTCACTTTTACCCATAGCTCCAGAAAAATCTTCGAACCCAAAAGGTTCTCAATGTCTGTCCGAGCACGTCTGCCAACCTCTTTCAGCAGCGCACCTTGCTTACCGATAATGATCCCCTTCTGAGAATCACGTTCAACAAAAATAACGGCAGACACATGCACCACACCATTCGGCTCAACCCTCATATCTTCGATAGCCACAGCAATGGAATGCGGTACTTCTTCGCGCGTCAAATGCAGAATCTTCTCACGAATTAGTTCTGCGCACACAAATTGCTCAGGGTGATCCGTAATTTGATCTTCTGGGTAGTATTGCGGACCTTCTGGTAAATACTTAGCGACTTGCTCTAACAGCGTGTTAACATTGCTACCCATCTTAGCAGAAATTGGAATGATTTCAGCAAAGTTATGCAGCTTGTTATACTGAGCCATAAGTGGGAGCAATGCTTCCGGCTCTATTTTATCGATCTTGTTCAGTACAAGAATAACTGGCGTCTTAAGTCCGTTTAATTGCTCAGCAATGTATCGGTCTCCACCGCCCAAACCATCTGCAGCATCCACAAGGAACAGCACAGCCTCAACTTCACCCAGCGTGCTCATTGCAGTTTGGTTCATGTAGTCGCCTAGCTTGGACTGTCTTTTATGAATACCTGGTGTGTCCAGGAACACGATTTGCGAATTATTCGTTGTATAGACCCCATGGATTTTGTTTCTAGTGGTCTGTGGCTTATCCGACATGATTGCAATCTTCTGTCCAATAACCTGGTTCATGAGTGTCGATTTGCCTACGTTCGGTCTGCCGATAATTGCGACAAAGCCTGATTTGAATTTCATATTATCTTCCTTCCATACTTTCCTTCTAGTTCAATCTTTTTCAATCATTCAATCTTTTTTAAAGCTTTTTCGATCCCCCTAAATCCCCCTTAGCCAAGGGGGACCCCAAGGGCCCCGGCCCTCTGGACACCCGGAAATAGGCGTACCTGCAACGTTCGGCGGGATTGAAACGGTCGTGCATGAGCGCTTTCGTCCCCTATCGGGGACACGCTTCACTGTCGCTTATTCACACGGTTCGCATTAAGCTCACCATGGATAAAGATTACTGAGATGATTGGCTTTAGGCTGTGTTACAAGTAACCTTACGTAATTAGAATCGCTGGCGGCGTTGCCGCGGCGCTTACCTCGTAATGTTACTCTAACAACACATAATTTGCACGATTTTAGCCTAACTTGATTGTTAGCGCACACTTTTAATTGTATTTTGTACAACTAATTTGAGTTTGAGTTATGCTTTTGGTGTTTTAATTGCATTCTGTGCAACTAAGTTCTACCTCAAAAGCCAAATGTGGATTAAAGCGTAAATTTAATTGTATATTCTGCAACTAAATTAGGCTTGGACCGAAATAGTGGCAGTTTAATTGTATATAATGCAACTAAAGTAGCTTAACACTCAACAATGAGCTAAATTTATTCTGGAGCTTGTCCTTGCTTCAGATCTACGGGACCAAAAGCGCCGGGAAGTAATTCTCCCACCGTCGTTTCAACAATATCGCCCTTCATGTTTCCAAGGATAACCTTCATGTCGGGTGAACACAACTCGATCATAACTTGGCGGCATACACCACAAGGAGATACGGGGCCATCGGAATCGGCAACAACGGCAATTGCCTTGAAAGAACCGATAGCATGACCGTCAGCGATGGCACGGAATAACGCGGTGCGCTCTGCACAATTGGTTGGGCCAAAAGCAGCATTTTCTACATTACATCCGTGATGAATATGACCATCCTGATCAAGAAGGGCGGCTCCAACTCCGAATCGGGAGTAAGGAATATATGCCTTAGCACGTGCTTTAATCGCTTCTTGCATAAGAAGAGCGGAATCCATATTTGGGTCCTCCTAAAGTTTTGTTAGCGCTACATCGTGGAATCACTTCGTACAAAACTTGCTTCGAAAGCATCCACTTAGTTTTGTTAGCAATACTTCATTGAATTTTCTTCGTACAAAACTCGCTTCCTAAACATCCAGTAACCAAAGAGGCGGAATCGCAAAACGCGGGTCCGCCTCTCCCCTGAATTGAATTGTAACCTGATTATGACATAAGTCCGGTAATCCAGTCCATCACCGGGTGGTAAAAAACATAGACCCCGACTAAGACAGCAAACACCGCCGTAAGAAGCACAGCTCCTGCGGCGGTATCTTTTGCTCTCTTAGCCAGTGGGTGAATCTCCGGCGAGATCAAGTCTACCGTCGCTTCAATTGCTGTATTGAGCAACTCGGCGGTTAAGACAAGCGTGATTGAGAAGAGCAGCAACATCCAACTGGCCAGCGGAAGTCTGAACACGGCAGCGGCAACAAGTACAACCACAGCCAAACAGCAATGCACCTTCATGTTAAGCTCGGATTTGAATGCCGATACGATACCTTGCGATGCAAACCGAAAAGAGTGCCAGAACTTCTTATGTCCTACCGCCGTGTTCTTCACCATTAGCGAGTCAACCCAACCTGAGCTAGTACTTTCTCTTGCTTAGACATCATTTCAGCCTCTGAAGCTTCATCCTGATGATCATATCCTAACAAATGCAGAAATCCGTGCACAAAGAGGAAACCAAGCTCACGCTCCAGCGAATGACCATATTCCTGCGCTTGCTCCTGAGCACGAGTTACGGAAATGATGATATCTCCCAGTACATCCGGAACATCTTCCAGCGCTTCGCCTTCTTCTACTTCGTATATAATGTCCAGCTCGTCCTCTCCGCTTTCATTCATCGCAAAAGAAAGTACGTCCGTCGGACGGTCAATTCCCCGGTATTCCAAGTTCAACTCATGAATACGAGTGTTATCGACAAAAGTAAGCGCAACCTCTCCCTGATCGATCCCTTCCGCCTCACCTGCTTTTTGCAAAATGCTCTCCAGCAGTGCTATGAGATCGTCCTTTATCTCGTATTCTTCTTGCTCGTTATCCCAAACGATCTCCAAACTCATGGGTTAGCTGCCCCTTCCTCTTTTTTCGGCTTACGCACATCTTCTGGGTATTCGATCCGTGAATGGAAAATCCCCATGACCGTTTCTTTCAGCGTCCGTGCAATAATGTCCAATTCTTTAATCGTTAAATCACATTCGTCAAACTGATGATCATCCAGTCGACTTTTAATAATTTTCTCAATCATCGTTTCCACCTGAAGGACGGTTGGTTTGCGCAAGGATCGCACCGCAGCTTCAACACTGTCGGCAATTCCTACAACAGCCGATTCCTTCGACTGGGCTTTCGGGCCAGGATAACGGAAATCTTCCTCGGTAAAATCAGGCTCTACACCTTTTTCTTCCGCCAGCTTCAGGGCTTTATGGTAAAAATAATGCAGGAACGTCGTCCCATGATGCTGCTCAGCAATATCACGAATCGGTTTGGGCAGCTTATATTCTCGTTGCATCTCCACCCCATCGCGGGCGTGAGCTACAATGATAGATTTACTAAGCTTCGGTTCAATAGAATCATGTGGGTTTTCCATATTATTCTGATTTTCAATAAAATAAAACGGACGTTTTGTTTTACCAATATCATGATAATACGATCCTACCCGGCACAATAGGCCGTCTGCTCCAATCGCTTCTGCGGCCGCTTCTGACAAGTTACCTACCATTACGCTATGGTGATAGGTTCCTGGTGTTTCCGTAAGAAGCTTGCGCAATAAGGGATGGTTCGGATTAGACAACTCTACCAGCTTCAGGGCAGATAGAATACCAAAGGTAGCTTCAAAGAAAGGCATCAGACCAATCACAAGCACTGCAGTCAAAAGTCCACTCGCAAAAGCAAAACCAACGGCATACAGCGTGCTTACATCTTTCCATTCACCACCAGCTAAGAGGGTCAGCATAAAGACGGTCACACAGCCAAAAAGGGATACCATAATCCCGCCTTTTAATAATGTGGAACGCTGGCCTGCACGATGAGTGGCAAAAATAGCTACATAACAAACAACAATTGAAAAGAAGCCAAAGGTAAAATCAAACACCGAATTCTGCTGAACATTCAAAATGATACTGGCGAGTATACTGATCAGAATAGAACAGAAATACGCTAATGTCATATCCAGAAGCATGGTAATCAGCATAGCACCAATGGCTACTGGAGCCAGATACCCGAGATAGGAATGGACATCCGTCTGCAAAATTGCGGTCAACCGCATGGAGATGATCGTAATAACAAACACAAGCACCAGCATTAATAACTGGGAATTATTATACTTGAAGCCCGCAGTTCCGCCAGAGTAACGGATAAACACCATCAGACCCGCAGATAGCATGGTAGCAAGTAATAGCAATCCAACCTGAGGCCAATAGTTGACCTCATTGCTTAGCAGGCCATTCTCATCCAATAGGGCGTACAGCTCAGGGGTGATTTTTTGCCCTTTAGCGACAAGAACCTCCCCTTGCTCAATAAACACATCAGGTGTGTTCTCACGAGCCTGTACCTTCGCTTCCTTCGTTGCATCTTCGTCATAGAACTTATTGCTTGTAATAACGAGCCGGACTAACTCTTGCACAACCTCACGCGCCGTACGCTGACTCAGAGAGCTGATACTGACCTGCTCCGCCACTTTGGCGCGCGCAGTCTGGGCGTCCGTGATTTGATCGTTCATCAGCCTAGTCACAATATCACGAGCGACAGGCTTCATTTCGATAATGTCCTGAGAGGTCAGTCGCGGAATCTTAATGTAAGTTTCATCTGGAATGACATAGGTCTGCTCTTTTATGACAGATTGCATTTCCTCCAAAAGATGATCGGAATAAGTACCTGCACCCCGATTTGAGGCTATGAAATTCAAAATAAAATCATTGGCTCTCTGCGGGATCTCATCACGATAAATCTCAGTCTTATCGCTTTGCGAAATCAAATCATCCTGATTCAGACGATCAATCCGGTCCAGCAGCGATGTCACAAGATTATCGGCCCTCATCGGGATAATTTTATACTTTGGAGATACACCTTCGGCCGCTTCTTCCGCCGCCTTTAGTGTTGCCTTCTTGTCCAAAATTTGCTTAGGCGCTGTTATCTCCTTCGCGCTGAGCGTATTCTCTTTAATATCGTACCGCTTAGGTAGTAGATCGGGCGACAGGCTGAAGTAGAACACAAGTCCGAGTAACAGGAAAAGAGCATAGCGTGTCGCCGCGCTATACTTCCATCCGTTGTTCGTATATACAAATCCGCTTAATTTAGATGGTTGCTTTGAAGCCATGAAGACAATCCCCTTTATTGGAGGTTTTCGGCAGAGCGGTCATAGGCAACGATAATTTTCTGCACCAGGGAATGCCGTACTACATCCTGCTCCGCAAAATAAACAAAACCGAGTTCTTCTATGCCGGATAAAATCGCTTTAGCCTCAATCAAACCGGATTTCTTGCCGCGAGGCAGGTCAATCTGGGTAACGTCACCCGTAATCACCATTTTGGACCCGAAGCCGAGTCGAGTCAAAAACATTTTCATTTGCTCGGGCGTTGTATTCTGGGCTTCATCCAAAATAATAAATGAATCATCCAGCGTACGACCACGCATATAAGCGAGCGGAGCAATTTCAATCAATCCCCGTTCAAGTGCCTTAGCCACCTGATCGGGCCCCATAACGTCGTATAAGGCGTCATATAACGGACGAAGGTATGGATCTACCTTTTCTTGCAAATCCCCTGGGAGGAACCCTAGACTTTCTCCTGCTTCTACTGCTGGGCGCGTAAGAATGATACGCTTAACAGAACCTTCTTTAAGTGCCGTAACTGCAAGCACTACCGCCAAGTAGGTCTTACCCGTTCCTGCAGGACCGATTCCGAATACAATATCACGCTTCTTGATCGTTGTCACATAATGCTTCTGGCCAATCGTTTTGACACGGATAGGCTTTCCACGAAAAGTTGTTGTAATTTCTCCCTTGAACAAATCGAGCAATTGATCGACCCGAAAGTCTTTCGCCAGCTCCACAGCGTACTGCACATCACGTTCAGTAAGTATGTAACCGCTCCGAATGAGGGACAGCAACACATTAAACAATTGTCCCAGCATGTCTACTTCCCGCTCCGCACCACGTATCGTTAACTCTGCTTCACGGGAATCAATAATAGCAGGAATTTCACTCTCGATGATTTTTAGGAATCCATCTTGCGGGCCGAACAGCGATTGCGCTTCTCCCGCATTTTGCAAAGTAATACGAATGCTTGCAGTCTGTTCTGACAAGTAGCCTCATTCTCCTCAATTGTTTACTATTGGCAGTTCTTCGGAAATTTTTTCTTCTACTTCAAAGATCACTTTCATATAAACTTTACCATTCTCTTTCTTCTCATGCAAAACTTTTTGACTTTTGATGACGCTATCAACGCCATAACGCGCCAAAATATCATTCTTCGCTCGCTCTATTCCCTTTTCAAATCCAGCCTCTGGAGTTAATGTCTCACTTGTTTCACTAATCTCCATTTCTTTCTCAGTCATTAGGCCCAGCGGCAGCTTAATGGACCGCCAGGACAGCGGATCGTGCTCAGTAAGTGTTCGTGATTTCTCAAAAGGAGAATCGCCATAACCCCATAGCTGGATAGCCCATTTACCAAGCACCAGATAGGTTCGATCTTTACGCTCCCCTGTATATGAGCTATTTGTTGTTGTAAGAGGCACTTCTATATTGTATTCATGCCACACTAGACCCTTAACCTCACCTTTAGCCACCACGTACTGTACATTCTCTTCGTCGCCTAAAGCACCCGAGATCAGGATATCCCCTTTTTTAACCCGTGAGTTACGCGCTACAACCGGTCTGCCCTGCTCCGCATATATTTCAGTTACCACCGCATCTGTTCTGCTAATCAAATGCCGCTGACTAAGTAGAGGTTTGATATCCGGCTGTTTAGATTCTACCACCTGAATTTTAATGCTCGTCCCCGTCCGCTGCACCCCTATCCATGAAACGCCGGGTAATTGGGCTAGGAGCCCCTTAGAGAGCTTGTCCGGCTCATCCAGACGCCATATCCATTGAAAAGGATACACCCCCTCCTGGCGAGCAGCTGCCAATATATCCTCAGAGGCAATTTTTTCATTCCCCTCGACTCTAATGCTCCATACCATCGTGGATAACATAAAGAGCATAATCCCGAATACTAATATTCCCATGCCAAAAAATTTACGTTTCCAAAGCCGCGCCATCAAAAAAGGCAGTCCGCTTCTTCCTGTAACGTGCATCCGACAGCCTGTCTTCTTTAAAATCGGACGGAGGACATAAAAATCATTCAGAAGCAGCTTAAGGGAAGCGCCGCCCTCCGCGGGCCTCACATCCCAAATCACTATACCTGCTTCAGAAATGACATTAATGAATCTCTCCACCTGAGGCCCCGTCACATGCAGTGTAACGAATCCCCGCAGTGATGAAAGAGGTGGTTCCTTCATGATTTCCCCTCGCTTTCTTTATATCTGATCTCTCCGATAATGCCTTCTACCGCCAGCTCCTGACCAAGAATATTGCGAATGACAAGATCCTCGCCTGTGATTTCAAGCGATCCTTTAGCTAACGCGAGCTTAAGCTGGCCTGAGGAAAAATGCAGCACGCCGCGATGATTCTCGATATACAGTTCCTTATTGCCGATCAGGGTGATCCGGGGCATTTCCTGTAGTAAGTCCTGTGGTAAATCCAACACCCCGTTTGTCCATCCCCGCAGCCTGCGGCCAATACGGGTCATAAGTAGACGCTCCCCCTTCCTGCCTTCTGTACACCTTATGCGGCAACGCTTTTGTTTATGAGAAGAACTCATAAAGGAGCACCTTTCAAGTATAAAAAACATAAAAAAAGCCTCAGCTTTCCTATCGTTAAGATAAGAAAGCTAAGGCTTAATTGTTTACTTGACCGAAAATTACGATCTTCGGGAGGAATGCGGCTGGCGAGCACGCGGAGGTCCTAGAATCTCCGCCCAAACCACACCATTACGCAGCTCATCCCTATTCCCTGTTCTATTTGACTGAACATCTGTATCAGGGGATGAACTCTTCGTCTTCTTCGACCTGGGATCTGCTCCAGCTATTCCATCAAAAGCAGATTGAAGACGCCGCACCTCTTCCTGCATTCTTTGTGTGCGTAACTCAACTCCGTCATCAGCATGCTCCAAAGACATACCTTCTCCAGTAGAATAATCTGGTGTCGGGATGTACGCAGGCTCTGGAAAGGCAGGTGATGCGTCATACTCACGGGAGGATGTAGTAACAGGAGCAGGAAACCCGCTACCAGACAGTTCTGGCTGATCTCTGTTCCCGTCTACATCCTTATTACGGTGGAGAGGATTCCCGTCTCCTCCACCAAAGGTCGGCATCCCTCCGCGTGTAGTACCTTTGGGTTTGTTCTTCGTAGCTTTGTTCACATTGGATACAATCGCGAAGATAATAACCGCAACAATATAGATCCAGCTCATGGAGATTCACATCCCCTTTTATTTATTATTGTTAGGACGGTTATTGTCGTCCTGATCATTCATTTTGCCGAGGGAACCGCGCATTTGGGTATCCGCCTCGATATTTTTGATGTTCATGTAGTCCATCACACCGATTTGACCATTTCTGAGTGCCTCAGCCATCGCCATAGGCACCTGAGATTCAGCTTCCACAACCAGCGCCTTCATCTCAACTACACGTGCTTTCATCTCTTGCTCATGAGCGACAGCCATTGCTCTGCGTTCTTCTGCCTTAGCTTGTGCAATACGTTTATCCGCTTCTGCTTGTTCGGTTTGAAGATACGCACCGATGTTCTTGCCTACATCGATATCCGCAATATCAATAGAGAGGATCTCAAAAGCAGTACCTGAATCCAGACCTTTGGACAATACCGTCCGAGAAATCAAATCCGGGTTTTCCAAGACATCTTTATGTGAATCACTTGAACCTACTGTCGTTACAATCCCTTCACCAACACGGGCAATGATTGTTTCTTCACCCGCACCACCCACGAGACGGTCGATATTGGCACGTACAGTTACACGTGCTTTTACCTTAACTTCAATCCCGTTTTTAGCGACAGCCGCAACAACTGGTGTTTCAATTACACGAGGGTTAACGCTCATTTGCACAGCCTGAAGCACATCGCGTCCTGCAAGATCAATAGCCGCTGCGCGTGTAAATTCCAAAGGAATATCTGCACGTTGTGCTGCAATAAGCGCATTAACCACCCGGTCTACGTTACCACCTGCGAGATAGTGGCTCTCCAGTTGATTAATATTCAGTCCAAGACCTGCCTTAGTCGCTTTAATCATTGGATTAACGATTCGACTTGGTGTTACACGACGCAGTCTCATCGCTACTAGGGTAATAATACTAATCCTAACCCCTGACGCCAGTGCAGAAATCCAGAGCATGACCGGGAAGAAGCTTAAAAAGACACTCAACAAAATGACTACGACTACCGCAATCAACAAAAAAGTAATTAAAGATGCTTCCATAACTTTACAACCTCCAGTAAATTATTGTGGAGCTACTATTCGCCATACCCTTTATCTTTTACCTTATTCCTTAATTTCCTTCACCACAATCCGTCCGCCCTCAACTTTTACAACAGAGACCGGTGCATTAACGCTAATAAAGCTGCCTTCAGTAACGACATCTACTCGCTCGCCGCCAATCATAGCCGTTCCGGATGGACGAAGTGGAGTAATACTGTTTCCTATAGCTCCAACTAAGCTTAACTTCTCTTCAACAGGTACAAATCCCTGATCTTTAGAGAGCGTATCCTTTAAAATAAACCTATTCCAAATTCCACGTTCTTTAAATGCGACAGCCACAATCACAATGACTACTGTTGCAGCCGCGAATGCGATACCGAGACTAAACAATGCATGTGTGAAGCTGTATGCTGCGCGTACGACACCTGCCACAAGGCTCACGGAACCAAGTATCCCCAATATCCCAAAGCTCGGCACGAATAGCTCCAGCACAAGCATGACAAGTCCGATTATGAACAAAAGCCAAGTCTCTGATCCGGCAAACCCTGCTACAGAATTTCCGAAAAAATATAAAACAAAGGCTAATGTCCCAATAATCCCAGGTGCACCGAAGCCCGGAACGATCAACTCAATCACAATGCCTGTGATCCCGATGAATAGCAAAATCGTCATAATAATCGGATTCGTCAGAAATTGCGACATTTTCTCGGCACCCGTATGCTCCACACGAAAAATGTCATCTGTAGTATAACCTAACCAAGTAATCGCCTCTTCTGGAGTGGTTGTAATTTGATCAGCATAACCAGCTTTTAAAGCTTCGTCACTAGACAAGGCAATAATTTCGCCCTGCGCTTTAGATACGCCAAGATCTGGCTTATCCACAACCAAATTACTATCGACCATTCCCGCAGCAATATCAGGATCACGCTCATTTAGAGCAGCGGCTCCAATCATTTTTGATTTCCAGTAGGAGACCATCTTCGCGTCATCTACTTTCTGGCCGCTACTATCTACTAGAGATGCAGAACCGATCATGCTGCCCGGCTTCATGATGATTGCACCTGCGTTAAGTGCTATGTAACTGCCTGCGGAAGCGGCATCACCTTTAATAAAAGCAGCCGTAGGTATGTCACTATCTCTTACCATCGTCCCAATCTGTTCTGCTGAACTCACCAGTCCACCCGGTGTATCCACCTCCAGTACAATTAGAACCGCTCCATAATTAGCAGCTTCTGCGAACCCTCTTTCCAAAAAGCTTTGCAAACCTCTTTCAATTTTCTGATCAACCGGAATAATAAACACAGGGCCTTTCTTCATCTCACCATTCGCAGCCTTTGGTGCTTTTGGTACCGTTACATCAGCGCTGACGTTCGGGATAAACGGCGTTAAGAGCAATAGCAGTAAAACAACTGGAATGCTGGCTAACATAATTTTCCGTAATCTTTTCAATGTTTTTACCTCCCTTCTTCAACTTGACCCGGGACACATAAACTTTATTACGTTGTAAGCGTAATTACGTTTCAAAACAAAGAAAAGCACCCCTTTTACAAGGGGTGCTGGCGCTATATTATTGCAGAAATTGCTGAACCGCTTGGTTCACGAGTTTACCATCGGCGCGACCTTTGACCTTAGGCATCAGTGCGCTCATGACCTTACCCATTTCACTTTTCGAAGAAGCACCGGTTTCCTGGATGGTCTGCTGTACAATTGCTTTAATTTCTTCTTCGGAAAGTTGCTCGGGAAGATACTTAATAATAATCTCGATTTCTGCCTTCGTACTCGCGGCAAGCTCGTCGCGACCCGCTGATTCAAATTCTTGGAGGGCATCTTTGCGCTGTTTGATTTCACGACTAAGGATATCAAGCACTTCGTTGTCGTCCAATGTTCTCTTCAAATCTATTTCAAGATACTTTATTGTAGAACGAACCATTCGAATCGTGGAGAGCGTGAACTTGTCCTTACTCTTCATCGCTTGCTTCATATCTTCGTTCAATCTCTCGCTAAGATTCATGCGTGGGTAATCCTCCTAAAACTTTCTCTTACGAGCAGCCTCAGACTTCAGCTTTTTCTTAACGCTTGGCTTTTCGTAATGTTTGCGTTTCTTCACCTCAGCCAAGACACCATCTTTTGCGATGGAACGTTTAAAGCGACGAAGTGCAGCATCAATTGTCTCGTTTTTGCGAACTTTCGTTTCAGACACAGTTTCCCCTCCCTCCGACCATACCGTCCAAGAGCATAACACGGTTTATCAAATTCCATTATAGGTCAAACGGAAATATGGTGTCAACCTTCGTGTTATTCTTTTTTTCTGGCAAGTTCTTCAACATTTAATGATTGTACTATGCGTGAGAAGCTGAGTTTCCTGTGAGAGCTCCCAGCTTGGCCCCACCAAGCAAGTGATAATGAAGATGAGGCACAGCTTGTCCACTATCTGGACCACAATTATTGATCAAACGATAACCAGATTCGGCAATCCCAAGGTCGATAGCGATCTGTTGCGCTACACTGTGAATTTCTGCAATTAGCGGAAGATCCTCAGGTGTGACATCATTCATGGAAGCAATGAACTTCTTTGGAATGATCAACACATGTACCGGTGCAGCCGGCTCGATGTCGTAGAATGCAAGAATACGTTCGTTCTCAAATACTTTTTTGGAAGGAATAGTACCCTCAATAATTTTGCTAAACACGGTCTCCATAGAGTGCTTGCCTCCTAAAAATTGGTGAAATTCCACTTCATCATAAGATAATCATACAGGATAATCACCAATTACGAAAGACGCTAGAAGATTCAACATCCACACTCTAAAACTGTATCTATTACAGAATGAAATCCGTTTACAAATGAAGTTGAGCTATATATATACCCGTAGGGCCTAAAAAGGCAAAAAAAAGAGAAACACCCTTCACAGCTTATAAAGCTGATTCGGCGGCGGACGTATGAAAAGGAGTACATTCCCGGTCATACGTCCGCCGAGGTGTTTCTAAAGTAATGTCGGCTTAGCTGTATTATAACAGCGCGTTGATGCTGTATCTGTGATATCGATCACACAGTTTAAAATGCTTCACATTTTTTCCAAAAGGATACGAGATCCCCCTCCACCTTGTTCAGCAGGAACTACCACCAGCTTGCGCGGTAACCTTGCACGAAGCTCTGGAACGTGGCTGATAATACCGACAGACAGCTGGTCATTATGCAACCTTTCAAGTGAAGTAATCACTGTATCCAGCAGCTCTGGGTCGAGAGTACCAAACCCTTCATCCAAGAAGAAAAATTGTAACGGATATTGCCCACGCAGCTGGATCTGAGCTGAAAGAGCAAGTGCCAGCGAAAGGGATGTTAGGAAGGTCTCTCCACCAGACAGGGTTGAGACAGGTCTTCTCACCCCGCCGTTCCCGTCATCACGGATCACAAAGCCGCCACCCGAATCAACCTCCAATGCATAACGCTGCTTACTCAGGAATCGAAGCCGCTGGGAAGCGGACTGACACACCTGCATCAATTGTTCCTCAGCAATGTACTCAACAAAGGCGTTCCCACGTAAGACCGTCTGTAGTTTGGAGAGTTGATCTTGCATAGAAGCGTGCTCAATCCGCTTAGCTTCGAGCTCCATCCAGCGAATATGTCGATGCCGCAGGTCCTCCAGATCACGCTCTGCACGTGCTCTTGACTGAAGAGATACTTCATCCTCAGCCTTGCTTTCTCTTAAGATCCCCTGACTTTCTTGCCATTCTTCTTCACTTAAGCTGGCTCCGTCAAGCTTCTCTTCAATATTTCGCAGTTGCAACGAGACCTCAGCTTCTTCGGCACGATGAGCACGTACGCGGGAATAAGCCATTTCCCTTGCTTCGGATGTGAGCGCTGCTCCTTCAACCTCAGTGGCTGAACTAAACGGTGAAGAAGCCAAGCTTTGTTCCCAATGACTGGTAGCTGCTACGTAATGTTCACGCGCAGATTCCGCAGCCTGGCGAGTAATCGCTGCTTCCTTAACCTCATGCTGAGCCTTCTCCGTCGCTGCGAGATGTGACTGCTTGCTTGTCTCCAGAGCAGTTAACAATTCCTGCAGACGTCCTTCACATTCCGCTAGAAGAGGAGCAGCAGCACGACCATTCGTCCACTCCAGTAGACGCTGTTCTTTTTCACGCTGCAATTCTTCCTTGCCTTCGATCTGTGTGATCCACTGAGCCAGCTCTTTATCCAGCCCCGTTATGGTCTCTTGAAGGTTCTGCACTGAAGTACTTTTCTCCTCCAGAAACTTGACACTGATATCAAGTCGAGATCTAATTTCTTCAGCTTGTGCATCCTTAGCTAACAGATCACGGTAAGCTTGTTCCACTTCTCCAGGTGCCATATCCGGGAACTGCTGTGTCCAGTTCTGCCGTAGAGCCGTTAGCTGGGCGCTGAGTTCCTCAGCTTTGGCAGCAATTCCTTCTACCCAGCTCCGTTCACCTGCGACAGCTGCCGCTTCTTTGAGGCACAGTTGCTGGACCTCCTGCATCGATTGCTGCCACTGTACCGCAGTTCGGCGTACTTCACCTGACTGTCCTTTTAATCCCAAATGTGCAGCTTCAAGTTCTGCCAAGGCTTTTTCATCTGGAATGATTAAATCGGTGGAAGTAACTGCACTACTTACTTCTGAACCTGCAGCTGCAGGGTGATTTGCCGCTTCGATGACTTCATTTCCAAATACCTGCTCCAGCCATACTTGATCCTGTTCGCGAAGACCACGGAACAGATGACGAGCTTCCAAAGCCCGTCTAGACAATGTTCGGACTTGCTGAAGCTTCATTTCCAGTTCTTGCTGCTCTAAGCTATCCTGCAATAATGCAGGTGAAGGATGATGCTCGCTGCCGCATACAGGGCAGGGTTGTCCTTCTTCCAGCTCCTTAGCTAGTGCTAACGATAATCTGTGAAGCTCTTGATCCTTCATAGCCGCTTCCAAAGTGCTGACATGTTGCTCCAGGCGCTCCGCTGCGGCGCGCGCAGCTTCTTCTGTCGCCAGCAGCTTCTCTTGATGCAGCGCCGCCTCGCGGATCAGTTGCCCGCGAGCAGCTTCCTGCAGCTCGCGACGGCCCTCGGCCTCCGCGAGTCGCGCCTGCGCAGCCGCAAGTGCAGCGGCACGCTCGCGGCGCTCCTTCTCCGCCTTATCCCACTGGGATTCGGCGGAGTGCAGCCCTTGCAGTCTCTGCATCGCTTCTTGCAGAGACTGCCGCTCCTGGGAGCGGACACCTAGCGGCTGCAAGCTCTGCTGCAGCTCTTGCTGGCGCTTTTGGCCCTTGGCCAAAAGCTCACGCTCCCGGGCCATTCCCTCCCGCAGCTCCGCCAGCTTGCGGGAGGCCTCTTCGCGGCGCTCGCGCAGAGCCGCGAGTTCGCGCCGTAGGCCGCCGAGCTCGGACTCGAGCTCGAGCGCGCGGCGGTAGGTGCCGGCCCCCTCCCGGAGGGCCGGCTCTTCCGCCGCAAGTGCGGCCTGCGCAGCAGCCGCGACGGCAGCGGCATGCGCCGCCTCCTGCTCGGCGGCGGCGGCCAGCACCTCTTGGCCCTCCGCGCGGGCCAATCGGCTCTTAAAGGCTTCTTCCGCGCTGCGCCATGCTTTCAGCGCGGGAAGCCTTGCCTCGGCCTCGTCAGCTTGGCCGAGCTTCTGTTCAAGGAGGAGAATCTCCTCCTCCTTGGCGAGCAGCCCCTGCCGCTGTAACTCGCGGCGGGTCCGTTCCTCTTGGAGCTCGCGTATACGCGCGAAACGCTCCGAGACCTGCAGCGCCGCTTCCAGCTTTCGGCGGCATTCCGCAGCATAAAGGGTGGCCTGCTCGAGGCGCTCAGCTGCTGCCTCTACATCCCCTTTTCCTGCGCTGCCAAGACCCTGCTGCTCCGCTTCCAGCGCGCGGAGCGCAGCCTCATTCTCCTTCACCCGGCGGCTAAGCTTAATTGCCAGCTGATCGCCATACTGTTCCAGATGGAACAGGCGTTGCAGCATTTGCCGGCGATCTACGCCACGAAGTGATAAGAATTCGGCAAATTTCCCCTGCGGCAATACAACCGCTCGCGTGAAGTCATCCATTTTAAGACCAATATGCTCTTCCACGCAGCGCGTAACATCTGCGAGCTTATCCGCCATAACATTATCACCGTCAGGTGTGATTTCAATGAAACGGCTAATCGTGTTGCTGACAGTTTGTTCACCAGTCCGCTTGAACTTCCTTTCAACACGATAACGATGTGCCCCCGCGGAAGAAGTGAGCTCAAAGGTAAACGCCACGCTAAGTGTATCCTCAGAGTGATTCATAATCCCCTGTGTTCCGTTAACGGCACGTTCCACTTTCCCGTACATTGCCAAAGTAATAGCATCCAGCAAGCTAGACTTGCCGCTGCCCGTAGGTCCAAAAATCCCAAACAGACCCGTCTCACACAGACTTTCAAAATCTATTTCTTGCATTTCTCTATAACTCTGTAAACCTGCTACTTTTAATAGAATAGGCTTCACCTTAGTTCTCCTCTCCTTCCTCCGGCTGACGCCGTTCTTCTTCGGTTAGCTGTAAGAACAGCTCTATTAGCTTATCTTCCGGTTCCGCTCCACCTGTCTGACGCTGATAGAATTTACGGAACAATTCTTGCACCGGCATTCGTGAACGGGCAGTTTGTTCGAGCTCCATCTCCATTTGCGGGTAGATGGGACGAATATGAATGATCCCCTCGCGTGATTTGCGCAGGCGCTGAATATCATTCATCGACATGGCTTCACTAAGCCGAATCTCCAAATCTATAAAAGCAGAAGCATCTCTACCTTCATCCAGCCAGTTATATACCTCCTGCAATCCACCTGTGGAGCTCCATCTTACAAGCGGACGCCCACAGCGAAGATAGATTTCTTCAAAGGTTGGCTCACCACCCGGCGCAACATCAATCAGCGTCACCGATTTAGCCTGTCCTGCTTCAGAAAAACTGTATGCCAGCGGAGATCCGCTGTAACGGATCATTCCTTCCCCTTTGACACGTTGTGCGCGATGAAGATGACCTAGTGCAGTATATTGCGCTCCACAAGCCAAAGCAGAAGGATCAACGGTATACGCTCCGCCCACTTGAATTGGACGTTCCGAATCACTTTCCACACCACCAAGCACATAAATATGGCTCATCGCCAAATTTACAGTCTGCGGCGTGAATTCCCGTCCCAACAGCTGCATGAGCTTGCCTACCCGTGCGCTATAAGCCAGTCGAAGCTCCTCTTCTCCGCTATCTCCTGCAAGCAGTTCACCGAGACGCGCCTCGGAGGGATAAGGAAGAGCTGCGATTTTGGCGATCTCACCCGTGCGTGCAGCATGAACAGTCACTGGCTCTGAGGTAGGAAGCCCCACTAATGTAATCCCCTGCCTTAATACAAGCGGCGAAACTGAAGATACGCGCTCCGGTTGATCATGGTTTCCGGCGATCACAACAAGGGGCCTGCCCCCTGCAGTCAGCCTTGCGGCAGCCTCATAGAATAGTTGTTCTGAAGCCGCTGGTGGATTAACGGAATCGTACACATCTCCCGCCATCATTATCAAATCCACTTTATGAAAGTCGGCGATCTCCACCAATTCATCTATGAACTGCTCTTGCTCCTTCTGCCGGCTTCTTCCTTCCAGCGTTCGGCCGAGGTGCCAATCTCCCGTATGCAATATCCGCATCTTCGTCCTCTTTCCCCGCTCCTACGCGGTAATGAATAGATTTATAATTTCACAGCATGTCCGCCGTCAAAAAAGTACAGCCAAATCTCGCTGATCGGTTCTCCCAAAATATCATGTAATGCCTTGCTGTATAACTCTAGCTGAAAACGATATTTTTCCTTAAGCGCTTCTAACCCACCCTGATGTTCTAAAACAGAGTCCGTCTTATAGTCTAACAGAATAATCCGGTCCTCTTCGCGGAACAGGCAGTCAATTACCCCTTGGATCAGCACTCCTTCACTAAAGCCTTCATTATTATTTCCATGGCTTAGCTCTGTGACGGCTTTATTCATATAATCGAGCCCTCCATAAGCCTCGCCTGCGGGAAGCATATAACTGAACGGCATTTCTCTAAGCTTCCAAGAAGAATCTATTAATCTACGACCAAGTTCATTCGTATAAAAAGTCTCTATCTGATCGGGGGATACCGCCTCCACCTGCTCAGCAGTTAGAATAGCTAATCTCTGCAAACGGGCTAATGTTTCTACCACAACTTTAGGATCAACAGAACCCTCCAGCGGAATATGCTGCATAACCGTATGGTAGGCTGTCCCGCGCTCCGCTGGGGTTAGACTGCGCTTTTCCATAAATTTCGGACGCCGCAAATGCAGACTGTCTGCTCCTGCCACATCTGTACGTTTATTGTTTTCTGTTGAGGTGACAGGATAGCCACTTTCCTCTAAGAGATCATAAGAAGGCTGGTCCTGCATCAACAACAAAGATTTCAACTCTGTAACAGAGGTTTTGGCAGGAATACCAGAGGCAGCCGCAAACGGATAGGGCCATTCTAGTCTTCTAGCTATTTCATCGCTATTCACTGATCCATAGACACTTACAGATTCACCTTTTTGCAGCGCCTTGAGTACAGATTGACGTTCTTCTGCTTTGTCCTCTGAGTTATCCGAAGGAAGGAACGCCCCGGAATTCAGTTCGGAAGCATTCTGCACACTCATGCTCCAGTTTGAGACATCGCTGTGCAGCACTGTCGAGACGGTACCTTCAGAGCCGCCTAGCTTCCGAAGAATAGCCGCCGCCGGATGCCGGATCAATGCCGGTCCAACCCAGTCCAGATAGCTGCGTCCCCGGGCTAGTAAATGATCCGCAAGCAACAGCTCATCCCGATTCTGCACACTGCTCCAGCTAGCGATTTTGCGTGGCAAATCTCTTACGGTGCCTACTAGAATCATCTTATCTCTCGGACGAGTTAAAGCTACATATAATACCCGCATTTCCTCCGCCAACAATTCAAGTTTAGTACGACGATTAATAGCCAAATAAGGAAGCGTTGGGTAACTGACCCGTGTTTCCCGCTCCACAAAACGTGGCCCAAAGCCAAGCTCCTTGTGCATCAGGAAAGGAGAATGCAAATCCTGCCGATTAAACTGCTTCGCCATGCCCGCTATAAAAACAACAGGGAATTCCAAGCCTTTGGATTTATGGATGGTCATAATTCTGACCCCATTGCCCTCTTCACCGCCACCACCAGCTACACCAAGATCTCCGCCATTCTCACGAAGCCGTGAAATGAACACCAGAAAACGGAATAATCCACGTGCCGCAGTATCATTCTCAAATTGAACAGCCCGATCATACAAAGCCTTAAGATTGTTCTGGCGCTGTGACCCTCCAGGCAAGCCTCCAACCCATTCCAGGTAGCCGCTCTCACCATAAATACGCCAGATCAGGTCACTGAGACTGCCTTGTCTAGCCGCATCTCTCCAGCTTTCAAGCCGTTCTAGAAAATTCTTAAGCTTATGCTTCAGCTTTAGGCTGATTTTCGGTAAAGCTCCACTTCCAGATTCCACCTCATTAATGATTTCATCATTATTATCTGAGGTAACTTTCTCTTCCGCTGCACTTGCTGTTTCTATCACATGAGCCGAGAAAAGATCGTATTCTTCCTCAGTTTCCTTTCCATCTTGCATGTTCGCTGCCATTTGTACAGCATGATAGAAAGAACCATGGCTGTACATCCGAACTTTAGCCAGTTCCTCTTCAGTTAAACCAACAACAGGTGAACGAAGCACACCAGCGAGTGGAATATCCTGCTGAGGATTATCGACTATTTTTAAGAGTGAGAGTGCAATTTCTACTTCTGTAGCTTCAAAATAGCCTTTATTCAGATCCCCGTATGCAGGGATTCCCTCCATCCGAAGCTCTTCAATAATTAAAGGGGTCCATATTCTCGCCGAACGAAGCAAAATCACGATATCACCATAAATCACTGGGCGCATAATCTTAAGCCCTTTATCAAAAATCAGTAGCGGAGATCCTCCATTCAGGCCAGTCATCTGTGAAATGCGGCGAGCAATCGCCCGTGCTTCCAGTTGCGCAGTCTCACTCTCAATAGCTTCGCTTTCCTGAAGTGGAGTCTCACTATCCTCAGTCTCTTCTACTTTACCTGCTGCCGCACCGCGATCGATCAATAATAGCTCTGGTGCAAAAAAAGTATCTGGCCCCTTTTCTGCTGCACCCGGGAAATTCGCTCCATACACAAGCTCAGCACGTTCGTCATAATTAATCTCCGCCACTGTCTCGTTCATAATCTGCCGAAAAATCATATTTACGGCATTTACAACCTCCATACGACTACGGAAATTACGGGCTAGATCGATAACCGAACCGCCGGACGATTCATTAGGCTTCTCAGATAACTCGGATTCGCCTACTGTATTACTGCTCCCCCCGGTATTCTTAGAGCCAAAGCTACGGTATTTATCCAGAAACAGCCCCGGCTCTGCCAGACGAAACCGATATATACTTTGCTTCATATCTCCGACCATAAATCGGTTACCAGGTGTTTCGCGGGAGATAAGCCGCACAATCTCTTCTTGCACACTATTTGTATCCTGATATTCATCTAACAGAACCTCATCGAATTGGGCACGGTACTCCATCGCTGCATCAGAAGGCAGGGAATGGCCTGGTAGAGAATCAGGATGGCGCAAAATTTGCAGACAATAATGCTCCAAATCACTAAAGTCGACGAGACCCCGTCCTGCTTTTTCGATTCGATAACGTTCACCGAACGCTATCACCGTCTCAGCAAGCTCTGCCATAAGAGGAGCCGCCTCGTTCAGTTCTCTCAAAAAAACATCTGCAGGACGGCCAAACAATGCCTTCTGAAGATCTAAAATACTCTTCTTCACACTATCGCGCAGTTCTTTAACCATTTCCTGCAGTCCAGGATCTGTCGAATCCTTCTTACAAGCTTTCAATTTTCCAAAGTATACTTCCATGAAAATATCATATAATTCTGCCCATGGCCGTTCATTCACAGCCTCCTGCAATGCATTTACCATCTCAAGGTCAGTCGTCAAATTCTCGGCATAAGGCGCCGGACCACCCGGCTGTAGCGCGATCTCCCGGCCTTGGATAAGCTGACTGGCTGCACCCGCAAGGGTCAGCTTCGCTTCTTCAAGAATACTTAGCACCCAAGGAGTTCGACCTAAGCTATCTGTGTCTGGTAATGAGAAATCAGCTGCGGTATCACGAAGCCACTGCTCTGGCCAAGGATGGCTGCGGGCATAATCATGCAGTCGCTGTATGAGCGCATGTACCGCATCATCGCTGCGTTCACCACTGAACCAGTCAGCAAGCTGTACAAATACGCTATCCGCGCCATCTTCACCTACTTCACCGTATTTTTCTTCCAGTAGTTCTTGAAGCAGCTCCTGCCGCATCATCTCTGCTTCATGTTCGTTCAGGATACGGAAACCAGGATCTATAGGAATAATCTGATAGTAACGCCGGATCACTTCCAGACAGAAGGAGTGTAGTGTTGTAATCGAGGCTTTCCCGAGCAACGACAGCTGACGGCGTAAATGGTCATTCTCTCCATTCTCCTCAAGCTCCCGATCTAGTGCTTCCCTAATCCGCTGGCGCATCTCGGCAGCAGCAGCTTTGGTAAACGTAGCTACCAGCAATCTATCTACGCTAAAGCCATTCTCTTCCTTGCTGATTTTGCGAATAATCCGTTCTACAAGTACCGCTGTCTTACCGGAACCTGCCGCCGCGGCAACGAGGATATCATCACCGCTCTCAGCGATGGCGCGCCACTGGTCATCACTCCATATGCTTCCTACCGGTTTCGCTTCTATTTCAGACTTCATACTCACGGTGTAGTTCCTCCTTTGCGGGACAGCAGATCCCAAATAACGTCCTTCCCTGGCTTACCCAGATTGTTGTAGCCATTGCCTTCCACGGCTTCATCGAACTGGCAGACGGGTCTAAAGGAACAGAATGTGCAGGCTGTCTCTTGCCCAATCCGGTATGGCTCAATCGCCACATCACCTTCCGTAATGCGTGTCCCGATATCCGAGATCGTTCCCCGAACGGATGATAATAAGTGTCCCCATTGCTCTGGTGTAGCTACAGAAGCACTACTATAAAAACTGCCATCAGCTTTTATTGCTACAGGCACGATAGAAGAATACCCTTTCTCTAAAGTCGTATCCATCAGGGATACTACCTCGCGGTCTGCTGTAAGCAGTCCTTTCATCTTGAAGCGTTTCAGCAATTCTTGTTCTGCCTGTTCCTTGTTCATCCCGTTAGATGAGGTTAACAGTGGGTCATGTACGTGGAAATACAGTGTCCCTGCTGGAAGCGCCGGTTGCCCGAGCCATTGCTCCGAATACGTAAGCAGCACATCCAGATAGGTCAGCATCTGTAGTGATAATCCATAGTACACTTCATGCAGTTTGAGATCTTTTTGAGACGATTTATAATCAATCACTCGCAGAAGAATTCCATTCTCTCCACGGGCCATGTCTACACGGTCAATCCGTCCAACAACCTCCATCACACAGCCATTCGGCAGCGTAATTCTTAAAGGAGGCAACTCCTTATCCGGACCAAAATCCAGCTCCAGCCCTACCGGCTCAAAGCTGCCTCGGCGGGCATGCTCGCCCAGAATTACAGAAGCACGTCCAACAATATTTTTTAGCTTGCGTGAGATGTATCCGTAACGTTTAGAGCTCATCAGAATTTCTCCCTGCAGCATCGGCGATAAACGTTCTACCGTCTCACTTGCCTCACGCCGACATTCCTCTGGAGACAAGCTTCCCCAGCCGCGGCCCTCTTCTTTCAGTCTTACCGCCATATCACTTAATGCAGCATGGAACAGTTGTCCAATATCAGGTGCTTGCAGCTTATATAGCTGGCGTTCCTTCAGTCTAAGTCCGTAAGATGCAAAATGGGAGAAGGAACAAGCAACAAACTTCTCCATCCGGGACACACTGCCTCGCAGTGTCGATCCACCGTACAATCTAAGGCTTGTTCCACGTTTTAGCTTCGTTCCCACGTTACGGTAGAACAATGAACTGAGCAGACGTTTCAATTCGAGACTACGAATATCATCAGCAGCGAACCAGTTATACACATCCCACCATAATTCAGGTATCTCCGTCCCCTGGCGCCACTGGCGTAGCTGCATAATCAATGCACGAAGACTCTGTTCTGGATGACCAATGTAACCGAGGTGAATGAAATCTCTGACTTCTTCTGGTAGTCCTGCAGGGGGAAGTGCTGCCAAGCTGTGCTCATGAACCCTTGGGAACATTCTATGCAAATGACGGATTACCTCAGAGGGAAGAAGCGCCTTGCCCTCATCATCAGCAGTGGCGTAGCTAATCCAGAGCTTTCGACTTCCTGTCGTTAGCGCATTATAGATCAAAAACCGCTCGTCCAGCAGCTTACGAGAAGCACCAGGAGCAAGCTCCATACCGGCGTTCTCAAGCACAGAGCGTTCGCCTTCCGAGAGAATTCCATCCTCCTTAAACTGCGCAGGCACAACACCTTCATTAAATCCAAGCAAAAAAGCGTATTTAACTCCCGTTGGTCGAGTCCGATCCATGTTACCAACCAGTACTTGATCAAGCGCGGGAGGAACAAGTCCCATCTTAAGCTCAGCAAGTCCTGTCTCTAGGACTCCGGTGAACACATCAAATTCAAGTCTCTCGTTGCCCATCATCTCGACGATCTGATCTAGCAGATCAAGCACTGCACCCCACAGCTGACTATGTTCTCTAGCCTTCTCGGGTTGCCCCTTCTCCATAGCACCGACACTAAGTTTCTCCAGCTTTCGGGCAACATCCGTCTCATCAAGCAGCTTGTACACTGCGGTACATAGTTCAAGGCCGCTTCTACTCTTCTGTATCCGTTTCTCAAAAGCAAATAGAGGACCCGTTATACTAGCACGGCATCGCTCCATTGTAGCAAGCAGTTCTTCATCCATCTGTCTGCCGCCTTCCAGCGACAAGCTAGGAATCCCTTTCCATGAACGGCCATCCGTCCAGCGATACCCTTGAATCCCACAAGCCAGCACATAATTCTCTAAGGCGTCCATATCCTCACGCGTAATACTACCGTCCAGCGGTAGCAAAAGCTCTGTCTTTACACAGCGGAATACATCCTCGAAGCGCCAGCGTCGACGCACCACATCCAATGCGGAACGTACAAACTCTACCAATGGATGGTGCAGCTCATTTACCTTCTGATCCAGAAAAAAAGGTACTCCGTAATCTTGGAACAACGGTTTAATCAGTTGCTCGTAATCTCCAATATTACGCATCAATACGGCCATTTCACCATATTTTGCACCTTCATCTCGCGCCAGTCTGATCATTTCACGCAGTGCTCCCTCAACCTCTGCTCTGTGAGAAACTGCTGCGCCTATAGATATCGCTTCATTTGCCAGTTCATCTGCACCCATCCAGACCTTTCGGCGGTCATATCCCCTTTCGAGATGAGCAAGAACAGGACTTTCTTCAAAACGCGGAAGAACCGCTGGCTCCAGAAGCTCGTCCCACACATCAATGCCTAGCTCTTCAGCTATTCCACGCAGTTTAATGTAAGTAACCGCAGTTGGGTGAAACAATTCAAGCTCATTCAACTGATCTCCATAGGGATACGAACGATCAAGTGTAAGGGACACGGTCAGCTTCGATGCTTGCTGCATCAATTCACGAAGCACTACGAATTCCTGCGGGGTAAAGCCGTGGAACCCATCTACCCAAATCTCCGCCCCGCGAATGTAAGAGGAATCAGGAATATGCTCAGCTAGTTCCGCTAAACGATCCTCTTCGTCGATATAGAGGCGTGACATTTCCTTCTCTAAATCGCTGAATACCAGCTGTAAATCATCCAGCTTGCCTTCAAGAATAGGACTTCTTGCAATAGCGCCTCGCATTGCGGATAACTGCTCCTCTAAATCAGAGGAAGCCAAGCAGCAACGCTTCATCTCCGTATGCAGTTGATTCAACCGTTCGACAAAACCCGGTCTGTCGGCAGAGGCACCGAATAATTTCAGTTCCTCTTTACGGCGACTGATGATTTTGTAAATCAACATCTTTTTACCCTCTTCACTGATCGGCAGACTAGCGCTGCCTCCAGTTTCCTGTTTCACTCGATAGGCAAGCCGAGAAAAGCTCAGTGTCTGCGCCCGAATGCTTCCCTTCACATTCCCTACGGTCAAAAGCCCCCGTTCTGCTCCAAAGGAACCTTGTTCCGGTACAAGAATAATGATCGGCGCGCCAAAAGGCTCCTTCTCTAATGAAGAAGAAATAGACTCCCATATTTTTGTTGTCTTGCCACTACCAGAGCGGCCTAGTAAAAAGGTTACCGACATAAATGATAGACTCCTTCCGTAGCGGAGAAAATGTATATGATACAAGGTGAAATACTCACCGTTTGATAATGTTCAAATGAAAAAGTTCAGTCGTTCCTCGTCCCCTCAGTATAACATAGCTGCACATATCAGAACATGCGTTTGCTAGTATTTTCTAATGATTTACAATAAAAAAGCTACGAAGTAAACAGCAACTATTGTATTTTGGTGAGTTGCTGTTTAGTATTTCTAGTTTGTTAAGCAAGAAACGTGATTCCTTAATCAAAAAAAGCCGCTAAATTAGCGACTTTCAATCAAACATTTTTCTTTTCCTTCTTAATGAACAGTTGTATCTGATAATCCCACTGCAATATTCCAGTCACAATAATGTTATGAAGAACAAAATCTGGACACACATCGTATTCCGTCTTTGCCCTTTCAAGTAAACTTTGTAATACAGCATTCTTATTCTCTTCGGTACAAATTGCACACAGATAGTCCCCTTCTGGTAGCACAGTCAGCCCCTCTAAAGACGGATATTTCAAGCAAACAGCAAATAATCGTGTTATTCCTTCAGTCGTGAACATTCCTGCCATATCTTCAAACAGAAATTGTGAATGCAGAGACGTTTCAATTTGTTGATAGAAATGTCTGTGATAGTCCCATAAATTCTTAAGTGTGGGGCTTTCCATTTTATTCGAAAGCATAATTACCCTTTCCTCTATGTGTCTGACAAAGTAATTTTCACTTTGACTATAACCGTCGTGGAACTTATTTTCATAATGTAGATAGGCACGTTTAATTTTCGATTTTGCATAATGCAGACGAGCAATTTTATCGTCTGCTCTTTTTTCTGCTTGTTTTAGAAATGCAATTACTTTAGAGAGATCATTCTGCTGCAAAATATCTTTAATATCCATTAAAGTAAGATCCATTGCTTTGAGCAGTTCAATGGTTTGCAGCTTTACGAGCTCCTGCTCGGAATAGTATCGATATCCCGACAATTCATCTTTATGGCATGGCTTGACTAATCCAATACGATCATAGTGCCGTAAGGTCTCAGTGGTCATCTCTACGATCTCTGCTGCTTGCTTAATTGTAAAATAGTTGTTCATATCTACCCTCTTGACCTTTTTGTAACACAAAAGTTTATGATGATTAAAACATATGCGACTGATAAACGCAACGAAATACAAAATGAATTTATTACCAGAGAGGAAGGCAAATATGAAGAACTAAATCATGTATCAAAGGATTATCAAACATGTATTGCTGTCTATGCAGTCATATTGGTATGGTTGGCTGACAGATCCTACTTTAGTGACTATCATTTTGTGTATTTATTCCAATCCAACCCTTGCAACATATTTGGGTAGACTTTTTCAAGATCATTATGTTCAACTCTAATGCTTTGTTGCATATCGGAACTTGTCTGCATAGCAGCTTAAGATTGGCATTCGTAGGACTGGCTATATTTAAAAGAAAAATGATTTAACAAAGGAGCATTTTATAATGAAAAGTACTGCAAAAAAATTACTAACTACTATAGGCATATTGGTGACACTATTGATATCATTAGCAGGATGTTCCTCCGACTCCACTTCCATGGAGGAAAAAAATTACATCATACCTGCCCAAAAGATTGATACCTTAACAATTGATGTAAAGGACAAAAAAATAAATATCCTCAAATCTAAAGATGAACAAATTCATATTGTTTACTATGAAAGTGAGAAAGATTTTTACAAGATTGATCTATCTGACGATAAAGAACTGTCAATGGTAAGTGACAGTAATAAGGAATGGAACGACTATATCGGAGGAAAAGGCTCGCAAGTAACCAGAACTATTCAGGTATCGATACCTGATGCAACTTTAAAAAATTTGACTTTAAAAACATCAAATGAAAGTATTGTATTACCAACAATCGTGTTTTTAGGGACAGTGGAAGTAAACATAAATAACGGAAATATCCAACTGGACAAATTGAATGTAGGGACGGCTATAACCCTTGAAACAAAAAACGGAAATATTAGCGGTTCAATTCTAGGGTCATATGATGATTTCGCGATCTTAAGCAAGGTAAAGAAAGGAGATAGCAATTTGCCTGCCAATAAAGAGAATGGTTCGAAAAAATTATCTGCTTATACAAATAACGGCGATATTACCTTACAATTTTCTGAGTAGCCAGTAGTTAAATATTGGATCGTATGAAGTCAGATACAATATTGAAAGGGATAACCCCTGTTTCACTTTTGAAACTTCTGGTCCTACCTCTTCGACTATTCCACCGGCCTATAACCGATAAAATATCCGTCTTGTAATGGAAAATCACCTTGATAAAGTTGTTGATCCGACCCGTAAATCGATTATCTGATGATGTACCCGAGGCCCAAAATTAAGCTTGATCGTGACTTCCATCAAAATAAAGTATAAGCCGCATTACAGCGGCTTATACTTTCTGGATTACATTCGGACTCAGGAGTCGCTATTCATGAATTTCGTGCTGTTTTGGCAACTTTTTGGACTGAGCGGACATACCTTGTTAATCCCGAATCCTACTCTTCTTAGAACATAGCAAAAAATCCGTAAAAAGGGGCCTCGATCGAAGACTCCTTTTACGGATTAAAATCCATTACCTATATATGAACAGCCAGCTTATTTCTTACTCCGCACTTCAAAAATCGCAAACTTCAGATAATGTCCTTCGTTAACGCCTAGAATCTGCGGATGGTCTTTGCCTGCTGCACGCCATTCCACAAGTCTCAATACTTTACCTGCATCTTTAGCTGCGTCGGCAATTGTCTCAAGGAATAGATCCGGCTGCATGTGGTAAGAACAACTTGCAGTAACCAAATATCCGCCTTCGTTCACCAGCTTCATGCCGTGTAGATTAATATCCTTGTAACCACGGCAAGCACCTGCTACTGCACTTTTAGTTTTCGCAAACGCTGGAGGGTCTAGGATAACTACATCCCAAGTTTTACCTCCACCTGCTGTCATCGGCTTGGAGGTATCCGTTTTGGTTGTTTTGCCTCCGGATTTAGCATTTGTGGACGCTACTGTTGTTTCCGTTCCGCTTGCAATCGTCGCCCGCTCCGAACGTTCCTCCAGACCTTTTACCTGATTGCGCAGGTAAGCAAAAGCATCATCCACTACAAATTCCACTCGATCACTAAAGCCATTCAGCTCCACATTGACCTTGGCACTCTCTATGGCATGAGCGGAAACGTCAAGACAGGTTACTTTTTTCGCACCATACTTGCAAGCATGCAGAGTGAAGCTGCCTGTGTGTGAGAAGCATTCCAGCACTGTAGCACCATCCCAATAAGGGAAGGTTACGTGTTTACCACTCTTGTTTACCGGCAAAGTTTGTAACGAGCCATCTTCTGCTTCGATTTCTTGCAGCGTAATGCCACTTCGTCCACCCCAGCCCTTCATGAGTGGGGCAATGGATGCTCTATTCTCACGCTGATCAAAGAAGTAGCCTGTCTTTTGGCCCTCTTCGATATCTACTACCAGCTTAAGGCCATTCTCACTTACGGTAACATGACGTGGGCATTCCCCGTACAGCACACCTGTAGTCTGCTCCATCCCTTCCAGTTCGCGCACGCTAACATCACTGCGTTCATAAATACCACGCGGTGCCATAACCTGTACAAGTGCTTCAACAATCTCTGTACGGCGCTTGTCCATTCCGAGTGTAAGGAGTTGTACAACTAGAATATCCCCGAACCGATCCACAATAAGCCCTGGCAAAAAGTCCGCCTCACCATAAACCAAACGATATGCATCTGCCCCAGGGAGGAAACGTTCTCTATGTTGCAGACAATTCGTAAACCGTTCTACGAAAAAAGCTGTATCCATGATCGCCAGTGGTCCCTGCGATACAATTCTCACCCGAATCTGCGATGCTGGATTGTAATATCCTACAGCCAGAAACCGACCTTGATGGTTAAGGACATCAACTAATCCCC
This sequence comes from Paenibacillus sp. FSL H7-0714, assembly GCF_038003765.1. NCBI lineage: Bacteria > Bacillati > Bacillota > Bacilli > Caryophanales > Paenibacillaceae > Paenibacillus > Paenibacillus sp. FSL H7-0714. The sequence goes on from NZ_JBBOPT010000001.1 coordinate 5,523,452, forward strand.
CAGCCTCTGGGTTTCCTTCTACTGATGCAACTTCACCTGCGTAGACCCATGGATGGCCCTGTTCCAGTCTTTTTTTACGATTGCGTTCTAAAATAACCGATGCCAATGACTTCAACTCCCTGTTTTTCTAAAAATGATTTTATACATGTCCTACTTGTTACTTTCATATATTGGTGTACAACCCTCGTCCAAAGGAGTATGCCCTATGTTCCGTGAACTGCTTTTCCCTATCATATATGGTCTTATTATCTTTCTGGCTGGCATGAAGCTTATGGAAACAGCCTTGTCCAAGCTCGCAGGCCCTCTGATGACTAGAAGCCTTAATAAGGCTACCTCTACACCAATCAAAGGAATGATTGCCAGTAGCTTGCTGTCGGCCCTGCTTCAGAGCAGCACGGCTGTAACCGTGCTAACGATCGGTATGGTGAATGCCGGCCTGCTCACCTATGCTCGTACACTAGGCATTATCTTAGGTAGCAACATCGGCACTACTTTGACCACAGAACTGATCGGACTTCAGATCAATTCCATGGCCTCCCCATTGCTGGCTGCCTCGCTGAGTCTGTGGGCAGCTGCGGTTATAGCAGGCGAGTTACCACATACGTCACGGGCGGTAGCACTGTGCCGGAAAATATCAGAGCCGCTGCAATTCATCAGCCTGGCTGTATCAGGATTCGCCCTAGTCTTATGGGGAATCGCAGTCATGCAATCCATCGGCGGAACTCTTCAAGAGAGTGGCCTATTCCTCTGGTTCCTGAATCATGCCGCCACAAGTGCCCTATGGGGACTCGCTGCAGGTGCCTGCTTAACTGCCCTGTTACATAGCAGCGCAGCAGTTATAGCCATGGCCATGGGAATTGCCGCCTCGGGTGCCATGCCGCCAGAGCTCGGCATAGCCATCGTGCTCGGTGCTAATGTCGGTACCTGCGTCACGGCAGTCATTGCTTCCATCGGCGGCTCATCTTCCGGCGTCTTCGTCGCTTGGTCGCATGTTGCGCTCAATGTAGGCGGTGCGCTACTGTTCCTACCTCTTATTGGGCCCCTACAAGCAACTGCTGCATGGATTGGCGGAGGAGCCGCCTCACAAATCGCCCATGCACAGACTATTTTCAATGTAGTATGCTCGCTAATCGCACTGCCATTATGTTACCTGCCTGTATGGTCAAGACTGGAGAAACGTCTTCAATCGTAACAATATACTGTAACGCCTGATCCCAAACTTTCCACAACTGTACTATTATACTTCAATCGAAAATATTATAAAACCGCGATCCATCGTAAAAAGTGATTACCGTCGAAGATATTGCGATCAGAGCGAATAAGATTAAAGCAATATAGTCATTTCTTGAGAACGGACGACTGCTGTACCAAGTCCGTTTTCTATTAGTTCCGAAGCCACGTAACTCCATAGCCGTACTAATATTCTCAATTCGCTCAATGCTAGTCAGAATCAAGGGCATTAGAATCGAAATGATATTTTTAAGCCGCTTAGGCAGCTTTTCTTTTCGAGAGATGTCTATTCCCCGTGCCTGAGCAGAGAACGATATATTCTCATAATCTCTTTGGATATCCGGAATGTACCGCAGCGCAAGCGATACAGAATATGCAATTTTATAATTCACACCAATCCGGTTTAAAGACGCTGCGAACTCACTAGGATTTGTCGTTAGAAGTAACAACAGTGCCATGGGAATGACTACTGCATACTTAAGGGCAATATTTAATTGATAGAATAGCTGCTCATATGTAACGGTATACCGACCTACAAGATGAACAATATCATGACGTGAACCGTAAACCTTTACACCTTCCAAAGGAGAAAAAATAAAGATAGCTATATGATTAAGCACAAAGAAGATCAGGATAAAATATAGTACGAAAGCATAATCCTGAAATTGAACTTTAGAGACTCTAAAGGCAATCAAACTAAATAATAGCATCACTATTAAACATCTTGTATCATATGTAATCATCCCTGTCACAGACCACACTATAAATAAAATCAGCTTAGTAGCGCCTGTAAGACGGTGAATAGGTGAATCTTGCTTCGTAAAAGTTAACATTGTGGCCTTCATCCGCCCCGGCTCCTCCTGTCGTATGCAATAAATCTTCTTACGAACTCTTCTGGCTGATCCAATTGGACCTTCATAGCCAATGTAAATAGTGAGGTCTCTTTCAAATTAGCATTCTTCACTACTTCTATATTGGTTAATACTCGCTCAGGGCTATCATCAGCAAGCTTAACACCATCAGACAACACTACAGCTCTATCGGCATACTCCAGCATAAGATGCATATCATGCGTAATCATAATGACCGTCATTCCCTGTTCCCGAAGCGTCAAAAGAAATTCCATCATTTCGTTGTAGTGCCTATAATCCTGTGCTGCAGTCGGCTCATCTAATATGATCACTTCCGGCTCCAGGACCATAATAGAAGCAATAGTCACACGTTTCTTCTGACCGTAGCTGAGCGCAGAGATGGGCCAGCTACGAAAAGCGTATAGACCGCATATTTTCAAAACATGATGCACTCGCTCACGAATAATCTCCTCGGACACCCCTCGTAATTTAAGGCCTAGCGCAACCTCATCATATAAAAGCGTCTTAGAAATCATATGATTAGGATTCTGCATCACGAAACCGATCCGCTCTGCCCGCTCCTTAATCGTATCCTTGGCAATATCCCTTCCGTTCATCAATATCGAACCGGAAGTGGGCTTATAAAAGCCACAGATAAGCTTAGATACCGTGGATTTCCCAGCACCATTTCTCCCAGCTATACAGACCATCTCTCCTTTATGAATAAGAAGGTTAAGTTTATGAAGTACTGGTCTGCTCTTCTCATAACCGAATGAAACATCATGTAACTCAAGGATAGGTAGACTCTCACGTTTATCCTGTTGCGAATTATTGTTATCATACCAGTACTCAAGCTTGCTGGAGCAAGAGTCCAGCCGAATTTCATCTATATGCTGTGGATTCATATCTGATGCAATCGTACATCCTGCATACTTTAAAGCCGTTAAATAGAGAGGTTCCCGAATGCCTACTTCTGAAAGTAAGCGAGTGCTTAATAGCTCAGCGGCTGGCATATCCGCCGCAATGCGTCCGTCATGGATCACAATAATGCGGTCCACCGCACGGTGAAGTACTTCCTCGAGCCTGTGCTCGATAATAATAACCGTTTTACCGGTCTCTTTTTGCACTCGGTCAATAAGCTCAATCGCTTTTGTGCCGGTATATGGATCTAAGTTTGCCAAAGGCTCATCAAACAACAGGATGTCCACATCACCAACTAGAACACCAGCTAAGGTTGTTTTCTGCTTCTGACCACCTGACAATTCCTGAGGTGACGCTCCCAAATATTCGTGGATATCCACGGCTGTTGCCGCAGCCACTACCTTTTCTATCATTTCGGCCTGTTGAACCGCGTGATTCTCCAGACTGAAGGCGATATCCTCACCAACCGTTAATCCAACAAATTGTCCATCCGGGTCTTGTAGTACAGTCCCGACCTGATCCGACAATGCCGCAATACTAAGTTCTTTCTGCTCCAGACCCATAATTCGCAAAGACCCAGACATTTCACCTTTATAGGCAAAAGGGATGAGTCCGTTTATACAATGAGCCAGTGTACTTTTTCCAGAACCAGAGGGTCCCACAATAAGTACCTTCTCCCCTTCGGCAATCGTTAAGTTGATATCTGTGAGTGTAGGCTCCTGCTGTGCTCGATATTGAAAACTAAAATCCTTAAATTCAATCACTGCTTTTTTCATCCTTGACCTTCCTCTTAGCTTCGTTTGAAGAATTTCACTTCCATTATATGTTTTACAGCCATAAAAAAGCCGGTGATCTCCACCGGCTTTTGGTTTGGATTATATGCTACTCAGGCTTCTCTGGTCAAGCTGCCTTGCTTCGTTCTTGTCTTTGCATATGCAATTGCGAGTAGTGAGCCAATCACTGCTACAGTGACTATATTGGATGCTCCGGCGATAAGTCCTTGTGTGAATACTTTATTCGCTGGTTCTGCATAGATTAGAATATCCAGTACAGGTGCTACTAAGAACCAGGCGATTGCGTTTGCTACAATCTGGGCCAGATTAAAACGAATCAGTTCCTTTCGTCCGAACTCCCCGTCATGAATCCCAATTCTAGCCACAAGCAGACCAACAACGAGCCCAACAATTCCAGAAGCGATCACCCAACTGAACCAAGGGGAACCATAAAAAATCGCATCCTTCAGTGTATGTCCGATCAGGCCAATGAGTAATCCGGCAAACGGACCGTACAACAGTGCGAACAATGCCAGTAAAGCGTATGTAGTCTCAATGTTAGTGTTTGGAATTCCGGATGGAATCGAACCGAACCTGCCCAAAATAACGAATAAAGCAGAACCGATACCAATCGCAACAATCGTCTTAATCGATAACACCTTTTGTTTTGCCATATTTTCATCTCCCCCAACGCTTCTCTTTTATTTTATGTAATTATACATCGGAATAGTCGGAATTAATATAGATTAAAATAAAAAAATCTGCAAAGCAACATTAATGTTGGCTTTGCAGACCCAGACCACTTATAGAGTTATTATATGATTTGCTTTATCTATTTCACAGTAACGGTTACCGTCACTGTCTTGGTGCCAATCTTTCCTTTAATGGATGCCGTTCCTTTGCTCACAGCTACAATCTGGCCGCTAGCAGATACTCTAGCTACAGAAGGCTTAGAGCTAGTCCACGCCGCACTTCCAGTAACAATAGCGGTCTTCCCCGTATCATACTGCGCAATCACAACTGCATTCTGAACAGCTCCCGGAGCCATCTTCAGTCTATTCTCGTTGACAGTCAACTTCATTAGCTTAGGAACTACATTAATTTTGACACTAGCAGCGAGCCCTTGGTAAGAACCTGATAACGTCGCAGTTCCTTCTGTTATGGCTTTAACAGATGTACTTTTAACCGTAGCAACTGCTTCATTCGAGGACTCCCAATTCATACTGCTGGAGATATTCCCCGTCTTACCATTAGAGTAGTAAGCCGTTACCTTTATGGATTTAGAACCTTTAATATTCAATTCAATCGCATTCGGTTCTACAACAATTTTAGTAACCTTTTGTTCAATAGTAACCGGGATACTAATAGTCTTATTAGCGTAGGTTCCCTTTAAAGTGGCAGAACCCTTCACCAGTCCTTTGATTACCTTGCCGGAAGAGGTTGTCTTGATAATTGCATTCGTACCGGTAATCTCCCATTCCATAGTACTTGTAGCATCGAGTTCATTCCCATTTTCCATCACAGCTTTGACTTTAGGAACAGCCTTCTCTTCACCAGTAACAATCACAACGTTTTCCTCTGGTCCGAGCAAAATATGAACCTTATCTTTAACTGTAACACTCACTACAACACTTTTTTCCCGGATAGCCGCTTTGGAGGAGGTAGGATTCTCTGATTTTATTTTGCCGACAATATTAACAGTACCAGCCTTTTCAGCAACGAGCTTGCCATCCTTGATGGTGGCGATCTCATCGTTGGCAGAAGTCCACTCGATTTCTTGACTGAGATCCAGCTTCGTTCCATCTAGCTTGGTTCCGTTGACCTTTGGCAAACTAACGGAATCCTCTGTGTACATGTCCAGTTCCTTTTTATCAGCTTCCAACTCAGTAATCGTAGGATATACCGTCAACTTAAAGCTTTTATTAATCCCTCTGTACTCTGCTTTAATAACCGATGTTCCCACTGCTTTTGCGGTGATCGCTGCAGCATCAGTACCCGCAGTAACCGTCGCCGCGAGCTGGTTGTCCGAACTCCATACTGCACTACTGGATACATTCGGAGTGGAATTCGCAGCATCTCTAACTTCTGCTTTAACGTTCAAGCTCTCACCCATAAACAAGAATTGATCGCCTGATGGAGTAAGCAATAACGCCTCGTAAGGAGCACGTACATATACATCCACAGTTTGTGTAATCCCCAGATAAGATACTGTAATTACAGCTTTTCCTGCGGACAGTACTTTGATTTCTCCCTTGTCTACAGTAGCGACACTTGTATTAGAAGAAGACCATTCCGCTTTCTCTGAAATATCATTTGCGGTCGTCTTTGTAGTCTCTTTGGTAAACGCAGCTACTTTCACCGGATTATCGCCAACGAGCATTTCAATTTCCTTAATTACGATGCCCTTATCATTTTTAAGCTCAATTTCAGAATAAGGCAATTTGACTACAGCTTTAAAGGTTGCTGTTAGATCCTTGTATTTGGCAGTAATGGTTGAGGTACCTTCACCCGCCAGTGTGATTTTACCTTCTGCAATCGTCAACACGCTTGTATTGGAGCTGCTCCAAGTGGTATCAGCCGTTACATCCTTGGCAGAAGTCGCTGTTTCGCCACCAATCGCATTGGCTTTGACCAACAGTTTATCCTCTTCGTCACCCAATTTGTAGTTCCCTTCGGAGCTATATTCGAGCTTCAATTCTTTGATCGGATGTGATACCTCTACTTCTATAGTAGCGAGTGCATGATTATAAGTAGCTGTAATAATAGCCTTTCCGCTATCTATCGGAGTCAATAAGCCATTTACTACTTTTACAGCGTTAGTGTTAGAAGAATTCCATACCACTGCACCAGTCACATCTCTTTTGGAGGAGGACCCTTCCACATTCGCATATACCTTCAGTTGCTTTGGCGTTTGTCCAACCGTAAGCTGCACTTTGGCTGAGCTTTCAAACTCAATCGAGTTGATATCGCCGGCAGCTGCAAAGACACTTACCGGAAAAACCGCAGTAGCTAACAATATCATGATGAGGAGCATTTTCGTCATTTTCCTGTACACAGTCATTTGTTCTCTCCCTTAGGTTATAATGTCGTTTGGTGGTTTATCCCCACACTCTTTTACTTATATCGACAATTGTACACCAAGTGTTTACCCTATAACTCCATAAAGCCAAATTCAGGACTTTCAGACTAGATAATCAGGTGATAGGTTGATCAATATATTAGGAAGTAATATGCTAGCTACTACATTCTTTTTTTGAACCAAGGGGGCTATGATGAGTATAGAGAACTTTCAACTAGAGACAATCCCTACTCCAAAAGAGGAGGATAGCTTCCTTAAAGGGGTAAAAGATTGCATTCCTACACTACTCGGTTATTTGAGCATTGGACTTGCAGCAGGTGTTGTTCAAAAGACCGCCGGGCTGAGCATTGCTGAGATTGCCTTGATCAGTCTGATGCTTTATGCCGGTTCAGCACAGTTTATAGTTGCTGGAATGATAGCTGTAAGCAGCTCGCCTGTTGCTATTATCGTTACGATATTTATCGTGAATCTTCGTCATATTTTGCTTAGTGCAGCTCTTTCACCTTATTTCCGGCATCTTACCCCACTGAGAAACATGCTGGTTGGAACCCTGCTGACAGATGAGACCTTTGGAGTTGCTATTAATCAAACAGTGAATAAGCAACAAATCAGTGAAAAATGGATGCATGGCCTTAATCTCACTGCCTATTTAAATTGGTTTATTGCGAATATAGCGGGAGCTTTTTTGGCACAGTGGATTTCTGATCCAGATCAATTCGGTCTACAGTTTGCTTTACCTGCCATGTTCATTGGCATCCTTGTTATTTCCATGATTGATCGTAATAAAATAAAACTTGATTTAGTTGTCGCAATCCTAGCAGTAATCATCGCTGTAGCTAGCTCCTTCGTATTCTCCGGTAGTGTGGGTGTCATTATTGCAACGGTCATTGCGTCAACAGTAGGGATGGTGCTTGAAAAATGGAAGTGAGATGGGATGTATTTTTGATTATTCTAGGGGCGGCTTTGGTAACCTTCATTCCAAGGGTGGTTCCATTAATGATTCTAAGCCGATTCGAATTGCCTGAATGGGGAATGCGCTGGTTAAATTATGTTCCTATCTCTGTTATGGCGGCACTAATAGGTCAGGAGATCCTCTTAAATGATGGAAAATTCTCACCTATAGCTAATAACGTTGAGCTTTTTGCGGCAATCCCTACTTTTTGGATCGCTATAAAGACCCGGAGTTTGCTGGGAACTGTACTGGTTGGGATTGTTTCGATCATGATCCTGCGGATGTTTTTTTGATCATTCAGGGGACCCCAAAAGCAATGAGTTACCGTGGTTGCTGCTCCCCCCGTCTCTTATCTGACCACTTCTTGGCGCTACTCGTAAGAATTCGTTATCAGGAATAGCTGCATTATTTCTGCGTAACGATCAGGATTCATCATGCCTGTTTCGTCCATAAAAGAGTTAAAAAGATGACATAGTACAAGTCATTTATAGTGATTGTAAGCGAGAGCTTCTCTTTCAGGCGCTCCCCACCACCTTCTCAGCGATATCTGGGGGATTTATACCCCTCTTTCTCACCTTTCGCGCCTTCCGGGCGATATCTGGGGGATTTATACCCCTCTTTCTCACGTTTCACACCTTTCGGGCGATATCTGGGGGATTTATACCCCTCTTTTTCACCTTTCGCGCCTTCTGAGCGATACGGGCGCAGTTTTGGGCTTCTTTACAAAATCACTGCTAATATATGTACCACTTTTCCAAGAATATTGTCCCTGGAGTCCGAAAGTATGCTCAAATGGCTAAAAAGTATGCTGGTATCTCCATAGAAAACCGCAAGATTAGGAGAGAGCTATGCCTCTCCCATGTAGCAGCCACGTCTCAGCCATCCGGCAGCTATTCCTCTGCTATGCGGTTGCATTTCTCAGCTAACGCCAAACACACAAAGGAGCAATTCTCCATTAACGGAGAATTGCTCCTTTACTGTCTTTTAAATAACGTCTATTCCTTAACGAACAGCCAGCTTAAGACCGCTCTGACTAACCCCGACCAATTCCCCTCGGCATTCGTTCACACCAGCTTCGGTGATCTTCACCTCACAAAGTTCTCCTTGAAGTGAATCCTCTCCATCAAAGAAGACCTGCAAATAGTTGTCGCTGAATCCATGCTGGATATTGCGGCCCGGAGCTCCTTTAGCGGATCTTTCCGGAATCACACTTAGCGTCTGTCCTACAAACTTACGGGCATATGCTAATTGCATTTCTTCGGATAGATCAATCAGCTCCTGCACGCGTACATTTTTGATCTCCTCATCGATCTGATTCTCCATCCGCGCTGCAGGAGTACCTGTCCGCTTGGAATACGGGAATACATGCATCTCCGAGTAATTTACAGCCTTCATGAAATCGTAACCGGCACGGAACATCTCATCAGTCTCACCCGGGAATCCAACGATAACGTCAGTGGTAATCCCGACATCTGGCATTGCCTGGCGGATCAATTGCATTTTGGCGTAATACTCTTCTGTCGTATATTTACGGCGCATCGCTTTCAGCACATCATTATGACCGGCTTGTAACGGAATATGCAGATGACGGCACATTTTGGAGGAACGGTTCAGCACCTCAAGCAGCTTCTCATCAATCTGACTAGCTTCGATAGAACTGATACGCACCCGTTCCAGACCATCTACCTTATCTAGATCCCACAGTAAATCGGAAAGACGGTAATTATCAAGATCATCACCGTAACCTCCGGTATGAATACCCGTTAGTACAAACTCCTTATACCCTGCTTCTACCAATTGATGCGCTTGAGCTACGATGCTTTTTGGATCACGGCTGCGAGAAAGTCCACGCGACCATGGAATGATGCAGAAGGTGCAGAAGTTGTTACAACCATCCTGAATCTTCATAAAAGCACGCGTCCGATCCGCAAAGCCCGGCACATCCATCTCTTCGAACTCACGTGTCTTCATAATATTACGCACAGCATTGACCGGCTGACGTGAGGCTTCAATATTCTTCACATGTGTCATGATCTGATCGCGGTCCTGGTTACCGATGACAAGGTCAACTCCAGGAATATCTAGAATCTCCCCAGGAGAGGTTTGTGCGTAGCAGCCTGTTACGGCTACGATGGCCTCTGGATTACGGCGCACGGCACGTCGGATCATTTGACGGCTTTTTTTGTCACCTGTGTTAGTTACTGTACAAGTATTAATCAGATATACATCGGCGGGACCCTCGAAATCAACCTGCTCGTAACCTTCATTTTTAAATAGCTGCCAAATGGCTTCGGTATCATAGAAATTCACTTTACAACCTAAAGTATAAAACGCTACGGATGGCATCTCTTAAGCTCCTCCCATTTCTCCAGATTCATATAATATACAAGCAGCGGCAACCATGCCCGCTGTCTCACAGCGCAGAATTCGCCGTCCTAGTCCTACGGATACTGCACCGGCTTCTTCTGCCTTGAGGCATTCCTCCGGAGTAAAACCTCCTTCAGGACCTACCACAACCATAACTTTCCCGCCAGACTGCGGCGAAAGCGATGCTAACCATGGAGCGACGCTGCTTCGAAGCTGTAAGCCTTCCTCTTTTTCATAACAGAAATAAACAGCATCATATTCACTAAAAGTCTGCAAAAGCTGTTTCCAGGACAACGGTGACCCTACAGACGGAACGATGTTCCGATGAGCCTGTTCGGCAGCTTCCTTACAAATTTTACGCCATCGATCCAGTCGTTTGCTTTCTTTACGCTCGTCGTATTGCACTATTGTGCGTTCTGACAGAAAAGGAACAAAGCCTACAGCACCAATCTCTGTACACTTCTGAATGACAGTTTCCATCTTATCGGCTTTAGGCAAGCTCTGAGCGACTGTAATTTTAATTCGAGGTTCATGCGTCATCTCCAGGGACTCCAAAATGTTCACAGTGACTTCCCCAATTTCAATCTGCGCAATCTCTACTAATGCCTCACGGGAAACACCATCGCTAACAATAAGCTTGTCCCCTGCCTTACCACGCATCACTTTAGCGATATGACGGGCGTCTTCCCCATCAATTCTCACGGTATCCGCACCAAACTGCTCCGGTGTAACGAAATATCGCTGCATCTCATCATCATCCTGTTCATAAATTCAGTAACAAGTATAAACGCCTTCGGCGTCCTTATAAGGACGGTAAGCGTTTAATCGAAAAATATAAGTCATAAAGTATAGAGTGATACTTATACTTTCTTATATTTGAAGAAACGGCTTAGTCGCCCTTATAAGGACGTCACCCGTTTCTTCAAGAAATATAAGGTTCGGTCAGACGAAAATTAACGATCAAATTTTGATCAAATTACATAATACAATGTTTGACAAAGGTTGAACAGACTTCATCCCTTGCCTTAGCTGCCAAAAATTCTTAGAGACAGCTGTACGAATGTTCTCGACATTTCACTAGCCCAGCCTGCGAGCGGATCTATCGTATACGTCCGTAGCCCAGGAATAAACAGAATCAATAAAAAGAGAAATACAGCCCATTGTTCAAATTGCTGTAATTTGCCGCGGATCGAACGTGGGGCGATATCTTCCACAATCCGATAGCCATCCAGTGGCGGCAGCGGAATAAGATTGAACAGAAACAGAAAGAAGTTCCATTGAATGAAGGTGCCAAAGAATAAGTATACAGCCTCGAGCATGCGATCATTCGAGATATTATCTAGAACTCCAGTTGCCGCAAGTGCACCGTATATTATAGCACCAATAATTCCTAAGAGCAGGTTACTGATTGGTCCCGCAGCCGACACGATGACTCCCATGAGACGAGGACGACTAAAGTTATCGCGGTTTACCGGAACCGGACGTGCCCAACCGAAGCCAGCAACTAGCAGCAGCAAAATACCAAAGAAATCGAAATGAACAGCAGGATTAAGCGTCATGCGACCAAGTAATCTTGCTGTTGGGTCACCGAACTTATTCGCGAAATAAGCATGACTGAATTCATGTACTGTAAAAGCAATTAAAATTGTAATGAGCAGGAAAGGAAGCTGATCTAAATCTACTCGAATTATATTTTGTAATATATCCATCTTTACCTCTTTCCGGCTGTAAACGCCACCCAATCTTCCTCACGGGATATTTCAATAATCTCAAAACCAGACGCTCTCAGCGCGTTCGCTACAAGTCCTTCTTTATCTTTATATATACCTGAGGTAATGTAGAGGCCTCCAGGCTGAAGCGCGCGGTACACATCATCCGTAAACAATACGATGATTTCCGCCAAAATATTCGCAACTACAATTTGTACAGGCAATGTCACGCCAAGGCTGCCTTCTTGCTCTTGCTTAGCAGGAACGGCTCCTTCTAGTGAGTGACCAGGTCTAGCGGATGGCCACATCTCTCCAGCCGCTGTATCAGCTACGCCTTCCCCGCCCAGCAGCGATAGAAGATCGCTCTCTTTTACCGTTATGGATGATTCAAGCTTGTTAAGAGCTACATTCTCCCGTGCACTTTCCACAGCCACCGGATCTAAATCTAAGGCCAATACGGATTTTGCACCTAGCAGCATCGCACCTACAGCCAGAATTCCTGAACCGGTGCCGACATCGATAACTTCTTCACCGCCGCTAATATTCTTTTCAAGTGCACGGAGGCACAAAGCTGTTGTAGGGTGAGTCCCAGTACCAAATGCCATGCCAGGGTCGATCTCAATGATGGCTTCATCTGGACTCTCAGGCGTATATTCCTCCCAGGTTGGTTTAATGGTAAGACGTTTGGATACGCGTAGCGGTTTGAAATATTGCTTCCAAGCATGCGCCCATTCGTCTTCATCCACAGTCTTCCAAGAAATCAACGCTTTGCCTGGATCAATCCCGTACTCATGCAATTCGGCTACCCGTGGAGTCAATTCTTCTATAACAGCATCCATATCTGTGGAATCGGCATAATACCCTTTTATGACCGCTTCCCCTTCAGGAATATCATTCAAAGGTTGGTCGTACAATTCACCGTAACGTGTATCCCGTTCTTTATTCAGTGTGCCGGATTCCTCGATAGAAACCCCACCCGCACCAGCTTCATATAAAAAATTCGAAATCATTTCCTGTGCTTCTTCTGTTGTATGTATCGTCACTTCATGCCATAACATCTTTATGTAATCCTCCTAAAAGTTTTGTGAGCATTTGCTTCATTGGTTTACTTCGTGCAAAACTCGCTTCGAAAGCATAGGCTTAGTTTTGTGAGCATTTGCTTCATTGATTTACTTCGTGCAAAACTCGCTTCGAAAGCATTCGCTTCATAGTATAACATTTCTTATTGGTGTAACGCCAAACTACAGCTCAACGACCTGCGACGTCCTCTTTACGCCTACAAAAGCAGTTGAGCGAATGATCATCCACCATCCCCGATGCCTGCATAAAAGCATAGCATATTGTAGTACCCACAAACTTCATGCCTTTCTTCTTTAATGCCTTACTCATCTCATCAGACTGAGCCGTCGAAGCAGGTACATCTGCACGAGTCTTCCAATGATTAATAGTTGGCACACCTCCGACAAAGCTCCAGAGATACTCTGCAAAGCTGCCATATTCCTCGCAAATTTGCAAATACACACCCGCATTACGAATGATAGCATCAATTTTCAATCGATTTCTAATAATCCCTGGATCACTCATTAGCTCTGCCATTTTGGCTTCATCATAATGGACAATCTTATTCGGATCAAATCCGTCAAATACCTCTCTGAAACGCGCCCGTTTTTTTAGTACCGTGTACCAGCTCAGCCCTGCCTGCATCCCTTCCAGCATAAGCAATTCAAACAGCTTTTGGTCACCATATAGAGGCTTTCCCCACTCTTCATCATGATAGGCAATATATAGAGGATCATCATTGACCCAAGCACAGCGAGTGACTTCCATCATTTCCTCCCCCTTTAATTATTCATAGCTAAACCTTTACAACGTCTACTCACTGTATACGAAAAAAAGGGAAGAACACAAGGTTCATCCCCTAAAAAAGTTATTCTATTTCCTTTAATTATGCTTCTTCTAACTCTTATAACCGGATCTGCACTCTCGTTTCTTTATCCGGATCATCAGTTGTATAGTAGAACATATAGATAGTAGCTTCTGTACCTTTAAAATTCTTATACACATCAATGGCCTTGTTGTTTCCATCCCCCGCGAAATTGACGGTTAGCGGTTTACCTAGGATGCGCTCTTTACCCAACCCGATATGTGTCTGGTTAATTCCACCGAAGCGAGCATCTTCACTTCCAGTTTCTACATAAAGATCGGATCCCTGCATATAGTAGGTCCACTTCACCGGATACCCGTTGAGTTGCTGGATAATCGTCTGTTTCTTTTGAGAGATGTTCGTTAAAAGAAGCGGTATTTTGTCATCATTATTATTGGTAATTTTATAGCTGCCATGCTGAGTCACCTTATATTTAGCTACAAAGGTAATCGGAGTCTCTTTCGTAATTTCAAGGTCGACTGGCCGTTCGAAACGAAGCACTGTCAGCTCCGGCTCACCCTCTGGAGATCTCCATAAATTCCCTTCAAGCGTCTTGCCTGCTACTTCAAGAGCATACTTTTTATAAGGGAAGCCATTGTCTAGATCCTTACTTCTAACTGTGACTCGAATTTGAGTAGGCGACACAACCATATTCTCCAGCGTGTAATCAGTCTCACCTGCCTCGAGCGGCAGATTTAGACTGGTTTTTATCGTCCCGCTCTCCATCTGCTTTTTGCTTAATTGAAGATCGAATGAAAGTGGTCCATTAACATCTTTTTCTTTCTTCATATATTGCAGCTTATAAGTCGTTTGACCACCGGAAACATCCTCCGCCTTAAAATATTGCTGGGACGTATATTCCCCGTTTTCTCCCGGTGTACCGAAAGTACCTCCAGTCAGCGAATTTATGAGCGTTCCGTTTTTGTATGCAACAATATTTGGAAAGGCCCATTCTTTTGCTTCCGGTTGATCAAAAATGATCGCTGAAGAGAATAACATTTTCTCTTGACCTTGGGTAAATGGCTTCACCTCTATGCTGCGCATCCCTTCCTGTCCAATAGGGAAGCTCTGTGTCTCCGTCGAGTGAATATCCAGCGGCAAATCTAACGATTGTTCACTAAAAGCCTGAATATCATTTGTAACTAGCTGAACATTCACGGTGTCCTTCTCTGGTGTCCATTCACTTTCGAAATAACCGTTATAAATTTGGTTCTTTTCGTCCCAGTTCAGATAATTGTACTCTCCAGAACTATTTCCCCCCTCAGTACCTTTCAGGGTCATCTCAGTCACACGCCAAGTTTCACTGTCCTGTCGTTGTCCAACATCCAATGTGAATAAGATGACCGTTCGATTCTCATCCACGATGGCGGTATGTAGCTTTAGCGTCACTCCGTCCTTTGTCACCGATTGATCCAGCTGTTGACCGAGGTTTTGTGCCAGTGCCGCCTGAATACCACCTTTTTCACGGAGCATTGTATCCCAATTATAATGAACTGCCGCATATACTGGCGCCGCCGCTAGAAGTACTGAAAACGATGAAACAAGTGCTATTTTGCTCCAGTTTCTCCCCTGTTTCTGGCTACCACTGCTCATCCGAGCGTGAAAAGATGTTGTATTTTTATGTTCAATTCTCTCCCACATGCTTTCAAAATCAGGATATGTTACACTTTGACCCTCATTTAACTGATGCTCCAGCATATTCTCCAACTTTTTCATAAGATTCGCCCTCTTTCCGTTCAATTTGAACCCCAGCCTCCAGCAAAATTCTCCGCAATACCTTTAGCCCTTTATGCAGCCTTGATTTGGTCGTCCCGAGCGGGATGGATAGCAGGTCCGATACTTCAGCCAAGCTGAAATCATGCATGTACCTAAGCGTAATCACCATCCGAAGTTTGACTGGGAGCTGGCTCAAATATTTCGCCCATTCCATTGTCGTCTCCCGCTGCTCAATCAATCGTTCTACAGGGATTTCAGGAGACTTCTTAAATAAATAAAGATTGTCTGAGATTTTTTGTTGTAAAGTACGCTTCCGTTTCAAATGATTCAGGCAATGGTTGACCGTTATTTTCATAATCCAAGCCTTCAAATGCTCTACGTTCTCACGATTCGTGTGAAATACAGTAATGAACACATCCTGCGTCAAGTCCTCCGCATCCGCCGCGTCATGCACCATATAGTAGCAGGTCCGATATACATCCTTGTTGTAGGCTTCGAATAATTCCCGATTAGTCTCCAAATCTTTCGCCCTCCTTTCTTATCCGTGATATCTATATGACAACCAATCTCTGGAAAAGGTTCGTTTTTCTGAGCATAAACTATAGATGCTAGTAATAACAGATGAAAGATAGCAATTATACTCGCAACACAAAAAGCCACTCCCCATAAATCTGAGAACTGGCTTTCCTTTATATTCACGCTAACAGCATACAGAAATTAAATGATATTCATAACCTCTCGTGCTTGTGTATCTAAATCCTGGGCTGAGGAAGAAATATTATTGAAATCATCTAAGGCTATTTGAATCTGCTGTTGACTAGCTTCTATATTTTCTTGCACCTGGTTTGTTCCTTTGGAGATCTTATTGATTTCCAGCGTAATGGCATCCACACTATCTTTCACTTGAATGATCGAATCCTGCACCATGGAAGATAGCTTCCTAACTTCTTTTGCAACCACGTCAAAACCACGCCCAAACTCCCCGGCATGTGCCGCTTCAATTGCTGCGTTAAGCGCTAACAGTTGCGTTTGCGAAGCAATATTACGAATAGTTTGTACAATTCCCTGAATCGATACCGCTTGTGTCTCCAGATTAGCTAGAGTCTGTGTATTTTCAATGGATACTTCGGCTATTTTATCGATACTCAGCAATAGTTCTTGACTACGTTCAATGCCTTTCTCGGCTCTATGATTTAAGCTGTGCGACATCTCTTGCATCCGCTGTACCACAACACTCATGTTATTTTGTCGATCCGTGATATTAGTCGCTATCTTAGATACGCCTATGACCTGTTCATTATTTTCATCAAAGACAGGCATATATGTAGCTTCCAGCCATACCGCATTTCCTTTTGCATCCATTCGTTCGATCTTATCCTGAACACTTTTTCCTGAAAAAAGATCCTGCCAGAACAGCTCATAGCCCGGGCTATTTACAAAGTGAGGAAAGCAAAACTCTTTATGATGCATACCATACATCTCTTCTTTGTTATACCCCATCGAACTAGCAAAAACGTCATTCACATAAGCCACTCGTCGCTCAAGATCAAACCTTATAATCGCTAAATTTTTTTCTAAAGATCGGACAACAAGCTCATCGGTAACTCCCTGAGAGTGTACCATTCCCATATAATAATTCCTCCTGGATATCTATAAGTTACTCGTCGCGTCATCATGAAGTATATCTGAACAATTATACGCTCTTATTGCGCAGAGAGAAATACATGATTCTTATTAAATTTATTAAAATTCGTTGTTAAAAAAGGCCGATGGCGAGCGAGTATTGCTCATTTCTAATAGATTGATCCCTGAAATACTTTTAAGTGATGATAATTAGGGAAAACCTCCCTAAAAATACACGAATATCGAAGATTTATCTCTTTTTTAGGGAAATGCTCCCTATAATCTTATAAAATCAAGCCTTTTTCTAGTTTTAAGAGTTATTTGTGGGAGATTCTCCCTAAAAGCTCACATTTTTAGGCGTCTGGAGAAAAATACAGGGAGTTTTTCCGTAATTATTTTTAACCACAAAAACCCCAGCCGTAATTCCAGCCAGGGTTCGAAGCAAGTTCCTATTAATATTAATTTGTCTCTTGAAAATGCACATACCAAACGGTCCAGCAAACATAGCCCTTATATGTACATTTCCTTATTTCTTGGATCCGTAATCTCCCATCTTAATTCCCCATACTGAATCCTTCTGATGGGCAGCAGCCTCCTTTAAACTTGGAAGTCTTGCATCCAGAGGACTATGTCTTTCCAAATACATCACAAACGCCTGGCGAAGCCCAATCTCAGCATCCAGTTTATTAAGTTCGTTCGGGTGTTTCTCCATCTCCGCTAATTCTAATTCCCAACGGTATAAATCGCTTGCCTCAGATCGTTCCAGCCGAACTTTTTCAGTCAGCTCCCGCAGCTCACGGTAGGCCTGTTTTACTTTTGAAGAGTACAGTTGCTTCTGATTCATAAAAGTTAAGAATGCGATAAGTAGTGCTAAACCTATCCATAAAATAACGTTGTCCATATTCTCCCCCCTGCTTGGGCTATTCTCCTAATTATACACACCAGAACGCAAAAATACCCCACAATGTGAGGTATCTGCCTTAGCTTTTAGCATCTATTCTTTTTTCATAATTTCATGCAGCTGACGTTTGTCTGCTTCTAACGCCCGGGCCTGGGCTTCGATATCCTCCAGATCTGCCTCCGCTGCTGAAAACTCTACGTCCTCTGCCTTCGCCTCGTACAGCATTTTCATCTTCTCGGTCTTTGAGAATATTTGCGAGTTCTCTCTATCCATAGTATCGATCGTCTCCCTTCTTATTAAGAAAATTATTATTCAAATCATCCCGCCTGCTTCTTCAATTAAGCGTAATGCTTGATCATGGGACTCCGAATTCAAGATCACCGTAAGTAAAATATCTCTACCCGTCGGTCCTCCATCTCCGCCATGACTCATCCCACTGGCGCTGGTATCAGCAGCAGCTAGTATACCTGTGTGTGCACGCTCAGCAGTCATGGAGTCCATTCTGGCAACATTGCCTGTCACTGGGTTTACCCCTGAGCTAAAGCTCGTGCCTCCATATCTACTGAAGCGATCAACGGAAATTTCAATGGCCCGAAGTGCCCGGAGCTTACGAGCAACACCCTCCGCTTCCTCAGGACTTTTAAAATAAGCCAAAATAGATCTTTCCGACATCTTATCCCCGCTCTCGCTTGAAATTCAGATATCTGTTGCATTCCTTTATATTGTCTTCATTTCACTTCTTTTATGCCCTTTTTTTCTCATACTCTACTTATTTACTGGGAATTCGACATTTTCCTCGACGCTTCCCTGCAATATAGTGCTAAAGTTGTATATTCGATTTGAAGTTATAGCTGTAGAATAAATTTAATTTTCATAATTTTTTACATTTTACGCTGAGGAGGAGAACTACAGATACACACTGCAATATAAAAATTCATTTGGGAGGATGAACTTATTTGAAACGTACCTTTAAACACTCTATTCAAAAATTTGGTATTGGGGCGGCGAGCTTCGGACTGGCTGTTTCTGTCCTTTTTCCATCCGCTGCATTTGCGAACTCATCCCTTGAAACATCAACTAACCTAGCTAATAATGTACAGTCTCAAAGTGTGACCCCTCATAACTACGCGGGTGTGCTCAAAGGTTCAGCACCAGTATCCGTGATCGTGGAATTAACTAATAAACCAGTCAGTGTGTATGAAAATGAGGCTAAAACTTCTTCTTTACGATCCTCAGTCTCCTTACAACGCAGTAAAATTATCTCGGAGCATAAAAGCTTTATTTCCTCAGCGCAGAAAATCGATGCCGACATCGGTTTTGAATACAGTGAGATTTTTAACGGATATTCCATTACTCTGCCAGCCAATCAAGTAAACAAGCTGCTAGAGCTTCCGGGCGTTGCGGCTGTTTATCCAAATGATGAAGTACATGCGTTAGCAGACAGTGTTGAGGTAGCAACTTTGCCTGTTACACGTTCCTATTCAGACAGTGGCAATCTTATAGGCGCGGATAAACTACATGCATTAGGTTACACGGGAGAAGGAGTAAAGGTAGCCGTTGTCGATACCGGCATCGATAAAAATCACCCTTTATTAAAGGATAATTATAAGGGCGGTTACGATGCCTATGATCAGGATAATGATCCGTCAGAAACACCTCCTGATGCCAACTTCCCTCCAAAAAATGGTAGCCCATATGAAACCTCGCATGGCACTCATGTAGCCGGTACAATATTGGATGTTGCACCTGAGGTGGATTTGTACGCGTATCGCGTACTTGGCCCTTACGGTTCCGGTCCAACAGCGGTTGTAATCGCGGGTATTGAGAAAGCGGTCGCTGATGGAGCCGATATAATTAACCTCTCCCTGGGCTCTGATGTCAACCAAAGCTATTCCGCAAGTTCAATCGCGATAGATAACGCCATAAAGTCGGGCGTGAATGTTGTTGTTGCTGCCGGTAACGCTGGACCGGATGTAGGAACATTGGGCGAACCTGCTGGATCTCAACTCGCACTTAGTGTAGGTGCTTCTACTACCCCAGTGAATACCCCATTCTTTAATATTGGCGATGTAAAAAAAATTCCAGGGATATTAGCAACTTACTCCCCAAATTTAGTTGATAATACTGCTGGCAGTAAGATCGTTTATGCTGGTCTTGGAGGTACTTCCGATTACACAAATTTGGACGTCAAAGATAAGGTAGTCCTCGTCGATCGTGGTGTGCTGAGCTTCGGAGATAAATCTCTAAATGCCAAAGCAGCTGGAGCCAAGCTTGTCCTAATTGCCAATAATGCTGCTGGTGAAATCAGTCCCACCCTTGGTGCGCCTGGGAATTACATTCCTACCTACGGAATTTCTCAAGCAGATGGGAAAAAGATAAAAGCTCAATTGGATGCTGCTAAAGATATTATCAGTTACTATATAGGGCTTGAAGTCAATCAGTTAGCAAACTTCAGCTCTATGGGTCCGGGGATGCCTGATTATCTAATCAAACCTGACGTTGTTGCACCAGGGGTCAATATCAACTCCACAATTCCTAGCTGGAATGATGATTACGAACATGCTTATGGCTTAAAAAGCGGCACCAGTATGGCAACCCCACATGTTGTAGGGGCTGTAGCTTTGCTACTGAGTGAAAACTCTGATCTTAAGCCAAATGATATTAAAGCGTTGCTGATGAACAATGCGGATCCTATCTTTAACCGTGATGGGAATCCTTACTCACTGTATCAACAAGGTGCAGGTTTAATTAATCTGGAGAAATCGGTAAACGCTAAATCCATCGCTAAAGTCGGAGAGAGCTTAATTAGCGGCCTTCCTGGGACTGTAGAAATCCCTTATTACACAGGTTCCTTATCCTTTGGCTTGCTCTCAAAGGGAGCTAGTGTAACGAAATCAGTCTATGTGGAAGATTTTAATAAGAATGGATCAACCTATACTCTATCCACCAAATGGCTTACAGAAGTGCCTGGTGACATTAGTATTAATATTGCACCAAACAGCATTACCTCAGGTGTAGATCAATATGCACAATTTACACTAAAGGTATCTGAAACCGCAAAAGAGGGTGCATATGAAGGGATCCTGTTCCTAACCTCTGATACTGAAACTCTTCGTCTTCCCTTTAATGCACTTGTCGGTGATAAATTCAACTTAGAGCCTGTTAATCAGCTTTCTTTTGAAAGTCCACAGATCTCTCCTAATGGGGATGGACGCTCAGACGACACCACCTTTACCTTCTCTGTCAATGAAGAACTGGATGGCATAAGTTTCGTAGCCTCTCCAATAGATGCTCCTGCGACAGTTTTAGGTGAAGTTTATTCTATCGATGAAAAGGTCTATCGTGGCGTTTACGAGATTACAAATTGGGATGGAACGTTAACAGACCTGGAGACCTCCGCCAAGTCCACTTTAGCAGATGGTCATTACTACATCACTCCTGTGCTTCCTAATGGGCAACTGCTCGAGAATCAAAAGACAGAGTTCACAATTGATACCGAGAAGCCATTAGTTTCCGGCATCACACTTGAGGAGTATGAACGTGAAGCGCCAACCGATCCTGGTGCGGCTCAAATCAGCGGTTTTATTGATGATGACCTAATGGCCTATTATATTTCTAATACACAACCTATTGGAAATTGGTTTACCGTGTACGCCGAAGGTAAACATTATGATGGGAATACTTATAAATTCGGTGGAGTAATTGCAAGTAATGGTGCTTTTTCCATTGACGTTCCTGTTAACGAGGGGCTTAATGAGTACAAAATCTATGTGGTTGATAAAGTAGGTAACGGCGCGGACGACGATGATTATACTCAGCGACTGCTTTATAGCACAGGAGATGGTATTTTCAATGTAACTCCGTCTCTATCTGCAGCCACCATTGATGTGGGACAACCGGTAACCGTTGATCTTGGGTATTCCGTGACAGATGAGGTTTATGGCGTCTATGGAGCTTCATTCGCTGTCATTTACGACGATTCCCTTGAAACACCGGTAATCCAGCCAAGCGTACAACTGGCTACGTATCAAGAGGAGAATTTCTCTGGTGTTCCACTTACAGAATTCTCACAAACCTATGATCTAGAAGACGGCCGCAAACTGACACAGTATAGCGTCAATCTGTCAGGTGGTGCTTATCACGGCTCTGGCTCACTAGGCAAAATAACCTTCAAACCTACAGTAGAAGGAGCCTATTCCCTCGAGCTGTATGATGTGCAGATCTGGAATGATGCTACAACATCAACAATCCCATCTGGTGTGAGAACGGTAAGCGTAACTGTTAATACACCTGAAACACCGAAGCCAACACCAACTCCATCACCTGATTCGTATGTACCTACAGCAACCAGTGCTCCTGCTTCTGGAATCGCATTGAAATCTGGGAAGCTAGTAGAGACTGCAGCAGATCCAGCAGGTGGCAAGCCTTCAGCGGTGTTCAACATCTTAGACACTGCATTAGCCAATTCGATCCAGAATGCAAAAGATAAAACTTCTGTTCTTGATCTTAGCGATGTAAGCTTCAATAAATATAGCCAAGTTGTTATTTCTCTTACACCGGCCCAAGCCGAGCAGTTAAAGAAATCGGAGAATGCACTCCGCCTAAACGGTAGTGGGTTCAATGTACTTATTCCAGCGGCGACTCTTCCGGATTTCATCAACAGCAACGGCTTGACCCTAACGATTAGCCTGACAGATGCAGGCAACACAGCAATTTTAGCAGGTAGCTCAGCAGCAATAAATATCGGTTCTTCCATTCTCACTATCAAAAATGGTTGGACAACCGGAAAGCCGATCATCCTTCAGCTTAATCTAAAAGCCAGCAGTCTTCATGATGCACGAAAGACTGCCGCTTATGTAGAATCAAAGGATCATAAATGGTCCTATCTACTACCTGGTTCTATCTCTAAAGAAGGGATTCTACAGTTTAACGTTACTGGTGACGGTTCTTACAGTGCAGCATCCCGAAAAATAAGCTTTAAAGATATTGGCACACACTGGGCTCAAACCGATATCGAAATCCTTGCTTCACATGCTATCATTGCCGGCAAAGGAGCCGATGGCAGCTTTAAACCTGCTGACACTTTAAATCAGGCAGAGCTTCTAACGCTCTTCGACCGTCTACTTGGAAAAGGTGACACTTGGAGTACTCGCATCAAAGAAAGTGGATCTCGTGATGTGCTGACTCGCGAGGAAGCAGCTCTTATCATCGCTAAGGCTCTTGGTGCTGATCTTACAGTAGCCAAGACACCTTTAAGCTTTAAGGATGCCGATAACATCGCTGCGGAGGCACGCAACGCTGTAGCCTATGCTGTAACCAAGGGTTATCTCAAAGGTGTTACTGCGGACAGCTTCAATCCACAAGGTACATTGACTCGTGCACAAGCAGCAACAATTCTGAGCCGTGTGCTTGAGGACCTACGTTCTTCGAACAACATCTAGCTTCACTTTAAAAGAAAGCCCCAGCAGCCAATGTGGTCAAGCCCCCATTTTATAGACACTGAAAAAAGACCCTAGGCAATAAGCTGTTTCCGGTACTCTACCGGAGGCAGCTTATTTAGCTTTCGTTGTGGCCGATGTTGGTTATAAAATCGAATGTAATCTTCAATTTTCCTTTGTGCCTCATCGATATTTCGGATATCATAAGGATAGAGTCCTTCCGTTTTGAGATGCGAGAAGAAGCTCTCCATAGAGGCGTTGTCATAACAATTGCCTCGGCGAGACATGCTGATTCGGGCGCCAACCTTTGGCAGCATGTCGTGGTATGCATGAGACGTGTACTGGAACCCCTGATCGCTGTGAACGATCAGTCCGGTCACGTCTTTTTGTTGACTCCACGCCTGCTGAAAGGTCCGGAGAACCAGTTCATTGTCGTTCCTAGCGCTCATTTGATAAGCAATAATTTCGTTATTGAACAAATCTTTAATAGCTGAAAGATAGAGCCACTTTTCGCCTATGCGATATTGCGTAATGTCTGTCACCCATTTTTGGTTGGGAGCATCCGCTTTGAAATCCCGTTTCAATATATTTTTCGCCACACGATCTCCTTCGGAAGTAGCATAATTAAAACGATGTTTTCGGCGGATCCTCGAACGAATGCCTAAATCCTGCATAATTCTGAGTACCTTCTTATGATTCATCCAAACCCCATGGTCTTGTAGCAAGAATAATTGAATTTGGCGATAACCGTAGACTCCGTTATACCGTTCATATACCTTTTGAATGAGCGCCTTTGCTTCCTGATCCCGATCTGTTCCTTTGCGCTTCAAGAAAGCGTAGTATCCACTTCTGGAGACCCTAAAGAGTTTACACAGGTCGCTAACGGCATACTCTTTTGCAGCGCTCTCAATGGCTCTATATTTGTGCGTTTCACCTCCTGCATCCAGATTTCCAAACACTTTTTTAGCATTTCATTTTCCCGTCTGAGCTTTTGAACATACCTATCTTGATCGATATATTCTTTACGACGCCCCCGTTGATCTAGTAACCCAAATTCCCCTAGCTCTCGGTATTTCTTCATCCATTTCTTTACCCGCCCTTGGTCTTGAATCTCAAAATGCTCCGTAATTTTCCGGTAAGTCCATCTTTCCTCCACATGTAAACGAATGGCCTCTTTTTTAATCTCATCCGAGTAAGTTTTGAACTTCTGTCCTTTAATCGCCATAAAAATACACCCCCTAGAATTTCATCGGACAAACCAGGGGTTTTATCCAATGTCTATTCTAAGGGGTGCACTTCAAATGACTGCTGGGGCTTTTTCGTCTATAAGTCACATTTGCGTTTCCGAGGCAGTCATCGGACTCAGATGACCTTAAACGCTGGATTATGCGATATTTGGTATGCTAACGGACCCCATAGTCGCTATTGGCATGAAAAGCACCGCATGAGATTGGCTAGCTTGTCCCTACTAACAGTCGACATGAGCAAACTGGCTTAATCAAAAAAGCAGAGCAGCGATCCCCAAATAACGGGAGGATAGCTGCTCTGCTGTATTATTTATTTGCTCAATTAATGAAGTTAGAAATATCAGTCCCCGCGGAACGCACGCTTCACACGATCAAAGAAAGATTGCTCATGCTCATGTGTGTTTTCTCCATTTAGAGAGGCGAACTGTCGCAACAAATCTTTTTGCTCATCATTCAGCTTGCTAGGTGTCACAACAATGACTCTAACATGCTGGTCACCTTGGCCAGATCCACGTAGACGTGGAACACCTTTACCTTTAAGGCGGAAGAAAGTACCGGTCTGCGTTCCCGCAGGAATCTTCAGCTTCACTTTTTCCGTTAAGGTAGGAATCTCAATCTCATCGCCAAGTGCAGCCTGTGCAAATGTAAGTGGAACCTCGCACATAATATCATCGTTCTCACGTACGAAGAAATCATGCGATTTGACACGGATGACAATATACAAGTCTCCAGCAGGACCACCGCGTAAGCCGCCCTCGCCTTCGCCAGTCATGCGCAGCTGCGCACCGTCATCGACACCGGCAGGGATGCGTACATGAATCTTACGCTGCTTCTTAACTTTACCCTGTCCGCTACAAGTCGTACATTTTTCCTTAATAATCTTACCTGTACCACTGCAATGCGAACATGGACGACGATTACGCATCTGTCCAAGTGGTGTATTCTGTACGAATTCCTGTTGCCCACTACCATGACAAGTGGAACAAGTCTCTGGTTTAGTACCCGGTTTAGCCCCGGAGCCGTAGCAGGTATCGCAAGTTTCCGTACGTGGAATAGTGATATCAGTTTCTTTACCGAATACCGCTTCCTTGAATTCAATGGTCATCGTATACTGCAAATCCCCACCACGCTGTGGTGCGTTAGGATCACGACGTCCGCCGCCGCCAAAGAACATATCAAAGATATCGCCTAATCCTCCGAAGTCGCCACCGCCGCCTCCGAAGCCGCCCATACCTTGGTTAGGATCAATATGGCCATATTGGTCATATCTAGCTCGCTGTTGTCCGTCGCTAAGAACATCGTAAGCTTCTTTTACTTCTTTAAACTTAGCTTCAGCGTCATCTGCTTTATTCACGTCTGGGTGATATTGGCGCGCCAATTTCCGGTACGCTTTCTTCACCTCGTCGTCTGAAGCATCTCTACTGAGGCCAAGCACTTCATAATAATCGCGTTTATCTGCCACTGCTTTCACCTCCGTACATTACATACTCAAATTCCTAATTACCTGCCAAAGAAACCATTATACGATAAAACCCCAGGATCTGACCATCCAGTTCCAGCAGATGTTTATTCTTACAATATCAGAAGGCGCATTCGCGAAGAGTGTGCAAACTGATATTACAAAAGGAAAGTCAAAACACGGGATGACCCGGTTTTGACCTTCCCTTCTTAACTATATAAGAATTTATCAGTTACGCCCTATACACTTATCGTTTAAGGTTACCCTTGATTCTTATCTTCGTCAACAACCTCATAATCAGCGTCAACTACATTGTCTTTCTTAGGAGCGCCTTCAGCAGCTCCAGCACCACCTTCAGCACCTTGCTCTGCTTGAGCAGCTTGTTCGTACAGCTTCATGGACAACTGTTGTACAATCTCAGTCAATGCTTCTGTAGCTGCATTGATTTCTTCAAGATTGTCAGTTTCAAGTGCTGCTTTCACTTTATCTTTAGCTTCGTTTGCTTTTTCAACTTCGGAAGCATCAGCTTTATCACCAAGATCTTTGATCACTTTCTCAGTGGAATACACGAGTTGGTCAGCGCTGTTCTTCGCTTCTACCAATTCTTTACGCTTACGGTCTTCCTCAGCATGAAGCTCGGCATCCTTCATCATTTGTTCTACTTCTGCGTCGCTCAGACCGCTGGAAGAAGTGATAGTGATCTTTTGGCTCTTGTTAGTGCCTTTATCAGTTGCAGAAACATTCACGATACCGTTGGCATCAATATCGAAAGAAACTTCGATTTGTGGTACGCCACGTGGTGCTGGTGGAATCTCGTTCAGCATGAAGCGTCCCAATGTTTTGTTGCCATTCGCCATTTGGCGCTCACCTTGTAGCACGTGAATCTCAACGCTAGGTTGATTGTCAGCAAAGGTCGAGAATACTTGGGATTTACTTGTAGGAATTGTAGTGTTACGCTCGATCATCTTCGTGAACACGCCACCTGCAGTTTCGATACCGAGGGAAAGCGGAGTTACGTCGAGCAATACAACGTCCTTAACATCACCAGTCAATACACCCGCTTGAACAGCAGCACCAAGAGCTACAACTTCATCCGGATTCACACCTTTGTGTGGATCTTTACCTGTAAGCTTCTTAATTGCATCTTGTACAGCAGGAATACGTGTAGAACCACCAACCAGAACGATTCTGGTAAGGTCTGCAGGCGTCATACCAGCATCAGACAATGCTTGACGAGTTGGTCCCAAAGTACGTTCTACTAGACCAGCAGTAAGCTCATCAAACTTCGCACGAGTCAAGTTGATCTCCAAATGCTGAGGTACTCCGTCAACTACAGTGATGAACGGAAGAGAAATAGTAGTTGTCAGTACGCCCGACAATTCTTTCTTCGCTTTTTCAGCTGCATCTTTCAAACGTTGTACAGCAGATTTATCTTTGCTCAGATCAATGCCTTGCTCTTTCTTAAATTCGGATACCAGATGATCCATAACCACTTGGTCAAAGTCATCGCCACCAAGTTTGTTGTCGCCGCTTGTAGCTTTTACTTCAAAGAATCCATCGCCCAGTTCAAGGATAGATACATCGAACGTACCGCCACCAAGGTCATAGACAAGGATAGTTTGATCTTCGGATTTCTCCAGACCATATGCCAAAGCTGCAGCTGTTGGCTCATTCACAATACGCAAAACTTCCAAGCCTGCAATTTTACCTGCATCTTTAGTAGCTTGACGTTGGCTGTCATTGAAATAAGCAGGAACTGTGATAACTGCTTGAGTAACAGTTTGGCCAAGATATGCTTCTGCATCGGATTTCAGCTTTTGAAGAATCATTGCTGAAATTTCTTGTGGGGAATAGTCTTTACCATCGATGCTTTCTTTATGGTTAGTACCCATGTGACGTTTAACAGAGCTGATCGTACGATCAGGGTTAGTAATTGCTTGGCGTTTAGCTGTTTCACCGACGATACGCTCGCCGTCTTTCTTAAAACCTACCACCGAAGGGGTTGTACGTGCGCCCTCTGGGTTTGGAATTACAACGGCTTCGCCGCCTTCCATTACGGCAACGCAAGAGTTCGTGGTTCCTAAGTCAATACCGATAACTTTACTCACAATAATTTGCCTCCTCTAAAGGTATATGGAGCATTCGCTCATTAAAATAATAAAATATTTAAAAAATTCGATTGGTACATGGTGGACAGATACTGCCCGTCCTATATATACAGATTACATGCTGACTTTGACCATAGCAGGACGAAGGACTTTATCTTTCAGGAGGTATCCCTTTTGGACCTCTTCCGTTACGATACCCTCTTCGTACTCCTCGCTCTCCACCTGCATAATAGCCTGATGGTATTCAGGATTAAAAGGCTGTCCTACTGTTTCCATAGCCGTAAGTCCCTCGGACTTCAATACCCCATCTAGCTGACGGAAAATCATATTAACACCCTTCACGAAAGCTTCGGATTCTGGGCTGCTAGGAGTAGTCACTAAAGCACGCTCAAAATTGTCCAGTACTGAAAGCAATTCAGTCACGAGCTTGGAGGTGGCATATTGAGCCAACTCTTCTTTCTCCTTCTGAGTACGACGACGGAAGTTATCGAAATCAGCCTGCGCACGCAGCGCACGTCCTTGATATTCATCAGCGAGATCCTGCAGACGTTTTACCTCCGAACCTGTGTCTGAAGCACCTTCACTAATTTCTTCTGCCGTAAATGAGTCGGTTTCCGAAGCTACATCAGCCTCAGGTTCCTCATTTATCAATTCATCTTTGAATTCATTAGCATCTTGAACTTGTTCCTTTTTCAAGTTGTCTTCACCTCCTTAAAATCATTCATTAAAATCATTCACGTAATCAATGTTGACTCTGTTCACTTATACCAGTGTGCCAGCATCGCTGTCAAATCTCGGGATAAAATGCCCAAGATCCCCATCACTCTTGCATATTCCATTCGTGTCGGACCAAGGATACCAATGCTCCCCAGTGCCTGCCCATCAAGAGAATAAGTGGCGGTGATCAGACTGCAGTTAGCGAACGCTTCATGATTGTTCTCCGTCCCTATTCGGACCTGGATACCTGTGCCGCCTGTTGTAGGGGCCAGCATTTTGAGCAATGTAGGCGTCTCTTCCAGCAGATCAAGAATGCTTTTCACCTTGTCAACATCCTTGAACTCAGGCTGTGTAAGCATATTCGTCGCTCCACTAAGATAGATACGCTGCTCTTGATCACTTTCCAGCGCAATGTCTAGCACTTGCATTAATTCTTCATAATGTGAGATGTGACGCTGCATTTCCTCGCCAAGCTCGGAATACAGCCGAGTCTTCAGCTTATAGAGTGGTACATTGACCAGCTTACTATTCAGTAGGTTAACCACTTTCTCCATCTCGGAAACGGATATCTCCGGTGGAATGTTCACCGTACGGTTCTCAACTTGACCCGTACTTGTAACAATAATCGCTACAGCGGTTTTATCATCTAGTGGTAACAACTGAAAATGACGCAATGATGTATGAAAAACCTCCGGTCCCAGAAGGATGGAAGTATAATTCGTCATATTGGAAAGAATCATCGCCGCATGTTGGATTACCTGCTCCATCGCATTCAGCTTCTCGGCAAAAAAAGCGCGGATCGTGCCCATCTCTGCCGTTTCGGCGGAATTCCACGGTACCAAATGATCCACATAATATCGGTATCCTTTATGGGAAGGTATTCTCCCCGCCGATGTATGAGGCTGCTCGAGATAACCCAAATCCTCTAGGTCAGCCATTTCATTTCGAATAGTTGCAGGGCTGTACCCTACATCACCCCGTTTAGAAATGCTGCGAGATCCTACTGGTTCTGCCGATGAAATATAATCATCTACAATTGCATTTAGTATCATTCTCTGGCGATCAGTTAACATGTTATCCCCTCCTATCGGCTGTTGGCTCCGATTCGTTAGCACTCGACTCAGATGAGTGCTAACCACTAATACAAAAATACCAAACTGACATTGACATTGTCAAGTCAGTTCAGCATCTTAAGTACTGCTATTTCATCGCAGGCATGCTGCTTTTTACAATTCACGCAATCTGTCCATACCTTTTCGGGAAAAATCTCTTTCTCAACGACTTCGAATCCGTTTCTAAGAAAGAAATCTACGGCGTAGGTTAATGCCATGACCTTAGGGATTTTCTGGTTTCTGGCTTCCTCAACCAACTTCTCTAAAATCATTGAGCCTACACCTTTGCCCTTACCTTCGTCATTCAGACCGATCGAGCGAATCTCTACAAGATCATTCCCGAGTCTGAAGAGTGACCCACAGCCAACGAATCTGCCGCCAATTTCTGCAACAACGAATTGATCGATCTGGCGTGTCAGCGCCTGCCTGGAACGGGGCAACATGATCCCGCGCTGTGCGTATTCTTCTATCATCAGATACAACGGTTCAACATCTTCTATCACAGCATTTCTGCAAATCACCTGTGCGTCTCCTGCTGGAGACGAATGGCGGATCATTTCCGTCTTGGCAAGCACTTTAATTCACCCCTCTGTTGATAATATGAATAAATATACAACAGAGTGAATTACAATTCAAGGGGTATTTTAAAATTAAACTTCTGTCAGTGCGCCTACAAATTCCGCGAAAACATCGTTCCCGAAAAGGATCCCTTGTTTGCTGAGTCGGTAAGTCCCCTCTTCGTGCTCAAGTAGACCCGCATGCAGCATCTTATGCAAGGATTTCGCAAATACATCCTCTATCGAACGCCCAAATTGCGCTTGAAAAGCCTCATTAGAGACGCCTTCATGCATACGTAAGCCAACCATCATAAAGTCCTCCATCGCTTCTGCTTCAGTGATTGGGTATGCGTCTAATCGAGGCAACCCTTTACGTGTAGCTTCAACATAAGGATTTACACCCTTAACATTAATATGACGCTGGCGCCCCACATATCCATGTGCACCTGCCCCGAGACCATAATAATCTTCATTACGCCAGTAAGTGATATTGTGACGACTCTCCATACCTGGTTTTGCGAAGTTACTGATTTCGTATTGGTTATAGCCCGCTTCCTTCATAGATGACATCAACAAGAGGTACATTTGCAGTTCATCTTCTTCATTAGGAAGAGGAAGTTTGTTCTTATTAAATAGGGTGTGAAAAAGAGTGTTCTCCTCCACCTTCAAGCTGTAAATAGAATAGTGGGGTAAATCAAGCTCCAAGGCCTTACGAATACTTTCGCCCAGCATCTCTACAGTTTGGTTCGGCAAACCAAACATAAGGTCAACCGACAGGTTGTTAAGACCAACTGCACGAGCATTCTCCAAGCTGCGGTATACATCGTCAACATTATGAATCCGGCCAATACCCGTAAGGAGTTCGTTCTGAAACGCCTGAACACCAAAGCTCACTCGATTCACGCCGCCTTCTTTCATAACCGCCAACTTATCTATATCCGTAGTTCCCGGATTTGCTTCCATAGAGAACTCGATATCTTTATCCCAGTTTGGGAAGTGTGTCCGAACTGATTTTAGAAAATAAGCCATCTCATCCGGCTTCAGTACTGTTGGGGTACCACCGCCGACAAAGATCGTTTTGATAACTCCCGGTGGAGTATTCTTGACGGTCAGCTCCATTTCTCGATCCAAGGCTTGGAGATAATCCATAACCGGCTGATCCTTGAGAACGTAGGAATTAAAATCACAATAAAAGCACTTATTGGTACAAAAAGGAATATGAATGTATACGGCCTCAGGGGGACGGCCATTAGTATTCGTGGTCATTAGCTGTCTCCTTTATATAAAAATATCGTTTGACTAGTGTAATCTAAAAAACAAGAAAAGGGAAGCCTGACGGCTTCCCTTCGAGGGGCGATCATTTATAAATGATCTCTATTTTAAAATACAAAAAAGTATAAGTTTTACGTTATCCTATATATTTTGTATTTCTCGCAGAAACGGATACTGTCCCTATAAGGACGGCTAAGCCGTTTCTTCTTAATATATCCGCATTTCCACGAGTTCTGCACGTTCTCCTCCGTTAGTTTCATGAATAACGATCCGAACAGCGTCCGTAAGGACAGGGTTCTCTAAACGATGTACGTTCTTCCGGCGATGATTGTCTTTGACGCGGAACATGACTTGCCACACGCCATCAATGAGCAACTCTACATCGTAAGCCTTTACTAGTTCAGGAATCACTAGAAATGGCGTTTCATGGTGATGTAAGTTGATAAGATCCTCATTAACATCATCGTTAAAGGTAAAATGAATTTCAGAGACTGAAGCAGCATCCGGGAGACGCGCCTCTACCCACTCCGTTCTACCAGCAGTCATCGGCTCAGAAACCCAGCTATGTGGCCCTGCAAAAGGTCGAACATACCCGTCAGTGACTTTGGATGCAGCATATGCGGATGTTTCTACCGCAAAGCAGAAATGCCTGCGTACAAGCTGTTTCATGCTCCACTCCATCACCGGCTGATCTGGCTGATGATCCTCCAGCGCTGAATCGACTACAGGTTTAACGCCTCGCTCAAATGTAATAACACCTGTGATTGGGGTTTCTGAAATATGCAATTGAATATGCTCATTAGCTCGAATAATAGCGAAGATATTACATTCGCCGATTGAACTCCACTGCTCCTCTTGTACCGGAACATCAATCCATTGCTGCTCTCCAGCTTGTACTATAACAACATCAACCTGTCTAGACTCTGCTGGAACGTAATTTTCCGCACGCCCAGTCGTCCATAGCTCAACAGTCAGCTCTGACTGAGTACTTGCTGACACAAGCAGCTTCAACCCAAGGATATTTCCTTCAACCGGAAACAAAATTCCTACGTCATGAGAAAGCTCATAAGCTTCAGCTGGTCGATCCAGTAATATGCCTTTCATCGTACTGGACGCATGAACCTCACTATTTCTCGCGAGGTCTAGCGGATCTTCGTTGCGCAATCCAATAATCGAAGCATCTTGCTTTAACATCACCTGTTGCAATTCATGCATATGCTGATTGCGAATTTCACGAGGGGTTACACCTTTGATGACGGATAATGCTGCACCTGCTCCAGCCGCTTCACCCATGATCGCACAGGTTGCCATGACGCGTGTTGTTCCAAAAGCCACATGAGATGCGCTGATATTCCGACCCGCGAAGAGTAGATTTCTCACATTCTTCGAATAGAGCGAACTAAATGGAATATGATAAATCCCATCCGCATGCAGATGCTTCGAGCCGCTCTCTTCTGCGTACATCCCTTGCGGTGGATGCAGATCAATCGACCATCCTCCGAATCCAATCCGGTCTGCAAATTCACGCTGCGCAAGAATATCATTTTGCGTTAAGATCGTATCGCCAACAAACCGTCTGTATTCACGTTTACCCGGAATTGAGCCAACCCACTCCAGCGTCATATTTTCGGCATCAAAATGACCTGAGTTTTTAATGTAATCCCAAATCCCATAAATAACAGAGGATAGCTCATCACGTATACGTTCATTCTCATCCACAGTATCAAGCTCACCGCCCCACTCAATCCACCAGTAGTGACAGCCTGAATCTCCACTCCGAATGACCCGACGGATCGGAATCGACGTTGTTGTAATATCCTTCGCGAACGATGGAGCAACATAACGTACAGGTTTTCCTGTATCCTGTGTATAAAACAATAATGTACTGCCTAATGTAATGTTATCTGGCACTTCAGGTGCCCATTCCTCATTAAATTCATGGCGGGCTTCACGTCCTAATCGGAAGTCAGCTCCTGCCAGGAAGCCAACCAAACCATCGCCCGTGCAATCGATGAACGCCTCACTCTTGAACGTAATTAACCGCTCAGATCCCATCATCCAACCAATCACACTGCGAATCGTCCGATCCTCTGCCTCACCTTCCGCTTCCACTTCGCGTACATCGGTATTTAGGAACAGGCTGATATTCGACTCCGCCTTCACGGCTTCGAGTAAGGTTAGATCCCATAAGTATGGATTTCCCTCCGGGTTCCGGTATTGATTCTCGATGAATAACTCACCCATAATGCCTGTCTCACGTGCATATCGATTTACACCATGTCCTGTTGCACCACATACCCATACCCGAACCTCTGAACTCGAGTTACCACCAAGTACAGGACGATTCTGCACTAGTGCTACCTTTAACCCTAGGCGCGCTGCAGCGATCGCCGCGTTCATTCCTGCAAGTCCACCACCGACCACTGTTACATCGGATTTAACCGTTTCTGTTCTCATGTTAGTACCCCTCCTATAGTTAGCCTTTCACAGCCGAACTTGAAATCCCTTGAATAATGTATTTCTGACCCACAAAGAAGATAATAATCATTGGAATAATCGCAGCCGATGAAGCAGCCATCATCCCGTTGTAGTCCACATTGTTCTCAAGAATAAAATTCTGCAATCCAAGCGGAATGGTATATAGTTTAGGGCTTTGCAAGAATACAAGCGCATTCTCATAATCATTCCATTGCCAGGAGAAATCGAGAATAGCAAACGTTGCTATTGCTGGCTTCGCTAATGGCAGAATTAAGCGGAAAAATATCTTATAATGCCCCGCCCCATCCAAAAAAGCAGATTCCGTAATTTCCTTAGGAATGCTCATAAAGAACTGCCGAAGCATAAATACACCGAAGATTGAGAACATGGCTGGTAGGATCAGCGCCCAATGCGTATTGTAAATCCCAACCCAGTTAAACATGATAAACTTTGGAACAAATAGTACCTGAGGCGGAACCATCATCATGGATAAATATATGACAAATAGTCCATCTCGACCTTTGAACGAAGTACGTGAAAATCCGTAAGCGGCAAGGGCAGATAGAAACACCGCCCCCACAGTTCCAATAATTGAAATCTTAAGTGAATTTAAATAATACGGAACAAAATCATGACTTCCTGTCCACACCCGAATATGATTGCTCCAGTTGAGAGATGAAGGCAGCCATTTGTTAAACACCTCGGCAGGTGTCTGAAAGGATGTGCTGAGCATCCATAGGAAAGGCACAATCATAAATAGTCCTAGAACAAACATGATGATCGTTACTGGCAGTTTCACCTTCATGTTTCCTGCTTTTTCATTCATACCGCCTGCTCCTTTAAATTATGGTTTCGGGGCCCCCCGCAAAGCTTCACTTTGTGGGATCATTTAGTAATGAACCCAGCGCTTTTGGCCGATCCACTGAATGACTGTAATGACGAGAATGACGGCGAACAAGAACCATGAAATGGCTGAAGCGTATCCCATATCGTAATAACTGAATGCTGTTTTATAAACGAATAGTGATAAGACCGTCGTACTTCCGCTAGGACCTCCAGCCGTAATGGCTTGAATAATCGAGAACGATTTCATCGTCATAATTAATCCGGTAATCATTAATAAGAAAGTTGTGGGACTAACAAGAGGCCATACAATTTTCCATGTTGTTTTGAATGTGCTTGCACCATCGATCCGAGCAGCCTCCAGCTGTTCTGTCGAAATTTCCTGTAATGCAGCTAAATAGATGATCATATTGTAGCCAAGCATCAGCCAGATTTGTACGATATCAATGGCATACATTGCGGTTTCCGTATCCGCAAACCATCCTGGCGGCGATGTTATGCCAATCCAGCGAAGCATTTCATTGATGGGTCCCTGTGAAGGCTGAAATAGCAGCATCCAGACAAATGCAACGGCTACTCCACTGGAGATATACGGTAGGAAGAACATTCCACGTAATACGCCTTTAAGATACACACTGCGGTTTAGAAATAGCGCTACAATAAATGCGAGCACCATCGATACTGGAACCGATATCAGGAATATCACCGTATATTTGATCGAGGCATAGAAATTATCGTCATGGAACAATCGTTTGAGATTATCCAGCCCAGTAAATTGCCAATTCGGATTTGAAAATTGATAATTCGTAAACATGAGGACAAAGGAATAGATTGCAGGAATAATAAAGAATAAGAGAATACCAATCATATTCGGAAGAATAAAGGTCATGCCGATCCAGCCTTGTCTGTCCATCCAGCTTCTCCGCTTCACGGTATCGCCGCCTTTCGTATGCTGAAAAATGGGTACACGAAAGAGAAGAACGAAGAAATCTTCCTCCTTCTCTTTT
The DNA here is from genome assembly GCF_038003765.1 of Paenibacillus sp. FSL H7-0714. Classification (NCBI taxonomy): domain Bacteria; kingdom Bacillati; phylum Bacillota; class Bacilli; order Caryophanales; family Paenibacillaceae; genus Paenibacillus; species Paenibacillus sp. FSL H7-0714. The sequence goes on from NZ_JBBOPT010000001.1 coordinate 5,559,736, forward strand.
GTGCTAACTATTTCATTATTTCAATAACTCTTGCGAACGGGTTTGCATATTCTTCATCGTGGTTTCAATATCTTGCTTATTTAAGAAGTATTTTTCATACTCTTCTTTACGTGCATCAATGGCTTGTTGAGTTACATTTAGCTGGAAGGACGGGAATTTGCCGAATACAATTTTATTCATTGAATCTGTATCATATTTGTCTTCCACACCCTTCATGAGAAGGCTCATTGCTTCCTTACTATCTACACTCTTAGAGGCTGGAATACGACCACCGCTTGCCATTGGCAGCATACCGCCATCCGCATACCATTTTGCGAACTCCCAAGCTGCATCCAGGTTCTTGGATTTCGCATTAAGAGCAAGCATGTCACCCACACCGCCCGAATATTTATAATCCTTTTGATCTTTATTCACTTTTGGAATAGCGGCGAACGCGGTTTTGAAATCATGCGGATAGTCTTTCAAGTTGTTCGCATTTCGGAAAATAAACTCACCTGCTGCTAGCATTGCCGCTTTGCCTTGCAGGAACATGGTGTCAACCGGCATTTTACTGGTCAGTTGCTCGCCATATTCCGGTGTGGATTTGTCCACGAACATCATGTTATGCAATATTTCCAGGTGTTCTTTCCATAGATCATTCCCAAAGTTTGAAGTACCATCCGCCTGTTTCACACCCATTCCAGCAAGCGTACCGTCCATCGTTGTTGGGAAGGAGGAATCTGCCTGCAATAATCCGTACACACCAGGCTTCGTTAGCTTCTTCGCATACTCCTCAAGATCTGACCAGGTCCAGTCCACCGCAGGAATCGGTAATCCTGCTGCATCCAGCATATCTTTGTTCAACCATACAAACGCCATGTTTTTCTTTGTAGGAATCCCATAGTACTTATCATTGATTTTCCACATTGCTGCGTCTTCGCCGATCTGGCTGTCGATATCATAATCTGTCTTCGTGCTTAGATCCAAGGCAACGCCTGCATCCATACGTTTCTGTAAATGAGCAAGATCGTAGTTCATGAAAAGGTCTATGTTTTGATTGGTCATCAAGGCAGTATCCAGCTTTAAGTTTCCAGCATCGTCATTTACATTACGGATATACTCGACTTGAATGTCCGGATTATCTTTATTCCAGTTATCAATTACAGCTTGAGGCCCGGCTTCTGCAGGAACTGCCCCCCACATCGTAAGCTTTATTTTCTCCTTTGCTGTTTGTCCATTTGCACTGCCCTGCGCATCATTACTTCCACTAGGACCACAACCAGCCAGCATCGTACCTGCTAATAAGACAGAAAGCACTGCAGGATACCACTTTTTCTTCATCGATATCTTCCCCCTTGGAAGGATTATGTGTTGTGCTCTACGTCTATAACTTTATCATCAGAGCGGATTCTGGGGGATGAACTACATTTGGGAAACTATAGAACGTTTTTTGGTTCTTTTCGAAATTCATTTGGCGTGACGCCACACCACTTTTTGAAAATTTTAATAAAATAATTATCGTTCTCAAAGCCCACCTGCTGCCCAATCTCACTAATTGTTAGCTTCGTCTCTGCTAGCAGCATTTTCCCAGCCTGAATACGCCGCTCTTGAATATAATTCGTCAACGTTTTCCCTGTCTTTTTCTTGAATAAGTCACTTATATAGCTGGCATCCATTCGGATCAACTCTGACATGGATTTGAGCGAGATTTCCTCAGAATAATGTTCTTCAATATAAGCAATTATTTTGTTCATCTCCACATGATCTGTCGGTCCCGTTTGTTGCTTCTCAGGAAACCATTTATCGGCCTTCTTCATCTTCACCATTCGCTCCAGCTCGGCATGAACCTTATCCATGGTCTGCTTCAAACCTTGTAGATCTAAAGATAACTTCAGAATGTAGTCCGAAGCTCCAAATACGAGCGCTTGCCGGGCGTATTCAAATTCACTCAACGCGGTCAACATTACAAATCGGCAGTCGAAGCCTTCCTCTCGCGCAACTTGAAGGAGCTTCACCCCATCCATCACTGGCATATTGATATCCGTCACTACCACATCTGGATGAAGCTCACGAATCATTTGCAAGCCTACTTCTCCATTCTCCGCCTCACCTATAATTTCAAACGGGATTCCAGCCTTTAAGAATAACTTCCGTATACTTTTAACCGCGGGTTGTTCATCATCCACAATTAACGTTCTCCACATGTGAGCTTACCTCCATCGTAAGGTTTTGAAATAAGAAGTGGAAAATGGATAATCACTTCAGTTCCTGTGTCTGATGATACAATGTCCATACCTGTCCGTTGATTCTTGAACAACAGCTCTAAGCTCTCCCTAATATTCTGAACACCGATTCCTTGTCGTTTCCGTGCAGCCTTATTCAGCTGTGCTCTATCTATCCCCATGCCGTTATCTTTAACCTGCAGATATAGTTGCTGTCCAGTCACCTTAGCGGAAATATCAATTCTCCCTTGTTTCACAGACTGACCGAAGCCGTGAATCAAGCTATTTTCAATTAAGGGCTGAAGACAGAATTTAGGGATTAATGCGTATTGTAGTTCCTCGTTGATATCATATTGAATCTCAATCCCATGTCCGAAGCGTTGCCGCTGAATCTCCATGTAAGATTCAATTAGTACAATCTCATCCTTTAACAGAATCAAATCCACTTCCGTATTTAAGGTTGTTTCCAATATTTTGCCTAGTGCAACACAAATTCCATAAATTTCATCATCATCTTTATCTAAGGCGATGCTCTTTATCGTATTCAATGTATTTAGTAGGAAATGTGGATTCATCTGCGAAAGTAACACCTGAAATCGAACGAATTGCTTCTGTTTTTCTTCAAGCTGAAGACGCTGCAACAGCTCATTTAAATCATGGATCATTATATTGAAACTCTGAGTCAGTGCAAGAATCTCTCCCCGCCCTTGCTCGGGTAATTTCATTTTGAGATTCGTTTTAGCGGTCATCTCCATCTTCTTCTGCAGCTTCTTTAGCGGCACTGTAATCGTCGATGATATAAAATAAGTTAATAGAACAAATAGCAGTAGTATGACTCCAAATACAGCAAAAAATCGTTGCTTCTGCTTATACACCTCAAGAAATAGCTGTGCTAGCTGTACCTTTTTAACGACATAACCATTCAACTCTTCGATGTAGCTGTATGTGTATAAGCTCTTCTCCTTCGGATCGATGATAGATGCAGCACGCTCTGTCTGCCGCTGGTGATCACTCTTCACAATACTCTGCGCAATATCTGGAGAAAAGGTCTCATCCTTATCCGGATTAAGCATCATTCTCCCTGAGGCATCGAGTAGAAAAAAAGAACCTTCCTGTTTACTCCCTAACGTTGATCTAGTAAACCACTCCTCATAATCGATACTTAGTCTTGCATAGGCATAAATGTTAAAACCATTATCACGCATAACCTCATAGAGGCTAAGCATTTTCTTACTTGTCGTACTTTCCCGGACCACATTATTCTTATCATTCGGATTCCATATAAATCGATTTGCTCCTTCTCGCTTCAATGCTTGAACCCAATCCTCCGATTGGATTTCATCGTAGCTCAAGGTTTCCCTCGGCATAAAGGAAGTGTATGCGTTTCCATGAAGGTCGATTAAAGTATAATACACCGTCGCTCCACTCATGAAGAATGTATTTTCAATCGCTCCAAACTTGTTTTCAACGAGCTTTTTTCTCGTGATTTCATCCGATTGCTCGGGATTCTTCATTATCGATAAAATCGTTGTATCTTGTTCAAGTAATGACCCTGTTTTCATAACGAGACTCATGAGATCAACAAAACCATTCTTAATCCCAATAAGCTGCTCTATGTTCTTCGTTTCCGCATTATCCTGAAGCATTTGTTCTGTCTCTTTGAAGTTATACAGAACGAGTATGGCAATGGGTGTTAGTACCAACAGTAAGAAAGCTAACAAAATCCGATTCTTAAAGGTACTTGGCGTAAGTTTCAAATATAATCGCTTCACGAGGACTCCCCTCACTTTGTATGTGCTTACAATCCTTCCCCCTATTGTAATCTGCTCCTGCTTAAAAAAATAGAGCCGGGATATTCTCCCGGCTCTACCTATTTTCTACTCATCAATCTTCAGTACTGCCATAAACGCTTCTTGTGGTACTTCTACACTACCCACTTGCTTCATGCGTTTCTTACCTTCTTTTTGCTTCTCCAGCAGCTTCCGTTTACGGGAAATATCGCCGCCGTAACATTTAGCAAGTACGTTTTTGCGCATCGCCTTAACGGTTTCACGCGCAACCACCTTCGTACCCACAGAGGCTTGAATCGGCACTTCGAACATTTGACGAGGGATAATCCCACGTAGTTTCTCACAAATGATACGTCCGCGGTTGTATGCACGGTCACGGTGAACGATAAAGGACAAAGCATCAACCTGCTCATTGTTAAGCAAGATATCCATCTTGACCAGATTCGAACGACGGTACCCGCAAATTTCATAGTCGTAGGATGCGTAACCTTTTGTACCTGATTTCAACTGATCAAAGAAATCATAAACGATTTCAGACAGTGGAATCTCGTAAGTAATCGTTACACGATTAGTATCAAGATACTCCATATTTACGAACTCGCCACGTTTGTTCTGGCACAGCTCCATTACGGTACCTACAAAGTCGTTAGGCACGATGATTGCTGCTTTAACATATGGCTCTTCAATGTAGTCAATCGTTCCGATTTCCGGATAATGTGACGGGTTGTCGATTTGAATCATTTCGCCATTGGTCAGCATAATTCGATAAATAACACTCGGTGCTGTTGTAATTAGCGGCAAATTGAACTCGCGCTCAATCCGCTCTTGAATGATCTCCATATGCAAGAGTCCAAGGAATCCGCAACGGAAACCAAATCCAAGCGCGCTCGAGCTTTCCGGCTCAAAGCTTAGCGAAGCATCATTAAGCTGGAGCTTCTCCAATGCCTCACGAAGATCGTTATAATCTGAGGTTTCAATCGGATACAACCCGCAATATACCATCGGGTTGATCTTACGGTAACCTGGAAGCGGCTCAGCAGTAGGATTCTTTGCGTCAGTGACAGTATCACCGACACGGGTATCTCCAACATGCTTGATCCCAGCTACGATAAATCCAACATCCCCGATGTTCAATTCATCGACAATGGTCATACGCGGCATAAATGCGCCAACTTCAATGACCTCGAAAGTCTTCTCAGTTGCCATCATCTTAATCTTCGATCCCGCACGGATTTTACCGTCCATTACGCGCACATAGACGATAACGCCTTTGTAAGGATCGTAATGGGAGTCAAAAATCAACGCTTTAAGCGGCTCTTCTGAATTACCGGATGGCGCAGGAACCTGCTTCACCACCTGCTCCAGAATTTCCTTGATCCCGATACCGGCTTTGGCAGATGCCATAACCGCTTCACTGGTATCCAGCCCGATAACATCCTCAATCTCCTGCTTTACCCGGTCAGGGTCAGCGTTTGGCAAATCAATTTTGTTAAGCACAGGTAGGATTTCAAGGTTATTATCCAGTGCTAAATACACATTGGCCAGTGTCTGCGCTTCAATTCCTTGAGCCGCATCCACAACCAGCAGTGCGCCTTCACATGCTGCAAGACTGCGGGAAACTTCATAGGTGAAATCGACGTGTCCCGGTGTATCAATCAAATTGAGATAATACTCTACACCATCGTCTGCACGATAGGTTAAACGCACGGCTTGCAGCTTTATTGTGATACCACGTTCGCGCTCCAGATCCATCTGATCGAGTACCTGTTCCTGCATTTCACGCGTGGTTAGTGCCCCCGTGTATTCCAAAATGCGGTCAGCTAGTGTCGATTTACCATGGTCTATATGTGCAATAATCGAGAAATTGCGAATTTGTTGTTGTCTTTTCTGAACGTCAGTCATTCCTTACCCCCACAGACAGCCTGATATTAATCCACTTATTATAACAGTACAAGCTTACTCCATCAATCCCGCCCTTACGTAAAACAGAAGAAACAGCTATTCACGTACCCGTGAAATAACTGTTTCTCCTGAAATCATTGTGATTCTTCCGCCGAATCGAACAATGAGACTACCCAGCGTATGCCCTTTTGAGAAGCCTGCTGCAGAAGGCCTGCCGTTTTATCCGCTATCACATCGACTGTCGGCTTTTGTTCCTCAGGAATTAGAATCTGCTCTGGAGTTTTAGTATTATACCCATCTACCACCTTCTGAGGAAGATCTGTAGTTGGCGCAGGATTGCTATTCTGAGGCAATGGAGAAACAGGCGTATATGCACCTGTGATAGGGTCGATCACCATCGGAACATACACATAAGTCTGCCCACCTTGTGTAGCCCCATTCTTAATCGGCTGTGATTGCATGCCCGTCACTTGACTGGTTGGCGTAGTCGATAGGTCGGTCCAGCCTGGCAGCAACTTAGAGACGGTTGCCCCTCCGCTGCCACTAAACTGCATACCTAACAGTATGCCGACCCCTGCCCAAATACCAACCATAACCAGTTTTTTACCGAAACGAGACATGTAAGCCACTCCTTTTTAAATACTTGGTAATAAGGCTGTTTATTCTAATTAAATGTCTATAGCTTAAGAAGCTCCGTTCGACTTTTGAGGTGCTGTAGCATTGGTTTGTCCCTTGCTCTCTTGGGTTGTGGGATTCGTCGCCTTGCCAGCTGCGTTTACCTTCTCCGAGTCATGACTGCTCCAATACACATCCGCAATAGCATCTGCCAAGATATCAGCCGTACGCTTTAATTCCTCTGCTGTATTATCAATACCGCCCACTTCAATCAAGACACTATTAGGTGAGAGGGTTTGGTTGTACTCCCCGTTGTTTCCTTTACCCGCAGCTTTTCCCCATATTCCGCGAGATATTCCTGGGTAACTCTTTTCAATCGTTTGATGAATCTTGTTCGCAAACTCTTCGTTCTTCTTCCAATCTTTATTCGCATGTCCAATAATAAAATACACCTGAGCATAACTTTTCCCATCAATCACTGCAGTTGTTTTGCCATGACGCTGCGAGTCACGGTGAATGTCGATAAGTTCACTCATTTCTTGGTTTGAGCTCATTGCAGATTTAACCAGCATTCGAGAGTATTTGTAAGAAAAATTCCAGTTATAGTCGGCAATTTTTGTTAGAAAATCTTCTTTGGCATGAACTGTACCAATCCCGCGTTGTTCCAATCTTTTCGTAATATATGATCCTACCAGCATTACATTTTTAGATGAAACCGCAGAGCTTGGATTTTCGTTCGCTACTCCTAGTAGAGGGTTATAAGCCTCCCGAGGATGTGAATGATAGATAAGGATCCGTTTAACTGAGGTGTCCTTGGTATTATCTGTCTCGCTTTGCGGATCACTCTTATCCGTACCTCCCGCAGCTCCTGATGGCTCAGGAGACGGAGCTACTGTCGCTTCAGGCTGCTGTGCTGGAGTATCTTCGGGCTTGTCCACTTCGTTTGGAACCGATGGATCAACCTCTTCCCCTCCACCCTCAGCCAGTTCATCCGTTCCCGGATGATAATCAACAGGAGCTCCTGTAGAGCCACCCGAGCCTTTTCGTAAAAGAAATGGATCATCCGCTGCCAAGCCTGGCACTTCACGAGAAACTAGACTCTTCGGATCACTTGGATTCACACTGGTCAGTAATTGAAATACAAAGGAAGTCACTTTTTCACCTGAAAAAGCGGAAGGCTCTTTACCCTGCGGTAAATGGGGTACCTCCATCCCCAACAGCTCCATGAAAAATCCACTCGATAGGGAGGCCGCAAGCCCCTTCATAGATGGAATGGGTGAAGAGTTCAACTTCTGTCCGGCCAATCCACCAGCGCCAAGCAGCATAAAAAATACTAGCGAACCTCCGGCCAACAGCAGCATCGTTCTTCCCAGCGATAAAGCATCCAGCACTCTTCCACGTAAACGGCCGATGTTCCAAAGCTGAAACCATTTTTTATTCATTATATTTATGTCCTCCTCCAGCCCTCTGTAATCTCTTATACTCCAAATCTATGAGTGAAAGAGAAATAGTAGAACCCTAAATGAGAGAATAGACATAGAGTCCGGCGAGATACTGTACATCAGCATCCCGCCGGACTTGTGCTAGCTATGATTCAATTAGTGGGTATAAGCGCCGACATTCTCAGGATCGACCGCATCATGCAGGGCCGCGTTCAGACCACTGGCTACAATATTGGCGATGCCTTCAATAAATTCATCGATTTCCTTAGGTGTAACGATCAAATCATGTCCTAGTGGCTCAAGTACTTCCTTCACTAGTGACAATCGTTCCTGCTCAGAAATATCGTCTAGCATCCCCATAATTTCCTTGGTGTGACCAGCTCCTTGCCCGAAATGATTCTTCATCATCTCCAGTACATTATTTACAATGGTCGAAGCATAGCAAACTGTAGGAACACCGATAGCAATACAAGGAACACCCAGAATTTCCTGCGTCAATCCGCGCCGTTTATTGCCAATCCCCGAACCGGGGTGGATACCGATGTCGGCAATTTGAATCGTCGTATTGATCCGTTCCAGCGAACGGGATGCCAGCGCATCAATGGCAATAATAAGATCCGGCTTTGTACGATCCACGATCCCCTGTACAACCTCACTCGACTCGATACCGGTCAACCCTAACACCCCGGGAGCAATAGCACTTACCTTACGGTAGCCTGGAGAGACCTGATCCGGCACGAGCTCATAAAATTGCCGAGTAATGAGCGCATTCTCCACCACCAGCGGCCCCAATGAATCTGGAGTCACATTCCAGTTACCGAGTCCAACGATCAGTACAGATGCATCCTTACCAATCCCAATCCTAGTCAGGAAGTCCTCGAATTCGCGAGCAAAGACTTCAGCTACTTTTTGCTGCAAGCCAGTATCTCCATTGCGCAATGCTGGTACCTCAAGCGTGACATAATTCCCAATCGCGCGACCTATCGCCTGTGATCCGGCAGCGTTAGCCACACCAAGCCGGGTAACTTTTATCCCATCAGACTCTTCCACTTCTTCGTTTACACCAGGGATTGGCGTCCTTTGTGGCCCTTGAGCCATTTCCTTTGCCTCTAACGCCAAGTCCGTGCGTACCGAATATAGCTGCAGATCCGGTTCCATTGTTCCAGCCTCCTAAAAGTTTTGTAAGCATCGCTCCATTGAATTACTTCGAGCAAAACTTGCTTCGTAAGCGATACTTAGTTTTGTGAGCAGACACTTCCTTGAGTTACTTCTAACAAAAACTCAAATTGCAAGCTTCTGCCTATGCTCTTTTGTCGATAGTGTGCGAGAGAAAGCCCTTGTTTATGCAGGTTAAAATGGTTTAATTTGAAAGCTTTAAGTATTGCTTTTTACTACCGGTCATGCTAAACTATTTTAAGTTGTGAATCATTTGATAATGATTTCGAATGTCTTACAGGAGGTGAATGCAATGCCAAATATTAAATCCGCGGTTAAACGCGTAAACACGAACGAAAAACGCCGTGCACTGAACGCTTCCCAAAAATCCGCGCTTCGTACAGCTGTGAAAACTGCTGATGTAGCACTGACAGGTACGGAAGTTGAAACTGCTCAAGCTGCTTTCCAAGCTGCTTCCAAAAAGCTGGACAAGGCCGTAACTAAAGGTCTGGTTCATAAAAATGCGGCTGCCCGCAAAAAATCCCGCTTGGCGAAGAAATTGAACGCTCTTAAGGCTCAAGCCTAGGACGACATTCATAATGAGCAATTGAAGAACCTGACCGCTATGTTTCATACGGTTGGGTTTTTTTGTGCCTACTATTCTATAAATATAAGTAATAGTTTCCTTTAGACGTTAGTTGAATGAAAAAAAACCACCTTAGAAAGGTAGTTTTCTTAAACGATCAACTTTTCTCTTTTGAATAAGTTACTTTCATTCCGATTAGGCATTTTTCATAGATGGATCATCTCCATATACTTTTTCCACTGCTTAGTTCAAGTACCTAGCCTTAACATAAACAACTCCAGACCAAGCACTTTATCTATAGCTCCTGTCTTCATCTTATAATCCAGATCAGCTAGTGCACTTAAAATTTGCCGCAGACGTTCACTTGAGAACTTGTGGGCCTGCTCCCCTGCAAGCTTTACTGCATAAGGATGAAGTCCAATTTGAGACGCAATCTGCCCTTGCGAATAACTATGTGCTGATAAATCCTTCACCTGCAAAATAATTCGGAACTGCCGCGCAACCAGCGCAGCAATCTTAATGGGTTCTTCCCGCTGCTTCAACAGCTCATACAGCGTATCAAGCGCCTTATCTAGACGCAGATTAGCGATGTCCTCTACAAGCGTAAACACATTTTGTTCCGTTCCGCGATGCACCAGACTTTCTACTGCTTCTGCGTCTACGGTTCCGCCCTTACCAGCGAACAAACATAGCTTGTCCATTTCCGCGGATAAGCCCTGCAAACCTGTCCCGGCGTTAGTGATAAGAATCTCTGCGGTGCCAGGTGCCATCGTACACCCCCGCTCACGAATCCCTTTCTCTACCCAGCGCAGCAGCTCTTCTGCCCCTAGCGGGTTGAAAGCTAATACCGTACCCGCCGTTTTAACAGTCTTCACAATTTTCTTACGCTCGTCCAGCTTGTCACTATTCACCATAAAGACGATCACACTGAAATCTACAGGATGCTGCAAATAATCACTTAAAATATCTATACGATGCTCAAGTTTGGCATTTTCTTTTCCCGCTGTAAATAACGATGCGTCCCGCACCAGCAATAATTTACGTTCTACCATAAAAGGTACAGTCTCAGCTTCTTCTACCACAGCCTGCACCGGCGTCTCAGAGAGATCAAAGGGAATAACTGCAAAATCGCGATCCTCTTTGGCAATCAGCTGGTCTTCCAGCATTGCCGCGAATTCATTCATTCGAAATTTTTCGCTGCCGTACAAAAGGTACAGCGGTGAGATTTTCCCTTGTTTGATTTCTTTTATCGCCGTTTTGGCATCCATTCCGCCACTTCCTTTTCCATTCATCTAGCCCAATTTGCCCAGATTCCTATTGTAGCAAAAAAAACAACATAAATGCACATGCAAAAACGGAGAAACTCTGGCAGCCATGGCCAAAGCCCCTCCGTTTAAGCGGCGCATCTATATAAACGCCGGAGTGAGAAGCCCTAGAAACTTCCCATCCGACGGTCATACCGATGTTCTTCAAATCCTATACTTTCTAGTTCCTGTCCGGTTGCTATAGTATATTCTGAAACTTCGAAAAATGTTCCAGCCTCAATTTAATTTGTTGACGTTGAAGATGGAGTCTTCGATGGTGTCGCCCCAGGTGATGTAACCGGCGTTGAAGAAGCTGCTGCTTCCTGTACAGTGTACACCTTAGTGGTATTCACACCATCTTTCTCCGTCACATACGTGAACTGCGAGCTATCCGCCGACCATTCTCCAGAAATCCAATTTCCTTCTAATGGATAAGAAGTCACTGCTATCCTATCTTCCACTGAACCTTCGGGTGAATTCTTATAAATAACAAGCTGTAATCCAGCAAACTCAACGGCATAATGCCCATCAGGGGAAGTCCAAGTCTGTACATTAGAATCATTAGAATCATTAGAAATGTTAAAACCCATAACGCCCATTCCGAAGTCATCAGAAGTCTTTAATGATTCCTCCGTAGATGGCGCTGAATCAGCTGCGATCCCTTTATCTATAGAAGCAGGTTGATCCTTCTTATCAGCTTTGGACTGATTATTACCGCCAGCACTAGTATCCGGAGTTTGAACTTTCGTTACAGCATCCGGCTTCGGCGTCATAATCTTCTCCGTAGGATTGGGCTTCACATTATTTGTTGGTTCTGGTATCGACCGTCCTCCAGATCCAGCATTAGTTTCTGTTGGAGAAGTCGGCATCGACGCAGGGTCTACTGGCCCCATCGCTCTATCTAATGCAGCGTTATCTTCACTCACATCAGGTGCAACTGGTAGAGACCCCGAATCCGTTCCGCTATTAGCAGGCGCAGCCTCATATGAATTACCAGAAGTAGAAGTTTGCGATTCAATAGCCATATTATTAGCACTATCGCTGGTCGCTTTACTACTATCCTGCATCATTTGCTCTACCTCTGCCCCAGGCATTTTATCCGGCATATTAAAAATAGCGATCCCTAATATTACGGCAGCTGCGATAGCTCCAATGCCTGTCCGTGCTGCTATAGAGGTTCCCTTGGAAGGTTTACCGCGGGAACTTTCTCGTGAAAATGGAACTACAACTGGTTCCTCGGTTCTCACAGCGCTTTGTTCACGACTGCTTCGATCCAATTCTGCAAGCTGAGGTAAAATAGAGTCAACCAGACTAAACGGGGGTTTCACGTCTGGCAACTGCTCCAATTCTTTGGAGAGAAGTGTCAGCCGCTCAAAGACTTCCGCGCAGGAAGGACAATTATCGATATGACGGAACATCTCAACAATCTCATCTCGGCTCAAGTCTTGGTCTATATAGCGGTGCATCCATTCCATCACCTCCGCGCATTTCATCCCGATACACCACCTTTCTGGTACTCCTGAAGTCTATTCTGCAGCTGCTGTCTGGCCCTAAACAGATATGATTTCACTGTATTCAAAGGCAAATCCAGGCAGTCTGCAATCTCGTTGTAAGAAAAATCTTGTAAATAGCGCAGGACGATGACTGTCCGATGATGCTCGGGCAATTGATCAATCGCTTCACGTATATCCTCAGCTAAATAAGAGGATAGAACCTCACGTTCCACATTGTGTTTATCCTGAAACACCATTTCATGCTCATCAATAGAAACTGTAGGTTTAGTTCTTCTGAATTTATCAATGCAAATATTGGTAACGATTCGCTGAACCCACGTTTTGAACTGGGCCTTTTCCTCATATGAACCGATTTTGGTATAAACCCGGATCAAGGCCTCCTGAGATGCATCCAGCGCATCTTGTTCATTATGCAAAATGTAGAAGGCGGTTTTATATACATGCCCTTCAATTTCTCGCAATAGGGTGATTAGAGCGTCGCGATCGCCCGCTTGAGCGGCTCTGATGAGTCCCTGCTCCACCACGAAGGTTCCCCCTCTCTATGCAATCTTACTGACGCGCAAGACTGCGAATTTGTTGCAACCCTGTAATTAATATTTTTAGAATACCAAACTTTTCTTAGAACGTCATGTTAAGCCATCTTTTATAAAGCGCTATCGCACATTTCATAGCATTTCACAACCAATAATTCCTACTAAGCATACAGGGGAAACTTCAATCATTCAAATACTCTTTTGAATAACTTTATAACAAAAATGACACAAGTATAAACGCCTTCGGCATCTCAATAAAGCCGGCAAGCGTTTAGGTAAGAAATATCTCCCATTTCCAAAAGAACCGGCTTATCCTCCTGTCGGAAAAGAAGCCGTCAGTAAACAAGAAATAACCTTAGAATCGAGCACATAACTCTATTTATATAACACAATCTTGCAGAGCATGAACACTGCGTAGTTGTCCCTAGTTTCATCATCCACAACATACGCCTCTCCATTCTCAAAAATATGAGGGTTATTGTAATTCCTCTCTAATCTATAGATCTGGCCTTCCGTCACCTTACAACCATGGAATGCCGACGCAATTTCTACGTATTCCGCATCCTCTTCATCAGCTGCAAGATACAGCTTTTTATCATGATAAGCAGGCATATACTCACTCCCGGTCCGATAATAAACCATTCCAATTCGTAGACGTCAGTCAAACATCATAACTCTTCTACTTTATAGTTTATTGCCTTTGTCCTCATTCTATACTTTATGAAAACATATAATGTAAGAAAATCTGAATGTCGGAAAATATGTATATAAAAAAGGTTGTACGGCTGACATGCGTCAGCTATACAACCTTCAATAAATCTATCTAATCGAATTAAAACAAAACAGAATCAAATACCTTTTACCTCTTTAAATTTCGCCACATACTGAGCCGCAAGATCGGTAATCTGATCGTACCGACCATCCTTCGCAGGTGCAGTCAAATTACCCCCGATTCCTACTGCTATACAGCCGTTGGCAATCCATTTTTCCATATTATTCAGATCCACGCCACCTGTTGGCATAATGTTCACATGCGGCATAGGGCCTTTAACCGCTTTCACATAATCCGGACCAAACGCACTGCCAGGGAACAACTTAAGCACATCCACACCAAACTTCAATGCTTCCTTCATTTCATTTAATGTCATGCAGCCAGGCATGTACGGTATACCATAAAGATTACACATTTTAGCTGTCTCTGCTTCAAAAGAGGGACTGACCACAAATTCCGAGCCTGCAAGAATGGCTATTCTCGCCGTTAATGGATCAAGTACAGTTCCTGCTCCAATCACTGCGCGATCTCCGTACTCCGCTACCAATCGTTTAATCGCCACATCCGCATCCGGAGTAGTAAAAGTTACCTCAATATTATTCAAACCGCCTTCGATACAAGCAACGGACATTTTAAAAGCTTCCTCAGCACTATCAGCACGAATAACGGCTACAACTCCAACCGACGCCACATTCTGCAATACTTTCATTTTCTTCATCAGTAGACTCCCTTTCTCTTGGTACGATCATAGATGAATATGAAATACTAATTTAGATAAACTTTTTTATTAAATTTACTAATCAAAACGATATAATCTATAATCAGATAGTAATAACAATACGGTTAACAGTCAATACATTTTTCTGGGTATAGAGATATTAATTTATCAAATTGACCAATAAACACTTGTTTTATAAGGATTTATTGGTCAATTGTTTTCTTTTATCCAAAATACCTTTCGGATTAAAAATCATTCTTTTATTGTACAAAACCGATTTATGTGATAATTTCAAATTATACATCATTATACTGAGATAAATTCATTACCCTAGGAGGAACTCAAATGAGTAAACAGTTGGATGCCGTCACTTTCGGGGAGCCGATGGCGATGTTTTATGCGAATGAAACGGGTCCCCTGCATGAAGTATTTTCGTTCTCCAAAGCGTTGGCAGGTGCCGAGAGCAATGTAGCTACAGGCTTATCGCGCTTAAATCATCCTACAGGTTATGTTACGAAGCTTGGCGAAGATAACTTTGGTCATTTCATTGCTCAAGCAATGAAGAAAGAGAACATTGATACCACCAACATTACTTTTACTAAAGAAAATTCAACGGGTATGTTAATCAAATCAAAGGTTGTTACTGGCGATCCTAAAGTCGAATACTTCCGCAAAAATTCCGCGGCCTCCAAGCTTAGTCTGGTTGATTTTGACGAGGCATACTTTAATGCTGCAGGACATTTACACGTAACAAGTATCTCCGCCGCCTTATCCAAGAGCTGTCATGAATTCTCTGTTCATGCCATGGAGTTTATGAAGCGACAAGGAAAGACGGTCTCTCTCGATCCAAATCTGCGCCCTAGCTTATGGCCGGATACAGAAACAATGGTGAAGACGATCAATGATCTGGCTACACGCTGTGATTGGTTCCTTCCAGGACTCGGTGAAGGCAAGATTCTTACAGGTCTAAGTACGCCAGAAGAGATTGCGGACTATTATCTGGCGCGTGGCATCAGCTTAGTCGTCATCAAGCTCGGACCTGAAGGCGCTTACTATAAATCCGCTGAAGGAGAAGGTTATGTAGACGGGTTTAAGGTAGAGCAGGTCGTAGATACCGTAGGTGCAGGTGATGGGTTTGCCGTTGGTGTAATCAGTGCGATGCTGGAAAAGCTTCCGATTGCTGAGGCCGTCAAACGTGGCAATGCGATCGGTGCGTTAGCCGTCATGTCGCCTGGCGATATGGATGGACTTCCGACCCGTGAGGAGCTTGCAAAGTTTATGCAGCAGGAGGTTTAAGCACATAGATTTGAGTATATTCATTAAAAAATGCCGTCTCACAGTTGAACTGTGGAACGGCATTTCTTTGTATTTTTATAGCCTATACTTATTTATAAGACTTCACAGACTGTCCTTGTTGCAGGGTCGGCGGAAAACGATAAGTGATAGGAACAGAAGCGCCTTTATCCTCGATAGAAGAGAGTATAATCTTAGCAGCTTGCATGCCCATTTCGTAAGCAGGCTGACGAATCGTTGTAATGACCGGATTATAAATTTGCGCGAACTCCGCATCATCTATACCGATGACAGACAATTGTTCCGGAATAGCGATAGCATTTCGATTCGCATATTTCAAAATCTCTGCTAGCGTGATATCATTCGTAGCCAATAGCGCTGTCGGAGGGTGCAGCAATGCTAAAAGGCGCTTCAGTCCTGCAGCTAATTCTTCTTTTGGCACACTACAAATATACTCCTCACTCAGCGTTAGGCCCGCTTCTTCCATCGCTTTTTTATAACCACTGATCCGCTCTTTACGAGGGGTAATAGCATGTTCCCCTAGCGGCAGGGTGACCAGAGCAATTCGCTCATGGCCTTGCTGTGTAAGCTGTCCCACACCTATCTTGGCCGCCATTTCATTGTCGAGCAGCAAGCTCTGCGTAGTGATTCCATCTACCAGACGATCCATAAACACTAACGGAAAATCCGCCTCTATTAGTCGGCTGTATGCAGATGGATTGTTCCCCGTCGGAAAAATAATCAAACCGTCCACCTGGCGGGCAACTAAGGTTTCGACGTAATTGCTTTCTTTTTCCGCATTCTCATCGGCATTGCATATGATTACTTGGATTCCGTGTTGCTGCAGCTCGTTCTCGATCGCCCGGATACATTGAATAGACAGCGAATAATCGATATTAGCAACGATGATTCCGACCATATGCGTCCGATTCTGTTTCAGACTGCGTGCAAGTCCATTCGGTTGATAATTAAGCTCCTCGATCACAGCCTCGATCCGGTTTTTCGTCGCTTCACTCATATATTTAAAACGTTTGTTCAAAAATTGGGAGACCGTACTCTTCGACACTCCCGCTTTTTGAGCCACATCATCAATCGTTAACTTCTTCATCGCTTCGGCTCCACTCTTCTCAAAAGAAAATTACTTTATCAAAAAGTATAGCTTTTATTGGGTGAATTATCTACTAAGGAGTAGAATTCAAATAATCCATATAAAGCTTATTTTGTTGCTCTTCCGATAAAAAAGCCCAATTCTCATCCAGCCACCCCAATCCAGCTTTCATAAGAATATCAGCTTTACGTTGTTCTCCGCCCACTTTATAATCCATGATTAATGTTTCTCCCTTAATCTCTTTAAACCCAATTGCTGTAGCAGATGTTGGAATGCTCATGGTCTCCATATCATAAAGTACGGTTTTCTCTTTGTACTTTTTATCCCCTGCATATTCTAAGTAACTAAGTACGAGCTGCTCATGCTCCTTATCAACAGCAATGATTGACTTGTAATCTAATAGTGTATTATCGAAGGATTCAAGCGCTATGGGAACAACAGATTCTCCCGCCGCTGCTTTTTTAACATTGAGCATCGAAAACTGGCCATCCTCATATATACCTACACCAAGAGTCTTTTTGTAAGAAGTTAACAGGACATAATCTCCCGCTCCAAAAACCCCACTCAAATATTGATAAGTACTTGCACTTCCAGCATAAAGAGGAAATGTATATATCCTAGTAGCCGAAGAAGCTGACAGCTCTGCTTGATCTTTTGAACTTAAGTAAAGTGTAAAAGGTTCTGTAGGATGTGTGTACTTTGGCTTCTTGTAGTCAACCATCGGGGGCGGCGGCGACCAGAGGATTCCCGCTGTTGTCTCAACGGCATATGCTTTGCTCTTATCTCTGCTCATTGGTAAAGGCATGTAATATTTCTTACCGCTAATCTCAAACTCTGCTGGACTTGTCGGAGGCTCTAACGCTTTGTCATTAGTAGCAGGAGTAGAAGAAGGTAGTATCCCTGCAGCTTGTGACTGCACCGATGACGATTGGACTGGACCATGACTCTTCCATGCGCCTATAGGCAAGTTAAGTGCACCTATCAACAAAATCATAGCCACACTGGTCAGTAGCACACTTTTGTTTATTCGATAACGTCTGTGATTTTTATTTTTAAGCGTAGCAGCCTGTTCGATCTGAATCATCAGCTCAGGTGTAAAGCCATCTTCAATAAAAGGTCTTTTGCCTGCTTGTGCATACCAATCAGTCTGTCCGATCATCACTGGATTACTATTATCAGCTTTGCCTTTCATTCTCTCTCCTCCTTCTGGATGGCTTGCTTAACCTTCTCCCTCGCGCGCGCGAGCCGAGATTTCACAGTCCCTTGTGGTACATTCAGTAAATCGGACATTTCGCTGATCGATAGCCCATGCTGAATATCCAGTACTAGCACCTCTCTGTTCTTATCTGGTAGGGTCATAATAATTTCCCAGATTCGGTTCGCATACTGATTGCCGAGCGCTTCTCTTTCCGCAGACGGAGCAGTTATAGTGACAGGTTGATCCCCAAATGGTATGAATCTGCGCCAAAAGCTATTTTTACTCCAACTAAAGGCTGTATTTCTAGTAATCGTAAGTAGCCAAGTTTTCATCGACGATTGTCCCCGGTACTTCCCCACATTTTTATATGCCTTCAAGAACACTTCTTGGCTAATATCATTCGCTTGCTCACGGCTTCTAGTTAAGAAAAAAGCATAATTCCACACATCCGATCCATACTCCTCCATCATTTCCCGCAAGGTCATCTCGGACGCATACGCTTCTGCATATGGCATATCTTCGCTTAGCATGTTTCGTCTCACCCCTTGCCTAATAAGACTTTCCAAACTTGAAAAAGTTCCCTTTAAAATAAATAATTAGGCTATATATTACTTAACAGCATAATCTCTATATCTGTCTATTAAAAAGCACCACCGATGAACGCTTAAACGTCATCAGTGGTGCTCACGTGTCCGATTGGGGAGAGCTGAATTTATCTGTAAATAGCTTTCTATTGCATTTCGTGCAATAGAACTTGATTTTCCAACTCCATAGAAAGATTCTGTTGCACTTCATGCAATAGATACTATTAAAATTCAGAGAATTAGGCGTTTTCCTTCATTTTGAGTGTACAAAGTACAGTAGAATGAAGATCCAGCTATCTTGGATTGCGTTCTATTGCACAAAATGCAATGCCTCCACCAACTTATATCGCACTTCAACCCTCTCCGCCCGCACCCGCATCTGTATCTCCCCCTGCTGATCCGTCCGGAATATAGATGCTTGGTTATCTTGAAATCGCTCCAACACCTCAGCTTTCGGGTGACCATACAGATTATTGACACCCGCAGAAATCACCGCTGCTGCAGGCTGCCAGAATTTTAACCAAGCTTCGCCAGAAGATGTCTTGCTCCCATGATGAGCCACCTTCAGCACATCAATGACAGGTCCAGTGCTGATCCCCTTTTGCTTAGCCTGCTCTACAATCTCTTCCTCGGCTTCCAGATCCATATCTCCGGTGAATAGAAAGTTTCTACCATTCATCTCTAAGCGAAAAGCTACCGAATCGTGGTTCTGTTCTTCCAGTAGAGGAATGCCATTCTGATAAGGAGTACCCGACGCTTCTCCATCCCTTCCCTCCGGCCATAAAAAGGACAGCTCCGTCTGATCATCCGTGGAAAGGGTCATTCCTTGATGCACAGCATACAACTGAACATCCCTCTCTAGTGCAGTCCTCATCATTCCCAAATAAAACTCGCGATCAACAAACGTTCCATTAAAAAGCAACGCCGAAACTGGAATTTCTTCCAACACGGCTTGGAGTCCTCCGGCATGATCTTGATCTCCATGTGTCAAAATAATCGCATCTAAACGGTGGATACCACGTTTTTTCAGCAGAGGCACCAGCACTTTAGCGCCAACCTCGAACGGACTTCGGCGAACGCGCCACTCTTCTTTTTGACCAAAGTTTAAGGTTCCACCACCGTCCACTAGAATATGTGCTCCGCTCGGTGTAGTGATGAGAATACTGTCGCCTTGTCCGATATCCAGATAACTAATTGTACCTCTACCTGCTTGACCATCCGACTGATAACCCCTATACAGCAACATCCCCAGCCCAACTGCCAATAGTAGAACAATCGCTCCGCTCCAGCGTCCAACCTTAGAAGCACCAACAGCAATCTGTGCATTCCCCTCTCTCCCAAACCCACCGTGACTGTTCATAGATAAACCAGCCTCCGCTAAAGGTCTCGTCTCATCCTCCATATATTGCGGTGCAGAACGAGCTTCCTTTCCTAGCTTGGCAACATACAGCAGACCATACAACAAAACATAGTACACCCCGATCCACAGCAGTGAAGGCGAGCCCCAAATCAGTACTCCACCAGTAAATTCATTGATCCATTCCACAACGTAGAAAGTAAAGTTATTCAGCAGCTCCGTAACATGTGCCAGTACTTTTGCAGCATCTTCCCATAGTCGTCCAAGCAGTAGCGCAAGCGTCCCTAGCGGCAATACTACAAAGGTAATAAAAGGTACAAAGACCAAATTGGCGACAAAGGATAGTAGCGAAAACTGATTAAAATAATAAATCGTGAGTGGGAAAGAAACTAATTGGGCCACTAACGTCACCGAGACCGCACCTTTAAGCCAGCGTGGCAGTATGCTCAAAAGAGGATTCATAAGCGGAACGTATACCATCAAGCCCAGGGTCACCAGAAAAGACAGCTGGAAGCTGACACTGAGCAGCATATAAGGATTCCAGATCAACATAACCAGTGCCGATGCCGCCAAAATATTCAGTCCATCCTTCAACATTCCAACTCTTGCAGCGAGCAAGGCAATCATACTCATCAGCCCCGCACGCACAATGGACGGACCCGCACCAGACAAAAGGACGTATACCGGTACGAGTAAGAAAGTGAGCGTTAGTGCGGTCTCCTTTGTCAAGCGTAAGCGTCTGAACAGAAATAAAAGAACGCCTACATACACCGCTACATGCATACCTGAAATAGCGAGAATATGCGTCAAACCGAGCTGGGAGAACTGCTTAAAGGTATCCGGATCGAGATCATCCTGCATCCCAATGATTAAGCCCTTCATATACCCAGAGTGGCGTCCTTGAAAAAGTTGGTCCAGCTCCGCCCCAAGGGCCGTTCGCGCGCTGTCATTTAAGCGAAGAATCGTTAACGGACTCCATGAATCTGGTACGGTTACCCTTACATTTTCCGCTCCCTGCCCCTTCAATAGCCAATGAATCTTCTTCGTATGTAAATAGGCACGATAATCGAAGCCTCCAAAATTACGCGCTATTGACGGCTCTTCCAGCACGCCATTAAGCAGCACCTCATCCCCTCTTCGCCACTCCGCAGCGACAGCAATTTCTTGCTCAGCCAGAAGTTTGATCTGAACTGCGATTAACTCCCCTTGCATCTTGCTGTCCTTTCCATCCAAAGGATCAGATGAATTATCATCTCCTTCTGCAAGCAGGTTCATATGTAAGAGCTTCATTATAAAATCAACCCGATCCCCATCACGTTCCACGACGGAAATGATCGTGCCTCTAGCTTCCACGGGACTCCCATTCAGCTCTGCAATCGTGCTACCCAGCGCTTTAGGAATTCCGCTAATATTGCGAGCTTCGTTCCACTCCCAATATCCAGCCGCTAAAGAAATGGATAAACACAACACCGCTATGTATTTCCAGCTCACTGTTCCCCACACCCTCAGACTCACCAGTAAAAGTATTAATCCAGCCCACGCCAATAGCAATCCGCTCCCTGAGCTTAAGCAAGCCGCTGCGCTTCCAGCCACCCAACATACTGTAAAGCTTAACAAGGGTCTTTCCTTCACGTGCCCATCCCCCTTTCACAATACTGGATACAAAAAAAGAACCTCTGCATACGCCATAAAAGCGCACGAGAGGTTCTTCCTCAAGCCATCTTATTAAATTGGTGTTATACAGATCAGCTATTCCGATACTTTGATCATCGTTTCACTTGGCGGCTCATAGTTCTCCAATTGACGAAATATGATACCCTTGGCAGCCATCATCGCTTCAACCTTTTCCATATCCTTACGGTAAGGTCGGTAATACACGATTTCCACGATACCGCTGTTCGCCAGCATATTGGCGCAGGTCCAGCAAGGCTCATCTGTCACATAGACGGTACTGCCTTCCCGATCGATTCGGTCTGTAAATAGCAAAAGATTCTGTTCCGCATGAATCGTGCGAATACAGCGCTGTTTCTTCACCATTGTCTCTACGCCATCCACGATTTCCATTTCATATTGCTCCGAGAGCATACAGCCTGCCTCTGAACAATCAGGTACGCCCATTGGCGCCCCGTTGTACGCTGTTCCTAGCAACTTCTTGCCTTGTACCAGCACAGCACCCACATGTCGGCGATTACAGCGTGAACGAGTTGAGACCATGCAGGCAATGTCCATGAAATAAGTATCCCAGTCTTTACGATAAGCAGCAGTCATAATCAATCTCCATATCCTTCTAAATAGTTGTTAACTATTGTAGCACATCCCCGCAAGTATTCACTAGGACAACGGTTGTAGCACATTCAACAGTACCTTCAATACCCTTTTATCTTCAAAATATTACTAAAGGCTTTAGCTTTTCAAGCATTTTGGGCCCAATCCCCTTCACCTTCCCCAAATCTGACAGACTACGAAAAGCCCCTTCACGGTTGCGGTATTCGATTATAGTCTGGGCCTTCTTCTCTCCGATGCCCGGAAGATCCATCAGCTCCTTAGCACCCGCAGTGTTCACATTTATTTTACCATCCTGTGAAACGACTGACGTGGTAACTTCAAGCGCCTCCAAAGCATTCTCTCCAGTAACTGTTGTCCCTTTTTCATCTACTGGAGTCGGGACAGTATGATCTACTTGTGCAGTATCCTTCACCTTCTGAGCAGCATCAGACTTATCACTAACTTCAGCCTTTCCAGCACTATCATTTTTCCCAGAAGCATCAGTCTTCCCAGTAGCTTCGGCTCCCACTGTAACTTTCCCAGCACTTTGCTTATCTACCTTCGTCTGCTGGCCTCCCACTTTGCCCTCTGTAGCCGAAGCTTCATCTGGCTCAGCGACTCCAATCGCTTGTTCCATGCTTCCATTCAAGGTTTCCCATCCGGCAATGCCGGAATCCCCCTTGTTCCCTGCAGACCATAGCAACCCACCACCCAGTAGAGCTACAACCACTCCGAGCACTATATTCCCTTTATTCAAAATGCGCTCCCCCTCACGAAAATTCGTCCTATACTTTTTTGTGAATCTTCATACATTCCTTTAATTGGAATTCCCTTTAATAATTCATACAAAACCTGTCATTTGTCCAAGGCTATCCTGCATACATATAACGAAGAGAATTCATGTCAGTTAGTAAAAAGCAATGCTAGAAAGGAGGAACCACAGGTGAAAGTAGGATTTATCGGAACAGGCAGCATGGGCAGCCTGCTGATCGACGCCTTTCTTTCTTCCGGAGCGCTAGAACCGTGTGATGTGCTTGCCAGCAACCGCAGCATGAACAAGCTGCTGGAGCTTGAGAAGCGTCACCCCGGCATTTCCATTTGCGGAAGCAATAGGGAGACAGCGTTAGGAAGTGATATCGTTTTTTTATGCGTAAAGCCACTTGAATTTAAAACATTAACAGATGAGATCGGCTCATGTCTCCGGAGTGAGCAAATTGTCGTATCCATTACAAGTCCAGTTCAATTGCATCATCTGGAATCCGCTTTGCCGTCCAAAATTGCCAAGATCATCCCAAGCATTACGCACTGCGTCAAGAGTGGGACTTCACTGTGCATATTTGGCAGCAGGCTTAATAAAGAAGACAGGCTTGTACTGCTACAGCTATTGTCTTTCATAGGTGTTCCCTTAGAAATCCAAGAAGCACATACCCGAATCGCTTCTGATTTCTCCAGCTGTGGACCTGCGTTCTTAAGCTATTTCATTGAGCGCTGGATTGAAGCAGCCGTTGAGGCCACTGGAATTGAAGAGACATTAATCAGCCGACTCGCTGGTGAAATGCTGCTTGGAACAGGCAAATTGCTGACAGAAGGGGAGTTTACCCCGCAAGAGCTTCAAGAACGGGTCGCTGTTCGCGGTGGAATTACCGCAGAAGCGTTAAACCACTTACGTACCAGTCTAGATGGTGTATTTGAACGCCTCATCACGACAACGCATGATAAATATGATGAGGATGTTATTAAGCTTGATGAGCTATTCGGA
This sequence comes from Paenibacillus sp. FSL H7-0714, assembly GCF_038003765.1. Taxonomy (NCBI): domain Bacteria; kingdom Bacillati; phylum Bacillota; class Bacilli; order Caryophanales; family Paenibacillaceae; genus Paenibacillus; species Paenibacillus sp. FSL H7-0714. The sequence goes on from NZ_JBBOPT010000001.1 coordinate 5,583,832, forward strand.
CACGACACTATTAATCAGGGTCCTAAAGAACGTTAGAACAACAAAGCCCGCAGCACGGATTTCTCCGATGCTGCGGGCAGAATTGCGTTCTTCGCTTAACCCACTACAATATTTACAAGTTTGCCAGGAACCGCAATAATCTTGCGTACGGTTTTACCTTCTACAGCTGCACTCACATTAGGAAGTGACAGCGCATGAGCTTGCATTTCTTCCTGACCCATATCCAGCGGAATCAGGGCGCGTTGTACGATTTTACCATTAACTTGAATAACGATTTCAACCTCAGCATCGACTGTCCATGCTTCATCATAAGTTGGCCAAGCCACGTAGCTGATGCTTCCTTCATGACCAAGCAGTTGCCACAGCTCTTCAGCAATATGCGGCGCCAGTGGTGACAACATTTGCACAAAGTGTTCGGCAGCTTCATGGGACAAGGTTTCTTGCTTGTAGGCATCGTTAATGAAAATCATCAACTGGCTAATCGCCGTATTGAAACGCAGATGTTCGAAATCCTCAGTGACTTTCTTAATCGTTTTGTGCCAAGTACGTTTGAACTCTTCCGTACCGCCATCTGCTGTGATTTTGGCATTGAGCTTACCTTCCTCATTCACGAACAGGCGCCATACACGGGACAAGAACCGGTGAACTCCTTCAACACCCTTTTCATTCCAAGGTTTGGTTGCTTCCAGAGGGCCCATAAACATTTCATAGACACGCAGTGTATCCGCACCGAAAGCTTCAACAATTTCATCTGGGTTGATGACATTTCCGCGTGATTTACTCATTTTTTCATTATTATTTCCAAGAATCATGCCTTGGTTAACCAGCTTATGGAACGGTTCTTTCGTTTCCACTACGCCGATATCATAAAGCACCTTGTGCCAGAAACGTGCATAGAGCAAGTGAAGTACGGCATGCTCCGCTCCGCCAATGTACAGATCCACTGGAAGCCATGCTTTTTGCTTCTCAGGGGAGCACAGCTCTTGATCGTTTTTCGGATCAATGTAACGCAGGTAGTACCAGCAGCTGCCCGCCCATTGCGGCATGGTGTTGGTCTCACGGCGAGCCTTCATACCAGTCTCAGGATCAATCGTTTCCACCCACTCTGTTACATTCGCAAGTGGAGACTCCCCAGTACCCGATGGTTTGATCGCATCTACATCAGGCAGTACCAGCGGCAGCTGATCAACCGGAACAGTCTTCATTGTACCGTCTTCCAAATGCAGAATTGGAATCGGCTCTCCCCAGTAGCGTTGACGGCTGAACAGCCAATCACGCAGACGATAGGTTACTTTACCATTACCTACGCCCTTCTCTTCAAGCCAAGCAATCATCTTCGCAATCGCTTCTTCATTCTTAAGTCCATTCAAGAAATCAGAATTGACATGCGGTCCGTCTCCGGAATACGCCTCTTCTTCAACGTTGCCACCTTGTACGACTTCCACGATATTCAGGCCGAATTGTTTAGCAAATTCCCAGTCGCGAGTATCGTGACCTGGAACCGCCATGATCGCACCCGTTCCATATCCGGCAAGTACATAATCTGCAATCCAGATCGGTGCCTTGGCGCCATTCACAGGATTGATTGCATACGCACCCGTGAATACACCGCTCTTCTCTTTAGCCAAATCTGTACGTTCCAGATCACTCTTATGAGAAGCTTTCACACGATATTCTGCAATCGCTGCACGTTGTGCTTCTGTTGTAATGGCATCAACCAGTTCATGCTCTGGTGCTAATACACAGTAGCTAGCTCCGAACAATGTATCTGGACGTGTTGTAAACACGGTCAGGCTAGCATCGTGACCTTCAATTTCAAAGTTCACTTCTGCACCTGTGGATTTGCCAATCCAGTTGCGCTGCATATCCTTGATGCTTTCAGACCAATCCAGCTCTTCCAGATCTTCAAGCAGACGCTCAGCATATTCAGTAATTCTCAGAATCCACTGACGCATCGGTTTGCGGACAACCGGATGTCCTCCGCGCTCACTTTTACCATCAATAACTTCTTCGTTGGCAAGTACTGTACCCAGTGCCTCGCACCAGTTAACAGGTACTTCTGCTACATAAGCCAAGCCTTTGTTGTACAACTGGATGAAAATCCACTGCGTCCATTTGTAATAATCTGGATCTGTAGTGCTGATCTCGCGATCCCAGTCGTAGGAGAAACCCAGCGATTTGATCTGACGACGGAAATTATCGATGTTCTTATCTGTAAAATCACGTGGATGCTGACCTGTATCCATTGCATACTGCTCTGCAGGAAGTCCAAAAGCATCCCAGCCCATTGGGTGCAGCACGTTAAAACCACGCATCCGTTTGTAACGTGATACGATATCCGTTGCTGTGTAGCCTTCTGGATGACCTACGTGTAGTCCTGCACCTGAAGGGTACGGGAACATATCCAGTGCATAGAAATTCGGTTTGGTTGGATCTTCACCTGTCTTAAAACTTTTGTTCTCATCCCAGAACTTTTGCCACTTGGGCTCAATAGCCTGCGCCCGGTAACCGCCGGCAGGTATACTGTTTGTTTGATTGTCGCTCATTGTCTGCTCCTCCTTGGAGTGTTATTACTTAGATTTCTTAACCAAGCATAAACTACCATCGGCATCCTTATAAGGACGACAAGCGTTTATGCGAGAAATATAAGACATGAAGTATTTCGGGAAACCTATACCCTCTTATATTTACAAAAAAACCTCCCATCCCTAGCGTATTATCGCTAGGGACGAGAGGTTATAATTCCCGTGGTACCACCCTAGTTAGCGGCTGAATATACTTTATTCTGCCACTCACTTTGCACCCTTTAGCGGGGGTGAGGCGACGGCGGTTCACCTAGGACATCCATTATGTCTAGTGGATATCCTGAAACTTGCGCCGTTACTCCGAGGTGAGTTCACTCCGTTCCGTTAACCGGCTCGCACCTTAGTGCCGGCTCTCTGCAATAACGGTATAGAATTAATACTCCTCATCATCGATCAACTATATATACCGACTGTTCATCAGTAATATTCCCCAACATTATATACAAAACTGTTGACTATAGTCAATGTTTTACCCTATTTACACGGGCTTTCGTTTGATTAAATACGTCATAAAGTGTTGAATAACGACTTTTGCAGCCGCGAAGAACGGTACAGCTAGGATAAGTCCGATCATTCCCGCCAATTCACCGCCAACCAGAAGCGCAAAAATAATGAGCAGCGGATGCAAATGCAGCTTCTTTCCCACCACCTGTGGTGAAATAATGTTACTTTCCACGATTTGGCACACTGTGTTAACCACTGCAACCAACAGCACTAAACGAAAAGAAACAGTCGAAGCCATTACAATGGCTGGTGCAGCCCCCAAAAAGGGACCCATATACGGAACAATATTGAACACTGCCACCACACTCGCAAATAGTAAAGCATACGGCATTCCGATGATGGCATAACCGATATAAGCAAGCACACCTATAATAATGCAGACCAGAAACTGTCCACGAATGTAGTTGCCTAGTGCATCATCGATATCTTTTAACAAAGTTACAATAGACTTACGGCGTGCGCGGGGCAGACAAGACACCACCGTCCGCTCAAACACATCAAAATCCTTCAGAATATAGAACACTAGAAACGGTACGATGAAAGCATTGAACAGCACATTAATCGTTGTCCCTATATTATCGAGAAAATTAGAAATCCCTTCGGCGAGACGACTTTCCAATTGGAAAAACCAGTTGTTCATCCCCATCTCGACCCCGGGCGGGATTAGTCTAGAATTCATATGTCGCATCAGCCCTTGGGCTTGCAGCGTCATCTCTGGCAAATGTTCATTCAACTCTTCAAGCTGCTCGATAAACATCGGGATAAGGTTAATTGCGATCACTGCAATCGCCGTTAGGAATACTGCATATATAAGTAGAACAGCTACACTACGCGGCATCTTCCGTCCAGCCAGCATACTAACGACGGGATTCAGCACGTAGGAAATAATCATAGCTGCCAGAAATGGAGCGAGGATTGCCTTCAAAAATACAAATATCCCCTGCAGCATCGGACGAAGCAACCAAACAAAATACAAAATGATCAGGGAGAGCAGCACTCCGATCATCCAGCGGAACCACTTACTTTGGGACCATTGCTCCATGAGTGTACCCTCCTGCGACTGTAGCCTGGACTAGCTTCGTAAATAAGTATATGTATGGCCGCAGCAAAATAACCATCAAGCACACAAATAACCCCACAAAGTGAGGCCTTTGCTTCGATGCTTTGCGGGGAACCCAAAAAAAGCGCCAATAACCCTGCAGCTGATTTCAACTGAAAGGAGATTGACGCTTTAAGTACATAGATCATTCTTGCTTACAAAGCAAGATTCATAGTTAAGACGACGCATGAATTTGCGGGAAATCCTGAGTCATATCATCCCCGGAGAAGAGATCGTCCAGCGAGCTGAGTGTGCCATCTTCTTCAACTTGATACACCGACATTTTCTCGCCGTTTACCGTCAATTCAATGAAACAGCCCCAGCAATAGAACTGGTGGGAACCAATCTTTCCGATATCTTTGGAGTTACAATTTGGACACTTCATATAATACATTCCACCTATCCGTTAACAATATTAATGGCTTTTTGTAGCCGTTCTTCGCTCATTGCAGGAACCATTAAAGCATTCTCACCAATGGACATCTCATCAGAACAAGGCAGCCATTTGCGGCCTTCGATCAAATCAGTCACAAGCCCGTCACTGATTTCCAGCGCTCCTATTGTGTTTCCCAACTTTTGGTCAAAATAAACATCCGATATTCGTCCAAGTATAGTTCCAGTTGTAGTCAGTACTTTCAAATCCTTAAGTTTGTTCTTTCCTAATAGAAAAGTACAAGGTATATGATCGGCATCTGTCTTATCAATCGACTCTTTACTCCGAATCATGACAGCATCCTCGCCGTAGGCCACAATATCTTTCCATGCCACAAATTTCACATGGCCACCAAAAAAAGATTTGCTTTCCAGTTCAATACCCGTAATATTCCAGTTTGAATCGAGTAGAATATCGACAATCTTGCCGATTTCATTCCCCTCTTCAACTTCAAATACAGCCAAGCCGATCAGATCTTGTAGTCTCATGGCTGCCTCGGTCCCCTCACTTTGAGTGTACTTACGAGTTCTCAGAAAGCCAAAAGCCCGAATCGCCCCGATACAGATCGAAACCTAGAGTAACAAGTCTCATTTACGTAGGCCATTCAAAATGGTTTCAACTTTTCGAGCAACGTACTCGATTTCTTCAGTAGTATTACCCAAACCGATACTAAATCGAATCGCAGACTCTAAAATATTTTGGGGAAGTCCCATTGCTTTCAGAACATGAGATATTTCCAGGGATCCTGAGGTGCAAGCCGAACCACTTGCTGCCGCAATCCCCTCCATATCCAGGTTCATCAGCATAACATCTGTCCCAGCCCCTGGGAAGCTCAAATTCAGAATACTAGGCAAAAACTCCTCGGTATTACCGTTAAGCGAGTAACGCTCCCGTCCAATCAGAGTATCCAGCTCCTCGAGCAGTCTACTGCGTAGGAGCTTCATATTCTGTTGACGTTCTGACAGCCCCTTAACCGCTATTTCAACGGCTTTGGCAAACCCAGCTGCTCCGGCTAGATTCTCTGTTCCGGCACGTCTGCCGCGCTCCTGAAGGCCACCATGAAGTCTTGGATGCAGTGGCGCTCCGCTTCGAACGTATAAACCACCGATCCCTTGAGGCCCATTGATCTTATGAGCAGTAAAGCTCATGTAATCTACTGGAAGCTCTCGGAGTGTAATAGGGAGTGCACCTAGAGCTTGTACAGCATCTACATGGAACAGAATTCCCCGTTCTCTAGCAAGCTGACCAATCTCCTGAATAGGCTGAACGGTGCCTACTTCATTATTGGCATACATTACGCTGATCAACACCGTGTCTTCCTGCAATGCAGCCTCTACGTCTGTAGCAGATACCCTGCCCGTCGAATCCACAGGGAGATAGGTAACTTTGAAGCCTTCCTTCTCTAGCTCTTCGCAGGTATGTAACACTGCATGATGCTCGATCTGGGTGGTGATAATATGTTTTCCTTTATGGGAAACTGCATTTGCTGCTCCATAGAGCGCTAAATTGTCGCTCTCGGTGCCGCCTCCAGTGAACACCCACTCGTCAGGGGAACAGCCCAAAAAGGCGGCGATATTATCGCGCGCCCCGTTCAATATTCTTTTAGCTGAACGCCCGAACTGATGTACACTCGATGCATTTCCGTATTGTTCTGTCATTATATTCAGCATGACCTTAGCCACCTCGGGATGAACCGGGGTTGATGCGGCGTGGTCCAAATAGATGGATTTCATATTCATTTCTCCGCTTCTAGAGTATAGGAAACTAGTTCTTCTAAAAATATAAGAAGGTATAAGTTTCACATTATACATTATCCTTATATTTCTCGCTTAAACGCTGACCGTCCTAAAAAGGACGAAGAAGACGTTTATACTTGGAACTATTAAATTATACCGCGCGAGAAGTGAGTTTTCCACAAGCGAAAGAACACAATATTGTAATCATTTCCCTATGAAAGCTAGGATTATAGTAGCCAGTTCTCTTCAGAGGTTACCTCAATGCCATTTTTTCTAAGTAAAGCTGTAGTAACGCCATTTCCGGCTATTTTCTTCCCTTTGAATTCCCCATTATAAATCATACTGCTGCCGCAAGAAGGACTGTTTTCTTTAAGCACTACCATCGTAGCTGATACCTCTTGGGCTTTTGCAAGCGTAATATAAGCACCCTCTAAATACATATCTGTAACATCTGTACCTGATCGATCTACTACTTTAGCCGTCCCTGCCAGCACATCCTCGCCATTCCCACCAATGATTTCGGCTGGTTCTCTAGGCGTTGAGAATCCTCCCAGCAACTCTGGACACACAGCAATCGCTTGATTCTCATTTAAAAGCTTCTGAATTTTCTCATCCAAACAATCCGTACCATTATATCTCACCTTCATGCCAGCTAGACAAGAGCTTACCAAAATCACCAATGAGCACCTCTTTCTTCATTCATTCCGCTTCGTTTATAATAAGAAATATTCCGAGCATAACATGATGAAATTAAGCTGTAAACGGAGTGAACTTCTAATCTACTGACTGGGGAGTGTAAATAATGTGCGGACGCTATACAATAACCGTCACTATGGAAGAGTTGATGGTCAGATATTTTGCGAATGATTCAACCATTATCCACTATGCCCCTAAATATAACGCCGCGCCCATGCAGCAAATTCCGGCAGTCATTCATACAGGTTCCAGCAATAAGCTTGGGGAACTGCGTTGGGGCCTGGTTCCTTCATGGGCAAAGGATGACAAAATCGGCAGCAAAATGATCAATGCCCGGGCAGAGTCGCTGCTGGAGAAACCTTCTTTCAAGCGCTTAGTAAGCTCACGCCGCTGCATCATCCCATCTGACGGCTTCTACGAATGGAAGGTGCGGGGCAGCAGCAAACAACCCATGCGGATCGTGATGCGCGATGGAGGTATTTTCTCTATGGCCGGATTATATGATATTTGGATGGACCCTGAGGGTAATAAACTAAGTACCTGCACGATTATAACGACTACTCCGAACGAGCTTATGGCTGAAATCCATAATCGCATGCCGGTTATTTTAAAGCCTGAGGATGAGACAGAGTGGCTGGATCGGGGCAATCAGGACACTACCTCTCTAATAAAGCTCCTGAAACCGTATGATCAACAACTAATGCGAGCCTATCCAGTTTCCATGGCTGTCGGAAATGTTAGGAATGATGCAAAGGAATTAATTGAAGAGGCACAGAAAACATCTTAACCCTGCGGCTTAACCGCAGAGTTAAGACCATCGGCGCTCGATCTTAGATCGGCGTCTCACCAATTGATGAGACATCTGGAGAAATCTATCCGCATACAGCCCGGAGGAAAGATTGTTTCGGATATGCCATTCGCCATTCATCCTAATTCTGTCCCGCAGTGCTGGATCATGCATTAAAGATAAAGCAGCATTCACAGCTTCATCCAGCTGCCCTCTTGTGTATATTTTTCCAGTATGATTATTAATGACAAGTCTCCGAATGCCATCCGAATCCGTAGTAAGAACAGGACAACGACACAACATCGCCTCGGCTACGGCGTACCCAAACCCCTCGAGAATAGAGGTGGAACATAGCAGTCCTCCCGAGTCACCAATAATGCTCATATAATCTGCCATTTGCCCGTGAGGAACATTGGAATGCGAAATCAAACGTGAGGAAATCCCTGTCTCGGCTACAAATTGTTCGAAGCTCTCTTTTTGCTCCGGCTCAAACAAAGTATCGTCCTGAAAAATCCATAAATAAAGCTCTGGATGGATCGCCAGCAGCCGTTGTCCGATTTGTAGAAATTCTCTCCAGTTCTTATTCGTTTGAATTCGTCCCACCCAGCCGAGGATGGGAAAGCTTTTTGCGGGATAATTGGTATATTCAAACTGATCGCAATCGATCGGATTGTCAAAGCAATATTGAGGAACAGATGGAAATCCACCTTTAAAAAGCGTCTGCAAATGAGTGGTTTCTGGATAGAGCAGTGCATCGGTTAGCTTGTGAATCCGCTCATTAAAATTACTAATAACTTGCTCCGCTTCATCTAAGGTCCCCAATCCCTGCACCTCAAAAACAAGCGGCCCCTTGTAACCAAACCCTCTAAACCTCTCCGCTAAGTAAATATCCGTACACACTACAATCAAGTCAAAAGCTTCCCGAGTGAGCAGTCCCCTGATCTCGTCATCATTATTGGTAATATAGGTTTGAATATTAGGGATATTTTGCTGCCCTTTCCCAGGGTGTGTGTACAACAAATGACACTCTACACCGCGATCATGTAATGCTTGGCAGCGCACTCGGTTCAGGGTCTGCATGCCGCCGCTCGGGTTGAAGAAGGTGAACAAAATCTTCATTACGATCACTCATTCACATATTATTTTAGGAAAAATAGATCTTCAACAAATCATACAAATCTGTGCTTCGAAACAGCTCATTATAGTAGTGATTTTTAGTCGATGGGACATGTCTATGCCGGAATCCAATCAAGCTATGATCATCCGTATAATAATTGGAGATCGTATCTCCACCGGTAGTAATCAAAGCCTCCAGCATGTATTCAATATCGAGTGTTCCGATGAAAATCTTGGGACCTAAAACTATCGTGTAGGGAGTGGACAAGTGCTCTAGCGCTCCACAAATCGCGTGCGACTCCACAACCCCTGGCATGTAAACAAACTCTGTTGCAGGATGAGGGATTGAACCTATTAGTACAGATGGTTGACCCGTAAGTGATAAATCCAGCACCCGACACTCATAATTGCTATACGTCTGTTCATACAAATTCTCTATCCTCGCTATTTCCTCCGCACCAGCATTTACTACAGGAAATAAAACGGTAATCATAGGACGAATCCCTCTACGGAATCGCGCCTGATGGCGGGTCAAGTGGTACGTATATCTCCATCTCCGATGATTTTCAGTGGAATGTAACTGTGCAGATACACTAAAGGTAGAGTCCACACGATAATTCACCAGCTCCACGGGGATAAAGCGAATATCACAATGTTCAGCAAGTCTCAGCCAGTAATCATAATCCTCCACCGGCTCCATTCCGTACCCCCCAACAAGCTTCGCAACCTGCGATTTGTACATGAAAGAAACACCAATAAGCGAGTAATCCAGCAATCTCTCTTTGGGCTGTGACTGGTAATTTCGCTGAGTAGCTAGCTGATGCTCGTTATGAAGTAGGTTTCCCTCGTTATCTATACTTTGAAAAGAACTGTACACGATTCCTAGCTCCTGCGGCCCCTTCACTAGTGCCCCTCGAAGGATTTCGAGAAAACGGGGTTCATAAACATTATCGCTGGAGACCCAGCTCAAATACTGAATACTGGGTTCGCTAAATAAAAGATCAAAGCCCGTATTCAGCGCATGTGCAATACCCCTGTTCTGTACATAAGAGATAATAGTTACCCTTGGATCCTCGGCAATTATTGATCTCACAAGCGGTTCCATATCTGGCGCACCATCAATTACAATGATCAGTCGAAATTCGGTGAAGGTTTGGCGCAGAACAGACTCCAGAGCTTGCCGAAGGAATTCCGGTTTTTGGGTATACAAAGGCATAACTACTCCTACATCCGTCATGATTTTTACCTCTTTCTACATTGGAGTATAAAATTAGTATATTTAAATTCCACCTTTGTGCCTGTGTGAATGCCTTTATGAGATTTATTGCGCCTAAAAAAAGAAGCAACCACCCTGTTTCTATCGGTGGTTGCTTCTTGATTACTGCATGATTGTCTAAACAATTACTCTATACAGGTATAGAAAGGGCGGTAATCTCCGTTAATTCCGATTGAAGCACTCTCTGATCGGTAACAAGATTTCCGAACTCATCCAAACCGTACGTAGAGCATACTACATTTGCTAATGGAAAAGGGGTACTTATCTGAACCTCGTAAGATACATTCCCCGCAATGAAGAACTCTCTGATATCAGAACTCATTGCTGGAACATAATATCCTGTGACATAAAGCGGTGTTAGTACAAGCGTTGAATACGGAACACCGAAGATTTCGACGATGATCATTGCGTTCGCATTACTAGTATTACGAACACTAACAGCCACATAACTTGCTGCAGTTCCTGTTGCTCTTGTATTCGTAATAAGACCAGTGGTATAAGGCATTTCCATCACTCCTTCCCTCATTTTCTATCAATATATTCAGGAATAATTTGGAAGTTGTGAGGCAAGAGGAATGGGAAAAGCGTGGATAAATAGCTAATTAGACATGTACACAGTTCACTTTCCCCATATCACATAACATAGAATGAAAGAGGAAAAAGGAGAGGTGACAATGACAAACTTCAATTTTCAGGTCACAACAGGTTTGCCGCCAAAGTTCGAACCTTATATTGCTGTGAATCTGCTTATTCCAGGAATTATGATCGCAGTAGCTGTCGACACTACGACCGGAGTTCCATTAATAGGGATGTATCGCTCTCTAGATGGAGGTGCAAACTGGTCGCAAAGTTTACTACCTCTGCCACCAGGATTTACAGGAGCGGAAGCGCCTGCTGTTGCCTATTCCTTTCCCAATACATTTGCCATTGCTGCACATGTATTTCCCGGCGCTTCTGATGGAACGACTGTATTCTATATTTCTACCGACAACGGCACTACCTTCAGTAGTCCAGTAATAGTGAATATGGGATATGGAACCTACATTAATAATGATGAAACGAATATCACAATCGATGTAGGGCAATCCAGCCCATATTTAGGAAATATCTATGTTTCCTACAATCATCAGTTCAATGTAGCCAACGGCGGTAATTCAACAGCATTCCTAAGCCGGTCCCGAGATAATGGAGCGACATGGGATACACCAATTCTACTATCCAGTGAAGCTAATCAGGTAGAACGTCCCGATGTTGCGGTGGATTTGGTAGGCACGGTGTACGGCGCATGGATTACAACAAATCCAGAATTCCGATTTGTGATCAGGACCTCTCTGGATGGTGGAACAACGTTTGGTGCACCTGTCCTCGTGTCCTTAATCGTGCCTGTACCCATAGTTCTGCCCGTTCCTGGTTATGCTTTCCGTGTCTTAACGTTTGCGAATATTTCAACGGATCGGTCGGTCGGACCCTTTACCAACCGTGTGTATACCATCTGGCAGGATTTCCGCCAAGGGTATTCTGATGTATTCATGTCCATTTCAAATGACAGGGGCATGACTTGGAGCACTCCAGTAAGCATTACCGGTGCACCCGCAGGATCCCAGAACTTCTTCCCTGCGATCGATGTTGATCCTTTGACTGGCGTTGTAAATGTGATCTATTACAGCAACCAAGTTAACGGATTCTTATTAGATGTATATGTCGCACGGTCCATCAACGGTGGTCAGACATTTACGAACACAAGAATAACGAACGTCTCCTTCGATCCGAATGCTGGTGGTGTTGGACCGGTCACCTTAATTGGAGATTATATTGATATTACTTCCGTTCCTCCAGGTGGATACATCGGGGTATGGACGGATACTAGCCCTGGTACACAGACTATTTTTGCAGGATATTCTGATATAGTTATTTCATAAATGGAGATCTTGTTATATCTATAAAGCTTGACTTAATAAAAAACGCATGGCCATTTGAAATCCTGATTTATGGTATTTTTCATTCTCTCCATTTCACTCAATAAATCAGAGGTTAATTCGCCTCAATTGTTGACAACGAAACCATTAACCATGGAGCAAATTTTTCTGATAACTCACCTTTTGGGTTATGTGTATGGAAAAGATAGGACTCTCCGGCTTGATTTTTCCAAACCATGTAGTCCACCAAGCCGTTCGCATTGCTTGTTTGCAAGTAAAGTTCTGCATAGCCTAACGGATGCTCGATAAGTTCTCCACTATAGTCGTTTGGCTCTCCGTTGGCAGACAGCTCAGCTTGGCCTTGTTGCTTCAAGGAAACGAGATCGTAGCCAGACGACAATGGTTCAATATCCGCATAATAGTTAGGGTCTTTGACCAGCGATAATCGGCCAGTTTTCGCATTCAAGGAGAACCCCTCAAATATATATAGCGAATATCCTTCGCCCTGTGTTAGTGTACCCGTCTGAGCAGGAACACCCCCCTCCAGTTCATCGAACGTTTGGGTTAGAGGACGATCAGATGGCTGAGGCTGGTTTTTTTCTGGAGGATTGGATGGTTTAGGGGTGACAGTTATCTCATTAACGGGAATTGCTGGTGTGGTAGTCGCTGTTAACTTCTCTTCGTTAGCCGCCTCGTTGTTGCTGCATGCGCCCAGAATCAGGGTAGACAGCAGAACAAGGCTTGCTGTTATCGTTGATTTTTTCATGATAAACCTCCTTATCTGAGTAACGCTTATTACCCATATCGTCACCATTGTATGCTTTGGCCACGAAATAGTCTCCTTTCTTCTCGCTTCTTATGAGAAGCGTGGTTCACTCCGACAAAACACAAAATAGCTCGCCGACCAGTTAAGGTTAACGAGCTATTTCTTGTGTTTTTTATTCTCTTGAAGAATACAGGTGCCCTTGTTAACAATCCTGCCAGTTACGCATTCACAGTTTCTGTTTTACGATCTTGCCGTGCATGTAATGTTTTCATTGCAAGTCTGGCTATCGGCTGCGCGACCAATAGTTCAATCCAAAATGCTATGCCAAAGTTTCTAGGCCAGATGTGAAGGAAGTTTTTTAGTGGATCGAGGCTTATATGTTTTGTCCCGACCCATGTGCCAATAATCGAAAGTAAAATCGATAATACTGAGACATTCAATAATGTGTTTAATAGAACCCTAGCATTAAACCCATCCGTTTGTCCTATAAACTTTGGCATCACTTTCCCAACAATCGGTCCTGCAACTAATCTTACGGATAAAACTACGATCATCCACATAAACGGAATAATCTTTAGTGTATCTATATACACTTCCTTACTGAAGCCGCGTTCCAACCCCACAATAATAGGGGCAATAGTGTTTACTGAAATGATTGAAATAATGAGTAGAAATAATATACCTTCTTTTCCATTTCTGGGCAGTCTTGTGTCTCCATGCATATTTGTCATCTCCGTGAATAAATTTCAGATGGCAGACGTATCATGAGACATATATTTTTGGCCCAATAACAAAGACCAATATCTCTACACACTGATCTAATAATTATATCATTTTTTTCCGATTAAATGTCAGACCTTCTACTGAAAAATTAATTAAATACCGATACGTAAGCTAAAAAAAACGTCCTCCCCAAATTTCTTGAGAAGGACGCGTTAAACTATTTCTACAAATAGCTTTAAATATAAAACATATATAACTCGACACCTACAGCGAATAGGAACAGTCGAGAAAAAACTATATGGAATCAGGGTTTTCGCGATTTCTCACGGAGTAGTACCTACACCCAAAAATAGCAATCTACAAGCCTCTTTGTGGGTAAAATGTGGGTAACGAAATGGAGCGATCGTATGAATATAAATGATATTACGTTGGGCCTTCGCATCCGTATCATCGCCGGTTTCCGCTCTGGCAAGATTGGCATCGTGCTGGCGAAAGAAACACAAATTGTCCTGCTCGACATTGGAGAACCCTTACTTATCAGTGAACTACCGGAACATTTAGAACCTGCACCTGAAGATCCACTACCACCAGGATGGGAAGAGTTTGAAGTATGATTTTTAATTCAGCCTCCGCTGGCATAATGCTTAGGGGGGGCTTTATTCATTCTACTAATATCTGCAAAATTCCATAGTAAATATTACCTATATTTGATAAACTTACTCCATCAACCAAATATGGAGGTAAGTATGAATAAAAGGAGATTGATTACCGCTGCAATTGCCAGCTTTGTCCTTGTATCTACGTTTTCCGCTGGCGCATACGCTGCGACAAAAATTAATTTGATTGTAAATGGAAAAACTACGTCCGCTGATATTCAAGAAATTAAGGGTGCTCCTTATGTATCATTAAAAGATGTGGGAAATCTATTAGGAGCAAATGTGAAGTATGACAGCAAAACAAAAACAGCCACTATCACTAGCAAAGGAAACACAACTTCTCCCTCTACGAATGACACTGTGCAGTCAAGCCGAACAAAACCTGCTTCTATAGGATCTACTCAATCATTTACGGTCGATACTGCTTTGAAAAAACATACCGGACAAGTTTCCATCACTCAAGTCATTCGCGGGGATGAAGCATGGAAATTAATAAGCCAAGCAAATACGTTTAATACACCCCCGAAAGAAGGATATGAATACATTTTGGCTAAAGCCAACGTCAAAATCGTCTCAAACAAAAAAAATGCAGATGCAGCAGTCGATATCTGGAAAGGAGACTTTGTTCTTGTCTCTAGTGCTGGGACTGATTATGATACATTATTAGCAGTTCTACCTGACCCTGGTATAGATGCAAAAGTATATGCAGGCTCATCTGCTGAGGGGTGGGTGGCGTTCCAGGTCAAGAAAGATGATCTTTCGCCAGTTATTAGCTTTGCTAGAAAATATGACGGTTCTGGTGGTGTCTGGTTCAAAACAAACTAAAAAACAGCCCTGCCGACTATTATGGTCAGCAGGGCTGTTCATATTCCCAAACATTTGGGAAATTACTTTGTTATATTGACTGTCTTACTTACTGCATCATAAATTACTGTCGCCCCTAGTGCCTCTGCTACCGCCCGAGCTGGTGTATAGGTAGTGCCGTTATCTAGCACTCCGTCAGCAACCTTTTTGCCATTTACGTTGACTGTCACTTTCAATTCTGTATTTAATGTTACCACTTCCTTCTTTTTCAGTCCGAGATACTTTGCAATCCCGATCACATGGCCATCAATAATTGCTTGGATTACCACATCTTTTTTAAGCTTAGCTGCGTCTGTCGCAACATCCAAAAACAAGTTTTCTGTCAGAACTGCAGGCATTTTGCTCTCTCGTACCATGTGTAAGTTTTCTACCTTTTGGCCTCGGCTGATCATGCCAATAGTAACCTTATGGAGCATATCCATAATAGCTGTGTGCAAGGCATTTTGTAGCGCCATAGATGCAGCGGAAGCTTTGGTATGTCTATATGTCTCAAAACCGCCCAAACCGCCCCCAGCATTGCAGTGGATGGATACCAAGAGATCAACGCCTGCTTTATTCGCGAGATCTGTTCTCTCCTTCAGTTCTAAAAATACGTCGGTACTCCTAGAGAGCATAACCTGCACTCCGTCATAATTTGACTCAAGCCGCTTTTTAATCTCCAGTGACACTGCCAGCACGATATCTTTTTCCTTCAATCCGTTTGCTACTGCACCGGAGTCTTTACCACCATGCCCTGCGTCAATCCATACTTTTTTCATTGATTATCACCGCTTTTCTTCGCTTGTTTTATAAACTGATTACCATATACAGCTACTGCCCCGCACAAGATACCTTGTACAAAACTATCAATAGTAAATCCAAGGGTAAAGCAAACATTGATAATAGCTGCCAGTGTGACCCAATAAATAATGGTCCAGTCATGCACTCGCGGTGTTTGCTTTAATATATATCCGATCACCCAACATCCAACAACGATAAGTAGCAGCTCCGGTTTGATAAAATTAGCAACCGCATTCCATTCCATTACAGATCACCCCTTTTGCTTTTCTTCGAATCGATCAAGTCGTTTATGATACTGCTTAGAAGACTCTTCAAGTCGTGTCACTCGCTCAGAGAGTACATCTGTCCGTTGTCCCTGCTGTCTGACATCAGCTCGGATATCGTCCACACCACGTTTGATGTACTCGACATCTGTACGTAACGCCGCACCGCTACCAGCCTCTTGTGCAACATCTTTCTTAAGAGCCGTTGTCCGGCCCATCCACCCCAACGCGATCCCACTTAAAGCTGCAATCATCGCTGTGATTGTTGTAATCTCCATACCTTTCCCTCCTCAACACAAATAGCCCTCGAAGTAGCATGGAGGGCAAGGCTTTCTGTCTCTTTTATTACGAAGTTATAGGTTTTTAGGATGATCTGAGGTCCATTTCACACTTCCTTTAGTTGGTTTAGGTTAGATACAGTACCAGTTAAGTTGCGCCTGATTACTGCCATCAGATTTTATAAAGTCATATCCACGGTTCATTGTGAAACCTGTATCCGTTATATACGTTGATGAATTCACAGTTAGAGTAGGACCGTTAATGTTTTCTCTACCTGCCCAATCAATAGCATTTCGTGGAAAATTCATAGGGTCATTATCCCACGCAAGGTTATACAAGCTGAAGCCCGATGTAGGACCGCCCACAAAACCGTTAGCCGCTATACTTTTTTCAATGGAGCCGCTTGTACCTTTTGACATCATGCCGTATCCAAATACTTGGTACATTCCGTATTCGTTATTCACGTTATTCCACCTGTAGTAACACCAGTACTGATAATACACTATCTGTGGTCTAAAACCGACATTAATGTTCCAAGGTACGTTTTGGTTTGCCTCCATGTTTTGCCAACCGTTACTGGATGCGAACTTACCTCTCCGCTGTGCTGTACCCACCACACCCGCCACGTTAGCCCCTTCAACTAGGTTGTTTGCTACCAGTTGCGGAACGGGTGTAGTAACCCATGTAACCCCATTAAAGTAACCTGCGGGTGGTTGAATGAAAAGCCTATCTCCTTGCCACACTGTGACCTGTGATCCTGGAGCGTGTTCGTTACGTGCGGATAAGTTTGGAATAGCCCCATTCATGCCAAACAGGTTATTACCTTCAAGTACTACACTAGGGTTTAACTGAGGTTCAACACTTTGAAGCTGTGCAAGAGAAACTTTGATTTCACCCGCACCGGAACCGCCTTTACGGTATCCCTCACGTGGGTAAACAGCTAACGCACCATCTCCCCATTGACCTACTCCAATAGCTGGGTCAGCCCCTTCCGTAATATGTGGCATAGTACCTGAGAACTCACCAAAGTCATTCGTAAAGCTGTATGGATATAGTACGTGCGCGGGTTGCGCTGAACCGTTACCACCCGCGCTATCTGCCAAAAAATCCGATCCTACTTTTCTAAAAGTATAAGGCTTACCTACTAACAATCTGCCGGCAGCATAAGCGTTACCACGCTGATCTTTCAAAGGTATTGCGCCCAGCCCGTTAACATTCAAAGTTGCATTTGCTCCATTTGCAACGTGAGGCACAATTGTAATCCCAAAACCTTCATAATATGCAGTAGGTACGGGGTCTAATGCCGCGCTATAAGCAACTCCTGTCCCGGATGTAGAGGCGAATCCTGGCTGCCTGATATAGTTTACATTAGATTGTGACAAAGCTTCCTCAACTGTAAGTATGCCTTCTTCAATATTATTCAGAGGAGCCGCCGCTATCGGTGTTCCCGCCGCGATAATGGTACCCTCTGCTGGAACCAACGTAACGGTTCCATCCCCGTTAGTGTCAATAATATAAGTACGTGGATTCTCGACCTCGCGATTCTCCCATTCGGTACGATTGTACGCCATAATTGCCCTCCTATAGACCGCTGTAATATTTCCAAAGTAAGTTTAGATTATTTTCCCAACGATTTGCATCAATGTAGGAAAAAGGCGAATCTGCCGTCCATGGCAAGTCCCTAGTCCTCCACCCTACAGGAGTGTAGCGTTTACGCAGGGCTTCCAGATTCGCTTCAATTCGAGTGAACTCCTCCTTAAACGGCACCCACCAAATATTCCGGCTATATACCCCTTCCTGAATAGTGACGGCGAAGCCCTTGGAAGCCATTAAGTCCTGCACGGCTTTCGTATTAATCTCCACCCTGCTCATATCTGCGTGGTTATAATAATCGGCTGCGGTCCAGTTAAGGTTTGGCACGGTCCATGCCATGATATCAGCCCCTTATTTAATATTTTTGCAGAATAACCTTAGCGGACACATAATCATTGGTCCCTAACCCACCGTACATCCCATAGGGAGTCATAGTAGCATTAGTAGCTAACTGCCTAGTATTACCGTCTGCTAGAGTCCCTATGATAGCAACCACCAAAGTATTATCCTTGCTCCAGGAGGAATCAGGAAAATTAATGTTGAAATCGGTTGTCCCTGCTATCAAGGATACAGGCACTACTTTTTTTTCATTCAGAGGTGCTCCGTTAATAGTGATTCCAGATCCAGGGTTAATACTCATATGATTCTTCTTAACTTTTTTGAAAGATGTATGGATGTTTGTATAATACCCGAACTGTAAATCAAGCAATAATCCATCAGATGTCCAAGTCTGCGGCTTGTTTTTCATATGTTCGTCATAGTACAAGGTTTTACCGATAAAAGAAGTAATAACCATGTTATCCTTGTTCCAAGAAGAATCAGGAAAAGGAATCAATAACGTCGTTGCCCCATTTGGATTATCGTCTCTAGAAATAGTAGCGATTGTTTCTTCGCCATTAATTTCCATGATTCCATCTTGGTCAATGGATAAAAGATTCTTCCAGTTCTCTACATACGGACGTATGTACCCGGGCAGCTTTTTAATGACAAATTTCATTTTTTGCATCAAGGCTCTAGCAGATCCTAAGTTAACTGTATCCCCTTGATCATAGAAGTTAACAGGTGACTCAAACCCGTAATAGTATCCATCCAACTGATCTTCATCCTTGTTCCATAAACCATGCTGAGTGTTCCACATGGTACCGTTATACGCAAACTTATATTCCGTTACTGGTCTGGAGGAATTTTCAGAGCCTCCGCTAAACAGGCCTAGAGATACCCTTTTAAAGGGAGAAGTCCCGGAGCCATCAATCTCAAACCCTGCTCCCCCAATGGTCATACCGCCATAAGCATCGAGCATAAAGTGATTATTCCAACCGAGCATGATACCAAACTCACGCCAAGAGCCGTCCGGTTGTTCAGCCCCAATATCTTCCCCGGTTAGATCTCTCGCAGGATCCCCTTCTGCATAAGCTTTTTTTCCGTTTGCTTTCCAGAGGTTAATCCCTTGGTTGAT
Source organism: Paenibacillus sp. FSL H7-0714 (assembly GCF_038003765.1). NCBI lineage: Bacteria > Bacillati > Bacillota > Bacilli > Caryophanales > Paenibacillaceae > Paenibacillus > Paenibacillus sp. FSL H7-0714. The sequence goes on from NZ_JBBOPT010000001.1 coordinate 5,603,360, forward strand.
AAAATCACCTATATTCTCCTCTCCAGGATAAGTTCCTCCGCCTTGCCACTGCCAACCAAAACTAAAGTTGTTAACGTCAGTACGCTTGAACCTTTTGGTGTCATAGTCATACCATGCATTAACTAACAGCCAGACCTCTGTATAAGGCACACCACCCCGTATACCTTCAATAACTGTGAAATTATACGGTGTTTTTTGTTGCTGTGAGTTTCTGGGGAACAACGACATGGTTCCCTCGGCTCTAACTGTAGTTTTCTTGTCTCCACTATTTGATGATCCTTTAATACCCCAGTCCATCTATACCCCTCCCTTGGTCTCTGACTTCCCCCTCAAATACCCTTGAAAGGTATACTCTTGTTTCGTAATACGGGACTGCTTTTTGTTCCCGTAGCTATCTTCGATCAAGACAATATCCCCGCACTCCAAGGCCGGATTTTGCCTCCAACTTATGGAGTAAACTGCGCGGGCAGCAAATTCTGAGGCCAGCCAAGAGCCTACCTCAAGGGCGAGTTCCGGCGTATTGATCAAAGGATTTTCAACAAGTAGTGTAGTCCCTTCCTTAATGGTTGGATTAGATAGAGTGTACACGGTAGTATTGGCTGCCAGCGTTTTACCAGATATAACTATAACCACTTCTCCATCAGCTACAATTTCCATTTCAATACCGGAGTCGTAATTTTTCAATGTCGTATGAGATTTAGCCCCAGTAATGTTTATTTGTGCAGAGGTTGATATGATTGGTTTTTGGTACTCAAGGAATACCTTCGCCTTACCTCTCACAGTAACGGCTGTGTTTAACACTTGGTCAAACGTATCTTCTGCATAGGTTATAACTGACATATCAATGTTACGCACGGCATCATCCAGCTTGATTTGAGGTTCTTTATATGCATTATCAAAGTCAATGCTTTTCATTAGATAATCACCATCGGTATACATGAAGGTACCGGCACCAGCAACCATGCCAGGCTCCCCCGCATAGTTCAAAAACGTTGTCCGTGCATCCATTTCAGCAAATCGCCTGATGACTGGAATTCCTAGTCGTCTATCTTGATACACTGCAGCTCTGCCCGCTATGCCAATACACTGCAGGCCTTTTCTCGAATCCACTTTTGTCTTAAAACCCTGGGTCCTAATTTTCTGCAACTCCGGATCAATCTGATAATTGCTTATGCCTGCTTTGATTAAAATATCTTCTGCCAATGCATATAATGTAGTATCAGCAATACTGATGTACTCTATCTTCTCTAAGGCATCAAGGAAATCTCTTGCCGTGAACGTGGTTGTGAATGTGCCCTCATCACTTTGCCAATCAGTCAAATAGTATTTATTGATGTTTACATACTCAAAGGTGCCTGGCACAACCTCAAGTCCCAAGGATAAGCTCACTTCCTGATTACGTTCCAAGAACTTATAGTACCCCTGTGGATTAAGAATGTTGAATGTTTTGTCCGTGTTATCGACTACGAATTTGATTTCATTGGAAGGCAGGGTATCACCCACAACGTTCATTTCCTCAAGGAAACTCACATTCATAAGCTTGTTACCGTCATATGTTTGGATCACACCAAAGTCAATTTCAGTTACCCGAGCCCGGCGATTTCCCGTTTTCCACTTCGTAATACTTATGACGATGCTCCAATATCCACTAATTGGGGTTGAATAGACATAGAACGGCGATTGGTGATTAGTTACTACGACTGTAGCGACTAATTCTCCCCGATTCCCCAGTTCGTCGTCAGGACCGTAAAAACTCAGGGTAAAATCGGCCGGATATTCACCCGCTACAGGATCAAAGGTAAGGGTCAGTCCAATACTCTCTTGTTTTTTTGAAAAGCTAATTTCTAGATCCTGAACGGTTGGAAAAATACCATTATCATTACATATGGAATCACTCCACCATCCTAATTCACTGGATAAGTTTTCATTATTACTTGGTAGGATGTAGAAACTACCATCCAGTAACCAGTAGTTAGGTTCAAAGGTGGCGTAACGTTTGGACATACGCCGCACTTTATTGATGATCTGTGATATACGGCTTTGTGGAGCGTTGGAGGTAGCGTTTAACGCATCCACCTCCGTGTACGCCTCATTATTTAAAATCTGAAACTCGACTACAGCCGATGTTTTCCGGGAGGGCGCGTATACCGCTTTTTTGTATAGATTGGATACCTCGATCATACTGCGCCTCCTACCTTTCGATTATGCTAAACGATACTTCACTATACTGCACAACTCCTTTAACAAAGCTAAGCGCAGGTGCGGTACGATCTCCGCAATAAAAGGTGCCTGTTCTAACACCAGTTTGAGGATCTTGGTACTCCACTTGAAAGAACACTCCTGATACCAGTGAAAGTATGGCTGAGAACTGGGCTTGAGTAAGCATTTTCCAGCTTAAGTCAATCTTGCGCTTAGTGGCTATCCGCTCAAGCAGCAATAGACCATTTACGTTACGTTCCCCTTTCGATAGGTCCTGAATGCTTACCTTATAACTCGTAGGGCTGGGCAAAGGAGTACCGTTAATGGCAATCATATAAGTTACTCCCTCCTTACGTTGTTGTAATGTTTCGGATCAAAGATGTACCGGTACGCTGTTGTTCTTTGGCAAGATAGGGAGCCAGCAAACGGGCCAGTACTGTACCATCCAACTGCATAACCAATTCCTCACTTTGAATTCCTGACGAAGAACTGTTGCTAGTTTGATTCATTTGCATAGCTGCCATAACTGCTGTGCCCAGAGCACTGGCTAATGTATCAACGAATGCTGTGTTTTCCAACGGTACGACTGCTTCTTTGCCGCGCTCACCTATCTGCGCTATGGTAGGTGATGAAACAATACCACCACGTGCCAAACGCGGAATACGTGGCACATTAAGCCCAAAGTGACCTCCACCGAACATCTCAGGAATATCAATATCAATGGAGTTTAGCCCGTCAATAACTTTATTAATCATATCAATGATCGCATTTAGCGGTGTTCTAGCAATACCCCATAAGCTTTCAAATACCCCCTTGAAAATACCTTTTACGCCTTCCCAAGCCTGTTTCCAGTTACCTGTAAACACCCCAGCGATAAAGTCTATCAATCCATCAAGAATAGTCATAAGGCCGCTTAATATGTCACCTATCCAACCAACGGCTAACTTAATACCTTCCCACATTGAATTAAAGGTATCTACCACTAAAGGACCTAAATATTTAACTACTGCATCGAGTATAGGCTGTATGAACTTGTTATAAATATCAATTGCTGCTTGGGTCAGTTTCAACACCAAGTCAACCGCCTTTTCTACTAATCCCTTTAAAGTGTCATTCCATATATCTTTTAGCATTTTCAAGAAAGGTTCGATAATAGGCTTGAGCACTTCATCCCATAATTTCCGGAACATTTTCTTGGTGTTCTCAAGGAATGTCGTTAACCCTTCAAGTATTTTTGTACCGTGCTCTTCCCACGCGTTTTTGATTATTTCTAAGCAATCAAGGACAATGTCCCTGATTAAATCAAATGTAGGCTTGAAAATAGTATTGTAGATATCAACAATCAGATCGACCAACCATTTAAACGCGTCCGATGCTTCTCGAAATGCCCACACTAGTATATCCGTAAATATAGGAACCAGTGTTTCAACGATAGCCTTTTGAATGGGTAGAATAAACTGATTCAGCATGTAATCAACAAACGGAAGTATAACTTCCTTTAATAGCTTGTCAAAGGCTGCACCAACCTCTGGCAATACTTCGAGTATAACGTCACGGAGTTTTGTGAGATTTGGCAGATAAGTATTTGTCCATAAGTCATTCATTTCATTAACTGCGTGGGTAAAGGTGTCGGAAAATATACGAATCGCTTCAGCGGCAGTTGTAGCAAATATAGGAACGAACACTTCAAGAATAGTTTTTGAAATGGGTAGAGCAAAATCATTCAGGAAAAAGTCAGCAGCAGGTAAGATAGTATTTTGAATAAGGCTATCCAGTGACGCGGCTATTTGTGGCATAGCCTCAAGCATTGCGCCTTTGACCAGTTCCAGGTTAGGCAACCAAGTCGTATTCCACAGTTCATTCATCGTAGTGGATACATGGCTAAGGGTAGTATCCAGCAGTTGGAACGCCCCTACTAATGCGTTAGCAATTACAGGTGCAAAACTTTGAGTGAACCCCGTAACTAAGTTTGGAATGAAGTCGCCCAATAAGTACGTGCCCATAGGCACAAGCGTATTCTGCCAAAGATCAGTCATTGTTTCCTTCATGCTACCAATGGAAGCACTGATAGGGGTCATCATATCGACGAAAGGTTGCATAGCTGGACGTAACTCCGACCAACCGCTTCCGATTGTTGACCATAGCCCTGAGAATAGTGTTTTGGTATCGTTAATAATACCTTGTACCTTTTGCATATAGGGGTCTACGGTCACGTCTAGGGTACCTAAGTCAATAGCTCCACCTAAAGCCATACCGCCTAAATCAGCTCCGCCAGCAGCCGCAGCGGCATCCCCTGCATCTCCAAGCGAACCCGCAGTCTTATCAGCAAGCATATTTAGTTGGTCAAAACCTGCTAAACTACCTTTAATCTCATTTGCTGCTTTTTTGGTTTTCTTACCTGCGTCCTGCGCTGCGTTGCCCATACCGCCTACAGCGTCAGCCGTTTCAGTGATAGGGGCTACAGCAGCCCCACCGCCCCCTATGGAAGTAGAATCACCAAACAGCAGTGCTGTGAACGCTTTGAAGTATTGCGCTGCAATTTGTAACTTTTGAATTAGCCAGTTCAAGCCCTTAAGGATCGGCGTCAGAATGTTAATAAATCCCGCACCCATAGTGCCCTGGAAGATTCGCCACTGCTCACCCATAAGCTTGACTTGATTAGCCCAACTGTTCGATGTCCGGGCAAAGTCGCCCTGAGCATCCCCCGTCACAGAAAGTAAGTAGTTGTATCGGAGCAGCGTTTGACTGGCCTGATCCATGTTTTGGAAGGATGTCCTAATGCCCTGAGAGAGCGCATAGGCTTCCAGATTCGCCACGGACATATTAATGCCCAGTTGCTTTAATGGTTCAGTCTCACCGGATATACCGGAACGAATCTTCTCAAATGCCATATCATTGCTGAGATTATAAAAAGAGGCCATATCTGCTGACAATTCCGTCAACTTTTTAGACATGCCCTCCATCTGGACACCTGCTAATCCGGAACTTTTCATCATTGCACCCATGGTGGATGCATATTTTTTGGCTGACAACTCCGACAATCCAAAGCCCTGAAGCATGGATTTGGACCAGTTGTTAATATCCTGGGCCATACTTCCGAACGTAACATCAACCACGTTCTGGACTTCCTGCAGGTCTGATGCCAAGTTAATGGCTTCACGGCCGAATGTTACTAATTCTTTAACAGCAAAGGCCCCGGCGATTATCCCGCCGAGACCTTTAAATGCACTGCCTACCAAATTTGTGGCTGTACCCGATATGCCAGAGAGTTGGCGTTGGAAAGCTCCGTAATTAAGCTCTAGATCTAAATCTATCCGCCCTGCACTACTTCCAGCCATTTATGAGCCACCTCCTCCGAACATGCGGGCCATCGCAGCTTCTAAAATCTTCATTTCCTTGTCCAACACCACCTCATCAAGCAGTTTTCGCCCAGCCTGACGTTTACGCCACTCGTTATGGATCCGCCGTTGATCCGCCGTGAATCCCTTGATTACTTTCAGGTCCTTTTCACTCCGGATCGTGACGATACTGCCAAGTGGAGTATCGGGCATAAGACCGGCAACTAGGGTGCAAAATTCTGTCCAAGGCATGTCACCGTGTTGCCGGATACGAATACCATATTGCTTTGCTATACTGGATTCGATCAATGCCCAATCTTCACGTAAGTCATACCAGTTTTCAGACTGGCTGTTACTGTTGAAATCGGGCAGTTGCCTCTTCAAAGGTCAGTTCCTGCATGACGGCCAGCAACCCGGATACAAGCACTTTGAGGTTAGCGATCCCCATTTTTTTCACGCCAATTTCCTCAAACACCTCAGAACCTAAAGCCCCCTCAATAGCAGCAAGAAGTGCCTTAACACTACCAGTCTCCGCGATCTCCTCAAAACGCAGCACTGCTTCTACCGATTTATCTACCTCGTAGACCTTACCACCGACTTTGATAGAGCCTTTTTCCTCAACTGCGAATTTATCTGAAATATTGATTACTTTTGACATGAATTATGCTCCTCCTCCGGACACTGCCGGTGTAAATGTTGGTTTTCCGTCTGACAACAACTCAAATTCCAGTCCATCAATGTTGGTGGAGTCGCCACCCGCAGGTGTTGTTAAATTGATAACGCAGTCCATCGCCAGCTTAGCACCGCTCGGCATCGTCCACTCAAATTTCGTTTCTACCTCTTGACCCGTACCGAGTAATAGTCCAGCAATGTAGTCATTCCCTGGATCCCCATAATGACGTTTCCCGCTGAAACTGATCGTAAGCCCTTTACCCGTTACGGCACGACGGATCCAGCCTTCCTGATCCATCGGCGTCCATTCTTCGGTATTACCATCAATGGACGGACTGAAGTTTTCCAAGTCCTTCACCTTCGCCATATCGGCGGGGGCTGTCGACGTACGACCTTTTATACCAATTTTGAATTGATTATTGTGTACCGGAAATACACCCATTGTTCCCATAATCATCACTACCTCTCGTAATAAATAGTTGTCTCAATCACGTATTCAAAAATTCCAGCTTCATCTGTTCCCACACTGACGGGCTCTGCAGTTCGCATCTCGAAGCTAATCACCCGCTTACCCGCAATTACTCCAGACTGCCCAAATAGCGCAGCATAGACCTCTTGGGCCTTTTGCTCCGCCGTATCTGCGTTCTTGCTCCAATGCACCAGGATAGATATGGACTTAACGGCATAGCTCGTATTATCTAGCCCACCGATCGCAATCACCGGCGTACCGGAATTGAGATTATACAAACCAATACACTGCGGCTTACTGCCGTCTATCTTGCCAATGTACCAACTTGGACATTCTAGCTGAGTCTTCAGCCATTCCCGCACTTCAGCAAGAGTCATCATTTAATAAATCCCCCTGCCAGCTTCTTTAGCAGAATCTTAAAGGCCTGAGTCACACCTCTAGTCTTCTTACCTTCAGCCCACGCTCTAAGCCACTCTCCCTGTGCATGCCTATTCTTATCCTTACGGAAGCTATACTCAGGATGCCAGTAGAGCCGTCGCGCATAGGGTGTGTCATAAGTAATTGTTACCTTCCCACGCTTTGACTTGCTCGCATCAATTGTAGCGCTTCGCTCAAGCTCACCCGTCTGCTTTGGAACAACCTCAGAAGTCATGATGTCGGATAGAATGCTGTCCTTGGCGCCTTCAACTACCTGAATCAACGCCTTCTCCGGAGCTGTGCGTAGCCGGTTCATAGCTTGATTGTTCATCTTGGTGTTCACCTTGACCACAACTACATCAACTCCAGTTCCGAGGAAAACACACTACCATCTGGATTCTGTGGTCGAATAGCGCTGAAGATAGGACGCTCAATCTCTCCGAACTTCACAAGCCCCTCGATAAGCTTCCCAGGGTTAATGTCACCTTTAATAATTACTTTGCCTGATAGCGTCACCAGACGTCGCTCCTTGTCCAGCTTCTGACGCATCTTTTCATCATGACAACAAAGCCCATCGAAGATTAATTTCTCGATAGGCTCTCCATTCTCGCTAGTGTAGGTCAGATAGACCTTAACAGGCGTTTTTAATATCCAATGTGGAAATGGCAACTTACCACGCATCAACATAACCTCCTACTCGTCAAACCAGTAGCGGCAAGGAGGCTTGTCACAGCCTCCTTGGTTTGAATACCTCCTGCCCCCTCTACCGCCTTAAACGACAGCGACACGCTTCCAGCGGAGTAGCCAGAGAGTGGGAAGTTAAGATAATCCCCATACTGAAAGGTGAAGTCTGCCTGCTGGCACGTTGCCTTTATAACATTGACCTGTTGAAATGGCGTGAGGCCTGTTAGCCCTCGCCCCACGATGCGGTTATAGGTTAGTGCATCCACTTGATCCGATGCCCTCTCCAGCGCCTTATCCAGCTCCTCCGGTGTAATCTGCCCATCACCATAGCGTTCATAATCCTCTGCCGTTGCATAGGCCATGGGATCACCTACTTGTCCGCTTTTGCGGTCTTCTTGGTGTCAGCCAGTTGCGCCTTCAGAGACTCGATCTCTTTCCGAGCATCTTCAAGCTGTTTCTTCAGTGCCGCTTGTGCCTCTGCAGAACCCGTGCCAGAAGCAGCGACTTGCCTTTTCAACTCGACATTCTCCCGCACCACAACCTCATGATCCTTGTAAGGCACTGTTTTGCTTGGGGCATTCTCTACCACTTCAAGCCGGTCTCCCTCCTGGGTTGCGATATCATACCCCAGCTTCAGATAAGTATCCCGCTCCGCGTCATCGATCTGGAGCTGTTTATTCCCTTTCACTGCGTATAGCATAGTTTCATTCTCCTTTCAGCTCTTGGGCTTTTATGTGGTGGCTTCTGCGTTGATCTGGATACCGTCAACCTTACGGTTAATCAAGAACAAATCCGTGTAGCGGCGGTTTTGATACAGGTATCCATCTCCACCTGTATGTGTGCCAGGCTCCCATAGATAGATAGCGCTGTGTTTGATCGGCGCAATAACGGCTTGCGGATGAATTAGGATCATATTGATCTGCTTGGCTCCTACGCCAGGTATGGCGCCGTTCGTGAAGTTAAAGACCGTTTTCATCCGACTGGAAGGCACTTTAACCAGTGTGACATCGTCGAGCTTCGCAACTGTACGGTTAATAACGCCGTTGTTTGCCTGAACATTAATAAATCGTTGCATGTCTTCTGCTTCCTTCAGGAGCGTGTGAACCGTAGGAGTCACATACAGAATCCGTCCTTCTTCTGGCACTTCCGCTTCGTCCATGTTCTGCATGAGCTTATCAAATACTTGGAGCGCATTGGCAACTGTCAGCACCGTAACATCTGGTGTCTTGCCCAAGGCTACATAATCAGCATAGAGTTTACTGTATCGGTATTTGTCCAACTCCGGAATCGCCTGCTCTGTTTCAAAAACATTCGTTGTGTTGGCTGCGGATAGGATTTGATTAGTTTCATCAACATCCATAGCATCCACATAGAACTCAACGTCACGGTCAAACGCCAGCACCTTCGTTTCAAAATCATTGCTGATCGCCTGACGGTTCCATCCACCTGAACGGCTGTGGTCTTTATAACCTCCAACGTCCAAACGTGGGATCTTAATCGTTTTAGATCCGATAAAATTGGCGTTGTGCGTGGTCAAACCTGAAGACTTTAATTCCTTCGAATATTTCTGCTGCAGCACCGTCAAAAAACTGTCAACGTAGTTATAAGGCATTTGTACATCTCTCCTCAAAAATTATTATTTACTTGGTATCCGCAACACCGAAAATACCGGCCAATTGCTCATTAGTCGCAGCTCCAGCTGAGCCTCCACCGGCGCCTCCAACTCGAAAGCCACCAGTCCCCCCGCTACCGACACCAATGTCTTCAGGCTTGAACAAATAGGCATCCGATGTCTGCAAGCCCTTAAGTTGCTCGTCCAGGCCCACCACCTTGCCATCATCTCCTATCACCAGCTTGTTCTTATCGATCATTCCGGTGACAACCTTCTCGTTATGGACCTTACCATTCAACGCAGCCGTGATGGCATTCGTCAGGGTCATATCCTTCAGATCAGCAGCATACTTATCCGCTGCAGTCTTGTTTTCACCCTGTAGCCGGGCAATCTCAGCTTTCAGCGTTTCTGAAGCGCCTGCGTCCTTACTTAGCGTTTCAAGCTGTGTATCTCGTTCTGTGATGTCCTTCTCCAACTTCTTCTTGGTGTCGGACAGATCGTTATACTGTGACTTAGGAACAAAATGCTTTGGCAGCTCCTTGTTCACGTCACCAATCAGACCATCAATCTTAGACTCATCGAATCCGGCTTTCTTTAACAGTTCTTTCAACCAATCCATTTATCATCAACCTCCATAGATTTGTATAGCTGCTCTCCAGCTAGGGGAGTGGTCCGTGATGCTCCGGACAACGAGCAAATAGGCCACAACAGTCTCAATCGTGGCCATGATTATCTCTTCTTGCTATTTCCAATTCCACAAATGATGATTAATGTCAGGCAAATAATAAAAGTAATCGTAACGCTATCAGACAAGGGTAATCACCGCCTTTCAGGCATGAAAAAAGCACCCTCGCAAATGCGTGAGTGCTTGTCAATCGAGAGCGTCAATCGCCCATTGTATGTCCATTTCCATGTCTATGTCAGGATACTTATGTTGTAGTTCGCGCAACAGATCAATAAATTTCTGGCTCTGTAGCCGTTCAGAAACATCCTCGAAGTAGCCACCCATCCTATTAACTTCAGTGGGCGTACACTTCAACAACAATTCTTTTGTTGTATCAAAGTCCTGACTTAGCACCTCAACAATCTCACCCCAATATTCATCCAGAGGCGGAGATGCTCCGTTTTGAGTCATCATATCAATGATCTGCAAATTTGTTGTAATTATTTCGTTGCCAGTCACTTTTCTTCATCTCCTAACAGCCTCTGCGTTTCATCAGGGAATATTGTTGTAATGCCCTTTCTTTGGGTATCGTACACGACCCCGACAGTCACGCTACGATAGTTTGCATATTTGAATATTGAAATGAGCTCACCATTAACCTTTTTCGGCTCCAATTGAAACTGATCTGGATCTTGAAGGTTTGCCACATACATACCAGCTTTCTCAATGTCCTCTGCGGTCCAACTCTTCGGAAACCAGGATTGTTTTGTGCCCGATTTCTTCAACTTGTCCTTATGCGAAGGCACATTACCAATGCGCACGCCGTTCTTATACTCTTTAACGACATTATACTCGATTCCATGCCCTATCAACAGCTGAATGTTCTCTTCCCCATGTCCGCCCTTGCTAAAATTACCTATTGCCTGTTTTTTCGGGTTCTTAGGATTAGTAAATTCACCTCTAGATGCATGTTTGATCACTTCAGTCTGAATAATAAAAGGCTTGTTCTTATTATGCAGACCGTTATCAGGTGTTTTTTGCACAGGAATCTTAAATTTCTCCCGGCTAAAGTCCCGCCGTAAGTGCTTGTTTACCTTTACGTGTTCCCGGAGCTTCCCTTGCCACTCCTTCACCTTAGCCGCAGCAGCAGCCTGGTTAATTGGATCAACACTGCCAGCCTCACGACGCTTGTACTTGCGCACTTGACGCTCCATGTAACGCTGCCGCTGCTCGGCCTTGTAATTGCCTAACGCCTCCGCATCATCCACTGGATCCGGCATGCGGCTTTTACCAGGTATAAACGTTGTCATGTTGTGCCGGCAGTTGGGGTGAAACAAGCCTGCTGCCATTGCCTTACTCAGTAGCGGATACGGACCATCAGACGCCTTCCCGCCACTGTACACATCATCAATGTACACTTTACCCTGCCACGGCAGACACAGCTCCGAACAGTTGTTATGAGCTGACACCACGACAAACGGATTACCTGCTGCACGGCGTTTGGTTCCCTCTCCCTCGAATACTGCCCGCTGGGACGATGCACGCAAGGCCATTTCAGCATATGAGGCAATGTTCATCCTTCGCCCATTAGCAAACTGTATGCAGTCAAATCCTTTATTTAGAAAATCACTTGTGGCCATGTCAATAGCTTGGTTAAGTGAAGCAGCACCGGAGTTAAGATAAACCTGAGATTTGAATATTGTTTGCCGAAATACATCATCTGCTTGCCTAAGCACAGCAAAACGTGCAGCTTTCATCTCTCCTTGTGCAGCTGACGTCAAGGCATTAACTCGTTTTTCATTAAGCTTGAAAAAGTTTTCATCAGTAACGCTTTCAACATCCAGCTTATCTGGGATAATCTTATCCAACAGTTTTTTAGCTGCTCGTTTAATCCCATCTAGGAACCCACCCTTGACCTCTCGCTCGATTGCTATATTAACCGCAGGCTCAGTCTTCTTAACAATCTGGGCTGCCTCTTTCTTATACTCCTTGAGATCCTGCAGTTTCTTCTCCTGCCATTGATCCCACTCGAAGCCCTCTTTCTTCTCCTCGTTTTCATGACGAGTCAGATTGCGCTTCATGCTGGCGATCAGGTCAACCTCCATCTGAGAAAAAATGCTGCGAATATCATATTTCTTCTTCATTCGCTGTCATCTTCATCATCCGGATCAGCGTCCCTACGGATCTCAGGTTCTTCAGTGATCCCCTGCTCGTCCTTCAACCGCTGCACCTCTTCTGCCTTTTCCTCATCAGTCCAGGTATCACCGTATAATTCCTCGACGGCTCGCTCAATAGACATGATCTGGAAAGTACGGGCCTTGCCGACGATGTCCACCACGCTGCCGAAATCAGGAGAAGCATACTCACCAAAAGTCACGCTGGCCTCATACTCGCCTGCTGTACGGTTCTTCATTGTGTCGTAGACCATCATTACCGTCTGCACTAATTGTGGAATGACCTCATTCAGCCGATCCACAATTTTGCCACGAGTGTACAGCGTGGCCTTCTCTTTCTCGCGCTGAGCCTCGGCATTGTCCGTCTTCTTCAAGTCAATGCCGAGTGTGCTGGGAGATATGATACCCTGCAAGCACATATCCAGAGCGCTACTATAACTGGCTACAAATGCTTCATAGAGTATCTGAGGTTGCACCATGTCCATCTGCCCCTTAGAGTCTTCTGCAAGACCTGTGTTCAGCTTGATAAATTGATTATCAAATGGATTAGATCGCATGAGCTCGCCCGTTTCGGGGTTTATGGGAACCAGATCCTGCGGAATGTATTTCTGCACGCGACCAGCACGAATGGCGTCTACCCACTGGCTGATCACCTCATCAAGCGCGTCGAAAGAATCGGCCTTGCTGTCAAAAATACTCTTTCCACGTCCTGGCCACTTGGTGGACTTGAACACCATGAGAGGCACGGCCATGATAAAGTCACCGTCATACTCAATGTCCTTCAAATCAGCTAACTCAGGGACTAGGGATATCGCTACCTGCTTGCCATAAGCATCCAGCAACTGATAACGAATGTACTTGCGGCCAAATGTTTCTATGAGCCGATAATCCTTACTGTTAACCGTGTAATCAGAATAGAAAAGAACTTCCTGTAATCGTCCTCGGGTACGCTTATACTCCACCTGATCACCACTGTAGAATTCAATAAGTGGATATTCGCTCACATCCGAGTCTACTGTGATCTTAAAGGCTCCGTCTCCAGCTGTCAGTGCCTCCGTTACGGCTCCACCCAAAAGCTCGGGGAAGTCATTGTCCTCACTTATGGCTACCCATGTATCCGTCTCGGCTTGCTGTTTAAGCGTAATAGCATCCATATCAGCAATAACGATATCAGACAGTCGATCCGCGACCATAGCTGGCAATCCGCTGTGGATCTTTCTGATGCCGAGCCCATAACTCGGTACTGCTGCCCAGAAACGAGATCGACTCACATTATCCGCCACCGATTGCTTATAAAACTGATCCAGCTCGGATGGATCTCCACGATACCAGAGTCGATTCCTCAGCACATTGGTACTGTAGCTAAATGGCTCTGTGATCGTGATGACCTGGCTTTCCGGTGCCGGGTTGATCCTCAGTATTTTCATAACCATGCTCTTAAACCACCCCACTTTCTACACCCCCAGTCTCTTCTTGAATGGCTGCACGCTGTACTCGCTACTATCCAAACAGTCAACCGGATAGCTGCCGTCATCGGTTCGCACCCATTCACCCTCTATGCGCTTCTTCTCGTCCCACGTGGCGTTCTCCAGCGCCTCTTGCCACTCTTTCAGATGGCTCATGACCTTGTAGCGGCCCTGATTGATAAGGATACTGGTAAGTCGGATCCGGTCTACGATGCCCTCTTTCTTGTATGACGGTGTCACCGTGATAAAGATCTTCCGCCGCTGTAGCTCATTGAGAAGAGCCTGACGGAACAGCTTATCCGCGGATTCCGCGAAGATATGAGCACACGCAAAAAAAGCAGGGTACGTATTACCCCACTCCTCAATCTTATCGACTATTTCCTTGGCGTAACGGTCATGCGTGTAGCCTGTTGACTTACCTTGCTTGTGATAGTAACCATCCAGGAGCACCACTTTACCATACCTTGCCGTGAACCCTGTCAGCGTGGCCACCGTAGCATCTGTACCACCGATATCTATCCCGATGCTGAATTCAATGAACCGCTCATCCTGGATAGCAGCTCGGGCAATGATTACGTCCTTGACAGTATAGCCTGTATATATCCGACCTGTGGCTGCTGTACGCATTCCCTTGATATCAGCCTTATACCATAGGCTGTCCTTGTCATACGTAGCAAGAACCATACGTAGCTGTTCATCTGAGATTGACAGGTTATCAAAAACGGTGAAGTGTGCGTAATTGTACCCTGGGTTACGGCCTGCTTTCTTCTCCTTATCCTGAAAGTCCAGAAAATCACGATAGAACCAATGCGCCGGTGGCTTCGGGTTCAAATCAAAGAAGAGCTGCCGTTTGCTACTAGCGACTGTACGGTCAATTGCCTCCTGCACAAAGCTCTGATGGCACTCGTTGACCTCAGTGATGTACACCGTGCCGTAGGAGTTACCCTTGATCCGCGCTGCGTCATTGGCCTTACCACCACCTGCGATAATAACAACCTTCTCACCGGTCTTTGTCTGAATATACAGTGCATCCCGGTTCTTATACTCCCCTTCGCGGCAACGACCTGCAAACAGCCACTGAAGCCCAAATCCGTTGGAGTCTATTGCGTTCATCTTGGCGGCGGCTAAGCTCACCCCTGCCACCAGATGCAGCTTATCGGGGTGCACCTCCAGGCACATTGCATATGCGATTAGGTTAATGATGTTCTTTCCTGCCCGTTTACCACCTTCTGCCACGTTTAGCCAGCTGTCACGGCTTGCAGCAATATAATTGCTCTGCTTGGCAGTAAGCGGTGCATAGGGGATTAGAGCCGCCTCACTCATCGTCAATCACCCGCTCAGCTACAGGATTGTTGATCAGATCCGCCAGAGCTGTGATCTGCGCGTTCGGATCATCGCCGTCTTTATTTGGCACCTTAGACTTCAGCACGTCGATACGAGCTTTCTGTTCCTCCGTTGCCAGATCCGTCTTCAGCAGCTCATCATACTGCTTGATCATACCCTGGAGCGTTGTCATTGCCCGGCTCTGAGCCGTAAGGAAGGACGCCTGCTTATCCCAAGCCTGCTGCACTTCCCATTTTTGGCCTGACACATTGCCGTCCTTCTCTTCGATCAGCGTGGTCGTGCTGTCATCCCGATCTTTGACGTACATGATCTGCTGAGCCCTAATGATGGCGGTGTACTGGATCATGATGTTGTCCCACAGAATATCCAGAGGAGCTCGGTTCTGCAGTTGCTCCATGATGGCCAGCGACTCTGCCGGCAGATACTTAGCGAACAGTCCATGCTTCTCGGCGTTCTTGTTTCGCTTCGGTGCGGATCCGCCCTTATTGCCAACAGCGTTTTGATTACCCGGTGGTGCACCTCCACGGTTAGGGTGCACCCTTTCAGCTTTGGGTGCATCCATATCCCGATTCCAGCCGTGACGCTTCTTCCATGACTTCACAGTGTTAATGGAGACGGCATATTTTTCAGCGATTGCTTTATATTTCATACCAGCCATATAATCCTGCTCAGCTAATTTTGATGTCTCAGTCATGCTGCATGTTCACCACCTCCGGCGTTGTGTTGTTTCGCGTGGCCACCCAGAAAGCCCAACCTTCTTATGTTTGGTCTTAATTATTTTATAGACGAGACTAAAAACACAAAAAAGCCCAACCTAAAAAAAGATTGGACTTATCGCAATAGATACTTTACAGATGTAAAGTATCGTGTTATAATTAATATATCAAGAGGAGGTGATAATAATGAAGAAACGAAGAGAAAGACGGAAAGAGGATAGAGAGTCAACCTTCAAGATGGTGACTGCAATCATCACCTTGATAAACTCCATCCTCACCCTCATCATCCTGTTGCTCAAGTAGGAAAACCCGAAACCTTGGCCCCGAAAGGGGCTAAGGCATAGGGGATGAAAATCAAGGGCCGTCTTTCCTTCAGTATATCACACTCATAAGGAGCGATGAAGCATGACACGCAAAGCAAGAGCTACAGAGTTAATGACTTATGCCGCGCTTGTAATCAGTATCGCCAATACCGTTATATTGCTGGTGAAGTGGTAATGTACACATTCAACAGCAAAGAAGAACTAGCTGAGTGGATCGCACGCGAAATCTGCGGCGTCTCGGAAGCTATGGAGATATTGGAGTCTACACGGCAGAACATTCACGGATTCGTAAAAAACGGTAAGCTCAAACCGGTTAAAGAAACCAAAAATGAACGTCTCTTCTTCCGTTCTGATCTTATAGAGCGTAAGGAAGCAGCTAAGGCGTATCACACTAAGAAGGACAAGTCCGGTGAATAAGCCGGACTTTCTTTTTGTGATTCCTTTTGACTGTTCAGCTAGTTTTGATGTTTCAGCCATCCTGCATTTTCACCATCGCCGGTGTTGTGTTTGTTTCGCTGCAAAAGAAAAAGAACCCCGAAGGATGCTTACTTCAACAGCTTATAGATTGCCTTAATATAATCGACGTATTGATATGCCCAATCATGATTCGAATCTTTCATTGAATCGAAATTGAACTTGTCATCAGAGTCAAGTCTTACTTCAAATTGTAAATCTTCTGACCGATTATAAGGCTGAACGAGCTGTAATTTCTCAACTCTAACCTCTTTAAAATACAAAATAGTGACTACCATATCACTTTCTCTAAATACAAAAATGTTTTTATCTGTAAAAGCATAAAACTCTTTTTCCTTATTGTCATTAAAGAAATTTTTTGGGTAGAATGCCTTCACTTCATCATCATTTACATAATTTTTAATAGTGGAGAACAATTTTGAGTACCTACTAGTTACTGGATGACCGAAGCTTTTTATAAACTCTTTGTAGCTATTCATGTTAATACACCTCCTTCTCCGCGTCTCATTTCGACAAATAGGAAGGATTTCCCTCTTTTGGCGTCGAAAGAATCAAAAAAGAAGGTTTTTTTTACTCGTTTCTCGCTACAGCCGCGTTAGCCCAGAATACTGCTTGCTCCAAATTCGTCATCGCTAGAGATTGTTCACGACTTTTCGGCGTTACCTCATCAATCAATTCAGCCAACTCTTTCGCTTTGTTACGGATTTCCTCATAGATTTCAGGCTGTCCCGCCTTAGGAGCATGGTACTTAAAATTATTCTCAATTTGTGGATTTGGCATGAAAATCATCCTCTCTGCGACTTTTAGAGTAGCATAATCTTCCAAAATATCTTAAGATATGCTTGTCTTCGACAAACAAAGAAAGGAGGGCCTTTCTCATGGATGAGTTTCAAGCAGATCGTATTATCAGTTTACTGGAAGATATAAAACACGAATTAAAAGAATTGAATAGCACCACCAGCAGTATCGACTCTGATGTCAGCTCTATCCGACTTAATACTTCTGATGTTGAATCTAAGCTGGATAGAATTGAACAGGCAGTACAGATGATTGATCTAAACTAAACCAAACACCCCCGATCAGATTATGAAAGGAGGTGTTCTTATGAACTGGAAATCCGTATCATCTTCAAACCTCGACGCCGTGGCGTATGATGCTGACACATCTACACTTTACGTTAGGTTTAATAATGGCAGTACCTACGCTTATGACGGCGTACCTCAAAGCCAGTATAACGGGCTTATGTCCGCTGGATCTCATGGCGGCTATCTCGCATCAAACATCAAGGGCAGTTATTCCTATCGCAAAGTCTAGTCCTGATTAACCAAAATCACAGCGGGGCCGGTAAAGATCTTCTCTTGCTGCCCTACTGTGATTTTAAATTCCTCGTGGGGCTCAACGGTAAGCACCTCGACACCTTCCCGTTTTGATAGCTCGTCGCTCAAATCTTTGGTTGTCTGATTCATAATTAATTCCTCCTTTGGCATCCAATATTCCCATTTAGGATTATTCCGAAACGCAAAAAAGAGCCCTCCACAGTGGAGAGCCCATTAATAGACAGAATTATAGTAGGTAGGTTGTACGACACGTTGTACGACAGTACGTACGACAAGGATTACAAAAAGTCCTTAGAAATCTTTTCCTTGGCCCTAAAAACATACTCTTGAACGGACCGTTTTGATAGATTTAGCTTACCCGAAATCTCTAACAGCGTCAAGCCCTGCGCCATGTGTAGTAAGAAACAAGTACGCTCCCGATCACTCAGCGATAACAGTGCGTCCACCAGCTTTAACCGCTCAGCCTCTCCCATTTGTTGTCCTGATAGTTTGATATAGATCTCACGCTGCCTGTACACATCTGTAATCTCAGCACCTCTACGGCTCCCCGGGCGGCGTCCTCTCCGCATCCATGTTAGTGCATATCTCATATCTGCCAGCATCCCTGATACGGTCTCAGCTTCCTCCGCTGCTTCTGGATCCTTGAGATCCAAGGTATCTCGATAACGCTCCAGACTATGTGCGTCCGCAGTATACTGACAGATTAGGGTTTCGATCCATGTCGCTTTAATAATACTCATGCTGCTCACTCCTTTGCTATTTTATCAATTCGTGCTTTGACAGCTGCCATTAAGGCATCCTGCCCGTCAGCTTTACGTTCCAATGCTTCTACTGCTTCTCCGTCTATTGTATCTTCGGCCACCAGCCGAACCACGACGATATTATGTTTAACTCCCTGCCGATGCACACGGGCATTCGCCTGTTGATCCTCTTCCAAGCTCCAAATCTGATCGAACCATACAACAGTACGGCAACTAGAATCTTGAAGGTTAAGCCCATGTCCTGCACTCTTCGGATGAAGCAGCAACAGCGGGATTTCATCATTGTTCCAAGCCCTAATATCTTCGTTACCAGCTGCTCCTTTTCGTAGAATCTGCGCCTGTGGGAACTGGGTTTGGATCCGACTTATACTATGCTTAAAGTTGTAGAACACCATGACCGGCTTACCGTTAGCTGCTTCGATAATGTCTTCTAATGCATCCAGTTTTGCATCATGGATGTGTTTAACACCCT
Source organism: Paenibacillus sp. FSL H7-0714 (assembly GCF_038003765.1). Taxonomy (NCBI): domain Bacteria; kingdom Bacillati; phylum Bacillota; class Bacilli; order Caryophanales; family Paenibacillaceae; genus Paenibacillus; species Paenibacillus sp. FSL H7-0714. The sequence continues at coordinate 5,622,482 of NZ_JBBOPT010000001.1, forward strand.
TGTCTTCGTCGTACACGGCTCCCGATGCCATCTGCAGCAATTTACCGGACAGTACGGCGGCGGTGTTCGCTACGACATCGGAGTCAATGAACGGCAGTAACAGTTCACGCTCCAGTTTCTTGTACTGCTCTCGGGCTTTTGGAGATAACGGAATTTGAATTGTGCGATCAATTCGCTCAGGAAGCTCTAGCCAATCCTCAGCCTTCATGCTGACGGCGATGTCACTGATCGCTTCGTATATCCGATCCTCAGCTTCTTTCTTCTCTTTCCACTCGTAGACCACATGCCCACTGCGGCTACCAGCATTGAAATATCGATCCCGATAACTGATGATCGTCTTACCAAGTCGTTCCCCTTGATCTAGCAGATACATGGGTGCCCACAGATCCATTAGCCCGTTTGGTGCTGGTGTACCCGTCAGACCGATAACCCTCTTCATGAAAGGCCGCACGCGTCGCAGCGCCTTAAATCTCTTGGAACTCGGATTTTTGAAACTGGACAATTCGTCGATAACAACAGTATCGAACGGCCATTCGCTACCATACTCACTGACAAGCCACTCCACATTTTCGCGATTGATGACCCAAAGGTCTGCATCAGCTTTCAGTGCTTTGCGGCGGGCGACTGCGCTGCCCAGCACCTTTGAGATTCGCAGATGCTGCAGATGATCCCACTTGGCAGTCTCCCGTGCCCAAGTGTCTTCTGCTACTCGAAGTGGTGCGATGACTAGTACCCGTGACGCATCGAAAAGGTCATATAGTAATCGGTCAATGGCTGTTAAGGTGCTTACCGTTTTCCCAAGACCCATTTCAAGCAACAAGGCGATAAAGTTGGTGTCCAGGATCCGAAGTGTTGCGTAATCCTGATAGGTGTGAGCCTTATACTCCATGGATGTACACCTCTTGGATAAAGGCGTGTACACCTTCAAGTGTATCAATCACGTATACCAGGTGCCCACGTTCGCGAAGTTCTTGGTGACGTTTCAGCTGCAAAGGTCTGGGTTGCTCTCCGGGCTTCTTCAGCTCAACGTATACGGTCAGCCCACCAGGTAAAGCGATGATTCTATCTGGTACGCCGTTCATCCCGGGGGAGACGAATTTCCAGTAAAGACCTCCGAGAGCTTTGACCGACTTACCAAGCGCAGATTCTATTTCTCTTTCCAGCATAATCCAAACCTCCGTTGTTGTTGGTTCACGTGTACGCGTATAGAGCGCTATTCACGTTAGCATAGGAATACGAGTTTACATATATTACCTGTTCCTATGCTATTTAATATTCATTGTTACAGAGAGTTTATATAGCAACATTAGAAACAAATACTAATAAGTGCCGTTATACCAAGGGTTTGCGGTGTATCTACAATCTCTCATTTTGTGGATACGATATGGATACCTTAGCAACATCAGGTGTTGCCGACGTTTCCACAAGTTGTCTCATTTTAGCTGATACGGATACAGTGCAGATTCTCGCTCAAAAACCAATTGCACTCCATAATCTGGTATACGGGCTTTCCCTTTACGTTCGCGCCAACCCGGCATGCGTCGCATGATGTCGCATATCTCCCGGGCTTCCCACTTGGACAGCTGCCCTGTTCTATTGTGTAGGCACTCTGTCCATATTTGGGATGCACACACCCGATTACGCTGATCACCCATGATCTGCCCGAACTCATCACCAACAGGGCTGTCCAGCCATTCCTGAATGACACCTTCACGCGGATCAATTTCCATATGTGCAGCTTGCAGCCGTAGCGCCTCATCTTTAGACAGCTTATCCAGCGCCAAAGATTCCCCCGCCTTAAATAGCTGTAGCGCCTCGGCCCATATCTGGCCTACCAGGTTATCTGTTAAGTGCTCCCAATGGCTAAACTTCGCTCTATCCGGAAACACTTCTACAGGCCAAAAGCGGCGGTTCCCTGTGGTATCTCTCAAGAAATCACGGGTGTTTGTTGTTCCAAAGAATACGCATTTGCGAGGAAACTCCGACACCTGGCGGTCATAGGCCACCCGGTAACGATCCTCAGTCTTCGATAGAAACGCCTTAACCTCATCCACCTCAGACTTCTTCATGGCTGACAATTCTCCAATCTCAAAGATCCACCCAGACTGTAGATGCTCCCCGGCTTCCTTATTCTCGAACGTACGCAGGGAGTCACTGAACCATTTCCGGCCCAGCTTAGCTAAAAGACTACTCTTGCCGGCTCCCTGCGGACCTACTAGTACTAGCATTTCGTCAAACTTGCATCCAGGTCGGTAGAGTCGCGAAACAGCTGCCAGAATCGACTTTCGGGTCACCTGCCGGACATAGTGATCATCATCAGCGCCCAGATAGTCAATAAAGAACGTATCTACTCGGGACACTCCATCCCATGTCTGTTCTTCGATGTATTCTTTTATGGGGTGGAATTTATTAGTATGGGCAACCTCAGTAAAAGCGTTTTGAATGGTAGCAGCACCACGCAATTTGTGTACCTTGGCAAACCAGTGTTGCAGTCGTTTGTCATCTGCCCCAAGCCAAGGTTCGTAATCGGAGTGAGCACGTTCTCGATCTCTCCAGGGCAACGGGCGCCGAATCACTTCCGTATTACCGAAAGCATCATATCCGAGCACCCCTCGCCACTCCTCGTGCGACAACACCAGTTCTACATTCCCTGCGGTTGAAAGCAAATCACCAGTTTTACTATGAAACTCCAGTTTATCCTTCCAAGAATCGTCTTCAGCTTCCCTGTCTTCCTCCGGATCATCGTTGAATTCACCGAAAGACTCCTGGATCTCTGCCATGCGCTCCCGTTTAACCTCTGGTAACTGTATAGCCCAGGACTCCATAGCCGTGACGCTTGGTAATTTGGAGATATTGCTCTTCTCACTCACCCGTTCGTCCAGATGACCAAACTTATGAATACGGACCAGGTCAAATATGTTGTAGCTGCGACCATCCGCTGCAGGGTCACTGTCTTGATGCGAATAAGCAAGCTCCTGATCCGGGAAGACCTCCAAGCCGTTCCCGCTGGTGCCTCTGTTGTATGTGTATCGGTAAGGCATAGAGCCTGGGCTATACTCTTCAGAAAGAAACTCCGCTATGCCTTCCTCAATACCATAAGCCCGGCAGAACAGTCCGATCGTTCCGGTTTTCTCCCGGGGATCCTGCACCTTCTTACTGTTAAGCTGCGGGCCTGACTTCTCATCTGGATGTCTCGGCCACTGCATCACATCGGCGCAATCTGTGTACTCTTCGAGAAACGCGTCAACGTCTACAGGCTCACCCTCGGCAACCACCATCTCAGGCGGCTGAGCATCTTTAGAGCAAGAGGGAAGGAACATCAGTCGATGCACCTCAAATGTTGTCTTGTCAAAATAGGACATACCGATTATCTCTGCCATCTTCCGACTGACCGCGGCGTATTCATCCGGTGTCATTGCCCGGCTTGCAGGAAGAATGAATCTGTACTTAAGCCGATCGGGACGGTAACTATGAGTGGTATAAATCGCGTAGGCGGTGCCGCCAATCATCAGATCTACCATTGAGAAGAAATCTTCATCCCCGTGGTCCACATCCAGTGTAATCAGCCAGCGACTGTCGATGTTCTCCTTCTTACGTCGACCGCCCCGAACCAGTCCGCCGACAAAGGCAGGTCCATCCTTGGCATTTCCGCGCCGGATATTATCCCAGCGGTCATATTCGGCGATCGTCTCCGCTGTCCGACGCACCTTGCGTAGCCGGTCTACGAATTCATCCCATGACAAGTATTCTGTTTTCCAGTTGGTGTCGCTTCGGCTCTTACCAAAACTGATATCCAGTTCAATTAAATGCATGTTCTCACATCCTTCAAGGCCTACTTGCACTGTATAATTTAAAAACCTTTTTTTCGAAAATGTGCTAGGATTAAAGAAAAAAAATGGAGCTGATAATTATGGACACGATTGAAGTTATTGAGGTGCCATTAGAATCAATAGATTATGCTTCTAGTTACATAGATCTTGCGGACGATTACTTATATGCCTCTTTTATTGGAGAGACTCTAGCAAATATTTGTAATAGCATCACGATGGAAAGAACCCAAGGTGATTATCCAGCCGTAACAATTAAGTTTCATTGTGTTCCGGAAAACCTTGAAGAATTTAAAATGATTAGCGAAAAACTCTTGGATGATGAAAATGATGATTCTACATATCATTATGGCTCGTATGATCCATATTTATCGGACCGAATCTCATTTCCAACCTTGTTAGAAAGTTATTTCGCCAACTATCTTTTTTCACTTTATGAGTTGGATTCCGATTATGTGGAGAATGAGCTCAGAAAACACCCTGAACATAGATACATGTTCTGGAAATCTCCTATGAGTAGAAGTTTAGATGGCGATTTGTTCTGTTCTAATAAAATGTGGATCCTTCCTCCCTCTGTTAAGATTGAGATACTAACAGAATACTTAGGAGTACGACATCTGAATTTTGAAAAAGCAGAACGATTAAAAGTAAATCAAAGTGACGTACTATTTAATAGTAAAAATGCGGTGCTATTTGCAGAAGAAGAATTTATGAATGCTACGCAATGTCTAGCACACTCATTGATGGATTATGACTCTTGGGACTTTCAAATCCAATTGCCAAAAGTAGAAGATTATTATTTAGACTCTGAAGCAGGAGTCATCCTTGGAGTAGATTCTCTAGGATACAAATTCCTTCATTTTGATCCAAAAAAGCTATCTAAAGATGACTTGGAAGTCTACAACTTTGGAATTCTTACGGCAACTGAAACGTTTGATGAATTAATGGGATATACAGCTGCAATTTCTCTTGATTGGTCACTCCTAGACGACTCGAAATTCGAGGAACTCTGTTACGACGTAATTTATTATTCAGGTCAATTTGATGTAAGCACGATTAGAAAAATGGGATCATCAAGATCTCGAGACGGTGGTAGGGATATTGTTGCTTGGACTAAAGAACTATCAGAGCAATCACCAGCAATGTATATTTTTCAGTGCAAACATACAACAGCTAAATCACTTGCTGGATCAAAAGTAGATGTCGCAGATACGATTGCCCAATTTGGAGCGAATGGATATGGTGTTATGACATCGACAGTTATTGACAGTACTCTTTTTGACAAATTAGATGGCGTTAAAAGAAACCTATCGATTAAAACTGTTACGTGGTCAAAATATGAGTTAGAGCGATTTTTAGAAAAGCATCCAAAAATAAAGGCTCGCTACTTCTAGGATTGTTCATACCGTGAGAAACAATGGACTATCTTTAGTCCATAAAAAATAGGAAGTGCCTGCAACGGGTCAACGGCATTTCCCAGTGCCTTAAGGCGGGAGGCCCTATTTTTCTTCCCTGTTGCTACTCTTGGCGGTTCCCAATTATGCTGGGCTTGCCCCATAAGAGCAGGCTGAGGGTATGAAGAGATAAAATTTATAAGTGCGTCAAGTGGATTCATTCCAAATCCGTCCAACCAATCGGAAAGTTCATAAGGGTCTCCACCCATTCCGGATTGAGTTGTCCCGTATGCCCCTCCCTCATTACCGCACCTGGAACAGTGTCTCGATAGATCTGTGAACGCGGTAGTGTGGCATTCTTGCTGTCTTGAGCTGCTGGTGTCGGCCATAGTTTGTAACAAGTGTTGTAAACCTCTGTTCGCCAGCTCTTGGTCTGTCCATCTCCGTGATCCTCCACTACATCCGATGCATTCGGAGTAGCCCTTAGCCCCTCGGGATTGTCTCCGTTTTGGTAATCTCGGGCTTGAGGTGTTGCCCACAATGAAAATTCGGTAACGCTGGTGCGCGGCGCCGACACCGCAAGCTGGTATAATAATTGGGACGGATTGATAACCAATGTCTTCAAGGTCTTTCCGGATGGTTTCGATAACCATCTCTGCTTCCTCTCGTATTGTTGTTTCGTCTTCCATGACAGTGTCCCAATCGGACTGAGCCATACTGACGAGTCCGATAACATTTTCAGCAACAACATAAGTGGGTCTGAGCTCTCCAATGACTCGGTGCATTTCTGGCCAGAGGTAGCGGTCATCTCCCGTACCTTCGCGCTTGCCCGCATGGCTGAAAGGTTGACAGGGGAAGCCACCGGTAACAAGATCAATTCCTGTAATTCCATCACGATTCAGCACCTCTTTCGTTAAATCTCGTATATCATCATAGATTGGACGTCCCGGGAATCGGCGACGCAGTACCTTCTGAGCAAATGGCTCCTTCTCACAAAAGGCTATAGTCGTAATCCCCGCCCACTCAGCTGCCAAGCTGAGACCTCCGATTCCAGCAAATAGGTCAAGCTGCCTCATAGGAATCAATCCTTCATATAAAAGTCACATTCAAAGCCGGCTGCCTTCAAGGGCAGTCCTAGCGCCCAATCAATCGGCTCACTCATAATCCTTGTCATCTCTTCCACCGATCCGAATCCTGTAGGACAATCCGCTACAATTTCATCATGTACGTGCAACGGAATGGAGTAACCTGCGTTGTCCAACCGGAACATACTCTCAGCAAGACAGTCCCGGGCAATTGCCTGGACCAGATTCTCCACTAGTGTTCCGCCCCATGTCCGCTGTTGCACCCATTGACTGCGTTCATCTTGCGCGTAGAAGGACAGCCCCTCCTTATTGAACTTCGTATCGAACTTGATCTCGGCCTGCGGGTACGCCAAGCTGTGACCGCTTGGAAGATCCGCAAACAATGTCCCACCCGCATAGCGGTAACGAACTCCATGGGCCAGTTCCACTGTCGATTTACACTGAACAGCCTCCATCGCCACAGCCTCTGCACGATACCAAAGTTGTTTAATCTTTGGGTTGGCATCTCGCCACTGTCTAACCAGTCGATCATACTGATCGGGAGAAATCTCTTTGTTCCTATCCATCTTCTCCAGTGCCACTGCCCCACCCCCGAAGCCGCAAGCCAGCGTTGCAACTTTGCCCGGCGCACGGTAACGGTAATTCTCATGGCCCTTGACGATGGTTTCAAGAGGGACACCGAACATACGGGAAGCTGCAGCCTCATATATCTTGCCGTGTCCTTGGAATACATCAAGTACCCATAGTTCATCAGCCAGCCAAGCAATCACACGAGCCTCGATTGCTGCAAAGTCTGCAACCTTGAAAGTGCTACCTTCAGAAGGGATCAGTGCTGTACGGACCAGTTGAGATAGTACAAACGGTAACGCGCCATATAAAAGCTCAAGAAGTTCATAATCTCCAGACCTGAGCACTTCCCGCGCAAGCTGCAGATCTTCGATGTGGTTCTGTGGCAAGTTGTGCATCTGGACATTTCGGCCAGCCCAACGCCAGGTACGCCCCGCGCCACAGAACTGCAAGATCCCGCGCACCCTATCATCCGAACAAAGAGCCCGTGCCATAGCGTCATATTTAGAATTACTGGTCTTTCCCATTTCCTGTCGAAGCTCCAACATGCGCCGTGTCTCTTCGTCAGGTGCGGCGTCCAACAGTACAGGCATAAACTCCTTACCCATCCCGTCAGGCGTCTCCAGCCCGCGTTCAGCTAACCAGGCCTTCACCTGAGACAAGCTGTTCGGATTATCCAGTCCTGTTAGCTCCCGAGCCTCAGCGACCAATCGAGCGGTGTACTGCTCCGCACAAGCAATTGCATGATGGATCAGTGTCGGGTCTAGTCGGACGCCCGAATCGTTAATCCGTTGATCTAGTGCCCACAATCGCCACTCCCGTTCTGGAACAGGGAAACGCTCCAGTTTCCGCCGTACTTCGCGTTCAACAACAACGTCCTGACCGTTATAACTCTTGTAATCCTCCCACTTCTCAGGATCATGGTGCGGATAATTCCGTGTTCGCTGACCATTGGCTTTTGTAGGCTTGCAGGGAACGCTGAAGTACTTGATCAGTGCCTTACCCTTGCTGTCCTTCTGTGCATCAAGCCCCAGAACCTTAGCCGATTGATCCAGCGACCCTGGAAGCCCTAGTGTCAGCGAGTGGACCATTGTACAACGCCACTGAAACGGATTACACTCGACTCCGAAATGACGTTTAATAGATGCTCGTTCAAATGCTGCATTGAAGGCCGTCTTTGTAATAGCTGGATCAATCAGATCATTAAGAATAAAGTCTGGCAGTTCTTGAAAGTCGGTAAGATCTACAACCGTCACAGGCTCATCATCATAGGCATAAGCAAATAGTAAAATTTCAAAATCTGAGGATTCGACATACTTGTGCAAACCACAGCTTTTTAAGTCCACGCTTGAGAATGTTTCTACATCTATTTGAAGAACAGTCACATTCCTTCCTCCATCTCCGGTATTTATGGTTAAGAAAAGGGGACCCTTGCGGCATCCCCTTCTAGACTGATTAATTCAAAAAGTCCTCATCACCGCTGATATCTACGATGTCGTCATCGAATTCCACTCCTGCAAAATCATCATTCAGGTTACTGCGTCCGCCCAAGAACTCACCGTCTTGCACCTTCACGATGTTATTCAGACCAGCTGCAATACCCTTGTTACCCTTGGTATCAAAGAGATAGAAGTTAATGCTGACCCTGACGTAGCAGCCAGAGTAAACTTCTGTAGTATCACTGATCTCTTGGAATTTTGTTGTTCCGTCTCCGTTCTTCCCGACAGGCTTCGCAATCCCAGGCTTGTTCTTACTCTTAGCGCTGAAGAAATACTGTCCGGCGTATTCTGGATTGTCTGGTTTCTCATCGTCACCATCCCGCAACGGTGATTTGAAATTCGTTGGAAGCTTGCCGTTATATTTGGCCTTTGCTTGTTCCTTGAGATGATCTACAACTGTTTTAATCTTACGAAGCGTGTCTTTGTCATCCTTCGGAATAAGGATAGATGTGTTGTACCAGAGCACACCACCATCATCTTCTGTTGGTTCCCAAACATTTGCATAGGACAGGCGAACCTTACCAGTAATAATCTTTGTGCTAACTTCTGCCATTTGAACATTCTCCTTTATGGGTTTCTATTATGAATTTTTCAGGTATTTACGTTTTAGAACTGTTCGTTTGCGAAGTCCTTATCGACACTATTCAGCTCTGCCCGTGGGTCACTCTCCGGAGCAAGTACCGGTTTGCCTTGTGGCTTAATGACCAAATCTGAAAGTAGCTCTTTGAACTGCTTTTTGCCAACAATCGTCTTTTCCAGTTCTCCTAGCGCCACCAGTTCTTGTGGCTTGAGGATCTTCTCAGCCTCAAATCCAGCGTCCAACAACTTTGCCTTGACCGCCTCTTTATCTGAGAACACTCGATTACTCCGCCCCTCGACAAGCTTCCAAAGTGGAATCTGCTGCCCATTCTTAGCCTGAGTAAAAGCATAGTCCTCTACGTCCTTCGCCCAAGTCTTAAGCTGTTCTGCGACAAACAGGATGGAACCGACCTCCTCCAAGGTTAGCAGCGCCGGATCTTTGAACTCATAAGCCAGTGCAGCCATGTTCGCATCAGCACGAGCGCGGCAGTTCGCTTTCACCTTGCACCAGCGGCAATGATCACCAGAAGCAAACTCACCTTCTCCGGCCGCGGCCAGCGCAGCAGCAGGACGAACAATATTCTCTGCCCACTCCAATAACGCAGGTGTTGGCATCTCGTCGGTACTGACTGAATCCAGGCGCGGTTGGACAATAGTCATGTGGATCTCCTCAACTCCATAGAGAAAGTCATAAGCTTGCCAAGCGCCCAAAGCATAGAGTTGCATCTGTGAGTTACCTATAGCTGACACCGGAACGCCCTTTCCATATTTCAGGTCAATGACTTCCATGACACCATCGCTAATGATCACAACGTCTCCAGTGCCGAAACCATCCGGCACCCATTCACTAAAGTCCAACCGTTCTTCGAATAAGATCACGGCGTCCACAGATCGAGCTTTCGCAGTCATGAATCGCTCAGCTACGATATCGGTATAATCCGTAGTAGCTGACTCCATTTCTGAACAGTAGAATGGGTTTTCTTTCACCTTGGTGAGCGCCTTCTCTAGCTCCTTACGTCGCTTGGAATTATTCGGCACAAGTAGTAACTGCAGCTTTACCTCAGCCAACTCATGAGCCACGGTACCCTCTTTGGCAAACTCACTTTCGGACTCTAGGATGGTCTCTTGCAGCTTGGCGCTAGGCGGACAGTTCAGCCATTGACTAGCTTTCGAAGCACCTAATAGGGCATGTGCCCGCTCACTGTGAGCAGGGGTATTCATATAACTTCCAAAGCTTTCATGACAGCTGCGCGGTCTTTTTCTTCCACTTTTGATACAGCATCATATCCATACTCAGAAAGCATAGCCTTGATTTTTGGACCGTTTGCCTTATTTGCTTTGGCAACAGCCGCAGCTTTTTCCCGGAGCTCCACGATAGTAGGGATGTTCTCCTTATCACCAGTGTCCTCTTCTTGATGAATCTCCGGCTCAGAACTGACTTCAGTTTTCACAGGCTCTTCTTGTTTCTTCTCAGTAGTTTTCGGCGGTGTTTGCGTCTGGGTCTTAGCTGACTTATTGGTTTCCGGTGCGGCAGCACCAACCAGAGCAAATGCTAGCCCACCAATCTCCTGCAAGGCTTCCTTTGCGTTTTCACCAGTTATAGTTATTTGTACGGGCATATATGAGTCCTCCTATTATTTAAATCATGTGGTTCTCGATGGCTTCAATCTTTGCACACAGGTCCATTTGCCAGTCCATGTCGCCTATTTCGTGAGCCATAAAGGCAAGTTCTTTCAACCCATCCATTTTTTATACCAGATCGTGATTTTCCCGTAGGAGCTTCAGTATCAGTTGCAGCTCAAGGTTGCCAACGATAAAATTGCCATATTGATCAAGGTTCATATGCACTACCTGGGCTAATTTACGATGGATCGGATGAATGGCTAACATTATGAGAGCCCCTGCAGTTTAGCGATTTTAGAGAGACAGTCAGTGCAAATCGGTTTCCCCGATAGATATTGAATCCCAACTAACCCTGCACAAAGCGTGCAGCCTGGGTTATACTTCTTCAGGACAATCTTGTCACCGTCCACGAAAATCTCTATTGGATCACCCTCGGCAATTCCCAACGTACGGCGCAGCTCTTTCGGAAGCACCACCCGACCCAAATCATCAATACGGCGAACAATTCCAGTAGCTTTCATCTTGAATCTCCTCTCGATCAGTGATACACTGACCTCATAATGTGTTGTGTTTCAAAGCAATGACCTGATGGGCCCTAATCCGTTGGGTCATTTTCATGTTTTTCAGCATCACCCCTTTCAAAATTATCGTCTGCCTTGATCACAACAGCGCCAAGGCCCTCACACAAACAGTTGTTACCGCAGTAAAGATCCTTCCCATGCTTCACAACCCTTTGATCTAGTAGAATTTCTGCTTCGCATTTAGGATTAGAGCAATAATCAACAACTTCAAGTGGTCTGGTTACTTTACTCAATGGTCTGCCTCCAATTCCGCAATCTCTTTATCCAGCCACCAGACCGCAGCTTCTGGCTCATCTACTAACACGCGTCCATTCTGGATTTGCCACCGTCTCCGTCGAAGCTCCATCCGCCTCCACATCTGGTCAACTGACTCGACTTGCTTGGGCATCGTTGCCAGCCTCCTTGTTCATTCGAATCAACGTTTCAACGATCTCATATCGTGCGGCACCAAGCTTGCCAAGATGTTGTGCCTGTTCTTCTTGTATCAAAGCTTCAATGGCGTAGTCCAGGTGGAGCTTTGCGGCAGCTAACTCAGCTTGAATGTTAATGGTCATTCGTTAGCACCTCTCTAGGTGAATAATGAATGCTCGTATTCAAGCAACCACTCACGTTTGATCTTCCAGTGTTTTCCTTGTTTGTAGGCTTTGAGTTTTCCAGACTTGATCCGATTGATCACCGTAAACTTACTAACATTGAGGTAAGCTGCAGCATCGAGTACATCAATAGTTGGTCTTAACGCCGAGTCGTTGATAATAAAGGTTGGTGTCAAATTAGTCATTTGATGTACCTCCTTTCATTACAGTATTTCTCGTCTTTTTACGAACCAACTCATCTAAGGTTACTCCCAAAGCGTCCGACAATTTCACTAGAGTTTCAGCATATGGACCTTGTTTTTTCTTGCCTATGTTATACAATGCAGATACGGTCACTCCGCTTTCTTTAGCAAGTCGATAAACTGTCCATCCTCGTTCGTCGATCAATCTCTGCATGTTATCTTCAATTGCCAGCCCCATGCGTCTCACCTCCTGAACACATATTATAACTCTATAGTTTTATAATCAACCTTATATATAACTCAAATATGTTACAAAAAGATCTTTTTCCTCTTTATTTCTCTGACATCCTTGACTTACCACTCTTTTGTGTTCTATTATATCCTCGTAGAGTTATAACACATTAGAGATATAGTTGGAGGAATAATCGTGGATATATCTGAGAAGTTGCAAGCCCTTATGGATAGTCAAGGTATATCAAAATACCGATTAGCCAAAGAAACAGGAGTATCATATACGGGGATTTCCAAAATCCTTAATAATCAAACCAAGCACCCTCAAATCGACTCTTTAAAACTAATTGCTGATTTTTTCAATAAACCAATAGACTTTTTTATGGATAGTATAGAATCCGACGAAAAGGGGACCCCAGAATGGGCCACACAAAAAGACAGGCGCGACTTTAAAAAACTACTTGAAGAAGACGAGCCTATTATGTTTGATGGTGTGCCTGTTAGCGAAGAAGACAAAGAAAAGATCAAGCGTGTAATGGAAGCTATCTTTTGGGACGCTAAAGAGAAGAATAAGAAAACATACGGACGGAAGAAAAAGGGTGAATAGCATCTATGGAAATGAACCGGCTTATTCGAAGGCTTCTCCGTAAATACAAAACGAATTGCCCATTTCGCCTGGCCGAAGCATTAAACATTGAGATCTGGTATAGAGATCTTGGAGAAAATACCCGCGGGATGTTTCGGAGAACACTGCGACGAAAATATATTATAATCCACTCCGGATTGTCAGAAGCTTGGCAGCGTGTGATTTGCGCCCATGAACTTGCCCACGCTCTACTCCATCCAGGTATCAGCCGCTTTTGGATGGACGAGCGTACCTTCTTCTGTGTTGGAAAATATGAGCGTGAGGCAAATTACTTTGCCGTCAGACTATTAACTGCTTGGGACTCTCTGGGGGTAAATGAATCCATCTCAGATTTATTGCTCAGAAACGGTATACCTTGTGAACTATCTGAATTTTTCATATAACTTTTACGCCTTCCAGTCGAAAGGCTGTTTACATACACCTATTAACCGAACATATGTTTGTTGAAAGGAGAAGAAAGGATGAGAAAACAAGACAAGCCGAATAAACTTCCACCCAATATCCGCGAGCGTGATGGGAAGTATACCTATCGATATCGGGTACCCACTACAAAAAATGTTGATGGAAAAGAAGTGAAAAGTAGCAAGGGTAAAGAGTCTCCCCGTTTTGACTCAATTCAAGAGGCCGTGGATTTTGGAATCTTAATCCAAGCACAGAAGTTACAGAAGAAACTGAAACACACTAACGCATTAACAGTAAGTGCTTGGAGTAAAACTTGGCTAAAAGAATATATCTTGGAGCGTGAACCTGCTGGCAACACAATCAAAAACCGTAAATACGGATTAACGGTTTTACTAGAACAATTCGGTGGCTTCAATCTCCCAGAAGTAACCCCTAGCCAATATCAGGAATTTCTGTATAAGTTGAAGAATGACGGCAAGAAAAGAAGCACTGTCACTGCCATACACACTGCCGCTTCACTCATGTTTGAACACGCAAAACGTAAAGGTTTAATAGAAACTGATCCGGTTCAAGACGCAGTAATACCCAGAGAGAAAAAAATGACACGTATTATCGGGGAAAAAAAACAAGTCCTCCCCAAATTTCTTGAGAAGGACGAGTTGAAGACATTTCTTCAGGTTGCGAGGTTTATGCTTCCAACAAATCAATGGGCCCTCTTCGTTATACTTGCCTATACCGGCCTAAGAATCAGCGAAGCAGCCGGACTACAGTGGGAGGATATCAATTCAAAAAAAAGGACTCTAGATATCAACAGACAAATCTATGGAACGAGCGTCCAAGAATACTCATTCATTCCACCAAAAAACGAGCAAAGTGAACGTATCGTAAGTTACGGGGAAACCGTAGCTAAGACTCTTGATCTTCTGAAAGAATGGCAGAATGATGAACGGCTTTCTGCCAAGGTTTTCAACCCGAAAGATAACTTTTTGATCTGGTGTCCTTCGTTGCCAGGGTACCCAATCTCAGTAACGAGCGTTGGGAAAACTATGCGCAAAGTTCTTGAGAAAGCTGGTTTGCCGACCAGCCTAACGCCGCATAGCTTACGTCATACACACGTCTCTCTGCTTGCATCAAATCCGCGGGTTGGACTACCAGAGATTCAAGCACGCATCGGTCATAAGAGCAACTCCAAAGTGACTGAATTGATCTATCTTCACGTAACAAAGCAACGACAATTCGAAATCGCTGATGACTTCGAATGGGCAATCAACCAATAAAGTGTGGGTAATTTGTGGGTAACCTTTTTTATGAATCCCTTTGAAATCGCGGAATTCTGATTCCTCTTAGATATAAAACATATAGTTGTCCGCCAAGCTCTCTTCTTTATAATTAATCAAGTCATGAAGAGTCGTGGAATCTAGTACGTCGGCGATGCTATCGCGAATACGCAGCCATAAATCGCGTTTTGCTGCATCATCTTCTTCAGTAAAATCTACTGGAGAAATTGGGCCCTCTAGCACACGAATGATGTCACCCGCTGTGATAGCACTAGCCTCACGTGATAAAATGTATCCACCGTATGCACCACGAATACTTTTTACAAGTCCTGCGTTACGCAGAGGAGCAATTAGCTGCTCCAGATAGTGTTCAGAAAGTCCATTTTTCTCAGCGATACTCTTAAGTGAGGTCGGTCCTTCACCAAATTTCAGTGCAAGCTCCATCATAATTGTTAGTCCGTAACGTCCTTTGGTTGATATTTTCAAAGGGGCACCTCTTTCGGTTTAGTGTCTAGTTATTGTATACTATTGATTCGGTAAGTCATGCGTTTGTCATATCAAGGTATTCCGATGATTACTCTTAGTTTATGTTATCATATTCGAAGTCACAAATGAAATGGCAAACGAAACATTTTGCAAGAATGTTCACCCCTGGTGGACATTTTTCTATTCTCAGCCTCTTATTTAAGGCTTTACAGTAGACAGGTATGTTATAATACATTTTGAGCCGGGTGTTCCATGAATGACCGGTATTTTGGGTACAGAAATGGTGATTACGATGACAAAAGCAAAACAAGACACCCGTGTCGTCGTCGGCATGTCCGGAGGGGTCGATTCCTCCGTCACGGCGCTTCTGCTCAAGCAGCAGGGCTATGACGTCATCGGCATCTTCATGAAAAATTGGGACGATACCGACGAATTCGGAGTATGTACGGCCGAAAGCGATGCAGAGGATGTTCGCCGCGTATGCGAGCAGATTGATATTCCTTACTATACCGTTAATTTCGAGAAGGAATACTTCGACAAAGTATTTTCTTATTTCCTCGATGAATATAAAGCCGGCCGGACGCCGAATCCAGACGTCATGTGCAACCGAGAGATCAAGTTCGGAGAGTTCCTGAACAAAGCCCTTCAGCTTGGCGCCGATTATGTAGCGACTGGACATTATGCACGAGTTATAGAAGAAGATGGTGTGTACAAGCTACTCCGCGGTGTAGACAACAATAAAGACCAGACCTATTTCTTGAATGCGCTGGGACAGTATCAACTCTCTAAAGCAATGTTCCCGATTGGTCATCTTCCGAAACCGGAAGTTCGGAGAATTGCCGAAGAAGCTGGACTCTATACTGCCAAGAAAAAAGATAGCACAGGCGTTTGCTTCATCGGTGAGCGTAACTTCCGCGAATTCCTCAGCCAGTATCTTCCAGCGCAATCGGGTGATATGGTAGATATAACAACTGGAGAAATCAAAGGTCGCCACGATGGACTTATGTACTATACATTGGGTCAACGCCAAGGCCTTGGCATTGGTGGCTCCGGTAACGGTGAACCTTGGTTTGTAGCCGAAAAAGACCTTAGCCGCAACATTCTTTATGTAGTTCAAGGAGACAAGCACCACAGCCTGTACTCCACTAGTCTGATTGCCTCCGGTGTAAACTGGATTAACGGGCAAGAGCTAGGTCTTGAGCCGCTAAAATGCACCGCCAAATTCCGCTATCGCCAGCCTGATCAAGGCGTGACCCTTACAACACGGGAAGACGGAACGATAAACGTAGACTTTGATGTTCCACAAAAAGCGATAACACCTGGCCAAGCCGTTGTCTTCTATCTTGGTGAGCAATGTCTTGGTGGCGGAACGATAGAATATGCCGAGAAGGTTGTTCCTTCAGCGCAAGCTTAAGTGTATTCTATAACTTACAACATTAACTCTAATATACGAAAACACAAGAAATAGCTGTATTTTATACAGCTATTTCTTGTGTTCAGAATCCCTTTTCGATTTAGTTGTAGTATATACAGTTAAAATCACCCGATAACCCTTATTTATCTTCACATCCGGAAAATAGATGTATGAAGTACTGTTATATTACATTCTTAGCTCTAACATTTAGGTTTTAGTTGCATGAAATACAACTAACCGACTTTGAAGCGAATAATAACCAAATGAACGCTTCAAAGAGAAACAAACAAACAGCAGTTCAGTAAGCTCTCCCTGAACTGCTGTTCTGTGTTGTTTCTACTTACTGAGCTACTGCAGCTTTATCCGCGGAAACTGCAATGTCATTATAGTAAAGTCCAGTTCCATCACCAATTCCATAATTCAGTATACGGTTGTTGACCGGAACTAGGGCCGCACGATAAAGCGTAGGGAATACAGGAATCTCGTTAACCATAAACTGTTGCCATTCTTTATAGATCTCTTTACGTTTATTTACATCGAATGCATCCTCGGAGACTCCTTCGGTGAGCAAACGATCATTCTCTGCACTCGAGTAACGCGGGAAGTTAAAGATCGCGTCTTTACCATAAAGACCTGTTGGGTCAACATCAATCCCTACAGTCCAAGCACCTTGGTAAACATCCACAGAAGGATCATCCTCACCATTTTGTCCAACACGATCATAGAACGTATTAAATTCTACCATCTCCAAATTCACATTCAGACCAATCGCTTTCCAGGATTGTACATAATATTGAGCCAATGGTTCTGCAATGTCCGATCCTGTCATCGAGATGAAATTAATCTTCAGCTCACTGCCATCCGGATTCGTTCTAAATTCACCGTTAAGTTTGTAACCAGCGTCATCCAAGATCTTCTTAGCAGCTTCTGGATCATAAGGTACACCTGGATTAGAAGCATCATGGAATTCCGGATGAGAAGGTGGAATTAAAGTTGTCGCATTCCAGCGAAGACCACTATAGAATTTCTTACCCACTGTATCATTGTCTACAGCAGCCCACATGGCTTTACGCAGGTTCACATCCGCCATTTTAGCTTTAGGATCGGTAGCAACGACTTTTTTCTCTGCATCCCATTTACCTAGCTTAAATCCAATATACGTATATGCACGGTCAACAGCACCGAGATACTCGACATTTGACATTTTTGCATTATCTGGGAATTGATCGATAGGGAAGGCATCCACCAAGTCAACTCCACCAGACTTCAGTTCTTGCACAACAGTCGTAGGGTTGATTACCTTCAAAATTACTTTATCCAATTTAGGTGCGCCGCGCCAGTAATCTTCATTCTTAACGAATACTACAGACTCACCAGGAACGATACTTTCCACTTTAAAAGCTCCGAAGCCAATTGGCTTTTGACGAACTTCAGGGGATGAGGAGATTTTGGCAACATCCATACCACCAAAGATATGTTTAGCTAATGGATAAATCCATATGCCACCCGTTAACAGGGAAGGGGAAGATTTAAGATAAGTAATTTGCAGCTTCTTCTCACCCAGAACTTTAATACCAGAAATGGTCTTTGCTTTTCCGGAGTGGTATTCTTCCATACCTTCAATATTCGTAAAGTCAGAGCCGTAACGTGGACCATCATATTTCGGATTACCAATAACCTCATGCGCGAACAGCCAATCTTCTGCTGTCACTGGCTTTCCATCCTGCCAGTTCACATTGTCGCGAATCGTAAAGGTAAAGGTCCGTCCATCTTCTGCTACTTCATAAGTTGCTGCACCATCATTCGTGTACACATAGTCTTTGTCCCAAGTTAACAAGCCTTCATCGAACCAATTCAGCACTTCAGAATCTGGAGCTCCAGAATAGAAGTTCAAGTTCAAGGTACCTTCAAACGGACTGTCGGAAACGAGTCCAAAAGTAATTGTTCCGCCATCAATAGCTTCACCTTGATTAGTCTTAATGTTACTGAAATCCTTAATGTTATAAAGTCCGTCTTCTGCTTCAGGTGCTGCCGTCGCTTCTGCGGTTTCCGCAGGAGCACTGGCACTTGGTGCTGCTGTTGACTCAGCCGCTCCGTTGTTGTTCTTGGAGCCGCAAGCCGCAAGAGCGAACAACATTACTAACATCAATGAAACTAGTAGAGCTTTTGAACGAATGGCTTTTCTCATTTAATCATTTCCTCCCTTATTATCCTTTTCTTTGTCTTGCGTCGGTCGCACGTTTGAGCGCTTGACCCACATTATTTATACTCAACATCAGTACCAAGATCAGCAGTGATGCGGGTAACCAGATCCACCATCTGAACTCAAGCGTTTGCGGATTTCTCGCATAGCTTACAAGAGTACCCAGACTGGGTGTACTTTCTGGAAAACCAAAACCTAGAAAGGATAGGCCTGATTCCAATCCAATATTAGCTGCCAAATTTAAAGTCATCGTGACGATAATGATTGAGCTTAAGTTCGGCAGCACTTGTGTGAACATTATTTTCAGATTGGAGGAACCTAGGGTCTTAGATGCCTGAACGTAATCCAGTTCCTTCTCTTGTAACGTCTTGGAACGAATTAACCTGGCAATCCCCATCCATAGAAAGGCAGTCATGATAAAGGAGAAGGTTAACGTATTGTATTTAGGAACTGCACTCACAAAAGCTATAACAATCATTATAAAAGGCAAAATCATGAAGAAATCGACAACACGCATCGAAATATTATCTATCGTTCCACCAAAGTAACCTGAGATCAAACCTACTAGAATACCGATGACTCCCGTAAAAAAAGTAACCATAAAAGCAATCGACATGGAATTTCGTGTGCCTATAATTAATTGACCGAATACATCCCGTCCTCCATAATCGGTCCCTAACCAGTGTACAGCCGAAGGTTTCTCATACAGGGCGAACAAGTCAACCGTAACAATTTCTTTTTGATCTAAAAATAAGGAAATCCCATAAACAGCGGCGATAATCGCAAATAGGAAAACCAGTGAGACCAAAGCCAATTTATCCCGGATAATCTCTCGCCAAACAATTCTGAAGCCTGATGGACTTTTATCTGTTTCCTGCAGCAGAGCTATCTCTGCGCTTGTCTTTGCCATTTCATTCACCTCAAAGTGTTCATCTTCTTATTTAATCCGGATACGAGGATCTACGATACTTAAGATAATGTCTGATAACAACGCACCGACGATGGCAGCAACCCCATACAGAAGAACTAGGGCCGTTACTACGCTGAAATCCCGGATCGTTATCGAGCTGAGGAACAGCATACCCATACCCGGATAGCTGAAGATACTTTCAACGAACACCGTACCACCAATGAGCCCAGTAATCTCATACCCGAAAAATGCAGCAATCGGCAGTAAGGAATTACGCAAAATATGGCGATTATATACACGAGACTCTGAAGCGCCTTTGGCTCTTGCCGTGAGGATGAAATCCTTTTGTTTCGTATCAATGATCTCATTTCGCAAATACTGTACCGTTCCTACCGTTGCAATCAGCGCCATTGATAAAGCAGGGAGTAGCAAATGGTATAACTTACTCCAGAAGTGGCTTAGCGTACCCGGAACTTCTCCAGGACTAACACTGCCGCTAGTAGGAAACCAATGAAGATGAAATCCGAAGAGCCATACCATTAAGAGAGCGAAAATAAACAATGGTGCGGCAAAGCCAATATAGGTGTATCCAGTAATGAGGCGATCCAGCCATGAATCGTTATAACGACCGCTAGTAATACCAAGTGGAATAGCAATAAGGTATGTAAGGATCAGCGTGACAATCGCCAGCCAAAGTGTATTCATGAGGCGTTGACCGATAAGCTCTGATACAGGCATTTTGAAACGGAAGGATTGACCAAAATCACCTTGAATCGCTTTAGTGATCCAATCCCAGTACTGGATGTACCACGGATCATTTAAGCCTAGCTTTTCTCTCATCGCATCGATGGCCGCAGGATCAATATTTGGATCAAGCATCCCTGATAACGCATCTCCCGGCATCGCCTTCGCCATTAGAAAAACAAGAATACTTAATAGAAATATTTGAGGAATCATAATAAGAATTCTACGAACAATAATCTTCCACATATTCTCAACCTTTCTCAGGCAAGGCTACCAGATGAGTCTCGGAAATGGATTTCAATGGATAAGGCATGCCTTGTTCATCAAAATAATTCCGGTGCGCTTGTTCATATTCCAGACTTACTGATTTTCTAAACTCCGTCTGCTTCTCTCTTTGCTTAGGATCAATATCAGGAATGGCAGCAATTAGACGTTTGGTATAAATATGGCGAGGATTGTCAAAAATATCTTTAGCAGTCCCTTGCTCCACATGACGTCCTTTATACATAATCCCAATGTGATCACACATATGCCTAATGATTCCGAGATCATGACTGATGAACAGAAACGTAAGATTCAGTTCTTTTTGAATATCCTGCATAAAATTGAGCACCTGTGCCTGTACGGAAACATCCAGCGCAGAGACAGGTTCATCCGCAATAATCAACTTCGGTTTGAGCGCAATAGCTCTTGCAATACCGATCCGCTGCCGTTGACCGCCTGAGAATTCATGCGGATATTTAAGAATATTTTCAGGGCTTAATCCAACCTGCAAAAGCAATTCCTGCACACGTCTTTTTTCTTCGCCCGGAGACATCTTTTCGAAATTACGTAAGGGTTCAGCAATAATATCCAGCACACGTTTCTTAGGATTCAAGGAAGAGTACGGATCCTGAAAGATCATCTGAATGTCCTTGCGGATATTTTTTTGCTTACGTACACCCTTTGAAGCCAAATCCTGTCCTTCAAAAATCACACTACCGCTAGTAATAGAATTGAGTCCAATGATTCCACGACCAGTAGTCGTCTTACCTGATCCGGATTCACCAACCAAACCGTAAGTTTTGCCTGCTTCAATAGTAAAACTAACATTATCAACTGCCTTGACTACGCCAATTTCTCTTCGAAAAACGCCGCCGTGGATTGGAAAATGAACTGCTAAATTTTTAACCTCAAGAAGTCCCATTGTAGATTGCCTCCTCGTTAGTATCCGGGAAATGAAAGTTATTATGGCAGGTGCAGCGAACAAAATGCCCTGGGGCTACTTCATGCAGCTGCGGATTTTCCTCATGCTCCCATTCCGGAATCCAAGGTGTTCGGGCCGCGAAACGGCATCCTTTACGCGGAAGGTTCTGTAATGGTGGGACAATTCCCTGAATCACATGAAGTCTAGACTTCTCTTCTTTAACGGTTGGAATGGAGTTCAACAAGGATCTTGTATACGGATGCTTTGGATTAGACGTTAACGTATAAATATCTGCGATTTCTACGATTTGCCCGGCGTACATTACCGCAACCCGGTCAGCCATTTCACTCACAACCCCTAGGTCATGGGTAATTAAGATAATGCCTGCTTGCATATCGTTTTTTAATTTTTTTATAAGTTCAAGAATTTGCAATTGGATGGTTACATCTAGTGCCGTAGTCGGCTCATCGGCGATCAAAAGCTTGGGGCCGTTGGCAATCGCAATAGCAATCACAACCCTCTGCCTCATTCCACCAGATAATTCGTGGGGGTACTGCTGATATGTATGTTCGGGACGGGAGATTCCAACCTTGGTCAAAAGATCAATGACCTTCTCTTTTCTTTGCTTCTTCGAAAGCTTGGAATCATGTAGGATGAGTACTTCTTCAATCTGTGAACCGATAATCATGAGTGGATTTAATGCGGATAAAGGATCTTGAAAAATCATAGACATTTCTTGACCGCGCAGCTTGTTGAGTGCAGCAGGAGACATAGTAACGATATCCTGACCTTTGTATTTGATTTCTCCGTCTATTTTGGCCCTTGTGTGCAATCCCATAATTGAAAAGGCGAGCGCACTTTTTCCTGAGCCGGATTCTCCAACAATGGCAAGAATCTCATTTTTACGAACGGACAGGGTAACATCGTCTACTGCAGCATAATAGTCATCTACGATTCTGAACGATGTGGACAAATTCTTGATTTCTAGTAATTCTTCGCTCAAATTAATCCCCCTAACGGCAAAAGTTTCAAAATTTACCCAATGAAATATTATGTAAATTTTGATATAACAGCATTCTTTTCATGAAACATATCAAACATTGACTGTTATGATTATTAACACCATTAAGAATAGTACAAGTACTTCCATCGGAATTAAAACTTGTTTCTCCGTAACTTTGTAGTTCATTTTAATTAACTTATGGTAAATTATCAATCTTTTCCTATAAAAAAAATTCGTTCATGTGATTAAAAGTAACGCAGACAACAAAAAAACGGCTCTAGGCCGCCTTTTTTTGGAATAAATATTTTTTTGTGTTACATTAAATTTATTTGCTTATTAGCATTAAAATGGAAGATACTACAGTCACTGGTGGATTATTGTTCTCGTCGGAGTCGTTGGTTATGACGGATTTTAATTTCATTCCCTTGCTCGGTCGCTTGATAAAAGACACGCTGAGAAATCTCCTTAGGCAGATACTCCTGCTTCACATAATGCCCCGGAAAATTGTGCGGATATTGATACCCTTCATGCCCTAGAGCAGTAGCACCTTTATAGTGTGTATCACGTAAATGTAGCGGTACCTCGGCGGATTTAATCTCATCCATACTCGCCATTGCATTTGAAATAGCAGTATAGACGGCATTAGACTTCGGACTCTCCACCGCGAAAAGAATGGCTTGCGCAATGTTCAGCTTCGCTTCTGGCCAACCGTTATTTCTATAGGCTTCAAGCGCACTCACCGCTTGGACCATAGCCTGGGGATTAGCTAAGCCGATATCCTCACTGCTCGCTGCAATTAGTCGACGAATAAAAGTCATCGGGTCCATCCCCAATTTCTCTACCGCATACAGAAACCAGAACAAGGCAGCATCACTAGAACCTCGAATGCTTTTGTGAAAAGCAGATAGAACATCATACTGCGTCGATTCATCTGCCTTCACAATGGGGCGCCGAATCGACTCTTCCGCCACCTCCAGCGTGATATGCACACTCCCGTCTACCTCTGGAGCAGTAGTTAACGCTGCAAGTTCCAGAGCATTTAAAGCCCGC
Source organism: Paenibacillus sp. FSL H7-0714 (assembly GCF_038003765.1). Classification (NCBI taxonomy): domain Bacteria; kingdom Bacillati; phylum Bacillota; class Bacilli; order Caryophanales; family Paenibacillaceae; genus Paenibacillus; species Paenibacillus sp. FSL H7-0714. The sequence goes on from NZ_JBBOPT010000001.1 coordinate 5,645,964, forward strand.
CTGATATCTCCATTAGCCATGGTAGCAATATGCAGTAATGCTTCTTCATCGACCTGAAGCTCCATGAATCCAAGCCCTCTATCCTTGTCTGCTAAAGCTCTGCGCATCGCGACCAGACTGTGTTCACTCGTTAGCGCCTCTAGCTGAAACAAGGTAGAACGGCTCATAAGTGCTCCGTTAACGTAATGGAACGGGTTCTCCGTAGTTGCGCCAATAAATGTAATGGTACCTTTTTCTACTGCTGGCAATAGCGCATCCTGACGTGAACTGTTAAACCGATGCACCTCATCCAGAAAAAGAATCGTCTTAGAACCATAAAGTGTTTTATTATTTTGAGCTCGTTCAATGACCTCCCGCACATCCTTCACAGAAGCCTCCACCGCATTCAGGCGTACGAATTCACCTTGTGTGTGATGAGAAATGATATGAGCTAATGTTGTTTTGCCACATCCAGGAGGTCCATAAAGCAAAATCGAAGAGACCTGGTCTGCCTCGATCGCTCTTCGCAACAGCTTTCCCCGGCCTATGATATGTTCTTGACCAATATATTCATCCAGATTCTCCGGTCTCATTCGGTCCGCAAGCAACCGTCCGCTCCCGTTGTCCTCTCCCATAGAAAATAAATCCATAACTCCACTTCCTTGCTATATTCTTATAAAAGCCAATGTACATCTCCCATTATCATACCATAGACTTATTTTTCACAAAAAAATAAAAAGAGCATGATCTCGTCTTAGAAAGGCGGGAGCCATGCTCTTTTTTCAAAATATACGAAAGTATAGGTTCCACGCTATACTTTATCCTTATTATTTCTCGCATAAACGCTTACCGTCCTTATAGGGCCGCCAAAGGCGTTTATGCTTGAATTGTACGCTAGCAATTTATTGCCAGCCGCATTTTTGATATTATTTTCCGAATGCTCTCTTCCGACAGATGATACTTCTTCTGAAGCTCTGCTACGGAATCGCCTTTTCGATGACAACTGAAAATTTCCTCATTGCGGTTTGCTATCTCTTTCCTCGAACCGCTGTTCTCGCCCCATCTAACCCGCTCTTCCGTTTTCTTCGGGATGTAGAGCAGTTCACCTTGGATGTATCCCTGAAGCTCTTTGAGCAAGCCAGGGGGGAGCACATCCTTCCCATTTACATAACTCAACTTGCATTTCCTCCTTCAACAGGTGTGTTCCTATGCGTCCGTCAACTACTGATAAAGTAATTTCCACGTCACCTGCCTCCTTTCTTCTCCTCATATTTGGAAAAATCCGTAATTTCATTATATAAAAACCTCTTGGTAGCGTCTACATTCTAATTCACATTTCGTAATCCTAATGGATAATCGGTACATATATCTCATGTTTTGAAATAAGGAGGCCTTACGGCCTCCTCGCTTTAAGCGGGTTTCCGTCTTAGACGGAAACCACCTCGTATACTGAAATCATCTCACTCAGCCTCCTTCCAGAAGTGTTCTTGCCCGGCCGGACACTTATTATTAAGCCATACCCGTAGGGGAGTTACAAGTTCAAAAACAGTTATAACTGTTCTCCACCAGTCTTAGTTCCCCTCAGAATCGCTTTCAGCCGCCGTTTGCACATAGGAAGGCATTTCCCCATTATGGAGTAACCACAGCTCGTGAAGCGCTCGTGTACAACCTACATACATCAGCTTCGCATCCCATGCTGTCGCTCCGTAATGGTCTTGATCGGCATCTGCTAAGATGACCGCATCAAATTCCAAACCTTTAGATAAATACACAGGTAGTACCGATAATCCACCCTGATATTGCGTCATACTACCGTCGATCAGATGAATATCTTCAAAATGCTGCTCCAGTTCAGCGTACAGCTCTGTGGCTTCACGTAGACTACGTGTCAGCACAGCCACCGTACGATATTCCCTTCCAGACAGGGACTTCAGTGCCGATTGTATAGTGCTCAAACGAGCATTTCCTTCAGCTTCCCGTTCTCCGACTATTTCTCCGTAGGCGATCATCCGAACAGGGTCCCCACTACGAAAGACAGGAACAGCCAACAATGAACTTTCTACTCCCGAGGATAGAATTCCATTAGCGAAGTCTATAATTTCCATGGTTGAACGATAACTGCGTGTCAGCGCATGGTAAGCCGTGTTCTCAGGGGCAAATAAGGTCTGCATCTCTTCCCATGCGTGTACGCCTTTATAAGCGTGTATACCCTGCGACAGATCGCCTAGAATGGTAAAGGAATGTCCACGCACGTATAAATCCAGCACGGCAATTTGGAAGGGGGAGAAATCCTGGGCTTCATCGATCACCACATGATCAAAACGAGTGCCGCCTTCGTTCCCATTCAAAAGATAATAAATATACAACAGCGGTGGTAAATCCTCTTCACGTATAATCCCTTTTTTCAGGTCTTTTGCCGTTTCCTTCAGCACAGCTGCTGGAATATTCTCAGGTGGATCCACCGGCCAATCTTCCGGGACTTTAGCCGCACGAAAGATTTGCTTGTAGATCGTCAGCGGATCATACTTAGGCCATTTTGCACTGTATGCTTTTTCTCGCGCAGCACCTTTTTTCTTGCGATCCTTCATAGCTGCAGCTGAAGGGCTTTTCTTCAGCTCCATCTCAATCCAGCGATGTATCCGTGCCATTACACGTTCCTTACGCTTCGCTGGCGGATAAGGAGCGTACTCCTCATTATGCCAGCGCAAGATCATGAAGCGGCGCAGTACAGCGCCTTCCCATGGGATAAAATCACCCTCAGGTACCGAGCTGCTTTCCAATAGCTTGATGCTGGACTCTATTATTCCCATCAACACCGTAGAACCCTTGAAGCGTCCAGGTGTCTCTTCTGTAATCACAGGCATGCCGCCCGGAGTTTCGAACCAACGGTTCATCGTCTCCGTAGCATCTTGCTCTGGAAGCTCCAGACCTAGTACATTTGCAGCCCAATCCGGGAAGGTACTCTGAGCAATATTTCCTACACCAAGTTCAGGTAGCACATCCGAAATATAATCCAGAAACATTCGGTTCGGTGCAAAAATAATCATTTTTTCTGCAGAGACCTGATCTTTGTATTGATACAGCAGAAAAGCTAAACGGTGTAGTGCAACTGTAGTTTTACCACTTCCCGCTACGCCCTGTATGATCAATGCTGTATTTTTGGCGGCCCGGATAATCTTGTCCTGTTCCTCCTGAATGGTCGATACGATATCGCGGAGACGATTATCTTTGTTCTCACCCAGGCGATAGACGAGAAACTCATCTGACACCACAGGTGCGTCACTCTCCCGGTTGTACGTATCTGCGACCCGCTCCAGAATCTGCTTCCGGATCACCACGTTGCGCTTGAGGTATACCAGTCCTTCTATCAGCCCCTCGGGAGCTTCATAGGAGGCAGGCTCCGTACCACCGGTAAACGAATAGAACAGGCTTGCTACCGGTGCGCGCCAGTCGATGACTAGCGGACGGTCGCTTACCTGCTCGCGGTCTACGCCGATTTTGCCTATATAGAGTGCCTTCCGCTGCTTCTCATCATTGCCCTGAAAATCAAGCCGTCCGAAATAAGGCTCCTGCCGAAGCTTGGCAAGATCTTTGCGCTTCTGATCACGGTTCGCTTCTAACACCTGTTCCGTATAATCATGTCCCGTGTACACCGGAGTCTGGTTAAGTTTCTCCAGTAAGGTGTCAATCTCAGTAAGCGCTTGATTCAGCCTGTCTTCTTCCTCTTGATAGGCACTTTGAAAGTTGTCTTCCAATTTCAGTTACCTCCTAAAAGTTTATCGAGCTTAAATTTTCATTCTCCTCATTCCCTCTTCTCACGCAAAAAGGATACCCATTGTAGCATAATCAGCACTAAAATACCAAATCTTTCAAGCGAACATACGACTACAGCACAGCTTGCAAAATAAAGTTAGCTACAAATAAACCCGCAATCCCATACAGCGCAGGAGGTACTTCCTTGCCCTTGCCCACCGCAAGCTTCACGATCGGATAAGTAATAAATCCAAAAGCCATACCATCTACGATGCTATAGGTGAATGGAATCATGACCATGATTAGGAAAGAAGGAAAGAGCTCTGTTAAATCTCCCAAGTCCATTTCACGCACATTCTGTACCATAAGCCCACCGATTACAATCAAGATCGGAGCGATAGCACTATCTGGAATGTAGGAGAGCAGAGGGAGGAACAGGAATGTCGCCCCGAACAGCAGCCCTGCCACGAGTGAGGTCAGTCCCGAACGTCCACCTGCAGCAATACCTGCATTAGATTCCGCAGCGGCTACTACAGGGCTGCTTCCGAAGAGACCTGCAGCGATATTGGCAATAGAGAGTGCTCGTAAGCTACTCTTGAAGCGCTCAGGATGCCCTGCCATCATAGTCTGTGAGGCGACTAGCCCAATATTTTCAAATACAACAATTAAGAGCAGTAAGAAAACAGCAATCCAGAACACAAGGCTCACTATGCCGCTCCAGTCCATTCCCAGAAATAAGCTTTCATAACCCGTAAATACATGACCGGATGCCTGCTTCTCAGGCGCGTGAGCCGCTCCCAGCAAGTAGGCTAGACCTGTACCAACCAGCATACTGATAAGCAAACCACCGTTGGTCCCGCGGATAAACAGTACTAAAGCGAGTAACAAGGTTACACAGGAAGTGATAACTGCTGGATCGCTAAAATGTCCTATAGCAACAAACGTGGTCTGATGCGCAATCACAATCCCGCTTTTTTGCAGTCCTATAAAGGTCAGAAAAAGCCCTATCCCGACTGTAATGGCATGCTGTAGGTTTTGAGGAATCGCCTCACTTAGAATACGATAAAGCGATGTGAAGGCCACGATAGCGAATAACACACCGGTTATTACAACTACAGTAAGTGCCTCTCTCCAACCTAAATTCATTGAATGTACAAGTGTGTATGTGAAAAATGCATTTATCCCCATCCCTGGTACCACGATGATTGGTGTCTTCCCACCGAAGGCCATCAGTAGACAGCCTGTAATGGCAGTCAATAGTGTAGCCACCATTGCTGGTCTAAGCGGCATACCCGCGTCATGAAGAATGGTCGCATTCACCATTACAATGTATACCGAAGCAAAATACGAAAGGATCCCTGCAGCCCACTCCCGTTTCCAGTCATTCTCAGGTGCAAGCCCTACACTATTTCGCCAAAAATTTGATTTCATGTACAAAAACCTCCACTGATATTAAGTTCCGCAGGCGGATATTACCCGGATAATAAGGCTTATAATCAACGGTTCATCCCGGTTCAATTATTATGCCTATTTGTGGTCTACATCTTGCAGACCCGCCTGTTAACCACAACAAAAGGGCGTACGCAACTGGATTTCAGCTGGTCGCCCTTTTGGTCCATTTTACTACTACTATCGCTATAATTGAAACAGCTTCAGCTCAGCGATTCACTTACACGCTGACGCCTCCAGCCTCAAGCAAATCACGCACGGCAACACTGACCATGATCAGGCCTGCTACCGGCGGAACGAAGGCGTTACTAGCTGGTGGTTGTTTCGCTTTACGTCGATCCGGCGCATTCTCCGGAACGATCTTATCCGTAACATCCTGACGTGGCTTCATTGGCGGCTCCGTAGAGAAAACCACCTTCACGCCTTTCTTAATTCCTTCCTTACGCAGCTTCTGACGAATGACACGCGCAATAGGGTCATAAGTTGTCTTGGAAATGTCCGCTACCTGGAATCTTGTAGGATCCATTTTGTTGGCAGCGCCCATGCTTGAGATCATTGGAATTCCACGGGACAGACATTCTTTGATTATGTGAACCTTATAAATAATCGTATCCGAAGCATCAAGTACATAATCAGGTTTTAATTTGAACAATTCCTCATAGGTTTCTTCCGTATAGAACATGTTGAGCGCAATCGCTTCGCATTCCGGATTGATCAACTTCACACGATCTACCATCAGTTCAGCCTTCTTCTGCCCAACCGTAGTTGTGAGTGCATGAATCTGGCGGTTTACATTGGTGATGTCTACAGTGTCCTTATCTATCAGAATCAGTCTGCCGATGCCGGTACGCGCCAAAGCCTCAACTGCTATACCGCCAACACCGCCGATGCCAAGCACCGCTACAGTGCTGTTCTTCATTATTTCCAGACCTTCCGGTCCGATCGCCAGTTCCGTGCGTGAGAACTGATGTAGCATGAGGTTCAGCCTCCTTCAAAAGCTTTGGCGAAGCAGAAATCTGCCTCGCCCGCTTCGATTAGTTAATTATTCTTTTTCTTTCTTCGGTTTAAGCGCCAGCTTAATGTGCAGCTGCTCCAATTGTGAACCATCTACTGGCGAAGGTGCATCCATAAGTAGATCTGTTGCACTTGCCGTTTTCGGGAATGCGATGGTTTCACGCAGATTTGTACGACCGGACAGCAGCATAACTAGACGATCTAAACCGAAAGCGATACCACCGTGTGGAGGTGTACCATATTCGAACGCATCCATCAGGTAGCCGAACTTCTCATAAGCAACCTCTTTCGTAAATCCAAGGGCTTCGAACATTTTCTCCTGTACTTCGCGTTTGTAAATCCGCATGGAGCCTCCGCCTACTTCATAACCGTTCAGAACGATGTCATAAGCTTGTGCACGGATCGCACCTGGATCTGTGTCAAATAGATGCAGATCCTCTTCACGTGGACGAGTGAACGGATGGTGTTCTGCTACATAACGTTTCTGATCTTCGTCATATCCAAGGAGTGGGAAGTCTGTAACCCAAGCGAACTTGAACACGTTATCGTCAATCAGACCGAGCTGACGTCCAATTTTAACACGAAGGGCGCCTAGAACGTCTGCTACAACCTTTTTATTATCAGCGGAGAAGAGGAGAAGGTCGCCTTCTTCAGCGCCTGTACGTTCCTTCACAGCCGCAATTTCTTCTTCGGAGAAGAATTTCACAATCGGCCCTTTGAATTCCCCGTCTTTCACTTGAATCCATGCCAAGCCTTTCGCGCCATAGCGAGCAGCATAAGGTCCAAGGTCATCGATTTCTTTACGAGTCCAAGTGCCACAGCCTTTAGCATTTAGACATTTCACTTCGCCGCCTTTTTCGATTACAGAAGCGAATACCTTAACACCGCTAGTAGCAACAATATCGTTCATTTCTACAAGCTCTAATCCAAAACGCAGATCAGGTTTGTCAGAACCGTATTTGCCCATAGCATCAGCATAAGTCAACCGTTGGAACGGAAGCTCAATATCTGCTCCTACAGTTTCCTTGAACAGACGCTGCATCAGCTTCTCCATCATACCAAGCAATTCATCTTGTGACAGGAATGAAGTCTCAATGTCGACTTGAGTGAATTCAGGCTGACGGTCAGCACGCAAATCTTCATCACGGAAACAACGAGCAATTTGGTAATAGCGCTCAACGCCGCCGACCATCAACAATTGCTTGTAGATTTGTGGAGATTGCGGCAATGCGAAGAATTCGCCTTCATGCACACGGCTTGGTACCAGATAATCACGCGCGCCTTCCGGTGAGCTCTTAGTTAGGATCGGTGTTTCTACGTCGATGAATCCTTCACTGTCAAGGAAATCACGGAAAATCTTAGAAGCTTTCGAGCGAAGCAGCAAGGTTCTTTGCATCTCCGGACGACGAAGGTCTAAATAGCGATATTTGAGACGCAGAGACTCGTCTACTTCCACACCATCTTCGATGAAGAACGGAGGTGTCTTAGCTGCGTTCAGCACTTCAATGTCCGTAATTTGCACTTCAATTTCACCTGTTGGCAGGTTGCGGTTAATGGTTTCCTCATCACGTTTAACAACTTTACCTTTAACAGCCAGGACGTATTCACTACGAACCTTATCAGCAATTTGTAAGGCTTCGCCAGAGTAGTCTGGGTTAAATACAACTTGTACAATACCGCTTCTGTCACGCAGATCAATAAATAATACGCCCCCAAGGTCACGGCGAGTCTGCACCCATCCGTTCAAGGTTACCGTCTGTCCAATATGTTCTGGTGTTAATTGTCCACACTGATGACTTCTTTGCATAATTTATCATTCCCCTTCATGGTTAAAAATACATTTTTAATCTTTCTCTATACAGTCACCATAAGACGTTAGTCAGATGGTCTAAACCAGTGCCTGACCCAGCTCATCCAGCTTCACGGTGCGTTGCTCCCCTGTATTCATCGACTTCACGGTAATTACACCATTCTTCAGCTCATCTTCGCCAAGAATCGCAGTATAACGTGCCGACATACGGTCTGCGGATTTCATCTGTGCCTTCATTTTCCGGCCTAGGTAGTCACGTTCTGCTGAGAACCCTTGGCTGCGCAGAATATATAGCTGCTTAGAGATTTCGATATCAGCTTCCTCACCGAGAGCTACGAAGTACACATCCAGTGGCTTCGCCGTCTCCAGCTCTACCTTCTGATCCTCCAAAATGAGGAGAATTCGTTCAAGTCCAATCCCAAAACCAATACCCGGTTGATCCGGTCCACCAATTTCTTCAACCAAACCGTTGTAACGGCCTCCGCCGCCCACGGTATCAATCGAACCAATACCTGCTGCTTTATATTCAAACGCTGTATGCGTGTAATAATCCAGTCCTCTTACAAGTCGAGGGTTAATGGTGAATTCCACACCCATGATATCAAGGTGCATCTTCACCTTTTCAAAATGAGTGGTGCACTCTTCGTCCAGACTATCCAAAATGGAAGGCGCATCTGTAAATTTATCTTGATCTACCTTACAATCCAGCACGCGAAGCGGATTACGCTCAATACGACGCTGACAGTCACTGCAAAGGGTATCCTTCATTGGTCTTAAGAAACCCAATAATTTCTCCCGATAAGCTGCACGGCTAGGTGCGTTACCGACAGAATTGATTTCCACTCTTACATCCTTAAGGCCAAGATCCTTATAGAATTGATAGCCTAAGGAGACTACTTCCGCATCAATAGCCGGATCCACAGCTCCAAAAGCCTCAATACCAAACTGATGGAATTGACGATATCTACCTGCCTGTGGACGCTCATAACGAAACATAGGTCCGATATAATACAGCTTACTTACATCAGGTTCACCGTAAAGCTTGTTCTGAACATAAGCTCTAACGACACCAGCCGTTCCTTCTGGACGCAGCGCCAGATCACGATCGCCTTTATCCTTGAACGTGTACATCTCGCCTTCTACAATATCCGTTGTTTCGCCTACTCCACGCTCGAATAACCCCGTATACTCGAACATCGGTGTACGGATTTCACGGTAATTGAAACGACGGCATAAATCTCTAGCCTTCCCCTCAATATACTGCCATTTCTCCACAGCTCCCGGAAGCACATCCTGCGTTCCTGTAGGTTTCTCGAATCTTTCTTTAGCCACAGTCTATCCCTCCTAAAAAATACCCCTCTAAATCTGCTCTCTTCATCACTTCATCATGCTAAACAAAACAAAAAATCCCCCGCCCTGTTTATAAAAAACAGGGACGAGGGATTATCATAACCAATAATACACCCGTGGTACCACCCACATTCCGGATCAGAACCATTCTGAATCCGCTCAAAGCGGTTAACGCCCGCCTACGCATAACGGCTACTGATAGCGGCAATATACATTGCCCACTTTCGCCGTACGTTCTCGGGGAGGTCATTCATTCGCTCATCAACAGAATCCTTGCAGCCAAGCAGAAACGATAGATCATCCATTGTACTGGATATCATCTGAATCTACAGGGGATTCCTCTCTGGAGTTGTGGGTCCTCGAATTACTTGTTCCCGTCATCAAAACCATATGATAAAATCGTATATTTTTAAATTCTACTGAACTACTGCGCTAAAGTCAAGGCAGGAAATGCGAAGATGAATAAAAAATTCGACAACTTTCAACTTTTGACCTTTAACTTCAACCGTTACAAAAAAAATGACCTGCAGCCAAATGCTGCAGGTCCATCATCATATATTATTAAAAAGGGGGTCATGCCTTTATTATAAACACGCTATATTAAGGAAACATGTATGTAATATTACGATTATATTACATTCATGAAAGCGGTTTATTTTAATAGATTGTTGTTAATCGAATTGCTCTACAAATGCTCCTTTGCCCCGAAGGGTTTCCACAACCTCATTATAATTCTCTTCTGCAACACTTAGGTCCATCACATAACGAAGTTTACTTAAATCCCCATCTTCGAGCTCTCCATCTGCTACATCCGCACTAACCTGGTCTTCATCCACGCTATAATGGGTCTCAGGCTCATCACGCGTTTCGGAGGCGGCAACACCAGGGGCCAACATAGCTCCAGCTGCCGGAGTGCTACCCGTTCCAAGCGTCCCCACTGTACCTGCGGCTAACGTCGTATTACTAAACGGGGCTATCGGAAACAGAATTCTACGATCTTCCCCAATAGGGTCCGTGAGTGGCCATACCTCCAAGCCATCTACCTTGTAACTAATCAATGCTATTTTAGCACCTTCTGCTTCATTTTCCGTTCTAAAATATGCTTGGATTTTTCTGGTCATTACCATTACCTCCTTTAGATTATAAGACTCAGTGTTATTAATTGCTATTGCAGGACCTTCAATATTTCACGAACGAAGGCAGGCTCATCTTTCGGGGTACGCGAAGTAATGTAATTACGATCAACTACCACTTCTTCATCTTTAAACTCCGCACCAGCGTTCACAACATCATCTTTCAACGGAGGATAACAGGTGATGGTACGTCCTTTAAGCAAGTCTGCACTGATCAGAATTTGGGGTCCGTGGCAAATAGAAGCGATAGGCTTACCAGCTTCGTTTGCTTCTTTCACAAACTTCAAAATATCTGCATTTTGCCGTAAATTTTCTGGGGAAGAACCTCCAGGAATTACTATCGCGTCATAATTACCTGCTTGAACGTCAGCTATGCCTTTATCGGCTGCGTAGGAGACTTCCTTCTTTTTGCCTAGTAAGGTCTCACCCTTCTTTAAACCAATAATGTCAGCTTGATGTCCTGCCTTTATAACTTCATCGTAAGGGACCTTCATCTCAGAATCTTCAAAATCATTAGCTAGTAAAAATGCAACATTACTCATGTGATAAGTTCTCCTCTCTGCTTGTGCAAATGAATAGGTACTTATTGATCTTTCTTGTCGTCTATTACCCTTATCACAATGATTTCTAACCTCTAATCAGAAAATATCCCCGGTTAACCGCATCAAAAAGCCGCCTCCACCACCCATTTCAGGTACGCGGTAAGAGATTACGGCTTCTTCCTTTGATCACTTGAGATTCAATTTCATCTTCCGTCTTTTTGGCTAACGCATAGGCTTCTACAGGACTCCCTGTCGCTAGTGCCGGGATACTTCTCCATACCCATGCCTTCTGTGAATGTCTCATTACTAGGCTCCTTGCATCGTGCGGGATAACTGTCTACCTTTAGTTTATCCAGCTCCAAGAGGCTCTATCCGCACAAGATTCTACTTACAACACAACAGAAACAAGCAGACTTTTACGCGCAGGATACTTGTAGCCATCAGAAGAAGGAGGCTTACTGGAATTTCGGAATTTCCGTTTGAGCTGGTGTTTGCTTTCAAACCCCCAATTGGTTCGCTTTTGCTGAGCGCAATATGTAGAATAGGCGTATCACAACAACAATAGCGAGGTGGAAAGGATTAACAGCATGGATAAAAGAGTACTTGTCGTAGACGATGAATGCTCTATCGTGAAAGCGATCGCCTATGCACTGCGGCGGGAAGGCTTTCAGGTCGAAACGGCCGCTGACGGCGAAGCCGCGCTTAGACTCGTCGAATCGTTCCAGCCGCAAGTGTTCGTACTGGACGTTATGATGCCAGGGCTGTCTGGTTATGATGTGTGCCGTCGGCTGGAGAACCGGAGAGGGATTGGCATCCTATTGCTCACGGTCAAGAACGACATTGTAGACAAAGTACTAGGCCTAGAGCTGGGTGCAGATGATTATATGACCAAGCCGTTCGATATTCGGGAGCTCGTCGCCCGAGTTAGAGCGCTGCACCGTCGAGTCGAGAAAAGTGCGGAACACGCTCCCTCCGACAGTCCAATTATGATTGGTGCGGTGACAGTGAACCCGTCACATCGTGACGTACAGGTGGCCGGTGAGAAGGTGGGGCTGACGCCCAAAGAATTCGAGCTGCTCCACCTGCTCGTCCTCCATTCGGAACGGGTATACACGCGCGAGGAACTACTAGATCTTGTCTGGGGGCTCGACTATGACGGGGGCACGCGCACTGTCGACATTCATATACAGCGAATCCGCAGTAAGCTGGGCGACGAAGGTCAACGTCTGCTCCAGACCGTATACGGAGTAGGTTACAAGGCCACCCGGGAGTCCTTATGAGGGTGAGCTTACGATGGAAGTTCTCCCTGCTGCTCGCCGGACTGCTATTGTTCACGGTGAGCGTGCTTAGTGTGCTAATACTACGCAGTATCCGTCACAACCAACGTACTGGACTGGAGCGTGAAATGGCGGAGATGACGAACCGCGCCGAATTGACGGTGAAGATGAGCTACTTGTCCGGGGAACAGGTCAGCTTGAAGGCATTCATGAAGTATCGTGGCATGGATCTCTCCAATCGATTGGGGCAATCCAACGGACTGCACGTCCGACTGTACGATGAGACCGGTGTCGAGATCGGGAATTCGCTGCCTCTCGTTCCTTCCCCCACTATGCCGGATGCGCTGCAGTATGCACTCCAGGGCAAGGTTGCTTATTCGGACGTCCAGGACGTGCTATATTATTTCACACCCATCATGTTCGAGGAACAACTGATCGCTGTAGCCGAATTCCAGAGACCCGTGGGCGAGCTGCACGCCTTTTACCGGCAGACAAGAACAATGTTCCTCCTATCAGGCTCAACCGTTCTGCTCGCCAGCTTCCTGCTCGGCTTCCTTTATGTCTACCGACAATCCAAAGCTATAACTCTGCTCAAGCAGACAGCGAACAACATCGAAGCAGGAGCGTATATTGATCATGCACCACTAGTCCGTAAGGATGAACTTGGCGAATTAAGCGAGGGCATTTATAGCATGAGCCGTGAGATCGAATCGAGTATGAAGAAGTTAGAAACGGAGAAAGCGAAGCTATCGCTTGTCGTAGACAAGCTGCAAGTATTGGAGCAGCAACAGAAGCAATTCATTAACAATATTAGTCATGAACTTAAGACCCCTCTCACTTCTATCACTGCATATGCCGATCTACTGGAACTATACCCAGATGATCCTTTACTGTTTCAGCAAGCGATGGAAAGCATTCGCAAGGAATCGTCTAGACTGCACAAGCTGGTAGAAAACGCGCTGCGCCTTGCCTCACTGGAGAAGTACGAATTCGAATACCAGGCTGAAACCGTGTCACTTGATATCGTGCTGGACGAGCTCGTCTCTTTTATGAAAGGCAAGGCTGACAAATTCGGTCTAACCTTTCAGCTTCACACAGTACCTGCCACCATATGGGCGGAACGCGAGAGTTTAATACACATCTTCGTTAATTTACTGGACAACGCGATCAAATACAACCTCCCCGGTGGAAGCGTCAATATTCGATTGTATACCGAACAGAATCACGCAAAGGTAGAAATTATTGATACGGGAATTGGCATTCCTTTCGAATCCCAGGAGCGAATCTTTGAACCCTTCTACACCGCGAACAAGGCGCGTTCAAAAGAAACGAAAGGAAGCGGCTTGGGACTTGCTCTCGTTCAGCAATGGGTGGAGAAGCAAAGAGGAATCATACAATTGAAACGGTCAGACTCCACTGGGAGCGTGTTTGAAGTACAGTTTCCCCTCTATCATCATGATTCTGTATAAGTCCCAACTTCTCTCTTCTCCAAGTCTCGATCCGTTTACAACTTGGAAACAATTAGAAATACTGTGGAGACATCCTGTTGGTACACTCTTATCAGATTTATAACACAGCTTAGAAGGAGATACATCATTCATGAAGATGAAACAAGTTGGGATCGTATTACTAGCGGTTGGGATCGCAGGCTGCAGCAGCACAACACAGAATAACGGCGGTGGAGCAACTAATAGCCCACCAGTTACCGTCATCGACAAGAACAAGCCAGAGAAGCCTGATTCGCAAACCGATAAACCAATCACCATGGATCAACTCGAGCGACTTGACGGCCTGTATGCGCAAGATTGGCTGAACGAGAACGAATTGTTAATTGCCCAGACGAATCCGGACGCGAAGAAGATTGATTCCGACTCTGGTCCAATGAAGCCTGCCCAGCTGTACATTTACAATTTGAAAACGAAGCAGATCAAGGCGCTGAAACCGAGCGAAGACCGCGTGCATGAGAGTCCGATTGTCTCGCCGGACGGCCAATATGTCTTTTTCCATGAAAACACCTCGTTCATGATGGACGGTGGCCGCGGTGTCCTTGTGCATGTGCCAACCGGAACTAGCCGAATAATCACGGATAAGGATAAGGGCGGACAGGAATGGGGCCAGTGGACAGACTCCAGCCATCTGATCGTCGGCAACGGTAAAGGTGCTATTCTGCAGGTTGGGACAGTTAGTAAAGACGAGGTATTGCTTAGCAAAGATAAAAACGTCATGTTCGATTATGCAGCGAAGGCCGGGAATACGCTCTTCTACGTCAACCCTAATCCCGATAACACACTGTCGGCCTACAATCTGGAGACGAAGAAAGAGACGATCGTGGACAAATCCGTCTGGAGAATGTCACTGTCCCCTGACGGCAATCAGTTAGCCATGCTGAAGAGTACGGGGGATACGGAACGCACGCTGTTCCTCATGAACTCGAACGACACCTCGAAGCGGACTAAGCTCGCCGTGACGACTCAGATGTACGCTTTCGATTGGTCCCCAGATAGCTCGTACTTGGCGTTCGCCGTGTATAACAAGGACAGGGACGGCATGAACGGTGTCTACGTTGCGAATGCGAAGACCGGCAAGATCGAGCAACTCGGCGATTTCCAGGATGTCGCAACCGTCGCCTGGAGCCCTTCGGGCAAGCAACTAATGGTCTCGACGAGCACATTTGTGGATAATAAGCCCAAACTCACGACTTATCGGCTAGTGTTGAAGTGATTAACAAGATTAATATGTTGTTTACACCAACGGAGAACGAATATTACAATAACAAAAAAGCGTTCAACATATTAGTCGTGACTAATATGTTGGACGCTTTTTAAGTTTGAAATTTTTGATGTTAAGGTCTTGATAAATAGGAAGCAATCTTCGACATTTTTTTCATTAACTGCGGCTATCTAAAATGAGAGTAACCGGGCCCCAATTGGTCAGCGACACATCCATCATCGCTCCAAAAACACCCGTCTCCACTTGAAGGCCGCCAGCTCTAAGCTCTTGGTTAAAGTAATCATAAAGTCGCTCGGCCTCCGCAGGAGCTGCTGCTCCCATGAAATTCGGCCGTCTCCCCTTACGACAATCCCCGTATAAAGTAAACTGGGATACTGAAAGAATTGCTCCCTCAGTCTCTGTGACACTGTAGTTCATTTTACCAGCATCATCTTCAAAAATTCGCAGTCCTGCTATTTTATCCGCCAAATATTTGGCATCCTTTTCTGTATCCTCATGCGTAACGCCAACTAGCAGCATTAAGCCTTTGCCAATTTCTCCGGTCACTGCCTTATCCACGGTTACTTTGGCGTCCTTACAACGCTGTACTACAACTCTCATCGTACTACTCCGCTCCTTGCCCTATTGCATGATCCGATTCACTGTATATACATCCTTGACTCGTTTCACTTTATCTACAACGGATTGCAGATGTTCCGTGTTACGAATGAGAATGGTCATATGAATCATTGCCATTTTATTCTTGTCAGAGCGCCCAGTGACCGCAGAAATGTTCGTTTTACTCTCGGAAACTGCCTGCAGCACTTCATTGAGCAGTCCATTACGATCATGACCTGTAATCTCAATATCCACACTGTAGTTTGCTTCCATCGTACCTTCCCATTCCACTTCAATCACCCTTGCTGCTTCTTCTCCGTCACCTTCACCCGGAATATTAGGACAATCCTGGCGATGTACAGATACACCCCGGCCCCGTGTAACATACCCTACAATGTCGTCACCCGGTACCGGATTACAACATCGTGCAAAACGGACAAGTAAATTTTCAATTCCCTTTACACTAACACCATTGGTTGGTTGATTACGTTTTTCGCCGGAAGACTTGATCTCCTTCATCTCTGAAGTAAGCTCTAAATGATTAGCAGCTTCTTCCTGCTCTTTGCGCAGCTTTTCCGTCAAACGGGAAGCAATCTGCGAAGCGGTAATCCCACCAAATCCAACGGCAGACAGCATATCCTCAACATCGTTAAAAGCAAATTTCTTCGCTGCTTCTAAAAGCTTATCATCAGAAATCCACTCAGAAACTTCGACATTCAGACGCTTCAGCTCACGTTCAATCGCTTCGCGACCTTTTTCGACATTTTCCTCACGTTTCTCTTTTTTGAACCATTGCTTAATTTTGCTTCGCGCATGTGAGGATTGAGCAATCTTGAGCCAGTCGCGGCTTGGTCCGTACGAATGCTTCGATGTCAGTATCTCTACAATATCTCCCGTCTTCAACTTGTGATCTAACGGTACGATCCGCCCGTTCACCTTAGAACCAATCGTACGATTACCCACTTCGGTATGAATACGGAATGCGAAATCAAGTGGTACAGAACCCGCAGGAAGCTCAATAACCTCGCCTTTAGGCGTAAACACGAACACAAGATCCGAGAAAAAGTCCATTTTGAGTGATTTTACGAACTCTTCGGCATCCTTGGCCTCATGCTGAAGCTCCAATATTTCGCGAAAAAAAGGCATCCGATTCTCAGGATTCACATTATTGCTGGTTCCTTCTTTGTATGCCCAGTGTGCTGCTATCCCAAATTCAGCCGTACGATGCATTTCCCAAGTGCGAATTTGCACTTCGGTTGGCTCTCCGCCAGGACCTACCACTGTAGTATGCAAAGATTGATACATATTGGCTTTGGGCATAGCTATATAATCTTTAAATCGACCTGGCATTGGCTTCCAAAGGGTATGAATAATTCCGAGGGTTGCATAACAATCCTTGATATTATCCACAATGATACGGATGGCCAGCAGGTCATAGATCTCATTAAACTGTTTGTTTTTCGTACTCATTTTGTTATAGACACTGTAGATATGCTTCGGACGACCTGAAAGATCACCTTCAATGCCCATTTCATCTAGCTTGGCACGAATACGGCCAATTACGCTGTCGATAAATTGCTCACGTTCAGCCCGCTTCTTATGCACTAGATTAGCAATGCGATAATACTGCTGCGGATTCAAGTAACGAAGCGCAATATCCTCCATCTCCCACTTAATCGCGGAAATCCCCAAACGATCAGCCACAGGACAGAAAATCTCCAGCGTTTCGTAAGAAATACGTCGCTGGCTCTCTTCAGATTGGTACTTTAACGTACGCATATTATGCAGACGATCCGCTAGTTTGATAACGATGACCCGGATATCCTGCGCCATCGCAATAAACATCTTACGGTAATTCTCGTTCTGCTGCTCTTCCTTTGAGCGAAAACGGATGCGTTCCAGCTTAGTTAAGCCATCGACAAGCATCGCGCAGGTATCGCCAAATTTCGTGCGGATTTGTTCCAATGAGACCGTCGTATCTTCCACAACATCATGCAAAAGCGCCGCAACAATAGATATAACATCCATTTGCATATTGACGACAATATCTGCCACCGCCAGCGGATGCAGAATGTATGGCTCCCCCGACTTGCGGATCTGCCCGTGATGAGCCTGATCGGCAAATTCATAAGCTTCCCGGATGCGGAGAAGATCTTTATCTTTTATATAGGCGCCAGCCTTATCAATTAATCGCTCTATGCCCATTCTCGTCGTATCCGTTTCCTTTCTATAATAAAATGAACCCGCAATCATTCTGAAATCTGCAGGTTCCAATCATTTCGCAAGCAACTTACGCTCTTGTTCAAAGTTGTCTATAATTATGACGCTTACGAGGGATTACGTCAACACTTGCCATCTCATGGTACTCAAGAAGTAAAAGTTATGAAAATCGGACAAATTAATAACACTTGTGAAAATGTTGTTGTAAAAATGTCCAGTTCTATTTAATCTAGTAAAGGCGGATTTTCGCTGGACAACATCATATCCATTAAGAAAGAGGAGTGAACTCCATTGCAACGCGAAATTCAAGTTAATGAAAAACTTCCATGGGGCCCCGGTTTTCTATTAAGCCTACAGCATTTGTTCGCCATGTTTGGCAGTACAGTGCTAGTGCCTAACTTGTTCGGGGTTGACCCTGGCATGATTTTGCTGATGAACGGTATCGGCACACTGCTATACATTTGGATTTGCCGTGGTAAAATACCTGCTTACCTTGGCTCCAGCTTTGCATTTATCGCACCCGTATTATCAGTGCTTGCTGATCATAAAGATGATCATATGAAAGGGTACTCGCTTGCTTTGGGCGCTTTCATCATCACAGGTGTTATCTTTGTGCTCGTTGCTTTGATCATCCGTTATGCAGGAACAAAATGGATCGATGTTGTCTTCCCGCCAGCAGTAATGGGAGCTATCGTAGCAACGATCGGACTTGAACTTGTGCCTGTTGCCGCGCGAATGGCAGGACTTATTGCCCCTGAAGGTGTTGCAGTTGCAGACTGGACTCCAGATGGCAAAGCAATCACACTTTCTATGGTGACACTGGGCGTAACCGTAATTGGAGCTGTACTCTTCCGCGGTTTCCCAAAAATCATTCACATCCTCATCGGTATCGTAACTGGTTATGGCTTAGCTTATATTATGAAAATGGTGGATACTGCTGCAATATCTAATGCGAATTTTTTAGCTCACCCTACCATTGTTACTCCATCCTTCGATTGGAATGTAATCCTGACTATCATCCCAGTATCGCTAGTAGTAATCGTTGAACATATTGGACACTTACTTGTAACCAGCAATATTGTTGGCAGAGATCTGGCTAAAGACCCTGGACTTGACCGCTCCCTGATGGGTAACGGGATATCTACAATTATCTCCGGTTTTATCGGTTCTACTCCAAATACAACCTACGGTGAGAATATCGGGGTTATGGCATTAACTAAAGTTTATTCTGTATATGTGATCGGTGGCGCAGCAGTGATTGCGATTCTGCTATCGTTCTCCGGAACTTTCTCCTCCGTTATCGCTAACATCCCAACACCTGTAATGGGTGGTGTATCACTACTTTTGTTCGGTGTAATTGCCGCATCCGGTCTACGAATCTTCGTAGAGCAAAAAGTTGATTTTTCCAAAGCCACTAACATGATTATGGCTACGTTGGTGCTTGTTGTCGGAATTAGTGGTACAACCCTTACTATGGGTAGCGTAAAACTCAGTGGTATGGCTCTAGCTACGATTGTTGGTATCGTTCTAGCCCTATTCTTCAAACTCATTGAAGTTCTTGGACTGTCTAATGAAGGTGGAGAAAGCGATAAAGCTGCTCACTAATTTATTTATGAATTAATAATTCAAAAAGACTGCTCCAGATCCATTTTATGGATTGGGCAGTCTTTTTTCGTATCTCTTTTGACCAAAAAATCGAAAAACAGCAACCCTCCGCTAGTAGTAACAGAGAATTGCTGTTGTTTGCACTTTTCCACATTATTCGATACATAAATCCCGATTTATTTCCCGGGAAAAGACAAGTTTATCGCATTAATCTTCGTAATCAACTAATGTAATAACTTCAATTCCAGAAAGCTTATTACGTCCAGCAAGCTCAACTAATTCAATCAAAAACGCTGCGCCTACCACTTTACCACCAAGCTGCTCCACAAGGTTAACCGAAGTAGCTATAGTACCTCCTGTTGCTAACAAATCATCAGCAATCAATACATTTTGTCCAGGCTTAATGGCATCCGTGTGAACAGCAAGTGTGTCTTTACCATATTCAAGATCATATCCAACCTCGATAGTCTCATACGGCAGTTTACCACTCTTACGAATCGGCACAAAACCTACGCCCAATGCATAAGCAAGAGGTGCACCAACTACAAAACCACGTGCTTCCGGTCCAGCGATCACATCGATTTCTAAGTGGGATACAAGAGCTTTCAAGGCATCAATTGCCTGGCGATATGCATCACCATCTTTTAACAAGGTGGTGATATCTTTAAAACTAATACCTTCTTTTGGGAAGTCAGGAATCACGCGAATACTATCTTTAAAATCCAAATTTTTCATCTCCTAAAAGTTTTGTTAGCATATGCTACTTTGTGTTCGGTTCGACAAAACTTACTTCGTAAGCGTCTGCTTTGTTTTGTTAGCATATGCTACTTTGAGTCCGGTTCGACAAAACTTACTTCGTAAGCGTCTGCTTTGTTTTGTTAGCATATGCTACTTTGAGTCCGTTTCGGCAAAACTTGCTTCGTAAGCGTCTGCTTTGTTTTGTTTAGTCTTTATGATACGCCTAAACGGCGTGATAACATCCAATCCTGCAGTTCAGACAAGCTACCTTCCATGAAGTACTGCTCCATTTCCGCCATCTGCCCCAGTCTAACAAAATGTCTTGATGCTGTAAGGCTTTTAGCTGTAGGCTGCGTAATAAAGGTCACACTTCCTTGACTTCTTTCGATAAAATCCAGCTCCTCGAACACATCTAGCATATTACTAAGCATTCGAATACTTAATGAGGATTGTCGACTTAGCCGCAGCAGCACTTCATGTTCTGGCGTTGCAACAGCAGTGATCGAAGCCAGCAATTTATAGAGTATTTTAAAATGATCCCGTGTCGGAATGATAAGTCGTTCTCGGCCATCCTTTATAGAATGCAATAACGCAATATTATCAGCATTAGGAAAAGCCTTTAGTAACGCGTCTAGTTGTTCAGGAGTCTCCGGCATATCCAGTAGACATAACAGTGAGACATGCCCTGACTCCTGAATCGAATCATCCTTAATAGCGGCGCTAATGCCAGCTTCTTTATCATATACCCAGAAGGACATTCCTATCAATTCAGTCTGTGAAGACATACGTCCACTCTGGAATACTGCTGCAGCACGATATGGGCCAGCACCACTATAGGGAAGTAGCAGCTCTCTAATATGCGCAGCCTGCCGCACAGCGTCAGCAGCACCACGAAGATCAAATAATTGAGCATCCTGAACTGATAAATCCTGTAGCATCAGCTGTGGTTTCCTTGAGCCATTCCATTCGTTGATCGACAGTTCAGCCAGCACATTGATCGGGGTGCCCACAGGGAGCAGCTTAGCCAAATCCCCTTTACCAAAAGCCAAGGCTTCGATCGTACTCTTACCCTGTTGCAAGACGATCTTCAAGTGTTTTCCTTCTTGCCCCATGGTGCGTGTCTCTTTCACTGTAGCCCCGCGAATGATGAACTTTGGCAATGGATTCGACATCCCGAAAGGTGCAAGCCTTTCCAATTCAAGCGCGGTCTGTAGGGACAAATCGGAAATCGACACTTCTGCATCAGCAGAAGTAACAGGAACGAAATGCTCCGGTGTTAACACAGTAGCAGCGTATTCATTTAATGCCGCAGCGAAGGCTTCTAAGCCGTCCCGATGCAGACTCATTCCCGCGGCTGCTGGATGACCACCGAAATGATCCATTAAGTTAGAACAAGAGGATAACGCCGCATATATATCAAGTCCAGGAATAGAGCGGGCAGAACCTTTGCACATGCCGGTCTCCGGATGAATATCCAGAATAATCACAGGTCGATAGTAACGCTCCAGCAGTTTGGAAGCCACTATACCTACCACACCCACATTCCAGCCTTGTTCAGCAAGGACTATGATGTCTGGTATTTCTCCACCCTGAGTCATCTGCTCCAGTTTTGCAGTGGCCTCCACTACAATTCTTTCTACGACCAATTGGCGTTCTTTATTAAGCAGATCAAGCTCCCCAGCCAGTTGCTCTGCCTCATCAGTATGCTCGGTTGTAAGCAACGCCACTGCCCGTCCAGCATGATCCAGACGACCACTCGCATTGATACGAGGCGCCATTCCAAAAGCGATATTAACCGCACTCACAGTACTCATGGTCACGCCGCTAACACCGAGTAAGGCACGAATACCTGGGAATCGAGAATTTCGCATACTCACCAAACCGTTTCGAACAATCTCACGATTCTCACCCAGCAGCGGCATTAAATCTGCTACAGTACCGATAGCAGCTATCTCTGCCCATTCTTCGGGAGTTTCCTCCCCTAGCATAGCCTGGGCGAGCTTATAAGCTACACCTACACCTGCCAATCCTTTGAACGGGTAGGGGCAGTCGGGCAGCTTCGGATTAATCAACGTATAAGCCTCTGGGAGAAGCTCTGGTGGCTCATGGTGATCCGTAACAATCACATCAATCCCGAGTTCATTAGCGTAAGCAATCTGATGATAGGCGCTAATGCCAGTATCTACAGTAATGATCAAGGATACACTCTGCTGTAAAGCCCAATCCAAAGCATGATTATGCAGCCCATAGCCTTCATTAGAACGGTGCGGGATATAAATATCAAAGGAAGCGCCTAAGTAACGCAGCAAATGAATCATTAATGCTGTACTGGACACACCATCAGCGTCGTAATCGCCGTAAATCAGAATATGTTCTTCTTCTTTTAAAGCCTTTCTAATTCTGGGAACCGCTTCGGCCATTCCTTTTAGAAGGAACGGATCATGCGGAGCTTCCACACCGCCATCCATGAACGATAGAGCCTCATGTGGCGTATCAATTCCTCTAGTCACTAATAGTGAGGATAAGAGCGGAGAAATAGAAAGGCTCCGGGCCATATCCCTTACGACGTCGGGATCGGCTGCCGGAGATTGCCATCTTGTTTTTGAATAAAGCAATAGCGCTCACCTTTCTCTCACCTTGCGAACTACTGAAGCAGCGTCGGAATATCATTATCCACCAATTCATAATTACTTTTGTATGGATAACCAGGATCATAAGGAACTACGTCCATATGTACCTCACCAACATGAACAAACCTGTGCTGCAGCAACTTTCTTGCACATTCTGAAATATCCTGTGCTTCCATCACCGTAATACGCGGATTTACACTGATCTTCACTTGCAGATTCACATAATTCCCTTGCTCAAGTGCCTTCAAATGTTCTACACGAATAACACCATGAACACGTTGTACGGTTTCAATAAAATTAGCTGCCTCCTCAGAAGGTAGCTCCTGCGCATTCTTAACACTAACAGTATTAACAATGAGCAAATAACCTTTACGTAGAATTAAGCATCCTGTTAAAAGTGCAGCAATAGGGTCCATATAGAGTAGAGGATGCCAATAGGTACCCCCCATTGATAACGATATCCCAACTAATACTGTGATAGAAGTATACAAACTGAAACGATGACTATTGGCATAAGCAGCATGGCTGCCATCACCTATTTTTTTAAAGTACCGATATTGATATTGAAATACAGCTTCTTTAAGTACAATAGATAGTAAGACAGTTACAAGTGCAAGTTCTCCGCGAGTGGATGACTGTCCCTCGGTTAAGTCACGGATTGCAGAGAAGGCGATTTGCAGCCCCCCCATAAGAATTAATACCGAAAAAAGTATAGCTAAAAGCGGCTCCTTATTCCCTCGTCGCTCTTCTATCCGCTGCTTGCTCTTTCTGCTTTGTTCAGAGCGCCATGGGAGAATATCCGCCAATTTAGCTGCAGCATCTGCTCCAGAATATAATGCATCGCCCATTAAAGCCTTGCTACCTGAAATATAGCCAAAACTCCCCTTAGCTACTGCCAAAGTAACATCGCTGATGATCCCTGTCCAAGCAACCGTCTTGCTTTGCGGTGATCGTTCTTTATTCATACGAGGCCCCCCTTACCACTAGCAAGTAATCTCATGATGATACAATACACATGACATACTACCCCAAAGATTTCGAAAGCCGCGTCGCATTTGACGCGGCTTTCTTAAATTATAAAGTTGATGTTTTTTTCATTCAAGTGTAGCCATGTTATTTCTCTTGAGACATTACCCTTTAGCCGGGCTCTTTACCTTTATCTTCTCACGCTTTTTAAGCAGTAGCCAGACCGGACTTGCAATAAAGATAGAGGAGTACGCTCCGAATAGCAATCCGATAACCATCGCAAGCGAGAACATCTTGATGGACTCGCCTCCAAGAATCAACAGGAAGAACGCCGCAATAAATACGGTAAATGCTGTGTAAAGAGAACGCATAAGCGTTTGAGCCACACTCTTATTCACAAGCTCTTTTAAATCCTCATAGGTTTTTTGTTTACCAAAACGCAAATTCTCACGGATACGGTCAAAGATAACGATCGTATCATTGATGGAATAACCGATAATCGTAAGCACCGCAATAATAAACGTCAAATCCACTTCCAAGCGGAAGATGGAGAAGATTGCAACGACCATAAAGGCATCATGGATCAATGAAACAATAGCTGCCAATGCAAACCGCCATTCAAAACGAATACTTACATAAATGATAATCCCTAGACAAGAAATGAGAACCGCATAGATCGCATTGCGTGCAAGTTCTTTAGACATTTCAGTATCCACGGTGTTAATCTCAAACGATGCTTTTTCGTCCAGCTTCAAGATCTCTGCTTTAAGAGCTTCATCTTGTTGCTCATCGAGCACTTGATCATAACGAACGTTAACCCGTTCACTTCCTATCGTAATGCTTGGCTCACTTGAAATCCCAGTTTTTTCAACTGCTGAATTAACCTCTTCCAATGTCAAATTCTTAGACAGAGAGATATCAACATTAGATCCCGCTTTGAAATCAACGCTGTAATTCAATCCAAAGGTTGCTAGGAAAATCAAACCTGCCACTGTAAGGGCGATAGAAAAAACATAGAAAAATTTACTCAAATGTACGAAATCAAGCTCTTTCTTAAAGCGCACGAATATCACTCTCCTTAACACCGAAACTCTTCGGTTTGTTCAGCTTACCGGCTTTAACAAGCTGGCTAAGCAACCAGTGGGAGAAATAAAGATTCGTAGCGATACTCAGAACGATTTCCACGATCAGTACCAATGCGAAACCTTTGACTGCACCTGTACCGAAGGCGAACATGACACCTGCCACAATAACAGTTGTGACATTGGAGTCCATTACTGTCCGGAAAGAGGATTTATTACCTGCTTTAACAGAGGAAAGTACACTTTTACCACTGCGCATTTCTTCTCTTATCCGTTCATTTGTAATGATATTGGCATCGACGGCCATCCCTATACCCAGAATAAATGCGGCTATACCAGGCAACGTCAATGTGAAGTCTGCTAAGACAAAGACTACAATTAGCAGCCATGTATGCAAGATCAGCGCAAAACTAGCCAAGAGACCTGGCAAGCGATACATACCGATCATGAAGATAAGAATAATCAAAGAACCCAAAAGACCGGCTTTGATCGTTTGATCAAGCGATTGTTTACCAAGTGTTGCACCCACACTTTGGGAGTATTTCTCAGTAAGTTTCAGTGGCAACGCACCAAGATTAATAGTGTCAGCCAGTTCACGTGCTTCTTTAATTGTATACTGACCGGAAATAGACGCACTACCATCGGTAAGTACTGCTTGTACCGTAGGGTCAGATAGTTTGTTCTCATCCAAATAAATTGCGAGATTCTTTCCTAAGAGGCGTTTTGTAATCTCTGCGAATTTATCCTTGTCCTTTATTTTGATACTGATGATTGGCTGATTCAGATTATCCCGTCCAACCTCTGCCGCACCTTCAACAAAATCACTACCTACCAGTTCGATCTTGCTGTAAGTACCTTCAGCGTCACCTTCAGCAGCACTACGGAAAGTCAGAACTGCAGGCTCCTTCATCTTCTTACGAACCTCGGCTTCATCAGTAACGCCTGCAATTTTCAGACGAATACGGTCAGTACCTTCAGTTGTAACCTCTGGTTCACTGGTTCCGAGCGCATTGGCCCGTTTTTCCAAACTTTCTGCTGTTTTCAACAGTGAAGCTCGGGACAACGCTGCTCCCGCTTCCATAGGCTCTGCATGGTACAAAATCTCAAATCCGCCTTTCAGGTCAAGACCAAGTCTAACCTTGTCCAGCAGTCCAGGAGTAGTAAATGCCATGACGCCTGTCAAAACGAGCACGGTAATAATAAAGCCCATTAGTCTCTTCATGCTCTAGCTAGTTCCCCTTTCATTCACTCAATATTCCTATTATAGCTACACGTGAAATGACCGTCAATTCACAGCATAGTCATAGCTATACTCACACAAAGAAACGGCCGCCCCTGCACATATCAGCAAGACATCCGTTTATATAGGAGATGTGAAGTTATTATTATTCTCTTACTTTACTGCTTTATAAGGCTTTTCGCAAAGAAAAGAAGCGAGATGTGTATTGTTCAGTTCAACCCCCGATAAGCTGCAAGAGTCAAATAAGTCATGTAACTATTGGCTTTTAAGGAATAAATATCATTTACCAGCTTATGTAAGGGAGGCATTCCGTCCTTATCATAATTACGACTGATACAATCCCAAATATCCTTGCTGGTTACATACTCATAGCCGAGGAGCCGGAATTCTTCAGCTTTGCTGCGGCACATGGCTTCGATTTCTTCACTATGTTGATCATGATTCCACTGTTCCGATTCCACGTGATGACACCTCCAAAGATCGCTCGTGTTCGTATGCTTACCATAGGTATTCGACCCAAGTTCTCTGCTTTCCTCCTTCCGTCATAAAAAGTTACAACTACTAAAACAAGGCATGCCGGGATAGGGGTATAGCATATCCATAAGAATAGACAAGTTGGCCAGCGTTTCATTTCATTTGGGGAAGAAGGCGTGACCTTTGAGGAAACAGAGCTTTATACAAGGAACTTTAATCTTGCTTGCCGCCGGCATCATTAATCGAATGCTTGGATTTATACCCCGAATTGCTTTGCCACGCATCATTGGAGCAGAAGGTGTGGGTCTATATCAGCTCGCGTACCCTTTCTTTATCGTACTGGCTACTGTTATCACAGGCGGACTTCCCCTAGCAATTGCAAAGATGGTAGCGGAAGCAGAGGGAGAGAACCGCCCTGAGAAATCGCGGCAAATTTTACGGACTGGCCTTACTCTTAGTGTCGGACTAGGAATCTTCTTTACCATTGTTGCGCTGGTCAGTGCTTCATGGGTCTCCAATGTGATCTTAACAGACCACAGAGTTTATTATACTTTTATTGCCATGATCCCAATGATTGGAATTGTTGCTGTATCTGCAATATACCGCGGGTATTTTCAAGGTAGGCAGAACATGATTCCTTCCGCACTTTCTTCCGTTTTTGAGTCTATCGTGCGAATATTTTTTATGCTGTGGTTCTCTTGGCTGCTGTTACCTAAAGGTATCGCTTTTGCAGCTGCAGGGGCGATGCTAGGCGTAACGGTGGGAGAGATTGGCGGAATGTTAGCCATTCTGTGGCAATATTATGTCATCACGAAAAAGGATAAAAAAACAACCCCCATCCTAGAACAGCAAACGATTGAGAAGGAAGTTATACCTCCTGATCCAGATGCCGTACAATTAACTTCCCCCATACTACGGCGTTTACTAGGTGTATCAATTCCTGTTACGGCAAGCCGGCTTGTCGGTTCTTTTTCCTATCTACTGGAATCTATAATTACCGTACGTAGTCTTGCACTAGCCGGAATCGCAACAGCCGCCGCGACTGCTCAATATGGGTCTTTACAAGGAATGGTTATCCCCTTACTGCTACTTCCCGGTGCGTTAACTTCCTCTCTCGCAGTGTCTTTGGTTCCCTCCTTATCCGAGGCTGCCGCGAGAAAGGACTTGCCTACCATTCACAAACGAATGCACCAAGCTCTTCGACTCGCTCTTGTAACAGGGGCTCCCTTTGCTGTTCTTATGTATGTACTGG
Organism: Paenibacillus sp. FSL H7-0714; assembly: GCF_038003765.1. Taxonomy (NCBI): domain Bacteria; kingdom Bacillati; phylum Bacillota; class Bacilli; order Caryophanales; family Paenibacillaceae; genus Paenibacillus; species Paenibacillus sp. FSL H7-0714. The sequence goes on from NZ_JBBOPT010000001.1 coordinate 5,673,805, forward strand.
CAGTCCCACTATGCAACTTGTTATACGGAAATCCGGACACCGCTCCTATGCTAAAACTAATGGCCCCTTTCGCTTTGTTCATCTATGTTCAAGCACCCTTACAAGCTGCACTTCAAGCTATGGACAGACCGGGAAGGGCACTCATCAATACTCTTATTGGGGCAGTAGTCAAAATCATTCTGATTGTTATATTAGCTTCACAGCCAGAATACGGAATCTACGGCGCAATCATCGCCATTATTGTGAACAGCGTTCTTGTTACTCTGCTGCACGGGTACAGCGTAGTCAGTCTAATTTCATTATCCTTACGAATAACCGATACCATTAAGACTTTATGTGCAATGATCATTATGGGAGCAGGCGTGCGTTATGTATACATCTCCATTCCCATTGCAGAAGCACAATGGATTCAATTTTTATTTGCCTCTGCGGTAGGAATGGCCCTGTATTTCGGTCTCAGTCTATTAGCTGGCCTTATTTCCCTTCGTGATTTGGATCGACTGCCTTTCATTAAGCGTTGGCTTTAGAATGGTTAGCGATTATCCAAACGGTCAACATAAACTCGGCCTTTATGGTCTATGGAGCAAAGAAATACATCCCGAAAATCTGATACACCCTTTTGGCGGATCTGTGTTCTTAACCAGAACCTTGTTTTTCCTATCATCTCTAAATTATGATCCTGGACCTTTCCATCCATAATCAATGGAATAGGAAGCCCTTCATATCTGATTTTGTTCTTTGGCAGTTTAACTTTCTGACTGCTTACATCAGCATCCTCATCGGTCTTATTGTTCTCAGCAACTGAACTGCTATTGCCTGTTTGATTGGAAGATGAAAGTCCTTTGTCTTTCTCGATAACGGTAAGCTGACCACTGGGCTCCAGAATCGCAAATTCCACATCAGCAGGACTAGCGATGTTCTGACCACGCAATTGCTGCAACAGATCATCAATATTGTACCTTTGTTTACGCATCTCTCCCCGGTGCAGCTTGCCTCCAGAAATAAGTATGCTCGGTTTACCGTCCATTAACAGCCGAATCTTTCTACTCTTAAGACTGAGCTGAGCAACCACAACTTGAATGATAACCAGTGTGGCCATCGGAACCAGACCTTCGTAAATCGGGCGATTAATATCCTCGATCACAAAAACAGCAATCTCAGCAATCATAATTGAGATCGTTAGATCAAATACAGACAGCTTACCGATTTCCCTCTTCCCCATGATACGCATGCACAGGAATATGAAGAAATACATCAGCACGGTCAAGAAAATATGGGTAGTGATATGCTGGGACATATAGCTTCGCTCCCCTCCACTCTCACCCGCAGACTTGTTTTCTCGGGCGGATTAATGTAACCCTATTCTGACCGCTCAGCACAGGGAACATTCGGAAGTTCACATATTAATTAATGGTAAAAAGGCTACAATGCCCATTCTTGTACTATTGGGGCAAGCCTCCCCATACAATGAATAATAACTTATGTAGATTATTTTTCTAAAAAAAACTTTAGGAGGTTGTACCATGTATTTAATCCGGCGCCTGTTCTCATGGAGAATAGCCAATCCTGTATTGTCTGGCCTATGTCGATCATTCCTTTGGATGCTGCTTGGCGCGTTTGTCCTCTCTCTTTTATTATGGGGCAGCGGTCTGAAGGAGCAGGATCTCTCAATGTACACTTATATAGTGCACGGCATAGCCGCAGCATTCGGAGGACTAACCGCCGGTCGCAGAGCCACGAAAAAAGGCTGGTATCAAGGAAGTCTTACAGGAATCTTTTACGGGATTATCGTTCTGTTAATTGGATTTCTGGCACTGGATAGCTCACCCTCTGGTGTTGACCTTCTTTGGGTTCTAGCTGCGGCAGCAATTGGTGCACTTGGCGGAATGTTTGGGGTTAATTTACAGAAAAGCTAAAATTATTATTCCATAAAATTCGAAACATTCCTTGGAAATATGTTAAACTGTGATCATCTGACTTCATAAAGAGAATCAAGGAGGCTTCGAATGCTTTGTTTTACCAATCAATGAATCATATTGTTTTGTACACAGTTGCATTAGTAGTGATATTAGTATGGATTGGCGCTCGTCGAAATCCAATCATGGCATTAGTTGAAATCGGAAAAGAGATGCTGCGATCCTACAAGTTTTTGCTATTGATGGTAGGCATGTTTGGTGTACTGGTCTTGAATAAATACGAACTACAAATTGAAGAAAAAATGCATCTTACCTCAGACTATACATCATTTGTATTTGGGCTAGAGGGGCATTTTGTCCAAGCTGTTCAGGATATATTCTATAGTCCATGGCTAACGCCTATCATAGTTTTCTTCTACATTTTCATGCTTCAATCTGTACTAGCAGCTTCTCTAGGTGTCTATCTGTTAGATAAGAACCGTGTGATGCTGTACGCTACCTGCTATGCTATTATCATTAACTATGCTGTAGCAATTCCATTCTACCTTTACTTCCCTGTAAATGAGGTATGGTCCTATGTACCTGCAGGCGTTAGATTTACTATGCTGGATGTATTTCCGAAGTTTGAGCAAGAGTACCGCCCTCTATCCGGTCTCAACAACTGCTTCCCGAGTCTACATACGTCCATTTCCGTTACGATGGCATTACTGGCATTCCGTTCAGGAAACCGCCGGTGGATGGTCATTACGAGTATTTCCGCAGTCGTAATCGTCTTTGGTATATTCTATCTGGGCATTCATTGGCTTACAGATATGATAGGCGGCACTCTGCTAGCAGTCCTAGCTTCAACAGTTGGTGTACAGCTTGCCAAATTAACCTTACGGGGACGTGAAGAATCGCTCACCGTTCGCAGCCGAATAACGGATATGCGTTAAACCCATAGATCACGATGAAAGATGAACGTCAAAAAAGCGGTGTCATTCTCTTAATGAGAAGACACCGCTTTTTATGTACTTTTAAATAACGAAACTATACTTTCTCCTCCACGTCCGTGGCAACGGAGTGACTAATGGAACCGCGATCAAAGGTCAGTTTAGTTACATCATTGACCCGTAGAACCACGATATCATCGGAAATCTCCATGATCGTACCGTGAAGACCACCAATAGTAACGATTTTATCGCCCTTTTTCAGAGACTTCAACATTGCATTACGTGTTTTGGTCTTCTTCTGTTGCGGACGAATCAGCAAGAAGTAGAATACTACAAACATAAGTACGAATGGACCTACAAGACCCAGTATACTACCTCCGCCTGTTGCTGCTGCATATTGAAACATATTTCTCCCCCCTTTCAAAGCACATTAAAACATGGACCTCAACGAAGCTTTAGAAGCCTTTAAGATTATCATATAATCCGTATTTAGCAAAAAACTCATCGCGAAAATCAAGCAGCCGATCTTCCTTGATGGCTTCGCGCACTTTACGCATCAAATCCAACAGGAAGTGCAAGTTATGGTATGTCGTCAATCTAAGTCCGAAGGTTTCATCGGCTTTGATTAGATGGCGCAAATAAGCGCGGGAATAATTCCGGCATGTATAGCAGTTGCACTCCGGATCAAGCGGCCCAAAATCGCGGGCATACTTTGCGTTGCGTACAACGAGTCTTCCCTGACTGGTCATCGTTGTTCCATTACGAGCAATACGGGTAGGCAGAACACAGTCGAACATGTCCACTCCCCGGATTGAACCTTCCAACAGCGCATCCGGTGAACCAACGCCCATCAAATAGCGAGGTTTGCCTTGTGGCAGCAGGGGAACTGTATAATCCAGCACTTCATACATTAGCTGCTTGGACTCTCCGACGCTGAGCCCTCCAATAGCATACCCCGGGAAATCCATGGAAGTCAAATCTGCCGCGCTCTGACGGCGAAGATCCTCATACATACCTCCTTGAACGATAGCGAACAGCCCTTGATCATTCGGGCGAGCATGACTTTTCAGGCAACGTTCTGCCCAGCGTGTTGTACGCTCCAATGATTTTTTCACGTAGTCATATTCCGCTGGGAATGGAGGACATTCATCGAATGCCATCATGATATCAGAGCCAAGTGCGTTCTGAACTTCCATAGCTACTTCAGGAGACAAGAACTTCTTATCCCCATTTAGATGGGAACGGAAATGAACGCCTTCTTCGGTAATCTTGCGCATGTCACTAAGCGAGAACACTTGAAACCCGCCGCTATCCGTTAGAATGGGACGGTCCCAGTTCATGAACTTGTGCAGTCCGCCTGCTTCACGAACAATATCATGGCCCGGTCTCAGGAACAAATGGTACGTATTGCTCAAAATAATATGAGCATCCATCTCTTTCAGTTCTTCAGGACTCATTGTCTTGACTGTAGCTTGTGTGCCGACTGGCATAAATGCAGGTGTCTCAATCACACCATGTGGAGTATGGACTCTTCCAAGTCTTGCTCCGGATTGTTTGCACGTTTTGATGTGCTCATAAGTAATTGCTGCCATAAGTTAACCCATCCTCTTACCTTAGTAAATAAACATTGCATCTCCAAAGCTAAAAAACCGGTACTTCTGCTCTATCGCTTCTTCATAAGCAGCTAGAATATGTTCCCGACCTGCCAAAGCACTAACCAACATCACCAAAGTCGACTTCGGCAAATGAAAATTAGTAATTAACGCATTAACTACACTAAACTTATAGCCCGGATAGATGAAAATATCCGTCCAGCCACTACATTCCACTAGTGGACCGCCTTGGCATTGTCTTCCGACTGTTTCAAGTGTCCGACAAGAAGTTGTCCCTACCGCTATAATGCGACCACCTTGTTCCTTGGTAGCATTTATAGTGTCTGCTGTTTCTTGAGACATTACAAAATACTCTGAATGCATAACATGCTCTTCAACCTTCTCAACAGACATCGGACGGAACGTTCCGAGACCTACATGAAGTGTAATATAAGCAATATTTACACCCTTGGCTTCAATCTGATCCAACAGTTCTTTGGTAAAATGAAGCCCTGCTGTAGGAGCAGCAGCTGATCCCTCATGCTTAGCATAAACGGTCTGATATCGTTCCCGATCATCGAGTGTTTCCTTAATATAAGGAGGCAGTGGCATTGTTCCCAGCCTGTCCAGAATCTCCTGAAAAATACCCTGATAAATGAACCGAAGCGTTCGTCCACCCATATCAGCCTCGTCCTCAATAACAGCACGAAGCTCATCACTAAAGATGATAACCGCTCCTGTCTTGAGCTTTTTACCTGGCTTTACAAGAGCTTCCCATCTATCGTCTCCCAGATTCTTAAGGAGAAGCACTTCAGCTTTAGCCCCCGTATCTTCTTTAGCCCCAAACAATCTGGCAGGAATGACTCTCGTATCGTTCAGAACAAGCGTATCTCCCGGTTGAAAATAATTAATAATATCGGTAAAATGCCGGTGAGCCAGCTCCCCATCCTCCTTATTTACTAAGAGCAGTCTAGAAGAGCTACGGTCAGAGAGTGGTGTCTGGGCAATTAATTCTTCCGGTAAATGAAAATCATATGCGTCTACATTCATGGTCTGTCTTCATTCCTTAACTATAGTAACGTTCTGATAATAGTGTTGCAATATCTGCTTGTAATCATACCCGCTGTCAGCCATGCCTTTCACGCCCCATTGCGACATGCCTAGACCATGACCGTATCCTTGGCCAATGAACAGAAAGCCCGAACTGTTAGTAATCGCTCTGGCTGAGGAATCCCCACCCATCACTACAGTGCCACTACCGTTCACATTAACCTTACCTGATGCAGAGAGTACACCTGCGTTCTGTGAACTTCCAACCGTGCTGGTAGCACCGTCAGCGCCTAATACAGTATAACTTCCGGCTGGTACAATATCAAACAATGTACTTGGCAATCCATTGAACGCAGAACGGAACATATCAGGATATTTCACATCCAGTGCCTGGCCATTTGCTTTCACCTGAATCGCTCTTCCAGAAGGGCCGCGCTGAGTGACCTGCAAATTAAGGATGCTAGAAGGGAGCGTGCTAGTTGTTTTACCCTGCAAGCTTTTTAGAAGGTCGGCAGAGGTGTATGGCCCTTTGATCCAGCTATAACTACCGGACTCATAGACTTTGTCTAGAACAACAGCATTCTCGCCTGGATTCAGCTTACCTACCGCACTTACACTACTCTCAACAGCAGGAAGGGGACGTACATTAACATCTTTAGTGGTAGCTGTCGCTATATCCAGTCCCGCTGCAGTTTTATTTCCTATCAATTTAATGTTATCCTCACGTGCGTATCCAGAGGTGCCATTAGCGAGCAGTAAATAATACCACTTCTTAGCGGTCGCGGTAGCTGCGACATCCTCTTTGCTGGGAACGCTGGCAAATGCATCTCCACCATTGCCCCATACCTCTGATGGATCAGAGGTTATTCCGCCACTGTTCGAGGAGAACACAGCCTCTATAACTTTACCACCACTCATCAATACTTCACCGGCAGTAGCATCCACTGCCTTAATAATAACTGGAGCCTCTGATCCGATTCCGTTATATACCTGACTCAATGTAGAATCTACTACATTCGCTACTTCGAAACGGTTGCCTTGCGCCATTGCATAGCTTCGGGCGGCGACAGCCTGAGCCTTTAGAGCTTCATCCGGCCAACTGGAGGAAACCTCTCCTCCAACCACTGCATACAAATATTGTTCCAGTGGCACTTCATTGATAACCGCTAGGGAACCTCTCAAATTACTTAGTTCCATATTTCCACGGTAGGTACGCTTGGATCTTTCTTCGAGCTGAATTCCAGCCTCACTGCCAACGGCCAAAAATTTAGCATCATTTCCGGAAACCATATAATGATTAGCCTGTGTCTCGCTGCTAAGGTCCAGCCCAGCATCCAGACGCATGATTAACCCAGGTGAAGTTGCAGCAGACATAGCAGGCTGTGGCAATGCTGCAGACACTGCGGTCTGAACAGCACCCAAATCTTTGTCGTTCGCAGCTTCGCCTACCCATACCTCAAACTGAGCACTGCCATCACTTCCTGAGAGAAACACCTTCCAGGCATCAAAACCAGCAGCTGTAATACTACTCAGAGCAGTATCAGCTTCTTGTTCCGAAGAATAGCGACCCGCCGATAAATGCTTATCCCCTTTCACCGCAGGGGTTTGATCAGCAGGAATGCCGAGTCCTGCCTTTACTACACGGGCAAGTCCATCCTTGGCAGCAGCTTCACTGGCATAGACACCTGTATACAACTGATACACATTGGTTCCATTTCTAGAAATCATATAAATTTGAGGCTTATCAGAGGTGGACTGAAGCTTTTTAGCTGCATCGGCAGCTGTTTTCCAGCTTGAAGTCTCCATTACCTTTACTCTATAACCATCCACACTAACACGAATTCTGCTCTGGGCAGGCACCGATAACAAAGGAGTGCTCCCTGGTTGGTTTGACATCAAAGTGAAGCTTTGTGTCGATAACATAGTTACTACTGGCACGGTAGATTTATATTTACTACCAATATCGGCATAAAGGGCAACTCGTATCGTACTATTAGAATCGGCATGACTGGCACCCGCAGGGATCAAGAGACTTCCCACAGCAATCGCAGCTGCTAGCAATCCTTTGCTTAGTGGAGCTATTCCTCTCCATTTCATCTTCGTATGCTTCATCCAGCATCCTCCTTTTAAATGTAGTTACTGACTCAGTGCTGCTCCGGAGGGAGCGGAAGGCCTAAGTGATGATAAGCGGCCGGGGTTACAATTCTTCCGCGAGGGCTCCGCTGCAAGAATCCTATCTGTAGCAGGTAGGGCTCATAAACATCCTCAATCGTCTGACTTTCCTCACCAATTGTAGCAGCAATCGTATCCAGCCCTACAGGACCGCCACGAAAGCTTGAAATCATCGCTCTTAACATCTTGTGGTCGATGCTATCCAGCCCACGTGGATCCACTTGTAGCATCTTCAGGGCTTCCCCAGAAATCTCAGGGGTTATAATCCCATCGCCGCGCACTTGAGCAAAATCACGGACTCGTTTCAATAGTCGGTTCGCAATCCGCGGCGTTCCACGGGAACGAAGCGCTATCTCTTCCGCCGCATCTCCGACAATCTCAATTCCTAAAAGATCTGCATTTCGAGCAACAATGAAGCTTAGCTCATCTATGGTATAGAACTCCAAGCGGCTGACCACTCCGAAACGATCACGTAGTGGCGCTGACAGTAGGCCAGCACGGGTGGTAGCACCTATAAGTGTGAAAGGCGGCAAATCCAATCGTACCGAACGGGCACTTGGCCCTTTGCCGATCATGATGTCCAGCGCAAAGTCCTCCATCGCCGGATACATAACCTCCTCCACCGTCCGGTGTAAGCGGTGAATTTCATCGATGAACAGCACATCGCCTTCCTGCAGGTTCGTCAGCAGGGCGGCTAAATCTCCCGGCCGCTCTATCGCAGGACCGGACGTTGTTCTTAAATTCACACCCAGCTCATTGGCGATAATGTTCGCGAGTGTTGTTTTACCGAGACCTGGAGGCCCGTAGAGCAGCACATGATCCAGCGCTTCACTTCTCATTTTGGCTGCTTCGATATATATTTTCAGGTTTTCTTTTACCTGATTCTGTCCGATATATTCTCCCAGATAACGAGGGCGTAAGCTTAATTCTACCGCTTGCTCGTCCATCATCAAATTAGCGGATATAATCCGGTCATCCATTCCTATCGCTCCCTTTCTTCAGGATGTGTTCGGCTTTACTTAGCAATATATAATAGCCCAAGTGCTTTCTTCATCAACACATCTACAGTCCCTGTCTCTGCGCCCTCTTTCTTCATAGCGAGCCACACACGGTCCAATTCACTTTCGGTATAACCCAATCCCTTAAGGGCATCCCTAGCCTCTTGCCAAGCTAACCCATCCGATGCTTCTTCCATTGGAACTGCAAATAATCCCGTTTGCATGGAAGCCATACTGAGTCCGTCCAGCTTGTCCTTCAAATCTAGGATCATCCGCTGCGCCGTCTTCTTGCCAATGCCCGGCAGTTTCGTTAAGAAGGTTATATTCTCTTGGTAAATTGCCGAGATCAACTGATCTGGAGTTCCACCTGTCAGTATTCCGAGCGCAACCTTCGGACCGATCCCAGATACCTCAATCAACTTGCGGAACAATTTTTGCTCCTCCCGAGTCGGGAACCCGAACAGAAGCGTCGCATCCTCACGTGTTTGATAATGAATATAGATCGTTACGGGTCCTTCTACTTTAGCAAATGCATAAGGGTTCGGGCAGAACACCCGATATCCCACGCCCTGCACATCCAGCACCACATATTCCGACTCTAAATGAACGACGGGTCCTCTTAAGAAATCTATCATTTTCGCAATACCTCATTTAATTTAGAATTAAGACTGCTCGAATGGGCATGACATACCGCTACCGCGAGTGCATCCGCTACATCATCCGGTTTAGGGATCGCCGATAATTTCAGTAGCAGCTTCACCATTTCCTGTACCTGCCGTTTCTCTGCCTTACCATAACCAACTACAGCCTGCTTCACCATCATAGGTGTATATTCCGAGACGGGTAAGCCACGCTGTACAGCAGCTAATATCGTCACTCCGCGGGCCTGTGCTACTGGCAATGCTGTTGTAACATTACGTGCGAAGAACAACTTCTCTATCGCTACAGCATCAGGTTTATATTTATCAATGAGCTGACCCATGCCTTCATAGACATGCAGCAGACGTTCTTCCTCAGGTGTGTGAGCCTCAGTCTGGATACAACCATATTGGACCGGGGTCAACTTATGACCTTCCTTATCCACAAAGCCAAAACCGACAATCGCCAGCCCTGGATCAATTCCCAAAATGCGCAAGCACGATCTCTCCTCTATAACAGGCAGTTTATTCCACCGTTTTCATCCATTACTCCGCTATGAAGCGAACATATGTATTCCTTCAAACCATTATAGCAAAAATACCCCTTCCACGAGAAAAAAAGTTTACCCTCTAATGCGAAATGGCAACTTTAGGCCTACAATGAGAACCTCAAACTTTCTTATATTTGCAAAAAAAAGCTGCCCTAAAGCCATTAATAATGACTTTAGGACAGCTGATATGCTTAAGGATGCTATTGCTTATTCTGCATGACATGTTCGGCAGCCTCACGCGCATAGTCACTGAAGGTGGACAATACGCTGTTGTACTCTTCAATATCTTGTACACGAATGCCCTCATGAAGCTCTATCCAAATACTTTCCGGCAGAGAGGATTTCAAGGAACCCATATCCATTTGAAAAAAGGTCTTCAGAACCTTTTCCTGTACCGGAGGGCCTTTAAATAATTTCAAGTTCCCAAATGCATCGACCCCGATATAGGCTTCTTTTTTCGTTAGGGTCGATAGATCATTCACTTTTTGTTCCAGCCACAAATCTCCATCACTGCTGATGAAGCCGCTCCATGCAGGGTGTTCGTGAATTATTTTTTTAAGCTGAAGCGGGGTTTTTACACCTGGCAATGTCTGAACTTCTTCCCCAGATACATACGATATTTTTAAATGAACGGTTCTGCTGCGTCCGCTTTGAGCGATCGTCTGCAACAGTTGTTCGTTTTTTATGGTGCCCTTCTCTTTCTCCTCACTGTTGTCCACGCCTACTTTAAATACAGCTGCGGCCAACTCGCTTTCGGCGCTATCCGTCCAACTAGAATCCGTCAGCAGTCCACTGATTTCCTCAGGTACCTGCATACTGCGCCATGCCAGTACAGTAAGAGCTAAACAAGCTGCCCCTACCCAAAGCGCCTTTTTCCAACGTCTCCATCGCTGCCAAAGTTGTTTTTTTATGCGCGACACGTTAATCCCTTCATTCTGGTTTTTCCCTATTGTGACCTGAGAAGGGATCATTTATGCGCTTTTCTGTGAATAATCGCTATTTTATCCTAATTGCAAGGTTGACCTTGCAGTATCGTTCAAGCGTTAGGAATAACCGGCAGCTTCACATGGCTTGGATATTCACTATTATGGTAAACAGTCTGCAGCACTGTAATCGCCTCTGAATCTTCATACGGGTTACCACCAGTATTCGTATTCGGGAAAGCAACGAATTTACTGGAAGAGGTAATCGAAAAACGAATTCGGTGTCCTACCGCAAATCTGTGAGCAATATTTGGCATGAAAATATCGTATTCCTCCACTTGCCCTGGCGTGAGCAGCTCTGGTGCATCAAACCCATGACGATATTTAGCTCTGACAATATAGTTAGATAACCGGATAGAGTCTCCATGTTCATTCACATCACTAAGTGTAACTACCCAATCCGTATCCTTACCTGTGCTGGCGGCGTAGATGACAGCAGACAATTCGCCAGCAATAGTCAATTCTTCCGTCAACACCTCACTAGTGTACACAAGAATATCATTTCGGAGCTCATATTTCCGCAAATTTTCAGGCTCCCGCTCACCGCTATCATTCATAGGATCATTTGGGTTATAGACATAAGTATCTTCTGGAGAGTGTTCCTCTGGCGCTGTGAGCAGCTTCCCATCTCCTTGTCCTGAATTAGCCCGACCAGCACTGGAAAGATAAAACGGCGTAGTTGTAGCTTCAACTGGTGTCCAATCCTCCGACGTTCTCCACTGATTCTCACCAACGACATAATAAGAGGCTCTAGGCTCCTGATCTATTCCGTTCGGAATGCCTTTGAGGAAGCGGTCGAACCAGCGCAATACAGAAACATCATAATCATAGACGACTGCATCATTGCCGAAGCTTACACCCTCATAATCTCTGGCTCGGTTTGGCCCATGCTCCCATGCACCCAGACGGATTTTACGATTTGGCACATCATGTTCAGTCAGCATTCTCCAAGTCTCCGATACGCCAGGGCTGTCACCGTCATACCAGCCTGAGATTACATACATAGGGACCTTCACCTGATCCCCACGCTCTGTAAAGGTACAGTTTCTCCAGAAATCATCATACTCCGGATGCTGGCTCCACAAATCCCATGGTCCTGATTCTTTTCCGATCATTTGCTGTGGAATCTCCTTAATCGGTCTCGCATCGACGGCCGCTTCTGGGTTCACCGTAATGCCCCCAAAAATATCAAAATCCGTCCGGGTACCCACAGATTGTGCAAGCGTCCAAGACAAGAGTGGCCAAGAGCAAAGCGTTCCACCCTTACGCGCTGTATCTACAAACGGTGAGCCGACATTCACTTCATCCACAACAGCCTTCAAATTAGGGTGCCCGCTGGTCGCCGCCGAGACAACCACAAAGCCGAGATAGGACGCGCCCCACATGCCAACATTTCCGTCCGACCATTCCTGCGCGATAATCCAATCGATCGTATCGTAGCCATCATCCCGTTCATTATAAAAAGGGATCAATTCCCCCTCCGAATCCGCCCGACCTCTAACGTCCTGTGACACCACTGCATAACCTTTGTTAGCCCATCTCATAAAAATCTCTTTTTTCCCGTTACGGTCATAGCAGGTTCTCACAAGAATCGTCGGCAGCTTGGTTCCCGGCTGAATGCCCTCAGGAAGAAACACATCCGTAGCCAGTCTCACGCCATCACGCATCGGAATCAGATCCGTACCCAAATCATTTACACCATACTCTGGTTTGGACAAAAGGGGATCATCATAAACAACCAAAGGCGTCAGCTTCTCATATCCTGCTTTAACAATCAGCTCGATGCCATACCGATTCGGCGTAAGAAAGGCAATAATCTCACCATCCAAGGTCACAATATCCAGTGCCGTCTCTATTCGTAGCGCCCATACTTGTGAAGTAAGCTCACGGCCATCCAATACAGCCTGATACTGAATATGCTTTTGATAAAGATCACCATTACTTAGAACTACCTCATCATTGACCCATTCTGCTTTAGCGTAAGCGCCCATGTGTTCGTGGATTTTTTGAAATGGAAGAACGGTCTTGAACTGGCCATCCAGCGCATTGTATTGCATTTGTGTTCGTCTGCGTGGATCAACCTTAGCGAGCATAATTTGTTGTTCCGTAAAATGTATTTTCCCTGAATAAATGCCAGAACAGTAGAAGTTAAATGTAGTTGTGTTCAAGTATGTTGTCATCTATTTATCCCCTATCCCCAAATTTCTTCAAATACACGCAGCCAGTTGCCACCCATAATCTTTGCAATATCCTCATCCTTATAACCGCGAGCCACTAGACCTCTAGTAAAATTGATAAAATTGCTATATTTTTCAAGCCCAGCAACGGTTTCAGTAGAAGGTCCGTCTCCTTTGGCAAATCCTAGCTTAGGTGCAATATGTTCTTTAAAATAAACCAATGACCAGAGCACATCGCTCATCGGCCAATCCGTTCCAATCCCGACATGATCCACGCCTACAAGCCGAATCACATATTCGATATGATCCAGCACATGATCAATGGTCGTATGGTTAGGATCTTCATGAACAAACCACGGCATAGCAAAAATACCGATGACTCCACCCGTCTTCGCTATCGCGATAATCTCTTCATCACTTTTACAGCGCATATGTGGATAGATAGCCTCTACACCCGTGTGTGAAGCAATGACCGGAGTCTTAGAATACTGGCAAGCATCGAGCGTGGTCTGTTTTCCACAATGTCCCGTATCTACAATGATCCCGAGCTTGTTCAAACGCTCAATGAATCTTTTTCCATAATTCGTAATCCCAGCGTTCGACTGTTCTGCACAGCCTGCACCGACCTGATTCTGATTGTTATAAGTTAATTGTAAAATTCTTAAGCCAAAATTATGTAACACATCTAATAGGTCCAGATTGGTACCTAGGCCATCCGTTTCTTGCGCCGTGATAATACCCGCTTTATGCCCATTACGCTTGGCTGCACGAATGTCCTCTGCGGTTAATGCTTTTACTAACCAATCTGCGGAGTCGAACTGAAGCTGAACTTCAGCCATGCTAGTGACCATGCTTTCTAAAGATTCTAAGTGAAGTTCCCGGTTACCCGCGGTAATTCCCGATTTATACCATTCACTTTTATACTCGGGGATCTCACCGCTGGCCGACAGCTTTGTGATCATTTTTGCTGGCATGCTGCTGTATATCATCGGCTCATCTTTATAGGGCTCACACAGCTCTTTTATTTTTTTAGACACAGACTCTGGAATTGCGTTTGGAGATAAGGGACCTTGAAATAGCAAATCAATATTAATGTTCTGCTCATGCAAATGTACGGCCCGTTCTTCGTCTTGCTCCGTCAACTTGAAATCATACAAACCTTCATATGTGCTCATCGTGTGGTCGCTCCTTAGAATGCAATTTCAATGCCTTTTTGTAATTTAACAGCTTCATTATAAATGAAGTTGGCTGCTGCTAAATCCTCTATTGCAAGTCCTAGTCCTTTAAAAAGAGTGATCTCATCAGCTGTAGCTCTGCCCTCAATATTCCCGCTGATCAGTTCACCGATTTCACCGATAATATGGCCTGAAGTAATCACGCCTTCGTTCAGCGGAATTAAATAATCCCCAGATTCATTATGCGCGGATTCCAATCGGTCTACATATAACTTAGCTAACCGTACGGTCTCCGAATCCAGCTCACGATCCGCTGCTCTGCAGGCTCCAACCGCATTGATATGTACTCCAGGCTTCAGCCATTCCCCTTTGAGCACAGGCTCTGTGGATGCTGTTACGGTACAAATGATATCTGCTGGATTAACTGCCTCTTGAATAGACTCAGCCACAAGGATGTCCACACCATATTTACGGCTCATTTCTGCTTGGAAATCTCTTGCCTTTGCAAGTGTTCTACTCCAAACTCTGACCTCACGAATCGATCGAACCAGTAGCATCGCTTCCAGATGGCTTTTGGCTTGCTCGCCGGTACCTAGAATGGCAAGCACCTCTGCATCTTCTCTAGCCAGATAACGAGTGGCTACTGCGCTAACAGCCGCTGTGCGAATTGCGGTAATCTTCTGTCCATCTACTACAGCTTTCAGAATACCGGTAGAAGAATCGAATAACGTAACAAGGCCTTGATGCGAAGGTAAACCTAAGCCATGGTTGCTTGGAAACACACTGATGATTTTGGCACCTGCTACTTCTTCACTCTGCAAAAAGCCCGGCATTAAGCCAATCAGATTGCCTTGGTACAGCGGGAGTACTTGTCTTAAGCTCTGTATGGCTTGTCCTGCGGACAAGTCCTTCAAAACGGATTCCATCACTGTGATGCAAGACTCCATTGCTAATAGCTCAGCCACTTCATTTTGATTAATAACTAGCATAAGACAAACCTCCTTTACTTCATTGTGGCAACAAATGTGGGAACGCAAAATTATTCTTTATATCATAACTTATACGCTTTAAATATTCATGTATAAAGCTGGAAATCAGCAATTTGTCTTACCACGGGCTATTAGCTATACTTAATATAGTTCATATTCTATTTTAAGGAGCTGACGATTGATTATGTCTAGTAAAATAACTTTAGGTAGAACAAATTTGCAGGTACTCCCTCTCGGACTGGGTGCCAATGCTGTTGGTGGGCATAATTTATTTCCCGGCTTAAATGATGAGACTGGTAAAGACATCGTTCGCAACGCTCTTGACCATGGGATCAATTTCATTGATACTGCCTTTATCTATGGTCCAGGTAGATCCGAGGAACTTATTGGAGAAGTGCTGAGAGAAAGAGGCGGCCGTGACAATGTGGTTATTGCTACTAAGGGCGCTCACAAGATTACTGGCGATAAGGTTACGATCGACAACTCTCCAGCTTTTCTAAGACAGTCTGTGGAAGACAGCTTGAAACGCCTCCAGACCGATTATATCGATCTTTACTATATTCATTTCCCTGATGAAAGCACTCCTAAGGATGAAGCTGTTGGCGAGCTTAAGAAGCTGAAGGATGAAGGAAAGATCAAAGCGATCGGGATCTCCAACTTCTCCATTGAACAGCTGAGAGAAGCCAACAAGGACGGGCATGTGGATGTTCTCCAATCCCATTACAACCTGCTGCACCGTGATGCAGAAAAAGAACTGCTCCCTTACACGCAGGAGCTTGGCATTTCTTTCGTTCCTTACTTCCCACTCGCGTCCGGCCTTCTTGGCGGCAAGTATAAGCAAGGCGATACGTTCAGCGACAATAGAAAGAACAACCCAATGTTTCAAGGAGCGACCTTTGCCAAAAACCTGGAGAAGGTGGACAAGGTTCGCCAAATTGCCGATGCCAAAGGTGTTGAAGTCGCACATGTGGTGCTAGCCTGGTATTTGACCATACCTTCCATCGACGCACTTATTCCCGGAGCTAAACGTCCGGAACAGATCGTATCGAATCTCCAGACTCTGAAAGTTCAGCTGACACCAGATGAGATCAAAGCGATTGATTCAATCTTTAAGGCGTAATAGCGCCTTATAATGTAAAGGGGGTTGTCCTTGAAGTCATGAAATGGCTACTGGGGCAGCCCCTTTTCTAAGGAATAGCGTCACTGGAGTCCGCAAGCCTTAATAAATGATCAAGACTCGATAGCGCAGCTAGCCAACAAACAAAAATACAGGGTAGCGGATTCTTATCGAATATCCTAAATTCTTTGTATTAGTAAATATTGTTTGCTATACTTTCTCTGTGTATCAGTAGACTTAAATTTTTATACAAAGGGGAATTCCTTGATGATTATTCAACCTAAAACACGCGGATTTATATGCACAACAGCCCATCCAGAGGGATGCGCCAAACAAATAGAACAACAAATTGAATATGTAAAAGCGCAAAAGAAAATTGAGGGACCTGCGAATGTACTTGTCATCGGTGCCTCTACCGGATACGGACTGGCTTCTAGAATTTCAGCTGCTTTTGGTGCTGGCGCCAATACCATTGGTGTGTTCTTCGATAAGGCTGCGGAAGGTCAGCGCACCGCATCTGCAGGCTGGTACAACTCCGCTGCCTTTGAACAACAAGCAGCAGAGCTTGGACTTAAATCACACAGCATAGTTGGCGATGCCTTCTCTGATGCGATTAAAGAGAAGACCATTGCATTGATTAAAGCTGAATATGGCACCATCGATTTAGTTATTTATAGTGTCGCTTCACCTCGTCGTACCCATCCGGTAACAGGAGAAACCTTCTCCTCCGTTATTAAACCGGTGGGAACAGCTTATTCGAATAAAACCTTGAACTTCCATACAGGCGAAGTATCCATGACCACCATTGAGCCTGCTAATGAAGAGGAAGTACGTCAGACCATCGCTGTAATGGGCGGCGAAGACTGGAGAATGTGGATCGATCAGCTTCAAGCAGCTGATGTCCTTGCAGATGGTGCTACTACCGTTGCTTACTCCTACATCGGGCCTGAAATCACTCACCCTATCTATCGGGACGGAACAATTGGCCAAGCTAAGCACGATCTGGAACAGACTGCGATCCAAATGAATGACCTTCTTTCATCAAAAGGCGGACGTGCCTTTGTATCCGTTAATAAGGCGCTCGTAACTCAGTCCAGCTCAGCTATTCCTGTAGTGCCCCTTTATATCTCTGCACTTTATGAAGTGATGAAAGAAAAAGGCCTGCACGAGAACTGTATTGAACAAATGTATCGCTTGTTCTCTGAGCACCTATACGGTGAAGGCAAGGCTACTGCTGACGGAAGCTGCTTGATCCGCATTGACGACTGGGAAATGCGTGAGGATGTCCAGACAGAGGTTATGAAACGTTGGGACGAGCTGACAACTGATAATGCAGGTGAGCTGGCTGATCTTGAAGGCTACCGCCAAGATTTCTTCAATCTGTTTGGCTTTAGAACTGATGGCGTAGACTACGAAGCAGATATTGATCCTAATGTCGACATTCCGAATATGTATTAAAATGATTCTGAATACATCCATATGCTAATTCTGGATGTATAAACAAAGAGGTTGTCTGCAAAAGTAGTGAAGTCTACTGATGTGGCGGCCTCTTTTTTGTACTTTGCTTACAACCTACCTATACGTCGTAGGGCATATTGGCTTAGCCTCCCACTTTGTGATATGGTTTGATAGAATACTGCAAGTTCTAACTTACATTCTAAGGAGTGAATCACTCATGGTTAAGAAAATTAGTGTAGCGAATGGTGTACTTGACGTGTCCCAAATTTCGCTTGGCTGTATGCGGATTGCGGATTTATCTGCAAAAGAGGCTGATACACATGTACATAGTGCGTTGGAGCTCGGAATAGACTTCTTTGATCATGCCGACATTTATGCGGACGGCAAAGCTGAAGAGGTATTCGCAGGGGTACTTCAGAACAATCCTGGTATGCGTGATAAAATGCTGATCCAAACCAAATGCGGAATCCGCAAGGGCTATTTTGATTTCTCCAAAGAGCATATCCTACAATCTGTGGAGGGTAGCCTTAAACGCTTGAAGACCGATTATATCGATGTGCTTTTGCTTCACCGTCCTGACACGCTGTTCGAGCCGGAAGAAGTGGCTGAGGCTTTTGACATTCTGGAAAGCAAGGGATTGGTCAAGCATTTTGGTGTCAGCAACCAGAATCCGTTACAAATCGAGCTACTTAAGAAAAATGTAAAGCAACCGCTGCTGTTCAACCAGCTGCAATTGAGCATTATGTTTACGGGTATGATTGATACCGGCTTCAATGTGAATATGACTAACTCCGGTTCGGTTGTTCATGATGGCGGGATCTTAGAGTACAGCCGTCTACACGACATGACCATTCAGCCATGGTCACCTTTCCAATATGGCTTTTTTGAAGGTGTATTCTTGGACAACGACAAGTTCCCTGAATTGAACGAGGTCATTAACCGTTTGGCAGCTGAAAAAGAGGTTACCAATACCGCTATTGCCATTGCCTGGATTCTCAGACATCCGGCAAATATGCAGCCTGTTGTAGGTACAACCAATACGCAGCGATTGCGGGATATTGCCAAAGCATCCGATATTACACTCACCAGACCAGAATGGTATGAAATTTACCGTGCTGCGGGTAATATCCTTCCATAAATATCAAAAGCCACGAAGTACGCTAATATCGTACTTCGTGGCTTTTTTTGTGACTATAATTGAAACCGTATAACTCTTATAAAAAAAGAAACGGCATCTCTGCCGTTTCTTTTAAGGATGGACTCTCAGGGGCTCGAACCCTGGACAAATAGATTAAGAGTCTACTGCTCTACCAACTGAGCTAAGAGTCCACAATATAATGATTTACCTTACTATACTTGAAAAGCAAAAGCCCTTAGCTTAACGCATAAGAGCTTCGCTTGCTAATTGATACCGGCGAGAGGACTCGAACCTCCACGGTTTCCCTCTCGATTTTGAGTCGAGCGCGTCTGCCATTCCGCCACGCCGGCAAAGTATGAAGTTAAAATATGGCGCGCCCTGAGAGATTCGAACTCCCGGCCTTTTGATTCGTAGTCAAACGCTCTATCCAGCTGAGCTAAGGGCGCAAAATTTATATGGAGCGGACGACGGGAATCGAACCCGCGACCCTCGCCTTGGCAAGGCGATGCTCTACCGCTGAGCCACGTCCGCACACGATATGTATTAGTGTCCGACTCACTTAAGAAGTGAGCCATGAAGGACTCGAACCTTCGACACCCTGATTAAAAGTCAGGTGCTCTACCAACTGAGCTAATGGCTCATGAAGCAAGAAAAATGGCGGAACCGACGAGATTCGAACTCGCGATCTCCTGCGTGACAGGCAGGCATGTTAGGCCAACTACACCACGGTTCCAAAAGATATAATTGCTTGATGAAAATTGGTTGCGGGGGCAGGATTTGAACCTGCGGCCTTCGGGTTATGAGCCCGACGAGCTACCGGGCTGCTCCACCCCGCGTCATTAAAAATATTTAGCTATTCATTACGATAAGAAAGCTTCATGGTGGAGGCTGAGGGGATCGAACCCCCGACCCTCTGCTTGTAAGGCAGATGCTCTCCCAGCTGAGCTAAGCCTCCATGTAAAGAAGCAACTCAATTATCATAACACATTCCAACCTGTAATGCAACACTTTATTTCAGAAGAACAATTACGTTTTAAATAAATTGGTGACCCGTATGGGATTCGAACCCATGTTACCTCCGTGAAAGGGAGGTGTCTTAACCCCTTGACCAACGGGCCTTATTGAAAACAAAATGTTTTGACAACAAAAAAGATTATATCATGTATTTCGAAGTATAGCAATACCTAAATTAATATATTTTCACTTTTCTTCTATAATAGGCGTTAAAGTGATATCAAGCTTACTAGCTATCATCTTTACGACTCCTAGAGTAGTCAGGTTATTTGTGTCTAAATGGTCTTTAAATACGTCCTTATTAAGCCCTGTGAGGCATCTGTCGATCTGTTGAACGGCCCACGAGTCATTCCCTTCACCTCTACCACCCAATCTCTTGAGCAGCGTCTCTCGTGAGGCACACAAAGTAAAATGATGAACCTCTAATCCCTCATTTATTAGATTACCAGCAATGTCCATCCAATATTCTGGGTTGACTATGGTCATAGGTACGATAATCGTTCCCCTATATTCGCTAGCTATGTATTTTAACATGGAATGGTTAATTTCACGCCAAAGATAATAGTCCTGAAAGTCACTTTTTGTCATCACATCGGGAATGTTTGCTCTTATGTAATACCCTACATTCTCTGGATCGTATACAAAAGAATCAGGAAGTCTGCGATGTAATTCATATGCAGTTTCTGTCTTCCCCGCACCAAAAGCTCCATTGATCCATATAATCAAGATCTTTATCCCCCATGAATAATCTATTAGTGACTCTATTAAACCACTTTATCATAAAAACCCTTACAAGCAAATTCACTCTACAAGGCACAACAAAAAGACCACTGTCGATTACTCAACAGTGGTCTTGCGTGCTTGGCAACGTCCTACTCTCCCAGGACCCTTCGGTCCAAGTACCATCGGCGCTGGAGGTCTTAACGGTCGTGTTCGGGATGGGTACGCGTGGAACCCCTCCGCTATCGCCACCAAACGGGCATTTGCGGTACAAATGCATTATTCAGGTCTCAGCATCGCCAAATGCTGAAAACAAATTCATCAACATACAGCCACTAGGACCATATGGTTTAGAACTTGATTCCTGAAAACTGAATCCGAATTGAATTTGCGTTCTAAGTATAGGATAAGCCCTCGACCGATTAGTATTGGTCAGCTCCATGCATTACTGCACTTCCACCTCCAACCTATCTACCTCGTCGTCTTCAAGGGGTCTTACTAATTGGGAAATCTCATCTTGAGGGGGGCTTCACGCTTAGATGCTTTCAGCGCTTATCCCGTCCGTACGTAGCTACCCAGCCATGCTTCTGGCGAAACAACTGGTGCACCAGCGGTACGTCCATCCCGGTCCTCTCGTACTAAGGACAGCTCCTCTCAAATTTCCTGCGCCCACGACAGATAGGGACCGAACTGTCTCACGACGTTCTGAACCCAGCTCGCGTACCGCTTTAATGGGCGAACAGCCCAACCCTTGGGACCTACTTCAGCCCCAGGATGCGATGAGCCGACATCGAGGTGCCAAACCTCCCCGTCGATGTGGACTCTTGGGGGAGATAAGCCTGTTATCCCCAGGGTAGCTTTTATCCGTTGAGCGATGGCCCTTCCATGCGGTACCACCGGATCACTAAGTCCGACTTTCGTCCCTGCTCGACTTGTAGGTCTCGCAGTCAAGCTCCCTTATGCCTTTGCACTCTTCGAATGATTTCCAACCATTCTGAGGGAACCTTGGAACGCCTCCGTTACTCTTTAGGAGGCGACCGCCCCAGTCAAACTGCCCGCCTGACACGGTCCCCGTACCCGATTAGGGTACTAGGTTAGAACCTAGATACGATCAGGGTGGTATCCCAACGGCGCCTCCACCGAAGCTTGCGCTCCGATTTCTACGGCTCCCACCTATCCTGTACAGATCGTACCCAAATTCAATATCAAGCTGCAGTAAAGCTCCATGGGGTCTTTCCGTCTTGTCGCGGGTAACCTGCATCTTCACAGGTATTAAAATTTCACCGGATCTCTCGTTGAGACAGCGCCCAAGTCGTTACGCCATTCGTGCGGGTCAGAATTTACCTGACAAGGAATTTCGCTACCTTAGGACCGTTATAGTTACGGCCGCCGTTTACTGGGGCTTCGGTTCATAGCTTCGGGTTACCCCTAACCACTCCCCTTAACCTTCCAGCACCGGGCAGGCGTCAGCCCGTATACTTCGCCTTGCGGCTTCGCACAGACCTGTGTTTTTGCTAAACAGTCGCTTGGGCCTTTTCACTGCGGCCCCCTCGTGCTATTCACACTACCGGGGCACCCCTTCTCCCGAAGTTACGGGGTCATTTTGCCGAGTTCCTTAACGAGAGTTCTTCCGCGCGCCTTAGAATTCTCTTCTCGCCTACCTGTGTCGGTTTGCGGTACGGGCACCTTCTCCTGGCTAGAGGCTTTTCTTGGCAGTGTGAGATCATGACCTTCGCTACTGTAATTTTCGCTCCCCATCACAGCCCAGCCTTAACGATGTGCGGATTTGCCTACACATCAGCCTCACTGCTTAGACGGACATATCCATCAGTCCGCGTCACTACCCTCCTGCGTCACCCCATCGCTCATAGCGGATTACGGTGGTACAGTAATTTCAAACTGTTGTCCTTCGACTACGCCTTTCGGCCTCGCCTTAGGTCCCGACTTACCCTGAGCGGACGAGCCTTCCTCAGGAAACCTTGGGCTTTCGGCGGATCAGATTCTCACTGATCTTTTCGTTACTCATACCGGCATTCTCACTTGTATGCTGTCCAGCGCTCCTTACGGTACACCTTCAACCCACATACAACGCTCCCCTACCCCAGATACATACGTATCTAGCCATAGCTTCGGTGGTGTGTTTAGCCCCGTTACATTTTCGGCGCAGAGTCACTCGACCAGTGAGCTATTACGCACTCTTTCAATGGTGGCTGCTTCTAAGCCAACATCCTGGTTGTCTGTGCAACTCCACATCCTTTCCCACTTAACACACACTTGGGGACCTTAGCTGATGGTCTGGGCTGTTTCCCTTTTGACAATGGATCTTAGCACTCACTGTCTGACTCCCGGCAATAAGTATATGGCATTCGGAGTTTGACTGAGCTTGGTAATCCTTGCGGACCCCGCACCCAATCAGTGCTCTACCTCCACTACTCTTATACCGAGGCTAGCCCTAAAGCTATTTCGGGGAGAACCAGCTATCTCCGAGTTCGATTGGAATTTCTCCGCTACCCCCACCTCATCCCCGCATTTTTCAACATGCGTGGGTTCGGGCCTCCAGTGCGTGTTACCGCACCTTCACCCTGGACAGGGGTAGATCACACGGTTTCGGGTCTACGTCCACATACTCAATCGCCCTATTCAGACTCGCTTTCGCTGCGGCTCCGTCTTCTCGACTTAACCTTGCATGTTAAACGTAACTCGCCGGTTCATTCTACAAAAGGCACGCCATCACCCATTAATAGGGCTCTGACTTTTTGTAAGCACACGGTTTCAGGTTCTATTTCACTCCCCTTCCGGGGTGCTTTTCACCTTTCCCTCACGGTACTGTTTCACTATCGGTCGCCAGGTAGTATTTAGCCTTAGCAGATGGTCCTGCTGGATTCATACGGGGTTTCACGTGCCCCGCACTACTCGGGATCCGTCTCGGAGAGAACACAGTTTAGGTTACAGGGCTTTTACCTCTATCGCGGGCCTTTCCAGACCTCTTCACCTACCATATTCCTTTGTAACTCCATGTGAGACGTCCCACAACCCCTAAGAGCAAGCTCTTAGGTTTAGGCTGTTCCGCGTTCGCTCGCCGCTACTGACGGAATCACTATTGTTTTCTCTTCCTCAGGGTACTTAGATGTTTCAGTTCCCCTGGTCTGCCTCTACATCTCCTATGTGTTCAGAGATGAGTAACTGCGAATTACCACAGCTGGGTTTCCCCATTCGGACACCCCCGGATCAAAGCTTGCTTACAGCTCCCCGAGGCAGTTTCGTTGTTCGCCACGTCCTTCGTCGGCTCCTGGCGCCTAGGCATCCTCCGTGTGCTCTTATTAGCTTAACCTTGATTTTTCCTCAGGAAAATATCACATAATGACATTCTCTTTGGAATCATCTCACTAATAACATTTACTTGTTTACACAAGTTGCTAAAAGATGTTCTAAAACGCAAATTCGTTTCGGTATCCAGTTTTCAAGGATCAAGTCTTACTGAGAGCTTAAACTCTCAAAACTGAGCAACGAGTGAGTAACAGGCCTAAACCTGAGATTTGGAAGTTTAACTTCCGATTTGAATGTCTTCATTGCAGAAGACGATTCTCCATAGAAAGGAGGTGATCCAGCCGCACCTTCCGATACGGCTACCTTGTTACGACTTCACCCCAATCATCTACCCCACCTTCGGCGGCTGGCTCCCTTGCGGGTTACCCCACCGACTTCGGGTGTTGTAAACTCTCGTGGTGTGACGGGCGGTGTGTACAAGACCCGGGAACGTATTCACCGCGGCATGCTGATCCGCGATTACTAGCAATTCCGACTTCATGCAGGCGAGTTGCAGCCTGCAATCCGAACTGAGACCGGCTTTGATGGGATTGGCTTCACCTCGCGGTTTCGCTTCCCGTTGTACCGGCCATTGTAGTACGTGTGTAGCCCAGGTCATAAGGGGCATGATGATTTGACGTCATCCCCACCTTCCTCCGGTTTGTCACCGGCAGTCACTCTAGAGTGCCCAGCCTTACCTGCTGGCAACTAAAGTTAAGGGTTGCGCTCGTTGCGGGACTTAACCCAACATCTCACGACACGAGCTGACGACAACCATGCACCACCTGTCTCCTCTGTCCCGAAGGCCGCCACTATCTCTAGTGGATTCAGAGGGATGTCAAGACCTGGTAAGGTTCTTCGCGTTGCTTCGAATTAAACCACATACTCCACTGCTTGTGCGGGTCCCCGTCAATTCCTTTGAGTTTCAGTCTTGCGACCGTACTCCCCAGGCGGAGTGCTTACTGTGTTAACTTCGGCACCAAGGGTATCGAAACCCCTAACACCTAGCACTCATCGTTTACGGCGTGGACTACCAGGGTATCTAATCCTGTTTGCTCCCCACGCTTTCGCGCCTCAGCGTCAGTTACAGCCCAGAAAGTCGCCTTCGCCACTGGTGTTCCTCCACATATCTACGCATTTCACCGCTACACGTGGAATTCCACTTTCCTCTTCTGTACTCAAGTCACCCAGTTTCCAGTGCGACCTCAGGTTGAGCCCAAGGTTTAAACACCAGACTTAAATGACCGCCTGCGCGCGCTTTACGCCCAATAATTCCGGACAACGCTTGCCCCCTACGTATTACCGCGGCTGCTGGCACGTAGTTAGCCGGGGCTTTCTTCTCAGGTACCGTCACTCCGGTAGCAGTTACTCTACCGGACGTTCTTCCCTGGCAACAGAGCTTTACGATCCGAAAACCTTCATCACTCACGCGGCGTTGCTCCGTCAGACTTTCGTCCATTGCGGAAGATTCCCTACTGCTGCCTCCCGTAGGAGTCTGGGCCGTGTCTCAGTCCCAGTGTGGCCGTTCACCCTCTCAGGTCGGCTACGCATCGTCGCCTTGGTGGGCCGTTACCCCACCAACTAGCTAATGCGCCGCAGGCCCATCCCTCAGTGACAGATTGCTCCGTCTTTCATTCTTTCTTCAGGAGAAAAAAGAAATTATCCGGTATTAGCTACCGTTTCCGGTAGTTATCCCAGTCTAAGGGGCAGGTTGCCTACGTGTTACTCACCCGTCCGCCGCTAAGTTACTTTGAAAGCAAGCTTTCAAAGTAACTCCGCTCGACTTGCATGTATTAGGCACGCCGCCAGCGTTCGTCCTGAGCCAGGATCAAACTCTCCAATTAGTATTGAAAAGAGCGATATGCTCATTTTGAAACATCTGACGAGAAAATTAATTCTCTAGTTTTGGATTTCACTTTCGTGATTTCCTACTCACTCGTTGTTCAGTTTTCAAAGATCAAGTTCTCGTTGGCGCCGTTTAATGTCTCAGCAGCAACTTTTATAATATATCATGTTTTCCGATGAATTGCAACACTTTTTTTTCAAAGTCTTTTGTAATTTCATCCGGATTAACATTCACCAACCGAAAGTTTATATCTACTCTTTGCGACTGGATTTATAATGTAACATATAACCCACTCTAAAAACAACCCCTAAATTCAAAAAACATAAATAAGTACTTTCGCTGCTTCAGTCCTACTTCTCGTTCCCATCTTCTCATAAAAAATGTGCAGATTCTAATAATCAGAACCTACACGTTAAATAGAGATTGGATGTTAGTTTAGAACTGTATTAATTAGAAATCCACGGATTTCTGCGTTTCTTTGAGCTCTCTGTACGACCACCAGCATTTGAACGTTGAGACTTCACAGCTGTTTTGTTTTTCTTACTGCTGTTTTGACTCGAGGTCTTTGCTTTTGATGCCGTTTCCTTCGTTGCAGTTCCCTTGCTCTTGAGAGAAGCGCCAGAAGTAGATTCCTCACTCACTGTTCTAGCAACTTCGGGAGTATCCTGTACAAACGTTTCAGGATCTTGGATTTCCGGAACCCGATTATGCTGCGAATAATTACCAATACCTGGATACTGCGGATTAGACGGAATACTCGACATTATCGGCCCGCCAAAAGCTCCAAGAGGAGATTCTGGAACTATTCCCTGATTAGGTGTTCCCGCTCCATAAGCAGAGAATGCATTTGGGTTTCCATATGCAGGATAGGTATTATATACGGGCATTTCATATGAATAGGGTTGAACATGCATTCCCCCACACCCACAAGTAGTTGGCCAAGGAAGGTTCGGTGACATCCCATACATCGGGTTCATCCCTGAAACATTAGCCTCCATATTGTTAGGTGCAGCATTTGGATTCCATTGTTCTGGACTCACGTTAGGTGCAGCATTCGGATTCCATTGTTCCGGACTCATATTAGGCCACGCGTTTGAATTCCATTGTTCTGGACTCATGTTAGGCCACGCGTTTGGATTCCATTGTTCTGGACTCACATTAGGCGCAGCATTCGGATTCCATTGTTCTGGACTCATGTTAGGTGCAGCATTCGGATTCCATTGTTCTGGACTCATGTTAGGCGCAGCATTCGGATTCCATTGTTCTGGACTCATGTTAGGTGAATACATATTTTCTGAAAAGTAGTATGGAGACATGCATTCAGGTCCATATGACGCCGGTTGAACATAACTTGGTGCCCAATTCATGTTCATATTAGGGCTATTTTGATAAGAATCATAGAGATAAGGATTTCCTCCTAGTCCTGGATATCCCATGTTGTCACAAGCATCTGCCTTTTCCTCTTTGCAAGCCATTGGCTTCATCTCAGCTTTTGGTGCCTCATGATGTGCTACAGGCTCTTGATTTGGAACTGTAATCTGAACAAATAAGCTCTGCATTTCAATTTCTTGCACAGGAGCAACTTCCATCTGCATATTCGGTGCAGGATTAGGTGCAGCATTTTGAGTATTAATAGGGGCAATGTTCATCGATGGGTGTGGTGCAGAATTGTACAAAGGCGAGATATTTGGCGATGATTTAGGTGCAGGTTTAGTTTCCGCTTTAGCTTCTGGTTTATTTTCTGCTTTTGCCTCTGGTTTATTTTCTGCTTTTGCTTCCGGTTTAGTTTCTGGTTTGACCTCTGGTTTAGTTTCCGGTTTTGGTGCAGGAACTACCTCAGCTACTGGCTGTTCTTTTGGACCCGTATATTCCTTCCCGCCAACTTGTGTTTTCTCAGAAGCATTAGAAGGCATGTAGCCTGGCTGTACGGGTGAAGCGTTTGATGTCTTTTTAGGAATGTTGACTACTTCCCCTAACATCAATACATTCGGATTCTTTAGCTGGGGGTTTGCTTCAACCATATCTTTTAAAGGGATTCCCCACGCCTTAGATAATTTCCATAAGGTATCTCCTTGTTTGACTGTATGCTTGTAGTAAACTTCACTGTTATCCGGTACGGATACAGGAGCCGTAGGTATTTTTACTTTTTCACCAAGTGCCAGCACATTCGGATTACTGATCTGTGGATTAGCTTCAATAATTTTTTGTAACGGCACTCCGTACTTTTGCGATAATGCATACAGACTATCGCCTTGTTTGACAATGTGTATTTTCACGTAGCATTAACCTCCTAAAAGTTTTGTGGAGTATTGCTTTCTTACAGCTACACAGCAAAACTGGCTTTGAAAGCAAACACCCTTTGGATGGAACATTGCTCTCTTACAAAGTTATATGCGGTACAGCCGCCTCCTTCGTTACTACATCTTATGCAGCCCATGGGCGAATGACATCCCTGAAATAAAAAAAATCCTTTCATGAGACATGAAAAGATGTACCAGAGACCTCCGGCCATCTTCTTCATATGCATGAAAGGATATCTAATGCCTATTCAATACTCATTACACGACTAGCATGTAAAGAGCAAATTGTACGATTAAATGTTATTCCCAAACCTTGTAGCCATCTTTGTCAACAACATTGCGGAACTCTTCAAGCAATCTCAAAGTGATTGGACCCGCTTGTCCTTCACCAATGATTCGGCCGTCAATTTCACGCGCAGCAATAACTTCAGCAGCAGTACCTGTGAAGAATACCTCATCCGCTATGTAAACATCATGCATAGTGAATGGTTCTTCTTTTAGCTTAATACCCAATTTCTCACATAACTCGATGATCGCCAGACGTGTGATTCCTTCAAGCGCTCCCAAATAGCACGGAGGAGTAAAGACCACACCATTTTTGATGATGAAAATATTATCTCCAGATCCTTCAGTAACATATCCTTGAGCATTCATCATGATTGCTTCATCGGCTTCTGCCAGATTGGACTGGATTTTTACTAGGATATTGTTGAGATAGTTAAGCGATTTAATCTTCGGATTCAGTGCATCCGGAATATTACGACGTTGGGATACAGAAACAGCACGAAGCCCATTAATGTACGCTTGCTCTGGGTAAATAGCTAATTGTTCAACGATAATGATTACGCTGGCTTTAGGGCAACGGCGTGGATCAAGACCCAAGTTACCAGGACCACGGGATACGATCAGTCGAATATAACCGTTACGCATGTCGTTAAGGCGAATCGTTTCAGCCATAGCTTCCAGCATCTCGTCATAAGTAAGCGGAATGTCCAGCATGATCGACTTCGCCGAATCATATAGTCTGTCCAAATGCTCTTTACATTTAAAAATATTACCATTGTAGATACGAATACCTTCAAATATGCCGTCTCCATACAAAAAACCGTGATCAAAAACGGATACCTTTGCATTTTCCTTAGTTACGTGTTGTCCATCCAGATAGATCCATTGTTCAGCCATGAATTTACTGCACCTCCGCTTTCTCTTCCTCATAGGTGTATGTGGGATACGAGCCCAGAATCCGAACCTGACAGCCTAAAGCGCTAATCTCTTCAATCGCTCCTGGTAGCAGGACTGATTCTATCGGTTCCAGCACATCAATATAAAAATAATAAGTACCCAACTTCTTTTTCGTTGGTCGTGATTCAATACGCGATAAATTCAGCTTCCGCCAAGAAAAGGCAGCGAGGACCTGATGCAAAGCACCGGGAAAATCCTCCGGCAGCGTAACTAGGACACTCGTCTTTACACCATTGCTGCTCCGTGGAAGATCAACCTTCTGCGGACCGACAAGGACAAATCGCGTGTAGTTGTTGTTGTGATCTGTAACTTTCCGATCAACAATCTCCAGCCCATGAGTTGCTGCGCCAAGAGCAGTACCAATCGCAGCCCAGCCCTTGTCAGGATTGTTCTTAACGATTTCAACAGCTTCAGAGGTGCTTCCGACCGACTCCAGTTCAGCCCAAGGTGCATGCTTCCGAACAAATTGCATGCATTGTGCCATTGCAACAGGATGCGAAAGGATTTTTTTAATTTTAGTGAAATCCTTATTGCCGTTCGTATCTCTGAATTCCAGCGGGTGGCCGATGAGATTCTGTATCGATGGAAAGATCCATTCAGCCTGCATAGGTAGATCGACCTCATTAATGAGCCAATCAATATGTAGACTAACTGAGCCTTCAATAGTATTCTCAATCGGGATAACGCTGTAATCAGTGGTGCCACCAGCCGTAGAGAGAAAGACATCGGAAATTAGCTTGTGATGCACAATTTTTACAGGCTCGCCGTTAAACAAATGCAGCAGCGCTTCGTGAGATACCGAGCCCTGCGGCAATACCGCTATTGATTTCATAACCGTACTTCTCCTTTTATCATATCCAAAAATGATACGTTTTGCATCTCGTTTCTTTCAAGAAGCTCTGATGTAACACCTGAAGTACAAGGCATCAGCCAGCAAGTCTGAGCAGAGATGCCGTGTTCTTGCATCGTATTCATCAGGAAAGCCTCAAGCTCTCGCTTACGAGTCTCATGGCGATCAACTAAACACAGTAGGGTAGGACCGGCACCGCTAAGTGCGATTCCTAAAGCACCATGGTTAGGTGCTTCCGCGAGCAGCTTCTCCATGCCTGGAATAAGTGCTGCACGATAGGGCTGATGCAGACGATCCTGCATCGCTCTACTGATCAGGTCAAGCCGACCTGATGCAAACGAGGCTGTCATTAAAGAGGTTCTGCTGATGTTGTACACAGCATCACTAACTGAGATTTCTGTTGGAAGCACTCCCCGTGCTTTTGTGGTTTCCAGCTCGAATTCAGGAATAACCACGAGAACCTCAAGGTCTTGAGGTGGATCAAGGCGAACGTAATCCGCATGATCACCGTCCCACACTGCGGTAATGATGCCACCAAATAAGGAAGCTCCTACATTGTCAGGATGCTTCTCAAGCTGGGTAGCCATATCAAACAGCTTCGCATCATCGAGCGGAGAGCCGATCATCGTATTAGCTGCGACCATGCCCCCAATGATGGCCGAGGCACTGCTGCCGAGTCCACGCGTAAGCGGAATCTCAGAGTACATCGAAATAGATATTTCAGGCACCGTAACGCCAGCTTCTGCAAATACCATTTGAGCGACCTTATAGAGTAAATTACTCTTATCCTGAGCCACTCCCTTCATCTCGTCACCATATAGATGAAAAACAGTCTCCTCTGCTTCCTCCATCTCAATCCAGGCATACAGCGGCAATGCCATGCCAAGAGTATCGAAGCCCGGACCAAGATTGGCAGTACTAGCAGGTACTTTAACCCTTGCTACTCCATAAGTACTCATAACAGGTGCAATCTCCTTACTCATTGTTTAAATATAGAAAGTATAGTCCATCTACAGTGCTAACCTTCCACACGGTAGTGACTCTTGATCCGGTGGATGACTTTCAGTTCATTAAAGTGACGCAGCACTTTATTCATACTTGCTTTGCTGGCGTTATGGGTAACAATAATAATCTCCGCATCAGGATTATTTGGATTGGCTTGCTGAACTACCGAATCAAGACTCACGTCATACTCGGCAAACACCTGAGTAATCTTGGCCAATACGCCTGCTTTATCATCAACGTGTAAAAGTAGGAAGTTTTTATAAAAGATATCCTCATCACTCTTAAGCTTCTTCTGCTTATAAGGTACTTTTTGCTTCAATCCATTAACACCCAGCTTGAGGTTCTTAATAATGGCTACCAAGTCAGCTACTACCGAAGTTGCCGTTGGCATTGCACCCGCGCCCGCACCATAGAACATTGTCTCTCCTACTGCCTCACCATACACATAAACTGCATTGAAGACACCATTTACAGATGCAAGTGGGTGACTTGCTCGAATCAAGGTCGGTTGAACACTGATACTGAATTCCTCATCCTGACGTTCAGCAATGCCTAGCAGCTTAATTTCGTATCCGAGACGCTTTGCAAAGGCAATATCGGCTTTACTCACTTCTGAAATCCCGCTCACACTGACGTCATGTAGCTCCACGTTAGTACGGAAGCCTAGGGTCCCGAGAATCGCCATTTTGCGGGCAGCATCCAGACCTTCAACATCGGAAGTTGGATCAGCCTCTGCATATCCTAAATCCTGCGCTTCTTTTAACACATCATTGTAGGATGCGCCTTCTTGGCTCATTTTGGTTAGTATGTAATTAGTTGTTCCATTCACAATACCTATAATCTTCATGATCTTATCTGAAGAAAAGCCTTCGATAAGCGTCCGAATAATCGGAATACCACCTGCAACACTAGCCTCATAAAAGACATCACATTGCTTCTCTTGCGCCTTAGCCAGAATCTCCGAACCGTGCAGCGCCATCAAGTCCTTATTCGCAGTTACGACATGTTTACCACGGTCCAAAGCTTCAAGAATATATTCCTTTGTTCCATCGATACCACCCATCACTTCAACGATTACATCGATCTCAGGGTCACGAATAACATCCCATGGATCTGTTGTTATTTTAGCAGGGTCGACCTCAATATCACGGAGCTTATTGGAATTATTCACCGCTATGCGCTCAATGAGTATTGGAGAGCCTACTTGACTGCTCAAATCCTCCTGATTTCCTTCCACGATACGAACTACACCTGTACCAACTGTTCCCAGACCCAGCAATCCTACTTTAACCGGCTTCATCAGTATCCTCCTAAAAGTTTTACGTATATAATTTCTCTATCCCTGTCCAACGATTAGGGCGCGCTTCACTCCCGGAATATTCTTCAGACTATCAAGCATCTCTCCGAGCTCCTCATTCAAATGTGAGATTTCCACGGAAATCACCACATTCGCTCGTCCTTGTAGCGGAATACTCTGGTGAATCGTCAGCACGTTAGCCCCATGCCCCGCCACAGATCCTAGAACCTTGGAGAGCATCCCCGATTCATGTTCCAAATCCATGGAGATCGTAACAATTCGCTCACGTTCGAGCTGATGGATCAGGTGAATGCCATCCTTGTATTTATAAAAAGCGCTCCGGCTTAATCCTACCTGTTCTACACCCTCATGTACGGTCTTCGCATCCCCGGCCTCAAGCAATTGTTTGACCTGCATAGTCTTAAGTACGGCATCAGGTAATATGTCCTCACGGACCAAATAATAGCGTTCTTTCACGAACGTCCTCACCTCAAAGACTTTTGTGTTTTCTTAGTGGACATTATATCGGAAAAGACTTATAAAATGCAATAACTTTATATGTATACTCTGAGGCCAGGGAGTACGGTGCAGCAAAACCCCCGGATTCCCGGGGGCAGCAGGCAATCGTATGTACACTAACTGTATGGAATCGTCGTCCCGCAATAGTCACAGATTTTATCCTGCCCAGGAAGTACTCTACTCTTAGCACCGCAACTCGAACAAACGATGGATTTCGGCAGTTGGACAGGTGGCTTAGGCCTATTCTCCGGTAATGACTGCCGCCCAGATGATGGCTGGTTCTCTGATGCCGCGGAGGGCTGTGCCCGGTCAGGATGCACAAGATTGGGCGGTTGTTTATCTAAGAGCTTAACACGTCCTTCATAATAGACAAGATCAGAAGCAAGTAACCCCCATCTCACCAAATACCGTAGGTCTCTACGTACATCATCTTCACTTTGTTTCGTGATATCAGCTAAATTACCAATATGTCTAACATCATCCACTATGATCAGCATGAGATACTTCTTGCACAGAAAATCAAAGTTTTCTGTTGCGAAGGTAGCCCTCCCTGCAAAGCTGTCCGCCGGAATTATAAAGATCAAGTAGAGGACCACCAGAATGATCAATAAAGTGAACCACTTAAAATCCCCTTTGTAGGTCCCCACGGCGAAGAGGACGGCAAGTTCCATAAAAGCTCCCATACATACATGATAGAGCAATTTGTAGTTAAATGATTTCCGCTCATTCTTATAATGAGTGCTTACAAAACGAAGCATCGCAAGTACAAACCCAAGCGGAGCAAACAAATAGGCAATCGCCATGATGATTCGATCAAACACTGTCCGGTCTCGCTTGTTACGGTAGCGAAGGTTATTCTCAGGCGCACGCACCAGTGCTTGTGCCCGTTTGGAATAAATAAGCTTCGGCGGCAATTTTACAAATGGATTGTCTACACGTCCTTCATAATAAACAATATCTGGAGAAAGTACTCCCTGATCTTTTAAATATTCCAAAACCTCGCGGACGTTCTCTTCACTGAATCCGCGAATATCGGATAGGCTGCCGATATGCCTTATGCCGTCCACAAGAACCAAAGCGATATAGTCATTGCAAAGATAGGTGAATCCCTCTCTCCATCCTACGGCCCTAACCGACAATTTGATGGCGGGAACCCTAAACAATGCGTAGATAATCACCAGCCTGATCAAGAGTGCAATATAATCGATTTGACCGAGTAGCTTGCTAATAATGAAATAGATCGCCAATTCTACAAAGGCACCCATACACGCATGATAAAACAGGTTAATATTGCTTGCTTTGCGCTGTCTCTTGGAATGTGTAGATAATAACCGAATGGCAGCCAATATAAAGCCAACCGGAGCAAATACATACGCAAACACAATAGTCGTATAATCAAACGCCGTCCGCTCATATTCGTGCTTATATATCGGTTTGCCTGTTGTTGGTGGCTGCCTTCGTATATCCAATTTACTCATCTTCTATCTCCCCTAGTTAAGTTATATCTACAATGCTCAGGGAGAACCTTGGCATTAACTATACGATATCATCGTGCCACAGTATTCACAGCTCTTTGACTGACTAGGCTGAACCGTGTTCTGTGCTCCGCAGCCCGGACAACGGATGGACTTAGGCAGCAGCGGTGAGGACTGCGGTTGAGAATGAATCTGCTGTCCCGAAGCTTGGGCTCCGAAGCCTGAAGTCCTTTCAGGATGTACAAGATTAGGTGCTGCCATGGATGGATCTGGCGTCTGACGCCCCTCGGAAAGTACAATATCAATATCCAATAATCCTTTATTCTTTAGATACTGGACATCTCTCCGTACATCGCTATCGCTTTGACCTATCCGTTCAGATATACTGCCGACATATCGGATATTTTTATTTTGAATCAGCTCTATATAAGAAGTGTTAAGCTTAGAAAGTGTATATTTAGCTTTTGCTGTCACACTCGCAAGAATAAGTGCCGGAATCAAAAATATGACTGCAAGGAAAATCTGGATCGTTAATAATTCGGAAGTTCCAGTGTTTCCACTCATGGTATCTACAAACATTGCAATAGAGAGTTCAACAAATCCTCCGATAAATACATGCATGATCAGATTTAGATTGGTGGGTCTCCGATGATTTTTATAATGGGTTAGCATCAAACGTAACAATGCAAGAACGAGTCCAATGGGTGTGAATAGATAAGCCGCTGCAAGAATGACATAATCAAACCCAGTCCGGTCTAATTTAATCAGAGGAACCGCTGCACTCCCCGCTGGGGTCGGTGACGGCTCTTGTATGTTCAATCTGTTCATGTAGTTATTTCCTCCTATTTAAGTGCCGCTAATTCCCGATTTCGCCGCTCTAGTGTAGCTTTAATACTGTCGGCCATTTCGTTGATTTCAGCTTGCCAGTTCTCATGTGGCTCATTTGTCATGAGCAGAAGCTTCACATGATCATGCAACAGGGAGATCTGCTGATGCATGATATCCTCAGTAGCGTATAAAGATGGATCTGATACAGGATCACTGAACTTGAATTGATCTCGTAACTTATTGAGCAATTTTACAAGCTGTTCAGTTTCGGGATTGTTCCAGCTGCTTGCCAGCGTACTGATCTCGTTTATTTCACTCTGATGCTGCCGAAAAGCTTGCAAGGACCTCTGCATTTGCTGTTCTTCTGTTTCGGCATTCCATCCATAAATCCCGATCACAGCCAGTGTGATTCCACCAATCAAAAGAATCAGCAGTTGAACCGCAGCATACCACAGAGGGGACAACTCCAGTAGCCAATCGAAGACAATAGCCGATGCGAATACTCCAACCGCATAAATCCCCGTGATGAATGCACCGCTGAGAAGAACGGGTGAGGTCCGCTGCACACTACCTGCAGTACGGAGCCAAAAAATACAATAGCCATACACCACACTCTCCGCCAGCAGAACAGCAACTAGCGAAATCACGAATCGAAACAGTGATTCAGAGAAGCCTAACCCTATAAAGGAGAACACCGTTAGTATTATAGCAGCCACATAAATAATGGTGATGATACGAATATAGCTTTTGCCCTTGTTCATAACGTCCTCCTTCAGCCTGCTTTTGTTCCACACTCTGCACAAAATTTCTGTCCAGGCTTCAGCTCATGCCCACAACCTCCGCATTTAATAACCAAGCTATCTCCACAGTGAGGACAGAATTTCACCCCTGGTGATACCATTTCTCCACATTTACCACAGGCTTTAGGCATTTCTTTTCCACAAGAGACACAGGAAGATGCACCCTCAGGATTATCTGCTCCACAGGTTGGACAAGCACGATAAGGATTGCCACAACCAGGACAGAACTTGGCTCCTGCTTTCAATTCATGTCCACATTCCAAACAATTGATCTTGTTTCCGGACGATGCGCTTTGCTGAATGCTCTCCAGAGCATGCCCACAGCCACTGCAGAACCTTCCCTCAACAGAATTCATAACCCCACACTTCGAACAGGAGCGCTCTTGGCGCACAACTGTAGTCCCTGAATCAAAACTCATCCCTCGGGTCATACGATTCACCA
Organism: Paenibacillus sp. FSL H7-0714; assembly: GCF_038003765.1. NCBI lineage: Bacteria > Bacillati > Bacillota > Bacilli > Caryophanales > Paenibacillaceae > Paenibacillus > Paenibacillus sp. FSL H7-0714. The sequence continues at coordinate 5,710,335 of NZ_JBBOPT010000001.1, forward strand.
TATCCATAGCCGGTCCAGCGAATCCCATACCAAGTCCAAGCCCCATCCCGGTGTTCATCATGCCTACTCCAAGATTGCCAGGATTACCTGCTGCTTTTTCCATCGTGTTAAAGCCACGCTCCTGTTGATAGTTGAAGCCGATAATATCCATTTCTGCTTTTTTAGCTAAAGCTTCCTTTAATCGAATCGTTGCCGGATCATCATCAGGAATATTAATGGAATCAATATAGAAATTATTCAGCTCAAGTCCATTATCCAGAAAAGTTGATGCTAGCCGCCCCTGGATATGCTTTGAGATCTCTGCAACATAGGCATTAATCTCCAGTATACTGATTTGCTTATGTACAAGGTAGGATGAAATCAGTTCATTTATATTCGACATAAGCAAGCCGCGGAAATAATTCACGAGCGTATCGTGATCAAACTGAGGAAGCGTTCCAACAAGCTGCAACAAAAATTTGCGCGGGTTATCAACCTTTACACCAAACTGTCCGAAGGAACGAACAGAAATCATAATTTTGTATTTAGGATCCTGGAGTTGTAAAGGTGCGCTGGTTCCCCATTTAACATTCATCGAATTGGTCTTGTTCACATACCATACTTCTGCTGTGAACGGCGACTTCCCACCGAAAGGAAGATTGACGATATTAGATAAAATAGGAATATTGGCGGTGCTCAGGGTGTGCCGCCCTGCTGTAAAGGAATCAAGCGCTTGTCCGCCCTTGAATAGGATCGCTTCCTGAGATTCATTAACGATTAGCTGAGTCCATGTCCCTAGCTCTTGGTTAGGATATTTCCATGCGAAAATCCCCGGAGGACCGTCGTACTTCACCACTTCTATAATTGCCATCTGCTATTCCCTCTTTCATCATCTATGATATATGAATAACGTATGCGTTCCCGGATGGGAAATTGTGTATTTCGATATTAATTGTATACGATATATATCGTGATTTGGGTTCTTTTCACGAAAAAAATATACTCGATATGGAAATAAAAAAAGCGCGGCTTGTGTCTTCCTTTACAGGAGAACACAAGTCGCGCTTTGTAATCAGCTAAATATTAATAGTAACTGCTATTCTCTACGAACTCGAATTCGAACTCACCAATACGGACAATAGTCCCCTCTACAGCTCCACGTTTACGAAGCTCTGCATCTACACCCATATGTCGCAATGTCCGGGCGAGCTTTAGAATCGCATCATGTGTACTAAGCTGCATACGTTTCAACATTTTCTCGATACGAGGGCTGTTGACCACATATGTTTCATTATCACGTGTAATGGTGAACGAGTTATTATCTTCCGCTTCTAGCTTATAAACCTTACGTTCAGTTGTTCCTGATACTTCTTCAACTACCGGTGCCACCGGAATACTATCAAGAATATCCGTTGCACGATATAACAGTTCCTGAACACCCTGACGGGTAAGCGAGGAGATTGGCATAACCTCAAGATCCGGACGCAGCTCAGCTACGCGTTCTCGGAAAGCGATGAGATTCTCCTCTGACTCTGGCATATCCATTTTATTCGCGGCCACGATCTGAGGACGATCAATTAGAGCCGCATTGTATTGCTTCAGCTCGTCATTAATGAGAACCCAATCCTCGAAGGGATCACGCCCCTCTGAACCAGACATATCCACTACGTGAATAATGATCCGTGTACGTTCAACGTGACGCAGGAATTCATGACCAAGCCCTATACCTTCACTAGCTCCCTCAATTAATCCTGGCAGATCCGCCATTACAAAGCTTCGTCCATCCCCAACATCTACTACACCTAAGTTCGGTGTAATCGTAGTGAAATGGTATGCACCAATCTTTGGTTGAGCTGCGGATACGACCGACAGTAGCGTAGATTTGCCCACACTCGGGAAGCCTACAAGTCCCACATCAGCCATAACCTTAAGTTCCATGACAATATAACGCTCTTGACCCTCTTCGCCGTTCTCTGCTAGCTCTGGAGCCTTATTAGCTGCTGTTGCAAAACGAGCATTCCCACGACCCCCACGACCCCCACGGGCAACAACAACTTGCTGACCATGACGAGTCAAATCGGCGATGATCTCTTGAGTATCATCGTCAATTAACATGGTTCCAGGTGGAATCCGCACGATCATATGATCAGCGTTCGCCCCATGCTGACTTCTGTTACGTCCTTTAATCCCTTTGTCCGCTTTAAAATGGCGTTGATAACGGAAATCCATCAGCGTACGCAAGCCCTCATCTACGCGGAAGATAACGTCGCCACCACGGCCACCGTCACCACCTGCTGGACCACCATCCGGTACATACTTTTCCCGGCGAAACGCAACGATACCATCCCCGCCGTCTCCGCCCTTAACATAAATCTTAGCTTTATCTACGAACATTAATGTTCACCTTCCTCACATTTCAAGCGGCAAACGCAGCTCTACATAAGCCTTGCTGGGCTTAAACTGCTCCGCTTTCATGATTTTCCCTTGTACTATATTATAAATTTGCCCTTTGAGCTGCTCGGGATTGCCATGCTCTCCCTCACCTTCGAAGGAGATAAGAATGTCTCCTCCATCCTGAATAAAGCCAAGACGCAGCTTGCGCGTTTCACCCTGAGGAGCCAGTCCGTTATATTGATAAGCTCGTACGGTCTGCATGATCACTGAAGTCAGCTCATCTCCTGCTTCCCGGTTTAGCTTCTCCTCCAGTTGCAATCCTTCCTCCACTTGAACTTCCAGTTCCAGACTAGTCCGGTAAGTTCGGAAAGATTGGATATAGAAGACCAATGAAGGAATGCCCAGCTTCGCGATACGACTATCAAGCGCTATGCGTTCCTTTATTCTTTCCACACACTCCACGGATTTATCAGGCTTTCCAAGCTGAATATATCCGTAAAGAATCTGCAAATCATTCATCCAATCATGACGATGATGATTCAGTGTCCGAATCGCCGCCTGTTGCAGAGTGTTCTCTTGTATACGCAGTTCCCGTTCCCAATGACGCTGATTCCAAATCAAGCTGAAAGCAACCGTTGCTGCTATCCAAATTCCAAGCAACAGACACGTCAAAAGGGAGGTATGCCAATACACGAGTCCTAAAGGAAGCATTACGGATAACATGACTGCCCAGATTGCACTTTTCCAGGATTTCATTCTTTCTCCCCGTCCCTCAGTTCGCAAAATTCATGACTTCGTTTAGATTATTACCCTCATCAATTACCATTTCCTAGTATAACACAGCAGTTCCCTGTAGTTCACCAGAGACAACCGTGAGATTTCACATATGTCTAAGGATGTTTATGTTTTCTTAAAACTCTGAAGGTATACATTTCTAAAGTGCTCAAAGAGGTATCCACAAACGCTTCTAAATATTCTACAAAAAAGCCTCCGGCACTCATGCCGGAGGCTTCTACATGCAAATATGGTTCCGTAAGCTTACGCTTCCAGTGCCGCTGCTACCGGAGCGACATCAACTGGGTATACGCTCACTTTTTTGCGATCGCGGCCCCAACGTTCGAACTTCACTACGCCATCCACCAATGCGAACAACGTATCATCTTTACCGATGCCTACGTTAGTGCCTGGGTGAATTTTTGTTCCGCGTTGACGAACCAAGATGTTACCGCCGGTTACTGCTTGACCGTCAGCACGTTTCACGCCAAGACGTTTGGAATGGGAATCCCGTCCGTTTTTTGTGGAACCTACACCTTTTTTCGATGCGAACAATTGAAGATTCAATTTCAACATGTTGTCAACCTCCTTCTTTAAATATTTACTTGCTCTATTTGAAGATACTTTCCGTATGATTCTGCGATATCATTTAGCATCACGACCATGGATTCAAGCAGCAATTGCACCTTCGCGGAAGTATCGAAATCATCAATGGAACCTAATGTTCCACTTAGGAATCCGTTCTTCATGGATGTATCCATGGAGATTCCGGTCAAAGTCTCAATCGAATTGACGGTTCCAACCGTTACGGCCGAAACACCGGCACATACGATATCTTCGCCACGCTTTGCATAACCCGCGTGCCCTTTTACCTCAAAGCCAACGATAGTTCCTAGATCCGAAGATCGTGTAATCCGTACGTTAATCATTCACGCACCTTCTTACGCTTGAATCTTCTCGATAGTTACTTTCGTGTACGGTTGACGATGGCCTTGTTTCTTGTGGTAGTTCTTCTTAGGTTTGTATTTGTAAACTACAACCTTAGCGCCTTTACCATGTTTCTCGACTTTAGCTGTTACAGACGCGCCGCTTACGAGCGGAGTTCCTGCAGTCAGACCACCTTCGTTAGAAACAGCCAATACACGGTCAAAAGTTACACTTGCGCCGTCTTCAGCTTCCAACTTCTCAATGAACAAAACATCGCCCTCTTGGACTTTGTATTGTTTACCGCCAGTTTCGATAATTGCATACATTTTACTTGCACCTCCTCATGTCTCAGACTCGCCTAGTCTAGGTGGCAGATTCCCGTGGGAACTGCACTTATGTACCCGATCGGAGCGGTTACAGCATGTGCAGGACCGAATCAATCAAACACATACTTGAAGATATTATCATACTTATCGCCCATCGTCAACTCATTCCATCCATTCTCCAACTTTCCCAGTCCCTCCGCAGCACTGACAAAGGATAGGTGCGAAGCTGGCTGAATCATGTCTTGCCTTCTTCCGGGTCATCTCGAGGAGTCCAAGTCTTGTCCAACCGAGAATATGGGTTTTGGTTCGATCCTTGCAGATCACTTTCTCCAGCCGCTCGGTAACCATTTTACGGTGTATCTCTTCTTCCATATCAATAAAATCAACAATAATAATTCCGCCCGTATCTCGCAAACGGATCAGACGACCAATCTCCTCTGCTGCAAGCAAATTAGTATTCGTCACCGTCTCTTCAAGGGATGCTCCTCCAATGTATTGCGCGGTGTTCACGTCAATAACGGTGAGCGCCTCCGTCTCATCCCAGATCATTGTCGCTCCGCCCTCCAGCGTGATCTTGCGACTGAAGCTCTTGTGCAGCTGTTCCTGAACCCCATAAGCTGTAAAAATGGACTCCGGTCCATTATATAAACTCACAGGCTTGTACCCATCAGGTGCCATGTCATCCAGAAATGCCTTGGCTTCTTTAACTGCAACTGGAGAATCTATAATCAACTGATCACGCTGTGGATTAAAAGCATCTCTTATAAAACGCTGAACAATACTAAGATCACGATGAAGTAGAGCTGGGGGTTCTGCAGTTTGTGCCCGACGTGTAATGTTATCCCATTGCGCACGTAAAAATGAAAGATCACCCTCCACTGCTTCATGCGGCTCATCCTGAGAGACGGTCCGCATAATAACCCCCTCTTCTTTCATTCGCAGACGTTCACCAATTCCTTTGAGCCGGCTACGTTCTGCATCGCGACTTATTTTTTTGGATACCCCAACATAATCGGCAAAAGGCATGTACACCATCCAGCGACCGGGCAATGTATAATGGGTCGTTACACGCGCACCTTTGCCGCCACTAGGCTCTTTTCTTACTTGTACAACAATATCCTGACCCGGCTGCAAAAGCGTCTCGATAGAAGGCTTCACATCCGGCTGTCTATCCAAATGAGGGTGCAATACATCATCAACATATAAAAAAGCATTCTTCTTCTGTCCAATGTCAACAAAAGCAGCCTGCATACCTGGAAGTACGTTAATCACACGGCCTTTATAATAACTTCCGACCAGCCCTTGCTGCTGATCGCGTTCAGCCGCGTACTCCACAAGCCTTCCGTTCTCCAGAAGAGCCATTCGGGTAATGTGCTGCGTGCAGTGAACGATCATCTGTTTCATGGCTTCACCTCTGGTTTCGTTCATTCATTCATCCCTTCTCACGCTCTGCATAAATACACTACATTCCGAAGTAGGTAGATATTAAGCGCTGTTCCGGCACAACAGCAACAACATTTCCTTCGCCGTTTAATACATAGATAAAATGATATTGATTACGTTTAAATAGACGCAATATAGCATCTAAAGGTTTCGCAGATAAGGCAACAATTGGACGAGCCACACTTCCTGTCCGCAAATGATACTCATAAACCGCCTCCCTATTCATCAAAAATGCAACAAATCGGTACGGTAAATTCCGATGATCCGTGAGATTTGAATACAATAAAAAAGCACCGATCATAACCATATTCAGCCTCAAGCCTCCGCCCGCTCCAAGAGGCAATAGCGCATAAACAATCACAAAAATGCTTGCAGCAACACTCACTCGTCCGCTCCATAGCAAAGTATAGTAATAAGGAAGAAATAAACTAACTGTAGCCTGAAGTACTTTGCCTCCGTCAAGTGGCAGAACAGGCAAAAGATTAAAGAGCGCAATAATGGCATTAGCATTTATAAAATAGACTAAAAATTCCTGATTACCATAACCTGCTTGCTGAAGCCCAAGAGCCATAACAATCATGATTCCATTTTGCAGCGGACCGGCAAGTGCAATACCAATCTCACGACTAGCGGTGAGCCGCCCATGATCCTCAATAACCGCAACTCCGCCAAACGGAAGAAGCTGAACCGATTTGACTGTAACACCAACTAAAAGGGCAGCCACCACATGTCCTATTTCATGAATGAGGACGATCGTAAATAAAGTTAGCAACTCCAGAAATTGTCCTGTGAGTACAGAGAACAACATAATGATTACGAACAATGGATGTAGTGACAGATCGATCCCTAAGATCCTAATCAAACGATACCACTTCTGTAGGATCAATATAAGTCTTGTCTTTCATCACTGCAAAGAATAGCGTTGGAGCTGAGGAGCCCTCTTTCTCCAGCATCCACCCGAGTTCATCTCCACTCTGAATCCAGTCATCAATCTCCAGCTTAGTGCCATTTAAATGTCCGTATTCTGCTGTGATTCCTCCAGAATGTTGAACTGCAATTCGAATGCCACCGTCCAATTCTTTGGAAATGGAAAGAACACGTCCCATGTCTATACTCTTCACCGTCACATTTGAGGTTGAATCGATTTGAGGCATAATTTCTACACCTTTTAGCGTGGAGGCAAAGGGCTCCACAATGCTTCCAGCTACCGGAGCACTAAGCTCATGTTGAGCTGCTGCCTTTTGAGCAGGTTCGTCTTTGTCACCAAATATCGGTATGAACGCCGGTGCACCATTAAAATTCTCCTCATACCAGACCCGCACTGCTGTGAAATCCATGTCATTACTCAAGGCATCACTAATAAAGGCTTGGACTTTATAGGACCATGGCTGGTGAACTGTAAAAACTCCCCACACCGCTCCAAACACAAGCACACTGGCTATAACCCGTCGAATAAAACCGGAAGAAAATTTAGAACCTCCTCCTCCTGGTTCCTCCCAGCCACCCCGTCTCTCTTTCCACATCACTTCCGGATCAGGCTCTATAGATGATTGCTCCTCATTTTTCTTAAACCCCGTACCCCACTCCTTGAAGCTCGTACTCTTTTCGGGCATAACGAATAACGGAGGCACCTCTGCTGTTTCTATATTCGGGATTTCCTCCAGCAAACTACGGATACGCTCCTTACGGCGATTCTTGATATCTGATTTGAGATCCATGTTTATCCCTCCGGACGGGCTTGTTTTACTTCCATTTTATGAAGCACGGAAGTCTCTTTAGAACAAGCCCACCCAAGGTGGAGCACTTAAATACCACTAAATAAATAAATCCCACCCATAGATTTCTCTAGTGGTGGGACCGTTAATGCTTCTATAGTAAGATTGCTTGGTGCAGAATTAAGCCATACCGAAAAATTTCTTGAACTTCTTAAATGCTCCCGGTTTCCGATCAAGTTGCATTAGCGGCACAGCATCACCTAAAATTCTACGAGCAATATTGCGGTAGGCAATAGCTGCTGACGAATCGGGATTCATAACTGTAGGCTCTCCACTATTTGCGGCCTTAATGACCAGTTCATCATCCGGAACAATTCCGATAAGATCAATATTCAACACCTGTAAAATATCCTCAATATCAAGCATATCCCCAGACTTCACAAGACCTGGGCGAATACGATTTACCACCAGCTTTGGCGATTCCACATGTGACTGCTCAAGCAGTCCGATAATACGATCCGCATCCCGCACAGCAGCATGCTCTGGTGTGGTAACCACGATCGCTTTATCCGCACCGGCAATCGCATTGCGGAAGCCATGTTCAATCCCTGCTGGACAATCAATCAAAATATATTCATATTCCTTCTTCAGTTCGAGAATAATATCTTTTACTTGTTCAGGAGTGACGGACGTTTTATCCTTCGTTTGAGCTGCGGGCAACATATACAGCTCATCAAAGCGTTTGTCTTTAACGAGCGCTTGATTAAGGCGACAACGACCCTCCGCTACATCCACAAGATCATAAATGATACGATTCTCAAGCCCCATTACAACATCCAGATTACGCAGTCCAATGTCGGTATCGACGAGACATACTTTTTTACCCTGCAGTGCAAGAGCGGTTCCAATATTGGCTGTTGTGGTTGTTTTGCCAACTCCGCCTTTGCCCGAGGTTACGACTATCGCTTCTCCCATGGAGGCTACACCCCTTTAAACACATTTAAATCCTGACGTAATTTGACCAAATTATGAATTTTATCGATTTGCATAGCTCCGTTCGTCAAATATGCAAACTCCATACTACTCTCTCGGGTTTCCCACTCATCGGGAGGACGACTGATAATATCAGCAATACGCAGTTGTGTTGGAGACATTAATGAAGCAGCGATAATCGCCTCCTCATTCCCATCTACTCCAGCATGCGCCATCCCTCTAAGTGAACCTAGAATGTAGATATCGCCTGAACAGGTTATGGTCCCTCCTGGGTTCACATCCCCCAGATATAAAAGATTTCCATCATGGTGCAGCACCTGACCGGAACGAAGAATCCCGCTCATTAGAAACAACGCGTCATTATCCTCACTGCCGGGCACTGGAAGCGCCTCTATGGAACGAATCAGTAGGTTTCCCTGTCCCTTCAGAATCTCTAGCACAGCTTCCTTATCTTCCTCAGTTACGGGACGATTGCCCAGCTTAATATCCACATGGACAATCGGTCCAGTCAAAATATTTTGATGGCTGTGCTCCAGCTTATAGCGAAGCTCGCTCAGAAGATCTTCGAAGGGACACTTGTCGTCTAGCAGGAATATCAGGCCATCCTTGATGCCCTTAATCCTTACATGCTTGGATTTTACTGTCATATGCCTGGCCCCCTATCCTCATTCATTCGTGCCGGGCCCCTTAAATTCCTGCTTTGAATAGAAAGAAAATAGAAGCTCTTTATGCCGCTTCTTCCGTACTCTTCTCTTTCTTGATCAGCTCAAGCTGGCGTCGTACCGGTATGTAGAGGATCAGAGCAATAGCAAAATGAAAGAGCATCGTTGGTAGCATATGATTCAAAATAGCCCAGCTATAAGGCTCCTGATTGAGATTGAATACACTATAAATACCAAATAACACACTATCCTCTAGCAAGCTTCCGAGCAGAATCACAGTCATCATAAGAGGCAGTGGCGCACGCGGAATCTGAAACAGAAGGCCGATTAAATAAGCCGACAGACCCATCGCAAAAGAATGTGCTCCTAAAATTCTGCCATAAAAAACGACATCATGTAATAATCCGAAAGATAGACCCAATATAAGTGCTGTATGACGATGATGATATACAGCCACGAACAATAGTACAACGAACACCAGATTCGGAATAATTCGCATCTGCCAAACATCTGGAATCAACCAAGGCAGAATGGTTCCCTCCAGAATAAACAAGAGGAACAGTAGCAGAACAAGAACAGATCTGCGCATATTCACTATTCAGCACGCTCCTCCGTATAAACAACAATCAACTCTTTCCAGTCCTGAAATTCCGCTGAAGGCTTAATCACTGCTGTGGAGGTTAATCCAAATTCACCAACCTCAACGCTATCAACCGTACCGATAGTCAATCCTCGCGGATACAATCCCCCAATACCTGAAGAAACTATAACATCCTTCGCCTTAATAGGATCACCCGGTGGAATTTTAGTCATCAGCAATCTATTTGTCTTTGGATTATAACTCTCAATCATACCAAAGGACTTCCCCTCTTTATTTAAGGCAGTTGCCGCAATCGGCGGCTGGGAATTAGGGTCATTCGTATCCATCATAGTCATCAGCTTCACAGTAGAAGTGAAATTGCTGACTTGGCTAATAACGCCCACCAAACCTTCAACAGATATCACGGACATATTTGGTCTAACGCCATCTTTGGAGCCTAAATCGATAACAATCGTACTATTACTTGGTTCGGTAGTCTGGCTAATTACCTGAGCAATATGATAATCATATTTATACAATTTCTTCTGTTCTTCAGTAAATTTCCATTTTTTCTCCAACGAATCATTCCGTGCCTGAATGAAGTTATACTGGGCTTTATCACGCGCATACTGAGCGGCTAGAATCTTCAGTTGCTTATTTTCCTCAGCAAGATCTTTCAGATTTCCGATATCTTCAAACAAGCCCGCTACATATCCAGCGGGCTTGTAGAACATTTTTTGCACGAAACCAGTCGTATCTCTAAGAAAATTCTCCGGCCAGGACAAGGAACTCCTTGATGCCAAACTGAAGCCCATCACTACAATGAACAGCACCAGTGTAATCAACAGAATAAACAGACGTTTATTGCTTAAGAGTTTAAACAGTTTCAACACCCTCTAACAACAGTATTTCTCCCATAACAGGGGTTGACGTACACAAGTGGCAATACATAGGCTTATCTCTTAGAGCGAAGACTGGAACTGCTGCGACTCTTGAACAAATGGATATTATCAAGCGCCTTTCCTGTTCCAATCGCTACACAATCCAGAGGGTTCTCAGCGACAATAACTGGCATTCCGGTTTCACGCGCAAGCAGTTTATCCAAGTTACGAAGCAAGGCGCCTCCACCTGTCAAGACAATCCCGCGATCCATGATATCTGCTGCGAGCTCCGGTGGACATTTTTCTAAAGTTACTTTAACAGCTTCAATAATAGAACTCACTGTATCGGACAATGCTTCACAGATCTCATCAGAAGTAATTGTAAGCGTCTTTGGCAGGCCTGTAACGAGATCGCGTCCGCGAATTTCCATAGTCTCAGCTTTCTCAAGTGGCAAGGCAGAACCTACATCCATTTTAAGCTGTTCCGAAGTACGTTCACCAATCATCAGATTGTACTGACGTTTGATGTACTGAATGATGGACTCATCCGCTTCATCACCCGCAACACGTACGGAACGACTAGTAACAATACCGCCGAGTGAAATTACAGCAACTTCAGTAGTACCTCCGCCGATATCAACAACCATACTTCCTGTTGGCTCCCATACCGGTAGATCTGCACCAATCGCTGCAGCAAAAGGTTCTTCGATAATGTAAGCTTCGCGAGCACCAGCTTGTCTAGTAGCATCTTCTACGGCACGTTGCTCTACAGCAGTAATGCCGGATGGTACGCAGACCATTACATTAGGGTGACGTTGGAACATAGAACGTTGTTTCTGTGCTTGACGAATAAAATATTTTATCATCGTAGCCGTTGTGTCAAAATCAGCGATAACGCCATCCTTCATCGGACGGATCGCACGAATGTTTCCCGGTGTACGACCGATCATCTTTTTAGCGGATTCACCCACGGCTTCAATCGTCTTAGTGTCAGTGTTAATGGCTACAACGGAAGGCTCTCTTACAACGATCCCCTTACCGCGTACATAGACAAGCGTATTCGCTGTCCCCAAGTCAATTCCTAAATCTTTCGTAAAACTACCCAACATGCTAATTCTCCTTTTCCTAAGTAAATCTTCACATTTATATTACATGTGTCCTTTTTCTTTCAAGCTTACAAAGCTGCTATCACCGATAATTAGATGATCTAACACGTCAATCCCGACAATCTCGCCTGCCTGAAGCAGTCTTGAGGTCAAGGAGATATCCTCCGGACTAGGCGTTGGATCACCACTAGGATGATTATGTGCGCATATGATAGAGGCACTACTACATTTTATAGCTGCTCGGAATACCTCACGAGGATGAACAATCGAAGCATTAAGACTGCCCATAGACAACGTTTCTTGTCCTATCACATGATTCTTCGTATTCAGAAACAAGCAGACAAAATGCTCCTTCTGCAGATAACGCAATTGCTCAGTCAGTATCTCCGCAGCGTCCTCAGGACAACGGATAATGACCGGCATGTTAAACCTGGAGTTCGCAAGGCGCCTTCCAAGTTCGATGCCTGCTTTTAGTTGCACGGCCTTGGCAGGGCCGATACCTTTGATTTCGGTCAGTTCTTCGATGCTAAGGTCAACTAGCCCACGCAGGCCACCGATTTTCCCCAGCATCTGCTGTGCAATATGAATAGCCGATTCACGGCGTGTTCCCGTACGCAGCAGAATGGCTAACAACTCCGCTTGACTTAATGATTCCGCCCCATAATGCATCATGCGCTCTCTTGGTCGTTCTTCATGGGGGAGGTCCCGCAGCATTACTGATTGCGACTCCATCCCTATCCCTCTTTCCCAAGCTTCCTACCGGTTCAATACAGTTATACCGAACTCGGACAGCATTTCGCCAAGAAGCGACAGCGGCAATCCGACAACATTGAAATAACAGCCTTCAATTCGTTCCACCAAGGTGGAGCCAAGCCCTTGTATCGCATAAGAGCCAGCCTTATCAGCGGGCTCTCCCGTAGCTATATAAGCAATAATTTCATTCTCCGTCATTGCTCTCATCGTTACGGAAGTAACACGGTGCTCCACTATAGTCTTTCCATGCGGAAGTCCAATACAAGCTACACCCGTGTATACCTTATGATTCCGGCCCTGAAGTCTGGTAAGCATCGATTTACTGTCCAGCTCGTCCACCGGTTTGCCTAGCACAGTGTTATCTAGTACAACAATCGTATCACTACCAATAATTACTGCGTTACGCTCTCCTGCTGCAGCCACTACAGCCTCTGCTTTTCGTAGAGCCAAACTGCGCACGATTTGCTCCGGCGTAAAGTTCGGTGGTGTGCTTTCGTCAGCTTCGCTGGTAATGACCTCAAAAGGCAAGCCCAGTAAAGACAAAAGCTCTCGTCGACGCGGTGAACCTGAGGCTAAAATAATGTGTTGTGAGTTGTCCACGTTGTAAACGTCCCTTCTTGATCAGTAACGAGAGTTACAGTCTTCGGTACAGCCATACAGCTGTAATAATACCGACGAGACTTAGCATGCACAATTTCAAATGAATAGTGATGTCATAGGTTATGATGTCCAAATCGGCTCGCGGAGACCACTTAAGCACAGTCGATGTTGTTAGAAAAGAAAGAGCCTTTACCGGCTGCAGTAGCTTGGCGATCCAGGCTCCAGCCAGCCAGCCTAGAATTAGAAATAACAGCAGTGTTCCTACATTTTTCTTCTTCATCTCAGTCTTCCCTCGCCATTTTTTGACACCCTAATTATTATACGGTGAAATTGTGATCAATACAAACGTAAAATCCCTTACGGTAATGTTTACCACCATTTGCACTAAAAGTTGCGGAGCGATACCATCCTCCGTATCAATTATAGTTTAAGTTATATAGGGATAATTTCCTCTTTCGCGCCAAAACAGCAAGCCCCCACATCTGGAGGCTTGCTGTCTTTAATGTCAACAATCTATCAGTTAATTCATTGCAGTTAGTAGCTGTTTCTGGCTAGTCAAAAAGCTCAGCATCGATTCTTGCACTTCCCAAAGTAGGCCCTGAGCCTTGTTCTTGTTATATTCACTCCAGGCTGATATCCCTTGGCTCATTGATTTCTCTAACGCTGCGCAAATGCTTTTGGCTTCAGGAGATACGCCTTGTTCCAGCACTTTTACTGCTTCACTCCATTTCAGATGGAGATCACTCATAGCGGGGGTATTTGCTGTCGTACTAGTTTGGCCAGCGCTAAGTAAAGAAGCAGATTGACTGCTTAGTTCACTGAGCAGCTGCCCACTCACGGAGAAATAGTTCTTCACTTCCTCTGCATTACCGGTATAGACAAGCTGTTCAGCCCCGGGAAGTGCCACCTCTCTCACATACAGTTCAATACCCTGATTCTTTAGTCCGCTGCTAAGTAGCTTGGCCTGTTCACGGTCGGATGACATTCCAGCATACACACGATTGCCGTCTGCAGGATCCATACCCGCAGCCAATCCTGCGGTTAACAACTCCTGGCGAGCCTCTTCAGCACCTGCAGGTGTACTGAATACTCCGTACTGCAGCAGATAATAGCTTTGCGCAGCTACTTGAACTGGGATGGTGTTCTTCCCTGCATTTTCAGTACCCGTCACTGGTAATCCTGATGTACCTACACCTGCCGGATCTTTAGCTCCACTGGACTGCACTGAAGTAGCCGCCATGTCTGCTGTCCCATTTCCAGAACTGCTGTCCATATTCCCTCCGTAAAAAAAAGAAAGTGCAGCATAACCAAGCAGTACCCCTGTGCCGATGGCTCCCGTAACAGAAAGAGCTAATTTCCACCAATACGAAGGACGCCGAGTATGATAAGAGCCTCCGTAACTGCCAGAGGATACATTCTCTAATTTATCCCTGCTATCCGAAACCATATCTGACAGAAGATACGATTGCTGTGTATATCTAAAATCCTTATCCTGTTCGTCCCATTCTTCCTGACGTGGATCTACAGTACCCGAGTAATAGTCATAGGAATCTTCCGGTGGTGCCTCATGCGTGGAACGAAAATCAGGCTCATAAAGCCATGTTTGCTGTGCTGGACCTACCTCTTGACGCAGTCCCTCAGCGTACTCTTCAGCTGTGCCCAATCCGCCATTTGACCAGCGCTCCACCACTTTAGGCTTTGGTTTAGGCTCGTCCTTGTTCACGTCAAATCGGAATGTCATTCTTCCGTTATTCAACAGTTACACCTCACCTCATCTAATCTATAAGTAAATATATGATAGACAATAGAGAGATATGCTATTTTTAAGCCATAGGAATTATGAAAGATTATGCAGATTCAGTTTACATTACATGTACCTTTTATATACTATATAAAAAGAGCTAAAAGTGTACACTATACTAGGTAAGCTAGAAATGATGCTTTAGTTCACTACTGATTAGGAGGGCTTCTTCTGAAACAAAAAATTCAAGCAGCTATTGTAGGCTACGGAAATTTAGGAAAAGGTGTACGTAAGGCTATCAACCAAAGTGAAGATATCGAGCTAGTTGCGATCTTTACGCGCAGAGAACCTGGACAACTGGAAGCCGGAGAAGCCGGTGTGAAGTTCGAACACATCTCTGCCGTCGAACAATATAAGGGTAAAGTGGATGTTATGATTCTATGCGGAGGATCGGCTACCGATCTGCCAGAACAAACACCAGCCATTGCCCGGATGTTTAATACCGTGGACAGCTTTGATACTCATGCCAAAATCCCCGAGTTCTACGAGACCGTTGACGCCGCAGCTAAACAAGGTGGAACACTCAGCGTAATTTCTACTGGTTGGGATCCAGGCTTATTCTCAATGAATCGTCTGCTCGCTGAAGCTATTCTTCCACAAGGTAAAGAATACACCTTCTGGGGCAAAGGCGTTAGCCAAGGCCACTCCGATGCGATCCGCAGAGTAGATGGAGTTAAAGCTGGTGTACAATATACCGTTCCAGTACAAGAGGTTATTGAGGCCATTCGCGCTGGTGAAACACCAGAGCTTACCACTCGTCAAAAACACCTTAGAGAGTGTTTTGTAGTGGCTGAAGCAGGGGCAGATCAAGAACGCATTCGTGCAGAAATCGTGAATATGCCGAACTATTTTGCAGATTATGATACTACGGTTACTTTCATCACTGAAGAAGAATTGGCAGCTCAGCATAGCGGAATTCCGCACGGCGGGTTTGTTATTCGCAGTGGTGTAACAGGGGAAGGTACGAAGCAGATTGTTGAATTCGGCCTGAAGCTGGAGAGCAATCCAGAATTTACAGCTAGTGTTCTCGTGGCCTATGCCAGAGCCGCTCAGCGTATGAGTCAAGAAGGACAGAGCGGAGCGCGTACAGTATTCGATATTCCACTTGGAATGTTGTCTCCGAAATCTCCAGAAGAATTACGCCGCAACCTGCTGTAAAATCATACAAAAATGAAATAACCCGCGTAGGACCCTAAAACGTCCTCGCGGGTTTTTTATATACTGCAGGCAGAGCCTTCTCGGGCGTACCTTTTACACAAGACTAAGAATCTTGTTCTTCACATAATTCACTTCGTAATCCTTCAACAATGTGCGATGCGCCCGATCAGCAATAATCGTTGCCATCTCAGGATTCTTTAACAACGTTATTACGCTAGCAACAACATCAACTGAGGTATTAGCAAGCAAAATATTACGGTTATGCTCACAGTTCAATCGCTCGCATACTATAGAACTAGTAACCACCGGCGTTTTGAGTGCCCATGATTCCAGAATGTTTCTGGAGACTTCACAACCTTCAAGGATCGGCACAAGAACCGCTTTAGCACGACGTATATAATCAGCAGACGGTTTCAAAGGTCCAGTGATAATGACCGATACATCATCCTTTACAAGCGTCAACACATCCGTATGAACCTCATGACCCGTGATGTAACACTTGATATCAGGCACTTGCTCTTTAATCAAAGGGTAGCTTTTCTTAAAGAAGTTTTGAGCAGCCTTAATCCCTTGTCTGGTGTTCATATTCCAGTGCAGAACCATTGAATTTTCTTTTGCAACAGGCTCAGTAAAAACGTCGTATTCATTCATTTTTATGAAATGAGGAACAACATGAACTTTACGGGCATCCGCAAAGGATAGAGATTTGAATGAAAGGGCATCCCATTCCGAGGTTGCCAAGAGTACACCCGTTTTATTCATTAGTCTCCGCTTATTCCGCCGAACCAAAGCCTCATTTAGTTTATAATAAGGATTACTGCTGCTCGGCTTCCCAATTTCTTTTCCAACGGCAAGCCCGCTCTCAAAACGATACGTATCTGTAATAACACTGGCCTCAGGAAGCAGATTACGAACCATATCAATGCAATTTCCCAGCAAGCTATGCGATATAAATACATGTCTGTAATTATTCGATCTACAAAGCTCCAAGATGGTACTCTTCATGTCTTTCTCCGCATGACTCCGATTAGTGAAATTCCGTAATATATGTAAGGGACGCAGCATAGATCTCCACGAGTTAATGCACCCGTTAATGTAATGAACCGTTAGTGCAGTTCCATCATTTGTAGACATATCCTTGTGCGTACTGGCATACGTCAGCAAATCAATATCAAATTTCCCTAGCAAAATCTCGAGAATACTCCCTGTTCTCATTTCTCCTTCTAGATCCTCTGCGCTTTGATTTTGTGCTGAAAGGAACAGCATTCTTTCTCGCATGACTCTGGCTCCTTGAATTTTTTATATAAATCATCTCTACTTATCACTGCAACTTTAGATGCAGTTCAATAGTAACTCATTTCACATAAAATTTTTGTCGATTTATAGGGAAACCTTTAAAATTTTTATATATTTTCATGCTTTATTCGAAAATCATTGCGATAAACCTATATATATCGCTATTTTTTTGAAGATTCAAGCAAAAAAACTTCTTTTCCAGTAATACACGAACATGAATTTTCTATTCCAAAATTTTATACTCGTTAGGTATTCTGAACTATTCCCTATGCAAACAAAAAAGTGTCTTCCTCATCTAATGACGAAAGGAAGACACTTTTATATTTCATAGCTTCTAACAACGCAGTTCCGACCCTTTTTCTTAGCTTGATACAATGCATTATCACAAAGTTTGTAGAGATTATTTAGAGAAAAACGTTCACCCGATTCTATCGTAATGACTCCAATACTTATCGTGTAGTGCAGCGGTACGCCATGAATCATTGAACCTATAACAGCTGTGCGCATTCCTTCAGCAATAACATCACTACTCTTCTCATCGGCTCTGTGCAGGAGCACTGCGAACTCTTCTCCCCCAAATCTTCCGATCAGATCACCATGACCAAGCTGTTGCTCTATTTTAGACGCCAAATCAGTTAGTACTTGGTCACCTGTATTATGGCCGTAATTATCATTTATGCTCTTAAAGTGATCGACATCCAGCAGTAAAAAAGAATAGGGCAGTTTCTTCATCGCTGAAGCAGCTATTAAAGGCCGAGCACGCAAAACGAACGACCTGCGATTCAAAATACCGGTCAACTCATCATAAGTTGCTACCCGCTCCATTTCTGCAAAGGAATCTTCTCTATAAAGCAGCATAATTCCCGCGGTTCCTAGAAACATATACAAATAAATCCCGAGATAAAAAAACAAATAAAGAAATTGTGCAACTTGTGTATTGATTCCTAATACGGAATACAGCGGTTCTAAGGCTCTCCCCGCCAACGACAAGATGACAAGACAATATAGCAGTCCCATTATTATTTGTAGCGAAGTCTCCATGACCTTCAGACATAGTATATAAGCAGGATAGGCTATAATCAGAACTCCAGCCAGACAAGCGACTGGAATAACGAGAGGATCCTTTGGCATCAACAAATACATAAGCACCACAACTAGAATGGATACTCCAAATAATATAGAATAATATCTCTCCACTTTGCTCCCGAATACTCTGAGAAGCATTAGAAGCGCCAAGCTTTCGAGCGTGCCTCCAGCCAAAGCAAGAAGTGCTATGATCGGTAGACTAAGTGGTGTATCTATAAAATCCTTCAGTAATAAGAGGATCAAGGCTGCTAGTTGCAAATATTTTGCTGTGATAAACAATGAAGAAGTCTGTTCCTGCGGATAACGCAAACGATACACCACGATAAGCAGCACCGTGAACGATTGCCACAAAAAGAGACACACCAGCAGTGTCTGGAGATCCAGATGCATATAAGTGAAGTTCACCTCCCCTAGTATTCCTGACTCTCAGTATACATATCGGTATCTGATGACTCTATTTCTTCCCTCTTGTTTGGCCTGATATAATGCCTTGTCGCTTAGCTTGTACAACTTATTTATCGAAATCTCCTGATCTGGCATGATCGTAATTACACCTATACTAACTGTGTACCCCTGTTGAACCTTATTAGTGGAAGTATTCATTATCGCCTCACGAAGCGCTTCAGCTTTCTGGTCGCAGCTCTGCTCATCTACCCCACAGAGTATGACTGCGAATTCCTCGCCCCCTAGTCTGCCAAACAAATCGCCATTTCCGAGATTATCTTTAATCGTCGATGCGAACTCTTCCAGCACAATGTCACCGGTATCATGACCATAAGTATCGTTGACCTGTTTAAAATAATCCAAATCCAATAGCAAAAATGAGAAGTACTCCTGCGCTCGAAATGCCTTTTCAAGCTTTATCTCCGCTTCCTGAAGAAATGCTCCACGGTTTAGGATCCCCGTCAAATCATCATAACTGGCTATTCTTTTTAGTTTGACGAAGGAATGCTCATTTGAGAGAAGAATATAACCGGCAGCCCCTACGATAAATAATAAATACATCCCCAAATAATACAAATATTGCGTGAGATTTGTTGAGAACACATTCATCTCGGGCTCCCAAATCAATGCAACAAGCGCCCGCATCAGCATAATCGCTGCAAATACATAAAATAATACGCCTAATATTTTTTGAAGAGGGGTAGCCTTTTTATTCACAGTTAGATGATAAGCTGGATAAACTATAAATAGTATAGACCAAAGTGAAGTACAAGCGATGCGCAAGTTGGAATGATTAAAAAATAATGCGATGATACTAAAACTAATTATGCTCAATACCGAAAGGATGATGTAATATCGCTTTATTTTTGGCCCCAGTACTCCCATCATCAGCAGTAACGCTGTAATTTCTAGACAGCACCCTCCAAGGATTAGAGCATTGCTAAGCGGAATGGACAACGCATGAGGGAGATAATCCCATAATAAAATCGAACACCAAAAGAGTAGCTGCACTTCCTTTGATCGGATGAACAAGGTGGAGGCTGTATCTTTAACAGCGGTACTTCGATAATTGGTTATAAGCAGTAATATAAATAAATTTCCGAAAATAAACAAATAAATCAGTGTTCTAATTTCAAGCAGGGAGCTCATACGTCACCACCTATGCGAAAATATCCCCACAAAGTGCGGCTTTGCTTCGATGCGTACTCGGGTACTTTGTGGGGATCCCAAATATACGTTGAAAAATCGATCCTCTTCTGACAGCACTATAGCACTTTATAACTATATCAGTAAATACGTTAACAATACCAAAAAAACACTTCCCTCTAAACTCCCTTCAGATAAACACAAGGATTATCTGAACGAAATTTTGGGGAAGTGCTATTGAATAGAGAATATAAATATCCTCGAATTAGCCTCAATTTGCAAACTTAATGCTTCTTCTTCAAACCGTCTGCCAGTGCGTATCCGACCTTCCAGATATCGCCTGCGCCCATCGTAATCACCAGATCACCTGGAGCAATACGAGGTGTCAGATCAGCTAGCACATCTTCTTTGGTTGGCAGATGTCTCGCGCCCGCATTACTGTTCTTAACGATAAGCTCAACCAGCTTCGCAGAAGTAACACCTTCGATTTGTTTCTCTCCAGCCGGAGAGTAAATATCAGTGATGATGACTTCGTCAGCTTCGCTAAAGGCACGGCTGAAAGCATCTAACAGGAAGAAAGTACGTGTATAGCGCTGAGGCTGGAATACCGCAATAATCCGTTTCCCTGTTGCCTTAGCAGCACTGATCGTTGCCTGAATCTCTGTAGGATGATGCGCATAATCATCAATGACCAGAATGTCATTGACTTCTCCGAGCACTTGAAAACGGCGCTTCGCACCATGGAATTTCACAATTGCTTCAGCGATTTTCTCGAAAGAAATCCCTGATTTCAAACAAGCGATTACCGCTGCCATTGAATTATAAAGATTGTACTGTCCGGGAACGGAGAGTTCAATCCGTCCAAGCACTTCTCCATTATGATTCATCGTGTACGATACTTGACGATCGCCTAAAACGATATCAGTGGCAATATAATCCGCAGTGTTCGACTTGATGCCATAAGTAATCACCTTACCTGTTACTTCAGGTAAAAGAGAAATCACATTCTCGTCGTCAGCGCATACTATAGCAGTTCCATCTTCGCGCGTTTGGTTCATGAACTGCACGTATGCAGCCTTAAGACGGTTAAAGTCTCCGTCGTAATTTTCTAAGTGATCCGCTTCAACATTCGTAACGATCCCAAGCCAAGGGTGATAGTGCAGGAAAGAGCCATCACTCTCATCCGCTTCCGCTACTACAAACTCACCTTGTCCCGCCTTTGCATTCGTACCTACATTCATAATCTCTCCACCGATAATATACGTTGGATCAACGTCGCACTCTTCCATCACAAGTGCAATCATGGAGGAGGTGGTAGTTTTCCCGTGTGCTCCAGCAACGGCTACCCCTTTACGTTCATTCAATAAACGGGCTAACATTTGCGAACGATGCAGAATTGGAATCTTAAGACGCTCAGCTTCCACCCATTCCACATTATCACTAGACAAAGCCGTAGAGTATACGACTAGATCCGCACCTTTTACTTGTTCTGCTGTATGCCCAATATAAATCTTGGCACCTTTAGCAATCAATTTATCCGTTAATTCTTGGGCAGCCACATCGGAGCCCGTAACTGTATATCCCATTTCTAGCATTACCCGGGCAATCGCGCTCATTCCGTAGCCGCCGATCCCTATAAAATGCACACGTTCAGTAGTATCCAACAGTCGTCACCAGCCTTTTTCAGTATCGGGTTGCTGCAAAAGTGTACCGCGTACGTCAGAGATTAAATACAGCGTACCAGATACGACGGCAAGGTCATCCTCCGCTGTAATCGACTTCAGTAGCTGCAGCGCTTTTCCCCAATTATGTTCTACTATGATTGCCAAGTTTTCCTTGGCATATTTCTCCCGCAGACTTTCTGCGATAACTTGCAGATTCTCCGCGTCCATTTTGTTCTGGAAATCCGGTTCGGTCAGGATGAGCGTATCCACTATAGGCAGTATATGCTTAAAGTAGGATTCATGATGCTTATTTGACAGCATTCCCATAAGTAAATTTAATTTACCGTATTGATAGAGCTGAGGCAGACTTTTTGCAAGACTCTCCGCACCTTCCGGATTATGTGCTCCGTCCAGTACAATCCTTGGAGACTTGCTTACCTCTTCCAGCCTTCCAGCCCAGAATGCGTGGCGCAAACCTTCAAGCACATCTTCATCCTCAAGCATAAAGGCCATATACTGACGCAGAACCTCAAGTACCATCATGGCAGCTGCCGCATTGCTAATCTGGTGCTCGCCTTTCATTACGATCCCAAGTTCAAGCGAACGAAAGGGACCCTTAAAATGAAAAGTCTGCACATCCTCCCGGATTTCAGTAGCCTCATAGCTAAAATCTTCTCCGGCAAGATAAAGAGTAGAGCGGCAAGCCGCTGCTTTCTCTTTCAGAACCGCTACGACTTCCGGCTGAGTTACGCAGCTAACAACAGGTACGCCCGTCTTAATAATTCCGGCTTTCTCCATTGCAATCTTCTCTAGCGTATCTCCCAAAATATCCATGTGATCATGACCAACATTAGTAATCACAGAAACAATCGGAGTCACGATGTTCGTTACATCCAGCCTTCCCCCAAGCCCGGTCTCCCATACGACAACATCAGGACAAGAGACGCCCGCAAAAAATAGAATGGCCACAGCTGTAGTTACCTCGAACATCGTAGGTGAGCCAAACTCCGTTTCCGAAATTTCTTGGACTAGTGGACGTAATTGGTTAACCAGTTCGACAAGCGTTTCTTCAGAGATGTCCGTATTATTATATTGGAACCTGTTCGTGAACTTTGTAATATACGGAGATGTAAAGGTGCCTACTGAATAGCCGCTTTGTATAAGTGCACTAGTCAAAAAAGCACAAGTTGAACCTTTGCCGTTCGTACCCGCCACATGAATAAACTTCAGCCGACGGTGCGGATTTCCCAGCTTGTCCATCAACATCTCGATTCTATCTAAACCTGGCCGTATCCCAAAAGGGATTAGGCTCTTGATCCAATCAACCGCTTCGGTGTATGTCGCAAGAGGGGCGGTACTTCCGCCCCGATTTAGGTCATCCATGTCTCTTATCCTCTCAGCTCTGCGATGCGGGCAAGTACTTTCTCACGTTTAGCAGAATAATCTGCCTGCTTCGCCCGTTCCTCTTCGATAACTTTAGCAGGAGCTTTGGCCACGAAGCCTTGATTGCTCAGCTTTTTCTCTACGCGTTCTACTTCGCTGTTCAGCGTCTGCACTTCTTTTTCCAGACGAGCGATTTCTTGTTCAATATCAATGAGTCCCGACAATGGCAGAAGCAGTTCTGCTCCTGTTACTACAGCGGACATTACCTTATCCGGCGTTTCTGGATTCAGGCCAGCTTCGAAGGAAGACGTATTACAGAAGCGTCCAATGTAGTTGTCGTTACGGGTGATAATACTCAGCGTCTCTTCATTACCCGCTTTGATGATCAATTCAACCTTTTTGCTCATCGGTACATTCACTTCAGCCCGGATATTACGAACGGCCCGGATTACATCCATCAGCAGGTTCATTTCCGCTACGGCCTGCGGATTCTCCAGAGCAGCATCATACTCCGGCCATGCAGCCAGCGTAATCGTCTCCCCTTCATGCGGAAGGTGCTGCCAAATTTCTTCCGAAATAAACGGCATAAACGGATGAATCAAGCGCATTGTGCGGTCTAGTACATAGGCAAGTACAGACTGTGTCTTCGCTTTGGCCGCGGCGTCTGATCCGTAAAGTGACAGCTTCGCGAACTCAATATACCAGTCACATAGATCGTCCCAAATGAAATTGTACAGCTGGCGACCGGTCTCACCGAACTCGTACGAGTCAATTAGACGCGTAATCTCACGAGAAGTTTCGTTCAGACGGTGCAAAATCCAGCGATCAGCAGTACTTAGCTCACCCGAAATGTCAATATTGTCAAAGCTTACGCCTTCCAAATTCATCAACGCGAAGCGTGATGCATTCCAGATCTTATTGGCGAAATTACGCGCCTGCTCAACCTTTTCCCAACGGAAGCGTAGATCCTGTCCAGCTGTACTTCCGGTAGAAATCATGTAACGCATTGCATCTGCGCCATACTTCTCGATTACTTCAAGGGGGTCTACGCCATTCCCGAGTGATTTGGACATTTTTTGACCTTCGGAATCCCGTACCAGACCATGCATCAATACATCTGAGAAAGGTTTTTCTCCGGTAAATTCAAGAGCTGAGAAGATCATCCGCGCTACCCAGAAATAAATAATATCGTAGCCTGTTACGAGCACATCGTTCGGATAGTAGCGTTTGAAATCTGCACTGTTCTCATCTGGCCATCCTAGTGTGGCGAAAGGCCACAGATTAGAGCTAAACCAGGTATCCAGTACATCTTCGTCCTGTTTCAAGTCGGTTAGACCACTGATCCGGCGCGCTTCTTCCTCGTCATTTGCCACAACCAATTCACCAGTAGACTCGGAATACCATGCTGGAATACGATGTCCCCACCACAGCTGACGGGAAATACACCAATCACGTACGTTCTCGATCCAGTTCAGGTAAGTTCTCTCGAAGCGGTCCGGTACAAAGTTAACCCCGTTCCCATCCTTCTGTGCATTGATGGCAGCTTCAGCGAGTGGCTGCATCTTCACGAACCATTGTGTGGACAAGTACGGCTCAACAACCGCTCCAGAGCGTTCACTGTGTCCTACTTGATGCACATGATCTTCGATATTGATCAGCACACCTTGCTCCTTCAGGTCAGCAGTGATAGCCTTACGACATACACTCCGGTCTTGACCTTGGTAAGGTCCTGCTTCTTCATTCATCGTACCGCTCTCATCCATCACGTTAATCTGCGGTAAATTGTGACGTTGACCCATCTCGAAGTCATTCGGATCATGAGCTGGTGTAATCTTAACCGCACCACTACCAAACTCTTTGTCTACATAATCATCAGCGATAATCGGAATCTCACGGCCAATAATCGGCAGGATCAACGTTTTGCCGATCAGATCTTTATAACGATCGTCTTCCGGATGAACAGCAACCGCTGTATCACCCAGCATGGTCTCCGGACGTGTGGTCGCTACTGTAATAAATCCGCTACCGTCTTTGAGCGGGTAACGCAGATGATACAAGTGACCATTAACTTCTTTATATTCAACCTCGATATCCGACAATGCTGTACGAGCCGCCGGGTCCCAGTTGATAATGCGTTTGCCGCGGTAGATCAAGCCTTTATTATAGAGCTTAACGAATACCTCGCGTACAGCTTTCGACAACCCTTCATCCAGGGTAAAACGTTCGCGGGAATAGTCAAGGGAAAGCCCCATCTTAGCCCACTGCTCATGAATGGTGTTCGCATATTTATCTTTCCACTCCCACACCTGCTCCAGAAACTTCTCGCGGCCGAGATCATGTCTAGAAATTCCCTGCTCACGCAGCTTTTGCTCTACCTTTGTCTGCGTTGCGATACCGGCATGGTCCGTACCTGGTAGCCACAACGTATCGAAGCCTTGCATCCGTTTTGTACGAATCAGGATATCCTGAAGCGTAAAATCAAGCGCATGACCAATGTGCAGCATTCCCGTTACGTTTGGCGGCGGGATTACAATGCTGTATGCTTTTGCATCTGGACGCCCGCCTGCACGGAAATATCCACCCTCTGTCCAGTAGGAATACCACTTGGTTTCTGCCGATTTCGGATCATACGTGGTTGGCATTTCATTCTTAGAATCATTTGCAGCGGCAGCATCTGCCGCTGTATCTTGCAAGTTCGGCAACTCTGCCGCTGTTAGATTGTTTTGGTCAGCCATTCTCTGATACCTCCACTTGGTTACTTGTAGTTGGTTTCTAAAAAACAAAAAGACCCCTCGTCTCAAAGGACGAAAGGCCATTCTTTCGCGGTACCACCTTTGTTTCGCGCCAATGAAAAATAAACCTGCACTTCTTTCACCTTACGGTTCAGAAGCTTAGCGCGACACTCGTACAGATAACGGCTGCTACCGGCCACATCCTAACTTATCTTTCATATCCATGAAGACAAGCTCAGAAGGGCGACTCCGGGGCGACTTCGGTGGCTGTATCCTACGGAATGTCACAGCACTTGCATTCCGCTCTCTGAAGGGCTGACCGCCTACTCTTCCCGTTCCCAGTCTTTACTTAGATATTGCTTACTCCATAATACATTTTGAGTCATCCCTAGTCAACCTGAATAGGCTTCTACAGCGGGACTTTAAGCGGAATTTCGACTTATAGCGTGCATATGTCGAATTTTCATTCGATTCATCACTCTGCGTTGGTTAGATACCCCACATTCTAACGTTCTCCGGTCACACAAGAATAAACGCCTTCGACATCCTTTTACGGAGGGTAAGCGTTTATTCGAGAAATATAAGGATAATGTATAACGTGAAACTTATATATTCTTATATTTGACAAAAATCCCGATCTACTATCAGATCGGGATTCACCTATTCATATGAGTACGCATTGTAATTCAATTACGGAATGTACAACACTTGCCCTTCTTCTACACTCTGCCCAGACAATCGATTATACATTCCCAGCTCCCGCGCACTTAGCTGATATTTCTCTGCGATTGTATCCAGCGTTTCTTCACGCTGCACGATGCAAAGGCGAACCTTACGGAATAGGTTAGCGCCATCTGCTCCAGCAATGAATCTGCTCTTCCACTCCGTATTATTTCCGGCCTCTGGAATGATCGCTGCAGCCGATGCATTTCCTTCAGATAGGAGAGCCTCTTGTTCTTTACGAGAACGACTAGAGCTGAGTAATGAAGAGAAGGTGAGATGTTCTTTGACTGGAGCCTCAGCATCTTTCTTGCTTCCTAGCGCAATCTTAAGATCTTGCTTCTCCTCTGACTGTGGCACAGTCTCTTGAGAAACAAAAACTTCATTCGTATTCTCGTGGATCGGCTGAGCATTCTCTTCTTGTGCATGAAGCTCATTATTGGCCTCGTTTTCCGAAGCGAATACGGCAATATCTTGATCCACATCAGCATTAGCTGCTGGAACAGCGGTTTCTCTTGAAGCAAAAGTATATTCAGCTTCTTGCTCCTGATCCGCTTGACTCGCCTGGCTAACTTGATTCAGCTGAGTGGCCTCAGCTTCATTCTGTGACTCAGCTTTAAACCAGTAATCCGCTATTCCTGCTTTGGAATCCTCTGTTTGCGAATCCAGACTATGCGTCCGAGCTTTCGCGCCCTTGTCCTTCTCATGAGCGGATGAGAAATTCACTATAGGGGACGAATGACCAGCTCCACTTGAGACCAGTGGAGCCTCTGATGCGTCTGCATTAGCTTCAGCATGCTCATGTTCTTCTACGGCAACCTCCGATGCATCCTCGCCAAAGGTCCACTGAGAATTTTCATAAAGTGCATCAGTTTCGTGCTCTTGGTTCTCTGCAGATGCTTCGATTACCCTGTCATCACTGAGAGGGGAATAGGCAACTGTGTACTCTTCCTGCTGCCAGGCCGGTTGTGGTTGAGGCTCCGCACCACCGATTCCCCGCAGTGATAATACGCCTGTTATATTCACTGTGCGCATCGTGAGCAGATCAATATCAAAATTCTCGATCTCCACCCCGATATCTTCAATCGAGCTGACGCGTGTAAGCGGAACTGTGATTTCAACGGGAATGGCATGCTCCAGACGTTGTGTTCGGTCATCTTCACTCCGGTAGAGTCCGGTAAGCAACAGCTGACCATATAACTCGGCACGATCCTCCCGCTGAATCACCTGGATTTCCGGAAGTAGTTCAACCTCCTCCAGCTCAGCTATTCCCGGAAGCTCTTCCGATAGGTGAATGCGTTCATAAATATCAAACCGCAAGCCGTGGGACTGATCAAACACGGGATATGTCCTCCTTCTTGGCATAATCTAACCCTGAGACAGGCCCAGAGCATAAGCCCAAAATGTTACTCCCCACATGTATATGCTTCAAACAGAAAGGCATGACAACTTTGGTGGCACTAACCGGACAGGATGCTATTAATTTCATAAATTCAGGGACTATTCGAACCTATCTGCCGGCCAATAGATGAACTACTCCGCATGAACAAAGTATTATATGCTGCTTTTGCTATTAGGACATAGATAGGTGCTTCTTTCTGAAAAAACAGAAAATTATTTACTCCCACGAAAAAATAGATAAAAAAAGAACCGTAATACCAGCATTTGCTGATACCACGATTCTCAGGTTTATAACGTAGCCGTCAAGGCGCTTCAGACAGCAGCTCCCGCAGCTGAAGCATATCCTCCGGCCACGGATCGCTTACTTCCAGTTGTTCACCGCTCCAAGGGTGGCGGAAAGACAGCAGCTCGCCATGGAGCGCATGTCTGCCACTAGCGCTGGGAGCCCAGACCGGCCCGCCATATAGCGCATCCCCATACAAGGGATGACCCATATGGCTGAGATGGACGCGAATCTGATGCGTCCGTCCGGTCTCCAGCTGCACATGCACCAGGCTCCCGCCATGCAGTGCTTCGCGTCCGAGGATTCGAGTCACGGCGGACTGTCCGCCGGGTGAGACTCTTCTCCGCGCCGCATGATGACGATCGCGCCCAATCGGCGCGTCGATCACTTTAAGCGTCGGCGGCACTGTGCCTTCGATGATCGCGGCGTAGAGCCGCGAGATGCTTTTTTCACGCATATTCTCGTCTAGGACAAGCTGAGCGAATTCATTCTTCGCATACATCACCGGGCCTGTTGTATCCTTGTCCAGTCGGTGAATATGCCTTACAGCTACACTAACACCGGT
This sequence comes from Paenibacillus sp. FSL H7-0714, assembly GCF_038003765.1. Classification (NCBI taxonomy): domain Bacteria; kingdom Bacillati; phylum Bacillota; class Bacilli; order Caryophanales; family Paenibacillaceae; genus Paenibacillus; species Paenibacillus sp. FSL H7-0714. The sequence goes on from NZ_JBBOPT010000001.1 coordinate 5,739,147, forward strand.
AGCGACATAATGCGCAGCTACAAGGTGATCCAGCGTTACACCTAAGCCACTGCCATCCGGATGAACCGCCATGCCTGCCGGCTTGTGGGCAACCAAGCAAAAATCATCCTCATACAGCACCTCAAGCTCTTCCCATACCGGTTCAATGCCGGCTTCACGATCCGGAAAAAGTGCCAGTCGCAGTCGATCTCCCTTCCACTGAATGCCCCCCTCGCGGCGCAGACGCAGATGAAGCTTCTCAGGCATACCTACAGTTTCCAGCAGCCACTTATCAATTGCAGCTTCAGAATCCTCGGCTCCTGTAATGATTTTGCCGGGTGTTACTTCCAGCCACTCCCCACGTCTAGTCCAAGCTCCACCACCGGTTCGTTCTCCGGCTCCAATACTCAAAGGGCCTTCAGGGCATTATAGTGGCCCTCAATGGTATCATCAATATCCTGCTCACTATGCGCAGCCGACACGAACATGCCTTCAAACTGTGAAGGTGGCACGCTAATGCCTTGGCTCAGCATATGACCAAAATAACGACGGAATAGATCCGTGTTGCTAGTCTTGGCTGTTTCAAAGTTAGTTACTGGTCCTTCCGTGAAAAACGGACAGACCATCGAGCCCACGCGGTTAATTGTCAGTGGAACACCGGTCTCGATTGCATTCTTTTTCAAGCCTGCCTCTAGACGCGCCCCTAATTGCTCAAGACGATCATATACTTCCGGTGTCAGCAGCTTCAGTGTAGTGAGTCCTGCCGCCATCGCTAATGGATTACCACTAAGTGTGCCAGCCTGATAGATCGGTCCCGTAGGAGCGATTTGCTCCATAATCTCTCTTTTGCCGCCATAAGCGCCGACTGGAAGTCCTCCACCGATAACTTTGCCGAAGCAAGTAATATCCGGAGTAATGTTGAACAAGCCTTGAGCACAGCCACGATTGACACGGAAGCCTGTCATTACCTCATCAAAGATAAGCAAAGATCCATTGTCTGAAGTTAACTTGCGAAGTCCTTCCAGAAATCCCGGAAGTGGTGGTACAACACCCATGTTGCCGGCAATCGGCTCTACGATCACTGCGGCAATCTCACTGCCAAAACGTTCGAAAGCAATCTGAGTGGACTCCAAATCATTGTATGGAACTGTAATCGTATTTACTGCCACACCTTCGGGAACACCTGGGCTGTCCGGCAGACCTAATGTGGCTACACCGGAACCCGCTTTAATAAGCAGACTATCCGCGTGACCATGGTAGGATCCTTCGAATTTCAAAATTTTACTGCGTCCTGTATAACCACGTGCCAAACGAATCGCACTCATCGTCGCTTCCGTTCCGGAGTTAACCATACGTACGATATCTACAGAGGCTACACGTTCGACAACCATTTTTGCCATTTCAGTTTCAAGTAAAGTTGGTGCGCCAAAGCTTGTCCCTTTTACCGCCGTCTCCTGCAATGCCTTTACAACCTCAGGATGCGCATGACCCATAATCAGCGGTCCCCATGAGCATACATAGTCGATAAAGCTGTTGCCGTCGATATCATAAATACGCGATCCGATCCCATGATCCACATAAATCGGAGTCAAGCCTACGGATTTGAACGCCCTTACAGGGCTGTTCACCCCACCGGGAATATATTGTTTTGCTTCATCAAAAGCCTTGCGGGACGCTTCCTCTTTACGCGCCATTGGCTCATTACTCATCTATCTTCACTCCTATTCTGTTCTTGGTCACACAGGTATAGATTAACCACGCAGCCAGCGCGCAGCATCTTTTGCAAAATAAGTAATAATAATATCCGCTCCGGCCCGTTTCATGCCAGTCAGCATTTCCAGCACAACGGCTTGCTCGTCAATCCAGCCTTGCAGCGCTGCTGCTTTTACCATGGAATATTCGCCACTCACATTGTAAGCCACGAGAGGTAAATCGAACTGGTCGCGGATCGTACGAATCACGTCCAAGTAAGCCAGAGCTGGCTTCACCATTAACATATCTGCACCTTCCAGCACATCGGATTCTGCTTCACGGAGCGCTTCGCGCAGATTGGCAGGGTCCATTTGATACGTTTTGCGATTTCCGAACTGTGGTGCTGAATCCGCAGCTTCGCGGAAAGGGCCATAAAATGCCGAAGCATATTTGACCGAATACGACATAATCGGCACATGCTCAAAGCCATTCTCATCTAGTCCCGCACGAATCGCGTGTACGAATCCATCCATCATATTCGAAGGGGCGATAATATCTGCTCCAGCTTTAGCTTGAGATACCGCCGTACGGGTCAAAAGCTCTAGCGATGCATCGTTGATGACATCACCGTGTACCACACCATTTACCGTATGCGTATGCACCATCCCGCAATGTCCGTGATCCGTAAATTCACAAAGGCAGGTATCTGCAACGACCAACAGCTCAGGGTACCACTGCTTGATCAAGCGAGTAGCCTCTTGCACAATTCCATCCTCTGCGAAACCGGAAGAACCGATTGCATCCTTCGTTTCAGGAATCCCGAATAACAGTACAGCCGGAATGCCTAGTGCGGCAATCTCGTCCACTTCTGCTTTTAAAGTATCCAGCGAAAAATGGTACACGCCCGGCATCGAGCTAATCTCATTCTTCACACCTGTTCCATAAGTCACAAATATAGGCTGTACAAAATCCAGCACATTCAGTACTGTCTCCCGCACCATACCACGAATTCCAGCAGAACCGCGTAGACGACGGTGACGTGTAATTGGAAAGCTCATTTGTTCATCCTCCTGAAAATAAAATATATAACCAAACCCTCGATCGTTGACTAACTGCGGCTGCTTAGTTGTAGTTTGTGCAGTTATTTTGATGTTATATCGTAACTGTAAGCTTTAGTTGCACTCTCTACAGTTATTTATTACAAAAGAGCGAAACTCCCTGTTTTAGCCCGTTTTTAATTGCACATATTACAATTAAAATCGATCTTCGCTTATATCCAGGGAATTTAAGTGTATAAAGTGCAACTAAACCTCAATCAGACCTCATGCTAACAGACCTCATACCAGTCTCGTAACCAGATTAAAAGCTATATTTCCACTAGATTGCATACTAATCCAAGTACCCAACATCTAATATATCACTTAGAACTGCGTGAACTTTATACATACACACATAAACTTACTCACCCATACACACACCAGTTAGTTTACAACTTCGCCATCCATCATACTCTGAGCTTCAACAGTACCTGCGTTTGGTGGCCAATTTAATGTTACTTAAGTTACTTACAATAGCGGCGTGGCGCTTCCGAGCTTAGATACAACTACAGACGATGTTGTAAAGCCGATGTTCTATTGGCGTCAATTCAAGCTTTTTGTAGCTGAGTCTCCGCATTCCATCGACAGAGTTCCTGCACCAGACTATTAATAGTTGCTTCTTCAGGTAGCAGTCCCGGGGTAAGCCCCGCTTCCACGGCAGTCTGCTCAGTTAATGGCCCGATGCAGGCTATTTTCACGTTAGCTAGCAATGGGAGTGGATCTTCGAGCCCCATTCTTTTCAGAATGTGGATGAAATTGCGCACCGTTGAAGAACTAGTAAAAGTCACCGCGTGAACGCGCCCCTCCTCCAGCAGCTTCAGCAGCTCGTCGTCATCCTCACCCGTCACAACCGTCTCATAGGTATCGACGTCTGTGACTTGAAGGCCAAGCTCTCTTAGCTTGTCCGGCAGCCAGTCGCGCCCCAGATCGCCGCGAGGCAACAGCACGTTCTGCCCCGGCAGCAGCTGGGGACCGAACTTCTCAATCAGACCTTCCGCCTGAAACTTTGCCGGAAGTTCCTCAGCGATCACCCCGCGCTGCGCCAGCGCGGCTGCTGTACCCGGCCCCACCGCTGCAATCCTTGCGCGGTGAAGCCCCCGAATGTCCGCCCCCTGCTCCGCTAAGTGGCGCCAAAAAAACTCCACGCCGTTCGGGCTAGTGAAGAATACCCAATCGTACGATTCCAGCGCGCCAAACGCCGCTGCAATCTTCTCCTTCTTCTCTGCGCCTTCCGGCATGATCGTCTCGATCACCGGGAACTCGTAGGGTTCCCCGCCGAGTTCCTCAATCATATCCACGAGCTCGCTCGCTTGGCTCCGAGCCCGTGTCACCACGATGCGTTTGCCGAATAACGGCATCGCCTCAGCCCACTTGAGCTGCTCCCGCTGCAGCACCACGTCGCCAACGACGATGACGGCCGGCGGCTGAAAATCCGCCGCCTTCACCTTCGCCTCAATATCGGCGAGGGTTCCCGTCAGTGTCTCCTGATCTGCGCGGGTACCCCAGCGCACCAGCGCTACTGGTGTTTCTGGCGGACGCCCATGCTTGATCAGCTGGGCGCTGATATATCCTATTTTAGCTACGCCCATCAGGAATACTAACGTCCCCGTGGCATTCGTTACTTTATCCCAATGAATGGAATGATCCAGTTTATCTGGACTCTCATGTCCGGTGATAATCGACAGGGAAGAAGCATGATCGCGGTGCGTGACAGGTATTCCCGCATAAGCAGGTACGCTGATCGCCGACGTGATACCCGGTACGATTTCGTAATAGATCCCATTTTTGCGCAGCAGCTCCGCTTCTTCACCTACGCGGCCAAAAATCGTAGGGTCCCCACCCTTCAGCCGCACCACTGTTTTCCCCTGTAAAGCCAGATCAACTAACAATTGATTAATCTCTTCCTGCTTCATCGTGTGGCGATCCGGCAGCTTGCCAACATAAATCTTCTCGCCGCCGGGCTTCATGCATTTCAGCAATCTAGGACTTGCCAGCCGATCGTACACCAGCACGTCGCTTTTTCGAATACACTCGAGGCCTTTTACAGTAATCAGCTTTGCGTCCCCGGGACCTGCACCTACCAAATAAACCTTCCCCGTCAATCCCCTCATCCCCTAATGTCTGACAGTATCTTCTCCGCTCCTCTTGCGATCAGCTTCTTAGCGACTTCTTCGCCGAGCTGTACCGGATCCACTCCAGTGCAAGTTTCTTTCAAAATCGTTGAACCGTCAGGTGTTCCCACCATCCCGGTTAAGGAGATTATTTTGTGCTCCGCAGTAGTGGCTTCCGCGGCTGCGTCAAGCACCGCATAAGCGCCAATTGGCACTTGGCAGCCGCCGTTCAGCGCGCCAAGGAAAGTGCGCTCCGCCGCCACCGTCAACGCTGTATTGGCGTCGTTGTATAACTCCAGCAGCTTCCGTAGGTCGGCGTCATCTGCGCGGCACTCGATGCCGAGCGCGCCCTGCCCTACAGCGGGCAGGCAAACTTCCGGCGGCAGGTAGGCGCTCACGCGATCCTGCCAGCCCATGCGCGACAGCCCCGCTGCTGCAAGCAGGATCGCGTCGTATTCTCCGCTCTCCAGCTTGCCCAGCCGCGAGTCAATGTTGCCGCGCACGGGCTCAATGACCAGATCAGGCCGCAGCGCAGCTAGCTGGCTGGAGCGGCGTAGGCTGCTTGTGCCTACGCGTGCGCCCTGAGGCAGCTCGTCCAGCGAGACGCCTCCGTTAGAGATCAGTGCATCGCGCGGATCGACGCGCTTCGGCACAGCACCGTTGATCAGCCCCTCCGGCAGCTCGGAGGGCATGTCCTTCATACTGTGCACCGCCATGTCGATTTCCTTTTCCAGCATGGCCTGCTCGATTTCCTTCACGAACAACCCTTTGCCGCCTACCTTGGACAAGGTGACATCTAGGATGCGGTCCCCTTTGGTAACAATCTTTTTAACTTCAAAAGTGAATCCAAAACCATGCTCCTCGCTCAGTCGCTCCAGATCCGAAATCACATGCCCTGTTTGCGTCAACGCAAGCGCGCTCTGTCTACTCCCCACAATAATCTTACGCATTGTCCATTCCTCCTGATTACGTCTGCCTCTTACTCTTCACCGTAGACTGTATATAGTAATCTAAACTAAGCAAAAGCTACTCCGCACTATTAAAAGGGCATTTTTGCCCTTTATTTAGCTCCTTCGTCGGTTATAGCTCAATTTAGGGGTATTTCTGCCCCTCATTTTGCTGATATGAGCGTTTTAGTGCAATTCAGGGGTATTTATACCCTTCATTTATCTCTTTTGACGACTATTACTCAATTAAGGGGTATTTTTGCCCCTCTTTTGACTGATATGAGCGTTTTAGGGCAATTCAAGGGTATTTATACCCTTCATTTATCTCTATCGGCGACTATTACTCAATTAGGAGGCATTTTTGCCGCTCTTTCGACCATCTCAGCCACTTCAGCTCAATTCAACGGTACTTATACCGCTCTTTCGACTATTCCAGCCACTTCAGCTCAATTCAAAGGTACTTACACCGCTTATTCGACCATTTAAGCCACTTCAGGCCAATTCAACGGGATTTATACCGCTCTTTCGACCATTTCAGCCACTTCAGCCCATTTCAACGGTACTTATACCGCTCATTCGACCATTCCAGCCATTTCGGCCCAATTCAACGGTACTTATACCGCTTTTTCGACCATTCCAGCCACTTCAGCCGTACTCATATCATTAATCTAACCTAATTTTGTAATCTTCACAGTGTCCACGCGCACTTTTACTTCGCCCGATGATCAGCAATCCAAGCTTCCATATCCTCCGGGCTCCACGCAATAAAGCTACCGTTTCTTATTTCATTTAACACATCGAGCGCCCCAAGCTTCCGCAAAAGCTTTCCACGAACGTCAGCAGAAGATTCTTGTTCCTTAATCCGGGTTCGCATGGTATGTACAAAATCCAAATATGGCTCATACGCCGCATCCAACGCCTCTTCAAGCACACTTTTAATCTTCGCAGCCGCAAACGGACCAGCACCCGAAGTAGATACAGCTACCGTCAAACGACCCCTCCGTACAACTCCGGGCGTGATAAAATTCCCCGCTTCCGCATGGCTAGCCACGTTCACATGAATGCCAAGTCGCCTAGACTCCAGCGCAATCTCTTCATTAATCACTCTATCGTTAGTGGCTGCATATACGAGAAAGGCCCCACGGAGATCTCCGGGAGCATAAGGGCGGTCATGCCAGGTCATGAGACCCTTTTTCACTAGAGAGGCAAGCGTATCTGTCAAAGAGGGACTAATCATCTTAACCACCGCTCCAGCTTCCAGCAGCCCACTCACCTTCCGTTCAGCCACGGCACCACCGCCAATAACCACAACCTGTTGCTTTTCACAATCCAGCATTATGGGCAAATACCGAGTCATGCTCTTCACTCCCCGCTCCAACCGTGAAAACCAGATAAAGAATTCAACAAAAAATTCAAGATAATAAAAGCATATCCTAAAATCGCCCAGCGAGCCATACTTACTCCACTTTTCCGCCCGGATTTCTTAAAGATAATATAAAATATGTAAATTCCAAGGCCAATAAGTGTCGTTAGTACTTTTAAATCCTTCAATAATAGTGTCCGTCCCTCAGAAACAATAGATAAGCTAGCCACCACCAGAGAGATTGCCAGCAAAGGAGTCCCCACCAGAATAGCGGTGTAAGAATATTTATCTGTAGTCTCTAAGTTTGGTAAACGACGAATTCGGTCACTCCATTGCTTGCTTTTGAGTCTGGTGTGCAGGAATAAGTACAATATTGCAAATACCGTCCCAAGTGTCAGTGCAGCAAAACTCAAATTGGCCAAAATCACATGCATTGTCAACCAGCCATACACCGAGCTCCAAGTCTCAAGCGTATGCCCCCCCGCCGTCAGCCACACCCGATTTAGGAGAAAAACACAGAATCCAGCCACACTAAGCAGCAGAATCGTAAACTCGCCTCCACGTGTGAAAGCCACCGCAAGCGAAGTCAGCACAATACTAAATGCAAACCAGAACAAGAAATCATAAGGTGTGAAAATGGGCAGTCCCTTCTCCTGAGAGAAACGAATCCCCAGTCCTGCAGCTTGCAAAAGACCCACAACAACAAGAAGCCCCGTGCCTAACCGCTTCCCACTCGGGTTGCGATAAAGGCAATCCGAGAAAACAAACAGCAGGCTCAGGGCATATAGCAGCAGAGCGGCATCATATATTCCGTTCAGCAGTTGCATATCACTCACCTACCCAACAGGCCTGCCGGAGCAAGCACCGTCTTAGGCACAGAAAAATCGCCGCTACCGGCAGTACGTTCTGTGGAACTAGACTGCTTAACCGGGGCGGAATCTCCGCCATCTGAATTAGATTCGAGCTGTTCCTGTAGCGCAAAGATTTTGGAGAAATAATCAAGAGCTTCATTCCCCTGCTTGCCACCGGACATCTCTTTAATTACATTGATTGGATCATGCATCATCTGGTTCACAATGCTTTTGGTCAAGCGACGGATCACCTTGCGCTGATGCTCGTCCAGCTCAGGCAGCTTATTGAACAGACTCTCCATCGTTTCCTCATGAATCGCATTCGACTTATCCTGAAGAGCCCGGATTACCGGTCTCACGCCAAGCGTCTTAAGCCACAGCTGGAACTCATCCATTTCCTCACCGATCATCACTTCAATCTTCGCAGCTTCACTCCGGCGCATTTCCAGGTTACTCTCCACAATGCCCTCCAGATCGTCAATATCATACAAAAAAACATCTGGCACATTAGCCGCTGCAGGATCAATATCACGGGGTACAGCTATATCAATCATAAAAAGCGGCCGCGAAGGGCGACGCTTCATAGCATTCGCTACCTGATCTGCCGAAAGTACATAGCCGTCAGCTCCCGTTGAGCTGATCACGATATCTACCTCATTAAGAGTTTTTAGCGCATCTTCAATCGTGCTTGGCTTACCCGAGAACTTCTCTGCCAGTTCAATCGCACGCGACAGCGTACGGTTAGCGACAATCACCTCAGCCGCACCACTACTATATAGATGCTTTACAGTGAGCTCGCTCATTTTGCCGGCGCCGAGAATCAGCACCCTTTTACCAGTGAACATGCCAAAAATCCGCTTGCCCAGCTCCACTGCCGCATAGCTGACAGATACTGCACTTTCGCCGATTGACGTTTCACTATGTGCTCTTTTGCCGAGTGTCACCGCTTGTTTAAATAACCGATTGAACCAAGTTCCAGTTACACCCTCAGCCTGAGCCGTGAGAAAAGAACTTCGCACCTGTCCCAGGATCTGCGTCTCGCCAATCACCATGGAATCCAGGCCGCAGGTCACGCGGAACAAATGCGCAATCGCCTGCTCGTCTTCATATATATACATATGCTGTGCAAATTGCTCGTTTTTCACTCCAAACCACTGCTCCATAAAGCCGCGGAGGAAATACCCTCCCATATGAAGGCGGTCCATGACCACATAAATTTCCGTACGGTTGCAGGTGGCTACTACGACCCCTTCCAGCACACCCTTCGTCTTCATCAGTTGATGAAGCGCTGCCGGAAGATCACTCTCCGCAAAAGCAAACTGTTCCCTAACCTCCACGGGAGCCGTACGATAATTCAGGCCAACGACGACGATGTGCATCGATAGTTCACCATCCTAGTCTCTATTCATTACTGTAGTACAGCTATATTAAAGAATATTTTTACATAATATTCACTTTCACAACATCTCAAAACACTGTGTTAAGTATATCACACGAAAATACGACTTTTTACAGATTTTTTGAACGCTTTATGAAATCCAGATAATAATTATTATAAATAAAAAACCGCAGGTTCGCTACGGTTAGGATGGGTTATTTTGTGATTAATTATTAGTTGGTGGAAGTGGGGAGGGAATAATATGAGATATTAATTCTAAAAATCGTCTTATATCCTCCAATAATACAGCCCTGAATCAATGAGTCAAAATTTCTCGGGTTTGGTAACTTTTATTGAGGCTACTTCTCCACTTTTTACAAAATGTGAAGATAAATGGTGAGCCAAAAGAAAAAGCTTTACCAATGGGGAAAAGTTTGAATCCTCGTTGCTCATTTAGCCTTTGGTGAGATTAACGAAACCAGTTCTTAATCTGATCAAGAATACTTTTTGCCTCTGGCCCATTGTAACCAAAGGTGTTGCCGATCATTTTTACATACTCGTTGAACGTTGTTTCCCTACTCTTTCGGTCACTCCACCAGCGTTTAGCGTTATATCCTGATGCAGAACCCTCATACGTCAGCTCAATCTCCGATTTTTTGTACACACGACCAAAAAGAAATTTCACCCTCCGCATGTGAAAGTCAGAGGAAACAACAATCGCAGATTTAAAACTGTATTCTTTCATTATAGGAAGAGTGTACTCGGCATTCTGATAAGTGCTATCCGCCGCGTTCTCGGTATAAATAACGTCCTGGGGTATGCCTAAAGCTAGGGCGGTTTGGACCATGTCACCCGATTTACTCGTTGCCTCTTTAGCATTGGAAAGAATTACATAAGGAGCATACCCTGCTTTATATAACTCAGCAGCCTTTTCCACACGACCTTGGCCTCCGCTAAGTACGATGATTACATCTGATTGTTTGGGAGGGTCAGATAGAGCTAAGAAGCGGCCTGCACTGAAGAAACCAGTAATTAACAATAGTAAGCATACGAAAAGGACCAATCTTTTATTCATTAAATTACCTTTTCTTTTCTTAACCGTTAATTCGTGCATAAATCACTTATGCGATTCGTTACTAAGGATTTGTTGCCACCATTCAGCATTATCAATATACCATTGGATCGTCTGCGCAATTCCGGTCTCAAAAGTATAAGTTGGCTTCCAACCTAAATTCTCAAGTTTCGTTGGATCAATGGCGTAGCGTTTATCATGTCCTAATCTATCTGTTACAAATTCAATCAAATCTTCAGATTTCCTCAAGGTACTGATAATCGTCTTAACTACTTCAAGATTAGTTCTCTCATTATGACCACCTACATTATAAACTTCACCGCATACTCCTTGGTGCACGACAAGGTCAATGGCCGCACAGTGATCCCAGACATGGAGCCAGTCGCGAATATTTTTTCCATCTCCATATACAGGAACCTTCTCTTCGTTTAATACTCTTGAGATGGTTAGTGGAATCAGTTTTTCAGGAAAATGATACGGGCCGTAATTATTCGAGCAGCGTGTTATGTTCATTGGTAAACCAAAGGTCTCATAATACGCACGGACTAGTAAATCAGACGCCGTTTTACTAGCACTATAAGGACTGTTAGGCTGCAAAGGTGTTTCTTCGGTAAAAAATACAGTAGGATCAAAATCGAGTTCGCCATACACTTCATCCGTAGAGACATGGAGGAATTTAGTAATGCCAAATTTTTTAGCTGCATCCAATAGTATCTGTGTCCCCATAACATTCGTACGAACGAATATCGCAGGATCAGTAATTGAGCGATCCACATGACTCTCCGCAGCAAAATGAACAACATAATCGAATTTCTCCAACTCAAAAAGAGACAATATTGCCTCTCGGTCAGCAATATCAGCTTGAACAAACCGATAGTTGGATTTGGACTCAATATCCTTATGTTTTGTTAGATCACCCGCATAAGTTAGCAAATCCAAATTCACAATATCATAATGCGGATATTTATCTACCATATACTGTACGAAGTTGCCTCCAATAAATCCGGCACCACCCGTAACCAGCATCTTTTGCTTACTCAATGAACGCACTCCCGATCTATTAGCTTTATTAGTTATTGTAAAAAAAATTCAAATTAGCCTCTTTTAATAAAGGCGCCTTCTCATCTTTGGCAGATAATACCGGTGTAATATGAAGAGGCCATTCAATGCCAATAGAAGGATCATTCCACAGAATACCACCATCACATTCCGGGGCATAAAGCTCATCGCACTTATACTGAACCTCTACGTCTTCTGTTAGCGTCATGAATCCATGAGCGAACCCTTTTGGAATAAGCAGTTGCTTCTTGTTCTCAGCACTCAGTTCAATGCCAAACCATTTACTATAAGTAGGACTACCTTTTCTGATATCTACGGCTACATCAAAAATAGCACCACGTGTACAACGAACCAGCTTTGTCTGTGCTTTAGGATGTAATTGATAATGCAAACCACGTAATGTTCCTTTAGTTGCAGAGTAAGATTGGTTATCTTGTACAAAATCCATCTCAATACTGTGCTCTTTGAACTTAGCTCCGCTATATGTCTCCATAAACCAACCTCGGTGGTCCCCAAAAACAGCTGGCTCAACGACTAATACGCCTTGCAATATGGTTTCTGTAATTTTCATCGCTGCCACACTTTCAGTTATTAGTATTGTATTTTACCTGTAGCTACCTTCATCAAGTATTGACCATACCCAGTCTTACTCAACTTCTCCCCGCAATTCCACAAATGTTCTTTGGTAATCCATCCATTAATATATGCAATTTCCTCAGGAGCGGCGATCTTGATTCCTTGATGATCTTCAATAGTCCGTACAAAATTAGTTGCGTCGACAAGACTTTGATGAGTTCCGGTATCTAACCAGGTAAATCCCCGACCTAGAAGTTCCACATCAAGCTGACCAAGATTTAAATAAGCTTCATTAATGGAGGTAATCTCAAATTCCCCACGTGAAGAGACCTTAACATTCTTAGCAATTTCAATAACTCTATTATCATAGAAATATAGACCAGTAATTGCGTAGTTAGATTTCGGCTCAGTTGGTTTTTCTTCCACGCTCAATACTTTTCCATCATCATTAAATTCCACTACACCAAAACGCTCTGGATCTTGTACATGATAACCAAATACAGTAGCTCCTCGCTCTTTAGAAGAAGCACGTTGTAGCATTTTCCGCATTCCATTTCCATAATAGATATTATCGCCAAGGATCATAGCAACCGAATCGTTACCAATAAAAGACTCACCTAAAATAAAAGCCTGAGCTAAACCGTCAGGACTTGGTTGAACTATGTATTGTAGAGATATACCAATTTGTGAACCGTCACCTAATAAGCTTTCAAATCTAGGTGTGTCCTCTGGAGTTGAAATAATTAGAATCTCTTTAATGCCCGCTAGCATTAATGTGGAAAGTGAATAGTAGATCATTGGTTTGTCGTAAACGGGGAGTAGTTGTTTACTCGTAACCATTGTTAATGGGTATAGCCGCGTGCCACTGCCGCCTGCTAGGATAATGCCTTTCATAACATCCCTCTATTTCTAAAAATAGTTATTAATAATCAGGTATAACTTTTAAAATCGAATTGTACTAACGAATAAATCTATGATTAAACTCTTTTTTATAATAATCTTACCATAATCTCTGATAATTCTTTAACTCGATTTTTCCAGCTAAAAAGATCATTGGCCGTATTTCGTTTTTCATAACTAAACTTTGATTGTAATTCTAATAAAACTTCCTGAATGGAAGATTGACTATTTTCAACTTTCCAATATGTTGTACCACTTTCTTTAAGAATTTCATCAACTGAATCTTTCTCACCATTCAAGTTAGATAAATATATAATTGGAGTACCACTACCAATATAATTAAATGTTTTTCCAGGAACTTGAATATTATTATTATTTCCAAATAGTAGTAAATAATCAGCGGTACATAAATACTTCATACAATCTCTGTGATTCATCCATGGATGAAATTTAATCAAATCATCTAGTCCCATATTTTTCACAATATCCAAAAAATCTCTGTTAAACACTCCAATAAATTCAAATGAACATTGCCTTAAATGACCACTTTCATATAATTTCTTTAATGTAAGAAAAAATAAATTTGCATCTCTGCTCTCGGGTTCTAATCTTCCAGTATATAGAAAACGAACTTTTTCATTGTTTGCAAGAGGCACCGGTAAAGAAAAATCATCCTTGTCATATCCCATGGGAATCACTTTCAATTTACTTGGCTCAACTTTATATTTATCAATATAAAGTTCTTTCGTCAAATCTGTTGTTACGCTAATAATATTTGAGTTTGATATAACTAAAGATTCGAGGAATCTTTCAATTAAATACCTTACTCCTTTTCTGGGATTTCCGGGATCGTAAACCCATGGATCGCCATAATCAGCTATTAGAGGAGTTTTCCACTTTTTCGAAATAAAAAGTGCGATTAGGTGAGATGTATAGGGAACGGCTGAACTTAATATAATATCGGGTTTCTTTTTTATTTTCTTTCTTATAAATACGTCGACCAATGCTCCTGGAAGCCATTCAATATAAGTATCAGGGATAAGCAACTTCTTTTTCATACTTTTTTTTTTACTCCCTTTAACAGTTCCTGAAACAGAGCGTTTTTTTCTATATGCATATGCATGTAATGGACCAGGGAACGATCTTGTAAAAGACACGTGACTTGGAATACTTTCTTGTAATGAATTATCAATTAGTGGAGTTCCAGGATATATTCTTGTGGTTAATATTTCAATCTCCCATCCTAGCTCAGCTAATTCTTTAATAAAGTATTTAATTCTTGTAGCATGAGAACCACCATTTGGTGGAACAGCTTGCGCCACTATTAATACACGCGGCATTATTCCCCCACCTTACTTTCTTTTTTTTTATCATTTTTTTTAAAAACAACCGCTAAAAATAGTGATAGCGTAATTAAGAAAAGAGAATTGTAAGTAATCCATACATTCTCTCTAAATGAAAAAATCACTCCCATCAGCAAATAACAATATATATATAAAATACTGAATTTCTGGATATTCAAACTATCTTTCGAATAACGCGTCTTATAAAATAAATACGTTATGACATATGCTACTAAAAATATGACAAGAAATGATCCCCAAATTCCGAAATCCATTAAAAAATAATAGTTATAAGGTACGGTATTAAAAGGAATTGGAATATTTACAAAAGCTATACTCATATCAACATTATTAAAATGATATCCTATTGAATTAAATATATTATAAAAATTTGCAAAAGACATATTGCCATTATCTTCTCTTTTTATATTCATTAATATTTCAAATGAGGGAATGTTACCAGTGATATATACGTATATATCTTTCAACCCTCCAAGCAAACCATTGCCCATACTTTTATTCAGCATAAACTGTGAATATGAAAATAAGAACAATAAAAACATAGATAATGAGAACGTTTTTATTGTGATTCTAATTTTTTTCGTGATTAATAATATTAAAAGTACCAAAATAGCTGTTTGAAATAATAAAGCTCTCCTAGGGGACAGTAAGAAAAAGAATTCGACAATGCTAAGAAGAATAATTATTTTTTTTCTGTTTTTTGGAATAAAAGATATTATATATACATTAAAAGGTATGGCTATTTGTGGTAATGTATATAATCGACCCATAAGACCTCCAAATTGACCCAAATTACCATAAGCCACTTCATAGTTCCACTGTCTAAATACCCCTATAATACCAGATCCTAAATTTACGGATTTTAAAACTAGGCTTATATAGCTTAAATATCCAATACCACTTAGCAGAAAAAATAGATAAGATATATAAACTACTTTTTTGGAATAGTTAGGATTATGTGGAGTAGGAGTAGGGTTAAGAACTGAAATATTAATTTTGTTTCGTGAATGGAGTAGCATAAGAGTAGCAGTTATACTTCCTAGTGCAAAAGCAAAATGTATAACTAAGAAATTGAACCATGCTTCCTTAGAGATCTTGATATATCCAATTATGGAGAATATATCATCAAGGCACCAAAGTCCAATAACCAACAACCATATCCCTACATAAACCAGCAAAGGATGATACGGATTTTTTTTCCACAGAAAGACGACTGCAATAAGGAAAACAATTATGACAAATAATACTAACCACATTAATATACTCCATTCCTTTGTTTAACTAATGTTTTTAGTTTTCTCCAATAAAACATTAACAAATATGATATATATATTGTTAAGTACACAATAAATAAAACTAACTTATTAACTATTGTTCCACTGCTAAAACCACATTTTGTAATTAAATAAATACCAATAAGCCCCAAAATTAAAGCTAAAAATATATTAATCCAGATTTTCCATGGAATTATCCATGGAAGAAATTTTTGAGATCCGTAGTATACAAGCCCACTATATAGTAAATAACTTATTAAAGTCGCCCAAGCAGCCCCCACTATACCAAATATTGGGACAAATATTAGATTCAAAAAGATATTTACAACTGCAGTAATTATAGAGTAAATCATCATCTTGAACGTTTTATCAGAAACTTCATACACTTTATGACCATATATGGATAATTGCCATAATACAAATCCTATAGATATAACACCTATCAATTGGTTACTAGTAGCATATTTATTGTTGATAAGAAGTGATACTATTTCATTTCCTATCAAAAAAATCAAAACTATAACAGGTATTGCTCCTAACAAATAATAAGTTGTCATCTTTGAAATAAGATTTTGTACTTTTGAACTTTCATTTAATTTTTTATATTTCATTATGATAGGGGACAAGGCTAATATAAAGGGTGTACTTACTAGTCCAATACCTCCATATATTAAAGTATAATTTGCAGAATATATCCCTACCTGCTCTGAACTATAAAAAAAGCTAATAATAAATCTATCGCCAGAATTCAAAAGTTGAGCACTCAGAAAAAACATAAGCATTGGGAGTCCATAAGAGAAGAAAGCTTTGATTTGCTTGTTTGTCTCTAAATGATTATAAGATCGTAATGCTTTAAGCAGATCAAATTTTATATACATAAACATAGGAATAGTAACGATAATTAAAGCTAACATATTTCCAACCAGTATTTGCTGCGCTGAGTTTTCTAATAACCAAATAAGAAATATCGGAATGATTAACTTTAGCACAGAGAGTAATAAATTAAATAAACTGTACATACCTGCCTTCAATTGGCTCTGTAAAACAACTAAAAATATAAAGTAGAAGATATTAAATATAGTAGAAAATACTATAATTCCATATAAATAAATATTTGAAAAGAATATAGGAGTTAACAACAAAGAAATAACTAGTATTATAACTAATAATAAAAATAAACTAATAAGAATAGAATTTTTTATATTTATTACCTTATCATCTTCCTCCACCCCTGGTAAATATCTTGCGATCGATTGTTTTAACCATTCTGCGAATACAGACGTTAATATGTTTATAGCCGAAAGTCCCAACATATAAATTCCGTATTCAGATGTTGTTAATATCTTTGTAAATACTATTGTCGAAAGAAGTGTTAATAAAGCAGGTATAAGTGTTCCTGGGATATATCGAATAACTTGTTTGATAATACTCATGATTTTTCCACCTTAAGTCTTTCTACTAAACGGAAATCAATTTTACACTCATTTTCCACTAAGAAATCTGATTCCTGCTAAATTTCACGCGAAACTTCCAGGAAATTAATATATATTTCCGTAAAAGTTTATTTTACTTATTAAAATAATTTATTTAATATATATTTTTGTATTTTTTTCGAATTAAAATTTTCAAGCCAAAGTTCTCTTGAGCGTATAGAGTAACCTTCCCATATATCAACTTCCGAACCCAGACTAACTATAGCATCTACCCATTCAGTCTTAGTGTTAATTAGAATACCGTTTCCTTTAGTAACAACATCTTTATTCATTCCCACATTGGATACGATAACAGGCAAACCACATCCTATAGCCTGAACTGCTTTAAAAGCACATTTGCCTAGAGTTAACTTATTTTCTGATAGCGGCATTATTCCAATATGGCTCTTAAGCATTTCGCTAAATGCCAAGGATCTACTCCATTTAATATTATCAACTATTAGATATTTAGTTTTAACCCCTAGCTCTCTATCACTAATAACTCTAAGAATTACCTTTTTATTTGGTATTTTCATCGCTGCTTTATCAAGTTCAATAATTATTTGTTCCAAGAAAATCAAATTACTTTTAGTCCCTACCCATACTAATATCAGTTCATCATTAAATTTTCTTTTTCTTTCTTCATTAATATTCTCTAAGTGTATATTTTCCATCATTTTGTCAGTTGTATTTAAAACTAAAATATTTTTATTTTCTTTCACTTTAGATTCCAAAAAACGGTTACCCACTATAACTAAATCCGCATATTTATTGAGTAATTTCCCTTCAAATTTTGATATTTCCTTGGCATCAAATATGTTATCATCAAAATCCCAATAAACTTTATCTGCTCTTCTAATGGCCCTACCTAATAAAAGTTTCCCGAGAGGTGTTATTGTTCTAGGAAAACATTCTCTTTGAACAAATACTTTATAAGGGGCATTTACTGTAGAAATTTTTAAAAGCGCTATAATCCTCCGGAAATATCCAGGTATAAAAGAAAACAGTATTAAATAAATCAAATTAATAATACGATTTTTCGCCTTAACTTCATAAAATAAATTTGATTCGTATTCAATGATTTTACAATTCACCTCTATAGATTCATCTATATATTGATAAATTCTATAATATGTACTAGGACGATATTTTTTATTTCTTACAAATATATAAGTTCTCATTCTTCCCCCATTTACTAGTTAAAGAAATAAATTCAACGTCATTTTTAAACAATTTATCACAGATTAAACTTATACCAATTCACTGCCAATTCAATACCAGAATTAAAATCATACTCCGGATTATATCCTAAAAGTTTTTTCGCTTTAGATATATCTGCATTCGAATGCTTAACATCACCAGCTCGGTCTGGTCCGAAATTAGGTTGAATATTTTTTTCTAACAATTCAGATAGCTTATTATACAAATCTACCAAGAACACTCTACCACCAAAGGCAATATTATAAACCTCGCCTGCAGCCTCCTTAGGAGCAAGCATCCCTTTTAAGTTTGCTTCTATTACATTTTCGATATAAGTAAAATCTCTTGACTGTCCTCCATCACCATTTATAGTAGAAATCTCATTATTCAATAGTGCTTTTACAAATTTAGGAATGACAGCAGCATAATAACCGTGTGGATCTTGTCTTCTACCAAAGACATTAAAATATCTAAATCCTACTGTTTCTAGTCCATATATCTGAGTGTACAATCTTCCATATTCTTCACCAACTTTTTTAGTGAGTGCATAAGGAGACAATACCTTACCTACCCTATCTTCAACCTTAGGAAGATTTGGTTCATCACCATAAACTGAGGAACTAGATGCATAAACAAATTTCTTTGCTTTATTTTGTCTTGCTGCTTCCATCATATTTAGTGTACCCTTTATGTTAATTTCCTCATAAAGAAGCGGCATTTCAATACTCCTTGGTACACTTCCCCATGACGCTTGGTGTGTAATAAAATCAATACCCTTGCATGCTTGCATACAAGTATCCAAATCTCTAATATCCCCTTCTAAAAGTTCAAATAAGGGGTTTTCTAAGAAAGGAGCTATATTCTCTCTCTTTCCTGTAGAGAAATTGTCTAGACATCTTACAAAGTATCCCATATCTAAAATAGCTTCACATAAATTAGAACCTATAAATCCAGCTCCACCAGTAACTAAAAATCTACTACCTATAGGAAACTCCAAATTTTTATATCCCATTTTTATAATCTCCAATATCGGTAATTTAAGTTTTCTGTTTCTATTCGATCTAGTACTGCCTTTACATCAATAATTATTTTTTTGTTATTGTCTACTTTTTTAAATAGTTTATCTAAATCATTTAAATCCATATCCAAAAACTGTTTATGTGATACCGCAATAATAATGGCATCCATATTATTTATATCTCTAATATCCGTGAATTTTATCCCATATTCTCGTTCTGCTTCTAAACTATCTGCAACTGGGTCATAAATAACAGGATTTATTTTGTATTCTTTTAATTCATTGACTATATCAATAACCTTGCTGTTTCTTGTATCAGGGCAATCTTCCTTAAATGTAAAACCTAATATTGCAACCTTTGCGTCATGTATGGACAAATCTGCTGTAATAAGGTTTTTAACAACATTCTCGGCAACATACTTACCCATTCCATCATTTATTCTTCTCCCAGATAATATGATCTGTGAATGATAACCCACTTCTTCTGCTTTATAAGTCAAATAGTATGGATCCACGCCAATACAGTGACCCCCTACTAATCCAGGACTAAAATTCAAAAAATTCCACTTGGTTCCTGCTGCCTTTAAAACAGCTTCCGTATCAATCCCTAGTTTATTAAATATTATTGAGAGCTCATTCATAAAGGCTATGTTGATATCTCTTTGCGAATTTTCAATTACCTTTGCTGCTTCAGCAACTTTGATACTTTCCGCTTTGTACACTCCTGCTTCTATAACCATACTGTATACATTTGAGATTTGTTCTAATGAATTCCCATCCATCCCTGCGACTACTTTTACAATAGTTTCAAGCCTATGTAATTTATCTCCTGGATTAATTCTCTCTGGAGAATAGCCAACTTTAAAATCAACACCACACTTTAAATTGGAAGTTTCCTCTAATATTGGTACGCATATATCCTCCGTCACACCTGGATATACAGTAGATTCAAAAACGACAATTGAGCCCTTGGTAAGATTTCTCCCCAACGTTCTACTAGCAGAGATAAGTGGTGTTAGATCAGGAGTTTTATCCTTATTTATAGGTGTAGGTACTGCTACTATATGAAACTTTGCATTTTTCAAGTATCTTTCTTCCCATGTGAAATATGCTGATGTTTTAGCTATTTCTTCATTTCCTACCTCTTTGGTTACGTCGATTCCTTGTATGTACTCCTCTACCTTACTACGTGAAATATCAAACCCTATAACATCTGCTACTTTAGCAAAAGCTATGGCGAGCGGCATACCTACGTAACCAAGCCCAATAATCGATATTTTTTCTTCCTTGCTTCTAATACCCTCGTATAGTGAAGTCATATAAGTCCTCCAAACAATTTTATAAATCGATCAAGATTCCAGTCCTAAATGTTTTATTATACTATCATTTACTTTTATTACATCGTACTTCTGTTTACATATATTAAGGCTTTCCTTTGCTTTGCTCTTCAGATCATTTTGATTCTCTATCAAATAAATCATTGAATTAGCAAGACTTTCGACATCTTTAACAGGAACCAGAAAGCCATTTAGACCATCAACTACTGTTTCACGACACCCAGGAGCATTCGTTGTTATAATTGCTCTCCCCATTGCCATTGCCTCCAACACCGTCCTAGGAGTTCCCTCTCTATAAGAGGGGAGGACAAATACAGATGATTGCTCAAGAAATGGTCTAACATCCTTAGTTTCACCAAGATAATTAACAATGTTAGAAACTATATATGGTTGTATGTCATCATAAGCTAACGCATTAGGATTCACATCAAATGGTCCGACTAAAGAAAATTCAACTTTAGGATAAGTTTTTTTCACTATTTCAGCAGCTTTTAAGTATTCTATTACACCTTTGTCTTTGATAATTCTACAAATCATTAAGAATGATATATTTTTAGGTAATGGTACAGGATGAAAATGAGCTAAATTCACACCTGAGCCATTAATTAGACCTGTCTTCCCACTACTAACAAGTTTACTAGATACAAATTCGTTTAAATCATCTGGATTTTGAAATAAAACCTTATCGCAACTTTTCAATGCGCTCCGATATAAAAATTTACTTATAGTCTTAACGATAAAAGCTTTAAAACCACTAGCTATAAAAACATAGCCTAGACCAGTTAGCATTGAATAAATTTTCCCCACACCTGCTACACGCGCTGCGATAGAACCAAATATAACCGGTTTAATAGTGTAACTAAAAACTACATCCGGTTTTTCTCTCTTAATTAATTTATAAATTTCCTTTATAAGAACAATATCATTTAATGGATTAGTTCCAGTTCTTACAATTGGAAGTTGTACAAATCGGGCTCCTAGTTGCTCTATTTCTGCTTCAAATCCAGTTTCGGGCCCTACACCAACTACTTCATGTCCATTTTTCACAATCGCTTTTATTAAGTCTCCCCTAAAGTTAATTAGCGATGGTGTATAACCAGCAATTATTAAAACCTTCATTTAATAAGTACAGAATCGAAAACTTCACTCAATATATTCGCAACTCTTCTAATATCATCTTGAGACATCCCAGTTCCTGAAGGGAGACAGATACCTGTTTCAAAGAGACTTTGAGATACATCTTCAGCATGTCTAAAATAATGATAATTTTGAAATAGAGGTTGTAGGTGCATTGGCTTCCAAACAGACCGGACTTCTATGTTGTTTTTTTCAAATTCATCTAAAATAACTTCTCTAATGCTAGGGTGCTTGGAAAAAATAGTGAACACCGACAACCAATAATTTGGTTCACCTGCATCATACATAGGCATAAATGCAATCGGTAAGCTTTTCATTAATTGGTTATATTCTAAATTTATAGATTTCCGATTCCTTATAAAGCTATCTAGAGCTTCCAACTGCCCCCGCCCGATTCCCGCACAAATATTGGACATTCTATAATTATAGCCAACTTCTTTATGCTCATAATACCTTGAAGCTTCTTTTGACTGTGTAGACCAAAAACGCATTTTCTTTATAGCCTCTTCGTCATTGGAAACAACCATGCCACCACCTGAGGTAGTAATAATCTTGTTACCATTAAATGAAAAAATACCAATATGACCAAATGAACCACATTTTTTCCCTTTGTACGTTGCCCCTAGCGCTTCAGCTGCGTCCTCTATAACTGGAACATCATACTTTTCACATATCGGAAGTAGCAAATCATAATCAGCACTCTGACCATATAAATCAACTATAATAACTGCCTTAGGCATTTTATTTTCTTTTTTAGCCCACTTAAACGCTTTCTCTAAAGCAATAGGAGACATATTCCAAGTTTCTGGTTCAGAGTCAATAAAAACTGGATTAGCATATTGATATAGAATAGGGTTACAGCTTCCTGCAAAGGTTAGGTCTGAGCAAAACACATAATCTCCTGGACCAACACCAAAATATTTCAGTGCTAAATGAATACCTGCTGTGCCAGAAGATAAAGCCAATCCATGATCTACGCCTACGTACTCGCATAATTCTTCTTCAAATTTATCAACATTTGTCCCCAGGGGAGCTATCCAGTTAGTATCGAACGCTTCTTGTATGTACTTCATTTCGTTCCCACTCATATGAGGCGGGGATAAAAAAATCCTTTCCGACATCGCTTTTCATCTCCAAGTTTTTCTTTATTTTTGCAGGCACTCCTGCCACCATTACATTGTCCGGTATATCCTTTATTACTATGGTTCCAGCAGCTACAATTACATTAAATCCGATAGTTACATTATTTAGCACTTTAGAACCTACACCCAACCAACTACAGCTTTTCACATGAACAGTTCCACAAACATTAACACCTGGAGAGATGTGCACCCCATTTTCTAATATACAATCATGGTCTATGGAAGAAGAAGTATTTAGAATACAACCTTTACCAACTTTAGTACTAGCATTTACTACTACTCCAGCCATAATGACACTGCCTCTTTCTATCTGGCTGAATCTGCTTATTGTACTAGATGGATGAATGATACTCGGAATTTCATAGCCTGCACGTTCAAGTCTTTCCAGCCATATCATTCTTGTCACATTATTTCCTATGGCTACAAACGCTGCTGAATAATCTTCTCTATGATCCATATAACTTTCAAATCCACCCAATACAGCTTTCCCCAATACATCATTAAGCTCTTTATTATTATCTAGGAAGGCTATTTCATCCCAATTGCCAGTACTCAACGCCGCATCAGCAACAACCTTGCCATGCCCACCTGCTCCCAAAATCAATAACTTAGACACCCATATTCACCCAGCTTTCGCTCTTTCTACTTAGATATCTAGAGTACTTCCAGAGAAAATCGGCATTGTATCGTTCTGAGAATTATTTATTCCTTCTCTTACTAGAACGTTCTTTATGGTTTTAAAGACAATTTTAGTATCCAAACTGAGGCTAATATGATCTACATACCAAACGTCATATTGAAATTTTTCTTCCCAACTGATGGTATTCCTACCGTTCACCTGGGCCCACCCAGAAATGCCAGGAACCACTTCATGTCTACGATTTTGTTCAGGAGTATAATGTTTAAGATATTGCACTAGTAAAGGACGGGGACCAATAAAGCTCATGTCGCCTTTTAAAATATTGAATAATTGCGGCAATTCATCTATACTACATTTTCTCAAAAAGGAACCTACTCTAGTCATTCTTAGTATGTCAGGTAATAGATTTCCATCTTGGTCAGTCTCTAATGACATTGTTCTGAACTTATACACTGTAAATATCTTTCCCATCTTACCAGGTCGCTTCTGACGAAATAAAACAGGACCTTTCGAACCAATCATGATAGCTATTGTTGCTGCTAACATAATAGGTGAAGATAAAATGATTAAAAAACAAGCTGTGATCCAATCAAGTGTTTTTTTTACAACTAAGTAAGGCTTCATCTATCCCTCAACCTCTACATTTATATTGATAAAGAAACAGCGGATATTTAATCCGCCATTCCCGCAGCCAGATCTTTCCCTAACTGAAGCTGTGATTCAAATTCACTTTTATATTGACTAATAATTTCTGTACTGTACCCATTGCTGTTCAGTTTTTGTTCAGCATCAGCAACTATACTATTGAAGCTAGCAGTGAATGAGGCTAGTTGTTGTACCCCTTTAGCTTTTATACTTTTCTTACTCGCCTCATCTGTTGCTCCAACATACTCAAATGCAATACTCATTAATGTCGATTGACTTTGATTTTTAAGCGCCGTAAGCTTAGCTTCTGTGTCACTAGTGATAGTTTCATATGAAACCTTTCCAGTTCCTGCAGAACCACCACCTATTGCACCTGTACCACCTGGTGCACCTGTTGTATCCGTTGGCGCTGGTGTCGCTACTGGAGATGGGTCCTTACCATTGTCATTGTTTGTCGATCCATTAGTGGTTTGTTCCTGATAAGCCTTGGAAGCTGCAGTAATGGTCTTCGTCTTCTGATCCCAGCTAATATTATGACCTACAGATTCCGATAAAAAACGTAGGGGTACATATAAGGAACCATTCAGGATGAAGCTAGATTGGCCTGTAGGCAAAGCCTTGGTTGCACCGTTAAATACATAACTTGCCTTAACTTGATTGAGGACAATATTCTTCGCTGCTGCTGAAGAACCATTCCCGTTCTTTGCATTCATTAGGTATTCTTTAATCACAACTAGCTCTGAGCTACTAGGCTCTGCTACGGTAACTTTAACGTTTTTAGCATCCCAAGCTACACTCTTTTGTAAAGCATATGACATAAACCGTAATGGAACATATGTTGTATTGTTGTACATGAATACATACTGACCTGCGGGTGGCTGAATACTCACGCCGTCAAAAATCAAATTCACGTTCATACTTTGCACTTTAATCGTATTATTTGCAGCCTTAGGCGTTGCACTTGGTACTGCAGCTGCTGATACTGATATAGGTGCGGATGCTGTTAAGGGTGCTAAACCAATTGAAGCAATTAACGATAAAGCCACGACTGATAATGTTGCTTTAGACATGCTTATTCACTTCCCTTTTCTTTCGCTTTTAATTGTTCTTCTTCAGCAATGATTTGGTCATGTGTTTTCCCTTGACTGACTCCGTACTTCTTAGCAATCTGAGAAAGCTCATTGTACTGCTCTGTGGATACTTTACCTAGGATGATACTGCGCGCTTCACGCTTCTCCTCAGTCGTTAAGCCACCCTTTGCCAAATCTTTAAGACGATTAATATCTGATACGCTAAGTTGACCGAGAACAATAGAAGCAACATCTGCTTTATCCTTAATCGTTACATTCTCTTGAATTTGCTTAGCTTTATCTGTGGAGACCTGTGCTGTGTAACCATCTGAATTCGCATTTTTTGAATCTGATGATGGAGCTTTGGTCGGTTCACTAGTAGTAGAAGCTGTTGTTTCTTTTCCAGTTTCCCCAGTATCTTTGCTTCCCTTATCATCTATAGATGGAACAGGTGTTGCAGAAGCTACAGGTTCGACCTTACCATCTGCTACTCTATCTTCAGGTGCAGTTCCTTGATCTTGACCACCATTAACTTGATCCTCAGACTCCAGATCAAAACCATCCACCATAGAATTCATCAGCTTATCGACCGCATAATTCGCAGCGAACAAACCACCAACACCCAGAACTACAATGACTGACAGCGTCCATAAAAGGATCTTTTTCCATCGTTTGTTGAACACTTATGTATCCCCCTTTATGAATGATTTAGCTGATAGCAACTTGGGCAACGGGCTGCATCGGTACAATCTGATTGATTATTTCGCGAATAACTTCAGGTTCTTCAGCGAGAACACGTTCCAAACGTTTGAATTCCAGTTCTAGCTGATTCAGACTTATTACATTAGGTCTACCGATAAAGATTCTTCCGTGATCTGTAGAGCCTAAATTCTCTTCATCTGTTAACAGTTCTTCATATAACTTCTCGCCCTCACGAATACCGGAGAACTGAATATCAATATCCCTATAAGGTTCATAACCAGAGAGAGTAATCAAATCTTCCGCTAACGTTAGAATCTTTACGGGTTCTCCCATATCCAGAATGAATACTTCGCCACCTTTGGCAAAAGAACCCGACTGGATTACAAGCTGAACAGCTTCTGGAATCGTCATAAAATAACGGACCATTTCTGGATGAGTAACAGTGACTGGTCCACCAGCAGCAATCTGCTCTTTAAAGGCCGGGATTACACTTCCACGACTGCCAAGCACGTTCCCAAAACGCACGGCTGAGAACTTTGTTCTACTTGTGGTATGCAGACTTTGCACATACATTTCAGCAATACGCTTAGTTGCACCCATCACACTCGTTGGGTTAACCGCTTTATCCGAAGAGATCATTACAAATCTCTCCGCACCATATTTATCTGCACAATCCGCAACATTCCTTGTTCCAAAAACATTATTCTTAATGGCTTCGGAAGGGTTTCGTTCCATCAACGGAACGTGTTTATGTGCTGCCGCATGAAAGACAACATGTGGCTTATGGCTGCTGAATACGTCCATTATCCGACTGCGGTCCTGTACATCCGCGATTACGGTAACAATATTCAGATCAGGAAACTTCTTACGAAGCTCCATTTCAATCATATAAATGCTGTTCTCTCCGTGTCCAAGTAACATTAGCTTGTCAGGACCAAATGGGGCAATCTGCCGACAAAGCTCTGAACCAATAGATCCACCAGCCCCCGTAACTAACACAGTCTTGTGGTGTACATAACCTAGAATACTGTTCAAATCGGCTATAATCGGCTCACGACCTAGTAAATCTTCAACGCTAACATCTCGCAGTTTTTTCACTGATATTTTTCCCGCGATCAGATCGTTAAGCGCCGGTATAATCTTTAGCTTGGCCCCTGTCTTCTTCGCAAGATTAATAATTTCAGAGATTTCAGTACGTGAAACGGAAGGCATAGCGATAATAATCTCATGAATTTCCCGTTCTTTCACAATAGCGGGAATCGCGTAACGATTGCCTAAGACTGGCACACCCAGTATCGACATATGATATTTATTGATACTATCATCAATGAAACCTACTAGCTTCGTATGAGCAAAAGAGGGTCCCATCATTTCCCTGGCAATTAATATTCCGCAATCGCCTGCACCTACAATAAGTGTATGGGTCTGAGTGTCTTTGTAATTGATTCGATCATTATGGAGCACTCTCCACAAGAATCGAACCCCACCTACTAACACTAAAACAGTCTCCATAGTCCGAACTTCTATTGCTAAGGGCACTCGTTCTGGCAAAATAAAATACGCGGAAACAAATGAAAGTAATGACCCTACTACAATCGCTTTTGAAACGGATATGATCTCACCAATGCTGGCATATTGCCACATTCTTCGGTATAGACCGAAATAGATCAGGCTTCCACCGAATGCAACCGTTGCAATCACACCAAATTGCAGCATCTGTACAACGTAATCCTGGATAGGATGATTAGGATACCGAAACAAATAGGATGTTATAATGCTGAACCAGATGATTGCAAGGTCAATAAAGAATAAAAGAACTACTCTAGATTTCGCTGTCATTTTCAGTGCCTCCAAAAACAACATTATTGTTAAAGAACAAATCAATTTCCATAGTAGTAGTAATAGTAACCTTCGCTGGCTTTACGTTTTACATTATTGAGAACCACGCCAAGCATTTTCGCACCTACACGATCAAGGTTAGCTTTAGCTTTTACAGCAATATCGCGTTTCACCTTGCCATAGCTGACAACCATAATGACACCATCACTCTTGGAAGCCATGATCTGCGCATCTGTAACCGCCAATAACGGTGGAGTATCAATAAGAATGACATCATAACGCTGGCGCAAGTCCTGCAAAAGAGTACTCATCCGATTAGAAGCCATCATTTCTGCTGGGTTTGGAGGAATCGGTCCTGAGGTCATAATGGAAAGATTGGAAACACCAGAATCTTGGACAGTATCATCAAGAACCGCCTGCTGCGACAGTAGTGAAGATAGCCCAAATCGGTTACTAAGCGAAAAAGTCTTATGTGCTGTCGGTTTCCGCAAATCACCGTCAATCAACAATACCTTCTTATCTGCCTGTGCGTAAGCCGCAGCTAAATTAGCAGAAACTGTTGATTTACCTTCCTCCGGTCCGGACGAAGTTACCATGATTACTTGAATAGTCTCATCTACAGAGGAAAAATCAATATTCGTGCGTAGCGCACGAAACGCTTCAGATACAGGGGAGCGAGGGTTCGTAACGGTAATTAGATGTCGTTGTTTATTTGGCAGCTGTGACATGTTCGAGTTCGCCCGCCTTTCTGGATGTTTGCGTCTGTGCCTGTGTTGCGCCTTGTTTGCTTTCTTCTGAACCCAATCTTGTAATCATCGCTATCGTTGGTAGACCAAGATATTTCTCAATATCGGCTTCAGTCTTCAGCGTATCGTCCATGTATTCCAGCAAGAAAGCAATCCCTAAACCAATCATCAGGGAAACGATGAAAGCTATAGCCATATTCATTAAGACATTCGGTTCTACAGCTCCTGGCTCGATAAGTGGATTCACTTTGGCCTCATTCAGAATCGATACGTTCTCCACGTTAAATAGGTTAGGAATCTCATCCTTGAATACAAGTGAAATAGCATTCACGATTTCAGCAGCTCGCTGATATGAATTATCTCGAACGACAAGTGTCATCACCTGCGTATTATTGACGGAGCTCACATTAACCTTCTTCAACAGTTCTTCTGCAGTAATATTGAACTGCGGATAATCTCTCGTAACAATATCAAGGATGGCCGGAGTCTTAATAATTTCCTTATACGTATTAATCAATTGAATATTAGTATTAATCTGGTTCAAATCAAGCTGCGCTGCTGCCGATTGAGTCGGAGTCTGGTTAACAATAATCTTAGTAGATGCTTCATACACCGGATTCTTAATATACAGACTGTACACACCAGCAACACCGCACACCAAAACAACTATGCTAACAATCAGCCATAGTCTCTTCCTGACGATCTGAAAATAATCGCGAAGATCCAATTCTTGTGATGACAAGTGTAATTACCTCCAAGCTATTTCTGAAATATTTCGTTACTATAGTACAGCACTTCCCTATTGGCAAAAAATTGCCCCCTCTCACCTACATGAGAGGAGGCTATATACTATACTTTTAAATTTACTTACTTGAAGTTAATAGTACGGTAGATAATTACTGCTGCTTCAGCACGAGTAGCCGTATCGTTCGGGTTGAACTTACCAGCATTTCCGATAACCAAGTTATGATCTGCTGCGAATGCTACGCCATCTCTCAAAGATGCACTGATCTTAGCAGCATCGGAGAATTGGCTGATTGCCGTTACATTCGTTGTTGCAGCTGGATTGATAGATTTCACTGCACGGGAGATCATTGTTGCCATCTCTGCACGTGTGATGGTTGCATTAGGATCGAACTTAGCCGCACTGCGTCCAGTAATGATTCCTTTTTCTGCTGCAACTGCTACATATGGTGCATACCAAGCAGATGAACTTACATCACTAAAGCTTTGTACGGCAGAGTTGTTCTCCAGATTAAGCGCACGAATCAACATTTTAGCGAACTCTGCACGAGTTACATTGCTCTTCGGTGCGAATTTGCCTTCGCCCACGCCTTCAATCGCGCCTTTTGCAGCTACGACTTGAATTTGTTTGCCAGCCCAAGCTTGTACACTAGCAATATCCGTAAAGTTTACTTTATTCTCAAGCACTGCATAGGATGAGAAAGTATCACGTGGTTCTACGATGAACTCTCCATCAAGTACACCACCTTGGAATTGCAGGCTACCGTATACAAGCTTCGCTACGGACAGCAATTCTTTATCAAGACCATCAGTATTCTTAAGCGGAAGTTTAATGGTAATTGGTTGTTTGAATGTGCTTGTTGCTACACCGTTCACGCTAAGTGCAAATTCATACACATCCGAAGCCAATTTCAGTTTGGTAACAGAAGTTACAACTTCTGGTTTAGCGGTAGTTACTGTCAATGCAATAGCTGTGCTGAACTGACTTACAGGAATCGTTACTGTTACACCATTGAACGTAACCGCGATATTTGCAACACCTTTAGCTTTTGCAGCTTCAATAATTGCTTGGGAAAGCGGAACTTCAACTGTAGTAGCGCTTACTGTTCCCAGATTCAGGGTCAAAGTAAGACCTGTTTTGCCAGAATTCGCTGCAACTAGCTTATCCAACTCTTTAATTACATCGGCATCTACCAATTTCAATGTTGCTTTACCGTCAACAACACTTACTAGCTTGGATACGTCGTAGATTCCTGGAGTTGGAGCAGGAGTTACAGGAGTTGTAACATTTCCATTTCCACCATTGCTACCACCATTACCGTTACCGTTACCGTTGCCGTTGCCATTATCGCCCAATCCATACGCTTTAACGTAAGCAAGTGCAAGTGATTTCGCCGCAGGCTTCGCAGATTTAATCGTATTATTCAGGTTCTTCAATGTTTGCTTCACATCACTAGCAGTAACTCCAAGATTTTGCAACGCTTGGCTTACTGTAAGAGCTCCTGCTCCTGTAGTGTGGCTCAATACTTTCGCAATAGCCTCATCCAACAAAGTATCGTAACCAGATTCAGATTTGAGAATTTCCAACAACTCTGCAGTTGTCTTGCTGCTAACCAGTGTACGAAGTTCTGTTTCTACACTGATTAAGAATTCAGAAACACTATCTACAGTAAGACCAGACACACCCGCTTTAGTTGCAATTTTGCTCAACAGGGCAATATTTTTGTCGTCGTTACGGATAATTTGAATTCCGGAGAAATCGTTCCCATAAACATCATATACTACACTAGTAACGCTTTGGAACAATTTAAGTGATGTCTTTGTTTCTACTTCATCCAATGAAAGCTTGTTCAAGACTGGAGCAAAAATCTCTGCGAAAGTTGCCTCGTCCAGCGCAGCAACCTCATTTTTCAAATTATAGAGGTAAACTACATCTGTTGCAGAGAGTTGCTTGTAAACATTAAGAACTTTCTCCTTAACTGCTGTACTGCTGCTAACTGTAGCTGCAGATGCTGTACCCACTGCTCCAAGATTACCCAACGGAAGACCCGCTACGGATGCTGCTACCATACTTGCTGCCAATGTTGATACTACTAGTTTCTTTTTCAAAGTCACTAAATATCCACCTCTTTATATGTATTTAAATTCCTTTTGTTACTATAGTCCTAGACTATTTCACCTTATGTCTACACTATTACGTATATCAACGATTCACCCAATAAAACCCATTCTACCACTATTAGGTAGATTAGTCAGCCCTTTCGGGAAAAAATGCCAAACAATTTGTGTCGATTCCCCCTTTTTTGTACGTGATTACTACGAATAACCTCTCCATTTGCCACAATTTGCTGAGAGTTCTCGCGCATATAGTCGCGCATCCCAGGACCTAATTCTTTCTCTAAAACCACATAAGCAGCATTTAATCCAAAAGGACGATGAACACTGTCATGTGCATCAGAGGCCAACACATGTACTGCATTTCTACGACATAACTCCAGGGATAGCTTCTGAAGTTTATTCCCGAAGACGCCTGCAAGACTTTGTGCGGTTACCTGACCAAGTGATCCCAGCTCTATCAATCTTTCTAACTTAGAAGGATCGGCAGCTACTTCAGCATTACGCTCCGGATGGGCGATAACCGGAACGAACCCTTGAATGATCAACTCGTGACAGATTTCTTCCATGTTGCGTGGGACTCGTGAAGAAGGCATTTCTAGCAAAATATACCGCGAGTCTGCAAGACTTAGCAGTTGCCCCCGCTCCAGATCATCCAGTAAATCTCCGTACACTCTGATTTCCTGACCTGGAAGAACAAGCAGTGGATTGCCATGCTGACGAAGTTTCTCATTCATCAGATCCACTGCTTCTCTTATACTAGCGGAGTTATTCATATATTGACCGTTGGCGTGATGTGGTGTGGCAATGACGGATGTAATCCCGTCCCTATAGGCGTCTTGCGCCATGGCGAGAGCGGATTCCCAATCAGTAGCTCCGTCATCCATAAAGGGTAAGATGTGGCAATGGATATCTTTCATATGTTATCTATCGGTCCCTTCACATAGAAAATTTAGTTTTACCCATAAAAAAATACAACCATTCCCAAATGGAATGGTTGCTTGATTGTAAATGAGTTCTTGTCTTATGCTTCAGTAGGTTCCTCTTGCTGAGGTTCATTTCCATCTATTTCAGCATCTTCAGAATCTGGAGAGGAGAGAACATACCCATCAATCAATCCCCAAAGTTCTTCTTTACCAAGGCCAATCTCTGAAGAGAATGGAATGAAATTATCCCCTGGCAGCACGCCAAGCTCCTGCTTCATGATCTTGATATGCTTTTGCCAGCGAGTCTTCGGAATCTTATCCGCCTTAGTCGCTACTACACACATAGGAAGATCATAATGCTTCAACCAGTCGAACATCATCTTATCATTGCTGGTCGGCGGATGACGCAGATCCACGATGAGCAGAACAAGCTTCAACGTATCGCGCTCAGATAGATATTTTTCTACCATCTTGCCCCATGTTGCACGTTGCGTCTTCGACACTTTAGCATATCCGTAACCTGGAAAGTCAACAAAATACATGCTGTCTTCATTGATACGGTAATAGTTCATATGCTGGGTCTTACCTGGAGTGGAGCTTGTCCGAGCCAGATTCTTGCGGTTAATCATTCGGTTAATGAGGGATGACTTCCCTACATTGGAGCGCCCTGCCAGAGCAACCTCTGGCAAAGCATCATCAGGGTATTGATCAGGGCCAACGGCACTGATTATAAATTCGGCAATATTAACTTTCATAGGACTTCCTTTCTAATGCACACTACTCGGTGGCTCACTGCTAATTTCATTATGATGCTCAACTAACGCATGATGCAAGACCTGATCCATGTTAGATACTGGTATGAACTCCACATCATTACGTACGCTCTCTGGAATTTCTTTCAGATCACGTTCATTGTCTTTAGGAAGAAGGATCTTTTTATATCCAGCACGGTGTGCAGCTAAAGACTTCTCTTTCAGTCCACCGATCGGCAATACACGTCCACGCAGGGTGATCTCACCGGTCATGGCCACATCTTTCGAAACATAGCGCTTCGTAAGTGCGGAGATCAATGCGGTAGCAATCGTAATCCCTGCAGATGGGCCATCCTTCGGAATCGCACCTTCAGGAATGTGGATATGAATATCGATCTTCTCATAAAAATCGGGCTGGAGTCCCAGCTCCTCCGCCTTCGAACGTGTATAACTGAAAGCGGCCTGCGCCGACTCCTTCATTACATCGCCCAGTTGTCCAGTAAGTGTCAGCTTACCCGTTCCTTGCACGACAGTCACTTCGATCAACAGCGTATCGCCACCAACCTCAGTCCAGGCCAGTCCAGTTACTGTGCCAATCTGATCTTCAAGCTCCGCCATACCGTAACGGTATTTCGATGCACCCAGGTAATCCTTGATGTCATCCGGTAGAATGACTACACTTTCTTTTTCCTTGGACACAATCTGTTTCGCAGCTTTGCGGCATAACGCTGCAATCTGCTGCTCCAAATTACGCACACCGGATTCACGAGTATATTCACGTACGATACGCAATAAACTGTCGTCTTCGATGATCAGCTGGTCTTCTGCAAGACCATGATTCTTCTTCTGCTTCGGCAAAAGATAACGGCTACCGATCTGCAATTTCTCCAGTTCCGTGTAACCCGGAATGAATAACATTTCCATCCGATCAAGTAACGGACGCGGAATGTTATGCACTACATTCGCTGTTGTAACAAACATAACGTTCGATAAATCAAACGGCAACTCTACGAAATGGTCACTGAACGTATTATTCTGTTCTGGGTCCAATACCTCAAGCAATGCTGAGGATGGGTCGCCACGGAAATCTGCAGCCATTTTATCAATCTCATCTAGCAGGATAACCGGATTAATCGTTCCTGCCGTCTTCATCCCTTGAATGATTCGGCCTGGCATCGCACCTACATAAGTCCGGCGATGACCACGGATCTCCGCTTCATCACGTACACCGCCAAGCGAAATGCGAACGAACTTACGATTGAGTGAACGGGCGATGGAACGAGCGAGTGAAGTTTTTCCCACACCTGGAGGCCCTACAAGACATAGGATCGGACCTTTTAGCTTCTTCACCAACTGCTGAACAGCTAAATATTCCAATACCCGTTCCTTTGGTTTTTCCAAACCATAGTGGTCCTCATCAAGTACCTGTTCTGCCTTCTTGATATCAAGGTCATCTTCTGTCTGTTCATTCCAAGGAAGACCCAGCAGCCAATCCACATAGTTGCGAATTACGCCACCTTCCGCTGAGCTCACTGGCATTTTTTCCAGACGATCGATTTCCTTCTCCATCTTCTCTTTCACGCGTTCCGGCAAATTCTTCTCTTCCATGAGATTCCGCAGCTCTTCCGCTTCTCCCACCCGGCCTTCCTTCTCGCCGAGTTCTTTCTGGATCGCTTTCATTTGCTCGCGCAAATAATATTCCTTCTGCGTCTTCTCCATCTGCTTCTTCACACGTTGATTGATCTTACGTTCAAGCTCCAGCACTTCACGCTCATTATTCAGAATATCAAGAAGCTTCTCTAGCCGTTTACTTACATCAATCGTCTCAAGAATTTCTTGCTTATCCTTAATCTTTAGCGATAAATGACTCGTAATAACATCCGCAAGACGACCAGGCTCCTCAATATCGGATACAGCAGCCAGTGTCTCTGGTGTCACTTTTTTGGATAACGTTATATAGTGTTCGAACTGATTAAGTACTGTACGCATCAGCGCGTCACACTCTTGATCGCCATCTTCCTCTTCTGGTAGCTCGCGCGCCATAACCTCATAATACTCATCATTATCGATATAATTAATAATTTCGGCTCGTTCTACACCCTCAACCAGTACACGAATCGTACCGTTTGGCAGCTTCAGCATTTGCCGCACATTCGCGACAGTACCGACCCGAAAAATATCGTCCTGACCAGGCTCTTCAATATTCACTTCCGACTGTGAACACAGAAGAATTAAATTATCTTCAACCATAGCTTTTTCTAGTGCCCGAACTGACTTCTCACGACCCACATCCAAGTGAAGAACCATGCTTGGGTACACAAGAAGACCTCTTAGCGGTAATAAAGGAAAACGACGACCTTTTGTTTTATTTGTCATCATCGCTTTCGCACCTCCCATGGCTCTCAATTAATCTCATATGAATTCATTCTAACAAAAGCAGCCCCAAAACACCAACAAAGTACTTGCAATTTAAGAATAAACAACCTTATTATCCTTAAAAAACGGCAACGTTTCTCCAAGAAATGTAAGGATTATGGAAAGTGTGAATCTATACTTTAAAAAAGGAAGCAGCAGACACACCTGCGGCTCCCTTTATTTAACATCGACAAGTCTCGATTTACTTATCGAAACCATAACACCCTAGCTTACATTTTAGGTAATAATTTAAGCTCAACCCTTTGCAGACTCGCCAGCGGCATCAGCCTTCAGGAGTGAAGGTGCTGCTGAGAATAACTCTCCAGCTACTGCTGGAAGCCTTACATCTGCTGTATCGGCGCCGAACAGATGACGGAATACTTCTTCCACCGTTTCCATTGGAATGACGCGTAGTGGGGCGAGGTCAGCGAATAGGGACTGCCAGTTTTCTTTTGGAATAAGCACCGTAGTAGCTCCTGCCTGAAAAGCAGCCTCCACCTTCGCAATCACACCACCAACAGGCTTCACACGCCCATGTATGCCTATCTCACCAGTGATCGCTACGGTATTATCCACGGGAAGACCACGAATGGCGGAGACGATAGCAACTGCCATCGCAACCCCTGCTGAGGGTCCGTCAATGGGTGTTCCACCTGGAAAGTTCACATGCAGATCATAACGGTCTGGTTCCAGATTCATGGTACGCAGTACGGTCAATACGTTCTCAACGGAGCCTTTAGCCATGCTCTTTCTCCGAATCGTGCGAGAACCTCCACCAATCTCTTCCTCATCTACTACTCCGGTTACGTTCAATCTACCTTGACCGTTGTGCGCAGGTGCTGCGGATACTTCGATCTCGAGCAAGGTGCCCATTCCCGGTCCATACACTGCAAGTCCATTAACCAATCCAATCTGCGGCGCGGAAGGAATCTTGCGCTCTGTTCGAAGTGGAAGCTGGCTACTGCCTGCCACCCATTCTACATCAGCAGCACTTAGCGTATCTCTCTGCTCCGTTAGCGCTAGTCCAGCAGCGAGCTGAATCATATTGACTGCCTCCCGGCCATTTGTTGCATATTGCTGCACAACAGTGACTGCTTCAGGGCTTGGCTTCAGTCCGATCTTCTGTATCGCGTCACGCGCGATGACCGCAATCTCATCCGGCAATAGCGGACGGAAATAAATCTCCATGCACCGTGAACGCAGCGCGGGAGAAATCTCATCCGGGGATCGCGTAGTCGCGCCTACTAACCGGAAATCAGCAGGTAAACCATTTTGAAAAATATCATGAATATAAGCCGGAGTATTATTGTCCTCCGAATTATAATACGCGCTCTCTAGTAGAACCTTCCGGTCCTCCAGCACCTTTAGCAGCTTATTCATCTGAATGGGGTGAAGCTCACCGATCTCATCCAGAAAAAGAATCCCGCCATGCGCCTTCGTCACCGCTCCTGGCTTTGGCTGCGGCACACCTGCTACGCCCATGGCTCCAGCACCTTGATAAATAGGATCATGCACCGATCCGATTAACGGGTCGGCAATACCACGCTCATCAAAACGAGCGGTCGTCGCATCAATTTCAGTGAATTTGGCGTCACTTTTAAAAGGGGAAAGGACATTTTTTTTCGCCTCTTCCATGACCACGCGCGCCGCTGCAGTCTTGCCGACTCCTGGCGGACCATAAATAATCACATGCTGCGGATTAGCACTACATAGTGCGGCCTTCAGGGCACGGAGCCCATCTTTTTGCCCAACAATATCTCCAATAGAAGCCGGCCTAGTTTTCTCCGACAATGGTTTGGTTAGTGAAATCATACGCATCTTCCGTAGTTTATCCAGTTCCTTACGCGACTCTCGGTCTACCGCCGTCTTGTTTGTCTTCTGACCCCGCAGCAGATTCCAAAAGTATACGCCGATAACCAGCGCGAAAAAGAGCTGCACGATCATCACAACTATACTTAATTCCATAGGTCATCCTCCTGTTTCGTTCAGTCTACCTTTCCACCTTTGGCTACTATTAGGTAGTATAGCCGTTTCGGTAATTAGTAAACGCACAATTGAGGATTTGTTGAATTGTTGGTGTAGGACAAGTAGTGGAGTTCGACTTTCGAGGCATTGAAAGGTCTGGGAGTGCTAGAGACACCTCAGATTCTTCACCACCCCCTCTAGCGGAAGATGAGTATGAACAGTCATAGAACTTGGTGCTACATTCACGTTCAGTAGGCACCTAGTTCTGTCGACTGTGCTGCTCAATGGCGTTAAGTCATCTATGGAAGAAGCTTAAGATGGTCTTCAAGCGATAATCCGGGAAAATCCACTTTATTATTCGTTGTTTATGATCTCTAAGCGGATAATTAGGGAATTCCTCCCTGATTATATGTTGTTTATGAACTCTAGGCTGATAATTAGGGAATTCCTCCCTGATTATCAGCCAAAATGGTTATAAATAAGGTGAATCGCTCATTTATTAGGGAGGTTTTCCCTAAAAAGATCGATTTGGAACGATATTAGGCTTTTTTCAGGGAGGTTTTCCCTAATTATTTATTAATGCTCCAAATTTCGCTCCATAGTGCACATCTTACGACACTCCTCACCACATTCCTTATCACATTCCATACTAACTACATATTACATACCAACTTTCTTACCATACTCCATACCCCACTCCTTCTAATCAAGTCATTCGCACTTCCAGCATCCCATCTGCAGGTAATTCCTTAAACATTATTCCATCAACCACTTAAACTTACTATGTTAATCCCAGTAATAAAGGACATCACGAGCCAGCCTATACTCAACATTTTTAACACCGATCCCTCTTCTCACAGGCTTCAACCAGCCCTTTTCACACAACTTCATCAACATCAAACGTACCGTTTTGGGGTCCAAAGCAAAATAATCCGCTACATCTTTGGGACGAACTGTCCCCGCTTGGCGAACCACTAATCGCATGATTTCCTTCTCAGCAAATAGTAATTTTCCATGCGGTGCATCTACAATTAAGTAACGGCTTAGCACCACACGCAGCAGTGTAATGCATAGCTCTGGGCGTTGTTCCACATCGTCATAGGCAAATGAAATTACTTGGTAACCCATTCCGTACAGAAACGTCTCACGATTTAGCTCATTACAATACTTCAGCCTGTCCATGTCCCTCACATGCGCTGCATACCCTTTGATCTCGAACAAGAGCTTGATAGGCCCCGGCAAAAAAGCATAATCCGCGAAATAAGATCGTCCGCGCCAATCCAGCACTTCATACTCCGGATGTAGATCATTGAAATCTCCACGAAGCGGCCACCATACATTCTGTAAAAACATTTCTTCGGCATGACGATGCCCTCTCTCTAGCCTTCCTCGTCGTTCCCCATTCCTGCTTGCTAGATGTTTCTCAATAAATGCTTCATGGGCTTGTTCATAATGCATTCAATGTCCCCCCTTAATCATTAATTCCACGCAAAAAAAACGCCCCGTTCCCACCACCGGTTATACCGGGGTGTAACAGGGCGTTCTTCGCCACTTATTATGAATTGAATCATTAATTCGTAAAAGACCAAATTACTTTGATTGCACCGGAGGTGCAAGGTTAGCGTGAGCGCGGCCTGGGATTTCTCCTGTTGCCTCATACGCTACAACAATCGCATCGATTTCCTTCTTCAGCTCGTTCACGAGTTCCGCTTCAGGCACCTTACGAATCATCTGACCGTAACGGAACAACAAACCTTCCCCACGGGCACCAGCAATACCAATATCCGCTTCACGCGCCTCACCAGGACCATTAACGGCGCAGCCGAGCACGGATACTTTAATAGGCACCTTAAGCTTCGAAATGTATTCTTCCACCTCATTAGCGATGGAGAAGAGATCTATATCAAGTCGTCCGCAAGTCGGACAAGAAATGAGTGTTGCCGCGTTAGAGATCAGACCGAAGGTCTTCAACAGCTCGCGTGCCACCTTAACTTCTTCCACTGGATCAGCGCTAAGCGAGATACGCAGGGTGCTGCCGATGCCCATAGAGAGCAGTGCACCGATACCCGCGGAGCTTTTTACTGTACCGGCAAACAAGGTGCCGGATTCTGTGATCCCGAGGTGCAGCGGATAAGGAATAACTTCCGCAGCCTGACGGTAAGCTTCGATGGCCATTGGCACATCGGATGCTTTTAAAGATACGATAATGTCGTGGAAATCCAGCTCTTCCAGAATCCCAATATGGTACAGTGCACTTTCTACCATAGCTTCTGGAGTCGGATATCCGTATTTCTCCAAGAGATGATTCTCCAAAGAACCGGCATTTACACCAATCCGAATCGGAATTCCTTTTTCTTTACAAGCTTTAACTACTGCTTCTACCTTCTCCCGACGACCGATATTGCCCGGATTAATCCGTACTTTATCGATGCCGTTCTCAATAGCCATCAGCGCGAGCTTATAGTTAAAATGAATATCCGCTACGAGTGGGATATGAATCTGCTTCTTGATCTCCTTAATCGCGGCGGCCGCCTCTTCATTGTTGACAGTAACGCGTACCAGTTGGCAGCCTGCTTCCTCAAGCCGTAAAATTTCGGCTACAGTAGCCTCCACATCAGCTGTTTTGGTTGTACACATGCTTTGAATCGCAACCTCGTTGTTTCCCCCAATAATGAGCCCGCCAACATTGACAGGACGGGTTTGGTGTCTCAAGAACATGATTTTTCTCCCCCATAACGCCAAAGCTCCACCCCTTCGCAACCGCTAGTGAAGCGGGATAAGCGGAAGAAAGGTGGAGACAGTGACATATATTGTTAAGGTAAGCGACTTACGCGCTTTCCTCTTTCTTTTTGTCTTTCTTAAGGTTCAATTCAGGCAAAGCCTTCTCTTGA
Organism: Paenibacillus sp. FSL H7-0714; assembly: GCF_038003765.1. NCBI lineage: Bacteria > Bacillati > Bacillota > Bacilli > Caryophanales > Paenibacillaceae > Paenibacillus > Paenibacillus sp. FSL H7-0714. The sequence goes on from NZ_JBBOPT010000001.1 coordinate 5,779,566, forward strand.
ACGACCTGCTCCGTGATCACACAATCTTTAATATCATCGCGTGAAGGAACTTCATACATCACATCAAGCATGATGCTCTCAATAATCGCGCGCAGTCCACGGGCTCCCGTATTGCGTTTGATCGCTTCCTTGGCAATTGCTTCGAGTGCCAATGGTTCGAACTTCAGCGCTACGTTATCCATTTCCAGCAGCTTGATGTATTGTTTCGTGAGTGCATTCTTAGGCTCGGAAAGGATACGCACCAGCGTATTCTCATCAAGCGGCTCCAAAGTCGAGATGACCGGTAGACGGCCTACAAATTCAGGGATTAATCCGAATTTGAGCAAGTCTTCAGGCAATACCATCGACAAATATTCGCCAGGCTTGAGATCCTTTTGTCCTTCAACTGCTGCGTTGAAGCCAATGACTTTTTTACCGATACGGCGTTTAATCATTTGCTCCAGACCGTCAAAGGCACCTCCCACGATGAACAAGATGTTCGTCGTATCAATTTGAATAAACTCTTGATGAGGATGCTTACGACCACCTTGTGGTGGTACGGAAGCAACCGTTCCTTCGAGAATCTTCAGAAGTGCCTGCTGTACACCTTCACCGGATACGTCACGGGTAATGGACGGGTTCTCGGATTTACGTGCCACTTTATCAATCTCATCAATATAGATAATGCCGCGTTCGGCTTTCTCCACATCATAATCTGCCGCTTGAATCAGCTTAAGCAGAATGTTCTCAACATCCTCGCCGACATAACCAGCTTCCGTTAGGGAAGTAGCATCAGCAATCGCAAATGGAACGTTGATAATCTTCGCCATCGTCTGTGCGAGCAAAGTTTTACCCGAACCTGTTGGACCAAGCAAAAGAATATTACTCTTCGTCAGTTCAACATCTTCGATTTTGCTTTGGCTGTTCACACGCTTATAGTGATTGTAAACTGCAACAGACAGCGATTTCTTCGCTTGCTCTTGACCGATTACATATTGATCCAAAATATCGCGGATTTCCTTTGGTTTCGGAATATCCTTCAGATCAAGCTCTTCCTCATGACCGAGCTCTTCTTCCACGATTTCCGTGCAAAGCTCGATACATTCGTCACATATATAAACGCCCGGTCCTGCTACAAGCTTACGAACCTGCTCTTGTGATTTGCCGCAAAAAGAACATTTCAATTGCCCTTTTTCATCATTAAATTTAAACATCTAACCACCCCTTTAAGATTTCATCGGTGAAGAAAGAACCTGGTCAATAAGCCCATATTCCTTGGCTTCTTCCGCGCTCATGAAGTTATCGCGGTCTGTGTCCCGTTCGATTTTTTCAAGGGGCTGACCTGTGCGATCTACATAAATTTGATTCAACTTCTGTTTCGTCTTGAGGATCCAATCGGTATGAATCCAAATGTCGGACGCTTGACCTTGAACACCACCGAGCGGTTGATGAATCATAACTTCGCTGTTAGTCAGCGCGTATCTTTTGCCCGGAGCCCCAGCTGTTAAAAGGAGCGATCCCATGCTTGCCGCCATCCCTACACAAATGGTTGAAACATCCGGTTTGATATATTGCATCGTATCGTATATACCCATGCCGGCTGTTACTGAACCACCGGGTGAGTTGAGGTACAAGTGAATGTCCTTCTCGGGATCATCTGCTGCAAGGAACAGCAATTGAGCAATAACCAGATTGGCGACATCATCGTCAATCGCACTGCTTAAGAAAATAATGCGATCCTTGAGCAATCTGGAATAGATATCGTATGAACGTTCCCCACGACTTGTTGATTCCACAACCATTGGTACCAGACTCATGCCACCAACCTCTTTTCTCTATACAGATTAGTCTTATCGTTTCAAAAATATTTTAACACGTTCACGGCCCGATGTCATTTTTTCACTACAGCAGACCTGTCCACCGCTTGTGATAGTGACGTCATCATGCCAATTTCTTAATACCATACGCTCATACGGATACCTATGTAATCACATATATCTGTGCCCGAGGATAAAAATAAGGCACGTAACGAAACTTACGTGCCTTATCATATCTGTATGGAGGCCAATTGCTCGGCCGTTCTAGGTAGTTTTAAAAATCTTACTCAGCTTTAGCGTCTTCAGCAGCTGGTGCTTCTTCTACTGCTTCAACTTCTACACTATTGCTAACAAGGAAATCAATGGTTTTGCGCAAAGAAAGTTCTTCGCTCAAGCTGCCCAGTGAACCGTTAGCTGCCAAGATGCTGCGAATTTCTTCTGGAGTACGTTTGTAAGCTTCAGCCATAGTAGCCAACTCTTCGTTAACTTCTTCTTCGGAAACTTCAATGTTCTCTTGTTTAGCGATAACTTCCAGTACCAGGTTGTTGCGAACGCGTTTTTCAGCATCGCCTTTCATTTGGTTCTGCAAGTCTTCACGAGTTTGACCCGAGAAGCTAAGGAACATATCCATGTTCATGCCTTGTTGACGAAGACGAGTGTCGAAGTCACGAACCATGTTCTCAACTTCGCTGTTGATCATTGCTTCTGGGATCTCAACTTCAGCGTTTGCTGCTGCTTTATCAACAACTGCATTCTCGCGAAGGCCTTTCAGTTCATCCTGTTTACGGGATTCGAGCTGAGCTTTCAGATCTGCTTTGTACTCTTCCAAAGTTTCGAATTCACTTACATCTTTAGCGAACTCATCATCGAGTGCAGGAAGTTGTTTGCGTTTGATTTCGTGCAGTTTCACTTTGAATACTGCTTTCTTACCCGCAAGGTTCTCTGCATGGTATTCGTCAGGGAAAGTAACTTCAACATCTTTGAAATCTCCAGTGGACATTCCCACTACTTGCTCTTCAAATCCAGGAATGAAGGAGTTGCTACCAAGTTCAAGAGAATGACGCTCAGCTTTTCCGCCTTCGAACGGTACGTCATCAACATATCCGTCAAAATCGATCACAGCGATGTCGCCGTTAGCTGCTGCTTCTTCTTCAACTACTACGAGTTCAGCATGACGCTCTTGCAGACGAGCAAGCTCAGCGCTCAGCTCTTCTTCAGTCACTTCAGCTTTTTGTACTGGAACTTCCAGACCTTTGTAATCGCCGAGCTTCACTTCAGGTTTAACCGTGATCTTCGCTTTGAAGATAAAGGATTGACCTTTAGCAAATTGCTCAATATCAACTTCAGGACGGTCTACAGGGAAGATGTCAGTTTGTTCAACTGCTTCACCGTAAGCTTCAGGAAGAAGAATGTCGATTGCATCTTGGTACAAGCTTTCTACACCAAAACGGGATTCAAAGATCGGGCGTGGCACTTTACCTTTACGGAAGCCTGGTACGTTAGCTTTCTTAACGACTTTGTTAAAAGCTTTATCAAGTGCTGCTGCAACGCGTTCTGCGTCAACTTCTACTTCAAGAACTCCAAGGTTCTTCTCTATTTTTTCCCATGTTGCTTTCATATTATACTTTTCCCTCCAAAATATAGGTTCACAAGTTTACTTCAAAAAATGATACAATCCACGCACAGAATAACCATTATATTATATACAACATTACTTTATTTATCAAGTAGAGAAGTCTTTACAAAACCCTTGAGCGCACGATATGCCCCCTCAAATTGAAAGCGCATGCCGTCTGTAATGCCGTACATTCCACGAGTCTCCTCCTCTTGCCGTGTACCGTTTAAGCTCTCAGATACAAACTGGTGTAACGCCCCCGCCCAAATATCTAGTAGCGCGTCTTCCCCATCCAGTATTTTCCGATACTCTTCCGATCCATAAATCGACATGACGAACTGGCCCCAGAGCTCCTGTGCAAAATAATACAGCGTAGGCTCATGTACCTCCGCCTGCTCGGCTACCCGCTCGAGCACCTGACTCACCTGCGGCGGAAAATCCTCTGTCTGCAGCGGTACACTTTCAATCTCTACAATTGCTGTTTCGTGACCACGAATCAGATTCACTGTTCCCTGCATCCCACGCCGCCGAAGGGTCTGCAGGGTCCGAAATTGCAGCAGTGGGTGAACATTATCCCCCTGCAGCCATGCCGTCAGCGCCTCATCGACTCCGCCGCCTTCCAGATATGAAAGCTGCTCTAGTGCTAGGATTGTCGCCTCTGACAGCGGCTCATTCATTATCCGCTGCAGCAGCTTTTGAGGATACCCCGCATCCTCAGTCATTTTTGATTTGGCCAAGAGACGGGCCATATCTTCTTCCCTTAAATCTTCGTCTTCGGGGTGAACGGCTCCTTCCGCATCTCCATTCTGAGAGGCGTAGGGAAAAGCTGTTTCGAGCCATTCCAGCAGAGACCGCCATTCCTCGTAATTTCGTTCTTCCTGTCCTTGACACTGCAACAAAAAACGCAGTAGCTCCATCGCTTCCCCGTATCGTTCACTCTCCAGCATCACCGTAAGCTGGATTTGATAATAGTCCAGTGTCTTGGGAAACAGGACGATATTCTCTTTTGTGGCGGGGGAATCTGAATCTTTAATGAGGGCACCTCCTTATAGCTAATTATGTGAATTGAATTCTAAAACGTCATAAATGTTATTAAGACCTTAAGCTTCATCCGAAACTTAATAATTGTAGATTATAGCATACCCCGTACTCTTTTTAAAAAACAGCTTGAAAAACATCGACGTACATGATATGATAACTCCTGCTTGCTTTTCAGCCAGCAATCATGTCCCGGTAGCTCAGCTGGATAGAGCATGCGCCTTCTAAGCGCACGGTCAGGGGTTCGAATCCCTTCCGGGACGTCAGAGTAACAGCCTTCCTTCGGGGAGGCTGTTTTTGCGTTCAGGGGATGAGAAGCACAGAGGTTCGTCGGAGTATAGGCATCGAAAGCATACGCTTCGCAGTCGGCCCTGACCCGACAGCTGGTGATGCTTCTCGGGGCATCTTAAGGTGGTGTGTCGGCTGGTCTATGATCAGTGCACTAGGCTTGTTGAGTAACTAAGTCTCGGCCGAGTACAGTTGGCGTTCCTCATACCATCCTTGGGCGCTGTATCAACTGCGGTACGCTCGATACACTAGATTGGTTGAGGGAACTAGGAGCTCGACGGTGGTGTATTATGAGCAACTGGGTATCGGATTCGTGGCAGCTTACATTAGGACGAGGACCTTTCAGTTTTTGGAGCTACATAGGTTGAACAGATCGAATGGTTATTTCCTGCCGAGACTATAGTTTTAGGGAAATCCTCCCTGATATTTACCTATAATCTCAAAAAAACAAACTTTTTAGGGAATTCCTCCCTAAATATTTCCTAAAAACCGCTAATCATGAGTAATCAAGGATATTTCAGGGAGGTTTTCCCTAATTATACTTCTAAAGAGCATAAAACGCTGAATTTTAGGGAGATATTCCCTAATTACGAATAAAAAACTTCAATCCAATACTAATCCATCGACACCCCATCAATAACCCTATAAACAAATAAAGGCCTACAGGCTTCCCCCGTAGACCCCAATTCATTACTTCCGGCGATTTCCCAGCCACAGCGGAAATCGAAATACAAAATTGATAAACAAAACTACAAATACAAGTACGGCTGCCGACTTATCAGCAATTTGACGCGCATCTTCTACAATCGCCTCGGATTGTACATACCAAAGATGTACGGCCAGTGTTTCACCCGGCGAGAACAGATTGAAATCCCACATTTCGCCCGAGGTACTGAGACCAGCGGTAAGGATAATAACCGCAGACTCCCCGAAGGCGCGTCCAGCAACGAGACAAATCCCAGTAACAATGGCAGACATTGCAACGGGCAGAACTACCGTGCGGATCACGTGGAATTTAGTCATCCCAAGCGCATAACCAGCCTCGCGGATCTCCCCGGGGACAGCACGTACCGCTTCCTCTGTCACTCGCGCGAGCATAGGTAGATTCAGCAGCGCCAAGCTGACGCCTCCGCCAAGAATCGTCAGACCGATATCGAAATATTCCGCAAAAATCGCGAGTCCGAGCATACCGAACACAATCGATGGTACCGATGACAGAGATTCTACGCAAATACGTAGTGCGCCTGTAAATTTATTGTCTGGTGCATATTCAGCCATATAGATTCCCGCACCCAAACCAATTGGAACGGAAATAAACAGCGAGATGAACAAAATGTAAAAGGAGTTAAACAGTACCGGGCCAATCCCACCACCTGCGTCAATCTCTTCAGGCTGTTTAATCAAGAAATCGGGCCGAAGTGCCGGTAAACCTTTACTAAGAATCGTGAAGAGCAGCCAGAAGATCAGCAGCATGACTAAAGCCCCAAGCGTATAAAACCCTATGGTTGCCATTTTATTGTTTCTTTGAGCCCGCGCTGTATGCTTTGTACTTGCGAATCCGTTCACGCTGCATCCCTCCTTTTTCTACCCAGCACGCGGATGATCAGAATTAATACAAATGATATTACTAGCAGGAGAAATGCCATCATATGTAGCGCATAGTTCCATGTAGAGTCAAACTCTACATTGGAGATTTGCATAACGATGTTACTAGTCAGCACCGATGCTGGCGTGAATAACGTCTTCGCCAATTGCGGTGTATTTCCGATAACCATAACTACAGCCATCGTCTCACCCACAGCACGAGTCATACCTAGAATAACCGCAGAGATAATTCCCCGGCTAGCCGCAGGCAGTACTACACGCATGATGACCTGTAAACGGGTAGATCCAAGAGCATATGCAGCATCCCGATATTTGCGCGGTACAGAGACAATGGCATCATCACTGATTCGGCAAATCGTTGGCAGCACCATTAATGCGAGCACAAGTGCAGCGGCTAACAAGCCATCGCCTAAGCTCTCCCCACTAATTCTGCGCAAGAAAGGAAGTAATACCGTTAAGCCTATATATCCGTAAACAATTGAAGGAATACCTACCAATAAATCTAGCACTGGACGGATAAAAGTCTTCATCCATTTTGGAGCAATCTCTGCACAAAGTACTGCCATCCCTACCGAAATAGGAACTGCAATCAGCAGCGTTAATGCAGTTAGTGAAAGTGTATTTACAATGAAGGCAGCCGCTCCAAAAGAATCCTCTTCCGGCGTCCAGTTAAAGGAAAAGAAAAAGTCCGCAGGCGAGAGATGGCCGAACAGAAGCATAGCCGTTTTGCCGATAAATAGAATTACAAGTCCAAGCACGAAGCAAAGCGCAAGAATGCTGAATAAAAAATAAAACTTAAACAATTTGTTGCTAAACAAATGTCTACCATGACGTTTAGGATTAGCGCTAACCTGCGTTACGCTCTCTTTTCCCCTAGTTGCCAAGCCTTGGACTGGTGCCCCCATACTTTCCCTCCTGTAAGCGGCCACCCCCGTATCAAGATCGGAGCTGGCCGCTGTTACCGTTCAATATGTTCTTTAGATGTTATTAGCCCTTCATTGCTGCGATCGGAATAAATTTAAGCTTTTTCAGGGAACCTTGTTGGAACTTCTTGCTTTGTACGTATTCGATGAATTCTTTTGTAGCGCCAGTAGGTTGGCCTTTAGTCATGTAGTAACCATAAGCCCAGATCTTATAAGATCCATTGATTACGTTGTCTGTAGTAGCAGCTATACCGTTGTGTTTAACAGCTTTTACGTCGCCACTTACATATACAAGGTCGATATAACCGATAGAGTTAGGAGTTGTTCCTACGGCAGTCTTCATGTCACCGGATGAACCTGTTTCTTTGTAGTTTTTAGCTTTTTTAACGATATCTCCGCCATCCAAAGCTTTAGCTTGATAGTTAACGCGTGTACCGGAACCGAAAGAGCGAGTGATAACCACGATGTCAGCATCTGCACCGCCTACTTCTTTCCAGTTCGTGATTTTACCTGCGAAAATACCTTTAAGCTGTTCAGTTGTAAGGTTATCTACACCAACATTTTTGTTAACGATTGTAGCAAAAGGAATAACTGCTACTTTGTTTGCTACTTGACCGTCAAAAGCTTTGAAGCCCGGTACGTCGATGCTAGCATCCCAGTCGCAAGCGCCGATATCAGCGATGCCTTTTTTAACAGCTTGAGGTCCAGTTACTGAACCTTTACCTGAGGCTGCGATTTTCACTTTAGGGTGCAGCTTTTGGAATTCTTTTGCCGCTTGAAGCGTCAATGGAAGAAGTGCGGTTGAACCGTTAACTGTGATTTTACCTTTAAGTGAATCGGCTGCTGCTGCAACCCCTGCGAAAGATGCGGTTACCGCAATTACAGCCGTTAGAGCCGTTACTGTTAGCTTTTTGAAAATCTTCATTTGTATTATTTCTCCTCTCGGCTCTACGCCGTTAAAATATGATTAGGGATATTTATTACTTCGACAGTTGCAATGCTTTACCGCCTTGAACCACCCATACACCGCCATCACTTACGATAGCAAGCTTGCTTCCATCATTCGAAACAGCTACTTCAGATACATCTTCAGTGGAGCGGAACAGCTCAGTCTTAGCTCCATTGTTATCAACGGAATAGACTACTGTGCTTCCATCTGCCGCTGAACCTGCTACAACCAAGCCGTTCTTAACGCCAGTAGACCAAGTTACTTCAACATCAAGTGCAATGTTGCTGCTTTTTCCGTCTGCTTTTACAACCTTCAATGTGTTAGCTGCGTTACCCTCAGCATCTGCACTCAGGTAAACGACGCTACCATCAGCAGAAATTTCAGGGTACAGTTTGTTATCCGGTGTAGTTGTCAGTGCAGCTGGTTTAGCATCTTTCGTAGCCAGGTCAAGCTTGTAAAGCTGCTCTCCAGCAGAGCTGAAGTCTACAGTAAGAGAATCTTCTGTGCTGTCCGCATCGTTTTTAGCAACACCCGTCAAGTTAACGATATAAACGGCGCTCTTTTCATCAGCGGAAATGCGCAGTTCGGATTTATTTTCTACTTTGTCTGCCAATACGGATTTAACTTCACCAGTGTCTACAGCGATTTTTGCGAGTTTCTCTTGCTTGTCACCTTGGACGAAGTAAATACTTTTACCATCGTTCGACCACACCAGATCCGTTTTTACACTATTGTCAGTGCCAAGTGTCTTAGTAGCTCCGCTAGACAGGTTAATCAGATTCAACAAACCAGTCTCATCATTGAAAGCTCCCCACTGCCCATCCGGCGATACTGCAAAATCTACTGCACTGTCATTTGATGAAAATACTTCGTAGTTACCTGGCTCTGTGCTGAACTTGATAAGTTGAGCAGATTCAGCATCACTTTTGTTCGCAATCAGACTTCCAGCTGCTGTCCAGTGCAAAGTATCAAACAATCCTTCAGGACGAGCAAAGCTTAGAATCGTGCTAGCATCAGCATCCAGTTCTCCACCTAATGCATAAACTAACTTAGAAAGCTCTACATAGGTTTTACCGTTATAAAATACTGGAGCAACTGTGAATGTCTCGGAATTACCATCTACTTGATAGCTCTTTGAGCCTGTTTTGAGCTTCACATTATGTAATCCTTTGCTGTCATTAAGTTCAAACCCGCCAGCTCCAAGTACTAACTTAGCTCCAATTTCACCAGTTACCTGATTCAGCGAGTACAGCTTGTAACCACTGCTATTAATGGTGTTAAACACAATCGGCGTACCATTTACATTCCAAGTGGCTGTACCTTCTTTAACTGCTGTTTTTGCAGCGGTTTGATTGGTAGCCACAGATTTTACATTACTGCCGATGCTAGCTGCAGATACACTCCCAACGCCTACAGTTGCAAGAAGTGCTGAAGCCAACGTTGCGCTAATCCATTTACTGTTTTTCAATTAGATTCACCCTTTTCGTATAGGTAACTGCTAATGTCATTTTCGTCTACAATTGTCAACTCTGTTGCAGAGGAATGTTATGGAAATATTAACTATAATTATTTTTTTGAAAAAGTAGGTATATTAGCGTACTAGTCTGCTAAATTCAGATAAACCAAATGGACTACACACGAAAAAGCCTCATGGAGGATAGCTCTGCGAGGTGCAGTAGCTTTTACTCCATGAGGCTTTTTGTAAATGTGATCTACACTAACTCTTCATTTAAATGCTTTTCCAACGTTCTCCGTACAGCTCCTGGGCCTTTCAGCATCTCATAGAAGTAACTTTCAATCTTGCTACCCAGACCGATTTCATATAACGGTACACCAAAAATCTTCTCATTATCTAGAATTCTATGCACATTAGAGGTCGAATCTCCCAAAGTCACTCCCTGCAGATGCGCTTGAAGCGACTCCATTAACGGATCGGGACTTAGCTCAAATGAATTTCCTTCATCATCCACTCCGATCAAATAGCGGCACCAAGCAGCAATTGCTAGTGGAATCGCCGTCAATTCAGCTGGATGAAGATTTTCGCGTTGTACATAGGATTTGATCGTTTCCCCATAACGAATGCCTACCTTCTGCGACGTATCTGTCGCAATTCGCTGCGGGGTGTCCGGAATAAATGGATTCGCCAAGCGCTCTTGCAGCACTTCATCCAAAAACTGCTGTGGACGTAGAATGATAGGATCTACAACTACAGGCAATCCTTCCTTATACCCAATCCGCTCGACTAATGTACGTAGAGTCTGATCCTGCATCTCATCCGAAATCTGTGTGTAGCCTAGTAGACAGCCAGTGACCGCTAATGCAGTATGCAAGGGGTTTAGACAGGTGGTAACTTTCATCGTTTCTACCCTGTTCACGGTCTCACGATCTGTGAATATAATGCCGGCTTCTTCTAATAAAGGTCGCCCATTCGTAAACTTATCTTCAATGACCAGATATTCACTAACTTCTGCGTTAACAAAAGGCGCGGTATGAGCGTTCCTCGAGGTAATAAGTATATCCATGCCGCCAATCCCTTGCTCCTGTAAAGCATTACGTACTACCTCGGATGGACGTGGTGTGATTTTATCGATCATCGACAAGGGGAATGTTATGAGACTCTCGTCTTCGAGGTACGCAACAAAACCTTCCTCCACAACCCCTTTCGCAGCCCATGCCTTGGCGATTGTAATCACGCTATTTTTCAACATATCCCCATTGTGCGAACAGTTATCCATACTGACAAAAGTCATCGGATACTGCCCCTTAAGATATCGACGGTACGCTAGAGAAGCGATCACACTCATGCTGTGGGATGGCTGCTCTGGCCCTTGCTCCATATCCTTCTTTACGATATCAAGGTACATTCCATCAGGACCGGTCAAGGTATAACCTTTCTCTGTAATGGTGAAGCTGGCCATCTGCAGGCTCGGGTTTTCAAAAATTTCAACCAAACGGCAGTAATCCTCCGCTCGATTCTTGTTTGCCATAATAGCTTCGGTAATGCTGCTAATGACCTTTTTTGTAAACTCGCCACTCGCATTCATTAGTACGAGAAGTGTTAAATGATCATGCGGTTTATAAATTTTGTCAATCAGCTCGTAGTCAGAGGAGGTAGCGGCAATAATACCTGTATCTGCTTTTCCAAGCTCCAACAGCTTCTGGTGAGCATTCGCAACAAATCCCCGAAAAATATTTCCCGCTCCAAAATGGACCCATTCCGGCCTAACGCGCGTATTCTCTGCCACCTGCTCATAATCAAACTGAGGAAGCTCCACGTCAGCGTCCTTCCACGCCTCTGCACATGATTGAATACTCTCTCTTGTCAGAAGCAGCATTCACTTCACCCCCATCGTATTGTCGAGACTATCCCACACACCAAGTAAATACATGATCCCCATTGCTCTATCGTACAGCCCGTACCCCGGGCGGCAAGTCTTCTCTTCCCCCCACAAATGACGACCATGATCTGGACGCACATACCCCGTATATCCATTCTCATGATACGCTTTAACAACCTCTGCCACATCCACACTGCCATCCCGTCCACGATGAGAGACCTCAATAAAATCTCCGTTCTCAAAAACCTTAACATTTCGAATATGAGCAAAATGAATGCGATTACAGAATTCCCGAATCATAGCCGGCAGATCGTTCTTCGGATTCGTACCGAGCGACCCAGTGCAGAAGGTTAATCCATTATACGGACTATCTACTGCGTCAAGTAAACGACGGATCGTATCACGGCTGCGGACAATGCGGGGCAAGCCAAAGATCGGCCAAGCAGGATCATCGGGATGAATAGCCATTTTGATATCGACTTCTTCACAGACAGGAATAATGCGCTTCAGAAAATAGACCAAGTTCTCGAACAGCTTCTCTTCCGTTATATCTGCATAAGCGGCGAATAGCTCATCGAGCTTCGCAAGACGCTCTGGCTCCCAGCCAGGCATCGTAAATTCGCCTGCCCCCTCGAGAATACGATTTACCATGTCGCGCGGGTTCTCATTAATGGCCGCATTTTCATAAAAAAGAGCATTCGAGCCATCTGGCAATTCCTTGTACAGCTCCGTCCGAGTCCAGTCAAAGATAGGCATGAAATTGTAACAGATCACTTTAGTACCGACCTTGGCAAGCTTCCGTATGGTGTCTATGTAAATATCGATATATTTATCACGCGTCGGGAGTCCAATCTTGATATCATCATGGACGTTCACACTCTCTACTACGGCAGTGCTAAACCCTTTGCTCGTAATTTGATCCGCAACCTTTTGAATGTCATCCATTTCCCACACTTCGCCCGCTACCTTATGATGTAGTGACCAGACAATACCCATTACCCCCGGAATTTGCCGGATATGATCAAGCGTAATGTTGTCATTGCCTTCTCCATACCATCTCCATGTCATGTTCATCTAGATAAAACCTCCTATAATTTCATATGTCGAGATCTTGTATACAAGATAATATACTCAAATATTAGATTTTAATAATACCTTTTGTCAATGACATAAAATCAATAATCCCCGATCTTGTATACAAGATTAAAAAATTATATAATGAAATCACTATCTTATTTCAGGATCCCGTTTCAGATATCAGCATTACAAATTCAACGGCAATGGAGACGCAACCTCATGTCCACCAAAAATGATATTTTGAACCTATTAAAGCACGAAATTCTTAATTTAACGCTAAAACCTGGAACCATTCTAAGTGAGACCGTGTTATCCGAACGGTTTCAGATATCCAGAACACCTTTGCGCGATGTACTAAAGCAGCTATCCCTCGAGTCCTATATTGATGTGTATCCGAAGAAAGGGAATCTGGTTTCATACATTGATTTGGAATCTGTCGAGCAAATGATCTATTTAAGAAGCGTTTTAGAAAAGGATATTATCAAAGGTCTATGCGATAGCCTTACTCTTAAAGGAATTATAGAACTTAAGAAGAACCTAGAAGAACAAAAAAATGCCATACATCAAGAACATGCCATTGAGCACTTTTTTGCTTTGGATGACGCCTATCATAAGACGTTATTCACATTAGCAGGACATGAATTTTTGTGGGAGCAAATTAAGTTTTCCCATGTGCATTATGAAAGATATCGACGCCTGCATACCCTAAAGCAAGAAAAGCTGGAGAAAATTTTGAGCGAGCATCACATGATCCTGGATTGTATGACAAACCATGAACCAGACAAAGTGGATGAGCTAGTCCAGCATCATTTGCGTGAAGATATGAACTCCCTATACTTACTGGAGAATTTTGCAGATTATATTAAAGCGTAATAACGCGTATTTACAGAGTTTACATAAAAATAAAAAGACCGCCTCAAGCAGCCATTTTCATGGCTTTTGGGACGGTCTCTTTTTATATAACACGCATTAAGGCATATTCGGATAAATCATTACCTTAATACTTGTATCCTTCTCTTTACGTGCTACTTCAAGAGCCTCTTGAGTATCTGTAAGCGCAAAGCGATGCGTAACTATTTTCTCAATATCTAATGAAGAATGCTGCAACGCTTGGATCGCAGCCGGATAGGTATTCGCGTAACGAAAAACACCATAAGCATCGATCTCACCATCGATAAATTGTCCCATGTCCATCGGAATAGCACTATCGGCTGGTAAACCGACAAATACAATTCTCCCGCCACGGCGAACCCACTTAATTGTATCCGCCATCGCCCTTGCGTTACCCGATGATTCTACGACGAGTGTAACTCCAAATCCGTTCGTTAACTCATTGAGGCGCTGTCCAACATTCTCTTTTACTGGATCTAATGCTGCAGTGAAGCCCATCTCCATTGCAAGTTGACGCCGAAAAGGTACGACATCCGTACCATAAATTTCAGAAACGCCAAATAGCTTTGCTGCTTGTCCTGCAAGCAGTCCGATCGGACCAAGACCCGTTATTAGCACTCGATCAAACGGTTGAACCTTACCACGCATCATCGCATGAAAACCAACCGACAATGGCTCCAGCATTGCGCCTTCCTCATAACTCATAGAATCCGGAAGTTTAAATAGATAATCGCTTGGCATGACAATGTATTCTGCCCAAGCCCCATTTACTGGGGGTGTTGCAAGAAAGACCACATCTGGACACAAATTATAACGTCCTGATTTACAATAGTCGCATTGTCCACAGGTCACTCCTGGCTCAACCGCTACTCGGTCACCTACAGCTATATTTGATACCTGCTTACCAACCTCAACGACTTCACCAGCCAGCTCATGGCCTAATATGATCGGTTCCTTTACTACATAACGACCGATTCTTCCATGCTCATAGTAATGAACATCTGACCCGCAAATTCCGATACAATACACCTTAATTAGCGCTTCATTAACCTTAGGAACAGGAATATCTATTTGCTTCACAGAAATTGATAATTGCTCATCCATTATTGCAGCATTCATCTTGCCTGTTAACATGTACACGCACCTCATTTATCGTAGTAGTTGAAAGGACAATCGATCATTCAAACCGAAACCAACCGAAATCGAACTGACTTCCAGGCAAGAAGATAAACGTTACCTTCTGCTCCCCTGTCACTTTCTCCAACTCAAATACTCGCTCTACATATCCATCTGACTGTGTAAATTCGATCAGTTGATTGTTAGATGTTTCATCCTCTTCGAAGCGAAGATGAATGGTATTCTTATCGATCGGAGTTCTCCCACAAATGACAAGCTTTGAAGTACCTTCCGTCGTAAAATCCATCTGCTCGAACACGAGAGATACGTTATTCCCGATTCCTTCAACACCCTGTTCCGTGATGGTGAACGTATCACCATAAATGCGATCACAATCCACAGCCCTATTCTGCTCGAACGCTCGGTTCTTTTTCACAAATGAGAAGCCTTTAATGTGCACCTTCTTCTGTAATACGAAACAAATAGAGCTGATACCCGTGAGTCTCTTGGATAATAGATAGGTTGCCTCCTGATAAACATTCCATTGCGATTCCTTCTGATAAATAACGTCTGCCAAAAGCTCACTGTTCTCTTCGTCCGGCATGCCTTCCCAAATCTGGAGCTCGTAGGCTTCGCTAGACAATGCGAATAGGGGAATCGTTATCAAATCCGAGCCGTAAGTTCCAAAGTCAATCTCGCGATAAGCAACCTGCGTCTCACCATCTCGACTCGTTGCTACGCCTCGTTCATTTCCGTTTCCGACTTCGCCTTTAACCTCGTCATGTAGACCGCCAGATATAAATCCATACGGATCCTTGTAAGCCGTCCCCAGACCGCTCGCTGTAAATTCCAACTGTGAAATCAGCTTTGTCTTTTTCGTACCGTTCTTACTCATACAGCGAACGCGGAAACTCCCATCTCCTAACGCCGTGATCTTGGCTTCTTGTCCCAGTTGTTCGAGCCGCGCTAGATTGGACTCAATCCCTACATCATTTACAATACTCCACTCCACTTCAGTATAGGAAGTGTCTTTAGGGTAAAGGATGGCGTGTACATTCATGTCTCTTCTATTTTCATTAAACTGTTGTCCAGAATAACTTATAATTTCTATCTTTCGTAAAGGAATTTCTTCTACATTTCCCATTACACAGGGCAACTCTAGATTTCTAGTGTTAGCTGAAATGCCTATTCCACGATCTGCCACAGGGAGCGATTGAAGCTGTAGCTTACTACCTACTACACCTTTCGATGTAACCTCAACTGTTATCGTACCTGCTTCTAAACTCGCAGCAACAATCGCCATAAGCTTACCGCTGAACAAGCGTCTACTCATTCCTTTGTATGGATCATAGTCCGTGCTGTCTCCATTATCTAAACCGATCAAACGGCCTGCTCCGCCCACCTGAACCTGAACGCGACTGTTTGCATTCTCAACAGCATTACCGTGCTCATCCTCCATCGTAATTTCGATGAAGATTAAATCTGTGCCGTTCGCAAGGAGTGTACCCTTATCAGCTTTTAAGCAGATTCGACTCGCATCCCCGAACGATTTCCTGATGTCTACTGCAATGATTTGGCCAGCCTCATCATAAGCGATTGCCTTGAGCTCGCCTGGTTCATAAGGAAGCTTCCACCAGCCCGCTAGCTGCGTTCCATGTACATGATCGATTTCATAGGTCCCAACAGTCTCACCATTGAACAGCAATTCTATCTTGGGAGCATTCGAGCAGACTCGAACATCGATCATTTGACCGGGATTGAAATCCCAATAGGGAAAAATATGCACCATCGGATGCTCCTTGTAATTTGTCCAAGCCGCTTGATAGATGTAATATGAATCCTTTTTAAAGGTCGCTGTATCAATCTGTCCAAAATACGAATTCTTCGTATGATACGGTGTAGGTTCACCAATATAATCAAAACCCGTCCATATAAATTGCCCTAATGAGAACGCTGCATCTCGCTCCGCGATAATACACGCTTCTGCTGACTTCGCTCCCCAGCTTGTAGAGCTATTACCTAGTGCAGAGCACTGCTCATCGTCATCAGCCAGGATGGATTGCTCGAATGGGAAATGATATATTCCCCTGCTCTGCACAATAGAGGCGGTTTCACTACCATAGATAATCCAGTCAGGATGTTCCGCGTGATGCTGATGGTAATATTTTTCCGCATAATTGTAGCCTGCCACCTTTACGATGTCCGCACATTTCTGAGCATTCTCCCATGGCATATAGTTCGATCCAATGGTCACTTTCCCGTTGCCTTTCGGATCATATTGAAGCACGGCTTCCATCAACATGCTCGTCAATTCTTGCCCTCGCTTGTCAGCATGCGTATCATAAATTTCATTGCCAATACTCCACATTAACAAGCTTGGATGATTATGATCTCGCATGACCCAGCTTCTCACATCTTTTAACGCCCATTCCTTGAAAAATCTTGCGTAATCATATGTGGTCTTCGATCGCTCCCACATATCAAAGGCTTCTGAAACCACAAGCAGCCCCATTTCGTCCGCCAGATTCATAAGCTCTGCAGCAGGCATATTATGAGCGGTGCGTATTGCATTTACGCCCATGTCCTTTAAGATTTCAAGTCTTCTTTGCAATGCTGCTGTATGAAACGCCGAACCCAATGCTCCAAGATCATGATGCTCACAAACTCCGTTAAGCTTGATCTTTAACCCATTCAGAAGCATTCCCTCTTGCGGATCCAGTACAATCGTTCGAAAACCTATACACTGTGTTACTTCTTCTATTGTTGTCCACACATCATCAGAGCCCTGATCAGGTGCCTTATGCTGCAATTCCGTTTTTAGCTGATATAAATGCGGCTCACCGGGGCTCCATAATAAAGGATTCTCTACAGTCAGCACCTGACTTACACGTGAGGTAACTTGTGTTAATCCTACTGCGGAGATCTTCTCAACACTGGTCTTTATCTCTCGATCCTTGTGTAGAACGGTTTGGGAAAGCCGCATATCTCCTGTAATGCTCACATCGGTGTCGATCTCCACTCGCCAAACGTCATTTTTTTGTACCGTATGAATGTAAATTCCATCTGTCACGATATGATTGCAATCTCTTGTCTTGAGCCATACATTCCGGTAGATACCCGCTCCTGAATACCATCTACTATTCGGACTCTGATGCACAACCTTCACTAGAATTTCATTTTCCCCGTCTATGAGCATATCTGTAATCTCGTATTCAAAGGAAGAATAACCGTATTTCCACTCCCCAACCCATTGATGATTCACATAAATCGTGGAGTCCATATAAATACCATCAAAACACAGCAATAGCTGCTCATCGTTCTTCGTATTTATAAAACACTTTCGATACCAGCCAATACTATTCTCATATAAGTCTAACGTGTTATAAATCAACCAATCATGCGGGAGATCGACGGGATGGAAATCCAAGGACTCAGCATTCGTCACTTCTAAAGTACTCTTGGCGAATTCCCAGCCCTCATTAAATAATCTTTTCTGATTCAAGGTGTATCTTCCTTTCTTCTCATAGGATTATGAAACAAAGGGATGGAGCAATAGAAGGAGCGGCCCTGCTGGACACACTCCTCCTATTGCTAATATTTAGTATATTGTACGTTGATGCTGGTCTGGGATACCGCTTTTTCGATAGAAATACGTATTGATGATATCTCTCCACTCGCGGGCATGTAGTACCTGTTCGTGCAGACGGTCTGCCACCTGTCCAAACCTGCTGCCATCCATTTTCCCCTCAAGGGATTGCCACTTCTCTTTCAGCCCTGCTGCGCGATCCACGCCATCAAAATGCGTATCATAAATATGCTGGATGACCGTTTTACCAGATTTAAGAGTATGCGTATACGGTACATGATGAAAGAAGAGTAATAGCTCATCTGGACAAGTAGCTACCGATTCATACAAATCTACATTCGCTCCTTGATACTGAGCAACATATCCCGTACCCGTCTTTATTGTCCGGTCTACACCAATACCTTGTAAGTCTGCAAAATGATACGTTCCCCATTTCGAATATTCATATCCATCCACATTTGGACCGTAATGATGATCTGGATTGACCATCCAGCCTACGCCAAGCGGCGAAGTATAAGATTCATAGATATGCCAAGAGGTTAACAAGATCTCACGAATCGTGACTATTAACTGCTCATCCTCTGCACCGAATGTGAGCATAATCCATTCCTTCGCGATTTGCTCTGCACTTAATTCCGGATTCCAAGCGAGACGACCGTAACCATATAGATTGGCCTGCGCTAATAAATGCGCCGTCCAGTTATAATCATTGCCAATATTTGAAACAGCAGCGAAGCCGCTATATTTATAACCGAACATTGATCCATCGACGACCCGTTTCACCGATGACTCCGAATCCGTTGCGTAAGTATTAAAATCAAGAACTTGCTTCCATTGAGGAATGAGGTAGCAGACATGACGCTGTTGGCCTGTATATTCCTGCGTAACCTGAAATTCAATCATCATATTCGTATGCTTCATGGCACCGAACAACGGAGACACACCTTCCCGTACTTGAAAATCCATCGGTCCATTCTTCACCTGCAAAATAACATTATCCATGAATCGACCATCTAGCGGTTTAAAGTGATCATATGCCGCTCGTGCACGATCGGTGGAGCGATCACGCCAATCCTGTTTGCAATTGTAAACGAAGCAGCGCCAGATGACGATTCCCCCGAAAGGCAATAAAGCTTCAGCCAGCATGTTCGAACCTTCTGCATGATCACGATCATAAGTGAATGGACCTGGACGATTCTCTGAATCAGCTTTTACGAGGAACCCACCGAAATCTGGAATCAATTTATAAATTTCTACCGCCTTTGCCTTCCACCATTGGCGTACATCAGAATCTAACGGATCAGCTGTATTCAATCCACCGATTTCGATCGGGCTAGCATAGTTAATACTTAGGAATAGCTTCACCCCGTAGGTACGGAAGATATCGGCAATCCTCGCGATGTCAGGAAGATAGCGCTCCGTAATAAACATCGTTTCAAACCGATGTACATTGACATTGTTTATAGCAATCGCATTGATTCCTATCGAAGCGAGCATTCTCGCATAATCTTGCAATCGAGCAAAGTCCTTAGTGATTTCGTTGTATGAGTAGAATATGGACTTCCCTGCGTAACCACGTTCGATGCTTCCATCGATATTATCCCATTGATTCATCATGCGGAGCGTATTTACCGGCTGATCCAACATATCCAACGCCTTAATAGATTGACCCGTTCCAAGTAAGCGTAGGAATGCAAATACACCGTACAATAAACCCACGGGTGTGGAAGCACCAATTGCAATACAGTCCTTCTCCGTATTTGTTCGAATGGCATATCCTTCTGATCCAATTGCTGTCCTTGTAGCCTTGCTAAAGGTATGCGTAATCAACGGATGATTACTATCAAACGTACCGATTGCAATACAAGCTTGTTTATCTTTATCCTGAGATTCAGCAATGGTAGCTTCTATATCGAGCATTCCTTGTATGCCACGTGTTAGTTCTTGCACAGCACTTATGATCACTGGATGATCTTGTTTGACTGTCCAGATGTTATAGCACCAAGGAGAATAGCACTCTCTTACTGCACTCGATTGAATATATGGATATTCGAGCCAAGCTTTATACCCTGCGTTATGTAATTCTGTCTTTTGTTCTGCCATAATTCGGTGTCCTCCATTAGTGAGTAAGACTTTTTAATCTAGATGTTGCTAGCTGTGCAATGGTTCTCTTATACTTTTGTAAACGATAGGTTATCCGCATCCCTACTAATAGGAGGAACACGAATGTGACGTACCATGAGCAGCAGGACTTACAACCGTTCCATCTCTATTTTGTATATAAAAGAACAAGTACAAATACAGACGACTATCAAGGTACATTCCATGCTCATCAGGGTGTTGAAATTCTTATTGTTCATGAAGGTAAAGGGACGCTGATTATTGATCAAAATAGCTATGAAATAAAGCCAGGGATGATTTGTATTTTCCAGCCGTATCAACTGCATCATATTCAAATTGAAATTAATGAGGCGGTTCCGTTCGTGCGTTCGATCGTGCATTATGAGCCCAGCATATTTAAAGCTTATTTTGAAAAGTGGCCCATCCTACAAAGCTTTTTCAATCATATTCACAGCGGCAATTCTGCCTCACCTCGATGGTATGAACAGCAGGACCTGCAATCCCTGATAGCTCTTCTGAAGGATCTGGATAAAGCGCTTCCAACTTTGCACAAAAATGATTTCATGGAAGAGGTCTCATTGTTTCTCATCACGTTCCTACGTACTTTAAAGCCGCTTTGGGATACACAGCAGAAGCCGACCTCCATGGAACAATTGCTTCGTAAACCACATCAGGCAGAACGTATTATGGAATGGCTGCAGTTGCATTACAAGGAACCTTTGCGGCTCGATCAAATGAGCAAGGATCTACATCTTTCACCCCATCATTTATCCCACTTGTTCAAGGAATGTACAGGCAGCAGTATTTCCGATTATTTAACGGTCAAAAGAATGCAGGAAGCCGTTCATCTTCTGACTTCAAGCAAATACACGGTTGCACACATCGCCGAGGAAGTGGGGATTACAAATTGCTCTCATTTTTGCAAATTGTTCAAAACCCATTTCGGCACAACGCCTAATCAATTTCGGAAGCAATGGCATTTGCATCATTGAGTTGTCGAACATCCCAGCTGTATTCCTTATTAACATCATATCAAGTTGGTTCGTGAGCAGGTATTCGCATCTTGTGCAAAAATGCCGCTACTTTGCTATTTACACCTAATTGTAAGTTAGTTTCAAGTAGCGGAAATCTAGCACTTTACATTTACTGGATTCCGGAGCACAATAATGAGTGAGCGCTCACTCATTATTGTTGTGCAGAGCATTCAGTAACACCACTTTGTATCCCAGACTATTCAGAATCGAGGAGATGAATATGGGTTCGAAAGTTCCAGTCATTTCAGTGAGCCATGTTAGTAAAGCCTTTGGAGACAAACAGGTGCTCGAAGATATTTCACTTCAAGTGGAGCGTGCGGAAACCTTCGGCATATTAGGACCCTCTGGCTCCGGAAAAACAACGCTAGTAAAGCTGCTTACAGGTATCGATGTGGTGACCTCAGGTGAGGTAAAAGTGCTTGGTGTCACTATGCCTAAGTTATCCATGCTGCAGCAAATTGGATACATGGCTCAATCTGATGCCCTATATACAGAACTCAGCGCAAAAGAAAATCTGGAGTTCTTCGCTGCGCTATATGGACTAAAGGGTGCGGAGCGCGGCAAACGCATCAAAGCTGTTATGGAACTAGTAGATCTTCAGGAGCATCTGCGCAAAAGAGTAGATCAATACTCTGGCGGAATGAAACGCCGCCTATCCCTGGCGATTGCACTGCTCCATGAGCCTCCGTTACTTCTTCTTGATGAACCAACAGTTGGTATCGATCCTGTACTCCGACTATCCATCTGGAAAGAACTAAAAGCGCTGAACGAGAAAGGTACCACGATTGTACTCACTACGCATGTCATGGATGAAGCTGAGAAATGTGATCGCCTTGGAATGATCCGTGATGGCAAGCTGCTTGCCGCCGACACACCTGCCGGACTGCTTGAAGCCACTGGCTCAGCTTCTATTGAAGAAGCCTTTCTATATTATGGAGGTGTCCGTTCATGAGAATCCGAGCGATCACCTTACGGATTTTGCGACAATTTATTCATGATAAAAGAACGATGGCCTTAATGTTCATTGCACCGCTTATCGTTCTAAGTTTAATGAGCTTGGTATTCAACGGGGACGCCTATGAGCCAAAAATCGGAGTATCCGGTGTGCCACTAAATATCTCAGCTGCGTTAAAAGAAGAAAATACCACAATTAAAGAGTATGCCAGCGAAGAGCTAGGGAAAAGTGCTCTAGTAGATGGAAAGATTGACGCTTTAATCACTTTGGACGGAAACGTTGGGAATTCAGGAGTCATCCCTCAAGTGTTGTTAGAGGGTAGCAATCCTACAGCCAACAAGGCGGTAATTATGACGCTTCAAAAGCTTTCTCAGAAGCTTCTTCCAAGTACAGAGGAACAGCTGCAATTACAGCCCCAGATCAGCTACTTATACGGTTCTGAGAATATGAAGACGATTGACCGCTTCGGTCCGATTATGATTGGTGTATTTGTTTTCTTTTTCGTATTCCTGATTGCCGGTGTTTCTTTCCTGCGTGAGCGGACTACAGGCACCCTTGAACGTTTACTTTCCACTCCTTTAAAAAGATGGGAGATTGTACTCGGGTATGTATGTGGCTTCGGCATTTTTACCGTATTCCAAGCGCTGTTGATCTCATGGTTCTCTATTCAGATTCTTGGCATTATGATGACAGGAAGCTTTGGATACGTAATGCTAATCACCTTACTCCTGTCGATGACAGCTTTGACGCTGGGCACGCTACTATCTGCTTTTGCAGCCAACGAGCTACAGATGATTCAGTTCATCCCGCTTATTATCGTGCCACAAGTTTTCCTCAGCGGACTGTTCCCACTCGACACTCTACCGCTATGGCTACAGCGCATCGGCTACGCAACCCCAATTTATTATGGATCAGAAGCGCTTATGAACATCATGATCCGTGGCAAAGGATGGAATTCCATCGCTCTGGATGTCTATGTACTGATCGGATTCTCACTATTATTCATGGTGCTGAATGTATTGGCACTGCGCAAACACCGGAAAATGTAGCCTCACTAAGAACTTTTATCGGTTGAACGGAATGAACCAAGTTTGGAGGATAATTGTAATGAAAGAATATGATTCTACGGAACAAAATATAGAAGAGCAGTGGATTGAAGAGCTGCTGGCCATAAGCGAAGAGGATAAACTGACACCGAAGCAGATTTCCATTTTGCATGCGGCGATTGAGGTGTTCTCCGAAAAAGGTTACGCTGCTGCTGCGACTAGTGAAATTGCTCAAAAGGCAGGCGTAGCAGAGGGTACGATTTTCCGATATTACAAAACCAAAAAAGATTTACTGCTCTCCATCATCGGCCCCACCATGAGTCGTATGCTCGCTCCTTTTGTACTGCGGAATTTCAACGGGGTACTCGATGTTCCCTATGACAGTTTCGAAGAATTCCTACGGTCATTTATCGTCAATCGTCTGGAGTTCGCCCGTAGAAATTTTAAAATGCTAAAGATTCTGATACAGGAGATTCCTTTCCAACCGTTGCTCAGAGAACAGTTCGCAGAAAATATTCTAAGCAAGGTGCTGGAGCGCGTCATCGAAATTGTTGAACACTTCAAGGCAAAAGGTGAAGTCATTGAATTACCCACACCCGCTATTCTACGTTTCACTATTTCATCCATTGGTGGGTATCTGCTTAATCGCCTGCTGCTACAACCGGAGAAGGACTGGAACGATGAGGAAGAGATTAACCTGACGATCCGTTTTATTATGCACGGGATTAGTGGAGTAGCAGCCCCTATTTGATGCGCACGCCCGTTCTGTTATCATAAGGACTATATAATAATCGGACTTTTCGAAGAACAAGTTACGAGGAAGGAATTATGTTATGGGCTTTAGTGTGACAGAACGGGTAATTAAGCTGCTGTGCGGCAAGTCTATTTTTGAAAAAGGATTGGCTTATTACCAGTCAGGAAGCGTCGATATAATAGATGTTGAAGAACGTAATGAATCCATCCCAGATCTTCCCCGCTCTCGTTATGAAGCGCTCGTTCAAGGGGGCATTGGCTACGAAGTCATGGTTGTCATCGATATCGACGGTGATGTCACGGCAGAATGTACTTGTCCTGCTTACACGCATGGAGGGCCTTTCTGCAAACATATCGCAGCCGTACTGATCAGCATTGATTCCCTTGAAACTGCTGGAGAACGGCCAGACCGTACCGGAACTTCCAGCCATTCTACTATTGAAGATACTGGAGTCTTAACCCCACGTAATGTTACGGATTCTACGCGAGACATGGGAGGAAGGTCCAGAGACCAGCACCTTGTGAGCAGCCTGCTAGGCATGTTCAGTAACCATAAGCCGCGTCCGAGCGGTACTGGGGCTTTTGTAGATAATAGGATCCCTTTAAATGTCGAGTTCATCTGCAAGCCATTCACTTACAGCTATAGCACTACCATGCTGGGAATAGAAATGAAAATCGGCTCGAAACGACTATATGTCGTTCATAGAATAAGAGGTTTTCTGGAACATGTACATCGTGGAGAAACCTTCGAATTCTCGAAGCATTTCGTCTATGACCCTTCCATTCACAGCTTTCGGAAGGAAGATAACATCGTTCTTCAGAAGCTAATTGAAATTGTCTTAAATGAAAAAATGTATCGCGATAACGTCACTAACTACTCTCCATATGGTGGCAACCTGGGGGGAGATCGCCAGCTGGCTATCCCTCCTTTTTTCTGGGAGACGCTTCAGCCCGCACTTTCAGAGGTTCCGTCGGTATATCTGCAACAAGAAGAGGTGTTGTACGAAGGCATTCATATGTCTAATGAAGCACCGCCCCTTAGCTTTGCGTTCGAACAAGCCGAAGGCGAAGGCTACCATCTGGATATTCAAGGACTGGAGCAGATCTCAGTTCTGGAAGATTACGGACTCGTGCTGTCTGAAGGTAAGCTGTTGAAGCTAACTGCTCAGGAATGCATGCGCCTATCTGAGATGAAAAAAATGCTGGAATCCTCTCGTCGAGATGGCATCGATATTGCCCCCGAACAAATGGAGCCCTTTATGGACAAGGTTATCCCTGGTCTAAAAAAACTGGGAAACGTGCATATTGCCGAATCTATTGCTGATCGAATTGTGCAACATAAGCTTATAGCCAGGCTCTATCTGGACCGCGTGAGAGATCGACTGCTCGCCGGGCTAGAGTTTCAGTATGGTGACATTATCATCAATCCTTTGGATGAAAAAGCCCATGTTCGCGGTACGGACTTGATTCTTATACGCGACGGTGAAGGAGAGGCCCGAATTCTGGAGCTGATGGAGCATGAATCCTTCGCCAAAACCGAAGGCGGGTATATTATGACGGATGAGGACGGTGAGTACGATTTTTTATACCACACGATTCCGTTGCTTGAACCACTATTAACGGTCTATGCGACCACCGCTGTCAAAGAAAGACTATTCACGGGAACCACGCCACCAAAAGTGAGTATTAGTTGGAATGAGAAAACCGACTGGCTTGATTTTAAATTCGACATGGGTGGTATTCCCGAATCTGAGATTGTGATGGTCTTAAAATCACTTCAGGATAAACGTAAATACTACCGCTTGCCAGAAGGGGCACTGCTACCGCTGGAGAGCGAGGAGCTCCAAGAAATCATCACCTTTATAAACGAGATGGGCATCCGAGAAGGTGAGATTAAAGGTGTGCAATTTTCTTTACCAGTCGTTCGTGGGTTACACTTAACCTCTTCCGATTCTCAAAGTGACTCAGTCAAACTGAGCAGATCCTTTAAAAGGTTACTTGCGAATATGCACAATCCTGAGAACCTTGACTTCCCTATACCAGAGAGTCTGGCCCCTGTGCTCCGGGATTATCAGCAGTATGGATTTCAGTGGCTGAAGACGCTGGCCCATTATCGTTTCGGGGGAATTTTAGCGGATGATATGGGTCTTGGCAAAACGCTGCAGAGTATCGCTTTTCTGCTCTCTGAGCTTCCGGATATTCGTCAGAGTGGTCTGCCCGCTCTTATTGTCGCTCCTGCCTCTCTGACCTACAACTGGCATAATGAGCTTAAAAAGTTCACGCCTGAGATTAAGGCTGTTATTGCAGATGGAAGCTTAACGGAACGCGGTCGGATTTTAAAAAATGCAGCGAAGGCGGATGTAATCATCACCTCTTACCCACTGCTTCGCAGAGATGTTCAGTTGTATGCTAAGAAATCTTTTCATACCCTGATTCTCGATGAAGCGCAAACCATAAAGAACCATACTACGCAGACCGCTCAAGCAGTTATGGCTCTTCAAGCCCGGCATCGTTTTGCACTTACTGGGACTCCTGTTGAGAATGCGCTAGAAGATCTATGGTCCATCTTCGGCACTGTGTTTCCCGGGTTGTTTCCAGGTAAGAAGGCTTTTCACGATTTGCCGAGGGAAACTATCGCTAAACGGGCACGTCCCTTTTTGCTGCGGCGCTTAAAGAGTGATGTGTTAAAAGAATTGCCTGAGAAAATCGAATCACTCCAAGCCTGTGAGCTGTTCCCTGAGCAGAAGAAGTTATATGTCGCTTATCTCGCCCGTTTGAAAAAAGAGGCGCTTAAGCATCTGACCCAGGATAGCTTCGGTAATAATAATCGGATTAAAATCCTTGCTGGTCTCACCCGTCTGCGCCAGCTATGCTGTCACCCGGCTCTGTTTGTGGACGGGTATGAAGGAAGCTCCGCCAAATTCGAGCAGCTGTTTGAAATCATAGAGGAATGCCGCAGTTCAGGTAAACGAATACTAGTATTCTCCCAGTTCACAGAAATGCTCGGTTTGATTGGACGTGAACTCGGCTATCAAGGTATTCCATATTTTTACCTAGACGGTCAAACGCCTGTGTCTCAGCGCGTAGATTTATGTAATCAATTTAATGAAGGAGAGCGGGATATTTTCCTGATCTCCTTAAAAGCTGGCGGAACCGGACTCAACTTAACAGGAGCAGACACTGTCATTCTATACGATCTATGGTGGAACCCTGCCGTCGAACAGCAAGCTGCAGATCGGGCTCACCGGATCGGACAGAAAAAAGTAGTTCAAGTCATTCGGCTCGTCACCCAAGGTACTGTGGAAGACAAAATGTATGAGCTACAACAGAAGAAAAGGAACTTAATCGATGAAGTGATCCAGCCAGGTCAGGAAGGGTTATCTACCCTTACAGAACAAGACATCCGAGAAATTCTGATGATCTAGGTGTAATGATGTTTGGAGAAAAATAGGGATATCCTTCAGCCAAATGGCTTTTGGGATATCCCTTTTTCAAATTCATCGTATTAAGTGATTGTAACTCCTGCACTAGCGTATCCAGCAATGGTTGTCGCAACGTCGACTCCGGCCGTTACTGTTGAAGTGAAGACCAACAGCAACCGCTCTCCAGTGGTTACAGGAATGCTCAAGCCTGTAGTAATACCACTGCTAATTGTGCCAAGTGAAAGGACACCTGTAAATGGAGGACTTAATGTGACTACAGCACCAGGGACTGCAGTAAAGGTATTGTTAGGGGTAGAAGAATTGTATAATTGAGCAGTGATTGTTACTGTAGAACCTAATAAACTAAGCGCTGCTGTTGTGCTGAAATAGGCCGCCAAAGAGGTAATCGTTCCGGTGCGTGGAACTGAGAATGCAAAGTTCAGCAAGGTTCCAGCCGCTCCGGTGAGATCTATCGTACCGCCAGCAGCACTAATATTCGTCGCACTACTTCCGAATCCTACGATACTTGAAGTATTAAGCAAGCCTCCTAATACAGTTGTCATAGCTACAGGAAGACCAGAAGCATAAGGAATGATTGCACCTGAACCAGCAGGTCCCGTTGCTCCGGTTGTTCCTGTCACTCCAGTCGCTCCAGTTGCGCCTCCACTTCCCGTTGCTCCAGTTACACCTGCGCTTCCCGTTGCTCCAGTTACACCTGCGCTTCCTGTCGCTCCTGTTGCACCTGCACTTCCCGTTGCTCCGGTAACTCCTGCGCTTCCTGTCGCTCCTGTTGCACCTGCGCTTCCTGTCGCTCCTGTTGCACCTGCGCTTCCTGTCGCTCCTGTTGCACCTGCACTTCCTGTTGCTCCAGTCACGCCTGCACTTCCTGTTGCTCCAGTTACACCTGCGCTTCCTGTCGCTCCTGTTACACCTACGCTTCCTGTTGCTCCAGTTACACCTGCGCTTCCTGTCGCTCCTGTTACACCTGCGCTTCCTGTTGCTCCAGTTACACCTTCGCTTCCTGTCGCTCCTGTTACACCTGCGCTTCCTGTTGCTCCAGTCGCACCTGCGTTTCCTGTCGCTCCGGTAACTCCAGCGCTTCCTGCTGCTCCGGTCGCACCTGTACTTCCCGTTGCTCCTGTTGCACCTGCGCTTCCCGTCGCTCCTGTTGCACCTGCGCTTCCCGTTGCTCCGGTAACTCCTGCGCTTCCTGCTGCTCCGGTCGCACCTGTACTTCCTGTCGCTCCGGTATCTCCGGTGGCTCCTGAATAACCTATATTTTCACCATACAATTCAGAGTAGACAAGCCGATGAGCAGTCACTAATTGACCTGTGCTGCTTTTTCCCCAAACTGAGACTTGAATTGGATCGTCTATCAAAGTTGGTGTTGTAAATGAAAATTCGAATGAATCAAAATTTGCATAATAATCATTTGTTAGTACTTCATTAGGTCCCACAGTATGAAGTTCACTAACATATAGTGTTCTTGTACCGTTCATATAATATCCTTCGACTTGAATCAACGACGCAGTGACATCACTCTGATTAACAAGTTTAATAGTAACAAGCTGAGTGGGTCTTTCACCGCTTACCAGATTGTTTTCTATAGGTCCAGTAGATAAATAACTCAAGTTATCAACTCCTTTTATTTTTAAATAGATTGCCTGCAAAAAATTCTAAATAGTAGCGTTACTATAATCATTCCTCCGATCTACTCTAAATTCGCTAACAATGAGCCTATTATATTTTTCAGTTGGAAATTTTCAGCTCTTAATAGTAATATTCTTTTCTCTTTTTAATGTGTGGACATCTATCAAAAGCTACTACTATACATATTGAGTGCTATTGGAAAAATCTATAAATCTATCAATATTCAATAGATTGTAACTCTTAGGAGCATTATTCCGTTCTGCCCAAAACTTGTCCCGTTAACAAAATAGAGGATAGCTCAGGAAGCCATCCTAACGGCTACTGAGCATCCTCTATTTTTACAATCAAACTCAGAGATAAATTTACGTCAATTCATGAACAGACCAAACTATACCCGAAGTATTGGCACCGCCCAGATTCAAAGGAACCGTCAAGCCATTAGAAACATAGAACAAACCAATAACATCACCTGCTGTTAGTGCAAATTCTCCAACCAGCGTTACAGTCCCACTTCCCAAAATAGCT
This sequence comes from Paenibacillus sp. FSL H7-0714, assembly GCF_038003765.1. NCBI lineage: Bacteria > Bacillati > Bacillota > Bacilli > Caryophanales > Paenibacillaceae > Paenibacillus > Paenibacillus sp. FSL H7-0714. The sequence goes on from NZ_JBBOPT010000001.1 coordinate 5,809,294, forward strand.
CTCAAATCTAGAATAAGCGCAACATTCACATCCAACACAGGGAATAATCCACTTACCAGATTTGTTGAAGTAGGAGAAGTTCTCTGAACTACGAAAGCTGGATTAACCCCACTACCAAGACTAATTGAGATTGAGGCAGTTGTGGAATAGTTAATGGTCGCTTCAATAGAATATCTACCCGTTGTCGGAACTGTGTAATTTCCCGAAACGGGGTTAAAGGAAGGATCAGAATAGAAAGGAGAAGCCACAGACCATCCAGTCAGTTGGGAAGAAGTAGAAACTGACAAAGCTGATAGGAACGCTGAGAATCCCTCAGCTTGAATATTCGGCCCTGTTGCTCCAGTCACACCTGCCGCTCCTGTTGCTCCTGTCACTCCAGCTGCCCCTGTTGCTCCAGTCACTCCGTCCGCTCCCGTTGCTCCAGTCACACCTGCCGCTCCTGTTGCTCCTGTTACACCTGCCGCTCCCGTCGCTCCAGTCACCCCGTCGGCTCCTGTTGCACCAGTCACTCCAGCTGCCCCTGTTGCTCCAGTCACTCCGTCCGCTCCCGTTGCTCCAGTTACACCTGCCGCTCCCGTTGCTCCAGTTACACCTGCCGCTCCCGTTGCTCCAGTCACTCCAGCTGCCCCTGTTGCTCCAGTCACTCCAGCTGCCCCTGTTGCTCCAGTCACTCCGTCGGCTCCCGTTGCTCCAGTCGCTCCAGCTGCCCCTGTTGCTCCAGTCACTCCAGCTGCCCCCGTTGCTCCAGTCACTCCGTCCGCTCCCGTTGCTCCAGTCACACCTGCCGCTCCCGTCGCTCCAGTCACCCCGTCGGCTCCTGTTGCACCAGTCACTCCAGCTACCCCTGTTGCTCCAGTCACACCTGCCGCTCCTGTTGCTCCAGTCACCCCGTCGGCTCCCGTTGCTCCAGTCGCTCCAACTGCTCCCGTTGCTCCGGTCACTCCATCGGCTCCTGTTGCTCCGGTCACTCCAGCCGCTCCCGTTGCTCCAGTCACACCTGCCGCTCCTGTTGCTCCAGTTACACCTGCCGCTCCCGTCGCTCCAGTCAACCCGTCGGCTCCTGTTGCACCAGTCGCTCCAACTGCTCCGGCTGCCCCAGTCACTCCAGCTGCCCCTGTTGCTCCAGTCACTCCGTCGGCTCCCGTTGCTCCAGTTACACCTGCCGCTCCTGTTGCTCCAGTCACTCCAGCTGCCCCTGTTGCTCCAGTGGCTCCATCCGCTCCCGTTGCTCCTGTTACACCTGCCGCTCCTGTTGCTCCAGTCACTCCATCTGCTCCTGTTACTCCAGTCGCTCCGTCTGCGCCTGTTGCTCCAGTTCCTCCAGCTGCTCCAGTTGCTCCAGTCGCTCCAGTCGCTCCAGTTGCTCCAGTCGCTCCAGTCGCTCCAGTTGCTCCAGTCGCTCCAACTGCTCCCGTTGCCCCTGTCACTCCGTCGGCTCCCGTTGCTCCGGTCACTCCGTCGGCTCCTGTTGCTCCAGTTACACCAGCCGCTCCCGTTGCTCCGGTCACTCCATCGGCTCCCGTTGCCCCAGTGGCTCCATCGGCTCCCGTTGCTCCGGTCACTCCATCTGCTCCCGTTGCTCCTGTCGCTCCATCGGCTCCCGTTGCTCCTGTCACTCCGTCGGCTCCTGTTGCTCCGGTCACTCCATCGGTTCCCGTTGCTCCAGTCGCTCCATCTGCCCCGGTTGCACCAGTCACTCCATCTGCTCCCGTCGCTCCAGTCACCCCATCGGCTCCCGTTGCTCCTGTCGCTCCATCGGCTCCCGTTGCACCTGTCACTCCGTCGGCTCCTGTTGCTCCTGTCACTCCGTCCGCTCCCGTTGCTCCTGTCGCTCCGTCTGCCCCTGTTGCTCCTGTCGCTCCATCGGCTCCCGTTGCCCCTGTTGCTCCATCGGCTCCCGTTGCACCTGTCACTCCGTCGGCTCCTGTTGCTCCGGTCACTCCGTCCGCTCCCGTTGCTCCAGTCGCTCCGTCTGCCCCTGTTGCTCCAGTGGCTCCATCGGCTCCCGTTGCTCCGGTCGCTCCATCGGCTCCCGTTACTCCTGTCACTCCATCGGCTCCCGTTGCTCCTGTCGCTCCATCGGCTCCCGTTGCTCCTGTCGCTCCTCCGGCTGCCCCTGTTGCGCCAGTCACTCCGTCTGCCCCTGTTGCTCCAGTCGCTCCGTCGGCTCCAGTTGCTCCTGTCGCTCCAGTCGCCCCGTCTGCTCCGACTGCCCCTGTCGCTCCATCTGCTCCATCCGCTCCCGTTGCCCCTGTCGCTCCATCTGCCCCTGTAGCACCAGTTGCCCCTACCGTTGCTCCAAGTAATTCAGCATGGACAAGTCGGTGAGCAGTCACAATTTGACCTACACTATTTTTTCCCCAGACTGAAATTTGAATAGGATCATCTACCAGGCTTAAAGTCGTAAAAACAAATTCAAACGCATCAAAATCCGCATAATAGTCCTTTGTTATAAATTGATCAGGCATAACGTTAACAAGCTCACTAACATATAAAGTTCTTGTCCCATCCATATAATATCCTTGGACGAGAACCGTAGAAGAAATAACGTCGCTTCGGTTATCGATTTTGATCGTAACATGTTGAGTAGGTCGTATACCTCCCACCATGGTATTATCTATCGGCCCAGTAGATAAATAGCTCAATTCTCAACACTCCTTTAGATTATTCCTACATGTTTTTCCCACGCTACTATACGATGAGGTTCTACTAATTCCCCTGAAGCCTGTTTTCCCCAGACCGAGATCCCTACCTCTGCTTCAACAACTTCTAATGTCGTAAACTCAAATTCAAATGCATCTAAATCTGCAAAATAGTTCCTAGTTAGAACTTGGTTAGGTGCGAGATTAATCATTTCATTCACATACATCGATCTTGACCCATTTAGCAAAAATCCCTGAATAACAAGATTATATGGATTAAGAGAATCACGATTAACTACTTTTACTGTTACGATTTGTGTCTGTCTGACCCCTAGAATTGGACTATTATCTATAGGTCCGGTTGAGAATAAAGCCATCTTTTTCACTCCTCTCTTCTGCTGCAGTTTGAAAAATAAAAAAACTATAAAACTAGTAACATGGTTCATAATTAATAGCTCTATATAGTAATATTCTGTATTCAAAGTTAATGTGTGGACATTTATGCAAAGGAATTGCCACTCAAAAAAAGACAACCTTCTATTCTTTGAATTTGTAATCTACTAATCGGACAATCTTAAACTCAAGCATTTTCTACGTTTTCTAACTAACACCCTATTGCTTTTTTCGAAATATTCGTTATACTGATAAAAATTATTCAAGCATCGATGAACGGGAGAGTAGTTAACGTGTTCTAGTCCACAGCGAGCCGGGTAAGTGCAAGCCGGTACAGATCACCTAATGAAGCGCACCCGTGAGATGGACTTCTGAACCTAAGTAGGAAGTCCCGGCTGAAGACCGTTATCCTGTAAGGTGGCTAAACATCTGTTTAGCAACGAGAGTGGTACCGCGAGCGCTAAAGCCCTCGTCTCTTTTGAGACGAGGGCTTTTTTGTATTTTCAAAGGAGGGTATAAAATGTTAAGTCAAATCATCAAACACAGCATTGAACAAAGTGTAAAAAAAGTATTCCACACCTTAGAAGTTGCCTACCCAAACGATGTTGCAATTCTGATCGAACAGCCAGCTAATCTAGAGCATGGTGATTATTCCTGCAATATTGCTATGCAGCTAGCCAAACTCCTGCGTAAATCCCCTCTCGTCATAGCAGAGTTAGTAAAAGCAGAAATTAAATTACAAGAGAGATACACGGGTCTTTTACAAAAAGTCGAAGTAGCTGCTCCTGGATTTATTAATTTGTATATGAATTGGCAGGTGTGGGCTAAACATTCCTTTAATCTGCCTGACAGCACAAGGGAAAAGGTCATCATAGAGCACACTTCAATCAATCCAAATAAAGCTGCTCATGTAGGTCATCTGAGAAATGCTTGCATCGGCGATGCGCTGGTCAGAATAATGAAAAGAACCGGACATAACGTAGAGGTCCATAACTATGTGGATGATCTGGGCAACCAGCTGGCAGATACAGTCGTTGGTTTATTAAATGTACCTTTAGAAGGGGAACATCAACGTTTCGGTGATTATTGCTGGGATCTATATGCCAAAGTGAACAAAGAATATGCACGGAATCCAGAGATCACTCACAAGCGCACGGATATGCTGCATGCCCTTGAACAGGGTGATGGTAATGAGGCGTGGCTGGGCAACTTAGTCGCTGAACGTATTGTGAGAGAACATGTAGCGGAAATGAAGCGTTTTGGTATTCACTATGACCTGCTGGTGTGGGAGAGCAATATTTTAAAAGAGGGATTCTGGACAGCCGCATCTGAGCTATTGAAGCAAACGGCAGTTTTTGTACAGGAGACTGAAGGCAAACTTGCGGGCTGCTGGGTGCTAAAGCAAGGGACAGAGGTTAGCAGTGGAGCGGATTCAGAGGATCATCAGATGGATAAGGTGCTTGTGCGTTCGAATGGGATTTTGACGTACACAGCCAAAGACATTGCTTATCATCTCTGGAAATTCGGTCTACTATCCAAAGATTTCACCTACAGTGAATTCTCGTCTGGTTTATGGACCACAGGATTAACTGGAACCCATGAGCCTTATGGACATGCCGACCGTGTTATTAACGTGATCGATTATAGACAGGAATATCCGCAACAAATGGTTAAGCAGGCTTTAGGAGCACTAGGATATAACGAGCAGGCTGAGAAGCTCCATCATGTAAGTTATGGCGTTGTTTCTCTTAGTCCGGCCTCTGCTGCTGAGCTGGGGATAGATGTTTCAGAAGGGAAATCTTCTTATGCCATGTCCGGGCGCCAAGGAATCGGCGTTAAGGTGAGCGATTTAGTAATGCTTATGGAACAGAACATAGAACATTCGCGCTCCGATAAAGAGGGTCTTTCCAGCCATATCATTGCAGCTGCTGCTATTCGTTATTATCTGCTGCGGTTTAACCTGGGAACGGAAATCGTGTTTGATTTCAAACAGGCTACCGAAATATCCGGTAATACCGGGGTTTATCTGATGTACACCTATGCCCGTGCTAGCAGTGTTTTGAGCAAATCTACAATCCCATTCAGCACAGATGGCTCAGAATTTCAATGCCCCATCGAAATGGAAAAGGCAGAGCTCGCTTTGCTGAGACAGCTTAGCGTCTGGCAAGAGACATTGTATGCTGCCAGCATAGAGTTAACACCGAATATACTCTGCACGTACGCGCATACCTTAGCCACACTTTTCAATAACTTCTATTCTATATGTCCGATTTTAAAAGGTGAGGAGGCTACCATCGCGTTCCGCCTCTGGCTCACTTCGAGATTTAAGGATACTTTAGGGGATGTACTTGAAGTGCTTGGGTTACCGACACCGAGCCGTATGTAGTACAAAAAGGGCAATCTCCACGCTTATCGCGGAGATTGCCCTTCTTTTATTATCTTACTTATAGATGTCTATCACATTTCCAGCTTCTACGCAGAGACGATCAAAGTCCTCACGTTTGATACGGATACCACCACTACGGTAGCGATTAAGCGTACCTTCGGCTTGAACTTCTGTACCGTTAACAGTAATCCGACTGTTATCAGAGCCCGTAAGGTGATAAATAAAGTCTACCTTAGTGCCTGCATATTCAAAGCTAAAGCGCATTCCGTCCAGCGACTCCGGCAGAATTGGATCGACGATTAAATCTCCGCCTTCCGTACGGATCCCCAGTGCATTCGAGATCAACTGGTTCATGTAGATCCCAGGACCGCTTGAATAGATTCTCCAGCCACCTTTAACCGCTACGTCACCATTACGCAGTTTATCGAAATTCTCCTGCGCCTCGTAACGGGTGTTAAATTTACCATCCGAGCTACTGAAATAAGAGTTAGCCTGACGTAGTTCAGCGTTTGGCACCACGTCGCGGATTCCGATCGGATTGATCGCCGCTAGGCCATTCCAGACCTGATCGGTTTTCCCTAGCTTAGCCATAGCTTCTACATAACGGATGTGTGCATGTACATATTGAAGTCCAATTTCCCGACCAAAGTTAGAAGCTTGCTCCGCACGTTTGAAATGGGTGCTTACGCCGCCAACATATTGAGCTGGACGGTTCATCAGACGAACGCCATCTGGACAGAACAGTTTATCCTGGATTACTTCATAGTGGGCTTCGGCTTGTTCTGGTGTAAGCAGCTCACTGATCATACTGCGCGTCATTGGCAGCAGACGGTATTGGATCCCTGTTTCCGTATCACTTGGATGTACCATAAGCTTCACTTGCTCTGGGTCCTCCATATACAAGAAGCCTGGAATTACCTCAGATTGAAGCATATGTGTGTTGAAATCCTCACGGATTCCCTCCACCATCGCTTTCAGCTCTTCCGAACCTGCTGGATCAACTTTATGAAGCACTTCTGAGAACTGATTCAATGTCTGATAGGTAAGCGCCACTGTCCAGCTGCTAACCATGTACTGCTTCAGCTGTGGATTAGCCGGTTGGAGTGTATCATCCCAGTCACCATCACCGTAAGAAGACAAATGCGTGTCATGCAGGAAGTGATTCTTAATATAAGCAACTTCCTTCCGTGCATGATCCAGCAGCGTCGCTTTTTCCTCTGTAAAATCAAAGCTATGCTTACGAGTATAAGGCACAGTCGCTTGCAAAATACTGTAGTCTTGCGTTACCGCCAAATAGTCTCCAAGCACTTTGAGTGGCCATACAATAATATCTCCGTGGCTCTCCTCTTGCTGAATCTTCGTATATTTATCAAACATGAACCACTGTGGCCAGTTACCATCATCGCCATATTGATGAGCATACAGGGTCAGCAATATTTCGCGAACCTGATCGTATTTTTGCGTAGCCATGAAGTATTCCACTGGTCCCTGACACACGTCACGGGTTCCCCAAGCAGCGCCGCCGTATTGTTCCAATCCGTGAGGGACTGAATAATGGACGAGCATATTATGTGTATACCACCAAGCTAGAGCATTTACCTTAAACAACTCACCTTCGGACCCATCACCTAACGTCAAGCGGAAGCCATTCATAACCCCGCTGTAGAACTCGCGGTATGCGGAAATCTCCTCTTCGGCTGTACGGCTGCTCGATTGAATCTCCTTACCATCCAGAAGACCTTGAGTGTTCAATGTCCATTCACTGCTCTCCGACAGTTCCAGAATAGCTAGCGGCGCATCTGACTGGTCAGCATGAGAGACAAGTCTACCTTCATTTTGAAGAGTGAAATCCGCTCCCTGTACCTGGAATTTATATTGCAGATCAGGATATTCTCCTGCACTTAGTGCACTTCTATCAGCCGAGAAGGTTACGGTTCCCTCTTCTTGTTTGAATTGATATGGAAGCTCGTATTCGTTAACGTTCATAGTGATTTGATTAGTGACTAGATAGCGATAAGCTTTTCCACTTTCCGTACGCACATTCAGGAATATCTCCGGAGAATCTGCAGTAGTGTAGTTCGTAATAATAAAGCATTCGCCATCTGTTCTGTAATACCAACGGGCATAGTTGAAACCAACCTCGAACAATGAAGGCATGGTCAAGAGGCGATATTCGCCATTCCACTGTACATAGATTCTTTGTCCCGAAGCCTTTGGAATGTTAAGTGCATTTCTGGCATTGGTCATGAGCTTGTTGAAATTGGTATTGCCAATAACGATTTGAGAGTTGAATATTCCGTACATATAGGAAGTCGTAGTGATTACCTTATCGTTAAGTCGGGCATTATCCCCACTCATTAGAATATGACCATGAGGACGCTCTACCTTAAGTTCCTTCTCTTTTAATACAACATGCTCATAATTTTCCGTGAAGAAAGACAGAAGCTGGTCTCCCTCTTTTTCCTCTTGATAGCGAACCGGGAACAAGGCTTCGATCTCTTCGCTCGTCAGAGAATTTGCAGCTAGTGGTGCTCCCAGCTCTTTTGTCAAGAAAGAACGCTCGAGCGGTGCTTCAGCTTCTAAAGGCAACTCTTTTACCGTTTCCCAAGCCGCAGCAACATCCTTCGTGAATTCTAACGAGGTAATCGCTTCTGGATGATCTTGCTTGAACAATCCATAAAATACAAACCGGGCTTCCCCACTCAGCTTCACCCGCTCCGATTGCAGCGCAGTATAAGCGAATTCATATTGATAGATTTCATTACTTAATTGCTCACGGCTCAGGCTTTCTGGTTGATTGGTCTCTTTATAAGACAATCCAAAGAATTGGAAACCATCTGTTGAGAAGCTTGCTGCCTTAGTGATTGCACCCTGTTGTAGATATGGAAATTTGCCACCTTGCGGTTGATTCTGTCTGGAACATACTACATATCCCTTTGACTGATCCTCGAATACGGCGTGGTCAATATACTGTGACAGATAGGCTTCATTACTGCGAACAGCACCGATATCGGCAATACCCACATCTTGTCCGTACACGAGATCCACATCTGCATCTTGCCCTTTAAGCTTCACGTCCCAGAACCAAGCGCCTTGAGCCGTCGGAGTAAAAATAACCTGATACTCGATATTTTCCGCAGTACCTTCCCAAACCAAGCGGTTCCCAGCCTTACGTACAGTGCTTGAGGAATGAATGCCCAGCAAAGGAACAGCTTGAATGCTTCCATTACTATGAATGCGTAAATATAGGTTGGATAAGGAGCCATCCACGATATTAGGCAGCAATTGATTGATCATTGTCCGTTCATGGAGAACTTGGAACAAGTCCCCACTGTTTGTAAAAGTGAATGATAAGTCTCCAGCGTTTAAATGGATGTTAGAATTCATATTAGTAGTCATATTCTTGCACTCCTCTATTACGACAGCCTGTGTCGTATATATTCTACTTAAGCTAATGTTAAGCGAAAATCGCGTTCTTTAACCTCTTGGCTATTTGGACCCACAAACAATTTGAATTGTCCCGGATCACTGCTAAAGCTTAAGTCGCTATGATAGTAACGAAGCTGTTCTTCTGTAAGCGTAAAGCTCACTTCCTGGCTTTCTCCCGGGGAGAGGCTGATCTTAGCAAAATCTTTCAATTCCTTCATTGGTCTAACAACTTCTCCTGAAATGTCTCGGATATAGAGCTGCACTACCTCTTCACCTTGTACATTGCCTGTATTAGTCACCGTAACAGTTACTTTAATAGGCTGATCCTTCGTCATTATTTCACCGGAAAGGATCGGTTCACTGTAGCTAAATGTCGTATAACTAAGACCAAAGCCAAATGGTAGGAACGGCTCATTAGGAATGTCCAAATATTGTGAGACATAACGCTTGTCCGCACCCGGTGCATGTAGAGGACGTCCAGTGTTGAAATGATTGTAATAGACCGGAATTTGCCCAACAGATACAGGGAAAGACATCGTTAATCTTCCTGACGGATTCTCGTCACCATACAGTAGACTGGTAATCGCCGCACCGCCCTCGCTTCCTGGGAACCAGGCTTCCAGAATAGCATCCGCGTTCTCGATCACACCACTAAGATCCAGTGGGCGTCCGTTAAACAACACCACAACAACAGGCTTACCCAGCGTCTTCATACGTTGCAAAAGCTCACGCTGCGCTTCCGGCAAGCGGATATCTGAACGACTTCCAGCTTCTCCGCTCATATCCGAATGTTCTCCAAGCGCCAGCACAATCACATCGGCTTCCAGCGCTGCCGCTTTCGCCTCCAGCCATTGCTCTTCTGTAAAGCTCTCAATCCCGGAGCCTTCTGCAACGGTAACCTTACCAGCAGCTGCACGAGCTTCAAAAGCTGGAGCAAGACGGCTAGCTTCTTCTGTTGAACCCAACCAGGACCATGGTCCAAGAATATCTCCGTTATTAGCAAACGGTCCGATTAGCGCAATCCGCTGCTCTGTCGCAAGCGGCAGAACCTGATCATTCTTCAGTAGAACGCAGGATTTAACCGCTAATTCTCTCGCTGCTGTCCGGTGAGCATCACAGAAAATTACCTCGCGCTCTTTCTCTATATCTGCCCCACGTAACGGATTCTCAAACAAGCCCAGTCTTTGCTTCAATTTCAAAATACGAAGTACGGCTTCATCAATGATACTTTCATCCACTTGCCCGTCAGCTACAAGAGCTGGCAATTGGTGCACATAACACTCTGTCATCATCTCAATATCCACGCTAGCTTTGATAGCTTTAAGTGCTGCTTCAGCCTCATCCTCGGCGACACCATGCGGGATCAGTTCCTTCACCGCGCCCCAATCGGAGATCAACACGCCGTCAAAGCCCCATTCCTCACGCAGCAGCTGACGAAGCAGCTTAACGTTTCCGCTTATTGGAATCCCATCAATCGTGTTAAACGAAGTCATAACCATTTCTGCACCCTCATCCAGTGCTGCACGATAGGCTGGCAGATAATATTCCCGTAGCTGACGTTCTGATAAATCGACCGTATTATAATCCCGTCCGCCTTCGGATAGACCATAGGCTGCAAAGTGCTTAACGCAAGCCGCCACACGACTTACATCACCAGTCAAGTCATTTCCTTGAAATCCACGTACAAATGCACGGGCAAACCTACCATTCAAATAAGGATCTTCGCCGGTAGACTCCATCACTCTTCCCCAACGCGGGTCCCGAACAAGGTCCGCCATAGGTGCAAAAGTAACGTGTACACCAGATACTGCCGCTTCTTTAGCAGCAATCTCAGCGCTTAGCTCCGCCCGTTCCATATCCCAAGAGCAACCAATCGCCAGTGGCACCGGAAAAATCGTCTTAAAGCCATGCACGATATCCGCCATCATCAGCAGTGGAATACCCAATCTATTTTTACGTAAATGAGCTTCTTGGACGGCAATGACTTGCTCTGCGCCCGAAAGTCCAAGTACTGAACCACTGTTCTCAATCATGTGATCCGTAATCCCCATGGATGCCATAGGGCCAGTGATTTGCCCTCCTTCTTCCGCTCCTTCATAGAAATTAGCAGCTAGCTGCTGCAATTGTGCTATTTTCTCTTCAAGCGTCATCTGGTTCAACAGGGACGTCAGTTGCTGGTCTTTCATCTCAAATCCTCCATAATATCTCTTTCTGCAATTGCTCATTGCTCTTAGTTGTACAAGAAATCAAAAGTTGTCTTCAGATGTTCCTCCCAGAATCTCCATTCATGTGTTCCCGGAGTCTCAACATATTGAAATGTATAGGGACTCGCTTGCATATGAGAAGCAAATTCCCGGTTCATCTCCACAAATGGATCTTCCGAGCCACAGCAGGTCAAAATTGAAGGCAGCTTACGTTTATCGTCGACCAATTTAGCCGCTAAAGCATACAGATCTTGATCCGGCTTAACTTGTAAGCGTTTTCCGAAAGTGCCTGCCATCTCCCTCGCCATATCCGAAGACATTTGCGGGTCTTTCAATCTTTTCTGAATATCTGTAACGCCTGATAAGGAAACTACTTTGCTGTAACGCTCAGGATAGGTAAGTGCACATTTTAGTGCCCCATATCCGCCCATCGATAGTCCGGCAACATACGTCTTTTGCGGATCATCATCCAGCCTCATCATTCGGCCACAAAGCTCAGGAAGCTCTTGCGTAACATAGTGGAAGTAATCCAGTCCGTACTCCATATCTGTATAATAGCTTCTTCCTACCTGAGGCATTATGACTGTACAGCCATACTTGTTAGCATACTGCTCAATGGTGGTCAGCCTGTACCATGTGCTAGCATTGTCGCCAGCACCATGTAACAGATAGAGCGTTCCTCCGGTGGTATTGCCCGAATCAACGGGGGAGATGATACTGATGGACGTTGTCATTCTTAAGGTAGGAGAACCAGTCTCAACGGTTAGAAGTGCCATATGTCATCTCCTTACGGAACCTTTTTTAAAATATAAGAAATTATATGCTTACGCTATAAATTATCCTTCTATTTCTCGCTCAAACGCTTACCGTCCTTATAAGGACGCCAAAGGCGTTTATGCTTGTTTATTAATCTTCTTACAAGATCCCCGCTTTACCAAAACAGACTCGAATACCACATGTTTGTTCTCCGATTGTCCCGAAATCAGGTCAAACAGAATTTCAACACTGGCTTTCGCCATATCCACCCCAGGTTGGCTAATCGTATCCAGCGATGGGTGATAGTATTCTGCCATCTCTATACCGTCAAATCCGATGATCGAAATATCATTTGGAATCGATAGACCCAAAGACAATAAAGCCTTGGCAGCTCCGATAGCGATGGTATCTGATGCGGCAAATACAGCGGTGATATCTTTTTTCTTATTAAGCAGTCTTTTCGTAGCCGTGAAACCAGAACTTGGACTGTATTCACAATCCTCTACCAAGGAAGCATCATACTCAATCCCATGATCCTCAAGCGCCTTAATATAACCCATAAGACGACGGTTTCCGGTAGTATGCTGAACCAAAGGAAATCTGGCCAAAAAGCAAATGTTCCGGTGTCCGAGTGAAATTAGATAGCTCACAGCTTTATAAGACTCTTGCATATCATCAATGATCACACTGGAGAATACGGCAGGATCAACATCCTTCGTAGTCGTGATGGTAGTCAAAACGAATGGGATCGGCAATTGTTTGAATTTTTCTTCAGAATGGTCATATGTACCACCCATAAAGATTACCCCGTATAAATTCTTTTCCTTCACAAGCTGAAGAGCAGCATTGATCTCATCCACTCCATCTTCAACATGCTGGATCAGAAGCGGGCAGCCGCGCAGATTCACTTGACGCTCTACTTCTTTGATCATGTCTGCAAAAAACGGATTTGCAATCCCCTTAACCATAAGCGCTATCGTATTAGAACGCGTTTTTTTCAGATTGCTTGCATTTCCATTTGGAATGTAATTATGCTCTCTTACAACAGCCATTACTTTAGCTCTGGTTGCATCACTTACGACACCGGAGTTATTAATTACCCTGGAGACCGTGGCGATACCAACGCCTGATAGCCTTGCAATATCCTTGATATTCATAATTCCCCCTGTTTCACCCCTATAATGAGCTCCCCCTGCACCTGATATAATCAGCTTAGTGGAAACGCATAAAATGATGGGAAACGTTTCCCATGACATCATTTTGACTGTTTTCGGATCTAAATCGCTTAATACGTTCATTATGGACAGATATTTTTTAGAAGTCAACCTATGATTTTTGACTAAAAATGATTCACATCTCAAATTCGTTTTAAATTTTAATTGTTTCGATGTTAAATAGTAGTCTTTCTGCTTGCATTGACTTTAAAATAAGAATAGAATAGCATCGATTTAGCTATTTAATATCTAGTCAGAGGAAACGTTTCCACATCATTTTCAATGATTTCGTCTACCAAACTTCCTAATCCCAGCTTGGAATCTAAGAAAGAGAGGGCTACATTTTATGTTAAACATGACTCGCTTCGAAGCCCAGATCCGCGAACGTGGATTGAATGTGTTCAATGTTCTTGTGCTTAAAAATGGAACGTTAGTGGGGAAAGTGGATCTCGCAGAGGATATTCGGCGCTTGCAGCATTCGGTCAGCAAGTCTTTTACATGCATGGCGGTGGGTCTAGCCATCGAAGAAGGAAAACTATCACTAAATACAACACTTAAGGATGTGTTTCCAGAATATGCATTCACTCATAAAGAAGTCCTTCCTTCCATGCAACCTGGGGAGTTGACCTTGTTCGATTTACTACGTATGAGTACAGGGCATGATTCCCCACCGTTTTGGGTTGAAGAAAGAATGGCCTTGAAGGATGTAAATTGGATACAACATTATCTATCGCTACCTTTAGACAGACCTCCTGGGGAACAGTTTACCTACAGCAGCGGGGATACCATTATGATCTCTGCAATGGTTCAGGCCCGTGTCGGACAAACCGTAAAAGATTACCTCGTTCCCCGTCTCTTTACCCCACTAGGCATAGAAAACGTCGATTGGGAAACGGCCCCTCAAGGGTTCACCCTCGGTTGTGCCGGACTTCAGATCAATACGGAAGAACTAAGCCGATTTGGACAGCTTCTTTTGCAAAAAGGAATGTGGAAGGGACAGCAACTTATTCCCGCAGCTTGGGTTGATTTTGTTACACAAAAGCAGATCGAAAATAACGGAGCTGGTGATTGGGGCCAAGGGTACGGCTGTCAATTCTGGTTGTGTACGCACGATGCTTATCGTGCCGATGGCGCTCATGGTCAATTCTGCATTGTTGCACCGGATGCACAAGTGGTAATCGCTATTAACAGTATGGAAGATAATATGCAGGCTATTCTAGACACTGTCTGGGAGGAGATCTGGCCGCTTCTTTAGCGGTGGGCATATGCAAGACAGCCTTCTCACGGGAAGGCTCAAGGTGCCGAGAAAGTAGTGGAGGCTACTTTCTCGGCACCTTCTTTTAGTATAATTAGGCCAACCCAAATTATAGGGTTGGCCTTTTTTGAGAGTAATTAGGGAAAAGCTCCCTGTATTTAGCCGATAATTGCTTGAAATGAATGAAAAGAGGGAAATCCTCCCTAAAAATCGGGGGAATATCTATATTCGCCAACGAAATAGTTAAATTACAGGGAGGATTTCCCTAATTATTAGTTTATTGAGTAGAAAGCTCTGAATTATAGGGAGATTTTCCCTAATTATCTATCAGAGCTTCAGTTTACTTACTTTGGCGAGGATGCTCTGCACGCAAAAACAGCCTTCCCAAAGGAAGGCTGTTTCTTGCCTCAAGCGGGATGCAGCCCTTTCAGGCTGACTGCGAAGCTGATCCTATCGATGCTTATGCTCCGACGAACCACCCGGGCTTCTCTTTCCCTGCACGCAAAAACAGCCCTCCCGAAGAAAGGCTGTTACTTGCCCCGAGCGGGATGCAGCCCTTTCGGGCTGACTGCGAAGCTGATCCTATCGATGCTTATGCTCCGACGAACCACTCGGGCTTCTCTTTCCCAGCACGCAAAAACAGCCCTCCCGAAGGAAGGCTGTTACTTGACGTCCCGGAAGGGATTCGAACCCCTGACCGTGCGCTTAGAAGGCGCATGCTCTATCCAGCTGAGCTACCGGGACATATAAGAATTAATGATATGTATTGACGCAACGATATTTATTATACCTTATTCAGCAGAATTTTCAAGATCAAACATTTTGGAAAATAAGTAATCTTAATCCTATTTTAATAATAACAAGGGTATCCTAGCTATTTTCATAGCTTACGGATACCCCTTATTTCTACTCCATATTACTCCAGATTCCGAAAATGCTGCTCCAGCTGCTTTTTTAAATCTCCGTATGTCATTAATTCTCTCTGAAACTTGGAACGTTCATCTTCTGGCGTCATAATCATACTGCCTGTAAACGCGCTAGAAGTCACATCTTTAAAAGCATCATGCATATTGTTATCAAACCAATCGGTAGAAGTATCTGCGTCGTTAGTGAGGATACGGACAATCTCATAGCCTTCTTCGCGCTGATCTTCTACGATATACACCAAAAGCGCAGGATCACTAACAGCACCTGGCAATACACCTACTTCTGCACAAGGCGCACCGTCATACTCCATCATTCTGCGAATTTTGGCATCTTTAATGTAATACACCTGTCATCCTTCCCTCCTGGCAAATTCCTCTCTCCCCTAGTGTTCGGATAAGGACATACATTTTATGCCTTCCTTCGGCATATATCTGTATTACTTGGCAAAAAAGTAAGGACAACAATCGCACAAAAAGAGAGGATGAACCATCATGTGCGGAATAACCGGATTTATCCAGTGGCGCGGAGATCTCACGCAGCACTCGCAGTTGCTGGTCAAAATGACTGAAACTTTAGCAAACCGCGGACCCGATGCAGCTGGAACTTGGATTTCAGGTCCTTGCGCATTCGGTCACCGCAGACTTAGCGTTATCGATCCAGAGAACGGCGCGCAGCCTATGATCACCCGCCATGACGAACAGGTATACGCGATTGTGTACAATGGCGAATTATATAACGCACCCGAGCTCAAACAAGAACTTAAGCAGCGGGGTCATCAATTCCGTACCCAATGTGACACCGAGGTTCTGCTGCATGCCTATATCGAATGGGGACCGGATTGTGCAGAGAAGCTCAATGGGATCTTTGCCTTTGCAGTGTGGGACGGACTTCGGGATCAGGTCTTTTTTGCACGTGACCGCTTAGGTGTGAAGCCTCTGTTCTATAGTAAAGTGGATGACGTCTTAGTTTTCGGATCAGAGCCTAAGGCGCTGCTGCAGCACCCCAAGGTACAGCCAATAGTCGGGCCCGAAGGGTTAGCGGAAATTTTTATTATCGGTCCAGCCCGTACGCCAGGACACGGTGTTTATAAGGATATGCAGGAACTTCGTCCGGGGCATGCCATGATCTATAGCCGCGAAGGTCTGCGTAGTTACGCTTATTGGAAGCTGGAAAGCGCAAAACATACTGACAATGAAGCAGAGACAGCCGCTAAAGTACGTGAACTGCTGCAGGATACGCTCGAACGCCAACTGGTTTCAGATGTTCCTGTCTGCTCGCTCTTGTCAGGAGGGCTGGACTCCAGTGCGCTGACAGCACTTGCAGTGGACTACTACAACCGAAACGGCCAGGGACGAGTGGATACGTATTCCGTCGATTATGTCGACAACGACAAGCACTTCAAGAGCCATACTTTTCAGCCCGGAGCAGATGGTCCATGGATTAAGCGAATGGTCGATGAATTAAATACGAACCATCACTATATCTCATTTGATACGCCAGAGCTTGTAGAAGCACTTGATAATGCGCTGTACACACGCGATTTACCTGGGATGACCGATGTTGACTCTTCTTTGTATTTATTTTGCCGTGAGATTAAAAAGAATGCTACTGTAGCCATTTCCGGCGAAGCTGCCGATGAGATTTTTGGCGGATATCCTTGGTTCCATCGGGAGGAGATGCTCTCCTCGGGCACTTTTCCTTGGTCAGTTGCTCCTAAAATGCGTGCAAGTCTATTATCCCCTGAAGTTAATGAATGGATTCGGCCGCTGGAATATTTGGGTGACAGATACAGTGATGCAGTAGCCGAAGTCCCAACATTGAATGGGGAGACAGGTAAACAAGCACAAATGCGCGTAATGTCCTATTTAAACATCACCCGCTTCATGCCTACTTTGCTCGACCGTAAGGACCGAATGAGTATGGGAGCCGGACTAGAGGTACGTGTTCCTTATTGTGATCATCGCCTCGTTCAATATGTCTTTAATATTCCTTGGGAAATCAAGAACCTGAACGGTCGTGAAAAAGGGATTTTGCGCAAATCGCTTGAGGGAATTCTTCCAGACGATGTGCTATATCGTAAAAAAAGTCCTTACCCGAAAACCCACAATCCAGCCTATTTAAACGCAGTACGAACACAAGTATTGAACATTCTAGATGATTCTACTTCGCCAATACTTCCTTTAATCGATGCCGCCAAAATCCGTGAGATCGCCGCTTCCCCAGAATCCTCTACCAATCTGCCTTGGTTCGGTCAGCTCATGTCCGGTCCTCAGCTGTTTGCTTACCTAGCTCAAGTAGATCTCTGGCTGCGTAAATATAACGTCTCCATCCAATAAGCGACAAGCCAAACAGCAAGTCCCCGTATCGGTGGCTTGCTGTTTGGCTTGTATTCGTAATTTTTAGAAATTAAAATTGTCCGGATCCGGACCGAACCGATGGTCTCTGTTCAAATCTTCGATGGCTTTAACATCCTCATCACTTAACGTGAAGTCAAAGAATCCCGCATTCTCCTTGATTCGATCCGCATGTACTGATTTCGGAATCGTAATGACGCCTTGCTGCAAATCCCAGCGAAGTACAATTTGAGCAGGGGTCTTATCATACTTTCCAGCCAGCTCTTTAAGGAGGGGGAGATCTAAGTTCCCTTGCATTAGCGGACTCCAAGCTTCAAGCTGGATTCCTTGCTCATTGGCATACTTCAGCAACTCGCGCTGAGTCAATAGCGGATGGAATTCCACCTGGTTTACCACTGGAACTACGCTAGTGTCCTCGATGATATCCTTCAGATGATGAATCTGAAAATTGCTCACACCGATAGATTTGATGAGACCCTCTTTTTGCAGATGAATCAGAGCTTTCCAAGTCTCCCGATACTTTCCTGCCACCGGCCAATGTATGAGATACAAATCTATATAGTCCAGCCCCAGCTTGCGCCGGCTAACTTCAAACGCTTTCAGCGTTGATTCATAGCCTTGATCAGGGTTGCGCACTTTCGTCGTAATAAACAGTTCATCACGGGCCACTCCACATTCACGAATAGCCTGACCTACACCTTCTTCGTTATTGTAACCAGCAGCCGTATCAATACTGCGATATCCAAGCTCCACTGCGGTCTTGACCGCGTGAATAACCTCTTCCCCATCTTTAGTCTGATACACGCCAAGGCCTAGCCACGGCATGGTCACTCCATCATTTAAAGTCGGACCTCCCGAGAACGGTGCATTCAATTCACTCATCGCTTAACCCTCCAAGCTTATTGTTATTTCATTAATCTTACTTAACCTAAATTCACGCTTCAGAAGCAAGCGCTACCACAAAAGTATAACAGACTGCTTCATCATTCCCAAAATCCTCATAAAAAAACGGAGGCATATATAAAGCCCCCGTTCTTCTTTATTTCTCAATCAGTTTGAAATCATCAAAATGGAATTCTGGAGAAACGATACAGGATACCAGTACTGGTTCTGATCCTAACGGGCGAGCCGCCTGCCATACGCCCGCTGGAACTACGACCTGCGGCTGTTGACCTGCAGCAATATCGAGACCCAGAATAACTTCCTGCACATTCTCAGGCTTATCTCCATTACCTCCAAGACTAAGCACTATTGGACTACCGGAATGCCAGAACCAAACTTCATCGGACAAAACAGTATGCCAATCAGATTGTTCCCCCTCGTGTAGCAAAAAATAAATCGAAGATGCCGAATGGCGCGATCCGGAATAGCTATCCCCAAGCACTTCCTGCGGAATTTCAAATTCGGAGTTCCAAAGTCTTTTGTACCAACCGCCCTCAACATGGGGCTGTAATCCGAGCAGTTCAACTAACGGTGAGATTTCTTTTTGTGTCACGGTAGCTTCTCTCCTTCAAAGTTTGCATGAGCAACAATAGCTTCGTATGCATAGGGTTGTTTTTGCTTTTTACTTTAACGGAAGAAGCACGAATTGTAAAATCTATTTACTATCCTTGCTCGCTTTGAATACCTCAGCAATCGCCCCAAGACTTCCCAGCGTTTCAACAGCGCTTGTTGGCAAGAACACTTTATTTGCAGGACCTTTGGCGATTTCAGCCAGAGCCTCGAAGGAGCGATATGCGAGCACCTGCTCATCCAGACCTGCTGAGCGAATCAGCTCAATGCGTGATTTTTCTGCTTCAGCCACGGCTTGAATTGCTTTCGCCTCACCATGAGCTTCCAGCTCCTGTGCTTGTCTTGAACCCTCTGCTTGGCGGATACGTGCTTCCTTGTCGCCTTCCGCTTTCAGAATCTTGCTCTGCTTATCCCCTTCAGCACGCAGGATCATATCTTGCTTGGCAGCTTCCGCTTCCAAAACAATCGCCCGTTTGCTCCGCTCCGCTTTCATCTGCTTATCCATTGCTTCTTGAATATCGAGCGGCGGCTTGATATCGATGACTTCCACACGCTCGATTCTTACGCCCCACTTCTCTGTAGCTTCATCAAGCGCCAGACGAATATCAGTTGAGATTTTTTCACGCCCAGACAGCGTTTCGTCCAATTCCAGCTTACCAATAATTTGCCGCATTGTTGCCGTTGAAATGTTTCTTACCCCATATACATAATCGGAAATGCCATAGGTAGCTTCCTCTGGTCCCACTACCTGATAGAAAATAATCGTGTCTATCTGCACCTGCACGTTATCCTTCGTGATCACCGTTTGCGGAGGCACATTCGCTTGTTGAATCCTTAGATCATGGTAAGTACGCACCTGATCAATCACAGGTATCAGAATGTTCAGACCCGGCGTCAGTAGACGATTGAATTTACCCAGACGTTCCACTACACCTACCCGTTGTTGCGGTACGATTTTGATCGTTAATGCCACAAATACTACGACTACCACTAGAATAATTGAAATAATTGCCCATTCCATTAGTTCATGTCCCCCCATCGTTCTACTTCGATAATGGTTGTGCCTCTCTTCACTACTCTGACTACTTCGTCCTTGCCCAAAGACTGGTCAGAGCTCGCGCTCCACGTATCTCCGCCTACCTTCACTTGCCCATAGCGCCCTTGCTCAATCGGCTCAATGACGACTCCTTGCCTGCCTACGATTTCTGTGCCTGTATCCTTGAACCCACGTGAACTGCGAAATTTAGAAACCAGTGGTTTCGAGAATATAGTCAGACCAAGTGCGACCAGTGATCCGAGGATCACCTGAAACAAAATGGCTTCAGGAACAATCAACGACACCAAACCTGCGGCCAACGCACCAATACTAAGCCATAGCAAATAAAAAGTAAGCGTCATCATCTCTACAACAAACAGGACACCGGCTGCGATCAACCAAAACACAACCATCGGTGAACCCACCACCTTCCTTATGATACTACTATAACGAAAAGAAACAGCGATGCGTTGCATAGTTCCGTAAAATTATTGCAGGCATGTATATAATTTATATTCATAACATCGGAGGTTATGTGTTCTGCATGAGTTTCCTTAAAAAGAGGACATACACCTTTTCTATCAAAGTTCCCAATAAACAAGTATCCATGAATTAGAAAAATATCCCCCTATATTACTGAATTTTATCCCTAGCATAATCGCTCTCTATGCTTGAAAATAAGAAATGCCTTCACCCATAAATAAGAAATTAATCCTAATTATTGAACTCCAAACCCACTCTTCTACTCACCCTACACCCCTTCAACAATGTTACATCTACAAGTTTATCAAAAAGGAATCCTTAAAACAGCAGTTTAGAAAGCGCTTACTTGTTGTGTAAGCTTTATGTGGACCGCTTTTTTTTTGCTGCTAAATCTATGAAATGGGTGTCAGTAGAATGAGAGATTTGCAAGGGTGAAGGTACAGTGAATTTCAAACTATGGGAGGTGAAGGTTGGGATTTCTTGCCGAAAAGAATTTCGAACTACACATTGAACCTTGGAGGTATAAAATCAATGATATTCACGAAAAAAAGTTCACGTAAGACCTTTGCGATCGCGATGATCGCCGCGCTTGTTCTTACACTTTTTTCAGCACTGGGTAGTAGTGCCAAAACGGCCAACGCCGCACAGGATTATAAACTGGTTGGTTATTACGCTTCTTGGGCCGCTTACGGGCGGGCTTACAATGTATCAGATATCGATCCCACCAAAATGAATGTCATTAACTACGCCTTTGCAGATATTTGTTGGAATGGTATTCACGGCAACCCTGACCCTACTGGCCCTAATCCGGTAACTTGGAGCTGTCAAAATGAGCAAGCACAGACCATTAACGTTCCGAACGGCACTATTGTACTGGGTGACCCGTGGATTGACACCGGAAAGAGCTTTGGGGATGACAAATGGGATGATCCCATCAAAGGTAACCTGAAGCAGCTGTGGAAGCTGAAAGAAAAGAACCCGAACCTGAAAACGTTGATCTCCGTTGGAGGCTGGACCTGGTCGAACCGCTTCTCGGATGTGGCGGCTACGGCCGTAACCCGTGAGGTTTTTGCCAACTCTGCGGTAGACTTTATTCGTAAATATAAAATGGACGGAGTCGATCTCGACTGGGAGTACCCAGTCAGCGGTGGGCTTGCAGGCAACAGCTACCGTCCCGAAGACAAGGAGAACTATGTCCTTCTTCTGCAAAAAATCTGTGAGAAGCTAAATGCTGCCGGTCAGACCGACGGAAAAACCTATCTGCTGACCATTGCTTCCGGTGCAGGACCGACGTACGTCAATAACAATAATCTTGCAGGTATTGCTTCCATTGTTGACTGGATTAATATTATGACCTATGACTTCAACGGGAGCTGGAATAAGACCACCGGTCACAATGCTCCTTTGTACTATGATCCAGCCGCTTCTGCATCAGGCCTGACCGAACCGCAAAATTTCAACGTCGATAAAGCAGTAACCAGCTATTTAGCAAATGGCGTACCCGCGAACAAGTTAGTGCTTGGTATGGGATTCTATGGCCGTGGTTGGGGAGGTGCTCCTGCCGCAGGAAATGGCCAATATCAATTGTCCGCTGGTATTTCGTCCACGGGTACATGGGAAAAGGGCAGTTATGACTTTTATGACCTCGAAGCTAATTACATTAACAAAAACGGCTATACCCGTTATTGGAATGACATTTCTAAAGTGCCTTATCTCTATAATCCAACGAACCAAACTTATATCAGCTATGACGACGTAGAATCTTTTGGCCATAAGATCAGTTATCTCAAATCAAAAGGCCTAGCGGGTGCCATGTTCTGGGAGACAAGTGGTGACCGGAACAAAACACTGACCAACAAGCTGAACGCCGACCTTGGCGGAGGAGTGGTACAGCCGACACCGACACCAACCGCAACAACAACTCCCACACCATCGCCTACGGCAACAGCAACTCCAACCGCAACTCCGACTCCTACGGTAACTCCAACACCAACGGCTACTCCAGGACAATGCGCAGCGGCGTGGAACCAGACTGCCGTATATACTGGCGGCCAGCAAGTTTCTTACAACGGTTCAGTCTATGAAGCTAAGTGGTGGACTCAAGGCGATCGTCCCGACCTTAGCGGTGCTGCTGGAGTCTGGAAATTCATCAACGTATGCGGGACAGCAACTCCGACTCCGACGGCAACAGTGGCACCAACCGCAACTCCCACACCAACGGCCACTGTAACACCGACAGCAACAGTAGCACCGACGGCAACTCCAGCTCCAACCGCAACTGTAGCACCGACCCCTGGGAGTTCTAGCTGGATTGTAGGAATCGCTTACAAAACGGGTGACATCGTTAGCTACAACGCCAAAACGTATACTTGCCTCCAGCCCCATACTTCACTTCAAGGCTGGGAACCAGCGACCACACCCGCACTCTGGAAGCTGAATTAAGACTCATTATTAACGCGAAAGGATCACCGTTCCTAATCTACTCCCGCAGTTATATTATCCCTTTTGGAGGAATGTTAAATGAACATAAGTACACGTAATAGGCGAAGTAAATCCGCACGCTACATTGCGGCCTTAATGAGCGCCATCATTCTGCTTCCACTTTACACAAGTGCAGGTGGATCGTCGCAAGTAGCCTTAGCAGCAGGGACGACGCCTACTGCTCCAGCTCCGGCTGCAGATCATCCGCGTAAAATTGTAGCTTACTTCCCGGAGTGGGGAGATCAGGAGAACAAAGGATTTTATACTGTCGATAAAATACCGTGGGGCAAAATCACTCACATTAACTATGCGTTCGCCAAGGTAAACCCTCAAACGAACAAGATTGATCTGATGGACCGTACAGCAGCTATCGAAAAAGACTACCCTGACCAATTAACTAATTTGCCGTATAAAGGACATTTTAATCAACTCGTAAAGTATAAGCAGTTATATCCCGATGTCCGCACCCTGATTTCGGTTGGTGGTTGGTCGGGTTCTGGTGGTTTTTATAACATGGCCAATTCGGAAACTGGCCGCGAGACCTTTGCCAACAGTGTTGTGGATTTTCTACGTACCTACCAATTCAACGGTGTGGACATTGATTGGGAGTACCCATCTGGTACTGGTCAATCAGGTAACCCGAATGACTTCGGTGTGGCTGAGCCGCTGCGCACAGTGAATTACAACAACTATGTTCTCCTCATGAAAAAGCTTCGTGAAAAGCTGGATCAGGCAGGCGCACAGGACAATCAGAAATATGACCTAACCATCGCCGCAACCGCCTCCTCTTGGATTCTGGGCGGAATGAAGCTAGGGGAAGCTAACCAGTATTTGGACTGGGCGAACCTTATGACCTATGATTTCCACGGCGCTTGGAATGGATATGTTGGGCCGCATTCCGCCCTGTACCCGGATTCTCGTGATACTGAAACAGCTGCGCTGGGTACTCCGGTTCTGAATACCGACTGGGCCGTTCGATACTATTTGGGTACGCTTCCTCCGGAAAAAATCGTCATCGGAGTTCCTTATTACTCACGTGGCTGGAAGAATGTAAATGGAGGCATCAACAACACCGGTCTTTATGGTACAGCTCCTACAACCGGAGGTGGAGCCGACGGCGTATACGGAATCTGGAATGATCCTGCACCAGAGCAGCCGGCTGGCGCAAATCCAATCTGGCATGTGCTGAATCTGCTCAAAGATCCAGCGAACAAACGTTATTTCGATCCTGTTACCAAAACTCCATACTTGTTCAACGCAGACAAGAAGGTCTTTCTTACGTATGAAGATAAGGAGTCACTCGGCTACAAACTGGATTATATCAAGCAAAAAGGCTTGGGAGGGATGATGTTCTGGGAACTGACCGGCGACTACTCTGAAAAGAGTGATGGCACTTACACGTACGGCAACTCGTTGACCGATTTTGCCTATGACCAGCTTAAGACAGCCTCTCTGCCAGGTGGAACTCCGAAGCCACAACTACCTGCACCTACGAACTTCAGTCTTAGCTTCAGTGGCGCTTACGATCATCCGAATTATACCTACTCCCTGAAAATAACGAATAACACAGGCGCGGATATCTCCGGTGGCTGGAAGCTGGAATTCGATCTACCGACAACAACAACCTTGACCTCTGCATGGGGAGCCGGTACTGTAGAGCAAATCTCTACGGATTGGGACTTTAATCGCTATCGTATTACCGGGACTGCATCTCAAACGATTGCAAACGGAGCCACACTGGAAGTTCCAGGCATGATGAAGCTGAATTTCTCGGGTGGTCCGCAGCGAATTACGCTGAACGGAAGCTCGTCCCAGCAGGAATACGACAAACTGTATGGAGGCATCACTCCAACGCCTACACCTACACCTACGACAACACCGACACCGACAGCAACACCAACGGCGACGCCAACCGCAACGCCAACACCGAAGCCCACCGTAACACCGACGCCGACTGCAACCATAGCACCTACTCCAACACCAACCGTTGTACCAACACCGACACCAACTATAGCACCTACTCCAACGCCAACCGTTGCACCAACGCCGACACCAACTACAGTACCTACTTCAACACCAACCGTAACACCAACGCCAACTGCAACACCGAGTCCGGGAATATCTGCCTGGGCAGCAGGAGTAGCATACAAAGCGGGTGATAAGGTTAGCTACAACGGGTTAACGTATACATGTCTGCAGCCCCACACTTCACTTCTGGGCTGGGAACCGACAGCAACACCTGCACTCTGGAAGCTGAACTAATCCATTAATATGATAAGTTTCACCTAATAAACCAAAAGAAGCTTGCAAACCAAGATATGTATCTTGGATTTGCAAGCTTCTTTATTTCATCTCATATGCGACGCATAGAGGTTTAGGATTAGGAATTCAAGTCATCTGCAGCTGCCAGCTTCTCAGTCAGCGACCTTAGCGCAGTTCCTCGGTGGCTAATCCGCTGCTTCTCTTCGAGCGTTAGCTCGGCCATTGTCTTTTCATATTCCGCCAAGTAAAACAACGGATCGTAGCCGAAGCCTCCACCACCAGCAGGTTCGGATGTGATCCATCCCTCCACTGCACCTTCAGCGGTTAACTCCCGTCCTGAGCTTGGATCGTATAAGGACAATGTACAGACAAACCGAGCTGTACTTAGCAAAGGCTGTCCGGTATCCTCGCCCTGTTTTAGCTTCTCAAGTTCGCTAAGCAGCTTCAGATTGTTCTCTTCATCTCCTGCATTTTCCCCTGCGTAACGTGCAGAGTACACACCCGGTTGGCCATCCAAAGCGTCTACGCAAAGACCCGAATCATCAGCGAGTACCGGGATTCCAAGGGCGTCACCTACGGCTTTGGATTTTTTAAAGGCGTTCTCGGCAAAAGTGGCTCCGTCTTCCACCACATCGGGCAGATCCGGATAGTCGTACATACTTTTCACTGTCAGCCCTAACGGGGCAAAAGCATGCTCGAATTCGCGTACTTTCCCCTTATTCTTCGTCGCAACAATAAGAATACCGCCGTCAGACTTCATGCTACACCTCTTGGCCCGGCTGGCCGGAAGGGATTTTGAGAGCAATCGCTCCAAGCGCTTCTTTCTGCGCAGCAATCAGTTCATAGATTCCCTTCTCACCTAGACCCAGCAAAAGATCCAGCTCTTGACGAGTGAACGGTCTTTCTTCGCCAGTCCCTTGAAGTTCAACAAAGGCACCGCCGCCAGTCATAACTACATTCATATCTACTTTTGCTTTGGAATCTTCTTCATAATTCAAATCGAGCAGCGTTTTATCCCCTACAACACCGACACTGATTGCCCCCAAGAAATCTGTTATAGGAAACACAGGCAACTTGTGCTGAAGTGCAATTTTGTTAATAGCAAATGCCATAGCAACAAAAGCACCTGTAATCGAAGCGGTCCGCGTACCACCATCCGCCTGAATCACATCACAGTCCAGCGTAATACTACGCTCGCCTAACGCATGTAAATTCACTACGGAACGAAGCGCTCGTCCGATCAGCCGTTGGATCTCCATAGTCCGTCCGGTAAGCTTACCACGTGCAGCTTCACGCTGATTACGGGATTGAGTTGCCCGAGGAAGCATCGAATATTCAGCGGTTACCCAGCCTTTTCCTTGCCCTTTAAGAAACGGAGGCACTTTTTCCTCCACAGTAGCCGTACAAATGACTTTGGTATCTCCCATTTCAATGATCACGGAGCCCTCAGCATATTTATTCGTTTGGGTTGTTATTGTCAGCGGCCGTAATTGGTCGTCGTTTCGCCCGTTTGATCTCATCTTTTCTGCCTCCTACATCGTATAGCTAAAAGTTTAGCGTGAGTCCCATTTCCCCGTCATAAATACCGAGTAGCACAATGCTTGGGACGTAACGTCTTTTTGAGCAACTTTTATTCTACCAAAGAGGAGGCACAAAAGCATCTTTTAAACCTTACAGGGTCATTCTATAACGGGATCTCATTCAAATATTCAGGTGCGGAAACAGGTTTGCTGTAGTCCACATTATCTGTATCCGTAATCGATTCCTTGCCGTTTAAGCGAATTTGTACCAGAGAATCATCCGAATTTTGCGCAACCGTCAGTACGACCGATTCCAGCATTTCAGCGGGTACACCTTTACCATCTGTGAACATATCATCCGTCAAGGACACGGTAACTACACCGTTCTGCCCAGCATCAACGGAATCAAGTATCGTTCCCTGTGTCATGACCATTTCCAGCCCATTTCCGGATTCAGGACCTGCAATCAATTCGTTCAAAGCAGCGGTCAGCTGTTCTTGTCCGGCGGGTACAAAGCGGGTTACAGGTACATAATATTGGATACCGTCAGGAGATGTTGTGGAAAAATAAACAGTAACCGCACTGGAGTTCATCAGAAGTGGACCTTGCTTCGGCAAGTTTATGCCCATTGTGCGGGATAATGGACGATCCAGCGGAGTTCCTTGAAGCGGCATCTCTGTGAGCTTTTTACCATCTACCCAGAGTTGTACGCTTTTAATGTCATCTTGACCGGTCAGCGTCCAAGTGATAGCTTCGAGGATTTTACGTTCCTCTAAAGGATCATAGTTATTGAATTCTGAATTAAATTCGACAACAGCTGAGTTCGACTTGTCTATCGTAATATTTTTGACTTCCGTTCCAGCTGGAAGAATGCCTTGGAAACCTTCAGGCACTGATGAGGCATATTCTCCCTTGCTCACTAATGCCATTAACGAGTTTTTGAGTGCGCTGGAATCTTTGCTCTTTGGCAAGCTTAGGGATACAGGAGCGAGTAATCCATTACCATCTTCCAAAAATACAGTTGTGCGATCTCCGGAAGCATTGCCCTGTGAAGTTTTGGTGCTGCCTTTAACCGCTGTCTGTGTATCATCCTGTGTCACAGGACCGAATACACCTGAATCCAACGTAGTATTTCCACTAGTCTGTAACATTTGTGCTTCAACCTCTGGTGGCGGAGCATCAATCGATGCCGATTCTGAACCAAACAGCCCACAGCCGGACAGTGCCAGTGGAACTGCGAGTAAGCATACTGCGGAGATTCCGCGGATTTGTTGCATAGGTTTCATCATTTATTACCCCTTTCAAGGTTAGATATCATTTGTACTGCTATGTATACGAGACCTTTGTCCAAAAAATAACAACAGCTTATCCTAAATTGTTGGAAAAGCCTGTGAACTACTTCTTCATCTCAAGTAGGGCCTGGATTTCAGTTCGCTGAAACTTCCCTCGCTGGACAAATACTTCCAGTAAACGTACAATCTGAGGTAACAACAGTCCTTAACATCATACTAACGTTTGCTGTAATGAAATGACTTACTAAACAACGAGGTGACTGAACATGGCTGATGACAAAATCGAAAAAATTCCGTACAGTCTGAACAGCAAGGCCGTC
This sequence comes from Paenibacillus sp. FSL H7-0714, assembly GCF_038003765.1. Lineage (NCBI taxonomy): Bacteria > Bacillati > Bacillota > Bacilli > Caryophanales > Paenibacillaceae > Paenibacillus > Paenibacillus sp. FSL H7-0714. The sequence goes on from NZ_JBBOPT010000001.1 coordinate 5,837,760, forward strand.
GCAGATGCGACCAAATTCTGGCTGAACAAGCGTGGAGTAACCCTGGAAGAAATCGCGGAACTCGTTATGTTCCTGCAACAGAAATACTATCCGAATTTAACGATGGATGAATGTATCCATAATGTAGAGATGGTGCTTAGCAAGCGAGAAGTACAAAATGCTGTACTAACAGGCATTCAATTAGATGTAATGGCAGAAGAGGGCAAGCTGTTCTCCCCACTTCAAGATATGATCGAAAATGACGAGGGATTGTACGGCGTAGATGAGATTCTTGCCTTCTCTATCGTGAACGTATACGGCAGTATCGGATTTACCAACTATGGCTATGTGGACAAGCTGAAGCCAGGCGTTCTTCAAAGGTTAAATGACAAAAGTACCGGACAAATCCACACCTATCTCGACGACATCGTTGGAGCCGTGGCGGCGGCAGCCAGTAGCCGAATCGCACACCGCAAGCAAGCGGAGCGCGAAATTGAGCTGGATCTGCCTCACACACCAGAGGATCGAGAAGAGGCCGCTAGGAAACTTGCGGAATATGATGAAACTCCGGAGTGAGGAGTTTTAGGTACACCTGAATGATGAGTTTCAGATCGACTATATGAAACTCTGAGGAAAAAGCGATTGTTTCACAGCCCTGCGGGCTGCTGAGACAATCGCTTTTTTGTGGGTAGCGGACGAGGAGTTCTACGATGGTGCTTCTGCAGGGGCTCGTTGGCTATAGGGAAATCCTCCCTTATAATCTATATGAAAATCTCAATCTATAGCCAAATCAGTAGAATTATAAGGAGAAATTAAATTCCCTATAAACAGCTCTAGAATCATTAAATCCAAAATTATAGGGTGAAATTCCCTTTAATAGCTACCAACAGTTAGTTAATCTACATAAGAAGCGTTTCGCACACGTTGTCGGACTCAGCAGACGCTATACTCATAAATCGCCCTAAATTTGAACACTTTCGGTCTCCAGAGACTATTCGCTCAAAAATGACCAAAACCACTACTCTGCACTAGTAATAACGCCTTTCCGGTCCGATACTAACCTCAAAAGCCCCAAAATCCACGAATAGCGTCACTTGAGTCCGAATACATACGCTAACGCATGAATATGGAAGCGATCGAAGGATGAATAGAGGGACGGAGGGACAAGGTTACTCAAATACAAAAAGAGCAGTCCCCACAATCAGGACTGCTCTTTAACAAGTTATACTTTTCAGTACAATTCGATCTTGCAAGATACGCTAGCTAATATGTTCTCCAACACTTTCAGCTGCGGCGAATAAATAACCGCCGTCTGCCTCCAGCATGACTGCCCGTCCCCGGCGCACTAATTCCGCCAAATGCGCCAGGGTCTCACTCATCGCAAAGCGCATCTGATGAACAGTCGTTACTCGGCTGCGAAACAGGAATTCGCACACCGCGAATCCGCTGAGCGGACCGCTGGTGAGCAGCGCCGCCGCTGTATCCAGCCGCTCCTCATGATGAGCGAGCAGGCTGCTTACCCGGTGCGCGAAGCCAGCGAAGGGCTCGCGATGACCCGGGAACGCCATGCTGACCGGGTAGCTGCCCAGTTCCCGCAGCCCCTGAAGGAACGTCTGCAGCGGCTGTGGATCGCTGCCTGGCAGTAGGCTGACATTGGGCGAGATCTGCGGGAGCACAGCGTCCCCACAGATCATAAGCCCGCTGTCAGCATGATACAGGCTCACATGCCCCGGTGCATGTCCGCCGGTAATAATGAGCTGCCATTCACGGTCGCCCATCTTGAAGGGCTCCGCCACATTGAAATAAGAAACGGCAGGCTGCGGCTCCACTTGGGAATTAAAGCTTTCCAAGTGGGCTTTAATCCCGTTCGACCACTGCTCCGTCATCCCATGCCGGATGAAATAATCCGGTAAGATCTCATTTATGCCTACATCATTGTCTACGCCATTTCCCGTATCTTCATCCATGTCATTCCCCTGATCTTCACCAGTGCCCAAGCCCCACATCAACCTAGCCTCCGCATGGGCGCGCTCCGTCATCCACACTTTACAGCCACTCTGTGACTGCAGCCACCCGGCTAATCCATAATGATCGGGATGATGATGCGTGACGACGATATCCCGAATATCCATCCACGACAAGTCCAGCTCCTGCAGAATGCCGAGCCAGCAATTCTCTGTATCCGGGCTGCGCGGACCCGGATCGATAATAGTGACTCTGCCATCTTCGTCCGAAAGAATATAGCTGTTCACTTGACGAAGAGGCGAGTCCATGGGTACCGAGACTTGGAGAATGTTCTTGTCCCATGAAGTAATCTCTGCCTTAGACATGGAGCGTTCACCACCTTTGAATCTTTTTCCGGAAACCATTTAGGGACGTGTTCCACCAAAGATCATCCGCGTGGACCTTTCTGCATCATAAACCTCATCTTCATAGCTGCCATGTACAGCTTCGAGCTGCAAGCCCGCTTTCTCAATCATTTCCTTGAACTCCTCCAGTGAATAAAGCTTCACACGCTCATGATATTGACGAGGCGTAGGGTCATTCTTAGTAGTTAGAATGATGTCCTTCTTCACATAACCATCCTCAATTCGGCGTGACTCATCTATCAAATTCTCTCCGTCCTCACGCGTAGAATGCGGTACCAGATGACGAATCACATGCGCAGGATTCAAAAAATCAATAACGAACTTGCCACCTGGCTTCAGCAGACGATAGATTTCACGCAGAACCTTTACTTGCTCCTCATCTTTTTCAAAATAACCAAAAGAAGTGAACAGATTAACTACGGCATCGAATCCTCCATCTAGTGGTAAATCACGCATGTCGGAACGGATCCAGGTTACCTTCTCCGCCCCGACTTGAGATCGAGCTTCACGCAACAAGACCTCCGACAAATCCACTCCGGTAACCTCGTATCCTTCCTTCGCAAGTGCCAGAGAATGACGTCCCATCCCACAACATAAATCCAGTACTTTCGAACCTGGAGGCAGTCTCAGCCAGGCGATCATCTGATCTACTTCTTTACGTGCTCCACCGAAATCCCGGTGCTTATATACGATCAGATAGTCCTCACCAAAGCTCTTTTCATACCATTCAGTCATGTTGTCTCTCCTCTCCTCCTACAGGCGTCATCCCGCAACTCCACTTCATGTATGCTAATGTATCGCCATTGTACAGTCTTTTGCTGACAAACTCAAAGAAGAGTCATCATCTTGACCTCTTGGGCTTTAATGACAACTCTTATTGAAACTTCCTTTACACACGCTGCTGCAAATAGACCCTTGCTTCATAAGGACGAAGCTTGAAAGAACGAATATCCTGATCTTTTGACTGCGGGTAATTACTGATTAATAGCTCCAGCTGATCTGGATCGAACCCCGCTGGCCATTCGAATTCAGGCTCTCTATCAAAAAAATTCAAAATAACCAACAATCGCTGATCCTCTAAAGTTCGGGTATACGCATAAATCTCAGTATGCTCTGCAAGCAGTAGCTCATATGAGCCGTACACAATCACCTTGTATTTTTTTCTTAACGCTATCAGCTGTTTATAGTAGTTGTAGATAGAATCCGGATCTTTAACCGCATTGCCAGCATTAATCTCCATATGGTTGGAATTCACTTCAATCCAGGGCGTCCCTGTTGTAAAACCACCTGCATGTCCATCGTCCCATTGCATGGGGGTACGGGCATTGTCCCGGCTTTTATGATGAATCGCAGACATAATCTGCTCTTCTGGAACACCGTTTTTTCGCTTTTCTTCATAATAATTAAGTGTCTCCACATCCCGGTATTCATCAATGGAATCGAAACAGACATTCGTCATGCCGATTTCTTCTCCTTGATAAATGTAAGGAGTGCCTTCCAGCATATGAATGAAGGTCGCTAGCATTTTTGCAGAAGGAATCCTGTAAAAGAGATCGTTCCCAAAACGAGACACCGAACGCGGCTGATCATGGTTACATAAATAGTTCGCATTCCAGCCTCTCTCATGTAAAACTGTCTGCCAGCTACTCATGATCTTTTTCAGTTCAAGTAGACTCCAGGGAACCACATCCCATTTCCCACTACCCGGCGAAGCGGCATCCAGAAACATATGTTCAAACTGAAAAGTCATATTCAGCTCCCGGCGTCCGTCACCTACATAATCCAGCGCCTGCTCTGGTCCGAGTCCCGAGGTTTCTCCTACCGTCATAATATCGTAGAAATATAACACCTTATCGTATAGATTCTGTAGCAAGGTATGCACATCCTCCAGATTGGAGAACATACCATAGGCCCTTACCGTAGGTGTTCCGTTCGGGTTGTCTGCATCTGGATACCCTTTCGTCTTCACGATATGTGCAATCGCATCAAAACGAAATCCATCCACACCCTTCTTCAGCCACCACTCCACCATTTCATGCAGCTTATCAATGACCACAGGATTCTCCCAGTTCAGATCGGGCTGGTATTTGGAGTAGAGATGTAGATAATATTCATCCGTCCGCGGATCAAGCTCCCATACCGAGCCACTGAAATAAGACTCCCAGTTGTTCGGGGGGCCGCCATTTTTACCTTTTCGCCAAATATAATAGTCCCGTTTAGGATTGTCCTTCGAAGACCTGGATTCTACAAACCAAGGATGCTCATGTGACGTGTGGTTCAGAACCAAATCCATCATCAGCTTCATTCCACGTGCGTGCAACTCCCTGAGCAACCGGTCAAAATCATCCATCGTACCGAATTCCTTCATAATGTCACAGTAATCACTGATATCATACCCGTTATCATGGTTAGGTGATTTATAAATAGGACAGACCCAGATCACATCTACACCTAGATCCTGTAAATAATCCAGTCTGGATATAATACCTTGCAAATCTCCGATTCCATCTCCGTTACTGTCCATGAAGCTGATCGGATAAATCTGATACACGACGCTTTCTTTCCACCATTTGGGGTTCATAACTCGGTTACCTCCTATTTAGCTATATGTAGAGTTTAACCACACAGAGCCTAGTAGATAACAAATCCCCCCTACTTCCCTAATCCCTTTTGATATTGTGAAGGTGTAAGTCCAGTCCATTTTTTAAAAGTAGCACTGAAGTGACGCTCTTCACCGTACCCTACCAATTTGGCAACGGCGTACATCTTTAGATTTTGGCGGAGCAGCTTTTTCGCTTCTTCTACCCGGTATTGGTGCAAGTAATCGAGAAAATTCACACCAAGCTCCTGACGGAAAAGTGAGCTTAAATAAGTATTAGAAACATAGGCTTCTTTCGCGACATACTCTAGTGTCAGATTGGTATTGTATTTATTGCGGATGATCTCCATAGCAGTGACTACTGTGCGATGTAGTGGACGATGTTTAGAAAAAGCCTCCACCACATTCTGCATGACCTTATTCAAAATCGTAGACAATTCTTCCAACGTCTCTATCTGTGGAGCCTGCTCCATCCAATTGACCAAATGCTGCTTCCATTCGAAGCCAGCGACTTGTTTTTCCTGCGCGAGTCTCTTTAATCGAACTACAAAAGCAGTTGCCCGAATATTCACTTCTTGCTTAAGACATCCCGGATTGCTACGAAAACGATCCAGCCATTTCTCCAGCAGATCGAGTGCGAGCTCATTGCTCCCAGCCCCCACCGCCACAAGCATTTCATCCTCCAGCACATTTAATTCAGAATCATCTAAAATCCCGATTTCCTGTGGAGCGCCACCTATTACTCCCGTTCCTTCTGTATAGTAATAGACACCACCTTTTCCGTTCAAAAATCGCGATTCCATCGCCTGAAGGGCTTCTTTATACGACAGATGCGCTTCAGAAATATCCGAACGACAGGAGCCAACGGCAATACTGATTGACAGTTTGAGATATTTCTCCAAATTACTCTGCAACTTCTCAATCTGCTCTTTCAATTGGAGGGGTGCTCGGTAAAGCTTGCGAGAATCGGTTCCGGCTAATCCGTTGCCAATCCATAGCAAGTTATTGCCATCATGAAAAGTCTCTATTTTTCCTCTATAGATAGGCGACAAGGTCTCACTGATAATATTTAACGCTGCGTAACGTAGAAGTACAAAATCCTGTCCTGTTCCTGTAGCGGAGGGTGGATCAAAATCAAAGCTGACCAGACCAATTTGTGGTCCTTCAAAGCCAATCGCCATAGATAACTCTCCGATCAGCTCCTGTCGCCGTTCTAGCGGAACCGGGGGATGATAAATCCATTGAGACAGAACCTGGCTTTTGACAAGCGGTGCATTTTTATGCCAAGAACGATCTCTTTTAAGCTGTTCATCCTCCTGATATCGTTGTCTTTCAATAAGTTCCTTGGCCTTCAGTACCGTCTTCAGAATTTCCTCAGGTCGGCATGGCTTCAGCACATAATCAACAACACCCAGGGAGATCGCTTGCTTCGCATAAGAAAACTCGTTATACCCGGATAAAATAATCGACCGGAAGCCGTAACCTCTACGCCGTGCGACTTCAATCAGCTCGAGACCACCCATTTGTGGCATACGAATATCCGTTAACAAAAGATCGGGCTGTTCATTCTCCATCAAAGCCAGCGCTTCACTTCCGTTCCCCGCCTCACCCATGACCTCAATCTGATGTGACTTCCAATCAATCATATTCACAATGCCCTCACGGATCGTATCTTCGTCTTCAGCAATCAGCAGCTTCATCATTTATGGCCCCTCCACAGTGATATGAATAATAATACGTGTGCCTGCCCCTTCCACACTCTCTAGTTGTAAAGAGGCTCCTGCAAAAAATAAGGCCAGTCGTTCCTGCACATTCATGAGCGCAAATCCTGTGCGTCCAACATTGTCTTCCTCAGGTAAAGAATTTCCCCTTGCTAAACGTTGATGAAGCTCTAGAAGTCTATCTGCCGTGATCCCTGCACCATTATCCTGTACCTCAAGCACAATAGTCTTCTCTATACGGTAAGCTCGAACGGATATCAGCCCGCTTCCAGACAGCGGCTCAATCCCGTGAATCACTGCGTTCTCGGCTAGTGGCTGCAGCAGCAGCTTTGGTACTGTGAAATCCTTGATACTCTCATCCAGAGAAATTTCGAATTCAAAACGCTCCTTAAAGCGATTTTTCTGAAGGAACAAGTAATTGGTCACCAGCTCTACTTCCTGCTCCAAAGTAAACGTATCCCGTCCATCATTTAAGCTCAGTCGGAACACTTGAGAGAGAGAATACACCATATCGGCAATTTCTTTATCTCCCTTCTTCTCAGCTTCCCAACAGATTGTATTTAACGTGTTATATAAAAAGTGAGGCCTGATTTGAGCTTGAAGCGTTTTCAACTCTGCCTCCTGTTGCTTCATTCTTGAGGCGTATACATCATTGATGAGCGATTTAATCCGCTGCACCATTAGATTATAACCATGCCCGAGTAAGCCGATCTCGTCATTTCCTTCAAAAAATACCCGCTGCGTAAAATCACCTGTCTGCAGTCTGCGCATCGAACGGGAAAGCTTCTTCAGTGGTTTCGTGATAGCGGCAGCTGCCAGCCAGGTAACCATTAGGCTAACTACTAAACACAGAACAGCAATCGTCATCGTGACCTGTAAAATCTGACCGAGCTCTTTAACAAGCTGCCGCTTGGAATGAGCCACCACCACATACCAGCCTGTCGTCTCCGACTGCAGATGCGACACAATCCACTGTTTATGATCCGCTGTAAATTCCAGCCTTTTTTTCACAGTCAGCTTAGGGTCGCTGTCCGCAAAATACGGAAGTTCCAGATCTCTTTTGCCAATCCAGCTCGGATTCGAAGCCGTAATAATCAGCCCATCCCGATCAATTACGAACATATCTACATCATCTTCAGCATTGTCGAGATATTGGCTCCCAATCTTCCCTGCATCCACACCGATCACAGCGAGTCCTGCCGGCTTTAAGGTGTAAATATTCATGATGATTCTGGAAAGCACAATCTTATGATAATGATCGCCTACAAAAATGCCGTCAGTCGGCCTGGAGAGTCCAAAGGTTGGGCTACCTGCTGCTTTAATAGCTTCTTTATAATACGAGGTTTTGATAAAATCTGAGTACTTCATACCTGTCGTCAATCCTGCCTGATTCGCAGCAAAAGGCTCTGCTCCATTGTTATCGTCTAAAGAATACAGAATCAGCGATTGAATTGAATTGCCTGCAACCATAAGATTGGTAACGGTCTTAAATACAGAATTACGTTCCTTTTGTGCTTCAGACGATGCTAAGAGCCGCTGCACACTTTCATCCAGAAAGAGTGTATTCGAAAAAGAAATCATGCCTCGCACCATCTCATCGATCTGCTCTGCTGTTTTTTTGGTAAGATGATCCTGCGACTGTTTCATTTTCTCCACCACCTGCTGTGAAGAGATCTGATACGAGTTCCAGCCCATAGCGAATATGGTCACCAGAAGCAGGGGGACGAACCATAACAACAGCTTAAATTGGAGCGGAAGATGGCGATAACGGCTGACTAAGCGAAAGTTTCGATTCATGAGAACCACCTTCTTATATAATAGAAAGATGTGTAAAGCAAGTATAACTGAAATCATTACACCCTGAACCGGCTTTTTACATTCGCTAAAAAATGCCTACATCATTCTTAAATATGAACCATGTTTCTATTAGCCAGAAACTCTTAAGATGAGGATGCAAGCAAAAACGCCTTCGACGTCTCTTATAGACGGTCAGCGTTTATGCGAGAAATATAAGGATAATGTATAGCGTGAAACTTATACATTCTTATATTTCAAGAAGAAACGACGTTGTCGTCTTCCTTGATGGATAACAATCGTTTCTTCAAAATACATCATTCTAAAAAGGTGGGTTTTTGATGAAAAGTAAAGGAATCAAGCTAATGCTTATGAGTCTAATGCTTCCAGCTCTGCTTGCAGGCTGTGGTGGCGGAAATAACAATGCGAAAGCTACAAACGCTCCTGCAAATGACAAAGCCGAAGCTACTGCCGAGGCCACAGCGAACGCACCAGCCGAAAAAATTACACTGAAGTTCTTCACCGCACTTGCGGATCGGGCAAACGGTTCAGGCAAGGTGGAGCAAGACATTATCGACGCTTATATGAAAGAGCACCCTAACGTCAAGATAGAAGTGGAAGCGCTTCAAGATGAACCTTATAAATCAAAAATCAAAGTATATGCTTCCAGTAATCAGATGCCTGATATCATTCAAGCTTGGGGTCAGCCTTCTTTCCTGAGTCCTCTGCTCGATAATGACTTACTGCTTGAACTGAACAGCGCTGACTTCGAAGGTGATCAGTTTGTTTCTGGTTCCATGGACGGCTTCAGCAAAGATGGCAAACTGTATGGATTGCCACGTAGTGCAGACTATATGGTTATGTTTTATAACAAGAAAATCTTTGCTGACAACGGCATCGAGGTTCCAAAGACTACCGCTGACTTGCTCGCAGCTGTCAAAACATTGCGTGCCAACAAGATTAACCCTATCGCTATGAACGGTATGGATGCATGGACGCTGCCAATCTGGTATGAGTTTGTTGCTCAACGTCAAAATGGTGATTTTAATAAGATGGATGAAGCTGTTGCTCGTAAAATATCCTTTAATGATCCTAGTCTTGTTGCAGCTGCAACTGAAATGCAAGATTTCGCAAATGCTAAAGGTTTTGCCGACGGCTGGCTGACCGCCGATTACGGTGCAGCGCGTAACTTGTTCGGACAAGGACAAGCCGCTATGTTCTTTATGGGCGCTTGGGAGTCTGGCCTAGCTACAGATGTGAACTTCTCTGAAGAATTCCGTAATAATGTAGGCGCATTCGCTTTCCCTGGTTCGGATAAAGGTAAATCAACGGATGATGCTGCTTGGTACGGTGGTGGATATGCAGTAAGTAAAAACTCCAAGCATCCTGAAGCTGCTGTTGATTTCTTGAAATATTTCTTCGCTCCTGAGAACTGGTCCAAGATGTTATGGCAAGCTGGCGCGGGTACACCTGCACAAAAATTCGATGAATTCTTGACTGGTAATGAAACTCAACTCCAAAAAGAACTAGTCGATGTCTTCAGCTCGATGACCTCTTCTAGCGGAACTCCGCTACAGGATATTGGTAACGACGAGTTCAAGCAAAAGGTAATGGAAGCTCACCAAAGTCTACTCTCCGGCGCTATGAATACAACGGAATTCGCCAAAGCACTTGACGCTGCATCCGATAAATTGGCTGGTAAATAAACTCTAATACTACTAAGTACATGAATGGCGGCGCTTCTGATTTAACATCATAAATAGTGGCGTACAAACCCCCGACTCCCCCCAGAGGCCGGGGGTTTGTTGTTCGAGTATAAACGCCTTCGCCGTCAACGAATTTATCATTTCATAATTTAAAAAATGTGTACAATCATCTGAAATATACGGCATGTTCCACGGTCTAGCTTCCCGTTACGATGGTAGTAGATAGATTACTCTTTCAAAGGACGGAGATTTCCATGCACAGAGTGTTAAGCGACAAAAAAGCGATATTTCTACTCATCGCACCCGGGTTATTCCTGTTTGCTTTTATGATTTGCATCCCTATCTTCATGAGCGCTTATTACGGCTCTACAGACTGGGGCGGAATCGGCAAGTACAATTTTATTGGCTTTGATAACTATCGCGAAATCCTATTTCATGACAAAGTATTCTGGACCTCGCTGGGCAATGCCCTGTTACTAACCGCTGCCACTGTATTCTTACAGCATCCCTTTGCTATTCTCATAGGGATATTCCTGACCAATTCCGGTAAATACGAAAAAATATTCCGGACGATCTTTTTTATCCCCGCGGTAATTTCTGTTGTAGTTACAGCCAAGCTGTGGAGCGGGATTTTCCATCCCAATTACGGATTGCTCAACAAGTTGCTAAGTGGCGTGGGGCTGGATTCACTCACACATGATTGGCTTGGAGATCCGAAGACAGCGATCTGGTGCATCATCATCGTTGTAATGTGGCAAGGCTTTGGATACGCACTGCTGCTGTATTATTCAGGTCTGCAAGGCATTCCAAGTGATCTAAGCGAAGCCGCAAAGATCGATGGCGCAAACAACTATACCCTCTACACACGCATCATCATCCCGTTGCTTTCGCCTATGATGCGAGTTGCCATTATCATCGCGGTTACAACCTGTCTTAAGCAAATGGAAACCGTGTTCTTAATGACCAACGGTGGCCCGGCTAATAGCACGCAATTCTTAGGAAACTACCTTTACAAAACCGCCTTCTCATCGTCGCTATACGGCTACGGTAATGCCATATCCATCCTATTCATTGTGTTCTGCCTTGTACTGACCGTAATACTCAACAAGGTTCTGAAGAAAGATATCGGAGAGTTTTAGAATCCCTGTAACCGGAGGAAATCATATGAATAATTCATTAGCACCTGCCGCTTCGCCCCTCAATCTGAAGCTTCATAAACAGAAGCGCAGTAAACCTACAACTGGCAAAATCCTAATGATGGTGTTTCTTTGTCTCATTGCTTTGATTCAGTTATTTCCGCTCATCTGGCTGATCGATTACTCCCTGCTAAAGAGTGGTGATTTTTTCGGAAGCTCTTTTCTGAAATGGCCATCCCCTCCGCAATGGGAGAATTATAGAAACGCTTTTACCTATGGGCGTGTACCACGCTATTTTGCCAACAGTCTTATCATTACAGTAATTACCGTTGCGCTGTCCGCACTAGTGTCACTGATGATGGGGTATGCGTTCACCCGTATGAAATGGAAGCTAAGTGGTATCGTGTTGTCACTTATCATGATGGGCATGATCATCCCCATTCACGCGACACTGCTGCCGAACTTTATTCTGTTTAACAAGCTCGGAATGCTGAACAATATGTACACACTGATTCTGCCTTATTCGGCTATTGTCATCCCAATGAGTGTACTCATCATGACTGGTTTTCTAGAGACCATCCCTCGTGCGATTGAAGAGTCGGCGGTTATCGATGGCTGCGGCATTTACGGTGTGATCTTCCGCATCATCTTCCCTATTACGAAACCCGCATTAGCTACCATCTGTGTACTCAATTTCATCAGCACATGGAATGAATTTATTATGGCGAACACCTTCCTCACCTCGGAGGATCTCAAAACCATTCCGTTCTCCATTATGAAATTCGCCGGAGAATACTCGTCCAACTACGGTGCTCAGTTTGCTGTTATGACGATCATTGCGATCCCAACCATCCTGATCTATCTGCTCTTCACAGAACAGATGACAAAAGGAATTACCGCCGGGGCGGTTAAGGGCTAACACAAAAAGCGTGGAGAACTCTAATAGAGTCCTGCACGCTTTTTTAATGCTGAAGAATCTATTTCTTTGTTGCCTAGCTTAATTGCTTTAAAACTATAGAAGCATTGACGTTTGCCTGAGTGCCTCCCGCCAATGTCTGTAAAGTAACTGCAGCAGCTGAACTATGATTTCTCAGCGTAAGAACATCGCCCGATGAGAGAGCGAGTATCGCCTGCCCATTAGTTTGCTGAGTGCCAGCACCTGAACCATATACCGTACCTGCAGCCTCGGCGCCATTTAAGAATAATGCGAATTGATTGGGTTCCACACCTGAAACTGAAAAATCAACCTCATAATTACCCGTATTAGTAACCGAGATTGTAGTGGTCCCAGGGGCATGTGTAATTCCAGGTGTTAGAAGTCCATTTGTATCAAAAGAGACATCCGCCTCTATTGGAACCACCTGAGCCCCTAAATTATAAACATACCCGAACTGAGCTATTCCGCCTGGGGCACCTGTAGCTCCAGTGGCTCCGGCTACTCCTGCCGGACCCGTCGTTCCCGTGGCTCCGGCTGCTCCCGCGGGACCCGTCGTTCCCGTGGCTCCGGCTGCTCCGGCGGGGCCCGTCGTTCCCGTGGCTCCGGCTGCTCCGGCGGGGCCCGTCGTTCCCGTGGCTCCGGCTGCTCCGGCGGGGCCCGTTGCTCCCGTGACTCCGGCTGCTCCGGCGGGGCCCGTTGCTCCCGTGACTCCGTCTGCTCCGGCGGGGCCCGTCGTTCCCGTGGCTCCAGCTACTCCGGTGGAGCCCGTCGTTCCCGTGGCTCCAGCTACTCCAGCTGGGCCCGTTGCTCCCGTGACTCCGGCTACTCCAGCGGGACCCGTCGTCCCCGTGGCTCCGGCTGCTCCGGCAGGGCCCGTCGTTCCCGTGGCTCCAGCTACTCCAGTGGGGCCCGTCGTTCCCGTGGCTCCCGCTTGGCCCGTTGCTCCCGTGACTCCTGCTACTCCAGCGGGTCCGACATCTCCCGCGGGACCTGTTGCTCCCGTGACTCCGGCTACTCCAGCTGGACCCGTCGTTCCCGTGGCTCCCGCTTGGCCCGTTGCTCCCGTGACTCCAGCTACTCCTGCCGCACCCGTCGTTCCTGTGACTCCGGCTACTCCGGCGGGACCCGTCGTTCCCGTGGCTCCGGCTACTCCGGCGGGACCCGTCGTTCCCGTGGCTCCGGCTACTCCCGTGGAGCCTGTCGTTCCTGTGGCTCCCGCTATTCCCGCGGGCCCCGCCGTTCCCGTGGCTCCCACTGCTCCAGCTGGACCCGTCGTTCCCGTGACTCCAGCTACTCCAGCTGGACCCGTCGTTCCCGTGGCTCCCGCTGCTCCGGCGGGGCCCGTCGTTCCCGTGATTCCCGCTACTCCCGCGGGCCCCGTCGTCCCCGTGGCTCCCGCTACTCCAGCTGGACCCGTCGTTCCAGTGACTCCCACTGCTCCAGCTGGGCCGGTCGTTCCCGTGACTCCAGCTACTCCCGCGGGGCCCGTCGTTCCCGTGGCTCCAGCTACTCCCGCGGGGCCCGTCGTTCCCGTGGCTCCAGCTACTCCCGCGGGGCCTGTTGCTCCCGTGACTCCGGCTACTCCAGCTGGACCCGTCGTTCCAGTGGCTCCGGCGGGTCCCGTCGCTCCCGTGACTCCAGCTACTCCTGCCGCACCCGTCGTTCCTGTGACTCCGGCTACTCCGGCGGGACCCGTCGTTCCCGTGGCTCCCGCTGCTCCCGCTTGGCCCGTCGTTCCCGTGACTCCTGCTACTCCTGTCGGACCCGTCGTTCCAGTGGCTCCCACTGCTCCAGCTGGGCCCGTCGTTCCAGTGACTCCGGCTACTCCTGTCGGACCCGTCGTTCCCGTGACTCCCACTGCTCCAGCTGGACCCGTCGTTCCCGTGGCTCCCGCTACTCCGGCGGGGCCCGTCGCTCCCGTAGCTCCCACTGCTCCAGCTGGGCCCGTCGTTCCAGTGGCTCCCGCTACTCCCGCGGGCCCCGTCGTTCCCGTGGCTCCCACTGCTCCAGCTGGGCCTGTCGTTCCCGTGGCTCCCACTACTCCCGCTTGGCCCGTCGTTCCCGTGACTCCAGCTGCTCCGGCAGGGCCCGTCGTCCCCGTGGCTCCTGCTATTCCAGCGGGGCCCGTCGTTCCCGTGACTCCAGCTGCTCCCGTGGAGCCTGTCGTTCCCGTGACTCCAGCTACTCCCGCGGGGCCCGTCGTTCCCGTGGCTCCCACTGCTCCAGCGGGGCCCGTCGTTCCCGTGACTCCAGCTGCTCCCGTGGAGCCTGTCGTTCCCGTGACTCCAGCTGCTCCCGTGGAGCCTGTCGTTCCCGTGACTCCAGCTACTCCAGCTGGACCCGTTGCTCCCGTGACTCCGGCTACTCCCGCGGGACCCGTCGTCCCCGTGGCTCCGGCTACTCCCGCGGGACCCGTCGTCCCCGTGGCTCCAGCTACTCCCGCGGGGCCTGTCGTTCCCGTGACTCCAGCTACTCCCGCGGGACCCGCCGTTCCAGTGGCTCCGGTTGCTCCCGCGGAACCCGTCGTTCCAGTGACTCCGGCTACTCCGGTCGGACCCGTCGTTCCTGTGACTCCAGCTACTCCTGCCGGGCCCGTCGTTCCCGTGATTCCCGCTACTCCGGCGGGGCCCGTCGTTCCCATGGCTCCCGCTACTCCCGCGGGGCCCGTCGTTCCCGTGGCTCCAGCTGCTCCCGTGGAGCCTGTCGTTCCCGTGATTCCCGCTACTCCGGCGGGACCCGTCGTCCCCGTGTCTCCCGCTACTCCAGCGGGGCCCGTCTTTCCCGAGGCTCCAGCTGCTCCCGTGGAGCCTGTCGTTCCCGTGGCTCCAGCTGCTCCCGTGGAGCCTGTCGTTCCCGTGATTCCCGCTACTCCGGCGGGACCCGTCGTCCCCGTGTCTCCCGCTACTCCAGCGGGGCCCGTCGTTCCCGTGACTCCCACTACTCCCGCTGGGCCCGTCGTTCCAGTGACTCCAGCTACTCCCGCGGGGCCCGCCGTTCCCGTGGCTCCGGTTGCTCCAGCGGGGCCCGTCGCTCCCGTGGCTCCCGCTACTCCGGCGGAGCCCGTCGTTCCCGGGACTCCAGCTGTTCCTGCGGGACCCGTCGTTCCCGTGACTCCGGTAGGGCCCGTTACTCCAGCGGGGCCCGTTGCTCCAGTGATGCCGCGGGTGCGATTATTAGCACATTTCTTTTTGATGATTTTTCGCTTACAACAATAGTTCTTTGAAGAACATTTTTTAACCAAATGATATTTTCTTTTTGACGGAGAATCATTTTTTTTGCAGCTTTTCTTAGACATATGATTGGAATGGCCCATTTTTAGCACCTCCACGAAAACCTAATGTATACTACTCCAATTACCTATAGGAGAACATAGATATTCGTCTAGTAAGTGCCCTTTTATTTGTTATTTAAATAAACTTCTTCATTGATTATCAGCATAGATTAACAGACATACATGTACTTTTAATCTCCCTCTCAGAAAAATTAAACTCTCCTATTCGTAGCAATGCAATCCAGATTTACAGCCTCCAACATTCCCTTACTATCAACTCTTATTCCTCCAACATTTTATTGACATTAACTTTCAACTCGTATATGATCTCCTTAGGCAAAATCACAATGAATTAAATCAAAAATTTAATATATCCCGTAAAGGGGAGTAGCTGTTAAATAAAGTCGTCAATACGAGAATATGAGGATATTCTCCGGCTTTATTGGCAATTCAACATTGTTAGCGAGACCTTTACCAATCAGGTTAGACCTTTATTCCAAAGGCTAATCTGTTTGGTAAAGGTCTTTTTTATATAAAATTGGTTAAAATGGTAAGGTAAGTATCTTTTAGTAGATATTTGCATAAGAAAAGGGAGGACAACAGTAATGGATTGGGGATTATTATTAGAGTACGGCTGGGTATTACTAGTTCTTGTAGCACTTGAAGGACTACTAGCCGCAGATAACGCACTGGTATTGGCAATTATGGTTAAACACCTTCCTGATGAGGAAAGAAAAAAAGCACTATTCTACGGATTAGCCGGAGCCTTCGTGTTCCGCTTCGGTTCACTATTTGTCATCTCTTACCTGGTTGATATTTGGCAAGTACAAGCCATCGGCGCACTTTATTTACTGTTTATCGCGGGGAACCATATCTTCCGAAAACTATTAATCAAGAAGCCCGTTACGGATGAAGCAGCTGAAAGCGGTACGGGCGGTGCAGTCAACAAAAAGAAATCCAGCTTTTGGTTTACTGTCTTTAAAGTAGAAGTTGCTGACATCGCCTTCGCGGTGGATTCCATCCTAGCCGCAGTTGCACTTGCGGTTGCACTACCTGCAAGTGGTCTTCCAAAAATCGGAGGCCTTGACGGTGGACAATTCCTCGTCATCTTTGCCGGCGGATTTATCGGATTGGTCATTATGCGTTTTGCAGCTTCCTTCTTCGTTAAGCTGCTGCACACCCGTCCAGGTCTTGAAATTGCAGCCTTCTTCATCGTAGGCTGGGTCGGCGTTAAGCTCGCAGTCATTACCTTGGCACACCCTTCACTTGGTGTTCTTTCCGAGGATTTCGCGCATAGTACCATTTGGAAGGTTACCTTCTATGTTGTACTCGTGCTCATCGCTGCAATCGGTTGGTTTATGAGCAGCAAGGTAGAAGAGAACGCTAACGAGAATCCAGTTAAAGAAGTAGATAAACAGCTCCAGTAATTGTATTTGAATAGCAAAAACAAATATAACCCGAAAGACACAACCCTTCTGTAAAGGTGTTTGTCTTTCGGGTTGTTTTCTTTTACTCCCTATTTTGCTCCTCATACAGAAAAGCCTGCTTCCACCATCAAATGGGAAGCAGGCTCTGCATTATATATTCTTATTGACCAATGATCTGATCAGTCTTACCTTGCAGTTCCACTAGCTTCATAATCACCGTAGCCGCCAGTGCTTTCGTTACCGTCTGCTGCGGATTAAACTTGCCGTTGTCATCCTTTAGGATTCCCAATTTCACAACAAGAGCCACTGCACCCTTATTGTTTATAGATGCACTATCACTGAACTGACTTACCGTTACATCTTTATCAAGATAGGCTGTGAGTTTGTTGTATTTCAAAAAATTAGCCAGCTGAACAGCAAGCTGTTCCCGGGTTAACTTACTATCAATTTGCAGGCTTTGATCCTTGTTGATCCACTTACGATCTGCTGCATAAGTAACAACATCATAATATGAATTCTCAGGCTTCACACCTGCCACAGTTTTCCGTTCATTATTAGCAATATAACTGCTGAAATTCGGATTAGAAGCCTTGGCAAGATAGGTTAACCAATCGCCAACTGTTATTTCTTGATCTGGGTTTACTTTACCATCGGCATCCGGAGTAATCACATGATATTTTACTAATTCTGATAAGGGTTGTTCTGCTGCATGACCTTTGATATCCGTTGCAGATATTTGAGCATCTTGCTGACCGAGGTAATCATAGACCGCTACCCATTTTCCAGTGGCTGCATCTAAAACCTGATATAATCCATTAGATTCATCAAAAGTTGTATCATATACCAGCTTCACCTTTGGCGCGGCATAGCTATTATAACTATAGTATCCACCAACCTGAGTATACTTCAGCTTAGTCTGATATTTAGGTTTATAACTTTCGAGCGCTTCCTTCTTGGAAATTGTTGCATCAGGAGATAATGTGATTTCATCGATACCGTTTATCCGATTCCCCATGTAAGAAATCAGTCTGCCGTAAAGATCCAAGCTAACCGTAAGGGTACTGTCACTCACAGGAATGCCTTGATGAACTCTAATAAACTGATATCTAAATCCTGATCCGTCTGAAGTAACGTTTGAGTTATCTCCATATTCTACAAGTTTTAGCTTCTGACTCGCCTGAGGATATAGGCTATTTATTATACTAAGTGCTTTAGTCTTAGCTTCGGCCTCACTAAGCTTCTTCCCTCCAGCAGGGGCTGCCTCTTCCTTCTTCTTATCCTGAGCAGCACCATAAGCTTGAACCTGGTACTGTAATATTTCACCGGTCTTTGCATCGATCTCGGCAGAGGATTGTTCTGGAAAGCCAGCCCCAATGTAGCGTTCATTTCCACTAGCCCCACCCCAGTATAACTGCCAGATCTTCCGATCTGTATCCTGATAGTCATTTCTCAAGCTTTGGGAGATCAATTTACGATCTGCTGGAATATATGCAACCTTCTTTACAAGCTGTTCCGCTTCTTTTGCAGTAAGCTCTGTAGTTGAAGTTCTTGCTTGAAAGACATCCTTGCTCTTTGCTACATCTGAATACACGACTGCGGTAGATACGGATTCTTTTCCTTCATAATCTATTCTCTTGCCTGTCAATGCATCGATAGGATATAGAGACTGATCCACTGGACGCCAGCCTAGAATCCAGTTGTTAGGTTTTCCGTTCTTATAAGTAGGAATGTAAAAAAGGCCTACATCAAACTGTTCCGCAAATTGCTTCTGTGCTTGCTCCAAGGTAATCTTCGGCTGTGCAGATGGATACTCAAGCCCTTGAGAAAACTTAGAGAATTGAATTACATTACCGTTGCCATCCACGGCTATATTAATGTTATCCGATCCAGAAGGAAGACCATTCTTCATGACACTGAAGTAATAGCTGTATTGAACAGGACCGAATAAAGAGTTCGAAAAATAATTATAAGCAGCATTCTCATTTAATTGCAGATCACTGCTCTTAACCGATGAGGCTGCCTTAGTCACAAAAGCCTTGGCGATCTCCAGTGCCTGAGTCTGCGATACTTTCGGTGGATAATAGGATTCGTTGTTCTCACGAGGGTATGAAATGTACGTATTGATGATATCTCCATTAATGGCATCTATCTCACTGCTAAAGCCATGTCCCATATTCCCCTCTTGAATCTGCCACTGAATATTCCAGATCATTTGATTTGTTGGAACGGGGTAGCTTTGGTTAGATCCCAGTTGAACATTGTTTACAGTTGCATCTTTTAGGGATGGGAATAATTCTCTTAGCTTCGCAACCGCTTGCTCCTGCGTGAATTTTACTTTTGTCGGATCAGCCTCGGAGGTCGTAGTAGTAGTCGGGGCTTGTGCGCTAACCTGTGTTACCGAAGTGTCGCTACTAACAGATGTAGAATCGGCTGCGGCCAAGCTTGGAGGTAACAATAACGCGAGTGCCACTGAAGTGATCAATACCGTTTTAGCTGTCTGATGAACAAAGTGAGTATTATTGCTTTTCAAAAGAATTCATCCTCCTCTAACACGTGATTCATAACATTATACAGATACCTCCTTATATTTTCCATATTTATTTAACGACAGGAAATTACAAGGTTTATGTAATGTATGCTATATAAGCTATAATGGTAGGCAGCTACAGCTTAATCATCTATGAAAGGGGGCCATTCACATCACTGATTGGAACCTTCAGCCGCTTATAGACGGTATTACTGGCCTAGAAATTCGCAGTTGTCTAATCGTTCAACATGGAAAGCCTATACTGGAGCATTATCGCGAGCCAGAAATCGCTAAGGAGCTAGGTAAAATTAACTCATGCACCAAAAGCGTGCTCTCCGCCTTAGTCAGCATAGCCATAGATAAACAAATCGTTCCGCCACCTGATACACCTATTTCTCTATTTTTCCCTTTATTAAAAGAGGATCAAGATCAACGAAAAAGAGAAATCACTATCCGTCACTTATTAACAATGACAGCAGGCTTTAACTGGACAGAATTTGGGGGGCAAAATTCCTTTCCGACTATGACTAGAACCGCAGACTGGATAAAGTTTGTGCTCGCCCAGCCGCTATCTCATAAGCCAGGCACTGAGATGAACTATAACTCCGGCTGCTCCCAGATTTTATCCGCTATCCTGCGTGAATGTTCTGGACAAGACGTTGCAGCATTTGCTGAAGATCAGCTATTTCAGCCGCTTGGCATCGAAAGCTATCGCTGGGACAGTGATCCACAAGGCATACATACTGGTGGGTTTGGCCTTTATATGATGCCTGAGGATATGCTGAAATTTGGTCTCCTTTATTTGCAAGAAGGGCGCTGGAAGGATCAACAGCTCATTCATTCGGGTACTGTTCAGAAGTCCACTCGCCCCTATGTCGCAGCCACGCTACCACAGAAGGGCTTCTACGGATGGCACTGGTGGGTATCATCATTCAATGCAGGTACGGAGCAGCAGCCAAAGGAGATCCCTTATTATTTTGCGCTTGGCTTCATGGGCCAGCATATTATTGTGGTTCCATCCTATGAGCTGGTTGCAGTCATTACTGCGGATAAATACAAGAAAGGCTCACCAGCTAATGTGTTCGGCCGATTTATCGTGCCAGCGCTTCTTGGGCAATAACGACAGGGGGATACCGCACACTCCCATTATGAAAGAAGGAAGCCGGGTTGCAATGACCCGGCTTCCTTCTTCAATTTATTCAGCTTCGATACAACGAAGCTCAAGTCGTTAATTTTGCATACACAGCAAAAAATAACACCATTTCTCCAATGATCAGGTAATTGGGTATAAGGAACAACAAATCTACTGCGAAAAAAACTCCAAGTATACCTAATAATAACGCCAAATGAAATATCCCTAACCGTTGCTGTATACGTCTATATTTATGGAAGACCAGTGAGGTAGAGAAGAAGTAGAGCAGGACCGATCCAAAAATAAAACATACCATAAATGTGTAATCTAATTGTTCTAAAAATAGCAGTTGGATTGAAGCTGCAATCATGCTTAAGGATACATAAATAAATAAATGCCCATAAATTATGGTTTGCCCGGCAGTCTCTATCGTTTTGTCCACTTTCTTTTCAACATTATCAAAGTATTGCCACCACATAGCTATAATTAATAGAAAAGTTAATAATGCAAATAAAATAGATTGCCACGTCCAGTGGCTAGACTGTAAGACTGCAAGTATACTGACCACAGATTCGCCAAGCAGAATAAGGGTAAACAACGAGAAACGTTCTAATAAATGATGAGTGTTTATCGGGCTTTTCACCAAGTATCTCCGACCGATTAATGGAAGCAAAATGTCTATAGTAATTCCTGTATACAAAACTACATAACGTATCCAAGAGTCAAAGAAAAGTGATAAAGCAGAGATCACTAATCCAATCCAAAAACGACTTCCCAGATAACGGGCAGTGTCCTTTCTATCAGCTGCTTCATTCTTATTTACCGTAAGATATTGAATGGCAGTCATAGCTCTTAAGCCAACATAACCGATTAGAAATGGCATATAGTATTGATCAAAGTTAACCGATAAGCTGGCCGTCATTATTAATACAAAAAATAATTGTAGAATCAGAAATATTCGGTGTGAAAAGATGTCCTGTCCAAACCGATTTACAAAAAGCGATTGTCCCACCCAGGCCCACCAGATCGGAATGAATATTAAGATAAATTTAGATAAATATTCAAGTGGAATTGTACCCGCTTCTACATGCAACAAGACATGACTCGCTTTTGAAACTGCAGCTACAAAAAGCAGATCATAAAATAGTTCCAGCCAGGTAACCTTCTTCTCAGCAAAGGATGCTGTGCTGTGCTCAAATCCCGATGTGCGCTTATTCATCGTTTTACTCCCTTAGTTTGGATGTGTATCCAATACAGTTTATCGAATACTTATCCATCTTAACCGAATTGATATACTAATTTGAAGCCCCTTTGTTTCCACTCTAAAATCACACAAAAAAAGCTCCCCCTTGCCTAAACTCGACAAAGGAAAGCTATAGTTATATCTCCAACTACATTTAATTCCGCCACTTCATAAACTTGTAATCAAGATAATCAACAAGTAAGAAGAGGACAAATCCCACCAAGCTGAACAGCATAATTCCCGCATACATCTCCGGATAATCCAGTCTTAACCAAGCATCCATAATGAAGAAGCCCATGCCATGCTCAGTTCCATAAATCTCAGTGAAAAAGAGTACAGATATCGCTGTTCCCAGTGAAATACGAATCGTACTCAGAATGACCGACAGTGCACCTGGCAGTGTCACATGCCAGAATTTCTGCACTGTACTTGCCCCTATACTCGTTAAGACATCATAGGTATTCTCAGGAATAGCCTTCACACCATCCCTAACGGAGATAATAATCTGGAACAAGAGAATCAGCATGATCATTAAGATTTTAGACGTTTCACCAAGCCCGAAGAACAGCATCACAACGGGAAGCAGGGCAATTTTGGGAACAGGATAGGTCAAGTAGACCACAGGGTCCAGCAGCTTATTCCAAGTCAGCGAACGTCCCATCAGAAGACCAATGAGCAGTCCAATGATTAATGCCAGCACTACACCTGCAAAAATTCTGAACAAGCTATACCCTACATTTAAAGCAATCTCCTGACCACCTAAGTGAAACATAGCGTTATATACCGCGAATGGACTCGGCAAAATCGAATGATTCATAAGCAAATAGGCAATATACCAAACCACATTCATACAAAAGAACACAAACAACAGTCTTATTATGTGATGAATCCGATTTTTTCTCACCATATCTCCTGCATTACCTTTCTGATTCGCTTAGTCTGCTCAAAGAAATCTACACTGTCCCGCTTATCTTCATGCTTCATCTGAAACACTAATTGATTATCGATCATTTCCGGAGCTTCTTTTTTATTAGACGGCATAACAATAATTTTCTGCCCCAGCAGAATAGCTTCTTCCACATCATGGGTAACAAATAAGGTAGTCGCCGGATGCGCTAACCAGTTATCCAAAAAGAGAATCTGTAGCGTTTCCCTAGTAATCGCATCCAGTGCGGAGAATGGCTCGTCCAGCAGTAAAATAGTGGGCAAAATGGCGAACGCTCTGGCGATTGCCACTCTTTGCTGCTGTCCTCCACTAAGAGAAAGAGGATAACGATCAGCTAAATCAGAGATTCCCATCGATGACAGCCACTGATTAATCTGATTCTCCCGTTCTTGCTTGGAAGTGCTCGCAGTATGCGAGATTTTCATCGCGATTTGAATATTATCATGTACAGTCTTCCATGGAAGAAGCCCGTAGTTTTGCGGTACCAGGCCGATCAGAGTTTCTTTATCATGCACGGATTTTTCATTAAAAAGAATTTGCCCCATATAGCTTGGCAGCAAGCCCGCAATCGCCCGTAATAAAGTTGATTTTCCGCTGCCAGAGGGTCCGATGATCGTGTAAATCCCATGTTCCGGTAAAGATAGATCCATCTTTCCTAAGGCCAGTTGACCTGTCTTGTACTCTACTTTAAGACCCTTAATGACGAGTCCCTTATTTTTTGAATTGGACATCAGAAATCACATCTTCAGCCGAGATATTTTTGCTAAGCAAACCTTTTTCCCGTGCCCATGCAAATGCGGCTTCTACTTCTTTCACATCCACTTGATTGGCAGGGACATAATCAGGTACCTTGATCTCATCTTTCAACGTTTCTGGATAACCAACTTCTTTGATCACAAGATCGATATATTCGGATTGATCATGAGATTTCATATACGCTACAGCCTCGTCATAAGCAGCATACATGTTGCGAATCGCATCTGCCTTAGCATCAATAGCGGTTTGTGGGAAAGCCAGTACAAATGGATTCACTCCCGCTGTATGCGTGGAGCTAAGCACGCGCAAACCTGAAGCTTTACCCATAGTTACAAATGGTTCAGGTAAAATAGCTGCATCCGCCTTATTGTTCTTAAGCAATTCTAAACGGGTAGGGATTTGTGGAACCTCAGTTACCGTAATATCATCTTCCGTTAAACCCGCTTGTTTCAGCATCATCGCCACAGTATATTGTGTGGAAGTGTTTTTGGACAAAATGACGGTTTTGCCTTTCAGATCCTTCACATCTTGGATGGCGTCATTCCCAGTCAATAAATCGAATTCACCAAAAGTTGTGCTAGTGATCTTCACATCCAGCCCGGCTTCATTGTAGATAGAAATTGCAACCAAATCAGCACTGATCCCCTCTAACTTGCCTGCTTGAAAGGCGACATCACGGTCTTTTGCACTCTTGAACGTTTGGATATCTAGGTTCACTCCATGCTTCTTATCAAAACCTTGCTCATGAGCAATTACAAAAGGAATCGCATCAATCGAAGGCAGTAAGCCAAGCGACAAAGTAACAGCTTCTTTTGAGGCCTCTGCTGCGTTACCCTCTGTCGATGCTGTATTCGTGTTATTCTTTGAACCACAACCTACTGCAAGTACAGCGACGACAACGACCATCATCGACAACATCAACATTCTTTTTAATGCTTTTTTCTTCATAAAACTCTCCTACCTCCATTAATCTTTCTATAGTAGACATGCCCCTATTCTTTGCAATCTGCAAAAGAGCATGCAAAAAGCCCTTAAGCTGTTCCAGAACGCTTCAGGTAGTGTAATTTTACATCAGTCATCACAGCTTGTATATTCATAAATTTAAATAGTTATATTTATCACATACTAAGATGCAAAAAATCCGAATCAGCCCACAGAGAATCTCTCTGTAAGCTGAGCTTTCAGACATATCCTAGTCTAAGGACATATGTTGCTTCAGAATCTTCAGTCCAGTGTCCAGCTCATCCAATGAGGATGACGACGATAAGGCTACACGTACATACTTGTCCGGTGTGCTGGCACCACTAAGAAACCAATCGGAATGGAATATTCGAACGCCTTGTTGTAACAGTTCTGACTCCAGTTCAGCGGCTGTACGGTATCCTGATAAGGGAATCCATTTAAAAAAACTTAAGGGGTGCCCTTCTGCTGCTGTTTGTGGAAAATATGTCGAAAATAGCTTGTTCGCAGCTTGGACCAGTTCTTTTTTATATGCGACAATCTCAGCAGCACTACCCGATACAATAAGCTCAGAAATAATCTCGGCATCTAGGGAGGATGTCTTCACATTAATATTGAAAATAGCCCGCTCAATTCTCTCTTTGAATTTCTCTCCAAATACGATATAAGCGATCCTAAGTCCAGAGCAAATAGATTTTGTCGTACTGCTAATATAGATGGTCTGATCAGGAAGCAATGAGTACATCGGTTGTTTGTATTCTTCTAAATGACCTGCCGTTAAGAACGCATGAATATCATCTTCTATGAGCAGCAAGTTATGTTTCTGGATAACGTTAGCAATTTCACGCTTCCGCCCATCAGTCATCATAACGGTTGTAGGATTTGTACAAGAAGGCATCAGGAATATACCACGTATATCCAGCAGCTGGCACTGGTTATCCAGCACTTGTGGTAGCATTCCAGAGGCATCGCCTGGAATCGGAACAAGCTGAATACGATACATTCGGGCAAGCTCAATAAAATTAGAATAGGTGAATACATCAACGGCAATCCGTTGTCCAGGTTCGAAGAGAGCAAATAACGTAATGACCAACGCATTCAGGCCACCGGATGCAATTGCGATGTTATTGATATTTGCCTGTATTCCAAATGCTTGCATCCATGATAGGCCTGCCAGTTTATGATGTGGCATTCCTGTAGGATCATTGTAATTTAATAGTTCCTCTATATTGCCTCTATGCATAACCCTTCTTGCGACCTGAGCTACGATCGAGTTACTCTGCTCAAACGAAGCAACAAGCCCCAGATCAATACAGTCATGAGAAATTTTGTCCTTCGATATTGCTATCGAGCGCGTTGCATTCGTTGCCACAAAGGTACCACTTCCTGTAATAGCATAGATGAGTCCTTTAGCTTCGCATAGCTTATAAGCGCGTGTAATTGTTGTGAAATTAACATCTAAAAAATCCGCTAGCTCACGTTGAGGGGGAAGCTTCGTTCCGGGTACCAAAAGACCGCTAGCTATATCTTGTTCAAGTAATGAGGCTATGGAATGATAGATCGGACGCTTCAGCGTATGTCTGTCAGGTCGCCACGACATCGGGTAATTAACAAAAGAATTGATCGGCATATTGTCCTCCCACAAAATTGTAATCCATACAATTATACCGTTGATTGTATGGATTCGCACTGCTACAATGACATGGACATAAGCTAAGGGGTTGTAAGTAACATGCGTAACAATAACAAACTTTATGTAGCATTCCGCACCGCGGCTCCTGCTACCTTTCCCATTCTTGCCGCTTTTTTATTTTTGGGGATCGCCTACGGAATTTACATGAATGTATCAGGGTTTCATGTGATCTATACCTTTCTAATGAGCTCGCTTATTTATGCTGGATCGGTGGAATTTCTAACGGTTCACTTGTTATTAGGTGCTTATCATCCATTAAGTGCATTATTGTTTGCTTTAATGGTTAATGCACGACATCTATTTTATGGCATATCTATGCTGGAGAAGTTTAAAGGTACGGGGCTGAAGAAGCTTTATTTGATTTTTGGTCTCTGTGATGAATCATTCACCATCAATTATTCCGCGAAGATCCCTGAAGGAGTGGATCGCGGTTGGTATATGTTCTTCGTCACGCTGCTAAATCATTGCTATTGGGTCGTAGGCGCTTGTATCGGGGGAGTATTCGGATCGATTTTTCACATGAATATGGAAGGTCTCGAATTTGTGATGACAGCACTATTCGTTGTTATCTTTATTGAGCAATGGAAGAGTGGATCGACCCATAGAAGTGCTCTAGTAGGCGTTGTTATCTCCATACTGTGCCTTATCATATTTGGACGTGACAGCTTCATGATCCCCGCAATGATCCTAATTATTGCAGCACTTACGATCACTCGTAAACAACAGGAACCGGTAGGTGAAACCGCATGACGATGTCTACTTTTCAGCAGATCATTACAATTGCCATGGTTGTGCTAGGCACGATGATGACACGTTTTATTCCGTTCATTATTTTCCCACCGGGACGTCCAACCCCAAAGTACATTCAATACCTAGGTAGAGTTCTTCCATCAGCAACGATTGGACTCCTTGTTATTTATAGCCTAAAGAACACTAACGTATTGTCCGGTAATCACGGATTACCGGAGCTAATATCCGTCGCAATCGTCGCGTTGCTTCATCTCTGGCGAAGAAATATGCTATTATCCATAGCATTCGGTACAATCGCTTATATGGTATTGATTCAGATATAAGAAATTTATGTAGGTCTTATCAACCGTACAGTACCATATAACTAAAATTATAACATTAACTTCCATTATTTATCGATCATTCAAGAATACGATAATCCGCAAGAAGCTTGTAGCGGCTACAAAAAACTACACAAGCTTCATCCGACGCGTGAGTTGTATGTATTTCATACGAGCAGAAACGACGTTGAGGTTATAGAAGAATTTTTTTAGGAGTGCGGCAACCGTCTTTGATACCGATGCATTAGCTGTAATAGGCATCCATGTTGATTTTATTAATGGACGAGCAAAACGAATGTATGGGGTTGGGGGGACTAGCGAAATTTGCTATGAGCAGCAGATTCCTGACATACTCATTGAACTTATTACTTTGACTGATTTACCAATTCAGCTTGGTTCGATACAAGAGCCTTATGGCTTTGATGGAATTGTTGGTATTGATTTTATGATAAGAGCTAAATGCAAGGTTGATTTTGACACCATGAATATCGATCTTAAACACTAAACCAAGCGATAACATCCATCAGTGGACAGCAATCGCTTGGTTTTAGTTTTCCTCTACAACAAAAAACCTCCCCACACCCGTAAAGGTGGAGAAGGTATAAATGCGTCACTTTTAGCTCCCCAAGCCTAATCAGCTCGACAACCGCTTGTGAACGGCCTTTAACTTTCAATTTCTGCATTATGTTGGAGATGTGATTGCGTATGGTTTTCTTGCTAATGAATCATTGACCAAGCGATATCACGAGTCGTTTTAACTACACCTCATAGTTCACTACATAATTCTGCAGCTCTGTATTGTAAAAGCCTACACTATACTCAGTTACCTTGCCCAGCTCATCATAAGAATAACGAGTTCGCTTCAGCAAGGGACACTTCTTATCAAGGAGCAATATCTCCTCTACATCAGGCGGAGGAACGGCAATGGAAAATTCATCACGCAGTTTCTCTAAGGAAACGCTCCGCTCTTCAAGCAGTTCATACAAGGACTGGGCATTTAAGTCCAGTAGATCCAAATCATCCATACCATTTACTAAATAATGCGTGTAATGAACGTATGGAATATCATTGAGACTATATATGCGTTCCAAGCGTATACAACGTTCGCCGAATAAACGAAAGGCTTCGCTTTCGACTTCATTATATACTCGCTCCGCCTTCAGCCATTGCTTCCGAATTTGGTGCCCTTCATCCACTAGAATTTCCGTGAATTTTTTCCACTTGGACAGCTTGGATGATGAGGTATTACGGATCACCTTCGTCCCCTTGCCGCTCCCCTTTTCCAGAAATCCTTCTTGGACGAGCTCCTGAATGGCACCGCGTACAGTGATCTTGCTGACATTGAATTCCTGCTCTAGCTGAGGCTCGGAAGGAATATTCAATCCAATAGGATAGACTCCGTGTAGAATCCGATCCTTTATAATATTTGCAATTTGCATATATAAGGGCTTATCTTTTCGGGACAAACTCAAGAGGTTCACTACCTTTCTACATCGCCTACGGATAGAGTCATAGCTCGAAGTATATCCGCTTCTGAAGCCATGGGAGTGTCGCCCTCGACAGTATGGGCTAACATACTAGCGGCAGCGGCAAACCGTACTGTCTGCTCAGGTGTAAATCCTGTTAGCTCGCCATGCACAATTCCGCTCGTATAGGCATCTCCAGCCCCTATTCTATCATAGACGAGAAATCTCAGCGTATCCGAAAAGAAGAAGCTCTGATTCTTATAAAGAAACCCACGCAGTGAATGTGAGTTGTCGCCATGAATACTGCGATGGGTGCCTGCGATCACCGAGATATCGTAATGCTTCGCAACTGCTGGAATCAGTTCGATCAGCTGCTCTTCACGTTCAGCTTGTTCAGTGCTGATCCCCAAGATAAAGATTGCGTCCTTCTCATTCATCATTACGATATCGGCCAGCTGCAGCATCTCCTCGTAATGCGGCTTCGCTTGTGAATAGCCTTCCGGTCCCCACAAGGACGGACGATAGTTGCAATCAAAGATCACAGTCCCACCCTGCTGCTTGACAGCTCTAGCCAAGGATTTCATATGATGACGTACACTATCGTTCATAGCCAGCGTAATGCCGCAGAAATGGATCACATCCAGGCTTCGCGCAATCTCTTCATAATTATAAGTTTCCTCAGGAGCCGTATTGAAGCTACTCTCCAGACGATTGCTGTAAGTTACCTTGCTTGGACGTGCACCAAATCCGTTCTCCAAGAAATACAAGCCCAGATATTCTCCTCCTCGTATAACGAGGCTAGAAGAGATGCCCAGCTTCCGCAAATACGCGGCGGCGGCCTCTCCCAAGGAAGTAGTCGGCAAACGGGAAATCAAATAACCTTCATGCCCGAAGCGTGCCAGTGCAGCGCTGACATTAACCCCGGTACCAGAGAATGAATAGTTTAAGCTGTTTCCCTGGGATAGCAGCTGAACTCCCGGCACCTGCAGACGCATCATCACTTCTCCGAATGCCCCGATTCGTTTAGGCATATTTATCTGTCAGCCTCTTCATAATTCCAAGCAAATCACGCACATCCTGGGTCCGGGTCTGGCCCGATTCTTTATCGATAATGGATGAGTAGACATGCGGAATCACTTGTGGCACCCCTGCTTCAAGCGCAATCTCTAGTATTTCCTCGAAATTGTCCATATCAATTCCACCGGTTGGTTCGAGTGCGAACCCTGCCTCAGCACAGGCCTTAGCGACAGAGCGGTATTCCTCTTCACGGCTTAATCCCTCCATCGGGAAATACTTCAGTGCATTACCACCCATATCCCGAACAAGCGCAATTGCCGATGCTATAGGTACAATCGCCGCTTCACTCTGCGCAGCGCTGAAGACTCCTGTAGAAATATTCACATAACCAGCGTGACCAGAAGGGGCGATCATGCTGTTGATCCAACTGTCTTTCCCACCAAGATTAGCGCGTGTAGCTCCAACCACCGGGAATGCCTGGTTAATATGACTACCCGGATAATGCTTAGCAATCTCGGCCACAATTGCCGCTTGGCGATTATCCCCTGCACCTAAGCCAATGGATACCGCATCTTCAATCTCTTGACCATATTGCTTCATGGCTGTTACGGCTTCTTCTACCGACTTATAATCTTTAGAGAGCACACCGACCAGTACATAACCTTCCGCCGCTTCATAAATCTCTTTAGCATTAGCGATATCTTTAGCGAGTACATTTAATGCGGTGCGGCCCTTATAAAAACGTTGTGAAATCGTCATCTTATTGTCCCCCTATTAATTTATGAATGCTGTCTACAATCACGTGCAGATCATCCCCCAGAAGCGGCCGTGGATCAATATCGAAATATCCCTGCTTCACTCCATAATCGCGGGTATAGATCGCAATCTCGCCTTGCTGCAACCCCTCTACCAATTCCTTCGCCGTAATACCAGCCTGCTTTGGATCAACTTGAACCCGACCGCGATAGATGGCACGGCCCGCCTCGTCCTGCACAATGGTTACACGAATTCCCGGAAGATCATTCAACACCATTAATCCCTGCAAAGACGCTTTCTCGGTGTCACTCTTGTCTTCCTTGACCATGTATTCCTCTAGTGCTTGCAGCAGACCAAAGGAAGTTTCTTTACCAACCTTCATACTGCGTCCTATTCCATACAATTGGACCTTAACCCATTCCACATAATTACGTTTGCCGGCGATAATACCGGATGTAGGCCCTTCAATAGCTTTAGAACCACTATAAATCGCCAGGTCAGAGTATTTCACATATTTACAGAGATCTTCTTCCGCTGCTGCATCTACGATTAGTGGAATGCCCCTACGGTTTGCGATCTCCCATGCTTCTTCGACGGATAACATATTTTTCTGCACTGCATGGTGGGACTTCACGTACAGAATGGCAGCCGTCTGCTCACAAATGGCATCCTCTATATGCTCGGCCCGGCCTTCATTCGCATAACCGACCTCAATTAGTTTCCCACCACCTAGATAGACCATCGTTTCCACAGGAGCTCCGTACTGTACATTATGCCCCTTCAGAATGATGATTTCATTGCGTGGAATGGCTTCTTGGTGCAAACGTTCACTGCGGCGCCGATTGCCTTGGGTCACTAGCGCCGCAACGGACAATGCAATACCGCTGGAGGCTGAGTTAACGATAAGCGCTGCTTCAGCGCCGAGAATTCGTGCCGTGTAATCTCCGGCTTTATCCACCAGATCCGCTATTTCCACATAACTCTGTCCGCCTTGCTTCATCGCCTCCATCACTGTGTCAGACGGAGCCGACACCCCCAAGATACTCATTCTGCCGCTTGCATTGATTACGCGTTTAAGCCCGTATTTCGCATTTAATGAATTCCCCACCTATAACCACTCCTTTTGCATGGATTACTTTATCCGTCATTCTTTCTTCTCCTTCAGAATCCACAAGCACTGCAGACTTATGCTGCAGGGTGAAGAGAGTCAAGTTTGCAGGATCTCCCACCTGAATTCGGCCCAGCTCCGGCCTGCCCAGCCATTCCGCCGCATTGGAAGTAACCGCTGCCACAATCTCATCCAGAGCATAGCCCAAACATAGAAACTTGGAAAGTACATTAGAAATGCTAAAGACAGGTCCCTTCAATCGGTTCACTCGATAGATATCCGTGCTAATCGTATTCAATCCAATACCATTACGTTTAGCATCCTCAGCTACCTTAAAAGAGAAGCTTGCTGTTCCATGCCCCACATCCAGATGAACTCCCCGTTCAATGGCCTCAGTCAGTACCTGAAGCGGCTGACCATCCGCAGCAAACAAATTATTCTCTTTTCCGTTGAGATAATGGGTCACGATATCCTTACGCTGCAAAAGGGGCATAACCTCTCTGATATCTGGCGGTGCTGAACCGATATGTACCATTAACGGCAGGCCCGTCTCCATTGAAAGGCTTCGTGCAATACGCAGTGGTTCAATCCCGCTGGCACCCACAACGCTTTTGCTGATCCTAGCCTTTAATCCCACAATTATCTCCCCGTAGGTTCGGACGGATTGCAGGATCTTCTCCTTATCAATCCATTCCAAGTTGGACAATTCATCAATTCTTAGCAGTCCGATCCGCGAGATATTTAAGAAAGCCAGTACATTCGTCTTAGCCTGAGACGCGTCCAGAGCCAGATCACCTATCCGATCCGCCCCGCAGCTACCGGCATCGACTAGAGTGGTCACCCCTTGCCGGACACCGATCTCATCGATCTCGTCACCATACGGATCAAATTCGCGAAAGGCATGCACATGCATATCGATCCAGCCACTGGATACGTACGCGCCTGAACCTTCCCACTCCTGCTCCCCATGCGCCTCACCTGCCGGGGTGATCTCAGCGATCTTGCCATTTTCGATTACAATGTCGATCTCTTCTCCGCTTACTCGTTTCACCTGACGGAGCACGTATCTTTCATCCATTGTTCTCACCTTTTTCCATATAACATTATAATGTTTAAAATAACACGAATAGCGCGTTAAGTAAATATAACGTTATAATGTTTATACGTAAAATTAGACGTGGTTGTCACAAAATTAGAGAAACCTGATTATCGGACGGATTCTTTGTAGAGAGTAATTAGGGAATTCCTCCCTAAAAATCGTGGTAATATCTATATTCACCAACGAATCAGTTGAATTAGAGGGAGATTTCCCCTAATTATTAGTCAAATAAGCAAAAATCGCAGAATTTTACGGAGATTTTCCCTAATTATCTATCAGAGCTTCCGTTTCACTTCTTCAGTAGTGCTAGAAGTCGATTTGGCTTTTACCTGCCCATAATCTACAGAAGCAAGCTGCAAATGACCGAAACGCAAAGCAGCGATCCTCCAATAAAAAGGAGAATCGCTGCTTTATTGACTTTTACCGTTCAGAATATCGAATGTGTCTGTCACTCTTGTACAAAATCTATGAACTTAATAACCCTACATGTATCTTAATAACAGCCTTCTTAATCTTCATGCCCGGTTGACCCATACCAGGTCTGTGTACATCATGCGGGAAAAAGACAGCGAACATCCCCGGCTTCAAAGTTAACAAAATTTCATCGGATGACGGAGGATAAAGCGCATAATCTGCTTCGGCATCGTAAGGCTTAGTAGCCTCGATCCCTTCTTGCAGAGGGGACCAACCGATCGTTTCTTCACCTTCGATCAGATAATGCACATCAATATAAGCCTCATGCTTTTCAGCAACCTGTTCCTCTAGCGACTTCGCCTCAAGCGCCATAATCGAAACGTATATCTCGTTACCGCGGATCTCGATTCGCCCAAGATCAGGTTCGTGTTGTAAGATGACTTTCAATTCCTCAATAGTCTCTACAATGACTGAATTCTCGTATCTGCTATGCTCTTCCCAAGATGACAATGAACCTAAGATCATAATGTCTGATTCTCCCCACATCTCAATTATCTTACAGAGGTTGTTCAAAAAGTCCGCTTTTGATTACGAAGTAGCCCAAGAAGCTTACTCGACATCGAATATTGAATTCAGGCGAAACTTCCGGTGCTCACGTAGCTTCCACTACGCTCCGCTCCTCAGTTTCTACCTTCATCCAATCTTCTCGGTGTTGAAAACCATACTTTTTGAACTCGCACTTATAGGAGCTTCTCACTAACTGCTGCAGCTGTTGTTTCTTTATTGATAATGGACTGCTCACTAGTCTTTTTGAAATATTCCACATATAAAATATCCAGCAGATAGAGCTGTGAGATCTTAGCAGATAATGAACCGCCCTGCAGAGGACCCTCATTAGCACCACAAAGTAAGGTAAGATCCGAATACGACGTTAAAGGTGACTTTTCAAATCTCGTAATGGACACCACCTTAGCGCCTCGTTCCTTCGCCTTTTTTGCAACCTCGATACTATCTTTCGTTGAACCGGAGTAAGAAATGATTACAGCTACATCTCGGTTAGACATTAGCGCCGCAGACATCATCTGAAGATGTGAATCCATCAAACACTCCGTTTTGTTTGTAATGCGCATAAATTTAATTTTGGCTTCCATCGCCGTGATTAATGAAGAGCCTACGCCAAAAAATGATACTCGTTCCGCGTTTATCATATAATCAATAGCTTCATTGATCTTCTGTATATCAATTAAATTATAGGTCTCGTTCAGTGCACTTACATTTGTGGTCAGCACTTTGGAAGCCACAGCTTCAGTAGTGTCGTCCATTAGAATTTGATCCGTAAGCTGCGGGATCTCATTCTCCACAGTGATACTATGAGCGAGTGCAATCTTGAACTCTTGATACCCTTTATAACTTAAAGATTTGCAAAATCGAAAAATACTTGATTCACCTACATCGCACGCATCTGCAAGATCAGTAATCGACATATAGACAACACTTCTCGTGTTCTCCAGGACGTAGTCCGCTACCTTCTTCTCCGTATTCGTCAAATTATTGTACTTGGAATGAATAGAAGAAAAAATACTGATTGTTCGCAAATAAGCCCCTCCTTTACAATGATTTAATGTGCGAATAAAGAGGAAGCGCCAAGCAAGCCTGCCTTATTCCCAAGTGAGGCCTTAACAATTCTTACACCCGCAAAACTCTCCATAATTAAAGACTTCGTCCGTTCCTCGACCCTTTGAACTAAATCTTCTTGCTCCATAACACCGCCCCCAATAATTATAGCGGATGGATTGAAAATATGAATAATTGAGGCTAAACCCGCGGACACCTCAGTTACCCATGAATCCAAGATCTGTTTCAGAGCTTCGTCCCCTTTGTGAATTTTATCAAAAAGGACTTTTCCGTCTGTACATTCGGGATCTGCCTGCTGAGCCATCTTGACTAAAGCAGTGGTTGAAGCATACTTCTCATAAAAAGGCAGTCCCTCCACCGCATCTGACAATGGATGTGTCAGGATATGACCAAATTCGGCCGCTACCCCATCTGCTCCTTTATAGATTTGGCGGTTCAATACAATGGCACCACCAATGCCCGTGCCAAACGTCAAGCATAAAAAATTGTTAAAGTTCTGGGCAGCACCATAATGAGCCTCGCCTAATGCTGCTGAATTCACATCGTTCTCTACCATAACAGGTTTATGAAAATGATTAGTTACAATTTCCTTAATCTTCATCCCTGTATAGCTAGGTATATTTTCGTTAGCATAGACTATAATTCCTTCTTCAGCCTTGACTTGACCGGCCGTACTTATAGCAATGGCATCAAAATCATCATTTTCTGCAATTTTATCAAGCAATCTTGAGATTACATGCGGCCCTCCCAAGTGGCTCTCAGTTGCATACTCCTTAAAGTTATGAACATTCCCAAGTTTATCGCATATACACATCTTGGTATTGGTACCGCCAATATCTACAGCGAGAATTCTCATCCTTATCTACCCTCTCCGGCAATCTACTGAATAGCGTTTACAAACCTTTTGGTAATCTCCATTGGTCTTGTAATCGCTGAGCCGACAACTGCTGAATAAACACCTAGATCGAACATTGTCTTCAGTTCTTCAGGAGTGGAAACACCGCCTTCAGCTATCACAGGCACAGAGAATTTACTTACGATTTGTTTAACTAGCTCGAAATCTGGAAGTGACCGCTCTTTGGTGTATTCTGTATATCCGCTTAAGGTAGTTCCCACAAGATCAAACCCCAGCTCAACGGCTTTAGCAGCTTCTTCAAATGTAGAGCAATCTGCCATAAACAGTTGATCTTTATAGGTCTCTCTTATGTGAGGAAATAGTTCTGAGATGGTTGATCCATCCGGACGAGTCCGGTCTGTCGCATCCATAGCAATGATATCTACCCCTTCGCGGTAAAGCTCATCTACTTCCTTCAGGGTTGGTGTAATGAACACTTCAGAACCATCATATACCCTTTTGATGATCCCAATGATAGGTAGATCCACTGTTTTCTTAATTTCTTGAATATCCGCTACGCTATTTGCCCGAATGCCTGAAGCACCGCCCAAGTATGCTGCATAAGCCATTCTTCCCATTATAAACGGACTATGCAGCGGTTCTTCGGGTAAGGCTTGACTGGAGACGACTAGTTTATGTTTTATCTTTTTAAGTACATTATTTTCAGTATTCATCAGTAACCCACTCCACATTTTTATTTATTCTTTGACTGCTCCTGCTGTAATTCCATTGGTGAAGAAACGTTGGAATAACATGAACACTAGCAACATCGGAATTGCAGCAATGGTGGCTCCGGCCATTTTATATGCGAAATTAGGATTCAGATCCTGCATTAAGGTTGCAGTACCATCCATTAATGTTTTCATTTTGTTCTCTTGGCCTATAACCAGCTGCCACAAATAATCATTCCAGACTTGCACGAAATTCAGAATAAATAAGGCTCCAATACCAGGTTTAATAATAGGCACCATGATGCGAGTAAAGATTCTCCATTCATTTGCACCATCTATTCTCCCGGCTTCTCTCAAAGCGTTAGGGGTTAAATCGAAGAATCCTTTTAATAGGAACACTCCAAATGCACCCGCAACGTTCGGCCAAATCATACCGTTATACGAATTCACCATTCCAAATTGCTGTGTAATCCGGAATAAAGGCACGATCATAATTTCCTTAGGAATCATCAAGCTCGATATGAAAATAATGAAGATGATATCTTTACCTTTAAAATTGATCTTTGAGAATGCATAGGCAGCCATAGCGCCTACAATAATAACGATAATCGTAGATACGCCTGAGACATAAATACTATTAAACGTCCATCTTAAAGCTGGTTGGTTCTGAAACACATCCACATAGTTGGAGAATGTGATCGATTTAGGCCACCAGTCTGGAGGCATCTTCACAACATCTGAACTGTTCTTAAGCGAACTAGTGAATAACCAATACAAGCACTTCTGGAGCTTTTCCGGCTGGACCTGCCCCGCTCCCTCTAGATTTATGAGCGAGCCTAACAATACCTTGTGCGATGTTATAAGAAGTTAGTGCAAATATTTCTTTCGTATCATTCGTCCCAAGCATGATCACTACCAAATCAAGTGGTGCATGTGACATGAGGCATGGATAGAGATAAGATATTCCGGCTAACCCTTCAAATAGCGGATCGTCACTAACACTAGTTCTACCAGGAAGCCCTTCTTCTATGACACGATAAGCGTCGCCCAGTTCTGCATGCAGAAGCCCGGTCCAACGTATTTCATCATTAAACCTTTGATCCGTCTCTGCGTCGTAGCCCCAAGTATTGGAATCACCAAAGCATACGATGGTTCTCTTCATTGCATTAACCACAATATTTTTCGATCGCTTGATCAATCAATTTCATAATATCTGCGATTGGACCAGCATCTTCAGCGGCTACCCCTTCAAGCGGTGCTCTTACACTACCAATGTTTACGCCTCTTAATCTCAGAACCTCTTTAATTTCCGCATACATAGAACCCTTGAGGGAACAAAGCGCGATGATGATATCGTTGATCTCACTTTGAAGTTGTCCTGCTTCCTCAAACTTGCCGGCAAGTACAAATGTATTAGCTTGCAAGAACAGCTCCGGCATAACTGCATAAGTACCACCAATGCCAGCATCGGCTCCCATGATTCTTCC
This sequence comes from Paenibacillus sp. FSL H7-0714, assembly GCF_038003765.1. Lineage (NCBI taxonomy): Bacteria > Bacillati > Bacillota > Bacilli > Caryophanales > Paenibacillaceae > Paenibacillus > Paenibacillus sp. FSL H7-0714. Next base: position 5,875,574 of record NZ_JBBOPT010000001.1, read on the forward strand.
CGCAACATACTGTTCATCCGTTCCATTAAAGACCACTACATCTTTTCCACCCACTCTTTTGAAGCGTTCAATATCCATAGGTGGCATAGAAGAATTCTTAACGCCGATAACTTTTTTATTAGTAAGCAGTTTCTCGAATAAAGCTGGAGTTAGTGTATATCCCGTAGTCTGAAGAATGTTGTAGATAATGAACGGTAGAGGAGTTGCCTCCATAATATCGCTCCAGTATTTAGTTACTGCACTATCAGGTAATTTGAAATATATAGGTGGGATTGCGGATAGTGCATCATATCCTAAGCTCGCCGCATGTTTTGCTAATTCGATACTATCTCTAGTAGAAGGGGCTCCTACATGAGCAATCAGTGTCATTTTACCTTTCAGGTTACTAGCTACATAGCTAAGTACCGCTTTGCGTTCGTCCAGACTCTGGTAGATACATTCTCCAGAACTACCTCCCACATAAACACCTTGAACTCCTTTTTCAAATAAGTAATCACATAAGGCATGTGTCCGGGATTCGGAAATATTTCCTTGATCGTCATAGCAAGCATAGAAGGCAGGTATAATTCCGTGGAACTTGTTGAGTGTCATTGATAATCCCCCTTAAGATGTGAACGGTTTCTTTTCTACATATTCAAGATATCACTTAAATTTAGTTCTGTAAATTATTTTCTCTATTTTTTTAAAAATAAAATTTATTTCCACCAGAAGAACGATCATACTAGAAAAATAGTTTCATTTAAGTAAATGCCCATAAAATAAGACCTTATTTTCCAATTAAAAATAGAATATCGGACGATATATGCAGCTCTAGTTATTATCAGAGTAACACTATCTACGACCTTAAAGTCATCTGCCGTATTGGTAATTACTAGAAATCCTTTGCGGCTCTCAAGGGCAATAGATTATCCTTTTAAATCTAATATAAGTGTCTCCTACAAGGAGACACTTTTCTCCATAGGAAGCACAAACCCTAATTAACACACAATGTTCACTTAAAAACTGTGTTTTTCACGTGGACACAGCTTTAAAAAACTAATTTCTATGATATAATGAAAGCGTAACCAGAACAATACAAAATATATTGTTTCTTCGCCAAAGGAGGCTGGAGGAAATGCTAGCAGGTCTTAAAGAACTTAAAAATTGGGTAACGGAAAATTGGAATCCAACGATGAATTCAGGTAATGAGGATTATCAAAAAATGGAATATTCTGTGCAACGCCACTTGCACACTCCAAGATCCCCAAAACCACTCACCTATGAAGAAGAAGCTCGTATCAAGACTGTTAAATTCCATTAATTTCACCACCTTTAGATACAGATTGACCCTATAATAGAATCTTGTCCTAAGGCCGCAGATCCGGAAGTCATTCCAGTAGAGCGGTCTTTTATTATGCCTTGAGATTATGTAACGAAAAACCTTCCCCATATTGACTCAATTACTTGAATCAAATACATACTAAAAAACCTCCCTCTCCATGACGGCATCCCATCACTTCGAAAGAGGCTTCCTAGTATCATTTGATCTTATACAGACATTTGTCCTTTCTTCTGCAAGTCCGAAAGCTTGACCGCCTGACCTGCGTTCAATCTCGAATGTTCCGACGCGAATGCGATCAAATGACTCTGCAGGGATGCCGTCGCCGAGGTCAAACCTTGCGATGGATTGCTGTCGAATTGACGCACATTCCGCAGGAATGAGCTTACCATACGGTCATCGCCGCCTCCATGACCATCGCCTTCCACATTGCAGCCAATCTCAACCTTCTCGCCCGATACATAGCGGTACAGCGTGAAAGATCCTTTGTCCATATCCCCGATGATCTCGCCTTGTGTTCCCATAATTTGAACCCGGCGCGTGCCGCTCTGTGTCAGCCCTGACATGATGAACGATGCATTCGCTCCGTTCTCGAACTCCATGTTGACTACCTGGTGATCCACGACATTATTATCGCAGCGATACACGCAGCGACCCCACGGTCCTTCCTTCAGCGCCTTCAAGATCCCCTCTTGCGACAAATCATTCGTCATATAGCGTGCCCAAGGGTGTTCCGGGGGCTGAATATATATTTTCATCGCCGAGAAGGCGCATTCCTTTTCAACCTCACAGCCGTTGATACAGCGATCCGCGGAGCCTTCCGGAGCGTTCTCCGCCCTGAAATGCAGTAATGATCCGTACGAGCTCACGCTTGTACACGGTTGATTCATAAGCCATGAGATGAGATCCAGATCATGGCATGATTTGGCCAGGATCATGGGACTCGTCTCCTCCGAATTGCGCCAATTCCCGCGGACATAACTGTGTGTCATATGCATGTAGCCCACATTTTCGGTTAATTGAATCGTACCTATCGTTCCGAGTTCACCGTCTTCGATGCATTTTTTGATCCCAGACCAGAACGGGGAATATCGCAGGACATGGGTTACGACGAGCAATCGCTTATACCGAAGCGAAGCTTGCTCCAATTCGATGCATTCTTCCATGGAAGGAGACATCGGCTTCTCTAACATGACATGATAGCCTAGCTCCATCGCTTTCATCGCTGGTATATAATGCATCCGATCGAGCGTAGCAATTATCATCACGTCCGCAATTTGACCCTGATCGAATACTTTCTCCCAAGAATCGTAGACATGTTCTGGGGCAATTCTATGAATCTCTGCAAATCGATTTCTACGTTCATCATCCGGCTCAGCTACGGCAACAATCTTTAATTCATTCGGGAACTTCTCCGCGTAGGGCCCATAAATATATCTTCCTCGACTGCCAGCGCCAAGTAATACAGCTGTTAATGTTCTCAAGACTACTCCTCCTCTTGCGCACCTAGTGTACTTCCATTGTAAGGCGGTAGGAACGGAGGCAAAAGAGATCGTTACTGACATTTCATATACATTTATTGACCTTGATTCTGTATATGGATCCTTGCCATACGGAAATCTTGCGGCGTCGTTTCGTTCTGCTTCTTGAAGAAGCGAATAAACGCAAGCGCTGAGTTGTACCCCAGGGCAGCAGCAATTTCATTCACTTTCATCGATGTGTTGAGCAGCATATCTTTGGCGATCAGGTTACGATAGTCGTTCACATATTTAGATAACCCCATTCCAGTGATTTGCTTATAAAGTCGGGACAAATAAGATGGATTCAAGCTCACGTAATCGGCCAGCGCATTTAAGGAGATATCAGTGGAAATATGTTCTTCAATATATCGATGTACTTTATTCACGACCTCTGTCGGCAATTGCGTACCCCGCAGCGCATTCCATTCGAAGAAGCAATCCGCCATTTGCGAGAAGTATTGAATCAGCTCCGACCATGATGCGGAATCACCATAGCGATATAACTTATCCAGATCCATCAGCGTATTGATGTAATCCCGAATTTCCCGATTCTTATGGATATAGAACAGAAAAATAGCTGAAAGCGAATGATACAGTTCGATCTTCCGCTCATTCGGCGACTCCTCATCATTCCAAATGGACGTTAGTTCGGCATACAGCTTGTTGAATTGCTCCCGATGATTATTCTCGAGACAAGACATCAGCAATTGAACACGGGCGTGATAGAAGGCATCGTGGTAGTTCCCACTCAGATCACCGTTCACTTCTCTTTGAATGTCTTTATCGGTCAATATGACCTCATTAAATAATCCATGTCCTTGTACCAGGCCGTATTTGATCGAGTGAAACCGATCAGATATGTTATCCCATGTCGTTGCTTCACTTCCAAGAAGGAAAGAAACCGATAAACTCAGCAATCTCTTGCAATTTCCCTGCACAGTCTCCAGAATACCGCTCGTATACCGATGAGCTCTGATCCAATCCTGATCCCCGTATTCGATAGACGATCCATCCGGGATTTTCGGTTGAATCATCCAGACGATTTTGGATAACTCGAATACAACGGAATAGCATCTGACCTGCGTGGACAAATACTCATCGCAAATGTTCTGTACGGCGTAAGTCAATAACGCTTTATCCGGCGTCGTGAACATTTCTTTCCATGCGTCTACCCTGCCTATGAGCAAGTAAACCGGCAATGTCGCATCAAGCGGGATATCGATTTCTTTGAACGCCTGCTTTAATTGGCTATCCGATACATGCTTGCCTTGAAAGAGCTCCCACACATACTCTTTTTGCAGGGAGGGCAATGCCAGTCTCATTTTGGATTGCGCTCTAGCGATCATCTGTTCTTGGTTATTTTCTTCTTCAATTTTCTCAATCGCCCGTTCTACGGACTGAATAATTTTCTCATCACTTTCGACCTTCAGAATATAATCGAACCCACCGTACGTAATTGCGCTCCTTGCATAATGAAAATCATTGTATCCTGTTAAGAAAATAACTTTGCAGGCCGGCCACTGGGATTTGATTTCCCGAAGCAGCTCAATCCCTTCCAGTCCAGGCATCTTAATGTCGGAAATCACGATATCAATACGATGATGAGACAGTACCTCCAGTGCTTCTTCACCTGAATATGCCTTCATAACCTCGAGTTGTAAATGATCGGTCTCATTGAATAGCTCCAGAAGACCATCGACAATAATGGGAAGGTCATCGACGATTAGCAGTCGGTACATGCTGATTCCTCCTCTAGTTCGCGCTCAGATTGATTCTTACTTGAAGTCCACCAAGAGCAGAACGTGACACTGTAATGCCATATTCCTCACCGTACCGCAGTTGTATTCTGCGATGCACATTTATGATTCCGGTTGTTTCCTCCATCCGAGTGGTGGATTGACGCAGTCGCTTCTGAAGCTGTTCGATCTCCGCATCGGAGATGCTTCTGCCATTATCTTCGACATAGATGGAGAATACATCACCCACCCGCTCACAATGAACCCATAGCTCACCCTGCTGAATCATATTGCCCAAGGCATGCTTATAAGCATTTTCGATGATCGGCTGCAGAATCAGCCTCGGCACGAAGAGATCGGGAACATCACCTTCGAACTTGACTTGAATACGGTCTCCGTAACATATGGTTTGCATGTCTACATACGTGCGAGAATGATTGACCTCCAGCCCCAGCGGAATATCATCCTCGTCATCACGAGTAATGAACTGAAAATATTGTCCGATGTACAGGCAGAATTGATAAGCTTTTTCCTTCTGATTCTCGGATTTAATTAACCGGCACAATACAAAAAAACAGTTATATAAAAAATGAGGATTAATTTGCGATTGCAATCGTTTCAGTTCGGAACGCTGGTTCCTGATTTGCTGCTCGTAATTTTCCTCGATTAGTGTTTTCAAGGATCGGATCGTATTATTAAAAGCTTGGTACAAATACCCGAACTCATCGGCTCCACGATCGATCACGATCGGTTCCAGCCTATTCTGCTGAACGCGCCGAAAGGAATGCACAAGTTTCATTAATGGCCGATAGATAAATCGTAATAGAAAGTAGGAGAAGAAAACGACAATACCCACAGCTAGCGCGCAAGCCCACCAGAACAATGTTCGATAGATCTCAAGAGAACCCAAAATCGTCTCTTCGGGAATGCACATAATCGAATAGGAATTCCAGAGACTGGAGTATTTATATACCGTAAGAAACCGCTTACCATTATACATAATCGTTTCGTATCCTTCGTCTTTTTGCAATTCCCGCTTATCCGCAGCGAAGGATTTCATTTGTTCCAGCAGTTCCGGATCCATGTCACTCTCGATCTCCCAACCACGTTCCAGATTGAGCAATACGCTCTGTCCACCACGCGAGCTGCCGATTTGAGATAACGTTTCTCTGATTTTGATAGTCGATAATTCAACCGCTACGATATAAATCGGATTTTTAACGGTATTAATGGGGTATTGCATGGAAATAAATAATCGATCGTTCCAGTAAATGAAAGGTTCTTCGTATAATCTCTTGTTTTGCTGCATAGAAGCATATTCCTGCTTATTCATCGAAGTTTCAAATTTATTGCTAAGAATCGTTCGGTCGATAAGAGGGATATACGCCCTTGCTTCTTGAATAAATGGACTTGAGTTCTTCATCAATTCAAGCCGTCTTTGGATATCTAATATTTTTTGCGCACGATCGTAATAACTCATGTAATTGCCTGTAGTTGCAATTTCCATCAAGTCTTTGTCCATCACATAGTTCGGCAAATAACGGCTGATCCGGTCTGCTTCCTTGTCGAGTGAATCCAGATAGAAGCGAGTCGTATTTAGAATAGACTCGGAAATTTCACTCCGAATATTGTCCGAACCCTTCTCATTAATCAACCAGGTAATCGCCATGAGCGGAAACAAGGCTGCCAGAAAGGCAGCCATTATTTTCTGGAATATAGAGGAATCTTTAATCAAGAATCGGATTTTCATCGTTTGTTCTCCTGCAATGCAATGTCATAGTTTGAGTGCCCTATTTTATTCTTTGACACTCCCCATCACAATTCCTTTAATGAAGAACCTCTGCAAGAACGGATACACGATAAGAATCGGAAATGCTGCTACGAATATTTGAGCTGCCCTGCTCGTACGATCGGACAATTTGATCATTAATTCTGCCCTCTCAGGTTTAATAAAGCGGAAATCCATTTTGATAATGATCGTCTGCAGGAAGGTCTGCAGCGGATAATTCTCGGGATGATTCATGTAAATCATACCATCAAACCAGCTATTCCAATGCCCCACCATAGTGAAAAGACCTGTCGTTGCCAATGCCGGCAACGATAGCGGCACATATATTTTCCATAAGGTAGTAAATTGACCCGCCCCATCGAGCAGCGAAGATTCCTCAAGTTCTTTGGGCAGACTGCGGTAGAAATTCAGCAGCAGAATAACGTTGAACACCGTGACCGCTCCCGGCAGCACCAAAGCCCAGATTGTATCGAGCATCCCAAGGTTCTTCACGGTTAAATAGTTTGGAATAAGCCCGCCACTGAATAAAATCGTGAATACGAAAAACCATGAATAGAAGGTCCGCAGCCGAAATTGGCGAGAATCTTTGGATAATGGATAGGCCGTGATAATCGTCAGGAACATGCTGATTGTCGTTCCCATAAGGACCCGCTGAATCGATACCCAGAATGCGCGTAAATATTCAGGTTTTCCAAATACGTTAGCATAAGCAGCCGTTGTGAATTCAACAGGCCACAGGATGACTTTTCCGGCGGATGCTGCCTGCCCGGAGCTGAACGAGAGCGCCAAAATATGAATAATAGGCATGAGGCATAACAAAGATACGGATGCCAGAAAAATAAAATTACATATCAAAAACAATTTTCTTCCGAATGATCTGTTAGTACGCACGATGTGTCTCCCTTCTGAATTACCGCCGATTGCATTAGAAAATGCGGTAATTCGCTACACGATAGGCTAAGATATAGGACATAGATACGAATATGAAAGAGATGACCGATTTCAGCAGTCCTACGGCCGTAGCGAAACCGAACTGTGCTTGCTCAATCCCCATACGATATACGAAGGTATCGATAATATCCGCGCTTTCATAGACCGGAGGACTATATAGGTTGAAGATTTGATCAAATCCCGCATTCAGTACATTCCCGATACTAAGCGTAAACATGAGAACGATAATAGGAAGCATCCCCGGCAGCGTCACATGTAACGTCTGCTTAAAGCGTCCTGCGCCGTCGATCTCCGCTGCCTCGTACAGTGACGGATTAATACTGGTAAGCGCAGCCAGATAGACAATCGTACCAAATCCGAACTCTTTCCATACATCCGATATGACCATCACATAAGGGAACCATTTGTTGTCTCCCAGGAAAAAAACAGGGTCTATACCAAACAAGCCAAGCACTTGATTGAGAATACCGGAAGATGGAGACAATACATCGATTAGAATACCGCTTAACAAGACCCATGATAGAAAATGCGGCAAGTACACGAGCGTCTGGAAGGTCCGTTTGACCCATTCTTTCCGCAGCTCATTCAGAAGTATCGCTATGGTGACCGGAACGATCATACCTGCTACAATTTTCATCACCGCAATGTATACTGTATTGAAGAATATCCGGCCGATATCGGGGTAATCCATCAGTAACTGAAGGTTTTTAAGACCAATAAATGGTGAGCCGAACAACCCTTTATTCGGTACGTATTTCTGAAAGGCCATCATAATGCCGGCCATCGGGATATAACTGAAGATGAGGACCAATACGATCCCAGGAACCAACATCAAGTGAAGCGGCCACTCCCTCTTCCACATACGCGTTAATACATTCATGCCATCCACCTCGCTATAGGACTAAAAATGAAGAACTAGGTTAAAGAAAAGAGAGGTTGTTTGTGTTCAACCCCTCGATTCTCCTGCTATCATTGTTTGTGAGTCGCGTACCATTCATTGACTTCTTTGGTCATTTCGTCGCCGCCAAGCTTTTTCCACTCTTCTACGAATTTATCGAATTCATCCACGGATACTTGATTCATCATAATCTTGAAGTATACTTCATCCCGCTTCTTCTTCAGGATTTCTTGTCGATCTGCCATGGTTGGAGTCGGTGCGCCGTAGAATTTGTTTTGTAGGTACTGTTTATTGTTCTGAATTTCAGGAACAAGTGAATATGCACCTTTTGGACCTGAGATCAGATATTCCCACCACATGTTGATATCGGTACCGTCAACATACTTCATGGCACGCTCGTAACGAGTTTTTTGATCTTTCGTCTCCAAAATGCTCTCGTCTTTGTTCTCGATCGCTTTTGGCAATATTTCACCGTTATTATCCTTTTGTTTACCAACACGAAGCGGGCTTAGAAGCCAGTAGTTGTTGCCTTTCTCCTTCAGGTCTTTACCATACTCATATACTTTCTGTTCTGGCGTCGGATGATTATCCACGACAATCCAATGGTTCAGCAATTTAATAACGCCTTCCGGATGCTTCGCTTGCTTGGAGATAACATAATATTCGTCAACACCCAAACCTATCTGCGATAGTGCAGGTTCGCTATCCACCGATGGAATCGGGAATACGCCCCACTCTTGTACGACTTTACCATCCTTTACTGCGCCTTTAGCGAGCTGAGCCGGTACCCAAGACTGGCCGTATACGATACCTGCGTTATTGTTATAGAGGAGCTCTGCTGCTTTCTCCACATCTTTAACGACGAACTCAGGATCAATTAATCCTTTCTTGAACATTTCCTGCAGCGCCTTAAGTGCGTCTTTCACTTGAGGCTGAATGTCACTGTTGACCAAATTGCCATTTCCGTCTTCCATCCAAAGATTTTCATAAGCATGGTAACTATTCAAGAATGCTATTAGTCCTGTAACAGCTGTGGACTGGTTGTTAAATGGATCTTTGCTAATTACAATTCCATACGGTTTCCCAGTGCCGCCTGGATCTTTTGTTTTGAACGCTTCGGCGATCGTCAAGAGATCCGCCATCGTCTTTGGTTCCGGCAGGTTCAATTTCTTCAGCCAGTCCGTGCGTACATAGAGGAACTGATACTGGTACGGATTATAAGAACTTGGAATCCCCATGAGTTTACCGTCGAAAGTGGCGGTCTTCAGTTGCATTCCGCCATCCATCGACAAGAATTTCTTAGTCTCATCCGTCGCATTCTTGTCATATACGTCCGTGATATCCATAATCATATCCGCTTCGGTCAGCTCTTTCAGCTGTGTAGCATTAACCTTCATGAAGTCCGGAAGATCATTGGAGGCGATGGACATCTTCACTTTTTCCTTGAATTGAACGTCATCGGCGGACACCCATTTATTCGTGAGCTTCACACCGATATCTTTCTCATACGCATCATAGACCGAGTTCTTCTCAAAGCTTTCGCCCTCATCGAATTTGAGATACTGATCGCTTGCCGAAACTGTTGAAACTTCAATCACTTCATTTTTTTGTTCCACAGGTGTCTCAGGCTGCTTCTCAGGCTGCTTCTCCCCTTCATTTGTGGTTTTGCCGCATGCCGTGATAGTTAAACTTAGGATCAATGCGACGATCAGAAGTATTCTACTTTTTTTCTTCATATTACCCCTCCACATTGTCTCAAAATAGGTCGTGCATCTACTTCATGCTGCTTCTCTTCCTAGTTCTAGTATAGGAAAGGAAAGGACCCCCATCTATATACTAGTCTTTACTTTCGTATACACCTCTTGACTACCGTCAGGCTTGTCCCTAGAACGCACAAGAGAGAGGGAGTCTCCCTAGGTTAGGTTGACTCCCCCTTCGTTGAAACGTTACCGTGTATTAACTCGAATATTCAGCTCCCCACGATATTTGACAAGAGATGTCGCGCCGCTTCTTGCTTCATTTCCATTTCTTCATTTTTCGATAAACCTAAGCGCACGTTCTGATTGATATTCAGCTAGACCTTTTGCGAATTGTTGATCGGGAAATCCTCTATGCTGTAGCTTTAAACCCGCTGAAGTTAGTGATATATGGTGATGCAATTGATAAAATAACAGCCTATCCGGATCAAGCTTATCGTTCTTAAGATACCGATAGAAATCTCCAAAACGCATCTCCAAAAAACTATGCTCATGCTCAATATCAAAGAACGCTGCTCCTTCGATATCGATCAGAAAGGGCTCCAGCTTATCATTAACCAATACATGGTCAGGACCCAGTTCCCCATGAATAAATCCATACTGCTTTCTAGGCTTAATTCTTGATTCAAGCTCATACAACTTATCGAGCAGTTTACTTTGATTAGACCCGATCTTCTCCATATGCTGAGAGGCGTAAGCTAGCTGTACTTTCGCATTTTCCATTTGTAATGAATGACATTGTTCTGTACTGATCTCGTTAGCATTGGCTTTCCCAAAAAACTGCCTTTCGGTGGTATGCATAGTAGTAAGCATATCCCCCAACTGCTGAAACACTTTATCTTGAACAGCTAATTCGGAATGTTGGAAAAAGCTTTCTGCCTTACGTCCATCTATATATTCAACAAGCGCATAATCAAATGGGTAACGGTCTCTTTCCTTATTCAGATCATAAAGTGCTGGGGTCTGAATTCCATGCTGTGTTAAATACTTATTGTTTATTTCAAACAAATCACTTCCATAGGACTGTTCATTTATATCTTCATTCGCTTTTTCTTCTTCAAAATAATTCATGGAAAGATCCCACACATACAAAACGCAGGAAAATCCATTACTGCACTCAATCTTGTAGACCACCTTTTGTGCCCCACCATGCATTCGTGAAACACGAGTAACTAAATAACTGGTGCCAAAAATCCGTCCAATATAATCCTGTAAGTCGGCCTGATCGAGATGATAGGTAACGTCCATTAACAACACTCCATTTATTAAGTTTTGCCGGCTTCACAATAGTAAATAAAATCCAGCCCAAAGTATAGACTTTTTCTTTCTGATCAATTATGATGTTGAATAAGGTCTTGAAAAAAATAAGCATACAAAAAGCCTTTGGATTTTATTCCAAAAGGCTTTTTTTTGATGAAGATTCTAGCGAAACCGGCATATCCTTAAGTTATTTATAATTACTCAACTATCGTGTCCTGTCATCAGCGCTCATCGTGTATACATAATATAATCATCATTCTAACTCATCGCTGTTAACAATACGGCAATCGTATTAAACACACCGTGAACAATCATACCAGGCACGACCGATCCCGTACGTTCATAGGTCCATGCAAGCACAACTCCACTAATAAAATTCACGGGCATGGCATTCATAGTGGGAAAATGTGCAAAAGTAAAGATTAGCGAACTAATCACAATCGCCCATCTCATACTAACACGAGCCCGTAGCCAACGATATATAAATCCACGGTAAAATATCTCCTCATAAAAGGGTGACACGATCCCTGCCGACACGATACCAATAATTATAGTAAATAGAGTGACATTTTGCTTCAGACTCTCTGTTTTGCTGTTGTCCACCGTATTCCCAAGAAAACTCGTGAGATAGAGAGTGGCCACACTAAATACGATGAGAATGAGTGTCCACAGGGCAATCCTCCACCAATCTTTCGCAGGAAACCCCTTTACTCCTACCTCTGTCCAGGACATTTTCTTCGGTCGTAAAGCAATGAAATATAATCCTACCAAAAGTACAATCGCGATGGTAAGCCCTGTAAGAGTCCCTGAGTAAAGAGTATTCCCCAACCATTGCTCATACATTGACTGTACCGCATACTTGATAACGAATATAACGAATACAAATTCAAGCGCAAGTAAAGCAATAAACTCACGCCATGTCCACTGATCCATCTTCTTCCACATTTCCGTACTGGTCATCCTTAATCCCTCAATCCTCTGTGATATAATTTAATGATATTAGGTGACGTTACGTCACCTGCAAGCATTATTTTCGAGAGGAAAGAAGAAACATGAATAGATGGACAACAGGACAAGTATCCAAACAGCGGAATATTTCCGTTCGAACCCTACGTTATTATGATCAGATCGGTCTTCTTACACCGAGTTATAAGGAAGATAACGGCCGCCGTTATTATTCAGAGGAAGATTTATTCACTCTCGAAAAGATAACGTTGCTTAAATCACTATCACTACCGCTTGAAGACATTCAAAATGTAATGGACAAGCTATCTTTTCGTCATATTCTAATCGCACATCATAATCATCTTCAGGAGCAGCTTACTTCTCTTCAGGGCAGTATTGCAAATACTACGTCTTTGATCAACATGATTGATCTAGAAGGTACACTCTCCTGGGATCGGGTTTCTCATCTGGTCCATAACGTACAACCCATTTCTAAACAGTGGATCGATTATTTCAACGATGACGAAAGTGCATTTCTACAGAATGCACTCCCCAATCTCAACAGTAATGACCAGACCACTCAGCAATATGCCTCTTTGCTGCGCCGGATTGAATGGTGCATACAGCAATCTGTTCCACCTGAATCTGATGAAGGTTATAACATTGCCTGCGAGTTAATGAAGCTATCACACGAAACCTTTAATGGAGACGAGAAATTGATGGAGAAGTTTTGGGAAGTGAGGAAGCTCCCTACATTAGAGTCAGGACTATATCCCGTATCCGACGAAGTGCTGAACTTTGTGGAGATTAGCATTGCTCACGTTCAAGAAAAAGGGACGGGACAGAAATAGGAATTGAGGAATTTATTGAAATCATGAGTAGCCCCTTTAAACTGAATAAGCGGCGGATCTCTAAAGGAGGATCCGCCGCTAACACATACTAAAAAAATAGAACTTCATATTTATGACTACTTCATAATAATTGCGATAATCCCTACTATAATACACAAAATCCCACTTATAAATTGTCCTAATCCTGAAGCTTGTCCCATTAGTATGAAATTAAATATGTTTTTACTTTTTCTATTCTTCCCAAATAAACCCTCTTCTTTTCTCATAAGATAAAGACCCCAAACTATCAAAACTACCCCAAAAATAAATAATATACTAAGCAATTATATTCCTCCATTGTTTGTTTCATATGTGCATATTTATGAAAAATATTATTTGTCATCTTCATCAAAAATAAACGTTTCTTCAATTGATAAATTAAAAACTGAAGCTATTTTATACGCAAGTAGCACAGATGGATTATACTTTTCTTTTTCTAATGAGATGATTGTTCTAGAAGATACACTTACTTTATCAGCTAGTTCTTGTTGAGTTATTCCTTGTTCTAGTCGTAATTCTTTCACTCTATTTTTCATTAAATATCTCCTTGATTAAAGGACATGATTATAATATTTTCTAGAACCAAATTCACTAATGATTAAAGATATTAAAACAATTAATAATGCAGTATTTGTAGGAATTACTACAAAATTAGTTAAAAACATAATAATTATAATTACATACATCAAAAAACGCATTGAAAAGTGAGAAACTTTTCCATCAATTAAAATATCTCTTTCATCATATTCCTTTGACATGTTCCTTTCTAATATTTTGTTATTGCGGGATTTAAGGTAAGAAATTATTGAAATCAACAAAATTATTCCACCTATGAATAACATGACATAACCATAATTAAATCCTTCCGATGTATCGAGATATAATTGAATAAATCCCAATACCATTAACAAGATTGATAATAAAAGTCGCTGTAAGAATAGTTTTTTCAAATGTAATTCTCCTAACTAACTTATTCTTCTGAAGTGAAGTTCGTTTCATATGAAGTTTACTTCATGTGAAGTTAACTTCATAATATCTTATTTCAAAGTAAATAACAAATGGTAAATAATAGCGCTTTTAATAACAGATTATTTCATCATTTGAACAATTTTATTGTAATAGTGTTCAAGTAATCTGCCCAATTAGCTGAATAAAGGCAGTCGATCACGTTGACTGATCGGCTGCCTTATCGTGTTTATTGAGCTATTGATACTCGTTGGGAATATCTTGTGGTTAAACTTGGCGTTCAGTATCCATGTCCTTTTTATACATTTTTTCCGCTTCAATAGGACTCTCTTTTGCCGTCATATGGCTTGGAATTACCCGATAAACTTGAACCGGACCGCCGAATACAGCTGATCTATACTTCTCCACATGCTGCTTGGACAGGGGGCGATTATAGTAACCTGGTACATACTTATTCATCATTTCCTGAAGTACATGAGTGGCTTCATCCAAATCCGTGATCGGTTCTGCTTGTCCGAATATCATTACGCTCATATAAGCTGTATCCGTTTTCGCAGGTACCGGATCCGTAATGGTTCCGTATTCCTCACATACCGTAAAACACACCTCTGAATTAACACTCATCACCTGATTACGCCTTCCGTCTCCAGCCCCGTGAAAATAGAGTTTCCCTTCTGTCCATACATAATTAAGTGGCACAACATAGGGGAGTTTGCCATCAGCCAACCCAAGATAACCCAATCTCGCTTGCTGAAGGAACCCTTCAATCTTCTCTTGATCCAGGCATTCCCTGCTCTTGTAACGAACCGAATTCATATCGATATCTCTCCTTTAACTCTAGCGTGCGGCAACGACCAAATTGCGAATACCAGCGTTGTTACGGTAGTATATCAATGAATGGATTGCATTAAAATATCCAAAAATCACCGTTTAGAGCAATCCATAATTAATATTATTATGATTGGACGTCTATTTGGAGGTGTGTACGATGATGAAAGTAATTCGTAATGATAAGAGACCGATCTGGCAGCAATTGCTTGATCAAGCGATTCATAATATTACTAGCGGAGTTTGGGCGCCAGGAGAATTACTAATACCTACCCGCGAACTTGCTCACATCGTAGGTGTCTCACGTTCAACTATACAGATCGTCTATGAGGAATTGTTAAGTCGAGGTTATACTGTTACCTCTCGCCGAGGAGGAACGCGAGTTAGTAAATGGAAGCAATTCAATGTGTCAACGAAGGAAATAGAAACAGAGGGTCCCACACCTCCTTCACTCTCCTTGTTAGACTCAGCTGTTGATCATTTACATGACTGGTTCAGAGGTAAAGAACAGCTAGAAGTGGATATTGATTTCAGTCCTCATGAACCCTATTTGGATGAACAATTTCAAAAAAGCTGGCGGCAATCGCTGCTCCACGCATCTGCTGAAATGGATTTATC
Organism: Paenibacillus sp. FSL H7-0714; assembly: GCF_038003765.1. Taxonomy (NCBI): domain Bacteria; kingdom Bacillati; phylum Bacillota; class Bacilli; order Caryophanales; family Paenibacillaceae; genus Paenibacillus; species Paenibacillus sp. FSL H7-0714. Next base: position 5,891,050 of record NZ_JBBOPT010000001.1, read on the forward strand.
AAGCTGGGCTTACGGTAATTGCTACGGTTACACACCATTACGTGAGCAAATACAGCGTTATTTATCCCTTGAACGGGGCATACATATCCAAACTAATCAGATTCTGTTGACCTCAGGAGCTCAGCATAGTATCGATTTAATCGCACAGTCGCTTTTAGCTGATGGGGACACAGTTTCAGTAGAAGATCCAGGTTTCCCAGCTGCTTGGATGGCGATGAAATATCGACGAATGAATGTGGTACCTATTCCCGTTGATGAGTATGGTCTAGTGGTGGAGCATATTCACCCTCAATCCAAACTGATCTTTGCCACCCCTTCTCACCAGTGCGCAGTAGGGGTCGTTATGTCGGAGACCCGTCGGCAACAATTGCTACATAAAGCGGTTCAAGAACGGTTTTGGATCATTGAAGACGATTATGATAGTGAATTCCGGTATCGTGGGGAGCCGCTGCCAACGTTGTTTAGTCAGGCATCCAATAATACTTTGTATCTCATGAGTTTTTCTAAAATGATTGCTCCTGGCATTCGTATTTCGGCTATTATAGGTCCATCCGAGGCAATTGCTCAACTAGCGAAGGTACAGGAGCTGACTTACCGTCATCTTCCGATTATGGATCAGCTAACACTAACCCATTTCATTAAAAATGGTCATTTTATGCGGCATATGAGAAGAGTCAGAAATGTATATCGAAGAAGACACGAAATCATGACAAAAGCTATTATGGCTAGTGGTTTAGGGGAGCGTTTTACACTCAGTGGAGTAGAAACAGGATTGCATATGTTACTTGAGGCTGAGGAATCATACGACGAAGAAACTGTGACAAATTTAGCCCTACAACATGGAATACGTGTTTACCCTCTTGGACCCTATTGTCTGGATAGCAAAAGAAAGGGATGGGTATTGGGGTTTGCAAAAGTAGATGAAGCATCAATTGAGCAGGGGATACATCGCCTTGCGGAGATAATTCTGTAAAATCATTTCCGCAGGATTAGATAAATTAAAAGAAAGTATGGACTTTAAATTACTTGGTCCGATGGTTACAGTTACCGTGAATCCCTTGGTTACGCCCTCATTTTAAGATACTTGGCTTATGCAGATAGCAAATAAATAAAGCCTCTATCCCGCCACTCGGAATAGAGGCTTGTATTATTCTTACTCCTTTAATACTCTCCTTTGATTACAAAATACGAGCCACGGATTGTACCGGCTAGTTTAGACTTTTGCCTAGCAAATTTAAACTTCTCTTCTAACTCCTTTGGTATCTCCATCCCCTCAGAAAGCTTAAAACCAACGGCTCGCTTCTTAGGATCATCAACCGTATACATGACATTAACCTCAAGTCCATCTTCATAAAAGACATAAGTGAATTTAATATTTTCCACTTGAAAACGCGACGTTTCTAAAGGTTTTGCCGCAAACTCAATATTACGTTCTTCTTTTAAAATTCGGCTCACATAATCAAGGTTTTCCTGGCTTTCGTTAGCTGGGACAACTGTAAATTCATGCTTGTACTTGTTCATAAAGTAACGAGCTTCATTCGCACGTAAACCAGCAAGCGCCTCTGCTACAGGTGAAGACTCTACTCCGACCGTAGACACATCTTTAAAATCAACGATATACGTCATTTCCATCTCTCCTTTTCTCTCATTATTCCCTATCAATAGAATACAATAACTAAATTTTTAACTATATTATATCAAAAATAATCTACTTCACATGTTCAAATCTATGCCCGTAACTTTCTAAAAAAGAGCATCTGCTGCAAATCAGCCAAGACTTATAGCCTTCGTCCTTGCAGCAGATGCTGACGGTCAGCTAAAAACCGTATCATCCATATATTGGTGCCATCGAAAACAAATCTTGAAACGGATTCCTACCTGACGCATTCTCTCAACCTTCTGTGTGACCGAGCCCCTGAATACTGTTGTGATCAATCGAGCTCCGCGCGGGAAAAAAGATCCCGGATCAACGTCTCATTTTCACAGACCTGCTTCAACCGCACCGCGAACTGCTTAATAGCTTCGCTATTCTCCGAATAAGCACAGAACATATCCGCTTCCGGGTCAAAATGAATCGTATCTACCCATTCAGGCATATATTCGTTCACAAACACAGCCGCCAAAGAAGCCCAATCGTACCCGTTACCTTCAAATCCTTCGTCTGCCCGGGCCTCGAACACTTCCGATCGGTAGCTACCCACATTTAGAATGACAAACATGCCTCCACCTTGCTGATCCACGAGTATAAAAGGGGCAACGTCCTCTTCTGCGGATTCTGCTTCCAGCCGTGCAATGACCTCAGAGCGGGCTTGATCCGTGAAGCAAAGCACCCCGTTTTTCTGAACAATCAGCCCTTCCCGTATTCGCCCATCCAGCCAGTCGCTGATCCAGCCCGGAGCATACCCGCCTTGACCGAACTCGCCGCCAAAAGCGATCATTTCCTCATATACATCCAGATATTGTTGACGGCTCGTATTTGGATAAGAGCTTGTGTACAGCCAGAACTGCACATCGTACATCAGAGTAGAAAGCTCATCCGCATGAAAGGAAAAGTGTCCCTTCTCTTCTACGATTCGGATACAGACTCTACGGATCTTCTGCTCAAGCTGATCTACCTCAGACACATGGCTGCACAGCTTCGCAAGCAAAGGCGAGAATTGGCCTACGGCTACTTTGCGCAAATCCTCCTCTTTATCTTCTTCAGAGGTGTCGTAGTCCTCATCACTCACCAGACCGCGTATAAATGTCTCGAAGTCTTGGGCCAGGAACGTAATCTCATAATTATCTTCCTGATCCACATGAATTACCTCAGGTTCGCCGTCCCTCCCACAGTTCCGGTAATCCAGCATCACGACATCATGGCCTGCCGAAGGGCAGTCACAAATTACTACGCCGATGTCAGGATACCCCCACTCCTCAATCATGAACGGGCTGCCGAGATCGCCACAGAGTGAATAGCTTTTCTCGCGTCCGATGCCCATAATGCCCGTAATCGCAATATGATCCTCAGCCCATGAGGTCGCATCCTCCGTCGGAAAACAAGTATTATAAGGAACTCCCCCATTGTGCTGCTTCATCAGACTGATATAAGAGGCAGGAAGCTTGTAACCCAGTTCTTCTTCTACAGAAGCAATCAGCTCATCCGTAGGCGGGGCAGAAACATATTCTTTTAGCGCATAATCGCTATCTTTCCAAAATTCGGAGAGGTCCATCCCTTCAAAAGGAGTTGCAGTCGTCCCCGAATCATTATGTTGCTCTCTGATTGCCTGTCTGGCTGCGGCGTGCCGTTCTTTGCGTAGCTTGCGCTGGCTGAATTTCAGAAACATGACCGTATTCTCATCATCCGGATCGAGGTCATGGGCAATACCCAGCACTCTCACCGCTTCCTCATATTGATTCAAATAATAGTAGGAATATCCCACACGAAAATGCCACAGATGGTCATTCTGCCCCTGTTCCGCAATCATCGCGAAGTGTCCAAGCGCTTCTTCATAACGTCCCAAATTGTTATACGCTCTTGCCAGACTGCTGACTACCTCGTAATCTCTGTCCTCTGGAGGAATCGCCATCAGGGTGTCTACAATCTTCTGGTGTTCATCATCTTCATGCCACTGTGTCAGCTGTGCGGTTAGTTCTTTGTCCATGGTCTACCTCCCCAAGCGTATAATCAAATTACTAGAATATAGAGAAATATGGTTTTCCCTATTCTACCAGATGGGATATAGGTATTGAAAATCGAAATAGGGCAGCTAAACGTAGCCATGACCCCAGCAGGGAACGGTAACTATACCTACCCTGTAAATAACCTGCAACACGGCGATACCATCGAGTACTCCTTTACCTATAATCCGGGGCAAGGGGCCGTCGATTCTCCGACGCTCACGTATATCCATGGGTTAACCCAAGGAACACCGGAGTAAAGTGGATAAACCCTAGACAAAATGCATGAACACGAATAGGCGAGGAGGAAGTATTGGTGCTTCCCTCTCGCCTGTTTTGTTGTTTCAGCCATGCTGGTCTCCTCGGTGGAAGATCAGTTGCCATGCGTGATGCGTGACCTCCTTGACGACAAAGCTCATCTCTTAGAACGTCATCAAGCCTAACTATTTACACCAGCCTCTATCTTCTGATCAATAAATTGCTTGAATCTTGTAAAATACTGCTCTGATGCCTCCCAGCGCCTAAGGTCCAAAAAAGACATGTCCTGCTTGCCATATTGATTGGGCGGCTGATAATGCCGGGAAACATAAGTTCCATGATCCACTGTATAAAAATAATACGCTTCATCTGGAGTCTTGATTTCAATCCGAGCATGCAGGTAGTCTCCGTCCTCGTCCGTATGCGCATTACGGAAGCTGTAATATTTTGAGCCGTCCCAGAACCCGTCATCCTCCTCTTCTTCCGAATATAATTCCTGAATCACATCGTGTTGCAAAATGTCTTGCACATATTGGACCTCAATGTTTCGTAAATAAAGCTCAGCCATATTAATACAGGTCAACAACATAGTCCAGCAATCGCTAATCTCCGCTAGCTGTTCCTGAGACTCTTCTGTAATATCCTCCCACTCAGACCCTTCATCTATGGTTCTCCTCAACAAACCGATGGAATGATCTTGCTCCAGCCAAATATAATAGTGATGCCGGTGATCTTTCATATAAACGCTGAGATCCCGCTCATCCCCGTCTGCATCAATATGCTCCAGTTGAACTTTGAAAAATACGCCTTGCTCCTGAAAATCAAAAGATGGTTTGTCATCCGTCATTAAAATACACTGAGTCAATTTCAATATATTTTCCTCATTGATCGTGTTATGGGTAAAATATAAATGAACAGGTTTCTTTCTCGTGAGGGTTTCATTTACTTTTTTCAATGCGGAACGCCTTTCTACAATAACATTCACCAGCGTGCAAAAGGAAAATTCCATGTCCTCCTCATCCATATCCAGAAAAACTTCATCAATCAACACCTCATGAATGTCCACCGGAAGCTCCTGAAATACGCCGTCTCCCTCCCATACATTTACTAAGCATGCAATAGATTTCTGCCCGTCTACTTTGATGCTGTACTCGTCATCCTGAACTAAAACAGCAGCGCTAAGATCACCTATAACAATTGTTTCCCCATGATTGTAGGTGCCGCACAATATTTCCTCAACCATCAGATTGCCCGAAACATAGATTTCCTGACCGCCTACAGCTATATTTTTCGCATTCAAATTACCGGTTACCATAAGCCCTATGGCACCATCTGTTTCTTTATTATAGAGATTGTCTACAGTAAAATTCCCATCGATAAAAATGATGATTACCTCTTTTTGTTGCGGGAAAGCCTGCTCCCAATCCAGATTAAGAGAAGGCAGCGTCAAATCCCCTTCATAATAAGCGGCTAGCTGCTCGTCACTGAAATCCTGGTAAAACTTCGCCCACCAAGATCCTTCCGGAAATTTATCTGCTAGTTGACTAATAGGAATGAATCGGAAAAGATTGCTCATACATTATTTTCCTTTCATTTTTAAATTTCCATTATTCTCTCATATGTAAAAATAAGGGTCAATCTCAACTTTACAAACCATCCCCCACAACAAAAAAAGGCCATCCTTCTATGGGATGGCCTGACAAATCAGAAGTGCAATAGTAATCACCGTTTATTATTTTTTCAAAACCGGTATCCAAATCTCACTTCTGAAGGTCGGTGAAGATATATCCTTACTCTCATTCCATAAAATCTCCGGGCCTCTTGCCAACTCATAATTAGCGGTAGGGAACCATTCAGAATAGATGCGTCCCCAGACATTTTGCAATGTATCGGGAAATGGTCCAACGGCTTCGAATACAGCCCATGTTGCTGCAGGAACATCTAGTTTCGTTAAATTTTCGGGGCATTCCTTGGTTGTAGCAACGCCAACATAATGGTCAAGTTCCCCCTTTTCTTCCATTCTCCCCTCAGAAAAATTCATCGATGCTTGAATCAGTCCCTGAGGTTCGACATTCGAGAGCTTTTTGAGCTGGTCGATGTCATCGCTAGTTAAGCTTTTCCACATAGATGCGATTTCCGGATTTACGCCATTAAATTGGATAGGTACCCTTCTCGTAATGCCTACGATACAGAATGACTCTTTTTCAATGATACGATAGTTCATTGCACTACCCCCTTGAATCGTTAATTGAAAGGTCAAGCGCGGATAGGCTTTTAATGAAGGGCCATGCAACTTTACCGAAGAGGGCGGAATACCGTGCAAGCCTTGGAAAGCTCTAGAAAATGCGTCTGCTGAGCTATATCCATATTTCACCGCCACATCCATAACTCTTAATTCTCCAGCTTGAAGCTCAAATGCCGCAGATGTCAGGCGTCTCCGACGGATGTATTCTGATAGCGTGATGCCTGCAAGAAATGAGAACATTCTAGAAAAATGATATTCGGAACAACAAGCCAACCTCGCCGCTTCCTTCAGGTCTATATCATCAGCAAGATTCTCTTCAATGTATTGTAGAGCCCCGTTCAGATTTGCAAGCAAATCCATTCGAATGACCTCCCTTCACTAACAATATAGCAAGTATCGTCGGCATCCATCCGACATCTCATGCACAGTTTTGCTGGGTACCTAGGAGAAACTTGCCGCTACTTAAGATACGGTTCACCGCGCATTCAAAAAAGAGGTGCGAAAAGCCGGTTCATCACCGGACGCTTTTCGCACCTTCTCTCTCTTGCCTAAATTAACGCGTCGAAATGGCCCTCCGAGTTCACCGTCGCCGTCCGGGGATCGGTCAGACCGATGCCCTTGAGGCCTCCCTTCCACTCAATCCGCGAGAGGGGGAGGTGATCTTGAAGCGGAGAAGCCGGTACAAAATTTACGGGGGCGCTACTCCCGCTTTTCTGTACGAGTTGGGACTCCAGCAGCCGGATTTGCCGCTGCAGCTGCTCCCGGCGATAAGGAGTCTGCATCTCACTTCCTTGTGCCGCATTCACTTTATCCAGTTCCATCATCAGCCGGTTCCGCTGTTTCTCCAGGGAACTGACATCACTCTCTGTACCGCCGTAGGCCGCAATGGTCTGTACAGAGCTGATGCCTGATACTGTCTGTGCCGCCATGATCTTTCCCTCCCTTTCCTCGGCTCCCAATCCAAATTCAGCCAAATTTGAAAGTTCTAATCATCTTTATTACCCAGCAGGCCCCGTCATGACAACATCACAGCCTCAATTAGAGAATAATCGTCATATAGTCTCAGTCGGCCGCTTGTTTCGACCCTACCAAAGACCCATCGAAGGCTGGCTAAAGTCCCTTAAGAGTACCCTTACTCGTCCTTCAACCGCCGCTGATACAAAATGACAGACACTACTGTTAGCACAACTGTCCACGCCAAGGTAATGAGGAGGGGTTTTAATAAATCTCCCGTCGTAAAGCTTATATTGCTTATTTCTAAGAAATACACAAGTTGAGTGCTTGGTACGTACTCCAGCACTTTGAAGATAGGAAAATCATCCACTAGTAACGTTCCCCATGGTGCCCCAGTGAATACGAACATCACAGGAAGTATAGCTAAGGATGCTTCAAGCACCGTCTTGGAGAATAAACCACATATCGTTCCGAGTGCTGTGTATAAAATAATCGAAAGAATCAATGCTGACACAAACGCCCATATACTAGCTGGCTCATAACCAATTATGTACGTAACAATAGCCAGAACAACAGCAGACATTACAAAGACTAAAGTACTTTTACCGATTAAAACATCCATGGTCGTGGCCGGAGTCATCATTAATGATCTTAAAGTGTTATGCTCCTTTTCTTCCGCAATCAAGCATGCTTGTGCAAAGCAGGCTACTACCACAAACGAAAGATTAAGAACTATAGCGAAAACTCCAGGCACAGACGGGTCTACACGTCGAAAAAGAAGTGCAATGATAATTGGAAAAATCAACATAATGGAGATCGCATAATTGCGAGAAAACTCTTTGTAATCCTTCACAAATATCGCCTGGACACGTTTTAATGAGATACTCATAGTAACTCACTTCCTGTCATTTTAATAAAAATATCACCTAGACTTGGCTCTTTCGTTTCTAACCGGTCAATTAACCCTCGTCTCATCCAATCCGCGATTTGATCAGCCGTTCCCTCATCGATCGGGAGCTCGTAAGCTTCCCCATTGATTAATTCAACACAAACTACGTTCTCCCGGTGCTGTCGTTTAAGATCCTTCGGTGCACCGATGGTTTGGATTTGCCCCTGATACAGAATCGCTACGCGGTTGCATATCAATTCTGCCTCAGCCATGTCATGCGTAGTTAAAAAAATCGTTGTCCCTTTGTCATTTAAGTAGCGTAAGCCTTTATAAATATGTGCTGAGTTTACCGGATCTAAAGCCGAAGTAGGTTCATCTAGAAATAATAATTCGGGCTCATGGATAATCGCGCAGGCCAACATGACACGCTGACGCATCCCTTTCGATAAGAGATTGACTTTCTTTTTGCGCTCTCCGCTTAAGTTTACAAACTGCAGCACCTTATCGACCGCAGATCTGGGAAGATCATATAACTTACGATACAGCTCCAAATTTTCCTCAATCGATAATCTTTCATATAGACCACTGTTATCCGTCAAAATGCCGAAGCGCATCTTCTGTGCAGACTGCTGCATCATCTCCGCTGGCTGGTTAAATACACTTGCCTGTCCACTTGTCGGATTTAACTGCGCAGTTAAAATCTTGATTAATGTCGTTTTTCCTGAACCGCTCGGACCGAGGAAGCCAAAAATTTCCCCTTTTGGAATTGAAAAAGACACATCTGCCAACGCATCTTTATTTCCAAATCTCTTACGGACACGTTCTACTTGGATAACATCCATTAACACCACTTCCTTAGCGTTGATGCCTTAAGCATATAAAGATTGCATGCTTCCAGCCATCAAAACCCGCCGAAATGTAGCTATTATCGCCTGAATAGTACCACAAAGTGCTTGATTGGTTCGACATTACCCAGGAAATTAAATGTTCAGAAGTGCTTTTAATTCAGACAATTTTGAACGGGATAACGGAACCACAGCATCTTTACCTGTATTTAACCGCAAGCTGTAGCTATTCTTCGTCCATGTAATAATCTCTCTTACTTTTTGCAGATTAACGATGTAGGACCGATGACACCTAAAAAAACCGAAATTTAACAATCTTTGCTCGAGTTCGGTCAACGTCAAAGCACAGTCATAATTTTCCCCATCCACATGAACAAGGATCGAACCCTCTACACTTTCTATAAAATCGATTTCAGGCGGATTAAATAAAATTACTTTGTCATTTCTTTTGGTTGAGATCTTCTGCAAGGTTATATTGGTCTCGTCTTGTTTCTGTAATTCCTGCTTATCCTCTTCGAAGTCCCGAATATCCAATGGATGAAATCCGGACTCGTTCAACCGATAAATGGTATCACAGGAAATAAGGGCATCCTCTAAATTCGAAGTTAAAATTAATATCTGCTTTTCTTGCGAAAGATCATCCAGAATCCGTTTGAATTGACGACGATCCTGCTCTTCCAAGTAAAAATAAGGTTCCTCCAGTACAAGCGTAGGCTGATGCGCAAAAAAAACACGTAGCAAGGTCACATACATCCTTTTAGATGAGCTTAGATCCTTGATCCTCACCTTCCGTTCTTCTTTTAGAACAAAATAATCCATTAACAAAGCGGCACGCTCATTCCTCTCCGTTACTTGGATAAGAAAAGTAATTAGCTCTTCCACCGTTAAACGCATATACTCGCTTTGCCCAGCCCGAAATAAATAATATTGAGAATGGTCCACTAATTGATTCATTAAAAGCTGCTTTCGCTTCAAGTCCGTTATAATAGCAACCGATTGGTTCAATATCATATTTAATTCAATCTTCGGTAGAAATAATTCCCCGTCATAATACATTGGTTGAAATTGCATTCCGTCCTCCTGATCAGCGACACTACTTGGATATATAAAACAATTATAAAGTCAGGATACTTTTTTGTCAGTTTCTAACTAAAAACACAACGGCATGTCCTATCTAAACGTTCGTCCAGCCGTTCATGTTCATTCGATTCCTTTCACTTAACAAGTATAAGCGAGGAAAATGGGGGTCACTTTAAGACTATCTGTTATGCAAGAAGGGGCTCAGCATATGACATATGGAGAAATTCTATTTCGTACGGCAACGTCTTTCGTTGCTCTACTCGTTTTGACGCGTCTTCTCGGTAAAAAACAAGTCGGACATCTAACGTTTTTCAATTATGTAACAGGGATCACCTTCGGCTCCACCACTGCGGAAATTATCGTCAACAGACAAATCACGCTGCTGCAAGGAATATCTAGCTTGGTCTTATGGTCGCTCTTGGCGTTCAGCGTTGCATTGATTGGACTGCGCTCTGTCAAAGCACGTGAGATTCTCGACGGCCAACCTACGATTCTCGTCAAACAAGGCAAGATTCTGGAAGAGGCATTAGCTAAGCAGCACCTCAACATCGACGATTTAAGCATGTTACTTCGGAATAAGGATGTCTTTTCACCCGAAGAAGTCGAATTTGCAATTCTGGAACCTGACGGTAAACTTAGCGTGTTGATAAAAGAAGAACTGCTGCCTGCAACAAAAAAAGATATAAAAGTAAACGTTGCACCTATTCACAATATCCCAACTGAGCTTATCATCGATGGTAAAATCGTAGAAAAGAATCTTAATAAAATAGATGTCTCCGTTGTCTGGCTCAACCAACAATTAAAGAAAGCCAACATTCATTCTTTAGATCAAGTATTTTACGCAGAGCTCCAATTGGACGGGAGTCTGTATATCGACAAATACCAGGATATAAATCCATAAAAGACCCCCAAAGAGAACAGCCCCCGGGCTGTTCTCTTTCGCTGTCTGCTTTAGAAGCAGGTGAACGAGCGAATCCGATTCAAATCAATACCGAAGTACCCCCAGAAGAGACCGAACCATCTGAACCCTGCAACAGAATTACGCCCGACGAATACCGGGAAGAACCAGAATTGCTCGCCGTTGTTCAGCCAAATGTATGTGTTGCGGAACAGACAGCCTCTGATCGCACCGGGGTCGATGGCAAATGCGGTGGCCGACATTTGCGGTACGAATTGCGGTGGAGGTGCCGTCGGCGCTTGAACGCCTCCCGGTGCAGCTCCTGGAGGTCCCGGAGTCCCAGGAAATCCACCTGGTCCACCCGGTCCTCCTGGTCCTCCTGGTCCTCCTGGTCCACCCGGAAACCCTGGGAATTGGCCGCCTCCCGGCGTTGGAAAAAATCCCATATATGATCGCTCCTTTCAATGAGTAGGCACAATCATCATATGCATTCGCGGAAAGAGTGTTTGGGCGAATGCCAATAAATAATCCGCGCCCAGCCGAAGCTGAACAGTAATGAAATTTAGCCGCCTAAAAGCCTTTTTCACCTGCTTCGGCTCATAAATATGGACGAATATCCACTTATACTGATTCCTAATTTGACTTAGAATTACCGTAGAAGATTGAAAAAGGCTGTGATTCTAATGTTAATCAAAAGAGACAAATGGTTGCAATATCGCATCCTTCGCAAAGGTTCCTCTCTCGCCGGACGGCTGCCAGAGACACAGTTGCTTAAGAAGAACGCATTAACGAATATGCTGCTTCACTATCAAAGCGTCGTATTAAAACCCCGCAACGGGAGTTACGGAAGGGATATCCTGTTCATTAAACGAAACGGTGCAAACGCCTATCGTATTCATAACGAAAAGAAAGTCTTCACCATGACAGACAGCGATAAGTTACTTAAATTGTTCCGTAAAAAAGACAGAGGTCGTGGATATATTGTCCAAAGGCGTCTGCAGCTTGCCCAAATACAACACAAGCCATTCGACATTCGGATAATGGTTCAGCGACAAAAGAGCTCTTCATCCACTTGGATCGTGACAGGCTCATACGCGAAAGTTGCGGCGCAAGGATATCTAGTCACAAATGTGGCTAGCCGCACCATTCCAGTCCTTGAGGCACTCAAATTAGCCCGAATCGGAGATCGGAGCTTGCTTGTCAAAGCGGAACAGATCGCATTATTGGCAGCTACACGACTGGGAGAGCGTTACCCAAAGCTTAGACAAGTCGGGTTCGATATAGGCATCGACAGGAACTGCCGGATTTGGATCATTGAAGGCAATTATCAACCGGACTTACGCCCATTCCGGCTCTTGAAAGATTCCTCAATGCATCGCAGAATATTATGGTATAAGAAACATTAGAACGAAAAAAAAGACGACCAGCCTCTTATCTTTGGCCTGTCGTCTTTTCATGCTTGGTGCCTATCCTTGATAATCCCCCGCTTGCAATTTTACTTACGTCTTTTGTTACTTACAACACGCGTCACTTGGAACTTATTTACCCCTACCTGTATAATGGCAAACTGGCTGTAAGAAGTGCCGGAAGACGTATAAGGTTCCGCTTGAATATTTCCACTCGGTGTTCTAACCGTTGCAGTGATTCTAGTCACCAAACAGACTCCACGGCTAGAAGCTTTCCAAGTCTCGTCACGCTGAACATTATAATTGTCATCACTACATAAGATGGATGCATATTCAACTTTTCCAAATGCATTAAACGATGTGGAGTTAAAGATCTGTACGGGGTCATAACCGCCAGCTTTTCTATTTCCCATCCTCAAAACCTCCCTTATTATCGATATTATTCATTAAATGCAATTGCATCGTTTTGGTAAGGTATAAATGTGGACAAGAAAAAAAAGTACGTTTATCCGATGGTCACAACCCCTTCTCTTTTACTTCTATTATCTTTTTACTAAACTGATATTTCACAGTAACATTCTCAATAATCTCAGTATTCTGGTAGGCAAGAGAACCTTCAAATACTAATGTATCATTGTCTTTCCACACCAGGTTATCAGCATAGCTATAATTCTCATGATCGTTGCGAATCCATGTATCTAGTTCTTTTTGTGCACCATATTTGACTCTTGCAGATTCTATTAACTCTGGACTTGTCATTCCCTCTTCAATATTGCTAATTTGAACGAAATTACTTTTATTAGAGCATGTTACGATCGCAATTAACTTATGATTTGGAGAAGGGATCATTTTTGTAATATACATAGATGGTGCAGAAAAACTTAAATATTCTTTAAGCACATTGTCTTTTATTCTCCAAATGACATTTTGACTTCCATAGTCCGAATAATTATTAAACAACGTAAATATCATACTTCCATCTGCTAGCTTAACAATATAAGGGCTCCGATAACTTTTCGACAAAATATCTACGGCAAAAGCAGCCGCATCAGCGATTTTTTGATTCTCATTTTTTATAAATGGCTGAAGTTCTTTTAACGCTTTTACTCTCAACGTGGGATCATTAAAGCTTTCTACCAGCCTATTAATAGCAATATATACATATTCATTATTATCACTTTTTAAAGCATGTAGAAATTTTTCCGCATCATATTGAGTAGCAGGCTCTAACTCCATGTCTTCAGCATTTAAATAACGTATGTAAGGCTCTGAATTTTGATTTTTATAATATTCTGTTGCTAATAAAGCTGAAGCGGTTGAACTATATAGGACAAGACAGGCAACCAAAATAACCCACTTTTTAGAAATTCCTTTTTTCCTTTTCTCTGTTCCATTGTGCCCAGCCGCTTCAATTAAGTTTTCATCAATGAGTCCGATCTCCTTAAATAAATCTTCTTTTTTCATAGGTTAACCCCCTCTTTGTCTAGATGAACTCGAAGTTTATTTCTTGTCCTAAATAATATAGATTTCACTTTACTACTACTCATATTAAATCTCATAGAAAGCTCATCTATTGAATAGGAATACCAGTACCTTCCAATAAATATGTTTCTCGCTTGCTCATCTATGCCATATAAAAATTGATTTATTAAGTTTGCGATCTCACCTTCTTCATACTCTGTTTCTACAGTATCAGGCGAAGCTAGACATTCTTCTAGTTCCGTTAGAATGACTTCAAACTCACGATTACGCTTTTTCGCTGTGTTATAACCATACTTATCAAGCGCAATATTACGGATGATCCTCCCTAAAAATACCGAAAAATTCCTAGGCAGATTAGGCGGTATCGCATTCCATGCCGCTAAGTATGTATCGTTCTCACACTCTTCAACATCCGAGAAATTTGAAATAATGTTTCTTGCAATGACTCTGCAGTAAGCCCCATATTTATTTTTAGTCTCTAAAATGGCTTGCTGTGAACGCTGTAAGTATAGGTGGATTATTCCTTGGTCTTCCATTCGTTTTTCTCCTTTTAAACACTCTTATCTATATAGTAGAGAATTCTTAGGATGGGTTGCACTTATATTAAAATTTACACCAATATATAAAGACAACCCCCTCCTAAACAAGGAAGGGGTCTTTGTAATAGATCTGCCTTTTGGTCATCTCTACAATCCAAAATGTTCTCTAACTAACCTAAATTGTTCTTCCACGCTCATACTTGGTATTCTTTCAACGGTTTTGATCCCCATTTTATTACAAGCAGTCTTAATCTCATTGGAGAACTTAACCATAGATTTGTTACCGTGTTTAATCGTTTCTTCTGGATTTATCGTGTAGGCGTTAATACAATCTAAAATCATCTTATGATCTTCTCTAAAGTAATATAATCTCTCTATCTCTTCATCGGACGTATAAAAACAAATCATTCTCTCTTTTGGAATAAACGGTAGTATACGTTCAGGCATTATTCCTAAATCTATTATAATTGGTTTATTATTAGGAATTGTTAACAAATCAATGATAAAGAAGTCCATCATCTCTTCGACGATTTGAAATAGCCACTCGCAGTGCTCATCTACAGGTTTATTGAACCACTCATTCCAATCCAAATCAGGATTAGGAAATTGAAGGGCAGGGTATTCAACAGGACTAGTGAATGGTCTGTATTTTAAGACATCATCCCCCAATGTTTGAAAGCCTAGCTCCTCTACAAATTTCTTGGTCATGGTAGTCTTCCCAGCACAAGGCCCCCCATTAAGCCAGTAAACATGTTTTAATTGTTCCTTCAAATAATTATTATTTATCTTCATCCGGTACACCCCATATGATTTGTGTAGTATCTTACTTTAACACGTTGGTTTCGGAGAGGTGACGGATTCTTATCTTCCTATAACAGTGAAAACACATCAAAATTCTCCTTTCTTGACACAAGTAGTTATATTCTATGAGTTGGGTTAAATTCCCTGTCACTTTATCTTTAATACGATCTTTCCTTTTGCCCTGCCCAATTCAGAATACTCCATCGCCTTCTGAGCTTCTTCGAAAGAGAATATTTGATCAATTACAGGCTTTATTTTCCCTGCTTCTATAAGCTCCGAAATGATCTCCAGTTGTCTGCCGCTAGGTTTCATGAACAAGAAGCTGTATTTGACATCATATTGCTTTTCTAATTTTGTTAGCTTACGGGTAACCAATCGAAAAAGACTCGTTTTTAAAAAACCAGACCCATATTCAACTCCGAAGCGTGCATTGGGCAGCCCAGAAACCGATACAATTTGTCCGCCTGGTTTGACTATTTTAAAAGCCTTTTCTAATGTCTCTCCGCCAATCGTATCGAATACTCCATCATAATTTTGTAAGACCTTATCAAATTGTTCTGTTTTATAATTGATTATTTGATCGGCCCCAAGAGATTTGACCAGATTAGCTCCAGCATCGCTAGTAGTTGTAGCCACATAAACTCCCATCGCTTTGGCAAGCTGGATAGCAAAGGTTCCAACGCCGCCCGAGCCAGCTTGAATCAATACCTTTTGCCCTGCCGATAGCTGTAATATATCATGTAATGCTTGATAGGATGTAAGCCCGACTAATGGGATTGATGCCGCTTCCTCAAAAGAAAGGTTTTGTGGCTTTAAGGCTATATCGTCCTCATGTATGGATATATATTCTGCGAAGGTTCCAATTCTATTTTTTCTTGGCCGTCCGTATATTGCATCGCCTATTTTGAATTTAGTTACTTTGTTTCCTACTTTGGTGACTATACCTGAAAAATCATTTCCTAACACAAGCGGCATATCGTATTTCAACAACATACGAGTTTTGCCATCCCGCACCTTGAAATCGATAGGATTAATACTCGCCGCATGGATCTCTGCCAACACATCATAATCAACTACTGAAGGTGTTGGAATGTCTGCCATTAGAAGAGGACTTTTTCCGTATTTTTCAATGATCATCGCTTTCATTAAGAAACCTCCAATTCTAATAATATTGTTCCATAAATTCATCGAGATGGTTTATAAGATTTTTTAACACTCCTAATTTTGTTCTAACGTCCATAAAATAATAATTTTTAGAGCCTTCTTCCCTCACCATTATAATTCCGGCTTCTCTTAAGATTCTTAGATGATGGGAGACAGCAGGTCGTGATAGATGCGTTTTTTCAGTAATCTCACCTACGCGTAACCCGTTCGTACAGGTAGTCTCCATAAGTACAGTAATAATAGATTGTCTTGTCTCATTACCAATAGCTAAAAAGACCTTCTGGCACATCTTGAAATCGTCTTTGATGACTTCGACTTGTTGCTGTTTATTAATGATTCTCACCGCTTTCGTTTCGTTCAATCGTTTAACTTAGTGAACCATTTGCTGACGAGTATGTCATAACAAGATATGCTCCGCAACCTTGAGAAAGAAAATCGAGATCACAAGTAAATTTTTTACATTTCTTCACCTCCAACCCTCAGAGGAGAATTGTCGATAAATCTCAAATCGCCCTTCTTATAAATTGAACCAACGTCCTACCAAGGTAACCTGATAGGTTAATCCGCTTAACCAAGCGGTCATTGAGGATATTTTATACTAAAAGTTATAATTCAATTGACTAGTCGAAATGATACGAATTGGAGGTTATCCAAATGAATATTGAGATAGGAAAAAAAATCAAAACACTACGATTACAAAAAGGACTAACTCAGGAAGAACTAGCAGCAAAACTGAATCTGTCATCCCAAGCAGTATCTAAGTGGGAAAACAATGTAACCATGCCTGATATTCAGATTCTTCCTGATTTATCCGTGATTTTTGGTGTTACAATTGATGAATTATTTGCATTAACCGATGATACCCATTTAGAACGAATTGGAAATATGATTAGTACTGAACATTTTATATCCGAAGACGATTTTAACTATGCTGAACAATTTTTAAAAGGAAAACTAAATGATGCGCAAAAAAATCCCCATCCCTCACCTTGCTAGCTCAGTTACACATTCATCGTTCAGATGAGCACCGTGAATTGGCTTCCCATTATGCCAAGGATGCGCTGCTATTAGCTCCGGACAGCAAAAGTAATCATAATGCCTTGCGAGATGC
The DNA here is from genome assembly GCF_038003765.1 of Paenibacillus sp. FSL H7-0714. NCBI lineage: Bacteria > Bacillati > Bacillota > Bacilli > Caryophanales > Paenibacillaceae > Paenibacillus > Paenibacillus sp. FSL H7-0714. The sequence continues at coordinate 5,908,382 of NZ_JBBOPT010000001.1, forward strand.
GGAGAATGGAATCATTTTTGATTGGAACTTTTCAAATCACCATAAACTCATTGCGTATTATAAGAATTTCGTGCCGAATCACCCGAATTACTGGCAGGCTTATGTTTGGCTTATGAACTACTTAATCGCAGACGGCAGATGTATTGAAGCAAAAGAAATTCTGGAACAATTGAACCAAATCCATCCTGGTCATTTATATCAAAAATATGGAGGGCTGATATGCAAGGAAGAGGGCGACCTTTCTCAGGCGCTGGCTCTCTGGGAGCAAATGACTGATTTGTATCCTGAGGATTGGCTTGCATGGTCCTCCAGAGGAGACTGTATGGCTAAACTTTGCAGGTACGACGAAGCCATAGAATACTATTCCAAAGGTTACGAACTACAGCCAAGTCCAAAGTATACAGATGCATTTGAAGCCATTTCTCATATATATATAATAAAAGGGGAATATGATAAGTCTATTGAAAAGCATCACGAAATAATTGAGCTGCTAGAAAGGGACTGGAGAGTCACAGAGGGTAAGACCGTTGATTTTCATAAGAGAGAAATAGAAAATTTAAAGATACTGTTGAATAAACAAACCTAACATTATTAAAAATACCAAATAACATGGACGACTGGCCCTTTCCGCCAAAACGGCGGAGGGGGCTTTTGCTTTCAGTAGCAAAACTGCCCCACCAGATACTACATTATTTTGTGAACCCAGAATGCTTGGAGAATCCCGTGTGTCCTGATTTTGCCCAAGCGGTGCAGTCTTCGGATATCTTAGGTTTTCTTTCGTTGTAACCTTCTAGCTACCTATCCGATCTAATATTTAAGTAACGTTACGAACATCCTAAGACTTTTAGTCAAGAAAGCAGGTAAAAATCTTTGCATATTAATCCTATTGTCGTCAAAGCCAAAGCTGGGGACCCAGAAGCATTCGTGCAGTTGATGCAGGAGATAGAGTTACCTTTATATAGAACTGCAAGGTCCATCGTCAACAAAGACGAAGATTGTGCAGATGCCCTGCAAGAGACGATGCTTAAAGCCTTTAAGTCCATCCATACACTCAGAGAGCCCGCTTTTTTCAAAACGTGGATCTTCCGGATCCTGATTAATGAATGCAACAAAATGATCAAAAACAACGCAAGAGCCCTCCCTTATGGAGAGCTTCCCGAAGTCCCTTCCATTTCCAAGGATTATGAGAAAATCGAATTATGGGACGCCGTTCAACATCTTGAGGAGAATCTACGGATTGTCATTCACCTTCATTACTTACAGGACATGTCGATCCGTCAAATTTCCGAAATTCTCGAAATTTCTACGGTAGCCGTGAAGACCCGGCTGCATCGCGCCCGCAAAAAGCTAAAGCATTCATCTCAATTCAATCAAGAAATGGAGTTGCGACATGGTAAATACTAAGTTAGAAGAACAATTAAAGAACTGCCAAAGCCTACTTCCCGATCAGTTATCGGATATTGCCCGCTCCAAGCTGAATGAGACTTACCAAATCATCAGGGAAACCGATAATTCCATTTCCCCCGTTCAGAGAAAGATAGATGTATCCAAAACTTTTAATAAATGGTGGGTTTCCACTGCAGCCGCTGCAATCCTTGGAGTTACAGTCCTGTCTTCCGGCTTTGTATCGCCCGCAATGGCTGATGCACTCAAGCAAATTCCGGTTCTGGGACAAATCTATTCATTATGGGGTGAAAAGAACTTAGATCCCGGTGTTCAACAAGCCGAGGATTTCATCACAAACGTAAACCAAAGCGTGACCCATGGCGATGTGACTATGAATATTCCAACGTTGTTATTTGACGGAACCCGAATTCTTATGAATATAACCACTCCTGGAAACCGTCTGGCTTCGGAGCCCAATTCGCCGCCTTCAGATGCCAATAAAGGGGCAGTGGATAAGTTTGAGGTTCTCTATAAAGGCCAACCTCTGCTCTGGAGTTACGAACACATGGATGGTGAGGCTGCTTCCAGCATAATGGTTCAGGTTTTGAACACTTATTATGAGCCGAGTACAACAACACAGACGGTCCAGTTCCCTGATCAGTTTGACTTGACTGTAAATGTAACGTTAAAGGGTTACGATGTCCCGTTCGAATTCGTTCTGCCCGTTACAAAATCAACGCCTTTTACCACTCTAACTTCAGAGGAAACCAAGCATCATGATAACATTAACTTGCAGATCAGTAAGGTGGAAATCACCCCAATTACAACCCAGGTCTCCGTTGAGTACAAAACCAAACCTGGCCAGAGCGTAGAAGAAATGCTCGCTTCTATCCCTTCGAAATATAAGGGTGCTAACGAGGGCGTCATCGCTCTTCAGTTTGACATTGTGGATGAACGTGGCGTTCAACTGAAACCCGTTGGTGCTCAACCCTTAAGCGAATCTTATAATATTCGTTTTGAACCCTTCAAGACTGTACCGAGTACCGTAACCATCAAACCATACTTAGTCGTATCAGAAGGTCAAGCCCCAGCTGGGACTACAGGACTGTGGGAAGACAACAATATGGTCAAGGAATATATCCCTGAGCTGGAGACTGTACTTTCGGTGCAATAGTTCATTTGTAAAAAGGACAATATTCTCTAGCATTAAAAAAGTATGCAAACCTACAAAAGACGAAGCCATAAATGGCTTCGTCTTTTTATTTAAAATGACTTCAGGTAGATTCAATCCAATAAGGTTATTTTGATGAAGCCAGCTTCGATAATTTGTCGGCAATATCTTCAGCTTGTAACAAGGAGGAGTACGAATCTGCTGCAAAATATTTTTCCATATCAATCTCAATCACTCGATTGTTTTTGACTGCATCCAACATCTTCCATGTTGCTGGCAACTTAGGCGGTTCTTTGTCCTTTACTGTAAGGACAATAACATAGTCACCTACATAATCATTTACCGTTTCCCAAGAAACTTCAACACGGCTCATTTCCTTATCAATGATTTCACTTTGAACTTTTGGAGCGGGATTCAGACCCAAAATATCGTAAGTAGCTCTACCGCCTCTCTCACCCTGATTACCAATGACCATTAAAAATTTCTCTACCGTGATATAATCTACGATAGAAATAGTTGCATCTTTTGCAATTACATTATTAATTTTTTCGCGGGCAGCTATTTTACGTTTTTCGAAATCTGCCACAAACTGTTTAGCCTCTTCTTCTCGATCAAGGATTTCTCCCATAGCTGTAATCTCTTCTTGAATCGTTGCGTATTTACTTGTATCAAATAATACGGTCGGTGCGATCTTAGAATAGTTACTATAAGCATCTTTATTCCAGGTTATGATGACGTCTGGCGCTAGCTCTAATACTTTCTCAAAAGAAATACTTCCTTCTGCCCCTATATCTTGTACCGTCTCATCTAAGAAAGGTTTGAGAAACTGAGAATACTCCAGTTGGGTATTTGATGCTCCAACCGGTGTTACCCCAACGGCCAAGACTGGCCCCAAATCCCAATCAACTACAACACGTTGGGGATTGGCTGGAACATTAACATCCCCCATGACCGTTGCTATTTTCCGCAAACCCGTTTTTTCAATGGCCTGATTGGAAGGTTTACTTTGTGTTGGTTCTGCTCCCGCATTGCTATTACGGCTAGTGTTCCCATTTCCGCAAGCTGCAAGTAACAGTGTAAGCACAAGCATTAACATTAATCCTTTTTTCGTTTCGATCCCCTTTAACATCTGTTTATCCCCTTCAAGTTTTAATTGATAATGATTATCATCATCAATATAACAAGCAGAAGAATATTTGCCCATGGAGGATAAGAACTCTTGCCATGGACTATCTGAAACGATCAAACCTGTCTTCACCTTATTTTTGTATTGAACTGGCGTCGTCCCAACCTGCTTCTTAAACAGACGGGTAAAATAAAAGACATCACTATAACCAACGTTTACAGCAATTTCCTGTACGGTGGCATCGGTTTGAATCAGTAATTCCTTCGCTTTAGCCATCCTCGTCTGAATTACATATTCAATGGGACTTCTCCCTGTCCGGCGTTTGAACTGCCTCGATAAATATTGAATGCTATAATTCCAAACTTCTGCCATAGATTCAAGTGAGATAGGTTCATAATAATGTTTGTGAATGTATTGAATGATCTGTTCCACTAAATCTATTTCTTTGGGGGCAACTCCTTGAAGCTGTAACTGCTGGACAAGTGTATATACGAACTGATAAAACTGGATTTTCGCCTGGAACCGTTCCATAGCCGGTCTGCGATTCCATTCCTCATACATCGATTCCGCATGACGATATAAAACAACCGGAGAAATAGGTTTACATGCGTATTGCAGATGAAAAGGGTTATTTATATGATAGGATTTCAATATTGTTTTACTAGCTTTAGTAGAAATAGTACCTCTATATAAAATGTAATAGTAAGTGACATCCTCATGTCCAACCTCGAACTTGATGCTACTTCCTTTTCCCGCATGTAAGACAAAGAATCGTTCTAATGAATGCCGATTACCATCCAACCAGATCGCACCTTGCCCTCGCACGACAAATATAAAACAACTAGCTGGGAGTATATGTTGCTGCTTACTCTGTCTACGTATCACATGTTGGCGAATATCCACCAGTTGAATCCATGAAGTGTCCCATATCTGGATGTATTCTTCCCAATTCACTGTTAATCCTCCCAATTTCAATAGCATGCTAATTCTTTGCAGCTGCAAATCCCTATACAAGCCAAAATCGTAAACGATAACCATTATCATTGTCAAATGATAGGTGACTAGTCAAACCAATTTTAATAGATCAAATCTGACGCTCCCGGTCGCTTAGCATAGAGGAAAATAACGAAACTCGTTGAAAAAGCCCTCTCCACCCTAAAGGGTGAAGAGGGCTTAAACTTGCCGCTTCGAAGATATAGCCGACTATATTAAATTTTCGCAACAGATGATGCTTGAGCCAGTTGCTCCTCCAGCCATTTTACAGCCTCAACCTCTTTCGCGAAGGCGCCTCCGGGACAGCCATAGGTTCTTTTAGTAGACACTGCCGTAACCGGCTTGTAAAGAGCGAGCAATTTGGCGTTCTGCATTACAACCGCGATGCCTGAGCAATATTGAGCGATTTCATGTTTGTTCCTCTTGCACCAGTTCATATACAGCTGAGTGACTGCACGCTCCGGACGTGCGTTCTTCTCTGAAGAATGCAGCATGATCAGACCAAAGGGGGATTGACGGGAGAGCAATTCTTCCCAATAAGCGATATATTCCTCTACCGTTTCCTGATCAAAATTTTCTCCCAGACTTAGGCTTATAATCGGCCAGTTAGATTCATCCTTTGTGATAGCCATACGTTTGCCCTCCTAAAAGCGTGAATGACGTTCCCTATGACGTGATGCGGAATCCGACGGATTGCTGCTGCAGCTTCCAGAGACGGTCGTACAATCCGCCTCGTAGTAGTAAAGCTTCATGTCGTCCCTGCTCCACCAGTCGGCCATCTTCCAGCACAATAATGTTGTCTGCTCCTCGTATGGTTTTCAGCCGATGCGCGATAACAATAACGGTTCTGCCCGTAATCAGCGCATCAATTCCCTTCTGGATTTCGGCTTCATTCTGCGGGTCAAGCGATGCAGTAGCCTCATCCAGCAATACAATCGGAGCGTTCTTAAGAATCGCACGAGCAATGGAGATCCGCTGCTTCTCCCCTCCGGAAAGCGTACTGCCACCCTCGCCTACCGGCGTGTCATAACCTAGCGGTAATTTCATAATGAAATCATGGCAACGGGCCATTTCTGCTGCTTGTTGAATATCCTGCTGCGACGCGCCCGGCCGCCCAAAGGCAATGTTGTTTCCAATGGTATCTTGGAACAGGTACACATCCTGAAACACAACCGACACAGACCCTAGCAAATGTTCTGGATCAATATCTTTAATATTGCGTCCGCCTAGCAGAACACTTCCCTCGTCAGGATCATAGAAACGCGAGATCAAACGCAGCACTGTACTCTTTCCGCTGCCGGAGGGACCCACGATTGCAGTCAATGAACCTTGCGGCATTTCTATGCTTAATTGTTTGAGAACAGTCTCACCTCCATAGCTGAAGGTAACATTGTCAAAGCGAATGGTACTGCTATCGGGAAGTGGAGCTGTAGTCCCTGTCATTACCGGCTGGCGAAGCAGGTCTACGATGCGTTCACCCGCTTGTTCGTTGTACCGGAATTCAGCATAGTTGGCGAGCGCCGTCGTCAGTGGATCATAGATGCGTGTGCCGACAATAAGGAATACCGCCAGCTGCAAAATACCGAGCTCCCCGCCTAACAATAGATGCACACCTACGTATACCATTAAGGTCAGACCCGCACGAAGAAGAGCCATAGCCGTTAGAATGACCGGTCCGAATATCCCTTCAAGCTTCACACTTTCCTTCATCAAAGTTCGAAATGAGCTATCCAGACGGACAAAGCGTTCTCCCGTCAGGTTGTAGGCTTTCATCACCCGAATACCATTCAAATACTCCTGTAGCCGATTCGCGGCGTTCAGTTTCGCTTTCATATGATTCGTCCCTAATCTGCGCCGCAGTCTGCCTGACAGGTACATAATTAGGAGGGCAACCGGCAGTGCCACGAACATGGAAAGCGCCATCCGCCAGTCGAGGAATAGTAAACCCGCAAGTGCGAATATCGGCAGTACAAAAGCCCCTGCAAGCTGTGGCAGCAGATGTGAAATTCCTGTCTCAACCAGCGTGAAATCGCCCATCATCATATTGGCCAAATCACCAGGATCCCGGCGCGTCAGGTAGCCTAGCGGAAGCTTACGCAGATGTTCTGCTAATTCCGCCCGTCCCTGTGCCGCAACATTGTAAGCCCCGCGGTATGCAGTGCGGTATGCGGGGATCTCGCTCAGGAACATCAGCACCATAACAGCGGCTAGTCCCGCGCAAATCCACCAAAGCCGTTCTATCTGAAGCTCTGCACCCACCGTAATATAAGGAGCAAAAATCAACCGCACCGCCTCAATTACAAGCGCAAACGGAAGCACACTAACTATGTTAGCCAGTAAGGAAAAAAACACAGGCTTCAGCAACTGCTGCGGTTTGCCAGCAGTAATATTGTGCAACACCTTCATAGCTGTTCCCCTCCTTTTTCCAAATGCCAATCTCCAGCGTCACTGTAGGCATGCCACATTTGAGTGTAAAGTCCATCGAGATCAATCAAACTATCGTGATCTCCGCGCTCCACGATTTGCCCATCTCGCAGTACCAGAATTTGTGTGGCTTCACGAATAGAGGAGAGTCTGTGAGCAATAACAATAACCGTCTTCCCGCGCATAAGCTCCGTTAGTGCCAGCTGCATGTGATGCTCATTTTCCGGGTCGGCAAAAGCAGTCGCTTCGTCGAGTACAAGTACCGGTGCATTTTTGAGGATAGCCCGGGCTACCGCAATACGCTGCTCTTCACCACCGGAGAGATAGACGCCACCTTCACCGATTAACGTATCGTATCCCTGCGGAAGCCGAGAGATGAACTCGTCGCATTGCGCAGCTCTTGCTGCAGCCTGGACTTCATCCAGCGTGGCTCCCGGTTTGCCGACGGCAATATTCTCATACAAAGTGTCATAGAACAGGAAGGTCTCCTGAAATACAAAAGCAACTGTATTCATCAGTTCATGAATCGCCATATGACGGATATCCACTCCACCGATACGGATCGCACCCTCTTGCGGGTCCCAGAACCGCGGCACCAAGCTGGCCACCGTCGATTTACCTGATCCTGACGGTCCAACCAGCGCTGTAACCTTCCCTTGTACTGCCCGGAAAGAGACCTCGCTGAGCGCAGCCGCAGCCCCCTCATCTTCACTGTAAGAAAAGGTTACGTCCATAAATTCAACGTCGAAAGCTTGCGGTGATAGCGGCTTTGCTATTTCTGGTACAGGCTGCTGTGCTAAAAGACGATCCATCCGCTCTACGCCTTCGCCGATATCCCGGGTGCTCGAAGCCAGCATAAGCAGTTTATAGAGCGGAGATGATACGCCTGGTGCCATAATTAGAAAGAACAGCAGCACAAGCGCAAAGGACATGGAATCCGGCTGACCGCTTAGCATAAAAACACCCACCGGTAAAATAAAGGTAAACGAGGAGGCCAGCAATGTTTTGAATAGAACATAACCTGACTGATAACGGTCCGTAAACTCCAGACAATAATCACGGTATCTGGTCATATCACTGTAGAACTTTCGGAAGGAATGCACCGTCTGCCCGAACACCTTCACCGCTGGCATCCCCCGCACATACTGCACCGCCGAAGCATTGATCTGCTCCAAAGAATCATGATACTGCTTCACACTGGTTTTTCCCTTACTGCTCATCATAAGTGCTGACTGCACAACCATTCCTATGAGGATCGGTAGAAGACAGGCAACAGCTAACGGCGGACTCAGCCAGAACATCGCCACAATCATCAGCACCGTAGACGCCAGCGCGCTGACCAGATCAGGGAGCTGATGCGCTACGAAATTTTCCACCTTGTCAACATTCTGTTCCAGCGTCTTCTTCACTGCGCCGGTCGAAGTTCCATTCAGGAAGCCGAGCGGCAATCTGCCTAGATGTTCGGTCATTCGCACACGCAGATTATATTGAATACGAAAAGCCGCAATATGCGAACACATAATACCGCAATATGAGGTCACCAACCCTCCAACCAAGCCGCCGAGTGCAATCCATCCCCAGCGGATCATTGCATCACCGTCAACCTGTCCAGGAGATGCTGCATGCCGCAGTAGCTCGGCCAAGATGAAATAAACTGACAAAAATGGTACCAGCATTAGCACGGCGCTGACAGATGACAATACACCAGACAGGATCAGCAGGCCTCGCTTCTCTCCGGCAATCTCCAACAGTCTCGACATGCCATTTTTGGTTTTACTCACAGCTGTTCCCCCACTCTTTATAATTACGCACAAAAAAAAGTGCACTGAGAATGATTCTCTGTGCACTAGTGTATAGGAACGCTCTTCCTGGTTGCTACCGTTTCCGGGATTATAATCAACCAAATCAGGAGCATCTGTTTTCGATGCGAGCTTACATCCTTGTTCCTAAAGAACGCTGTCTACCACTGATCAGATACTCTCCAGGACGCACACCGAATTTTTTACGAAAGGCTGCTGAGAAATGGCTGACATTCACGTATCCGACTCTGGATGCTGCTTCACTTACCGTCATATTTCCATGTTCTAGCAGCTGCTGTGCCCTTTGCATCCGTTGTTCGATCACATAGGCATGGACAGTATAACCGAATATTTCCTTAAAGCCCTTCTTCAATTTGAACTCATTGAGGCAAATAATGCGAGAGAGCCCTGCTAGCGTGGGTGGATGTAAATAATCACGTTGCAGAATTTCCTTGGCTAGTCGCAGGCTCTCCATATCATCTCTAGATAGCTTGACTGTGTGGGAAATCCGATCAGCTTCAAATAAAGATTCATTGAGATAGACAGCCATTAGCTCCAGCATTTTCCCCTCCAGATAGAGTTCCCGCATACCCTGACTATAGGAACAATCCGCAATTTGAGACAGAATCAGTCGGATAGATGGTGTGATAGCGTTTTTGCCAAAAAACAACCCAGCTCCTCCTCCGGCTTGGAGCCGTGTATCCTCGGTCAGTCCGCTGGTCATCCGCTCAAATTGTGCCGGACTCATATCTATGCTGAGGAATCTGTAGCCCGCTCCGCTAAGGTATATACAATTTTCACTTCTTACTCCGCCGTGAAGCAACACACTTTCTCCTGTATCTATGGCAAAATAGTCCTGCTTCAGCGAGGTCCCCCATTCAATTCCATGTCCCATACAGAATATCAGCTCCGTACGAGGTGTTCTAAACTCGCCCTTCGCTTCGATATCCCGATTAAATTGGAGATCAAAATCCGTCATCTGAAGATAACGCTGAGTAAGCAGGCTCCGGCAGCTGCCCTCCCCTAACTCGACCGGTGGTTTTATCTCAAAGTGGCTTCCGTCCAACTGGTAAGTAATACTAAACCCTTCGCATCTAAGCGTCTTATGGGCATCAATCGTTTCCGCTTCATTCAGACCATCGCTACGCTTCATGCTCATCCCTACTTCCCCTTACTTTGGATTAATTATATATGTATTGAGAATGATTATCAATTGAATATTCTTTTAGCAAATATGCATAAACAACAAAAAACCTTCCCACCCCTAAAGGTGAAGAAGGCTTAAACGCGTCACTTCTGAAGACATGGCCAGCTATATTTTCAGCTCCATAACCACCTGTGAACGGCCTTTAACGTTTAGTTTTTACATTACATTGGTGGTGGGGGGAAGGTGAGATGCATCCGATTGTTCACCAATTTAAATTGCTAATCCCTCCAATCGTTCAATTAGCAATGGAATCGCTACTTCAATCCAAAACTCCAGACAAACATGCCCACTGGACATACCACCATGACTGTATTTCTCACAATAGATTTGTTTATCTAAATCACCTAAGCTACTTCCTGTTAATTCCTCAAATGCGTATTTGAATATCTCTGCAAACTCCTCACCTGTACATGGATAATTCACTTCCTGAAAGTACCTCTCTAGCTCATCCCAAAGATATGGATCCCCTCTTAATCCCCACCTTTTTGGTCGCTCATTAAAAATAACTGATACTGTCTTTAGCATCCCCAGCCTCCGCCGCTTTCGAATTGGTCAACTATAACTTAACTCTATGAAACAAGTTAGAATTTCCGATATATCGTACTCACTTAATCTGTGTAAACAGTACTACTGTATCATTTTTAACCGCCAATTGTTCCAAATCCAATTATAATGTTTCTGACTATAATTAGATGATTTCAGACTGGCCAATTACTTAAAACTATTTAAAAATTCGATTAATATAGGGAGAAGATATAAATGATATTTTTTTCAGAAAATTCAAAAATACCAGATAAATATGCAGACTTTTTGAATAAGATTGCAACTTTCTTTGGGGAAGAAGAGAATTTCAAAGGTATAGTAAACGACACTATGGAAATCTTAAGACTGTCGTTTAAGGATGATATTTCCGATGCAGAATTGTTAAAGCGCGCAAGTCTTAATGGTATCATTAATGATCCGGATGTCTTTATGGAAATGATAAGTGACAATCCTGATAAAACCAAAATAAAAACAGTTTATATGGAAGAACTTAATGCTTTGTATTACACGATAAATGACATTTTCAGAACACTATGAGCAAAGAAAGAAGACATTCACCCGTATTTCGGAGATGAATGTCTTCTAACCCAATCTGCTTTGCACTGTGTTCTGCCGATTATATTACATCCTCAGATTCCAAAGTCAGCCGGTATCCGTTCTTTCTCACCCTGACAGCAAATCCCCAGGCTTCGGGTGCTTTCCAGGAGGTCTAAATACAAATCAAGCCTCTGATATCTTTGCTTTGCCCATAGAAAATAAAGCGAATGATGATGTATAGTTGTAATTGTATTAGACTTAATCCGTAATCTTCACATTTCCAAACACAGCCTTATTCCTCGAGTCATCCCCGGGATTGCTTAGTGCTATGCCAATATACACCTTGCGGTTCATCGGAATCTGAACAGTTCCGACCGTTTTCCAGTTATTCCCGTTCGTCGAAATAGCCCCTTTGAAGGTATTTCCACTTCTGCTCAGCTTTAGCCATCTTGGAGCCGAGGCAGCCGCAGTATGGTCGACCATATTACCCGCTGTCTCTGCACGATACTGGAAGGTTGCCCCATTCTCGGGGGTAAGCATCATATCCGCGTGCTTCGAATTATGACCCAGCGACTCCCGAATCATAATACCAGCCTTGGCCCAGCCGTCCAATCGGCTAGTGGACTGCACTTTTACAATAATCTCTGCATTGCCACTCACGGATTGGTATATATAATTCAGTTGATCTCCATTTCCCCAAATATCCGTAGAGCTACTGCTGAGTGTAAATTGCTTATTGGATGAATTGTAGGTAACGTTCCCCGGCATGGAACCGATATTTCGAGCCTTCCATCCTGCTGGTAATTGAGCCGGATAGTCTTGTTCTACCGGAGGCGTCCAGCCTGGCGTCGGCCAGGTTTCACGTTCCTTGATATTGGCCAATTCATCTTCTGGCCAGGCCCCGTAGGCAAAGAACGACAGGCGCTTCACGTCCGGATAATTCTCGCGGATTCCCTTGTAAATCTCCTGATATTGATCATCAGTCCAGTCATTATCCAGTGTGGCTACAATCTCCACGTCACTGCCACTGATCCGGTCGCTCGTATCCTTCAGGATGCCGTAGGAAGTGCTGTATACCCAATCACTATTGAACTCCCAGTCATCAAAGTACGCCATCGGTGCGACAAAGTCGATATCATCTTTAAATTTGGCTACATTCTGTCCAACCTCTGTAAATTCCGGCGGCAAAATATACACACCGAGCTGCACATCCGGATTTGAGGATTCGGAAATATCCTCACGGATATCGCCTACATACTGTCCAATTTGTTCAGTTCTCCATTCATTCCACTGCTCACGCTGAGGCGAATCCGTATCGAAGTCAATGCTGAGCGGGGAATACCCGAACTGCGTCTGATACTTCGCAACCGTGTAATCACTGACGTCCATGTTGTAATTGTCAAAGCGGATCCAGTCTAGCACAACACCGTCAACAGCATAATTCTCGATCACTTCCTGAATGATGGAACGCTCATACTGCTGCACTTCGTGGTGAATCGGATTGACAAAATATTCGTTGCCGTTAGAACCTGTGAACGGAGTCTGAACCCCATTAACCAGCGCTTGCATCTGCCATTCATCGTGAGCAAGGAAGGCTTGCTGATCATGGAACTGGGGAATCCAGGCATGAACCTTAATTCCTGCAGCATGGGCTGCTGTAATGACAGCCTGCAGGGCATCGAAATTCTCGTAGCCTTGCGCGATCGGAGCGATATCACTCTGATAAAATACACTTCCAGACGGAACCTCATCATCTTCATCCTGCTTCACGTTCATGCTGATGACATCGACACCGTAGCTTGTGGACAGCTGAATGAAATTATGGACATCCGCCGTGTTCTTAAACTGGTTTACGGTCCGTACAATAACTTCCGTTTCAAAAGGGGGATTACTCTCCTCATCGGCCTTAGCCGGCACGGAACCACCTACTATCGAAGAAACCAATACGAAGCTTAACATTGCTATGCATCTCGATCTCAGAGCAAATGCCATAATATCGCCTCCACAAGTATAAGATTTTATAAAAGTCTTATTTCGTCGCGTTGATTTTCTTGACATTCTCCTGCCATTTTTCGGTTCTGAACTCAAGCAGCTTATCCAGCCCCGCTTTTTGAGTGTTCTTTTTGGCTGTCTCCAGTGCCGACAATACCTCTTCATCCGACTTCGCCTGAACCATTTGTGCGTAAGCAAGGGTATAAATATCCCCGACATTCTGTGCGATGATGCCAATCTCCGTATCCGGAAGCGGATCGGTATTCACAAATTCCGTAATGTCCAGCGCGGTTTTCCAGGTCACCGTGGACTGCGCCACTGTCTCCCATGATTTCTGGTTCGCGGAAAGCAACGCCTCTAAGCTCATTTTCGCCGTATCAATAAAGGTCGTATTTCCCGCCCAGTTAAAGTCCTCGAATTTTCTCATCGTTTCGGTACGTTCGTTAGCAGGAGTCGTCTTGTATTTCTCATTCGGAATTGGTGCTCCGTCTGCGTCCTCCTCATCCCAGTACAAGCCTTTAGGACCGAAGAAAAGCACCTTCTGTCCCTCCGGACCCGTAATCCAGTCAAAGTAAGCGAAGATGGCCTCCGGATCCTTGGCCTTTTCCGTAATGACACTGACGTTCCAACCCAGCGTCTCGAAACCGCTTACAAACACTTGCGTTTTGTCTAGTCCGGCTTTATGAATCGGCCAAATAATTTCATAACCGCTGTCCGGATTGTTCGCAGTCAGTGCACGGTGTCCCTCGGCTCCATACGTAGTGATATTGGATTCGACCATGACCGCTACCCGGCTGGTATTGACCTTTTCTTTGACCGCATCCTGGGTTTGCTGCAGTGCATCCTGCGTAATCAGCCGTTCACGATAGAGCTTATTGATATACAGCACCATCTCCTCGTAAGCGGGATCGTCCAAGATAGATGACAGCTTGTCGCCTTCCGGATATCCCATGAGTGAAATGAACTTACTGGTGGAGTTCTCCTTAAACCCGCCATACATAATTTCCAGACCTGCCCCCTTCTCGCCAACCTCCAGAGGTACAACATCCGGATACTTTTCTTGCACCAAGCGTAAATATTGATACAAATCATCAAAGGTCTCCAGCGCCGGTCTGCCGAGCTCATTATAAATATCTTTATTCACCATCCATCCGCCGTTGCCGAATTGCCCGGATGTATACCAGTTGGGGATTTGATAGATTTTTCCGTCATCTGAACGGAGCAAATTCAGGGTGGATTCCTTCACATATTTCTTGAAGTTCGGATACTTGTCATAGTAATCATCCAGCGCAATAAGTTGCCCTGCCTGCACCAGCCGTTCCACTGAGGATCCCCGGTCAGTAAAAATGACATCCGGTAAATCACCACCGACGATCATCGTGTTGAGTTTTTCTCCGGCCGCACCTCCCGATTGAATCGGTTCAACATTAACCTTACGGTTCTCCTGAATCCATTTTGTCGCCTCATTATCCCCCCATGGTGATGTCGTAAGCCAGTCGTAATTTCCATAAAAGCTGAAGGTGACGGGCTTAATCCCGCTGCCGTCATCAGTGGTGACCTCGGTATTTAGATTTTTCTCGCTTGTGTTTGGTGAAGTGTTAGAATTCCCCCCTCCGCTACAGGCAGCGAGAAGAAGCACCAGCGAAGTCAGCAGAAGCGATACCCATTTCATACGATTGCCCATTCTTTTCCCTTCTTTCTACATAATATGGAGACTGCTATTCTTTCAATGAACCGATCATTACGCCCTTAACAAAGTACTTTTGGAGAAAAGGGTACGTCAGGATAATCGGAATAGTAGCGATCATCATCGTAGCCATGGTCAGTGACTTCGTAGTAATCGTCCGATTTCGGTTCATATGATCCAGCGCGATGGCATTCGATGAACCAATTTGGGTCATAATGTTGGAGTTCATAACCTGCCGCAGCAGTGTCTGTATAGGAAGCAGTTCGTCCTTCGTAATATAGATCGCTCCCGTAAACCAGTCGTTCCAGTAACCGACCGCAGTAAATAAAGCAATCGTAGCCAGCACCGGGCCGGAGACGGGAATAACGATTCGGAAGAAAATGCCGTAGTTACTGCAACCGTCGATTTTGGCCGATTCCTCCAACCCCTCCGGCAAAGCGTTGAAGAAGGTGCGGATGACAATCATGTTCCAGACGCTGATGATGCCGGGGATAATCAGAACCCAAAAGGTGTCCAGCATACCCAAAGAGCGAACTAGTAAATAACTAGGGATGAGCCCTCCACTGAAGAACATCGTAATCATGAAGAACACCATATATTGTTTTCGAAAAAGCAATGTTTTCTTGGACATTCCGTAAGCTAACAGGGCCGTGAAGAAGACGGACAATGCCGTGCCGCCGAGCGTTCTAAGAATGGTGATCAGAAAAGAATTCAGCAGGCGATGATCCTGAAACACAATGTAATAATTTTCCAGGGTAAATGCTCTCGGTAACAAGGTTACACCGCCGAGCGCCGTATCGCTCCCTAGATTAAAGGAAATGACCAGCGCGTTCCAAAATGGGTACAGCATAAGTAGCGCCAGCAGCGTCAAAAGGATATAAATAGTCCGCTGCATGATTTTGTCGCCCAGGCTTAGTCTCATTGTTCACCTCTCCTAAAAGGTTTATGGAGCATTACTTACAGTCGATACATCCCAATAAAACTTGCATCGGAAGCATTCGCTATGAGTAGTAGTACCTACCAGAGACTAACATCTGCCCGGCGCGCGATTTTGTTGGCCATCACCAGCAGAATGACACTGATCACCGCTTTGAAAAGCCCTACCGCTGTCGCATAAGAGAATCTGGCATTTAATATCCCCACACGGTACACATAGGTGTCGATAACATCGGAGTAGGGTCGCAGGATTGGATTGGTTGCCAGCAGCAAAATGTCCTCGAAGCCCGCACTAAGCAGACTGCCGATGGCAAGAATCATAAAAATGATGATAATGGGGGTAATGCTGGGGAGTGTAATCAAGTGAATTTGCTTAAATCGGCTTGCTCCGTCTATGGAAGCGGCTTCATATAAAGTCGGATCAATGCCTGCAATCGCGGCCAGATAGACAATGCTCCCAAATCCGACCTCCTTCCACACATTTACACTTACTAGAATAGACCAGAAGTATTTGGGTAACGCCAGGAAGTTAACTGGCTCCCCTACCAGATTGAATCGCTCCAGCACATAGTTTACCGTTCCGTTGTCAACAGATAACAGCGAAAATACAAAACCGGATACAATAACCCAGGACAGGAAATACGGTAAATAGCTGACGGTCTGGATAACGCGTTTAAAGCCCATATTACCGATCTCATTCAGCATTAGTGCAAGAAGAATCGGTGCTGGAAAAGAGATAATCAATTTAAGCAAGCTAATCACAATGGTATTTCGCATCACATTCCAGAACTCCGGTGCCTCGAAGAACATTCTGAAATGCATAAATCCAACCCAGGGGCTCTTCATAATGCCGCCAAAAATATCGTATTGCTGGAATGCCATAACCACGCCATACATCGGAATGTAGCTAAAAATGAATACAAAGATAATTCCCGGCCAAACCATGGACTGTAAATCCAATTGACTGGTGAATTTCTTCCATCTACTTGGTTTCTCGGCCGTGTTCATCCGTTTTTCCTCCTCTGGACGATTCTAGTGAAACAACGGCAAAAACGCTTTGTTCTTCTCCAGCATTTCATCCAGCAGCTGTTCAGCTACGGTGACCGAAGGCACGAGCGGATGATGAACCATAGCCTGCAGGGCCATATCCCGGTCTCCATGCACAGCCGCCTCGATGGTGAGGCTCTCGTATTGCTTGACCGCGGCCAGCAGGCCTTTGACGGGCTGCGGAATTTTGCGCAGCGGAATCGGCAGCGGACCTTGTTTGGTTACCAAACAGTTCACCTCAATGGAGGCATCGTCCGGCAAGAAGTCAATCATTCCGTTATTCCTTACATTCAACGTCTGGATATCACGGGAATCATTATAAATGGAGCGCATCAGCAGCACTGCCGCCTCCGAGTAATAGGCTCCACCACGCTGCTCCAGCTGCTTTGGCTTCTCCTTTAGCTCTACGTTCCGGTACAGCTCAAACAGCTCTTCCTCCACCTTCTTCACTACCTCAGCGCGCGATCCGATCGTTGCTGCTGCTTCCTTCTGTTCCGCAAGCATCGCGTCCGTCATGTAGTAATAGCTCAGGTAATAAGAAGGGATGGCTTTCAAAGCATTCAGAAACCGGTGGTCCCAGGAATCAAACGGCACATTACTCGCCTTGTAGTTCTGGGGGTAATCAATGAGCTCTTGTAGCTTGCTTTTACCGTCAATTACGATATCGGATACCCAGTGCAGGTGGTTGATGCCGACAAACTCCGCATAGATCTTCTCTATAGGAAGTCCGAAGAACTCAGAGAGCCACTTTTGAAAACCGATCGGCGAGTTGCACAGGCCTACGCTTTTTACCGATGAATATTTGTGAACAGCTTCAGTTACCATACCGGCCGGATTCGTAAAATTCAGCAACCAGGCATCCGGAGCTAACTCCTCGATGTCCTTGCAAATATCCAGAATAACCGGAATGGTCCGCAAGCCTTTCATCATCCCTCCGGGACCCGTCGTCTCCTGACCGATGACATCGTATTGAAGCGGAATTAATTCGTCCCATTTTCGCGCTTCCAGCATACCTACCCGGATTTGAGTGCAGATAAAGTCTGCTCCGGCGATGGCCTCCCTGCGCTCAAGCGTCTGGGTCACGGTAATCGGCAGTCCGGACTCAGCAATCATACGCTTGCTTAATTCCGCAATCGTATGCAGCTTCTCCCTTCCCGCCTCAATATCCACCAGCCATACTTCGCGGACGGGAAGCTCTCTATGATGCATGATGATGCCTTCAATAAGCTCAGGCGTATACGATGAACCCGCTCCGATGACAACGAGCTTCAAAGTCTCCTTCATAATAATAGCCCCTCCTTACCCAGTGATAGACGATCAAGAACCTCCTGATTCACACGCACACCGCTGCTTTCCATTGCCAAAACGACCGCGCCTACAACCGGTTCCCGGGTTAGAATCCTTAAAGTGCCATTTGGAGCCGAATGCTTCACTCTCTGTTCAATGGCCCGCCGGATGATGCCTGAGCGATCCCCCTTGGTCAATAGGCTGCCTGCAAGTACGATGTCAAAGGAATCCTCCTCCATAGCCAAATGGAGGATTGTAGATACCGCTGCCAAACCCAGCTCATCCCCTTGCTTAGTCAGCAGTCCGATAGCAACCTGGTCTCCTTCATCTGCCGCTTGAAACAGCAGCTCAGCAATCTGGGGAGGCAAGTCTCTGGAATGATCCAGGTAATCCTCCCTTAACTCCGAAACACTGGAATAGCCCAGCAAATGAATTAAGCGTTCGCTTAAGACAGTCTCTTTCTCTCTTCCATCATCCGCCCGAAGAACGCTACGGAATACCTCAATACTTAGATCATAGCCGCCGCCGTAATCACCGAACCGATAGCCAAATCCACCACATTGGTATGTAACGCCTCGCGGATTTTTACCGGCGCAGTTCACTCCCGAGCCGCAGATCAGCACGATCCCATAATTACTCTCTGTACCTGATCGCAAGGCAATCCAGGTATCGCAGGAAATCTCAGTTCGGGGAAGGCCAAGTCTGCTGATGATTGGTCGTAAAATTCGAAAATCGGATTCTCTGTCCGCTCCAGCCAGACCGAACCAGGAATACTCCATCTGATCCTTTGTCAGCCCCGACGCAATAATCGCTCCCGATACAGCCTGTTGCAAACTGTTCTCCGCCTGCTCACGATTGTTTTGATGATTCCCGTTCCCTCCCTTGCCTACACCGATGACCGTTCCCTGTTCATTTGCAATCATTGCATAAGTTTTGCTGCCCCCTGCATCGACTCCCAAAAAGTACTTCACAGTTCGTTTCACTCCTAATAATTAGGTTAACCTTACAGATGCGGTGGATTCACGCACGAGAAGCTGAGGAGCGAGCTTCGTTACAACAGCTGGCATCACCTCCCCATTGATTAATTTCATCAGCAAATTAACACCAATGCTGCCCATTTGCGCCTCAGGCTGTCTGACTGTCGTCAATCGGGGATAAAATTCACCTACGAACTGCTGATCATCAAAGCCAACCACTGAGATATCCTGAGGTACCAGAATCCCCTCCTCACGCAGGGCTTGAACAACACCTAAAGCAATAAAATCGTCTCCTGAAAAAATGGCTGTCGGCAGCTTATCTTCACGGATCCATCTCTTGGCCACCTCATAACCGCTACTTACCGTAAATCCGCAATATTCCGTGCCGAAAGGCGTTAGTCCCGCTTCATCCAGCGCCTGTACATAACCCCGCTTGCGCTCTGCTACACTCAGGAACACCGAAGGGCCACCGATATAGGCGATCTGGGTGTGTCCAAGACCTATCAAGTGCTTGGTAGCTTCATACCCCCCTTGATAGTTATCGACGACGACACTGGGAACATCCTCATGCTGGAGCTGGTTATCCAGCAAGACAAACGGAATATTTTTTCTTTTCAGCTCCTCCACATATTCTTTTTCCTCAAGCGGAGATAACAGGATAATCCCGTCAACGCGGTCCTTCTGAAACAGGAAGTTAACGCCTTCATCCTCATTCTCGGCTATCGACAGGGCCAAGAAGTAACCTTGTTCTGCCAGCTTCCGGTTCACCACGCGAATCACGCGGTCATAGAAGGAGTCGTTAAAGTTGGTAATCGACATACCGATGACTCCCGTCTTGCCACGCACGAGACTCCGCGCCGCTGAATTGGGCTGATAATTTAATTCCTCCATAGCACTCAGCACTTTCCGCCTATTGCCTTCACGTACAGAAGGTGAATTGTTAAGAACTCTGGATACGGTCACTACAGAGAGCCCCGACTTTTTGGCTACATCATGAATGTTCATCTAAGCTTCTATGCCTCCAAGTTCAATAGTTTAAACGTTATAACTTTCAGGGAAATAAAAAAGGACTAACTCTTCTCGCCACAACTATGTCCTGACTGAGAATCGAACATTGAATGTCAGTTTCATCTTTATCGAAAGTATCAAAATGATTTCAAAAGTTTAAAGGTTTTAACTTTATGATGATTTTACAACCATTCCCAATATCCGTCAATCCATAAAATGTAGTCAAATTTAATATTCCGGACACTACAAAAAACCTTCCCTCACCCCTAGAGGTGGAGAAGGCTTAAACGCGTCACTTCCGAAGACATGGCCAGCTATATTTTCAGCTCCCCAAGCTTGATCAGCTCGACAACCGCTTGTGAACGGCCTTTAACGTTTAGTTTTTGCATTACATTGGAGATGTGGTTCCGAACTGTTTTTTCGCTGATAAATAATAAACCAGCGATATCACGAGTCGTTTTGTCTTGCACGAGAAGCTCGAAAACTTCGCGCTCACGATGAGTCAACAGAAATTTGCTGTGGTGTTCGTTCCCCTTCAATGGTGTCACCCCTCCTTGCCCTGGGTTTGTTTGGTATAACAAGGTAAAGGGATACAGTCAAAACATATTATGTATTGATGAAGTTAATGGTGCTGTCATAACTACAAAATGGGCTTAACCATCCGAAGCTTATTACACCGCTTTAGTGAGGACATTCATCCGCAAAACTTGAAATCCTCTTGGATAGAATCATCTCCTTACAGGGCAAACTACAACTTGTTGTTTCTTATTAAAAGGAGGTGTAAGTATGAGCAACTCGAAAAATAATCAACCTACTAAGGCAGAGGTACAAACTACGAAATTAAACAAATTGCCACTAGTCGGTAAATTCGAACCGGAATTTTCTGCTGAGGAAGCCGCAGAAGTATTCAAAAATCATCCCACTACGGAACATGAATCCCATAATGAACAATAAAATAAAGACGACACAGAATGGGGCTGTCGAATAAGTAGTTTTTTTCCTATAGATGAGACGGCCCGGTTAATTATAAAAATTGTAAGCAACACATAGCAGCGATTCATCCATTATTGCAGAATCGCTGTTTTGTGTTGTTGGTCGTTGACTGCCCGCTTCAACAGTGTATTCATCATCTCCTTCAGAGGGTTACGGACCCAGATGACGTTATTAGTATATTTTCGCCTTTTAAGCAGAGTTTCGGACCCCTCTGCAGCTATTTATAAGAAAGAGAGTAATATTGGGTGTTTTTTAGGTCAATAGAGACTATGAGGTCCGATAGCGATCCAAATCTCGAAAAAAGCTGCGTTTAAGGGCAGCTGTGTCCGATATCTGCTGCATTCGCGCAAAAAATGATCAAATCAAACGAAGTGTTAACTTGCTAATACCCGGATGTAATTAGATATATTTCTACAAACTCAACTCCCAGTCCAGGGAGTTTTTTTATCTTGCAAAATATAACTATGAAATACATCACAATTTTATATTGACAGTAAATGTATACGGACTTATGATAAGTCCAGCATAAATGATAACGATTATCATTCACATATAAAAAAAGGGGTGCTTCATTCAATGAAATTCACATATGCCGTGCCTGCAGGTCTACTTGCAGCCTCCATACTATTTACCGGGTGTGCCAGTAACAACAATAACAGTAATAGCAATACTAGCAATACTAGCAATAATAACTCTGCAAATGCTGCTAACAGTACCAAGGCAACAAATACATCTGATACTACTACAGCAACTACTGCCGACTTTACATCAGCGGTTGAACAATATCGTACATATGTCATCGAGCAATGTGATGAATTTGTAAAGCAAACGGAAAATTTCACGAATGCAGTTAAAGAAGCAAAGATTGAGGATGCAAAGGCACTTTATGCACCAGCCCGCATGTATTACGAGCGAATTGAGCCGATTGCAGAAGCACTTGGTGATTTGGATCCGAATATTGATGCCCGTGAGAATGACGTAGATGCTGCTGAATGGCGCGGCTTCCATAAGCTTGAAAAGGCACTCTGGCAGGATAACACTACCAAAGATATGACCGAAGTTGCTGACCAATTATTGAAAGATGCCCAGCTTCTACGTGCGAAAGTAGAGACCGTAGAGATCGATGCCAATCTGCTCGTTACTGGTGCTGTAGAACTGCTTAATGAGGTTTCTTCTTCTAAAGTAACAGGTGAGGAAGAACGTTACTCCCACACGGATCTGTACGATTTCGTTGCTAATGTTGAAGGCGCCCAAAAGATATACGAGCTGTTAAAGCCAGAACTGGCGAAAAAAGATGCTGAGCTGGAAAAAACAATTGGTGAACGGTTCGCAGCCTTGCAAGCCGAGCTTGCTCCTTTCAAATCTGGAGATGGATATGTTTCCTATAAAGAGCTGAAAGAAGAAGATGTGCGTAAGTTGAGTCAGAATTTGGATGCCTTGGCTGAGCCATTGTCCAACATGGGAACTATTCTAGGAGTGTGATCATCATGAATAAGCAAAATAGATCTACCGGTTTACCAGCGAATGCAGAGGGTGCCCCTCTCAATGAAGAATCCAAGAGCAATCTTATATTAGATAAAAAACTAAGCCGCCGCGATATGCTGCGGCTTACTGGCGCCACTAGCCTTGGTCTATTATTAGGTGGTGGAGGTGTTGGTGGAATTATGGCTGCGCGCAATGCCGTAGCTGAGCCAACAGTAGCCTCCGATGCTGATTCCATTCCTTTTTACGGGAGTCATCAGGCCGGCATTCTAACCCCTGCGCAAAATTTTATTTACTTCGCAGCCTTTGATCTGACCACAACGAAGCTATCCGATGTAAAAAAGCTAATGCAAGCATGGACAACTGCCGCAGCTTCTCTTACTACTGGCAGCCTCATTGGCGACGTCAATGACAACCCTAATCTCCCACCCTCCGATACAGGTGAAGTGGATGGTTTAAACCCTTCACGCTGTACGCTTACCTTTGGTGTCGGCCCTTCTTTTTTTGACAACAGATTCGGTTTATCTTCCAAGCGTCCAACCCTATTAGCCGACCTTCCAGCATTTACTGGAGACAACCTGGATCCAAAGTGGTGTGGTGGAGATATTTGTGTCCAAGCCTGTGCTGATGATCTGCAGGTGGCTTTCCATGCCATCCGAAATCTGGCACGTATCGCCCGTGGCACAGCCGTACTCCGCTGGACACAGGAAGGCTTCCAGCGCACAGGAACAGCAGATCCTAAGGGAGCGACGCCGCGTAATCTTCTAGGTTTTAAAGACGGCACAGGAAATCCAGATACTACGAACGAAGCAGAAATGAACGAAGTGGTCTGGAACAGCAGCGGTGACGGTCCTTCATGGATGAGCGGCGGCACTTATATGGCAGTTCGCCGTGTACGTTTCCGAATCGAGGTCTGGGACCGTTCCTCTCTAAGCGATCAAGAAGCTACCTTTGGACGTCATCGCCATACCGGAGCACCTATCGGTGCAAAGGATGAATTTGATGATCTGAATCTGAAAGCGGCTGATGCATCCGGGAAGCCAATCATTCCACCGGATTCACATTCTGCCTTAGCCCATGGTGATGGCACAGTCAAAATGCTGCGCCGCTCCTACTCCATTTCCAGCGGATTAGATATCGCAACAGGTCAACTCGATGCAGGTTTATTATTCATCAGCTTTCAACGGGATTTAATGAAGCAATTTGTTGCGATCCAGCAGCGCCTCTCGAAAAGCGATCGGCTAAACGAATATATGACGCATACAGGCAGTGCGGTATTTGCCTGCTTCCCAGGTATTCGCAAAGGCGGCTACATCGGGGAAGCCCTTTTAGGCTAAGCCAGCCCTAATTTTCCAATCGAATGTTCCTGTCCATTATTGAAAGGGGATTATCCCGATGTACTCTCTTAATAAACGGCTGCTATCGAAGGCAGCCGTACTGATTCTGTTTAGCATCATATGTATACTGATGCTTTCTAACCCGGCGGGGGCGGAGGGTGATGGCTCGGTCGACGAGCTGCTGCCGCCTGTCGGCAGCGCGCTCGTCGAAGCCGGCCAGAGCCGCTGGGACGCGGCCGCCGCCGATGTAGAAGCGTTCGCTGCGCTGTGGCGCACCGCGAACGCGAACACGCCGGACCCGGCACTTGCCGGTCCGGCTGCCGCCGTTGACGCCGCGCTTGCAGACGCGGCGGCGGCCCTTGCGGCGGGCGATGGTGCGCCCGCCAAAACGGCACTGTCCACGCTCGCAAGAAGCGTGGACGCGTATGTCACCGCCGCCTCCGGCACGGACGGCGGTGACACTGGAGCCGCCGGCCAGGAGACGGCGGTGAAGCTGTTGCCCGCGGCGGAGCGCACGCGGGATGCGGTGCGCAGCGCCGACTGGAGCGCGGCAGCGGCAGCGTACCGTGACATCGTCAGCGGATGGAAGCCGGCAGAGCGCAACATCCGGGCCGACAATTCCGCCGTCTACAGCTTGCTGGAGACGAAGATCAGCCTGCTGCGCATTGCGCTGCAGGCAGAACCGCTCCGCGAGGAGTCGGCGAAATCAGAAGCAGAAGCCTTATATCAGCTGCTTGCTGATTACAGTGAAGGCAAAGCAATAGATGCTGGGGATACTTCCGGTAAACCAGCATCTATTGAAGGACTGATCAGCCATCTCAACAAAGCTTCTTCCACCGCCAAAGCAGGCAACAGCGCAGAAGCAGCTAATATCATGGAGCAATTCATCGTAGATTGGCCCTCTGCTGAAGGACAAGTACAGATCGCATCTCCAGCGGTCTATACCAATATTGAGAACGAAAGTGCAGCAGTCACTGGCTATCTGCTCTCTAATCCACCTAAGCTAGATCAAGCCTTAAAGATCATGGATAATATGGTCACTGAGCTGACTCCTTTGGCTGGTGAGACAACCTATAATGCTTGGGATGCTGCGCTAATTCTTCTGCGTGAAGGACTGGAGGCGATCCTCGTATTGTCTGCCCTTCTGGCCTACCTGAAACGTGATGGCAACACAAAAGCACAGAAGTGGATTTGGTCTGGTGCAGCTGTAGGACTTGTAGCGAGTATCGCATTAGCCGTTCTACTCACCTATACCATTTCCCGCGCCGCATCTGGTGGAGCACGCGAGATGATTGAAGGCATCACAGGTCTTGTAGCCGTCATTATGATGCTTACCATTGGACGCTGGCTGCATAGTAAATCAAATACCGCAAATTGGAACAACTATGTTGGACGGCAAGTGGATGGAGCATTAGCCAAGGGCAATCTCTGGTCTTTGTCCTCCGTAGCAGCGCTTGCGATTTTACGTGAAGGAGCAGAAACCACCATTTTTTATGTAGGGATGGCCCCCTCCATTAAAGTGTCTCAATTGCTGCTAGGGATCGGTAGTGCTCTAGTCATTCTAGCAATTGTAGGTTACGCAATTATTGCCTTAAGTGCGAAATTGCCGATTGCTGCCTTCTTCCGTACAGCTACACTTCTTATTTACTATTTAGTATTCCGCTTTCTTGGAGAGAGCATTCACTCCCTTCAAGTCGCAGGGAAACTACCCGCACATGTACAGGATGGATTACCTTCTATTAGCTGGCTCGGGATGTATCCAACTTGGGAAACTTTAGTGCCTCAGCTGCTTGTCCTTGCGTTCATTGTGTGGGAGATGCTGCGCAATAGAGCACCAAAAGCGTCACAAACTGTATAGCTACAAAGAAAAAAACGGTTGTCATCTTTTAACGATGACAACCGTTTTTTGTAGATTTTAAATGAAGCCGATCCTCGGACCTTTACATTAGAAATGAAACTAGATGTACCGGTCCGTCACGCCCGTTAGGTTACGCCGGTTTAGTCCGGTAATCCCTTGCAACTACAGTCTAATTTATGAAATGGATTCCATAGCAAGCTTTTTATTTGCAAAGTAATTTACGGACGATATGATAGAATAAAAAGACTAGACACTACACACAAGCACCAAAGGGAGGCTGTTGTTCTCGAATGGCTAATATAAAAGAAATCGCCCGTATGGCTGGTGTTTCCGTGACAACGGTCTCGCGAGTACTCAATAATCATCCTTATGTAAGTGAAACCAAACGAACCGCTGTTTTAAATACGATTGAAAAGTTAAACTACACGCGTAATATGAATGCCGTGCATCTAATTACCGGCCGTACCCACGCCATTGCCGTTATTATCCCTAATATCAACATTTTTTATTTCTCTGTAATTATTGAAGGCTTAGCCCAAGAAGCGTTGCTAGCGCAATACCGCTTGATTCTGTGCCAGACCGATTATCGTCATGAAGAAGAACTCAAGGTACTGGAGATGCTGCGCAACAAAGAAATTGACGGCGTGGTAATTGTATCTACGAGAATGAGCTCAGAAGTCATTGATGAGTATACAGCATATGGGCCGATAGTCATCTGCCAAGATAGAGGTGAACGCCGCTTCTCTTCTGTGTATATCGAACATTATTCCGCTTTTCGCTCCGGCCTGCAGTACTTGCATGATAAGGGGTATGAACAGATAGGTTACTGTGAAGGCAGACAACATGGCAGCAGTAGTTCTATCCGGCAAATTGCCTTTAGTGACTTTCTAGCCGCTACAGGCCAGCCTTTTCAGGAAGATTGGATGATGTATAACTGTATGAATGAAGAGGACGGTGGACGTGTACTGCACCAACTGCTGAAAATGAAGAACCGGCCTAATGCCCTAATTATTTCAGGCGATCATGTGGCAGCCGGTCTAATCATCGAAGCGTGGAAGAACGGTATCCGTATTCCTGAGGATCTGGCCGTCATCGGATTTGACGACCAGCCGATCGGACGACTTTTAGGTCTAACCACCATAGATAACCAGTTACCCGAAATGGGCGTTACAGCTTTTCGGATCATCTATGATCAGATCCAAAATAATGATAGTCATCCTGTACACCGTAAGCTTGAGTATCGCATTATTGAACGTTCTACGGTATAGCACGTTTCAGGTATTGTTCAAAAACGGTCCACCTCGCAGTCTTCTGTGAGTGGGCCGTTTTTATTTAAATAGAAGAGAGACTAATAATTCTCGCATATTATCCTTATTGTATTCATTTTTACCCCTTGCATCCGGATAGATTTTGTTTTATTCTGAGTATGAAAATAATTTTCTTATTTGAAGAAGTAATTTTAAAAATAATTTTAAAAAGCTACATTAGAAGTCGAGGTGGATTGATGTCCCCAATTTTATATGCACTTGAGCATGAAAAGTCCAAGCTGTCTCAAATGGAGCGCAAGCTGGCGGAACGGATCCTTTCATCACCAGGTGAAATCGTTCATATGGGCATCACAGAACTCGCGGAGCAATGCGGTATTAGTCCTGCTACTATCACACGTTTTTGTAAGGTTCTACATTTTAAAGGCTTCCCAGATTTCAAAGTAAAGCTGGCGGCTGAAATTGCTCATAGCGATGCAGCGCCTCAAGATGGCGGTTCTTCTTATCAGGATATCGTTGCAGGTAACCCGCTTTCCGTAATTGTGGAAGCGATGCAAACGAACCACCTGACATCCATTCGGGATACTACTTCACTCCTAGATCTGGAACGATTACAAGCAGCCGTTAATTTATTGTGCCAAGCACGGCGAGTGGATCTTTACGGGATGGCGACTTCCTCCATTGTCGCACAAGATTTCTATCAGAAGCTGATCCGCATTGGCGTGAATTGCACCGCTTTCGCTGATTCCCATATGCAGATTACATCTGCTTCTTCGCTATCTGAAGGCGATGTCGTATTCGCAGTATCGTATTCCGGAGAAACCCCAGAGACCATTGATGCTTTAACTTGTGCCAAAGCCAGCGGAGCAAGCACCATCGCTCTAACCTCTTACGGCAGCAGCACCTTGGCAACTCTGGCTGATATTCCTCTCTTCTCCTCTTCTCTGGAAAAAGGAATGCGCCGAGGAGATATGGCTTCACGTATTGCCCAGCTACACATCATTGATATTTTGTTTACTGGAATGGTCAGCACCCGTTTTGGGGATTTTATTCCTAGACTGGAGCAATCTTATTTGAATGTCCAACATTACCGAAACAAACGAGGAGGTCAATCTTAATGAATATTCTTAAGTTCAATAGTGATGAAGATTTTGTACAAACGGGTGCGAATCTTATCGCCAGCCTGCTTCAAAGCAATCCAAAAGCGGTGCTCGGTCTAGCGACCGGAAGTTCCCCAGTTGGTGTTTATGCCAAATTGGTTGAAATGCACCAAAAAGGACTTGTAAGCTTCTCGAAAGCCACTTCCTTCAATCTTGATGAGTATATCGGATTGCCTGTTGATCACCCGCAGAGCTATCGCAGTTTCATGAACGAGCAATTATTCAATCATATTGATATTGACCCAGGACAGACACATATCCCTAACGGCAATGCAGCAAATATGGAAGCGGAGTGCCTCGCATACGACAAAATGCTGGAAGAAAACGGACCGGTTGACTTGCAGATCCTCGGGATTGGAAGCAACGGCCATATCGGGTTCAATGAACCAGATGCCAATCTCAGCAGCAAAACCCATGTCGTTGATTTGCTTGAAGACACACGGGAAGCAAATGCCAGATTCTTCGACTCTTTGGACGATGTGCCGCGGCAAGCAATAACCATGGGCATCGGCGGCATTCTGAAAGCTCGCCAGATTCTATTGTTAGTACGCGGTGCCGGCAAAGCTGAAGCCATCCGGAATGCCGTTGAAGGTCCGATTACTACCCAGTGCCCTGCATCTTTACTGCAGAGCCATCCGAATGTAATCGTCCTTGTAGATGAAGGAGCAGGAAAATGGCTGAAATAAATAAAGAACCAGGAAAATTACTGTTTGGTAAGGTGCTGACTCCAAAAGGATTAATTGAGCATGGCGTGATTGCCGTATCGGGTGAGCAAATTCATTATGCCGGCGAGGCAACATGGCTTCCAGAGGCTTACGCGCACTGGCCAGCTGATGGTCAAGCTTCGGAAGACCTGCTCATCCCTGGATTTGTAGATGTGCATGTACATGGTGGAGCTGGCCACGACTTTATGTATAGTGATGCTGAATCTTTAAATACCATCACTAAATTTCACAGCTCCCAAGGCACAACTACCATGTTGGCTACGACTATGACTGCCTCTAAGCCAGCCATTGACCAAGTATTTGCCGAAATAAACGCATATCGCGCCACTGAGATGCCATACACACAAATTGCGGGCATGCATTTGGAAGGACCATTCATCAGCCCAAAATGGTCCGGCGCTCAGAATCCTGAGCATATTGTTCTTGCCAATATTGAGTGGCTGGAACAATGGGAGAATGATTATCCGGGCATGATCCGGCAAGTCACCTTGGCTCCGGAACGCGAAGGTGCACTAGAAGCTATCCTCTGGCTCCGTAAGCATGGTATTACCGCTGCTCTCGGTCACACCGATGCTTCCTTTGAAGAGGTTATTGCCGCGGCAGATGCCGGATTAAATCAAGCCGTGCATATGTTTAATGCAATGACACCGCTACATCACCGTAAGCCTGGAACTGCTGGTGCTGTACTGTTCGATAAACGCATTCGTGCGGAGATCATCGCCGATGGCATACATGTTCATCCTGCAGCGATTTCTCTAGTGGCTAATCTAAAAAAAGATAACAATTTGTTATTAATTACAGATGCCATGTCTGCAACTGGTCTTAGTGATGGTGAATATACAATCGGCGATTTACCTGTGCTGGTTCAAGATGGCATCGCCACACTTAAAGATAACCCTGCCGCTTTGGCGGGTAGTACACTTACCATGATTCGTGGCTTCCGTTATCTCATACAAGAAGTAGGGCTCAGCTTAGAAGAAGCCTCCCGTGCTGCAAGCCTTACTCCGGCGATATCGATTGGAATGGAGCGTTCGATCGGTACCTTGGAAGCCGGAAAACGTGGTGATATCCTGCGTCTTGACGCTGAATTGAATTTGCGAGGCGTATGGATTGGCGGTCGCCCAGTTACCATTTAATAAGGTGGTTATATAATAAAAAAGCAACAATTCTCGCCACAAAGGTGAGGACTGTTGCTTTTTTTGGTTTATAAAATCGAACTATTGATTAATAATTACGCGTCGGGAAAATTCGCTCAACCATCGTTCGGAATTCATCCACAAAACCCTTGATTGGATGACCCGCACGGGCCTCTTCTGCATAAACGTTAACACGCTCTACAAAGTCTGGGTTTGCTGATACATATACATCCTTAATCGTTGCATCATGTTTTTTAACTTCAGCAGCGATTTTCGCTTTAATTTCTTTAGTTACTGTATCTGTTTCTTTCATATTCATAGTGTTATTTGTACTGTTCATGTGAGTCGAATGAGTACTGTTCATGTGTGTGGAATTACTTCTGTAATTCGTACCATGCGTACTATTGGTGTAGTTTGGAGTGGTACTGCGAATACCCATTCCAGTCCCCAAACCATCTGTCATTCCGGTCCCGGTTCCGGTTGTATTTCTGGTTCCCATGCCCATTCCGTTACCAATACCCATTCCCATATTGACATCATGTTTCGAACCGTTGCTATTCAGCAGAGGTCCATTATTATAAGTATGGGTTCTTGTCCCAGTCGTTCCTGTACCTTTACCTGTACCTGTTCCCAGACTTCCCATTCCGGTTGTTCCATTTCTGTGAGTACCCATGCCAAGTGTTGCAGGTCCAGTGCTTGTTGTACCAGGGACTGTATTCACAGTGCCTCTCAGAGCTCCGTTCGTTCCATTCGTTACGGCCCCTGTATCATTCATTCCATCGCGTCCTATTTTCACTCTTCCTGTACCCGACATTACTCCAGTCGGTCCATAATTGTGAGGAACTGTAGACGATTTGGCTCGATAAGATGTAGTACCTTTGGCCCGAAGACCAGTAGTTGTATCATGTAACGTTACGGCGACATACGCATTTTTACCTGCAAGCATTACGTTCGCAGTGCGAACTTCAGGCATAGCAGCAATACGATCAGCAAGATCCTGACTGACCTCCATTTTAGTAATATTATGCGTACCCATTGTTCCTCCGCGCACGGAGTTTACACCGATACGTCCGTCATTTACCCCCCGGACACTATTAGTTTGCACATTAGTCTTTTCTGCCGTGTTCGTCCCACACCCTGTAATACTCACCAAGCCTAGAAGTAATGCGGCTGAGACTGACATGCTGATCTTGGATCGCATCATGAATTCATCCTCCATCTCTATTGTTGTATGTGTGCAGCGTAACAGTCGTTAGCATGACCTTCCGAAGAACAAGCTATCCTGAAAGGATTTGGAACTATGACTGTTTACCGTCACCTGCGAATGCACATCGGCGTATCTTATAAACAGTAAGCCGTATTTCAACGAGTCGGTATTGCTCCGCAAAAGTCAGGAGGCACGTGCATGAAAGTTTTATTCACGTTTTATATACCGAGTGGCGGGGTGGAAACTTTAAATAAGCTGCGGTGCGAGAGTCTCCAGCGTAATGGGATCGAATGTCATGTTTTATATCTAATGCCTGGTTCAGGAAGCCAGAATAAGGCTAACTTTCCGGTCTTCATTTCCTCTATAGATGAGGAGATTAAAGAAGTACTTGAGACACATAACTATGATGCCATTATTGTTACATCCGATTATTTATTGCTCAAGCGTCTGCGTGAGCTCGGTTATGGCGGTATTTTGATATACGAATCTCAAGGACTTGGAAAACGGAGTCATGCGGAAGATCTAATCAAAGACGCTATTCCTTATTTCCGCTCCTACTGTAACGCTGTCTTAATCCCACCAACGGATCATTTACTGGAGCTGTTTATTGAAATCTGTCCATGGCTACATCGGTATGTCATTCCCAATATTGTTGATGTTCAGTCCTTTCAGCACATCCCTGCTGAACCTCCCGCTGATCCGGTCATCGCTTGGGTCGGGCGTCTGGAAAGCAACAAAAATTGGCGCGAATATTTGAGAATTGCCCATCAAATTCGCCTTCACAAACCAAACCTTCATTTATGGATGTTTCATGATCCTGAATTAGCCACAGAGGATCAAAAGCAGCTCTTCCAAGAAGAATTGCAAACCTTAGGTCTGAATGACCGTCTGAGTACCTTTACCAATATTCCAAATCATGTGATGCCGATTTATTATTCCTCGATAGCCAATTCTGGTGGGTTTCTGTTATCCACCTCGGTTACAGAGGGATTTGGATATGCCGTTGCGGAAGCCATTTGCTGCACTTGTCCCGTACTTAGCACGGATTCCGACGGCGTTAGATCTTTTATTGTGCATAATATTTCAGGTAAATTTTATCCTCTTGGCAACATCCAAACGGCCGTCAATGAAGGGCTAGAGCTAATGAACAATATGCCAATGCGAAATGCACTCCGCCAGCAAGGAAGAAATTATATGGTTTCACGTTACGGTACGGAAAAATATGCGCAGTCTTTTCGTGAAATGATGAACTCCTTTGCCATCTTCTAACTGCAAAAGAACCTTCAAACCACTTTTTTGTGGATTTGAAGGTTCTTTTATAATTTTGGGACATACTAAAATGGATTCCTTGATACAATCTCAAATAACATATTTTGAAATATTCGTGTACTTTTTTCCCAAGTGAAATCCTGTGAAACCTCTTCCCCCTTACGAGCCAATCGTCGGCGTAAAGACGGGTCTCTGATTAAGGTTATAATGTCATCTGCAAGCCGATTCTCAAACCGGTAGGACATCAAACAGTTATGACCATGTGTACAATATTCCTTATTCCCACCGGCGTAAACCGTAACGAGCGCTGCACCACAACGCATAGCCTCGATCCCTGGTAACGAACCTGTATCATACGTACTCGAACTTACGAAAATGTCGCTCTCACTATAGTGGAAACAAAGTTCTGTATCATTCGCTGGAGTTCTTATTTGGTAACGTTCGTCGTTCACTAGGGCTTGTAGCGTTGCAGATTCCGCTTGTTCTCCGGGAGGAGAAATTAAATATATTTCAACCTCTGGATGGTGGGCTTTAACCTTGTTTAATTGCCGAAGTAAATAATCCTGCTCACGGTGAGCTGAGAATCCGCCCTCTGGTTTGCGCATAATCGCGGAAATTACCAGCCTTTTATTACGATCACGGATTTTCGTATTTTTAAAAACAGGACCTACCCCGATCGGTACGATTCTCCCTTTAATCCCATGGTTCATCTGGACAATTCCTTGTTGCCAGTGTGATAGAACCAGTAGGTTGGATGCAATATTATACGATGAAAAAGAACGGCTATTGTCAGGTAAAAAGGTAGGCTCATAACAAAGCGCCAATCGAACATGAATGCCTTTCCCCTCTTCACTTGCCCGCTGTGATACCTCGACTGTGGTATAGAAGTTGGAGATAATCACATCTCCTGCAGGAAAATCGCTTGCTGCCAGTTCTCCTTCTTTTGCATAGATCAGTTTACATTTCATCTCGTATTCTACGACACCATCACTGGGTAAGAGGATCGTCACTTCATGACCCATTTCTGTCAGACGATTAGCCAGCTCCGTGAGCATACGCTGCGCTCCGCCCCTAGTTAGAGTTAGAACAGGAAATATTAATTTCATTTCCTTCTCTCCTTTTGCAACAAGCGTGATAGAACCCGGCGATGTCTTGCTTGTACCTGCTCAATCTCCTTTTTCTGCTCCTCTTTGTGAATCACTGAGCCCATTTCGTTATGAACTCGGTAATCAAGCAGCGGTTCCTCTATAAAAGACCATGTATAATACGGCAAAATACGCAGCCATAGATCATAATCTTGTGTATACAACAATTTCTCATTAAATTTCCCTACTGTGCGGAAGATATCCATATGGAGAAGAACCGTACTTCCATTCACCGGACAGCCTATCATCATGGTCTCAATAAACTGTGCCCTGCTGTCAAAAATCATACTTATCGTCTCTGAAATCCGCTCACCCTGCTCGTTTACATAATAATAGGCTGTATAATTAAACAAAGTATCTGTGCTCTTGAGCATTTGCATCTGGTGATTGATTTTATTCGGATGAAATAAATCGTCAGCACTTAGCCAGGCAAAATAAGTTCCGGTAGCCACTCCTATCCCTCTGTTTAGCGCGGAGGCGGTTCCTCCATTGCTTTTTCGTATATAAATAATCTTATCCCTGAAGGGCTCAAGCTTTTCCATCCAAAGAGTAGATCCATCATCGATTACAATGATCTCTATGTTCGAATAACTTTGTTCCAAGACGCTTTGGATGGCGAGATCCACATATGGACAGTTATAAAAAGGAATGATCACTGACACTTTAGGTTCTTCACTCATGCGCTCACCTCCTTCACCTGAAGCTCGCTCTTTATACTGTTTTGCAAGCCAATAAGGCATCTACCGGAGCATGGCCTTCGCCATACGCCTCACGAAACGATGGGTTTTGAGCATGATGAAAGCCTTTAAGTACAGTTACAGCATACCCCAGCTCCATAAAGTCCTCCGGCTCCCATCCGCTCCGATGCTTTTGATAATGTTCTCCTTGCAAGTGATAATGGTCCGTTCCCTCCTGCGGAAAAAAACCCCGAGGTGTAAATACAACTACACGATTATAGGCGATTCTCTCGGCCATCCCGAGTAATCTCTGTCCTTCTTTCCTTTCAAAGTGTTCTATGGAGTCGATAAAAGTGACTGCCGAGAACGTCTTAGCAAGAAATAATTTATCCATATGACTAGCATCCCCATGCACTGGAATAATGTGAGGTGATTTATATTCACGATGCAGTAGGTAAGGTCTGTGAATTTCTAGTCCTAGGACAACTGCGGCTTCATACCGTTCAAGCAGGGTACCAGTGCCGCTGCCGATATCCAGTATACTTTCACAGAATTTCAACTGCTCCAATAAGATTGGTAGAAAGTCATTCACTTCAATTTCCCGGTACATAACTTCTTACCCCCCCATCGAAGAGATCAAGTGTTGGAGCGGACCCTTGTAGCGAGCGTTGGTTGCAGCTGCCTCTGCCATAATGACATCGTAATATTTAAGCGTCCCCATCCCTTCATGATTACGGTAAGCGGTGAGTGACTGATTCAGCATCACAGGTGCATACCCGTTTAGAATCGCGCGGTACCATAAATCATAGTCATGTGTATAGGGAAGTGACTCATCAAAAAACCCAATCGCTCCAAATACCTCTCGTTTGAACATCACCGTGCAGCCATTAATAGGGTTCCCCTGTAAAAAACAACGTAAATAATCGAGGTGACTAGGAAACAATAACGATGCGTTCATCTGAACTAGTTGAGATTGACCGTTAATAAAATTGAAGTTGGTATAAGAGATGAACAGGTTGTTCTGCTCCATGAACAGCACCTGATTATTGATTTTGTCTCGATAGAATAAGTCATCTGAGCTGAGCCAGGCCACATAGTCTCCGCTTGCATGCAAGATGCCGTGATTCAGTGCAGAGGCGGTTCCTCCGTTACTTTTCCCTAAATAATGAATTCGCGGAAAATACGGTCTAATCAGATCTGTGTGAACGGTCGAGCCGTCATCGACGACGATGATCTCGTATGGCTCCCAAGACTGTGAAAGCACACTTTGCAAGGCATGTTCTATATAAGGGCAGTTATAAAAAGGAATCACTACCGATACTTTCGGTCTCATAACATCCGTCCTTCCCAGTTCACGCGGCAATAGTCCAAAATATCTGTTAAGGACTGACTAAACTCAATTCCCGGCTTCCAGCCCAGTGAAGATACATTGTCTTCAGGTGTTGCAGAGGCATCTGAAGTTATTAGTTTATCCCCCGCCACTCCGTTAACCGGAATAGAGAGAGCAGCTTGTGCTGGTCCCCAGTCCATCGGAATTGAAGCACTGGAGCGGCTTATCAGTTGCTCCGCAATATCCCCAAGTTGCCGTTGTGTCCCTGAGTCGATTTGATAAATGGTTCCATTAGTACCTTCGCGCAATATAAAGTCATAAGCTCTTACAGCATCGCGTACATCCAAAAAATCACGTAATGCATAGCGAGATGAAAGTTTAAAGGGAGGGATTTCTTCGCCTGCATGTACTTCACTACGAACAATATGCTGTGCCAATAAAGAGCAGAAACCAGTAGAAGGACCGGGACCGATTAGGTTGCAGGGCTCAGCCAGCAGAACGGGCTGTTTAAACAGCGTCCCCCAAGCCAGAGACACCAGCTCTTCTATTGTTTTGCTGAGGCTATATGGGTGTGGGGGTCCTGCCACCACACCCGGTTTGAATTTAAGTCGCGAGCCTGCTACAAGAATTCGACTGGTAGGTAGACTTCGCATGGCTTCTAACAAATATAACGTTGCCATCACATTCGTCTCCATAAAGAGCAAAGGGTTACGCCAAGACTCGGGCACCGAGTTGTTTCCTGCCAAATGAAGGACAGCCTCCGGTGTAGTTTCCTTGATCATCTCAGCTACGGCCTTCCGATTGCTTAAATCACAGTAATAAACCTTCACTCCTTCTGGAAACAAAGCGGAAGCTAGGGCACCCGCTGTGGATGGCGGACGCACCACAGCAGTAACCTCAGCGCCTCCTGCCAAGAACAAATGAACGGCATGTCGACCGGTGAATCCGGCTGCCCCGGTAATCAGTAGTTTTTGACCTTTCATGGGGACATCTCTGACTGTTTCATCCAGTCAGCCAGTTCTTGCAGCATCAATGGGTACGAAGGCAACGGTAAATTAACATCCGTTCTTGTATTCACTAATGTTCGATCTTGAACATGTTCATCCTCAGGGATGATTTCCACATCCTCTTTATGAAAAACAGCCTGAATATGCTGAAGCAGCTCATACTTACTTACCGGCTTCGGATGCGCTAAATGGATCAGCCCCGATACCGTGGAATCCAGCAGCGTATCCATTGCCTTAGCTAATTGGAGTGTAGTGACTCCGTTCCACATCACCCGGCGGTATCCTGACACTTGACCACGCTGTGCCAGAAACCAATCCATCAAACCAATGCCGTCTGGGCGGATTTCCGGACCAATAATCGAAGTCCGGATCGTAAGATGCCCAGGTTGCCGCACCTCGCCAAGACTTTTCGAAATCGCATAGGCAGAGGTTCCATCAGGAACATCCTCTTCTGTGTACCCCCCGCGTGTTCCTTCAAACACGCAGTCGGTACTGATATGAATAAGTCTTGCATGAACAGCTTCCGCCATCCGCCACAAGTGGTGAGGAAGAAAGCCATTCACGTGGTAAGCCCCTATTTTGTCACGTTCTGCGAATTGATTGAGTACCCCCATCGCATTAATGATGCAATGAGGGGAGACGATATCGACCAGCTTCTCTACTCCGGCTATATCGTTCGCATCTACATACAGCCCGCCAAGATCGCTCTTATCCCGGGTTGTATGGAAGACGTGATGCTTGCCCTGGCGGCGGAAATAATCCGCCAGCATATGCCCCGCCATACCGTTTCCACCAAGGATAAGCAGCTTCATTGCAGGAAACCTCCTCGAATCAAGATGCTTTTGATCTCTTCCTGATCCATTAGATTCGTCTCGGAGCTGAAACTATTAAAAGAGACATGAGGATAAGCGCTATAATGTGCCTTTAACTCCGGCATGTTCAGCGTAGGGAGAATCACTAGATACTGTTCATCGTAGACAACGGTTGTTAAGCTTTCGAAATCGCTCATTAGAATCTCGTGTATTTTCTCCCCCGGACGAATTCCGGTCTCGATAATACTTACATTCGGCTCTCCAGAGGCCTCGATTAACACCTCAGCCAGGTCGATAATCCGGCAAGTAGGCATCGTCATGACAAAGATTTCTCCACCTAAGCTAACCTCAGAAGCTTTAAATAACAACGTAATCGCATCGCGTAGTGTGAAAAAGAAGCGGGTCATTTTCATATCGGTAATACGTACCTGTCCCTTGTCCTTGATCTGCTTCATGAACAAATGTACGACGCTGCCGTTCGTTCCGAGCACATTTCCTCCACGTACGGTTACAAAACGAGTGTTTGAGCCTATCAGATTGGCATAGACGAACAGCTTTTCTCCAATCGCTTTGGTCATCCCATAGAAGTTCGACGGGTTTGCAGCCTTATCCGTAGAAATGTAAATGGCTTTCTCAACGCCATTCACAATGGCTGCTTCGATTACATTCTGAGTGCCTACAACATTGGTTTTGAGCGCTTCATACGGCTGATCCTCACAGACCGGAACATGTTTGAGCGCCGCCAAATGGAAGATATAATCAACGCCACGGCACGCGGCGACCAGCGCATCCTTGTCACGGATATCGCCAATGATAAAGCTGAGTCGTTGATCCTCGAACTCCCGGCTCATCGCCACCTGAGCGGACTCACTGCGGGAGAATACGATAATTTCCTTAGGATTTTGCGGCAGAAGTTGCCTAATCAGCTCATGCCCCCAGGAACCGGTGCCGCCTGTGACCACAATCCGTTTATTATTGAACATGCAGGTTCCCTCCAAGCAAAAATTTAACTACCTTTACCGAAACATCCGGAGTCAAGTAACCTTCCGGAGCCTCCCAATCCCGACGGAGCGCCGCCATCAGCTTGACGCTACGTAGAATACTTTTCTGGTCAACACCTGACACCACGTTACTTCCGCAATCTACCGTTTCGGGACGCTCTGTTGTTCTGCGAATCGTAACGGTTGGTACTTTCATCAAGCAGCATTCCTCCTGTACGGTCCCACTGTCGGTGATGGCACACAAGGCGTGCTGTTCCAAATAAACAAAATCAAAAAATCCGAAGGGCTCATGAAATTCAACGAGAGGGTTCATTGGAAGAGAAAATTGCTCAGTTAGTTTGGAGCGAGTGCGAGGATGAATGCTGCATATTAAACGAATTCCAAAATGCTCAGCCACTGCGTTAAGACCTGACATAATTTGTACAAGGGACTCTGGATCATCTACATTCTCTGCACGATGTGCTGTTACAAGGAAATACTGCCCTGAGGTAAGATTCAGCTGCTCCAGAATGCTGCTAGCCTGGATTTTCGGTTCAAAATGAGTCATGACCTCATGAATCGGATTTCCTGTTAACACAATACGTCTGCTTGGGAAGCCTTCGCTGATTAGGTGTCTTTTGCTCTGCTGTGTATATGGCATATTAATGGTCGAAACGGCATCTATGACACGGCGGTTTTTCTCTTCGGGCACTTTTAGGTCATAGCAACGGTTGCCTGCCTCCATATGCACCACCGGAATACCCATTCGTTCGGCCAAAATCGCGCATAACGCGCTATTCGTATCCCCCAGAAGTAAGACACGGTCTGGTTGTTCTTTCTGTAAAATGCTCTCTAGCCCTCCGAACATGGCGGCAAGCTGGCCGCCGAGTCCTGCTTGCTTATCCTGCAGCACATAATCCGGCGCCCGCAGTCCCAGCTCTGCAAAGAAAATGCCGCTGAGACTGGCGGTGAAGTTCTGGCCGGTATGCACCAGGATGTGCCGCTCAGCATGTTCGTCGAGAAGCGGAATGATAACACTGAGGCGGATGATTTCAGGCCTCGTGCCTAAAATCGTCATGATCTTCATGAGTTCACTCCCCTGCCTGTTTGATGATGGTCTGACTTGGCTCAGTCGGGTGGACTGAGACTGCTAGAAGCGCGGGTTGGGCTTTTAGCAGGATTGGTAGAATAGCAGATTGGGACAATCTGCGGGATTTTTACCGTTTATTTGGCGGTTTCGGTCGGATTCGCGGCAATCTGGGGCATTTCTCCCCCTCTTTTCGCTCTTTTAGCCGAATTCGCGACAATCTGGGGCATTTATACCCCTCTTTTTGCACGTTTAGCCGAATTCGCGATAATCTGCGGGATTTATACCGCTCATTTGGCGGTTCCGGCTGGAATCGCGGCAATTTGCGGGATTTATACCGCTTATTTGGCGGTTCCGGATGGAATTGCAGCAATTTGCGGGATTTATACCGCTCATTTGGCGGTTCCGGCTGGAATCGCAGCAATTTGCGGGATTTATACCGCTCATTTGGCGGTTCCGGCTGGAATCGCGGCAATTTGCGGGATTTATACCGCTCATTTTGCTCGTTTAGCCGAATTCGCGACAATCTGGGGCATTTATACCCCTCTTTTTGCACGTTTAGCCGAATTCGCGACAATCTGGGGCATTTATACCCCTCTTTTTGCACGTTTAGCCGAATTCGCGATAATCTGGGGCATAAATGCCCCTCTTTCCGCTCAGCTTGCCACCTTCGCGGCAAGCGAGGCACTTACGCAGCGCGCCGCCGCCCACCCCGGCGGGCTCGGCGGCGCTTGCCCCCGGCGGTGCTCCGCCGCCGGGCAGAACCCTTACGCCGCTTGCGAGCAGCGCGGCGTAAAACCAACGGGCGCCCGCTTCGCCGGCGCGCCCGGGCTTTGCCGCGTCGCTTGCGGGCGACGCGGCTCGGCAGGCCCTTGCTTCGCGGCAAAGCCGGCGACGCAGCGGGCAATTCAGGCAGGACAGCGGGTAGTTCCACCACGCTGTCAGCCTCGCGCACCGGCGGTGCGCTGCAATAGCGGAGGCTCCACATCTCCGCAAGACCCTGTAGGCGGCTCCGATAAGCCGCCGGACCATAAACGGCGTCGACTCGCTCCCGCGCTTGGGCGCCTATGGTTATCGCCAGTCCCGGCTGCGCCAGCATAACGTTGACTCTTTCGGCCAGCGCGGAAATGTCCGACGCGGGCACGAGATTTTCGCCGCAGCCTGCTGAGTGCAGGATTTCCCGCAAGCCCCCGGAGTCGTAAGCGACCACAGGCTTTCCAAAAGCCATTCCTTCCAAAGCGGTCATTCCAAAGCCTTCGCGGATCAGGCTGGGAACAACCAGCACATCCATAGCGCAATAAGCAGATGGAAGGCATTCAGCATAACCAACAAATTTAAATCGGGTATACAGACCCTCGAGCTTTACCTTGCGGACACAGCGATCATAGTAGCTTTTGTCACCAGCTGAACCTATGACAACAAATTTCGCACTAGGATGGACCGCGTACACAAGCACAGCCATTTTCACAAAATGTTCCAATCCTTTTTCCTTATTAATAAAGGAAGAAATATAACCGACCAGCTGCTCCTGCGGTTTAATCTTTAGCTCTCGCCGTCGTTCGCCCCGAAGCTTGCTCCAAGCCTCAATCATCATCTCTTTGTCATTCCAAGAAGGGGGAAGCTGAATCACTTTCTCCGCTCTTACTTCCTCTGGAAAGCAAGCTGCTGCCGTTTGTGAAATAGCAAGAATCTCATCACTATTCCGATGAATCAGCCCTACACTAATGGGTGTATATTCATTGTCTGTTATCGTCTCTGATATTTTCCATACCACCGGAATGCCCAGTGACTTGGCAGCCATTGCTGGCAAAGCATGGACACAGGTACTTGTAATAATAAACGCCGGGCGCAGAGAGGTCAGCCAGTCTGTTAACTCGTGGTACTCCCTGCTTTCCTGGAATTTACGAGCATCTGCCTCGAGCCCTGCATAAGGAGTGTACATTCCATATAAAAGAGGAATCGAGAGCAACTGTACACTTATTCCGAAGCTTCGAGCCTGAGCAGTCAGCTTGCCGTCCTGTGGTGCAACGAGAATACAATTAAAGTACGGAGAAAGCTCCTGAGCGAAAAACAACAACAGCTTCTCCGCTCCGGTAATACTGCGTGTATTAGATACATGTGAAAAGAGGACGATTGTAGCTTTATCAGCCATGGCGTTTCGGCGCTCCCTAACGAGGGCCTGGAGCAGCCATTCACCTCCCTAAAAGTTTTACGAAGCGTTGCTCAAGTTTCTTACTCCGTAGTAAAACTCGCTTCGGAAGCATCCGCTTAGTTTTACGAAGCGTTGCTCAAGTTTCTTACTTCGCAGTAAAACTCGCTTCGAAAGCATCCGCTTTGTTTTACGAAGCGTTGCTCAAGTTTCTTACTTCGCAGTAAAACTCGCTTCGGAAGCATTCGCTTAGTTTTACGAAGCGTTGCTCAAGTTTCTTACTTCGTAGTAAAACTCGCTTCGGAAGCATTTGCTTAGCCTGAGCCTCGCCCTCTCAGCCCATAACCCACCTTCGCCTCCGCTCAGCTATCCAAGCCGCTCCATCAGCTTCTTTTCATCAGGTTACAGGCATACGCTGAGGTCCGGTTCTACAGTATATCGAGGAAAAACAGATGCCGGCACGACACCTGTCCCCTGCTAAGCGCACATTTCCATATCCAGTTTGGGCCAAAGTCTAGCCGTAGATTACTGTTAGCATCTGGTGAATACGTTTTGCGTAAGTGTGATCCTTGAGCGTCCGTTCAAAAGCACGCAGCGCGATTGCCCGGCGTTCCTCCTCATGGGTTAAGTAATAACGGATCTTATCCATCATTTCCTGAGGACTCGCAAAGGTCACAATTTCTTCATCCGGTTTGTAAAAAGATCCCATATCATCTCTGGCATCTACTAATTGCAACGTGCCCGTTGCTGCAATTTCAAAGGTACGTGGATTCGGAGAAACGGCGGGAATCGAGAGCGTATTGTTGTTAACTACTTCATCAATGTGCGAGCGGTGGAGGTTAATGACGATTTTGGAGCCGCTGTAAGCTACCGCCGTCTCTTGTGGGGACATCCATTTGCCAATTTCAATACGGTCACCGTAGAGCGGAGCCTCAGGCAGACGATCCCACCAGATTCCGTTAATCACCGTGTTATAGTTCATCAGGTCCGGGAGAATCTCACGGAAGAAGTTGACCCGGTTCCAATAGGCGGAGCCAATAAAGCTAACTTCCCGATTGACTGACGAACGTGTTGTAGTAGGACGGTAATGCTCCAGGTGAGCAGCAAAAGGGAGATAATGGACCTCAGGGCAACCAAGTCCCCGATAGAAATCAATACAATTACGTTCAAGTGTGAATACAAAATCGTAGTGAGCCACAATCTTGACCGTAAAGTCAGTGTAATAAGGATCATCAGTAAGCCAAATAGCTGTCCGAATGCCACTAGTGCGTAGAGCATCGATCTGCTCAAGAGGTAAATCCATACCGTCTAGCACCAATACCAGATCCGGTCTTTGCGTTGCAGCCAGCTCTACTAGATTTTGACGCACATCCGTAATCGTGACTTGAGCTGTTAATTTTTGCAGTGCGCAAAGAACCGCATCATCTAAAGGAGAGTACGGGTAGCCTTTGCCAGAAGCGACATACATGACATGAATATTCCGTACAGGAAATACTTCTTCAGACCGACCATTCAGGATCGCAAGGCGCCCCCGTAAATAGCCCTCGTCATAACCACCCTTAAAACCACTCAGACGACCACGCAGCTTTTCTTCCTCCGGAGGTGTAAGAGGTAATGGGGGGGTAGGCATAATAAATTCATTATTGTTCATAATCCTCGCTCCTTTATCCCGTTATAGATTTCATACACGTGAAGCAATTACATTCAGCAAATGAGGCAAACGCGCAGTGAATGTATGGTTTCGCATGGTAGTCCGCAATCCCCGTAAAGCATAGATTCGCCGCTCTTTTTCATGCTTCAGATAGTACTCAATCTTCTGCTGCAATTCCTTAGCGGAGCCAAAAGTATCCAGATCATAACCAGGCCGATAATAATTGCCCAGATCCTCACGAACATCCGTAAGCTGCATAGTACCGCAGGCACTGATCTCATAGGTGCGCGGATTAATAGAACGAGAAGGAAGGCGGTAGCTATTCCGGTTATCCTGACCCTCTTCCCACGGGCGGTGAATATTAATGACTATTTTTGCACCACTGTAGTAGTTCGCTGTCTCCTCAGGCGGGATAAAGCCATTGCTGATAAAAGGTGTAAGTTGATCATAGGTTGCGAGGCGTTCCCAGAACCCCCCAGCGATAAGCACTTTTTTCCCCTTAAGATAAGGTGCCAGTTCGTCAAACAGCTCTGTCCGATTACGAAATGCATTACCAATAAATACAATGTCATACTGATATTGCGGGCCGGTACGCCGTGGGTAGAACATCTTTGGATTGACACATAGTGGCAAATAATGAACCGATGACACCCCAAGGGATTGATAAAACTCTACGCAACCCAGCTCATGTGTAAATACGTGATCATAATGCTTGCAAATGACTGAAGTGTCCTCTGTAAAATAAGGATCATCCACAAACCAAATGGCGGTTGGGATGCCTAGCTTTCTTATCTCCGAAATCTGTTCTAAATGATTTTCCGGGAATACATGAAGCCCATTCATCACTAACACTGCCCCAGGCATTTCCCGTGCCGCGGTTTCTAGCATCGTTTCAGGAGTACTTATTACAAGCTCACTTACAAGCTGCTGCAGCGCCTCCGTTACGCCAGTGTCGATCGCCTGAAATCCTTGAGGAACATACATTAACTTAAATGGTCGGCTGGCTTCGACCCCTGGAGTATTCAGACGTTGCACAGCCTCACACATGCCAAGACGATATCCTTCGTGATAACCGTCGCGATATTCTCGCGGATGCTTTTGTTTTTTTCTCTTTCTCGCTTTCACGGCCTTCACCCTGCCCCGTCGTATTCTCAAGACAGTATAACTATATGCGGAGTCAGCACTCGCCTCATGGACATCTGTCTTTACTAGAACTAAATTGGCAGATGTCCCCTGTCTTTTGCCCGGCTTGCCCGAACCTTAGATGATTTCATCCACTCACAGGATGCTGGTATACTATAAGAGGTTGTTCAAAAAGTCCGCTTTTGATCACGAAGTAGCCCAAGAAGCTTACTCGACATCGAATATTGAATTCAGGCGAAACTTCCGGTGCTCACGTAGCTTCCACTACGCTCCGCTCCTCAGTTTCTACCTTCTTTCAATCTTCTCGGTGCTGAAAACCGTACTTTTA
The DNA here is from genome assembly GCF_038003765.1 of Paenibacillus sp. FSL H7-0714. Lineage (NCBI taxonomy): Bacteria > Bacillati > Bacillota > Bacilli > Caryophanales > Paenibacillaceae > Paenibacillus > Paenibacillus sp. FSL H7-0714. The sequence goes on from NZ_JBBOPT010000001.1 coordinate 5,953,243, forward strand.
GAACACGCACTATAAAGGTCTAGCTTGAGACTTACATCTCTTCATATCTGAGCGGAAATGATTATTTATAGCATTCACAAGGGGGACACTATGAACAACACCACGTTGTACTTGCGCCATGCAGAACTGCTTCGTGATCAGGTTCCATCATTCCAAACCTATCCATTTCATCTGCCAGCCGTAAGAACACTGGATCGGCTTATTTTTCAAAAGCCAGTAACCTTTCTTGTCGGGGAGAATGGCACAGGGAAATCTACCTTGCTAGAGGGAATTGCTGCTGCGTGGGGCTTTAATCCTGAAGGTGGAACACTTAACTTCTCTTTTAACACTCGTTCCTCGCATTCGAGTCTCTATGAGTATTTCAGAATTGCTAGAGGGGTTAGACGTCCAAAGGACGGCTTTTTTCTACGCGCGGAGAGCTATTATAATGTGGCTTCCTACATTGATGAATTAGATGAACAGCCTAGTTTTGGTCCACCAATCAAGAACTCCTATGGAGGCAAGTCCCTGCACGAGCAGTCTCACGGAGAGTCTTTTTTTGCAGCGTTCGTTCATCGTTTCGGAGGACGTGGTCTTTATATTCTCGATGAACCTGAAGCGGCTCTATCTCCTCTACGGCAAATGTCTCTGCTGGTGCGTATGCATGAGCTAGTGCAACAGGATTCACAGTTTATTATCGCGACCCATTCTCCCATTCTAATGTCCTATCCGGGAGCTGAGATTTTTCTTCTAGAAGGTGAGGGCATAAGGTCTGTCGCCTTGGAGGAAACAGAGCACTATACCGTGACCAAAGCATTTATGAATGACCGCCAGGGTATGCTGCGTGAGCTATTAGAGGATGAACAAGCATAAACACCTTCGACGTCCCTATAAGGACGGTAAGCGTTTAAGCGAGAAATATAAGGATAATTTACAACATGGAACATATAAATTCTTATATTTTAATAAAAACAGCAAGTCTCCATAATCGGAAACTTGCTGTTTGAATTGTTCCATAAATTAACGTCTTACAATTCCCACTACCTTGTGTACAACCCATCCGAACATGACTACAACCATCATATCGAAGCACACATTAAACAAGAATAAATGCTTACCGATGTCAGCCCTTCCGTCCCCAAGAATCGGAACCAGGAAGGAGAAAATCCCTATCAGTCCTAATAACATCAGCAGTTCACCAGCAACTCTTCCCTGAACATCCCGACTACGGAAATATTGGAACACCGCCCCGGCAAAATACACCAGATAGAATATAGTGAGAAATCCGAGCGTATGCGGAATATGCTTGTTCTTGAATTCGCTCCACCCGCTGTAAGTGTACGATAATGCACCTGCTGGCTTATTTTCACTCTTCTCATAGTTCCCTAGATAATAAGGACGAATCGCCATACTGTTACTCGCAGCATATTCCATATTATCTATTAACCGTCCTGGATGTTTTAAGTAGAAGAACAATACATCCTTATGGGATACCTGGTCGTAGAAATCCGGTACCAGCGAAGGATCATCCTGTTTGATCACTGTATCGGTCTGAAAATAATTCGTGCCCGCAAGTACCTCCAACCGCTCCGGCAATCCGAGATCCTGCAAATCTCCCTTCACATCTGGTGATTCGTTTAATATCCCAAAAAACACAGTCTGATACAGGTTAATATGCTTCAGCTCTTTTGGCGCCGTCACGTACACAACGATGGATACCAGAAATATCGCAATCGAAAAGCGTAAGGCCAGCTTTCTCCATTTTCGCTCACCATCAAGCGTCATAAACCGCAGGAAGATCAATGCAAAGGCAATCCCAATCGGCGCATTCTGAATTTTAGAGGTGACCAGAAACAGTATCGCAATAAAAAATAAGGTTAACCCCTTAGTCGTAGGCTTTTCTTGGCTAGTGAGTCTTAATCCCAGTGCAAAGGTCAACAGCATAAACACCATCGATACCGGTTCTCCAAACAAGGAGTTAAAGTATGCCAAATACCCAATATCATAGAATACAAACAAAATAGCTGCACCTAGCAGCAGCCCCGTAACATAAGAGCCGCGAGCATTGTACTTCACCAGCAGCCAGGTCGCCACCAGTAAAAGAAGACCGTAAACTGCACCGAGCAATCTAACATCAAAAAAGCTGCCATGTATGAGCCCGCCGATCAACCTCGGTACAAGCACAATCAAAATCTGTGAAGAAGGATAGAAGCCCCTAAACAAATTCTCATACGCAAAACGAGAATGGCTAAAATTAAAAAACTGGTCGGTATACGATGCTGCAGTATCATAGTAGTTCAGACCGATGGTATTCATCATACGCAGGAAATCTCCATTATCAGCAACCCCAATAAAAGGTCCTACGAATAGCAGATAAATAATGAGACCGCAGCCGGCAAGGCTTACGAGATACTCCGGTTTCCAGAACTTTTTCATGATTCCCCCTATCTCTGTGGTAACAGCTTCACATATTCGTCGGACAAATTCATTAGCTTCAATACATACTCATAATCGCTCTGATATTTCGAGAAGTCCGTTACCGGCTTGAGCGTATCCAGCGACACAGCTTCACCATCTGCAAATCCTTTTCCAGGGACATAGAGAATGTCATCATTAAAGAAGGAGCCGGAAGGCAAATAATATCTCATCCCTAACACATTACGATCAATGTTGAGCAAGTCATGACCAAAGGCTGTATAACCTTCTTGTTGTAGTGAAACACCCATTAAATTAGCAATCGTAGGAAGGATATCTAGTTGTCCTCCCGTACGCTCTACTACCTTCCCTTGCTCCATTCCCGGCACACGCACAATGAGTGGAATATTAAAGCGGCTGATCCGGGAATCATATGGAACACCAAGTGCACTTTCCACTTGCTCTGGCGGAACGTCCTGAGGCTGCAGGCCAAAGTGGTCGCCATACATGACCAGAACAGTGTTATCCCACAATCCATTTTCTTTCAAACCTTCTATTAAAGTACCTATGGCATAATCAGTATAGTTTATAGCAGTCAAATAATCACCAAGCATCGTATCCTTCAAATTATCAGGCACAGTGATTTTCTTAAAGGAATCTGGGATTTTGAAAGGATGATGACTGGATGCTGTCACCATCTGTGCGTAGAAGGGAGTTCCCTTCTTCTTCAGCTCTGTCAATTTCTCGACACCCGTAATATACAGTTGTTCATCGGAAGCACCAAACGCATTAAAATGATCATTCGTAAAATAATCTTTGTCATAATAACCATTAAACCCAAGCGCCGGATATAGCTCATTCCGATTCCAAAACCCTACTTTATTCACATGAAAGGTGTATGCCTCATACCCTTTATCTCTTAGCAGTCGTGGTAAGCTTGGCAATTCTCTGTCCCCGAATCCGGTAGACATGGCCAAAGTACCAATCGGATAAATAGACGTATTGCTCATGAATTCAGCGTCAGATGTATTCCCTGGACCAATCTGCTGGTAAACATGAGGAAAATAAAAGCCCTCATCCGCTAACTTATTCATGACTGGCGTCAATTCTTGACCATCCAGGGATTGATGTAGTGGGAAATTCTGAAAAGCTTCTAATTGTAGCACAATTACATTTTTACCCTTTTGTGAGCCAAAATAATCAGGAGTCGTACCCGCCGGCTTGTCACTATATGGATAGGAAGATTGCAGCGCGTCAACCTTCGCAATCGTATCCTTAATATCACCCGTTCCAATGAGATTGTTATCTTCATTAATCTTAATCGCAGCAACGACTTCATAATTTAGAAATCCGGCAGTTTCCGCCTGTACAAGCTCATTTGTAATCCCCCGTGCAGAGTGGACAGAATATGCCGATAAAGATAAGCCTCCAATAATGGATACCAGAATCACCACCACATGCACGAATCCTGTCTTCCGGGAACTAAAGCGTTCACGCGGGTAGGTCTTTCCTTGTTTCCATCTGCGAATCAAACCATAGATAGCGAAGATGACAAAATCCACGAAGAATAAGTAATCAATACTCTTTATGGTAGATTCTACGCTTGCCTTCACTTGAAATACCTGATTGATTTCAGATAAGGCCAGGTAGGTTGGAACAGAACCAAAGTGATTAAAATATACAGCGGCTGCGAACAGCAACAGCGATAAAAAGCCGTTAAATATCCAATAGACGGTTGTTCTCACCCTAGATGGCGTAATCACCGTTAAAATCCCCATAATAAAAAGAACTGGCGCTACATCCGCTGCAATCCATTCCCAAGCAATTCTATCAAAGAACAACACTCTCAGAAGCAACAGCTTTAACCATAACAATATAACAACGATAAAAAAATGGGCGCGATCCGGCCCTTGCTTTTTCACTTATAATCCCCTCTTACATGTTCATTTGTTCGAAATATCAAATCTATTCTAGTAATTTGTAAAATATCAGGTTGTTCTAGTATAACAATACTTACTTTTTTTATCAAAATGGTAGAATTATCTTCCACTCAAAAAAAGAGATGCCCCGCTGCTCTTTCGGCATTGGAACATCCCTGTTAACTATGAGTTGATCAATCTTCAGACGATTGAAGTATACTTGAGCAATCTTTTAATAGAACGGTTCGCTTCATTTAACACAACTTCCTTATCTACAGTCTTCAGCAGACCTCTTTCCATCACAATCTCCCCGTCGATAATCGTAGTTTCCACATCTGCCCGGGTAGCTGAATATACAATTCTAGAGATGGGATCTACGTCATAGGAGGGGAAGGTATGGAAATTGAAGAGATTCAGGAGCACTAGGTCTGCTTTTTTACCCACCTCGATACTACCGATCTTATCTTCCATCCCTACCGCTTTTGCCCCACCTATAGTTGCCATACGAAATACACTGCGGGCATCCATCGTCGTAGGTCCATGTTGAGGCTTCTGAATAATTGCCGCGAGCCGCATTTCATTAAACATATCCAGATTGTTATTGCACGGTGCACCGTCAGCACCCAGACTTAGTGACACATGATCATGGAGCATCCCCGGTGTATCAGCAATTCCAGACGCTAGTTTCAGATTTGAGCCAGGGCAATGACTTACATGAACTCCACGATCCCGCAATATGCGCCGCTCCTCAACATCCAGCCATACACAATGCGCCAGTATTAAGCGCTCATTAGCTAATCCTAGATGGTCCAGATAGACGATGTTACGCATCCCGGTCATCATCTGCACAATCTCAATCTCCCCTAAATTCTCAGAAGCATGGGTGTGCACCTTCACATCATACCTTGCGGAGAGATCTCGTACCTCGGTTAACAAGGGTTCGGTGCAGGATATTACAAAACGCGGAGAGAACGCATATTGAATCCGTCCATTGCCATAGCCATTCCATTTTTCAAGCAAATCCACACTTTCCTGTAAAGAAGAAGCGGTATCCTCCTGCAGTGCTTCAGGCACATCTCCTCCTTTTTGATCCATCATTACCTTACCGGACAAAGCACGTATTCCACTTTTAGCAATGGCCTGAAAAGCATAGTCCGTATGGTGAACAGTCTCCATATCAACAATCGTAGTGGTTCCGCTGGAAATCAGTTCTCCAATACCGAGCATCGCCGAATAATAAAGGGATTCCTCATCATGCGCTGCCTCTAACGGCCAAATCCGTTTACGCAGCCAGTCCATAAGCTCCAGATCATCTCCCTTCCCACGGAATAACGTCTGGCATAAATGAATATGCGTCTGAACAAAACCGGGAATTAGCGTACGGTTCGTGGCATCGATGACCTTTTCGTCTCCCTGCGGGATCAGACCAGTGCCTATTTCTACAATGAGATCGTCATTAATTCGAACATCCCCGACAATAATTTCCTCCTGTTTGTTCATTGTAATGATCTCAGCATTTTTGATCAGAATGCTCCCCATTGTCCTTATCCCCCTCATTGTTCATTCGTTTGCCGTTTCACGGTGTAACACAAAAAGGCCACAAAAATATGCCGTAGCATATTTTCGTAGCCAGAAATTTACGGTTTCCGGTAGAGACCCTTAAACCAATTATTAAGGATATACGAAAAGAGAAGCTATTCTATTCCAAATTTGAATAAATCAATCATAAGACAAAGACAGGTTTAATGTCAACAAAAGTTATTTAAACTAACACAAATTTCTTAATTAGATCTGTTTACAATTAAAAATAATGATTATCTCTATTTAAATGTAATAAAACATAACTTTAATTATGATTTCCCACGCTATTTATCAATGTTTCTTAAGTTCCGCTTTTATACTCGTCCTATCACCCGAACCGATAGCTTCGCTTTTAATAAAGTAATAGCGAGGAGGAGATCAAATGCCAACAATTTCTCAAACCCCAAATGAGTTGCAAGCATTCATCGCCGCTGCTGAAAAAGTATGGTTCGAGGTCTACGATTCTGCCGATTCTCGTAGAGTGATCCGCGTTGATGGCGCCGATTATTATCGTCTGCCGGTTAGATTCAGTACCAGAGCTAAGGTTATTTCGTATTTTCGAAAGTACTGGGGCATTACAATGAGCAACACCATGTTCTGTAATTTAAAAACCGTTTCTAGAAACAACAGGCTTTATGTAATATCAGGAGATACAGGAACCATTGCTTTTATCCCAAGAAGACTCACCGTTACGGGTCGCACATCAACAAGAATACGCCTTACAGCAGTTCTGTCCATTGATGATATGAGCGATGAAGATATCGTTAACGTTCGTTACCTGATCGGCGTATCCGGTAGAAGGCTTCTTATCCTTAACCGGGATCAAAAAAATACCGATACTCGATATCAGACATGCCGTTAAGGGAATAAAGAAAAAAGGTCCAGAGGTTAACCCTCTGAACCTTTTTTTATGTTAAAGCTTCCTAACTATGTTCCGGTTTCAGCACCTTCTCGAATACTGGAAAGTTCGCCGTGCGGTTCGGAAAACCCACTTCACCTCTATGGTCATAACCAAGGCGAGGATAGATTTCCAATGCTCTAGTATTCTTCGCATAAGTATCCAGCCGAATACTTGTGTAACCATTACGCGCTGCGTAATCCTCCGCGAAAGCAATTAGCCTAGTCGCAATCCCTTTTCCCTGAATATGTGGATGAACTGCTAAACGATGCATAATCAGATGTGGCCCTTGATTTTGCTTCCACTCGATCTTCTTATATTCCTCAGAAGCATTCTCATCCAGTACAAGAATACCCGCGATAGCTTGATCTTCTTCACATACATATAAGGTACCCTGTGCGATATCCAGTTCGATAATCTCTTTATTCGGATAGCTCTCATCCCACTGGTCGCTTCCAGCGGCCTGCATAACTTGTACACATTTTGAGATCAATTCCATGATCTCTTCGATCTCATCCTGTCTAGCTTTTCTGATCCCATTTCCTACTTGCATCCTGCTATCCCCTCTTTCTTATCGACATCTGAAAACCTCTGAATAGATTCTCGTTTTAGAAGTCTATCATATTCGGAGACAAATTCCGATAGTAGGATGATTCCAGAGAGGATGCAATCCCTCTAAGCTGAGGGACACGAAAGATCAGAATAACACGTCATAGATTAGATCTCCGGGTCCCTTCCCCTTAACTTACCTGCCGCTGCTCAATTAAACTCCAGCTTATGCCCGTCCTCGAAGCCCTTGGCGAAACCGGCGTCGAACCCCACGTTGTATGCTTCTGTGTACCCCTGCTGAAAGGCGTCTGCCGGTGGCGTTTCCGGCGAAACGCCAAGGTCCGGGGGGAGCGGAATGACCTGCGGGGCAGGTGGAGCCTCGATAACCGGCACTACATGAACTGGTGCTTGTATAACCCTCACCTTTCGAACAAGCTTGCGGCGGAGTCTTCTTTTCTTTCGTACCAAAAGCCCCTTCTTCGTCTTTCCATAACGAACGACTTTCCGAGAAAGTCCTCTGCGGGGTTTGCGGGCTAGACCTCTACGCACTTTCGTTTTCCGCGAGAGCAGTAGTGTGCGTCTGCGGGTTCTGCCTGAACGTAATGTTCTAAGGCTCTTTTTCTTCATGCTTCTATTCCTCCTGTGCTCCATGATCTCTGGAGGTTCCTACGGCGTATGCCTTGCTCAGCCATGGCGCAGCAGGAATACCCCGTTTCGGTTGATGTAGTGAAATCCCGGACATCATCCGGCACATCGCGCTCTGATACCCACTTAAGATTCTGATATTGTCGCTCAATTTGCGGGCCGTCAGCTCAGATTGCCCCGTCAATTCGGCGATGCTCTCCAAGATGGCCGCCAAAGCAGCCTGACTGCGCGAAATGGAGCGGATCATCTCCAGCTTGACGGCATGTTCAGAGAGACGGTCCCCGCTCATTTGCTGTCTTCTCCAAAACTGAATCCATCACCTGACATGTCTCCAAAACCTTCCCCGCCACCATCATCTTCACCACTGCCCAGCACTGCTTTTAAATTGCTGTAGAGTCCATTCTCCAGTTTAGTCAGCCCTTCGACCATTTCCACGATAACTTCGTGAATGGAGAGGGATTCCTTCAGCTGCTCTTCATGAGATTCGAAAGCTCTAGCGTGGATATGATGTTGTGCCCACTGTTTTACCTTTTCAGCTTCAACCGCCTTAGCTTCCAGAATCATTGCAATGTTCCACTGGATAGTGGCGGTCGACTCCAGCATTTGCAGATAAGCCTTTTCTCTGCTCATCATCCGCCTCCTGCTCCTATAGCGTTACTCTTCTTCTTGGCCGTTCAATTCCTTAATTACTCTGCCTACCCCTTCAGCCATCGCTTCTTCCAGATCTGCAAGTGCATTCAAGTAAGCAATAATATTCTTGTTTACTTGAGTTGAGCTTTCGATCATCCCGCTGATACCGTCAAAACCGGGATCTGCATCTGGCAGATCGTGGACAATTTGCGACATACGGACAGCCACGTGGCGCTCGGCATCTAGTATCCGCGCCATCTGTTCGTGCGTATGGGCCATGTGCTGCAGGACTTTTGTTATTTTATTCTGCACCTTCATGTCTCCTTTGCTCAAACGCCCTGCTACAGCATATGCGGCAGAAGCCGGGACGGTGCCGAGGATATAAAGGCAAGTTACGTCTCTAAACAAGCGGATTGGCGGACTCAGGATACTTTAGAAAATTGCAACAGGTCTTGTAAATGGAAAATAAAAGGCCAACAGCCCGGTCCATTGGAACGGGCTGTTGGCCTTTTGGATTAATAATATTTATTGATGATTCTGTAAAAGAGAACCGCCGTTTCGGCGCGGGTTGCAGCTCCCGTTGGATGGAGCAATTTCCCTTCACCAAGGACAATGCCCTCCCTGACCAGTACGGCTGCTGCCTTCACGGCATAATCAGCCACTTTGGAGGCATCCGCAAATTTGCCAAGGTCGGAGATAGAACCGGCCTCTGCTAATTTTCCTGACTTCTGCAATGCTCTTACGATGAATACCATCATATCCTGCCGGGAAATCTCTGCTCCCGGATTGAACCTGTTGCCGCCGACTCCGCTGGCAATGCCCAATTGTTTGGCGATTCCCAGCGCTTCATAATAGTATGCGTCCTGATCGGCATCCGCAAAGCTCACTTCAAAACCAGCCTTTAAATTAAACGCTCTGACCAGAAGCAATATAAAGTCCGCTCTTTTCATCTTGGCGCCCGGTTCAAAGAAAGTACTCGACGTTCCCTGAACGATTCCTTTAGCCGCCAGAGCTTCAATAGCCTCTTTGGCCCACAAATGGCTGCCGATATCACTGAAAACAGGTTTCTTTGGCTGCAGTTCCGGTGTTGGTGCCGGTGTTGTCGACGGACCTTCACTTGGCTTCGGAGCTGCCGGCGTTGGCGTTGGAGTCGGGTTACCACCTCCGCCGCCCGAGCCACCGTCCCCGCTGGCCTTTAATGTAGATACGATTCTCACATTGCTTATCTTGGACGTATTTCCTGCTGCATCAACAGCTATAATATAGTATTTGTACTGGGTATCCGCAGATAAACCGCTATCTCTGTATTCTGTTGCCTCCAGGGTCTTGATTTCAACGTCATTGCGGTAAATCCTGTATCCCGTTACTCCCAAATTATCCGTGGAAGGTGTCCATTTTAGATCAATGGCAGAGCTGGATACCGCTTCCGCTCTCTCTATTGTTGGTTCCATGGGAGCCTCAGTATCAACGATGGTTGGTGTCCACCAGTTGCCGGATGCCACAATCATGCTGAGCAGACGCAAATTATTACCAAAATATAAATCGTCTTCGGTGGAAACAGCCGCATTATAATCCCATAATCTATTCAGCCACTCCTGATTGGATGAATCGATCATGGCGCTGACCATCATCGGTGCGGAGAAGGATGTGTCTGCATAATCATTGATTGCTTCTGTGCCGTCCAGCTTATATCCCGCAAGGATCTTGGCCGGATCATTATCCGCCTTGGCCCGAATCCAGCGGTTCAGCGTGCTGAGCTGCTCTTTAGCCCGGTTATCACCTGTCAGGAGATAATCCGTACTGATCCGCCAGGGAATACGGGAAGAGTTGTAGTTGTAATCCCCGTCATTTTCCGATTCCAGGAAGTATCCATCCGGGGTATCCCATATTTTCTGGCTTACCGGTTTGTATTGCCCATCCGTATCATCCTTGAATACAAAATCCGGCAACAAACCGGCTTTGGGACTGTAATTTTCATACAGACTATTAATGATGTTGTAGGTCTTATCGGTAACACGATCCCAATTGGGGTCCCCGGATACATTTTTAAAATCTTTCAGATGCTGCAGCATAAAATCGGAAGGACGTGTAGCATTGCCGAACATGGAATCATTGTCACTGACCCAATCCGCCAATTTCAATGTCCACTCGGAATGGTTGACATCGCTTTTCATAATGGCGTTGATTACCTTTTTGGCCTGGGACAAGTAGTTAATTTCCCCGCTGCTGCCCCATTGGCTGTCGGCAAGCAGAAGAGCGTACGCAATATCCATATCGCCGTCGGTTGCCGAATCCACACCATTGATATCAATAATTTCGGTACCGGTATCCGCTTGCTGCCATGCCATTAAATCGGGATTGATTTCACTTGGATGTGCTCTGAAATAGCGATACATCCCGTCAAAATACTTCTTAGCCTCCGGATCATGACCCGCGAGCAAAGCGGTAATCAGCATTCCGTAGCCATGCGCTTCTGAAACTGTAATCTCGTTATTCTCAAACCAATCTCCGTCGCTATACCACACGTAATACTGGTCTGACTGATATGGATTTTGTTTCAGATATTTTGTTTTCCACTCGTTATATAATCTGCCCACCGTAGCGTCCAGTTGGGCCTGAGTCAAGTGATTCGGCTTAATGGAGCCGGCCACATAAGACGTATGCTGCGGAAATGCCTTATGGACACCCTCTCCAGTGGATGAAGGTTTGGTCTTTACTTGAACGGTATTGCTCGCCAGCGATTCCTTCTCTTCTGCATTATAGGCCTTCACAGTATAACTATAGGCCGTATCCGGAGTTAACCCGGTATCGCCGTAGGATATTTCCTTCGTCGTGCCGACCTTGCTGCCGTTGCGGTATACGTTGTAGCCCGCTGCCTGAATATTGCCGGCCGATGCCGTCCATTTCAAGTTGATTTGGTAAGGAGAAACCGCAGTGCCTTTTAAATCTGAAGGTGCTGAAGGCGGCTCCGACTCGCTTGGACCTTCGATTGTACTGACTTCGACCGGATCTGAATTGATTCTTGTGCCGACCGCTTTGACAATAAATTCATATTTTTTCGCAGGATTGATATCATCTACCGTGTAGGTGTATTCCGTTTGACCTTCCGCTGCTGGCACATATATACTCCAGTGTGTCTTCACCTTGTCATTCTTCTCATAAATCCGGAATCCTCTTACAGGTTCTGTACTTGCGGAAGGTGCACTCCAGGTCAGAACCGCCTTGCTGCCGTTCAATTTCACCTTCACCGCTTCCGCCGGGTCCGGCTTGGTGTCCGTTCGCTTGATCCCATACTTGTCATATGCTTTTAGGCCGTCGCCAACGGTGTCCGGCTGATTCTCATCCGCTACGGCTGCGGTATATGCTGTAAAGGAAAGCACCCGGTCTGTGATGGAAACATCCGTAAACATCTTCTTCTCCGGCTGTTCGTCGATGGCTGCAAAGTAATCATCATAAGGAACCGGATTCCCGTTTTCGTCCTGAATCTCGCGGGGTTCTCCATTCTCATCCAGTTCATATTGATTGTTCTTATAATAGAATTTATTTCCGAATGCATTGGACATGAGATAGACCGTGCCTTTGGGGTTGAGTGCATTGCCCTCTCCATCAAATGTCAGCTTCTCCTTGGGAATAACTTCATCATTGTACATTTGGAAGGATCTCATATACATATGATCATGGGCCTCGAACACCATATCGATGCCCATCTCGTCAAAGGCAGGAATCAGGTATTTCTTGTAAAACTGGACGCGATCGTCTTCCCATTGTGCAGAGTTGTCGCCTGCTGCATAGGGGCTTTTGTGAAAAGTAACAAACTTCCACTTCTTGTCGCTGCGGGCGACCGTACTCTTCATCCAGGCCACTTGGTCCCAGAATTGGTCATCTGCCCATTCCACTTCTTTCCCATTCTCTGCAAGTGCCCCCGAATACTGCGAATTGAAGACAAGATAGAGTGCATCACCGTATTCAAAAGAATACACAGAGCCTTCATGAGTATCAGCAACAACCTGTTTCGGCAAGTTGAAATGGTTGTAGAAGTTGTTATTCGGCGTCGTCTCGTCTCCGTCATAATCCATGACCTCATGACCGCCAAGTACAGGCACATATGGCACTTGCAGCAATTGATTCTGGGCTGCTCCGAGCATCCATTGCCACTGCTCCTCCAAATCACCGTTATCCACCAGATCTCCGGCGCTGATCAGGAATTTAGGGTCGCCTATATAATCAACTGCTTTCCGGAAGGTATCACCCCAAGGCTCAAAGTCAGACTTGCTGGAAGCCTGTGAATCGGAACCGGCGATAAAACGGAAAGGCTGGTGGCCGGCAGCATCGGTAGTGAACGAGCCGATAGAGCTCCAATCACCTGATTTGCCGTTACCTACCCGAAACTTGTAAGCTGTTCCCGGTTGAAGCTGGTCTGCAATGACTTTATGACTAATAAATTTCGTTTTATGGTTCGTGCTTCTGTCGCTTTTACTCATAAAGGTCTCAATTTCTTCGGCCTCTCCCTGATAAGTCAAAGCCCCGTTCTCCGGGAAAATGTTCCCCATAACCTTTGAGGCTTCTATAACCTGTACCACGGTATCCGTCATTGCATCCGTGTACCAGGCCAAGGCAATGCTCGTCTTTGGATCTCCGTTAAACGTCATATTGATGGATTTTGGAGCAAGAGGCGAATCCTGAACGCCAAAACTCCAGGAAACTTCCCGAACTAGAGGCACAAGATCTGCCCCCTTGATAAGCTCCTTGGGTATAGTTACCGTGTAAGACTTCCCATAAGTCAACGGAGGATGGTTTATCCGCAAAGTATCTCTGTTTAAGACTTCAAGTGTAACCCCATCAACCGGTTGATCGTTCTCATCGGAAAATCGGACAGCATAACCCGGATCAAGGGCAATGGCCTTGTTGAATTTGATTTCAACGGGAGCTTCGGGAGACACATTTCCAGAACCGTCTGAAGGCTGCTGGACAAGATCTACGGTAGGAATGACAGGTTCTTTCCCCGGGATCGGCTCGCCGGACACCTTGATATTTCGGATTCTACTGGAACCTGAACCCCCTATGCCCTCATCATTCCCCCTGGTGTTGCTATCGGAGCTGACGATCCAGCGAATATATAATATTTCCCGATCATTGCTGTTCGGAAGGGGAGTATTCACCAATCTGCAGGTATCTCCCGGGCAATCAAAACTGGAGACGGCCATTTTAAGATTCGTATTCGGCACATCCTCCCACGTTTGTCGGTCTACACTCGTCTGCACTTTAAAATCACGCGGACCTGACCCGGATGAATTTTGCTCAGAGGATAAGGTGATCTTCTCAAACCCGGTTGTAGACACGGTAGCAAGCCAATACTTTTTCCCGTTTCCATTGTCCCAGCCCTGATAGCTGATCGCTTTCTTACTTACATCCACATCCTCGAACACACCGCCTACATTGCGAAAAGTAGACGCTGTCTCATAGATACCGTATGTAGCCGAGATTACCCCCACATTTTCAGCGGCCTCATCAAACACCCATTCGGCAATCGTCTTTACACCGGTTATTGAATCTGAACCGACAGCATCTGGTGCAGGTGCAGCATTTGCAATCTGGAATGGCAGCAGTATAAGCACGAGCAACAAAGAAATGGATTGGTGCAGCCTTCTTTTCAAATGACCCTTCTTTTGCACTCTCGTTCCCTCTTTTCGCAGATAATAGTTTAAGCGCTTTAACTTTCACTTGCAGCGGACCCTGATTTTCTTTTCCCCTCCTTAAATACGATTTATATGTAAATATAGCGCATTCATTTCTATTCAATCTCTGCATATTTTGTTATTGTTAATGATTTTCTACTTTTACCGCTATTTAATTTCTATCCTGTTCAACAGGTCAATGAACGTGATACGATTGATTCAGGTATGGATCATGTTTCTGCGAGGATCATTCCCGCCGGATTGGAGATGACACCCCTGGAAATGAACTTCTATAAGTCTGATCCCTTTCACATTAGCCGAGAGAAAAAAAATGTCTCAAGTATGCCTTCAAATCATTATCACGATGCTTATGAAATTCTCTACTTAGTGTCTGGAGAGCTGTACTATTTTATAGAAGACCGAACCTTTCAAATCGTCAGCGGGGTTTTATTGTTCATTAACGCTAATGACCTGCACAGACTGATTAATGTAAACGGTACGATGTACGAAAGAGTTACTTTATTGTTTAAAAGGGAGTTCCTTCGTGACTTTTTTGCGGACAGCCCTCTTCCATGTGACCTCTTCTCCTGCTTTCACTCCAGATCAAATGCGATCAAGTTAAGCGGCAACGACCAGATCTTTGTCGAAAATCTTTTTAGCAAATTGATTCATGAAGACACCAAGAGACCTCCAAATTTCGACTACTATCGGAAAATCCTGTTGATGGAGCTGCTGATCTTCATCCAACGAAAAAAGCTTCCGGATCAAAACGAGCATTTTGTAGAAACGAACCGGACCCATAAGAAAATTTCCCAAATCATCCATTTCATCAACGGTAACTTCGCTGAGCCTCTGTCTCTGGAATACATATCGGACAGGTTCTCCATAAGCACCTCCCATTTAAGCCGAACGTTCAAGGACACAACCGGTTTTACTTTCAGCGAATATGTAAATAACACCCGCCTCAAAGAAGCCCGCTCTCTGCTGCAGGACTCCAAATTAACCGTTTCGGAAATCGCTGAGCGTGCAGGATTTGGTAACCTGACCCATTTTGGAAGAGTATTTAAAACCATGACCGGAACCTCACCGCTCAAATACCGCAAACAGAACCGGGTTGATGAAGATAATATCTCTACGCAAGCTTGAGATCAGGTCCTTCGTCCGGACTGCTGCGCCAATCAAGAAAAAACGGGAGCCGTCCATAAGGACGACCCCCGTTTCTCGTAGAAATATAAGCAAAGTATGGTGAAAGATATACTTTCTTATAGTTTATAAAAAAGGAGTGCCCGACCAAGGCCGGCCACTCCACGTTACCGCTGCCACTTATGGCAGTGCATCCTTCAGCTTCTCTCCCGCCTCCCGCAGAGACTGGAACGTCCCCGCATCGCTCCACCAATCCTTGAGAACATCATAGCTGAGCCTGCGGTTAGCAGCATATATATTATTTACATCGGTAATCTCCAGCTCCCCCCTCTTGGAAGGGGATACTTGGCGGATGATGTCAAACACAGCTTCATCGTACATATAAATACCTGTTACGCAAAATTTGGTCTTGGGATGCTCAGGTTTCTCTTCGATATAAGCAATCCATGCAGAATCTTGACTATCGAACACGGGAACACCGTATCTACGTGCGTCGTCCACCGGCTTCAGCAATACCTTGGCTGTACCTTCAGGCTGCCGGAGATAGCTCTCCACGTAAGGCGTCAGATCATCCATAAACAGATTATCACCAAGCAATACGACAAACCGTTCCCCAGGGAAAATGAATCCTTCTGCTAAATCGAGAGCCTCTGCAATGCCTCCAGCAGCTTCCTGAATCTTATAAGTCAGAGATACACCAAATGCTGCACCGCTGCCTAAAAAATCCGTATACAGACCAGCAGATTGCTTGCTGATGACCAGAAGAATGTCGGTAATCCCTCCCCGGCGAAGCCGATCTATGCCGTAACAGACCATAGGATATTTGCCGACCGGAAGCAAATGTTTGTTCATAAGCCGGGTCAGCGGTTGAAGTCTGGATCCTGTTCCGCCCGCCAGTATGACTCCTTTCACTTACTTTCCTCCTCTTTATCTAAGTCCTTTGCCTTCGGATCTGCACTTTATATGAAACTCGTTGGATCCACATTCCATTTGTTCATAAAGAGCTTACGATTTCGTTCCACCAGCTCCTGTAGCCCGGTGTGGTATACCTGCTTGAAGCTCGCACTTCCTTCATGGTGTACAAGGCAATCCCCTGCGATGAGCAATCGGTATCCCTTTAGCCTGGCGCGATAACAATAGTCATCATCCTCGTAATGTCCAGGTGAGTATCTCTCATCCAACAGACCTACGGAAGTAAGTAGCTCTCTTTTGAATAAAAAACATAATCCTACCAAACGTTTAGTCTCCAACCATTTTTGAGGATTGGAACGGTTAGTTATCTCTGCAGCCTTATGAAAATCTAACAGACTTTCATAATCAGTCTTCACCTGTTGACGTCCACTCGCATAGTTTGTCACTGGCCCAACAATACCAACTTCAGGAGCACTATATAGCGATCTCTTCAGATTAGTTAACCATCTATGGGAAACCACCACATCATTATTCAGCAGTAACAATTCATCCCCTGATGCTAGCAGTAGACCCAAATTGCAGGCGGATGGAAAGCCTCGATTCTCAGGCAATGAAATAAACGTTATACGATTCGCGCGGCAATAGGCATCCGTTCCATCTGATGAAGCATTATCTACAACGATGATCTCGTAAGGCAGTGGAGTATAAGCACGTATCGATTCCACACATGACCGCAGCAGTGGCAACGCGTTGTAGGTCGGAATAATAATACTAGTCATCGTCATATCCGGTTCCTCCAAGCGGCTACTTGTCTGCGGTATTCACGCTGCGTTTCGCTATTAAGTAGGCCCCCATCATCTCGACGGGAAAGCACCTCAAGGAGAGCCTCTGCGTGATCCCCTATGATCAGTTTCTCCACAGCATTTCCAGCGCCTATGTTCGCTTGACGCAGCCGATTATGCTTAATCACATTCACCGTTCCAACTTTCTCCACCCTTAGCTTCTCTAATACAGAACGAGCTTGGGCTTTAGGAGGAACTATTAATTCACGGTAGCCTATAGTCTCAAGTGCTCTCCGGGAAAGCGCGTGAGGGACAGCCGTCATAGAGCTAACTCCGAGATCGTACCGTCCAAGAGCATAATTCAGAAACAGCTTGCTGCGAGTAACATCATCGCATAATCCAAAAGAAGGCATCAGTGGATCCAAATCATTAAGAGCCACGTCAATTCCACCATCTACAGCAGCTGTGAATAATCCGAGCTGAGATGCAGGGATAACCATATCTCCGTCCAGGAAGAGCAGAATATCTCCTCGACTCAACTTCGCACCAATAGCCCGCCCTACATCATGTCCAACTGACTCCGGACAATGCACAACTATTGCTTGACGATGTTGTCTGGAAATGGGAAAGCTGCTATCGCTGCAACCGTTAAGCACGACGATAATTTCAGTAGGTCCCAGCCGCGATACCTGTTGCAGCAGACGTCCCAAGGTCTGCTCCTCGTTACGCGCGGAGATAATAACTGACAAGGTCCCACGTAAGCTCGGTAAATTCAGCACCTCACGACCTACCTTGGATTGCCGAGACAGAATCGGTGGCCGAGCGGTAGGGATGCCTCTTTTTACCGAACGATTCGCTACCCTTTGGCGGGGTGCCAGTGTTGTTTTGGCCTGACTAGATGCTGAACGTTTCTTTACCGTACGAGTTGCTGTTCCTCGTCGAACGGCAGAGCTACCAGACACTTGTAACAGAGCAACCATCATCTCACCATCTCTCTGCGCCGGGTTCCGTCGGTGAACCCCGCCCTGTTTCCCCGGTGTTCAAGCAAGAGGGATACAGCCTCCATATGATCTGCTGTAATCAACTGCTGCAAAGGATCTGTGCCATCTTCCTTACGTCTGACCGCATTCAGTTTCCCTACATGCACTTTGTGAGCAGCTACCACACGTAAACCACTCAGAACTGCCTGAGCATGTGCCAGAGGGGGACGAGATAATGATTGACTCCCTAAGATTTCAAGCGCTCTTCGGCTGATTGCGTGCGGAACCGCCGTCATCGAACATCCTTTTAGATCTGGACGGCCAAGTAAAATATTAAGTGCATGTTTGGACAGCACCACCGGATGGGGCGAAAGTCTCCTTACCGGTCCGGAATAATCATTAAGCGCTATGTCTGCGCCACCACTAATGGCGGTGACGAAAGGACGTAGCCCCGAGGCAGGAATCACTAAATCTCCATCGGTAAACAAGAGAACCTCTCCCTTAGCTACCCCTGCTCCGACACTGCGACCAGCGTCGTGTCCCAGCGGCAACTCATAGGAAATAACATGCGCACCAAGCGAAAGGGCAATTTCTGCCGTTTGATCGGCTGATCCGTTGACGATTACAATAACCTCGCAGCGCGGATGGACCCTTCTAGCTCCGGATATCACTCCCGCAATGGTCTTCGCTTCGTTCATGGCAGGAATAATAACAGAAACATAGGGATTTGGATGGTTAACGATAGGGATTGCGGCGACTTGCCGCACTGGGCGTGAAGTCCGCCGTTTGATCCGAGAGACCCGCCGTCCCGTGCGGCGGGCAGAAGTACGTTTGGGCTTCATGCTCATCCACCTTCCTTACAGAGCCTATTCGTCAGGCTGAGGGTTACATCACAGTTTATGTACTACGCCGAACAGGGTAACGGCCTTTGTCTCCTGTCATGTGGAAAACAGGACAAATGTACTCACCCTCTTAATTGCTAGGAGGACAACACAACAAAAAGCGCAGCCATCGGCTGCGCTTAGCATTTTGTACATCATCATTGCGAATTAATCAAACACACGATCATCCACTGCCGGTCTGGCTAATGGAGCGCCGATAGCAATCCAAGAGATGACCCCATAGAAATGCGGAGTTTCGCGCAGTCGCACCACTTGTATCACTGCATCTCCATTGGCTCTGCTCTTTAAGGAAGCATAGAAGTAAGGTTGATTCGTCATGGCGACGAGCACATAACCGGTATGACCAAAGTTCTCATCGAACGATACGGTCACTTCCACACTCTCAGCATCCCCATTGAACATGAATGCTGTCATTCCAAACTGCTGAAGCGCTTCTCGCTTACCTGCAGTCTGAATCGGACTGAAGGATAGATGCTCAGCATTTACAGAACTCGGTGCCAAATGGAACCCATTTACTGCGCCGGGGGCAATATGATAATCTTGAACGCTCTCTTCCTCTAGATGACGCGCTTGAATAGAAAATGAAGAGATCTTCGAAGCAACCACCGCTTCGTCCTGAAGCTCTTTCGTGCCTACACTACCCTCAATCAGATGAACGGAATCAATACTGTCTGCCTTCAGCTTGGCTCCATCGATGCTTGCATCCGGAAGCAGCGCTGAGGTGCGAGTTTCATCTGCGAGATGCTCCAATTTGATGATACCAGGCTGCAAGTGCCGATCCTCTACGATTTTGTCAGCCAGATGCTCTCCGTACACACTCCACGACTGCAAATGTAAAGCATTCACTGAGCCTTCGGCTAACTTTTCTTCAGTAATACTGCCTTGCGGCAATAGATCGGAACTGCGGACCTCTTCTGACAAATGCTTCAAGGTGATGCTGTCTGATCGAATGTGATGACCATCCACCGCTTCCTCTACCAAATGCCCACCAAAGACGCTACCTGGGGCCAAATGGAATGATTGGATAGTTCCGCCTTCAATCTTTCCACCTGTTATGCTGCCATCCGGCAACAGATCGGAGCTGTGCACCTCTTCTGACAGATGCTTCAAGGTGATACACCCAGATCGCAGATGACGGCTATCTATCGTATCCCCCGCTAAATGCCCCCCATACACGCTGCCTGGGGCCAGATGGAAAGCATGAATGGATCCACCCTCCAGCTTCTTACCAGGAATGCTACCATCTGGCAGCAGATCAGAACTACGAACCTCTTCTGACAGATGAGCCAGAGTAATCTCTCCGTGCCGGATATGACGGCCTTTTACTGTACTTGGACTCAGGTGACTTCCATTTACACTTCCAGGCACAAGATGATTTGAATCTACGGATGCTTTTGCCAACTTCTCTCCGGTAAGGCTGCCGTCCGGCAGCAGATCAGAACTACGAACCTCTTCTGACAGATGAGCTAGGGTAATTTCACCGTATGCGATATGACGTCCTTCTACTGTACCTGGGCTCAGATGACTACCATCCACACTTTCTGGTACAAGATGAACTGAATCTACGGATTCTTCTGCCAGCTTCTCACCCGTAATGCTACCATCTGGCAGGAAATCGGAGCTGCGTGTTTCTGGTGCTAGATGAGCCAGGGTAATCTCACCGTACCCGATATGACGTCGTTCTACTGCACCTGAGCTCAAATGACTGCCATCTACACTTCCTGGTGCCAGATGGTTTGAATCTACGGATTCTTCTGCTAGCTTCTCACCGGTAATGCTACCATCCGGCAGGAAATCGGAGCTGCGTGTTTCTGGTGCTAGATGAGCCAGGGTAATCTCACCGTACCCGATATGACGTCGTTCTACTGCACCTGAGCTCAAATGACTGCCATCTACACTTCCTGGTGCCAGATGGTTTGAATCTACGGATTCTTCTGCCAGCTTCTCACCGGTAATGCTGCCGTCCGGCAGTAATTCTGAGCTGCGTGTCTCTGGTGCTAGATGAGCCATTGTAATCTCACCATACCCGATATGATGGCCTTCTACTGCACCCGAACTCAGATGACTACTCCCTACACTTCCAGGTTCAAGATGAATAGAACTAACGGATTCTTCTGCCAGCTTCTCACCGGTAATGCTACCGTCCGGCAGCAATTCAGAGCTACGTGTTTCTTTTGCCAAATGAGCTAACGTAATCTCACCATTTCGGATATGACGGCCTTCCACTGCGTCTGGACTCAAATGACTGCCATCTACACTTCCTGGTACTAGATGATTTGAATCTACGGATTCTACTGCCAGCTTCTCACCGGTAATGCTACCGTCCGGCAGCAATTCAGAGCTACGTGTTTCTTTTGCCAAATGAGCTAACGTAATCTCACCATTTCGGATATGACGGCCTTCCACTGCGTACGGACTCAAATGACTGCCATCTACACTTCCTGGTATTAGATGATTTGAATCTACGGATTCTACTGCCAGCTTCTCACTGGTGATACTACCGTCGGGTAACAATTCAGAGCTGCGCGTTTCTTTTGCCAAATGATCTAACGTAATCTCACCATTTCGGATATGACGACCTTCCACTGCATCCGGACTCAGATGACTGCCATCCACACTTCCAGGTATTAAATGATTTGAATTTACAGATTCTCTCGCCAGCTTTTCTCTGGTAATACTGCCATCTGGAAGCAAGTCTGCGCTACGTGCATCTTTGGCTAGATGAGCTAAGGTGATTTCACCGTACCCGATATGGCGGCCTTCTACTGTATCCGGGCTCAGATGGCTGCCATTCACACTTCCAGGTATAAGATGATTTGAGTTCACAGATTCTTCCGCCAGCTTTTCTCGGGTAATACTGCCATCTGGGAGCAAGTCTGCGCTACGTGCATCTTTGGCTAGATGAGCTAAGGTGATTTCACTGTGCCCAATATGACGTCCCTTCACTGTATCCGAGCTCAGATGACTGCCATCTACGCTCCCGGCCATGAGATGAATAGAACCTACGGATTCCTCAGCGAGCTTCTCGCCGGTAATACTACCGTTAGGCAGTAGCTCAGAGCTAAACGTTTCTTCTGCCAAATGAGCCAGTGTGATTTCACCATGCTGAATGTGACGACCTTCTACTGCACCCAGCCTCAGATGACTTCCGTCTACACTTGCGGGTACTAGATGAATAGAATCTACGGATTCTTCTGCGAGCTTCTCTCCGGTAACACTGCCTTCTGGCAGCAAGTCGGAACTACGTGCATCTTCGGCTAGATGAGCCAGCTTGATCTCACCATGCCCGATATGACGTCCTTCAATCGTATCCATACATAGATGGCTGCCGTCTACACTGCCCGGTGAAAGATGCTGGGAATCCACAGCCCCTTTGACCAGCTTAGACCCGCTAATGCTGCCCTCCTGTATTTGAATCGAAGAGATGGAATTAGGAATGATATGACCATTTCCGATGGACAACGGCCGGATATGCGCCCCGCCGATACTTCCCGGATTCATATGTCTGCTCTGAACCGCACTATCGCTAATGGATTTTGAATGAACTGCATTCACAGATAAATGCTCTGCCTGAACTGCCGACACTGCTAATTTACTGGAATCCACACTTCCATCAGCAAGTTTAGCCGATGTGACCGATAAATCACTAATCTTATCCGTCGATACACTTTCCGGGGACAGCTTTAACGATGTCACCACATGATCTGCCAGATGATGTGGCTGCACTGCCCCAGCGGCCAAATGAATCTCTCTCACCGCAGCAGAAGCCAGCTTATCTCCCGAAACCGAGCCGGACTGAATCGCAGCAGTAGTCACACTATTTTCTCCGAGATGTCTCCGTTCCACAGCTCCAGTGGCAAGATGATCTTTATCCACTACAGCATCCTGCAAGGCACGACCGCTCACGCTGGCATCTGCTAGATGTTTCTCCTCCACTGCACAAAAAGCAATATGCTCGCCACTTACCACTTCACGAGCAATCGTGCTTCCAATCACCGATCCTGCTGCTAGTTTAGCCGAGCTCACCACTCCGTCCGCTAACTTGGCGGAAGTAACGCTCTGTGGACGCAGGTGCTCCGCACCCACAGACTCTGAAGCCAGCTTTTCTCCAGTAACAGCACCAGAGGATAGATGTTCAGTATGAACAGCTTCATCCATAAGCTGCTCCGAGCCTACCGCTTCCGAAGCTAAATGGGAGTGGTTCACAGCCTCACGTTCCAGATGATTAGAGGAAACAGCTTGCATAGCAATTTGCGGTCCGCGTATGGCGGATTTGGCAATATGTCTGGTGGTTACAGCTTCATCTGCTAGCTTATGTGCGAGTATGCTTTGATCAGCGATTTTCGATGAGGTGACCGCTTGCTCAACCAGCTGTGCAGTACCTACCGCACCCTCTGTTAGCTTTAAAAAGGAGATACTTCGGTCAGCTAGATGGCGACTCGTTATTTCCCCGTCGCTGATATGGGAACCGTGTACGCTTTCTGCACTTAGATGGATGCTTCTCACTACTTCTGCACCTAGCTGCTTGGAACCAATAGCACCATCCGCTACATGTGCGCCTTCGATTACACCCGACTGGAGCTGCTCCTTGCCGATCAGCTTGCTGGCAAGCTGCCCTGGTCCGATCGCTCCCGGAGCCAAATGTCTAGCGGTTATCAAAGCATCGCTAAGATGGCGACCCTCAATCACAGCATCAGCCAGTTTGGAGCTGCTGATTTCACCATCGGCTATTATATCGCCAGATACCGCTGCATCAGCTAGCTTGGAACGGTCAATACTCCCGTTTGCGATGTGGCGGCCTGTGATGCTGCTGCTTCCTATTTTCTCACCAGTAACCGCTCCATCTTCCAGTAGATCAGCCGTAATAATCAGATCGCTCAAATGACGGCTCTCAATTGATTTATCCGCAATTTGACCGCCGCCGATAATCCGATCAGCCAGCTTCTCTGGACTAATACTACCGTTCTTCAGCTTCTCTCCACTGATGGAATGATCCAGCAGTTTACCGCCACTTACGCTTCCTTCAGCTAAATGTTCACCCACAATGGATTCAGGCGCGATTTTCGAAGAAGTAACTGCCTTGTCCGCGATATTGATGCTCTGTACAGCGTAATCTTGCAACCATGGTGTACCAATAATGCCGAACTTCAGCTTAGAACCGTCAATGGTACGTGGAGCGATTTTAGCTCCTGTAACTGCTGCATCCGATAGATCATCTGTATAAACGGGCTGGAACCGCTCTTTTTCAGGAGCGAACCAAATCGTCTCAGGAAGATTATCCGCCTGTTTCTGAAGCTGCTCTTCCACTATAGGCTCTGGCTCTGGTTGCAGAACTGGTACGGAAATTGATTCCTCTTGAACGACTTCAGCGATTGCTCCTCCACTTACCTGAACATCAGCGAGCTCTGCTTTACTGACTCCGTCATTGCTGCTCCCCGAATCCTTAGAACTGCCTTTGCTTTCCAGCATGCTCAGTTCCTTTATATTGGGATTATCTACATAGTAGAGTCGTTTTTGTGGACTGCGCGGCTGCTTTTTTTTGGAACCCCTCACAAGCAGTCTCCTCCTTCCATCTATTGTTTCTCCTAGGCATCATATGCAGCGGTATGGGCTGATGACACCCTTTTGCGATAAGCCCTTAATAAGATTCTGATGAAATTTATACTTTCTTATATTTAAAAAAAGGCTTCTGCCGCCGCGCATTCGTCCACCCTGACATGCGGGTACAAACATACAATGACAAGAGTAGTAAAAGCGGGAATCACGTGACCGAAGAAACAGGAGGAACAAACATGGGGCATAAGCTCGTTGGAATACTACTAAATGCCGATATGCACCGGGGCGTTCCCCGGCTAAAAACAGGACAGGAGTCTCTATCCAACTATGAAGAGGCGGCCGCTGCATACGGCCTAGTTCCCTGCTTTCTGAAGCTCGCGGACATCGATACAGACTCAGGCTTCAGCGCCGCCTATATAAAGGGATCTCATGGATATAAAAGCGTAGTAGTTTCTACGCCAACTGTCATCCATAACCGGGCCATATACAGCCAGAATAGCCCAGGAATGCAACGTCTGCTACGGCACCATCCTTTGGTGTACAATACTTGCAATCGATACGGCAAGGATGAGATCCATGAACTGCTTGAGCAGCATGAAGAGCTGCGTGAGGTTTTACCAGCAACAACTGGCGTATCTGGACTCAAACAAATGATGAATCGTTACCCCGATCTTATTCTTAAACCTTGCCGTGGAAGCATTGGGAATGGGGTCATGCGACTGGTTCGTAAAGGGCCTCAGCGCTGGAGCTTAAATTATCTCTCCCCCTCCATGCGGCGCTGGATAAGCACTCCTGTATATCAGGGGGCGCTGCCAAAAATGCTCCGGGCACGCCTTGCCTCTGTCCCTTATCTCGTGCAGGAGCGTATTCCCCTTGCTGAGATTGGAGGACGTCCCTTTGATTTACGCGTCACCGTTCAACGTGGCTGGGGAGGCGATTGGCAGGTTACCGGTCTCTTTGCTAAACTAGCACCCCCTGGGGGGTTTGTCTCTAATATAGCCCGTGGAGGAGAAGCGTTAAGCTCTTCCTTTGCGCTGGAAAAAGCCTTCTCTAGAGGAATAGCGGCCCATATCCGTATGGCTGTCGAAACACTTAGCCTTGTTATAGCTCGTTGTCTCGAACAAGACCTTCCAGGGCTGGCCGATATCGGACTGGATATAGGCATTACAAAGGATGGTCGCATCTTCTTCATAGAATGCAATGGCCGCGACCAACGCTATGGATTTCACAAAGCCGGCCTTACGGAGATTTGGAAGGAGAGTTACCGAAGACCTATGGGATACGCACGTTTTTTACTAGAAAAGAACAGCCTCATATATAACAGTTATTGATTTGTCTCCTATTCTATGTCAATATAATGCAGAGCAGAAGGCGGCCACATACGACCGTACTGCTGTATTATGGAAGGGAGATGGGCATGGTAAAACAATTGCTGCGGCTAATGACCGAGCTATCCTCGCACCGATGGCTTTCACGGTTAATGGGGTCTTTTTCTCATAGTAGACTCAGCCGTTTTCTAATCCCGGTATTTATTAAGACTTATCAAATCCCCTCCGCCCAAGCGGAGAAGAATCCTGGAGAATATCTCACTCTTAATGAGTTTTTCAGCCGCCGGCTGAAGCCTGGCATGCGGCCTATTGCAACCGATGCTGACGCTTTAGTTAGTCCCGTAGATGCAATGATTACTGCTATGGGTGACATTTCCTCTGGTACGATTATGAATGTAAAAGGGCAGGATTATAAGATCGAGGATCTACTGAATCATTCTCCGCATCTGGAGCTATACAAGAGAGGTTTTTTCTTCGTCCTTTATCTAAGTCCTACGGATTATCACCGGATTCACTCTCCCCTTACTGGACATAAGGTTGAGAGTGATCATATTCGTGGACGAGCCTATCCTGTCAACGATTTCGGCATGCGACATATGAAGGGCGTACTGAATCGCAATGAACGTCTTATCACGTATATCGCCGGAGACTACGGAGAAACAGCAGTAGTAAAGGTAGGCGCGATGAACGTCAGCAGCATCGGGTATACGGATGCTAACGCTACCGAGTGGCAAATCGGCGATGATCTAGCCTATTTCGAGTTCGGCTCTACTGTAGTACTACTTATGGAGAGCGGTACTTTTACCCCGAGACCCAAGCTTGAGGTCAACACGAAGGTAAAGATGGGGGAATTGCTAGGGACGCTACATCGGCCGCTTTAGTAAAGCTATAATATAACAAAATAAGGGTATCCCTAACCGATTAAAAATCGGCGCCGGGATACCCTTGTTTTGTTTATTTCACTTTAGAGCTTGTTACGCTAGCATAGTAATCCAGTACATTGTTGATGATCACAGCTGCTTCAGCTCTTGAGGCCGAAGCTGTCGGATCCATTTTTCCACCGCTGCCTCCATTTACAATACCAAGATCTTTGAAGGCATAGACCGCTTCTTTAGCATAACCCGCAATAGAAGCATCATCTGGGAAGTCATGGTTAGTCGCTTGCGGCAATTCAACATTCAGTCTCTTCAATGCATTGAATAGAATTACACACAGGTCCTGACGGCTAATGCTGCTATTAGGAGCAAACATGCCATTACCGATACCATTGATCAGTTGATTAGAAGTCCCAATCTCAACATAGTTTTTATACCAAGCATCTTTCAGAACGTCAGTAAACTGCTTTTGATTCTCGCCCATGCTGAAGTTGAAGCTTTTTACTACCATGGCAACAAACTCGGCACGGTTTACCTTCCCACTTGGATCAAAGCTTCCGTCTGTGCGTCCGCCGATAATATTTCTCTCCACCAGCGCTGCAATCGCAGATTCTGCCCAGCTAGGAATTAGAGTAGCATCTTTAAACTTATTCTTAAGCTCTTGTCTGATTAGCTCCGGTGTCTTCGTTTTTCCATCTGTTATCGGAGACTGAGGCTGCTGTTCTCCAGGTTTTACGACTTCTCCAGGAATCGATGGTACTGAAGGTTCCGCTGGGGTAGTCGGTGTTGGTGTACTTGGTTGACCACCAGCTCCACCGCTGTAAGGTTTAACGATCACAGAGATCTGTACCTTCAGGCCAAGTGGATTAGCTATACCCTCAGGGAAGACAAGATCCCCCTTGATGGTGTACGTTCCTTCCGTATTACCGTTATAGCCTTCCTTGTTCCACTGAACAGAAACGACCTTATTCATCCCGGTATTCAGGGTTACTGATACTGAAGCTGGTAGCTCCAGTGCGTCAAAACTGGTACCATAAGCAACACTTTTACTTGCTAGTGCTTGCACTGCCGTGATTTCCGGTATCGTAATGACCTCCGGCAGTACTTCGATCGTAATGGATGCCTTCAGGTCTTTGGGATTGCTGACACCTTCCAGAGGTACTAGCGCTCCTTTCAGGATATAAGCTCCTTGCTTATCGCTATTGTAACCTTCACTATTCCAATCGATGGATATCGCCTTTGTCTCACCGTTGTTCAAAGTAGCTATGACCGATGATGGTAGCTTCAATCCATTAAATGGAGTGCCGAATGGAACGCTCTTACTTTCCAAATCCTGCACTGTGACAATCTCAGCGACACGAATCACTTCGGGCATTACCTGAATGGTGATGGAAGCTTTCAGATCATTAGGGTTGATCATTCCTTCTTCTAATACCATAGTACCGCTCAGCACGTATGATCCTTCCACATTGCCGTTATAACCAGCAGGGCTCCATTTAACAACAAGTTCCTTCTGCTCATAGGTATCAAGCGTTACTGTAGCTGAAGACGGCAATTCCAACTTATCAAAAGCGGTGCCAAATTCAACATTTTTGCCCTCCAGCTTCTCAACTTTAGTAATCTGGATAGGTTTAGTGCCTTCTGGCAATACAACCACTGTAATAGAAACAGTTTGATGGGTACTATTCAATACCCCCTCAGGAAGCTCAAAGCTACCTGCCAGCGTATAACTCCCCGCTTTTCCACCGTTGAAATCTTTACTATCCCATTGTACAGGCAAGTGAATTACCCTTTTGTTGCCCAATGTAGCTTCCACTGTAGCTGGTAAATTCAATTCTCCTGCAGCAGTTCCGAACGGCACACTCAGCAGTTGCGGCTGAACAATCGATATAATTTCTTTAGCATGGGTATCTTCTGTCCATTTGGCATAATACACCGTGCTTATGTTCATTACCGTTTCTACGGTTAATGCATTACCAGTCCCTTCTTTATTATCAAACCAGCCAGCAAAAATGTAGCCTTCACGTTCCGGTACCCGAGGTAAGGTGCTTAATGCTTCACCTTTAAATGCGGTTACTTTGGTAGGAGCCGGTGAGTCCAGATAATTCTGATCGAACGTGACTTCAATCGGATCAGCATAAATGAGTTCAACATATTGTAAATTTGCATTTAATCCGTTAAAAATCATATACACATTTTGTTTTCCAGTCACTTTGGTTCTGTCTAGGAAGGTTTCCGCTGTCAAATAATGATCAATGTAAGAATTTCCAGGCGTTTGTTTAGTGCTTGCCATTCCATAATTCCCCCAAGCAGCGCCTGCTTTCTGAGCAAAACTAATGCTTGCAAATTCATTACCAAGTTCAAAAGAACCTCCGCCGCTGTAAGCATCAGCGTATGCTCTTCCTTGTGTAGTAGCTCTTTTAACTGGTTTACCCGTATTGTCAGCCTCTGTATAGAATTTAAAAGATGGAGACGATCCGCCTTCACGGGCATACTGCACTCTTACTTCCACAAGATTAGTTAAGTCAACCTGACCGAAATAAACAAGGTCATTAGAATTGACATAACTCATGGCGTCCGTACCACTTTCGAATCTGAACTGGGTATTCGTTGCATAAATCCATGGTGCATTATAAGGATAGATTCTAATACCGTTCTCTACTTTCAGCGTTTCTCTCGGAGCAATATTGATTGGCATAGACGATATGCTCAAATCTGTTATAGCCGCTTTCAAGGAAGCTATGGCTTCTGCAACAACCTCGTCGTTAATCGGCTCAGCAAGAACAGCCTTAACCTCATCCAGCACAGCGTTGAATTTGAGCTTTTTGTAAGCTGTGTATGCATTCATATCGATATTTTGAGCAGCCTTGATATCCGCATCTAACACCGATGTGTCTACATTGTCCTGCTTCAGCTGGAAGGTTAGCCAGTTCAGGTCAATACCAGCACTCTCAAATACAATTCTAAGGGTATGCTCGCCCGCCGACAGCTGAATATCAGGAATTCTAAAGGTTTTCCATACCCCTTTAGTCGTGGTGAGGTCGAAGGTACCCAGTAGCTTATCGCCATCATAGATGCCAAAGGACATTTGGGCGACATCCGATTGGCTAGAGCGAATTCGTGATGTGACTTTGTACATGCCTTCTTTCTCTACATTTACCTTATAGGAGATGGCTTCTCCCTTACTTGTGTTGGTGTAGCATAATCCACCGTCTACGTCATTACTGCTTACTGGCGTGATTATCGGAGTAATGGAGGCAAATTCCGTCTCAGCTACCTTCAATTTAGTATTTTTCCCAATCTTCTTTACTGCCAAAGCTACATCACTGTTGATTCTGACATAATCAAAATCAACAACAAATGGATCTGTAAGATTCTGACTTCCATTAGATGCAAGTAATCCAAACTTCGGATTGGCATAATTCGCAGTTGTACTGCCAAGTGAAATATATTCCTTGCCGTCAGCGCTGACATAACCGGAATAGCTGTTGCCTATTTTTTTCAAACGTAAATACAGCTCTTTCTTTTCTCCAAAAATACTGGTGAGCTGACTGGCAGACAGTTGTCCGATGGTAACAGGCTCCGTACCTCCGGTTTCTTTGGTCATACCGATGATCTTGCCGCTACTGTATTCATACTTCACCCAGATATAGTTATTGTTATCCTGTGAAGCCGTGATGCCGACGCCGTTATAATTTTGATTTGGCGCTTTGCTCATATTAATTTTCACTGTTGCTTCCCAGTTGCCGAAGGCCTCCTGCTGGAAATAGTTCTTCAAATCTGCATGATCACTCCAGAAGTCGCCTCTTTCAGCGATGATTCTCAAATTGCCGAGAGCAGTGCTCAAAGACCAGTTTTTGTTGTTTTCTGTATTGGTAGCAGTCTCTTTATTAATCGTCCAGAAGTTGCTTAGATTTGTACTATCGAACTCATCGCTCTGTGGTGTCGTACCAAACTGTATCACATAGGAATTCGCCTGATCGGAGCTGATACATTTGATCGTCACTCTTTTATTGATGAGATCTACGTTGGCCGTCGCTTTTACACCATCATTCGTTTCAAACGTAACTTCAGGTAAAGTAGCCCCGTTACTGAGACCTACATCATAACTGAACCTAGTCTGTGCAAACCCCTCAAGCGGCTTACCATCAATAGAGATATTCTTTAAATAAGCATAGGTCGGATTCTCAAAAATCGGTTCCAAGCCTTCCTCCGAAGAGAAAATAACCTTGTAGATCCGTTTCTCTCCTCCGGCCGAAGCAGTAATTACAGCAGCCGGTCTATCTTTATCGGCTTGTCGTATACTTACGTCTACACCAGCTATCGCCGTAGCTTTGACTTCAGGATAGCTGCTAGTTTCAGTCGTTTCACCAAAGGCTTTATAGTCGAGTTTCAATGGATTAAATATTTTGATCTTTTTGCCGCCAACCGTAATATCAGAGAGCTGTGGATCTCCTGATTTGTCCGTATTCACCCGGAACCAATCTCTTCCCGGCGTATAATTGACCACATAATCAATCTTTGCCGTTCTTGCAAAGGCTGGAGATTTCATCAAAAAGCTCGTGATATTCTTGGCAGAACGCTGCAATTCTCCCAGGGTCAGACTGCCGTTAGCAAGCGATGTCATCGTATTAAAGGTACTGTTATTCCGATTCTTATGCGTTTCTGCATAATCGTTCGGAATTACCATGTAAAGGTCATTTTGGGCACGGACCATGGCTTTGCCGTTGGTTTCATCATAACGATTGGTAGTGGCATAGAAGCCCTGATCCTCACTCATCTTCGCCCACCAGTCTGTCATGACAATCCCGTCAAAGCCCCACTCTCCACGGAGGATGGTCGTATTCAGGTCATAGTTACTGGAGGCCCAAGTTCCGTTTACCGGACCATAGGACGTCATCACTGAACGCGCCTTTCCACTCTTTACTGCCATTTCATAACCTTTCAAATAAATCTCGCGAAGCGCTCTTTCAGAGACAAGTGCATTCACAAGATGTCTATCCGTTTCCTGATTGTTCGCTGCGAAATGCTTAATAGTAGGCGATGTACCGTTCTTCTGAAGACCTCTTGTCTGCGCAGCAGCCATGATACCTGTCAGTAACGGATCCTCTGAAAAATACTCAAAGTTTCTTCCGTTCAGGGGACTTCTGTGGATATTGATTCCCGGTCCAAGCAGCGTATCGATATTGTTAATCAGCATTTCTTTACCGAGAAGATCGAACAATCTTTCATTCAGCTCGGTGTTCCACGTACAGGCAAGCATCGTCCCGTTCGGGATACTGGTTGCCTTCTCTGCATTGGTCTCCATCCGGATTCCTGAAGGACCGTCGGCAGCACTGTCGATAGGGAGTCCGAATTTCAGCAGATTTTTAGTGACACCACCAAAAGCCGCAGCGGTTCCGGCAGTAACTTTGGGGCTGGACATCCCTTCCCCTAAAATAATGGCCCCCAGATCGTTGTTGGACAATTGTGCAATGAACTGATCCATAGTCACTTTCTGATTGTATACATCCAATAAGGTATAACCCTTGTCCCCAGTTTGTGGAATGGACGCAGGGAGATTTTGCTTGATTCTTTCATCCAAGTCGGTAGTCCGTGTCGGTACCTTTTCAGTGACAGTGGTAAAAGTACCATTTTCATTCGGTTGTCCTGGTTTGATACGATCAAATTCCTTAGTTGGCGCGAGCGCTTCCTGCAAGGTTTCTACAACCTTCAAAGCATTAAGGCTGTATACTCCATGCTTTTCGCTGTCACTTACACTGTTGCCTACGTAAATATTATAGTCACCAGCTTCTAGGACATAAGATGAATCATGACCTGTAATTCCACTGTCATCATATGAGGCCATATCTTTGGTGTCATACGTGATGGTGATCGACTGTGATTCCCCAGGCTGTAACAGCCGGGTCTTAGCAAAAGCAGCAAGCTCCTTGGCAGGCTTGCCAAGTTTACCTTGTGGTGCACCGTAATAAATCTGTACAACTTCTTTGCCTTCCACCTTACCTGTATTCTGAACAGTTACAGTCACTGCAACCTCATTCTCACCAGCGTTGACATTATCAGTCGTGATCTTGAATTTGGTATAGGACAGTCCGTACCCAAATGGATAGAGCACCTTATCCGGAGCAAAGGTTTCAAAATAGCGGTAGCCTACATAAATATCCTCACTATAAGAATTTTCAGTTTTGCTGCCAAAATGTGCAGTAGAAGGATAGTCAGCGAGTGTAGCTGCAATCGTATCGCTCAATTTTCCGCTTGGCGTAACATCTCCGGTCAGTACGTCGGCTACTGCGCTACCGCCTTCCATCCCCCCTTGCCATGTGTACAAAATAGCAGCTTTGGGATAGTTTTTAGCCCATGACATATCGATAACGTTGGCTACGTTCAATACGATGGCCACTCGGTCGAATTTGGCATAGACCCGGTTGAGCATGTCTACTTCAAGGTCTGTCAGCTTATAGGCACCCTTGACGTCCGTATTATCCTTATCTTCACCGGCTGTTCTGCCGATGATGACCACAGCTGTATCCGTTTTTGCTTTTGCTGCATCCACAATTTCATCGGTTAAAGGCATTTCTGCCTGTGACCACGGCTCTGCTGCCCAGCCACCACCGCCATTGTTGAAAGGATTCTTTTTGATCCAGTCGGCATAAACCTTCGCCAGATCTTCATTTAACTTGAGACTGGGATTGTTCCGAAGACCTTCCAGAATCCCATTCACATAATCTACTCTTACCGCACCGCCAGATCCTGTGCCTGACTTGTAATAATGCGCTTGTATGCGGCCAAATACCGATACATTTTCACTCATCTTGATAGGGAGCACTTGTTCATTCTCATTTACTTGTGATCCTGCTGGTTTATACTCCGGATTTTGCAGCAACACAATACCTTCAGCGGCCACTTCTCTGGACACATCCGCTAATCCCGGGAGAACCTTAGCCAAAACGGGAGAACTGGTACTAGGCGTTATGATTGAGGTTATCAGAATGCAGCAGAATAATATTTTAAGTAAGCGATTACAATTTTTCCTCATACTTATCACCATTCCTTTCGATTAAGGTACAGCTTAGGATAATGGGTCATCGTAAAGAGCGAGATTTCAATTAAAAATTTCTAATGCATAAACGTTCGCTTCATAAACCAATAGGATGATTTTACTTTCAGGAAGGAGTTATTCTCTAAGAGCGCTAGCCGCTGTGGAGTAAGGCTTATTCAAGCATCAAGTGTGTTACTGATTAAATCTAAACCGGTTTAGATTTTTTGCATAATTCTCCTAACTCATACTTACAAATTAAAACGTGCGAAAATGTTCATTAATTCCTCCTTTACTTTTTAAACTTACATTGAATACTATCATCAGAAATATCATCCTAACATAGAAAATCCTCATAGATTTATTGAATATACTCATGTATCACAGAATTCAAGTTTTTCAAAATAACTAAAAAGGCTCACTCGGCCGATAGCTAAACTTATAAACCGAAGTTAAGATGGGCCCATTATAAAACAGCTACATTAAAAATAGCAGGGAGAATCAGCATCGCTTAATGCCGATTCTCCCTGCTATAAAAACCAAATGCAAGTTCGTGAACTTTCGTTGAAGTAGAATTATTTTGCAGATAAAAGACTCTCAGTAATGTAATTTAACTGCGCTTCAAGCGTAACGGGATCACTATATGTATCAGCGGTTGGGTCCAGTTGGAATACGTTGCCTGCTTTTACGGCAGGAAGATGCTTCCACAAGGGGTTGTCATAGACGATTTTCGGATCGCTCGTATCGCCAGCCCATGGGCATGTGAATACAATATCTCCAGCAAATTGAGGCAGCTTCTCAAGGGAGATTGTTGCCCAACCAGTGCCGCTGTCTATAGCTTCTTTCTGCGCTTCAGGAGGTGCTTTCAGGCCAAATTCATTATAAATAATTTCTCCACCGCGCCCGTAGCTGTGACCGAATACGAATAGTCCACCGGAAAACGGATTTAGGATAGAAACGGTTTTGCCACCTACAGCTGCTAACACCTTAGGCTTCAATTCTTTGATTTTTTTGTTCCATTGTTCCACCCAAGCTTTAGCTTCGGCTTCTTTCCCCGTTAATGTACCGAAATCAAGCATTTGATCTCTGATAGTTTTTGCACCGTATTGAATGGCTACTACTGGCGCTATTTCGGCCAGCTTGTCGAGTCCTTCCATTCCGGAGAATACAACAATAAGATCAGGGTTCAGCTCTAAAATGTGTTCAAGAGATGGTTCATCCCCAAGGCCTTGAACGCCTTCCAGCATTCCTTCAAAGTAGGGACTGTTTAAGACACCATTCATAACACCAACCGGTTTGATACCTAACGCCAAGAAGTATCCAGTGTCGAAGGAGGTTAAATCGACAATCCGTTTCGGATGTCTGGGTACTTGAATATCTCCGTTACTTGCTTGATATGTAACCATGTCCACTTCGCTGGATGAGTCATTGGTGTTTGATGAAGATACGGCACTCTCTGTCCCATCTACTGAGGAGTTGTTATGCTCAACTGCTTGTCCGCAAGCTGCTAGCAGTAACGTTATAACCAAAGTAAACACAAGCAATAGATAAGTTTTTGGAGATTTAAACAAAATAATTCACTCCAATCGACATATTATATGATGATATTGATAATCATTATCAATGTAACTATATAGTATTATTCTATCATTGGCAATGGATAATATGTTAACATCTACTGCATTTACCTTTTGGACACCTACTACACACTAAAAATAAAAGGACAGCCCCATGGCTGTCCCTTAATCTTTTCAAGTCATTATATGCTCTTTACATCTGTTACGCCTATTACACATGTCCTTGCTTAGCAACATCACGCGCCTTGGCCGCAACCTGTTCCGGATCTCCTAAATAAAAGCGACTGATTGGATTAATGTCCTCATCCAGTTTGTACACGAGTGGTACTCCTGTAGGAATATTGAGCTCCAGCAGTGCTGCCTCATCAATATCTTCCATAAATTTGATCAACGCTCGCAGTGTATTGCCATGGGCTGAAATGAGCACCCGTTCCTTTTTACGTACAAGGGGAACGATGCGGTTTCTCCAGAAATCACCCACACGATGAACAGTATCTTCCAGACTCTCGCCTCGCGGAATATCCTCCGGACGAATACTGCTATAACGAATATCGTTTCTGGCATACCGAGGATCATTAAGCTCAAGCAGTGGAGGCCGAACCGATAAACTCCGTCGCCAGAGATGCAATTGTTCTTCACCGTATTTTATCGCCGTTTCACTTTTACTAAGTCCCTGAAGTGCACCATAATGCCGTTCATTCAGCTTCCAGGACTTTTGCACAGGAATCCATAGCAGATCCATTTCATCGAGAACATAGTTGAGTGTTTTGATCGATCGTTTGAGTACCGATGCAAAAGCTAGATCAAATGTATACCCTTCATCCTTCAAAAGCTTGCCAGCAGCCTTAGCCTCTTGAATACCCTTTTCGGTTAAATCCGGATCACTCCAACCCGTAAACAAATTCTGCACATTGTACTGGCTTTCACCATGACGTATCAGTACGATTTCGTACATTTTATCTCTCCTCCCACCTATATGCTCTCGAACTCTGTTACATCATGCAATAGATCATCGTGATAATCTCTAGTATGGGCGTTTTTTGGGCAATTGAATGTAAGATATGCAACAGAATGCAAAATTACCCTCACAGGAGATTTATTCTATTGTATCAAATACAACGAGAGGAACGGTAAATCCTTCAGTTTGCCATGCATAAATGCCTAGCGGCATCCTTAAAAGGACGGTAAGCGTTTATGTCTTATATTTCAAAAAAACCGGAAGCCTGTTGGCCCCGGTTATTTAAAGTCTTTGGTCATATCCAGCGATTGTATACCTGCTCAGTTTAGAACCAGCTATCTATGGCAAAAGCACTCGATTGTTTTAATCTTCTCAAACGGTTTCTAAAAAGTCCTGCGCCTCCACTTTTACAATCGGTGTTGCAGATTCGGCGTCTGATCATCATCCCATGCGTCTCCCCTTCCAAGAAGTTATGTAAATTCTCTGTAAACTAAACTGCAAAGTATTTACCCTTGGATGAAATAACTGAAACAACGAATGCAAATCAGCGGATCTCAGATGGACTTTTTCCGGTATACTGCTTGAACTGGCGGCTGAAAAAGAAAATGTCACGGTATCCAAGTGCATCCGCTACCTCAGTAACATTCATCCCAGCGTAGAGCAGCAAATGCTGAGCACGCTCAATCCGAGCTCGAATGACATAAGATTGAACGGAAGAGCCAGTAAGCTCCTTAAACTTAATTGAGAAATACCGCGGCGACAGCCCTGCACGTGCAGCAAGATCCTCTACGCGATGCGAAATCCCGGGATGTTGGCTCACATAGTTCGCTATTTCGTGAATAATCTCTGTTAAATGGTTGCTAGCATAACGTTCTACAGGCTTCACTCGGTCCTCCCTAAGCAGATGAATCATTAGTTGCTTTAGAACAAGCTGCCCTTCTTCCTCAGCCGCGTACGTATCCACTAGGAACAGCCGGACGTAACGAGCAAGCAGATGCTCAAATTCAACGGTTTCTGCAAGTACGCGATAGGGCAGCGGAACATCCGTCACCTCTCCGGTGACATCAAAATGAATATATGTAAGGACAAGTGGTCTTTGCGGATTATGAGTAGCGCTAGTATGGTCACCCGGACGGAACAAGAAGCAGCTCCCCTTGCCCACTTGGAAGGGTTCCCCGTTACGAATAACCGTCCCTTCCCCGCTCCATACATAGAATAAATCATAATTTTGCAGCGACTTCTCTCTTTTTTGCCATTTCCAGCTTGGTTCGCACACAATCTTCGCCAAGGCAGGTAATATAACAAAAGAGGATGGCGATGCGTGCAGCATAACGTTCCCTCCTAAAAGTTTTGTTAGCATAATCTACTTGAGTTACTCCGCAAAACTCGCTTCGTAAGCATTCACATTGTTTTGTTAGCATAATCTGCTTGAGTTACTCCGCAAAACTCACTTCGTAAGCATTCACATTGTTTTGTTAGCATAATCTACTTGAGTTACTCCGCAAAACTTGCATCGTTAGCATTCACTTCGTTTTGCTTCCCATCCCCACCATCATACCTTGTCATGTTGCAGTTTGTACATCTTCCCACGCCAAAAGCAGGCGCTTTATTCCTTCCTCCAGCTCCACAGCATTCAGATGGGCAAAAGCAAAACATGCGGCTGGCTCCCCCGGCGAAACTTGATATAACGCCACATCTCTGAAATCCGTGCCGCGCCTGTGCGCTGCCGCCCGGAATGCCACGAACTCTTCTCTACTGCGTAGCCACCGCGCATATACTTGCAGCCCCGCATCGCCAGGCAGCAGCTCAAACAGCTCATTAAGCTGTTCTGACAGCATTGCCCTAAGGATGCGACCGCGTTCACCATAAATGCGGGTCATCCGACGCAGATGACGGCCATAGCCGCCGGTATTCATAAACCGTGCCAAAGCCCGCTGTTCCAGCAGTCCGACTGGTAAAGGCTCATATAGCGCCTTGGCGGCGATCGTCGGTTTTACCAGAGAGGGTGGAAGCACTGCAAAGCCAAGCCGAAGGCCAGAGAACATCGTGTTTGAGAAGGAGCCAATATACACGACCCGTTCTCCGCGATCTAGCGCTTTTAATGGCTCGATTGGACGTCCCGACCACCGAAACTCACTGTCATAATCATCCTCAATGATTACCGCTTCATGTCGCTGCGCCCATTCCAGCAAGATACGCCTCCGTTCCAAAGGCAGCACCACACCTGTAGGAAATTGGCGACTTGGTGTAACAAACAACAGACGCGCATCCCAATCCTCCGGAATTAGACCGCTATCATCCAGCTTTCCTACCAGCAATCGCCCCCCATTGATCTCTACCGCTCGGCGAATCCCATGGAAACCCGGATCCTCGACAACCGCTTCGCCCCCTGCATCCAGCAGCAGCTGGGTCAAAATAACGATGCCTTGCATCGAACCGCTAAACAATACGATATGCTCTACATCCGCACGAATCCCACGGGTAATCCGCAGATGCGCAGCGATAGCTTTGCGAAGCCCTTCATCTCCTTCGGGAGGACAAGTGCTTTGCAGCATACCGCCTTCTTTCCCTCCAGCATACGTTAGCGCACTGCGCCATTCGGCGTAAGGAAAGTGCTCCATCCGCATACCGCCGCTAAGGAAGCTTACGACATTCTTGCTATGCTGCACGTACAAGGGTGTCGGGCGCGTGAGCAGTCGTTCTCCCCATGCCGAAAGTGGGATCGTTCTCTCAGATGCAGGGCCTCCCCCAGCAACATCTGCCACCTCACCCAAAGTCACATTTTCACGCTTATTATCTCCAGAAGCTGAAACAAAGCTATCTTTTGATACGAATGTCCCCCGTCCAGTCACCGTCCTTACATAACCATCAGCGAGCAACATTTCATACACCTGCGAGACCGATCCGCGTGACAAGTCATAGTGCATAGCCAGACTTCGTGTAGACGGCAGCTGAGTGCCACCCGGGAGAGTCCCCTCCAATATTCCAGCGCGAAGTGCATGATATAACGCTAAATATTTGTAGCGGTGTATCGCCAGATATTGATCGAATGCCAGCGTAATATTCATTGTTTCCCTCCTTGGCCAGCAAGTGGTCCATTAAAAACTATCTTAATTGGTCCTTTTTAATTGTCAACTACTCTACTATTCTTGAAAGAACATCTACATCGGAGCAAATGCTCTACACTATTAAGAAAAAGGACGTGAACCCTATGCGCAGAAAAGAATTTCAAGTAGATCAGGAGGAAGAATTGATCTCTTTTCTAGACGGAATGAGCTTCGGTTTTCTCGGTACAAGCGATGAACAGGGGCTACCGCGGGTGACACCGCTGAATTTTGTATATACAGATGGTTGTTTCTATTTCCACGGTAGTCATGCTGGTGGCAAAATGAAGGCGATCCGCAATCAGCAGAAGGTCTGCTTTACCGTAGCGGATGAGTATGCACTGATTCCGTCTTATTTTAGCGATCCAGAGATGGCCTGCCCAGCAACCGCATATTTTAAAAGTGTTACCGCCTATGGCATAGCCGAGCCCGTCGAAGACATTAGCGAAAAAGCCATCGTACTCTCCTTATTTATGAAAAAACTCCAGCCCGAGGGCGGCTATAATCAGATAGATGCAGAGGACCCTAAATACCGTCCCCGTCTAAAGGGCGTCGCGGTAGTGCGCATTACCCCAGATGAGATCACGGCGAAGTTTAAGTTTGGGCAGAATCTAAAAGAAGAAGGACGT
Organism: Paenibacillus sp. FSL H7-0714; assembly: GCF_038003765.1. NCBI lineage: Bacteria > Bacillati > Bacillota > Bacilli > Caryophanales > Paenibacillaceae > Paenibacillus > Paenibacillus sp. FSL H7-0714. The sequence goes on from NZ_JBBOPT010000001.1 coordinate 5,993,316, forward strand.
TCCGGGGTCATTTCCGGCCTATCTGAAAGAAATCATCCACGTGATGAAGAAACCATTGAAATGATGAAAAAATACTGCCCCTACCACTCCGAATAATAGATAAGGATAAACCAGTTTCTCGTTCAAAATAAGCGCTACGTATAGTGTAAAACTTAAACTTCCTTAAATTTTAAAAAAACGTATCTTTCCAAGTGACGGTTGCAAGTGGCGGTGATATAATGTTAGGCAATGTTAACAGTATGTATCCCCAAAGAACCCTGGAAGGATGAAACTGATGAATCCACTAGCTGGACAATTAAACGAAAGTATCAAAGCAGGAAATGAACATGTATATGATATGCTCTCTACGCTTGGCAAAGAAATTTACTTCCCTAAGGAGGGTATCCTGAGTCAATCTGCTGAAGCAGGAGCTCACGCCAAGAAATACAACGCAACCATCGGTATTGCTACCGAAGGCGGTGTACCTATGCACCTCGGCGTCATTCAGGATAAACTTTCCGCTTACAATCCTAAGGATCTGTATAGTTACGCTCCTCCAGCAGGTAAACCAGAGCTGCGTACTGTATGGCGTGAAAAGATGCTGCGCGAAAATCCATCGCTAGAAGATAAAACCATCAGCAATCCTGTTGTAACCAACGCCTTGACTCATGGGCTTAGCATTGTCGCTGACCTCTTCGCTGAGCCAGGTGACGCTATCATCTACCCAGATAAGAACTGGGAAAACTATGAACTAACCTTCGGAATTCGCCGCCATGGGGAGACCATTAACTATCCGCTTTTTACAGAAGAAATGACCTTTAACAGTGCGGGTCTTGAAGAAGCGCTACTGGCTCAAAAAGAACGCGGAAAAGCGATCGTTCTGCTGAACTTCCCTAACAATCCTACAGGATATACTCCAGGGATTAAGGAAGGCGATGAAATCGTCGCAGCTATCCTTCGTGCGGCTGAGGAAGGCATTAACGTAGTTGTCGTAAGTGATGATGCCTACTTCGGACTGTTCTTTGAAGACTCACTAAAGGAATCATTATTCGGTAAGCTTGCTCATCTGCACCCACGTGTGCTTCCAATCAAAATTGACGGTGCAACTAAAGAAGAATTCGTCTGGGGCTTCCGTGTTGGCTTCATCACTTATGCCTCGGAAGACAAGGGTTTGCTGGCTGCATTGGAGCAAAAAACATTAGGCATCATTCGCGCCACTATTTCCAGCGGTGCACACCCATCACAGACCTTCGTATTGGATGCATTGAAATCTCCACAATTCGAAGAGCAGAAGGAAGAGAAGTTCCAAATCATGAAGGGCCGTGCGAATAAAGTAAAAGCGCTGCTCGATAGCGGCAAATACGGCGATGACGTATGGACGTATTATCCTTTTAACTCCGGCTACTTCATGTGTCTGAAGCTGCATACTGTTTCGGCTGAAGCTCTTCGGCTTCACCTGATTCATAATTACGGACTGGGCACTATCGCTCTCGGTGAAACAGATCTGCGGATTGCTTTCTCTTGTATCGAAGAAGAACAGCTCGAAGATCTGTTTGATCTTGTATACGCAGGCGTTCGTGATCTGGAAAAAGCTTAACAAATCTTTCATATTCCTTCCAATCAGCTCCGTTTCTACGGGGCTGATTTTTTTCTGGACTCCTCCGGCATTGGCCTATACATGCTTCTCTCTCCGCACATACAATACGATGTACTCAAGTACAACACACACCGAAAGGGGAATGAACATGAGCGAAGAAGTAAGAGGCGGATTTAACGGTTGTTGTGGCGGTGGATTCACAAGCACTGGCGCCATTCTGGTTCTCTTTATCCTGCTGGTAATCATCAGCCGTTCACTCTTTGTCTAACTAAAGATGACAGTCTCGGGAGAGAGCCTTGAGCTCTTTCCCTTTTCCAGTGGTACACCTCATTCCCCACACAAAAAAAGGCTCCCTCATCCGTAGAATCCTCTACTTTTGAGAAAGCCTTTTTTATTTTGAAATAATCTCTTACAAATCCTCATCAACCATCCGTGCTGCTTTGCGGGACAAGTATCCCTTAAACAGAAAGGATACCAGAATCCCTGCTGCAAAGGTACCAATCACTGGTAGTAGGCGGTCGCCTATAGAGGCTAAGAAAGGTAAACCAAGAATCAGTGCCACTACCAGATGCGCGCGGAATACGAATTGCGTTGTGTTATCCGCCTTACTACCTTCAGGAAAGGGATACACTGTCAACCAAAAAGACTCACTATGCAATTTGCGGAGTGCCGACAATTGTACACCAATAATGAACAGGAAGAACAAATAGATGGCTGTACCGAAGTAACTGTCATGGTTCAACCAATTCAGCAGCAAAGCCAGTACCGAAATCCGCATAATGATTCCGAAGATATCTCCTCGGGCGAAGCTTTTGGTCAGCAGATAGCGGTAAGCCGTATCCTTACGCCAAGGCAGCCGAGCCCCCCATTTGGAAAGATAACGACGAGGATATACCCGTTGCTCACGGCCCGGTACATCCACGAACCAACCCAGAACCATCAGGGCGCGTCCACCTTGATTTTTTTCCATGGCGATTAGTCTTTCCCAAGGTACGGCGTGGCGTCCAGGTACGGATAGTGCAACAAGATAGGCTGCTGCTAATAGCGCCATAAATATCAGGCTTCTACCGGCAGGCTGCCACAACCAAGCGGCAATAATTAATCCTCCTACTGCCCAGCGTAAGAAAGTGAATATGCCTGCCATCGGACGCGACAGCATAGCTATCTCTTTCCATAAGCCGTAACTCGCGATTAGCTTCACAGCAATCAGAATCAATATTGTAAATAACAGCCGCTTAGGCGAGTCATCTGTACGTATGTACAACGGCCAAAGGGTAATGAGTACAAATAACAATCGAACAATCTTCCATACGTTCCCACTCACCCACGAAGGTGCGAAATATTCCTTCATTCGATGTCCTTGAGGCAATAGAAAGATCGTATCCGGAGTCTGCAAATAGGTGCGGAAGCTGCTATTTACTGCTGCAGGCAGCAGTATTGCAAGCATAATCCAGCGGATGGGAATGCCTTCAGGCACATTCTGTAACAACGATGTATACCAAGCAGAGAAGACAATCAACACAAAGAGGAAGACCATAGCTACGCCGCTTTGAATGATATATCCCACATAAGGAAGCATACTTCCCATGAATCGACCTCGCCGCGTGCGCCACAGCTCTTTCAAATCCATATTATTTCCCTCCCTGAACCAGCTCGTAGAACAGCTGCTCCAAAGTCAGCCCCTGTAGTCCAGTGGTTGCCGCAATTTCTGCCAGCGTTCCCTGAGCAATCACCTTACCTCTATGCAGCACAATAAAGCGGTCGCAATAATTCTCAATGGTAGAAAGAATATGAGAGCTAAGCAGAATAGAGGAGCCTGATTTTTTCAGATCCATCATGAAATCAAGCAGAGAGCGAATCCCGAGCGGATCCAGTCCTAAAAAGGGCTCATCGATCACATATAATGCAGGGCGTGCCACGAAAGCGCACATGATCATGACCTTCTGCTTCATCCCTTTGGATAGATGAGTCGACAACGTGTCCATCTTATCTTCCATATGGAACAGCTTGGCTAGATGTAAGGTGCGAGTTTCGTAGTCACTTTGTTCTACCCCATACGCTCTTGCTGTAAATTCAACATGCTCACGTACTGTCATTTCATCATACAGAAGAGGCGATTCAGGTACAAAACTCAAAGCATTGTGATATCCGATGGGATCTTCAGCACGAGTCTTGCCCTTTACTGTGATATCGCCCTTATGGGGCGACATCAATCCTAGAATATGCTTCATGGTCGTACTTTTTCCTGCTCCATTTAAACCAATTAAACCAACCATCTCGCCAGGCTGCACCTGAAGTGCAATATCATGCAGCACCGGCTTATTCAGGCTGTATCCACCACTGAGGCCCGTAATTTGCAATACGGGAGAATTATTCATTGACCGTCACCTCTCGGAGTTTTGTCTTTCAACCACTTTGGTGCTCCTTTATTCTTACGGTTCTTCTCACGTTCCGCATTGCTGCTGCGTTTGCTTCGTGCAGGAGTAGCACCTCCACGCGCGCCTGCAGAAGGGTTCACACTGCGCTGAGAATCGCGCTGTGATTCTACGCTTGCCTCACTTGTCTGGATCGTTGCCAGTCTTTTAACAGGTTGCTGCTCTGTGCTGGTTGTAGACGGCTGAGTTCCTGCATTCCCAGATGTTCGCGCCTGTGGCTTACTGCTGCGCGGAGAAGAAGCATCGCGGCGTTGTCCGCTGCTCTCATTTCGTCCCCGTCCACTATTCAAAGCGTTGCGCGCTTCATCTGTTGCTAGCACCTTGCCACCGACCATTTCCCGCTCTTCAAGGGCAATATCCAGTTCACGCGCAAATTTACGCATAATAAAGGTCTGCTGCTCTGTCACAATCGTTACGGATAATCCGCGTTTTCCCATCCGACCCGTACGACCCGCACGGTGTACATAATGCTCGGAATCAAAGGCAGGATCGAAGCTTACTACCAGTGACAAATTCTCAATATCCAGTCCTCTGGCAGCTACATCACTGGCAACAAGCACACGGAATTTCCCTTCGCGGAAACGTGACAGTACATTACTGCGCGTTACTTTATCAGCATCACCGTAAAGTGCGGCTGCGGTCAGTCCAAGATGGTTTAGCTTAGCCTCTACCTCTGCAATATCATCAGTCGCATTCACGAACACAATCGCCTTATCTGGATTGTAATGACGGATGACCCGACGCAGCATGTCTATTTTGTTGCGTTCTTCAGTTACAACGTAATGATGCTCTAAACTCTCTGCTGTCATGACACCAGGAGCAATTCCAACCTCTGCCGGGTTCTTCATTTCACGATTTGCCAAGGCTTTCGTCTCCGGACCAATGGTTGCAGACAGCATAACGAGCTGGCGTGAACGCAGTGCGCTGCTAACAATTTTCGTTACCTCTCCGGCCCCGCTTAGCTGAAACATTTGGTCCGCTTCATCTAGAACGATCGTGCTGACTTCATGCATCTTTAACTTGCGAAGACCAATCAATTCACGAATCCGGCCAGGGGTTCCCACAACAAGCTGTGGATGCTCACGCAGTTTGTCAATCTGGCGTTTGATGGCTGCCCCGCCAATAAGACCCATTACTCGAATCCCACGGTGTTCGCCATAACGTTCCGCCTCACGTAAGATTTGCATCGCCAGCTCCTGTGTAGGGGCGAGCACCAGCTTTTGGACCACCTTCTGCTCCGGGTTGATCGTTTGAAGCAGAGGCAACAGATAGGCCAAGGTCTTACCCGTTCCAGTCTGGGAAGCAGCAATAACATCTCTTCCCTCCAGCAGAAGTGGAATCGTCTGCTCTTGTACAGGGGATGGAGCGTTAATACCGAATTCCGACAATCGGGCAACTAGGTCTTCCTGAATGCCGATAGCCGCAAAAGAAGCTTTATTCATAAGTGTAATTCATCCTTTTCGCTTGAGATAATATCTTCATTATATGCCAAAAAGGCCTCTCCACCAAATGGAAGGCCAATAATGCTGACGGCAGGCTCTATTTTCTGTTCATCGCATTATAAGTAAGCTTGTCCGCCAAGCGAGGAAACAGACCATAAAGCCGAATACCAAACCCTGCCAGACCCGGAAGATCAATCTCTTCTTTGCCAGTTTCCATGACCTTTACGATCTTGGAAGAGACATGTTCTGGTGTCATCATCATCCGAGCTACGCTCTTTTCATAATTGCCGGAAGGGTCAGCCGTTTTGAAAAAATCAGTGGCAATGGGACCAGGGTTCACAGCCGAGACGATGATTCCGCTCTTCCGCAGCTCCTGACGGAGTGCATTCGTGAATCCGAGAACAGCATGCTTGGTGGCTGTATAGGCTACCGATTTGGCTGTACCGATCTTCCCTGCCATAGAAGCCACATTTACGATCTGGCCACTTCCCCGCTCTAACATATGTGGAACAACAGCCTTCGTACAGCGAACAATCCCCATATAGTTAACATCCATCATATCATCAAACTCATGAGGCTCCATCTCTGTAAAAGCGGCGAATTTACCGTAACCAGCATTATTTAGCAAAATATCAATTCTGCCGTAAGTCGCCAAAATTTGAGCAAAGGTCTCTTGTACACCGTCGGCATCTGTTACATCGCATGTATACAGTCCAAAAACGCCCGGAATACCGGCCGCCGTTTCTTTCAACTTCGCTTCGGAACGTGCCAAAAGGATCGGAATCGCACCTTGCTTACTAAGCATTTGTGCGGTTAATGCACCAATACCGCTGGATGCTCCTGTAATCACAACAACCTTATCTTTAAGTACCATAAAAAGTATTTCAGCTCCTAACTCTTGCCTAAGAGATCATCACCTGAATATCCATCTCTCCAACCCCATCCATCAACAATGGAATACTAAGTGCTCTGCGAGGCAAAAAGGACATGCTCTCAAGCTTCATAATTTGGGGAGGACTTATATCCACTGAAACCCCCTGATTATATAGAATCGTACTAGCATTTCCACTGATCATATTGCCCAGCTCTGAAATTGCACTCTGACCCATCTCATCCATCTCCGTAATCACATAGCCGCCCATCATAATCGATACCATTCGCAAGGCTACCTGCTCTGCGATACCAAATATAATATTTCCGCTCAGCTGGCCTGTCATTCCCACTTGAATCCATATATGATTATCGATCAGTTCAATTTCTTTGATGCCTAAATTCCCAGTGGAAGGCGAGACCTGAATCACTTGTTCTATAACTGTCCGTGCAGATTCTAAAAACGGATTAATTACTTCTGCTTTCATGAAAGTCCTGTCTCCCCCTTTATCGTGCTTTAGTCATATACCAAAAGTCCCAAGTAATATGGATTTATTATACTTTATATATCGGCACAATTCAGCAAAAATTAATGTACATGTCGAATTCGAACCCAAGTTTGTTTATGTTGCAACATTGCTCTGTCGGGTATTATCTCCTATAATTTAAATCAAATGCCAACATGGAACGTAATATTTTACCCCATCACTTTCATATTTGCTTGTCCAAAGGAGGTATTCCATGAACATCAGCCAGCTGGAGACACTAATAACGATCTCCAAAACGATGAGCTTTCGCAAGGCCGGAGAACTGCTTAACTTGACCCAACCAGCGGTTTCAGCACAAATCAAGAGCCTTGAAGAAGAGTTCAAAACACAGCTGGTTGACCGGAACCAGCCTGTTACGTTAACCGATCGAGGAACTGTATTTCTGGAGCATGCGGAACAAATTGTGACGATTGTCGAGGAGCTTAAACAGAGACTTGCGGACCTTGAAGATAATCCCCAAGGACATATTATTCTCGGCACTACTACCTCTATCGCCATTCAAATTTTGCCGCGTATTTTGTCCTATTTTAAAGACCAGTTCCCTCATATCAAAACATCTATTTCCTCTATGTCCTCGTCTCAAATTTATCAACATGTCGAGAATGGCATTGTCGATGTCGGCATTGGCTATTTGATCGGACGAAGTCCGAGTATGACTACTTCCATTCTTTATTATGATACATTCGAGTTGGTGGTCTCACCTAGACACCCCCTGGCTCAAGTTAAGACTGCAGGTATAGAAGCCCTAAACAAAACCCCGCTAATTCTGCTCTCACCGGATACAGTGGGCCGTAAATTTGCCGACGAGGTATTCTCCAAGCATGGCATAGAGCCACAGGTAATTATGGAACTGACCAGCAGCGAGGAAGTGAAACGGATGGTAGAACTCGATTTAGGTGCAGCCATTATTTCCAAGCAGTCAGTGACCGCTGAGGTGCGAGCCGGTTCCCTCAAAATTGTGCCTATTATTGAATTGGAAGTCACGCATCCTGTAGGCGTCATAACGAAGTCTGGAAAATACGTGAACTCAGCCATGAGACAGTTTCTCAGCGATCTCAAAGGTATGCCGGAGACACAATTTATTGGATCTGAATAAAAAACATCCAATAGTGGAATCGATACTTCTGAGCTAATTGCATAACCTTGTTTAAAGGAGTTGATCTTGATGAAATTTGACCTGCATACACATCATTTTCGCTGTGGCCATGCTGATGGAACGATTAGAGATTATATCGAAGCCGGAATTTCAGCAGGTTTAGGGGTAATAGGCATTTCTGATCACACCCCATATTTCGGAAGCCCTTCCGAGCAAGCTTTTCCTCTAATTGCTATGGGTAAGTCCGAATTCTCAAACTATGTTGAGGAAGTCCTCTCCCTCAAAAAAGAATACGAAGGTGTAATCGACGTTCTGCTAGGTATTGAATCAGACTACTTCCCTGAGCATGCCGAGCTTTACCGCAAAACATTATCCGCCTACCCTTTTGATTATGTGATTGGATCGGTACATAGTGTTGGTGGCGTCAGTATCTTTAACAAGGGTCGCTGGAAAGGGCTTAGCAAAAATGAACAGATTCGTGTGAAGTCTGATTATTATCGATTGATTGCTGATTCCGCCCGCAGTGGCATGTTTCAAATTCTCGGACACATTGATGCGATGAAGGGAAATTATCCTGCTTTTTCAGAAATTCCTGCTCCAAAGCCAATTGATGACTGTCTGCAAGTAATTAGTGAATGTGGCGTGGCGATCGAAATTAATACCTCAGGCGGAACCAAGCTGGTTGGCGGTTGGTATCCATCAGAAGATATACTGGAGCGTGCACATCATTTTGGCGTTGAGGTTACTTTCGGTTCGGATGCGCATAAGCCGTCCCGAGTCGCAGAAGACCGAGATGCGGTAGCTGCACAGCTAAAAGCGATAGGTTTTACACATTGGGTTTATTACAAGCAGCGCGAGAAAATTAAAGTTTCACTGTAAAGATTTCTTATATTTCGAACAAATGCACCAAGCGTTATTGGTTTAGGGGTGGGGTTACCCTCCGTTAAACCAATCTCCGCTTGGTGCATTGTCGTTTATTTATAGGTTGTCGCAGGTAAACCCTTGCTGCTTCAGTATGCGCTTCGCATCCCCATATTCCGGGTTGATATCGTAAAAATGAGCAATCGTGCTCGTCCAATCTCTCTCCGTTAATCCCTGCTGCTGCATATATTCACGGTGGGTTTGATTATACGCCTCCAGGAGGCCTTCCACATCCGGATTGTATTGTTCCTCATGAAACACCGCTTCCAGCGGCAGCCGCGGCTTCTGTGCGGTCTCTTCGGCTGGATATCCGACACAGAGCCCGACGATAGGAAATACGTACTCCGGCAGCTTCAACAGATCAATAACGCCTGCTGTATTGCGCCGGACACCCCCAATAGGGATGATCCCAAGTCCCATGGATTCTGCCGCTGCAATCGCGTTAGCCACTGAGATACCAACATCTGTAGCTCCAACGAGCAGAGCATCTACATCTTTTACCGCTTCAAAAGACTTGCCTTCCATTTTACTTGCTAATTTCGCTCTATAGAAGTCCATGCAGAACACCAGAAAGATGGGGGCTGCTGCTACATGCTTCTGATTGCCGCACAAGACCGAAAGCTGCTGCTTACGCGCAGGATCCTTGATAGCTATAATGGAGACCTGCTGTCCATGAACCCATGAGGGCGCTGCTTGGGCCGATTCGATCATTATCTTTAGCTTATCCGGCTCCACTTGTAGATCAGAATACTGCCGGAAAGAACGGTGATTCATTAACGTCTGTATTACATCATTCAAGATGTTACGCCTCCTTCTCAATTCATTCGACTGTTTGTTAATCATAAACGATCGGATTAGGTCCTGACAAAAAAAATGGACCCGAATCATCGGGTCCCAAAGCAGTATATTTTTAAAAGGGGGTCATGTACTTAGTTTAACCGGACACTGTTAGAGTTTCATAACGGCATTATTTCATTTGTGTAACAATGTGAATACTTTCATTACATCGTCCAAGGAGCCTACTCTGGGCATCACTCGCTCCAGCATCATGCCGTTCTTAAGCATCACACGTTCGGATCTAATATTATCTCCTCGGCAGCGCCCTTCGATCCGCGTGATTCCAAGCGTATGAACACTGTAATTTAAAAATAAGCCAACCGCCTCTGTCGCCAATCCGCCTCCCCAGTACACCGGGTCTAGCATATATCCTAAAGTGGCCTTGCCCTCACGGCGGTTCCAATGCTGTAAAGCAACAATACCGATCAACTTCTGCTGCTCCTTCAAATAGATACCCGCATGTAACGCGCAAGGATCGAATGCGAATAACATCCGGTTCACCAGCTTCTCCACCTGAGCAAGTTCTGATCCAGCTCCGGTGCGTATTTGAATATGAGCTTGCACTTCTGGGTGGGAGAGCAGTTGCTGCAAATGACAGGCATCCTCGGGCGGAATCATCCTAAGGTCAACCGCCACACCTTGTTGCGTCTGGAACGATACTGCCTCATAAGTGCTCATACTCTCTCCTCCATGCAGCTAAAATATCAGCCTATTCATCCGATGAATGGTGCAATGTCAGCACCGTTAATTCAGGCCTACATAGAAAACGAAAAGGCATGACTGTTTCGCCAAAACCTCTATTCACATACACTGGCATGCGCTTGGTATCTGTATAATACAATCCATTTATGTACTTTTGAGACCCATAAGGGGTGAATGGCGCACCTAGAAACGGCAGGCGAATCTGTCCTCCATGGCTGTGCCCGGATAGCTGTAGGTGAAATGAATGAGCCTCTGCTATATCAGCATAATCCGGTTCATGCATCATCAGAACGGTAAAGATTCCTGCAGGTACACCCTTGAGTGCCTTCACAGGGTCAGGCTCGCCATGCAGCAGATCATCCAGTCCGGTCACAGCCATAACTGCCCCGCCTCTTTTTAGAAGATAAGATTCATTCCTTAGCACCCGGAAACCAGCAGATGTAAACAACTCGATAATCCGCTTCGTATTCTTGAAATCATGGTTGCCTAGCACCGCATATTTTCCTAGTGGAGCATTCAGCTCTGCCAATACAGGTATGGCATCTACAAGATCCTCAGGGTTGCTGTCCACGATGTCACCTGTAAAGCATATAAGATCCGGTTCCTCCTTAGCGATACGTTCTGCAAGTCGAGCCAGATCACGGGCATCCTTATTAAACCCAAGGTGAGTATCACTGAAATGGACAACCTTCATGCCTGAAAAAGCAGAGGGAATATCTTTGAAGGACAACTTCAGCTTAGTAACCTGAATCCAGTTGGGCTCCCCTTGCCAAGCGTAACCACTTGTGAGCAAGCCTGCGCCGATTACAGTAGCCGCACCTCGAACCAGGAATTGCCGTCGGGTCATTGTTGTCTTGCCCTTAGATCGACGTCCAGAGGCACTAGAGTGGGTGCCTTTACCTGAATGATTATTTTTCTTATTGGGAGAAGCCCCAGACGATTGTATCTTCATACGGAGTTTCTCCTTCCCTTCAGCTTTCGTTTAGAGCCGTCAGTACAATTCTACATTCTTCCTCTGGCGTATCACGGTATGCGGGTGCGATGCCTCTATTAGCAATTTCTGATCGTTGGACTCGTTTCAGCATAAAGGCTACTTCCACCGTCTTCTTAAAGGGAAAAGGATCCAGCACTAACGTTGACTTATCTTTCCACTCCACGGTTATCGTACGACCTGACGTAAAACTGAAATCTTCACTGCCAGAGAATCCTTCACGCCACCATGGATGCTCCTCAGATTTCGGGCTACCCGGTTCATTTAAAGCCAAATATAGAGATAAGTCATCGCAGAATTCCAAAAGACGGGCATCATAATACAGCTCATCTTCACCAATAGGTTTAGATACTTCCAGTTCTCGGTGAATACGGGATCTACGTTCCTCTTCATGCTCTTGATATAAAGTCAGTTCTGGATAATCCAGTCCCGAAATCTTAATGAGTCGTTCAAAATGCAAGCTGCACAAAAGCGCTCCATAAGGTGTCCGCGCCTCGATCTCATCAAGTCCTCGCTTATAAAAGGTCAGCTTCGGCACTACAGGAAAATCAATAAAGCTGTAAGGCGCGTGTTCCGCATCGTTCCAAAAGGGCGTCTCATCCAGATCAATCCAGCCCCGGTCATGTTCAGCTACCGCCCAAAGCACCTCATCCCGGCGTCCTTCTTCTGGCACATGCTCTTCCTTAAACCAAATGGCAAGCTCTCCAGCTAACTTCCCGTGATCATGCTGTTTAACCATTACAATTGCTCCATCATGCTCCCGACAAATCACGATTATTCCTCCCTGTTGTTCCACACCTAACGTACGTTAACAATGGATATTATAGCATATGCTATTCATTCTTCTGAGCTAGACGAATTTCCTATTCCCTACCAATTATAAACAAAAAAGCTATCCTCAGCGAATATAAATCCACCATTGAGGATAGCTCCATATTAAAGATCCGGCGGTACTACTTATTACACACCTAACCAGCGTTTGAACATATGTTTTGTCGTCTGCTTATTAATTTCTGCAATGGAGGTGGTAAGAGGAATACCTTTTGGACAAGCGCGCACACAGTTCTGTGAGTTACCACAACCGTCAATACCGCCATCTTCCATCAATGCGTCCAATCTTTCATCCGCATTCATTTCACCTGTAGGATGAGCATTGAACAGGCGTACTTGAGAGATGGCTGCGGGTCCGATGAAATCCGTCTTCTCGTTGACATTCGGACAAGCTTCCAAGCATACGCCGCAAGTCATACACTTAGATAATTCATAAGCCCACTGCCGTTTCTTCTCCGGCATACGTGGTCCCGGCCCAAGGTCATACGTACCATCGATTGGAATCCAGGCCTTTACTCGTTTCAGTGCGTTGAACATCCGGGTACGGTCAATCACTAAGTCACGCACCACCGGAAATGTCTTCATTGGCTCAATGCGTACAGGTTGTTCAAGATTGTCTATAAGCGCTGCGCAGGCTTGGCGAGGTTTGCCGTTGATCACCATCGAGCAAGCTCCGCATACTTCTTCTAGACAGTTGGAATCCCAGCATACCGGAACGGTGCTGTCACCTTTGGCATTCACAGGGTTACGCTGAATTTCCATCAAAGCACTGATTACATTCATACCCGGACGATAAGGGAGCTCAAATTCCTCAACATAAGATGAGCTTTGTGGATCGTCCTGGCGGGTGATGATAAACTTTACGTTTTTGGGAGCTGTAGCAGTTTCCGCCATAATGGTTCCCTCCTCAAATTGCCTAATTTTATTTCATTAAGCTTGCCTCGCAAGCTGTTTCACTGCTGGGAAAGATTAATCCTTCGAATAATCACGGACCCGTGGAGGGATCAGTGAGACATCGACTTCGTCGTAAGAGATTTGCGGACCGTCTGCAGTCCAAGCTGCTTTCGTGGTCTTCAAGAATTCCTCATCATTACGATCCGGGAATTCCGGCTTGTAATGAGCGCCGCGGCTCTCATTGCGCATAAGCGCTCCCAGTGTCATCGCTTCGGACAGCTCCAGCATGTTCCATAGCTGACGGGTGAAAGCTACACCTTGGTTATTCCAGCGTGACGTATCGTTCATATTGATATTGCGATAGCGTTCTTTAAGCTCTTTGATTTTGCCAATGGTCGCTTCCAGCTTCGGATTATGCCGTACAACCGTCATATTGGCGGTCATCCATTCGCCCAGTTCCTTGTGAATCACATAAGCATTCTCTGTACCTGACATCGCTAGCAGAGACTCATATTTGTCCGTCTGCTTTTTGTGGAAGCTATCATATACAGAAGAAGAGATATCTTGTGACGATTTCTTCAGACCTTTAATGTATTCAACAGCCTTTGGTCCAGCAACCATACCACCGTAAATGGCAGATACCAGAGAGTTAGCGCCTAGACGATTCGCTCCATGATATTGATATTCACATTCGCCTGCCGCAAACAGACCAGGAATGTTTGTCATTTGGTTGTAATCAACCCACATACCGCCCATGGAATAGTGCACAGCCGGGAAGATTTTCATTGGTATTTTACGAGGGTCATCCCCCATGAATTTTTCGTAAATTTCAATAATCCCGCCAAGCTTCACGTCCAGCTCTTTCGGGTCCTTGTGAGAGAGGTCCAAATACACCATATTCTCACCGTTAATGCCCAGCCCTTGATCCACACACACATTAAAAATTTCACGTGTAGCAATATCGCGCGGCACCAAGTTACCGTAGGACGGATATTTTTCTTCGAGGAAATACCACGGTTTCCCGTCTTTATAAGTCCAGATACGGCCGCCTTCGCCACGTGCTGATTCCGACATTAAGCGGAGCTTGTCATCTCCTGGAATAGCCGTTGGGTGAATCTGGATAAATTCTCCATTGGCATAATGTACGCCCTGTTGGTACACCGCACTTGCTGCTGTGCCTGTATTAATTACGGAGTTCGTTGTTTTACCAAAAATAATACCAGGCCCGCCGCTAGCCAAAATAACAGCGTCTGCAGGAAAAGTCTCAATCTCCATCGTCTTGAGATTCTGGGCACTTATGCCGCGGCATACACCTTCGTCGTCGACGATGGCCGAGAGGAACTCCCAGTTCTCACGTTTCGTTACAAGACCTTCGGACTCCCAGCGGCGCACTTGCTCATCCAGCGCATACAAAAGCTGTTGGCCTGTCGTTGCGCCAGCAAATGCAGTGCGGTGACGCTTCGTTCCGCCGAAACGACGGAAGTCGAGTAATCCCTCAGGTGTGCGGTTGAACATTACGCCCATCCGGTCCATAAGGTGGATGATACCCGGTGCTGCTTCACACATCGCCTTGACCGGTGGCTGATTCGCCAGGAAGTCACCGCCGTAAACGGTATCGTCGAAGTGCTCCCAAGGAGAGTCGCCCTCCCCTTTCGTATTTACCGCGCCGTTGATGCCGCCTTGCGCACAAACGGAGTGTGATCTTTTTACAGGCACTAATGAGAATAATTGAACATGCGCACCGGACTCCGCTGCCTTGATGGTAGCCATCAGGCCGGCCAGACCGCCACCCACGATAATGATATTTGCTGTTGCCATGATAGTTCACTCCCTTTATTGAAAATATCAGAAAGGATTCTGGAATCTAGTCCTGAGAGGATAATTACTTAGATGAAAGTCTTTATGGACTGAGCTATGGAAGCTGCGGTTTGAAATTCAGCATCACGGAAAGTGACTAGCGAAATGAGGAACATAAACGTTACAAGAACAAATATACCGAGACAAAGGTAAGAGGATACCCGCTGTGAACGAGGTCCTACCGTGATTCCCCAACTGATCAAGAAAGACCATAGGCCGTTTGAGAAGTGAAAGCATGCTGCAACGATACCGATAATGTACAGTGTCAACATCAGTGGTTGAGTCACGATATCATGCATCAGACCGCCCAGTTCTTCATGCTCTACACTACCAACTGCCACCTGAACCCGGGTTTGGAACAAATGCCAGACTATAAAGATAAAGGTAATAATTCCTGTAATACGTTGCAGCGTATAACGCCAGTTTCTTTCAATGTTGAAACGGTTCAAGTTCGGCTTGGATTGATAGGCAATATACAGTCCATATACGCCATGGTACAGCAGAGGTAGCCATATACCGAACAATTCCAGGAAGAAGACAAGCGGCAGGCTGTTCAGCCATATCACGCTGTCAGTGAAACCGGAAGCGCCACCCTCTACAGCCGCAAAATTCGTCATCATGTGCTCAATGAAGAAAGCTCCAAGCGGGATAACGCCTAGCAAGGAATGAATCTTTCTGGAATAAAATCCTTTCATACAAAGTAACCCCTTTCCGATTAAAACAGCGTTTTCATTATTGTGTATTCACCGCCGGAACTACATTTGACACAGGATAACGTAGACTATGTCATGACAAAACGTCTATATTTACCGCTATCCTTGGTTTCCCGGACTTTGTTTTCTTTTTCACAAAATGTGAATATCTTGTGTCACTTTTCATGTTACTCCTTTTTCCCTTATAAGGGAATTGCAATCTAATTATTAAACGTTATACAATAAACGCATAAGAATAGATTTTATATGATAATAATTCTCATTTAGAGAAACAACATTTTCCGACAAATCTTTTATTTCCTTATGGAGCAAGAAGTATTGTCTTCATGGCTATGAATTTCGTCACTACTGTTTATAGATTGCACTACGAGAGGAACATAAATATGTTTGACGATTTAGATGTTTTTGCAGCGGTTGTGGAGCACTCCAGCTTGAATCGGGCCTCCCGCCAGCTCAATCTGTCCCAACCTGCCCTATCTCGTAAAATCTCCAAGCTGGAAGAACGACTGGGTGTCGCGCTATTTAATCGTTATGGCAAGCGTCTGGAGTTAACCGAGGTTGGGCGTCTTACTTATTCCTACGCACTTGAACAACGGCAGCAGCGCTCTAAATTTCTGGAGGCATTGTCAAAATACAAAGAAGGCGAGCCTAAGCTCGTCACCTTAGGGGCGTCACTTACCTCACTGCAGACCACTCTGCCTCCACTAGTAAACGCATATATGGAGAAATACCCAACTGCGGAGCTGAAGCTAATCACAGGCCGAACACATGAAATTGTCTCCTCTGTCAGTGAAGGAAAGTCAGATATAGGTCTGATCGCTTCCTCTATTCAAGAACCTGGACTGCGCTGCATTTCTCTGTTTGAGGATCAGCTTCGACTGGTTGTTTCTGAGCATCATCCTCTGAATCAATCTACCAAGCTAACCATGGATGATCTGTCCCGACTGCCTATGATCCTGTTCTCCAAAGGCACCTGGTACCGACGTCTAACAGACGATCTGTTCCAGCGCTGTGGAATTGATCCAGACGTTCGGATGGAGATTGACTCCTTCGAAGCCATCGTGCGGCTGCTGCCGACAGTCAATGTGGCAGCGTTACTGCCCAAGTCTTATCTGCGTCCGCAGCTGTTAAACGGCGGTGGGCTGGTCTCTCTGCATATTAAGGAGCTGGAGCAGACTCAGCGAACTACCTGCCTGATTTACCGTGACGATGGGAGCCTGAGCACAGCGGCCCGCAGCCTCGTGCAGGTCACAGAAGAGATGTTTCTGACGGAACGAGAGAAATAGTACATACCTCTGCGTGCAGCCTTAATTAAAAAAGCCCTCCGTCCCATGTAAAGGACGGAGGGCTTATCTATTTAATCTTGGTTTACAACTTCATCCTCAAATCGATCAATACTTTCATTAGAACCAATGAGTACCATAACGTCGCCCTCACTCAAATGATCATGTGCCGTTGGAGCCACTATAATTCCACTTTCCCGGTTCAGGGCAACAATACTGCAGCCATATTTCGCTCTTGTATTTAAATCTGACAAGCTTTTCCCGTTCATGCAAGACGGAACGGTTAGCTCGACGATTTTATAATCCTTGGACAGTTCAATATAATCCAGCAAATTGGGTGTCACGAGCTGATGTGCCACACGAATGCCCATATCCCGCTCCGGAAAAATAACCCGGTCCACGCCCAGCCTGGACAACGCACGACCATGAAGGATCGAGATCGCCTTGGCTACTACTTGCTTGACTCCAATCTCTTTTAACAAAATCGCCGCCAGAATACTTCGTTCCATATTGTCGCCAATCGCTACAATCCCACAGTCAAAGTTCCGTACGCCGAGCGAGCGCATAATTCCTTCATCTGTAGCATCAGCCACTACCGCATGCGTCAGGTGATCGCTCATTTCCTCCACACGCTCCTCATGGTGATCAATACCGAGCACCTCGTAGCCCATTTCCATCAGCTCAAGTGCAAGGCTTGAGCCAAAGCGGCCTAAACCGATTACTACAAATTGCTGTGCTTTCATTTCGGATTAACTCCTATCCAATAATTATTTTACCTTCTGGGTGCTTATACAATGGTTTACCCTGTTTTGGTCCAAGCGCATACACTAATGTCAATGGACCTAGCCGACCCGCAAACATCGTCAGACAGATCAGAATCTTGCCGAAGATAGAAAGTTCAGGTGTCAGGCCCATGGTTAGTCCCACCGTGGCAAAAGCTGAGGTCGTCTCAAATAATATCGCTAAGAAATTACTATCCTCTGTTGTGGACAGTAACATCGACACCGTGAGGACCAATAGCAAAGCGAGTAATGTTAGCGTCAACGCTTTATAGATACGCTCTTGCGCCAATCGGTAACGGAACAGTACAACATCTTCACGTCCGCGCAGCATCGCGATTACTGCACCAATCATAATCGTAAAGGTTGTTGTCTTAACCCCGCCACCTGTTGATCCAGGAGATGCACCAATAAACATAAGAATAACCATAAAGAACTGCGAGGCTTGCCGCAGTCCGGCAATATCCACCGTATTGGCGCCAGCGGTTCGGGGCGATACCGACTGAAAGAATGCCGATAATATTTTGCCGCCGAAATTTAAATTCCCCAGTGTGCGCTGATTCGTAAATTCAAATATAAAAATAACCAAAGCGCCGATAAGAATAAGCCCTGCAGTGGTGGAGAGTACAACTTTGCTATGCAAAGATAATTTACGTTTGACACGAAACTCCACCAGATCCGACATGACAATAAAACCAATACCGCCAGAGACAATCAGAAACATCACCACGATGTTCACTAGCGGGTCATATACATAATCGGTTAAACTCCGGAAATCCCCGAAAATATCAAATCCAGCATTATTAAACATAGACACCGCATGAAATATTCCAAAATAAATGGCCTTTCCCAGTGGCATATCAAACGCCCAGCGTATGGACAGAAGCACCGCTGCACAGCCTTCGATGACCAAGGAATAAATAAGTACTCTCCGGATCAGTCGAACAATCCCCTCCATAGAGCCTTGGTTCATTGCTTCCTGAAGGATCAGTCTGTCCCGCAAGGAAATTTTGCGTTTCATCATCATGGCAAATAAGGTCGCCATTGTCATAAACCCTAAGCCACCAACCTGGATAAGCACCATAATTACGGTTTTCCCAAAAATGGTGAATGTCGTCCCGGTGTCCAGCACCACAAGTCCTGTCACACAGGTGGCAGATGTTGCAGTAAACAACGCATCAATAAAACTAACAGCATTCCCGCTGGTACTTGAAATGGGAAGCATAAGCAGCAAGGCTCCAATCAGAATGATCGATGCAAAACCAAGCACCATAATCTGAGGCGGAGAGAGCTTCAGGAACTTTGATTCAGAAACCCTGCGAAACTGTGAAGCCACTACGCTCACCCTCTTATCAAAATTTAAAGAATTCCAACAAAAAAAGCACTGGAAAACCAATGCTACCCTTGGTTCCTGCAGTAAATTAGCCTACGAGGTTAGCTGACGGATTCGGACTGTGCAGGCTGCCCTATTCGTTCCTAGAACGAAATTCACCCCTGATGAATAAAGACAACGCCTATGGCGTATACTCATCTTTTCATTACTTCTTATGGTTCCCCCGTTTTCACCTGAAATTCGGCTATATACAATTGCATACAAATTATATATGTTATTTCGATAAATCACAAAGACACTATTAATGGTGATTCATATGAAAAATGCGGTTTGGAGAGGATGTACCACTAAGAGTGCCTTTTCTCATCACTTTTCCGTGTTTTCCCTGCAATTGCATCGATTTTCATGAAAAATGAAGAAATAATCACCTTAAATTCATGGTATATATTCAGCTACCTATTCTATAATATCTCTATTACCCATAAAAAGAATATACGATGATTTTTGTAACTATCATGGCACTAATACTATAATGGAACATAACATTGTCAGTTTACAAGGAGGCGTTACATGAATCCCGTTGGCCAGCCCTTACAGCAACGTGCCCTCTCCATGAGGCTCATCATCTCGGGCATTATCGGTCTTATTCTATTTATTATGTTTCAGATTGCTCCCTCGGTGCTAAATAGCCCTGCTGGGGAAGATACTACTGTCATCAGTAAGGCGGAAGCCCGCGACAAAGCCATATCATTCGCAGAACAAAAGCTGAACTACACCAAAGCACCAACCGATCAGTGGAATGTACTGTACGATACGGACTCTTCCTTTTATGGTTATATGTCCCGCGAGAAGCTTTTGGAGGACTATACAAAAAAGAAATTGGATCAACGATATCCTTTTGACATCTTTCGTGTAACACTTAGTCCTTCAGCGGAACAAGAGCCACTGATCTCTGTTGACCTCAATATGTATACTGGTGCAGTTGTCGCTTTCACACAAGGTGCAGAAGGATCAGGTACCGGATTACCAAACAATGTATCCACCAGTGCAAAAGAAGAGGACAAGGGTACTACCTTATCACTTGCACAAAAAGAAAATCTTGCCCGTCCCTGGCTTCAGGAATGGGATGTAAATCCCGCCAAGCTACAAATTGAATCGAATACGGGAAACTACGGGCTCGTGTATACAGATCGTTCCGTTCAGATCGGCGAATCCTTACTACACTATTATTTCGATTTCACTGGCGAACAGGTATCCAGCTTTAAAGCAGGATTCACCGCTCCAGCCTGGCATACCACCTATGTAAAGGACCAGACCTCTCTCGCGGAAAAGTTTACTTTATTCGGCTACGGTTTGCCTACTTTAGCTTTAGGAATTCTGGCACTCATCTACAGCATACTTAGAAGAGAACATACCTCCTTTAAGCGTGGAATATTCCTAAGCTCAGCTTATTTTGTAATCATGATGATCAGCACCTATAATATGCTCCCTGAATCCTCAGGCGAAGGACTCGAGGCTCAGATAACTTCCGTCATAATGTTCATCATTTATGCCTTATATAGCCTCCTAATGTCTTCCCTGCTCTATTTTTCTTTAGTTGGAGGGGACGGCCTATGGAAAAAAGAAGAGGGGATGAACCCATGGCCTCGTGCTAAAGAGCCTGGCTATGGAAAATATGTTCTGGATAGTATCCGGGCTGGATACGTCTGGGCATTCGTGCTGCTAGGGGTGCAGACCCTTATGTTCATCGTATTATCACTTACCTTGCAGAACTGGTCCACTACTGACGCTACTCAATCTCCTTACAACATGAGATATGCTTGGCTGCTGCCCATCGTTGCATGGCTCGCTGGTTTATCCGAGGAAGCCATTTATCGTTTTTTCGGAATTCCTATGTTGAAAAAAGTATTCCGAAGCACGTTCATTGCTTGCCTGATCACCACGCTGGTTTGGGCGTTTGGCCATACGCTGTATCCGATCTACCCCATCAGTTCCCGTCCTATTGAGCTGACCGTGATTGGTTTGCTCTTTAGCTATATTTTCCTTCGTTACGGCTTTATTGCCGTCATGTTCAGTCACGTCGTGTTTGACAGCATTCTGATGGGCGCTACGCTGATCTTTATGAAGGAAAGCGTGAATGTAGGGGCTGGTATCTTCGCGATTATCATGCCGTTCATAGTCGCCTACATCGTCTATCGGTTTAATCCACCGCAAAAATCAGAACCTAAGCCGGTTGAACCTACATCTGTAATTTAAACCTATAATTAAAAAAGGTGTCACAGCAGAAAACTGCTGTGACACCTTTTTTATATTTACGTATACATCATTCCAGTATTTCGAATGCCTATGTCGCTGGCTCTTCATCCTTGAGCGCCTCAAGAATTTGACTAGCCAGCTTTTCGCCAATAGAAAGTGATTTAAAATCTTCTATGGAGGCTTCTTTAATTTTCTTTAGCGATCCGAAATGCTTAAGCAGCGCCTTGCGCCGCTTCTCGCCTATACCTGGTATGGAGTCCAGTTTAGAAGTAACCATGGACTTCCCACGTTGTTCACGGTGGAAGGTGATGGCGAATCTATGCACCTCATCCTGAATCCGTTGCAACAGATAAAATTCCTGACTATCCCGAGCCAAAGCGACAGGTTCTGGCGGATCTCCAACCAAAAGCTGAGCCGTCTTATGCTTATCATCCTTGACGAGACCACAGACCGGAATGAATAACCCCAGCTCGTTCTCCAGAATATCAATAGCTGAGGATATCTGCCCTTTACCACCATCGACTACGATAAGATCTGGTATCGGCAGGTTCTCTTTCAGCACCCGTTCATACCGCCGCCGGATGACCTCGCGCATCGTTCCATAATCATCCGCACCCACCACCGTACGAACCTTATATTTACGATACTCTTTTCGTGCGGGCTTGCCATCAATGAAGACAACCATCGCAGAAACCGGATTAGTCCCTTGAATATTCGAGTTATCGAACGCCTCGATCCGGCTTAAGCGTTCGAGCCCCAAGCTCTCGCCTAAGCTCATTGCAGCACCAGAGGTACGTACTTCATCTCGTTCAATAAGCCGGAACTTCTCGTCGATTGCGACTGTAGCATTTTGGCAGGCCATACCGACCATCTGCTTCTTGAGGCCACGCTGTGGCACTAGCACTTTGGTGCCGAGCCACTCCTGTAGAATAGAGGCGCCACCTGCAGCATCAACGACACCTGCTGCTGATGCTTCCGCAGCGGCCATTTCACGGGCCTCAACTTCTTCAGGCGATTCGGGGGTCTCTTCCCCCTTTTGTAGATCTTCTTCGGCTGGAGCAGCAATGACAATCGCCGGTTTAGCTTCTTTATCAACCACTGCTTCCTCGTCAAGCACATCCGGCAGAAGAATCTCCTGCGGCAGAGCAGGATTATCACTGTAATACTGCGTCACATAAGACATAAAGTCACTGTAGGCTTCCCCATAGAACGGAAAGACAGAGGAGTGGCGCTGAATCATCTTCCCTTGTCTCATGTACAGAATCTGTACACACATCCATCCCTTGTCTACCGCATAACCAAATACGTCACGATCCTTAGTATCTGTGGTGTTAATCTTTTGTTTCTCCATCAATGCATCAATATGGATAATCTGATCCCGCAGTTCCTTCGCCCGTTCAAAATATAATTCCTCAGCAGCTTCCTGCATCTTCTGCTGTAGATCCTTTTTAACCGCATCATGACCTCCGCTCAGAAAAGCAGCGATATCTTGCGTAATCTGCTCATACTCGGACTTCTGCACTTCCTTCTCACACGGCGCCAAGCATTGGCCCATGTGATAGTAAAGACAGACTTCCTTTGGCATTACGCCACATTTACGGAGCGGATACATACGATCGAGGAGCTTTTTCGTTTGCTGTGCAGCATAACCATTAGGATAAGGGCCGAAATATTTTGCTTTATCTTTAATCACCCGGCGTGTGACTTCAAGCCGAGGGTGAGTTTCATTCGTTAATTTGATATAAGGAAATGTCTTATCGTCCTTCAGAAGTACGTTATAACGCGGCATATGCTTCTTAATCAGATTGCACTCGAGAATGAGCGCTTCCATGTTACTGGACGTAACAATATATTCGAAATCAGCAATGTTAGCGACAAGCCGCTGAGTTTTACCATTATGACTGCCTGTAAAATAAGAGCGAACCCGGTTCTTAAGCACCTTCGCCTTACCCACATAAATAATGGTGCCTTCTTCATTCTTCATCAGATAGCACCCGGGCAGGTCGGGTAATAGAGCCAGTTTGTTGCGGATATTGTCCAAAATGATCCCCTCCAGCTAAATTGGACCCATAATTAATTGGCATTCAGCACACAAAACGCCTCCGGAATGAACCGAAGGCGCTGAGCGGCAGGGCCGAGGCCCGAACAGTAGCATTTAACAATTATTGATGTTTAGCTACGATATTTTTCAGGGATTCTTTGGAGTTCAATCCCACAACTTTATCTACCGGTTGACCGTCTTTGAAGAAGATCAAGGTTGGGATACTCATCACGCCAAAACGGGAAGCCGTTTCCGGATTCTCATCCACATTCAATTTTGCAATCTTCACGCTGTCTCCCAGTTCTGCGGACAATTCGTCCAAGATTGGAGCAATCATCTTACAAGGACCACACCAAGGAGCCCAGAAGTCTACTACTACAGTACCTTGACCTTCCACTTCGTTACTGAAGGTTTGGTCAGACACGTTCACGATAGCCATGATATTGTTCCTCCTCTAAAGTTTTACGAAACATTACTCCACTCTAAACCAAAGCTTAGTTTATGGAAGCTGCTCCGAAAATATAAGTTAATAAATTGTTTCATGTAATATGATAACCAAATTACCACTTACCGACACAATTCCAGTATAACATATCTTTAAGGGATATGTTATATATCACATACAATTATATTGCCCTCAAACTAATTTTATTTACGTTACTCTTTTCTTTACAATCTCCCCAGCCTTTCGGTATACTCTAAGAAAGCGCATTAAATGTCAATGACTTATTTCATAATGGTCAACTCAATTTGCATCTTAACAATACAGGCATTGTCCCTGTAAGGAGGCAGAAGCTATGGATGTCAACGCGCAAGCACGGGACCCACGAGAACATATCAACGAAGAACCCCGCAATGATCTAGGCGATTTAATGAATGGATTTTTCGGAATGACTGCATTTATGACCGTTGTCTTTTTCGGCATGGTTATCATTAAGTTCATTTCGGAGTAAGGGAATCATCGCAATATAAACAGAGGCCGTCTCAAAAGTAGTGAATGCTACTTAGGGGGCGGCTTCTTTTTTTTGAGAGTAAATAAGAAAAAACAGAGAGCAACGATCCTCCAATAAAAGGAGAATCGCTGCTCTTTTGAATGTTACGGTTATGAATATTTCGAGTTTATCTAATCGTCCCCCGTTGATTCTCCCCATGCAGTGGAATAACATCCACAAAAGGAGCAATACGATCCATCAAACGTTGACCTTTATAAATCTCCTCGCCATCCTTGCTCGTAAAGCTAAGATGTTTCTCCAAACCATCGAGCGGATAATTTGAGGTATAGAAGGTTGGCTTACGGTTCATCCGATAATTCAGAATCGCACCAAGCACATGATCACGCGCCCATGGATTCAAGTTCTCCGCACCAATATCATCAAAAATAAGTAAATCGCAGTTTTTCAACGTATCTACGGTTTCCTTCATCTTCTGGCCGTCCATCATGATCGACTTCAAATCCTCGATAAAATCTGGCATATATACGATAACTCCAGTATAGCCGGCAACAGCAAGCTCATGAAGCAAGTAACACATCAGAAATGTTTTGCCTGTTCCGAAAGTCCCATGTAGATAAATCCCGCGCGAGGTCAGACCCTCTTCTTTAACGCTCGTGATATAATCAAATATTTTATTAACAGCAGAGACCCGGCGTGGATCCTTGCCCATAATATCTATTTCATCATAACCGCCATTGAGCACACGCTCGTCCACATAAAAGCTACGGATACGTTTGCGGATGCTATCCTGATTATCCTGTGCCACTTTAAGCCGGCATGCCGTCTTGCGCTCATATAAGTCCGCCGAACCATTCACGCTCTCGACCGTAAGTTTGCTAAAGTGACCAGGGAAATCATTCGGACATTTCTCTAGACCCGGACAGTTCGCACAGTGGCGGCTTTCCTCTACATATTGATACAGGCGGCTCATATGAAGCCGCAGTCGCGAATCATCTAACTCAGGATGTTCAGACTGTAATGCCTTCACAAGCGGATGATTGAATAACTCCTGTTCAAGATCGCGTTGACGCTGCCGTAGAGTTGGATTGTTAATCGAACGAAGCACATCGCCCATAGACTCCATAGTTCCACCTCTCTTTCATTACGGCGCTTGGGAAACGCCTTTTTTCTTGTTGGCTTTAATTTCTGCCGCTTTCTTCATCATCGCCGCGAATTCCTCTTCCGATACCGTTCCGGCACTTCCATCGTCCAGCACAATCGGAATTTCCGGTTTAGCGGATCGACCTGTATTTTTAGCATATGAACGTGATCGAGATCCTGCCGCCGTGTTAGTTGTAGCTCCCTTGCCTTTCACTTTGGACTGATCCCTGATATATTTTACAGCCTTTTCGTAGGTGTTCACCTGTTTAACCAGCATATTGGAAGCGATAGCCTCCACAAAATTGCGGTTCATTCGCTGTTCTCCACCTGAGGCTACCATAGTCATTAAGTAATGAATAAGTACATTGATTACTTCACCGCTTAGCTTATAGTTCAAATCTATTTTCTCGAACATATCCATCAAATGACTGGGTACTGCACCTGGGAAAAAAGTTTGAAGCAGCCGCGTATAAGGTTCGTTCCGCAGCATCATATTATATTGGTGGATGTCACATTTGGACAAAAATTGTGGTGGTACTTCTACATAATACTCCATCTCTACAGATTGCTCCGGTGGTGCTATAGAATCATCATTCTCTTCAGAGGCACTGGAACGGATGGAAACAACCTTAGCAGCAGCAACTTCACGCTTTTCTTGTCGTTTCATATCCTGCCTGAAATGCTGGCTCGCTTTATATTGCAGTGCATCCAGAATAACCTCGCCATCCGGTGAGAACACGCCATCTTCATCCAGCAGACGACATAAATCCTGCGGACTGAGTTCGTACTTATGAGCTACATAGTTAATAACACCCATTTGAGTATGGTCAAAACGCAGTTTTTCTACATGAGCCCGGTTCACGGATTCCCTTGGAAAACGCAAAATAATATCACTATATCCAATCGCTTGTTCTCCAGATTCACGCATACCAGGCTGACGCACAGTGGCTACTTCTGCAAGTGCCTGCTCCAGCTCATAATCAATGACATGTGTATTAAGTTGAAAAATATCATAAAAAGGCACGGAGATATTCTCTTTGCCTATGGATCTGCGACTCCATTCTTCTGGCTCTCGATTCCAGAATTGTTCCCGTAAGGACAGCACAGCAAATTTGCCGATTTTATCGCGTAACAGCAACGTCAAATGCTGAGTGGCAAAAAAGTCAGCTGGCGATAGCGGCGGCATAAGCTCATATTCATATAAGTAATCATCGGTTTCCGGCACATAGATTCGACAGGTCTGTAGCAGACCTACCGCTTCTAATCGGGAAGCCTGATCTATTAAATATTTGCGGCCTTTCTCATTTGGTTCAACGCCTAGCGTCATAAATAATCTGCGCTGTTGCTCCACTCCAGAATAGCCAATGCTATCTGCTGGTACATGTTCAACCAGCAAGCGATAGAAACTGATTGCAAAAGCTCCTACCATAGGCTGATACACAGAGCTAAGCATACGTCCATCTATAACACTAAGACCAAATTCGCGGGAAACGCAGTACCGATGATGTTCGGTGAAATGATGTAAGTTACTCATGCGCATCTACGGATACCCCCTTGTTTTCACGAATTCATACAGGATTCTATTCTATCATAAAAAACGTCGCCGGAAATGTAAATAAACTACCAATTCCGACTCTTTTCGCTATATAATCAGCTTTTTCATACGATTATCTACCTCTATTAAACAAGAAGAAACGGCTTCACTGTCCTCTGGAAGAGGAAGGTTCCGTTTCTCGCTGAATTTCAAAATTGATTCTTAGCGTAGAACTAAAAGCTTATATGTTCAAAAAAAACGACTCTCACATCAGAGCCGCAGGTCTTCCGATTAAATCTTTAAAACATCTTGTAACCGCCAAAGCGCAGTTTTTGAATGGTCCATCCACTCAATATAGCACCTGCAAGACCAGCGACACCAGTCAAGTAATCAACAAAGTGGAAACTGGAGAGATGCTCCCAGAGCGACATCGCGCTTCTATCCCAAATGGAATAGACTACGACGGGTAGAATAATAAGTACGAATAGATAAGCGGGAAACCAGGTTGTCTTCATTAACATGTTAAGAATAAATCCAATACCAAACATCATCACAAAGAATAAAACGGTTAGGATAAACACTGGAATAAACCCCATCTTACCGTCACTACCCCTTTCTATAAAGAAGCGCACATCTTATACGAGCTAGTAGTAAGTTTACTAGAAAAAATGTCACGAAGCAATGAACTTTATTCAAAATTAGGTCTAAAACTCTTACAACGGAATGTCATCATTTGCTCTAAGCAACTTGATTGCGATACAATGCATATAGATTAATAAATCATACATAGTCTATGATGCAGGAGCTTCGTAGCTAGTTTTACGCGACGTTATTTCAAGCGGAGCCTATGCTTCGTAAAACAAAGCGTATGCTTCCGATGCAAGTTTTACGCGATGTTATTTCAAGCGGAGCCTATGCTTCGTAAAACTTTTAAGGAGTGAGATCATGAACGAAGCCGCTATGACACTGGAAGGCTGGTATGCATTGCATGACTTCCGCTCACTGAACTGGACCGCATGGACGGCAGCAGATGATGAAGAACGTGCCGTTGCTCTGGAAGAATTACATGCTTTTATGCAAGAATGGAGTCCTGTCGAAGAAGCCAAACAAGGCAGCTCCGCGGTATATTCCATCGTTGGCCAGAAGGCCGATTTCGTAATGATGTTCTTGCGCGAAAGCTTGGAAGATTTGAACCAGCTTGAGACGGCCTTTAACAAAATCGCTTTTGCTCAATATACAACTAAAGCCTATTCCTACGTAAGTATTGTTGAATTAAGCAATTACCTTGCGGGGGGCAGCGATGGTAGTGATCCTATGCAGAATCCGCATGTTATCGCACGTCTAAAACCTGTTTTGCCGCAAGCGAGGCATATTTGCTTCTATCCAATGAACAAGAAACGCGAGCTCGCCGATAACTGGTATATGCTTGATATGGATAAACGTCGGGAGCTGATGGCTTCTCACGGATTAATCGGACGTGGTTATGCTGGTAAGGTGAAACAAATTATCACCGGCTCCGTAGGTTTTGATGATTGGGAATGGGGCGTAACCCTGTTCGCTGAAGATCCGCTACAATTCAAGAAGCTGGTTTACGAAATGCGCTTTGACGAAGTCAGTGCTCGCTACGGCGAATTCGGACCTTTCTATGTCGGCAACCTGCTGACTGAGGATTCTTTTGAAGAAATGCTTAAATTGTAATTGTAATAATAAAAAGGGTGAGTCTCCAGATCTTTATGGAGACTCACCCTTTTTAAATGCTATAACGAAGTTCCTGCTTCCTCATCTTCTTCGCTGTCATCTTCATCATCACGCAGACTTTCCAAATATTCAGCCGTAGCCCTGTCACGCGCTCGCCCTTTTTCCTTTAAGCGTTCAATGCCAGGGAGAATGAGCAGATCAATTTCCTTTTGAACAACATACGCTAGATCGTACTGATTCTGATCCTCCAGATAAGATCCAACCTCAATCAGTCCGTTATATCGGTCCAATTCTTCTCGGGTCAGCAATCCACGCACCTGCACGCTGCAGTGACGCATCTTATAAAAATCTTCCTTTTTTCAGAACCAGCGGAATCCCACCGATAATGAACAAATAGCGCATATCCACAACTTTTTTCAATTGAGCTGCAGTCCAACCCTTGTAAGTTTTGCTGCCAACTACAGCAATCCCTTGACCTTTACCTAGAGAAGCTACTGTTCCTTTATTGCTGAATGCGAATTTCTTGGGTTGTTGATTACGGATCGCAGCCACCAAATTATGTGCACAGCACTCTCCCTGTTGCATAGCAATTTGTGCCGTTGGCGGATAAGGACGTCCTTCTGGATTGATCATCAAGGAGCCGTCTCCAATAATGAAGATATTGTCTTGGCCTGGTGCACGTAAATATTCATCTACTTTCACACGTCCACGCATAGCTTCAAATCCTGCAGCTTCAATCAGACGATTCCCTCGAATTCCGCCTGTCCAGACAATTGTAGAAGCCTTAATCTCTTCGCCTGATGCCAGAATTACACCGTTTGGTAAACATTCTTTGATCGCAACGCCCATTTTGAATGTAACACCCTTCTTAGTGAGCAAGTTCATCGCATACTCAACAAGTTCTGGAGCAAATCCAGGCAGAGCTGTTGGAGCAGCTTCTATGTTATATATATTTACCATGCTTGGATCAACGTCAAATTCTTTGCACAACCCAGGGATGCGGTCAGCTAATTCGGCCACAAATTCAATTCCGCTAAAGCCGGCACCACCGACTACGAAATTAATATGCTCCTGAGCATTGTTCTCGTTCTTATATTTGGCAAATTGATACTCAATATGTTCACGAATCAAACGAACGGAGTTGATGCTCCGGATCGTCAGTGCGTATTTATCAAGTCCTGGAATACCGAATGTTTCAGGCTCTCCGCCCAAAGCAATGACGAGATAGTCATACGAAAGAGTACCATCCTCCAAAATAATCTTTTTCTGCTGGGTACGAATTTCCTGAACAGATGACTTAACGAGATCGATCTTGAATTCATCGATTAGTTTAGAAATAGACACCCGAGTGTGTTCAATACTGTCTGTACCCGCGGCAGGCATATGTAGATGGGTAGTAAAATAGTGGTACTCGTGACGGTTTACGAGCGTGACATCCGCTTCATTATAGTTCAAAGCCTTCTGTAAGCGCTGTGCGGTCAAAATACCCCCATAGCCCGCGCCTAAGATTACGATTTTGGGAATACTACTCATGTTCCGGCTCCTTCCAAGAGGTAAATCTGTCTTTGTATTTTTTATTGAAACAATGTACGGTCCTTTTTGTGAATTTATACACTTATATTTAGAAGAAATTCCAATCAAACTTAAAGGATTTCTAAATTGACCATATCCATTGTAAACCTTAGTGTACTATTAATCAAACATTAAAATACTAAAAAACGTCACATTCTTATTGTGTTCTAAAGTCTTTCTTTGCAGGTATGTGTCACAATGTTTATAATAAGAAAGAATACAAGTATGGCAAAATGAATATATCAACTCGGAGGTGTAATATCCCGTGACACAAGAGCAATCCGGCGTTCCTATGAGCGACCTTTTAATCATAGGTGGCGGTCCAGCTGGCATGTTTGCCGCATTTTACGGTGGGATGCGTCAGGCATCAGTAACACTTATTGAAAGTATGCCCCAATTGGGAGGACAACTTGCTGCACTTTATCCTGAAAAATACATTTATGATGTAGCAGGTTTTCCAAAAGTAACTGCACAAGAATTGGTTGACAACCTGACACGGCAAATGGATATGTTCCAATCGAATATCCGGCTGGAGGAGAAAGTAATTTCTGTTCAGAAACGGGACGAACGCCATTTTGTAGTTACAACCGATGTAGCAGAATATCACAGTAAAGCTATTATCATTACAGCTGGGGTAGGCGCTTTTGAACCTCGTCGTTTAGAACTGCCAGACGCAGGACGGTTTGAAAAAGCCAACCTTCATTATTTTGTAAATGATTTAAATGCCTTTAAAGATAAAAAAGTTCTGATTAGCGGTGGTGGAGATTCCGCAGTAGACTGGGCACTAATGCTGGAACCGATCGCGGAGCAAGTAACCCTGATTCACCGCCGGGATAAATTCCGTGCGCATGAGCACAGCGTAGAGAATCTAATGGCTTCCAAAGTTAACGTAATTACACCTACTGAAATTACAGAACTGCATGGTGACGAGTTTATTACTAAGGTTACCTTATCCCATATCAAGACCAAGGAAACACAAGAAATCGAAGTCGACAGTGTAATCGTCAATTTCGGATTTGTTTCCTCTCTGGGCCCCATTGCAGAGTGGGGTATCGATATTGAAGGGAACTCCATTGTCGTTGACTCACGTATGGAAACGAGTATTCCGGGAATCTTTGCAGCCGGCGATATCACCACATATCCAGGTAAGCTGAAGCTAATTGCTGTAGGATTCGGCGAAGCCCCAACGGCTGTGAATAATGCAAAAGTCTACATCGATCCGGAAGCCAAGCTTTCACCAGGACACAGTAGTAATATGAAACTCTAATTCAATCTACCACAATAAAAAAGGGTATTCTGACAGGCCTATCAATACTAGCCTATCAGGATACCCTTTTATGTTTGTGACTCGCGGTTTATTTATATGTAGCCAGCTACAAAGGTATACTTTGCGCTCTTTTAATGAAGAACCGCATGAACTGGAGAGTGTAAGTTTCGTTTGCGAATCTCAACGAGTAGAAGAGCGATGAAATCATGCTCTAGTTGCAGTTCTATCGCTCTATGGTAAGAGTCTAGAAGCATCTCATCGGACAATTCAACCATAACGTTCATCTACCTTTCCTGTATTTGGATCTAAATCTATCATATCAAACTATCATTTTTCGAACAAGCGTTCGTGTTATCCACAAGTACATGTGGAAATCCTGTGTATAATATGTGCGTAAGCGTTACAAAGGTGATAACTGCACAGTGGAATATGGGGATAATAGTTATACACAGGACTGAACCACTTGTATACAGCTAAAAATATATTTTTATTGTAAATAAATCACAATATAATTTACCCCAAAAGAACGCAACTAAACGCAATTTTATCTTACTACTCTATTATCGTCAATTCTAAAATTTTTGTTAATTTACTGAGGTCTTGTATTAACCTCCAGAATCCATATTTTACCTGAATAATCCACGGCGTAATCAAAACCCAGTTCGCCTATTCCAGGGAAATGCCGCTCCATCAGTTCGATACATACGAGCGTCAGCCTGCGCATTTCTGCTTTCTTCGCTGAGGCTTTAATTCGAGGCAAGGATCTGCGAAGTCCTTCTCGACAAGAAAGCATCGTGCCTCCTTTACATAAATTAGTTACGAACAGGCCAGGCCGGGCCAATCTTCCCACCATAGAGCGAAACTCCCAAACACCGCCATTCCTCACTACTTTGACCCGATAATCAATAGGACGCCCACCAATTCTGGCGAGAGAAATCCCCTGTTGAATCAAGTACTTACGTCTAACCTTGACGAAATGAAGCGCTCGTCGCATGGATCTAAAGTCCTTGTAAATTCGAGTTCTGTCCATATAAGTAAATCCAAAACCTCGACTATCCCGAAACACTTTAATTACACCGTAGCCTCCACCGCCAACTATTGGTTTAATAACAACATTTCCGTATCTCCGGAGCATGGCTAACAGTGAGTCAGCCGAATACACCCTCGTCATTGGTATATAATGAGAAACCCTCGCGTCACTGAGCAATGCTTCTGTCTTCAACCATTTGCTAGCCAATTGTCTTCCCGACATCGTCCTTTCCCTCCTTTCACATTCCAGCCTACCCTATACATTACTCAGAAAAGGCCCCACCCTCTTGTATGATTGTCCGTGTAGGAGGAAGCTCTTAGCAAAAAGGGCTTAGAGCTTGTATCGACAACATTCTCAACCTCGCAGGTTAGATTGCAGATTTTGTAGAACCTCATTTCTGAACATTCGACATCTAAATCGCAATGGATGAGTTCACTATAACTAGAATAATCTTCAAAATCGTTGTATTATTAATAGCGGTTACATTTTCAATTCCTACTATATAATAATGAATTAGAGGCTCGCTAAAAAACAGCGCGGGGAGGGCTCGGAATGGCTCAGTTTTTCGAGGTATTATATTGGGTGGCCATGCTTGGGATGTCCATCGTATTGGCTGGAACGACTATACTGATCTGCGCTATTGGCTTTAAATTCATTAAAGACAGGCGCAGAGCACTGGGTGCTGGCTGTATTGCCTTTTCCCTTGGAGCCGCAGGGCTCATCGTGTTTATGATTAATTACAAGTTTATTATTCCAGCCTAATTGTACGCAGGAACAAACAAAAGCCCTCTCGAGGAATTCCAACGGAGGGCTTTTGTTTGTATGTCACTCATATATCTAGCGTAAGACGGATCATATCCACTACCTTGATCCCATTTTCAACAATCTCTTCACTATAATGTCTGATAAAAAAATCTCTATCGATTCCGGTAATTCTAAATCCACATTTCTGATAAAGAGCCAGTTGTCCTACACTAGAATTCCCCGTACCCACTTCAATCGTCTTCGCACCAAGTAATCTCGCATTCTGAATCGCATGATAGACCAACTGCTTTCCTATCCCTTTACTTTGCTGATTCTCATCAACGGCTATATTTACTAGCTCCACTGTCTCAGGTCTCGTTTGTAGCAAAACATAGACACCTATAATGCAATTCTCCACTTCAGCTACAAAACATTGCCCTCTTTTTAAATACGCTTCAACAAGACTTAGGGAAGGATCGGCTAATAACAACAAATGTAAGGGTGGTTGTTCTTCTGCATTTAATTTCCTAATTAGCATGCTTAGAGCTCCTTGTGATGACTTTTGTCATTGAGAATAAAAAACGCCTCCAAGCCCGTGTTGTAGAACTCAACATGGGGCTTGAAGGCGTAACGTCGCGATTAGCAAGGCTCTTCGTTCGGTTTTCCTGCATCCGTAGCTGTACGGAAGCTTGAGCCACAGCCACAGGTTGCAGTAGCGTTCGGGTTATTAATGGTGAAACCACCTGTCATGCCGGATTCTTCAAAATCAATTTCGAGACCATCAAGGTAACGAAGATTCTCTTTCTCCACGACAACCTTCATTTCTTGGATGTCCATATATACGTCCTGATCGGTTTCATTATCATCAAAGCCCATAGCGTAAGAGAATCCACTGCAACCACCGGGCGTTACTCCAATACGGAGGAACATGTTCGGCACTTCTTGTTCAGCAAGCATCACCTTTAATTGTTCTGCTGCCTTTTCGCTAATATTAATCATGATCATATCCTCCTATAAATTAACTTACTTCAACAGAAAAACTTATGTTTAAGGGACCTTCCGGTCAAAAATTACTTTCTTAAAAATATATACTTAATAAACTCAGTATAACCGACTATTCCATTACCCTCAAGTCACAACTGCCTTATGCCTGACCTGCCGCACCAAAATAAACCATCCATATCCAGCTGTTGATCCCCTTATAAGAGAGGTTTATAATAAGGAAGGCAAACATAAGTAAAAATTCGGAAATTTGTCACGGAGGATAACCCTCCGCTTTATTTTCATGAATGAACAGCTACCATCTGGGTAAGTCTGGGAATTATCTGCGGGCAATGGACCCCGTAAAACTTTCAGGAGGAATTCATAATATGTCTACTCTTTTCACCCCCCAAACAGACGCCCGAATGATGAACATTATTGAAAAAGTTCGCGGCGACGAAAGATTGAATTTAGAAGATGGCGTTTATTTATATCAGAGTAACGACCTACTTACGATTGGCCAATTAGCAAATGAAGTCAATCTCGCAAAGAACAACAACAGGGTATATTTTATCGAAAACATGAGTCTATATTTCACCAATGTTTGCGAATCTCACTGTGCATTCTGCAATTTCCGCAAAGATGACGGAGAAGAGGGAGCTTATACCCTTTCCGGTCAGGAAATGGTGCAATATGTCGAACAGCATATTCATCCAGGTGTGCGCGAATTTCATATCGTCGGCGGACATAATGACAAGGTTCCTTTCCAGTATTACGTGGATTCTTTAAAAGCCTTGAATGAACGTTTTCCTGAGGTAACCTTAAAAGCATACACTGCAGCCGAAATCGATTTTTTCACCCGAATTAGCGGGTTGAGTATTCGTGAGGTGCTGGAACAGCTGCGTGCTGCTGGACTTAAGACGCTTACCGGTGGTGGCGCAGAAATATTATCCGATCAATACCGTAAAAAAATGCGTGTAGATAAGGCTAATGTGGAAGAATACCTAGAAGTTCACCGGACAGCACATCAGCTTGGCATGAAGACCCATACGACTATGCTCTACGGCTCGATTGAATCTCATGAGGATCGTATCCGGCATATGATGCAGATTCGTGATCTACAGGATGAAACCAATGGCTTTATGGTATTCATTCCATTATCTATGCAGCCTAAGAACAAGAATGCAGGAATTATGCGCCGCAACTCCGCTTATGAGGATCTGAAGACGATTGCGATCAGCCGATTGATGCTGGATAATTTCGATCACATCAAAGCTTACTTTATTAATATCGGTCCTCAGCTTACACAGGTTGCACTGAACTTCGGTGCTTCTGACGTACATGGTACTATTCTTAAAGAACGCATTAGCCATGCGGCTGGTGCCTTAACACCTGAAGGCCTCACTCGCGATGAATTGATCTGGTTAGTAAAAGGTGCTGGACGAATTCCAGTAGAACGCGACACGTTCTACAATGCGATAAAGGTGTACGAATAAAAGACTACCTTAGATCCGTTATCCTATATTGGAAAGGAAGTTCGGTCAGCATGAGAACACTACTCGTTCTGGGCGGCGGCTATGGCGGCTTGGCCCTAATTCAAGAATTGCTCAATAATCACCTTCCACAGGATATTGAAATTATCTTAATTGACCGAATGCCTTATCAAGGAATCAAAACGGAATATTATGCGCTTGCCGCAGGTACAGTAACTGACTATCACTTGCGGATCCAGTTTCCGGTTCATCCCCGTCTCACTATCCGTTACGGTGAGGTGAGTTCCATTGATTTGGAGAGTAGAATCGTTACAATGGAGCCTGACGAGACTGTGTCTTATGACATACTTGCCATTGCACTAGGTTGTACCGATAATTACCATAACATCCCTGGAGCTGATCAATATACTTGCAGTATCCAGACCTTTGCAGGGACACGCGAAACTTACCAACGTTTAAACGATGTGAAGCCTTATGGAACTATAAACATTGTAGGCGGAGGACTAAGTGGAGTGGAATTGGCGGCAGAGCTTCGGGAGAGCCGACCAGATCTTAATATTGCTATTCTGGATCGCGGTGAACGTGTCTTATCTGCCTTCCCTGCGAAGCTGTCACAGTACGTGGAGGAATGGTTTCACCACCATCAAGTACAGACACTTGGACGTGTCTCCGTATCCCATGTAGAGAAAGATGCGCTTTTTAACGGTACAGAGGAAATTCTTTCAGATGTTACAGTATGGACCGCGGGGATCCAACCGGTGAAGGTTGTTCAGGAATTAACAGTCCCGAAGGATCGCGGAGGACGAATCATTCTGGATGAATATTATCGTGTACCTGATTATCCAGAAGTGTATGTAATTGGCGACTGTGCCAGCCTGCCATTCGCTCCAAGCGCACAAGCCGCAGGAGCGCAGGGTGAGCAGGTTGCTCAGGTTATTCAAGCCATGTGGCGCGGCGAGACCCCTAAGCTTCATCCTATTCGTCTAAAGGGTACCTTAGGCTCACTAGGCAAGAAAGCTGGATTTGGTCTGATGGGCCAACGCTCCGTCAAAGGACGGGTTCCCCGTATCCTTAAGAGCGGGGTGCTCTGGATGTCAAAACGCACTTTAGGATAAACCTAAGGGCTGCTCTTTTCCGTTATAAATACGAAAAAGAGCAGCCCTTTATTTTCCACAAAAAGCATTTAATCAAGGTCCATATTAAACCAAGCCTCTAGCTCTTTGATTTTAGTATCAATTTTCTTTTCTAGCTCGTCAACAGTATCTGCTGCAACGATGTCCCCTTCAACCATGGCAAACGGGGTTAAATAACATTCCCCACAATTGTTCAGGCATCCGTATTCGATCACATCGTAATCTGGATTTTCCTCCAACTTATGCATTAGCTTGTCTGTTCCGTGACCCATGTTACTGGCACAAAATTCAATAATTGGTCTCATGATGATCTCCCTATTCCGCCTAACCATTTTATTTTTTAACTTTTTGTACTATAATGAACTTACGAAAGGAGTGATTGAGAAATGAGTGAGAATGCACAAAGCACCGAAATGTATGATGAAGTATTGGAAGTGCTGGATAAGCTTCGTCCGTTCCTGCAACGCGATGGCGGCGACGTTGAACTGGTCGATGTAGAAGACGGCATCGTTAAGTTGAAACTTATGGGTGCCTGCGGCAGCTGCCCAAGCTCCACGATCACCTTGAAAGCCGGGATTGAACGCGCCCTTCTTGAAGAAGTAGAAGGCGTACAAGAAGTTATGCAAGTATTCTAATCCCATTCAATATCATTCCCGATCCTCCTCTTCAGGAGATCGGGATTTTCTTATTATAGAGGATTTACACTTCCCCTACAACATACAGCATAAAACCCGCATGCCATTAGGCAGCGGGTTTTATGCTGTATTAGAGATTAAGTCAGCTTTCTGTCTTAAAATGCTGGAATGATCGAGCCTTTGTACTGTTCTTCAATAAAAGCTTTAGCTTCTGGAGAATTCAGTGCAGCGGCAAGCTTTTTGATTGCATCAGATTCTTTATTGTCAGGACGAGCTACAAGGATGTTAGCATAAGGGGAATCCGTACCCTCAATGAACAAAGCATCTTTAGTAGGAACTAGGTTAGCTTCCAAAGCATAGTTAGTGTTAATCAAGGCAAGATCTACTTCATCCAATTGACGACCTAACATTGCTGCATCTAGCTCGATGATTTTAAGGTTTTTCTTATTTTCAGTGATATCTGCTTGGGTAGATGTGATGTTGGTATCATCTTTCAAAGAAATCAGTCCATTTTTGGCAAGCAAGATCAGTGCACGACCACCGTTTGTAGCATCATTCGGGATGGCTACTTTCGCACCATCAGCCAGCTCGTCGATGGATTTGATTTTTTTGGAATAAGCACCAAAAGGTTCAACGTGAACGGCTGTAACAGAAACTAGATCCGAACCGTTCTTTTGATTCTGGTCATCCAGGTAAGGTTGATGTTGGAAGAAGTTAGCATCCAGATTCTTCTCTGAAAGCTGAACGTTTGGTTGAACATAGTCAGTGAATTCTTTGATTTCTAATGTAATTCCTTGCGCTTCAAGCAATGGAGCAATAGCTTTTAGGATCTCAGCGTGTGGAACAGGTGAAGCACCAACCACCAATTTTACAGGTTCTGCAGATGACTCAGTTGCAGCACCATCTTTTGGTGCATTAGTAGCAGCCGAGTTAGAAGCATTATTGTTATTGCCGCAAGCAGCCAGCACCACAACCAGTGTCAGACTAAAAAAAGTAAGTAGTAATTTTTTCATTTTAAATCCCCCTCTTATCCTTGGTATTTGTATGAATAAGGCTATATATGGACGTACCTTATTTCCGTGTGAAATGTCGTACTAGTCGATCACCGGCCATTTGTAGCAGTTGCACCAGTATGACCATTAAGACTACAGAGATAATCATAACTTCCTTCTCATATCGGTAATATCCGTAACGAATCGCTAGATCCCCTAGCCCGCCGCCGCCTACCATCCCGGACATTGCCGTATAGGAGACCAATGTAACCAGTGTGATCGTAACCCCAGCGAGCAGACCTGGACGAGCCTCTGGCAAAAGAACACGCATAACGATCTGATTCGTGGATGCTCCCATCCCTTGCGCCGCTTCGATTACTCCACGATCCACTTCTCTTAATGCCGTTTCCACCAAGCGAGCAAAGAATGGAGCTGCACCAATCACGAGCGGTGGAATCGTACCAAGTACTCCAATGGAGGTTCCAACGATGGTTTTGCTAAAAGGAATTAAAGCCACCATCAAAATGATAAACGGTACGGAACGCAAGATGTTTACAAAGAATGATAAGACCGAGTAAATTACTCTGATTACTATACTATTCGATCTTCCCCATAAATACAATAGAATTCCGAGTGGTAAACCAAGAATAATTGTGAACAATCCAGAGAATATTAACATTTGCAAGGTAGCAACTGTAGCATCCATCATTTCTTGCCAGTTTAAGTCTGCGAAATTCATTACGAAATCACCTCCACTTCAAGGCCTTGAGCGGTTAGTTCGGCTATCGTCACAGCGATCGCTTCAGCTGGACCTTCGAACCGAACAATCATTTGTCCATAAGGTACGTCTTTTATCGTTGAGATGGTACCATGCAGAATGGCGAAGCTAACACCTGTCTCACGTACTACATTGGAAAGTGCAGAGCCGTAGGTCTTCTCTCCGAAAAAAGTAATTTTGACGGCCTGAGAGTTGTCCCCAGCAGCAGCGTCAAGCGCCGTACGAAGGGGTCCCTCATTCTGTGATTCACTGCGAATGAAATCGCGAGTGACCTCATGCTGCGGCTTCAGGAATACCTCCGTGACTTTACCTTGCTCAACGATACCACCACCATGAATGACCGCAACACGGTCGCAAATGCTCTGAATCACGTGCATTTCGTGAGTGATCAGCACAATAGTCAGATGGAACCGTTTATTAATATCGAGCAATAGCTTAAGAATAGAGTCTGTCGTTTGTGGATCAAGCGCAGAGGTTGCCTCGTCACACAGCAGCACATCAGGGTCGCTGGCAAGTGCCCGAGCGATGCCGACTCGTTGCTTTTGTCCTCCTGATAATTGAGACGGATACTTATCCTGGTGTTCTTCAAGCCCAACTAGAGCAAGCAGTTCTTTCACTTTTGCATCAATATCTGCTCTCGAGGTACCTGTGAGTCGTAGAGGAAAAGCAATATTATCATATACAGTCGCAGAAGATAGCAGATTGAAATGTTGAAAAATCATTCCTATCTTGCGCCGCTGCTCCTGCAGCTGACCTTGAGTAAGCTTGGTTAGTTCAATGCCATCTACCCAAACTTCCCCTTCTGTCGGACGCTCCAACAGATTAATGCAACGGATCAATGTACTTTTCCCCGCTCCAGAATGGCCAATAACTCCGAATATTTCACCTTTTTCGATAGACAAATTCAATCCGGAAAGTGCTGTAGCCGCATGGCTGCCTTTTCCATATACCTTTGTTATTCCTTTTAGATTAATCAACGCTCGTCGCCCCCTTTATAATTCACTTATTCCATACAAAAAAACCTCCGACGATCGATGCAGATCGCAAGAGGCTCTGTGTGTTTATTTAGACAATGCCTTCTCATCTGCCAACGACCACAAACCTTGCGTCATTGTAGGAATTAGCACCATGACATTTGTACATAACGCTAATCGCGCTGTATACAAATCGGTTGCCGGGCTTCATCGGGCCTATCCCTCCGCCACTCTCGATAAGATATAGAGTATGAAATTTTATGTTTGAATTCGTACAGACTTTAATGCAAGCATAAGTATAGTAAGTTTCTTGTTTTTTGTCAAAAGGAAATATCTTGAACGCTTAGGATTGTACACGCTTTGCCTTGCTTATTTCCTTACGCAGCTGTTCATTGCTGTAGCTGAATGCCGCGATTAATGTTTTACAGTTCATTTCAAGGGACTGCTTTAAATCCTCAAGATGGCTATCTAAATCCTCAAGCTGAATTTTGTCATGCAAGCCTTGATGCCGCTGCCATAAATCATCCTGCATTTCGGAATTCATATAATGAATTTCAGCATTTCTGCGCTTGCGTAGATTCTCCAGTGGATCACGATAAGAGTTCTTGATCTGTTCCAGTTGATCCGCTAATGCAGGATGCACATTCAATAACTGAAGTTGACGCAGTACTGTAAAATAAGAAAAGTGCGTTTTTAATTTGGAGGTTTTGAGGTCATAAAAATGATTCAGTACCGTTCCAAGCTTGTCCAGAAGAGAGAACACACGAATAAATCCATCTTTATAAAAATAAACATACCGCGCATAATCGCCTTGTTCCACTGGTGACATATCGTCCATATAACCAGCGATTACCGATTTCCGGTAAAAAGCAGCTGCGAACCAGCTTTGCTCCAATTCATCCAATGAGGAGATCAGTCCACGTGTCCAAATCTCCAGCTTGCGGTATTCATGGTCATTATCCTCATGAGCGTTCATTTCCTTGCGCAGTAAGGCTGCAAATGTGGCCATGTTCTCCATCGCGTCAGCCAATACACCGCTGTTCTTTCGAGGCGGCTCTCCAAGTATAACCCGCAGCATATCCCAGTCCTCCTAAAGTTTTGTCCAGCACCACGATATACCGATTTCCACTTTATTATTCCGCAGGTAAAGCGACTCTATCCACGGTGGGAACTTTCTACCAAGGGTGTTACAACGGTGTCATTGGATTCGTTGGATTTTTTTCAACAACGACATTTCTCGCACGATTCAGCTGCCAGACTCTTACACTCATATAACATAAGACACCAAACAAACTAGCGATCAACAAAATATGAGCCAAAGCGGCAAATATGTACAATCTTTCATTATCAAGTGTG
Organism: Paenibacillus sp. FSL H7-0714; assembly: GCF_038003765.1. Taxonomy (NCBI): domain Bacteria; kingdom Bacillati; phylum Bacillota; class Bacilli; order Caryophanales; family Paenibacillaceae; genus Paenibacillus; species Paenibacillus sp. FSL H7-0714. The sequence continues at coordinate 6,035,001 of NZ_JBBOPT010000001.1, forward strand.
TAAACAACAGCAGCACCACTAAATACCTGCATCAAGCACAGCAGAACAGCCGCTACGCCAAGAGCTCTTAGCTCTGGGTAATCCTTATGTTTCCAAAAAGCTAAATGTCCAAGCACCGCAGTAAGAATGAATAAGATCAAAGCCGCAATCCGGTGCGTAAAAACAATACCTACTCCCCCGGAAAGCTCGGGAACCCATTCACCGTTACAGAGCGGCCAGCCAGAACATCCACCGCGCGAATCCGTATGACTAACAAAGGCTCCAATATAAACAACAACATAGGAATATAAGGCCGTGAAGCAGGTTAAATTGCGGAAAGCCTTACTGACGGGTTTCTTCTGAAGCTCCATCTTAGGATCGTACTCACCTGCTTCATGTCGCCTTTTAGTTCCTAGAGCCAGCATTAGAGAACTTGAAAAAGCAATCAAGGAAAAGCCCATATGCAGTGCCATTACAGCAGCAGATTGGGATTTAATCACTGCAAGCGCTCCCATACCACCTTGAACAATTACAAACAGCAACGTCATAAATGCATATACTAACAAGTCCCGCCGATTTCGAGCATAACGCCAAAAGGCAATCATCGAGGCAAGTGACAATAACCCTGCCAATCCGCTAAACAAGCGATGGGTGTATTCAATCATCGAACCTACAGTATAGGCCGGAATCAATTTCCCATGACAGAGCGGCCATTCATTTCCACATTCCAATCCCGATCCAGTCTTCGTTACAACCGCTCCCCCTAGTACAGCGAGGAACATGATAAGGCAAGTAAGATAACTAAGCCATTTCAACTGATTTGTCGACAAAAATATCACCCGCAGTTTTTAGTAATGAAGAAGCATCTTAAAAAACCACCGCTTTTGCTCGAACAGGCGAAAGCGGTGGTTTTCCGGAATTACTGTTGAAGGCTTTGATGCACTTGAACCGCTTTATCCAGGAAATTCTCAATTTCCTCGCGGGATTTACGTAATTTATTAACGAATCTAACCAATTCACGCCCATCGGAATACGCGACAAAGCTTGGAATACCCATAATATTTTGTTCCTGACTAACGTCACCCACAGCATCAACGTCAACCTCAACCAGCGTTAGACGATCTGCATAGGCTTGCTCTACCTCAGGAATAAAAGGATCGATAAATTTACAATCCGAGCACCAGTCCGCCTTGAAGATGGCTACAGTTAATCGAGGAGATTGAATGGCTACCTGAAATTCAGCAGGAGAACTAATTTTGTCCATAGCTTGTTCAGTCCTTTCTTCCATATCTGTCAAATTTCTATTCTTTAAGTGAAGCAAAATGTCATGCAGAAGTCAAACTTATTCTCTCATACGAACACGCGCAGGCTGCAATTTCATCAGCGGATTCAACAATTTTTGCAATGCACGCGGATAACTGGAGATTTCCTGTTTAGTAAGCACACCCAGTACAATTAGCATGACCAGATAAATAACAACAACTGCGGCCCCTACAACAAGACAAGTGATCAGAAATGCCAGACGTGCAGGCATTAGATCTGTTAACAGAATTCCAGCTTGGTTAAGTCCAAAACCAATACCACCGGACACCAGAACCGCAATTGCGAAGCCGCCCCACCGTTTACCCATAATTTCGAAAGGTACAATGGATTTCAGCATCCGTAAGTTAAGAATAGTAATAACTACGAAACAAAGTGCTGTTGCGCCGATAATCCCGTAGATCCCAAATATCTTACTTAGTAAGAAGCTTGCGACTAATTTAACAATAATACCCACTAGCACATAATACATTGAAACGCGTGATTTGCCCATACCGAGCAAGATGGAGTTCGTTGTCATCATGGTGATCTGAAAGATCGTTCCAATCGTAAGCATCGCCACAATTCCGCTTCCGTCCAAGCTGCTGAACAATAACCCGTTTACAGAATAAGCTGCTGCCACAAGTGCCAACACAATTGGCATCCCTGTCAGGATAGAAATCCGCAAAGCAAGTGTAATTTGCTTCTTCAAGTGTCCCTCATCACGACGGGCATAGGCAGCTGAAATGATCGGAATCAGCGAGGTACCTAGCGCAATGGCTAGTACCGGTGGAATTCCGGCCACACTTTGAGCACGCGTGGTTAGTATACCCAAAGCTGCTGTTGCACTCTCTCTACCCATCTGATCAATAAGCAGTGGAACAGCCAAAGAAGTATCAATCACATTCACTACGGGAATCGTAAGTGAAGAGAGCACGATCGGAATTGATAGTGTGAAAATATCTTTGTAAATTCCCCAAATCGGCAATTTTTGAGTGGTATTGTAATTTAATCCTTGCTGTTTATCCTCTCGGCGCAGCTTAATTGCAAAATAAATCATGACACCAAATGCTGCAATACTACCAATTACGCTACCGAAGGATGCTCCCGCAGCTATAGTTGTATTGTTATACCCCTGCTGTAATAGAATATAAGCTAGTAAAATAGCGACTAGTACGCGAGCGAACTGCTCTACAATCTGTGAAATACCACCAGCCATCATATTGTTGCGCCCTTGAAAATATCCACGCATCATGGCAATTGCCGGAAAAAGTAAAAGCGCAGGTGCAATAGCCCTAACTGCCATCGCTGATTCAGGTACATCAGCAATATGTGTCGCATAGAACGGAGCGCCTATGTACAGCAAGGCCGTCATGATTACCCCTGCTGCTACTGAAAACAGCAATGCTGCATGATACACTTGTCTCGCCTCTTCAGGACGATTCAGAGCGTACCGCTCGGAGACCATTTTACTGAGCGTACTTGGAATACCTGCTGTAGCCACGGTGAGCAGCATTAAATAGATATTGTTCGATACCCCAAATGATGCTCTCCCCACATCATCAAAAATATGATCCAGCGGCACCCGCTGAACAAGCCCGAGTACCCTTGCCACCAAAGCTGCAGCAGCAAGGATAAGCGTGCCTTTTACGAAAGACTCTTTCTTGGACAAACCATTTCCCCTTCTTCACTGTTAAAATTAAAACCGGACGACCCATATAAAAAAGAGGACGACCATAATAATTTGTAGCACAATTTTGACAACAGTACTACTAAACAACCCAAGTATTGATCCTACACTTACTTTGGCAGCTTTAGCTGGTGAAGAACCTACGATCAATTCTCCTATAAAGGCACCCAGAAACGGACCAATAATAAGTCCAAAGGCTGGGATTACAAAAGGACCAATGATTAGCCCAATCGTACTCCCGATAATCGATGAACGTGAGCCGCCAAATTTCTTAACGCCCCACGCCCCTACAACGTAATCAGCAATAAATAAAACTACAACGATCAGCGTTTGAATGATCCAGAACCAGACACCAAAAGGCTCGAAAGAAAAGAACCAGCCATATACGAAAAAGGCAAGATAAATCGCAAGCGCACCCGGCAGTATAGGGTACACAGCCCCCGCTAGCCCTACGGCAAATAAAGCAATAATAAGAATCCAACCCAGGATCGTCAACACTTAACCTCCTAATAGCAAATATGCTCTATGGATTCACTTCGCAATAGCTTCATTAAAAATATATTTTTGAATGACTTCTGCAATTCCATCATTATTATTAGAAGCCACCACAACGTCAGCCTCTTCTTTAACCGTCTCCTGAGCGTTGCCCATGGCAACCCCAAGCCCTGACTGCTGAATCGCTGCAAGGTCATTGAGGCTGTCACCAACCGCTATAACTTGGGACATGTCTAGTCCTAGCAGCTTACAGACTTCCATGATTCCGGCTGCTTTATTCACTCCTAGAGGGTTAATCTCCAGGTTATGTGGAGAGGAGTTCGTAATCTCCAATCCACCCATATCTTGAAGACGAAGCAGCAGTTTATGACGAAGCTCATCATCTTCGGTGTGATAACCGAATTTAAGCCATTCTCTGCCCGTTACATCCCCATCCCAGTTATCCTGTTTGTGGACTTTTTCCGTAGAATAGGCCCAGAACCAGATGTCATCTTCTTTAGCAAGTTCATACATTTGTTGTACCAGCATAGGATCCATCAATGATCGCCGATAAATTTCATGTGGTGCTCGCCATATCTCACTACCGTTCACAGTAATCATAGGTGTTTCTAGTCCAAGCTGCTCAGCATATGGAAATGCACTTGTAAAAGCTCGGCCTGTCGACAGACAGACATGAACGCCTGCGTCGACCGCCTTTTGAAGCCATTTCACCGTTGTAGGTGTAATAATCTGTTCATCATTCAGTAGGGTTCCATCCATATCCAAAGCAAGCAGGCGGTATTTGGCAGTCATTGCCACCCCTCCATTCTTTTATGCTCTCAATAGAGCAGCTGTTTATTTTTTAATCATTATTCACCTTAGAGTCAAAGTTACTGAGTACCTGTAGTCGTTCCTTCATTCGCAGGATCATTTGTATTATTACCTGACTGTAGACTCTTCTTCGGAACGCCATCAAGTCCATATTCCCAATCATAAGCATCAAAAATTTTACGTGCGACCGGCGCAGCACTCTGGGAACCAAAGCCCCCTTCTGGAATGACTACGGCTACTGCCAGCTTAGGGTTATTTCGTGGGGCATAAGCAATAAATACACCGTTATCGCGAATTTGACCCTTTGCCACTTGTTGAGATGTTCCCGTCTTACGAGCAAAATCATAAGGGAAATCAGAAAAAGCACTAACTTCACTTCGCATACCCTGTTGAATTTCTTTCCAGTAGGATTTATCGAAGGCTGTTACTTCATCTATTACCTCACGACCGAACTCCTTGACTACTTTTCCGTCAGCATCTGTAATCTTGCTAACTAGCTGAGGTTTGATCCGCTGTCCTTCATTAGCAAGTGTAGCTACGTATTGGGCAAGCTGCAACACCGTATAACTACCTTGTTGGCCGAAAGAAGCATATACAAGTGCCGCTTGGGCGCTACCCGCAGCCTCTATATTGGTATAGTTAATCTGTCCTAAGAATTCATTTGGCAGACCACTTCCCGTGGATACACCAAGTCCAAACTCTTTCATATACTTATCCCAGACATCTACGCCTTTGCTTTTGTATTTGTCATACAATCGTTTACCGATCATGTCCACCATGAACGCATTCGACGATTTCTCAATCGCTCTTGCAGGGTCCATAGAACCGTACACATGTCCTCCGGAGTTTCTTACCTTAGTTTCATGACCTGTTTTACCAAAAGTCGCGAAACCTCTATCCGGATAGTAGGTTGAGGTTGTAAAGAGACCTTCATTCAGACCCACGAGTACGCTCAAAGGTTTAATTGTTGAACCTAGTAGCAGTACAGACCTAAGTCCATTACCTGACGTCCCTGAAGAAATCGGATTAATGGTACCGTTCTGGTAGTTATCCATGATACTGTTCCAGACATCAGTGGATAAGGATCCCGATGTCCAAATATTCGTATCGTAGTCCGGCATACTTGCCATACTGACGATATTCCCCGTATCGACTTCCATCGCTACAGCGTAACCAGTTAAAGCATTAGGATGCGTTTTACCCTGTACAGTATTGGAATGCAACCACTTAATCTGATCCATAATCGCCTGCTCTGTCTTCATCTGAATGTTCTTATTAATAGTTGTCCAGACGTCATTGCCTTTGACAGGAGGGACTACACGTTCGACTTTCTCTGCCATGTTCTGTGGATTGACGGAGATTTCCTGATAGCCGTTTTGTCCCCGAAGCTCTCTCTGATACTGCAGCTCCAGGCCGTCAAATCCGACAAATTCGTCGTCCTTGTACGTTAGTCCTGGCTCCGGATTGTTCTTCATAGCATTTAAGATATTCTTATAAATATTAAGGCTGTTTGCTGATTTAAAAGGCTTGATATAACCTATCGTCTGTACGGCAACCGTATCTTTATCGTAATGACGAATGCTTTCCTCGACAATTTCAAGGCCTGGGTATTCTCCCTTATGTTCCATGAAATAGGCCACTTCCTGAGTAGTCAGGTCCGCCTTAATTCGCCGTGCCATAAAGCCAAGTGATTTCCGGAAATATAAATCCAGTGCGTCAATAACATCTGCTTCTGTCATCTTCTCAGCTTTTGGATCACCATATTTATTGAAATCAGCTACCAGCTTGGCTGCCAATGCATCTGACTTGGCTTTAGCTTCTGGAGTTAGGGTAGTTTTACCGGTAATTTTATCTGTTTGCTTAGCGGTATACTCCTTATTGAGCGTAATATACAGCGATTGAACCGGTGTAGAGTACGCTAACTTCTCACCTTCAGCAGCATAAATTACACCTCTCATGGAAGCTAGCGGTACATTTTTGGTATCTCTGCTTGTCTCCACTTCAGTTAAAGTGGGTCCTTCCACGAATTGCAACACAGCCAGGCGTATAATAATTACACAAAATATAACAAACGTGCTAAAGAAAAACACGTTGAGTCGCAGGCCTATGGAACTTTTACTGTTGGTCTCATCTGGAGGTGAGGCCTGCTTACGGAAAAAACTCACAGTTTATTTCTCTCCTTTTTCTCTAATTATTCTTGAACGGGGCCTGACGCAGGAGTGACATTCTTTTTCGGCACACCATCGAGCCCGTACTCCCAATCATAGGCATCAAAAATTTTACGAGCCACCGGCGCAGCGCTTTTGGAGCCAAAGCCCCCTTCTGGTATAACAACCGCTACGGCTAGCTTCGGATTTTCTCGCGGAGCAAAGGCAATAAATACCCCATTATCACGGTTTATATTTTTTCTGTCTGTTTTTTCAGAGGTACCTGTCTTACGTGCAAAATCATAAGGAAAATCATCAAAAGCACTAACTTCACTGCTCATCCCCTGTTTGATCTCTTTCCAGTAGGATTTGTCAAACGTTACCGTATTAAGCACTTCTCTTTGAAATTCCTTAACCGCCTTACCTTGCGCATCCGTGATCTTGCTAACGAGTTGAGGCTTAATACGCACTCCTTCATTTGCAAGAGTAGAAGCATACTGGGCAAGCTGCAATGTAGTATAACTGCCCTGTTGGCCAAAAGAAGCATAGATAAGTGCGGCCTGCGAGCTGCCTGCGGCCTTAAGATCAGTATAGTTAATCTGGCCCGCTGATTCACCTGGGAGACCACTTTTCGTAGATACACCCAGCCCGAACTCTTTCATATATCTGTCCCATACCTCAATGCCTTTATCCCCCGGATATTTCTTGTAAAGCTGCTTACCCACCATATCAATCATAAATACATTAGAGGAATTCATAATCGCCTTGGCCGGATCTAGTGAACCATATACGTGACCCGATGAATTTCTTACGGATGATTTATTATCCTTACCGAAATAAGTAATGCCCACATCTGAATAGGTTGTTGAGGTATTAAAGAAACCTTCCTTTAAACCAATTAACACACTTAATGGTTTGATCGTAGATCCCATAAATACAAGTGAACTAAAATCATGACCTGATCTACCAGATGAATTCGAAGTAATCGTACCGTTTAGATGATTATTCATTATTTTATTCCAAACAGGTGTTGGTAAGGAGTCTTTAGTCCATACATTTGAATCGTAATCCGGCATGCTTGCCATGGCGACAATATTTCCAGTCTCCACTTCCATTGCTACGGCGTATCCGGTTAAAGCATCTGGATGCGTCTCACCTTGAACAGCATTGGTATGCAGCCATTTAATCTGATCCAATATGGCCTGTTCTGTCTTCATCTGAATCTTCTTATTAATTGTCATCCAAATATTATTACCTTTTACAGGAGCAACGTTCTGTTCAACCTTCTCAGCCATATTCTGAGGAGTCACCGAAATGACCTGATAACCATTTTCTCCTCGTAGCTCTCGTTGATACTGCATTTCCAGACCATCAAACCCCACATATTCTTCTGCTTTATACATAAGTCCAGGGGGAGAATCTTTTTTCATTTCACTACGGACATTCTTATACATCGCTATATCTTCAGTCGATTTAAACGGTTTTCCAAAGCCGACTGTCTGCACCGCTACCGTATCTTTATCGTAGTGACGAACACTCTCCTCCACGATCGTTAGCCCCGGATAATTGTCTTTATGCTCCATGAAATAGGCTATTTCCTCTGGAATTAATCCAGTCTTGATCCGTCGCGGCACATAACCTAAATACTTTTTGAAATCTAAATCTAATGAATCCAAGATATCTTGCTGCGTCAGCTTCGGCGCATTCGGATCTCCATATTTAGCAAAATCAGCTGCAAGCCTTGCTGCAAGCATATCGGAGTTGTACTTCGCCTTCTCCGTAAGTGAGGTCTCACCCGTTACTTTATCTGTCGTTCTAGCTGTATAATCTTTAGTTAATGTAAGGTAAAGCGACTCCGTAGGTGTTGAATAGGCAATCTGCTCTCCTTCGGCAGCAAAAATAATCCCACGCATCGCTGCGAGCGGAACAATTTTCGTTTCCCGGCTCGTTTCTTCTTCACTCAACAGAGCTCCCTCAGTAAACTGTAAACCTGCAAGACGTACGATAATAATACAAAAAATAAAAAAAGTGCCAAAGAAAAAAATATTCAGTCTCAAACCTACAGAATTTCTTGAAGATATCCCGTCCTTAGGCGGGAGCTGCTTACCAAACAAACTCACCAGCTTTCTCCCCTTCTACAAGCATAAACGCCTTGACCGTCCTTATAAGGAAGGTAAGTGTTTAAGCGAGAAATATAAGACATAAAGTATAGTGCTTATACTTTCTTATATTTTAAAAAAATGTCTGACAACCCTTTGCCTGAGACATTACTCTTATGATGAAGGTGAGTTCTTAGCTGCTTATTGTGAGCATGCCCTCGCATTTAAGTTAGAACTGACGTTACTTGAGTTTATTGTACCACACCCCTTGAGTTCAGCGCCCTCACTCAGAGGGCGTTCTCCCTAATATGCGTTTCATCAAAATCCTTCGGATTGAACCAATCTCCACTGCTAGCCCAAGTCGGATCCAGCGGAATCCAAGCTTGCCGATCACTTATATATACTTCATTCCAAGCATGTGCACCATAACCGCCACGCCCATCATAACCCTGACCTGTTACAACCCGTACCTGCAAGCCCTGTGAACGAGCCATCACAGCGTACAGTCGGGCATAGTCTATACACACCCCTTGCCGAGTGTCGAATGTATCCTGTGGTGTCTGTTCATGCCAGACCCTGTTTTGCAAATAATTGTCAGCTTTAGCATAATCGTAAGTCACGCGTGTACCTACCCAATCATAGAGAAGTCTCGCTTTTTTCTCTTCATCTTGCGCTTGTCCAACAATGTCTTCTGCTGCTCCTATAATATCCTGAGGAATTTCATGATCGATAACCTCATATTTTCTGCGAAGGATATCATTCATCTCTGCTGCAACGGTCTTTGTCAGAATAGGAAGTTTCTTCTGCACAGTCTCACCAACAATAGGTTCAAATACAGCAGCAGCGCTCTGACTATAGATTGGAGAGGACTCCACATAACGACTAAATCCACTCTCCGGATTTAATCCAACACAGATGAAAAGAGCGAGAACAATTACCAGACTACGCATTAAGCCGATAATTAATCCAACCATTGCTCCTCCCATACGGCTTACCTGCGTAATCTTTCTGTCTTTAAACTTCTTAGTACGCCGCAATTGTGGAAAAGGAAGCAACATGGATAACAGTCCTAAGAGCATACGAATTAACAGATAAGAAATCAGGAGTAACAATAGAAATCGAACTAGCGGTGATTCTGATAACACAGACACCGCCGTATAATAAATTTGCTGCCACTGTGTAAGCTTCGTATCAGGAAGACTAATACCCGATGCCCAAGTCTCTACATAGGGATTGAGGTAGGCCGCAGCTGGGATAGCTAATACCAAAGATGCTATAGTAAATAATCCTGTTCCCAGCAGCCCAAATAATCTTCCGGTAGCGCTTGAGAAACCTCTGCTCCAGCCTTGCAATAGAGAGAAGACTACAACCAGCAGGAGGGCGATGGAGATGATATTAGCATCACTCACACTAGTCATCCATCCGTTTATCATATCCGCTCTCTCCTTTCAGTCGCGTGCTTGCTCGCTTGTTGTATTTTTGAGTCCAAGCCTGTTATTGATGTTTTCGGGCTTCCTCGATAAATGTTTTTGTCGTATCCGTAACACTCCACTTTCCAAGACTCACACCACGGAAAGTAACCTCTACTTTATCTTCACCCGCTGCGCCCTTCACTTCAATATTCGGCGTTGTAATCGTAAAGGTCCCGTCTCCATTTGAAGTGTACTTCGCATCCTGCGCTTCTTTAAGCATAACCTCTTGCGCTTCCTTCTTCAGCGTGCTTACCGTTCCATCTGCCACCTTATTCACAGCGTTACCAATTTGGTCCATTGTAACACCACTATAGATGAACAAACCTACAACGATCACGATGACAATCGCCCATTTCAGAACGGTTTTAACCAAATTAACAACCGCAAACAGCAGGACAAGCGCAATTACAATAACTAGCCAATTTTCCCTTATAAACTGTGACCATACCTCTGGATCCATCAATCTCACAACACCCCTATCGCCTAGTTTCGTCCCAAGGATTCTCTCTTCCCATAGACATAACGCCAATATTAATTATTATACATGAATACCCATCATAATTCATGGTTCCACCCTCCGTAAAAGGTATACCTACTAGCGGAATTAAAAAAGCGGTATAAGCCCTCTCTGTCCCACGTAAAGTACAAGTAGTGCTTAAGAATTGGTTCTTCATTATTACGCCGTCCTGCATTCACTTGTGCTGTAGGTGGCTCTCGGAGGTGTTTCCCTGTGAAAACTGCGCTGTGGCTATACTTATTTCTCTTTTTGGCGTTCTTCGATTTACATGCTCAGTATCCCGTCCTTACGCCCTTTGCCATCTCTCTTGGTGCGGGACCCACCTTTATTGGCTGGATGATGGGCATGTACTCGTTGACCCACCTTCCCGGCAATCTGCTTGCAGGCGTACTCGTCGATCGTAATGGCTCCCGCCGCTACATCGTCTTCAGCCTTGTCGCAGCGGGAGCTATCCTACTGCTGCAAGCTCATGTACAGCTTCCATGGCATCTGCTAATGCTAAGAGCAGCAAGTGGATTCGTGCTCGCTTTCCTCTCTCCAGCCTGTATGACGTTACTCGCTTCTTTGTCATCGGATGCCACAGAGCAGGGTAAATATATGTCCGGACATGGTATCGTTCATACGTTAGCTTCAGTTGTATCGCCTGCTGCAGGAGCTTTTATCGTAGCAAAAGCCGGCTACTCTGGCACCTTCACCACACTTGGATGGCTCCTTATCGCAACAGGAATCATGGCTTTTTTTAGTGTACCTGCGCCTTCGAGACATATATTAAAGCCGCTAAGCTCAGCGCCATCAGCATTAAAAGTTCCAGATAAACCTTCTATACCAACGAAAGATGATGAACTGGTATCCAAACGGTATTACCTTTTACCTTTTTTCGTTTCCTGTTCACAAGGCGTTCTCTTTTTCGAGCTCCCACTATCTCAAACAGGGAGCAACAGTATTCTTTCCACTGGTATACTACTGTCACTCCTCAGTTTAGGTGCTTTGGTAACGCTCAGCATGCTCTTCCTGAACCGTCTTTCTCCGGGGGGAAGAATAGCAGCGGCATTACTGGGAATGGCCATCAGCTTCTTTGCACTCGCTTCATTTCACAGGATTCCGACTGCTGCGATTCTTTTTATGCTCGGCGCAGCCAAAGGAGTGTTGTTTCCTGCAATGGCATCACTCTTTATTAGTCTCGGTGGCCCTGGGCGAATGGGTCGGACTTTCTCCATGCAGTCGATAGCCATGTCACTTGGTGCATTCGCTGGGCCCGTGGCTGCTGGACAGCTAAGGTCCTTCGTTTCTCCTTACTTCATAGCCTTTCTACTACTAATGGTAGCATTGCTTCTTCTTCCACCTAAAAACACTGGTAAACTATCGAACCTCACTTCCAAATGGAACGGGCGAGCCGCATGATTCTTTGCTTTTACGACATTTCCCGGGGAATGAAGACTTTCTTGCAGAAACAGTTGTTAAAAATGACGATCCTTCGGTAAACTATAATGAGCCTGAAGCTTAGACCCATTCCCGGAGGTGATTGTCAGCTAATGTCCATAACGATTATTGTCGAAGGTAAGAACGATCGCAGCAGATTACGGCGCGTGCTGGTACCGGAAGTAGAAATCCTATGTACCTTTGGTACATTAAATACACTAAAATTAGAATCCCTCCGGCAACAAGTAGGAGATGGAGAAGTATACCTTTATTTGGATAACGATAGCTCTGGCAAAAAAATACGCAGTGTGCTCCGGGATGCCTTCCCTGATGCCGATCATATTTATACTCGTCGCGGATATGCTGGTGTGGAAGGTACGCCTGATGAATACAACATCACTCAGCTCGAAAAAGCCGGATTAGAAGATTTCATCATCTACCCTGAACCACTTCCATTTTAGCTGAAACAAGTATAAAGATAATGTATAGCATGAAACTTATACTATCGTATATTTAAAAAAACGCCTTTTTCGTTATCCGCTCAATAAAGAGGGATTCGAAAAAGGCGTTTTTAATGTTTGATATTCTATTCCCGAGCCAATTTCGTCAGCTGATCGGCAAGAAATTCAGGAGTTACGTTCTCCGTATCTCCTGCGTCATACAATGCACGAAGTTGATTGTCTCGGTCAACTAACGCTATACGGTTGGCATGTACGAAATTTTCTTTGGAATTCCCTGCGATTAGTACTTTAAAAGAATCCGTCGCTAACTTACGAACTTCTTCCTGATCCCCCCGCAAGAAATACCATCCATCATAATTCGCCTGAAACCGGTCTGCAAAAGCCTTAATAGCTTCCCGAGTATCATTCTTCGGATCAAAAGAGATAGAGACAAAACCCGTATCTTTACCAAAACTGCCATCCTCGACCAGAATCTTCTGTGTCTGAGATAACAAAAACGTAGTTATAGGACATACATCCGGACACTGTGTAAAAAAGAAGTATACCAGCCGTGCTTTACCTTGTGTATCAGCCAGAGTAACCTGGTCTCCATTCACATTTTCAAGAGAAAAGTCCTGCACTTCTCCGATTACTGGCAATTTTTCTTTTCCTAAATTCAAAGAGTTAATTGCCAGATAACCAGCCATAATCAAAGCAAGTATTAGCAGAAGCCAAGTCCATTTATAACGCTTAAAGGTTTGCACGGACACGTATACCCTCCCTCTTCTTAACCGTGAATCGTATTCAATACAAGTACGATCAAACTAACTGTCAGGTAGTTAATGGAGAAGAGGAAATTCTTCTTCGCCCAGACTTCATCATCTTTAGCCTTAAAGCCCATCAAGGTCAATACTAACCAAGCCAAGGACAACGCTGATGAAATGATTAGAAAAAATATGCCTGCGTAATCATAGGCGTACATTAACACTGGAATAGGCAGCAAAAGGGCTACATAAGGAATCATCTGAAACTTCGTACGTCGCGTCCCTTTAACTACAGGTAGTAATGGAAATCCTGCCGCTCTATATTCTTCTTTACGTCTAATGCCCAACGCCCAGAAGTGAGGGGGTTGCCATAGAAACAACATGGCAAAGATCAGCCAAGCGCCTAGATCAACCGTTCCTGAAACCGCAACATAACCAATTACCGGGGGCATTGCTCCAGAAATCGCACCTACGGAGGTGCTCCATGTTGATGTCCGCTTCAACCAAAGCGTGTATACTACTACGTAAACGAACATGCCAACAATTCCAAACAGACCGGCAAGCATACCTGAAAAAGCAAACAGCACGATCAAACCTGCAATACCAAGCCCAATGGCGTATAATAATACAGTGTTTGGTTTCAGTCGTCCTGTAGGAAGCCCCCGTTCACGGGTTCTTTCCATCTTCATGTCCAGATCCCGGTCGAAATAGTTATTAAAAACGCAGGCTGAAGCCATAACCAGCATTGTACCGAGCAGAGTCAGAACTAATCTGCCGTAATGAACATCCCAACCCGAGGCCAGCCAATATCCCGCAAAGGCCGCAATAAGGTTAGATCGGATAATACCGGGTTTTGTTACTGCAATGAAATCACGCCAGCTAGCACCTTCCGGTGGAGATTTTGCAGACATGGCTGCAGAGTCGGAAGAAGCTTGAAATGTTATATGATTGTCCACACCTAATGATCCTCCTTCTAAACGAACATGTAACGTTCTAACCGAAGTTTTTTTAACTTCGCTGTTAACTTTATCATAACAAACCCGTGAAGACTTTGACAGTCATGGAACAGTAAGTTCATGAATTCGACAATTACGTGACAATATTTATTTTGTATTTATTTCAATCCCCTTAATAACCAGAGCTGTATTTGGGTAATTATTAAATAGAGAACTTCCGAACAACAAAGGAGAACTGACCAATGGATACTGCTACACATTTAGTTATGGGCCTAGGCTTAGCTGGGCTTTCCTTCGTTGATCCCATCGTTGCTTCTGATCCGAAACTGGCCGGGGCTGTTATGCTGGCAACAGTGCTCGCCTCTCAGGCTCCTGATGCCGATACTGCGCTTCGACTGAAGGACAATGCAATGTATATTCGAAATCACCGAGGAATCACACATTCCCTACCCTTTCTAATTCTGTGGCCCGCGCTGATTTCCTTCGTGTTAGGGCCCTTATTTGGTTTTACTGATTTACAAGCTCTAAGCCATATTGCGCTCTGGAGCTTCATTGGTGTAGGTGTTCACGTATTTTCTGATCTATTTAATACCTATGGCACTCAGGCTGCACGTCCATTCACGGAGAAATGGATTGCATGGAACATCATCCACATTTTTGATCCATTTATATTTGGTAGCCATATCGCAGCCATCCTTCTCTGGATCACCGGTATCGTTCCACCGCAACCTTTATTTATTACGCTGTATGCCTGTACTATTCTTTATTATATTTGGAGAACCGTCGTTCACGCACGTCTTACGCGTAATATCAAACTCAAGGATTTACATCATAATGCCGGCGAACGTTATATTGTAATCCCTACAATTTCACTAAAGCGCTGGAACGTAGTAAAAGTGAAAAAAGATGGTAGTTATGATGTTGGGCAGTTAGTCAATAATCGACTGGAATGGTTCAAACATGCTGTATGCTCGAATCATCCCGCTGTGGAGATATCCAAGTCGCACCCTGATATTCAGTCCTTTCTATACTTCACCTCTTATGCAGTAGCCGAAGTCGAGGAACTTCCTTCAGGATATATGGTTCGCTGGGGGGACGTACGTTATTTACATCGCAAACAATACCCATTTGTGGCTGTGTTAGTGATGGACAATCAATATCGACCTTTAAATACTTATGTAGGTTGGCTTAGCAGCGAGAAGCTCGACAAACGATTTTCCATTGACCCTGGTTCTTTACGATGAAACTGTAGACTTACGCAGAGATCTATTCTATAATCACAAAAAATCCCGGAGTATTATTATCATACTCCGGGATTCATTTTAGCAGACATAGAAAGGAAGGCTCTCCTAATGGGTAAAGGACTTTCACTTTGGTTCGCTTGTTCTTCTATTCTTATTCTTACTGCCGCTTCAATCGCGATCAGTTATAGCTTTTGGTTGGCACTTCTGCTCGGGTTTCTCTGTGTCATGAATATTGGCTGGGGATTTATCCTCAAGGCCAAGATCAGACGCAAACAGGAAAGCCTGAGCGCTGATTAAATTAACGAGCTGGCAGAAATCCCATCCGTTCTTTAACTCCATTCAACGTCTCAGTTGCAACAATACGTGCACGACCAGCACCTTCAGCGAGAATATCTGTAATCGCACCCGAGCTACGAATTTCATTATATTTTTGTTGTAAAGGCTCAAGCGTAGATACAACCACTTCAGCAAGCTCCTTCTTAAAGCCACCATACATTTGCCCTTCATAACGATCGGCAATTTGCTGGAGTGTCATTCCAGAACATTCGGAATAAATACTCATCAAATTACTGATCTCTGGCTTATTAGCTGGATCAAAAATCACTTCACGTCCTGAATCAGTCGTTGCACGGCTGATTTTTTTACGGATCACGTCCGGTGAATCCAACAGAGCAATGTAGCTGCCAGCGTTAGGGTTGCTCTTGCTCATTTTTTTGGTACCATCATCCAGAGACATAATACGTGCACCCACCTCTGGAATGTACGGCTCCGGAATGGTAAAGAATTCGCCAAAACGATTATTGAAGCGGCCAGCTAAATCACGAGTCAGCTCCAAATGTTGCTTCTGATCTTCTCCGACCGGCACAAGATCTGCGTTATAAACAAGAATATCTGCTGCCATCAAGGAAGGATAGACGAATAAACCAGCGCCAACAGAATCTTTACCTGATGATTTATCTTTAAACTGGGTCATACGCTCCAACTCACCCATTGCTGTAAGTGTCGTCATGATCCAGCCTAGTTCAGCGTGTTGTGGCACATGCGACTGCATATAGACATTAGAACGTGCAGGATCAATTCCCGCTGCAATAAAGAGGGCTGCTACGGACTCTGACTGCTCACGCAGTGCCGCCGGATCTTGTGCTACAGTGATCGCATGCATATCGACAACCATAAAGAAACATTGATGATCATCTTGCAGCTTCACAAAATTTTTCAGTGCTCCAATGTAGTTCCCCAGTGTAAGTGAACCGCTCGGCTGAATGCCTGACAATACTTTTTTCATAATATAGACCTCCGTTTGATGTCATTTCTAAGTTTCCGAGAACGCAAAAAAAGCCCCATCCGCAAGGGACGTGAGACCGTGGTGCCACCCTTATTCGCTGCTTAATCTTGTTTAGACAAGAAGAAAACAGCCTTAGTCTTCCGTTAACGGGGAAGATCCGGCCGGTCTACTAGGGCATTTAGCTCCCGTTCAAGCTCGGCGCTCAGGGGTCCATTCATCAGGTTTGTCCTACCGGTTCGCATCAACCACCGGCTTTCTGAAGGTGCAATACCTGCCTACTTGTCCCCGTCATCACATTATCATCATGAATTAATGCCTTCATCATAGAACCATAAAGAGAAGTTGTCAAATCACTTAACCACTACCGTATAAATCTGTTATGATAAGGTTATCCATGTTCTATTCGATTACAGTTACGATAAAGGAGCATATCTCATGAAACAGGTGACCAAAGGGCAGTGGGGCGGTTATGATACTTATATTTTGCACAGCCGTGAACTGGAAGTCACGCTTTTGCCGCGACTAGGAAATAACGTGATTTCATTGTTTGATGTAAAGAAACAACGGGAAATTCTACGGCGGCCTGATGAAAGCGATCAAGCTTTCTTTATGCAAAAACCTTACCATTTTGGCATGCCGCTATTAATTCCACCCGGAAGAATTCGCAAGGGCCAATTTCAGTTCGAGGGTACAAGTTATCAATTCGACCAGAATACCGCTAATGACAATCATATTCATGGTCTACACCGAACTCAGGCTTGGTGTGTCAGCGATATTGAAGAAGATGAGGATGGTTGCGCGGTCACTACTGAATTCCGAACGGAAGATGATCCTCACTGGATGGAGCAATTCCCTATCCCACTTAAATTCGAAATGACGTTTAGGCTTCAGGAAGCCCGATTTACCCAAACTTTAAAGGTTACAAATCTTGGAGATCATCGAATTCCTTTTGGGATCGGTTATCACACCTGGTTTATGATTGATGGAGAACCTGAGCGCTGGAATCTTAAGCTCCCAGTAAATAGTATTTATGAACTGAACGATGAATTGCTCCCTAGCGGCAATCTGATTCCACTTGGTGATCTGGAAGCCTTGAACACCGGAATGAACATGCAGGGAACTAATTTTGATACTGCTCTACGTATTGGAGAAAAACAGCCTGTAGAAGCCTTATTATTACGTGATGATGGTTATGGCCTTCGTTATACTGCTGACGAGAATCTATTCCGTCACTGGGTGCTATATACCAAAGGACCGGCGGATCAATTTCTGTGTATTGAGCCCTATACATGGCTCGCGAATGCACCGAATGTATCCGAGGATGCTTCCTTTACAGGTCTTTTAACGGTAGAACCCGGTCAAAGTCAGAATCTATCCACCGTGCTGGAAATGATCTATCCTGAGATTTAAAGCAGATATACATTATATCGGTCTTACCTTGCGATTACGTAAGGGAAGACCGATTTTTTTTGTGTAATCCCTAGTAATAAAGGGTTTCTATCCTCACTTTTATTTCACTAATAATTACCATCCTTAAAACCTTTCGAAGTGATGCATGAATTAACCTCTTAGCGCTCATACTATCTTCACAACGGGCGAAGGAGGTGACACACATGGGTCAAGCAGGTCAAGGTCGTAGCAGCCGTTCCAATAACCTGGTCGTTCCTCAAGCAACTGCGGCATTGCAACAGTTGAAATATGAAGCAGCACAGGAGCTTGGAGTAACGATCCCAGCTGACGGTTATTACGGGAACTACACTTCTCGCGAAA
Organism: Paenibacillus sp. FSL H7-0714; assembly: GCF_038003765.1. NCBI lineage: Bacteria > Bacillati > Bacillota > Bacilli > Caryophanales > Paenibacillaceae > Paenibacillus > Paenibacillus sp. FSL H7-0714. The sequence goes on from NZ_JBBOPT010000001.1 coordinate 6,053,387, forward strand.
CTGGTTCTCTGGGCGGTTACATCACTAAACGTCTAGTACAACTGGCAGAACAACAACTGTCTGGTCGTCAGTAACAACGTTATCTTAAGTGTTTTATCCGGCTAGGGCATATTAAGCCTAAAGCCGAGTAGCTTTCGAGCCCTCTCACACTTCTTTCTGAAGCTGTGGGAGGGTTTTTGATTTTCACAATTATTGAAATTTTATGTAAACAACGCTTAACCAAAAAACTGTTCGGAACTTTCAGCAAAGGCATTACGAGGCGATCGAATCATTAGATTCGCCATATTATAATTGGACTCCAATGTAGCATCTACAATCACCATTCCCTGTCTAATGGCGAATTCATAAGAAATCTCACCATGCGTCCAACGCCGCTTGTATTTCAGGCTTTCCAGTGCCATTAGTCGAAAAGAAGACTGTTGTCCATCTGTCATCCCTTCTTTTGCATCAGTGAATCCCCCGCTTCGCCCAGAAAGAGGATTATGTCGTATCCCGAATTTTCCGATCATGTTATTTCGTATTTGCACAAAAACCGTACCAGAAGTTAATCCCGATAATTCTTCCTGCAGCTCCTTAAACACCATATCCATCTGTCTCGCTAATGATAGTTGTTCCGTCTTAAGCATTACTTTTCCTCCTAAAAGTTTTGTGAGCATAGCTTGATTTGAGTGCACTTCGCAGAACTGACTTCGTAAGCGCTTGCTTATTTTTGTGAGTTTAGCCAAGTGGTATTCTAGCGTGCCTTATATAAGGCTTAAGACTCATTATAGGTTACTAACAAATGGCAAACAACATTATTCGGCAAAATTGGGTTATTATCCCTATAGATGCGCGAAATCCATAGATTAATCACATATTTCTTTTTATAAATCGTGATTTTTCGACATTTTATCATTAAAAAAAGCCCCTGTATCAGGGACTTTTGCGTGTTCATGCTGAAAAATTGTTGTTTTTTCTACCGCTAAATTTGTCTTAGTTTAGACTTTTTCAAACTAATTGCTCCGTCATCTCCAAGAACTCATTAATGTCAGCTACAATCAGATCTGTAGCGCCTTGCCAGAAGTCCGGCTTCGTAAGATCCACACCCAGATGCTTAAGTACCAAATCCTCTAAAGTCATCACACCAGTATCTTGCAACAAGCTATCGTATTTGTCTGCAAAGGACGCTCCTTCTTGCAGAGCCAGTCGATACAATCCTGTGCTGAACATGTAGCCAACGGTGTAAGGGAAGTTATAGAACGGCACATCTGTGATATAAAAATGCAGTTTAGAAGCCCAGAAATGAGGATGGTATTCCGAAAGCACCCCACAGAAGGCTTCCTTCTGTGCTTCCACCATCAATTCAGACAGCTCCTCAGCATTTACAAGGCCTTCCTTACGTTTCTCATAAAAACGAGTCTCGAATAAGAACCGAGCGTGAATGTTCATAAAGAAAGCTACGCTGTTTTGAATTTTCGTTTCAAGCAACGCCAGTTTCTCTTCAGCGTTGCCAGCGGCTTTAACCTGAGCGTCAGATACAATGACCTCTGCGAAGGTTGAAGCAGTCTCTGCAACGTTCATAGCGTAGTTCTGATTAAATACAGGTTGATCATCCAGCAAGTAAGAATGATAAGCATGTCCCAGCTCATGTGCCAAGGTTGAAACATTGGAAGTTGTACCGCTATAAGTCATGAAAATCCGCGATTCCTTACTCTCAGGGAAGGATGTACAGAAACCTCCAGGACGTTTTCCCGGACGATCCTCAACCTCAATCCAGTTATTATCAAAAGCACGCTCTGCAAACTCTGCCATCTTCGGACTAAATTTGCGGAACTGGGTAACGATATCTTTAGCGGCCTGATCATATGGGATTTTACCTGAAGATTTACCCACTGGCGCTTCGACATCTACCCAGGAAAGAGCATCCAGTCCAAGCAGCTTAGCTTTACGCTGAAGATAGGTCACGAGTGCAGGCTTGCTATTCGTAATCACGTCCCACATCGCATTCAAAGTATCTTGTGACATACGATTGATGCTTAGCGGATCTTTCAGAATATCTTCCCAACCTCTTCCTTTATAGAGCTTCAGACGGAAGCCTGCTAAGTGATTCAAGGTATCCGCACAGTTATCTGCTGCTTCGGTCCATGCTTCTTCCCATTTATGGAACATGGATTGACGTACTTTCGGATCTGGATCATCCAGCTTGTTAAAAGCTTGACCTGCGGAGAGCAGCTTTGTTCCTTCTTCATCCTCAAATGGGATCTTAATCGAGCTTACAATCGTATCATAGTGCCCGCTCCATCCATGATATCCGTCAACGGCTAGTTCAAGCGCTAAGCTTTCCAACTCTGGGCTCATCTTCTCACGGGCCAAGTCACGGCTCTCGCTCAGCACGAACGTTAATGGAGCAATCTCCGGACGTGCCATCCACTCTGCCCATACCTTGTCTATAGTCTGACGAAGCACATTACTGAATTGTGAGCTAATGCCTTCGAATCCGGCACGCATACTTGTCACTCGAGCCGCCAGTCTTACCGCACCTTTGTCCATTTGATTCTGAGCGCCCAGACAGTCTGCGAAGGAAGAGACCTCCACAAGTCTTCCTGAACAGCTCTGAAGCAGTTCTATAACCTCGTCCAGCGCCTTTGTAGACTCAACATCCGTTGGAGCTACAGCATTCTTCACCAGACCCTGTAAGGCTGCAATATCTTGTTCAAGATTCTTTAAAAAGCTTTCTAACTCAGTAGAGGACGATCCCCCAGGAAATATGGAATCAAGTTCCCAAGTCAGTGATAATGGTTGTTTCATGTCTTCTCACCATTCCTTTGCTCTCATTTGGTTTTCTTTGTAATTGACTTAACACCATGGTAAAGTGAATAACGATACCGGAACATTCATAGCCGATAAACTTTAGGAGGGCATCCATATGAAGCCACTACAAATTTCACCGGAAACAGCCATAACGTTATCCAAGCAACTAGGCGTTCCACTGGAACACTTGATGCATATGCCCCAACATATTTTGCTACAAAAAATAGCTGAGCTATCCAAAAAGCAGAATTCACCGCAAGCTGAGGATGGAAATGAAGAGTCTCCTTCTGGGAAGGGTTCACAATGATTCCTTTTAGTCATACCTGGCCTTATGACATTATTTTAGGCGATATGTATGTGCAGTATTGCCCTTTCTGCAACTCGGAGAATGTTCTTCTCCCTATGAAGCCAAAAGAATTGCAAATCGTTCGTGACGGCAAGAAAAAACTACTTGTCTTCCCATGTTGCAGCGCCAGTCCCACAGTTGTAGATAACGACGGAGATTACCTCCTATTCGATCGGGCAGTCCGATAAATAGAAGGTCATCTAAATCCCAATCTTACCATTTTTATAAAGCGCAGACGAGAGCATTACTCTCTTCTGCGCTTTTTGTTGTTCGTGAAGCTTTAAGAACCTGAAGGCAATCCATCGGCATCAATATCTACAGCTTCGCCGCGCATTTGCTCTCTTAGCACAACCCACTGCTCCCTGGCAGCTCGAATCATCGCAGCATCCATAATCTTCTGATCATTAATCAGGCGGGAGAACCACATTACAGCCACAGAGAACTCTCCGATGCGCCGGTTAAGTTCGCCGATAAGATACATGAGCCGGGCATCATTGCCAGCTATTCCGTCTTTTTCGTATACCTTCACATATTCAGCTAATGAATAGCGCAAAAAGCGTTGTTCCTGTTCCGTATTCCCTTGATACCGATACAACCAGGCAATGTGATGAAGCAGACTTGCAATAATTCGATCCTTATCGTTAATACTTTGAGCGCATAAAAGCGCCAGTTTATAGGTCTCAAGTGCAGTTTCCCAGCTTCGTTTATCCCCAAAGTCACGGCTCTTCCATCGTTTTCCTACCTGTTCATTAAATGTTTTTCGCTGCAGATCCGTCAGCTTGTCCGCTGAATTTTCTGTAGAGGCAAACCCACAACTCGGGCAGACACGTACAACATAATAATCCGGATTCTCGTTTTTGTAATATGCGCAAAAATCAGCATCGCGGCGGATAGCCTTTTTTAGGCTAGGGCGTACGCGAGAGGTTGAAAATTCATGTTCACAATTGCAACATTTGACCTTAATAGAATATAGGGGTATTAACTCTGGCAAGTACTCTCATTCCTTTCAGGATCAACCTGTCCCTTATTATTCCTGGGGCATGTTAACAAAATGATGTGCGGGACCTGCAAGACGGCTGAGCACGAACGAACGTAGCGGCTCTTCTACGCCGGTCTCCTCAAGCGCCTCTTTCATACACTGCAACCATTCTTCAGCACGTTCTGGAGTAATGGGAATATGCATATGCCTTGCTCTCATCATGGGATGTCCATGCAGTTCTGAATACAATGGGCCACCGCCAAAAAACTGTGTCAGGAATTGATACTGCTTCTCCAGAACAGGAGAAATGTCTTCAGGAAATAACGGACCCAGCTGCGGATGAAGCTGCACTTTGGCATAGAACACTTCCACCAATCGATGTAGCGCCTCAGCTCCTCCTAGGTTCTCATATATACTCTCATTTGGATTCATTGAGGTTACCAGCTCTCTTCCATATTAATGAAACGTTTCTTACTTTATTATACCAAAAAAAAGCACGGCTCGGATATCCGTCGAAAGTGCCCCTAAACGGCAGAAAAAAGACGCTAAACTATAGTTTAGCGCCTGGAGGTTATTGTCAGTAGGTCCGAAATTCTTCATCACCTGAAGGGACGAGAGAGACCCGGATCACATATACAAAAGCACAAACGAGAACTCCGGCTACAACGCTCATCGCCATCACTCCATCCCATTTATTCTTGTAACAGAGGGTGCATTTCTTATTTACATAATATCATATTTCGAACGAAAAAGCACCGATTTATGTAACCGCTTCCTTTATTTTTTTTGTGCTGTTTGTCCTTCTTTTCGCATACATCTAACCATAGATCAGGAGGCGTTAATTATGACTTTTAAAAAGATTGGCGGCCCACTGCTGGGAATAACATTGGCAGGCTGTATGCTGCTGATGTTGCTTCATCCGGAGGCATCCCTTGGCGCAGCCTTACGAGGCCTGGCCATCTGGTGGGATGTGTTATTCCCCTCCCTATTTCCATTCTTCGTCATATCCGAAATCATGCTAGGCCTAGGGATCGTTCATCTCTTCGGTGCACTGCTCGATCCATTGATGCGCCCTCTTTTTGGTATACCAGGTAGCGGCGGGTTTGTCGCTGCGATGGGATATGTATCAGGATATCCTGTTGGCGCTAAATTAACCGCTAAGCTGCGGGAACAGAATCTGATTAGCAGAGTAGAGGGCGAACGATTAGTCGCTTTCACAACCTCCTCTGACCCAATCTTTCTGTTAGGTGCAGTATCCGTTGGTTTCTTTCGAGACGCATCGTTGGGGCTCATCCTAGCCCTCGCCCACTATGGGAGCGGTTTGATTGTTGGCTTGCTAATGTCGTTCCATGGACGCAAAGAACAGAGCTCCCCCTCCCAAGACCCATCCATAACTAGTTCTACTGCCCCCTCTGTTCCAGCCAAAAAAGGTTTTGGAAGAATCCATGCAGCACTTCTTGCCATGGAGGAGGCTCGGCGCAAAGATGGACGGAGCTTTGGGGAGCTATTAAAGGGAGCAATCCAGTCCTCGCTAAAGCTTATTATTGTCGTAGGCGGTTTGGTTGTATTCTTCAATGTGCTAATGGAACTGCTAGCCCGTGCCGGTATCCTATCCTCCCTCTTTAACATGACCGGACATCTTGTGTCCCTTGTAGGTGGTCCTCCAGAACTAGCTCAGGCTCTCATTAGCGGATTCTTTGAGGTGACAATCGGTGCCCGTTCAGCAGGTGAAGCCGCAGCTTCCATCCCGCTTCAGTTCAAGGTAGCGGCAGCTGCCTTCATTCTCTCTTGGGGCGGATTATCTGTACATGCCCAGGTGGCAAGTATTCTGAACGGTACCGGGCTGCGGTATCTGCCATTTTTGACTGCACGGCTAATTCACGCCATACTCGCATCAGGATTGGTCTTGCTGCTCTGGAACCCTGTGATGAAAACAGGGCTGTCTACCGCATGGGTATCATTACCAGTCTCTGCTGCCTTTACTCCTTCTGCCTCAGGGATCACGGCAAGCCTCGCCCTGCTGAGCCTATTATTAACTGCTGCAATTCTAGTCTCACTGCTTATCCCTGTATTCATGACAATGATTCGATGGGTACGGCGAAGTTGATTAACATATTGTGTTCCGGGTCAAGATTGATTATGATCGGTGTATGACTGAATTATACAAAAGGAGCCTGTACATCTTGAGATATTATGTTCTGGACCGCGGTGATGAACTATCAATCAAACTTGCCGAGCAGTTTCACAAGCTGGCGGCGGAGCGGGACCTGCAACTGGATGCCGAGTCTCCCGAAATCGTCATCTCTATTGGCGGAGACGGCACAATGCTGCACGCTTTTCATACCTTTATCGATCAAATCCCCAATCTAGCCTTCGTAGGTGTGCACACAGGACACTTAGGCTTCTATGCGGACTGGCAAGCGGAAGAGCTACCCACCTTAATCGACTACATGTGCGGAACCGAGGATTCTGAGCCTCAGAAACCTCGTATCGTGAAATATCCGTTGCTTGAGCTGGAAATTCACAAGAAATCCGGTTCTTCGTCCCACATTGCCCTAAATGAATTTACCCTTAAAGGGGTAGATGGAACTATAATGATTCAAGTTGACATCAATGATGTTACCTTCGAAATGTTCCGGGGTGATGGGCTTTGTATTTCTACTCCTTCTGGTAGCACGGCCTATAACAAAAGCCTTGGGGGAGCCATGGTTCACCCATCTATAGAAGCGCTGCAGATTGCCGAAATCGCCTCAATTAACAACCGCGTATTTCGAACAATGGGGTCGCCATTACTACTGCCGAAGCATCACCATTGCGATATTCTTTCATGTAAGGATCAGCGCTTACTACTCACGATAGATCATAACAATATCCCAGTAGATGATCTGATTTCAGTACGCTGCCAAGTATCGGACAAGAAGGTCAGTTTCGCCAGGTACCGTCCTTTTCCGTTCTGGAACCGTGTACGTGAAGCTTTTTTAGTTTAAGATTAACCTTCGATCCAACGATTTTCAGTGGCTGGAGATATCCATTTCTCCGGCTTTTTTGTGTGACAAAACTAACACCAACTGATAGACTGAGAGAGAAGCCAAATGGTATAATGAGGCTATTTTACAAAGAGTTACATAAAAGGAGAGAGTACTGTTGAAAAGATTTTTATCCCTCTTAAGCATAAGTCTACTGGCCCTCATACTTGCGGTCCCGGCTTTTGCAGCATCGAAACCAATTGATGTTTATATTAACGGAAGTAAGGTTTCCTTCACCGCTGGATCCCCATACTTAGCGAACAATTCTGTACTTGTACCTTTCCGGGTTGTCTTTGAGAAGCTTGGACTTCAAGTTCTCTGGGATGCCAAAACTGGAACGGTAACAGGAAAAAGTTCAAATCTTGCGATTACCCTCAAAATTGGCAGTAACCGCGCTACTGTTAACGGAACCGTTAAAAAACTAACCACTGCACCAGTTTCCTCAGCCGGCACTACATACATCCCTTTGCGTTTTATCGCAGAGGCAACCGGGGGCACAGCTGTCTGGAATTCTACCAGTAGAAGTGTACAAATTACTACTCCTGTCTCCAAAGGTAAGGACGAAGCAGCCATTACAGCATTAATCCGTTTGTCTAATCAATATTTCAATGAAGAAAAAGCGACTAGCTTCTACTCCCTTATGGATCCGGAGTACTCTTACACGGAATCAGTGGCCGAACTCAATGAATCTTTTAAAGCTTTTGACATAAAGAATACTATTGATAGCTTGGAAATCCTCGACATTACAGCTGACGAAGCCACTGTGTATACGCTTGAAAGTTCACGCAGAATAGGTGGGACTTATACTCCAGATACAGAGAATGAATACGTATATACCCTGGTCCGCAAGAACGGAAGCTGGAAGATTTCATCCGTGGAATCCCAAAGCTCGACCGTTCTCCTTACTCATGAACAAGGTATAAAACCAGCAGCCAACATCCCTCAAAACGATGCGGATGCCCTCAAAGGTACTATTAGCAAGTATTATCAAGCAATGAACGAACAGAATCCTACAGCAGTTCTTTCCACGATGACTTCATATGGAGAAGAATATGATTCCTCTCTCAAGGCAGATTTGGATGATTTCTTTGCTTCGTATGATATTACCTATACTCCAGGCATTTCAAATATTTATTATTACAGTGCCAAAGAAGCTGCTATATATGTAGAAAGCAAAGACAAGGAAGCTAGTGAAGAGGAGACTTATGAGCAAGGCCTTATCTATATTCTATCCAAGTCGGATACTGGTGTATGGACAATCGATGACACATATAGCATCTACAATAAACTTGTGAAATCCTAATAAAAAGGGTGTTTGATTCCATGAAATCAAAAAAAATAATAAGTGCACTGTTAACCAGCTGTCTAGCTTTATCTATTACATTTGCTCCACTGGCTTCCGCTGCAGATGCCGCTAAAGCTTCCACAGACAACAGTGATCTTATTAATGAAGTAATGAAGCTATTGGAGAACTATAATCTTTCAGATGTAGATAAAGATATTTTGATTCGCGGAGCAATTGACGGCATGGTGAACACACTGGATGATCCATACAGCCAATACTTCAATTCCGAGGAAGCGGCGCAATTTGAACATGCGGTTGATCTCGAATACGTTGGCATCGGTGTTAAACTTCAATATACGCCAACAGAGCTCTACATCGAAGAAATCTCTCCAGGTTCTCCTTCTGAAAAGGCAGGCTTGAAACGCGGCGATACGATTCTCAAAATCAACGGAATACCTGTTGACGAAACGGATGATTCGGAACTAAGTGGAGCCGCGGGCACTAAGGTCACCCTGCTGATCCTCAGAAACGGTGTCACAAAATCTTATGTTGTCACCCGAAATGAATTGAACTCGACTTCCGTTTTTGGAACCCTCATTGGTCCGAAGATTGCCTATATTTCGCTAAGTGGTTTCACACAGAATTCTGATGAAGAATTCGCCGCTATGCTGAAGAAGATGCGTACAGCGGGAATGAAATCCATGGTGCTTGATTTACGTGATAACTTGGGTGGCTACATGGATTCGGCATACAACATTGCCTCTAGTTTTATGGATAAAGGCATCATGATGTATACCTCTGATCAAAGTGGCGCGTTAACTCCTGTAACGATTACTAGTGGCAGCAAAATCGGTGTGCCCGTCGTAATTCTAACCAACGAATACACTGCAAGTGCGTCAGAAGCTCTTACGGGCGCCCTGCGCGACAACAAGCTGGCTACTGTTGTAGGCACTCGTTCTTACGGCAAAGCGCGTATTCAAAGCCTACTTCCAGTGTCTAATGGCGACATGCTGAAATTGACCACGCAGAAATATCTAACACCTAAAAAAGAAGACTTTAATCACATCGGTCTCGCACCGGATATTGAGGTAAAAGGGAAAACTGCACAGTTGATTACCGCCCTGCAGATTGCTGGAATGAAGACTTTAGAAGTCACCGGAGATCATCATATCTTAAATATCAACGGGGTTCCTTTTGCTGGTAATGTTGGTCTTGTGAAGCAGGGCGATAAAACTTATGCTTCATCGCTGGTGCTGGCTGCGCTTGTCGAGGGCGAGATCACCTGGGATGCCAAGAACAAGAAGGTCATCGTAAAGAGCGGAACAGGCACATCTACCGGCTTTACGCTTTCCTCCAAAGAGGCGCTATCTCAGAATGGTGAGACCTACATTGAATTAAATGCCTTTAAGAAGAAGTTTCCGGCACTCGTATGGAGTTACAATGCTACACAAAAGCAATTGAAATTATCTATAAAATAATCCATAAGAAAAGGCAGCAATTCTCCAGAGATGGGGTTTTCTGCCTTTATTATTTGTACATATCTATTCAAAAGAAAAAAGCTGTCTCATTCGTAGAAGGACTCTACTTATGGTCAGCTTTCATCGTTAAGATTGTGGATTTTCTATGTTTTGTGTGTTTTGTGTGTTTTGTGTGTTTTGTGTGTTTTGATTATTTTGAGGCTTTTGTGTGTTTTGGGGTTTTTGGGATTGACCTTGTGGTGGTCTGCTTTGAAATTCCTTTTTGGATTTCTTCCCTTGCGAATCTTTACCCCGGTGATTTCGACTTTGATGTTCTCTCAAAGGTCTATCCTTAGCAGAAGTCATCTCTTTAAATGCAGCAGATGAATTCGAACCTTGCTTAGATGATGTTTCTTTAGAGGAGAGCTCCTTATCTATAGCCGCTCCATCATTATCCTCAGCTTCTAGCTCCGAATCTTCTTCCTCACTCGGCTCTGGTATTTCTTTGATCAGAATATCCTTGAACAAACCCTCTTGTGGTACCTCTTTTAACTTATGCAACACAAAATATGCGCAGCCAAAATTGCAATATTCATTAATATAATCGACCATGCCAGAAATCGCTGTATCCCGATTCACCTTTGGGTGGTTGTCCCGATAAAAACCTTTCAAACGCAGCTGACTGTAACCCCAGTCACCAATAATGTAGTCGTATCTTTCCAGTACTTCGCTATATCTTCCGCGAAACGCCTCCGGATTCCAACCATCCTTATGATCTAACATTAGTTCGTAGCCTTTTCCGCCTATAACGATCAAACCTTTTGTCGCCTGCCTTTCGAAGGAAAGTATTTTCGTTGATTATGCCGTCATTTCCGAGAAATATTGGGCTTTCGGTCGCTGTTGTTGATTAATTTCTTTTATTTGAACCGCATTCAGCGGTGAAATTAATCAACAAAGGCGAACGCTAACGCTCCTACAGCTCCAACATTTCTCTCCAATGACTCAAATCAACGTTTTTTTATGTGTAACCTAGGGGTGGGAGACTCAGATCGCTTCGCTCCTTCAGCCCCCTGCTACCTTGAAAAATCAAAAATTAACTAGAAGAAACCGTGCGCTCCTCACGAGCTTGAGCGGCAGATTTCACCTGCTCATGCGCACGATAAGAGCTGCGAACAAGCGGAGCTGATTCCACATGGCTAAAGCCACGCTTTAATCCCTCTTCCTTAAGCAGCGCAAATTCCTCTGGTGGATAATATTTCTCCACATTCAAATGCTTTGGAGAAGGCTGCAAGTATTGTCCTAAAGTCAATATATCACAATTTACGGCTCGTAAATCATCCATTGCTTGTAAAATCTCATCCCACTCTTCACCGACTCCAAGCATAATGCTTGATTTGGTAGGAATATCCGGCTTCATTTCCTTAGCTCTGCGCAGCAGTTCCATCGAACGGCGATACTTCGCTTTAGCCCGTACACGGTCTGACATCCGTTCCACCGTCTCAATATTATGGTTAAGAATGTCTGGATTACTGTTCATAACAATCTCTAGACTATTCCGTTCTCCCAGGAAATCTGGAATCAATACTTCAACACTACACAACGGAAGGCGTTTACGAATTGCCGCTACCGTCTCAGCAAAAATCTGAGCGCCACCATCCGCAAGATCATCACGGGCCACACTGGTCACCACGCAATGGCGAAGGTTCATTCCCTCTGCAGCTTCTGCTACACGTTCAGGCTCCTGCAGGTCCAGCTCTGTCGGCAACCCTGTATTCACAGCGCAGAAACGGCATGCGCGAGTACATATATCACCAAGAATCATAAAGGTAGCCGTTCGATTTGCCCAGCATTCATAAATATTCGGACACCTAGCTTCTTCACATACGGTATGTAAAGTTTTAGAACGCATCATGCTCTTGATTTCCTGATAGTTATCACCGGTAGTTAGCTTGATTCTAATCCAATCCGGCTTAGGCTGCTTTGCTGTTTTATTCGTCAAAATAATAAACCCCGCTTCCTCCTGAATGTGATGCTGCAGATGAAAGATGCTGCCTCATATTATACCATGTGCGCTTTACAATTGCCTGTTTTTGTGAAATATGCAGGGCATCTCAACTTCGATTCCGGCGAAGAATTTACTGGTACCTTTAGACAAGAACGGATAAAAAGTAGCCTTTTGCTTCAATCTATAATAAAAGCTTTATCCGAAGTGCCTACATTCAATTCTACGCCCGGACAAAAGGAGGCTGTTATCTTGCTGGCCCTATTTAAGAATACTAATAACCGGAGAACTATGTTATGTCTGTCCGCGGCCGCTATCCTTTGGGGTGGTTTAGGCCTTCCCGTTCCAGTAGCTGCAGTACAGGCTACAGTCCAACCGGTGGAAAGCAGCGGCAATTCTGTTAATGCTAGCAAAGAATCCATATGGTCTGCCCGTAGGGGGATTTATGATCAACTGAGTGCAGCCACTGGAATCCCTTGGTTTAGATTCGCAGCCATTGATCAATATGAACGCACCATCGCCAAAAAAGGTTCCTCAGACAAACCCGTCACCAACCGTCTTACTGGAATCATGATTCCAGCACCCGTATGGTCCGGTCCACTCAACCCGGATCAGGAGGATACTTCTCCTGAATCCATCACTTTCTTTAACGGCTTCGGCCGTGATGGCTCAGGAGATGGAATCGCCGATCCAGAGAATGATGCTGATGTTCTATATAGTATGGCTAGACACTTGCAAAAATATGGTGATTCAGCTAATGATTTCAGCATTGGCATTTGGGAGTATTATCACAATGGTCGTGCCTCTCAGCGCATAGCTCAGTTCGCCAAGCTATATGAACATTTTGGTCGGCTTGACCTATCAGGTAATGCTTTTCCACTTCCCTTAAGTAATTCTTATTCTTATCGTAGCACTTGGGGAACCGGCAGAAGCTGGGGTGGGGCACGTATTCACGAAGGGACTGACCTCTTTGCACCGCAAGGTATGCCGGTACGCAGCACCTGCTTTGGCTTAGTGGAAACTAAAGGCTGGAACCGCTACGGTGGCTGGAGAATTGGAATTCGTGATATCGAGAACCGTTACCATTATTACGCCCATTTATCCGGGTATAACAAATCCATTTCTCGTGGAGATATCGTCTCACCAGGTGAAATCATTGGCTGGGTTGGCAGCTCAGGTTACGGAAATCCAGGAACACAAGGGAAATTCCCGCCACATCTACATTTTGGCATCTACCGTGACCGAGGGATTACTGAATGGGCTTTTGACCCTTTTCCGTTGCTAAAACAATGGGAGAATCAGGAGTATAGAGACTTAAAGAACAAAAATAAAAAAAGTGCTACAAACAAGGAAAAACGCCTTTAGCGTCCCTAAAGGACGGTCAGCGTTTATGCGAGAAATATAAGGATAATGTATAGCGTGAAACTTATACTTTCTTATATTTTAAAAAAGAAACGGCTTCGCCATCCTTTGGAGATGACACCCGTTTCTTGATGAATAAGGCCCCTTCTTTTGAAGAGAGGCCTTATACTATTTTAGTACAACATTAAACATCCAAACGGTTTAATGCTCACTATAAGCTTGTTATTATTTTTAAAAGTAGCTCCTGACAGTAAATCGGTAAGCAAATTCTTATCCGAACGATATACATTAAGCTCAAGCTCGTACGCGTTCGGAGAATTATTGATAATTAAACCTATCTTCTCTTGATCCATTCCCCGTGTATAACCGAAGACATTACGGACTTCATCCGTGAACCAAGGACGAAACTTACCTTTTCGTAGAATATCACAGCTTTTTCTTAGGAAAATTAGCTCTTGATACCACTTCAGCAGCGCTGTATTTTGAGCTTGCTCTTGCCATACCATAGCTTTTCTACAGTGAGGGTCCGTAGCTCCTTCCATCCCAACCTCATCCCCATAATAGATCATCGGAATACCGATATAAGTCATCTGAAAAAAAACTGCCAGCCTCATGCGCTGTATTGCCGTACTCTCGCGGTCCCAGCCACGTCCCCCCTCCTTACACGCTGTAAGAAAACGCAACGTATCATGACTGCCAATCAATTGAAACATAGCCGAATTCGCCTGGTCATTATACAACGCCTCCTGATGGAGTACTTGCTCCATAAAGCGATCTGGCCCTGTTGACTGCTCTGCAAAGAATTCCAGCACGGCATCCCGAAGCACATAATTCATGCCACCATCGAATTGATCCCCTCTAAGCCAAGGCCCAGAAGCATGCATTATCTCTCCAATGAGTAGAATTTCAGGAAATTCAGACTTGAGCTCTTGCCGAAACCGGGACCAAAAAGCCGGGTTGACCTCATTCGCTACATCAAGACGCCAGCCGTCGATCGCTGTCTCACGAATCCAATACTTAGCAACCTCTATCATATATTTAGCCGTGTCAGGATGATCCATATTCAGCTTAGGCATATGCGCTTCAGCTTTAGCGAATGTCTCATAATTCGGGGCAGGCGTCTCTGTTACGGGAAAAGAACGAATAAAGAACCAATCTTTATAAGGAGACTGCTCGCCTTGTTCCATGACATCTTTAAAAGCAAAGAATTGATCTCCCGAATGATTAAACACGGCATCCAAAATGACCTTAATTCCATGACGATGTGCCTCACTGACTAGCGTCTTCAATCCATCTACATCGCCAAATGCAGGGTCGATCTTATAATAATCGGAGGTGTTATATTTATGCTCGGAAGGAGACTCAAATACAGGCGTCATGTAAATTGTGTTTACACCAAGCTGCTGTAGATAAGGTATTTTGTCCATAATGCCTTTTAGAGTTCCACCATTGTAGCTGTTAGGATAAATTTGATAGGTCACCGCATCCTGGCTCCATAACGGTAACTTCAAAGCCTCAGAATGGTGAAGATATGCATATTGAAAAGAACCTGCTCGTTCCCGATTCTCCGACGCGCCCCTCTCTCCATACCAGATATACTGCCCCGCAGCATTCGCTATATGGAATAGATATCTGCTTCTTCTAGTGCTGGTCTGAATAATTGCTTCGTGAATCTCATAAATACCGGCCGACCCAATCCGCTCCATCTGCAAAGGAACTTCTTGCCCCGGAGAATCATAACGATCCGAGTGGATTACGGTACAGGATAATTGCTGTCCAGCTTGTGTAAATAATCTGAGCTTCAGGGTCCCTGTACCTACAGGATAGGCAAATGGATCTTCACTTGTATGATATACAAACCATGATTGAGGCATAACTTATGGACTCCTTCTATACTTTTATCGTTCTATCTATCTGTTCATACATCATTAGAGAGACTGCTAAATTTGTGTTATTATGGTTACAAATACCGTTTTCAAGTTATGAGGGACGACGATGAAAGTAACGATTTCTGATATTGCTAAAGCAGCCAATGTGGCTAAATCTACTGTATCTAAAGTACTAAATGATTCCCCAAAAATATCACAGGAAACGAAACAAAAGGTTCGAGAGATTATGAAGCAAATGAACTACACGCCAAGCAGTATTGCTACTGGATTAGCTAGACAAAGCAGCTGCAATATTGGCTTACTGGTTGATATGTCTAAAGAAAGTGAGTTTCTGAACCAATTCTTCTACAACATTATTGGTGGAATCGAGAGCGTAATTGCACCTTTAAAATACGAGCTGACCATTTCCAATGTGCAACATAGCAGTCCAGAAGGGCATTTTCTAAATAGGCTTGTGTTTAGCAAACGTGTCGACGGTATTATTGCCAACAACTCCGTGCTGACTGAAGAGCTATCTGAAGAACTGAATCAACTGGAGTTTCCTTACATCTCCATTGGAGAGATTATGACCCCCGGAAGTTGGGTTGATTTCGATAATGAAGCAGGCGGCAACATGCTGACCGAGCATCTCATCGAACAAGGTTATTCAAAGATAGCCTTCATAGGCGGGCAGCAGCAGGAAAAAATTTATACACATCGCCTAGGTGGATACTTAAGCGCATTACAGCAGGCGGATCTTACCGTTCCTCAGCAATGGATCATTAACTGCAAGGCTGATGAACATGATAGCTATCATGCTGCACTTGAGCTTTTGCAGCGTGAAGAACGGCCAGACTCTGTGGTGTGTATGAACAGTTATGTAGCCTTTGGGGTGCTTCAAGCCGCAAAAGCACTCAGAATTGATGTTCCATCTGAACTCGGCATCGCCGCTTTCGATGAATATCCGCTGTCCCGTTATACAACACCTCCTTTAACTTCGCTTAATATCGATACGTTTAAGCTGGGTGTATCTTCAGGGCAGCTGCTGATGGAGCGTATTCGTGGCAATGATGCGCCCCACAAGCATTTGCTACTAGAGCCAGAACTAATTCCTCGTGAATCCACGATGAGAGCTAAATTCTCTGGAGCAACTTCATAATTGGACTACTTTTCTATTGTATCTTCTACAATGAAAGAGCTTCGTACTACTTACCAAGGAGCGGCCCCACACGGGGGGGCCGCTCCTTGTCATGTGAAAGGTATTATGATCCACTCTTATAGTAACTTATAGATCTTTCCAACGCTGCACGGTCAGGTTCACTGTTTGTGCGCCGCCTGCTGGAGTAAGCGTTCGATTGGAAATGTCCGTTCCGTTCGAGTTTACCTCCACATTAGTCCAAGCGCCCCGCGTAACTTTATATTGCACCGCTGTTCCTGCTGGTAAGCTCAGTGTGATGGAATACACCCCATCACTACCTTTAGTCAGTTGATAGGCTGGATCCGCTGCATTCCAGCTGTTGAAGGTACCGGTAAGATACACAGGTCCGCTCGCCGGAGTAGACGCTGGAACATTTACACGAAACGTCACACTGTCTGCTTGAGGTTCCCCTGCGCTGATACTTCCGTTCACCAGGCTCCAGGTTCCAGCATCAAAATGGTAATTACTGCTGCCGTTGTTATCCCATGTACCACTGCCATTATTAAAGGCTGCGGTCAGTCCGGCTGCAGTGCCCAGCTGAATTGTGATCGACTTATATCCTGGGAAAGAAGAAGCTTGAAGCTGTTCACCAGGAGCCGTCGTCCAGACTGTCGCCCCATCCAGCTTGTAATGAATGTAAGAGCTGCTGTAAGCCGTATTCTTATAATAGATCGTTGCAGTGTTGCCAGTCGGTGTAGTCGTTGGCGTTGGCGTTACTGTCGGCGTTGGTGTCGGTGTTACCGTTGGTGTTGGTGTTGGTGTCGGTGTTACTGTTGGTGTTGGTGTCACTGGTCCACCTGATGTAATACTTCCTGTTGGCGTATAAGTCCAGGTTCCAGTACCGAATAGATAGTTGCTCCCCCCGTTACTGTCCCATGTGCCACTGCCGTTGTTAAAGCATGCTTCAAGCTGGCTGGCGGAGCCGATATTAATTGTTATTTTGTTGTATCCGGCTACATCAGATACAGGTATAGCCACACCCGGAGATGTCGTCCATGTTCCTCCTACTGGGCGATAATGAATATAAGGCGAGGTATAACCTTGCTTATAGTAAATCGTGACACTGTTCCCTGCTGGTGTTGTAATAGACGCAATCGCACTAAGAAGAGATAGATTGCCTGCGGCATCAAATGCTTTTACCGTGTAGTTATAGGTAGTGCTAGCGGATAAACCATTGTCCGTATAGGAAGTAGTCGCCGTTGTGCCTACCTTGACACCATTACGATAAACTTCATATCCAGTTACGCCTACGTTGTCGGTAGAAGCCGTCCAGCTGATCAAAGCGCTAGATGCATTCTGAACAGTTGCCGTTACATTAGTCGGAGTAGTTGGAGGAACTGTTTCTGATGGTTGTTGTTGTTTCGCATAGATTTTGGCTGAATTCGCACCTACAGTTACAGTAATTTGCTTTCCAGTTACTCCGCCTGATTGTACAGTCACTGTATCTGCAGTATTCAGCTGATTATACAAAACTGTTCCTGCGGTCAAACTACTCTCGGCACGTAGCGGGATGGTTACCGTTTGCGAACCATTAGATTGATTACTAAATACAGAGATAGCTTCTTGACCTTGATTAGTTCCAGTGTCGATACGACGTGAGAAGGCATATAAGTTCTGTGCAGCCCACATTTCACGTTGAGTACCTGAACGTAGTGCTGGGTTATTTTTACGAATTTCATTAAGTTTGGCTACGTGCTTGTAGGTGCTGGCATTTTCATTAAAATAGTTCTCAATCACGTTTCCGCTTGCATCCCGTTTCACCATAGACCAACGGTTCCAAGTATCCGCAATACCGCCTGTCATGATCTGACTGTTGCCATTGCCTTTGTTCTGCTCTGTTCCTTGGAAGACAACCGGTGTTCCACGAACTGTAAAAATAAAGGTTAAAGCGTTCTGCAGCTTATCTACGCTTCCCCCGGCTTCCGTTAGAAAACGGTTGCGGTCATGATTGTCGATAAAGGTAACCATGTGATTGGCATTCCCGTTGTAGTAGGAATCCTGTGCCAAGGTGCTTTTGATATTGGACTCAAAAGACTGCCCATAAGCAAAGCTGTTAAGTACGGAGAAGAACATTGGGAAATCGAGCATGCCCCATTCCTTGTTGTTTCCGACCCAACGTGAGACAAATTCAGCATTTCCGTCGAAATTCTCGCCAAATGTATTAACGCCCAGATAATTTTGTAGCTCACCAATATCTGTTGGCTTCATCAGCTTGGCAGCATCCACACGCGCACCGTCAGCGCCTGTATAATCAAACCAGCCTTTGATGGAATCGAATATCGCCTGCTTAGCCGCAGGAACATCGAAATCAATGTCATCTAGCCCGCCCAAATCATGATTTTCTAAGTAATCCTGCGCCCACTGATCATATCTTCCATCCGCTAGAGACCAGTTAATATCTCCATTATGGTGGTACCATGCTGGATTATTGAACGGAGCCACTGGCTGCAATGATGGGATGTCATAATAGGCTTGGGAACCTAGCATATAATCACCGACGTGGTTTGGCACAACGTCAATCACTACTTTGATGCCAAGCGCATGTGCGGAATCCACAAGCTCCTTCAGCTTCTCCTTCGTTCCGAAATATGGATTGGCAGCGTTAGGGTTCTTAACGTTGTATCCGTGATAGGCTGTATTTTTACCGGTACCGTTGTTTTCCCGGTTAGTCATTTGTGGCTCAGCCACTGGGGAAATCCAAATCGCGGTATAGCCCATATTTTTAATATATGATAGCTTATCGATAATCCCCTGCCAGTCTCCGCCTTTCATATAACGGAAATCTTCCTCAGAGTTTTCTCCATAGCGAATTGCCGCACCAGTAGCATTGTTGGAAGTATCTCCATCATTAAATCGGTCAACCATAATCTGATAAATAGTGTCGTTCTCATTAATCGTGCCGATGCTTGCCGCTTCAGCTTTTTGCGGTGTTAAGACAAACAAATTAATCACGGTAGAAAGAAGAATAGATGTAATTAGAACGGGTACATACCATAACCTACGTTTCATTGCGTGCATCTCCCTCTCTTATTAAAGCGTATTCATAACACTCTAAAGCCTACTTCCTTGATTAAAAAACAAGCCCGCCCAGTGATGTCTCTAATGTTTTTAACGTCTTTAACACAAAAAACAAATAATTTTAGGGAAACCGGTTTCCCAACTAAAAATTACCATGATTGTGAATGCGTTGTCAAGCTATAAAATTTAAAATTCCCAAGAAAAAGAGCCTCCTTATTGGGGGCTCTTTGGGGTTCATTATTCACCTTATATGCTTAGCTTCCTACACTCTGAATAAAATGCAGTACTTCATTCATAATCCGGTCCTTATCTTCACAATGACAAACCATATGACCACTGTTATCCACCATTATCACCTGTTTTTGGGCTGTAGGAATCGTATGCTGCAGAAAGTCAGCGCTTCGAGTCTTCACCAGATGATCTCGCTTACCCTGCACGATCAAGGTTGGAGTCTCAATATGCGGATAGATTGAAAAACTCTCCCGGACCAATCGTTGAAACTCTCTCGTCGCCCTTGGGGGCGTTGAAGTGAATTTATTAATATACGTTTTTAGCATGGAAAAGCTCCCAAGAGTCTTAAGAATCTCCACGGGATTCAGCGGAAATACGGGAGTGGACAATAAAGTAAGGGATTTGATCCAGGGTTTATACCGTACAGAAAGATGTGAAGCAATAAGGGCACCGGTAGAAAAGCCGATCAGATGAACACCTTCATCCGTCTTTAACAGCTCTGTCAATTCATCTTCAGCACTCTGTTGCCAATCATGTCGATCCGAATGCAATAAATCATTCCTGCTCCCCCCATGCCCTTTCAGGGTAAACGTTCTGGAACGGTAATTATGCTGCTCCATAAACTGGGACAAGGGAGAGATCTCATGCTCACCTCCGGTAAAGCCATGAATAAATAAACAACTTTCCATAATTGTCCCTCTTTTCACATTCCAATCTGACATGCAACTTTATTGTATAATGCCAATCCCCTTTATTTTCTATACATTCCACCCTTTTATGTAAAACCTCAACCCAAGTGATGTCAAGGTTCAGCTCTGTGAATGGTTCGCAGCAAGAACGCTATTGTTCCCACCAAAGAAGACCCAACGCTGAGGTAATCGTTAAACCTACGGCTGAGCTGGATGAGGTTACGTTAGCACAAATAGCAGTTCCAGGCGGGACAATGATGCTGCCCGTAAAGTTCTGTGTGAAAGCCCCCGGTGCCAATTGATAATTGAAAAGCGTCGTTCCCCCGCTAATGGCTGCTGTGGAAGACTGAACGGTCATCGCACTCGTCGCCGAGCTGCCCAAATTATTATTCGTTGGCGTTAAGGTTGCTGGTGAAGTTACCGTCCCTCCTTTTACAATTGTAAAGCTACCCGACATTGCGGATAGTAGAGAAGAACCGCCAATACTGCCGCTTATACGTGAGATATAAACAGTTTTTCCACTGCCTGAAGCATTACTAATCCGAATAGAAGCGATTGCGGAGATTAGACTAAGTACGACCAAACTAGACGCAGATGTGTTAGTTGAATACAAGACTGCAGCCTGCGAAGCGCTTATTTCAGGCGGCGCGCTAATATCTGGCGCTTGGAAGGTGTTCACCATATCCACATAAAGCGGTTGATCGTTGTCGTTAAATACAAATTGATTAGGCATATTTATCCCCTCCTGTTTCTAATATTCCCACCAGCTGATAGACGTTGTCGCCGCTGATGACCCCGATGCAATCGTTACGGAGGTAGTGATGGAATTTCCGGGAGGAACAACAATTTGTCCAGTAAAATCAACAATGACCGGACCGACCGCCAGCAATAGAGATACTAGAGTAGCCGGGCCTCCAGTAGGCGCAGCCGTAGAGGTTCTTGCCGTCATAACACTGGTTAACGCACTGCCAAAATTATAATTAATCGGTGTAACGGTGGTTCCGGTGACCGTAGCGTTCCGAAGTAGTGATAAAGCAACCGCCGCCGTCGCTGAACTGGCAGTAACACGGGATACATATAAGGTACGTCCGCTTCCTCCCGGATTACTAATCTGAATAACTAACGGGGCAGCCGTCGTTACCGTAGAAGTAAATGGGATTCCAAACAATAACCCCGCCTTAGCTGCTCCCCCCTCAGGAGCTGAATCTATACCAGGTGCAACATACGTATTGACTTGTTCTGTAAAAAGTGGCTGGCTACTCTGATTGAATACTGAGTCGTTCGGCATGAGTTATCCTCCCCGTACTTAAGCTTATTCTATTTTATGCCACACTCAGTAACAGGTTGTGGGAATGTGCGTATATTGCTTTCTCTGCCCAATCACCCCCTATTTCCCACCATATATTAATATCACACCATTCGAATGGCTAAGGATTGTCCCTATCGGTTTGCAGCTTATTGGACTGCGGTTTATTTAGGCTCAGGGCTCAAACGACGGTTTGGGCCTTTTCATGGATTGAGTTCCAGAAAGCCCGTAGGAAGTGAATGAAATCCATAACGGCCTGGAGCTTAAAAAGCGCAGCAAAATAAAACAAAAAAAAACGGAGCTAAAACGATGATCTCTTACACAATTAAGAATCAGGGAGATCACCCTGTTAGTCTCCGCCTCCACGCTACATTCAAAAGGTATTGGCAAGCAAGATTGTGTATACGTCCAAGCCCAGTCTTTTGGTATAACTCAATCATTTATAAGGAAAGGACGAGGAACTTTGCCTAACTATAGCTCTTTTCAAGCGAATCCTGATAATCTAAGAACGCTTATATTCGGCCGAGATGCCTCGCTGATTGATCATCCGCTCACTACAGATCCAAGCGGAAATCTAACAACGATTATTCTTGATGGTACCATTTCCAGCGTGCTCGGCGCTACGATCACCGCGGGTACCTTGTCCTCCGCAGGAACAGTTACAAACATCCTTAACGGCACCATTACTAGCGTGCTCGGCGCTACAATTACTGCCGGTACTTTGTCCTCCGCAGGAACAGTTACAAACATCCTTAACGGCACCATTACTAGCGTGCTCGGCGCTACGATTACTGCGGGTACTTTGTCCTCCGCAGGTACAGTTACAAACATCCTTAACGGGACTATTACTAGCGTACTCGGCGCTACAATTACTGCGGGTACTTTGTCCTCCGCAGGAACAGTTACCAACATCCTTAACGGGACTATTACTAGCGTGCTCGGCGCTACGATTACTGCGGGTACAATCACTAGTGTGCTTGGGGCAACCATAACAGCAGGTACGTTATCATCCGCCGGAACAGTTACAAACATCCTAAACGGCACCATTACTAGCGTGCTCGGCGCTACCATCACAGCTGGTACTTTGTCCTCCGCAGGTACTATTACTAACATCCTTGAGGGCACCATCACCAGCGTGCTCGGAGCTACCATTACCGCCGGTACAATCACTAGTGTGCTCGGCGCTACCATCACAGCTGGTACTTTGTCCTCCGCAGGTACTATTACTAACATCCTTGAGGGCACCATCACTAACGTGCTCGGAGCTACCATCACAGCTGGTACTCTATCTTCCGCAGGTACAGTCACCAACATCTTAAACGGTACCATTACCAGCGTACTCGGAGCTACCATCACAGCTGGTACTCTATCTTCAGCAGGTACAATCACCAACATCCTTAACGGCACCATCACTAGTGTGCTCGGAGCTACGATTACTGCCGGTACTTTGTCTTCTGCAGGTACAGTCACCAACATCCTTAACGGCACCATCACCAGCGTACTCGGAGCTACAATTACTGCCGGTACTTTGTCTTCCGCAGGTACAGTCACCAACATCCTTAACGGGACTATCACCAGCGTACTCGGAGCTACAATTACTGCCGGTACGTTGTCTTCCGCAGGTACAGTCACCAACATTCTTAACGGCACCATCACTAGTGTGCTCGGAGCTACGATCACAGCTGGTACTCTAAGTAGTGTCACTTCTATTTCACAACGCAGCTTTATAGAACAGACCACTACAGGTATTGCGACCGCTAACACCTATACACCTCTACCAGCCGTTACTACGAGCGTACTGGGAACGTATTCCTTCTTCATTAACAATACTGGGGCAAATCCGGTCAACACACGTGTGGAAATCAGTGCTGATGGAACGAACTATTTCGTCGATACCACAGGAGATAATCCCTTAGCAGCAGGCTCTATCGATGTCATAGTGCCAGCCAGATTCCTGAAATATACCCGCCTATCCTATCAATCAGCCAATTCAGGCTCTGCATCCACGATCAATGTAAGTTTCAATGCTCAGGGCACGTAATCCAGATGACCATCATATGTTGTAACAAGAAAGAGTACATGGATATCCATGTGCTTTTTCTTTAACTATAAGGACGCCGAAGGCGTTTATGCTTGTGTCAGCAGCTATACATATGTGCAACAAACACATAATGCTTTCCAAGGAGGAACAACCGTGAATAATATTACGCTTGGCGTCCACCTCATCGTAAAAGATGAAGCTGATCTCCTACCTCACTGTCTCGCAAGCATAGCTGGTGCTGACGAAATTGTGATGATCGATACGGGCTCTACCGACGAATCCATAGCTATTGCCGAAGCGTACGGGGCTAGAGTCTTCCAACGGGAATGGACAGACGATTTCGCGGCAGCTCGTAATGAAGGGCTCGTTCATGCCTCAACAAATTGGATTCTTATCCTTGATGCCGATGAGTGCTTGCAGACCCCACTTACAGAAATCCGCAGCCTTCTGCAGAACACACAAGCTCAGGCTTTTACAGTAAACATTGATAATTGGGTTGGCGAACGACCTGAAGATAAGGTAAAGCACAGTGCAGTCCGCTTATTCCGAAATGGACAGGGTTATCAATATAGTGGAAGAATTCATGAGGGAATTGACACTTCAATCCTTAGCAAACATAACCTCTCGGCGATTGAGCATAGTCAACTTGAGATTATACACTTTGGATATTTACCTGAAATCATGACACGAAAAGATAAAATCAATCGAAATAGACACCTGCTGCTCCTCGCTTTAACCGAATATCCGGATGATCCTTTCCACTCCTATAATTTGGCAGTAAACTTCTGTCAGGACGGTCGTCTTCTGGAAGCTGAGACGTTGCTTCGTCAAGGCCTTCACCATGTAGTACTCGAAGCCTCCTATCGTCCCACGATGATTAGGGATCTCTGTAAAATTTATCATGCTCAAGGAAAAATGAATGCGATTGACCCCTTGCTGATGATTGAACTGGAACGTTATGGCGACTATCCTGATTTGCATTTTTTGTTAGGGCAATCTTTGGAGAGCCAAGGCCTTTTGGAACGTGCGCTATTAGCTTATCAACATGCAGAGTCCATTCCTGAGCATGAAGTGCTTAGCGGAAAATATGTATGTGAACAAGGAATGAGTACCTTTCGCCCCCTATACCGGATAGGTTTAATCTCACAGCGGCTTGGTCTTCTTGAGGATGCTGCGAGATTTTTTCATCGTGCACTTCAACACCATTCTTTATATACGCCCGCCTTGCAGGGGATTGCTGCTGCTTTTCAACGCTTAGCTGTACCCGATGAGGAAATCGCCACTTTACTGATCCAACTCGTTCCCCCAACTACCTCAATCAGTAGATCCGCGATCATTGACAGTTTATATGAGATAAATGCTTATGAGACCATAGCTACCTTATCCCGAGATATTTTTCCATTGGAATTGGATACTGCATATAGAATCATCTCATCACTCATCATCACCGGCAAGCTAGAAGACGCAAGTACAGCTATAGGGCAGATGACCTCACTAGCTTCCCAAGATCACCTTGGTTTAGAGCATCAAAAGCAGTGGTATACTCTTTGGGCCATTTGCCAATGGGAACGATATGGAGAATTTAAAAAGGACTTGCTCAACCATATATCAGGTGAACTTCGTTCTGGACTGGAATACATTGAGCGATCCCAACGCCAACAAGTGGCATGTCCGGTAGAAATAGAGGTAGATCACATATATTCCTCATTCCTTTCCGACCTCATCGGGCAATCCGTAAAGCTGCATCAGCTCACACTTAGTCATACTTTAGTGGACCTGTTCCCTGCTTATCGATCTGAATTTGCCACAGCATTATATAAAGAAGGGAATTGGCAGGCCGCAGGAGAGGAATTTATTGTACTTGTTCGTGATAAGATCGCCGATGCAAGCGTGCTTTTTTATATTGGTGAGATGATCTTTGACAAAGGGCATTATTCCGAAGCCAGTGAATGGTTTCAGCAAGCGCTGGAACAAGAGCCTGAGCATGAATCCGCAAGGATCGGCTTATCCCTCTGTTATCTTCAGCAAGCGAAGCTGAGTATGGAAGACGCTCTACAAAGTTTAAAGGATGCCCATGCTCATGGCCCCTTGCAGGAGGATATCGGAGCTATCCGTAAATCCATTACCTTGCTGAATCGTACATCTTGGCACACTCAGTGGAGCTTCCGTCAGAACGAAAAGAGGTCAGCCCTATGAACCGTTCAAGAAGAAAGCCACTAATTTCCTTATGCATGATCGTTAAGAACGAAGGAGATAGCTTGAGCCAATGTTTAAAAAGCGTACGCGGAGTCGTCGATGAGATCATTGTAGTCGATACTGGATCCACCGACGCTACGGTTCAAATTGCCCTAAGCTTCGGGGCCAAAATCATACAACACCCTTGGAGCGGCGACTTTGCTGCTGCCCGCAACGCAGGTCTCCAGCAGGCCCATGGACAATGGATTCTTGTTCTAGATGGAGATGAGGAATTAAGTGAGGAGAGCAAGGGAGAATTACTGCTATGTGCCGAGCATATGGAGTACGAGGCATTTTTCCTACGCATTCATAATCATAAAGGGTTAACCCCCGCTTCACAGACGATCACCGTCAATCCGATTATTCGGATGTTTCGTAATCGCCCTAAGTACCGGTTTAGCGGTATTATTCACGAACAGATCGCTGAGGCTATCATAACAGCTACACCCCAGGCACCGATGCATTTGACCACTGTAGTCATCCATCATTATGGTTACGCAGAAGGGGTAGTGGTCAAGAAAGATAAAATCAAACGAAATGTCGAGCTGCTGAAAGAGCAGCTAAGGTTAAATCCTAAAGATCCTTTCCACCATTTTAATATGGCTGTTGAGTATATGCGTTTGGGGGAGTATCAACCTGCTCTAAAACATATCCAACAATCACTAGAAGAGGCACCGCCTGATACAAGTTACATCCACCTGCTGCACAAATATGAAATTCGCTCGCTTGCAGAATTAAAAGATTATCCTGGGGCGCTTGCAGCTTGTGACCGTGGGATTAGCTCACATCCGGATTACCCAGACTTAGCTCATATCAAAGGGGCTCTACTCTTACAATTAGGTGCCTTTGCAGAAGCCAAAGTAGCGTCGCTACAAGCGCTGATCATCGGAGCTGCTCCTCCCGGCTACCATACTGAGGCTGGATTCGGTTCATATTTAACCTATTATATGCTGGGTCAATTATGTGAAGAGATGGGTGATGAGACCGAAGCCATTGCTTGTTACACTAAAACCGCACAGCTTCATCCCGAACCTACTCCCGTCATTGCCCGGCTACTACGAGCCCTGAAATGTGCAGGTCGCGAGAGTGAGGTTTACGGTTGGTTCCACGCTCATCTGCCAGACTACACAGTGACTAAGAACAGGATTCTCCTAGAATTATTACAGAGTGAGGGATGTAATGAAGCAGCCGCACAGCTGATAAATGCCACAGAGCAGCCCATTTCTATAGAAGTGGCATTTAATCAAGCATCTGAGCAGGGGCGATCACAGATTATGTTAGCGGATCGTCTGCTTGCTTCATTATCCTCTTCTGCTACCTATTCACCAGCGGTCAAAAGAGTACGCCTAGCTCTTCCGCTTCCCAAAGTTTCAGAATAGGAGGGACGTTTCCTATGACCACACCCGATATCACACTTTGTATGATCATTAAGAATGAGGCGAACCACCTGGAGAAATGCCTGTCTTCTGTGCAAGGAATCGTATCAGAAATCATCATTGTGGATACCGGGTCTGAGGATAATAGCATAGACATAGCAACTAAGTTCGGTGCAAAGATCATCGATATGACTTGGGAGAATGATTTCTCGAAAGCACGAAACCTAAGTCTGAAGCATGCAACTTCCCCTTGGATTCTAGTACTTGATGCCGACGAGGCTGTAGATCATTGGAGGAGGGAGCAGCTCCAGCACCTGCTGGACGCAGCGCATATTCACGGATATTGGCTACCCATTATCCACTATATCGGTGACGCCCCTGAAGCGGATTTTGTTACCGATCATGTCTGCCGCCTGTTCAGAAACGATAAAAGAATCATCTTTCGTGGAATCATTCATGAGGAGACGGCCAGCAGCATTTGGGAGCTTCCTGCGGGGGAGATTGCTTACGCAGAATTGCGTATTTATCACTACGGTTATTTAGAGGATGAACTGCAGCACAAAAATAAATACCAGCGCAATTTAGCTCTCATCAATAGTGGTCTGCAGCTTCAACCGAACCATCTAATCCTTCGTTATGCACTAGGGGTAGAGCATTATCAACAGGAACAATATCATGCAGCGGCAGATGTACTTCTTCCATTACTCGCTGATGTTCCAACCCAATCCGGGTATGCCTCTGATATTTATCTAAAGACTGCCTATGCCTTACAACGATGTAACAGGCAGCAGGAATCTGAGGAAGTCTTTCATGCGGGGAGCTTATTGTTTCCTGATTTCACTGATTTATTAGAGGGCTATGCTGCTTTGTTGCTCGAACAAGGACAGCTTATACAAGCTAGACACTTCTTGCAGCAAGCACTGAAGAGCGGGGATACAGCACATCCATATCCATCTTCTTCGGGAAGTGGAACGTATCGAACAGAACTACTAGCGGGTAGAGTATGCGAGAAGTTATTCCTATATCCAAACGCGCGGAAACACTACGAGGCTGCTATACAATTCAAACCAGATTATACGGATGCGTGGAAACAGCTTGTCCCACTAAGCCTGCTATCTGGAGAGAGGTTAAGTCTGATCGCATTGACCCGCTGCCATATCCACGCTCTCTCACCAATTACCTTAGGCTATCTTGTGCCCGCGGCGCTCAATGCTCGTGACTTTGAATGGCTGGTTACTCTCTCTTTTGCTTCGCAGCTACCGCTAGCCGTTCAAACCATTGTGCAGGCTTTCCTTGCTTGTACTCAGCAGCAAGAGGGGGCACACACTCTCGCACCGCTTGAGCAGCTGCTTCATAATCCATCTGTTCTTTCCGAACGTTCATCTATACTCGGTTATCTCTGGGCTTTGTCTTGCCGTGCTGGAGATACTGAATCAGCCATGAAGTGGCTTATCTCCATATCGCCATACAGACCGGGGATGCTAACAATTCATCATATCATAACAAGTCGTTCTGACATTAAGCCTGCTCTTCCTGATCTGAGCTACGCAATGCAATTGCTGCTTCAGGTCGGTGCTTGGGATAGTGTATTATCGCTTTATCGACAATCAGAGGGCTCTTTATTCCAGTGGTGCAAGCTGCCGCAGCCCTTATACTATGGATTGCTTGAGGCTCCTATCCCCGTAAAGAAACAGTGGTGTTCCATCTATCTCAGTCAAACCCCTCATTATAATGCCTCGACGGACTGCGCCGAATGGCTATTATATGTGGCAATGGCTTGCTCCTGCGGAGAAACTCCAAAGATCGCTCAATCAGATGAAATAAATTTGCTCAGAATCGGAGGAACTACCGCTACAGTCGGTCTCTCATACTACAAGCTCATACTCGCTGCAAAAGCTTATCCCCATGGGATTTCCTCAGGTCAGATCCCATGGGGGCTGCTCTTCAGATCTGCCAGTCAGACCTAACCGACTGGCAGATTCGAATTTCAGAGCTATTCTTTCCATTCGATCAAATGGGGCTGCGCATCTAGAATGGACTGGTACTGCTCCAGACTCCCCCAGCGCCCCTCTGGATCAAGCTCCATATAACGCGAGTATTTAAGTCTAAGCTCTTCCGGCGGAACCGCCCATCCATAATGCTTCACCCGCAGTTCGGCAAGAAAACCCGGCAATACAGAGTAAGAAAGCGGCAGCCTAGGAACATGATGATCCATTTTCGGGAAGAAATAATGAAAATTCGGCAAATATCGGACAAGTGTACGAGTATGCTTCGTATGGATATTCCAATGTTCATCTTCACGATAATGGGTGGTGCCACCCCAGAAATCAAATAGCCGGAAAGATACCCAGTCATACACATCCTGATCAATCAGCCGTCTCATCTCCCGTTTAGCTGCCTCTTCATAGAACTCATCAGCGTCTACAGACAGGAGCCAATCCGGATTCGTAGATACCGCCAAATCCCATAATATCTGCCTTAGCTCCCACTCCCGATTAAACAAGGAGGTCTCCAGTGTCACAAGCTTCGTAACCTTGGCAAAAGAACGACATAACTGTGCCGTATGATCTGTACTTCCATCATCAACAACTACAATATCATCCACAAACTCACTCAGTTCTTCAAGTACCTGCTCCAGATACCTTCCAGCTTCGTTTCGAACCTGCATCATAGCGGTCAAGCGGTTACCTGCTGTTTTGCGGAGAGGCCATCTATGACTACTCATCCCTCCACTCTCCTTTTCAATCGTTTTACCGCCTCTTCTAGATCTGCCATCTCTGATAAAAGCGGCCACGCCTGATTGTCTTGCCCTGCCGCATTCAAGAAGCTGCGTATAGCCTCATGCCGTCTGCCATGTAGCAAGTGTATTGTGCCTTCTATAACCCCATCAACACTTCCCTCCAAATCTTGCTGAAGCTCTAGCGCTTTCTCCCATTGGAAGGTCCGAATATAATTCTGAATCAATAACATCTTTGCCTCTGAGGTAGTGAGCGAACTCAGAATTCGTACTGCCGCAGCTTCATCCTCATTCAAACGAAACAGCTCAGCCCGGACAAGTTCGTACTGCCCGGAGTGAAGCCAGCCCTGCAGTCTTTCCGCATCCCGCTTCTCCTCAGCTGTAAATGCCGTAATCGTATATTGTTGAACAGCTGTTTCCAAATCCCCAGTCTTACCCTCTATAGCCGAAAAAAAGCGAAAATGTGAATGAAGGCAATCTAAATATTCATACAGCACCATGAGCTCAAAAGATTGCGCCAGATAGCGGTTTGCTACGGAATCCCCCAACAAGTACAGATAGGAAGCTGCCAAGTAATGTACAACAGGTTGACTGGGCAGCTTAGCACACATGGAAATGTAATAGTCCGCCCGCAACTCAAGCTGTATAGTAACCCAATCAGCAGGTGATATCGTTGAATCCTGCCACAAGTTCATTATGGCCTTCCTCCACAGCACCTCATAATCCGTAAGAAAATACAGCCGATCTCCCTGAAAGGTAACTCCATAGGATTCCTGCTGATCCCCGCCGAGATAGAGCACACCTTCCCTCCGTAAGCTCTGCTCTAGATATATCCGTTCAGATCGGGTAGCTACAAGGTCAGCCTTTGCGCCAAGCAAACCGCTGTATTTATCCCATAAACACTTCTTTTCTTCTTCCGGACAACGTTCTAGCAGAGCCACTACATAAGCTGCCTGCAAGGAGAGAACCTCTGAGAGCCAATAAGGAGAAGAGACAAGAATCGTGTATTGCTTCATGTTCAAAGAATAAATATCTGCAGCCGCAACTGCCCTAATCTGATTGTTAGTCTGCTGCTCATTGGTCATTCGTCCAGCAAAGCAGACCCCTTCCCGGTCGGGAAGAAGCTCTAGCAATCTTTTATATTCGTAGTCCTCCCAAGAACCTCCGCTTAGAATTAAATATTTCATGGGTGTGCCTCCTTGGAATCGGACAAATCCCCAATATAGCCTATTACCAGAGAGGCATTAGGGTGAAGCAGCAATTGACGGGAAGTAAACTTCCTGTTGCTAATCATCCCAGGCACGATCCCTCCTTTGTAAGCAACACGTTCAAGAGGTAGTGTGAACGCTGAATCTCCCCCTGCAAGCAAATGAACCTCCGCTTCCTCCATTTCAGTCGATAAACTTACGATCAGATCAGCGGAGCCTTGGGTTATGGCCTTCACCACCCGCTCAATATAATGTTTCTCATATTGGATAGAAGTGGACAAATACAGAATGATCTCACTCTCATATAATGCAGATGCGTTCTTTAACGCCCGTAGCCATACATCCTCACCATGAACCGTTATCACTACATCATGTTCGCTAACCGGAAACTCAGGAGCAGCGTCCACCAAAGTATCTCTGATCCAAACCCAGCGAATATACTTGTAGCTCTGCTGCTCCCGTGCAGCTATCCATTGCTCCTTCAGCTCATCACAATCCCAAGCTTCATCACAATACACTATGGCCGTTACCAACGGAGAAGCCAAGGGTATCCTGCCCAATGGTATAACCGGCTGTGGAGATTTTAAGGATTCAGTAGGCGGTACTAAAAGTCCTTCGTTCTCTATCCCGCTTTCAAGTGCCCATTTCTTGTAGTATGTCTGCCAGCCATTAGTCTGTTTGGATTCGTCCTTCGTTCTCAGGTATCTATCCAGTGACTGAATAGCATGAACATACACAGCTTCACTCAGTGCCAGTTTCGCTCCAATCTGCCGCGCTCGGAGACACCAGTCAGCTATCATGAGATGCCGCGCTTGAAGCGAGGTGTCAAAGCCGCCAATTCGCTGAATCAATTCCTTAGTGAATAGAAGACAAGATCCGGTTAGCACTTCCACCTCGCGCCATTCGCCTTGATACCGTCCAAGACTGTAGCTTACATGCTCAGCTAATTCATGATGAGTACCAAAGTGAAGCCGTTTCTTCCCTTCCCCTCTCTCGGTAGAAGAACGCGGAGCAATGACTCTAACGGAAGCATCATCAAAGGAAGCCCACATTAACTCGCTTAACCAGCCAGGCGATACCATAATCGAATCTTCAAGCAGAACAGCAAAGGTGGTCTCAATATGGGCCAGAGCTAGGTTGGGCATATACTCCTCCTTCTCATAGGGTAGGAAGAGCACTGGTTCCTCTGGCGAGAACTGTCTTGCTAATACCTCCATGGGGAAATCTGGCGTCATTGAAACAGCAATAATGCGCACAGCCACTCCTGAGTGGCGCAGCAACAGGGGTAAACAGACCCTGGCACATTCCATACGGCTAAGCTCAACTACAATAGAAATCCCATCTTCACTTGGCAGGGGTAGAAGTCCGGCACGTTCAAGGAAACCATATCTCCCTGCCAAGCGTTCCATATTCAGCGATTCATGTGACATTTGGACTCACGCTCCATTTATTTAAAGCAACTCTACCTATAGTCTATGAGCGGTTAAGCACGATATCCCTTAATTCCCTCCATTTAAACCTTTGCCGCCTTCTTCTGTATGAGCTGCGCCTGTATTCGAAGAATTGGGTGCAGCTGGTGATGAATTGCTATCCTCTTGGCTATTCCCAGGGGTATCCTTGCTCTGATCTGATACTCCATTTTTATCTCCACTTACAGATGGTGCAGGAATAGCAATTCCAGGGGCACTGCTGCCATTAGCTCCGACAGGCTGACCCTGATTATCGTAGTAATACATAGGCACGTCTCCGACGACCATCAAATATGACACAGGAATTTCCGTATCCACTACTTGGGGTTCCATGTCAAAAGGAATAACCACCGCTACCTCCGTAACAATATGGATATAGACCTCAACTAAAATCATATTGATTCCGGCATTTTGCTGGCGAGTGCTGAGTTCAACCTTAACAGCACCTTGCGGTTCAATCTTGATCGGGATATCAGGTCCATAAGAGGCGATGAGAGGACTACCTAGTGCCTGACCGAGCGGAATATATTCTGTCTGATTATGCAAATCCTGCAACGTGGTCTGGATTACCTCTGCTGCTTGCGAAGTAATACGCATATGCTCCGCATAGTTCAACATAAAGCCTGATATTTTCCCGTTCTTATCGGTCTTCCAATCAATTAGTTCCTCCGCATTTCCTCCGTTCGCAACTTGTGAAGTGATCGCTTTATTTATCGACTCTGTTGCGATTTGCTTCACACGAATTTGCGCTAAATGCAAGATAGGTGGCTTCATGTGCAGCTCCACGTATCGCAGTGCTTGTAGTACAAGCACAATCAATACCAAGGATGCAATCAACCAAAATTTGCGCCGGCTTCTTGGCTTACGCGTGTTTCCGCCGGAAACGGTCATCTTTCTCTCTGCCCTACTGGATGATCTCATATGACTTCTACTTCGCTTAGCTTCAAAGCGTGCACTCTGTGGTCTTGCCGCTGCCCTACTAGGTTTTGACTTGAACGCGGAGCTTCTTCCAGAGAACCTCGGCGTCCCGCCCCCATTTATTTTTGGCAGCCGAAGCTGACCTAGATCAGGTAATCTTAGCCCTCGGTTCCCCCATTTTCTTAATCTCCCCATTGCGATAGTCCCTCCCACCTTACGTAGAGGTCAAGCCACCTCCACTTAGTTTAAGGTATTCGGAAAGAAGACAAAAAAGAAGAACGTTCCCTCCGGCGGATAATGCCAAAGAAACGTTCTTCATTTATTTGATGATCAATTAATATTAGTGCATTCTACTCCGTTTATCTTCCTGTAGATGGTCCCAGTGCCGCCGTATAAAGATACCGATTAGAATAGCGATAAACACGGCATACCAAGTAATATATCCATTCCATTCTTCCCTAGGGACAATTAGACTTGAGCCGATCGTACCGAATAGCCAAATGTAAGACAGATTCCCAAGCACGGTTCCCCAAATAAAAGATGATGCTTTTATCGGTGAAACAGCGGACATAAAATTGATTACATTGTTCGGAATAATGGGAATCGTACGTAGAAGGACCAGCGTCCAAATTCCATATCGGTCCAAGTAACGCTGCCATTTGTCATACCTTTTCAGCTTGGACCTCCATTTTCGATCAAACCAATTGTAAAGGTATCGTCGAATGAGGAAGTACATCAGTATTCCACCCAGATTACAAGCCAGCCAACTAATTATCATACCTCCAATAACGTTAAATACTGACACATGGAGGACAATCAAAATTACGAACGGAAAAAATCCTAATATACTCTGCAACAGCGCCAATGGAATCGTCACAAATAAAATAGAGGGTCCACTAAGGCCAAGCGTTTGCAGCAGCCAATCTATCCAGGTATTTATGGTCTCTGTCATGAAGCAGTCTCCTCTCTTGACTCCTTGCAGCAGCTGCCTCCTGATTTACTTCGCTAAAGCATAAGTGTGAGCATTAAAATATAAGAAAAGTATAGATATTCCTTTGAATACTTTGCTTATATTCCCAAGAAAAACACCCCTTCCGGGGTGTTTTATTGAATGATTTTGCTTATGAAGTGCATTTGTAAAGAACAGTGGTTAGCGTACAAGTTACACTTTTGTAATCCATTGATTCTTCACATCATACCACAGAATTCTATCTACTTACAATTCTACACCTTGAATCCACGCATTCACTTTATCCGGGTTGTTTTCTACCCAAGTTTTAGCAGCTTCTTCTGGTGACTTCCCACCTTGAACCTCAACCATTACTTTCGCCATGTCTTCTGCTGTCCACTCGAATTGATCCAAGAACTTATAGACATTCGGCATGTCTTCTTTTAGACCTTGACGAACCATCGTATGGATTTGCTCATCCGCACCATATACACCTTTTGGATCTTCCAGATATTTCAGGTCCATATTGGCGAACATCCAGTGTGGTGTCCAACCCGTTACAACGATAGGCTCGTTGTTGTCATAGGCTTTTTGCAGCTCCTGAGCCATCGCTGCCGATGAACTTTCTAGAAGCGTATATTCACTAAGACCATATTCCGCAATAGCCTTTTCAGTCGTCGTCATAATACCAGCACCAGGCTCAATTCCGATAATTCGATTGCTCAATTTACCTGCCAGGTCACTGTTCTTCAAGTCTTCAATAGAATTAATATCCATGTACGCTGGAACTGCTAAACCAACTTTAGTTCCGTTCAAATTAGCACCTAAATCTTCGATTTTCGAACCATACTTCTCTAAATAAGCTGCATGCGTGCTTGGTAGCCAAGCTGCGACCATAGCATCCGCACTACCATCAGCAACCCCTGCCCACATTGGGCCTGCATCTACCTGCAGCATTTCAACGGTAGCTCCAAGCTTAGTTTCAAGTACTTCTTTAACAACATAAGTACTCGCAATTTCGGAATCCCATGCCACATAAGCCAATTTCACTTTTTCTTTACTAGTGGATGAACATCCGGCAATAACAGTAATCATCATAATCACTAACAGGAATAAACCTATATTTTTTTTCTTCATATCTATTTAAAACCCCTATCTCTGTTTTGGTTTTAGTGCGTTCTGCGTTAAACGGTCGAGTAGAATAGCTATAATAACGATAGCAATCCCCGCCTCGAACCCATCTCCTGTCTTAGCCTGCGATACCGCGCGGTATACATAGGCACCTACACCTTGCGCACCGATCATAGATGAGATGACAACCATCGAGAGTGATAACATAATCGTCTGATTGACGCCTGCCATAATCGTTGGCAGTGCGATCGGCAGCTGCAATTTAACCAGCTTCTGAGTTGGTGTTGAACCGAAAGCATCGGCTGCTTCAACTAACTCCTCTGAAACCTGACGAATACCGAGATTGGTCAAACGAATTGTCGGTGGAATCGCAAAGATGATCGATGCAATTACACCTGGAACTACCCCAAGTGAGAAAAAAGATACCGCTGGCAATAAATACACAAATGCCGGCATCGTCTGCATAAAGTCCAAAATAGGCGTAACTGTATTTCTAACCGCAT
The DNA here is from genome assembly GCF_038003765.1 of Paenibacillus sp. FSL H7-0714. Lineage (NCBI taxonomy): Bacteria > Bacillati > Bacillota > Bacilli > Caryophanales > Paenibacillaceae > Paenibacillus > Paenibacillus sp. FSL H7-0714. The sequence continues at coordinate 6,089,511 of NZ_JBBOPT010000001.1, forward strand.
TTCTCTGCGCACACAAAATACCAATCGGTACGCCGATTACTACAGCCAATATCGAAGCGGTTAGAACAAGGGCTAAAGATTGCATCGAAGGTCCCCATAATCCGAGATTATCGATTAAGAGCAGTCCGATTACCGCAAATAAAGCCATGCGCCATTTCCCAATCCAATAAGACAAAGCTGCAATAAGTACGATAAGCACTAATGCAGGCAGGAAGGTCAGCGCACCTTCAATTGCAGAAACCATTCCACCGATTATTGTAGCGATAAAGTCAAACAAGGGGCCACAATACGTAGTTAGCCAGTTTTCCAACCACTCGAGGGCCTTTCCTAAAGGCAGTTTTGGAATGTCCATTAAGATCCTTCTCCTTCCGGTACCGCGTTACCCGCGAGTGCGGAAAGAACGGCTCCCTTAATCACAATGCCTTTTAATTTATCCGCTTCATCTACGACGGCTACAGGCAAATGTGTCTCAGATATTAGTTCAAAGAAATCATTGAGCAGCGTTTCTGGATATACACGAGGGATCTCCCGCCGTGTAACCTCTAGGATCGATTTATTATCCTTTAGTGCCTGTGCTGCGTCCTCAGCTGTAATAACACCCAAGAGCTTGTTTTCTTTGTCTACCACATACAAGCTGAATATGCCGCTATCACGCATTAATTGAAGTGCTACCCGAGGTCCACGCTCAGGTCTAACCGTTTCCGGTTGCCGCATCACATGAGCTGCTGTTAGCACCTTGGACAAGTCCACATCCTCCACGAACCGCTCTACATATTTATTGGCAGGTTGAATGAGAATCTCTTCCGGTGTACCAATCTGCACGATAACACCATCTTTCATCAGCGCAATCCGATCACCAATCCGCAGGGCTTCGTCTAGATCATGAGTGATGAACACAATCGTCTTCTTCACTCTGGACTGCAATTCCAGCAGCTCCTGCTGCATGTCTTTACGGATCAGCGGATCTAGTGCACTAAAAGCTTCGTCCATGAGCAGGATATCTGGGTCATTAGCAAGTCCTCTTGCTAGTCCTACACGCTGCTGCATCCCTCCGCTGAGTTGATCCGGGCGATGGTTCTCCCATCCCTTTAGACCCACTAGATGCAATGCCTCCATGGCCCGTTCAGTTCTCTTCTTTTTATCTACGCCCTGAACCTCAAGTCCGTATTCCGCATTCTCCAATACCGTTCGGTGTGGAAACAATGCGAACTTCTGAAACACCATGCCGATGTTCTTGCGCCGAAATTGCCGAAGCTCCTCCGGGTTCATTTTAACGACGTCTTTTCCTTTAAAAAGGACTTGTCCCCCTGTAGGCTCAATCAAACGGTTCAACAAACGAACCAACGTTGACTTACCGCTGCCGGACAATCCCATAATTACGAATATTTCTCCTTCTTCAATGCTGAATTCGGCTTTGTTGACTCCGACCGTCAACTTTAATTCCTGAGCGATCTTTTCCTTTGACCACCCTTGCTCTAATAATGGAATCGCCTTTCCCGCATCATGACCGAATACTTTGGTTAGCTTTTTCACCTCTATAATAGCCATGCCGTCCTCCTTCTCCCGAAAATATATCCGGGTTTAGTTCACTTATAGTAGTGTACCGGACTATTGAAAATTCATGCAAACACCATATACGGATAAAATTTAGTGTACAGTTTTAACTTTACGTACTTTATGTATAGAATACTCTGTTTTACACCAAATTCCTTTCTTCATGATTTCTTTACTTATGGAGGGGGATTTGATTACAATACATTGTATAAGGTTGCAGCAGTCTATCGACCTATTCCTCAGGAGGGACATCATGAACGATTTAGAAGGGTTAACACCCGAACAAATAGAGAAGATTAGTAAGGCCCGTGAACGCGTGATAGACTCTATCGGTAAAAATATGGACCTATACGGCATCACTTTATCCATTGGGCATTTATACGGTTATATGTATTTCAATCAAGGTCCAGTGACACTGGACGAGCTTAGCAAAACAATGGGAATGAGCAAAACGTCCATGAGTACGGGAGTCCGTACCCTCCTAGATCTGAAAATGATCGATAAAGTTTGGGGGAGAGGGACTCGCAAAGACCTGTTTACCACTGTGCCTGACTGGCATCAGAACTTCAGTGATTACTTCTCTATTAAATGGAGAAAAGCCGTCGAAGGAAATATGATTTCACTAGCGAAATCACTTGCAGAAATTAACGATATGAAAAAAGAGTATAGTGACGATAGTAAACTTATGCAGCTCTTAAATACAGATGAAGAGAAGATTACCGAATCCATTAATTACTACCGCTGGTTGCTAAAATTAATAGAATCCTTTGAGAATGGTAAGATCTTCGAATTTATCCCTAAAGAAGAATCTTAATTCCAAAACAAAAAACGACAGTGCTCCTGTAAAAAGGAAAACACTGCCGTTTTTTTCGTTTAACTTTCGATTAAGCTTACATCATCCAAATAAATCGTGCTGCCCGCACTAATTTCATTATTCGTCTCCGTACTGTTTCCATCAATAAGCCCTAGTAAAAATACCAAATGAGCCCCTGCGTCTGTCGCACCGTTCATGGTAAATGTGTAGCTGAATTCTTTCATACTCTGGGTCAAAGCTATAAGCTCAGCTTCCATATATTTGTTGTAGTCCCCGCCTTTATGCTCCACAGCTACCTGAATATTACGGTTTACCGTAGAACGGGCCTTAAACTTCAAGGTGTACGTCTTTCCCTGAACAAGCTTCAAGTTTTCGTAATCCACTTGTGCGCTGTAGGCAGCTTGCCCTGTGCCCGTCAGGTCTATCACAAATTCCCCATCTTTTACAGCAGCAGATCCAATTCCATCAAAATACTGGCTCCACCCCTTGGAATCCACATCAAAGGTTCCATTATCCAGCGTACCGCTTGGTGGGTTCACTGGCGGACCACCTTGTACCTCCCGGACCACAATATCGTCAAAAGAAATCGTATGTGGCGTACTGTTAGCCGTAGGATCAGTGCCCAGCGATTTGCCGATCAGATAATTCAGCTTCAGCGGATTGCTGTTGGACACCATAAATTGTGCGCCATACGTTGCCCAATCGGCAGTAATATCAAACTTAGCTTGAGCGGAAGCTGCAGAAGTATTGGAGTATTCTAGGATGATCTGCCGCGGAACCGTTGATTTCGCCTTAAAGCTCACCTCATACGTTTTTCCGCCTTCCAGTGGGATACCCTCTTGGTAAAATTGTGTATGCCACGCCTCCCATCCTGCTGACGTAATCAAAATTTCTGCCACGCCATCCTTCACATCAAACGCAGAAATACCACCTTCTCCAGACCATGTAGACCACCCTGTCTTCCCACTGCCGAACGAGCCATTTATGACTAGATTGTTATCGTTAGCAAGTATCGTCTGAAGCACATATCCATTTGCGTAGTGGTCAGCTTCTACAGTGATTGTATAGCTGCCCTCGGATGGAAATACTGCCGAATCGATTGTAATTTTTCCAGGCTGAATGGTGTACTGTTCGGTTTCAAGAATTATACCATTAACCTTCACTGCAACGATTTTCTTTCTCCAATCCTCATGATCTATGAAGGTTAGCACAATCGGCTGCGAAACTCTGTTATTGCTGCTATCGCTTAGTAATTCCTGCGGTTTGGCCGGTGCATTTTTGATTTCAAATTTCACGTTATCGATGATAATATCATGGCTTTGGGCAATACTAACACCCTCCACTTTACCAAGCAGGAATTTTAGAGACAGGGTGTCCTTGCTACCTTGACGGAATTCATATTTGTAATGATTAGTTGTTGGTGTAATCTCTACAATATTTGTGAACGAAGCCTGATAAGACGCATTTTCAACATTCACACCGATTTTTCGGGCAATGGTTGAACTGGCATCAAACTCCAGCACATAATCTATCCCGCTTGCAGCTTTCAAGTTATTTTGAAACAACATCACGGAATATGGCTGGCTACCCGTATTCGTAATGTTAAACTTCGCTGTTCCATCTGTAGCAGTAGCAGTGCTCTGTCCGCCCTGCTCCGTCAACAGCCGATCCCAGGCATGAAATTCAGTGTTGAATTCACCATTCACCAGCGGGTAGTAGACAAGTGATGGATCATAATAAAAGCTCGTGCGCAGCAACTTGAAGTTATCCAAGATGACTGTATCGGCAGCACCGTTCAGAAGTAACACGAATTGTCCCTCATGATCGGTTGTACCTGCAAGGTTGGTGAAGACTGCTTTTATTTCTTGTTCACCTTGGGCTAAATTAACTGACTGCTGCGCATGTACGCTGCCGTCTTTTCCAAGAAGCTGAACTATGGCAGTACGTGCAGAGGATACTGCAGCATTAAAGGTAAGCTCATAATCTTGGCCCTGTATGAGCTGAATTCCCTTCTGAAGCAATCGAACTTCGCCACTTTCGCTGCCGCCAATCTGCAGATTCAGCTTTCCTGTATCATCTACATTGGCAGTGGTCGTTGTATCATTGGCTGTTTCTACGTGCCAATAGCTCATCCGATTGGGCTCACCAAGATCAAAAGTGCCATTGTACAGATGATTACCGCTACCGAGCGGTGTCTTTATTCCATCATGATCAAAAGGAATACTATCTATCTCTTCCAGACGGACATTACCTAACCAAGCTGGTGAAGCGTTAGTTCCCATATTGAACTCTATCCGTGCTGCAATATCTGAGTTATCCTTCATTTGAAACATCGTTTCGTAATGGGACATCTCGGAAGTCAGCTCTGCCTTAAGTGCTGGAGAATAAGCCGCAAAGCCACGTGATTCTCCCCCCGTTAATTTAACGCTAATATTACGTGACACATCTGTTTTCGCATCGAAGCTGAGCTTATAGAATCTACCTTTTGCAACGGATACGATCGCTTGAGGTTGAACGGAATAGGCATTGCCTCCAGCATTACTGATATTTACCTTTAGGAAGTTGTGTCCCCCAATCGGTACAGTGGAAACTGTAGCATCAGCTCCTGGTTCTTTAAACAAAACCCAGTGTGAAGTATTCGGTATGCCCATTCCATCATCTCCCGGAACCTGCTCCGTGAAGTTGTTGTTATAGACAAGGTTTCCGTCAGGAAGTGCTAGCTTTGAGCCTTCCAAGTAAGGCTCCTTATCCAGCGTAACTGGTACCGGCTCACGATACTCACGGCCTGTCAGTTCATAGACTCTGACATAATCAACCTGCATCGATTTTGGAAACACGGTTTCTGGTGTTGGATCACCATCAAAGTTGCCGCCAACAGCCAGATTTAACAGCAGGTGGAACTCCTGATTGAACGGTGCTGGATAAGCATTATTCGCAGGCTGTCCATTGCTGATGCTGTACCAGTCATTTTTAGTCAAGAACAGCTCACCATCTACATACCAGCGAATTTCTCCCGGCTCCCACTCAATGGAGTACGTATGGAATTGTTCTATCGTGGAGCCTTCCGGGAACACGTACTCTTTGCCAGAGTATACATTGTTAGGCCATTCGCCGCCGTAATGAATGGTACCCGCTACTGTATTAGGACGGCTGCCCCAGCCCTCCATAATATCAAGCTCACCAGAGGAAGCCCAATTTCCGTACTCGTAGTTCTCCGGCAGCATCCAGATCGCTGGCCAGTACCCTTTTCCGGTAGGCGCTTTAGCCCGAATCTCGAATTTCCCATATTTCTTACTAAACAGACCTTTCGTTTTAAGTCGCGAAGAAGTGTACTCCTTGCCACTTGCTGCTTCTTTACGCGCGGTAATCACTAGATTACCATCCTGTATCTTTGCGTTCTTCTCATCACTTGTATACCATTGCTTCTCGTTGTTGCCCCAACCTGGATTGTTAAATTGCGAACCATCTCCAAGGTCATAGGTCCATTTCGTAGGATCAATGGTCCCTTCATTGAATTCATCTCCCCAAACCAGCGTCCATGGATCGTTGGTTGGTGTTGGACCAACATTACCAGAACTGCTTGAGGCTGAAGTTGCTACTGGCAGTGTCGTTTTACTAGTGTTTCCTTTCTTTAATGGCGAGCCGCCAATCGTTACTCCATCGGCTTTGTTATCTATTGAGGTTACGCTTCCGCTGCCTTGAATCGCTGTGCCTCCAGCGCTCGCAGTCAGGATTAACGCGGCCACCTGTGCATTGTTCTCCAGAGTCAATTGCGTTGAGCTGCCCACCGTAAGACTGGCAACAGTTCCTGAGATTCTTAGCAAAGAACCGCTGACTGCTGAGTCTGCCGAGCGAACCGCTGCAAATATCCCTCGAAGTGAGATAATATGAGGAACGACGTTCATCTCAACATCCCCAAAGCCTGCTCCCGTAAGATCGCTACTCTCTTCCAAGATAGCTCCGGATTGCAGCTGCACAGTACCCACAGCTGTTGAACCGCTGGCATAAATTCGAACCTTCCCGTTAAGTTTGGCTACTTGAAGCGGCCCAAGAGAAGTATTGTGTAAGCCAATACTCTGCTCACCGCCACCTCGTACAAACGTAGTCCCTGTTACCTTTACACCTTCAAGCTTCGCATTCCCTTCGGCAATCCCCTCCGTTAAATAAAGATTGCCTTGGATGACAGTATCTTTAAGAACCACATCGGTATGATTAATGATTACATTGCCCTTTACTGTTCCAAGCGAAGTCTCTCCAGATTTTAAGATGAGTCCCGAAACCATTCGATCAGCAAGCTGAGCAAGCTCTCCACGTGTAATTCCGCCCTCAGGCTTAAACAAACCTCCAGGATAACCTTTAATAAAGCCAGCACTCGATAGGGCTGCTATCGCTTTCGCAGTTTCATCACTGACTCCGTTCAAATCAGTGAATGCTACTGTGCTACTTTTGTCCGTATTGAAACGAAACACTTTCTCCAAGGATAGTGCCGCCTCAGCACGCGAAAGCGCATGTGAAGGATAAATATTGTTATTCTTATCACTGCTTAAATATCCAGCTGTAATCCCTTTGGCAATATCACTCTTATACCAGTCTGTAGCCAGCACATCCGCTGGAAGCTTATCCGATTGCTCCTGATAATTAAATATACGATTCATAATAGCCGCGAACTCTGCCTTTGTGACTTCCTTACCCGGTCGAAACGACCCATCGTCATATCCACTAATAATCCCATTTGCGCTCCAACGCTGTAATGGACCTGCAGCCCAATGGCTTGGAGATACATCCGTAAACGCTTTCAATACATCGATTGTTTCATTTTCCACTTTCGTTGCCGCTGAATCAGGTGAGTTTCCCTTTAATGGCTCTGCCGTTGAAGCATTCATGCTCCCAACCGGTGATAGCAGCCCGGTGACAAGGAGCATAGCAGCTATTGCTGCCGTGAAATTCCTCTTCATCCTAAACATCACTCCTCGAATTTCGTAATATTCGTAATTCAAGCGAAGAATCGAAATCGGTTTCGACAATGTTATTGTTGCTTAAATTTCCATATTTGTAAAGATATAATTTTGAATTTTTTTACATTATTTTTTTTCGGAATATATCTCAGTATTAAAATATCCGTTTGACTTGTTTCGGTAATAAGAATAGACTTAAAACAACTGTTTTACTCTTCACTCCATTCAAAAAAACTCATAAATAACCGTTCTACTACAGTCTTTCCCCCATATTCCAACTATTAAGCGGAGGGTGGCTTATACTACATATGAATATCAAAATGATTGCCGAAATGGCAGGCGTTTCTGTCTCGACCGTTTCGAAAATTATGAATAATTACAGCGATGTTTCGGAAAAGACCAAGAAAAGAGTCCTAGAGATCATCGAGCAAACTGGATATTCACCATCCAACTCCGCCAAGACACTTGCAACCAAAAAATCAAATCTGATCGGTGTGATTTTTGCGGGTGAGCTTAATGTAGAATTTACGCACCCTTTTTTCGTTGAGGTATTAAACTCCTTCAAGAAACAGATGGGTGTACTGGGATACGATCTCATCTTCTTTTCTAACGAAAAATTTATTAGCAGCGGAGATTACTTCGCGCGCGCTGTTCATTTTAATGTGGATGGCTGTGTCATTATATCTGGACAGAAGATGGAGCCAACGATCCACGATCTGGACATGAGCAGTATCCCTTGTATCGGGGTAGATCTCGAACTAAAAGGGAAAAAGTCAGGCTTTGTTATGTCAGATAACTTCCAAATATCCTCTAAGGTCGTAGAGCATTTTTACCTTCTTGGTTATAGGGAGCTTGGTTTTATAGGAAGTGCCGCGGATTCAGAAATATCCAATCTACGGGAAGCAGGATATACCAAAGCTATCGAAAGTTTCGGTCTCCCTTTGAACCGGCGTTGGTTTGTACATGGCGATGATTTCTTTGAGTCCAGCGGGTATACGGCTATGCAACAATTAATTCAAAGCGGCAGTTTACCAAAGGCCATTTTTGCTGCCTCTGATTTGCTGGCTTTAGGAGCCATCCGTGCATTAAAAGAACATGACCTCCGGGTCCCTGAGGATATCGCCATCATCGGCTGTGATGACATCGAAGCCTGCAAATATACTACACCAAGACTGTCTACCATCCGTCAAAACAAACAACGCCTTGGTATCCTCGCTGCCCATATGCTCTATGACTTGATTAACAATCAGTCAGGTGGCGGTTCATTTGTTGTGGAGCCAGTGCTTGTTGTGCGCGAGTCCTGCGGAAGCCAATTGAAATTTTAAGGTATAACATGAATAAATCCCCTCAAAGTTTACAACGTCTCAGACCTCGATAAGATGTCTAAGGCATTGTCTAACTTGAGGGGATTTTTCATGTAGGGAACTTACAATTTCATTTTAGAATTTCGTAAGTAGATTTGAAATACTATGAGCTGCCTCGGCACGGGTTGTCATCGATTGCGGAAGGAAGTTACCATCCTGATGACCCGTCAGAAGCTTAGCTTCTAGCGCACCTTGTACATAGGTTACTGCCCAAGAACTAACTTTAGAGCTGTCATTAGTCGCATGGAATGAGCTTGCTTCCGGCTTAACGCCCGTACGATATGCATAGGCTCTTACCAGCATAGCTGCCATTTCCTCGCGGGTAATCTGTTGATTCGGGTTAAAACGATCCTCGGATACGCCTTGAATAATACCTGCTTCAAAGGTTGCATTGACCGCCTCTTCGTACCACGATCCAGCGACTACATCTTGGAATGAAGTCGGACGACTCGCAGTTAAGGAAAGCGCTCTGCTGAGGAGAGCTGCATATTCTGCTCTTGTGATGGAACCCGATGGGTTAAACATAGAGTCAGATTGTCCCTTCACAATTTGTTTAGCAGATAGTTCCTGAATAGTCTTGTATGCCCAGTGACTTTCAGGTACATCTCGATAGCTGTTTTGGAACGAAAGAACAACGTATTGGCTAAAATGATTCAAATCTACGGTAAGACTGGTTTTGGACGGATTCATCGTCCCCCCTAGATAGGTAAAGCTGCCATTTTCCTCAATACGATAAATACCCGCTAGAGCTGGATTGGTTCCATTTAGAATCGGTAGTGTTATCTTCACGGGTACTGGGAATTGCTTCAGTGAATATTTATTACCAGACTCATCTGACATGATTAATGAGAAGTCCATGATGTCACTAACCCGTGAATACGGTGGAGTTATTGTAAGTTGATTCGATTGAATGGCTTCCATCCTCAAAAGTATTGTTGCTGTCTTCGCAGTTGATGGCAGAAGCTTACGAAGCTCATTCAATACTTTGGAGGACATAACGGCACGAACCCCATTCACTTGAATCTCTAGATCCCTATTGCCGATCTGATCGAGTTGATCGATCGGAATCATAACTTGATTCTTATCCGCTTGAAGCTGCAAAATGATGTTTCCTTCAGCACTCTTCGTTAAGAGTTCATCTGGGATAACAACCACCCCTGCAGGCAGCTCCGGCTTCACCACCACTGGCGGCGTAACGCTTGATCCTGGGTTCCCCCCACCCGTTGGTGGTGTTGTCGAGGTATCATTTTCGCGCATAACAGAAATAGTGTAAATCTGTTTGGTTCCATCTTGAGCTGTCACAGTTACGGTGATCATATTAGTGCCGACATGTAAATCTCCACTGCCTGTTATCGATACAGTAGCCATAGGATCCGCTGCTGTATAGGTTACTCGCGTAACGGTTGTCGAGTAAGGTACAGTCAGTTCGTAGTTGTATTGCCCAGAGGCAAATCCATGAATCGTAGTTCCATTAACGCGAAGATCTACCAGATCTGCATTGCTTGAAGACTCCGCTTCAGGCTGACGCGTAATGATGATCGTATAAATATTTTGTAATCCGTCTTGAGCTGTCACGGTAACCTTCACGACGTTCCTACCAACCTCAAGGGCTCCACTACCCGTAATCTTAACTACGCTAGTCGGATCGTATGCCGTATAGGTAATATCCGTTACCGACGTACTATAGGGAACCGTTACGTTATAGTTCAACGTACTAGGTGCAAAAGCTGGTAGAGTTTCCCCATTCATTCGTAGATCGGACAGCAGAATTTGGTTAGGTAAGGATTCTGACTCACGGATGACGATAATGGTATACACATTCGAGCTGCCGTCTGGAGCTTGGACATGCACTTCCACCAGATTCTCGCCTACTTGCAGAGATTTACCACCTATGACATGAACGCTTAGTAAAGGATCTGCTACCTTATAAGTGACCTCTGCGACCGAAACATTATTCGGTACACGAATCGCATAGTTCATTTGATCCGGTGTGAAGCCGATCAACGATTGACCGTTTACCTGAAGATCTACTAGTGTTGCCTGAGAGATCTGTACTTCTTTAGTTGCAGTGGTCAAATTCGGCATCGTTTCATGCCCTTTCGCATCTGCAATCATCGCTTGCGTAATTTGTACAGCAGTAGCCTTTTCTTGTGGTGATACTCGTAGCTTAAGAATCGGAGCATCTGCTTGAATGCCATTCGTTGAGGTTAGAATGATTCTTGTCATTCCATTAACCGTCTCTTTGCGCACAATCTTAACGCCAGGTTGAGCCGGTTCAATCGATGAGAAGATGAGACTGCTGGAGTCTACATTCAAATCGATGGCTGTCACATCTGAAGTCGCATTGTTGATTGATACTTCATAACCGTTAACCTTTTGTGTAGCAGCATCAACTAATTTTGTGAATCGCAAGTCCGCAGCACCCGATTGTTGTTCGGTTTGAGGTATGAACATACCGTCAATGACATGAGAATCTCCAATGGATGGGTTCAGGCCAAGTGCAGTTAGAACTGTTGCAGCCAAGTCTCTTGTATTCCCACCTTGCAATAATTTTTCCTTCCCGTCTTCGGTGGCTACTGTTCTACCATTCGCCGCGAAGAAGATTGTGGTGGCAAGGGGCTCATCTTGCCCATGACTTGTTGCCATGCCCAAAGTTCCGTCTGCATTCTCTTTACCCCCACCATGGTCAGGCAGCATGAGGATGAGCGTGTCTTCCAACAAATGATTGTTCTTTAAAGCATCATAGATGGTCTGGATGTTCTTATCCGTCTTCTTTATTTGCTCATAATACGACTTCGTATAGAATCCATCACCATGGCCCGCCCCATCCATATCATCCAATTGGAAGAAAATTAACGAGGTATCTTTCGCTTTGCCGCTAGCAGCGTATTGCGTGAACGCCGCTACATCAGCTTCATCTCCTAGGGAATAACCTTCGACACCAACAGAAGGTTCAATATGCCCCTGAACGATGTTGCTCCAGGTGGAGAATACCGTTTGTTTAGTAGCAGGCAATGCCTCCCTAATTTTTTTGAATACCGTTGGGTAGTCCCATGATTCACTGTATGTGTAGGCTGCGGTATCGTCATTATATAGACCATGCTTTTCATAACCAACACCATTAATCATCGAACCCCAGTTTGGAGATGAGCTGGAAGGTAAAGTAGTTTTAGCCGTATAGCTAATAGCTCCATGCTCGATAATGTTCCGAATGGCTGGAATTTGCAGGCGATCACCTACCTTTTCTTTCTTGGAGCTAGGCGTCTCCCAATAAGGCGCATCCTTGGAGACCGCTACACCCCCACCATCAATCCCGATGACAACTACACGTTTATAGGGCTGGTATTGGGCTTGGGCTGCCATATCTGCCAGCTCTTCATCCGAAATGCCTTTCGCAAGTGCAAGGTCACCTATCGTAACATAACCATCTGCATTAAGATCTTCGGAAGCTTTAGCATGGATCTGAATAACGGCAGGCGCCGAATCAAATGCCTTAATCGTTAGTTTTGTTGATCCAGTATAGAAATCCGCATGCTTAACTTCAATGATGCCTTGGCCGGAAGCACCAAGCGTATTGAATTTGAGCTCCGAGATTCTGGACTTTGCATACTCCAGCGGATTCTCGATGTTATAGACATTACCTCCTGGAAGTTCTAGTCTAACGATACCAGGGGTCGAGGCGTCTGTCTTGGTTGCGCGAGATGCGCTGACAAATTCGAAATGTTCTGGATCATAAGCTATCTCAACGACAGCTTTGTCCACTTTAGTCGTCATATCAGGTGTACGCAAATCTAGATTATATCGGAATTGCGTACCTTGAACCGTGTGCTTAGCTCCGATCAGATTTAATGAACCTGAAAAATCCTCAATGGAAGCAAGCGGCGGAGCACTGTTATACATATCAGAAACTTCCTGCGCGGTTAATGTTCTTCCATACATATGAAGCTCATCAAGCTGTACTTGCAGCGCATTGCTGTAATTGCCTGTACCATCATTTCCGATCATGGTTGACAATCCTGTATCCAGCGTACCCGTTCGACCTGCAATGGTCATGGTGCTTGCTATACCCTGATAGTTCGTGCCATTAACTTTGGTCACATTTACAGGAACACCATCTTTATAAAAATCAACTCGCCCTGAAACACGATCATGCGATATGGCGATATGATGCCAGGTGCCATCTACAACATTTGGAATTTGGGCATCTGCACGCGATTCGCCGGATGTATTAAAGTTCCATTGGAGTGCACTTCCCTTCAGCGCTAAGGCATAACCTGCATTTGCACCGGAATCCCAATTTTTGTTGGATAGAATCGCAGGGTCTCCTGAGACAGAAGGCGATTTAACCCAAAATGCGAACGAGAAGTTCTTGTCCTTACCGAATTGCAGACTTGTTGGCTTGCCAAGATCAACATATTGCAGCGCTGAGCTCTTGGAATCGATACTCAAGGCTTGTCCGACGCGACCTTTCACGAACTGTGGATCTTTAACCGGTGTTGCCGGTATAGCATTTACAGATTGATCCTCCAAATTATTCTCGAAGGACATCTGTAGAAGTGTATCCGCAGAGAGCACTGAGCTACCAGTAAAATCGATTTCACTCATACTGGTGAATAAAGCGGTTGGGTTATAGGTGCTCGTGACAACAAATTTCACATATCTACCTTGTATCGCTTTATCCAAAATATTGAAGTCTTGATAGCTCGTGCCTTTCCAGGTTTTCTGGAATGTGCCGATCGCTTTATTCGCCGGATTGCTCAAGTACGCCGGATCGGTCAAATCCGATAATTGATCCGAGGCGTAGAGTTCAAAATCCTTTGGAAATTCCAGAGCCGTCTGACTTAAGCGGCTAGTGCGCCCAATACCAGTTAAGTTCTTACTACCCTTCATGTCGATAATCACCCAATGTGGAAATGAGGCTGCAGGCTCCTGCCATTTGGAATGCCAAATCGTAGCGGTATCGTTATCTAGGATGTTCGCAGCATTGGCATTTTCATTGTCCGCATAAGAACTAAAGGAGTTGATAGTGAATGCGTTCTTAGGAATAAAGGAATATATTGCTGCCTGTTGTATTTTTTTATAGACCCACTGAAGCTCGACATAAGCAAGGTCAATTTCGGTTGCGCTATTACTTGCCGTCAGTTGTCTGGCTTTCTGAAGTTGGTTCGCAAGCTCGTCCAGCTGGTCTTTCGGGTAAGATACACCACTGACTTTATCGCTGTTCTTTTGGAAGGATGCAGCGTCATGAATTAATGTGGTGAGCTGTTCAAAGGTAAAGAGCTGAACACCCTTATAGGAATCCGACAATGCTTTGTTTTCCGTAGCTGTGAGCGATCTCTTCCAGATTCTCAGATCATCTATGGTAATCGTTGCTCCGCCATTTCCTTTGTTGCCATCCACACCAATCAGCGTGTTAAAGGTTGTATCTACACTTTGAGTACCAAGCGAGGCAATACTCCCCGATGCTTTCTCCGTCCCATCTACATAAACTTTTGCTAAGTTGTTTGTTCTGTCCGCTGTAATGGTAAAGAGATGCCACTCCGTTCCTACACTTGATGCTGTAATATCCGCTCTTTTCGTTCCATCACTGATATTTAAGGTCATACCATTGGTGGAGGCAGGTCCAATATACCAGCCTAGGTTACCGCCACTATTCCAGTTTTTATTGGAGAGGAGAGTCTGATCCCCGGAAAGATTGCCTTTGTGCCAGAAAGACACGGTGAAGCTTCCTGCTCCGAATTTCAAATCATCACGCTTGCCCAAATCAATATAATTACTATTGCCCGCTGCAATGAGCGCAGCTTTATTGGATTTACCATCGACATACGTTACATTGCCTGCTAGACTTGCAAGCCCTGTCACGTCTTTAGCTTCATCGGATAGGTTTCCATCCAATTTCATATCGACCACTAGATCCTTCCACATGGTCGATGGATCAATTGGCGTCAGTTCAGGTGCTTCATTGCCGGCTGTGAACGATTGCTCAAGAGTTGCAGAGCGATTCCCGTAGGCATCAACAGCTGTCACTTGAACAATGTATGAAGTTTGAGGCGCAAGTCCTTCGAGTGGAATATTCATTGCATTCGGAATCGGGGAAAAGTAATAGTCAGAGAATACATTCACAGATTTGCTGCTAACTCCGGACCTTTTATCGATGACATTGATTTCATAATGATGCATAGATTGATCATCTTTCGCTTGCTTAAAGGAAAGTAAAGGTACCGTATCCTGATTCGTTATGTCGAGCTCACTATTGAATACAGGAGCAACCTTATTACGGTTAGCCGTCGTGTACTTGAAATTGCTCTTAATAGCTTCATTCGTCGAGCCTTTTAGCTGAATGACCCACTTATCTCCAGCAACTGTACCCGCACTGTTGAATGGAGGCTGCGGCTCAGCCGTCCACTTACCGTCTGTGTAGATATCTCCAGGATCTGCGTTAAACGCAATCCGATCCACTTCAACCCGATCCGCATATACCTCAACGAAGTCGGCCTGACTGACAGGAAATTCAAAACGTCCTTCAAGTCCCTTCTTAGTCACTTGGGAGTAACCACGATCGGATTCAATGTAAGACATGGAGCCAAGGTTAACTGAAGTGAAATCCTTCTGGTAAATGGAGCGATCATCACTAATATTCAGATGGGAATGTCCGGAGAAGGTAATCACTTGAGGATAGTCTTTGAGATCCGTATAAAGATTAGGATTCGATGCCTGTTGCCCATCCATTACCGTATTCGATATAGGTTGGTGCACATTCACGAAGATGGGGGTATTCTGATTCTTCGGCTCAGCTGTAAGCTCTGCAAGTCTACCCTTTAGCCAATTACGCTGACCTGTATCTGAGTTGTAGTTGTTCCCGTTTAAAAATAAGAAATGATAGCCACCGATTTCAGATTCATAATAGCCATTCGGCTGGCTTGTGAACCAGTCCGTGGGATAATGTTCGTTGACTTTAGCAACGGTGGAATCGTGGTTACCTATAGCCATTCGGATCTGGGTGTTATTCCACTGCTTTCTAGCTAAATTTTGCTCAAAAATTTCCCGAACCATCACATGGTCATTAGGCTTGTCGTTCCCATTATCATTAATCATATCGCCAACGACGAGTATCGCATCCGGGTTCGGGAAAATCGACCCTATCGTATCAAAGAATTGGGTATAACGTGCATCTGCTGAAGCATGTGAGCCCACATGTACGTCTGACATCGCTACAAACTGGAGCAATGGCTTTTCTTTGGTCTTGATGATATAAGAGAAGGTTACTCCTTTACTTGCCACACCATTTTTGATCGCAATGGCTGACAAATTCGTTGTTTTGGAGATCGAGATCGGCCCGTTATATTTCAAACTATGAACATCCGGAAGCGTGCCGTCGAGTGTATAGTAAATGTCAGCATTCTGCGTTGCAGTTGTGAGGTGGATCGTCTGTGCTTCTTCATATCGGCCGGTGGGTACAGAAGTCGTTGGTTGATCTACAGATAGAATCTCAGATTCTTCAGCTGCAAACACAGGGGTGATATTCGGCATCGTAGAACAAATCACTGTGAGTGCCAGTAATAATGCAACAAATTTCCTACCTTTTCTGAACAAAATCATCTCTCCCAAGCATTATTTTATAGTTTTGAATCACATGAAAACTCTCCATCAACAGATGAGCTAACTACCCTTATCTCGGATATATTCGATAACTCCTCCTTTCTTCATCCTATTCAAAGTACATCCCATACTATTTTTTTGGTAGACTGGGGTCTGCTGTTTTTATTGTAGGTATGGATTATTTGCCTAGCATTAAATATCTGTAAACTTCAAAAGATGCATCCAAAGGCTGTGATATGGGTCAAAACGTCTAACTCAATCCCAAAAGATGCCTAATAAATGAATAACATCTGCATATCATTAGCCGAATATGATCACAACAGTAGCCTAATACATGCATAATATATGCCCAAGAATACTTTTAGTAATGAAACAAAAACGACCGTTCCTCGAAAAAATACCGAGAAACGGTCGTTGCTTTAACAAAGTTTTATTATTTATGTTTACCTGAACAACTCACAATAAAGTTGGCTCCCCTACTTGCTCATCCAAGTTCAGCTCTACCAGTTGACCGGCCTGCGTCAGCCCCGCACCAAAGCCATACATCAGAATCTTGTGCCCGTTCTTTACTTTGCCTTCACGAATGCCCAAATCAAGAGCTAAGGGAATTGTTGCGGCAGAAGTATTGCCAAAATTCACAAGACTATGCAGCACTTGCTCCATCGGATAGTTCATACGCTCGCAAATCGGCTCAATCATTCTCATATTTGCGCTGTGTGGAATAAACCAATCGACTTGCTCCAGACCCACTTCTGCTTTTTCAAGAAGCTGCTGTACACCGAGAGGAACGGTTCTGACCGCCCAACGAAATACCTCGCGTCCGTTCTGTACGAGCATCTGTGTATCTACCAGTTCAATATTATTCACCGTATGGGCTAGACCCGTGCGATACACATGATGCGCGCCGCTGCCATCACTAGCTAGCTGAAAGCCTAAAAATCCCGTCGATTGCTTATCACTCTCCACAAGCACTGCACCGGCCCCATCACCAAAAAGGATACATGTACTGCGATCAGTATAATCTGTAATCTTGGAGATCGTATCCGCACCAATCACTAGAACCTTACGGTGCATCCCTGAAGCAACATAGCTATGAGCTGTATGAAGTGCATATACAAAACCCGCACAGGCTGCACTCAAATCCATAGCTCCAGCAGTCTGCGGAATATTTAAGCGATCTTGAATCAAAGAAGCTACTGAGGGAAAGGAAAAATCAGGTGTACTAGTAGCTACTAGGACCATATCCACATCCTCAACGCTTTTTCCATAACGTTTCATTAGATCCTGTACTGCGGCTACACATAAATCGCTTGTGTATTCATCCTGCCGACTAATTCTGCGTTCACGAATTCCAGTCCGCCCCACAATCCACTCATTATCAGTATCCACCATCTGCTCAAGATCGGCATTGGTCAGTCTTTTAGCCGGGACATAAGTTCCGATAGCTGTAATTTTTGCACCTGTCATTCCAATCACCTCTTCATTTAGTATCTGATATTAGTACTTGGTACTAATTATAATTCTACACCTGCTATAAAGTAAAGAATGCCGGTAAAGCAGCATGGCTTCCCGGCACTTTCAATACATATCTCGAACTACTTAAGCACGATTTACTTTGCGGTGTTTTCTTTTTCTGACGAAAAATAGAATCGCAGCAATGATTACCACCACTAGGATGATTAACACGATCACTATATTCCATACATTTGGCACATAAAGCTGCATTTTGATCGGCTCCGTATCCCCCAGGGTAACATTCCAGGTAAGTGTTCTGCCTTCATCAACGGCTGCATTATTATCACCAATTAGGTCTATTGGCAACGTTAATTTAAAATCAAATGCCAAGTTTTTCAGCACCGCCCGAATAATCGGCTTTGATAAACTCAATGTCCCCATGTTATCCATGATGGTATCCATATAACTATTAAATTGAGGCTGTGCCTCAACATCATATGTGGTATATAACAAATTCTTTTTAGTAACGAGCTGTAGATCCACAATATCCAGCCCCATAGAGGTTGAACCTATATCCTCAAATGAAGCGTAATTTTTCTGGATTTCATAGACTGTAGACTTACCTTCTTGTCGTTTTTCTAGCTGAATCCCTTCCTCCTTCAATTTGTCTGTCAGACTCTTCTCCATTTTATCGTTGATCAATGCTTCTGTTCGGGAATCCAATTTCACATTCATTGCTAAATCTACGCTTTGATTCTTATTCACCGTGACGTGAACGGTACCATTAGAACATCCCGATATTAGTATCATCATTAAGAGCAGTGTTAGGATCGTCAAGCCTCTCCATTTTAACGGCATTTTCCTCAAACCCTTCAGTAGTATGTATTCATAAAACAGGTACCCATGCTCTAAAGGCTAACTCATTTATATCATAGAATCAAATTCTATATGAATGAATAATCAAATTTCAGAACCATCAAACTTAAATTTTATACTCGCACAAAAAAGAGGCTAACCCCTAAGTAATTATTTACTCATGGGTAGCCTCTCTCCAAAAACATCACCCAACACCCACAGCTCGGTGGGCGATTGCGCAGCAGATGGGAATTGGTGCTTGGCGCGCTTAGGGTGCTCAGTGGTGCTTGGAATGCTTGATGTTTGTTGTCGCTCGATGTTACTTGCAGTTCTCAAACTTTCTATTGGACTCCAGAGTCGCTATTTTCGAAAAAACGGCTCTTTTGGGCAACTATCGGACCCCAGAGACACTATTGCTATTGGTGCAAAAAGACATCATTACACTCCATTGCCCACCATGGTCGGCTTATAGAGTCCCGCTCATATAGTTAACGAAGTACTTCTTTTCCCGGCTCCATGTAGTGAGGCATTCCCTTCACTCAAACCGATATCCGCCTGACGGATAACTTTCCTCCCTCTCCAGCGCATTAGAACAAGCATCCCCCGCACAAATTCATCAGCAATCATACAGCAGTAGATCCCTGTGAGCCCCCAGCCTAAGCTGATTCCAAACCAGTAAGAACATCCCACTCCAATAATGGACATAGACACGATGGAAGTATACATCGTATAACGGGTATCGCCGATGGCGTTCAGCGCATTACCCATGCCCATATTCAGCATTTTGCAAGGTTGCAGTAGGAGATTTAGGGCCAGTAGGGAAATCCCAATCGCAATAATCCGCGGGTCGGAAGTAAAATAACCTAGTAGATTCCTGCCGAAAAGAAATAGCAGTAACATGTTCGCTGATACAATAGCCAAGCCGATATACAGCGTGCGATATGCACTACGATAAGCCTCTTTCAGCTTCCCTGCCCCGAACAAATGCGCGATCTGTATCTGTCCAGCCAGCGCGATTGCATACCCTAACGTGAAGCAAAAGGACTCTAAGGTATTGAGATAAGTCCGTGCGGCTAACGCTTCAGCCCCCAGTGCGGCTAGAAAGGAATAGACAATCAACTGCGAGAACACCCAGCAGGAAGAATTAATCCCTAGAGGCCAAGCAATCCTTATAATTTCCTTGAATAGCTTGCCGTTGAATATACGGAAGTCCCTAAGTCTAATCTTAATCTCGAAGGAACCTCTAAACATGGTATACAGCATGATCACACCGACCAGTCTACTGATAATACTTGAGATTGCGATTCCCGCAAGCCCTAGCTGTGGCAGACCGAACATCCCGAATATAAAAGTATAGTTCAGAATAATGTGAATGACATTTATGATGACCCCTGTGTACATTGGTCCTCTGGTGTTCCCTGTATTACGAATCGCTGTTCCAAGGGAAGCAATCATCCCCACCAAAAACAGACCGCCACCGACATACGAGATATAGATATTGGACAGTGATAATAGCTCAGGCGATATATTTAGAATCCCCGCTATTGGACCCGCATAGAAGAACAGGATGATACTCACGACAATACCAAGAATGAGACTAACCGATACGCCCATAATTGCAATCGTACGCGCTTCGCTGAAACGTTTTGAACCCATTCTTTGCGCGATCAGGATCCCCGCACCGCCCGCAAAGGTGGTAAAAAGTGTGGTCAACGCACCGAACAATTGATTGGAAATGCCGACTACGGCGACTGCATCGTCTGAAATACGGCTGACCATGAGTGTATCTACCGTACCTAGCAGGGTCTGAAGAAACACCTCTATAAATATAGGCCAAGCTAATACCCATAGTCCAAAGCCCTGTCTTTCTTTTTTCACTAAATAAACCTCCCCTTAAACCAAACATGCATACTAGACCTAAGAAACAGCATATTTTTTCTTTAGGTCAGACTAAATTATAGATGATATACTTTTGGTGATGGTACAGATTTCAAACCAATAATTTCATTATTTCAACCTCATAAAAGGAGATCTCTCCATGAACATTATTAATTTTATCGTCCCGCCAATGCCCTATTATATCGTAAGTGGATTGCACACCTTCTCACCAGGGCATTACCACATGAGCCGCCACAATATCAAGGTATTTGACTTGCTTGTAGTCAAGCAGGGCTGCCTATATATGAATGAAGGAGGTCTCACCTTTCAGGTACGTGCAGGTCAGGCACTGCTTCTTCGTCCAGATAGCCATCATTTCAGTACGGACAGCTGCAAGGAACACACCTCTTATTATTGGCTGCATTTTCAGACAGTGGGCGATTGGAATATTTCCGAGGCTACAGCTTCAACACCAGAGACAGAACATACCAGAGTGGAGCATCCTCTTCATTCAGACGAATTTAATATACGCACTTTTACCTTACAGCTGCCCCAATATACCTCTCTGCTACAACCGTCCAAGATGGAAGAACTGCTCTCGCAGCTGAATCAACTAGCGCCTAAATCCCATTTGAGCGATACTCCATTTCAGCAGCAGCTGCTATTCCAAGAGGTTCTCCAGCAAT
Organism: Paenibacillus sp. FSL H7-0714; assembly: GCF_038003765.1. Lineage (NCBI taxonomy): Bacteria > Bacillati > Bacillota > Bacilli > Caryophanales > Paenibacillaceae > Paenibacillus > Paenibacillus sp. FSL H7-0714. The sequence continues at coordinate 6,110,671 of NZ_JBBOPT010000001.1, forward strand.
TATCTGCCTCTCTCCGCCATGAGCGTCCCTCTCCCTCCAAAATATGTGCAGAGCAAGCTGCCTCCTATTTGCGCAGTCATTTCCGTGAGCGCATCACAGCACAGCAGCTAGGGGTGAACCTAAACTTTCATCCTGTATATATCGCTCGTTGCATGAAAAAGGAATACGGCTGTGCACCTATGGATTACCTGCTGCACTACCGAATTCAGCAGAGTAAGCTATTGCTGATGCAGACCAGTTACACGATTGCCCGGATCGCCGAGGAGGTCGGCTTCAATCAAGCGCCTTACTTCAGCTCCAGCTTCGTCCGCATTGAGGGAACCACTCCGCGGGAATTCCGCCAGCGCTTCTCGTAGTCTCCTAGAATACAAAAAAGGGATGCTCCCCGCCTTTATGGCTTAAGGAACATCCCTTGCTCTTTTTTATTACAGACCCTTCTCCTGTACGTAAGCATTCCATTGCTTGATATATTCAGCCTGAATTTTCTCAAGGCCGGCTTGCTTAGCCTTCTCCATGAAGGTAGCTAGACCCGCATCTACATCCTCTACCAATCCAGCTTGCAGCGGATACAGGTATTGCTTCTCTACCTGCTCCAGTGCCGCTTTTTCAGCCTGATAGGAAGTGTAATCTTCAGCGAAACCTGTGAAGATATCCGGCTTCTGAATCTTATCAAGCTCATCGAAAATCTCTTTGACGCCATCATAGGATTTGTCGAATAACATAAATTCCGGGTTCCGCCAAGCCCAGCCATTCATCCCTTCACGAGTGAAACCGTTCGTAGAAGCGTCTCCAATAAGCTCATAATAACCTTCTGCATCAACCTTATAATTTTCCCCTTCAACACCGTATTGCGTCAACTGATTATAACGTTTATCCATAACCATTTTCTCATAGAAGGCTAATGCACGTTCAGGGTTCTTACTGCTCTTCGGAATGGCGAATCCATTATGGATCGGATGAACCGGCGTGGCGTAACCAATCGTATTACCGTAAGGATGGTAACCCAGCTCCCAATCAGGATGGCCCGCTTTCATTTTCATCAGTGTATCGTTGAAGCGAGTCGGGTTATCTCCGAAGATAGTTGCCGCTTTACCCACAATAATCGGACCCTGAAGGGTGTCCTTCGTGTTCAATATATTTTTAGGAATTAACCCCTTTTCCTGCCAGCGTTTCATGGTCAATAGTTCTTCTTTATGTTCCTCCGAGCCCCAATATAGATAAGCTTTCGAAGGTTCACTATACTTGATTCCGATACCATAAGGTAACGGACTTCCGACAATCCCGTGAAGTGCAGCGTAAAGATCATGCAGATTCTCTCTCACATTACCGTTAGGGGATAACGGCATCATCTTCGGTTCATTTTTCTTGATGCCATCCATATAAGCCTCGTAGCTGGCCAGATCTGTTGGCTCAGGTAGATTGTATTTCTTACGAAGATCCTCACGCCAAACAAAACCATTCGTTACATATTCCTTATAAGTGGCAGGTACAGTGTAAATCTTACCATTAATCTTAACTGCATCCCACATATCCTGCGGTACAAATTGCTGGAGGGCTGGGGCAGCCGTCGGCAGCAAATCATCAATAGCCAAAAAAGCTCCTTTTTTAGCGTAAGCTTGATACTGTGTCCAGTCCGCAGTGAAGATCAAATCAATCGATTGACCAGAGGAAAGCAGCAATTTATACTTCTGATCCCAATCTGTCCATGTTGTATAGATGAATTTAACGGTAGCATTCAGATCCTCTTTAGCCATCTTGTTAATTTGCGCTTCAATGCTCGGAAGATCCTTAGGCGCATCGCCCAGCATATAAAATTGCAGTTCAACCTCCTTAGATGTATCCAGCCCCGTTTTCTCCTCTGTCCCAGCGTTGGTACCCTGAGACGTATTCCCGCCTTTGTTGCTCTCTTTTACTGCCGTATTATCCCCATTCGTGGAACTCGAATTCCCTCCACAGCCTGCCAGTAGAGTCAAACTTAGTACTGACGTGAGCAGAATAGACATACTTTTACCCCGTAGTTTGATCATCTGAATCCTCCCTTTTCACTATTCTTCTATGTTAGCCGATTGTACCTAAGCCCGGGTAGGGTGTAGGTTAACGGTTCTAACCTTTTACAGCTCCGATGGTCAATCCTTTCACGAAGAAACGCTGAACGAACGGATACAGAAATAGAATCGGACCGGTCACAACAATTGCCATCGCCATTTTAGTAGACTCAGTAGGGACTTCCGTTGCAAGTGTCACCCCAGTTCCAGCACCCATCTGTGCAATAAATTGTGCTGAATTGATAACATTGTACAGATAGAACTGTAGTTGGTATTTATGAGTATCATTAATGAACAGAGAAGATGTGAACCAGTCATTCCAGTAATACAAAGCAAGGAACAAGCCGACTGTAGCGATTCCCGGCATGGAGAGCTTGAGCACGATCTGCCAGTAGATTCTGAAATCACCGGCCCCGTCAATTTTTCCGGAATCGAACAGCTCCTCGGGGACTGCTGATTTAATGAAGTTTTTCATTAGAATGATCAAGAATGGCGTCATCAGACCAGGTAGCACCAATACGGCATAGGAGTCCAGCAAACCGAGGTACTTGGTGATCATGATGTACCAAGGAACAAGTCCTCCACCAAACAAGGTCGTAAAGTAGATATAAAAGGAAACGGTATTACGATATTTAAAATCCTTCCGGGCCAGCACATAACCTGCCATAGTCATGAAGAAGAGTCCTAGTATCGTTCCAATTACAGTAGTGGTAGCTGTAACGGCATATGCACGCAACACCTCATCCGGAAAGATAAATACCGTCTTGTAGCCTTCAAGTGAGAACTGTGCCGGAATCAGATGATAGCCATCGCGGATAATGGATTCATTACTGGTTAATGATGCAGAAATAATTAGAAGAAAGGGCAGCAAGCAAGCAACCGACAATCCAATGATGACCAAATAGGCGATTGCATGAAGCAACTTAGTATATTTATCCTTATAAATTCGCATTTCTTGTCCTCCTAGAACAGGGCATAGTCGTCGTTAATTTTGCGGATAATATAGTTGACCGTCATAATGAGGACAAAGCCGAATAAGGATTGATAGACCCCAGCTGCTGTCGCCATGCCCACATCAAACGTTACTTTGAGCGAACGATAGACGTAAGTATCGAGAATATCCGTCGCATTGTAGAGTAGCCCGTTATTACCTATTAGTTGATAGAACAGGTCGAACTGTCCCTTCATAATACTGCCAAGTGCGAATAGCAGAAGAACTACAAAGGTCGATTTCAACATCGGCACCGTAATATACCAGATCCGCTGAAAAATATTAGCTCCATCAATTGTAGCCGCTTCATAATATTCGTCACTGATGCCAGTAATCGCCGCTAGATAGATAACCATGCTGTAGCCAAGATTCTTCCATAGATAGAAAACGATAATCAGAAAGATCCAAGCCCAAGGTTTACTGTAGACATCGACCGGATCGAGCCCGAACTGTGTAAGCATCGTATTCAAGAAACCGCTGTCATAATTAAATAGGTTGTAGACAATCACGCTGAGAATTACAAAGGATACGAAGTACGGTAGAAACATCACCGATTGACTGATTTTTTTAAACCACTTCCCACTCAATTCACTTAGCAGAATCGCGCAAACAATCGCCAGTACATTCCCAAGTACAATAAAAGCGATGTTATAACCGATCGTGTTCATCGTCAGCTTCACTAGCGTACCGGATCTCCAGAGAAACTCGAAATTCTGCAACCCGACAAACTTGGAATTGAACATGCTGCTGTTGAAGTCGAATTGTGTGAACGCATAATAGATGCCTACCATTGGAAAATAGGAATTCACCAGAAAAAATATCAAGGTGGGCAGCAGCATCAGAAACATTACCCGATTGTGCACCAGCTCATACAGAAATCCTTTCTTCTTTCTTCTCGTTCGTAAGCGTGCTCTACCATCAGCCTGGATGCCAAGTTCGACGGTTGAGATACCTTTGGATGAGGTTTGGCTCAAGATCTCTCACTCCCCTTTAATATTGAAACTGCATAATTCCACTATAGGGAGATTCTCCTGAACATAGAAGTGAAGCTTACAAGCCTTATTGCACAAACTTGCAAAACAAGGATTGGACAATTGTGATATTTATGTAAAATCACTCAAGGGCCTTCGATAGACTTCAAAGCTTGTCTATTTCCGATTAACACTTATAATTCTTGTAGAAAATGCTGTTATGTACACAAATATTTAGTTTGTTCACTCCCTGCAGATAGAAAAATGCAACATTCTAAGGTTGCTTCACTGTTCTGTTCACTCTTGGCGATTTATAATAAAAGAAGTTCATATGATGATCAGGGGGGACGGTATGAAGAATAATGGTCTACGAAGAAAAAGACTACTGTACGGCAAGCTGCTCACCACCATAACCCTTTGCATATCGTTAACCCTTCTTGTCTCTACTTTTGTCTACTATACATACTATATCGGGGTCGAGAAGACACAGACCTTCCGTTCGGATCTAAGAGATCTGACTCAGACTGGCAAGAAGGTAGTCAATATGGCCGAAGTGGCACAAACGCTTTCATTTCAACTATATCGAACTAGCACTATTTCCCACCTGTTGTTCTATAACAAGCCCTCCGTTTATGAGGTTACGGCTGCGATGTCAGATCTCCACAACTATCTGAATTCTATGCCGTACATTGAATCCATCTATGTATATAATCCGAATAATGACACGGTATATATCTCGGCTGCGCAAGGGCAGAACGGTGTGTACACCACAGGAGAATTAGAGGACACTGAAATCATTCAAATGTTGAATCATTATCAGGATTACAAAACATTTACTCCCATCCCGCGTACCTACTCCATCGGTGAACCCAAATCAGAGGCTATCTCTGTATATACTTATCTCTGTTATGATGCGATCAATTGGGACCGCTCCATCAATTCTGCTGTTATTGTTAATATTTCAGCGGCTTGGATAAATAAGGAGTTAGGTAATAGTAATACTTCCGATAGTGGTAAGACTTACCTTCTAGATGACCAAGATCGGTTTCTATCGGGGAACAAGCTGACATTGGAGAAGCTCTCGGAGGATGAAAGCAGTTGGATAGAGCATAAAGTTAAATCCCGCTCCGCAGGTTATTTCACAGCTCCTTTTAAAGGCCAGAAATCGCTAGTGTCCTATACTTCACCAGATTCTCTTGGTTGGCAGTATGTTCGCATTACTCCATATAATGTGATCACAGAACAGACCAACCAAATCCGTAATACAACACTACTGATTTCTTTGATTATTTTAATATTCGGACTTATCATTTCTAGAATGCTGTCCAAACGCCTCTATCTTCCTATTGATTCCATTGTAAGCCGAATGAATAGCCTTGAAGCTGACAAGCGCAACAGCATGTTTACGATTAGACAGAATTCATTACGTAATCTTGTTCTCGGTATAAAAGCCCCCCACAGCAGCCAGCCTAGTGATTTCGAGCAACTAAGTATTGCTTTCAACTTAAACGAAGGTTATCGGCTTGTATTGCTGCGTATTGATGAATACAATACCCTGCGACAAGAGCGAGGTGCTTATCTACTTGCATACAAGTTCGCGATCATGAATATTGCTTCGGAAATTTGCGGTCAGACTTATCAAGTTGAAAGCGTAGATATGAACGATGACAGCGTAGTTATGTTACTTAGCAGTATGACGTCCGCTGAATCTCTCGATACAGAATTGATCGAAGTACTGCTGCGACAAATCCGTGTGGCTTGCTGCGATTATCTGAAAATAGGATTATCGCTAGTGTACAGTCCCATTAGTGATAATCCAGATCGATTGAACCGCCTATATAACCAGGCCAAAGAAGCTTCTAAACATAGACTTTTTTATGGGCATGGCTGCCTAATCAACGCGGAGAAGATTAACGAATTGCAGAATAACCTATACTCTTACCCTGCGGATAACGAGAAAAAGCTGGTCGATGCCCTCACCAGTGGTAGAACAGACGAAGCCCGTAGCCATTTCTCTGACATCGTGCGCGAATTGGACCAATACCCCTACCATGTACTAGAACTAACGCTATCCAGGGTGACGCTATCGATTAAGAGAATCATCGATAATATCAAAAAGCTCAGCTCTACATCTGTGGAAGATATCCTCAAGATACCTTCACTTGAGAATTACGAGACGATGAAGGAGCTTGAAGAAGCTTTTTACCAACTCTTCGATGATATTCAGGAATTACAGGCCGATAAACGTAGCTCTAAGCAAAGTGATCTGATCCGTCAAATTAACCAAAAAATCAATCAATCTTACACGGACCCCAGCCTGGGCCTGAACCAGATTGCTGATGAGCTTAACCTGTCACCTATATATGTCAGCCGTCTTTATAAGCAGCAAACAATGACAGCTATTGTGGATGTCATCATGGATGTACGAATGCAGGAAGTATGTCGCCTCTTGAAAGAGAGCGATCTGTCCGTATCGGATATTGCTGAAATGGCCGGTTTCACGAGCAGTTCTTATCTCCATCGGATGTTCAAACGCAACTTCAGCATCACGCCGATGGAATACAGGCGTTCTAATACTCGTTCATAAAACTGAAGGCTGAGTGAGAATGCGAACGGAGTACAGATCAATAACACTACTAAACTACTCTATCAAAAAAGGCAGGCTACTGTATTAGCGGTGGCTTGCCTTTTTAATGTAGGTTCATGTGTATCGACTTCCAGAGCGATTACTGTAACAACTTCAGCTTCTCTGAATATGCTGATTGGGCAGGTTCCCAATTTTTAAAGGTATGAAAAGGAGAAGCTCAAGGAGGAGATACAGAAGCATGTCAGATCATTATCATAGACCATTCAAAGGTGACGCTATCCTAAACAAACAAGGAAGAATAAGCAGTCCTGTCAGAAAAAGAGAGTGTGCTGCACTATTAAAAATAGTCACAGAGCTTGCTACAGTGGTACCTCCCGCACTTACGAATCCCACTACACTTCATATTTCCAATCTTCAAAGAGTGTTAAGAGAGCTCATGGAATTCTTGCATGAGGCTAGGATATGCAGCCCTTTTAGAACGGAGCTTCTTTCTGTAGTAGAAATAACCATTGTATCTACTGAGGTCAGTCCCTTCTCCGTCGTGAGCGTGGGTACTAATCTTCAACAGCTGTTAGCCGAGTTATTATCTTTTATCCTCGCCACGAAAATAGACTCTCATTGCAAAGATCAGTTGGTAATTCAAATCAGACATATTCAAGCTTCTATTTCACAAGCGCTCGGCTTACCTATTAAGGGTGCGACGGGGCCACAAGGTCCTCAGGGACCCCAAGGAACTCAAGGGCCTCAAGGACCTCAAGGACCTCAGGGTCCTCAAGGAGCCACTGGTGCTGGGCTGCAAGGTATTGTAGTCTTTAATCCGGCACAAAGCCCATTGTATCCAGCGGGTCAAGTAGTAACCTTTAATGGCAGCACTTATATAGCTACTGTTACCGGACCCAAAGGAACACCAGGTAGTTCATCAGATTATTTACTAATTGCTGGTGGAGCAACAGGTGCGACTGGTCCGCAAGGACCTCAAGGGGCGCAGGGTCCTCAGGGTCCTCAAGGAGAATATGGTGTTGGCGGGACAGGCGCGACGGGTGCGACTGGGGCGCAAGGTATACAGGGACCTCCAGGTCCTGGAGCAGGGGCAACTGGAGCGACAGGCGCGACAGGTACTGCGGGGCTGGCTGGCGCAACGGGCGCGACAGGTACTGCGGGGCTGGCTGGCGCAACGGGCGCGACAGGTACTGCTGGAATTGCTGGCGCGACGGGTGCGACAGGTACTGCCGGACTTGCTGGACCGACGGGCGCTACAGGTACTGCCGGACTTGCTGGACCGACAGGCGCTACAGGTACAGCTGGAATTGCTGGACCGACAGGCGCTACAGGTACTGCCGGGCTGGCTGGCGCGACGGGTGCGACAGGTACTGCTGGAATTGCTGGGCCGACGGGTGCGACAGGTACTGCCGGGCTTGCTGGTCCGACTGGTGCGACGGGGGTTACGGGTACTGCCGGACTTGCTGGACCGACGGGGGCTACGGGTACTGCCGGGCTTGCTGGACCGACGGGGGCTACGGGTACTGCCGGGCTTGCTGGTCCGACGGGGGCTACGGGTACTGCCGGGCTTGCTGGTCCGACTGGTGCGACGGGGGTTACCGGAGTTACAGGAGTTACTGGGGCAACCGGTGATGGCGCAATCATTCCACTGGCATCTGGTGGACCAATTATTATGACCACGGTTTTAGGTGGTTTGGTGGGAACAACAAGCCTTATAGGCTTCGGAAGTTCAGCCACAGGCATTTCTCTTGTTGGTGGAAATATAGATTTGACAGGTACTGTTCTTGGACCTCTTATCAACTTTGCAATGTCCGTTCCTCGTTCAGGAGTGATAACATCTATTGCTGCATACTTCAGTAATACCATTGCTTTATCGCTTCTTGGTACTACGATAAATGTAACAGCGCAATTGTACCAATCGGCCACACCAAATAACACATTTACTCCTATTCCAGGTGCAATAGTACCACTTCCATCTATCACTGGTACTATTAATTTAGGAACTTTTGTCAGCGGAATTACGAATGGTATCAATTTTGCTGTAACACCGCAGACACGTCTTCTTATGGTATTCTCAGCCACTGCTACAGGTCTTACCCTTGTAAATACAGTCACTGGTTATGCAAGTGCAGGCTTTACTATTGTATAATCACTAACACAAACAAAAGCATCTGCCCTCCCCACTAAAGGAGTAACAGATGCTTTTGTTATAATATTCGATTAAAATTTCTTAATCTTTCGATCCGGAGAGACGATATTGAGCAAACTTAGCTATCCCTGGCAATCCACTCACAACAAATACTCTTTCAGCTTACCGATAACCTCATCGATCTCCGCTTTAGTCGTATACCGTCCCACACTAAAACGAACCGCTCCCTGCCCAATACTTGCTGAGACATTCATTGCCTTTAGAACAGGTGAAATCAATGTTTCTCCAGAATGACAAGCTGAGCCTGTTGAGGCAGCCACATCTTCCAGCGAAGCAATCACTTCGTGACCCACCGCTCCAAGAAAACTAACGTTAAGCGTGTTGGGCAATCGCTTATGCCTATGACCATTCAGGTGAATTCTGTCGCCAAATGCCTTCTGCAATCTATCGTAGAAATAATCCGCTACTTCTTTCACACGCTCTCTGGATGCAGAGTCCGAAGCAAGCTCACAGGCTTTTCCTAATCCAATAATATAAGGGGTGTTTTCCGTTCCGGCGCGTCTCCCCTGCTCATGCCCTGCTCCGTGAATTAATGGCTCGATGTGAATGCCCTCTCGGATGTACAATGCTCCAATCCCTTTTGGCGCATATAATTTATGGCCTGCCAGCGTTAGAAAATCCACCCCTAACTCAGCCACATCAAGCTCTACTTTTCCAGCGGACTGCGAAGCATCGGTATGTACAAGGACACCCCGTTCATGGCAGACCTCAGCTATTTCTTTGATCGGCTGAATCGTGCCCGTTTCGTTATTAGAGTGCATAATGGAGACTAGTATAGTTTGGTCTGTAAGCTGATTTTTCACATCATCTACCTGCACCGTTCCATACGCGTCAACAGGTACATAAGTAATCGTGTAGCCCAACTGCTCCAGATACTGACACGGTTTAATTACCGCAGGATGCTCCACAGCAGACACAATAATGTGATTGCCTTTATGTCGATACGTTTGGGCGACGCCCTTGATAACGGTATTATTCGACTCGCTGCCCCCGCTTGTAAAAAGCACCTCACCCGGCGTACAATTCAGGAAATTAGCCACCTGTGTTCTTGCTCGCTCGATTCCGACTTTAGCTTTTTGTCCCAAAGAATGACTGCTTGAAGGATTGCCAAAATGACCATAAAGATAAGGAATCATAACCTCTGCTACTTCCTTATCTACAGGTGTTGTAGCGTTATAGTCTAAATAGATCATTTGTTAAGCCGAGCCTCCTCTAAACCCCTCATACTTTACGATACATAAAGCTTATACCTTCTGATTACTTAAAAAAGAGATTACCGCAGCCTCAGCTTCATCCAAATTGTTCACCTTAAAGGTAACTCTCTCAATGCCTTCATACTGAGTAGACGTATAATCGTATTTAGGATCATAGTAGTATTCTAACAGCAGCGCAACAGCCTCTCCGAACATATCAGCTTGCAAGCAACGCTCGATTTCCGCCGCAATGGGGATATGAATTCGTGATTTGATACTTCGAAATGCTGAAATGCACTGTTCTTTATATTCTTCTGGTCGATAATCCTCAAGGATTTGCTGCACTCTGGCTTGTAGTGGCATCTCAATCCAAATTTGTGTTCCAATCTCTTTCTGCTCGGCCATGAATGGGGGCATTACGACCTTCCCAATCTTTTTGCTCTCCGCTTCAAACAGTACATAAGGAGCATCCCCAAGCTTAATTAATTCCTCCATAAGAAGACTATCGAACGTTTTTTGATTGTTTGCATGAAGTCCGATCTCGCCAAAGATAGAACCGCGGTGACCTGCCATTCCTTCCAAATCCAAAACAGGATAGCTCTGTGCCTTCAGGCGGTGCAGCAGGTTTGTTTTACCTGTACCCGTATTTCCATGAATGACATAAGGCTTCGCCTTGAATTCATAGGACTCCAGTTCATCGAGTACCCATTTACGGTAAGCTTTATAGCCGCCAATCAATCGGTAAGCGTGAATATCCATTAAAGAAAGTACGGTCGCAGTTGTACGGCTGCGCATACCTCCCCTCCAGCAGAATACAGCCTTGTCCCCTTGAATCGCAGCAAATTCTTTGACAAAGGAAGGTAGCTTCGCAGCAGCAATCTCCAAACCGCGTTCTTTCGCAGCCTGCACACTTGTCTGTTTATACAACGTACCTACTTCAGCCCGTTCCTCATCATCAAAAAAGGGAATATTCAAGCTATCCGGCAGCGTTGCATCTTTATATTCAGAAGGAGATCGAACGTCGATAACGGTGATCTGCTTCTTATTCTTTAACACTCTTAGTTCTTCCAATGTAATATCCTGAAACAATGCGCTCTCTCCTCTGGTGGCTAACTTCTTAGGTCGCCTCTAAGCTGAACTCCAGCGTTATTGCGCAGCTATAACTGCAATCAGACCCGGATGCTCTTCCGTTACCTCTCCGATCAATGCTGCTTCTACACCTGCATCTACTAACTCTTTTAGCAAATCCTCACTTTGTTCAGGAGCAACAGAGATCAGCAATCCACCGGAAGTCACAGCATCACACAGAATATAGCGGCTTAATTGGTCCATCTCTTCCGGATAAAGAATACTGCCCTCCAAATGAGCAAAGTTATTCTTAGTGCCGCCTGGAACAAAGCCCTGCTCCGCGAGCTCTCTTACTCTTGGCAGCATCGGTACATTGCCTTGACGAATAATCAGTCCGTGATTGCTCCCTTTTGCCATTTCCGAGGCATGTCCAAGCAACCCGAATCCGGTAACATCTGTACAAGCATGTACATCATAGGGCTCCATGATTTCAGCCGCTTTTTTATTCAATGTAGACATGACTGTCGTAAGGCGTGTAGTTTCTTCTGGGGATAGCTGATCCTTTTTAATAGAAGTCGTTAAGATGCCCACACCGATAGGTTTAGTCAAAATCAGCTTGTCTCCTGCCTGCGCACCTGCATTCGTTCTTACTTTGTCCGGATGCACAAGGCCCGTAACGGCCAATCCAAATTTAGGCTCTTTATCGTCGATGGAATGTCCGCCCACAAGCGTTGCTCCTGCTTCCTGCACTTTATCTGCTGCACCGCGCAAAATGTCACCGAGAATGCTTTTGTCCAAAACAGAAATAGGGAAGGCCACAATATTAAGCACTGTAAGCGGCTTGCCGCCCATAGCATAAATATCACTTAACGCATTAGCTGCTGCAATTTGCCCAAAGGAATAAGGGTCGTCCACGATCGGCGTGAAAAAATCAACAGTTTGCACTAACGCTAGATCATCACTTAATCGATATACCCCAGCGTCATCACTGGTATCCAGACCTACAAGTAGATCCGGATTAGGAACGGTTGGTGGTAGACTGCGAATAACCTGCATGAGATCGGCGGGACCGATTTTGCAGCCGCAGCCTCCTTTTGAAGATAATGAGGTCAATTTTATGGTTTCGGCTTGAGACATCATGACTCAGCTCCTTTAGATAGTTAATATCGAATATCTTTAATCTTACATCAGTAGACAGCATTGTACAAAAAACAGACATACAGAAGAACGCCCCGTAGCCAGTACATACTCCCCGGCTATGGGACGCCTCTCATTTCTCACTTACCACTAAGATCAACTAATCTGCTGAGTTTCCTGCTGTTTCTCCAAAAACCGCTGAAGTATAGCATTAAATTTCTCCGGCTGACACAGATTACTAGGATCTAATGCGTTAGGGATGATCACTAACTGAGCATGTGGCAGCTGAGACACCATATCCTTCATACAATTAACTCCAAATTCACTAAAGTCACCTACAATACATAAGGCGGGACGCTTAAAAGACTTTAAGCATCTAGTGTAATCCACATGGCTCGTAGCCAGCCTTTGCCGATACAATTCCCGTGGACGTTTATCGAGAAGTCCTCTTCTAATCTCGTTATAAGCCAGATTCCAGCGTTCCCGGTACATCATACGAATCGAAGGCAGTACAAGCTCACTTGGAGCGTAATACATTAACCAGCTACAATAAGCAGCCATAAGCTGGATTTTACCAATTATCGTTGACGCCTGACTTCTACAAAAGCTATCCGCGACAACAATCGCTTTTACTCGCTCTGGGTATTGTTTCGCAATATGCTGAACGACGAGCCCCCCATAGGCACTCCCAACAAAAACAGCCTCACGAATACCCAAATCATTCAATAGCATAATTATATCTAGACATTGGGTTTCAATAATCTCGTTTGGGGCCTGCAGTAATTCACCTGATTTGCCATTCCCCCGTAAATCACACAGAATCACTTTATATTTATCAGAAAAATACTCCAATTGTGGCTTGAACATACTATGTGTTAATCCATGTCCATGGATAAACACAACCGGAGCCCCTGTTCCATTGATTTCGTAATAGAGCGAAGTTCCATTCAGTTTAGCAATAGGCAAAGTTAACACCTCTTTCATAGATAGGTTCTACAACTATATCTGCTTTTTAACGCAGCAAAAAACCACAGAGGGATTCTCTGTGGCTATTCATCATCAAATACGCCATTCATCCTCTCTCCATACGCTTACGAGGTTAGCTGTCGGATTCGGGCAGTGAGAGTTGCCCTACCTGCATGGATGCATTTCTGCACCTGGAACAGGATTCACCCCATAACTAGTACCGATTGTTACACTGGTTCCCAGTTGTTGGTTCCCCCGCTTTCCTTAACGGAAATTAAGCGGACTTCTTATGTAATTGTCAGTTATGTGATGAATCATACTCCGTGTAAGGTTTCTTGTAAAGTTGAGCCGTGGGCAAAATAATGTTGAAAGCCATGCTTTTCATTTCATATTGAGCATACACTTCGTTTTCTCTTTCTTTTGCTCTTGTTTACTCAATATATCTAAAAAAAGCCGAGCGGCCATCAGAGATCAATCCCTGAACCACTCGGCTTCGTTATACAATCATATGGCTACAACAGATCGGCGTTTTTCAATGCATGCTCCCAGCTCGGAAAAAAGAACAGCGCACTTCTCATAAGATCAGGATCGCTTTGCTTCACTTGTTTTTTGCTGATCGAGCTTCCATCGGTTTGAAGCTTTTTGATACGACTTAACACTTCATCAGCCTCCAAAGGAATTTCCATTGAAGCACTCCTTTCTCAGTGACCTGGTTTCCAATCATTTTCTCCATAATATGCAAATTTATTCTTCATTTCGGTTTATACGAATTAAACCAGCTGATAGACCGGTTGTTCAGCAATAAAATAAGTAGGAATCATTGGGTATTTCTGTGCCAGAACTTCAGCTAAATATTTCATTCCTGGAGCTTCACTTTCCGCATGACCTAACATAATCAGCGCTTTTGATCTGCCTTGGTGGACAGCATCCCTCACATATTCTGGAGTTTCCCATTCGGGGCCCTCGCCAGCAATAATTAAATCAAGATTATGCTGATTAAAAAGAGGAATAGCCATCGTCCCACCTCCTCTGTAACCTACTAATATCCCCACTTGTCTGCATGTCTGGGATAGGTCTCCGGCAGCACGTACATAGGAGATGCCTAGCTTTCTTTTTATATACAGAGCCGCTTCACTTACCGTCATAGCTGGAATCGATAGGATCGTAGCAGTGGATTGCTGCTCAACCACATAGGCTGACCATTCAAGCTCTCGTAGCAAGCCCACCATGATCCCATCCGGTTGATGCCGATGCCAATAATCATGATAACGAAAAATAGCCAGTTCAGAACGCTCAATCAAACTCCGTTTCGCGCGAGACACAGGGTCAGCCTCTAACCACTTGCTCGTCTCATGATGACTGTAAAACACACCTTCATGTGTGATCAACAAATTGGCGTTCATAGCAACCGCTCGTTCCACAACATATTGCGTAGCGCAAAATGCCGTAACCATACCTGTAATCACCATTTCCGGATTCCCCGGCTTAAGAGTATCCACAGTCCCATCTATCTGTTCCATGGCTCCTATTAAATCTTCCAGAATCGTTCTAATTGTCACGCTCACTTTAATCCGCCCTTTGAGATCTATTCTACCTACTAATCTATCAACGTATAAATAACCCGCCCTTAACGATATAAGGACGGGTTCACAGTTCATTATTTGAGCAGCTTGCCCACTCTATGATTTCGTAGCAGAGGTGATAATTCGATGGAAAGCTGGCTTCGGCTTATGCGCTTCATCGAATAGGAACGGCCAGTTCTTCCGCCCACGAACAGGGAAATCATCCAGCCAGGTATAGTCATCCGCTGCTCCCCAGAACGTGACCGAACTAATCACGTCCCGGTATTCTCTCAGCAGTGCGAACATCGCTTCATATCGATCTGCTTGAAGCTCGAGCAGCTCAGCAGGTACTGCCTTTAAGTCCATTCGTTTGTCATCGAAACGGAACATGGATACATCCAGCTCTGTCAGTTGGAGCTGAAGTCCTAAGGATGCATATTTTTCGATCGCTGTACGAATATCATCCAGACTAGGATCGTATAAATTCCAGTGTGCCTGCAATCCGACGCCATGGATCGGCACGCCTTGTTCCAATAGCGACTTCACCAGTTTATAGATTTTGTCACGCTTTAATGGATGGGATTCGTTATAGTCATTGTAGAACAACAAAGCCTTTGGATCGGCTTCATGCGCGAATTCAAACGCTTTGGCGATAAAGTCCGGGCCAACAATGTCGAGCCACTTCGACTGGCGAAGAAGTTCTTCTCCCTCATCAGCGATTACCTCGTTTACAACATCCCAAGCATAAATTTCTTCCTTATAACGTCCTACAACGGTCTGAATATGTGATTTAACTCGTGCAAGCAGAATCTCTTTGCTTACAGGTCCTCCGCCCTTATCCTCAAACAGCCAGTCCGTTGTCTGGTTGTGCCAAATCAAGGTATGTCCGCGCATCGCCATATGATGTTCCCTGGCGAAGGCAACCAGCTGGTCTGCTGCCCTAAAGTTATAAGTGTCCTCAAGTGGATGCAGACTTTCAAATTTCATCTCGTTCTCAGCGGTAATACTGTTGAAATGATAAGCAAGCAAATGCTCCTGTGATTGGATAGTTAATGGGTTGACGGCTGCGCCAATCTTGAAATCCTCTGCGAACACTGTCTTTAGTGCAGGCTCTGTAAAATCACTAGCTTGTCTCAACAAGTTCCCTCCTAACAAACGCTATTCATTATGACCGATAATCGAACCAATCAAAGTGGGCAGGTACCTCAGCTACTTTACCATGACCTGTCGCATATAAACCGATAAGAACACCTGTAAATCCATTTCCTTTTACGGCCTGTGGGGATAATGGGTATGCTGCCGCTGTAGATAGCTTATTCCATTCCTGCCCATCCAAGGAGAACAATAAGGTGTATTCGGTAAGCTCCGCCTGTATTTTCAGATAAATTCGCTCAGCTGTAATTGGTACTTCTGCTTCTACACGGGTTATTCCATCAATAGTTAATTGTGCTGCAATGACTCTGTGGCCATCTTTTTGCACCAAGCCAACCTCATAATGTGCATGCTCATCCAATCTAGCACAAAGTCCAGCCTCTTCACCGTCCACGGTAGGGTTAAAATCCAGTAATGTACTCCATTCTGCTGAAGTATGCTGCTGTCTTCTTCCTATAAAGGCCACCTGTCCTATATCACTGAGACCCTTAGATTGACCCCGAAGAGATAACCATCCCGGGCGTTCATTTAGAGACCAGCTTGCCTCAGCGGGATTACGAAGAAAGGTCATTGCGAACGGTAATACATCGTCTTCAAAGTCATACCTTCCGCTTAGCGCAGGCTTTGGTGATTGACCCGGTACACGCGGAACCTTCATATCCACTCCTACGATATCTTCGTTATTATCAATCATCGGCCATCCGTCTTCATTCCACGTTACAGGGGCAAGAAAGGTCTCTCTTCCTAGCATTGTATACTTGGAATCTACTAGACGTACTCCAAGGAATACGGCCCACCAATCCCCGTTACGATCTTCGATCAGATCAGCATGTCCTAGATACTGAATGGGACTATCAGTCCCGCGATGGGTCAATATCGGTTGCTCTAATCTTTCAAAAGGACCGTAAGGGGAGGAAGAACGACCGATAATTTCTCGGTGTTCCTTTGCCGTGCCGCCTGAAGCAGACATGATATAATACATTCCGTTAATTTTGTACAAATGTGGTCCTTCCGTCCAAGGTCCACCATCCCCAGTCCAGATGACAACAGGTTCTGTTAATGCTGCTCCTGTAGCAATATCAATCTCATATTGAATGGCGTGGGAATCATAGTCTGCCCCCTGCTGGGTAGTTACATATACCTTTCCATCCTCATCAAACATTAGAGAAGGGTCAATGCCTCCATAAGGAATAATGATTGGATCTGACCACGGACCCGCTGGGTCCGTAGCCGTAACATAAAAATTTCCCTTCCCGTGTATTTCGGTCGTTATCATGTAAAACGTTCCTTCATGATTCCGGATGGTTGGAGCAAATATACCTCCAGAGCTTTTGCTCTTACGTGTATCTAGCTGACTTACACGATCTAATACATGACCAATTTGTGTCCAGTGAATCAAGTCCTGGCTGTGAAAGATAGGCACCCCAGGAAAATATTCAAAGGAGCTACACACCAAGTAGAAATCATCCCCTGCTCGAGTGATGCTAGGATCTGGATAAAAACCTGGAAGTATTGGGTTCGTGTATGTGATTGGAGATGGAGTCATAATTCAACAAACAACCTTCCTATTATTTAATAGTGGGTGCAAGCTACTTATTCCTTCACGCTTCCTACGTTCATTCCAACTACAAAGTACTTTTGCATGAATGGATAGACTAGCAGAATCGGAACCGAAGCAACGATAGTAACGGCTGCACGAATGGACTTTGGAGTTACCATTGACCCCGCTGACTCCGCAGTTACCCCTGCCCCGTTAGCTACACTTGCGCTACTGTTCGCATTCATACTAGATTGTATTAGTTTCATTAATTCATACTGCAATGTACTCAAGTGCTGGCGGGAAGAGGTGTAGATAAAAGCATCAAACCATGAGTTCCATGCACCTACCGCGACAAAAAGGGCAATGGTAGCAAGAACAGGTTTACATAAAGGGAAGACTACTTTCATGAAAATCTTAAATTCCCCGGCACCGTCGATTCTCGCGGATTCCATAAGACTTTCATGTATGCTACCAATATAAGTACGGATGACGATCATATTAAATGCACTTATCATAGTCGGTATTACATATACCCAAAATGTATTAAGCAAATGAAGATCCTTAATTAGGAAATAGTTTGGAATCAGACCCGCATTAAAATACATGGTTAGGACGAAAACAAAGGTAATCTGCTTGCGGAAAACATATTCTTTCCGGCTTAAAGTATAAGCAAGCATTGTGGTTAAAAATAGATTCAGGATCGTAGATATCACTGTTCGTGCTACCGAGATCCAAAAAGCAGGAATAATTGTACCAGAGGCAAAAACAGCTTTGTAGTTCTGTATAGTCCACTCCCTAGGCAATAGATAAATGCCGCCGCGGATGGTATCATTCCCCTCATTTAAGGAAACTGCTATAGTATTCAAGAATGGATACAAGGTAACAATGACTAGACATATCATAAAGATAGTATTGAAGGTACCGAACACTACTGGTTCGATCCCTATAATTCTCATACGTTTTCTACTATTACTTTTTGGAGATTTCTGAGGTATTAATTGAGTTTTTTCCATGATTATAACAGCCTCTCTTCCCCTAGCCGCTTCGACGTCCAGTTAGCTAAAAGCAGTAACGTTACACTTACGACTGTTTTAAATATGCCTCCCGCAGTGGCTAAGGAGTAATTCCCTTGCCCAATCCCGTATTTCAATACAAATATATCAATCGTATCCGACCAGTCTACAGTAAGCCCGTTCCCTAACAAGTACGGAACCTCAAATCCGACATCCAGTACATGTCCTATGGACATGATCATCAGGATTACAATGGTTGGTTTAATTCCCGGCAATGTTACATTGAACATTTTTTTGTACCGGTTAGCCCCATCAATCTCAGCAGCCTCATATAAAGCTGGATCTATAGAAGCCATAGCAGCCAAGTAGATGATTGTACTCCATCCAACCTCTTTCCAGACGGTTGAAGCACCCACAATACCCCAGAAATACTTCCCTTCACTCAACCAAAGGATTGGTGAATCGATAAGATGTAATTTCATGAGCACGATGTTGATAATCCCGTCGTTAACCGAGAGGGAGACACCTACAATCCCTGTTACAATAATCCAGGAAAGAAAGTGAGGTAGGTAGGATATGGTCTGCACGGTTCTTTTCCAAAATACATTTTTGATTTCATTAAGAAGTAAGGCCAATGTTATCGCGGTTATAAATCCTAGAAAGAAATTAATTAATCCCATAGCCAGTGTGTTTCGTAGTACCCTTAAAAAGGTATCATCCGTAAATAGAAACTTGAAGTGTTTCAAGCCGACCCATGTCTGTTCGCCAAATGCCTTAGCTGGTTTATAATCCTGAAAAGCCATTGTCCATCCCCAAACAGGTACGTACGCAAATAGTACAATATACAGCAGCAATGGAACTGACATCCAAATCAGCTGTTTCTGATTCTTAATCAAGGTCATAGTAATCGGTTGCTTCTTTTTTCTTTTAGGATGCCGGTTAACTTTTTTTCCCGTTAAAATCTCATCCATATATTTTCTCCCCACATCATCCATATATTTCAGAAAGTGGTTGGCTAATAAGCCACCACTTTCTGATTTTTAAGCAAGCTCTAACTATTTAACACTCCAAGTATCAAATCTCCATTTAAGCTGTTCATTGATTCTGTCTTCGTAAGCTTTAATATCCGCTTTATGAAGTTCTCCAACAAATTCAGTCCAAACTTTATCGAAATCGGAAGGGCTAGCCAAGATTGCTTTTGGCAGGTACTTGGTCTTAACTTCTCCCATCTTCGTATCGGCAATTTTTGCTGGAGAATTTTCAACAAGATCTATCGACCAAGCAGGATAAGCCACTGGGTTCGGTCCAGGCTTACTGAAGAAATCTACATAACTGTTGAATCCATATGCTTCAAGAACTTCCTTGTCATACGCTTCCAACCCTGCTTTATATTCTTCTGGTTGGGCTGCCGCATCCGTTGAGTTACCGTCTGCAAAGTACCCTTGCATTTTCGGAGCGGTAGCATACCAAGCTTCTGCTTTGTTACTTAGCTTCCATGTAGCATCAACTGCGTTATCCCGTTGCTCCTGGTTTCTTATAAAGCGACCGTCTACCACTTGATAATCTTCGCCTTCAATCCCCCAAGTGAGGGTTCTTTGCCAATCTTCTTGAATCAATGTGTCCATAAGTTTAAGGATTCTCACTGGATCCTTAGCATTGACAGTAATCCCGAATCCATTATTCAAGTTAAGAGCAGGACGATCCAGATAATAATCTTTGGTGTTAGTATCATACACAAGAGGCAGACCTACATAAGTGCTCATATCTTTCCCTTGTGTCTTGAGTGAATCTTCTGCTTTACCAAAGTTCCAGTGCTGATCAAACATTCCCAGTACGGCTCCGCTAGACAATTTAGCTAAATATTGGTCATAATCCATTACAAATGCTTCTTTATCAATAATACCCAACGCATTCATATCATTAAGTTTTTTATAGTACTGCTTTGCATAGTCTTTATCCGCAAAGATTTCTGCTACGTTATCCTTAACTACTACTCCGCCATCATTAGGATGACCGATCAGATGCTGAGGAGCGTTAAACAATCCCCAGTTTCTCCAGTCTTTGTTATGAATCTCAAACCCAATTGTTGGTTGACCATCAATGGTTGGATTTTTCTCTTTATATTTCACGATAAGATCGAAATACTCGTCCAAAGTTTTAACCGTTGGATAACCGGCATCTTTAAGTACAGCTTTCTGAATCCAGAAAGCTGGGCCAGAGTAATAGGTTGTATTCATCTCACCATTGTACGCACCATAGTTTGGAAGTGTATAAATGTGTCCATCATTGGGATCCTTCATCATGTTCCAGTAAGCTGCGTAATGCGCTTTCAAATTCGGAGCGTGTTCTTCAATTAAGTCCTCGAGAGGAATAAATGCACCTGCTGCCGTCAGTTGGGTATTGGAACTCATCAGATCTGGATAATCCGAACCGGCAATCATAACGCCAAGCTTCTGTTTAAGGTCTCCAGCCAAGAATTCAAAATTGAATGATGCGCCTGTTTTTTCTTTGATCATCTTGTAAATTTTGTTATCTGGTGTGGGTTGCTGACCTGCTTCTCCAAGAAAGATACTAACTTCAAAAGGCTCTACCTTCTTGTCATCGGTTCCAGCTGCAGTTGCAGCTGTTGTTTCTGCCGGTTTGTTTTCCCCCTTAGCAGTATTACCGCTGTTATTTCCACCGCACCCTGCTAGAGCAAAACTTAGGGATAACACAGCAATCAGACTAAGTTTGAACTTTGATATTGACTTGCCCCCCATAAAGCACCTCCATATTTTGTTGGTGTAACCATATTGTAAGCCCTTACAAGTTAAATTATAGAGGTGATGATGCCATTGATAATACACCAGAACTAAAGGTGTACCCCCAAAAAGTTTAGGTATTCGTATGTTTAAATTCATTAGGGCTCATCTTCATCTTCTTTTCAAATTGTTTGAGAAACTGACTATAATTGGAATACCCTACTTTCTCGGCGATCTCACAGTTTTTCAGCTTATTGTGTTGAAGTAAACGCGCAGATTCCTTAATCCGGAGGTCATGCAGCTGCTCATTAAAATGAATGCCATTCTTCTTGATCAATAATTGTCCCAGATACACTGGATGCAGGAAGAATACCTCCGACAGCTTTTTAATTGTAAGATTTTCGTGATAATGCGCTTCAATATAGTTGTTGATTTCCTGTACAATCCCCTGTGATTTTTGGATTTGTTCTTTTAGAAGAATATCAATACTCGCCTCACCACATGATAAAAGATTACGCATTAAATCGTTCAACTTCATCATCGAGTCCCGTATTTCGGGGATTGTTATTTGGGTTAACAAGGAGGATACCTGAACTTCACTAGCTTTCGAAGTAAACTCAACGATCTTATACATAATATGAATAACGATCTTCTTCACAACCTCTGGAGCGATGCGCATCTCACGAAAACTGCGAGAGGCCAAGCCCACAGCTTGTTTAAAGCCTTTTATGTCCAGTGTGTTAATAGGCCTCATTAAGTCATCCATCAGTTGAATTTGATCATAGTGATAGCTGAAGGGACTATCTTTGGTTCCCTGATAGGTCAAGAATCCTGAATGATCCGAATTATAAAAATAATACATTAACGCTTCTTTCGCCGTTCGGTAGCTATTCGCAATTTGAAGCAAAGAGCCCTCGCTATCCCCTACTGCAATATACATGGCTTGCTTAGGGTGTTCATTCAGCAAGGGAGCTACTGCAGGATATATTGCGGCACCCTCATCAGACTCCGAAGGATAGCCGTATACGATTCCAAAGCAAAAAGCCTCCAGATCGATCAGAAACATCGATTCCGTATTCGTTAGGAGAGCTACTGCTTTCTCTCTGATTTCCGTATACATCGTCGGGTCTGTCTGTAGTAAACAAATATTCCAAAGGCTTTTGCCTTCCGATAGACGTGTAAGAACTGTAAAGTCTGACTTATCTTCTGCCTTCTCATTCAGAATGCTCTTAAGAAGAGAGACAACTTCCTCTGAGTTTGCCATTTGATTTAAGCTTCGCTTCTGAGTTTCCTGTTCTAATTCCCGATATATCTCCTTCAATTCTTCTGACGCCTCTTCTTCGAAAAGCGGTTTCATCA
Organism: Paenibacillus sp. FSL H7-0714; assembly: GCF_038003765.1. Lineage (NCBI taxonomy): Bacteria > Bacillati > Bacillota > Bacilli > Caryophanales > Paenibacillaceae > Paenibacillus > Paenibacillus sp. FSL H7-0714. The sequence continues at coordinate 6,133,205 of NZ_JBBOPT010000001.1, forward strand.
GATAATGGTTAATGCCATAACGTATAGCTGTCTTAGCATATTCAAACTCACTATAACCGCTTAGTATGGCAAACTTAATCGGTTTAGTCTCCTCTTGCTGCCAGGCGGAAACCATTTCCAGACCATTCATTAGCGGCATATTTACATCTGTAATGACAAGATCCGGCAGTAGCTGCTTTATTAACTGTAAGCCCTCTTTGCCATTACTGGAGGTTCCACATACTTCAAAGCCAAGCGCCTGCCAGTCTATCCATAGCTGCATCCCCTCAAGAGCACTAGGCTCATCATCGATCAACAATACTTTGTATTTCATAGGCTCCCTCACCTTCTAGCTATTTTTTCGTTCCAGGAGCTTTAGCGGAATGCCAAACGTGACAACAGTCCCTTCATTCGGGACACTGCTGATTTCAAAGCGAACCTGATCTTCATAATATAGTTCCAGTCTGCGATACACGTTGCGGATTCCGATATTCGTTCCTGAGGAGGCTTCTTCATTTTGAACATTAAATAAAATTTCTTTAAGCTGGCTTGGTTCGATCCCTTTGCCGTTATCTGAAATCGTAACTTGCAAACGACCATCCTCGATTTCCGTCTTTACTTTAATGATACCGAGTCCTTCTATGGCCTGCAGACCATGCTTACAGGAATTTTCTACTAACGGCTGCATGCTTAGCTTTGGAATTTTATATTGCAGCGACTGCTCATCGATCTCAAATTGATAGTCAAATTTATCTCTGAACCGGAATTTTTCTATTTTCAGATACATCTCAATGAACGTCATTTCTTCTTCCAATGTAACGAGATCTTCTTTCCAGCTAAGTAGTCTTCTGAGCAACTTGGATAAACTCTTAATGATGTCTGTAACGTCCGAATAATTATTTTTGGTACAGACCACTAAAATGGCATTTAAAGTATTGAAGAGAAAATGGGGATTCATCTGACTTTGCAAAAAATTCAGTTCAGCCCTTACTCTTTCCATCTCCAGGTTATTCTTTTGAATCTCTAGTTTGTATACATCGTTAATTAGAGAATTAATTTTAGTGGTCATTCTATTAAAGTTGTGAATCAAGTCACCAATCTCATCTTGTCCTTCATCGATTTGAATAAGATCGAATTTCTCATTCGTTACTTTCTGCATATGCCTAGACAACCGTTTCACCCGATAATTGTACGATCTTAACATCACATATAAAAAGGCGGTTGTGAGCAAGGTGACAATGGACGCCAAAATACCCGCATAAATTCGAATCTCCATAATCGCCTGAGCAATACGCTCCCCTTGCGTAACCCCTATAATTCGCCAGCTTTTTATATAACTAGCCCCGCCAACGGGTACAATATGTATGTCTTCCTTGTGCTCATCATCCTGAAGCTCGAACACAGGATAAGGATCCTTCGTACCCCTCTGATACCCGCTCTGAGCAGACATAATGATTTCATCCTGCCCGTTAACCAGGTAAAGACTCAAATAATCCTTTTCTCTAATTATAATGTCATATATTTTACTGAGATCCAGGTCAATTCTAAGCAGCTTCTCATAGGTATTCAGTGAGCTGTATACATCCATTCGCTCAATTACACTTAAATACGGGGCATTAGAAGCCACATTAGGCGCTGCGCTCATTTGATAAGCAGCAAGAAACATATGTTTATTCGCAGCACTGAACTGCTTATACCACTCACTCTCCCTTACCTTGTCCGTGATGACCTGATAGTTACTACCGGAAACAATGGAGTCATTATTCGTAAATACAGTAATTCGTTCAAGTTGATTGTTAACTGGCATATAACTGTTCATCCGATCTCGAAGCTGTTCGTCGAAGGTGTCATAAAATTCAATCAAGTTCCCATACCTCCGCTCTAGCAATTCATACAGATTCTTATCCGAGGACAGCGTATAACTAACTGCTACTCCACCCTCAATGAAATCTTGAATATCCTTTCTGGCCCTCTCTAAAGAGATTTCTAAGTTTTGCTGTTCTCTGGATTTGATCAAATCGGAAATCCGATCCAAGAAAACAAGGTTAATAATAATAATAGGGAGTAGAACGCCTATAACGTAAATGAGGGAAAATTTATAGTTCAGTGGAATGTCATTCACTACTTTTCTAAATCTAAATTTTTTTCTCTCCATACGAAACACCTTGCTTCCCCTAGAGCTATTAGTTTTTATTTTCATTTTTATAAACCGATGGGACTACCCCTACAATCAGCTTGAACTTATCAATAAAATAGTCTGTGTTTGAGAATCCCACCTGCACCGCAATATCCGATATTTTCAGCTGCGTTCGCTTAAGCAGACTTTTGGCTTCCTCAATCCTTTTGGCATTTAAATATTCACTAAAGCCCTGCCCCGTTTGTTTCCTGAATAGCTGTCCCAAATAGGTAGAATTGATATGAAATTGCCGTGCTAAATCCTGAAGCTTCAATTTATTCCGAAATTCACGATCCACACACTGAATCACCTTGTAAATCGTATTTTGTTCATTCTGCTGCTCTAATTCAGATAGATAGACCGTCGCCAGCATACATAGACTTTGAACATAGCGGCTTAATGCAAAATAATCATTTAATTCCCCTAAATTTCCATATTCTTGCTGAATCTTTATCATCATCGTATCTGGAGTACCATTCATTTGAGCTATAAGTGTACAAATTGTAAGCTCCAAATGAGCCACTTGGGCTTGCACGATTTCAATCGTCAACAGATTCTCTACGAAAGAGGCGAACGCTTCTTTTACACAAGGTTGTATCTGTTCTAAATCATTTGCCAGGACCTTATCCAGCAGCTGTTTGAAGTGATCCTTATGGTGTTCCTTCTTCTTTAGAACCCTAAGCTCGCTATAATAAAAGATCCCCCTCTTCTGCTGATGTGTCTTTCGTTTCCATACATCAAGTGCTTGCATATAGATTTCTCGAATCGAACATATGCCTACCATTCTAGTGCTAATCGCCAGGAGTACCGGTTCATGTAAATGTTCAGCGATATCCGAACGAATCTGGTTGACGATAGCGTCCAGACTCTCATTCCCAATAGAAGCAGACTCAAGAATGATCCCTGTTCTTCCCGACCGATCCTGAAAGAAACGGGTACATTCCTTGGGAAAATAGTCGACGATCCGTGAATGCAATGGATTGATGGACATGGCTGGTTCGATAAGAATACACATTATCTCTGCATTCGCTTGAAGCTTCAACGTGCTCTGGGTTAGAAGCTCTAAATTTTCGTTATACTCGCCTTGTATTAGGCGGTTGACGATATTATTTACGACAAAGAATTGCTTCTTATCAAGCTCCTCATTGGAAGCGATTTCATTTTGGATCATAGGCGTAATCCTGCTTAATAAGGACTCTATTTCTTCATCATCAATAGGTTTTAATAAATAGTCATTCACTCGTTGCTGCAATGCCGTACGTGCATATTTAAAGTCATCATACCCAGTCAATACCACAAATTTCGGAGGCTTTGTCATCACTTCATTCAATTTTGCGATAAGCTCGAGACCGTTAATAACCGGCATATTAATGTCCGTTAGGACCAGTTCCGGTTTATATTCTTGTATAAGTCTCAATGCTTCTGAGCCATTATGGGCTTCCGCGCACACTTCAAAGCCATATTTTTCCCAGTTAATCATCGTTCTCAGCCCTTCAAGCACCCAGGGCTCATCATCCACGATCAGAACCTTCAGCATGATGTTCACTCCAATCTCCTAAGATAAGGCTCGCTTTCTTATGAAAATATATATTATGCTAACACAATTGGATATTGTTGTGAATTCATAATTTTCCCTTCTTTTGCTTAAAACAGTACTTTTAAATCTGGTAAAAGCATAAAAAAACGACGTATCCAGACTTTCAGACACATCGAGTTCAGTATGTTTTTAGTTAATAAGCTACCTTCGAACTAAGGTTGTTCTCGTGATTGATTAACCATTCTTTTCTTGCAATGCCGCCGCCGTAGCCCCCTAATTCACCATTACTATTAATCACGCGATGACACGGAACCAAGATCGATAATTGATTCGCTCCATTAGCTCTGGCTACAGCTCGACAAGCCGAAGGGTTGTTTATATTCTCTGCAAGCTCCTTGTAAGAGACCGTCTGGCCTACAGGAATTCTTCGAAGTTCATTCCATACCTTTTGCTGAAAATCAGAGCCTAAATAACGAATCGGTGATTTAAACTCCGTAAGTCCCCCTTCGAAATAAAGAGTTAATTCCTCTTCAATTTGCTCTAGCACCGGTACCTTTTCAGGCAAAAGAGTTGCATTTAAGCGGGTACGTAATCTCTTAATCTCGTTCTCAAGTCCCTTTCGATCCACGAATTCCAGCAGTAAAAGGTACTCTTCATCTGCAATCGCAAGCATAGATCCTAATATCGTTTCTATCCAGGTACAGTACAGCACTTTAATCTGCTTGGAGTGATTCGGGACCGTTCCCATCGTTCTTGAAAAAGCATCCCTAAACCCATTACTCGAATCATACCCGCTGTCCAGTTGTACGTTTATGATAGAATCCCCATTCCTGATATGTTTGAATGCCAGCCCTAAACGTCTGGAACGTGCATATTCAATAAAGGTCATCCCAAATTGCTTCTTAAATTGCCGGCGTGCTGTATTTGCACTTATCGACAGCTCATCAAAATCTTTATCGGTCCATTTTCTTTCCGGATTACGCTCAATAGCTTCGACAAGAAGCTTTACTTCTAAGGACATTTTCGTGGGATTAGACAAAGGCTGGCATCTTTTACAAGGTCTATAAGACGCTAACAAAGCTTCTTTGGCTGTTGCGAAAAACTCACAATTTTCTTTATAAGGCTTTTTAGCGGGGCAAGTTGGCCTGCACATAATACCTGTTGTTTTTACGCCGACAAAAAATACACCTTCATAATTGGAGTTTTTTTCGACTAACATCTCATAATATTTATCGATTTGCTGTTTATTCGTGATCATAGTGTCGTTAGCTCATTTCTAAATAATGTGCGGGTGGCTGCAGAATGGACCGGGCATCGTCTTGAAGATGATGCTGTGCTTGAAAGTAACTATACGGTCCATAGCTAATTCTTTTTACGCCAAGCTCCTGCAATTCAGCATTTGAAATCATACCATCCATCACCATAACATTTACAGGCAGTGGCGACTGCTGCACAAAATATTCAATCAAGTTTCGATCGGTGAGTCCCGGTATAAAAATTCCATCCGCTCCAGCAGCAGCGTAAGCACAGGTACGCTCAATTGCTTCATTCACTAAATCCAAAGAATGCTTCCCATTTTTGAAAAAGAGATCGGTTCTGGCGTTAATAAACACCTTCTTCTGAAGTTTGGCTGCCACTTGCTGTATACTTCGAATACGATGACTTTGTTCCTCGATTGCCCATAATTCATCGTCCGGATGATTCACCTTTTGATCCTCAAAATTAATCCCACAGATGTCTAGCTGGAATAATTGTTCTATGTTATTGGCTAAGGACTCTTCATTTACAGCATACCCACCTTCAATATCTACCGTCAATGGCACAGATACATGTTCTGCTATTCTCGTAACAGCCCACAGTAGCTGCTCAAATGAGAGCTGTTCACCATCCGAATACCCCCATGCATCCGCCATAGCGAAGCTGCTTGTGGCTATAGCCTTTGAACCGGCTTTTTCTATCGCTTTAGCCGAAGCTACATCCCAGCAGTTATATAGCATTAGCGGATTTTCTTGATCGTGCAAAGACTTAAAATAGTCATAGTCATTTCTGTTCATCAGTGGTCATCTCCATTAAATAGAATAGCACCACTATATAATAGACAATGATTCGCCATACCAGAAAAATTAACACCAATCTTTTTTCGCAAAAAAAAACACCGATTGATGATCTCATCCTATAAGGACCTGATCATACCATCGATGTTAGTATACAGTTTAAAGTTCTACCTTACGGAGTGATGGTTTGGAGGAAGGTTTAGGTGACTTTTTCCCTGTTCGCATCGGTATGATTTGTGGTGCAGCAATTCCGATCAGAACAACGAAAATTCCAACCCAGCGAAGTAGGGATACTTCTTCTTGCAGGACTAACACGGAGGCTACAACAGCTGCCGGCAACTCCGCCGCACCAAGAATCGTTCCCAGACCTGATCCCAGTTTCGGAACACCAATAGAAAAGAAAAGCACAGGAATAACTATACCAAGCAACCCTAAAGGAAGACCATACTTCCAAAGTCCATCTGTAAGTGCTCCGTCATAAATAAAGGAAGGGGAAAAAACAACCATAATAATAATCATTGCACTTGTAGTCATATACAAGCTTTTATTCACAGCAGGTACCTGCGTAGCCACTCTCCCACTGACAAAAATATAAAAGGCAAACGACACCGCAGACATCAAACCGAAAACAATACCACTCGTAGTCATTTCGCCTACACTAGGTTCTAGAATCCCCCCAGCTAATATGGTTCCTATCAAAAGAATAACCATTGAAATTATTTTCTCTCGACTAGGCCATTTTTTATCTACAACAGCCTCCAGAATCACACCAATCCAAGTAAATTGGAATAAGAGAACGATCGCAATCGAAGCAGGTAATTGTTCGACGGCAAACCCATAGAAAATCCCCGTCATACTAATGGTAATCCCCGCGCCTAATAACGAAGCACCTACCTTTAATCCGAGTTTTTTCCGGGAAAATAATACAACTAACAAGAGCAGCATACACCATCCAAAAAAGTATTGCGACCCGACCAGTTGCTGCATTCTAAATCCATCGTTCATTCCAAGCTTGACGATCGTAGACAGCGATCCATAACTACATGCTCCTATAAATACTAGTAAAGCATATTTGAGTAACTTCATATTCATCGTAATCTTCTTTCCTTTCTGTTGAACCATCCTATTGAACCGTCCAAATCACATAATAAAGCCCCTTGTCATCGAAATGACAAGGGGCGACTGAAACCAAAGAATACATCTTTGACAAAATTCCGCCACTCCATCCACTGGATAGAGTTTGGTTTATTTACTTATAACAATACGAATTATAATATGATAAATCACACAGGGTGTCAACTTGAAATGTTTACAATAACTTTATTTCGGTTATATTTCAAACTCTTCTGTTGAATTTGAAAGACCACCATTCTGTACACCACTATTATTGGCTACAGCAAGAACATAAACCTTATATTTGACACCTTTAACAATTGAATCTCCGTTTACATCCCTAGTCGCAGTGAATATTGAAGGATTCGTCCCGTTAGGGGTTACAGACGTATAATACGAGGATCTCACCTCAATAGCATCCGCAGAGCCAAACCCTTGTTTGGAAGGAACCACCAATACTCGATATTCAGAAATATTGGACTCATTGGCTGATTTTACGAAACTAATCAGGATTCTCCCATTCTCCTCTTTATACGTTACATTGGTTACAGAGCTCACTGGGCTCTTAGTCGTAGACAACGTAATAACCGATGACTCCCAGGACAAAGCATTTGGACCGGCATAATTCCCACTACCGACAGATAACACATACACTTTATAGCTGGTTCCATCCTTTATCAAATTGCCACGTACGTCTCTGGCTGAGGCGTCTAAGACTTGACTCGTACTGTTGCCTGAAGTACTTACCAAAGTGTAGTTGGAACTGGATACATTATTCGCTTCGGATAGGCTGAAGCTGCTGTAATAGGACGTAGGCACCACCATAATTCGGTATTGGTTAATGTACGTTTCATCTGTGGCATGGCTAAACGACACCTTTAGATCCCGGCCATCGCCATAGTCATTTACATCGCTGACACTCAAGTTTGTAACGGCTTTTACGCTAGAATCATTCAACAAAGTAATGACCGATGAAGCGGAAGAGAGCACATTCGAATCCCAATAAATCCCGCTTCCGATGGTTAACACATATACTCTATAGCTAGTTCCATTCTTTATCGAAGCTCCGAGAACGTCTCTAGTTGACGAATTCAATACCTGACTGGTAGAAGACCCAGATGTACTCACCGATGTATAGTTGCTACTTGATACATTATTCGCTTCAGCTAAACTAAAGCTACTATAATAGGATGTGGGTACTACCATAATCCGATACTGGCTAATATAGGTTTCATCCGTCGGATGAGTGAAGGACACTCTCAAATCTCGGCCATCACCATAGTCGTTAACGTCACTGACACTCAAGTTTGAGACGATACTCACACTAGAATCATTCAACAACGTAATGACCGATGAAGGTGACGAAAGCACATTGCCAGTATTACTGCTTCCAATAGATAAAATATATACTTTATAGTTGACTCCATTCTTTATCAAAGCTCCACGTACATCTCTGGTTGATGAAGTCAATACTTGATTGGTTGTAGTACCTGTTGTACTCACTGCTGTATAGTAGGCACTGGATATATTATTGGCTTCAGCTAAACTAAAGCTACTGTAATATGACGTCGGAACTACCAGGATACGATACTGGCTAATATAGGTTTCGTCCGTCGCATGAGTAAATGATACTCTCAAATCTCGGCCATCATTATAGTTGTTAACGTCGCTAACACTTAAGTTAGAAACCCCTATGTTGGACAGCGTAATTGCTGATGAAACAGAAGACAACACATTATTTGCTGCATTACTGCTATCAATTGCCATGACAAACACTCTGTAGCTCACGCCAGTTTTAACAAGAGCTCCGTCCACATCTCTGGCTCCTGAAGATAAAATTTGCGTGATATTATTACCCGTCTTGCTGACTAACGTGTAATTAGCACTGGTCACATTATTTGCTGTAGCTAAATTAAAATTCGAATAATTAGTAGCTTTGACAACAAATATCCGATAAGAACTTACCTTCGACTCATCTGACAGCTTATTGAAGCTGACCGATAAATCTCTTCCATCCCCATAATCGCTTATATCATTTACTTGTACATTATTTATTGCCGCTACAGTCTTATTCACTAGTGTCATAGTGGAGGATCCACTAGAAAGTGCACTGGCATTACTTCCTTTGCCAACCGTCAAGACATAAGCTACATACGCTTGATTACTCTTAATTAAATCACCATCAACAGTCCTCGAAGCAGAAGTCAATTGAATCGAAGGATTAGTACCTGTTGGTAATACCGTAGAATAATTGTAAGAGGTTATCGTTTGTGCGGACGACAAGTTAAGAATATTCCCTGATTTCACAATCAAAACACGGTAATGATCCACTAGTGACTCATTTGCCGCTCGAGTGAAACTAACCTGAAGATCACGACCATCACCGAAATCACTCACATCCTGCGCTACTACGTTGGATACTGGGCCTGCATTTCCAACGTTAGAGGCTGAAGTCGTTATAGTTACAACTTGCGTCTTGGGGTTCCATCCCACTTCATGGCCCAGTGCTTCACTGACGAACCTTGTTGGGACCATCGTTCTCCCCTTCAGATTCAAACCAGGCACGTCTAGAGTTACAGCCTTATTGTTAATGGTGGCGGTCTTTGAGCCAATCTTTAACATAATCGTTGTATCATCTTTAGTTGCAGTTACAGTTTGTGCTTTTTGATTCCACTTGATGGTGGCATTAAAGGCTTCAAAAATAGCCCGCAACGGTACCATCGTCCGTCCATTCACCATCACCGGTGCTTGATCTGTAGATAATCGAACCCCGTCAATAATAATACTGATCGGAGTAGCAGCCTTTACAGAGGATTGAAACATCATCGGAAAGACTACTAAAACTACTAAAATTGAAATCCATAACTTCTTCACAGATCCACCCTCCTGGAATGACGAATACATTTTTTACCTACTCATCTGACGCTTCTAAGTATATAAAAGTTTCATGATTTATAGGTTACAAAAAAATAATCTAAACTTCAATCAAACCTTGATAAAAGAAGAGCTAAGCACCCGGAGAAAAAAAAGGAGAGAGAGTGGTATTACCACTCTCTCTCCTTACGTTTATCGAATCATCATATTCTGTAGCGTCCCAAGGGTATTACACTTTTCTAGCCTGAGATCGGTACATCAAGAACAAGAAATACGGTGCTCCAATTAGCATGATAATAAGACCCGATGGAATTTCTTTCGGCGCCATAATGGTTCTACCCAGCGTATCTGCAATCACGAGCATCAATCCGCCAAGTAATCCTGACAGAACAATAGATCGTCTTGTGTGATGCCCAATCATCATCCGTACAGCATGCGGCGCCATAAGTCCGAGAAACCCAATGGTTCCTACACTTGCAACGGCTCCCGCTGCAAGCATCACACCGATAATCATCGCCCAAAGCCGAGTTCCGCGAACGGGTAAGCCCAGACCTGTTGAACTCTCATCGCCAAATGCTAGTAAATCGAATCTACGTCCTAAATAATAAGCAAAAGGAACGAGTACAATCAGGAAGATAAACAAGCTATTAAATTGATTCCAGCTTCGTCCGTAAGTCGAACCCGTTAACCAAATTAAGGAGCTGCTGCTCCATAAACTGCCCTTGACGATCATGACCTGTATTCCCGCAGAAGCAATTGCCGATACTGCAATTCCAAGCAGAATAAGGACCGATGGATTCAAGGCTCTACGCCATGCCATAACAAACACAAAGGCTGCAGCCAAAGCACCACCCGCAATTGCTGCAATAGGGACTGCTAATACCGTCAATGCCGGAAAAGCGACCATTACGGTTAACGCCCCCAATCCAGCACCCGAGGTCACACCAATAATGGAGGCGTCAGCCAGCGGATTTCGGACAGCGCTTTGAATCAAGACACCGCTAATGGCAAGCGCGATACCGCCTCCAGCCGCAACGAGTGTACGCGGAAGCCGTAAATTCAGCAGGACGGAATAAGATCCATCTCCGCTGTGGATAAGACTGCTCAGTAGCTCGCTAATCGGTATTCTCGTTCCCCCAAGTGACAAACTCACAAGGATAACCGCAACGAGCAGTACGGTCATGGTTATCACCGCCGGAACAAAGCGCATCCGAAGCGCAGTTCCACCTATATTCATAGATGACTGACCTGAGCCTGAACCCGATATATTCTTCATCTTGGTGAGCACCAGCCATATGAGCCAAGGTGCTCCAATAATCGCCATAACCGCCCCAACTGGCATCTCACCTACACTGCTACGAACCATACGCGCAAGCGTATCCGCTGCCGTAATGAGCAGTGCTCCCCACAGCGCACTTGCAGGAATGAGCAGGTGATGCTTTCGAATACCGCTAAGCCGAACCAGATGAGGAGCCACCAGACCAACAAATCCAATCGGACCGACCACGCTGACCACGACTGCAGCCAACAATACAGATAAACCTAGACCTAACCCCCGTGCCAATCCAACACGTTGCCCGAGTGAACGAGCAGTGGACTCATCAAGCTCCAACGCATCAAACTGCCTACCTGCGAGCATAGCTGCTATTAGCAATGGAATAACAAAAGGCCAGGCATACTTAACACCGTCCCAATCTAGCTGAATCAGTGAGCCTGAGCCCCATAAAAATAGATTTTGCGTTTCGTTCTTGTTAAAAATATGTAGGGCCGATGTAAACGCGCCGAGAACCATAGACACGATCATACCTGATAAAGCTAATCGAACAGGCGTGGCCCCCTTACCACCACTCAACAAATAGGCAGCCAGTGCAGCAAGCAGCCCCCCTGCTACTGCAAGCAAAAATGGGAACTCATGCTGCAAAGCTGGAAAAGTAACCATACCTAGGACAACCATAAAATAAGCTCCAGCATTAATCCCCAATGTATCTGAGGAAGCAAGCGGATTCTTCGTTATCGTTTGCAATAATGCTCCAGCCGCAGCTAGAGCGGCCCCAGCCAGTAGGCCAATCACCGTACGCGGCATCCGGATATCCCAGAGCAGATTATGTTCCATCACATCCTGACGATTTAGCAATCCCTCCAATACCGTAGCTGCAGGGATTTTGGCTTCACCGAAGCCTAGGCTTAGAATGGACAGAACAAAGAGGGCGGCAAGGCCGCCCCCAAATATTCCAATGATTCGCCAAGTCATTCCGCTTGAGGCTTCTTTGCTGCTCTTCCCGTTCATAAAAGCACTCATTTCGTTAATGTATTTATAACTTCATCCACGATAACTTTGGAGGATATCGGACCGCCGAACACCCAAGTAGTACTGCTCAATCCGAAGGTACGATTTTCTTTCACAAAGTTAAGGCCGTTCCACACGGAATTATCCTTCAGCTCTTTCGTGAAAATATTATCATCCTTCTGGACGATATACATCAGGTTAGTATCCTGAACAGCCGGCAATGCTTCAACCGTTGATGTAGTGAAGCCGTAAGCTTCGAATTTTTCGGGTTTCCAGTCGTTCTTCAAACCAATTCGTTCCAATGTTTGTACAGCAAGTGAGTTATCTGTAAAAAGACGCAATGTTGCCGCATTCTGATAGCTGTAAGCTTGCGTCAGCACGTAATTCAAGCCTTCTTTACCTGCTTCAGCCAGCTTTGCCTTCGCTTCCGCATAATGTGCATCCAGGTCAGCAAGAACCTTATCGCCTTCCGCGGTTTTACCTACAGCCGCTGCAATTGTTTTGAAAGTATCTTCCATCAACGTATACTGATTGCCTTGTCCTTCTTCCGGATACAGACCGAAAATCAGTGTTGGAGCGATGCCTTTTAATTGATCATAAATTCCTTCGTGTCCACCCGTATTCGCAATAATCAAATCTGGCTTTAATGAAGCAATGGTCTCTAGATCTGGCTCGTCGCGTGAACCAACATCCGTTACGCTTGCATCGAGTGGCACTTCAGAAGTTACATATAATTTGTAGTTTTCGTTATCGGCATTCCCCACCGGCTGCATTCCGAGCGCAATAATATCTTCCGTAAATGTCCACTCCAGAACTACAACCTTTTGCGCAGGTTTATCCAGCTTAACCTCGCCTTTAGAATCTTTTAATACGATCGGACCGCTTGTAGATTCACTACTTGCGTTTTCAGAAGCTGGTTTGTCATTTTCTCCCGTGTTTGATGTTGAATTATTCTTTTGGTTAGTACCACAGCCCGATACTACCAATATGATAGCAATAACCATAAATAAACTAATTAACCTTTTGTGCATTCTCTTTATCCCCCTGTATATAACGCTCGAAGTTATATTCTATGATAATTGTTATCATTCTATTGATAATGATTATCATAGATAACATAATAGTTATCTTATACGTGATTCCACCGAAAGTCAAAGTTAAAATTTAATATAGCTGAACTTTTTTTAAAAAAAATCCTAATAAATCAAGGGCTTCCTTGATCATTAGGATGTTTGCTACTCCATTTTTTGGTTTGTAATTCTTTCAATGTGTATGGTGAGATACAACATTTCATCATTTATTAATTCACGATTGTATGTTTTATCAATATAGATTTTTATTTTCTCAACGCTGGCGAAAGCTTCTTTGTATTGCTCCTTCACTAAATTAAATAGGCCATTCTCATTATCCGGCGGTGGAGTGCCATTAATGAGACGTTGGGCAAAAAATTTCAAGTGAGTGATAAACCGATAATAAGCGAGGGACTCCTCATCATACTCTAGTCTAAAATGATGCTTCACTATATTTAAGATGTCATTCATAATCTTCGTAATATTGACCATATTCGGCATCTCTTCATTCAGTTCAGCATTCACCAAATGGAGAGCAATATGTCCAGCCTCATCCTCGGGAAGCATACTGCCAAACTTTGAATGAATAATTTGAAGTGCAGCTTTCCCAACCTCATATTCTTCCTTATAGAACTTTTTGATCTCCCAAAGCATGGCGTTTTTAATCTTCATCCCTTTTGAGAATCGCTCTAACGCAAAGCTGATATGATCGGTCAGACTGATGTAGATACTATCATCCAGCATTTTACCTAGTTGCAGCTTGGCGAAATTGATAATCTCTTCTGAAAGCTCCATATGCTCTATTGGAATCTCAGAAAGCAGTGTTTTTAGCTTATCTGAAAGCTTTTGATTGCTTAAAGTGAAGATCTTTTCAATTTTGTCTTCTTCTAAATAGTCCCCTTGTTTTTTCTTGAAGGCAAGTCCTCTTCCCATGACTACCAGTTCAAAATTAAGATCATCTATGACAGTAACAACATTGTTGTTTAACACTTTTTCGATCCGCATACGGCAACCCCTTGTACCAGAAATTAAAAAAGGCAAAACCAAAAGTAACCATTAACAAATGGCTAAACTTCGGGTTTTGCCTGCACGACCAGTAACAATCCACAATTATTAATTTATAAAAATCATACCATGGACTTATTTAATCGACAAGCATCTAACAATCCTTTCCATTATGCGCAACTAGCTATATTTTTATAATGTTTTTCATAAAAAATCGACCTCTCAGCATTCAGACTAAGAGATCGATTTCGTGTTAATTCTTATGGCCTGCACTAAATCAAACTATAACAGTCATCAAATCCTCGCCCGGTGTGATCGCTGCTTTCTTGGTGCCAATGACGTCACTATAGTTAGCTGTATTGGTGATAATGATTGGCGTTGTGCTTTGATAGCCTTCATTTTTTATTTGTTCGAGATCAAATTCAATCAGTAGGTCACCCTGTTTAACCGTTGCTCCTTCTTCCACTTTCACATCAAAGTATTTCCCTTTTAACTTCACAGTTTCTATACCGATATGGATCAGGACTTCAACGCCATCATCCGATACGACTGCAATACAATGACCTGTTCTGAAAATAGTGGATACAACCCCACTTACCGGGGAGTACAGCTTACCTTCTGAAGGTTCGATTGCCATCCCCTTGCCCATTGCTTCAGAAGCAAATGCAGCATCATCTACTGAGGATAAAGGGATTACTCTACCAGCTAGAGGGCTTACAACAGTCGTACTTTTCACAGCGTGTGGGAGAATAACTTCGCTCTCTTCAGTATTCGTCTTTTCTTCTACACCATTTGATGTTTCTTCTACAGCATTCGCTTTCTTTTTGTCTTCAAAACCAAAGAACATCGTAATCACCGTAGCCAATATAATCGTCCCAAGAGCTATGATCGCTTGAATAGCCAAAGGTGAGAATGCAGGAAGACTTAATACGCTAACAAATGCGAATACTTCCATTTTTACACCAGCAAGACCCGACATCGCTCCACCTAGACCACCGGCAATAGATACATAAATAAAAGTCCGTTTGTAACGTGTCAGCAATCCGTAAATAATAGGTTCAGTTACGCCTGAGAGCGCGCCAGGTAAAAAGGTACTTCCGGCCAATGTTTTCAACTTTTTGTCTTTTGTTTTCAAGAAAATCCCTAAGGCTACACCAAGTTGGGCGAAAATAGCCATACCTGCCATTGCATAGATCGGATCTCCACCCTTAGCAATGTTTTCAAGAATAATCGGAACGAGTCCCCAGTGCAAACCGAGCACGGTCAGGTACGTCCAGGAAATCCCCACAATTGCACCCGTAATAATACCACTCTTACTGCTGAGGAACACAATAGCGTCTCCGATTAAGTTCCCTACATTCACTCCAAACGGTCCGAAAACCAAAATGGTTAAAGGAACAATTAACATCAAACATAACATAGGTACCAAGAACAATTGTAAATCCTTGTGTATAAATTTTCTTAGTTGCTTATCTAGTAAAGCATATATACAGATGGCGATGAAAATCGGAAAAACGCTCGATGAATAATCCGACATTACTAAAGGAATACCTAGAAAATGTGGAGATTCAACACTGGCTAATCCCGTAATATTAGGTTCGAGTAAGGCCGCACCGATAGCGCCCCCTACATAAGCATTTACACCAAGTCTAATCGATAACGTAATGCCTAGGAAAATTGGCAGGAAGTAAAACACAGCATTACTAGCGCCGGCTAGTACTTTGTAAGTCTCTCCATCCGCCGCTAAAACATGTAACGAAGTCAGTACAGTTAATAGCGCTTTCAACATACCCGCACCCGCTAAGGCACCAATTAAAGGCGAGAAGCTTCTAGAAATCACATCAAAAATCAGGGTTCCTATAGGTTTCTTAACCGTATTATCGCCAGAATTATTACTAGGGGATATGGATTTGCTTATCTCTTTATAGACATCAGCAACATGGGTACCCACAATAACTTGGAATTGTCCCCCTTTGCTAACCGCACCAATAATCCCTTCCATTTTATCCAGCTTTTCTTTATCAACTTTCTGTTCATCATTAAGCGTGAATCTTAGTCGAGTAGCACAGTGAATTACGTTGTTAATATTTTTCTCTCCACCGACAGATTGAATGATGTCTTTACCTAGCTGTTCATAACTCATTATCCTACACCCCTTTGGTAACCGATATATTAATCAATCGAGAAGGAATGAACGCAAAAAAACCTAAATCACATTCATGCACGAGAAAGAAATCTCCCGTAAACATAAATGAAACTTAGGTTTTGCCTGCTATGCAGTAGCAATCCTGATATCCGATTAATTGTTATTTACAAATTAACATGTTCAATTCATGATGTCAACCGACATCCTAGAACAGGTTCTGTCCATTTGATTCAATCACTTCTTTGTACCAGTGGAAGGACTTCTTCCGGTATCGTTCAAGAGTACCTGAACCATCATCATGACGGTCCACATAAATGAAGCCATAACGTTTCTTTAGTTCGGCGCTCGTTGCGCTAACCAAGTCGATGCAGCCCCAGCTTGTATAGCCCATGACTTCCACTCCGTCGGCAATAGCCTCCGCGACCTGAACCAGATGATCTCGTAAATAATTGATCCGATAGTCGTCGTTTATTACCTTTTCGCCGTTCCCATCTAATACCAGCTGATCGACAGCGCCAAGACCATTTTCCACGATAAACAGCGGTTTCTGATATCGGTCGTAGAACATATTCATAACATAACGCAAGCCTTGTGGGTCGATCTGCCAGCCCCATTCGCTCGCTTCCAGATACGGATTAGGCACCCCACCCAGCAGGTTCCCTTCTCCTCTGATCTGTTTCTCAGGATCAGCCGTTTCACAAGTGCTCATATAGTAACTGAACGATATGAAATCCACAGTATGCTTCAGAATCTCTTCGTCCCCTGGTTCAAAATGAATGTGAATCCCATTTTCTTTGAAGAACCGCTTCATATAGCCAGGGTAATACCCTCTAGCATGAACATCCGCAAAGAACATATTTTTGTGATCACTTTGCATTGCCTTGATCAAATCGTCCGGATGCGGAGTGAGCGGATAAATCGGCATACTGAGCACCATACACCCGATTTGGAAATCAGGATTGATTTCATGGCCGATTTTCACAGCCAGAGCACTTGCTATGAACTCATGATGAATAGCTTGATACAGATCCTGCTTACTCAATTTCTCTAACGGCGTATTGATCCCGCCACTCATAAATGGGAACTCAAGAATGGAGTTAATCTCGTTAAAGGTCAGCCAATATTTAACCTTGTTCTTGTAACGATTATATATCGTTCTCACGTAGCGCTCGTAAAAATCCACCATCTTACGGTTAACCCATCCATCATATTCTCTTGCCAGATGTAGCGGAGTTTCATAATGGGAGATAGTCACCAGTGGCTCGATGCCGTATTTATGACACTCATCGAATAGGTCGTCGTAAAACTGCAGACCTTTTTCATTGGGCTCCAGCTCGTCCCCTTTCGGAAAAATCCGGGACCAGGCAATGGACGTCCGGAATACTTTAAAGCCCATTTCCGCGAACAGCTTAATATCTTCTTTATATCGGTGATAGAAATCGATTCCCACCAGCTTCATATTATCGTCGGTAGGAACCTCTGTAGGCGCAGACTTAATCCCCTTCGGCATAACATCTTGGGTGGACCATCCTTTACCATCCTCCTGATACGCCCCTTCAAGCTGATTGGCTGCTACAGCACCACCCCATAAGAATCCTTTTGAAAATTGCAATTCCATATTTTTTCCCGCCTTTGCTATTGTGATAGTATAGGATTACTGCTCTAATTCGAATCCTAAACCTTGGAACGCGTTACATGTCAAGTACTAATCATGTGAAGGAGAACAAACCGATGTCCACTCTTGACGAAATCGCTAAGCTGTCGGGCTTTTCCAAAGCCACGGTGTCCCGCGTCCTGAACCAATCGCCTCATGTTAGCAAGGAGACTCGTGCGAAAATTCTCGCCATCATGAAAGAAACGGACTATGTTCCTAACCGAAATGCCATTTCTTTATCCAAAGGTCAAACACAACAAATCGGCATGATCACCATGGACCTAAACGAGCTTATTCTGAGTTTTATGAACAGCTTCGTCGAAATCTCAGGTCGTTACGGATACCAGACGATTATTTATACTACCGGCGGGGATAAGCAGAAGGAGCTTCAGGCTTTTGAAGATCTCAAAATGAAACGGGTCGACGCCCTACTCATCCTAACCTCCGTCAACGAACAGAATGTTATCTCTTCCTACTGCAAATACGGACCCATCGTATCCTGGCAGCGTATGGACCATCCTGAAATACCGTCCGTGGCCATGAACCAATATGATGGATACACACTCGCTTTGGAGCATTTGATAGAGCGGGGGTATAAGCGCATCGCTAATGCTTTTGGCCGTCCCAGCAGCATTAATACCCACAGTAGACGCCTAGCCTATGAGCAAATCATGACCAAATATAATCTTCCCATTATGGAGAAATGGTATTACTCTACGATTTACAGTATCCGCGACGGAGAGCAGTTGCTGCGCTCCCTTATGGATGAAGCAGACCGGCCAGATGCGATTCTGTGCTCCAATGATTTGGTGGCAGCGGGTATTCTCAACGAAACACGCAGGCAGAATTTGGACGTGCCCGGGGATCTCGCCATCGTTGGTTTTGATAATTCAGAGCTATCGCGAACTCTTGGAATCACGACCATTCTGAATCCGATTGCGGGACAAGCGGAGAACGCTTTTCTTCTGCTAGCTCCAGTGCTGCTTGAGCGGGATATGGAGCTGCAGCCACTTTCGTTTACATTGGTGGAACGGGAGACTACTTAGTTTGCCCAACCGCTAAAGACTTTGTCTTTAGCACTTTTATCAATTAGAATTATGGGGAAAAGGGTCAAATCCGAAACCTATTGGAGTGAAACCATGATTAAGATCCTCGTTGTGGAAGACGATAAGCATGTCAGAAAGCTGATGAACGCTGTCCTGAAACGGGAAGGTTATGAAGTATTAACCGCCGAGAATGGAATCCAGGCACTGGAAGTTCTTGAAGTCCAGCATATTGATCTAATTATTCTCGATATCATGATGCCGGGGATGGATGGTTATGAATTTGCCGAGGAGCTAAGGAATGCGAACAACATGATCCCGATCCTCATGGCCACGGCCAAACAGCTTCCAGAAGATAAGAAAAAAGGCTTTCGCCTCGGAACCGACGATTATATGACCAAACCTGTAGATACAGAAGAAATGCTGTTGAGAATACAAGCCCTTCTGCGCCGCTCGCAGATTGTAAGCGCCCGTAAGCTTGTAGTCGGTAAAATTATTCTTGATTTCGATACGTTAACAGTAACTCGAGACAATGAAAAACAGACACTTCCCCAGAAGGAATTCCATCTCCTTTATAAGCTTTTATCCTATCCGGAGCGCATTTTCACTCGAATCCAGCTGATGGACGAAATCTGGGGGATGGACAGCGAGACTACGGACACTACGGTTAATGTACATATCAACCGCTTGCGGAAACGGTTTGAAAACTATCCGGAATTCGAACTTGTGTCCGTCCGCGGTCTCGGATACAAGGCGGTGAGAAAATGATCAAAAAGCTAAGCAGCAAAATCAGTCTGCCAATCTACTTCTCGCTTGCTGTATTCATTATTTTCCTCATTACAGTGTTAATCACCGGAATTCTGACCTACTTGTCCTTGGCCTTCGGCCTACTTGATGAGCGGATTCTTCAGGACAAAAAAATTCTCACCTTGATTATATTGATTGCCTGCATTATTATCGGCACCGTCACATCAGTAATTACCAGTCGCAGAATGCTGAAATCAATCCGCACATTTATTGATGCTATTGACCAACTGGCCGGGGGCGATTTCTCCATGCGGCTGCAGCTCAAGCACCCTCCGGAATTCAAGATTCTTTCCGAGAATATTAACCGGATGGCCGAGGAACTGGGTGGCATTGAAATTCTGCGAACAGACTTTGTAAACAATTTCTCCCATGAATTCCGTACTCCGATTGTGTCGATTAAAGGGTTCGCTGAAATCCTGAAGGATGACGAGCTGAGTAAGGATGAACGGAATGAATATCTGGATATTGTTATCGAGGAATCTACCCGTCTGGCTACACTGGCCTCCAATGTATTGAACCTCTCCAAAGTGGAAGCACAGGCCATATTAACCGACCGGCAGCCCTTCAATGTCGGAGAACAAATTCGCCAATGTGTCCTGCTACTGCATACTAAACTTACGAAAAAGCATATTTCCTTCAAAGCCAACGTACAGGACTATAGGGTACCTGGGAATAAAGAGATGCTGAACCAGGTCTGGCTGAATTTATTGGACAATGCGATTAAATTCACTCCCGAGCACGGCGAAATCGAAGTTACTATGAGGCAGTTGAAAGATCAGGTTGAAATTACGTTCCGTGATAATGGAGCAGGCATCAGTCCAAGTGCACTTCCCAAGGTCTTCGACAAGTTCTATCAGCAAGATACCTCTCACTCTACTGCCGGTAATGGCCTGGGGCTTACGATTGTCCGAAAAATCATTGAGCTGCACGGCGGAACCGTCACCTGCGACAGTGTTCCAATGCAAGGAACCACTTTCACCGTGCTGCTCCCCGATTTTAAAAAGGTAAATAAAGAATTGGGGGTTACCAGTAAATGAGTGTACAATTCAAAAAACTGAGCGGCTTTAACCGGGGAATTCTCCTTGAATTATTGACAGATGCGTATTCATTTGATCGCAGATATGAACAAAGCTCTATTTCTGATTGGCAGGATTTTGACAACTTTTTCTTTGACCATTTACAAATTGCAGATAAATATGCTTTTATCACAACCGTAAATGAAGAACCCATCGGATTTGTGGTGTGGGACCCGAGAAACATGCCTGAGTATGCAGAAATCGGACATAATTGCATTGCTTCAAAACATAAAGGCAATGGTTATGGTAAAATCCAGCTTCAAGAGGCGGTTAATAGAATCACCCAGAATGATGTAACAAAAATTATTGTAACCACGAATGACGATTTAAACCCTGCTCAACGGATGTACGAAAGTGTTGGATTCACAATGTATCAAAAAAGGAAAAGTGAAACTGGCGCAGACTTTATTGAAGAATTCATAGATTATGTGTACTTTTTATAAAATGCTAATGTGTTCACGTATATCTGCTCAAACAGAAGAGACCACCCCAAGCAGTCATTCTATGGCTTAAGGGACGGTCTCTTCTTTCTTTTCATAGCAAAAGTTAACTTTCAGTTTATCATTCTCCGTTAAGATCATAGCAACGATAATGCAAAGGAGTCATTCTTATGTTGAAATTACTCAAGAATCTGGAACCCAAAGAATGGTTCTTATTCTGTATCAGTCTCATGTTCATTATCGCTCAAGTCTGGCTGGATTTAGAACTGCCTGACTACATGAGTGATATTACCCGGCTGATCCAGACACCAGGGAGCGAAATGAATGAAATCCTTGTCGCAGGCGGTTGGATGCTGCTCTGTGCTCTTGGCAGTCTGGCGACCTCGGTTGTTGTAGCGGGCATTGCTGCAAGAATAGCAGCCGATTTGTCTGCAAGATTGCGTTCCAAATTGTTCGATAAGGTACAATCCTTTTCTATGGAGGAGATCAGCAACTTCTCAACAGCCAGTCTAATTACCCGTTCCACGAATGACATCACGCAAGTACAAATGCTGATTGTGATCGGCTTACAGCTACTTGTGAAAGCACCCATCCTCGCAGTGTGGGCGATACTCAAGATTTCGGGCAAAAGCTGGGAGTGGACTCTTACGACAGGTGCCGCGGTCGCATTGCTAGTAGTTATTGTCGCAGTCTGTATCGTGCTCGTCCTGCCTAAATTTAAAAAGCTGCAGCTGCTTACAGATAATCTGAATCGTGTATCCAGAGAGAATCTTAACGGTCTTCGTGTCATCCGGGCGTATAATGCCGAGGAATATCAAGAACAGAAGTTCGCTGTAGCTAACAACGAGCTTACCAGTACCAACCTATTTGCCAACAATGTAATGACCCTATTGATGCCGAGTATTACTTTGATTATGAGTGGACTCAGTCTCTCCATCTATTGGGTGGGTGCAGTGCTCATTCAAGCAGCCGAGGGTACTGCCAAGATGGGCTTGTTCTCAGATATGATCGTATTCTCATCTTATGCCATGCAAGTGGTTATGGCCTTTATGATGCTGATTATGATCTTTATTCTACTGCCCCGTGCTCAAGTATCGGCTAAGCGTATCAATGAAGTGCTAGAAACAGTACCTAGCTTGAAGAATGGATCAGTAACTCAATTCCCTGTGAAGCGAGAAGATGAAATTGAATTCAGGGGGGTTAGCTTCAAATATCCAGATGCAGAGGAATATGTGTTGGAGAACATCAGCTTCACGGCGAAGCAGGGGGAGACGGTTGCTTTTATCGGATCTACAGGCTGCGGGAAAAGTACACTTGTTAACCTCATTCCCCGTTTCTATGATGCTACAGAAGGTGAAGTGCTGGTAAATGGTATCAATGTCAGAGAATACGACCAGCAAGCACTGCGGAATAAAATGGGCTATGTCTCTCAGAAGGCTGTTCTATTTGGCGGAACAGTGTCCTCCAATATTGCATTTGGTGAGAACGGATCCGGTCAGGTCCTCAGTTCAGATATTGTAGATGCGGTGTACACTTCCCAATCCTCTGAATTTGTAGAAAAGCTAGAGGGGAACTATGATGCCCATATCGCCCAAGGCGGAACGAATCTGTCTGGCGGGCAAAAACAGCGGCTGTCGATTGCCAGAGCGATTGCCCGGCGTCCAGAAATATTAATCTTTGACGATTCTTTCTCCGCGCTTGACTATAAGACTGACCGCAAACTACGCAGTGAGCTTAAGAAAGACGCGCATGATTCAACGATGCTGATCGTTGCACAGCGTATTGGTACGATTAAAGATGCCGACAAGATCATTGTGCTGGAAGCCGGACGAATCGCAAGCATGGGAACGCATGACGAACTAATGCAGTCCTGCGACGTCTATCAGGAAATTGCTTATTCTCAGCTTACGAAGGAGGAGCTTGCATAATGAAAACCAAAAATAAAGGCCAGAATACATGGAGCAAGCTGCTCCGCTATTGCCGTAAATATGTTCCGGTTATTGTGATTGCGCTAATCTGCGCAGCAGCTGGAACGGTGCTCACGTTATTCGGTCCGGACAAACTCTCCGAGATCACCGACAAAATTACAGCTGGTCTTGCCGGCAGCATCGATATGGACGGCATTACTACCATTGGTATTACCCTCGTCGTAATTTACGGCGTCGGTGCGTTGTTGTCACTCTCACAAGGCTTGATCATGTCGATTATTACCCAGAAGGTCTCGAAGAAATTAAGAACTGATCTGGCTCATAAAATGAACAAACTTCCAATCTCCTACTATAATAAATCGGCCACAGGTGATATTTTATCCCGGGTAACGAATGATGTAGATACCATCGGGCAATCGATGAATCAGAGTATTGGTAATGTCGTAACCGCCTTAGCTATGTTCGTCGGTTCGATCGTCATGATGCTGAAGACCAATGTAATTATGACCCTTACCGCTATCGTGGCAACGATCATCGGCTTTGGGCTTATGGTGGTCATTATGAAGAAATCGCAGAAATATTTTGCTAGCCAGCAGGAGTATTTAGGTAAAATCAACGGTCATGTCGAAGAAGTGTACACAGGACATAATGTAGTTAAAGCGTATAATGGCGAAGCGCAGATGCGCACTACCTTCCAGGAATTAAATCAGGGACTAAAGAACAGCGCCTTCAAAGCGCAATTCCTCTCTGGGCTGATGCCACCCCTAATGGGCTTTATTGGTAATCTAGGATTCGTTGCTGTCTGTATCGTTGGAGGTGTACTCGCTATGAACGGTACGATTTCATTTGGGGTTATCGTCGCCTTCATTATGTATGTACGTTACTTTACCCAGCCGTTGTCCCAGATTGCCCAGGCCGCGCAGAGTCTGCAAGCTGCATCTGCAGCCGGCGGACGCGTGTTCGAATTTCTGGAGGCTGAGGAAATGGAAGACGAGAGCCACAAAGAGAACACACTGCCAACTGCTAAAGGTAAAGTAAAATTTGACCAAGTACAATTTGCGTATGAGACTTCAGAAAAACTGATTATCAATAACTTCTCGACAGATGTAAAACCTGGGCAAAAAGTGGCGATCGTTGGTCCTACCGGCGCAGGCAAAACTACGCTGGTCAATCTGCTCATCCGATTCAACGAATTAACGGGTGGAGAAATCTACATCGATGATACGCCGATCAGCAGCCTTACGAGAGAGAACATTCATGATCTGTTCTGTATGGTCCTGCAGGATACCTGGCTGTTTGAGGGTACCATCAAAGAGAACCTGATTTACAATCAGCAGAACATTACAGACGAGAAGCTTATAGAGGCTTGCAAGTCCGTTGGCCTGCACCGCTTCATTAAATCCTTAAGTGACGGATACAACACCGTACTGAACGATAAAGTTAATCTGTCCGCCGGACAAAAGCAGCAGCTCACCATCGCTCGCGCGATGCTGAAAGATGCGCCGATGCTCATTCTTGATGAAGCTACAAGCTCGGTGGATACCCGTACAGAACTGCTGATTCAACAGGCGATGGATAAGCTTATGGAAGGCAGAACCTCTTTCGTTATCGCACACCGACTCTCAACGATCAAGAATGCCGATGTGATTCTGGTCCTGAAGGACGGCGATATCTTGGAAAGCGGCAGCCACGCAGAATTGCTGGCTCAGAACGGATTCTATGCAGAGCTCTACAATAGCCAGTTTGAGCAGGCTTCTTAAAAACGACAAAAAAACTGCAACTCAATCATGAGCTTGCAGTTTTTTATCGTCCGTTCCTTTTTTAGAAACAACTTAAGCCTCTCGCTGTCTCATTCCCTCAAACAGCAAAATCGTCGCGGCCATCGCCGCATTTAGTGATTCAGCGCGGCCTGCCATCGGGATGATGATACTCTTGTCCACGAGTCGCGCAGTTTCCGGCGAAATGCCTTTGCCCTCACTGCCAATCAACAGCCACTGACTGCCGTGAAAATCATGCTGATAGCACGATTCTTCTCCCTGCAGCGAAGTACTCACCAGCAACGCCCCGCGTTCCCGGGCCTGTGGCAAAATCTCACTTAAATCTCCCTCCACCACCGGGAGATGGAACATCGATCCCATTGTGGAACGAATGGTCTTCGGATTGTAGAGGTCGGCACAGCCTTGGCCTAGGATCACTCCGTCTGCTCCCGCTGCATCCGCACTACGGATGATGGTGCCGACATTACCGGGGTCCTGGACACCGTCCAGGACAACCACCAGACTATCCTTCTTCGCTAGGATAGCCTCTACCTCCTGCTGTTCCTTCCGCACGATGGCGAACACCGGCTGCGGTGTATTAGTGCTGCTGCATTTCGAGATGATCGCCGCTGTTACGCCGATCACATCCATGCCCTGAACGGACTGAAGAAGCCCCTTGAGTTCAGCGGGCATTCCCTTGTCCAGGTCATAAACAAGGCATTCCACATCTGCTTCAGCCAGCAGCGCTTCCTGTACCAGATGAACGCCTTCTACGATATATTTACGAGCCTTGTCACGGTGCTTTTTCTCCTGCAGCCCGGCCCACTCTTTAACCCGCGTATTTTGCGGAGACATGATTTCCATAAAGTCTTCCTTTCTTATGCCTTGCCAGTTATTCTTGCTCTTATATTTTTTGCTCTTTATCTTTATTCTTCTTCTCTTCTACTCCCCTATAAACCTGATGATTACGTTACCACCTACTGATACGCGATCTCCAGCTTCGTCAGGTTATCTTTATGCCCAACGATTACAAGGATATCCCCATCGATCAAGCGATCCTCCGCGCGAGGGGAGATGTTCATCTCTTCACCTTGGCGAATAGCCATTACGTTACAGCCATATTTTGCACGGATATCGAGCTCTTGTAGATTTTTCCCGAGCATCGATCCGGATACCTTCATGTCCAAAATACTATAATCAGGCGACAGCTCGATATAATCTAATATATTAGGCGAAGCCAAATGATGCGCAACCCGCATTCCCATATCCCGTTCAGGATAAATCACCTTGTCTGCACCAATTTTCCCTAATACTTTGCCGTGCAGCTCACTTTTTGCTTTTGCGATAATTGCTGGTACACCAAGGTCCTTCAGGATTAAAGTTGTAAGAATGCTTGCTTGAATGTCCTCTCCAATAGCCACAACCACCACATCAAAATTGCGAATACCAAGTGCGCGTAGCGCTTCTTCATCCGTTGAATCTGCAGATACGGCGTGTGTTACTATATTTGAAATCTCCTGTGTCCGCTGCTCGTCCGCATCAATCGCAAGTACGTCAAACCCCATACCGCTGAGTGCTCTCGCAACACTGGATCCGAAACGCCCCATGCCAATGATGGCATATTGTTTTTTGGCCATGTCTTATGTACCTCCCGTAGCATTTCTATATCTAAAACAGTATAGCATACACGAACAAAAACTTGAATTTCCAGCACCTATACAGGGTACATTAAAACGAAGTGAATATCACTATATTTCAAAAAGGAGGTACTTTATGCCGGTTACTATTGACTTACGCCAGGCGATTATTCATAAAGTGCATGGTCAATCTGAAGAAGATTTGCGGCATATGATTGAAGGCTCGGTAGACGGACCGGAAGCAGCACTCCCGGGACTTGGCGCCGTGTTTGAAATGATATGGAAGGACTTAGACACCGCTAAGCAAGACAATTTGGTTTCTATGCTGCATGATCACCTGGAGACGATTACTCCCGGGAATATCACGTCATAGGTAGCACGCAACTAGTCAAAAACCTCCGCTTTCCCATTGTGCAGTTGCACGCTGAAGGCGGAGGTTTTTATTAACAATCAGAAAGTTGTAGCTTCCTTACTATAGCAATGCTTTTGGAGCCATCTCTAGGAACGTAGCTGTCGGGTTCTTATCCATCGCTGTCCGCATAGCATATTCATTCTCGAACAATACGACAAAATTGCCCTTCTTATCTGTAACGAGCGTAGAGTTAATACGGAACTTACTCGCATCCGGTTTAGCCTCATCTACGATCCAACGCGCGAACTGGTATGGCATACGCTGCAACTGAACATCCACACCATATTCACCCTTCATGCGGTACTCGAACACTTCAAACTGCAGCTGTCCAACTACACCGAGCAGAATATCGTCAAAGTTAACCGTACGGAATACTTGAATCATACCCTCTTCAGTCAGCTGATCGACACCCTTTTGGAACTGCTTCGATTTCAAAGCATTTTTAATACTCACTTTAGCAAAAATCTCTGGTGAGAATGTTGGCAGCTCATCGAATTCCAAATCTCCGGCCTGACTCAGTGTATCTCCAATTCTAAAAATACCTGGATCAAACAACCCGATAATATCTCCCGGATAAGCTTCCTCTACGATATCACGGTCTTGCGCTAAGAATTGTTGCGGCTGGGCCAGCTTAATGTCCTTACCCGCACGTACATGCTTCACGCTCATACCTCGTTCGAACTTCCCGGACACAATACGTAGAAAAGCAATCCGGTCACGGTGAGCCGGGTTCATATTGGCTTGGATTTTGAACACATAGCCAGTAAACTTCTCGTTCATTGGTTCTACCAAACCTGTAGTACTACGGCGTGGTTCAGGCTTCGGTGCCAGATCCAAGAAATTATCGAGGAAAGTTTGTACGCCGAAATTGTTGATCGCACTACCAAAAAACACAGGTGTGAGTTCACCACTTAGTACTTTTTCATAGTCAAAAGCATCGCCTGCTACATCCAGCAACTCCAAATCCTGACACAGTTGATCATGCAGATATTCTCCCGCCATTTCACGAATGATTGGATCACGATATCCGTCAACCTTTTGTACCTTGATTACGGAGTGATCGTCACCTTGGAACAGCTCCACCTGATTCTTCATCCGGTCATATACGCCGCATAGCTCACGTCCACTACCGATCGGCCAGTTCATAGGCACAGAGCGAATACCCAGTACCTGCTCCAGCTCTTCCATTAGATCAAACGGACTGCGTCCTTCACGGTCCAGCTTATTGATAAAAGTAAAAATCGGAATCCCACGTTTAGCACATACCTGAAACAGCTTGGTCGTTTGGGTTTCCACACCTTTTGCCACGTCGATAAGCATGACCGCACTATCCGCTGCTGTTAGTGTACGGTAGGTGTCCTCACTAAAGTCTTGGTGACCCGGTGTATCCAAAATATTCACGCGGTGATTCAAATAATCAAATTGCATCACAGAGGAAGTAACAGAAATCCCCCGTTGCTTTTCAATTTCCATCCAGTCACTCGTTGCATGCTTGTTCGCCTTACGGGCCTTAACCGTTCCCGCGAGACGGATAGCACCACCGAATAACAGTAGTTTTTCCGTTAAAGTTGTTTTACCCGCATCCGGGTGGGAAATGATCGCAAAGGTTCTGCGTCTGTCCACTTCCTTTTGCAGCTTCTGATCTATTGCTTTGTTCATTACACATATCCCTTCATATATAAAATTCCTGCTTCTGCTTCAATTACACTGGGGTTATCTTCAAATCGGTGCTCTGCTCATCGTTCATACCCCTTCATTTCTGAATGAATAGCTATCTTAGGTCTAGCTCCAGTCCGCTTCAAGTGAAAGCATCCTCTAAAGTATATCAAAATCCGGCAGACATTATCTACTAAAAAGCTATTGCAGCAAAATATCTCCCAAATCAAGTCTATATCCTGTTCACCAGTTCCCGTAGCTCAACAAGAAAAACGCCTGACTGCGTCCTTATTGCACTTATTCCCTAATAACAAGCCCATTCACGGGTGATTCAGGGCAGATAACAGCGCTAGCTCGTTTACGTTACCGACGGCACATTATATTCGGTTTTTCGCATACATTCGGCTCGTTTACGTTACTGGCGGCACATTGTATTCGGTTTTTCGCATACATTTGGCTCGTTTACGTTACTGGCGGTACATTGTATTAGGTTTTTCGCATACAATCGGCTCGTTTACGTTACTGGCGGCACATTATATTCGGTTTTTCGCATACATTTGTCCTTAAGCTCGACTAAAACATGCATTTCGGAGGATAATGTCCGTTCGGTCATCCCAAAGAGGTGTGTGTTAATTGAAAACAGGGCTCCCCATGGCCCCCCGTTGAATATAGGCCTCTCCCTTGATTTCGTTTCACATTTCTCCGCAGTCTCTTATAGTAAAATAGTTGTATTTCCTACACTTATAAGAAGTATTAGCATTTCCAATCGCCTTTAGTTGTATTTGATGCAATTAAAAATTCAATGTGCTAGCTTTTCGGCCTTATGCGGAGAAAATAGTTGCAGAGAATACACTTAAAAGACTAATTTCCACCCAATATGTGATTTTAATTGTACAAAGTGCAGTTATTTAAAAAATGCTCCTGTCGCCCGAGCGGCATTTGGAGCCAGAGTGGCCTGGGGAGGCTGAGTGTTCTCTAATCTCAGCATTACAAAAAATCTCCCTGCATCCTCTGCAGGGAGATAGCATTAAAGCAAAGTTTAGTTATTCTTCAGCCATACTACATTATCTTCTTCCTGACCGTTTACCGGCCACCAATGGAAGCCATCCTGAGCAAGCAATTGATCCGCTTCAACCGGACCCCAAGTGCCAGCAGGATAAGCAGAAAGATCACTCGACTCTTCCTTCCAAGCCTTCGCAATACGATCCACGAACGACCATGCCGACGATACCTCATCCCAACGAGTGAAATAAGTGGAATCTCCACGTGCCGCGTCATGAAGCAAACGCTCGTAAGCTTCCGGGGAATTGATTCCAACCAAGCAGCTCTGACAGAAGTCCATAGCTAATGGTTGAATTTCAGACTCGGAACCCGGCTTCTTGGCATTAATCTTTACATAAATGCCTTCCATAGGGTTCACACGGATAACAAGCAGGTTAGGCTCCAGCGTATGCTTTTGTCCCAAATAAACATTGGTTGGCATTCCCTTGAACTCAACTACCACTTCCGTTGTCTTCACCGGTAGACGTTTACCTGTACGAATATAGAAAGGAACTCCAGCCCAGCGGAAGTTATCTACAAACACACGGGCAGCAAAATATGTCTCAGTACTCGATTCAGGATCAACCTTATCTTCCTGACGATAAGCAGGAAGGGTCTTTCCATTATGCAAGCCTTGAATATACTGTGCTCTCACGACGTTCTCACGAACCTCGTCAGATGTACCATAAGGACGAAGTGAACGAAGTACCTTCACCTTCTCGTCACGAATATCTTCTGCAAGCAGACGGCTTGGTGGTTCCATTGCAATCATAGTCAGCAGTTGCAATATATGATTCTGGCCCATATCCCGTAACGCTCCAGCATGGTCATAATAACCACCACGCTCTTCAACACCCACGGTTTCGCCAAGTGTAATTTGAATATTGGCAATATGCTTATTATTCCAAAGCGGCTCGAAAAAAGCATTTGCAAAACGAATGACTTCAATATTTTGAACCATTTCTTTACCAAGATAATGATCGATCCGGTAGATCTCCTCTTCCTTGAACACCTCACGGATCTGCTCGTTCAGCTGCTCAGCTGATTCCAGATTATATCCAAAAGGCTTCTCGATGACGAGGCGATTCCAACCTGTGCTATCCAGCATGCCGCCAGCCTTAAGGTTGAACGAGACACTGCCGAATAATTCAGGTGCCAGCGCAAGATAGAACATCCGATTGCCCGGAATTCTGAACTTCTCTTCAAGAGCTTCTGTTTGAGCTCTTAATTCACGGAAGCCATCAATATCGTTGATGTCCAGAGATTTGTATTCAAAATGCTGTACAAACTCATTCCATTCATTCTCTTCTCCCGCTTTATAACGGCAGAATTCAAGGATGGATTCCTTCACATCACTTCTAAATTCTTCCTGAGTACGCGGGCGCCGCGCCACGCCAATTACCGCAAAATCATGTGCCAGCTTACCTTCACGGTACAAGCTGTAAATCGCCGGGAAAAGCTTACGCCGGGCTAAATCTCCGGTTGCCCCAAAGATAAAAAAGACAGCACCGGGTGTGTGCAGTGCATCAAGGGTTTGATTTTCAGCCATGGCTCCTCATCTTTCTGTATGTAATATAGTTTATTGACATTCTCAGCGTCGAGAAAACGACGTTATGTCATTTTAGCATATTCCTAAAAAGGATGCTATCAGATTCCTGACAAATACTCTCGGGATTTCGCAAATTTCAATTAAAATTTCTTATTACTAATTATACTTCACCTTATAGAACTATCTATATTGACGAAGTGTTTGTCACTTTATCCATTAATATAAGTGAATCGTTTTGTTTCTCAAGCTGTACAGACAAACACCTATACCAATTAGTTACTTTCATTCAGGAATATTCTGCAAATCATTCGGGAACGTTAAAGGAAAATAACTCGAAAGTCGAGCGCCCTTAATGACTGACCAAACACAGATCTCATTCACTACTGTAGATCAAAACGCCGATTTCATCGAAGCAGCCTTGTTCTATTCAAATGATCTCAAAAAAAGAAGAATATCCTTTAACGGAACTGAAGGAATTCTCTTTTATCTAGAGTCCATGGCAGACATGGAGCTGGTTGAGCAGAATGTGATTGCTCCTTTTCACAATAGCAAAAACAAAGAGCTTTCCAAACTATTTACAACGCTCAGCTTCGGTGTGGAAACAGAACTAAATAAAGGCATTCAGGGACTTATTAACGGAGGCTGCCTCTACTTTGTTGAAGGAATATCTGAATTTTATATCCTCTCTACTCCTGCCAAACACGAACGAACCATAACCGAACCTCTGAATGAAGCAGTTATTCGGGGGCCGCATAACGGTTTTATTGAAGATATGACGGTTAACTTATACCTGATCCGTAAACAAATCACCACTCCAAACCTTACTGTTCGCTACTTCACCCTTGGGAAAATCGCTCCCAAAAAGGTAGCTTTAATCTATATGGAGAACCTTGCCAAACCTGAATTAGTAAAAAAAGTAGAATCTAGAATAAAAAAAATCACTCTTGATTCGGTGCTCTCCACCGGCTTTATTCAGGAATTAACGGAGGATAATTCGTACTCTATATTTCCACAACATATCAATACTGAGCGCCCAGACCATACCTCCTTCTACTTGCTGAAAGGATACGTCACAATCCTGTTGGATGGAGATCCCACAGCTCTGATTGTACCTGCCAGCTTCTTCACCTTCTATCAGACGCCGGATGATTATAGCAATCGATGGCTGATTGCTTCCTTTGTCCGTTTTATCCGTCTGATTGGTTTTGTAACAGCATTCCAACTGCCCGCGCTCTATATTGCCACCGTTTCTTTTCACTCCAGCGTCCTTCCCTTGCAATTGTTCTTCACAATTCAAGGTTCACTGACCCGGATCCCATTCCCCCCATTGGTAGAAGCGATGCTGCTTGAACTCATATTTGAACTGCTGCGGGAGGCAGGGCTCCGTCTGCCCAGCCGTGTAGGTCAAACCATTGGGATTGTAGGTGGTTTGGTCATCGGGGATGCCATTGTTAAGGCTGGATTGGTCTCCTACGCAATGATCATCGTTGTTGCATTGACTGCCATATCATCCTTTCTTATCCCTTCCAACGAGATGAGCTCCGCGATCCGATTTATGCGGTTTCCACTTATGGTTGCTGCCTCTTTGTTCGGATATATTGGCATATCATTTGGGTTGACACTTATTTTTGTACATTTGTGTAAGCTTGAATCTTTTGGACAACCTTACCTTACGCCTCTAAGCCCGGTAAATATTCAAAGCTTGAAAGACACCTTCTTGCGTCTTCCAATATGGTCCATCCGCAAGAATACAAGCAAATCAGAGGCTGAAGAAGAATAATCATTTAATCTGAACTGACAGGAGTTATAAGAATGACTCAAAAAGAAAAAATGATAACGAGGGGGCAACTTTTCTGCTTTATGATTCAAGCCCAAATCGGGGTTGGCATTCTGTCTCTTCCCTTCAAGCTTAACGAAGCGGCCAAGGGTGGAGGAGCGCTCTCTGTTTTGATTGCGGGCATCATTACCCAACTTGTTATCATTCTTCTATGGGTTCTGCTGAAAAATTTCCCCGGACTCAACTTATTTACTATATGTTTAAAGCTCGGAGGTCCAATTATCGGTAGAATACTTATAATCGCTTACATCAGTTACTTTGTTCTGCTTGGCTCCAATATTATGTTCAGTGCGGTAGAGGTGCTGCAGAGGTGGATTTTGCAATCCACACCAAGATGGGCTATATTAACCCTCTTTTCGATCATGACTCTCTATTTGGCAAGGGAAAAGCTTACAGTGTTGGCCAGATTCTATACATTGGCAACAGTTCTTTTTGTCCCGCTTATCCTATTTGTCAGCTATGGTTTAACTCAAGCTCATTTTGAATTTATGCTCCCCCTTTTGGAGAACGGATTCTGGAATGTCGTGAAGGGAGCACAGGAATCAACTAAATCTATGTATGGTTTCGAAATGATGATGATCGTCTATCCGCTTTCCGAAGGTACAAATAAACAAAAATTAATGACCATTAGTCTAGCCAGTGGGTTCGTAACCCTGCTCTATGTCTTTGTGGTCTCTACCTGTCTAATGGTATTTAACTCCGAGCAAATCAAAATCATGCCCGAACCCGTCATCTACTTAGTAAAATCTCTTAACTTTTATATCGTGGACCGTGCAGATATCCTATTTCTGCCGATTTGGGCCATCACGCTTGTTTGTTCTATTGTTAGCTACTGTTACGCAGCATCCATTGGACTCAGTGTTTTATTTAGTCGAAAAAGCCATAAACATTTTGCTCCGTTTGTAAAAATCATTACTTTTATGATCGCACTTGCACCTGTAACTCCTGCTGATGTACATCTTTTTGATACAGCCGCTAACTATGCGACCTATGTGTTTATTGCCGGATTATCGATGGTATTGCTGATGATTTCCCTATTTATGAAGAGAAAGCCAGGTGGTCTTGCATGAAGTTTGACATGAAATTCAAGTCGCATTTACTTTTAATTGCCCTTGTTTCCATCTGTCTCACTGGATGTTGGGACCGGGAATATTTGAAAGACCTGCATCTGGCTTATTGTGCAGCAATTGATTATACAGAGAACGGAGAGATCAAAGAAACCATCGAATTAATCATCCCCCCCGATATTGAGCAGAAAGCTACCAAGAATGAAATCCATTCGAGTTTCGGACCGACTGTGCGCAATGCGAGCAATCAATTGCGAAATAAAGTTAGGGGAAACATTAGATTTATTAAATATGGTTTTGAGCTTATGGGAAGGACTACGGCTGAGCGTGGCCTGTACCCTATTCTGGATGTGAATTACAGGGATCCAAGCAATCCAACATCCAACGTTCGGCTAATTATTACGGAAGGAGAAGCTGCCCAAATTCTTGAGCAAAAAAAGGTTGGGGAATTAAAGATCGGGGAATTCATTAAGCAAAAGATCGATAGTCTGGAAGAAATGAGTATTTTTCCAAAAGAAACGGCAGATACCGTGTTCCGTTCCCTGATGGATCCAGGGCATGACTTTGCTCTTCCATATCTAGGCAGAGATGAGGGCGATATAATCACGAAAGGGGTGGCTCTCTTTCATGACCAGAACTACAGCGGAATGTTGAACCCCGATCAGTCAATCATGATGGTTCTGCTGATGGGACAACAGGGGAAAAATGCCCGCTTCACTAAGAAACTTGATTTGGGACATTCCGATGATATTCGGAATTTCATTACCATTAATGTCGGTTCAAAAAAAATAAAGCGAAAATTCAAGGTATCCGTTTCTGCTGATGAAAGCATTGATGTGAATTTGGGCTTAGAGCTGCAAGCCGTCGTAGAAGAGTTTACGGATGTACTCGACGAAAAAGAACTTAAAAAAGTCAATCAAGATCTTTCGGATTTGCTTACAAAGGAAGCCAAGACAGTTGTTAATGAAATCCAAAAGGCAAACTGTGATATCTTTGGTGTAGGAAGAAAACTTATTGCTTATCATCACAATGTCTGGAGCAACAAAAATTGGTCTGAGGATTACCGGAAAGTAAAATTCCATACCAAGGTTGATGTTAAAATTGTAAGTACGGGCATTCTACAATAGATCCTTGATTGGTCTTTTTCAATATTCTATTGTTATTAATGGTAATCCAATCGTAACGCGGCTGCTTCCCTCTTTTGTATCCTGATGAATAGCTGTCTGTAGAACTACCTCGTGGTTTCCGCTGATTACGGAATGCAACAATGCTGATGTACTATAAGTATGGCTGGCTGTTGTTTCGTCTTCGTAGCTTTCCTGTACTTTAAGATCGGGCAGTTGTGCGTACATATTCTGCTCCGTTAACAATAGAGCCTTCTGAGGGTCCTCCTGCTCCTTCGCAGCACCCTGAAGTGAGGTGTTCCATTCCGCTGCGATTCCGATCTTCCGAAGTTTCGCGCCAGCTTCTTCTGCTTCAGCTTGCAGATCCGGAGCATTTAACAAATCGGGTGTCTCCAGGGTTACAATCACATAACTACGTCCGTTTCCAAGCTCACTCCAGAACATGGTGGTTTGAAAACCGGCTTTGTCGGCAGCCGAACGATAAGTAAGATGTTCACCCTCGTCTTCCCGGCTTGTTTCTC
The DNA here is from genome assembly GCF_038003765.1 of Paenibacillus sp. FSL H7-0714. NCBI lineage: Bacteria > Bacillati > Bacillota > Bacilli > Caryophanales > Paenibacillaceae > Paenibacillus > Paenibacillus sp. FSL H7-0714. Next base: position 6,168,995 of record NZ_JBBOPT010000001.1, read on the forward strand.
CCAACCCAAGATCATCGGATAGGTTAGTTGCAGTGACACCAGCCTCTAGACCATCACCATTGAATTCTCCCTGCCATTTTAAAACTAAACGAAGAGGGGAGCCGGGTACTGTAACACTTTTACCAAGGGAGGTCAGGAGAGGAAGTGACTTTTGCAATTGGGCGATCTGACTGCTCTCTTTTTCACCTTCGCCCCGAAAACCTGCCAAAAGTAACGCAGTACAGCATAGAATCAATACCAGCAACATTCCTTTAATACCGCTTTTTCGGCCTGCACCGTGTCTCTTTCCCTTACTTTCTTCTACATACCCCACAATCCAACACCCTCTCAATCCGGTCTATTAATCTACTAAACAGGATGTCCGCTTTACAAGATTTTATACGGAGACAAGTATTTTCTTATACTCGTGCACACAAAAAAACCAGCCCTTCTTACTCTGGCCAGTTCTTGTACTCACACCAATTGGGATATCCAATTATTCAGCTAGTCCATTTTTATATGCATAAATTGCTGCTTGGGTCCGGTCTTCCACACCCAGCTTCGCGAGAATATTCGTTACATGAAATTTCACAGTCTTGATCCCAATAATTAGTTGGTCCGCGATATCCTGATTCGATTTACCTTGCGCCAGCAGGCGTAATACTTCCATCTCGCGCTCCGTAAGCTCTTTATAAGCAGGGGATTCACCCTTTGCATTGTTTCGAAAACGATTCATCATTTTAGAGGCGACCTGTGACTCCAGTACAGACTGGCCTCTTGCCGCAGCGCGTATGGCATCTGCCACTTCACTAGCTCGTGAGGTCTTTAGTAGATAACTGAACGCACCTGCTTCAATCACCGGATACATTTTTTCATCATCCAGATAGCTTGTCAACACAATAACTTTGATTTCGGGATACTGCTTCATTAAGTGTTTGGTCGTTTCAATCCCATCCATCCCATCCATTACGAGATCCATCAGGACTACATCCGGATTGTACTCTTGTGCCAGGCGGATACCTTCTTCCCCACTTCCAGCTTCCCCTACGACTTCAATTCCGTCTTCAGTACCTAGAACAGCAGCTAGTCCGATCCGCACCATTTCATGATCATCTACAAGCAATACCTTAATGGCTTCCTCCATCTCCATGGTCACTCTTTCCTCCTATTATTCATTGACTAACGGAACGGTAATTTCAATCCGCATTCCTTTACCCGGAGCGGTAATAAACTGAATGGAACCTCCGATTTCATTCATCCGCTCCTGCATATTCGACAAACCGTAGGAAGTTTGTTTACTATCATCCAATTCAAAACCAATCCCATCATCACGGAGCGTCAAACGAACTGTATCTCCTCGCCGATGCAGCCTGATTTCCATCTTTTCTGCTTTCGCATGACGAAGCGTATTGGAGATTGCCTCCTGCACAATACGGAATAAGTGATTCTCTACCCCTTTTAGCAATTGTACATCAGGGTCCATCTCAAACACGATTTCAATCGGAACCTTAACCTTAAGTTCCTTGATCAACTCCTGCAGCCCCTGCTCTAATCCCTTACCTTCCAAATAAACAGGTCTTAAATGAAGCAATAGTGCTCTCATCTCTGATTGTGCTACAGCAGACATTTCTTCGATAAGTGCAATTTGCCGTTGCGCCTTGTCAAAATCCTTCTCCAGCGTCCGGCCTACAGCCGTGGCGGTCATAGAGATCGCGAACAACTGCTGTGAGACTGCATCATGCAATTCACGCGCAAGCCGCTGGCGCTCTTCCATAATAGCAGATACTCGTGCTTGCTCCGCGAGCTTCGCGTTATTTGTAGACAATCGCTGCAGTGTTGTCACTTGGTTTTCCCATTTTCCACTAATTCGGCCTAATTGTTCTCCGAGCCTTCCCAGCTCATCGTCACCCAAGTCAGGCATAGATAGCGTTAAGTTTCCCTTCTCCCACAATACGAGAGTTTCTCTCAGGCGTTCCAACTTTCGCTTTACTCGGAAGCTCTGATAGAAACCAAAGCCAACCCCGAACCCCATGGGCAGCAGAATTAGAGTAAATGCCGTGCGTAATCCAATCATCCAGCTTTCAAAAGGCTTTAAATAGCCATATGTATACATGGTGTACAATATCACAAGCAGCATGACAAAAGAGAACAGAGCCCCCTCACCCATACTACGTGACATCATATTTTTGTTCTTTTTATCCATACGGGGACCCTCCCTTCTGTATCAAACTAATCAGGATAATCGCACATCCAAATCTCCCATCAAATAAGACACACTAAACTTTACCTTATATTCACTGCTCTCATAGTTAGGGGACTTCCAATTCAGACGGTTTAGCATACCAGTATCGCGCCCATTACCGAATTCAATCGATCCAAAAAGCACAAAGGCTTCTATTTCTACACCATAATCATCTGACAATTGAATGTCCATATCACCAAAGATTCCTTGAAACAGCATAACCGTTTCCTTTTGCTCCGCCATAGCCAGTGAAAGATCAAGATCGGCCTCTCCAAGGATATGCCATGAGCTGAGGCTATGCATCACCCAGGGTGAGCGATCCCAGTCAAATCTAGACGAAAAGTTTTGCTTCTGCATAAACCCTTCCTTACGCTGAACTCTTTTGGATTTAGTAAAAAACATCCCCAATGAAATCAAACAAATCCCCAGCACGAGCACCAAATGATCCAGCAAAAGTAATATAGCGCCAATCCCGAGCAGCTTATAACCCTGCTTCACTTTTCCTGACGTCGTGCGGTAGACCCCTAGGAACAGGAATAGAAGCGCGACAATGGAGAAAAAGCCGAGCCATCTACCAAAAATCATCATGCAGCCAACACCGATCAGTCCGATGGCAATCAAACGGTTTCGTTTATCCATTTCGCACCTCCCAAAAGTTTTGCGTAGCAAAACTAACTTTGTAAGCAAAACTACAACCATCAATATATTATAGCCAGCCGCTACAAAAGCCATATCGGTATGGAGATCCATACCGTATGGCTTCTTCTTGTCCAGCATATCATATCTACTTAAGTTTTAGGAACAGGATTTATTCTTCTTTTTTGTTTAAAGAAGGAGCAGCCGGTGTATCATTCAGCTTGCTTCTCAGTGCAGCCAGTTGCTCATCCACTTTCAGTTGCTTCTCAACATCGACTGGTTTAGTGTAGGCAGCGGATGGGCTGTAAGGTGCACGCATTACATCTGCTTCTGCTTCAAGCTGCATAATCTTCTCTTCCATCCGGTGGAATCCGAGTGACGCACTGCCACTTTCGATGGAATGTACGCTGCTGATTTGCGTCATTTGTTTCTTCGCTTTAGCCATTTGAGCACGGGATACGAGCTCGTTACGCTTGTTGCGCAGCTTGTAGAATTCATCCTTCATATCATGCAGCTGCCCAACCAATTCCTTCGCTTGCACTTCAGCTTGAGCATGAAGATCGCTGTATTCCGCTTGTTTTTGATCGAAGTAGATTTTTTCTTCCAACAGCTTGCGAGTCACTTCTTCTTGGCCATTTTTCAGTGCCAATTCAGCTTGTGCTCCACGTTGTGCGGACATTTTTGCTGCTTCTTCCACGCGTTGTTTCATGCGGCGTTCGTTCGCCATTTGCTTGGCAACTGTAACTTCCGCTTCGTGGATTTCAGCCTCCATATCGCGCAGATATTGGTTAAGCATTACGATTGGGTCCTCTACCTTATCCAACAAGTCATTTACCGACGCCTTAGTCATATCTTTAATTCTTTGAAATACTCCCATGATTTACAATTCCCCTTTCTCATATTTAGACAGTTTTTGTTTGAGTTCTTCTACTTCTTTTTGTAAAGCCTTTTTCTCGATATCCTTCATCATCGCATCCAAACCGGAATCCGGAGCTGAATATGCGTTGTTCTTCTCAAAATTGGGATTGTAGTTAGGTTGGCGTCCATAAGGTCCATGTCCGCCATTAGCATGCGGTCCGTGTCCATGTTCCGGTCTACCTGAGTAAGGACCATCGAATGGGCCACCCGGTGCACCAGGGCCTGGTCCGAAAGGATTATAATGCGTAGGCTCCTTCGGAATGACCAGCGCTGCAATGAAGTACACTGGAATCACGGCACCTCCTGTAAACGGAATACTGACCAGTAACAGAATCCGGAATAGCGTGGAATCAATACCGAGTGTCTCAGATAATCCACCTGCAAGACCCGTCATCACTTTATCTCTAGTTGAACGATATAATCGACTCATAGCGCTACTCCTTTCCACCATTGTTCAGTTTCTCCTTTAAGCGAGCCATTTCTCTTTCGAGTACGGTTGCTACAGTCTCACCTGCTTGCACCGCATATTCCTGTCCCATGCGACGCACATCGCGCAAGCTCTTCGCTTCTAATTCCCAATCTGACATCCGATCTTCCAGACGTCCGAACATTTTGGGAACATCACCGCCGTTACCATAAGCACTTGCTCTTTGGTTCATACGTTGCTGCAGTCTCAGCGACTCCATACGTGCTGCGTAATACTGACGTTTGCTATAAACTGTCTGATACTCTATTTTCAGCTCATTCAGCTGTCCTTCAAGTTCAAACAAGGATTGCTTACTTTGTTCAAGTAGCCCGCTGTACTGCTCCAACTTTTCCTCGTGAATGATCTTTTCTTGCAAAGCCAGCTTTGCAAGATGATCTTCTCCTGCCTTTAATGCGAGTAACGCCTGTTCCTCACGTTTATTTCTCATGGCAGTCGCTTGGTTCACTTGCTGTTGCAATTGCTTCGTATGGGAAGCGTATTGCTGATACAATCTTTCAGCTTCACTGATTTCCTCGCGAGTTGAATGTAGAAATTGATCAATTAGCTTCACAGGATCTTGGCTTTGCTCTAGACGTTCATTTAGATTAGCTACTGTAATATCCCTCATGCGACGAAAAACACTCATAATCTCCTGCTCCCTCCCTGCTTCTTGTTTAAGTACAATCCTTCTTAATAAGTACCATTTCTTCTACCCTTTAAAGCTGACACTCCCCATACGATCAACGCCACACCTAGAAGTGGTCCGATGATCCAGGAAAGCTTCGCGATCAGGGACATGACACCAATGAACATTAGTACCCAACCGATAACCTTGCGTCCACTCTTAATCCCATAGTACCCGAGAACAACCAGCAATACTGGGAACAGTAGTCTGAAAATACCGTGAATCAGAGGAAGCGCTAAACCGAGAAGCATTACCGCACCAATCACAATCAGCACAACCGCCAATCCGTTTCCTTGTCTTCTTTGCATTATTTTCTCACCGCCTTTCGTTGTCCTTAACCTTATAGCCTTATTCTAGAGCAATTCGCAGACTTTCAAAACAGACCAACGACGGTTTTTGGTACTGGACCTTAGTCGAGGTAGCTGTGCGACTGCAGACCACTATAGGGCTAGCAAAGCACTTTTCCTCAATGAAATAGCGACTTTAATGAGAAAAACCCCCAATTTAGGGGCTAAGCTTCGAGTACCTTCAGAATCAGCGTAACGGCAAAAATATAGAAAAAACACTTCCTTTACTTAACTCCGATCTCACTTTTATATATCCACCCTGCTCGGTCACAATTTTACGGGCTAAATAAAGGCCTATGCCAACACCTTCTGTTCCATTACATCCCGCTCCTCGGTAAAATCGTTTGAAAATGTCATTCATCTCAGCGACAGGAATTCCTATTCCACCATCAGCAATATCAATCCTTGCAAAAAGATCATATCTGCGAATCGTAATTCTAACACTGCAGGACCCGAGCGTATATTTCAGAGCATTATCGATGATGTTATAGATAGCTTCTCCCGTCCACTTGGGATCATGTTGCAGCGTAATCTCCTGATCCATTTCCAGTAAGATCTCTATATTCTTTTGCTCGGCTGCTGGAAATGCCTGTTTGATCGCTGACAGCACAGTATTCTCAAGATTATGCTTCTCCGCAGCATGAAGCTCTATAATACCGGATTCGAGCCGTGATAACTTGATCAGATTCTCCATAAGCCAAGACAGCTTCTCAATCTGACTACCCATATGGCGAGTAAATTCACTGCGTGTTTCAGCGGGGAGCCCTTCATCCATAAGAAGACTGTTATACATCCCTAAATTGGCTAAAGGGGTCTTCAGTTGATGAGAGATATCAGAGATCAATGTTTTGACTTCTTGACTCTCTTCACGGTAGCGCTGCTTCTGCGAAGACAACAGCTCAGATAATTGAATAACCTGATGCTGTAATTTAGAGAGGAGTGTATCCTTCTGCACCGGGAACATCTGAGTCATTTGTCCATTGATAAGATCTTGAATCAATCCCGACAATGAAGATAGCGTGTTTAGCATTTCTTTACGAAGCGCGAGCACAAAACTTATAAACAGCAGAGCCATCACGCTAATAAACACCACGCATCCAATAACTACATGCTTCTCAGGCTTATAATAGATAAGCATAGATACAAACAACACAACGACTACTGCCAAAAGGGTGAACGAGCTCAAAAAAATTTTTCTAAAAGGGTTCTTCATCCTTACTCTCCCCATGTGTAGCCAATACCGAATACAGTTTTAATGTATTGACAATCTTTAGGGTCATCCTCAATTTTGGCCCGTAGCCTACGAATATTTACGCTTAGCGTATTCTCATCCACGAAATCACCTTCTATATCCCATAGCTTCTCCAGCATTAACCTCCGAGTTAGAACCTGACCGCTATTCTCGGTTAAGATAGTAAGGAGACGATACTCATTGGTGGTTAGTTTTATCTCTTGTCCATATTTGTAAACCTTCATTTTGGCTGAGTTAATTGTAATATCCTTGTATTGAAACAGCACTGAGCCACCATCAGTGCCTGTTCGTCGAAGAACAGCCTTAACACGCTGCAAAAGTACGACCATGCTAAATGGCTTCGCAATATAATCATCAGCTCCTAGCCCAAATCCAGCTACCATATCCTGCTCAGTATCGTTGGCAGTTAGAAATATAACCGGAATGGAACTCGTTCGCCGAATTTCCTGGCACAGTGCAAGACCACTCCCATCTGGGAGGTTAATGTCCAAAAGGACCAGACCGATGGTCTGATCCTGAATTCTAGAAGCCGCCTCCTGAAAAGAATAGGCCTGAATAATATTATAGTTTTCTTTTTCAAGCATGAACTTCAGCCCCTCGTTTAAGAGACGGTCATCCTCTACAATTAGAATGGTTGTCATTAAACTCACCTCTATACTTATCATTGTAACAAGCAGAGGAAGGCTACGCTGTTAATTAATTAGCTCTATTCCATTTGCCACAGACGTTCCACAATGCTGTCCTTTTTAATTTGCTTATAAGCAATAAGCGGAACACTCAGGCAAACCCCAAAAACGAGTACAATTGCAATAGAAAGCGGAAGGGTTGGGAAGCTAAATACTGCATAAGTAGCTTCTTGGCTAAACAGGCTATAAGCACCGTAACTGATTAATGTGCCTATTGTTGAGATTAGCAGTGTCGAAATGATCGCATAACCTGCCCCTTCAAACAGCAACAGCTTTCTCATCTGCTTAGAGGTCATCCCGATGCTCTCCATCACTGCGAACTCCAGCTTCCGAGCTACAACCCCTGTATACATAATATTAACGTAATTCAAAATTCCAATCAGCGCTAGAATGAGTGCAATTCCGCCACCCATAATGTAAAAGGTTAGCTTAGCCGATTCCATGAACTTTTCCATATACAGCTTCGACTCCAACTTCAGCTCACCATCTCCGCCGATGAGTCCTTCCAATTGATCGGTAATCGGCTTCCAGTCTTTTGGGTCTGCATTAATATATACTTTACTTATAAGTGGGTCATTCATGAGTTTCTCCATAGCAGTATGGCTAATGTATACATTCGGAGCTACAAAGTGTGACGACCCTAGAGAGCTGAAATCAGCAAGCCCTCCAATTTCGAAAGATTGTGCTGCATCGCTATTTATAGGACTAATTTTAAAGTTATCTCCAATCTTAATACCACCGAGACTAAAATTGTCCAGCAAGGCAATCTCACCCTTTTCAAAACGTTCCATATCCACAGTGATTCCTAATTTTTCTTCCATCTTCTTGACCTGATCTAAATCTACCCCAACAACATGGGTCATTGAAAACATGCTTTGAGGCTCAGCCAATTGTTCGTCGGTAGGGCGATCTGTGTGATATGATTTTGCGAATTCATCCACATACTTACTGAACACCTCAGGATCATACTTGATCTGACCTATCCCAGTATAAGCTTTGAAGACCTCTTTTACTCCCTTTATTTCCTGAATTTCCTTGATCATATCCCCTGTAATCTTGGCTTTCTCTTCCCCCTCAAATCCAAAGGACATCGTTTGATTAGACAGCGTGAAATCGTTATCCATGTATTCAGCAATAAAATGATCTGTACTCATACTAAGCACAAGTGTATTGATCACCAGAAAAGTTGTCAGTCCCAGAAATAAAGAGAGAAACACAACCATCGCCCGTTTTTTCACTCTAAAAATATTACGCCAAGCCAGTCGGTGCAGCTTAGATCCGCCAGTTCCCCGCTTCGTCTTAGCTTTAACCATCGTCCCTGTATATCTCACCGCTTCTATTGGAGAAACTTTGCCAGCGATAGAGGCAGGTTTGATAGCGCTAAACATGGTGGTCAACCAAGCAAACAACGCAGCTCCAATAAAGATTAACGGGTGAAAAGAAATCACCACGCCCGTATCCAAATCCATTGTACTCATAGCAAGCGGCACCATTACGAAGGAAGTCACAGCTCCTGCGGCAAGTCCCAGTGGGATAGCGATAAGTGCTAACCGTGAAGCCTGTGCCCTAACTATTTTTTTAATCTGCCGTTGTGTAGTTCCTAGCGTTCTAAGCAGACCGTAGAACCTTGTATCCCGTGAGACAGAAATATAAAGCACATTATAAATCAATAAATATCCGCTCAACATAACAAATAATATAATTCCAGCGTAACCAATCAAAGTTGCTGTTCTATCCGAAGAGGTAGACGATTGGTTAGAGACAGGTTCAAGCTTTTGATTTTTTCCCAAAGGAATATCCTGTTGCAAACGTGAGATAAGTCCATCCGTATTTTTCTCATTAAATAGAATAGTGGCATTTTTGGGATTCTTAAGATCTACGCCATGAGCTGTAGCAAAAGCCCCCGATACCAGCATAGCTCCAGAATTTCCGGTACGAACATGACTGTAATCGGTAAACCATCCACTTAGTACGAAATTGCTACTTTGCTGAGATTTCACCCCATCGCGGGTAAAAGAGTAAGTTAACGGCAAGCTCATACCAATCTGTGGATCATCCATCCCCATTGACTGTAATATCCATAAAGGAACGGCGATTTCATTTTCCTTATCTGGATAAGTTCCCTTTAGACCATCGATCACTGGCTTACGCATCTCTGTCCATTCTGTAGAGTCATACCAGAGCAGAGCTAAATTAAGATCTCCTATTTCTGGCGTATTGATCACATTACCTACTCTGGACTGGAGTCCGATGGTCTTAATATAGGAGAGTTCCTTTAACTTGTTCATTTGTTGTTCTGACGGGGAGGTTAAGTAGACATCAGCCATGGTTCCGTTTATTTTCAATTGCTGCATTTCGAAGGTCTTATAGTTGCTCAGTCCAATACTAAAAAAAGAAGTAATGAGCCAGGTAGTAAGCACGATGGCCAGAATCACAAAACGATTTCGGGTCCGATTGGCTTTCAGGCTTCTGCTCGTCAGCTTTTTAACAACGGGCTTATTACTGTTTGGAAACATCATCACAATGCCCCTCCAGTAATTTTACCGTCCTCTATCCGGATGGTCCGGTCTGCAAGCTGAGCAATCTCTTCATTATGAGTAATCATTAGAATCGTCTGATTAAACTGTCTGCTTGTTACTTTGAGTAATCCAATGACCTCCTGGCTAGTGATGCTGTCCAAGTTCCCTGTAGGTTCATCTGCTAGGATAATGGAAGGTTTAGCTGCCAAGGCCCGTGCGATGGCTACCCTTTGCTGCTGACCGCCTGAAAGCTGACCAGGGAGGTTGTCCAATTTTTGCGAAAGACCTAACGTATTCACAATATGATCCACGAAATCCTTGTCTATTTTGTTTCCATCCAGCTCTATGGGCAACACAATATTCTCGTATACATTAAGAATCGGCACTAGATTATAGTTCTGAAACACAAATCCGATCTTTCTTCTTCTAAATACCGTCAACTCATCATCCTTCATCCCAAAAATATTTTTACCATCTATGATCACCTGACCCTCTGTCGCCCGATCAAGCCCGCCTAGCATATGTAAGAGCGTTGATTTGCCACTTCCTGAAGTCCCGACAATCGCTATAAATTCACCGTTGTGTACCTTTACGTTAATACCATCCAGTGCCTTGACCAGGTTAGTACCCTTACCGTAATGTTTTGTGAGATTAATTGCACTGAGTACAGACATATTTCCCATCTCCATTCCGCTTTGTTATTCTACAACCCATTATATAGAGCAGTTCTTACATTCTAGTGACACACCAAAATATCCCCACAAAGCGGGGCCTCCCAATACATACTTTCTGATATGTAAAAAAAGACTTGCCCATAATGGACAAGTCTCGTTGAATTACTAATCTAACTATTTAAGCTTATTTAAAAGCAGGCAACGCAATATCCGCATAGTTATCTTCAAGGAACTTCTTCACTTCTGGTCCGCTAATCCGTTTAGCTAGCTTCTGGATCGCATCAGAGTCCTTGTTGTCTTCACGCGCAACCAAGGTGATCGTGAATTCAGAATCCGCGCCTTCAGTAATCAGTGCATCTTTCTTTGGTGTCAATCCAAGCGGGCTGGCATAAGCCGGAGTCATTGCCACTAGATCTCCATCATCCAGCATACGGGCCAACATCAATAGATCCACTTCCTCAAACTTAAAGTTTTTTGGATTCTCAGTAATGTCTGCTTGTGTAGCCTTAATGCCTACACCTTCTTTTAGCTTAATCAAATCAGCTGCAGCGAACATTTGTAAAGAACGGCCGATATTTGAAGGGTCATTAGCCATTACTAGTGTTGCGCCTTCCGGCAGATCCGCAACATTCTTGTAACGCTTGGAGTATCCACCGTAAATAGCGTCGTAGACAGGCTGTACCTCTACTAGATTGGAGCCTTTGCTTTCATTAAACTGCTTCATATAAGGAACGTGTTGAAAAAAGTTAGCATCTACCTCTTTATTCGCCAAAGCCTCATTAGGCTGTACATTGTCAGACAGCACAACGATTTCAAGATCAATGCCATCTTCCTTCAGAAGTGGCTTCACAATATCCAGAATTTCCGTCATTGGTGGAATCAAAGTAGCAATCTTTAATTTCGTTAGCTCATCGCTACCTTTTGCAGAATTGTTCTCGGCTGCTTTATTAGAGCCACAACCCGCTACGACCAATACCATTAACATAAGCACAACTATCATTGATTTTTTCATTACTACAACTAACCCCCAGTTTATATATTCAATCATTTTGTATTACAAAATTTGATGTACGGGTTGAACGATTAACGCTTATCTAACAGCCGTGAGATCGTACCTCCTGTGAATTGAACCAACTGAACCAATACAATCATCACAACAATCGCATAGATCATCACTTCAGTCTCAAAACGCTGATATCCGTAACGGATCGCGAAATCTCCAACCCCGCCCCCTCCAACAACCCCCATTACGGTCGAGTAAGAGATAAAACTAATGGTGGAGGTAGTAAGTCCGAGCACTAGACCCGAACGAGCCTCTACATACAGAAACTTAAAGATCAACCCCAGCTTCGAGGCTCCCATAGACAACGCCGCTTCTATGACTCCTTTAGGAACCTCCAGCAAAGACTGCTCCACCAGACGAGAGTAATAAGCAATGGCAACAATGGATAACGGAACCGTGGCAGCCATTGTTCCAATCGCAGTTCCGACGAGGAAACGAGTGACCGGAATGAGTGCAACCACAAGCAGCAGGAATGGAAATGAACGGATAATATTTACGATGCTGTTGAGTACCAGTGACAATGTTTTATTCTCATAGAGCTGCCCTTTTCGGCAAAAAAACAACAACGTCCCGAGTGGAAGCCCCAGCAGCAGTGCGGCACCAACAGAAATACCGACCATTATAAAAGTTTCTCCGATCGATTCCCACATCTGTGCCTGATATTGAAGTACACTATCAAACATGCGTTTCCCCCGCTTTACCCAGAATTTGATCCCGGTAAGATCCAGTACGGACTGCAGCAGGCCGGAAATCACCATCTTGGCGTGAGAATGAATCTACGATTCGACCATTTTCCATCACCGATACGTCAGTGCATATGCTTTTGACAACATCCATCTCATGCGTAACAATCACTACCGTAACCCCAAGGCCCCCATTAATATGCTTCAGGACGTCTAGAATATCCGCAGTTGTTCCTGGATCTAGTGAGGATGTTGGTTCGTCACATAGCAATAGTCCTGGACTGTTCGAAAGCGCCCGGGCGATCGCCACACGTTGTCGCTGTCCTCCACTTAGCTGTGCGGGATATTGCTCTGCCTTATCAGCCAATCCGACAAAATCGAGACATTCCTTCACCCGCTTCATCCGTTCACGCTTCGGCACCCCCGCCAGTTCCAGAGGGATCGAAATGTTGCGGCTTACCGTGACGTTATTGACCAAATTAAATTGCTGAAAAATCATCCCAATCTTTTCCCTAGCTTTCCGTAGCTGTTTACTCGGCATTTCGGTTAAATTATGCCCTTCTACGGTAACTGTCCCTTGATCCGGCTTTTCCAGCAGATTAATCAATCGTAGCAGCGTGGATTTCCCTGCCCCGCTTTCACCAATAATCCCGTGAATCGATCCCTTCTTCACATCAAGCGATACATCATCTACCGCCTGATATGTGCCGTCCTTCAGCTTGAATCCTTTACTCACCCGACTCAGCGATAGGATTGCAAACTCCCCCTTCCTTTCCGTTTATTCTGAAACCTTCTAAGCCAAGGTTTGTACTATAATTATTTAAAAACTGTTTTACTAAAAATCTCTTTAAATAATAAGGCATTTTATGTTCTGTGTCATCATTTTTATTTTAATAATATATCAGATTAAAAGGATTAAAGAATAAAAGCCCATTATATCGGACTATTTTCACGTGCTTATCTCCCAATAAATGACTGAGCTTAATCCCTCTTCAAATCAGGATTCTCCTGTTACCTAACTCCTAAACCCGCTGTTACATCTATTTCAAGAACTAGATCGCCACGAAAAAAAAAGGATGTCTAAGCTCGATAGCTTAAGACATCCTTTCATTCTTTTCGTAATCCTTGATCTAAGACTTTTCGCCAAGCTCTCCTCGAATCTTCAAGAAGACCTGATAGCTGCGCTCCGCGCATTCCGAAATCGCTATCGGATGAAAACCAGGTAGATCCGCATATAGCGTATCATGGAGCGGTTCAATCCACGAAGCCGGCAACACACTTGCTCCAAGCTTCGCTCCCATAATAGAACCCACTGTAGCACCATTACAGTCTGTATCCATTCCTCCGTAAACGGATGTAACGACCGCTTTTTCAAAATCATTCCCGCCATAGACCAGCGAAGCAGCTACAAGAGCAGCATTATTATTGGTGTGCACCGCATCATAGTGGCTGAATGTATCCCAAATCTTACTTACCAACTCACGCTCACTTTTGGCCTTCTGCGCAATATCTATACCTCGTAGAACGTCACTTGCCAGGCGACTAGTACTAGGGATCTCACTAAGACCAATCTCAAGAATACGCTCGTTATCTTTTTCAGCAAAAGCAGCCGAAATCATCGCCGCATTAAACATCTCACCATAGATTCCGTTCTTCACATGTGAAAAAGAAGCATCTCGCCAGCCTAACTCCGCTGCAAGCTCAGGATGGCCTGCTGCACCATAAGCCAGTCCATCTGCGCGTATAGCCGCACCAATCCACTCCCGGTAGGGATTCAAGTGCATCCGCACTCTTTCCTGCCGCGCCAGCCAATCCGCAGGCTTCTCACCATGCAGATGAGACGTTTCCTGCGCAAAATTCATATACGACTGTGTCTCTGCCGTACATACCTGGGCGTATGTCAGATGTTTATGCCAGAGCTTCCCGATATCCCAAGAATCCCAGCCCAGCCCCTTTTGCTCCAGCAACATAAGGCCTAGAACCGTGTAACGAATATCATCATCGCTCTCCATAAACTTAATAGTCTCGCTGGTACTCGCATACGTCCAATCACTTAAACCAAGACTATATTCTGCCTCTGCCCGTGAATGCCCAGGCGTATAGCCAGTAATAGGCCATGCATCGGCACCCCGGAACCACAGCTCGATATTCTCCCAACCCGGACGTCCATCTTTACCGTAGAGGTAGTCCCAATACTCCAATGGTTTGCCAAGTGCGCAACCGATGCTTCTACCTAGCCAAGCTCCGTAGAACTTATCTCTCCATTCTGCTTCGCTCCAGTCAGCCTCAAGCTTGCGTGGACCTTCTGGACGAAGACGACGAATCTCCTCCAGTGAAGACGGCTCTTCATAAGGAAAGTCCTCAGCAACCGTAAGCTCCATCAACTCGTTGTATACTTGCATCAGCTTGATCTCATCGGCACCTGCAGCTGCTAGTTTATCCGCGAAGCCGTCAATCCTGCAGCCTTCTTCTCCACGCTGAACCAATTCAAACTGAACCGTCTCCTGAAGTTTCTCCCATCCTGCCATAGGTTAGTTCCCTTCAGCCGCAAGCAGCTCTTGATCTAGCTTTTCCAGTGAATCAAAAATCAACTTCATAAATGCTTCCCGGTCTACTCCCACCAGGACTTCTACATTCGCTGGGCGATCCGTCTTCTTTCGTTTGTCTGCAACCGTCATTCCCCGCGTCAGCTTGCCTTCTGTCTCTACCGTTACATATAGATGCTCGGATTCGAACAGTTCTGGGTGCAAGAGCCAAGCTACGGCGCATGGATCATGCAGTGCACTACCGACATAGCCCATTTTCTTTCCGAAGATCGAATAGAAATCTAACAGTTCTCCGACCATAGTGGACACTGGCCCACGCTCTTTCAATGCTACGATCTCATCTTCGAAAATGGCTGCCTTATCGGTCACATCCAGACCACTCATGGTAATCGGAATACCCGATTCAAACACGATACGAGCAGCTTCAGGATCTACATAGATGTTAAACTCCGCAGTAGAGGTTACATTTCCATAAGAAATTCCTCCGCCCATCAGTGAAATCTTTTCAATTCTTTCCTTAATCTCTGGATAAGCAGTGATTAGCAGGGCGATATTTGTTAAAGGAGCCATCGGTACGAGCGTAATCTTCTCCTCCGAAGAACGGATAATATTCAGCATGAATTCCACAGCGCCTTCTTCTACAGGCCGGAATTTACTTGGTGGCAATAGTGGGCCGTCCATGCCAGATTCACCATGCGCTTCCTCACCTGTAACAAGCTTGCCGAACAGCGGACCCGCAGCCCCTTTGGCTACAGGAATATCAGCATTCACAAAGCTGATCACTTTAAGTGCGTTTTCTGTGATTTTATCGAGGATCTGGTTTCCACCAACCGTTGTAATCCCGCGCAGATCCAGCTTCTCCGAATTTGCTATTGCAAGCAGGATAGCGATTGCGTCATCATGCCCTGGATCGCAGTCAATAATAATAGGTGTTCGCATAGTCATTCACTCCTTAGTTGTATAAATCCTCGTTACTCTTATCGCTATTTCACTAGCGGGCTTTTAAGTTTTTTATTCTTTTTCCGTGTCTCAGATACGGCATAGATCACTAGTCCAATTACCGTTGCTACATAAGGAAGCGTCGCGATCAGTTCTGCAGGAATCTTCAAGACCTGTAGCGCATTCGACAAGGCGTCTGCCGTACCAAATAATAGAGAGGTCAGCGCCGTACCCACTGTCGTACTTCTCCCCATAGACTCTGCGGCAATCGCAATCCAGCCCCGACCAGCGATCATATCGCGAGTGAACAGTGACAGGTAACCCATCGACATGTAAGCTCCACCCAAACCAGCGAAAAATCCACTAAGCAGCAAAGCCATATACTGTATTTTCACAACACTTACTCCCACAGATTGAGCCGCATGTGGATTTTCACCCACTGAACGAATGCGCAGACCAAGTGGTGTACGGTTTAAGAGATAGTAGACAACAAACACAGCAATAATAGATACATACGTCAAAATGTGATGTCCCGATAGAATAGGCCCCAGCACCGGAATGTCCTTCAGTAAAGGAATCTCTACACTAGGTAGCACTTTACTCGCCAGAGAAGTAGAAGAACCCTTGTCTCCACTCAGCAGATAAAGAATAAACACGGTTCCTCCTGAAGCGAACATGTTAATAGCTACACCGCCGAGAATGATATGTGTTTTAAATTTCAGTGTGAAAAAAGCTAATATTCCAGCGATCAGTGTTCCGGACATCACAGCCCCAAGTAAACCTACCCACGCACTATGCGTGTAGCTGCTTACAATGACACCGGCTAACGCCGCGACAAGCATGATGCCTTCCATACCAATGTTGATGATGCCAGCCCTATTAGAGATTAACGCTCCCAATGCGGCGAATAGAATCGGTGTCGTCACTCGAAGAACAGAAAACGCAAAGTCAGTCGTAAAAATTACATCAAACAAGCTGTTCACGCTTCCTTCGCCTCCTTCAAGAGCATCCGATTTTTCCAGAACTTCAGAAATTGTTCAGCCGAAATCAGAAGAATGATAATCGCCTGTATAATAGAAATCATCTCTGAAGGTACATCCGATAGACGTGCCATCATGTCGGCTCCGATCCGGATATATGCAAGGAACAATGCAGCGCCGATTACGGATAGCGGATTATTCTTGGCTAACATCGCTACAAGAGCACCATCTAAGCCATAACCTGGTAACGATGTCCATTGGAATCGATTGTACATCCCTAGCACTTCTACGGAACCACCCATTCCCGCGATAAAACCAGCAATCAAGTGAACCAGTATAATAACCTTCGCGGTCTTCATGCCTGAATAACGTGCAAAGTTCCGGTTGATGCCTGTCATTCGCAGCTCATATCCCCATTTAGTCTTGTATAGGAATAAATGCGCTGCAATAATAAGCACGATAACGATAATAAGTCCGGTATGAATACGGGTGCCAGGTACCATTTTACTCAGCAGTGCCGTTTTCTCGAATTTGTAGGATACATTGGCAAATGCTTTTGCATCACGTAAGTGATAGTTCAGTAGATATAAACCTACTCCAAACAAAATATTATTGAACATCAAGGATGTAACGAGCTCATTAGCATTCCATTTGGCTTTGAGGATCCCGGGTATTGCCGAGAGCAACGCACCAACAATAGAACCCGCAGCAATAGCTACGATCGGATGAAGCCACCCGTCCAGCGTTAAATGAATAGCCAACACGGAAGTTACAACACCGGAGAAATAGAAAATCCCTTCAGCTCCCAAATTGAACATATTTGCCCGGAACAACAAGGAAACTGCTAGCCCAGTGAACATGAGCGGAATGGCCATCTCAATCACATTACCGATATGACCTTTACTGGATAGCGGCTCAAATAGGAATATCCCAATCGTCTTCACCGGCTGATTGCTGACCAATGAGATGATCAGAAAAGCAATAGCGAGTGCAATTACGATTACTGCCGATGTTCGAATATATTCAAAATATTTTACTTTAAACATGATTTACGGCCCTCCTGATTTGCTCCTCGTCCTGTCGATGAATCCCTAGCATATAAAGCCCTAATTCTTCTTCACTAACCTTGGAAGGCTCCTCGAAAAAGGCAACAATCTTTCCTTCATACATCACTAGTAGACTATCGCTGATCTCCAAGATCTCATTTAAGTCTGCTGACACTAGCAAAATAGCGCAATCGTCTGAGCGCAGCTCCAACAGCTTTTGATGTATGAACTGCGCCGCGCCTATATCCACGCCCCGTGTCGGCTGCTCTGCAATAAGCAGTTGCGGTTCTGTAGAACACTCTCTAGCTACGACAACCTTCTGCATGTTACCACCTGATAACATACCTATTGGCTGAGAAGGTCCCGAACAGCGGACTTTAAATTCTTCTACAAGTGATACTGCAAGCTTGGCAATTCGTGATCCATTTAAAAAGGGACCTTTATTCATAGCTTTTGTACGATACTGAGTGGACAGCAGATTATCCGCTATGCTCGCATCACTGGCTATCCCTTGATGCATCCTATCCTCTGGGATATAGGAAACGCCTAGCTTACGAATATCTAAAATATCCGATTCACGAATATCTTTTCCCTTCACTAGCACAGAGCCTTGGCTTGAGACCCCTCTTAGGCTACCCGTAAGAGCCTCAATGAGCTGTGTCTGCCCATTCCCTTCTACACCAGCAATCCCGATAATTTGTCCCCCGCGTACTGCAAAGTTGATATCTGTTAGCAACGCTTTGCCGTGTGCATCATTTACATCTAAGCCCTGCACAGTGAGTACCGGCTCCCCAATAGACAGAATCTCCTTGTCATATTTCAACACGACGTCTCTGCCCACCATAAGGCGTGAGATTTCTTGCTCCGTGACATCCTTCGTTTGGAAGACACCTTCACTACGTCCACTACGCATGATCGTAATTCTGTCACAGATCGCTTTAACTTCTTTCAACTTGTGTGAAATAAAAACAATCGTATGACCCTGCTCTCTTAACTGCTTAAGCTCCCGGAACAATTCCTCTGTTTCCTGTGGGGTCAACACTGCGGTCGGCTCATCCAGAACGAGGATTTTTGCACCACGCAGCAGCGCCTTCAGAATTTCAACCTTTTGCTTCATACCAACCGTGAGATCCTCCACTTTTGCTTTTGGATCCACTGCCAGATTGTATTTTTTCGCAGTCTCTTCGGTCATGCGTACAGCTTCTGCATAATTGATGCCAACGCCCTTACGAGGTTCCATGCCCAGCACCATGTTCTCTGCTACCGTAAAAGAAGGGACCAGCATAAAATGCTGGTGAACCATACCAATCCCTCTATCAATGGCATCCTGAGCAGATTGCAGCTTCACTTTTTCACCCTTGATAAAGATTTCACCTTCACTAGGCTCTTCCATGCCGAACATGATCTTCATTAAAGTTGATTTACCAGCGCCGTTCTCGCCCGCAATCGCATGAATTTCTCCCTCACGTAAAGAAAAATGCACGTCTTTATTTGCAACGACACCATTGGGATACACCTTGGTAATTCCCCGCATTTCCAGCAGAGCTTTGTTCATAGGTCTCAACGCCTTTCGACTTGGAGGTCTGCAAAAATATACAGCTGGAATTCTTCTAAAAGAAGAATCTCCAACTGTAGGTTTATCACTTTATAGCTATACTTAAGGCTTAACTGCGTTACGAATGGCTTCTACTTCAGAGGTTTCCATTCCCATCGCGTTATCTACTGTAATTTCTTTATTGATCAGCTTTTGCTTCACTTCTTCAACTTTAGCCTGAAGATCGGCAGGAAAGATATTTTTATAGATTTCATTCTCTGCAATGCCTACACCATCATCTACAAAGCTCAACACATCACGTTTACCCATCTCAAGTGTACCGTCTTGTAATCTCTTCACGGCACCCAGAATAGCACTATCAATCTTTTTAATAGAAGAAGTAACGATCAAGTTTGCTTTTTCGCTATCTGTATCGTTAAGCAACATCGCCTGATCGGAGTCTACACCGATAGCATATTTCTTCTTCTCCTTAGCTGCATCAAAGATCCCAAGACCTGTACCCCCAGCCACGTTAAAAATAACGTCCACACCGGAGTTATATTGAATCAGCGAAAGCTCCTTGCCTTTAGCCGGGTTAACGAAATCGCCAGCATATGATACAGCGACCTTCACATCAGGATCAACATATTGAGCGCCCTGAATGTAGCCTACCAAGAAAGCGTTAATTCCTGGAATGTCCATGCCGCCTACAAAACCGATCACATTCTCAGGATTAGCATTTTCCATATCCGATTGTGTAGCTAGCGCCGCTACAGCACCTGCTAGAAAAGATACTTCATTTGTTGCATAAGACATGTTGTACATATTCTCTGGTGCTTCATCTATATCGGTATCATAGTTAATGAACTTTTTGTCAGGATATAATTCAGCCGTTGCATTAAACATCTCTGTAATTTCCGATCCGCCAGAAATAATAACATCCCAGTCCTCAGCGGCGATATCGTTAAACGTAGGCTCCCATTTCGTTTTATCGACACCCATTTCTACAACTTTTGTTTCTGCACCCAGCTCATCCTTAACCTTTTGCAAACCGCTATTCGCAGAGTCAAAGAAAGATTTATCTCCAAGCGTTCCTGGAATCAGAAGTACAACTTTGAGTTTATCCCCTGAACCTGTTTCTCCACCTTCAGCTGCGTTAGATCCTGCATTCGCGGAAGATCCATTACTCGACGTATTATTTCCACAGGCTGTGACCATTACCATTACTACTAGTAACAACAAAGAAAGAACTTTCTTTTTCATTTTTCTATTCCCCCTATTTATAGTTGGTTAGTAATTTGAGAGATTCTCCTTCTTAGTCCGTTGTATATTTCACGATTTAGATGGAAACTCTCATTTTTCATGTAACATTGTCAAAATTTTAATGATTTTAACGAATACACTCAAAAAAAGAGAGAAAATTATAATTTTTACGAATAATCCGACTAATTTCCGAACGAGATGGCCAGTCAGGTTGCTAATCTTCGGATTTCTTGATACGATCATATCAAATATTAATGAAAATAATTATATGATTTCGGTCATAATTTTGTACGATTCGGCTAAAACATAATTATTGGAGGCTCATCATGGATCGTGTTCTATATATTGTAAATGCAGCACATGAGGTTAATACCTATATTCCACCACACCAGCATGAATGTTATGAACTAGTCTATTATTTAAACGGATTAGGAACTACCAATGTAGGTTCCCGAAGTTATCATTTTCGTTCTTCTTCATTCGCGCTGATACCACCCAATCATAAACATGATGAGAATCATCGCGAGGATGCTACTATACTATTTGTAGGTTTCCATTCAAATCACCCAAATATGGAGAATTTGCAGGGCGTATATGAAGATGATAAAGACCATACTGTTCTACAGATCTTGCTTCGAATGAAAGCAGAGTTTGCGCGCAAACAAGATGGATTCTCTGAACTATTGAACCTTCAAATGAGCGAAATCACTGTTCATCTGATACGGCTTCTTAGCGCCTCTGGGTTTCAATCACCAACGGAAGACAGAGTCCAATATGTTCTAAACTATATGAATGAGCATTACCGCCATAAGCTATCGGTCGCAACACTTTCTGAGATGTCTGGATACAGCTATGATCGTTTCCGCCATTTATTTAAAGAACGATTCGGTTCTTCACCTCTGCGCTATCTACTATTGAAACGTCTGGATTATGCAAAGTCTCTCTTGCAACATACCCAAATGCATATCTCTGAAGTATCAGCTGCTGCTGGGTTTGTGAATGACGCCCAATTCTGCAATATGTTTAAACGTGAAATTGGTCTCACCCCACGAGCATTCCGACTAAGCAGTCAATAAAACAACACTCCACACAAAAAGGCCGTTGATTAGAGACGCCTCTAATTCAACGGCTTAAGAATAAAAGCTCAAAGACAAAGAAAAAAGGTTTGTAAAGTTGCTTATACAAGCGACTTTACAAACCTTTTTGATATACCGGCGAGAGGACTCGAACCTCCACGGTTTCCCTCTCGATTTTGAGTCGAGCGCGTCTGCCATTCCGCCACGCCGGCACATATGAAATTAATGGAGGCGCCACCCAGATTTGAACTGGGGATAAAGCTTTTGCAGAGCTTTGCCTTACCACTTGGCTATGGCGCCATATGAAAACTTTGGAGCGGACGACGGGAATCGAACCCGCGACCCTCGCCTTGGCAAGGCGATGCTCTACCGCTGAGCCACGTCCGCATAAAATGGCTGGGGATATAGGATTTGAACCTATGCATGACGGAGTCAAAGTCCGTTGCCTTACCGCTTGGCTAATCCCCAATAACATTTTAAAATAAAAGGGGCGACTGATGGGTCTCGAACCCACGAATGCCGGAACCACAATCCGGTGCGTTAACCACTTCGCCACAATCGCCATATTAAACTAATATTGTTGCTGTTCTTCTTAAAGTAAATGGGGCGACCGATGGGACTTGAACCCACGAATGCCGGATCCACAAACCGGTGCGTTAACCCCTTCGCCACGACCGCCATATTAAACTTTAGAGAAAGACTTTAGATAAAGATTGGCAGGGGCAGCAGGAATTGAACCCACACCAACGGTTTTGGAGACCGTTGTTCTACCTTTAAACTATGCCCCTAAAAAAAATGGTGGGGGATGATGGATTCGAACCACCGAACACGTACGTGAGCAGATTTACAGTCTGATGCGTTTGGCCACTTCGCTAATCCCCCAAAGATGGTGCCGGCGAGAGGACTTGAACCCCCAACCTACTGATTACAAGTCAGTTGCTCTACCAATTGAGCTACACCGGCATATTAAGTTGTATACTATATGGTGGCTCGAGACGGATTCGAACCGCCGACACGAGGATTTTCAGTCCTCTGCTCTACCGACTGAGCTATCGAGCCAAGAAAATGGCGGAACCGACGAGATTCGAACTCGCGATCTCCTGCGTGACAGGCAGGCATGTTAGGCCAACTACACCACGGTTCCAAAAGATATAATTACTTGATGAAAATTGGTTGCGGGGGCAGGATTTGAACCTGCGGCCTTCGGGTTATGAGCCCGACGAGCTACCGGGCTGCTCCACCCCGCGTCGTTCTTAAATGAATATGGTGGAGGCTGAGGGGATCGAACCCCCGACCCTCTGCTTGTAAGGCAGATGCTCTCCCAGCTGAGCTAAGCCTCCATGTTATGACCCGTATGGGATTCGAACCCATGTTACCTCCGTGAAAGGGAGGTGTCTTAACCCCTTGACCAACGGGCCATGCTAATAAACTTTGTGGCGGAGAGAGAGGGATTCGAACCCTCGAGACGCTTGTGGCGCCTACACGATTTCCAATCGTGCTCCTTCGGCCAAACTCGGACACCTCTCCATAAATGGCTCCCCGAACAGGACTCGAACCTGTGACAACTCGATTAACAGTCGAGTGCTCTACCAACTGAGCTATCAGGGAATATGGTGGGCCTTAGTGGACTCGAACCACCGACCTCACCCTTATCAGGGGTGCGCTCTAACCAGCTGAGCTAAAGGCCCTTTTTAAGACACATCAATATTAAGGGCAAAAAAAATACCACGGGTAATGTGGTTGTCCGCTTGGCGACGTCCTACTCTCCCAGGACCCTTCGGTCCAAGTACCATCGGCGCTGGAGGGCTTAACGGTCGTGTTCGGGATGGGTACGTGTGGAACCCCTCCGCTATCGCCACCAAACGGGCATTTACAGCGTAAATGCTCAGGCTTGATGCCTGAAAACTGAATCCGAATTGAATTTGCGTATTAAGTATAGGATAAGCCCTCGACCGATTAGTATTGGTCAGCTCCATGCATTACTGCACTTCCACCTCCAACCTATCTACCTCGTCGTCTTCAAGGGGTCTTACTAATTGGGAAATCTCATCTTGAGGGGGGCTTCACGCTTAGATGCTTTCAGCGCTTATCCCGTCCGTACGTAGCTACCCAGCCATGCTTCTGGCGAAACAACTGGTGCACCAGCGGTACGTCCATCCCGGTCCTCTCGTACTAAGGACAGCTCCTCTCAAATTTCCTGCGCCCACGACAGATAGGGACCGAACTGTCTCACGACGTTCTGAACCCAGCTCGCGTACCGCTTTAATGGGCGAACAGCCCAACCCTTGGGACCTACTTCAGCCCCAGGATGCGATGAGCCGACATCGAGGTGCCAAACCTCCCCGTCGATGTGGACTCTTGGGGGAGATAAGCCTGTTATCCCCAGGGTAGCTTTTATCCGTTGAGCGATGGCCCTTCCATGCGGTACCACCGGATCACTAAGTCCGACTTTCGTCCCTGCTCGACTTGTAGGTCTCGCAGTCAAGCTCCCTTATGCCTTTGCACTCTTCGAATGATTTCCAACCATTCTGAGGGAACCTTGGAACGCCTCCGTTACTCTTTAGGAGGCGACCGCCCCAGTCAAACTGCCCGCCTGACACGGTCCCCGTACCCGATTAGGGTACTAGGTTAGAACCTAGATACGATCAGGGTGGTATCCCAACGGCGCCTCCACCGAAGCTTGCGCTCCGATTTCTACGGCTCCCACCTATCCTGTACAGATCGTACCCAAATTCAATATCAAGCTGCAGTAAAGCTCCATGGGGTCTTTCCGTCTTGTCGCGGGTAACCTGCATCTTCACAGGTATTAAAATTTCACCGGATCTCTCGTTGAGACAGCGCCCAAGTCGTTACGCCATTCGTGCGGGTCAGAATTTACCTGACAAGGAATTTCGCTACCTTAGGACCGTTATAGTTACGGCCGCCGTTTACTGGGGCTTCGGTTCATAGCTTCGGGTTACCCCTAACCACTCCCCTTAACCTTCCAGCACCGGGCAGGCGTCAGCCCGTATACTTCGCCTTGCGGCTTCGCACAGACCTGTGTTTTTGCTAAACAGTCGCTTGGGCCTTTTCACTGCGGCCCCCTCGTGCTATTCACACTACCGGGGCACCCCTTCTCCCGAAGTTACGGGGTCATTTTGCCGAGTTCCTTAACGAGAGTTCTTCCGCGCGCCTTAGAATTCTCTTCTCGCCTACCTGTGTCGGTTTGCGGTACGGGCACCTTCTCCTGGCTAGAGGCTTTTCTTGGCAGTGTGAGATCATGACCTTCGCTACTGTAATTTTCGCTCCCCATCACAGCCCAGCCTTAATGATGTGCGGATTTGCCTACACATCAGCCTCACTGCTTAGACGGACATATCCATCAGTCCGCGTCACTACCCTCCTGCGTCACCCCATCGCTCATAGCGGATTACGGTGGTACAGTAATTTCAAACTGTTGTCCTTCGACTACGCCTTTCGGCCTCGCCTTAGGTCCCGACTTACCCTGAGCGGACGAGCCTTCCTCAGGAAACCTTGGGCTTTCGGCGGATCAGATTCTCACTGATCTTTTCGTTACTCATACCGGCATTCTCACTTGTATGCTGTCCAGCGCTCCTTACGGTACACCTTCAACCCACATACAACGCTCCCCTACCCCAGATACATACGTATCTAGCCATAGCTTCGGTGGTGTGTTTAGCCCCGTTACATTTTCGGCGCAGAGTCACTCGACCAGTGAGCTATTACGCACTCTTTCAATGGTGGCTGCTTCTAAGCCAACATCCTGGTTGTCTGTGCAACTCCACATCCTTTCCCACTTAACACACACTTGGGGACCTTAGCTGATGGTCTGGGCTGTTTCCCTTTTGACAATGGATCTTAGCACTCACTGTCTGACTCCCGGCAATAAGTATATGGCATTCGGAGTTTGACTGAGCTTGGTAATCCTTGCGGACCCCGCACCCAATCAGTGCTCTACCTCCACTACTCTTATACCGAGGCTAGCCCTAAAGCTATTTCGGGGAGAACCAGCTATCTCCGAGTTCGATTGGAATTTCTCCGCTACCCCCACCTCATCCCCGCATTTTTCAACATGCGTGGGTTCGGGCCTCCAGTGCGTGTTACCGCACCTTCACCCTGGACAGGGGTAGATCACACGGTTTCGGGTCTACGTCCACATACTCAATCGCCCTATTCAGACTCGCTTTCGCTGCGGCTCCGTCTTCTCGACTTAACCTTGCATGTTAAACGTAACTCGCCGGTTCATTCTACAAAAGGCACGCCATCACCCATAGATAGGGCTCTGACTTTTTGTAAGCACACGGTTTCAGGTTCTATTTCACTCCCCTTCCGGGGTGCTTTTCACCTTTCCCTCACGGTACTGTTTCACTATCGGTCGCCAGGTAGTATTTAGCCTTAGCAGATGGTCCTGCTGGATTCATACGGGGTTTCACGTGCCCCGCACTACTCGGGATCCGTCTCGGAGAGAACACAGTTTAGGTTACAGGGCTTTTACCTCTATCGCGGGCCTTTCCAGACCTCTTCACCTACCATATTCCTTTGTAACTCCATGTGAGACGTCCCACAACCCCTAAGAGCAAGCTCTTAGGTTTAGGCTGTTCCGCGTTCGCTCGCCGCTACTGACGGAATCACTATTGTTTTCTCTTCCTCAGGGTACTTAGATGTTTCAGTTCCCCTGGTCTGCCTCTACATCTCCTATGTGTTCAGAGATGAGTAACTGCGAATTACCACAGCTGGGTTTCCCCATTCGGACACCCCCGGATCAAAGCTTGCTTACAGCTCCCCGAGGCAGTTTCGTTGTTCGCCACGTCCTTCGTCGGCTCCTGGCGCCTAGGCATCCTCCGTGTGCTCTTATTAGCTTAACCTTGATTTTTCCTAAGAAAAATCTCACTAATAACATTTACTTGTTTACACAAGTTGCTAAAAGATGTTCTAAAACGCAAATTCGTTTCGGTATCCAGTTTTCAAGGATCAAGTTTAAAGATGAGAGCTTAAACTCTCAAAACTGAGCAACGAGTGAGTAACAGGCCTAAACCTGAGATTTGGAAGTTTAACTTCCAATTTGAATGTCTTCATTGCAGAAGACTATTCTCCATAGAAAGGAGGTGATCCAGCCGCACCTTCCGATACGGCTACCTTGTTACGACTTCACCCCAATCATCTACCCCACCTTCGGCGGCTGGCTCCCTTGCGGGTTACCCCACCGACTTCGGGTGTTGTAAACTCTCGTGGTGTGACGGGCGGTGTGTACAAGACCCGGGAACGTATTCACCGCGGCATGCTGATCCGCGATTACTAGCAATTCCGACTTCATGCAGGCGAGTTGCAGCCTGCAATCCGAACTGAGACCGGCTTTGATGGGATTGGCTTCACCTCGCGGCTTCGCTTCCCGTTGTACCGGCCATTGTAGTACGTGTGTAGCCCAGGTCATAAGGGGCATGATGATTTGACGTCATCCCCACCTTCCTCCGGTTTGTCACCGGCAGTCACTCTAGAGTGCCCAACATTACTTGCTGGCAACTAAAGTTAAGGGTTGCGCTCGTTGCGGGACTTAACCCAACATCTCACGACACGAGCTGACGACAACCATGCACCACCTGTCTCCTCTGTCCCGAAGGCCGCCACTATCTCTAGTGGATTCAGAGGGATGTCAAGACCTGGTAAGGTTCTTCGCGTTGCTTCGAATTAAACCACATACTCCACTGCTTGTGCGGGTCCCCGTCAATTCCTTTGAGTTTCAGTCTTGCGACCGTACTCCCCAGGCGGAGTGCTTACTGTGTTAACTTCGGCACCAAGGGTATCGAAACCCCTAACACCTAGCACTCATCGTTTACGGCGTGGACTACCAGGGTATCTAATCCTGTTTGCTCCCCACGCTTTCGCGCCTCAGCGTCAGTTACAGCCCAGAAAGTCGCCTTCGCCACTGGTGTTCCTCCACATATCTACGCATTTCACCGCTACACGTGGAATTCCACTTTCCTCTTCTGTACTCAAGTCACCCAGTTTCCAGTGCGACCTCAGGTTGAGCCCAAGGTTTAAACACCAGACTTAAATGACCGCCTGCGCGCGCTTTACGCCCAATAATTCCGGACAACGCTTGCCCCCTACGTATTACCGCGGCTGCTGGCACGTAGTTAGCCGGGGCTTTCTTCTCAGGTACCGTCACTCCGATAGCAGTTACTCTACCGGACGTTCTTCCCTGGCAACAGAGCTTTACGATCCGAAAACCTTCATCACTCACGCGGCGTTGCTCCGTCAGACTTTCGTCCATTGCGGAAGATTCCCTACTGCTGCCTCCCGTAGGAGTCTGGGCCGTGTCTCAGTCCCAGTGTGGCCGTTCACCCTCTCAGGTCGGCTACGCATCGTCGCCTTGGTGGGCCGTTACCCCACCAACTAGCTAATGCGCCGCAGGCCCATCCCTCAGTGACAGATTGCTCCGTCTTTCATTCTTTCTTCAGGAGAAAAAAGAAATTATCCGGTATTAGCTACCGTTTCCGGTAGTTATCCCAGTCTAAGGGGCAGGTTGCCTACGTGTTACTCACCCGTCCGCCGCTAAGTTATTTTGGAAGCAAGCTTTCAAAATAACTCCGCTCGACTTGCATGTATTAGGCACGCCGCCAGCGTTCGTCCTGAGCCAGGATCAAACTCTCCAATTAGTATTGAAAAGAGCGATATGCTCATTTTGAAACATCTGACGAGAAAATTAATTCTCTAATTTTGGATTTCACTTTCGTGATTCCCTACTCACTCGTTGTTCAGTTTTCAAAGATCAAGCTGTTTATTTCGTCGTTGTGTTGTTCAGCAGCGACCTTTATAATATATCACAGCGTCCTCGTTTTAGTCAACCTTTTTTTAATTTCTTTTTTCGGTTGTCTTTCGAATGTTTTCGAAAGCACATCTCTGTGTCAGAGGGACGAGTTATAATTTAACACATGAACTAGGAAAGAGTCAACCATAAATTTATTAGAATAAATATGAGCGCATCATAATAGCGAGCAAACAAAAAAGAGAGTGCTCAGCCTCTCCCTATCCCTACTTATTTTATCTATAGATTACCGGCAAATCCTGCATCTAATTTCTTCTTTATAAGGTATATCGGATCGCATGCCCCTCTCCCCCATGACCGTCAGCCCATAAAGTAATCTCACGGATTAGCGAACGAGAAACAAGCTTTCGTAAAACTAGGGGCAACTCAGCCTCTAATTGACACAGGCCAGAATGCTGTAGTAATTCTTTTATACTCCATGCTTCCTTACGACTATTCAGAATATTGAAAAGCAATGCACAACAATCCGTCATTTTGGACATGATCCCAAATTCACAGGCTAGAAGAACAAGCTCTACTCTTTGCTCTAAGGTCTCCGTGCTGATGGTTAGTTCCTCATATAGTTTATGGACAGAAGTGTTCATACTTTTAACCTGCTCCCAAACAGCCGGCTCTGGAAATGAACCAGATTCACTCACTTCTATTCTTGCCCAATGATATAGAGCCATCAATACACAGTTATACGCATCCATAATGTAGCCAGCTTCTATATACCGTTTAGATTTCACATACAAATGCAAGAATCGTGCAAACTCCATGAACTCAACTCGTTCCTTAAGAGGCCCTTCAAATTGTAAAATCTCCCGGCGCATATCCCCTAGTATTCCTTTGGGATCCCAGATCACTTCCCCAATCATCAAACTAGTAAGGAGCTCGTTATTATCTCCCGCCATGACAGCCCGCTCCAAAGCGGAAAGGCCAATATGGACTGACTGGGTCCGTGTGTCACCGGCAATGGTGTGGCGAACAATATGTTCTAAATCCTGTTCCTCATGTAAAACTAACACAACCATATCAAAATCGTGAAGTAGCGCGCTTTGAAAAGGAGTACTCCCTTTCTGCCGCAAAGCGACAGCTCCTAAAACATTTTCTTCAAACGTTTCTCCACTCAACAAAGTTACATTGGATAATTCCATGCTTCCCTCCATTAAATTTGGCGAATTTGCGTCCAGTCAGTTATAATTCAGTTATAATTATTATTCTACATATGAAAGACAGTTCCTTCTGGACAACCCAACTATATTTAGTTAGGAGCAAACACTCATGAAGTTTAAAACGGCTAAGATCAACGCTTTTCGCACATGGGGATTACTGCTCACAATGCTCGGAATGGGACTTATGGTTTTGGGTACAGCAGGCATCGTATTCTGGGGATCGACTGGGAAAGTATTCGCTGGAATCGGACTTGTAATCGGTTTAATTTCCATGATGGCAAGTCTTGCGATCTATTTCTGGGCTGGCATGCTCTCAACGAGTGCAGTTCAGCTAGAGTGCCCTGAGTGTCACAAGCTGACCAAGATGCTCGGTAAAACAGACCGCTGTATGTTCTGCCACACCATTCTTACTATGGATCGGGCTGAGGCTACTATTACTGCAGATCAGCTTGAGCATCAGCAACTAAACCACTAAACACACCTTACAGAGGCTCATTACTAACTAGTTAAAATGCACTCAAATATTTGCTAATACAACAAAGAGGCCCCCGATATGGGAGCCTCTTTGTTTGTTATAAATGAAATTATGATTACTTATGAATCTCTTGTAATGCTTCCCATGCTGATGGATTGCTAAAACTGCGATTCCATGATCCGATGCCTCCAAGCCCCATGGACTTAGCAAGCTCAACTCTTGATTTTAAGCTAACCTTATCTTCTATCCATATTTTCTTAAGAGCGCCATCTTCCTTGTACTCTACGTAATTCTGCCCAGCAGCCTTATCAAATGTAGGAGTTAGCTTCTTCTCTTTGATAATTTTTTCAACGGCATTCATACTAACGGATTTGGAGCTTACCTTTGTCTTGCCATCTACTTGAGCCTCAGTCCAGATGCGGGTGTACAATGGGATCCCCAAAATCACCTTCTCAGGCGGCACATTGTCTTCCTCTATGATCCGGCTTATTGAATTTTCTACCCAAGGTAAGGAGGCAACAGAGCCCGCGATAGGGCTAGCTGCCCAATGTTCATCATAAGCCATCACGATTAGATAATCGACTAATGTCCCAAGAGCCTTACGATCAAGGAATGCTGACCACATCTCGCTATTGGATTTAGGTGTCACATCTATGGAGACGATTAGATTCTTAGCCTGAGCCATCGGTTTTAGCTCTCTCATAAATTGAGTGACATTCTCTCCGTCTTTCGTATACACATTCTCAAAATCGATATTAATTCCATCCAAATTGTATAAATCCGAATATTCTAAGATCTGTACGATTGCATTCATCCGTTTCTCATAGCTGGACAATGCCTCAGTAGTCATGTCTGGATCGAAGCTATTGCTAAGCAACCCCCATACCTCTAACCCGCGCCCATGCGCCCACTGCACATACGCACTGTCGGCCTTACTGCGCACATTGCCATCACCATCTATAATACTAAACCAGGTTGGGCTAGCCACGTTAACGCCTGGTAGCTCACCGAAGGTTTCTGGGTTAGGTTTGCGTTGGTAAACAGCCTCCCAATACAAATTCACTGACTTCCCTTTCCAGTTACGTTCAGCGCGTGTTGGCGTGGATTTTTTCGGTTCCACTGTCTTTTGACCATCCCGAACAATGTCACTTGCCTTGGCATAACCTGCATACCCGCTGCTTAATTGTACAAACAGCCAGTCCTTATTTTCTTCATTCCAAATATTCACGACTGCCCCAGGAGACATATCCGCAACTATAGGTGCGTGGATGGATGCCTCATTTCGTAGAGCTACTGACTTGTCGCCTTTTTCACCTTTAACTTTTCCTAGCGAGACAGACTCTCCTGCCGTCATTAGTAGTATTGCTCCGGTATTTGTATCCTCCTGTATTTCAAACCCATATAGATCTTCTAATACATCCGCAGGAAGGTAGGTCACTTTCTCCTTTACTTCAGGTGCTAACCGCAGTTGCAGCGGACGATTGTTCAGACTAGCATCAGTCTTATCCTCCTGCATGTAAAGAAGCTCACTATCCGTTGATAAGATGACCGATTTCGTCTTCTCTTCATAACGAATGGAAGGATCCACATACTCTTGCAACAATGGTAATGGTAATAGCATGCTATCCCCAGTCCCCGAGGCAGAATAACCTGTATGCTCTCCTTTTACAAAGATGGGATGCGCTTGAGCTTTCCAATCTACATCTATGTGCTGACGATTTGGCAATACATAAAACACTACCCAATATGCTGCTGCTACAATGATTAAAAGTCCAAATAACCGCCTAAAAAAACCTCCGCGCTTTTTGACGCGCCTCTGTCCCAGTCTTCTGTCCAAAATATATCCTCCAGATAATAATATGATTTTTAATAGAGTCTAACATTACGATTATAACATCCACTTGGTTTCGTATAACCAGTAGAAAATAGTCATTTATCCTACAAATTGTTATATTCAAGAAGAAATGACGTTGTCGTTCTTATATTTGTAAAAAAATAAAAACGTGAGTCCTCCGCTTTCGGATTTCGCACGTTTAGTGATAACTTGGTAGATAGCCTTAATACCGTTCTATTCTAGTCTTAATGCTGCTTCTCTCTACAACTTTTGCAAAATCCATGCAGCTCCATACGCAATCCTGTAATCTTAAAGCCTGTAGCTTGCTCAGCATGCAGCTCTACATCCCTAAGCGAAGGATAACTGAAATCCTCAATCTTACCGCATTTCTGACATATAACATGATAATGATCAGACACATTGGCATCAAAACGGCTGGAGCTATCCCCATAGGTCAACTCACGAACCATGCCAGCTTCCATAAACATCTTGAGATTATTATATACGGTTGCCACGCTCATGCTCGGAAATTTAGGCTCTAATGCCCGATATATATCGTCAGCTGTAGGATGATTCATTGCTTCCATCAAATACGTAAGAATCGCATGACGCTGGGGCGTTATACGGACACCTGTTGTTTTTAATTGTTCCAATGCATGTTGTACGCCACTCCCCATGACTGTCACCGCCTTTTAAATTTAAAAATAAAAGAAATATTTCTTATAATTGTAAGACTGGGTTTTCAATCTTGTCAACGAAGTCGATACATTATATTCATTATTATATAAGAAAAATTACTTTTTTCAATAACCTCTCACATTTAAGTTGCTGTTTCCCTCAACCTGAATCTTGAACTCACCTGTGCCCACTTCACCAGATATCTTCTTCTTATCAATGGTTAAGGTAGGTAAATCTGAAATAATATCGCCATATCCACTTGAGCCATTCAACTTATAGTTCCCTAACTGCGGCAAATACAATTGAATATCGCCAACTGCACTATAAATGTCCCAGTCTCCTCCGACTTCATGTGAACGAACATCAATGATGCCATTCAAGGATTCTGCATGCAGCTTCGATCTGGCTCCATCAATCTCTAAATTACCATTTTTGCTAGAAATATCGATCTCGGCTTCATTCCCGGTTGCACCGATATTGCCAACTGCCGTTGATAATTTCAAGGCCCCTGTGACATTCCAAGCATTCATATTGCCACCGCTCGTTGATAAATCAACACTGCCCTGGACGGATCTCGCACGCACAGCTCCATTCAGTGTTTTCCCTTTCACATTACCAAAGATACGATGAAGAATAAGTTCTCCATTCCCCGTTTCCAGCGAAATATCTTCGATCGCTTCTATGTTCTGCAGGGTGATCCCACCATTCATAGTGCGAACATCGAGATTAAACCGGCGGTCTTCCGGCAAAGAAATGTCCAAATCCATTCGCGGCTGACGCTTACCTGATTCTCCGTACGCCTTGCTGTTTGAAGTGATTTTTATAGTTGGTCCTTCAACAACATCCACAAAGGACTGCTCCGAAATGGCCTCAGCCATCGGACCTTCCAATTGATCTACCCAAACTGTAGTAGTAATTTGAATATTATCTACGGGAGCCCGATGCAATAAAATATCCCCATTAATACCATCAACGGATATTTTGGCTGTATTTAGCTTCACTGGAACAATAAGCGGAGCCTTCTGAAATTTACTTCCCTTCGCCTCGCCATAGTCGACTGCAGCTGCAGTAAGATTGAGACTCACATTTTTCCACAGATATAAGTAATGTTCTTGTTCGGCAACGATAAACACACTCGCAGCAAGCAATATAGCAGATAAAAGGCCGCGTAAATCCAATCTGATTCTTGTTCCCTTTTGTACAGAGCCTGAACGACCAGAGAAGAAATACATGAACAGGAACTCAATCCCCCATAACACTGGGATGACCGGCCACCACTTCAAGAGTAAAAGCATATAATCCGACCCGTCTCTCCAATCCAGAAACAACGGGATGGCAATAGCAATAAGCAAGACCGATGCCGTATATCTTCCTACACGCCGGTTATGAGACTCATTTTTCTTGCGCGAAACGATTCCTCTGACAATTTCTCTCGCTCCTACATATATACCACCACATAATAAAACTGCAGACACGGCCACTTCGGAGTAATGCTCAATAAAAAATTGCAGCCATGCTGGCTTTTGGCGAAACAGAATGAGAAGCGCTCCCCCTAAAAGAAGTAGAAATCCAAAGGATACGCCAGGTTCACTGACGATACTACGACGCTTAGGAGGTGAAGTTATTTTTGCCACAGAATCATCAAGCTCTTGATCTTCAGGGTAACGGAGAATCTTGTCCGCTGATTGCAGTACATCATACACATTATAGAAATATATCGCCGGAATAATTAGTGCAAGTAAAATAAGCAACGGAACATTAATCTGCATTCCAATGGATGAGAAATAAATTAAAGCTGAGATATCCAATAGTATCAAGAAGATAAAGGTAATTCCTTTGCGGAGAAGCCCAAAGTATAAGTGCCCAGTTCCTGGGATGAGAGCTGCCAATAGTCCAGCGATAAATTTGCGTTTGCGGCGGCGCCGTTTTGGACGTGGAGGGATTATCTTCTTCTGAATCTCACTCTCCGTAGTCTCAAGATCGGCTGAACCCCGCTGCTCTTCCTGCGCTGAGAGCATTGCAGAATCATTTGTCATATCTCGGCTCCTCCTTTCGTAAACATGGGTCTGTGTATATGCTTCTTCAAAGTGAACCACTCCGATAAAAATCAATCAATTCGACACCGGGAGCAACTTCCTGCGATCCCATAGGTACAAAACCATGCTTGCTGTACAAAGAAACGGCAGGCAGGTTTAGCTTCCCCGTAGATACGATGTATTGCTCCATCCCTGGAAAATGTTCAAATACATATTCCAAGAGATTGCTTGCAATACCTCTGCGGAAAAAGTCCGGTCCCACCATCATCCGCGTAATCGTGAGTTTGCCCGGTGATTCTTCTTCTATAGCAATGGCACCCATCAGTTCTTCATCTTCATCAAAGCAGCCGTAAAAATCCTCTTTAGAGTGGCTGAGCATCTCTCTCGTCTCCATAAGCGGCGGGATCTCACGAAACCCTATTAACTCCGCTTCTAGCCGGTAGGCCTTATGCTGGAGGCTCCATAGTTCATTAACGGTACTATCATCCTGGAGGTTTAGCTTAATAATTGTATTCATCCCTGTTAGTCCCCTTATATGCCGCTAAGGGCCTGCCGTTGCCGACAAGCCCTTAGCTTATTACATAAGTATATTACCCCAAGTATAAACAACGTTATCGACTACTAAAGACGATAATCGTTTTAATTGCTCAATACCTCGATCAGAAGTTTATTCGCAAGACCTGGATTTGCCTTACCTTTACTTTCTTTCATAACTTGTCCTACGAGGAAACCGATGGCTTTCTGTTTACCTGCTTTATAATCTTCCACTGATTGTGGATTGGCAGCTACGACAGCTTCCACAATTCCTTTAATGGCACCTTCATCGCTGATTTGTACCAGACCTTTTTCCTCAACGATTGCAGCAGGCAATTTACCGCTCTCTAGCATTTCTTTAAATACCGTTTTAGCGATCTTGCTGCTGATAGTTCCACCTGCAATGAGGCCGATCATTTCCCCGAGCCCTTGCGGCGTAATTTTGACCTGAGACAATTCCAGGTTATTACTATTCAAATAAGCAAGCAGATCACCCATGATCCAGTTAGCTAAAGCCTTGGCATCCTTCGTATAAGTAAGGCACCCTTCGAAAAAGTCCGCTAGCGGTTTAGAGGAAGTAATCACGCCAGCATCATAAGCTGTAAGACCCAGTTCTTCACTGTAGCGAGCTTGTCTTGCATCCGGTAGTTCCGGGATTGTCGAACGAATGGATTCTTTCCAGGCATCGTCAATATGCAGCACGATCAGATCTGGATCTGGGAAATAACGATAATCGTGCGCTTCTTCTTTTCCACGCATAGATAAAGTTTTCCCTTGGGCTTCATCCCAGCGGCGAGTCTCTTGTACAACTACTCCACCATCATCCAGGATCTCAGCCTGACGATATTGTTCATACTCCAGTCCACGCAGCACACCGCGGAAGGAGTTCATGTTCTTAAGCTCTGCTCTAATACCGAATTCCTCTTGTCCTTCTGGACGTAGACTGATGTTCGCGTCACAGCGCATCGATCCCTCTTCCATCTTGACATCGGATACGTCGCAGTATTGCATAATGGCACGGATTTTCTCCAGATAAGCACGAGCTTCCTCTGGCGAGCGCAAGTCTGGTTCAGATACGATTTCGATAAGCGGTGTTCCCACCCGGTTGAAATCGACGAGCGATGCAAAACCGCCATCTACGTGCGTAAGCTTACCCGCATCCTCTTCCAAATGAAGACGAGTAATACCAATCCGTTTCGTTTCTCCATTCACTTCAATGTCGATCCAGCCGTTCAAACCGATAGGTTGATCGAACTGCGAAATCTGATAAGCTTTCGGTGAATCCGGGTAAAAATAGTTCTTGCGGTCGAATTTACTAACATCACCAATGGTACAATTTAGCGCCATCGCTGCTTTCATAGCGTAATCTACCGCTTGTTTGTTAAGAACTGGCAGTACGCCGGGGTGACCCAGGCAGACAGGACAGGTATGCGTGTTAGGCGGAGCTCCAAATTCAGTGGAGCATCCGCAAAAGATTTTGGAGTTGGTATGAAGTTCTACGTGAACCTCTAAGCCGATGACCGTTTCGTATTTAGACATAAGTAATCCCATTCCCTCCTTTACTACAGCTGTGGACGCTGCTTGTGATGATCAGTATTTTGTTCAAAAGCGTGAGCAACACGCAGAATCGTACTCTCGTCAAATTCTTTACCGATAATTTGCAAACCTACTGGCATGCCTTCCGCAAAGCCACAAGGAACGCTAACGGCAGGAATACCTGCCAAGCTCACAGGAATCGTGAGAATATCGTTCAGATACATGGTCAGCGGATCCTCCGTCTGTGAACCTAATTTGAATGCTGTCGTAGGCGCTGTTGGCCCGATGACCACATCATATTTTTTAAAGATGTCATCAAAGTCCTGTTTAATCAAAGTACGCACTTTTTGTGCTTTTAAATAATAAGCATCGTAATACCCGGAGCTAAGCGCATAAGTCCCTAGCATAATACGACGTTTGACCTCAGGGCCAAAGCCGCGACTGCGGGAATTAAGATATAGATCAAGCAACCCTCCGCCTTCATCTACACGTGCACCATAACGCACACCGTCAAAACGCGCAAGGTTAGATGAAGCTTCCGAAGAGGACAGCAAATAATAAGCTGCTACTGCGTATTCCGTATGTGGTAACGAAACTTCCTCCCAGACAGCACCCATTCCTTCCAGCACCTTAAGTGCGGACAAGACTGTCTCACGCACAGAAGCATCGACACCTGCTCCTAAGTATTCCTTAGGTACAGCAATGCGAAGTCCGGAAACATCACCAGTCAGAGAACTCAAATAATCAGGAATTTCAACTTTAGCTGAAGTAGAGTCCTGGGCATCATAACCAGCAATCGCTTGAAGCACATATGCAGAATCCTCTACATTACGTGTTAATGGTCCAATCTGATCGAGTGAGGAAGCAAAGGCTACCAGTCCATAACGTGATACAAGACCATAAGTAGGTTTGAGACCTACAACACCACAATAGGAAGCAGGCTGGCGGATGGAACCCCCAGTATCCGAACCTAGTGAGAAGAATACTTCGCCCGCAGCTACTGCTGCAGCAGATCCGCCACTGGAACCGCCGGGCACACGCTCTAAATCCCAAGGATTGCGTACAGGACCAAAGCTTGAATTCTCATTAGATCCACCCATTGCGAATTCATCCATATTCAATTTACCGATCGTTACGGCATCTGCCTGTTGCAGTTTAGAAGCCACAGTAGCGTTATAAATCGGCTGGAAATCTTTCAAAAATTGGCTGGCACAGGTCGTGCGTAGTCCTTTAGTTACAATATTATCCTTAATTCCGGCAGGAAGACCAAACAGCAATCCACGTGCTGCTCCAGATGCCAGTTTGTCGTCCAAAGCGCGTGCGGTGCTACGAGCGCCCTCCTCGTTCAAGGTCAAAAATGCATTTA
Organism: Paenibacillus sp. FSL H7-0714; assembly: GCF_038003765.1. Taxonomy (NCBI): domain Bacteria; kingdom Bacillati; phylum Bacillota; class Bacilli; order Caryophanales; family Paenibacillaceae; genus Paenibacillus; species Paenibacillus sp. FSL H7-0714. The sequence goes on from NZ_JBBOPT010000001.1 coordinate 6,206,968, forward strand.
CTTTCTTATCCCGCTCAGCGATAATCGCCAGTGATTCTTCAGTCAGTTCACTGACCGATACTTCTTTAGCAGTTAACATGCGATGTACTTCAGGCAATCGATTTTGAAACAGGCTCAAGATTCTTCCCCCTTTCTAATTATGTAGTTATTCCAAAACAGCTGGAACCTTGAAATGTCCGTCTTCATCGTCCGGCGCGTTAAGAAGTGCTTCCTCTTGCGTTAGGCTTTCCTTCACAACATCATCACGCATCACATTACTGACCTGCAGTACATGCGTGGTCGGCTTCACATTCTCCGTATCTAGCTCATTCAACTTCTCAGCATATTGTAAAATAGCATTCATTTGTTCTGTAAAGGTTGCCTCTTCTTCCGGGCTCAATTGCAGACGAGCCAGCTTGGCCACATGCTGCACATCTTTAACGGTAATGCTCATAAGATAAATCCCTCCTGTTTAAAGGGCTAAAGCGCCCGGATAACGTTTTTAATTATATTGTAGAAGCTTGGACAATTCAATGATGGGGTTATAACAAAAAAGCCGGCTTTCGCCGGCCTTCCTTAAATCCAAGCTCTAAGATTCACTTGTTTGATGAAATCTGCTTGGGACATGCTTTCGGTTGACGTTGTTTCCGTCTCTTCTGTATCCATATCTTCACCGTTCATCAAATGATGGAACAGCTTCTCATTGTACGTGGACAAAGCATAATCAATTAACGCTTCATGCGTTGCTCTTTCAGCCTCAGCTACTAATAAATGTTCTTCCGCCTCAATGTCTTCAGCCGGAACATAAAAGTTCCTGTTGGCTTCCGGTACACGTATAACATAGTCAAACGCATTATCGGGATTGCGGTCGTAAGCAATTAGGTAGCCGTATTCCCCGATAGGAAGACTCTGCTCAAAAGCGTCCGCAACAATGACAATCTTTTCTCCTAAACGCAGCATCGCCCTACCTCCTGACCCCAAAATCTATCATGATTTTGCTTATTTCAACAGTCTACTAAAAAAAGATAGAACTGTCTAGCGGCAGGCCGGACGATCCTGAGAATTCTACCAAGCAATAACGCCTTCGGCGTCCCCTAAGGACGATATGCGTTTATGCGAGAAATAGAAGGAAAATGTATAGTGTGAAACTTATACTTTCTTATATTTTTAAATATACTATATTCGATACAGCACAGGATAATAATCAGTCGGGAAAGTTATTCTTCCTTGTCAAAAGCGAAGCCCCAACAAGGCAAATTATGATCAATACACCGGCAGAAAGATATGGACCTGCTCTAAAGCCCTCTCCAGCTGTAAGAATTCCTGCTGACAGCCCGGAAAGTCCTGCGGGTGTCCAGTCAAACCATCTAGGCAATAAGCTTAAGCCTAATGACGAGCCAGCCATTAACGCCAGTGCTAAAAATGCGGCTACTGGAGGTTTTAAAAAGGCACTAAACAACAACGTAGCCGAGACAGCACATAATAACCATAAACTATATACTCCAGAAGCTGCGATAACATCGCCCCAAGATAGTGAACCAATCAACTGCTCCGTGTAGTAAGCCGCGCCCGCTGCACCCAATCCAAGAGCAACGATCAACAGGGTCAGCTGCGCTGCCCATTTAGCGAACACTATTGCGGCCGGAGAAACCGGCCTTACCAGAATTAATTCCATAGTTCCGCTATAGCGCTCACCAGCTAAAACATTCATCGCGCCAAGCGCCAATACTAACATTCCGATCGTTCCGTACTGTCCCAGAGATTGCGCCATCACAGCTGCGGCACTCGGTATTTCATACCCCTCTAGCAGTCCTGGGGGAACATCACCTGAAGCTTTTAATATTTCCGGCAAATAATAAGTAGTTAACGGCTGCATAATGCCTAATATGATAAAAACGACAGGTATCCAGATTAACTTATAACTGCGAGTCATTTCGAGCATTTCTTTGCGATAAAGGACCCAGGCGCTTCTCATACTCCCACCACCTTCATAAATAAATCCTCTAACGTGGAAGAACCCGCTTCAAATTGCAGCAATGGAATTTCAAGCTGCGCCGCTTCTTGCAGAATCGTCCAACGAGCCATGTCTACATCGTTCACATTAAAAATGGCCTGATCTCCGAACAACTGAGTCTCTAGTACAAACGGTTTGGCAGCAAGAGACTCCAGCCACTGAATAGCTTTTTCTTGCTTCTCCGTACGTACACGAATAACAGGAAGGCTGTATTGTGAACGAAGCTGTGATAAAGACCCCTTCTCAGCAATCAAGCCCTGATTCATTAAAATAATATCATCACAAATTTCTTCTGCATCATGCAGCACATGTGTAGAAAAAACTACAGTTGTCTCTTCACGTATTTCCCGCATCAGTCCCATTACTTCTCTGCGACCAATCGGATCAAGTGCAGATACAGGCTCATCAAGCAATAGTAGACGAGGCCGATGCACAAGCGCCTGAGCCAGACCCAGCCGCTGCTTCATCCCGCCAGAGTATCCACCAATCCGGCGACGAGCATCACCTTTAAGCCCTACACGCTCAAGCGATTCCAATGCCCTGCTGGTAGCGTCTTTAGTTCCCATTCCACTAAGCTTTGCAGCGAAAATAACATATTCATGTCCAGTCATCCACCCATAAAAAGCTGGAGACTGTGGCACATATCCTAATCCCCTGCGATATCCTGCTCCCGGACGGCTCCCCTCAAATGAAATCATTCCAGAGGTGGGTTCTAACAGCCCTGCCAGCATACGAAGTGTGGTTGTTTTCCCAGCACCGTTAGGCCCAAGTAAAGCGACGCACCGTCCTTTCTCAATTTCAAAGCTTATATCATTTACGGAAACATGCGCCCCATAGCTTTTGCGCAAATTCGTAACTTGAAGGAGTGACATCAGACATCTTTCCTTCCTATTGTGAAATAAGCTACGCTGCCTAATATATTTCCGCAAATAATGATAATAATCCACATCCATTTTGGACCACGAACGTTATCCGCTTTGGCCAGAGATATCAGTCCAATAATAGCAAGCAAAGCCTGCAGAATGATTAACGGCATGATTAATCCCCAATTTACATCTTCCATGAAGTACCACTCCTTTTGTGTAATGAAAGGAACGAGCTCATATCCTGGACCTTCACATCTTCTTTCTCCTACGTCTTTCCGGTAGAATGACAACAAGTAAATAGACCAAAGCGGGTGAAGGAACTGTAGTTATAGCCCATAGACCCCAGAACCAGGCTTTTCTTCCGCGTCGTCTTGCGTCCCTGAATAGCAATGTCCCTTGCAGCATTAATGCTATCGCTATGCAAAACCATAACCATAGAGGCACATCCTGCAGCTCATTCATTCTTGCGCACCTTCTCTGTTCCTCCTGATCCTCGCTATTCCTAGAGCAATGAGTCCCGCAATAGGAATAATCGCTTGAATAATCCAATAGATCATCGGTGCAGAACCGAGAATGGATAGAAATACGCTGATCAGGATCAACGATATGCCCCAGAATAACAGCAGCTCTTTACGTTCCATGCTCTTTCTATGCACAGAGGCATCAACCATTAACCTCTCCAGTTCCTGTAATGAAGGTGGTGTGATGTCATTATATTGTGCATCTAACCGGTCAAGCTCATCTGAAAGCTTATGCAAATACAACTCAGGCTCCTTATCTTTATCCTTCTCCATCCTCATTCAGCTCCTTTCGTAGTTGGTTAAGTCCAAGGGATACACGCGACTTGACTGTACCTGAAGGAACTCGCAGGATTTCGCCAATTTCGTCATAACTATAGCCATAGTAATGCTTCAGTAGCACAGCCACTCTTTGCGCAGAAGGTAATTTGGAGAGGGAATCCAGCACTTCACTCCACTCTTCCCCCCTGCTCTCAAATCGCCAACGAATCGAACGGATCCCCTGTTCCTGTTGCTCCCGCTGTTTCCATTCCGCTTCACGCTTCCAGCGCCGCTTGCGATCAATAAATATTCTGGTGGCAATTGTGATTAACCAAGAGGAAAAGGAAGAAGTTCCGTTATAGGTGTTGATCTTCTCCATACATCTGACCATGGTGTCCTGTACAAGATCCTCTGCCAGCAACGGGTCCATGGTCACCTTGATTAAATATTTGAATAAAAAAGTATAGTGTTCTCGCAGCAGTGAAGACAGTGCTGAAGTATCTCCCTGCTGTGCCCGTCTGATTCTCTCCAGCGACTGATCGCTCATCTGCCCCTCCATTCAAGATTTCGTTTCTATTTGTAGTACGAATATGTATTATGAATCGTTCATTCCACTCCATAATTATTTTTTGAGATCCCACAACTTACGCCGCCAGGGCTGAATTATCCCTTTCCTTGCCGGAAAATGCCAAAAAAAAGGCGTTCTTCTGAGCTCGCCTCCTGAAACCACTGGTACTCCCCCGTAAACCCCACAGGTCTCCTGAAGCAAGCCATTACGAAGTTCCTTATTTTCAAATTGTATGTCTCTACGTTCTATGGATGAACAAAAGCCACCCTTTCCTGAACACTCCGAAAAAAATCGGCAATTACTGCTGCAAAAATGGTTCCATTTCTCCTTGGAGTCATACCAACCGTAGTCCAGCGGGTAGTATATATTCTTCTCCATTCTACTTCCCTCCATGCTTTTAAGCCTATATGAAGACAAAAAAAGAACGCAAACCGGGATTAATTCCGCAGTCTGCGTGCTTCGCGAGGTTAATGTTACATTTAATTAACCTCATTCTAGTCCTTTTGTAGTCTTTTGTCTATTAAAACTTCCTCGGTTTTTGTCGGTTCTACTAGAACCAACGTCTATTGAGGAACATAAGGGTTGCGAATCTTTTCAAATCCAATGGTTGTCCGTGGACCATGTCCTGGATAAACCTTTACTTCATCATCCATTTTGTATAGCTTGCCACGAATAGAATCGAACAGATCCCGTTCCCTACCACCAGGCAAATCTGTGCGCCCAACTCCCATTTTAAAGAGTACATCTCCGGAGAATAGATCATTTCCACAAAGGAAGCTTACACTGCCTGGAGAGTGACCAGGTGTATGGTACACACGGAAGGTGTGTCCAATGAACTGCAGAACTTGCCCTTCTGCCAGATCATATTCCGCAGGATCTGTAGCTAGAGGAGGTGACACCTCCGACCACATTAGTGAACCGTTCAGCTTGGGGCTGCTTAGCCATTCACTTTCAAGTGGATGTAAATAAACAGGACATTTCTTAGCTTTACGAATTTCGTCTACACCGCCCATATGATCAAAATGTGCATGTGTTAACAAAATAGCTTCGATTTCCATTCCTTCGATACTCCGCACTAATGCAGCAGGATTCATACCAGGATCTATGATGATGCCCTTCGCAGGATCCGCACCTGTCAGTAAGTAGGCATTCGTTTGAAGCGGACCCAGATTAAATGAACGTATATTTAGCATCGGTTTAGAATCCGAAAATCAGACTACGCAGTTCTTTTGCGATAACTGCCTGATATTCCGTTCCTTCCCCATAGGCTTGCCCCATGGCCTTACGTGCTTCTGCGATTTTGCTGTCGTAATCAGCGGCCTCACGATCAGGATTCTCACGTTTGAACTCTCTCATTATACGCTGCACATGCTCTGGTCTAGGACCCCAATGTCCGAGCACATATCCTCCAGTGTCTGCAAAAATCACGACTGGGACAGATCTGCCACCCATGGTCAAGAAATCATCCATAAGCTCCGGATTCTCTTCCAAAATAAATACCTCTGTCTTCATTCCCGCCGTCTCCAGAATACGGAATACAGCAGGAACATTGCGTACTACGTCTCCACACCAATCCGCTGCTAGGATAAGTACCCGCAAATCGTCGCGATGGTTCAGACTTTCGAAATATTCCTTATCGCTCTCATCTTCCCAATTAAACTTCTCATACCAGGATTCAAAAGCCTGTTGATTCTTCGTCATACTTTCTACGAATTGGCGCGGTGTTAGGCCTTTTCCAAACTTTTGAGCTACATTCTGCTTCATTTTGTAGTCCCCTTTTTCTTGGATTTGTACCATTTAAACACAAAGTAAATGATGATCAGAGCGATCGCTACAAGTATAATTTCGTTGGTATACTTAGCTGCTACTTTGTCAATATCTTCCCATTTATTCCCCAAGGTCATACCCAGATATACAAACAGAGCACTCCATGGAATAACAGCAAGCGTAGTCAACAAAGTGAACTTACCTAAAGGCATTTTCGATATCCCAGCTGGAACGGAAATGGCATGACGAACAACCGGAATAAAACGAGCTGTAAAGATTACGCCAGTCCCGTATTTATTGAACCACTCTTCCGAATGGTCAATATGCTTCTTTTGAATGAAAATATATTTCCCGTATTTCTCCAAAACAGGTCTGCCACCATAACGGCCAATCCAATACACAAAAATCTGTGCAATGACTCCGCCGATCGTACCGAATAATACGGCGCCGAAAAAATTAATATCTCCACTCCATACTAAAAAGCCACCGAAAGCCAGTACAATTTCACTCGGAATAACTTCAATCATAAGTCCGATCATAATCCCAAAATAACCAAGACTCTGAATCCATTCAAACAATGTTGAGATCAGATCAGAAATAACATGCAACCGTACTCCTCCTCCCTTTTCCGCAGAATATGGCTATGTATCTAGCATAAACATCTTTGGCGTCTATATAAAGACGCTTAGCGTTTAAGCGAGAAATATAAGAACATAAAGTATAGATACTAAACTTTTACTTTCTTATATTTTTAAAAGCTCTGCCGCTCTGCTCTATTTTCCAGTTTCTCTTAGCCTATTCTAGCACAAGCAACCTTATCACATCTACTTACAGCGGCGAGGCCATTACCCTATATCGACCCTCTCTTAAAAAGAGTTAGAACAACCTGTATAACCAGAAAAGGTGTACACTTCCAGCAATGAAGATGGAAATGGACACCTGTTTGTCTAAAATGTAAAAGCTATTTAATAAGCGGTCCATCCGGCATCCGCCGTTATTACCGTTCCATTCACGAAGCTCGCAGCTTCTGAAGCCAGGAATAAAGCTATCGATGCGATCTCGCTGCTTTCCCCTGTTCGCGGCATTGACGCCATACCATCTCCTGCCTTTTGACTACCAAAAGCACTCGGATTAGACAAATCAATATTCGTCTATACCCCACCTGGTGCTATAGCATTACAGCGAATTCCAAGCTTCGAGTACTGATACCCTACATTTTTAGTCATACCGATGACAGCATGCTTGGAGGCAGTATAGGCCACTCCTGCACGTGATCCCTCTAAGCCGCCGATCGATGCTACATTGATGATACATCCACCTTCTTGTGCCATAAAAATCGGTAAGACCTTACGAATGGCTCTCATGGGTCCGGTGACGTTCACTGCAATTACGTTCTCCCATAAGTCGTCTGTGATTTCATGAGCCGGGGTCATTTTATCCATGATCCCCGCATTATTAACGAGAATATGAAGTCCACCAAATATCAATCATTCGCTGAGTGTCCTCTTCCTTCGAAACGTCTGCTTTTACAGGATACACCACCCCGTTGCCATGACCTTGTTCTGCCTTCTTGGCCACCGCTTCAACACCCCCCAGATGGATGTCCGCTGCAATAACCTTAGCCCCCTGCTGGGCAAAAAGAAGAGCAATTGCTTCTCCAATCCCAGAACCCGCACCTGTAACAACTGCAACCTTATTCGTCAGCATCATATATCCTCTCCTCCGCTTCTATGTTTCGAACCATTCATCGAGTACTTGCCCACAGTTAGTATTAGCAAGGGCATAGCCTCAAACGGCGGTAAATCCAAAGATTCGGTGACAATTTCTTTCTCAATTAAAATGAGGAGAATACGCATTGACAGATAAGAATATGAATGAGTCTTTCAAAGCACTAGCTGACCCTACCCGTCGCCAAATCATTCGGTTACTAAGGGAGAAGGACCGAACCGCAGGTGAAATTGCTGATTTTTTCAACATGTCAAAACCAAGCATTTCTCACCATCTGAATGCACTGAAGCATGCCGATCTCGTACAGGATGAACGAAAAGATCAATTCATTATGTATTCATTAAATACGACGGTTCTCGAAGAGGTTCTTGGCTGGTTGCTCGAGCTTACAGGTACGGGAAAGCAAACGGAGACGGAAAGCAAATCACTGGACGGAAAACAAAGCCGTGGTATGGATTCTGAGAAGGAGGCTGATTGAAGATGAAGGATTTTAAATGGAGATGGCAAGATACACTGATTGTGATATTAGGTTTAGCTTCATTAGCTTATGCTTTAATCAATTATGGCAAGCTGCCACAGGAGCTGCCCGCGCAGTGGGGAATTTCGGGTAAAGTCAACCGGTATTGGGATAAAAACATAGCTATTTTTATGTTCGGAATCCTGGGTATTGTGCTTCCGCTGATCATGCAATTCACACGTAGCATCGATCCTAAACGGGAAAATTATAAGAAGTTCGAAAATGCCTATGCTATGAGCAGACTCGCCATTGGGGTGCTTTTTAATCTCATGCTCGTGCTCACGGTTGCTTACGGTCTGGGTAAAGATATTAATGTGGGTAAAATTGCTATAGGAGCCCTAGGAGTGATGTTTATTGCGCTCGGCAACTACATGCCACAGGTAAAAGATAATTATTTGTTCGGTGTTCGCACAGCATGGACGCTCTCTAGCCCAGAGGTGTGGCGAAAAACACATCGTCTTTCCGGAAGAATGTGGATGATCGGCGGGTTGCTTATTTTTGGGGGAGCCTTTTTGAGCGGCGTCTTGTCTCAGACCCTTATTATTACAGCTCTTGTACTTGTTATTCTCGTTCCTGTTCTATACTCTTGGATCATTTCACGTCAGTTAAAATCGTGAAGCAAGTACACTAAGCCGTCGACTCAGGTCGTCGGCTTGTTCTGTTATTTGGAACTTCCGGTCATTATGCTGCTCACCTTTACTTCCCTCGTATTCTGCCAACACTCTATACTCCCGCAGAAGCTCGTTCCCTGAGGCAATACAGCTTATGGCCTCCATTCGATTCCCTTCCGCTAACTTTTTCCGGCCCATCATAAGCATGCCTTCAATCCCTTTGACCCACTTAACAGAGTTGTATTTATCAAGCTGAATACTTCGACGTATCCAATATAATGCAGCTCCCGGATCATCACTGTACATCCATCGTCTAGCCATTTCCCAGTTTAAACTTGCATTATCCGGAGAATATTGCAAACTCTGCTGGAGTATACTCACACTTTGTTCACCCGTAAGTAGCCTGGATAATGCTACAGCTGTTTTGGGAGACTGGGGATTCCACGCTAGTGATTGCTCTAGCAAATCTACCTTCACCGAGGGATCAACCGTCTGAACTGCTTGCCGGTAGTACCTCTCTCCTTGTGCGGCCTGAAGGGACAATACAGATAACATGAGACAAAGGCAGCAGGCGACAGTGATAAATAGTCGGCGGGGATATGGATGTGACAGGCTCGCGAATGCAGGGATAGTGGCGCCGAGGTTCGCGGATGCGAAATGAGTGGTGAGCAAACTTATGGACGTAAAGCGGGTATTCGCAGATTGATGTTTCTGCTCATATTCAGACAGGGCAAGTGCTGGCAGCCAAAAAAGCAGCAGCCAGATTAATCCGTAGCTCCAGTCAAAATCGACTGCGCTATGCATAACGATAACCAAAAATGGCGGCAGCAGACGCGGCGATCTCTGAGCCAGCAGCCAGCCTGCTGCTAGCAGCATAAGCAGTATGGCTGCCAGGCCGACAAATCCTAGGTTCAACAGGATGTCGAGATAACCGTTATGCACTTGGCTGCCAACATAAGGGCGAGATTGGGCGGCGAGGTATGAACTCCGCCAAGTCTCGCCCCCGCGCCCCAGCCAAGGTGCCTCTACCGCCAGCCGCCAGGCGTCGCGGTAGAACAGACCACGCGCGGATACCGTCGATGACGGTCCGGTGATCCGCTCGCGCACGTGCAGGAGGACGGCGGTGCCCGCCGCCGTCCAACCTGCTGCCGCCAATGCCAGCATGGCGGCTCGGGCACTGCCCGCCGCGTTGCGCTGGCGGCGGCACAGCCATAGGCCGGCTAGCAACGCGCCGGCCCAAAGCCCGGCCAGCAACAGCAGGCCGGGCAAAGGATCTACCGCCAACCCGGCACGGGCCAGTTGGCGGTAGAGCAGCGCCGCGGCGACCACGGGCGCGGCGCCAGCGGCAAGAAGCGGCGCGATGAGCTGCCGCTTCCAGAGCAAAACGGCAGCGCAGGCGCAAGCCGCCGTCAGCCACGCGCCGCGCGACTCGCTGAGGAGCAGCGCGGCGGCGTACGGAAACAGCGGCAGCAAGCGCAGCAGCGCGGCGGCCGTGCTTCGCGGTTCTCGCCGCTCCAATCTATCGCATCCATCCACACTCTTCTGAGGTCTTTCATAATAAGCAGCGACAGCAAACAGCCGCTCCAGTAGAAAAACAGCCATCACAGCACCCAAGGCATTAGGATATTCCATCACCCCTGCTAATCTGGCACCTGTAATGCTTACTTCCGATGAATTGCTGTAAGCTATAGCGAAAGGTAACGCTACCACCCCGCACACTGCCAGCAAAGCACTTATGCTTAAGAATATGCCCAAAATAGACCACGCAGCAATGATAAGCTGACGCCCCACCCGATTCAACGCGCAAAAACAAACCAAAAATGCAAAGCTAGCATACAAGCCCCACCGTAATATTTCATTCATTGTTCCCTGTGCCGAAAGAGGATCTCTTAGCCAATGAATCAGATAGAGTGATAGAACTATTAAAGGTGCAGTCAACATTATTTTCAAAGCTCTACGTACTCCACCTGCTCCCCCTGCGCTACTTCTCCACTTGCCTACTCCAATGTACAAATAAAGCAAAGACACAGAACACATCACAAACCATAGGGTCAGAAAGAGGTACATCTCCTCTGTAAAAAAAAATCCACGCAGCAAACAAGCTCCTACTCCGGCTGCGATGACTAAGGCTGCACTAAAATATACGATTATTGAATCCAGACTCCGCTCTCTGTTAACGCTCCCCATTTAGATACCCCTATATTCGTTAAGTTATATCTATCCTTTCCACATTTCCCCTTCGCAAAACTAGAATGCAAAAAGGACGATACCTCTCCACGAAGGAGCTGTACCGTCCCAATTCTCATCAAAAAAGCTATATAGTTGCAAAAAGTACAACTAACCTCTGATATTCGTTACTGCATCCTAGTGTAATTGCATAATGTACAACTATTTTTCGAGAATTCCGCCATATGCGGAGAATTGTTCATTTTTAAGTGTACAGAGTACAATTAAGTCCGAAAAAAGCATCTTCAAAGCATATATAGCTGCACAAAATACAACTAAAGCAACTTACCGCTCCTAAAATGCCGTGCTATTATCCCTCCACCAAACTTTCACTCGGAAGCAGGTCAGCACATACGCGCTCAAGGTAAGGTTTCGCCCCTATAAAATCACGGAATGCGGTGTATTCACGCCATTTGACGGAGTTATCACCACCCGAGCTTTTAACGGCGCGGATTAAAATATTCTTCGGTGTATTCTCCAGGTCGATAAATTCCAGCAGCTGGCTGCTATAACCCATCATATCGAGCAATTTGGCACGGATAGCATCCGTAGCCAAGGCAGAGAAACGCTCCTTAAGTATCCCATGCGACAGCATCGGACTCATTACTTCATTCTCAATCTGCGCGAACAATTCATGCTGACAGCAAGGCACAGACAAAATGACGGAGGCGCCCCAACGTACTGCTTTTTCGAGTGCAGCATCTGTAGCTGTGTCACAAGCATGAAGCGTTATAACCATATCTACCTGATCCAGCTCATCGTACTCGGCAATGTCACCCACAAGGAACTTCAGGTGATCATAACCGATTTTCGCAGCAAGCTCATTACAATGCTCAATTACATCCGCTTTCAAATCAAGTCCAATAATATTAAGCTCCCGCTTCTTGCGGACGGTCAGATAGTGATAAAGAGCAAAGGTCAAATACGATTTACCACATCCAAAATCAACAATCGTTAATGGCCGTCCCGTTGGCAGATCGGCAAGCACATCCTCAACCATCTCCAAAAAACGGTTGATCTGCCGGAACTTATCGTATCGCTTGGCCAGCACTTTTCCTTCTCTGTTCATTATGCCAAGCTCCACAAGAAATGGCACAGGTTCTCCATCCTCCAGCACATAACGCTTGCGGCGATTGTGTGCCAGATCCGGCTCTTCTTTTTTACTTGGAGACTTGGTAAGGATGGATACTTTGAATTTTTTACTAATCAGCACCTGATAATCCGCTTCCACCGTGCATAACAAGCCTTGGCGATATGATTCTCTAAATAAAAGAGTCATGTCCTCCGCTGCTAATTCTGCCGGTACGTTGCGATGTTCAACCTTTGTACCAATATAGGACGCAAACTGATAATGCAACTTACCTTTTAGTTCGACAGGTTTAATCTGTACCTTCGTACAGGTCTCCCCTTTGTTACGTACTTGGCTTAAGGTAGCCATAATCAAGGTACGGTCATTAATCAGTTGTTCAATAAGAGCTTTTAAAGATTCCACAACGCACATCTCACTTTCGGGATTAAAAATGGAGAATCTATGTCTCCTAACCATCATCGTTCCATTATATCACGGCTCTACAAGAGGTAGCCTATCAGGGCTTCACATGCAGCTCTCCACTAACAATAGTTATTGCCCGGCCAGACATCTTAATCTGATCTTTGCTTACCTCAAGTTGAAGTAAGCCTCCTCGTTCGGAAGCTTGATAAGCGGTCAACTGCGTACGGTTAAGTCGACTAGCCCAGAAAGGTGCTAGCGCAGTATGCGCTGAGCCTGTGACCGGATCCTCATTTACCCCCATCTTCGGTGCAAAGAACCGTGACACACAATCAATGCCTTCGATGGAGCTTTCTGCAGTAACCGCAAAGGCTCGCTCTTCAAGCCGGGATAAAGCCCCGAAGTCTGGGCTAAGTTCGCGAACTAGGGATTCCTGATCGAGCCGTACAAGTACATTGTCAGCATAGAGCATAGTTTCTACCACATTTTCTTCTGTAATACCAAGCGCTTCTATAAGAGCCGGAATTGTAGGTGAAGACTTAAGCTCATAAGGCGGGAAGTACAGTGAGATGAGGTCATCCGCACGAGAAGCTCTAAGCAACCCACTGCGTGTATAAAATCTAGCTTCCACCTCTGGATCCAGCAATCCCACCTCCCATAATATATGTGCACTCGCTAGAGTAGCATGGCCACATAAATTAACCTCAACCTTGGGCGTGAACCAGCGCAGGCGATATCCATCATTCTCCGGCCAGAGAAATGCCGTCTCTGACAAGTTCATTTCTGCTGCTGTCTTAAGCATAAATGCCTCGTCGACTGGATGCTTCAGCAAGCATACTGCTGCCGGATTTCCTGAATATGCTTTTCCTGCAAAGGCATCGATAATAAATAAAGGGGTATTCATTAGGCTTCCGACTCCCTTCGAACTTCTGTGATCCGGCGCCACTCTTTCCATCCTTGTTCCACTTCATGGATAGGAAGCGAGCCTTGTTCCAATTCTTCCGGTGATTTAAGCAGCAGCCCTCTGTACAATTCATCACCTTCCAGTGAGACATCTTCTCCCTGCTCCCATAGTCGATACAGACTGTCCTCCGCTTTACTATAATGTCCTATTGACTCCATATAATCTAGAAGCAGCCGTTCCGTCTTGGCTGGAAGCCGATACGCTTTGACTTCCTCCAGGAGTTCATTAATATCCTCCGTCATTTGCAGCATTTCTCGATCAGCGCCGTGCAAATCTGCGTACAAATATAAATGCAGTGCTCTCATATTTCTGAATAGTGCCGCGTCATGATCGCCATTTGCAGCATAAATGCTGCCCTCTTCCTTAAGCAGCTTAGCTAAACCTTGAAGCTTATCTGACTCCAATACACCGTTAAACCGGAACATATCTATAATATCTTCTACAGATAGTGAATTTAAAAGACGTGAGTTCAGCGGAAAATGTCGGTTCAATAGCTCATCAATTTCCCATAAGGCTTCCGTTGTCTTTCGCTCTTGCTTCAGCGTTAGAACCTTGGCAACCATCGCCGTCATATCTTCGATCATTCGGACAATATAGTCTCTTCGGAACATGAACTTCCCCCTTTTCCATACTGTAACTGCGAAGCTTTTGTATCTAGGTATTATATGTGTTTTATTCATTTATCTTAAACCATTGCACTACGCTATGCCACTAAAGCAATTACGGGAAAAATAATGACTAGAATCCTTCTACTTATTGACATGAAATGCCGTTCCTCATTGGCGGCGTAACAACCATAGCTATCTTTGCCGGATTGGGAATCCGTAAGTTTCAATAGTCTCCTAAAAAAGAGGCAGCCCACGCGTTACTTTGACGCGGAGCTGCCTCTTTTTGAATTATTATTTCAGCGATCACGAATGGCTGTTAATACTAACCGTAGCTTGGGTGAATTCCTTGATAACCTCAGCTAACCGTTCAGGAGCTTCAAAGAGGCTCATGTGGCCCGCTCCAGAAATCGTAGCTTGCGTTATATTTGGTTTATCCGAAGTAAAGGTGCGCTCCGCAGGAATCAGTTCATCCTGCTCGCCAGCAACAAGTAGTACCGGCAACGTGGTAGCTGTGATCACATCACGCCGATCCGGACGCTCACGCATCGCCAGCGTAGCTCCCGCTGCTCCTTGTGGAGGCGTTTTGTAACCAATTTCTTTAGCTCGCTCCAGCAGCTGCGGTGATGCAGAAGCGGTTGCTTTAGCAAAAATTCCTGGGACGAAGCTGTCCACAAAAGGAGTAATGCCTTCATTTTGAATCCTGCTGACACTTTTCAATCGATTCTCCCGAGCTTCTTCACTATCCGGATATGCAGTAGAATGGATTAATCCGAAGCCCTTCAATCGAGAGGCATACCGCTGCGCGAACGAAAGTGTAATATACCCACCAAGAGAATGTCCCAGCATGGTGCATTCAGAAATTTCTAGTGTATCTAACAAGCCCAGAACATCGTCTGCCATTTGTTCAATAGTATAGGGGCCTAGTGGAGCCTCTGAAGCTCCATGACCACGTAAATCGGGAGCAATCACTCGGTAGTCGCTGCTTAAGATGGGAATGATTTGTTCCCAGTATTCAGCACTTCCGCAAAAGCCATGCAGTAATACAATAACCTCGCCTTTCCCCTGATCACTGTAGCAAATATTGCTTCCGTCACAACGTACTCTTTCCATGGCTGCTTCCCTCTTTCCAAAATACTAAGATATATTAACTAATATCTATTATTAAGCAAAACAGCTCTCCTTGAAACCGGCATCCTATTCTTAACGCCCAATTCCAAACCCTTTTGCTGCTGCGGCGGCAATTTGTTCAGCCATAACCATAATTCTATGTAGTGGAGTCGTCTGCAGCGTCCGATAGGGCTTGGGACCGTTGATATCTACAATCGCCGCCAAGCTATAATGCCCCACTGCGGGAAGGCATACCCCCACCGATTGTGCTGGCTGAAGCGGCCCATTCGAAACGAAGTAATATCCAAGAGCTATTGGAGGTCCTAGGCAAGCATCCACAGCAATAATGATATGCTCAGATGGAATCTCAGCGACTCTGGTCACCAAATTATCTGCATCGCAAGGAGATGGCAACGTACCGATTACGTGCGGAAAGCCATATTCCAGAAGTTTGCTGCCTGTTAGTGGACCGAGAGCATCACCTGTAGATCGATCCGTTCCGATACACAGAAAGGTAACTTTCTTAGCTGAATGCAGCGCTGCAATTTCCATAAAAAAGGACACCAATCCTACATCGTCCATTTTGCTTCGTTTTCCGCTTCCCTGTTCTCTAATTGCCAATACCTTTCCTCCCTTCGATGATATTTTTTGATTTCATGCTTTTAATTTAACATGATTTCTGTGAGCTCGACAAAAAAATGGTGATCAAGCTCACAATCATGGTAAAATACATGAATCAGTGTACAGAAAGGATGTTAATAACCCTATGGATTTAACACAACCTAGTCAGGAAAATGTTGAATATATGATCGAGGCCATCAAGAACAAACTGAAGATGGCAAGTGCTGCTGCAATGCAAGCCTCCGCTTTTTCAGTAGATAAATATGAAGATATCTTCGATGTCTATGAGGTAGCCATGGGCAGCGATAGACTCAGTATTTCTCAGGTAGAAGCGCTCGTCTCCGAACTCGGCCGTCTACGTCAGAAATAATTGTTCTTCGTTTACAAAAGGAGCCCCTCGCTGCGAATCCGAGATGGATGCGCAGCGAGGGGCTCCTTTTTAAGTTCCTATTTCATGAAATGAAGCTGAAATTCTGTATCTGCATGACCTACCCGTGTACCACCATCATTGTAGATCACACCTGAAAATGCATTACGCAGCTTTTCCAAAGTATTTTTCTGACTGTATCCAATCTGATTTAAAATCCCCTGTACAATAAGTCCCCACTCTTCTTCTGATCCATCCAAAATCTTGAAGGCAATGCCCAGTCGCTCGCGGCGCAACCCAAAGCAATATACGCCCTTAAATCCACCCTTAGCAATAATATTTTCATCTTCCAAAAGGATTGAATCAAGGCGTCCAGACCCAGAAACCATCTCCGGATGAGCATTCATGGCCGCAGTGATTGTGGTGACCGCTCTGCGAGTTGCCTCGTCAGCAATTAAATCAGGATTGGCTAATTTCAAATACGCAGTCGCCAAGGCTGTCAAAGGCATGGCAAATACCGGCAGACCGCATCCATCCGTACCTAGACCAATACTGTCTGGTGCTACACCAGCCATATAAGCAATCGTATCTATAATTTCACGCTGAACCGTTTGCTCCGGCTGAGAGTATTCTTCAAGTGGTAGTCCTTTGAGCTTACTATATGATAAAATCCCCATGTGCTTGCCCGCACAGTTATGATAGAACTTTCTTTTGCCCGTGCCGCGAATGGCATTCTCTCTACTCGTATAATCCAGTGGATAGCTAGTGGCACATATCATTTGTTGCTCATCGATCCCAATCTTGGAGGAAATACTCTCTAGCGCGGCAACATGGTAGCTCTCTCCTCGGTGAGAAGCAGTCATTAGGGCAACCTCTGCGGGTGTAAAACCATAATGCTCCACGATTCCTCCACGAATGCCTGGGATAGCCTGAAGTGGCTTGGCCGCAGAACGGGTAAAGGATACAAACTCAGGATCACCTGCATAGCCCTTTACGTTCCCGTGTTCTCCTACGATTGCAATATGTCCGCTATGGACACATTCCAGCAAATCTGACCGATATTCTCTTACTAATACTGTTTCCATGGTAACTCTCCTCTTTTCTCTTTGCTGCTCTATAACTCACAAGGATTTATTAGGATTCTACATTTAATAAATGCTAGAAAATAACCCCGTGCTCCGGGGATTTTTTGTACATCACAAACTCCCTTAAGTGTTAGTTCCATGAGGAATTCTACTCCTATTTTCATCATTCTTCAATCCTCTCAACACCAAGAAGATTTTAGAAACCACACAAAAACAATTCCATCAGCAATAAATCCTGAATGACAGGAACATAAATGAAGCTTTTAAATTAAAAAACCACTCCCGCATCAGATTCTTGCTCTTCTGAAAAGGAAGTGGTTTTTATAGAATTCAGTACTGCTGTAGAGTGGGAGCGCAAATCGAATTAACCCTTACTTGCACCCGCGGTCAGACCGTCCACCAGGAAACGCTGAAGGAAAATGAACAGTAGCGTGACCGGGAGAGCAACCAGCACCGCTCCGGCGGCGAACAATGTGAATTCGGTCGAATTGCTTTGATTCACCATCCGGAAAAGCCCGACAGCGAGCGTTCTCGTCTCTTCCGTACGCAATACAAGGTCCGCGAATATGAAATCCACAAAGCAGCCATTAAATATCATAAGACTGGCATAGGTAAGCATCGGTTTGGACAGCGGGATCATTATAGATAGAAAAACCTTCATATGACTCGCCCCATCCATCCGCGCAGCATCTTCCAGACTTTTAGGAATAGTATCAAAAAAACCTTTAGCCACAAACACATTGGTGATAATGGCGCCACTGCTGTATACAAGCACAAGTGCCCAATGGGAATTCAGTAGCCCAAGCGTGTTCAGCAGCACGTAAACTGCAATCATAGCCATGAATCCCGGAAACATTTGCAGAACTAGAAGCGCAGTCAGTGTCGTTTTTCTGCCCGTGAACCGATAGCGAGAGATGGCATACGAAGTCAACAGCAGCAGAAAAGTGCCAAGTAGCGTAGACAGCGCTGCAACCTTTAGTGTATTCATGAACCAAATCAAATATTTAGTTTGCTCAAACAGTTCCTTGTAATGAATGAACGTGAAATTTTTAGGAATCAACGAGTCGCTGAACAAACTGTTTCCCGTCTTGAATGAAGACATAATAATCCAAAACGCTGGAAAAAGACTAATAAAACTGAGCACAATCAGTAGCAAGTGGCTTCCAATCGTTTTAAACGCTTCTGTCAGTTTTGGCTTCATGCAATCATATCCTCCTCTTTGTAGGATCGCGTTCGGCGGTAGCTCCAGATGGAGAAGGTCGCGACCAGCAGGAAGATGACAATCCCGATTACGGAAGCAAAGCTGTATTGCGATTGGTTAAGCGCCAGTTTGTAGAGCCAAGTCACCAGCAGATCGGTATGGCCCGCATACTGGTAATCCGGATTAACCGGTTCTCCGTTGGTCATCAGGTAAATGACGTTAAAGCTATTAATGTTACCGGCGAACTGCATGATCAGGATTGGAGCGGTAGCGAACAGCACCATAGGCAGTGTAACCATGCGGAATTTGTAGAATGCCCCAGCTCCGTCCACTTCAGCAGCTTCGTACATATCCCTTGGAATCGTTGTCAGTACCCCAAAGGCCAGAATCATGGTAACCGGAATTCCGATCCACATATTAGCCAGAATTACGGTGACCTTTGCCCAGAAAGGATTAGTCAGCCAGGCCACCCCCTCCAATCCCAAAGCTCTTACATAACTATTGATCGGTCCGAACTGATTATTGAACATATTACGCATGACGAGCAGAGAAATCATATTAGGAATAGCAAAGGGAACGATCAGCAGTGTACGCCAAAGCTTTTTCCACCGAACACGGGGCTGGTGAATAAGTACGGCGATGAGCACACCTCCAATGTAAGTCGTCGCAGTAGCAATAATCGCCCAGATCAGTGTCCAAGTCAGCACTCCGCCGAAGGTTGAACTCCATACATCCAAACTTAGCATTTTATTAAAATTACCGAAACCCACCCATTCTACTAGATGCGCAGGCGGTAAAATCGGGTCGGCATAGTTCGTAAACGCCAGTAGCACCGAAAAAACAAGCGGCAATATCGTCAGAAAAACCACTGCCACAAAAGGAATCGCTAGTACAAGATAAGCGAAATTTCTACGCCCCATATGTCTGAGCGATTCACCGAATGAATGAATGGGCTCATTCCGGTCGCGCGCAGCTCCAACTAAGAAGGCATCCCTGATATTCAGTAAATGAAAAGCTGTATAAAACAGCAGCGCCAGCAATGACATCAGACCATTGATCATCATAAAAATGGAGTGATCGCCCTCCACCATCCGGGTTAATTTACCTACTTTGACCATACGGCTTGGAAATTCACCAAGTGTGATCAACCCCCGCAAATAACCCATTAGATCATGAGCAATAAAATAGATTCCAGCAGACCCCACCAGCAGGAATACTAATCCTTTCAGCCACTGTCGATTGAAGAACTGGCCCAGTCCCGGAATAATAGCCGAGAGTAGCGCTGCACCTGTTTTTTTGTGCATAGCTCAAATCACCTGTCCTTTACTTCGAATCCAGATCGGCCTGAATCGTTGATACAGTCTTATCGAGCGTCTGCTTAACATCAAGACCCGGATCGTTCCACAGGGATACAAATGCTGCCTTTAGCGGTTCCCAGACGGATTTGATTTCCGATAGGGAAGGCATCGGCACGGAGTGTTGGAATTGCTCGAAGAATCCACTTATAATCGGATCATCTTTGATTACCGGCGCTTCTCCGGCTTCAATATTCGCAGGAATCGCACCCGTCATTTCAAAGTTCTTGAGCTGATTCTCCTTGCTGCTTGCAAAATGTGCGAACAGGCGAGCTGCGACTGGATATACCGTATAGGAATTGACATAATACGATTTAACTCCGGAAAAAGAAATGCTGTCTTGACCGTCAGGTCCCTTCGGAAGAGGTGCCACTCCAAGGTTGATATGATCCTTAAACATCGCTATGGACCATGGCCCATCGATGTTCATTGCCAGCTTGCCTTCCTGAAACAATTGGGTTTTAACGTCATAGGTGATATCTCCTGCATTCAATGGCAGAATTCCTTTTAAGCTCTGGAGAAAAGTAAATCCTTTGACGGTACCTTCATTATTCAAGCCGATATCCTTGACATTCGTATTGTTGTCACCGTAAATGTATCCGCCGAAGCTGCCAATGAATGGATAGCTGTAATACCCGACGAATTCCCACATGATCGCAAATTTGTTCTCTTTCGGCTTATTGTACGTATTGGCAAAAGCGATCACATCATCCCAGGTTTTTGGAGCTTCGGATATCAGATCCTTGTTGTAAAACAGCGCATAGGTCTCCACCGATTTAGGATAACCGTACAGGATACCTTCATAAGTCGATGCCTGAATAGCTGTCTCCACCATAGTTGATTTCGTTTCTTCCTCAAACACATCATTTGGCAAAAGCAATCCCGCTTTGACAGCCTGACCGATCTGATCATGCGGGAGAGTCAACACATCGGCGGCTAGTTTGGACGGGCCATCTGTCGCCAACCTTGTTCCCTGATCGCCGCCCGCCATTTCCTCAACCGTGACAGGAACGCCGTATTCTTTTTCGAAATCAGCGGCTAACTGCTTCATGTACTCAACCTGCTCCTTGGCTTCCCAGACCGTTAATTCGGCCCCAGCTTCCGGTTTCAGCTCCTCTTCGGCGGGATTTGTCTCATTTGTAGTTCCCCCCGGCTCGTTCACTGTGGAATTCGGGCTTGAATTCGGCTGAGCCGTAGAGTTCCCATTGCCTGAACCGCAAGCCGTAACGGTCAATGCCAACAACAGACTTAGGGTCAAACTAAATGATACCGCTTGCATTTTAGATCGTTTACTCTTCTTCATTTGCTCATCTCCCCTTTATTCATAAGTGATCAGACCTAACACGCATAGAAAAAGAGCATGCAAAAAAGGTACAACCTCATTTGCACAAAGTGCCGAGGTTGTACCTTTTAGGTAACAGTGCCTTTAATTTGTTTGCGTATTAAGAAAAATCAAGTTCGTTCGCCCTCATTCTATAATACCCATAATTTGGATTGCAATCAGAGTATAGATCCAAATGGGGTTATTTAATAGCACTTTTCTTGTTTTTCCTTATATTCTCTCCTTTTTTCAACTACATACTAAATATTCCATATTGTGAATTCATGTGAAATAATCCCTTGCTTTAATCTTGAGGGGTATGATAAGATTCAGACAAAATTTAAAGGCAATGAAACCGCCAAGGGTTCAACCTCTGATTATCATGAGGTTGGCCCTTTTTTGCGTTTACATGCCGCGAAGGGATGGAAATTGATTATGATTCAACAAGAAGCCGTTTATCATCGCATGGGGCAGAATTGGTCATATGCCTACGATGAGTCTACACTGCATATTCGCATAAGAACTAAACGGGATAACGTGTCAAAGATTGATCTTTTTTGCGGAGATAAATACAGTTGGGACAAAACCCATGAGGTTATTCCCATGCAGCACATGGCTTCTGATAGCTTATTCGATTATTGGCAGGCTGCGGTCCGTCCTGTTTATCGCAGACTCACTTACTATTTTGCACTTTATAACAAAGATGAGGTCCTTTATTATTTGGAAAAAGGCTTCTTCTCAGAGCCTCCAGTCATAATATATGAGGGCTTATTCGACTTTCCTTTCTTGAACCGTGAAGATGTACACTCCCCTCCAGCATGGGTGAAGGATGCAGTATTTTATCAAATTTTTCCGGAGCGTTTCGCAAATGGCGATCCTACTAACGATCCGGCAGATGTGCTAGATTGGGGCGGTACGCCGAGTCCCCGGAATTTCTTCGGAGGAGACTTGCAAGGTGTACTAGACCATTTGGATTATCTCTGTGAATTGGGCATTACCGCCATCTATTTCAATCCTCTGTTTGAGGCAACCACCAATCATAAATATGATATAAAGGATTATTTCTTGGTGGACCCTCATTTTGGAACCAACGCTTTGCTAAAAGAACTTGTCGACGCCTGTCATTCCAAAGGGATCCGCGTCATTCTAGACGGTGTCTTTAATCATTGCGGCCATACCTTTCCGCCATTTGTTGATCTGCTCACCAACGGGCGCTCTTCCCGTTATGCCGATTGGTTTCATGTGCGTGAGTGGCCACCACAAGTCATCGACGGAATTCCCACCTATGACACATTTGCATTCGAGCCTATCATGCCAAAATTCAACACTGAGAATCCTGAAGTCAGAGATTATCTGTTGAACGTTGGTCGTTATTGGATTGAGGAAATCGGTGTAGACGGTTGGCGGCTTGATGTCGCCAATGAAGTCTCTCATACGTTCTGGCGACAATTCCGTAATACGATCAAAAGCATTAATCAAGAAGCCTATCTTGTAGGCGAAATTATGCATGACTCCTTGCCGTGGCTACTTGGCGATCAATTTGATGCCGTTATGAATTACCCACTAACCAATATTCAGATTAATTTCTTCGCTCACGGACAAATTAATGCTTCACAATTCTCTCTAGCGATTGCTACTATGCTAGCGAATTACCCGCAGCAAATTACAGAGGCCAATTTTAATCTATTAGACAGCCATGACACAACTCGTTTCCTGACCCTTTGCGGTGGTGACATCCGGAGATTAAAACTGGCTGTTTTGTTCCAAATGACCTTTCAGGGAACACCATGTATTTACTATGGCGATGAAATCGGTATGGAAGGTGAATATGACCCAGATAATCGTAAATGTATGGAGTGGGACATCCAGAAACAGAACAGGGAACTGTTTGAATACTATCGCTGGACGATCGGTCTTCGTAAGTCGCATACTGCGTTCCGTAGTAGCGGCTTTAAATCGCTGGAGATCCCGGACCACCCAAGACTGCTTGTATATGAACGGTGGGACGAACATAACCGCTTCTTAATCGTGCTAAACAATGAAGAGGTGCTAGTCGACGCCACCATTCCTGTACCCGGGATGGATGCTATATGGGTAAACCTAGAGACGCAGAAGCGAACAGAAAAATTCACATCATTACTACATCTGAATCTGCCCGAATTCGGCTATGCGGTATTCCAAGCTGTTAATAAATAGTCCATAACAAGAGCCCCTCGCCATCTACGCCTTGCTCATCAATTGTTTCAGCCTATACGCCAAAGTTTAAATACGAAGTAAGATAACTTATAAGGAGTGATTGGTGATGAGTAACGTAGAACATAAAGTAGAGCATGAAGTAGAAAACGGAAGCAACTTTTTCAAAGGCATCTTTATTGGTAGCTTAATAGGTGCTGCAGCAGCCCTATTATTTGCACCAAAGCCTGGTCGTGAAATGCGCAGTGATCTGTCCGATAAACTTACGCTTGCTACTGACAAAACAAAAGAAGTTGCTGGTGTCGTAACTGACAAGACCAAAGCCATTGCCACAACTGTAGGTGAAAAAGCAACCGATCTGGCTAGTACGGTTTCAGTCAAAGCCTCTGATATCTACACTACTGTCAGTGACAGCAAGCAGCAAATTGCCGCTACCCTTCAAGACGCAGGCAGCAAAATTGGTGACACTATAAGCGAAGCCTCAAATAATGTAGCCTCTGATGTTAAAGACGCTTCTAAAGAAGTGGCTGACGAAGCCAAAGCATCCTCTAAAGAAGTCGCCGATGAGGCTAAAGATGCGAAAGAGGATGTTAAATCCTCCTATAAATCCAGTTACTAATCTGCGGCATAATACAGCTATCATTTCATCCGACAACAGCCAGCTGTCCGCAGCTGGCTGTTGTTTAGTTATACCCTATATAAAGTTTCATCTGATTGAATAGATCCTTAATGAATGCCCGATCGGGCTACAGAAAGCAGGGGTGCTCCATGGGAGAATCAAATAGCCAAACAAAAGCATATGAAATTGATGAACATCCTTTCGAATTACGTCATGAGGTCAAACGCTTAAACAATCGTCTGGACAAGATTGCTGATTCACTAGAAAAATCAGAATTTAAGGACATCCTTGATAACTACTCAGATCCAAAAAAAAGAATTATCACAAACTTGATGGCCGGTATATCCCGAGGTCTCGGCCTATCTCTCGGAACGTTCGTAGTTCTTGGTGTTCTGGGCTACATTCTTAGCCTATTTCTTGATGTTCCCGTGATCGGTGAGTACCTTGGCGAGATCAAAAAATACATCGATGCGAACAGCTAACAACTGGGCTATCTATCGCCCATCTATCACCGCTCCCCCTTACCCCGCTTGTCTGTCTAATCCTTCAGGGTTAGCCGGACAAGCGGGGTAAGGGCGTTATGGAACACAAATAAAGGACATGCTATTCTCCAGGCACGGAGAGAGGCATGTCCTTATCGTCGAACAGTAGAATTCAAATCCAGGTAATGTATATTACACATAAAGGAGCTCAATAGGATGAGTTGGCCATAATCTGCTTTAACTTCTCAGTGGCCCGCTTCTGTATCCGTGAAACACTCATCTGTGAAACCCCCAGCTTCTGAGCAATTGCCCGCTGGGATTGACCATCTTGGAAGGCTAGCAGCAACACTTGCTGCTCTTGCTCCTTCAATTGTCCTAGTGCTTGCTGCAGATCCATTCGTTTCTCTACAGTCTCGTAATCGTTCGCATCAGAGCTGATAAGCTCCCCTAGCGTAGCTCCAGTCTCCTCTTGAGAAAGCGGTGAATCTAGAGATACGTAATGGTAACATTCTCTGCCTGCCAGTACTTCTACAGTTTCTTCAACAGACAGATCAAGATAATGAGCGATCTCATCGACCGCAGGAGAACGCTCAAGCTTCACTGTAAGTTCATCAATCGCGTGTTGAACAAGCGCTCCTTTTTCTTTAATCCGTCTAGGAACCTGTATGTACCAAGATTTATCACGCAAATAATTCTTCATATGTCCAATCATGCTTTTCATCGCATAGGGCTCAAAAGGGATTCCGAGACTGATATCATATTGCTGCAGTAACCGGATGAGCGCCATTTGCCCGACCTGATATAAATCCTCATACAAGTCGGGGCGATTACGGGAAATTTTCCCAGCAGCCATTTTCACCATAGGCTCATATTTCTGTATCAGCAACGTCGCCTGATCGTTATCCTTGGTCTGCTGATACTCCCAAATTTGGGTGACTGCTTCATTCATGGACTCGGGGGGAGTCACTTTGTCACTCATACTTTCTCCTCGCTAAAATTAAGGTGCTTCTTCAAAGTTACCACCGTCCCTTTTCCGGCTTCACTTACGACACTAACGTCATCCATCAACGCTTGCATTAAGTAGAACCCTAACCCGCCAACCTGAACGTCACTTAACTCCTTATCGTGCAGTGTCATACGTTCATTAGACTTGTCCAAGCCGTCAAAGCTCTCCCCTTCGTCTTTGACTGTAATGGATAAGGAGCTTTCTTCCACCTCAAAAATAACATCTACTACTCCGTCTTTTTGGCCATAAGCATATAATACTGAATTGTTACACGCCTCTGACACTGCCACTTTCATGTCTTCTATATCCTCATAGGTGAAACCCATTTTCGAGGCAATGCCGTATAAATTCAACCTAACAATATCCACATACTCTGCGCTAGCAGGCAACTGAAGAATTACTTTTTGCACATCATCACTCATTCTTTGTTCTATCCTTTCCTAGTGGGAATTCTCTTGGGAGGCAAAAAACTTGGAAATACCAGTCATGTCAAACAGCTTCTGAATTTGTGGAGGAACATCCTCAACCATAAACTTAACGTCCATTCCTTGTCTTGATTTCAGGATCGAAAGTAGAATACCAATCCCTGTGCTATCGATGTATTTTAATTCTTTTAGATTAATAACTAGATCAAGTTTGGTATCTCCCACAAGTGGCTCCATAACCAGGCGGAAATCGGAAGCAACTGATAAATCAAGTTCACCACTCAGGAAAACTGTGCATACATTCCCTTTGGTTTCTGTCTTAGCATGGAACTTGTTACTTTTATGCGTATTCATTAGACGATCTCTCCTGAACAAATATTTTCTATATTAATAACCTTAATGATATACCTTTGAATCAGATAACGTTAAAAAAACGGATTGGTAAATACTAGATTACGCTTGGAAAATAGATATATCAGGTTCTACTAATACATTGTCGTTGCTAGAATATCGAGAAATAATTTGTTTTATATTACTCATCTTCAGCGGTTTGCTGATGTAATCATCCATTCCAGAGGCCTTACAGCGATTCTGAATCCCTTCCATAACGTTCGCCGTCATTGCAATGATAACGGTCTTCTCCGCAGCAGGACCACCCTCTCGACGAATTTGAGCGGTCGCCTCCAAGCCATCCATCACTGGCATTTGAAGGTCCATAAAGATAAAATCATAAGGATGTTTAATCGCCATATCCACAGCCTGTTGACCATCTTCAGCCATATCGGCCGCATAGCCCAGCTTATCCAGCATGCTGACCATTAGACGCTGATTAATCGGATGGTCATCCACAACAAGGATTCTACTTCTCCCCTCTTGATTGGGAACAAGATGCGTGGATTCCTCTTCTTGATATCCACCTATCAAATCTTCTCCTGGCATAGATGCCTGAATCGTAAAGATAAACGTGGCTCCTTTTTGCTCCATCGATTCTACCCGAATTTCTCCGCCCATCATTCCGACAAGAGATTTACATATAGCTAGTCCCAGACCTGTTCCCCCATATTTTCGTGTCATGGAAGAATCAAGCTGCGAAAAGGGCTCAAATAATCGGTCACATTTCTCTGGAGAAATACCAATCCCCGTATCCATAATTGTGAATTCAACTTCCATCTTATGATCCGCAACGCTCTTGATCGAGGCGACTAGATAGACCCCACCTTGATTTGTGAATTTAACTGCGTTAGCGATCAGATTAATTAAAACTTGGCGTAAACGAGCCATATCCCCATATAAAAGCCGAGGCAATTTCTGATCAATAAAATAAGCGAGCTCCAGGTTCTTCTTTCCCGCTTCTATCGAGAAGAGGCTGAACACCTCTTGAATACAATTTCGAAGTTCAAATAAGTGCTCTTCAACTTCCATTTTTCCGGATTCCATTTTAGTAAAATCAAGAATGTCGTTAATTACCGTAATCAACGTGTCCGCACTTTTCCGAATGATCTCCGAATATTCCATTTGCTCAGAAGTAAGATCCGTCTCCATTAACAGATCGATCATGCCAACTACGCCGTTCATAGGTGTACGAATTTCATGACTCATCATGGCTAGAAATTCCGACTTTGCTTTGGAGGCAATCTCCGCCTCTTCTTTTGCCTTGATAAGCTCACTATTAATGATTTCCAGTTCTTTCGTCTTTTGCTGCAGCAGCATGGTTTGAGTCTGATGCTTCTTGCTCGTGATGTACATTTCGACAAAGCCTTGTATCTTAGAATTCAAAATTTGTGGAATGAAAGGCTTGACCATATAATCAATAGCCCCTGCCGAATAACCAGCGAATAAGTGCTCCGCTTCCTTGCTGTTCGCAGAGATAAAAATAATGGGGATATCCTTTGTTTTTTCTCTGGCTTTGATCAATTTTGCGGTTTCGATCCCATCCATACCTGGCATCTGTACGTCCAGTACGATGACAGCAAAATCATACCTTAACAAACACCGCAGTGCCTCTTCACCGGAGGTGGCTTTGACTAGCTCGTAATGCTGGCTCTCAAGTACCGCCTCCAGCGCCAGCAAGTTTTCAGGACGGTCGTCGACTAGTAGTATATGAATTGGTTCTTGAAACCCCATAGGACCACCCTCCTTCATGCGTTATTTTATGTTACGGTATATTTTCTCCACTCTGTCTAAAGATTCATAGCAATCGCTATATTTCGTAAAGTGAATAGACTCTTTAGAGCCCAGAACAAGGATTCCAAAGCGACTTAGACTTTCATGAAACAACCCGTGAACATGATCACGAAGCTCATCATTGAAATAAATCATTACATTTCGGCAGAAAATAACATTAAATTCATTAAAAGAAGTGTCAGTAGCTAAATTATGCTCAGCAAAAATAATATTTTTGCGTAAATAAGGTTGTAAAATAACTGAGTTATACTTCGCAGTATAGTATTCGGAAAATGCCCGGGTACCTCCTGCCTCCAAATAATTCTTTGTGTATTGCTTCATTCTGCTAATATCATAAACGCCTTCCTTAGCCTGCTGTAAAGAACGCTCATTCATATCTGTGGCATAAATTCGAGCCTTATCATAAAGCCCTTCTTCATGAAGCAGGATGGCCATAGAATAAACTTCCTCCCCAGTGGAACATCCGGCATGCCAGATACGAATATAGGGATAGGTTCTTAACAAAGGAACTACCTTCTGGCGAAAAGTTAGAAATAATCCTGGATCCCTGAACATTTCAGTAACAGGAATAGAGAGACTGTAAACAAATCGTTCAAAACAAGCCCGATCATGCAGAACCTTCTCTTGCAGCGCGGATATGGTGAGTACATTCTCCGCATGAACATGATGCCAGATGCGTCGTTTTAATGAAGGCAACGCATAATTCCGGAAATCATAGCCATATAAACGGTGTACCCCATCAAGAAGCAGCTCAATCTCAATTTGCTCCAGTTCGTCACTTCCCGCCAGAACGGGTTGCTCCTCATATCCGTGTTCTATTGCTTTCATTGTTATCCCGACTCCCTTATCAACACGCCGTACTTTTGAAGAATGGCTTTTTGTTAGTTCTTTTAAAGTATTACCCCAATATTAAGGTTACGAATACAGCCAGACTCGCATTAAAGATAGAAGTTGACCTGTTGCAATTGGCTTCTTCATATAGTCAGAGGCTCCAGCTTCAATGCATTTGGCACGATCCTCTTTCATAGCTTTGGCGGTCAGCGCAATAATAGGCAGTTTCTGATACTGTGGCATCTCGCGAATCCGGCGCATAGCCTCATATCCGTCCATTTCTGGCATCATCATATCCATTAGCACAAGATCAAAATCTTCTTGCTCTACCAGCATTTCCAGCGCCTCGCGTCCATTCTCCGCAAACTTCACTTCCATATGATACTCTTCGAGTACGCTGGAGAGCGCAAAGACATTGCGAATATCATCATCGACGAGCAGTATTTTCTTTCCTTCAAACAATTCTTCTTTATTATGAAGCTTCTGCAGAATCTTACGTTTATCTTCCGGAAGATTTGCTTCTACCCGGTGCAAGAACAATGTTGTCTCATCCAACAACCGCTCTGGAGAACGTACATCCTTGATAATGATTGATTCCGCATATTTGCGCAGCTGCGTCTCTTCTTTGCCATCCAAATCCTTACCCGTATAAATAATAATAGGCAGATCATTTAATTCCTCATCATCACGAATCTGATCCAGCAGATCGAAGCCTGTCATATCCTCAAGCATCAAATCTAGAACCATACAATCATATCTCTGCTTCCGCAGCTCATTCAGTGCCTCTCCGCCAGTTGAAACTGCGGTTATAGCCACATCGTCATGACCAATCAATTCCATGATCGAACGACGTTGAATCTCATCATCCTCTACAATCAGCAAGTACTTCAACGTACTGGAGGTGTAGTTCTCGATTTGCGAGAAAGCCCGTTCAAGCGCCTCTCTAGAAGAAGGTTTTCTTAAATAAGCCATTGCCCCCATCATAAGCCCCTGCTTCACTTCATCATTTACAGAGATGACATGGACAGGGATATGGCGAGTCTGTGATGCACTCTTTAGTTCTCTAAGGATGGTCCAGCCATCCATAACCGGCAGCTGAATATCAAGAATAATCGCATCTGGTAAATAAGTCTTCGCCATCTGCAATCCGGTATCCCCTTGGAGGGCTACCAGTCCTTTGAAGTTGCGGCCATGAGCCATATCCAGCAGTATTTTTGCGAAGCTCTCATCATCTTCAATAATAAGTAAAACCTTATCATTTGCAGTTAATTGATCACGATCATCATCGATCACCAATTGTGGGATAGGTGCATGAGCCTGCGTTGGTACAAGGGTTGGAAGTATATCTCCAATATACCCCTCGAAGGTTGCATCTTCTCTAGAAGCAGCAGCTTCTATTACTGCAGGTTGCTGCTTAATATAATTCCCTATAACTGGCAAATACATAGTAAAGGTACTACCTTGGCCCTCACGGGATTCCAGTACAATAGCTCCACCCATTAAACGTGCTAACTCACGGCTAATGGACAAACCTAAGCCTGTCCCCCCAAATTTACGGCTGGTAGTTCCATCCACCTGTTGGAAGGCTTCGAACACAATATCAGTTTTGTCTGCCGGAATACCAATTCCGCTATCCTTTACAGCAATAGCAATATATTCAACTTCACCTGGCAGATCTAGCGGAATAAGATTGTCATCTGCTTGACTAACCGAGAACTCAATAAATCCTTCCATCGTAAATTTAAAGGCATTAGAAAGCAGATTTCTTAACACCTGCTTCAACCGATGACCATCGGCAATGACACTATCTGGCAGTGGCTCGTTAAAGGTAATTTTTAAAGAAAGTCCCTTTTTGAGCGCTTGCGGAGCAAAATTCTGCTTCACAAAGCTCTTCAGCTCCGTTAATTTAATTTCTTCTTGGTTCAGTTCCATTTTGCCAGCATCAACCTTGGATAAGTCCAAAATCTCATCAATCATCTTAAGCAAGTCTGCACCTGACATATAAATCGTATGTGCAAATTCAACCTGTTTCTCTGACAAGTTGCCATCCTTATTCTCCGTGAGTAGCTGCGACAGAATCAAGAGACTGTTGAGCGGAGTTCGCAATTCATGAGACATATTCGCTAAGAACTCTGATTTATATTTACTAGTAACGGATAATTGCTTGGCCTGTTTCTCTAATTGAATTTTTGCATGCTCAATTTCGTCTTTCTTCTCTTCAACCTCCTGCACTTGTTCCTCTAAAGCGCGGGTCTTGGCAATAAGTTCCGTATTATAATGCTCCAGTTCTTCCTGCTGACGCTGGAGTAGTTCTTCCGAACGTTTAAGCGCATCCGTCTGCTCTTCTAAGTTCTCATTGGAACGACGCAATTCCTCTTGCTGAGTCTGTAATTCCTCCGACTGACACTGCAGCTCTTCCGTAAGAGCTTGTGAATCACGCAACAACTTCTCCACGATCAAACGACGGCTAATATTATTAAAAATAATACTTAAATTATTAGCGAGTTGTTGCAGCAAATCATTTTTCAAACTGCTAAAAGGTTGGAATGAAGCAAATTCTACTACGCCTAGCAGTTCGTCTTCAAAAATAAGCGGATGGATAGAAATATATCCAGGTTGTGCATCCACGAATCCGGACTTAACGGATGAATAGTCTTCAGGAGCTTTCTCCAGTCTGATCGGGTGCATATCGAGCGCACTTTGCCCTACAAGCCCTTCACCAATCACAAACCCGTCCTTAGGTTTCTTATCATTATCTACTGCATAATATCCACTGCTTCGTAAAAAATCAGGACGATTGGCATCTTTTAAATATACAGCTCCGAACTGTGCTCCCAGCACAGGGGTAAACTCATTGATGAAGGTCTGTGAGACCTGATCCAAGGAGCTAACACCTCGCAATAGTTCCGTCACCCGAGCAACATTCGCATTCAGCCAGGATTGGTCATTCTGCGCTTGCGCATAGGCCTGTTCCATTTGCTGCTTCTGTTCAAGATCTAAAGCCATCTTTTTAAAGACAAGAGCAACCTCACCAATTTCATCTTTAGTAGTAACCTTTATACGCCGTATAGCCCTCACTTTACCGTTGCCAAAGCTGGTAATCATCATCGAAACGACATTAAGCCCCCGAGTGATGCTTGGGATGATCCATAGAACCACTCCAAGTCCGAGAAGTAAGCCCATAATCATCATTAGAACTACCATCTGAGTCGAACTTTTATAAGCTTCGTTGGCCTTCGTACTCTCTTCATTCATAATAAAAGCATTATAATCAGAGAGACTGTTCAGAGCGTTTAACACGGCATTCTGAATCGCTTGTCCCTCTGTGTTGGAATACGTGCTAGCATTCTGAAAATAACCAGCCGATAGCAGTTTCAATACCTTTTCCTGATAATTTAAATAAGTGGTGTACGCATCATCTATTTGACCAACCATTTGCATTTCTTCAGCGCTAGTCATCGATGCTTTTATTTTCTCGTAGTGCTCATTCGCTTTAGTAATCTTTTTATTAATCTCATTCTTTTGAGATTCTACCGATGATGCATCTGCACTTAACATGGTCGTGGTCAATATTCGCGCCATATCATTGACTTCTCCACGCATCCCCGAAGAAGATCGCCCCTTCATATATCTATCCTGATACCCTTCCAGTTGGTTATTCATATAATTTAAGCGGTCGTATCCTATCATCGTAAGTGCAAGCATAATCGCTAACATGGCACTGAAGCCAATTAAGAGTTTAGCCTTTATCTTCATTCTCTATCTGTTCCCTTCTTCAGTGAGATCCACACAATACACTTATCATCATCACGCTCTTTAGGAACCTCAACATTGAAAAAAGCAGCTCGAATAGCTTCTTCGTTCCACTCATGTTCAACATTTAAATGTTGAATCATAAATTTCAGCTGCTCTTCTTGTTCGCCCTCAACCAGTTCCAATAGACCATCTGTATAAAGAACTAGATGCCCTTCATCTTCATAGGTTAAGCTCTGTGGCTGAATATCAATCCGTTCAAACAAACCTACTGGGTGACAGTTACTTTCCAGCATGACTGGAGTCTTAGCCACACCTTCAAAAAATAGCGCAGGTGGATGCCCGGCGTTGACGTAGTCAATACGTTTCATACGGGTATCTATCACAAGATAAATGGTCGTAAAGTAGTATTGGATCAGCTTTTTCTCAATATAGAGCTGATTAAACCTTCGATTGAGCTCCTGAATTACCTTTTCCGGCTCTACATACGTAGTTACCGTGTCCTTTAACACAGAAGCAAGAAACATACAAAAAAGAGATGACGATATTCCGTGTCCCATAATGTCCAGCAGGATCACTCCATATCGGCCATCACCAAGGGGGTACCACGCGTATAAATCACCGGCAAGCTCAGAGGATGGCTGATAGATGGCATTGACCTCAAAATTCTCTTCCTGAAGAGGCAAGCTCAACACAGCATTCTGAACAAGTGCGGCCAGTCTCAATTCTTCTTGAATTCGCTGATCTCGTTCCTTATGCCAATCTTTCTCTCGCTTCAACCGCAGCGCGAGCCGAATTCGGGCCATCAGCTCCACTTTGTTAATGGGTTTCGTAACATAATCTACTGCACCTGCATCCAGTGCTTCTGCCAGCTTCTTGGAATCGCCAACAGCTGTAACCATTATTATTGGAATATCCTTTAGGTGTTCGTATTGCTGTACAACACGACATGCCTCGATTCCATCCATTTCCGGCATCATCATATCCAGTAAAATCAGATCGATATCTGACATCCGAGGACGTCCATCTTCACTCACAGAACCGATACCCAACCGTGTAAGCATCTCTTTTGCAGAGGATGCGGTTACGAAATTTCGGTAATCTTCTTTTTTCAGGATTTCACGGATAATGATAACATTAGTCGGATTGTCATCTACGATTAAGATTCTCATCATCTTCACCTCACACGAATAGTATTACGAACGTAAAATTCTGCGACTCATTACCTATATCATACGCTATTTAAATGTGTTATTTCTATTTTTAATATATGTAAATATAGTAATAGGTTCATTTACGCCTTCAGCAAAGTAACCTCCCGAACCACTACATGTAGTGGTTCGGGAGGTTACTCTATGGTAAAGACAGCCTCTGTTTATTAACCAAAATGATCAAAAGTGAAACATATTAAGAAGAAATACTATCAAATAAATCAATACCTTCAAATTCACCTGCCAAATTTCGATATATTTTGAGCGCATTGTTTCCTCTCATATATACATCACCATCTTCGGCAATAAAATACGGTTTACCCAAGGTCGATTGCACATTATCCTTCACGGGATCAATTCCCACCCCATTTACCTGTAGCCCAAACTGCTGTGCTTGAGAAGGTGAGACATGCACATACAGTACAAACCCCTCACCAACACCCACTGTTACATCTGCGTATTGGTACTCCTCTGTCCCTTGCAATGGATCATTTGTTACCGCCAGCGGATTGCCCTTGGCCAGAAGCAATTCTTCCTTCGTAGCATATAAAGCAACACCTTGCAGTGAATCAAACTGATTTATAGCAGGGCTCGTTTCTGAGGAATGTTCGAATGTAAGAACTGTCTTAGGCTGATCACTAAAAGTCGAGATAGGCGTCAACTGTGGAGACGCATCAAAGTATGGGGAAAGTAGACTAAACAAGAGTATGATAATGTTCATGTTGTTATCCCACCTTTCTTATCTGCAGCCGCCATTTACAGAGGACTTGCTGCCTTAACTTTAATGACGGAATTTTTTCCAAAGAGTTGCAGCTACATCTACACTTTTTAACACAGTAGCTATTTTCCCCGGTGCTTTCTCGTTATTAACAGCATCATAAGAGTTTACCGTACGTTCCTCAGCTGGAGTCAGCGGAGCTTCTTTTATGGATACCCCCTTACGCTTCTCCCTCAGTTCATGTGATTTACGATATCTCTCAATCACAGTTACTGAAACTTGCTTAACGGTTAAGGTTAACTCATTCATAACTTCTCCCAAATTCTTCACAGAATCTATGACAGGATCAATCTTCTGAATTTTATTCTGTACATCAGCGGTAATTTCATTTGCATGTCTGACTGTAGTCTTCACTTCATAAGTCAGTTCATCCATCGTCTTCTGCACTTCCACCAAGGTCTGGCTTACTTTGTCGAGAGATTGCTTCGCTGACTGCAAAGTCTTAATTAGAAAGAAAACAAGTATTGCGAATGCGATAGCAACGAGAGCTACACTAAGTTCAATGATCATATTCATAACCCCTTCCAAATCTCATAAATAGTGGCTAATCAGCCTTGTATACTGCATAGTTACCCCTACTACCATATGCCGAAACAATCTGTCGAGCGTTGTCAAAACTCCCTGCTCCCCTTTGTTTCAGAATCAAAGTCCCCGTTTATACAATGACTACAAATCAAAAAAAGGATAGGTGATATGTAATGTTAAAATGGTCCGCAATTCTGCTAGTTGTAGCTGTAATCGCTGGTATCTTTGGTTTCTTCAATCTTGTAGCAGCCGCTGCTGGTCTTGCAAAGATACTATTTTTCGTATTCTTGGTTCTGTTTGTTGTTTCCCTCTTCACGGGACGCAGAGGTAGATCGATGTAGCCTCCTCCCATATCTATCCATATATCTTATTCATCATGCAGAAAGTATAGGTCATTCCCACACAGATGTCACTTGAGAAAATAAGAAAAAGTTTTGAAGTTAGATCATAATGAGGAGGAACTTAACATGAAAAAATTCGCCAGCATTACACTTGCCTTGGGACTTATGGCTTCAATAGCAGCTACAGCATCAGCCGCTGAGGTAACAGGGACAACTACAGATTCTACGCCCGGAACTGGAAGCACTTACACAACATCTTTTGAAACGATCATTACCCCATCGGATATTACTCCAGCCACACCACAAATTGTTCTAACCGAAAAAACAGCTTTCCACTTTTCAGTTGGCAGTATGATTCCCGCAGGCTGGCTTAGCGCTCAAACGCTTGATACCACAGGTGAAGTGATTACGGATACTTGGGGCAATGAATGGAGAGAAATCTACACTTGGCTAGGAAAAGCGTGGGTAAAGGTTCCTGTTGCTGCCAATGTAACTATGTAATTAGTACAGAAAAGATGATAACAAGCATAAACGCCTTCGGCGTCCCTATAAGGACGGCAAGTGTTTAAGCGAGAAATATAAAGATAATTTATAGAACGGAACATATAAATTCTTATATTTACAAAAAGCTACCCCCTCAGTAGATCATTCTACTGAGGGGGTAGCTTTTGCGCTTACGCCGCCTTTGTTCACCCGTCACAAACATGCGATGCTGCCGCTTCTGTATACCTATATAATTATCGGATGACCGATCCCCCGAAGAGGAAACGATTCGTCCAAGAAGCGCTTAATTTATCTACTTTCACCCCGCCTGAAGCTACGGAATACGTATGGAGAACTTGTCCATCTCCTAGATACATAGCAACATGCGATATTCTTGCCTTAGATTTGTCGATCCCTTCATACGCTGAAGCGGAGTTCCCTTTATAATCCATAAAGAACATTAGATCGCCGCGCTTCAAACCGGAAGTAGACGTAACTACCGTACTATTCGATTTCACCCAATCTCCCTGTTGACGGGAATCAGCAGGCAGTTTCAAATTCACAGCATCCATGAAAATTTGCCGGATAAAATCAGAACAATCGAAAGTGCTTGTATCATATCTGCTGGAACCAAACTCATAAGGTGTACCCAGATAGCCCATACCTGCTGAGATTACACTCTCGATTTGGGCAGAAGCCCCAGGTGTAGAAATAGGTGGTACTGGTGCTGGCGGCGTTGGTGTCGGCGTTACCGTCCCAGTCCCCCCATTATTAGCGAACGAAGTATATTGATCACTTGAACTTATATATCCAATGCTACCATCAGAGGTTTGAATTTGATACCAGGAGCTGTTCGGCTGTGCCAGAAGCTGTACTTGTTCCCCCTTCTTCAGAAGCCTCAGTACTTTTCCGCTTGTAGAAGGCGCAGTTCGAAGATTCACTCCGTACTTTATGGTTCCCGTTTGTGCTGATGGTGCTGTTGGTGTACCTACTGAAGATGAATTTACGCTGATATACTTATCATCTGTACTTGTATAGCCTACGGATCCATCCGCTGCTTTCACCTGATACCAATAGCTATTCGGTTGTGCCACAATCTGCACTTGATCTCCTTTTTGCAAATACTTCACTACTTCTCCACTTGTAGAAGGTGTACTGCGAAGGCGAACACTTGCCTCGATGACCGCTGTTTGACCGGCTGCTGCTGCCATAACTGAATTTGATGGACTTGAGGCTGCTGCTGCATTTCCAGGAGCAGATACTCCTAAACCTGCAACAATTGCAGCTGAAACCAATAAGGATGCTGTTAATTGCTTATGTGATTTAATCATACGTTCCCCCAATACCATGATGAGATTTCAACAAAGGTGTGAACTACATTCCTTTATGCCCT
Organism: Paenibacillus sp. FSL H7-0714; assembly: GCF_038003765.1. Taxonomy (NCBI): domain Bacteria; kingdom Bacillati; phylum Bacillota; class Bacilli; order Caryophanales; family Paenibacillaceae; genus Paenibacillus; species Paenibacillus sp. FSL H7-0714. The sequence continues at coordinate 6,244,365 of NZ_JBBOPT010000001.1, forward strand.
CATTATAGGCTTGCCCGGGATTTGGAACATGCTCCAAATTGCACATATAATCATGCCACTTTATGGTAAAATACAGGACTAAAGTCTTGAATCCTCCTTAAATATGTTTGTTTTTTCCTTAAAGTAGAATTTTTCAAATTTAATCTTTAGGTTCCACATGCACCTGTACATTCATAATATTGTGTAGCTTGCTCATTCTCTCTTCAATGGAGTCACTGATCCTATGACCCTCCACCACTGTAATATTCGCGTCTACCTCCACTACAACATCCACGTGTACATGATTCCCATGAACCCGTGCCTTCACATCTTTAATCCCCTCTACTCCCGGTGTTCGAGCAATCGTACTACGTAGATCCATCAATCTATCTTCATCAAAGCCATCCGTAAGCCGGTAGGTCGAGTCACGAAAAATATCCCATGCCGTCTTAGAGATAATCAGTCCGACAACTACTGCCGCCGCAGAATCAATCCATGGCAGTCCGAACTGAGCACCTACAATCCCAACAGCAGCACCTATACTAACCATAGCATCGGAAAAATTATCTTTCGCCGCTGCCATGAGTGCACTACTATTTATCTGCTTAGCCAGCCTTTTGTTGTATATGTATACTCCCATCATTGCTACTGCACACACTAGAGCCACACCAGCAGACCATAGCTGCGGGGTTTCCTTTGCACGATCGAAAAAGGACCGCACCGCCTCCACAATCACTTGAATACCTACTACCGCCATAATAAAAGAAGCCAACAATGCAGCTACTGTCTCTGCCCGAAAATGTCCATAAGCATGGTCAGAGTCAGGTGGCTTCCGCGAAATCTTTAGACCAACCAACACGGCTGCAGATGCTACGATGTCAGTTAAATTATTGACTCCGTCCGCGACCAATGCACTAGAGGCGAATAGATAACCGCTAACCAGCTTGAAAGTCGATAAAATGAGGTAAGCCGCTATGCTAACCCAAGCGCCCCGCTCGCCTTTACGTATATCTTCGTAAATATCAACCATTTTGGCTATCTCCTCGTTTTCAGTCTTGTTAGAAAAGAATTCTTTCAATTATTCTTGCCCTTGTAGCAGCATTTAAAAACAATTAGAATAAAGTGAAGGACTTGCTTCAAAGGAGGTTATCATAATGAGCGAAAACAATGAAAAAGGAAAAATCAATTTAGCTGAAGCTATCCGGCAAAAGCTGGAGCAGAAGAAACAACAATCTTCCTCCAAACCTGGATCAACTTTTCAGGCCGGATCCGCTAAACCACTAAAAAGTCAGAATAACAAAAAGCCTAACAACCAACGCCGTCGTACCGGCGGGTCCTAGTACTATTTTATAAACATAAAAGGCTGCGCATCCCTCAGGGACAACGCAGCCTTTTATGCGTTCGCCTGCCTTAAAGGATGGGCTAGAACTCATCAAATTCATAACTGATTCTCTTTATTGTACAATTAGCCAACTGAAAACATGCGCTTTGGGAAACCTCAAGTGATAAGGCTTCCTGTCTTGCAAGCCCAGCGTATACTCCCCGTAGAATTCTACTTGTTAATCCATGTGTAATCGCAATGACCCGCGGAGTGGAGGACAAGCTATCCAGCCAGTCTGTGACACGCTCCTGAACCGCTTCATAGCTCTCTCCATCTGGTGAACGAAAATACCAATCATACATAGTCGTATCTTCAAGACTATTCGGCCAGCCCTGTTCAATTTCCTTGAGCGTTAGCCCTGACCAAGAACCAACGGAAACTTCACTTAACCTAGAATCCGTTTCTATTTCATTGAAATCATAACCTAAGATTTCACACAAAATTTGTGTGCTTTGCAGCGCTCTCCCAAGTGGACTTGAAATCACCTTCCATTCGGAGGGATGCTCCACCGAATAACGAAGCAGCCTACCCATTTGTCTGACTTGATCCATTCCATGCTCAGTCAGAGGTGAGTCCAATTGACCTTGGTAACGACCTTGCGTATTAAACTCGGTCTCCCCATGCCGCATAATAAAAATAGTTCTGTCCACATGCTTCACCTACCGTTACCTTTTCAAAATCGAAATTATAAAGACAGCTACCCTAATCCTATCAGGATTAGAGTAGCTGCTTAACGGGTTCCTTCCGCATAACGGAAAGTAAATATTATACTTCTACAGGATACATGCGTTGGCGCATTTCCTTAATTTCAGGATTCTCTAAATACTCATCGTAAGTCATCGTGCGATCAATTACACCTGTAGGTGTGATCTCGATGATACGGTTAGCAATCGTTTGGATGAACTGATGGTCATGGGAAGTAAAGAGAATAGTCCCGTCAAAATCAATCAGTCCGTTATTCAGTGCCGTAATGGATTCCAGATCCAAGTGATTGGTAGGCTCATCGAATACAAGCACGTTCGCACCGTTCAGCATCATCTTCGCCAACATACAGCGAACCTTCTCGCCCCCGGACAATACACTCGCTTTCTTCAGTGCTTCTTCTCCGGCGAACAGCATCCGTCCAAGGAATCCACGCAGGAACGTCTCATCCTGATCTTTAGAATACTGACGCAGCCATTCTACGAGATTCAAGTCCACGCCATCGAAATAGCTGGAGTTGTCTTTTGGGAAATAAGCTTGAGTTGTAGTGACGCCCCACGCATATTCACCCGCATCCGCTTCCTGCTCACCCATGATCACATCAAATAGAAGTGATTTAGGCTGGGAGTAAGGACCCACGAAAGCAATCTTATCACCTTTGTTAACTACAAAGCTGATTTCATCAAGAACCTTCTCACCTTCAACCGATTTGGTCAATCCGCTGATCGTCAGAAGCTGCTTACCTGCTTCACGTTCAGGTTTGAAGTTGAGGAACGGATATTTACGGTTAGATGGACGAATGTCATCCAACGTAATTTTCTCGAGTTGTTTCTTACGAGAAGTCGCCTGTTTAGACTTGGAAGCATTGGCCGAGAAACGCTGAATAAAGGCTTGCAGTTCCTTGATCTTGTCTTCCTTCTTCTTGTTCGAATCACGCTGTAAAGCTTGAGCAAGCTGACTGGACTCGTACCAGAAGTCATAGTTACCAACGTACATCTGGATTTTGCCAAAATCAATATCCGCAATATGCGTACATACTTTGTTCAGGAAGTGACGGTCATGGGATACGACGATAACAGTACCTTCATAATCCATGAGGAAGTTCTCTAACCAGCCAATCGATTCTAGATCCAAGTGGTTGGTAGGCTCATCGAGCAGGAGGTTGTTTGGACGGCCAAACAAGGCTTGCGCCAAGAGTACCCGTACCTTCTCATTGCCGCTCAGTTCGGCCATTTTCTTATCATGCAGTTCACGCATAATGCCAAGACCGATCAGCATAGCCGCCGCATCCGGCTCTGCATCCCAGCCATTAAGTTCTGCAAATTCGCCTTCAAGCTCACCGGCACGTAGACCATCTGCTTCCGTGAAATCAGACTTCGCATAAAGCGCGTCCTTTTCTTTCATGATTTCATAAAGACGAGTGTGACCCATAATTACTGTTTCAAGTACTGGGAATTCATCGTACTCGAAATGATTCTGCTTCAGAACTGCAAGGCGTTCACCTGGTGTTATATGAACATCACCCGTGTTCGCTTCAATCTCCCCAGACAGAATTTTCAGAAAGGTTGATTTACCGGCACCATTGGCACCAATCAAACCATAGCAGTTACCAGGGGTGAATTTTATGTTTACATCTTCGAAGAGAGCGCGTTTTCCGTAGCGGAGTGTTACGCCGCTTGTGCTAATCATTACGCATTACCATCCTTTTCACTTTAGGGTTTCGGCTCATTATAGCATAAAATCAGTGCAAAAATCCCGTGAAATAGGCATTTAAGCTGATCTCTCTCCTACGAAACTTATTCCAACTGTTTTACGGCGACAACTTTTAAGGAGGAATTTTTTCAATTATTCCCCAGATGTGCGATTCTCCTTTTGTACGACCAGTGTTTCTCCATAACCGAGTGTACGAATTCTTTCCTCCGAAATCGCGTGTTTAACTCGGGCGTTATCCATGCGATCCAGTGCTTCCCGGGCGGTATCATCAGCAAGTCTGAAGGTACCGTAATGCATCGGAATCATGGTCTCCGCCCCTACATCTAGGAAAGCTTGAATGGCTTCCTCAGGATTTACATGCTGAGAGGTCATGAACCATTCCGGTTCATAGGCCCCAATCGGCATAAGCGCGATATCGATCTTATAACGACTTCCGATCTCCTTAAAGCCAGGAAAATAACCGCTATCCCCAGCGAAATAAAGATTCGGAGAAGACTTCTGATTTCCGGAATCAGCGGGCTCCAAGATGTACCCACCCCAATGAGAAGTATTCGTATCCCATGGCGTTCTCCGCGTCCAGTGCTGGGTAGGCACAAAACTAAGCTTGATCTTACCTAGCTTGATCTCCTGCCACCATTCCATTTCCACACAGTTGTGGAACCCTTTGCGAAGCATTTTTCGCTTCAGACCAACAGGAACTACAAGCGTTGTCCCTGCCCGATATAATTTACGGATAGAGGCGATATGCAAATGGTCATAATGAGAGTGCGAAATCAGAATCAGGTCAATCGGTGGCACTTCGCTAAGTGGAATCCCAGGTTGTCCCAGTCTTTTCTCAAAGCCCAGCCTTCTCGCCCAGATGGGATCTGTAATGATATTCATCCCTTCATATTGAAGGAAAAATGTTGAATGCCCAATCCACGTAATGGTAGACTCCAATCGATTCTCAGACAGATAAGATAATCTGGGCGGCGTATTCGGTACAACATATGAATAGTCCTTCTTCTTGCGACGACGCTCCTCACGCCACTGGCGAAATTCCTTTAATGATTTATCGGTACTTACATTATCGACGTTATGGTAACGAGTTTTAGGCATACAACACCTCTTCTACAGAAGTTTACCGAGCAACCCTAGCTTTAGCGAATATACTACAACTATATTGAACAGCAGCATATTTTGCAAAATATACAAATAGCATGATAAAGGTTCGCCCTTTTATTCCTCACAATTGCAGACTTTAGCGAAATAATAGAAGAGTTCTTTTGGTTTCACGCCAGAAATGAGATAATATGTGTATAAAGTATGGCGGTGCATATACCGTTCAAGGGGGAGCTACGTATGAAGATTACTTTTATTGAACCGACTCCAAGTCCAAATACGATGAAGCTACATTTGGACGAAAGTTTAGAACCCGGAATTCGCAGAACCTATACTCCAGAAAGTGAGCGTTCCGCACCTGCTTGGGCACGTGAAATGTTAACGATACCGGGCGTTATTAGCATTTATCATGCTGCTGACTTCGCAGCACTTGAGCGCAAAGGCAATGCCGATTGGGCAGCCATTCTAAGAGAAGTTCAAAGCCGCTTCGCTAACAGCGAAGGTGTAACTGGAGATTGGAGCCTAGCTGACGAGAATGCCGGTGCTCATTTTGGGGAAGCGCAGGTCTTCGTCCAATTGTTCCGCGGAATTCCGATGCAAATCCGCGTAAAAACGGGCGCGAATGAAGAGCGCATATCCTTAGCTAACCGCTTTACTAAAGCGGTTATGGATGTGGCTAGCGCCGTGATGATCAAAGAGCGCAAGCTCACTGATTACGGTGTGCGTTATGGCGAGCCCGCGGACATTGCGCGCGAGGTCGAGCAAGAGATCGAGGCAGCGTATCCGCAGGAACGCCTCGACTCCCTCGTGCAGCAAGCCATTGCGCACGGAGCCGAAGGTGAGTTCGTCGAGCAAAGACGAACTCGCACACAGGATGAGCTGCTGCGAGACCTGAAGCATGAGGATTGGCGCGTGCGCTACGCCGCGCTAGAGGATCTTACGCCGACGGCGGAGCTCCTGCCGGAGCTTAAGGCGGCGCTACACGATCCCAAGCTGCATATTCGCAGGCTTGCGGTCGTGTATCTAGGCGACCTTCGCACGCCTGAGGCGATGGAGCTGCTCTATGAGGCGATGGCTGACAGCGCCCCAGCCGTAAGACGTACGGCTGGCGATACGCTATCCGACATCGGCGATCCTGCCGCCACGCCAGTGATGACGGCGGCGCTAACAGATAAGAGCAAGCTTGTCCGCTGGCGCGCAGCTCGTTTTCTTTATGAAGTTGGCACATCCGAAGCTCAAGATGCGCTCACACTTGCAGCAGATGATCCAGAGTTCGAGGTTGGCCTTCAGGCCAAGATGGCTTTGGAGCGTATCGCCTCAGGTGAAGCCGCAGCAGGCACCGTATGGCAGCAGATGTCAGAACGCCGTCGTAATTAACATGGAAGTACCTGATTTTGTCATTGCTTTGAGAAGTAAACTTGCTTTATACTAATTCCTGTTGTTTATAAATGAATGAAGTAAAGATAGCCTCGTCATACTAAGATGAGGTAGAGGTCGCGGATATAAAGAGTACGCGTGTGGAGACGTTAGAGCCGTCTATGAATCACGCCGAAAGGAATATCCGCCGAAGCTTGCGCTGTAGCTCTTACAGCGGTGCAGGCTGGGGCCGTTGCCGAAAGGCACGGAACTGTCACATTGTACAGCCTGCGTAAGTAGCAGACTGCAGTGTGTTGCGCTATCTTCACAGGGAGTATGATGCGGAGCTGTATAGATGGAAGCCGCAGACATAGTTTGCGGCTTCTTTGCGTTTACAGAATTTGTATGTTTCGTACAGTCATCCATAACCTTCTGGAAATCACGAAGTATACCTCCCGCCTTGCGGGAGTCAGCAGCTCAGCACTCCCCGTTCATGAACAGTAAGATTAGATCATAAGGAGTGTCATATTCATGCAGGGCAATCAGCAAAACCCAGCGCAAGGCAACATAAATCAGCCTGCGCTAAAAAAATCGTTCAAAGCAAGACATTTGACCATGATCGCGCTTGGCGGATCTATTGGTACGGGTCTGTTTCTAGCCAGTGGCGGCGCGATCGCTTCAGCAGGACCTGGTGGAGCGCTTCTAGCTTACACGGCAGTGGGTGTAATGGTTTATTTTCTCATGACTAGTCTTGGGGAGCTCGCCACCTATTTACCGGACTCCGGGTCCTTCAGTACCTACGGCACTCGTTTCGTCAGCCCCGCCTTTGGCTTCGCCATCGGCTGGAACTTCTGGTATAACTGGGCGGTTACGATTGCAGCAGAGCTATCAGCGGCTACCGTCATCATTAAATATTGGTTCCCGGACAGCCCTTCCTTTCTCTGGAGTCTGGTGTTCCTACTGCTGATGTTCGGCCTAAACTTCCTATCTGCTCGTGGCTACGGGGAATCAGAATATTGGTTTGCCATTATTAAAATCATTACCGTTATCGCCTTCCTCGTTGTCGGTGTCCTCATGATATTCGGCATTATGGGTGGAGAAGCCGTAGGCTTCAGTAACTTCCAAATCGGGGGCAGCTCCTTCCACGGTGGCTTCTTCGCCTTCGTCGGGGTCTTTATGGCAGCCGGATTCTCCTTCCAGGGTACCGAGCTAATCGGCGTTGCTGCTGGTGAGAGCGAGAACCCACGCCGCAACGTCCCTATTGCGATCCGCCAAGTATTCTGGCGTATATTAATCTTTTATATCCTTGCTATATTTGTAATCGGAATGTTGATTCCTTATACGAATCCAGATCTTCTGCGTGGAGGCATCGATGATATCGGAGTCAGTCCGTTTACGATCGTGTTCAATAAAGCCGGGCTTGCAATTGCTGCATCCGTAATGAATGCCGTCATTCTCAGCTCTGTACTGTCGGCAGGGAACTCTGGAATGTATGCTTCCACCCGTGTCCTGTATGCAATGGCTAAGGATGGCATGGCTCCGCGCGCACTGGGTAAGCTCAATCGCCGTGGTGTCCCTGTTGGCGCTTTGCTAGTAACTACGGCTGTCGGAATGCTCGCCTTTCTCGCTTCATTCTTTGGTGACGGTGCCGTATATAACTGGCTACTGAACGCCTCTGGTATGTGCGGATTTATTAACTGGTTGGGTATTGCGGTCTGCCATTACCGTTTCAGACGTGCTTTTATAGCACAAGGGCATTCGCTAGATGAACTACCTTACCGAGCTAGATGGTTCCCATTCGGACCTATCTTTGCCTTAGGACTTTGTATTGTAGCTATCCTCGGTCAGAATATGGGCGCCTTCTCAGGTGGAAATATCGACTGGTATGGTATCGCCGTTTCCTATATCAGCTTGCCGCTGTTTGTCTTGATCTGGGTCGGCTATCGCTGGTTCCGGAAGAGTAATATTATTCCTTTGGATAAATGCGACCTAAGTACTCACCCAGAATAAAATAGACCCGGTAAAAAAAACAAAAAAGGGACGTCCTGTAGCCATTTAGGCTTATGGGATGTCCTTTTTGGTTATCCTTCTATTCCCAGGTCACAAACACTTTGAGATCGCCCGTATTGTCAAAAGCAGAACTGGAGTAAGATACATCCTCTAGTCCAAGCTTATATAGCTCCTGCAGGTCATTCTTTAGTTTAGTCCCACTCCCTTGATAACGGAATAATATAGACACCTCACCGGAGGCAATTGCCTTATTCGCTAGCCGAGTCAGATCTCCTACCGAACGTACAATTAGCTCCTCAGCATATAGCTCATAATTGAGATCCTTCTGAAGCTGTTTATAGACAGCCGCATTCTGTCCACCACGCTCCGCAAGCGCAGACAAGGTCTTATGATAGCCTACAGAAGCTGCCGGATAAGACTTCGTCCAGCTATGGTCCTGACGCATCTGCGCATCCGTTCTCAAGTAGTATGCTGTGCTAACCACACCTGCCTTATCAGGTGTCGGGTCATCCCAAGTCGTGTCGAGATGATACCACCGTCCATCTAACAGCACAAGATTCCAGGCATGCAACTGGCTACGTCCTCCAGGCTGTTTGGCTGTACCCTCAACGATTTTATTCGTGAATCCAGCCTCCTTTAACAGCTTATAGGTCAACAGCGAATACCCTTGGCAAACGGCGCTGCCACTCTTCAATCCTTCATAAGCCGTATATTTACGATACGAAGTATCATACTTCAGATGAAGCACAACCCAATCGTGGATAGCCTTCACCTTCTGATGATTGTTCATGCCCGGCGTTATGATCTTCTTCAGCGCAGCCTTCACTTCTTTGTTTACAAAAGCCGTCTGCTCCAGCGTCTCCAAATATTTCACTTCCACCGTAACTTTTACAGAGCTTGCGCTTCCTCGATAAGTATACCCGTAGCTGTCTATAATGTAATACAAATAAGGGTCACTAGCCATCGCTTGATCCAGAGCCGCTTGTATTTTCGTTTTCAAATTTGAAGCTTTGCTCTCATAAGTAAAAGTAATGGTCTCCCTGCGGTTGTTCATTGCACCCGTTAGCTTCTGCGCTACTTCATTTACAGAACGAAGGGTGGGGGAACTCGATGCCGCATAAGCATTACCCCAGCCCCAATAAATCATCGGTGGAATAGCAGCGAATATAATCACTCCTCCCAGAATGATCTTTACTAATGTGAAGCGTTTTTTCCACATATATATTCCGTTCCTCCGGCTCCTATAGACTTATAATGAACCCCACCATTTAATAGATAATGAGCGTTTTGGCAAAAAAAGACTGCTCCCTGTAGAATAATTCTACTCTGAGAACAGTCTATATGCTAGACCGATGTGTTTTATTCGCTTAGTGGTGTAATGATATAGGTCTCTCCGATTACAGTTTCAAATTCCATCTCTATCCCTATTCGTGAACCATCTGGTCTTTGAATGAGTAAAGGCTCGCAACTAACAATTCTACATAGCTGTCCATGAGTAGAGGTCAGTTCTGCCTTCTTTAAGCGCCCCTCGCTCCATTCTATATTTGTGATAAAGCCGCCTCGTGCTACCAAGCCTTTCACACTACCTTCAGACCATTCTTCTGGAAGAGCGGGTAATAATTCAAGCCCTTCCTGATGACTCTGCAAGAGCATCTCAGCAACTCCGGCCGTAGTTCCGAAGTTACCGTCAATCTGAAATGGAGGGTGATTACCGAATAAATTCGGCAGACTTGAATCTTGCAAAATACGACGTAAACAGCTATACGCACTCTCTCCATCCTTCAAACGCGCATATAGATTAAGTAGCCAGGCTGCACTCCAGCCCGTGTGTCCGCCCCCGCCTTCCAAGCGCTTCTTAAGCGATAACGCTGCCGCCTCCGCTAGCTCTGGTGTGGAGGAAGGACTAATTACATTTCCAGGATATAAATCATACAAATGAGAGACATGGCGGTGCCCAGGCTCTTGTTCAGCAAAATCCTCATTCCATTCACGAATACGTCCGTCCGGTGCAATCCCAGGATGAGCGAGTCGTTCCTGTTTCTGGCGTAGCTCCTGCCTCAGCTGGGCATCGGTATTCAAAATCTCAGCAGCCTGAATGCAATGCCTGAACAGCTCAGCGATCAGCGATAAATCCATAGCTGAGCCAGCTGAAACACTGCATGGCGTGCCATCAGCAGTCAAGAATACATTCTCCGGTGAGGTAGACAGACCCGTTGTCCAGCTTCCATCAGGCAGCTCTACCAGCCAATCCAGACAAAATAACGCGGCTCCCTTTAACAAAGGATAAGCTGTGTTTCGCAAATATTCCTCATCTGGACGGAAAGCGTAACGCTCCCACAATTGGCGAGAGAGCCAAACGCCTCCCATTGGCCAAAATGCCCACATCGCCTTGCCGTCTGACGGAGACGTCATACGCCACAAATCTGTATTATGATGCACCGTCCAGCCACGTGCGCCATAATGAATATTTGCTGTACGGCTGCCAGCCATACTAAGCTCCGTAATAAAATCGATTAGAGGTTCGTGGCATTCACCCAACCCGCATAACTCGGCTGGCCAATAATTCATTTCAGTGTTTATATTAGTCGTATAATTGCTGTTCCATGGCGGCTGAAGATAGGGATTCCAGATCCCTTGCAAATTCAGAGCTTGCGTCCCCGGTCGTGAGCCAGCAATCATCAGGTAGCGGCCATACTGGAACAGCAGCGCTTCTAGCGCAGAATCTGCCTGCCCCTCCTGATACCGTACTAGTCGCTCATCCGTGGGAATCTCTATCCGGGAGGACGAAGGTGCAAGCGTCAACTCCACGCGGCGGAACAAGGACTGATGATCCTCTAGATGGCGCTGCTTCAGCTCTGCATATCCATTAGAGGACAAAGCCAATTGCTCTAGGCACAACTCCGAAGGTAGCTTACCGCCGCTTCCTGGCATCCGGTCATACCCGGCATAATCGGTTGCGGCAGCTAGGCGGATCGTAATGGAGCGCGCACCTGAAACCGACAACATGCCGTTCTCAGCATTACATTTGCCGCCATCTGTACGGATCTCCATTGCAGCGGCAAAACTTATGCCAAGACCCTCTTCGTATAATACGGCACGCGGATGATCTCCTACATAATTATCAGCCACATGCGATGGAGCACGACCGGTCATCATCAGCGCGCCATCCGGAGTGATCTCTAGTCGGAAAGGATGCGGCGAAGTCAGATCCACTGAGAAATCCGGCAAAATACCCAGCCCCTCTTTCCCCTCTGCACGGATATGAATGACTATAAGTTCATCTGGTCTGCTGGCCAAAACTTCGCGCACAATCCTTACATCCCCAGCAGTATAGGATACCGTAGCAAGCGCTTGATCCAAATTAAGCTTCCTCTGATAATCCTCTACAGGACCACCAAGATTGAACTTCATTCGCAAGTCTCCGAGCGGTTGATAGGATTCAGTCCGTCTGCCTAACATCTTGGCATCCACTAGTGCTTCCGCTTCCTTGTATTTCCCCTCTGCCACTAATTGTTTGGCCGGAGCCAAATGACGCAGCGCCTCATAATTAGCTGTATCCCGCGGAAAGCCCGACCACAAGGTGTCTTCATTTAGTTGAATTAGTTCTTCTTCCGTTCCGCCAAAGATCATACCGCCCAAACGGCCGTTACCCACGGGCAGTGCCTCTTCCCATTCAGCCGCCGGCTGCTTATACCAGAGATCATGCACCCCAGTGTTCTTACTTTCTCCCACGTATATTCCTCCTATCCTATAATTACAGATGAAAAGAAATCGGCGGGAAGCCCGGACTTTCGTTCGGACTTCCCGCCATCTTCATGCTTTTATTTTATTAGCCGTGTTTCAGGAATAATTACTCATTCCAAAGTTTCACGCGTTGTTTAACCAGCTCTTCACGTAAATCTTCAGCTTTCGTCACACCAGCTTTATCCAGTTCAGCCATGTAAGCATCCCAAACTTTGTCGAAATCAGCTGGTTTGGACAAGATGGCTTCAGGAATCCGTTTCCAACTGATATCCTTCAGCTTGTTGTCGAGAACGACAATTTCGCTATCCCCAGGAATCGTGATGTTCCATGCCGCGCCCCAAGGTTTAACTTTGAATTCATCTTCATTTGGGAAGAGGTCTTTCCAAGTTGTTGCTTTATAAGCAGCAAGTGTTTCTTTTTCAACTGCATTGTAGCCTACAGTTACTTGCTCAGGGAAACGAGTTGTATAGTAGTTTCCAGTTGGATCCAATACGCCGTCACCATAGTGAGCGCTAAGCAGAGCATAGTTTGATCCGACATTGCCAAGTCCTGTTTCTTTTTGGAAATTGGTAGTGTCATTATATTTACGGTTGTTCACATCTTCAGGAATGACGCGTTTGCCGTCAACTACGTTGTAATGCTTGCCTTCGATACCCCAGTTAACCAATACTTGACCTTCATCGGAAGCTAAGTAGTCCAAGAATTTAATTGCACGTACCGGATCTTTAGCATCTACACTGATCCCAATGCCGTTACCACCCATAAAGCCTGTAGGCCAGAAGGAAGTTTCTTTGTACTCTTCAGACAGGGTTACTGGATAGTGTCCGTATCCTTGATCCAGCTTACCTTCAGCTTTCAATGCTCTTTCTCCATCGCCATAACCCCAGTCTTGGTCGATCAAACCAATAACACGGCCGGTAGCGATTTTAGCTTTGTACTGATCATACTTTTGAACGAAGCTTTCCGGGTCAAGCAATCCGATATCGTTCATATGGTTGAGCCAGCGGAAATATTCTTTCTCGGCAGGACGACGGAAGTGATAAGTTACTTCTTGTGTGTCGATATCAATTGCATATTCTCCATCATCAGGAGAGCCTGTAGTAGTGAATGCTGGGTTAGTTACTGTAATGTACATGTACCAATCATCTGCATTTAGGGTCAGACCGATGTTTTTGTTACCATTTTCATCAGTTGGATGTTTTTCCAGGTAAGCCTTGATTACGTTCTCATAATCTTGGACAGTTTTAATTGCAGGATATCCCGCTTCTTTAACAGCACGGTGTTGTAGTTCAAATCCGCCGCCAGCATCAAAGTATTTGTTATCCACACCTGCATACGTAGGAATAGCATAGATCGCGTGGTCATCGTCACTGTAGCGTGAGCGTTTCATGCCTTCTTCGCCTAATACTTTTTTGATGTTCGGAGCATATTTTTCAATCAGATCTGTCAGATCAAGCATTGCGCCTGCATCCACCAGCTTGCTTACGTCGGTCTTGGCACTGATCAGATCCGGATAATCACCGCTTGCTGCGATCAACGCTACTTTCTGAGCAGGGTCACCAACCGCGTATTCAGCATTCAAGGTAACTCCTGTTTTTTCCGTAATCACTTTACCTACTTCATCTTGCATGCCTGTCCAGTTCGGGTTAGGGTCAGCACTGAAGAAAGTCATCGTGAGCGGAGAAGTATCCTCAACCGCATTGGCCGAATTAGCCGCATTCCCCTTATTTGTTGCATTTCCAGCTGCATCTCCAGCTGCATTATTGCCGTTGTTTCCACCACAACCTGCGAGCATGCCGAGCATCATAATAGAAGTAAGTGTAAGTGCCGTTGCTTTAGCTTTTATTTTTCTATTATTCCCCATTACATAAACCCTCCTTAAAATTGTTTATCTATCGTATCACAGATAAATCCTGTTAATACTTATCCCAAAACTTCCCACAAGAAAAGAAAACGGATACAAAACACTCTTAAAGCTTAGGGGAGACTATGCTCCCCTATTAGCTGTGATTAGCTCTTCACAGCGCCAAGTGTCATACCTTGAACAAAATATTTCTGAATGAACGGATACACCAACAAAATTGGCACGGTTACGACAATCGTAATCGCCATCTTGATAGACTCTGGCGAGACCTGATTCGAAGCTAGAGAAGCAATGTTTGAGCGGTAATCGCCACCATTACCACTGGTTGTACTCTGCAGAACCTTCATCAGTTCATATTGCAATGTTGTCAGATGAGGGCTTGAACCATTATACAAATACGTATCAAACCATGCATTCCATTGACCTACCGCTAGGAACAGTGCGATTGTTGCTAGGGCCGGCTTCATCAGCGGCAGGATGACACGCCAGTAAATGGTAAAATCATTCGCTCCATCCAGCTTCGCCGATTCCTGCAGTGCATACGGCAGTCCGTCAATGAAGGAGCGGATGACGAAGACGTTAAAGGCACTAACCAGTCCAGGTAATACATAGACTGCAAAGCTGTTCATCATATGGAGATCCTTGATTAGCATGTATATTGGAATCATTCCTCCAGAGATATACATGGTCATCGCCAAGAATGTGGAGACGAACTTGCGGCCTGCAAAATCAGGACGGCTGATCGTAAATGCTAGCATCGAGGCACTGATCAGACCGAACAAAGTACCGACGACTGTCCGCAAAGCGGATATTTTAAACCCGGTGATCAGCCCTGCGAAACTGAAGATTTTTAAGTAATTGTCCCAGGTAAATTCCCGAGGATAAATGGTGATGCCGCCGCGCACACTATCCACTGAATCATTCAGCGAGATAGCAAGCACATTCAGAAACGGATAGATCGTGATTACAACCACGAACAGTATTACAAAGTACACTATGAAGTCAAAGATCCGGTCTGACCACGACTTTCCGGTGATAGCTGTGTTTCCCACTGTAACGCTCTCCTTTCATGAAAAGGGCAATATTGCAGCCACGATTGGTAGAAGGGCCTTCTGTGTTACAGAAGGCTCTCTTTAGTTGTACGCTTGAAGATTCCATTAATCGTAAACAGCAGGATTACACTGATCACTGAGTTGAATATATTGATCGCGGTACCGTAGGAATATCTCGCCATGCCTAGTCCGTATTTCAGAGAGTACAGATCCAGCACCTGAGAGTAGTCGGTAACGAGGTTATTTCCAAGCAAGAATTGTTTCTCAAAGCCGATATTCAGCAAATTACCAATCGACATAATGAGTAGCACTGTAATGGTCGGCCGGATACCTGGAAGGGTGATATGCCATACCTGGCGGAGCCTGCTGGCACCGTCTACTCGGGCCGCTTCGTACAGTTCAGGTCCAATACCCGAGATGGCCGCAAGGTAGATAATCGCATTCCATCCGGTTTCTTTCCACACATCTGATAAAGTAACGATTCCCCAGAAGAGATGGCCCTGAGCCATGAACTGGATAGGTGAATCTATAAATCCAATTGTTAACAAGAGATCGTTTACAAGACCATTTTCGCTAGATAACATTTTAGTTACAATTCCCGCTGCAACCACCCATGATACAAAGTGAGGCAAATACGAGACGGTCTGAGCAAAACGTTTAAAAAATCCAAGACGCAATTCATTGAGCAATATTGCAAACGTTATCGGAAAGATAAAGCCTGCGACCAAGCCCATTCCACTCATCGCCAGCGTATTACGTAGCGCCAGAAGGAATTGCGAGTCACTGAACAATGTCTTAAAGTGTTCAAAACCTACCCATTCTTGTTCAAAAAAGCCACGTGCGGGCTTGTACTTTTGAAAAGCCATCGTCCAGCCCCATAATGGGAGATAACTGAAGACGAATGCCCATATTACAAAAGGTATCGACATCAGCCACAAATACTTTTGATTCTTAAAGCTTCTCCAAAACCGTCCTCCTGAAGCAGGCTTTTTGTTGCGCATTCGGGTGTCCGGCGGGATTTGAGCAGTTACTGTGTCCGCTTTCATAAAGCCCCTCCTCTCTATGCCTTAATTCTAAAACTTTGTAAGCGATTGCAGTACCCTATAAATTCGACTTAAAATCAGGTGAAAATTAGAGATTTTTGTCCGGGGTGAATTCTCATTTCGCTCCTCGACACAGGGGGGCTAATGCTGCTGGCGTTTGCATTATTCTTTGGATTGGACTCCTAAAAACACTTTGCTTGCTGGATATTAGTCACTACGAGGAATATTCGAACTTTTGATCGCTGGTTCTTCGAAATTTCTAACTAGGCTTCTGGTAACCAGCCACTACGCGGAATATTTGGACTTCCGATCGCTGTTATCCTCAGATTTCCTGATTTGAACCGCTTCTCGCGGTAGAAATCCGAGGATAAAGGCGAACGCTCCGCTTCTACAGTTCCAAATATTCCTCTTCGTTCTTCTACCAGTCACCAATTTAAAATTAGAAGCTTTCAACGCTTCTACAGTTTCAAAAATCCCTCTTCGCTCCTTAACCAGCAGATGTTTAGAACCCTGATTCTAATGAAAATGCATTAGCCCTCCACCCGCATAAGCTTAAGCAGGTGTCTATTTAACTACATTAATACTTCACCACGTACAATTGGTGGGAGTAGAAAAAAAAAGACCTGCGGGCTGTGGTCAGAAAAACATCTGATCCACAGCCGCAGGTATATCAAACAAGAACACTACACCATCCTTAGATGCTTTTTCGATAAGAAGTTGGTGAGATTCCTACATATTTACGGAACTTAGCGTTGAAATAATCGGGGTTCATATACCCTACCTTCTCGGCCACCTCGTATACTTTCATCCCTTGCGTCAGAAATTCCTTAGCCTTCTCAATCCGGACTTTATCCACGTACGTATTGAAGTATTCTCCTGTGGTGTTCTTGAACATTTTACCGAGGTAAGCGCTGTTGTAGCAGAATAACTCGGATAAGGTCTCCAGCTTTAGGTTCTCATTGTAGCGACGGTTGATTATTTCTGTAATTTTCTTAATTTCATTTCCACGACCACTGGTCATCTGACCCGCAATTTCTTCGAGAAATGAGACAGCCTGATCCTGCAAATCAGACAAATAATAACTTTGATAAAGCTCCCCTATTGGAGGGGAATGCTCTGCTGCATAGGTGCGAATTTCCGGATATGTAGGCTCCAGACGGGCCAGGACAGTACTAAGGAGTCTCACAAAGGTCTCTTTAATTCGCAATTCGTCGCTGCCCGCAGATACAAGTTCAGCACAGATAGTCAGCACTATCGGTCGAATCGCGCTCAGACTTCCGGTTTCTACTGCAAGCAGCAGACGACTCTCCGTCTCCTGATCCTCTTCAGTCTTCTCCTTCATCTCCATCAGAAATCCTGAAGGATCTGTACTGATGATGATCCCCTTTTTGAAGAAGAAGGAACGTCTTAACAGTTCACGTGCTGAATTAAACGATTCTCCCACCATTTCAGGTCGAGGTACTACTCCCCCCGCTACTGCAATGAAGTCGTAACCCTTTGGTTCTATCACTGCAGATAATCCCTTATATAATTCTTCCCGCTTGCTCGCGCTCTGGTCCGGATCCTTCATGAGAATGCCCAAATACTGTGACAATGTAAAGAATGATGCATTAGGATGATTACTAAAATGCTGTTCCATTACTGTTTTGATTCCCCGGAGATCCTCATCATTTGCACCAGCTGTTTTTCTTAATTCAATGAGAATGACTTCATAATTCCCCTGATCGAGTCCTAGCGCATCCACATGTCTGCTAAGGTCCTCCTCCAGTTCTTCCTCTGAAGTTGGCTGCAGAAGCGCTCGGAGTAAAGTTTCCCTATTGCGAGCGGGCTCCTCCTCATTCCAGTCACTGAACCGTTGCTCCTGCTCGATCGTTTCATGTAGCTGTTCCAGACATACGATCATCTCATCCTCATCCACTGGCTTCAGCAAATAGCCGTCGATCCGATATCCAATCGCCCGCTTAGCATATTCAAAATCAGCATGTCCACTTAAGATGAGCACATGACTTTCCGAGCCTTCTTTACGAAGCTCACTAATCATTTCCAGACCGTCCATTCCAGGCATACGAATATCAGCAACGATCAGCTCCGGGTAGAAGGTATGATACTTTTCAAGTGCTTGCAAGCCATTAGCTGCTGTAGCTACCACCGTATAACCGAGCTTCTCCCATGGGATCAGACTTCGAAGTCCTTCCCGTAGCTTCGGCTCATCATCGACAATCATCACTTTTATCATAGATTGTTGTCCTCCATTGGTATGCAGAAGAAAATAACCGTTCCTACATTAGGTCTACTTTCAATCGTTAGCCCATATTCTGCGCCGTAGGATAGTTTTAGCCGGTCATGTACATTACGAAGTCCAATTCGCTCACCTTCACGCTCTTCCTTACGCTCAAGCGTGTTCAGTAATTCCTCCAGCTGAATTGGAGATATTCCTACTCCGTTATCTGTAATCGTAAATTTAGCATGATCCCCAACTTGTACAACTTCCACCGTCACAAATGCACCTTCCATCTTATTATCCAGTCCGTGGATTACTGCGTTCTCAACAAGTGGCTGAATAAGAAGCGGGGGCATATAAAGAGATTCAACGGCAGGGTCTATAGTAAATTGATATTTCAACCTCTCCTCATAACGGAATTGCTGAATATCCAAGTAACAACGTACCACTTCTAATTCCTGACTAAGCAAAATTTTACTTCGGCCTACCTCCAGGTTACTGCGCATCATTTTACCTAGAAGACGTACCACACGGGCAATTTCCACTTGCCCCTTCATGTGAGCTTCCATCCGAATCGCTTCTAGTGCATTGAATAAGAAATGCGGGTTAATCTGGCTGGCCAGCATTTTGAATCGTATATCATTTTGTTTCTGTTCCAGCAGACTATTCTGAGCATTGGATTCCTGTACCTCATACATCAAATCATTAATGCTGCGTACCATGGAATTGAATTGACGAGCTAACAGGGCGATTTCATCCTTGCCATCAATCTTTAATGTCGTATCAAAATCCCCAGTACTGACTCGGTTAATATGTCTGCTTAAATGCAGCAATCGTCGCGAAAACAACGAGGAGAAGCTATATATAATTAAAAAGGCCAATAAAACACTTATCGCAACCACAGTAATCGAAAGCTTAATCACTTGATTGGGTTCTTTAACTATACTTTCAATCGAAAAAACAGATATAATTCGTAGTGCATTTCGGCTGGCTTGTGGTTTAAGCTCCTCGATCACAATTTTGGAAGCTTCACCATCTACTACCGCTTCATAGCTTCCACTTCCCTGACCCAAGAGCTTCGTGTCAAAAGAAACATCCACCAGCTTTTTACCTGTCCGATCTTTCCGGTTCGCTGCAATGATATTGTCTTGATCATCGACGATCATGGTATCAAAAGATTCCTGGCTTAGAATGGATGCAAGCTGCTGACTGTTCACATTAATAACGAGTACACCGATCTTACTGGAGCCCTCCAGCTCGATTTTGCGAACAAGACTTAAATAATTCCGCTTATCACGCTCATCTTCGATATATTCCCAACCGACAAGACTATCGTACCGCTGTGCTCTCTGATACCACTGGCTCTCCTTAATCTCAGGTGAAGGATTAATCAGCTCCCAGTTATTAAGCAGCGTAGCGTTGTCAGTGTATAAGCGAATGTTGGATATATCTTTATACAACCTTAGATACTCACGCATATCCGAGTAATCGCGGTAAGCTTCCACCACATCATAAGTGCTAACATACTGACGTATGGCAAGTCTCTTCAACCGTGCATCATTGCTCAAGCGATATGCGATATCTTGAGATACACCGATGACTTCTTCTGTTCTTTTCTTTACCCGATCTACGTTGATTGAAGCTTGTTCCAGTGCGCTCTGAAACGCCATGGTCCTCATCTCAAACGTAAGATAACCGCCTACCAGTAATACCGGAAGTAACGTAGTAAGTAAAAAAGCAAGCAACAGCTTATTGCGGATTTTGATGTCATTCAACAGCTTAACAATCCATTGGAACATGGCCTTCCGCCCCCCGAAACCTTCACTATCTCATGCAGAGTTTAACGCTGCCCTGGAGATACCCCATACTTTACAGAAGAAAAATAGGAACGGCAACAACTTCGAATACAGCCTATCCTTAGATCAATAAACGTGATGGTCATAAAAAGGTCCTTCGCCATATGCGAAAGACCTTTTTTATCAGACATATCAAGCATAAACCTTTCGGCGTCCTTAATTATTGGCGGTACGCTGCCAGCTTGTTATTCAGTTCGCGGGTCTGACCGTAGACTTCCTGATAGAGGTTAAATAAGCCGTCATAGATTGCCGCTTGCTTCGGATCTGGTTTATATACATCCGCAGGACGGATGAAAGCTTCTGCACATGCACTAAGTGATGTGAACCAACCGCTACCGTAAGCTGCCAACATCGCTGCTCCCATAGCCGGACCTTGCTCACTTTCAAGCTTCACGATGGATGCATTGAAAATATCTGCTTGCATCTGGAGCCATGCCTCATTTTTAGCCCCGCCACCGATCGCAATGATTTCTGTAATCTCTTTACCTGAATCACGTACAATCTCGATAGATTCACGTAGCGAAAAGGTAATGCCTTCTAATACAGAACGTGTAAAATGTGTCAACGTATGCCCTGAATCCATACCAATAAAGCTTCCGCGAATATTCGCATCTGGATGTGGTGTACGTTCCCCTACGATATAAGGTGTAAAGAGCAGTCCGCCGCTACCCGCTGGAATGGAAGCTACTCCACTTAGCAATTCATCAAAGCTTTTGTCTGCCGCAAAGGTTTCTTTGAACCATGTAAGGCTATGACCAGCCGCTAGAGTAACGCCCATGATATAGTAGGCATCTTTTTCACCATGGTTGAAGAAATGGACTTTGCCTTCGAGATTCAAGTCTTTGTTGCTCTCATAGGAAAGAACTACACCAGATGTACCAATACTGCACATCGTCCGGCCTTCACCAAGGACACCTGCTCCAAGAGCCCCGCATGCATTATCCGCACCACCAGCAAATACCTTTGTTGAAGATAAAAGACCTGACGCTTCCGCAATATCCGGCAATAACGTTCCTGTCTGCTCAAAGGACTCTACCAGTCTAGGACAAAGGGAAAGCGGCAGTTCAAAAGCTTCAGCAACTTCAGCACTCCACGTTTTAGAACCTACATCTAATAGAAGCGTTCCTGCAGCATCGGAATAATCCATCGCATAATCACCGGTCAACCGGAGACGCACATAGTCTTTTGGCAACAGGAACTGATACGCTTGTGATAATACCTCAGGTTCATTCTCTTGTACCCATAGAATTTTAGGAAGTGTGAAGCCTTCCAGTGCACGGTTTCTAGCAACCTCAATAAGCTTTGCTCCGAGCGTCTTCTCTATTCTTCTGCACTGTGCAGTAGTACGAGTATCATTCCAAAGAATGGCCGGACGAAGCACTTGCCCTTCCTTATCCACTAGTACCAATCCGTGCATTTGCCCGGAGAAGCTAAGACCATCAACTTGTGATGGGTCTATGCCCGATACTTCAATCAGACGACGAAGACTGACCAGCGTGCCTTTTACCCAGTCCTCAGGATTTTGTTCGCTCCAGTTCGGCTGCGGTCTGCTTAGCGGGTAGGACTCGGAATGCTCAAAAGCCACCTTGCCCTGTGGGTCCACTAGAACAGTCTTCACTGCGCTAGTGCCCAAATCTACACCTATAACGTATTTCATTGTTGACCTCCTAAAAGTTTTATGAGCGCTTACTTCGTTGAAATACTCCGAATAAAACTCGCTTCGTAAGCATCCACTTAGTTTTATGAGCGTTTCTAGAATATCTTTGTACAAAAAGGGGGCTGCCGAAGAATGCTCTCTTCAGCAACCCCCGTTGCATTTGTTCAAACTGGATTCAAAGCCTAAGCTTCAAGCTCCCTGTAAAGACTACTCAGCCAAGATGTATTGGTTAAGTGTAGCTCTCAGGTATTCTTGACGTCCGGATTGGTTAGGACGCGGGTTCTCATTGTTCAATGCATATTCAGCCAAGGAAGCCAGAGTTGCTTTGCCGGATACGATGTCCGCACCAACGCCTTCATTGAAGCTGCTGTAACGTTTTTCAACGAAATCTTCGAATACGCGATCTTCGATCAATTTAGCAGCTACCTTCAAGCCTTTTGCATAAGTATCCATACCAGCGATATGTGCTAGGAACAGATCCTCAGGCTCAAAGGAAGGACGACGTACTTTAGAGTCAAAGTTGATTCCGCCTTTGCCAAGACCATCATTCTTGAGTACTTCATACAGTGTAAGTGTTGCATCGTAGATGTTAACTGGGAATTCATCTGTATCCCATCCGAGCAATGTATCACCTTGGTTAGCATCAAGCGATCCGAGCATGCCGTTGATACGAGCTACACGAAGCTCATGTTCAAAAGTATGACCTGCAAGCGTAGCATGGTTAGCTTCAAGGTTCAGCTTGAAGTGCTTGTCGAGGTTGTATTTTTGTAAGAAAGAGATCGTTGTTGCTGCATCGAAATCATATTGATGTTTCGTAGGCTCTTTTGGTTTAGGCTCGATCAGGAATTGACCGTCAAAGCCGATTTCCTTAGCGTAATCTACAGCCATGCTGAACAGACGAGCAATGTTGTCTTGTTCAAGACCCATATCTGTATTCAGCAATTCTTCGTAACCCTCACGACCGCCCCAGAATACATAGTTGCTAGCGCCCAGACGTTTACCAACTTCCAGACCTTTCTTCACTTGTGCTGCTGCATGTGCGAAAACATCAGCGTTAGGTGTAGAACCTGCACCGTGCATATAACGTGGGTTAGTGAACATATTAGCTGTATTCCACAGCAATTTCTTGCCGGAAGTCTTCATGCCTTGTTCAAGGATATCAACGATGGTGTCGATGTTGCTGTAGAATTCACGCAAAGATGCGCCTTCTGGTGCGATGTCTACATCATGGAAGCAGAAGTAAGGGAGATCCATCTTGTCCATAAATTCAAATGCTGCTTCAGCGCGAGCCTTAGCTTTGTCCAGACCGTTCAATTTGTTCCAGCTGCGAATTGCTGTTTCAGCGCCAAACGGATCAGAACCGCCAGCAGTTAATGTATGCCAATAAGCCATTGCAAATTTCAGATGTTCTTCCATAGTTTTGCCGGCTACGACTTCTTTAGGATTGTAAAATTTAAATGCGAAAGGGTTGGTGGAACGGCTTCCCTCGTAAGAGATTTTGTTCACTGTCTCAAAATAAGCCATTGTGTAATCCTCCTCAATTTGTGCTTCGCCCGCAAGCGTTTACAGGATCATCTTAACACATCTTTTGGACTTTGTATATTGGTTAAACAAAGTTTTAATAAGTTTTTTTTGTCCATTTTTTGGGACCCTGTCTAGCCTCCTCTCTCCTCTTCCCAAATATAGGAGATCCCTGTTGGAAAATTTCCTCTGGACGCTACGTATTGCAATTTGCAGCACATCACTCTAGACTAAGTGGCATACAACAAATGGGAACTATGCCAAGCTAAACGCCTTTAGCGTCCTTTTAAGGACGGTAAGCGTTTATGCGAGAATTATAAGGAGAAAGTATACCGTGAAGCTTATACTTTCTTATAATTTAAGAAGGATGTGTGATTTGTGAAGGTTACTGGAGACCAAGCGCTGGTCAAAAAAATAAATAAATCGATTGTACTACATACCATTCGAAGACACTCTCCACTCTCGCGCGCGAAGGTCTCAGAGATGACCGGACTGAATAAAGCTACTGTGTCCAATTTGGTAGCCGAGCTGTGCACGCAAGAATTGGTAACTGAAGTCGGACCTGGGGAATCAAGCGGTGGCCGCAAACCGTTAATGCTGCATTTTAACACGATGGCTGGTAGTGTAATCGGCATAGAATTACGGGTAAAGCAGCTAACAGCGGTCTTATGTGATCTGAGCGGGGGCATTCTTTACGAAAGCGATTTCTCTTTAGAAAACCATGATTTCCCTTACGTTCTGGAACAAATGAAAAAACTTATCTCAGGCTTGATTATCAACGCCCCAGAATCCCCTTACGGCATCGTCGGCATCGGAGTAGGTGTCCCCGGGATGGTGGATGAAAATGGTGTTGTACTCTTCGCTCCCAACCTTGGCTGGGAAATGGTCGAGCTGCGAGCGATACTCGAAGCTGAATTTTCCGTTCCTGTCACCATTGATAACGAAGCGAACGCGGGTGCACAGGGTGAACTCAACTTTGGAGCGGCACGAGAGGTAAGGCATCTCCTTTACATCAGTGCGGGATCAGGGATTGGATCTGGAATTATTATTGGTGGGGAGCTGTACAAGGGTGCAAGAGGATATGCCGGCGAAACCGGACATATGACGATTGAAGCACAAGGCAAGCCTTGCAGTTGCGGGAGTCGTGGTTGTTGGGAGTTATATGCCTCTGAGAAAACTTATGATAATCCCGATCTCTCCCTCCCTGCCCATACTACGCCAGAGCTGGTTCGCTTTGCAGCCGGCGGGCAAGAAGACGCCCTGCATCACTTCTCAACGATGGGTGAATATCTCGGTATCGGGGTGACCAATCTAATCAATAGCTTCAATCCAGAGCTTATTGTGATCGGTGGGGCATTGTCTGAGGCTGAAGAATGGCTAGGCGAACCGCTGCGTCGGGTTGTAGCTGAGCGTACTCTTCCTTACCATAAGCAGCAACTCGAAATTACATTCTCTAAGCTCGGCAGCCGTGGAACGATGATCGGCGCAGGTTTCTCTGCTGTTATGCATTTCCTGGGCGATATTCGGGTGACCCTATAATCCATAACGGTAAGCGAAGCGTTTATGTGAGAAATATAAGAATAATTTATAGCGTGGAACATATACATTCTTATATTTTGAAATAATTGACGTAAAATTGACGCATTTGAGTGAATCAAAAGTGCAGTAAAAAGAACAGAAATCCTATATAATAAAGGTCAAGCTAGTGTGACATTTATCACTACAACCCCTTTTTTGAAATGGAGAGCGAGTCCATGACCTATGTTGATACGTCTGATATCTCGGCACAGATGTTCATCACTGTGTTGCTTTTTCTGCTCATTATTGCCCCTTTGATCAGCCTCGGCGTGCTCCGTTTTTTTCAAGCTAAAAAGAAATCAGGATTTATTCTTATTGGCAGCGGCGCTGCTGTATACGTACTATTTCAGCTCATTACATCTTTCACTCAAACCTAAACTCTACTTCTAGATCTACTTTCATAAAAATAGTCTGCGCACAGATGCGTCAGACTATTTTTTGTATGCTAAAGCTCGCAGATATTTTATACTTTCTTATATTTCAAAAAAGACCGCCTCCTAATCGGAAGCGGCCCATTACAATTTCCTTACGCAAATCTTATTTAACAAGAAGAAACGACTTTATCGTCCTATTAAGACGACATCGGTTCTTCGTAGAAATATAAGGATATTATAGTTGTGCAGCATATAAATTCTTATATTTTTAAACAGTCGCGAGTGCTTTGTCGAACTGAGTTTTGTTCATGCCAACAATTTTATGCTCACCGATTACAGTTACAGGAATAGCCCTCACTCCCATGTCCCATACTTGCTGCGCAAAATCATCGTTCTGCTCGACATTGCGTTCTTCGTAGGATACGCCTTTTTCGCTTAAAAAACTCTTCACCTGACGGCAATGCGGGCAATTTGTTGAGGTATATACAATTACATTCTCCATGGTATGACCTCCTATAAAAGAAATACAGTGATGATATCAATTGTAGCAATGAGGGTTTTTCAAACCAAATTATAGAATAACTGCACTGTGCTCTAAGCTTTCGATATATTTCTCAGCATCCATAGCTGCCATACATCCACTACCTGCTGCAGTAATCGCTTGTCTGTAACGAGTATCCTGTACATCACCACATGCGAACACACCTGGGATATTAGTTTCGGAAGTGCCTGGGTTCGTCATGATATAGCCATCCGCATTGGTTGTGATCTGTCCACCTAAGAAAGAGGTATTAGGGTGGTGGCCAATCGCAACAAACACGCCGCTTGCTTCGATGATTTCTTCTTCACCAGTCTCATTGTTAAGCACTTTTAGTCCATTGACGCCTCTTTCGCTCGAAGTCACTTCCAGAGGAGTACGGTTCAAGTTCCAGTCTACTTTAACATTAGCGCGTACACGATCCTGCATGATCTTCGAAGCACGCAATTCTCCACGACGGTGCACCAAAGTCACTTTGGAAGCAAAACGAGTCAAGAAACCTGCTTCCTCAAGTGCGGAATCTCCGCCACCAACAACCACGATCTCTTTATTACGGAAGAAAAATCCGTCACAGGTTGCGCAGGTGCTCACACCGCGTCCTACGTTATCTTGCTCCCCTGGGATACCGAGGTATTTTGCTGTAGCGCCTGTGGAAATGATCAATGTATCTGTAGTAAGAACACCCATTCCTTCAACATTCAGCTTAAAAGGGCGCTCTCCAAGTTCTACACTGTTCACCCAGCCCGTACGGAATTCTGCACCAAAACGTTCAGCTTGTTTACGCATATTATCCATCAAGTCAGGGCCCATGATTCCTTCAGGAAATCCAGGGAAATTCTCCACTTCTGTAGTTGTGGTTAATTGTCCACCGGGTTGAGGTCCTTCGATGACTAGTGGGTTCAAATTGGCACGAGCCAAATAGATAGCGGCGGTTAATCCTGCCGGTCCAGTACCAACAATTATTGATTTATACATATCTATGTCCTCCTTGAGCTAAACGGCAATGACGTCGCTTCTTATTTAAAATAATTATAATGTAGTGTTAATTATGATAACTGAAAGCAAATATGTCAATATGCCAGACTCCCAAGTTCCGAAACTATTTTGTGAACAATTTAATTTTAAAAAATATTATCGCAATAATCTTAGTCCATTTAGAATCACTAATATCGTACTGCCTTCATGCCCTATCACGCCAAAAGGAAGTGCGATCCCTTGCACAAAGTTGCTGATCATAAGCACTGCAATCACAGTCACAGCAAAAATCATATTTTGCTTCACAATACGCTGCGAACGACGCGCCAATGATATGGTTGAAGCGATCTCTTCTATATTATCATTCATAAGCACTACATCGGCTATTTCAAGTGCTGCGCCGCTTCCTTTCATACCCATCCCCATGCCTACGGTTGCTGTCGCCAAAGCAGGTGCATCATTCACACCATCACCAACCATAACAACGTGACCATACTTTTCACGTAGTGCTTTGATATGCTTCACTTTATCCTCCGGTAATAGATCGGCAAATACCATATCCACTCCAGTTGTACCTGCAATAACCTGAGCTGTAGCGTCACGGTCACCGGTAAGCATTGCCACTTTAATCCCAAGCTCCTGCAGCTTACGCACTGCGGCTTCTGCTTGTGGGCGAACCGTATCCTGTAAAGCAATCATTCCGGCAATTTGCTCACCGTCCAGAATGATGGAGACGGTCTTCCCTTCTTCAGCCAACTGCTGCCGCTTAAGTTTCCAATGCTCTAGTTCAGGATTCATAGAAGATGGAGTCAGCTCATCGAGCAAATTAGACTTTCCTATTCTCCAGAGATGTCCGTCGATTTGACCTTCAATTCCCCAACCTGTGATGGTTTTACTGTCTTCTACTCCCAGTAGCGCTAAACCTTCCTCTTCTGCTTTACGCACAATCGCTTCCGCCAGTGGATGACGGGACATATGCTCAATGGATGCGCTAACCGTTAGCAACTCTTGCCGACTGTAGCCTTCACCTGCAATAAAATCAGTTACCTGAGGAGTTCCCTCTGTAAGCGTCCCTGTCTTATCGAATGCCACAACCGTTGTGCGTGCCATATTTTCCAGATGGACCCCGCCTTTAAACAGAACCCCTTTTCGCGCACTTTTGGAGATGGCTGACAGCATCGCTGGCATAATGGAAGAGACCAAAGCGCAAGGTGATGCTACTACTAGAAAGACCATCGCTTTATAGAAGGTTGCGCTCCAGCTCCAGTCCAGCAAAAACGGTGGAAGGATAATCAGTGCCACTGTCGAGGCTACGACAACCCGTGCATAGATGGCTTCTAGTCTTTTAATAAAACGCTGGGAGTTAGGAACTTCCGTCTCTGCCTCTTCTACCATTTTGATGATTTTAGCAAAAAGGGTGTTCTCAGCTGCTTTCGTTACCTCAATATAAAGGGGGCCTTCTCCATTCACAGTGCCTGCAAAAACCTCGCTACCGGCACATTTCTCTACAGGAACCGATTCTCCCGTAATGGAAGCCTGATCTACTGCTGATTCCCCCCGATATACCTTGCCGTCTGCCGGAATCAAATCTCCCGGGCGCACAAGCAGCAGATCTCCGATCACCAGCTGGTCAATATTAACCTCATTCATACTTCCTTTTTCAATGCGCATAGCCGTAGCCGGTTTAAGTGCCATCAGCGAGGAAATATCCTTTTTACTACGTTCCATCGTATAACTCTCTAATGCTCCACTGAGTGCAAAAATGAAAATAAGCATAGCACCTTCATTCCAGTATCCAATGGAAGCTGCGCCTAGTGCGGCTGCAATCATTAATAGATTCACATCGAGATCTCGTTCTTTGACGAGCGTTTCTACGCCTTCCTTTGCCTTGTTCCAGCCACCAATCGTATAAGAAATGACATAGAGCGCTATGGAAAGAATTTCTGACCATCCACCAACTGACCAAGCAAAAAGCATAAGCAGTCCGCTGCCCAGAGCAGCCTGCATTTCAGAATTGCTGAGCATGGCACGCGGATCGAACCGGCGCTTTGGAGCGCCTGGCTTCTTCATGCTGCCAGAGATAGATGACTGCTTGGGTAAATGTTTTGATGTTGCTTGCATAATAATCGCCGTCCTTTAAAGTTTTGTGGAGTTTTACTTCATTGACTCTACTTCGCAACAAAACTTGCTTTGTGAGCATACGCTTTGTTTTGTGGAGCCTAACTTCATTGGTTTTTCTTCGAAACAAAACTTAGTTCGTGAGCATACGCTCTGTTTTGTGGAGTTTTGCTTCTGCCAAGTGAGAATGAGAGCCATTATTAAGACCCCTAAAATGACACATGCTGCCCCGGCTTAGCCGGGACAGCATGATTGATAACTATAGGTAGTGAGAATGATAATCATTGTTGCAATAGTACAACTATATTTCCTTAGTGCAACTTATATTTTAATCATACCACCAGGAATTAAAAAGTAAAGCCTATCTATTCAGCTAAACGCCATTTATTTCAGAATATGTGTTAGCTGCCCGTTTAGTGGCGAATTTTATCTAAAAGCTCTGTTGAAGAAGATCTCCCAACAATAAATTACAGTGATCATTCAATAACGAAGAGCAGTGATTCTCCAATAACGGCAGAATCACTGCTCTTTTGTCTTTTTATCGATTCTAAATGAAACGTATCGTCTTATTTAGAAGAGAAAGTGGCTTATGTGACAGCCGCTTCGTTGTTGTCCTACTGCCTTCCACCGGCGGCAGTATCCAGTGTTTCCTGCTGCCTGGCGATCCAGATCAGACAGGCTGCTCTAAGCAGCGCTTCGGTCCGCTGACCTGCGCTGCAAAAGATCCCGCTGAGGCCGATCTGATACAGATCGGCCAAAGCCGACGCCGCCGGAGTCCCCGCGGCGAGAACTACCGCTGCCGGCTTCACGCTCCGCACGGCGGCAAGGATCTCCCCCGCCGCCAGGGTGAAGCCCTCTGCGGCGGCCCCTTCCGGGGCGAGCTCGCTCGCCGCGCCGTCGAGCACTAGGAAATCGGCGATGCGCGCGATTTCCGCGGCGGCGGAGGGCTCCACTTCGGGCGCGATCAGCGCCCCGATGCGGCACGCCGCCGCATAAGCGTGGCCGAGTGTCTGATCGGCCACGACCTCGATGAATTCGCGCTTTGCGGCGAATTCGGCTCCGCTTGCGGTGTAGGCGACCAGCAGGTCAAGGCGGCAATCGCCGCCTTGCCGCTGGCTCTCCGCCACCGCAGTAAAAAGCGCTTCGAGCTGCGCGTCCTGAAGCGCGGTGAGCTTTGCGGGCTGCGCCGCAAGCTCCTCTGGATGCAGCAGGGTGAGCGCTGCCCATTCACCATCCGGCGATTCCAGCAGCGCTGTGGTCGCTGCCTGCAATCGATAATAAATCCGCTGCAGCATTCGATTAGCCTGCAGCTCATCTTCACTGGATAACCAGTTCTCATAAAGACAGAACAATTCAGGTTCAAGCAGCCATTCCTCACTTCGTATCAGACAAGGTCCAGCTTGAACGGATCTTGTTCCTTCTCTTGCAGTAGGGCGCTCTTCACGTTCTTCTCGTCCTTCACGCAGCACTAAGAAAGCCGACTGTTCTCCAGGGCGCTTAAAATAAGAACGGTTCAAAGGTTCTACGACATCCTTCTGCTCTACTCCGGTGATAAATTCTGCGGCAGCGGAGGCAACGGATCCGGCTTGACTCATTTCCATCCCAACAGCCCGATCACCGGCCTTATACATGAACTTGAACGGGCGCTCTTCACTACTCCGAAAACCATCCTGCTGACGTTCACCCTTCATCTTCGCACCCACCTTTTATCTTTGGATTGCTGCCGGTACGCCTAGTAAATAAACATCATGCCACCGACATCTTATTACCACACTTATAAATACGGGAACCTCCCATGAAATATGCAAGCGTTGCCAAATCATATGAATAATTAGCCTTATTAAATCACAAAAAAAGGCATCGCCGCATAGCAGCAGATGCCTTCCTTGAACTTCATTGTTCTATTGTTGACTGGCGGCAATGGCCTGTTCCAGATCATAAATAATATCATCAATAGATTCCGTACCAATCGATAAGCGG
Source organism: Paenibacillus sp. FSL H7-0714 (assembly GCF_038003765.1). Classification (NCBI taxonomy): domain Bacteria; kingdom Bacillati; phylum Bacillota; class Bacilli; order Caryophanales; family Paenibacillaceae; genus Paenibacillus; species Paenibacillus sp. FSL H7-0714. The sequence continues at coordinate 6,275,128 of NZ_JBBOPT010000001.1, forward strand.
AGCAATTCCGGAGTTACTCCTGCTGTGGTTTGCTCTTCATCCGACAGCTGTGCATGTGTTGTGCTTGCAGGGTGGATAATCAATGACTTGGAGTCACCGACATTCGCCAAATGCGAGAACAGCTTCACATTTTCAATCAGCTTGCGTCCTGCAGCACTTCCACCTTTAATACCGAAGGTAAGGATCGCTCCTTGGCCTTTAGGTAAATACTTTTGTGCTAATTCATGAGAAGGATGAGTAGGAAGTCCAGAATAACTTACCCATTCTACATCTGCGTGTGCCTCCAAATATTGCGCAACCTTTAGTGCATTCTGGCTGTGACGTTCCATCCGCAAATGGAGTGTTTCGAGCCCTTGCAACAGCATCCAAGAGTTAAATGGTGAAATAGAAGCACCTAAATCGCGAAGTAATTGAACGCGGGCTTTGATAATATAAGCAATCGGTCCAACAGCTTCCGTATAGACAACGCCATGATAACTTGGATCAGGCTCTGTAAGTCCTGGGAACTTACCGCTTGCCTTCCAATCGAACTTACCACCGTCCACAATAATTCCACCGATAGATGTACCATGCCCGCCGATGAATTTAGTTGCCGAATGAACAACGATGTCAGCTCCGTGCTCAATCGGACGCAGTAAATATGGACTTGGGAACGTATTATCCACAATAAGAGGAATTCCGTGTTCATGTGCGATCGCTGCAACGGCTTCAATATCTAGTACATTCCCCTGTGGATTACCAATGGTTTCTGCATACAAAGCTTTGGTTTTATCATTAATCGCAGCACGGAAGTTCTCTGGATTATCCGAATCCACAAAATGCACCTTAATGCCAAGCTTAGGCAGCGTTGTAGAAAAAAGATTATAAGTTCCACCGTATAGGCTTGCCGCAGATACAATTTCATCCCCAGCGCCCGCAATATTTAGAATGGAGAACGAAATAGCCGCTGCCCCGGAAGCTGTAGCAAGTGCACCTGCTCCACCTTCTAGTGCTGCCAAACGCTGTTCAAATACATCTGTAGTCGGATTCATCAGCCGAGTGTAAATATTACCGAATTCTTTGAGCGCAAACAGATCCGCTGCATGATCAGCATCACGGAATCCATAAGACGTGGTCTGATAAAGCGGTACAGCACGTGCGAAAGTAGTTGGATCAATTTCCTGGCCTGCATGAACAGTCAAAGTTTCAAATGACAGCTTACGGTCTTCTGACATAGGTATTTCCTCCCTTTATAAATAAGAATAGAAATCTTTAACAAATAATAATTGTACCCATTCTCTCATAAACGACATCATTTGAAAAGAAAAAAATCTCATTATTCCGGTGCGAATTATTATATTTTGATTTATTCGAAGGAAAGCATGTCCGATGAATATCAGATAACGCTTTCAATAAAAATTTTTAAGCCGAAGAAACATGTATAACCATATGTACCTGACACAGAACATCTACGCAATAAAAAATAGAATAGCGGCGGATAAAGCTTATCCACCTCATCTCACCGCTACCATTTTACTTATCTTCTTTTAGTAATTGCTTTGGCTTGTTTCACCCTTAGCAATAGCTACACCACCGCTGGTACCAATACGGCTTGCACCAGCTTGTACCATTACATGTGCATCTTCTGCACTACGAACACCACCGGAAGCCTTCACACCCACATTAGGTCCAACCGTTGCACGCATCAGCGCGATATCTTCCTTCGTTGCCCCACCTGTAGAGAATCCTGTGGATGTTTTTACGAAGTCTGCTCCAGCTTCAACAGAAAGCTTGCAGGCACGAACCTTTTCTTCTTCCGTTAATAAACAGGTCTCGATAATGACCTTAGTCAGTGCTTTGCCGCGAGCTGCGTCTACAACTGCTGCAATATCACGTTTAACCAGCTCATTGTTACCATCTTTCAGCGCTCCGATGTTGATGACCATATCCACTTCACCTGCACCATTAGCGATAGCATTGGTAGTCTCAAATGCTTTGGTCTCTGTTGTCGAGGATCCGAGCGGGAAGCCGATAACTGTGCAGACTTTAACCTCAGGCGTATCCTTCAACACTTCATGGGCAGTAGCTACCCAAGCAGGGTTTACGCAGACTGAAGCAAACTTATATGCTTTTGCTTCCTCTGCCAATTTAACGATATCTTCTTTCCGTGCATCTGCTTTAAGCAGTGTATGATCAATGATCCGCGATAGTGTAATTTCGCTCATTTTTGTCATTCCTCCATGATTTGGATAGTGAATTTTTTTCATCTCTGTAATCATACCAATAGAACTCTGCTTTGCAAAGTCGACTGGGCGATCATACCCGCCCTAACCTCGGTTAACTCATATAAATATATTTGAAGCAGGTCATTATTTACTTAATTATCTTTTAAAGTTAATTTTATACCTTCTTGTATTTTTTAAAATATAAAGGATGATCCCCCTAAACTTTCCCATTAAAAAATACGATAATATCTATATAAATGGGTTTTTTAGCCTATTTATTTAAATTTTTCTTTCATCATATTTAGGAGGAGATCGATTTAAAATGGGAAACTTTAATTTCACCTCAAACGCTGCAGCCCAAAAACTGAATGTGCAAGTAGAAGGTTCTATGTCACCCGAGGACGCCGGGCGCTTCATTCAGGAGTACAACCAAATCGTAAGTACATTTGACCCAGCACAATATGAGATCATTTTAGATTGCAAGACATTAAACGTATCCTCGCCCGACACTCTTCCTATGCTTGAGCAATGCTACATACTGTATAAAGAATCAGGATTTAAAAAAGTAACCTTCATTATTGCCAAAAGCCCTGTCCTAAAAATGCAGCTAAGCCGAGTAGCCCGGGCAACGAAATTAGAAAATTACGAAATTATTGAAGCATAGGAGGTTTCATTTGGGACATATAACCATCCGCCAAGCCGCTTATTACCATCCGGAACATGTCGTATCTAATGATTATTATCTGGAGCATTTCCAGAGTATGGGCAAGGACATTAAGCGATTCCTAGAAGTCATGGGTCGTGACCGGAGATACATCGTAAACGATAAGGATGAAAATGCCCTAACGATGGGACTCAAGGCCGCCCAAAAAGCGCTACAAGAAGCCAATTTACAAGGTGAAGATATGGATATGATCATGTTCGCTTCACAGACACCGGAATATACCTATCCTACCAACGCACTCCTGCTGCACCGCATGCTACAAGGTAAACATCGGACCATTACGCAAGATTCCAATGCCAACTGTGCAGGAATGGTGTCTGCTGTAGAGCAGACAAGTCGTTATATGCAAGCTAATCCTAGTATCCGGTACGCACTCGTCGTGGGAAGCGACTATAGCTCAGTGCACTGCAATACGGATGATGAAATTACTTACCCTAACTTCGGGGATGCCGCAGCAGCTGTCATTCTGGAACGAAGTAGCGAGCAATCAGGCTTCATTGACTCCCTTTATTACACTGATTCTGAGGGATCTGAGAATATTATGTTCCCTGCTTGCGGTTTATCGAATATTTATCACGAGGACATTACACCTGAGCAAATTCGGATACGCTGGACACCGTTTGACGGTACAGTTTGTGTAAATGCGGCGGTTGCAGACATGAAAGAGCTTCTCTCAAGAAACGGCCTGACTACAGATGATATCTCTGCCTTCTGCCTTTCACAATTCTCTCTCAAAAATATCGAACTCATCCAAGAGGGTCTTGGACTTACTGATGAGAAATTCATCTATGTAGGAGACGAGTTCGGGTATACGGCTACAAGCAGTCCTTTTATCGCCTTTCAACGCGGAGTCGAAGACGGACGAATCAAACGTGGCGATTATGTCTTCTTCTGGTCGGTTGGTGCTGGTTGGCAAATTCCTACAATGCTTTATCAATATTAATAGCATAAAAAGCCCTACTTCTATAGAAGTAGGGCTTTCCCATCAGAGGAGCAGATGTTAGCAATTTGTGAAATAAATCAGAAATCTAATAATGAATTATTTAGTCAGGGATTGAACATCCACAAATGGAGTGGCTCCCCCTGTTACAGATGGCAGTACGCCGTTCCATTTTTCCAGCGCTTTCTCCTGAACCTCTATTTGCTTCAGCTGCACCAGCTCAGGTGTAACCTCCTGCTTCTTAAGTCTTAAAGATTCGGCTTCGGCTTGAGCTTGTGCGATCTTTTGCTTCGCTTCAATCTCAATCCGCCGGAGATCATTTTCGGCCTTCAGCGCCTGCTGCTGGGCGACCTGCTTCGCTTCAATCGACTGGTTAAACGCCTCAGAGAATTTAAAGTTAACAATGTTAATATCGTTAACGATCAGATCATATTTTGCCAGCCTAGCGGTTAAGTGCTCACTGATCTCACTCGACACTACATCACGGCGTGTAATCAAATCCTCTGCTGGATATTTGGCTGTCACTTCTTTAACGATTTCTTGAATGGCCGGATTGATAATTACATTATCAAAATTACCTCCGATATTGTTCATCAGATTAAAGGCGGAAGCCTTATTTACGGAATAGTTCACCGCTACATGTGTGGATACGGGCTGAAGATCTTTTGAAGAGGCTGAAGTATCGGTCTCCGCTTTCGTTACCTGCGTATTGACTTGAATCACCGTCTGAATAAACGGAACTTTAAAATGAATACCAGGTGACAACGTATTGTCATTTAATTTACCAAAGGTTTTGTACAAACCTACATGCCCATATTCCACAGATACAAAAGAGTTCGCGCCAACCAACAATACAATGAGCACCGCTGCAACACCGCTAACTATTTTCCCCGGTCGCAGCTGTTTCAATTTCGGATTCATTTGCATATTCATCCAATACCCCTCCTAGATTATGGATAATCATTTAAGCTTAATCGTCTATACGGAGGTTTGAGGGAATTGGTCGCAGGAAATATTTCAGCAGCAGTGGTCATGGCGTTACCGCTCTGGGATCAGTCCTTCTAGGGTCAATCGGAATCTTTTGCTCTGCTTATCCCCGATATTAAAAGCTTCATATATTCCTTCATCCGTTAGCACCACGGAGTCCGCCTTCAAAGCATCATTAACGTAAGTTACCTCAGCGTGATCAACATTCCAGCGGTAAATGTAGGCACTCATCGGGTTTCCATGCGCGGCTACACCCTCAATAGATCCATCCCCATCAACATCCAGCTCTTTGGAATGTCCGGTATCTATCTGCAGCAAGCCCGAGGGGTTACCACTCTCGTCGATTAAATAATAGTTAGTGAGCGAATTATTTGCTCCTAGTCCACCCGTGATTTTCAGCACCTTTTCGCTAAAAATCCGCACCACTTCTACCTTGATATCCTCCGGCTGACGATAATTATAAGTTCCTATCGCCCCTAGACTGTATTGTCCTTTGGAAGTAGAAGTTCTGGCATACACATAGTCTTCGTCACTAGCCATCGTATACACACTCACTTTGACTCCTCCGAAATCTTCCAGCTTCTTCTCTGTAATCAAAGTAGCGCCTGTGGGTGGAGCACTTAGTTGAGAGACTATGGGCATTGTATCCACCAGCTTCCACTCCAGCTTAATGAGGTTAGCAGCGGTGTTTGTTGGCTTCGGTCTTGAGGTGTGGTAGTCGTTAGCCGATTGAGAGGGGGATGGGTCCACCTGATGTTGGCAACCTGCCAGCAGATTCATTAGAAGCAAGGCTGTCAGCGTAACGGATTTATGTAGAGGAAACATCCTTGATCACTTCCTATCCTCTTTTTAAAATTAAATCTTTCATTAATCATAGATGAAGTTAGGCATTCAAATGTTACTTTTAGGAGGCGGTAGGGTTAATTTATTGTCTTTTGAGGGTATGCGCCGATCAAAAAGCTAAATTGGCATACAAAAAACCCGCATCAAATGCGGGTTTGAGAGGAAAGAATCAAGAACCTAGCAGTTCACGCGCCAGTAGTCGGTAAACCTCTAGCCGTTTCTCCTGCGAATGCGGAATGCTGCAAATCATCGCTTCCTGGAAACCATATTGTGCTTGTTCTTCTTGCAGGCGTACGGCGATGTCTTTAACCGCACCAACCAAATGAATCTTACGGCTTTCCTTGATTGACATCCGGTCAATTTCCGATAACGATATGTTCTGAGCTTCTTCTGGTGTCAGCACCTGAGTAATTCTGCCCTTGCTCATCATCAACCGAAAAATATCCTGCGGTAATGCCTCATACTCAGCTTCTTCCTTCGTTTCTGCTGTGGTTACCATATAGGATACACTAATCTCAGGTTTGTCCATGAAGATAGAAGGCTGGTAGTTATTCCGATATTGATCCAAAATCTCATTACTCATCGCACCATTAAAAAATTGCGCAAAGGAGTATCCGACTCCCATCTGTGCTGCTTTTCGCGCACTGTTGCCGCTCGAGCCTAACAACCATACCTCAGGGAGCGCCACCTTCGTTGGAGCGGCAAGATTTTTGGTATACAACTCACTTTCCGGAATCTGATCACTAAGCAGCTGCATAGTAATGCCAAGCTTATCATACATGTTATGCAGCATTAACTCGCGGCCTTCAGACAGAGCGTACATAGCACTTGTATCGCCACCAGGAGCTCGTCCCACACCGAAATCTATTCTCCCTGGGGTAAAAGCACTTAACGTTTTAAATACTTCCGCCAGCTTAAGCGGAGAATAATGCATCATCATAACACCGCCGGTGCCGATTCGAATACGGTTGGTCTTAGCGGCTAAACGGGCTGCCGTTACTTCTGGAGCTGAGCTAGCAAATGTATTTCCGCCATGGTGCTCTGCCATCCACATTCTGCTATATCCCAACTCATCTGCTAAAATAGCTAGTTCTTCTGCTTTATTCAGAGCACCTTCCGCTGTGTTACCACTTGTCACGGGTGCCTGATCCAATACGCTTAATCTCATGCGAATACATCCCTTCTTTGGTTAGATGACCATTTTATTGCTGATCCATTCCTCTAAGGCTGCAATCTTATCTTTAAAGCGTTCACCACGCATTTCCTCCGACAACGAAGCAATAGTCTCCCGCTTTAATACAGCTTTCCAAGAGGATTCAGCTTCTTCCATCAGATTGGTTAACAGGCAGCAGCTATCTTCTTTCTCTAAATCCAACATGTCTACCAGAATACCATTGGATGAATACAGCGACTGCTGGCCTTCCACCGCAAGGTAAACGTCATATACACGAATATCTTCAGGTCTCTTCTTTAATTTAAAGCCACCTTTAATGCCGGGAACAGACGTGATGATGTCTGCGGTTACCAGCTTTCTTAACAGTTTCTGAAAATAGGTCGCCGATGCTCCGAGTTGCTGGCTAATCGCTTCTCCAGACAACACCGCTTTGTCCGGCAGCATGTTAAGCAGAACCAGTGCATACACTGACTGTTCTACCCCTGTTTTCATATGCATGTACAGCACCTCGATCTACATAAATTGCTTAATATAAACTGTAGACTATACCACCCGCGTATAAAGCGGATAAACATTATCCACTTTATACTTTATATCAGTTTGCACCAAAAGTAAAACCCTGCTCGTCTTCTCTTACAGTTAATATCTGCTATAAAAAAAGATCGCGCATATAGCGCAATCTTTTTTTATATGGATAGTCCCACCCGCTGAACCAGCTGTGAGCTCTGATCATTAAGTCCGGTAATGGTGACTTTTTTGCCACGCTCGGCGTATTTGCTCATCGTCTTCGCTATGGCATGAACTGCGGATTGGTCCCACACATGGGAGTGTGAAAAATCGATAATAATATGATCCGGATCGCTATCGTAGGCGAATTCATGAATGAAGTGGCTTGTCGTGCCGAAGAACAGCTGGCCGGTAACCGCATATGTTTTGGAAGAGGCAGCTTCCTGAACTGTTAGGCGGATCGAAGCTATTTTCCAAGCAAACGTTAAAGCACTTAGCAGAACCCCAAATAAAACGCCAATAGAAAGATTGTCTGTAGCCACCACGGTGACCACCGTCACAATCATAACCAACGCATCGCTAAGCGGAACACGGGTTAGAGATTTAAGCGAGCCCCATTCAAAGGTGCTGATACAGACCATTATCATTACGCCAACGAGCGCGCCCATCGGAATCTGCTTAACCACATCGCCAAGTACGATAATTAGGAACAATAAAAAGATCCCTGATACAAACGTGGACAGACGCGTGCGTCCTCCTGACTTCATGTTAACCATTGACTGGCCAATCATCGCACAGCCTGCCATCCCTCTGAAAAAACCAGTGACTACATTCGCCAGCCCCTGTCCCTTCGCCTCTCTGTTCTTATCACTACCTGTGCCCGTAATATCGTCTATTAAGGTGGCAGTCATCAGTGATTCCAATAATCCAACTACGGCCAGCGAGAGTGAATATGGCAAAATAATAAGCAGCGTATCCAGCGTGAACGGGATCTGCGGTAAATGGAATAGTGGCAAAGTTGCTGTAATATTCCCCATATCCCCTACGGTTCTTACGTCCAGATGAAGAGCGATGCTAAGAATAGAAACGATAACAATCGCTACAAGCGCTGAGGGTACGGCTTTGGTAAACCGAGGAACCGTATAGATAATAAGCAATGTCAGAGCTACCAGTCCATACATCACCCAGCCTTGTCCCTTAAAATGGGTAAGCTGCGCCATGAAAATCAGTATCGCCAGCGCGTTGACAAACCCCGTCATGACCGGCTGTGGCAAAAACGTGATAAACCGCCCCAGCTTTAGCATCCCCATCAATATCTGAAACACACCAGCCAGTACAGTTGCCGCGAACAGATACTCTATTCCGTGCTCTAGTACGAGACTTCCGACTAATAGGGCCATAGCCCCTGTAGCCGCCGAGATCATTCCGGGTCTGCCTCCGGCAAGTGCGGTTACAATTGCAATACAGAAAGAGGCATATAAACCAACCATCGGACTTACTCCCGCCAAGATCGAAAAAGCGATCGCTTCAGGAATCAGTGCAACGGCTACGGTCATCCCCGATAAAATATCGGTTCGAGTGTTAGAAAACCACCCATTATTTAAGGTAAGCTGCTTCAAAATCTAATTTCCTCCTGTGACTAATAAGGTATATAGGCCTTTTCCAAAAAGACCCGGGGCCGGTGCAACGCTAATGTTCCTTATTGTACTCGACCCGCCTTCACCTTCACAAAAAGATTAGATAGACTTGTAAGCGCTTATTCACCTCATTTTCTAGCCAATCCTTGAATTATCATTCAAATTCTATATTTCTAGATTACCGGTATAGTCCGGAAGCTTTCACTTCATTAAAGAAGTTGTTGAACTCATCAATATTCAGCTGCTGCGCAGCATCGGACAACGCAGTTGCAGGATCAGGATGAACCTCGACCATAATACCATCGGCTCCGGCTGCGAGTGCGGCTTTTGCACAAGGGATAAGAATATCTTTGCGTCCTGTGGAGTGAGTAACATCGACCAATACTGGCAGATGGCATTCCTGCTTAAGAATAGGCACTGCTGAGATATCGAGCGTGTTGCGGGTCGCTTTTTCATACGTACGAATTCCGCGTTCAATCAACATGATTTGTGTATTACCACGAGACATGATGTATTCCGCTGCATGTATGAATTCATCAAGCGTAGCAGCCAATCCGCGTTTCAGCAGCACAGGCTTATTGACTTCTCCGACCGCTTTAAGCAGCTCGAAATTATGCATGTTCCGTGCACCGATCTGGATGATATCTACATAATCTAAGGACTCTTCAATATGTCTTGGATCTACAATTTCACTGATGGTCAGCAGACCATAATCATTTGCTGCTTCACGTAATATTCTTAGGCCGTCCATACCTAGACCTTGGAAATCATAAGGAGAAGTCCGCGGCTTGAAGGCACCTCCACGCATAACACGTACACCAGCTTTTTGCAGGGCTGCAGCTACGGTGCGGGTCTGTAGTTCACTTTCCACAGAGCAAGGACCAGCTACCATCAGTGAAGAAGGACCGCCAACAGTAACATCTCCCGGCAGAACAATCACAGTGTCTTCTTTGTGACTCTTACGCGCTACTAGTAAAGTTTTTTTATGTTCATCGGATTGTAAGTCCAGAGATGCTGAAAAAATTTGTTTGAAGAGGCTGCGGATGGTTCCGTTAGTGAAAGGTCCTTTGTTGCTCGCTACGAGCTGATCCAGCATTTTCTTTTCACGTTCTGGATCGAATTTAGGCACACCTTGCTTTTCTTTAACTACTCCAATCTCCTGCACAATTTTAGCCCGCTCGGAGATCAGCTCCAGCAATTGCCCATTAATTTCATCCAGACGACCTCTAAGAACATCCAATTCTACGTTACTCATTACCCTTCCACTCCCTCTTCTTATTTATAATTTGAAACGCAAAAAGGCCCCCCGTCGCAAGGGACGAGGAGCCGTGGTACCACCCTTATTTAGAATTAACCCTTAAACTAGCACAAAGGAATAGAAAATCGGATTCCCTCGACTAAAGATTAACTCTATCTTAAACCCGGTAACGCGGGGCGCGGGCCTCCCTACTCATACCTGTCACGACCTGTGACAAACTACTTCAGGGGCCGACTCGGAAGTGAACTTCGGCATTAATCGTCTCATGAGGGTGCTCTCAGTCTCCGGCACACCTTCCCTGTTAAGATCCGCTATAATGCTTACTCTCTTCGTCATAGTCTTATTTATGTCAGCGCGTCTTTTGCGCTGGTTTCTGCTATCTTAATCAAAAAATGTTTCCGATGCAAGATAATAATGGAACGCTGAGTAGCTTTAACGCAATAAAATCACATGAGATACAATTATTCTTATAACAACTCGCTAGAATAGGCTTTGAAGTATGAAATAACCCATACCCATACTATTCTGCCACTGATTAAAAGGTTCCAATCCCTTTCTATGTATGAAGTTGACAGCGATATTTTGATTGTTTACAATTAAATCATTGAAAATATTTCCTGTTCTTATTCACTGGCAGCTTTAGCGTTGACAATACATAACTGAAGGGATGTAGCAGCATGAGCATTTATCCATATACAGCACGCAGTATTCGAGGAAAAGAGATCGAACTAGAGGAATACAAAGGTAAAGTACTTTTGATTGTGAATACAGCAAGTAAGTGTGGGTTTACCCACCAATACTCCGACCTGCAAAAGCTCTATGAGCGATACGAAGATCGTGGCTTCCAAATTCTCGGTTTCCCTTCCAATCAGTTTGGGGAACAGGAACCTGGCAGCAATGAAGAAGTGAATGTATTTTGCCAAATCAATTACGGCGTTACGTTCCCTCTCTTTGAGAAAGTTGAAGTAAAGGGCGAAAATAAACATCCCCTCTTCACTCACCTTACTGAGCAGGCTGGATTTGAAGGCTTCGACATGAACCATTCTTCAGGAAAGCTGCTTCAAAGCATGCTTGAGAGCAAAGATCCGGAAGCACTGAACAATGACGAAATCAAATGGAACTTTACTAAATTTCTAATTGATCGCGAAGGCAATGTAATTACAAGATTCGAATCTACTGTGGATCCGCTGGATATTGAGCCAGCGATCGAAGCACTGCTATAGTTTTTTTTAGATATATACCGAACTAATGATATCAACTTAAAGCACAGTAGTCACTGCGGTGAATAATTGGACTTCCGGCCGCTGTTGTCCCCAGATTTCTTGATTGAAACCGCTCTTCGCGGTGGAAATCCCGGGACAAAGGCCTACATAGATTGAATTTCTATACAACAATAAGCCGCCCAGACTCCAACTCTGGGCGGCTTTTTCATGTACGGTACTGCTCAGTAAATACTTCAAAATAAGGGGTGGTATCCCTTTCAGCCATTGAGCCGTTAGCGCCCGGTCCCCAGCCGATCTCAGCCCGCCAGCTCCCTAGCAACCCTGTCTGGATTAACGCCTCCTCATTTACACCGATCAGCTGATCTGCCTGTGGCGCTACATAAAGTGCATCTACAGGGCAATAAGCTTCACACATAAAACAAGTCTGGCAATCTTCCTGACGCGCAATAACCGGAATCTTCCCCTGCATTTCGAATACGTTTGTGGGACATACTTTCGTGCACAGTTTACAACCCACGCAGCGTTCCATGCTGATTAGTTCGATCATATCGCCTGCCCCTCCTTTAGTAGATTCAGTTCATGAGCATGGGGCACAGCCTCGGTACCGATGCTTATTTGCTCTATACCGGATACAATCAGCCGGTGGGTTTGACGCGGATCAAGCTCCGGATATTCCGCGAGCTTTTGCAGGCCGCGCGTCTCCTTCCGGGCCAGCGCGGCGGTGTACATCCATCTGCCGACCGCGAGCATAGCCGCGGCTTCGCGTGCTTGCACGATGCCCTGTACGGTGGCGGGAACGCGCCCGTTCAACAAGGGCATCAAGGCATTCAGCCGCTTCAAGGCTGAAGAAATGCCCGGTTCGCTGCGGAAATAATTAATCTGCAGCGGTAAGATTTCACGCTGGATCGCCGCGACTAGCGGCTTCACCTCCAGCGTTTCCGAGGTGTCGGCGCCAGCCGCCAAACCGTAGCGTCCCGCTGCGGTCAGATTGCGGCTGTTCGCCTGTCCTCGGCAGGACCGCGCATGCTGCGCGGCTCCCTGGCCTGCCCAGCTTCCGCTGCATATGGCCCAGGAAGCGTTATAAGCCCCGCCGCCGGAGATGGCGCCGGTCACTTTCTCGCGAGATGCGGCATCTCCGGCCGCATAGAGTCCGGGCACGGTCGTCCGGCAGTCCGTGCCCGTAAGGCGCAGACCCCCAGTGCCGCGCATGGTTCCCTCATAGCGCAGGGTGAGCGGGAATTTCTGCTTAAACGCATCAATTCCCGCCCGCTCCAGCGGCATAAAGAAAATCGGATGCGCTTTTCGCAGAAAATCCTGTTTCTCCGCTGTATCTGCCAGATCGAGCGAAGCATAAACCGGCCCCTTGAGCATCATTTCAGGGATGCTGCCAAAGGTCCGATCCCCTTTATGCAGCGGATGACCGTCCGCATCATAAAGCGTTGCCCAAGCTAGCATACGGCCACGTGTTACAGTTCCATCTGCAAAGCTCGGAGCGTATTGGCGGCTGAATTCCATGCCTGACAAATCGGCTCCCACCTCAGCGGACATCAACAGCCCTTCTCCTGTCAGTACATTGCAGCCAAGACCTTTGCTGAGAAAAGCACAGCCTCCGGTTGCCATCACAACGGCATTGGCCTTCACTTCCCAAGACTCCCCTGTCAGACGGTTAATCCCACGTGCCCCGCCAACCCCATGTTCATCATGAAGAAGCTCTAGCGCTGGCGACTGATCGAGGATCGTGACCCCCGCTTTGCGGACAACTCTTCGCATAATCCGCATGTACTCTGGTCCGTGCAGATGTGTGCGCAGTGAGTTTCCTACCTCATCCTTCGGAAAAGGATAACCCCACTGCTCGACTAGAGCCAGATTCTGCTCTACCTGATCCAGCACTCGGTGAATCCAAGCATTCTCCGACAGATATCCACCAGATTTTAGTCTGGATTGAACCGCCTGCTCACGCAGCTCGGCAATTGGAGGGATAACGAGCAGCGTTGTACCGCCCGGAGCAGTGGCGCCGCTTGTGCCCAAGTAGCCCTTATCGGCCAAGACTACTTTTGCGCCTTGCGATGCTGCACTCCATGCCGCCCAAGCTCCTGCGGGTCCTCCGCCAAGCACGAGCACATCCACTGTCATTTCCTTCTTAAGCTGCGACATATCTTTTCCTCCCAAGCATTTGCGCTTTCCAAGCAATTGTTACTTCAGCTGCCAATCGCTAATATTGAAGTCTTTTTTCGCTAATTTTTCTTCGACAAGGAAGTTCTTGGTACCCTCCAGCAGCTTGGTTCCTTCGTCAGTGAACGCGGTATCTTTGATATCACTGATTGGATTTACTTGCTTCGCCAGCTCTGGCGTTGTATCTCCGATTTCGGCCAAAAATTGATAATATTCATCCTCGTGTTGTTTCAAATCCGCCAAGGCTTTCTCACGGGCTTCGTTCCACGCCTTGGGAAAGTCAGGGAATTTCGCCAGATAGTCCTCGGATACGACAGTTGCACTAGTGCCGAGCAAGTTCGGATGCTTCGAGGCATCGTCTAAGTGAGTGTAACCTTGGTCAATTAACTTCAGCGCAGGTACACCCAAATTAGTCGTAGCATCTACATCTCCACGGGCCAAAGCTGCGGTAGCATCCGGAATGAGCATATGCACGAGTTTATAGTCAGTTACGCCTTCCTCCTGAAGTAATCCAACCACATAGCGGTGCATGAAAGAGCCTTTTTGAATGGCAATAGTCTTCCCTTGCAGATCCTTCACCGTCTTTGGTCCATCCTTCTTACCGATTAGATAACCGATAGTGTTGGCTGAGGATTGTGAAATCAGACGTGTCTTGGCGCCAGAAGCATAAGCAATAATAGCAGGTGTATCCCCAAGGCTGCCGATATCTAATCGACCACTAATTAAGGATTCTGTCTGATCAGGACCGTTTGGAAAGCCCGTAAGCTTCACTTCAGTAATGCCATATTTCTTCAACTCTTCTTGAATGATCCCTTTATAAAAGCCCCAGCCCTCCGCGCCACCTGGCACATTCAGCTTATTAGAGCCTATAAAACCAAAGTTCAGTACCGCTGGAACGTTACTTTCGGCTTTGCCTCCAGATTTCTCTGTACTAGAGCCGCCGGATGCAGATGCTCCATTTCCTCCAGCGTTATTTCCGCAAGCCTGAAGAACCAGCATAACCATCATAATCGTAGTTAAAAGTGCAAATCGTATCCTTTTAGAACGTTTCCCTTGAATCTCTCTGTACGCTGGTTTCATTTCTTTCTCCCCCTAGATTTATGTTATTTATCTTAATCTTAATCAAGGTCAGAACCCTGCCCTCGACGCCAATTTGTACATAAAGTCATGACTTGCTACCGGTTGTCTGCCTTTGCCCCAGCCTACCTTTTCACGATAACCACCAAGTAATCCCTGCTCCTCTAGCCCTGCCTCTGTCACCCCAATCACTTTCTCTGAATCTGGCGCAACGTAGAGAGCATCCACAGGACAATACAGCTCACACATAAAGCAAGTCTGGCAATCGCTCTGCCGGGCAATAACAGGAATGCCATCCTCTACCCGTTCGAAGACATTGGTAGGTCGGGCAGACCGATACACATTGGTTGCACTCTACACATCTGGCAGCGCTGATCACCTCAATCATGATAGAACACCCTCCTTGGCCACGGCTTCTGTCTTCACCCATACCTGATCCAATCCACCGCTAATCAAGCGATGATGCTGTTCTTGATCCGTTCCCTTAAAATCTTCACGCTTATGCATGCCCCTCGTCTCCGTACGGGCAAGCGCGGAATTGTACATCCAGCGGGCGGTTGCAGTCATGGCTTCTGCTTCACGCGCTTTAACCCCTTCAGGTGTACGCTGAATCTCACGGCTACGCTGTTCTTTCCACAATTCATCCAGACGACCTAATGAAGAGGTCAGCCCTTTATCCGTACGGAATAAATTAATGTCATACGGCTTCACTTCAGCCTGCACAGCAGACACAACCTCTGACGTATGAGCTGATACTCCAGGCTTCACTTCTTGATGAACCAGTGGAGAAGATGATAAGCCGACTGGATTACGGTACGCTGCATTCGAGCCAAGGCTCTGCGCATAGACAGCAGCCCCTTCTCCTGCAAAACTGCCGGATGACATAGCCCAAGCCGCATTATGGCTGCCACCACCAGTAAATCCCCCGCAAATTAGCTCACGGGTAGCTGCATCTCCTGCCGCATAAAGTCCGGGAACACCTGTGCCACAGCTTTCGTCCGTGATATGAATACCACCCGTCCCACGAACCGTTCCTTCGAGACGAAGCGTAACCGGAAAAGCATCCTTGAAAGGATCGATCCCTTGTCGATCAAAGGGCAAGAAAAAATTCGTCTGCGCCACCCGCAGCAGCGGTCTTAAATCCTCGGGCGCTCCATCCAGCTTGGCATACACCTGATTGCCTGCTAGCAGATTCCGAGCGATAACTGAACGCCCTTTCTTGGAACCCGCCCCTTCCACAATGCTTCCATCCTCATAATAAAAGCTGGCATAGTTGTAATATGCTGTCTTGGTTACAGAGGAGAACGTAGGGCAGATAGCATAGGCATTGGAGAATTCCATGCCGGACAAGTTCGCCCCAGCCTCAGCTGCAAATAGATAGCCATCACCAGTAAGCACGTTGCAACCAAGCGCCTTACTTAGGAAGGCACAACCCCCAGTAGCAATAACGACTGCCCCTGCTTGAACTGTCCAGGTCTCACCACTCTGGGTATGGACTCCAGCCGCTCCAGCTACGCCATGCTCATCCGCAAGGAGCTCCATGGCTGGGCTATGATCTAAAATTTTAACGCCCGCCTTTTTCACTAGCTTACGCATTAATTTCATATATTCCGGTCCCTGAAGACTCTTGCGATACTGGTTACCCTGCTCATCTACAGGGAATGGATATCCTGAAACGCCAAGTTTGTTCATATTGGCATAGGTACGGTCTAGCACTCGGTCCATCCAGCGGGATTCAGCCAACTGACCGCCCAATGTATAACGACTTGCTTTGGCCTCCTCCCGGAGCTTCTCATCCGGCTTCACATACCAGACTCCTGTTCCTGAGGGGGCCGTTGCACCGCTCGAACCGCAGTAGCCTTTATCTGCGAGGATAACTTTCGCCCCCTTCGCTGAGGCCGTAAGGGCTGCCCATGTTCCTGCCGGTCCTCCACCTATAACAAGCACATCCGCCACCAAATTCAACGATCCTTTTTGTATCGATCCACTCATAGCTCAAGACCTCCTCAAATGATTTACCCTTCGTAACTATCGCGCCAGAACAGGCACTTGCGTTCAATGATTCGGAACAAAGAATCGATTAGCTTCCCGACAATAGCAAAGATAATAATGCCTACAAACACAACCTCTGTATTAGAGTTCTGCTTCGCCTCATTGATCAGGAATCCAATGCCGGATTGTGATCCAATGAGTTCAGCTACAACAAGACCGATCCATGCTACAGCCAATGACAGCCGCAATCCTAACAAAATCCCGGGTAATGCTGCCGGCAATATCAGCCTGCGCAGCTTTTGGTAAGGACTAAAGCCTAACACCCGGGACACCTCAAACAGCTTATTGTCCACATTGCGGATGCCCATAAACGTATTAATATAGAGTGGAAAGAATGACCCTGTCAGAATGATCACTACTTTGGACATCTCCCCAAATCCGAACCACAAAATAATCAGCGGTGCTATAGCTAGATGAGGAACAAGCCTAAGGACCTGTACACTAGGATCGAGCACATATTCCACACTGCGAAACAAGCCAGTCAGTACTCCGAATAAAAGGCCTAGAACACCTCCGATAAGAAATCCAACTCCCGCCCTCCCCATACTGACACCTAGATGATGAGTTAACTCTCCAGTCACCAATAGGCCTGTAAAAGCTCTGGCGATCGACAATGGAGTCGGCAGAAACTGCGCGGAGATCAGTCCGGTGCTTCCTGCCAGCTGCCAAAGTACTATTGTAATCACCGGAATGATAGCGCCCGTTCCCCAATCTGACAGTAGAGATTTCCATGCTATAGGTACCGCGGATTTCTCCAATTTCTTAGTCGATAAAGGAGCAATATCACTGCTATCTAGCGATTCTCTTGCTCTTGTAGTGTTATTCAAAATAGCTTCTGCTCCATCACTCATGGCGCATCCCCCTTTCGTTTCTTGCGCGTTTTCTGTTTATCCGCGATAGCTGTCCTGCCATCTCAGCAGCCGACGTTCAATGTAGCGAACAATAGAATCACTCACCAGTCCTGCAATGGCAAAAATAATAATTCCCACGAACACCACAGGTGTATCCGCGAATTGACGCGCGTCCGACATCATATACCCAATGCCTGAAGTGGAAGCAATCAGCTCTGCGACTACCAGACCTAACCAAGAGAGCCCCAAGGAAAGGCGCACTCCGAGAATAATATTCGGCAATGCCGCTGGAAGTACAAGTCTTACAACCTGTTTTAACCGGCTGAATCCAAGCACTCGAGATACTTCGAACAGCTTGTTATCCACGCCGCGAATGCCCATGAACGTATTAATATAAAGCGGAAAAAATGCTCCTTTAGCAATCAACAACACTTTAGACTCCTCACCGATCCCGAACCATAAAATGAATAGCGGCACTACCGCCAAGCTTGGTATCATGCGAATCATTTGCAGGGATGGATCTAGCAATTTCTCTGATCTGCGGAACAGACCTACGAGAATGCCTAATAGCAGACCAAGTCCACCACCGAGCAGGAATCCGGAAAGGGCTCTGACCAAGCTGATCCTAAAGTTCGGCCATAAATCCCCTGAAGCAGCCAGAGTTACAAATGATTCAGCAATGGTATACGGCGTCGGGAACAGCATCTCTGAGATCATTCCATAGTGTCCAAGGGTCTGCCACAGAATCAGCACGGTGCCCGGCAGCAGAAGGCCCAGTCCCAATGTTGTTACCTTTCCGGGGCGTCCGGAAGTTCTTACGGCTATAGCCCGGTTTGACATGCTCTGCACCCACCTTTTTTTAGCTTTACAATCTCTTTAAATAACAAAAAGAGACCCTCGAATATTGAACACTTTCGGAGGTCTCCATTGGTATGGTCGACATATTTATATTCCTGCCCCGTCAATAAGCTCAAGCTCATCGACTTTTTCAAAATAATTCAGCACCTTCAGGCGTAACTCTTGAAAAGAAGACGTTGTTTTTTTACGTGGATACGGCAAATCAACCGGGACAATCTTACGTATTTTCCCGGGGCGAGGTTCTAGAATCACTACCCGATTACCTAGAAATACAGCCTCATCAATATCATGCGTTACAAAAATCATGGTTGTTTTGTTGGCCCGCCAAATGTCCAGTAACACCGTCTGCATATGCGCTCTAGTGAACGCATCCAGTGCACCAAACGGTTCATCCAGCAGCAGGATTTTGGGATTTCGCAGTAGCGCACGGGCTATCGCCACCCGTTGGGCCATCCCTCCCGATAACTCCCGGGGATAGGATTTCTCAAACCCATTTAACTTGACGAGATCAATCAACTCATCGACCTTACGTCTAATTTCTTTGTTGCCTAGCGGCAAATCAGAAGCAATATTCTTCTCTACGGTGAGCCAAGGAAAGAGACGATGCTCTTGAAAAATAAATCCCTTATCGATTCCGGGACCCCCAATCTCCGTCCCTCCTAAGGTAACCCTCCCCGTATATCCACTGTCCAAACCGGCCACGATGCGCAGCAGCGTGCTTTTGCCACAGCCACTGGGCCCGATGACCGTAATGAATTCACCCTCTTGCACATGGAGATCAACATTATACAGTGCCTGAACATGACCTCCGGTCGACTCAAAACGTTTATTTAGATTTGAAATCGACAGCAACGCTTCTCCCATCGTGACCCCTCCTTCAATTCTGTATACAAAAAAACAGAGGTATTGCGCTTTTACATTCGCAATACCTCTGTAGGAACAGTCGGTAATTTTTATTCAAAGTAAATCAATTGGAATTATAATATTTAAAATATCATCCATTTGAAAAGCTGTCAACAATAAAACTTTTTTCAGACACACTTGTTTACATCAGATACCTTAAATATAAATATATGCTTGAGATCACAATGGACAGCAGCATTAAAGGGAAACCCACCTTCAAATACTTCATGAATGTAATCGGATAGCCCTCTTTTCCAGCTAGACCAGCAACGATCAGATTAGCACTGGCACCGATCAATGTACCATTGCCACCCAAGCAGGCACCCAAGGCTAGACTCCACCAGAGGGGCTCCAGATTGGTGATCCCCATCTGCCCCATCTCCTGTATCAAAGGAATCATCGTTGCTACAAAAGGAATATTATCAAGAAACGCAGAAGCAATTGCACTGACCCATAAGATCATCATCGAGCTCATGAGCACATCCCCACCCGTTAAATCAATCGCTTTGGCAGCCAGCTCCGCGATGACACCTGTCTCGACGAGTCCTGATACCAAAACAAACAGTCCGATAAAAAAGAAGATCGTAATCCATTCCACGCTGTGAAAAGCTTTTTCCAGCATGTGTTCTCCTCCGGTTAATAAGAGCAGTAAAAAAGCCCCCGCTAAGGCAACCGTCGCTGACTCCAAATGTAACGCCTGATGTAAAAAGAAGCCCGTAATCGTAATTCCAAGTACGATCAAACATTTTCGCAACAGCTTATGATCTGTAATCATTGCCTTCTCATCCATGTTCATGATACTTTGCTGCAATTCCGGAGTGGATTTAATTTGCTTACCAAACATCAGTAGTAAAAGCGGGATATACGCTAACATAATGATGATAATCACAGGTGTTAGATTGCTGATAAAGGACATAAAAGTCAGCTCTTTCACAGCACTTCCGATCATAATATTCGGTGGATCTCCGATCAATGTTGCCGTCCCACCGACATTCGATGCAATAATTTGTGACATCAAAAAAGGCAGCGGATTTATGCGCAGTTGCCTTGTAATACTGAAGGTAACAGGCACCATAAGTAGCACTGTTGTAACATTATCCAAGAAAGCAGAAGCCACAGCAGTAACAACAAACAAAGCAATCAGGATTCTTCTCGGCTTCCCTTTCGCCAGCTTTGCTGATTTCACTGCCGCATATTTAAAAAGTCCTGTCTCTGCAGTAATCCCTACAATCATCATCATGCCTACAAGTAATCCGATGGTATTAAAATCAATATGATGCAGTGCCGTCTCCTGATCCACAATGCCCATCGCTACCATAACAATAGCGCCTAACATCGCTAAGATTGTACGGTGAATTTTCTCAGAAATAATCAGTCCATAAATCAGTAGAAAAATACCTATCGCCCAAATCGCTTGCTGTTCCATGATATCCCCCGGTCCTTCTCTTTAATTTCGTTAATGTATAACCTACTCATTATATAACCTATTTATCATAAAATAGATTTGTATTTTTCGCACTGGAATTGTGGATTAATCCATAAAAAACGACTCTGCCGAGTATTTATCGGAGAGCCGTTTTTTATGGAGTCGATTATTTCATTTTCAAAACCTGAGGCTCCTTGAAAGCGGTCAAAATACCTTTGCTCTGCACAATAATCATACCGCTTTCCAGCAAGGTTGGGCCGAACACTCTACCTGATGTTTTGAGCTGTACAACCGGTTTTGCGGAAATCAAATCTATCGCGATTAATTTGCCGTCAGTCTGGGCTACATACATGCCATGTCCGAGCAGATCGAAGCGGGCAATCGGATTGCTGATTCCACTGTACTGAACCGCTGATTTATTCACCATTTTAACACCATAAATGCTCTGTTCGTTACTAAAAAGAATTCTTCCATCATAAGGACCAGCGGCGTAGGATAACTTAGCTCCGATGGATTCGTAAGAATAATTATCGCGTGTTACGGTAGCAGGATCAGCATTGACTGGATAGCTGTAGACACCTTTTTGTCCTGTTATAAAAATTCTGTCACCGTCACTCCAAGCAATGCCCCCCCTTGGTGCTTCAGGATCATTTGGGTCAATATTAGCAGGGTTATAAACTACCGTCTTCACTACTTTACCTGTCTTAACATCCAAACTGTCGAGTGTAGTAAGAGGAAGAGTGTCGAATAAGGTAGCCTTCCGTTGTGTTATAAGCGTTCCATTAATCTCAGTAATCGGAAAATAATGATCTCTGTTATTCCAAAGCTCTTTACCCGTTGTTCGATCAAAGGCATGTAGAATGTCATACGTATACGCTCCGGATTCTGAGTTTTGAGCTAATATCAGATTTCCCTCAACCATGAACGGTTCATACAGCTTTTCACCGAAATTATCACGCCACTGCAGTTTCCCATCCTTCAGATTGTAGGCTTGAATATCACCATTGGCAGTAAAAAGCTGATCTTTATCAATAACTAATTGGCTGATGCCTTTACTGTTTGCCGATGAACTCCATTTATTTTTTCCAGTAGCCGCGTTGACTGCATAGATTGTGCCCGCTTCTGAAGTCACATAAGCCACACCATCTTGGTAAAGTAACGGTGCCTTTAATTTGGAGCCGTATTTCCACACCACTTTCCCCGTCTGGGCGTTAATGGCTAAAAGCTGACCCTTTTGTAGGATAAAAGCTTTGCCCGCACCGACTGCAACAACGCCCTTGCCCATAATGTAGTCCGTCGCTATATCTCCTAGCGTTGGCAAATCCATCGTAGTGGACCACTCAACCTTCGCAGCAGACAAATTTACATAATAATCATCTAAATTCGAGCCTATAAAGGAAGTGTGCGAATCAACCGCAGCAGCTTGTACCGGGTTTACCATAAGCAATAACCCTAAACCAATAATCACAGTACGAAGATACGACTTCAATAAAGTTCCTCTCACCACCACACGCCTCCTCATATAAATGCTTCAATTGGATAGATTCTCAAAATAAAATATAATACTAATGACGAGCAGGATGTAAGAACATGGATTATTATTCCTCATTTTTACATCTGTAAGAGTAGAAATCAAAACATTTACTCATAAACTTACAATTTGTAAGTTATCGTGTTATAATAATCACATTCTTCTATAAACGAACAAGCTTTATCAAATATATGAATAACAAGGGGTTTGTAATCATGAGTAACGAGGTAACCACAGCACCAGCATCCGATTTTGAATTCGGTATCTACACCTTAGGAGACATTGTAGCTGATTGTCATACCGGGAATAAGATCAGCCCGAAACAACGACTCGACGAAGTTGTAGCTGCGGCCAAGCTGGCGGATGAGGCGGGGCTTGATGTATTCGGTGTAGGTGAGCATCATCGTCTTGATTTTGCAATTTCTTCGGTTCCAGTCGTGCTGGCAGCCATCTCCCAGGTTACCCGCAGAATCAAGTTGACGAGCGCCACTACTGTATTAAGCACCATTGATCCCGTGCGCGTATTCGAGGATTTTGCCACACTTGATTTACTATCAGATGGCCGTGCAGAGATTATTGCTGGACGTGGTGCTTTTGTGGAATCTTTTCCGCTCTTTGGGTACGAACTTGAAGACTATCATCGACTATTCGCCGAGAATATTAATCTGCTTCTCGAGCTTAATAAGCATGAAATTATGAACTGGGAGGGTTCCTTCCGCTCATCCTTGAAGGATTCTGAGATTGCACCACGCCCTCTTCAGCAAAGCCTTCCTGTATGGATTGGTGTAGGTGGTTCTCCTGAAAGCGCGGAAAAAGCTGGCGTACTCGGAACTGGAATGGCCATCGCCATTCTTAGCGGTAGTCCAGAACCTTTCCAAGAGCTTGCTGCAACTTATCGACGCGCTGGAATTCAGGCGGGTCATGCCCCTGAATCTTTAAAGATTGCGATTACTAGCCACGGCTACATTGCCGAAACTTCACAGCAAGCGCTCGATGAATATTACCCATACTACTATAGTTATCGTAATTCCATCAGCCCAAAACCTGGTCAAGATTACAGCGTGTCTCGTGACGACTTTGGGCAATATGTATCTGCTGATAACACGATGGCTGTAGGTAGCCCGCAGCAAATTATTGAAAAAATCCTCTATCAGCATGAGCTGTTCGGCCATAGCCGCTTTATGACTCAGCTCGACATCGGCGGCCTTCCTTACGCCAAGGTAGCCAAAGCTATTGAACTATTGGCAACTGAGGTCGCCCCTGTCGTACGACGCGAGATTGCCAAGAAGAATAGCCGATAGAACTGAGGGGCTGTACCAGTTAATAAAAAAGCACTTCTCCCGCTCGTGGAGAAGTGCTTTTTGTGCTGTTGCAACATTGTGTCTTGCTGTAAGAAGTGAACCGGAAGCTCTGCTCAAGAATTAGGGAATATCTCCCTGAAAATCGGAGATTTCTACTCAATAGACAAACAATTAGGGAATACCTCCCTATAATTAACCTGATTCGACGGTAAATATAGATATTTCCCCGATTTTTAGGGAGGAATTCCCTGATTTCACTCATTTAGAGTAATTATCAGCTATTTTCAGGGAGCTTTTCCCTAATTACTCTCAAAAAAAAGAAGCTGCCCCATAAGTAGATCACTACTTTTGAGACAGCCACTTATGCTCATCACGCAAAGGATGGTTTATTGTTGTCTACCTTCCCGCTAATAAGCTTCTTATATTCATCGTCTCCGCCATCTAAAGAAGGCGCAGTATAAATTTGAGCTGAAGCTGGTTGCTGAGCGGAATGGCTCGACCCTGTTTTGCTTGTGGTATTCTTATTATCTTCTGCACTCCTGCTTCCACCACTTGCAGAGCGGAGAACAGCACCCGATAAGTTGTTAATACCCTTTATTCGCTTCATGCTGAATCCTCCCCTACTAAATGATTGATGGTACGGAATAAATCCTGATTATTCGCAACTACCGCCTTAAGATCATCCGCAGATAATCCATCACTCCCTGAAAAGTGTACGGAAAGAACATACTTCTTACCTAGAGGATAGCATAGGATATATACCTCCGCAACTTCCGTGCGTTGAAAAAAAGTCCATTTGCTCGATAAAAATGCATCTACCACACTAGGCTGCTTCTCATTCCCTTTCGTAACAGTCAAGGAATAGGAGTGCCCACGTCCGACATTCCCTCCCACCTGAACAAGCTGTTCCTTCTCTTGAGCCTGCCAGATCGCAGCACCGATCACACGACAATGCTTCGGAGGTAAGAAAGAATTGCGAATCGCCTCACTGAGTGCGTGATACTTCTCTCCATCCTCAGAGATGGTCACATTACTATTATATTGCCAAAAAAAATGAAGGATACTTTCTTTGCGCCTTAATTCCATCTTTAGCTGCTCTAAATCTTTCACCGGGTCACGGAATTTTCCAAACCCCTGGACACTATCAATAATCTTACCACAGCTCACATCCACAGCAGCCGTAGGATTATCATGGTGCATCTCATACTCTAAAGCTGTAATTCCCGACAAATCGGACAACAGATGATATTCTTCAACATTCTGTCCAGGGATTAAATCGTCGCGGGCAGTCACCTGATCCGGCACTAAGCAAAAAACACGATTACGCCGTAATCTGGCCCAAAACAATCCCATTTCAAACCCCGTATTATCACGAGTCACATAATAAAATTTACCGCGTATTTTGGCGACATCATCTGGCGAGAACACAAATACGGCAAAATCGCTCTCATCCAAATTTCTCTCCAGTGCCTCCATCGTGTATTCATTCGCTCGAAAGGCATTGGCATACCAAGGATGTACTTCAGCATCCCTCTTCAGCTGCTCATGAATCGCTCTTGCATAACGTATGGATTCTCTGGAAGATCCAATGAATAGCTTTGGTTTAGTCACGGCAGTGCTCCTTCATTCTTCCCGATATGTAATAATTATACAAGTCTTTAGACCACCGGAAAAGAGGCCAAGTTCTCATAAATCATCTCAGAAAATATTATTCTAAATCTCGTAAATTGGGTAAAGAATTATGACTACTCTGAAAAAGCGAGGATACTATGAAAAAAATGATAGGTGTCACACTGCTCACAGCTTGCCTTGTAGCTATAGCAGCACCCCAGCCTGCTGAAGCCAAAACAGCAACGGGAAGTTATACCGCTCAGGTATACGCGAACTCTTTAAATGTACGCAATGAGCCGGCAAAGAATGCAACTGTTGTAGGATCTATTAAGAACGGAGCAAAAGTAACTGTGACCGATGAACAACACGGGTGGTTGAAGGTTACGACGGGGAACACCTCTGGCTGGGTAGCCGGCTATTACCTAAAAAAGGTGAACAATAGCTCCAAGCAATCTGGCGCTTCTGGATCATCGGTAGCTTCCAAACCCAGCACCACTTCTTCCACCTCAACCAGCGCCTTGAGTAGCACCACAAAGGTTACAGTTACGGCAGATTCACTACGCGTACGAAGCGGTCCAGGCACCCAATATAAGGTGCTCGGTTCTTTAAAAGCTAAGGATACAGCTACCCTCCTCCTTCATCAGAACGATTGGGCACGAATTCGAACAGCTAGCGGTGACATCGGTTGGGTCGCAGCGCAATATATCCGATCTGGAACCACGCCAAGAAGCACAAGCACTACAGGCAACATTTCTCGCACAGGAAATTTACGAGGAAAATTAATCGTCGTAGATCCCGGTCATGGCGGCAGTGATCCGGGAATGCTCGGCACTACATATAACACCATGGAAAAGGATTTGAATCTGCAAACTGCAATTTATGTTCGCGATGCCCTTGTAGCTAAAGGTGCACGGGTAGAAATGACACGTACCCGGGAGGATCAGAAGCCTACACTCGCTCGGCGTGTTCAGATGAGTGAGGCTCTACGTGCAGATGCATTTGTAAGCATTCATTATAATTCTTCTCCGAAAAAAGTGTCCGGGACACTAACCTTCTTTTACTCCGAGTCCGATGATCTGAAGCTGGCACGAGCAATTGAAACCCGGCTGGGACAAGGTATCGGTCTTAAGAGCAACGGGTTGTCCTTTGGCGATTATCACATCCTAAGGGAGAATCGAATTCCAGCTACCTTAGTTGAACTCGGATTTCTTACCAACCCTACAGATGAGTCAATTGTCCGCAAATCCTCCTATCAGAAAAAAGCAGCCAAGGCTATCGCGGAAGGATTGGCAGACTATTTCAAAAACTAGCCACACCTATAAATAATCAGCAAAGAAGCAGGCTAGGAAATTCCCTAGCCTGCTTTAGTTTGTATTTCATATTTAGCCTTCGATTAATCCCTTCTTGATCAGGAAATTACGAGCTACATCCTCTTCCTTGAGCGCATCCACATCAACCTCTGCGTTCAATTGCTGCATTTCTTCGTCACTGATCTGTCCGTTCAATTGATTTAAGATGCCTTCCAATTCAGGGTATTTATCTAACGTTTCCTGACGAATAATCGGTCCTGCATCATAAGGTGGGAAGAATTCTTTATCATCCTGCAGAATCACCAGATCATGTACTTTAATTTGCGCATCCGTCGCATATGCATTGGTTACATCTGTTTCCCCATCGTCGATCGAACGGTACATGATACCATGGTCCATTCCTTTGCTCTGCTTGAAATCCATACCGTAAAGTTTCTGGATACCTGGGTACCCGTCCTCACGATCCAAGAACTCGAACTCTACGCCAAGAACCATTTCTCCAGATACTTTCGCCAAATCGCTGAAAGTCTTTAGATTGTACTTCTCAGCCGTTTTGCGGCTAACAGCTAAAGTATAGGTATTATTTATGCCGAATGGATCCAGAAAGGCCAGTCCATCTTTTTCAAGCAGTTCTCTGGTTTTGGCCAACGATTGCTCGGAGTTTCCTGTCTTCTCCTGATAGTAATTAGCTACAATGGTACCGGTGTAATCCGGATATAGCTGGATGTTATTATTCTCAAGTGCACTCCAAGCTACATTAGAGCCTCCCAAGTTCATCTGGCGCTTCACTTTAATATCTGTTTTATCTTCTATCAGATCTGCCATCATATGAGCGAGTAAAACATTCTCCGTGAAGTTTTTGGAGCCAATTGTGATTTCTCCACTGTTACCCGTAGCAGCATTATTATTCCCGCCACCACACCCGGCAAGTAGCGCCCCCATTAATACTGTAGTTAAAACGCCTGTCATCAATTTTGGAATTTTCATATATAATCTCCCCTTTTATATTCTTTCGAGACCAGAGTTTTAGTTATACTTTCAATCCCTTTGGAGTCGTTAACCGTTCAAGCAATCCAAGCAGATAATCCAGCACGAGTGCAAGAATCGCGGCCGGAATAGCGCCAAGTAAGGTTAGTGCTTCGATGTTCCGTTGAATACCCAGGAAAATATATTCACCCAATCCGCCAGCACCGATAAAGGCTGCCAGTGTTGCTGTCCCGACATTAATAACTGCAGCAGTACGGATCCCCGCCATAATTACACTTAAAGCTAAAGGGAGTTGAACCCTGAATAGAATCTGCCAGCTCTTCATTCCCATTCCCCGGGCCGCTTCTACTATAGACGGATCCACATCAGTAATTCCCGTGTAGGTGTTGCGGATAATTGGCAGCAGTGAATACAGAAACAAAGCTACAACTGCTGTCTTCATCCCTATGCCAAATAGAGGAATCATAAATCCGAGCATCGCCAGACTAGGTATTGTCTGAAAAATCCCAGCCGCACCAAGCGTAATACCTTTCAGAGGTTTAACCCGTGTAATCATAATTCCAAGCGCAATACCAACAATAATTGCAAATAACATGGACAAGAGCACAAGTTGCATATGCACTCCCATAGAATGAATCAAATCTTCCCTACGTAAATCTAATTGATATATGAGTTGTCGCCATAACGATTGATCTCTCATACAGACACTTCCTCCTCTTTCGCGCCTCCCCATTGTGCAGCAAACGCCGTCAGAAGACTGCCTCTTGTAACAATCCCGGCAATGTTCCCCTCAGCGGTTACAATCGGAATAATGCCGTATGGAGCTTCCGTAATCAATGATAATGCGTCTCTTGCTGTTGCTGTATCCTGCAGCACCACCCCAGGTGGTGTCATAATTTCTTCGATAGTAAGGCTTTGTTCCATTTTAGCGGTAACATCATAAGCGGAGACTATGCCAAGCAGCTTACCTTTCTCGTTTCCAACCAGTAGTGTATCCATTTTGCGTTGACGCATAAAGGTAAGAGCTTTACCCAACGTGCGGCTTGGAAGGGATGTGGATGGATTGTCACGCATGACTTCTGTTACGGGGATATACTCAGGGTTTTGGTAAATACGGTTTTTGCCGATAAATGACTCTACGAAATCATTAGCAGGCCGGCTGAGCAGCTCATACGGTGTATCTAGTTGAACGATTTCACCATCTTTAAGAATAGCGATTTTATCTCCAAGCTTCAGTGCTTCATCCATATCATGTGTTACAAATACTATTGTCTTCTTCACTTCTTGTTGCATGCGCAGCAATTCATCCTGCAGCTGCTCACGGGTAATAGGGTCCAAAGCACCAAACGGTTCATCCATCAATATAATCTCGGGATCAGCTGCCAATGCACGGGCTACACCTACACGCTGCTGCTGCCCACCTGATAATTGTTTCGGATAACGGTTGGCATATAGAACCGGATCAAGTCCGACTAGACGGAGCATTTCGAGCACCCGTTCTTTTTTCTTCTTCACATCCCACCCCTTTAGATCGGGAATCAGGCCAACATTGTCTTCTATGGTGTAGTGCGGGAACAAACCAGCTTGCTGAATAACATAACCGATGTTCTTGCGGAGGTTTACGGGGTTCTCCTTGGTAATATCTTTGCCGTGGATATAAATATGGCCTGATGTATGCGGGACAAGACGATTTATCATTTTCATTGTTGTTGTCTTTCCGCAACCACTGGGACCGATCAGTACTAGTATTTCTCCAGCTTCGATTTCAAAACTAATGTTCTTAACTGCTTCATAACCATTAGCATACTTCTTACCTACTCCTTCAAATTTCAGCATGAGGTTCCTCCTTCTAATATCTATCGTCAGATCATCTCTCTAATTACTCTGTAAGTTAAACTATAACAAACAATCCCCAAACTGACAACCTACATGAATTCAATAGGTTGTTTGTTAATAATTGTAATATGTTAATTATAAAAAAAGGCTATCCAGTGATAACCCCCGCTGGATAGCCTTTTTTAAGCTATTATTATAAATGATTTTCTGCATTTTTATTGATAAATTGTTCCGTTCTTTGGTACATTTTCTCATCACCAACTGCTACAAGTACATCATGTTCTCTGAGTATGACATGCGGACCTGGAGAGATGGTTATATCAGCACCTCGGCGAAGCGCTATAATAGTAGCCCCTGTATTCTGCCAAAATTGTAATGCTCCAATGGTTTTGCCAACCACATGTGATTCTTCATGGATTGTAATTTCTTCCGGGTGGTACGGCTTTAAATTCTTCATCCGGTCTGATGCCTCGATAATTCCAGTTAGTAGCTTCTCAAATTTACCGTCGAGCTTCTTCTTTTCAAGCAACAATTGCTGTAGATCCTGTTTCAATGAATAAGCTGATTTCAGATAGTTATTCCTGGTGATATACTCATACGCCTTTTGATCAGAGATGACAATAATCTCTTTCCCCTGCGAAACAAACACTATATTCTCATCCTTCAATAATCCCATAGCCTTACGAATCGTCTCGGGAGAAACATGATATTGCCCTGCCAATAGAGAACGCCCGGATAGCTTACTCTGTACGGGAAATTCCCCGCTTACAATTCTTTGTGCAATATCAAGGGCTATAGACTTATAACCGGATATTTCTTGCATGGACATTGTCGATCTCCTTACTCTGGCGTGAATTATAAACATGCTCAAGTATACCTTTTTTCACTCACCAAATAAAGATGTCCTGCCTTATCCAAATATTTGATATACCAAAAATAAATTTAACGATACAACCAGACCAGAGATAAGCCAGCCGAGAGCCGCTGTCATCTTACGATTCACTAACCCGCCCATAATCTGACGATTGCTTGTAAACATAACCAGTGGTACCAGAGCAAAGGCAATCCCAAAGGACAAGATCACCTGGCTGATAACGAGTGCTTTCGTTGGATTTACACCAAAACCAATGATAGCCAAAGGTGGAATAATCGTAATCGCACGGCGTAAGTACAGGTTAATTCTTTTGTTGATGAAGCCTTGCATTACCACATCGCCAGCCATAGTTCCTACAGAAGAGCTCGATAGTCCTGCGATGAGTAGTCCTAAGCCAAAGGAGATAGCCGTTACGGGTCCAGCTAAGTGACTAAATTGCTGAAACGCAACATCCAAATCCTCAACCACGATACCATTTTTGAAAAATAATGCGGCCGAGACAATAACCATTGCCAGATTCACTGCACCTGCAATAATCATCGCAATAATAATATCTATGAATTCCAGTTTAAAAATCTGTTTCTTTTCCGCTTCATTTACTCCGACAATTCGGTTCTGTGTAAGTGATGAATGTAGATAAATGGCATGTGGCATCACGGTTGCGCCTAGAATTCCTGCGGCCAAAAGAATGCTGTCCACCCCTTCAAACTTAGGTGTAAACATGCCTACAGCAACAGCACCCATATCCGGTTTAGCTACAATTACTTGAAAAGCAAAGGCTAATACAACTATAAGAATCATTGCAGCAATTCCGGCCTCAAGGGAACGGTAACCCCGGCGCTGAAGCTCTAGGATAGCAAATGAACCGACCGCAGTAATGAGTGCTGCCGGCAGCATGGGAATATCAAATAATAGATAAAGCCCCAATGCTGCCCCGATAAACTCCGCCAGATCCGTAGCTATAATCACCAGTTCACTTTGAATCCATAAGAAGATCGATACACTCTTCGGAAAACGATCATGAGCGATCTCCGGCAGATTCTTTCCTGTAGCAATACCAAGCTTGGCAGATAACGCCTGAATAAGAACGGCCATTAAATTCGAGGCTACAATCACCCATAATAAAAGATAGCCGTATTTTGAACCTGCCGTAATGTTGGTGGCAAAGTTACCTGGATCCAGATAAGCAACCGCAGCGATAAACGCTGGACCTAAGAAAGGAAGTAATCTTTTAATTCCTTTGGTCTCCCCATTAAGTACGGCTTGCGCCGAAATGGAGTTTTTATGTTGTCTCATATGCGGTTGTTCTATATGTGGTTTTTCTATTAAAGTTTGTTCCAACATGTCAATTCCTCCTCTTGCCCAAAAAAAGTTGTCTATATACACGAAAGTTTCCTCTGTGCAACTTATATTTAAAGTATATGCTCATTTCTGAAAAATGTAAATATGTTTCATTAGAAATTTTCATATGCTTGTCCACCTACGACCAAGAACAAAAAAACCGGACGACATCAGGAATTACCCGATCTTCGCCCGGCTTAAGCCAATTACTCTAATCATAAATATCATCATTAAAGGTTACGAATTCTTTTTCCATGTATCCTTCAGCGGCACAATTCGGTTCAGTACTAGCTTATCTGCTGTGGTATATTTCTTATCCACACAGAAGAATCCATGCCGGATGAATTGAAATTTATCTTCTGGAAGTGCACTCGCCATGGAAGGCTCCAACAAACAATCCTTCAGAATGGTTAGGGAATCTGGATTAAGATACGCGTCCCAGCGCTCATCCTCTTCTTTAGGACCGTCGTTATCTTTTAGCAACCGCTCATATAGATGAACTTCCGCCTTGATCGCGTGCTCTGCCGATACCCAGTGGATGGTCGCTTTAACCTTCCGTTCATTAAATCCACTTCCACTCTTCGTTCTCGGATCATAGGTGCAGCGAAGCTCTATAACTTCTCCAGTTGCCTCGTCCTTGAGCACCTCATTGCACTTAATGAAGTAGGCGCCCTTTAACCTAACCTCATTCCCTATAGTCAGCCTGTGATAACCTTTGGGTGGCTCCTCCATGAAATCCTCTTGTTCAATATAAAGCGTCCGTGAAAAAGGAACTTCCCTTTCCCCTAGCGTCTTATCCTCACTGTTATTCTCAATCTCCAGCCATTCGCTTTGATTCTCAGGGTAGTTAGTAATAACCACCTTAAGAGGCTTTAGAACAGCCATCACGCTAGTTGCCTTCGCCTTCAAATCTTGTCTAAGCGAATGTTCTAACATGGCAATATCTACAATGGTGCTATTTCTAACAAAACCAATTTCCTTCACAAAATTCCGAATACTCTCCGGCGTAAAACCTCTTCTCCGCAGTCCGCGAAGCGTTGGAAGTCTTGGATCATCCCAGCCATCCACATAATGTCCTGTAACCAGTTGTCTAATATACCGTTTGCTAGTAACGACGCCGGTGATATTCACGCGTCCGAACTCCCTTTGCTTTGGAGCCTCAGGGGTATCCAGTTCATTCAGTACCCACTCATACAGTGGTCGATGATCCTTAAACTCAATGGAACACAGGGAATGCGTAATCCCTTCGATCGCATCTTGTATAGGATGGGCAAAATCATACATCGGATAGATACACCAATCGTTGCCGGTTCTATAATGCTCCGCATGAATGATTCTGTAAATCACTGGATCACGCAAGTTGATATTAGGTGAGCTCATATCTATTTTGGCCCGTAATACTCTGGCTCCCGTCGGATAGGCTCCATTCCTCATCTCCGTGAATAACTTCAAATTCTCTTCCACAGAACGCTCCCGATAAGGGCTGTTCTTTCCCGGCTCCGTAAGCGTTCCTCTATAAGCTGACACCTCTTCAGGTGATAAATCGCAGACGTAGGCTTTTCCTTTTTGAATTAACTTTACCGCGCTATTATATATTTTTTCCGAATAGTCTGATCCGTAGAAAGTATGGTCCGGCGGGTAGCCCATCCATAACATATCTTCGCAAATAGCATTTACATACTCCAGATCCTCTTTTAAAGGATTGGTGTCATCGAACCGCAAATGGAACTTCCCGCCATACTTTTTCGCAGTCGTATAGTTCGTGTGAATAGCATACGCACTGCCAATATGCAGATACCCATTAGGCTCCGGTGGGAATCTCGTGCAAATATCTCTACTGTAAGTCCCAGCTTCCAGCTCTTCTTGAATCAATCTGTCGATGTAACTCTCTGCTAATACTTCCGGTTCCTTGTTCATTGGTATTACCTCCTGTTTATAAGTGATATCCGCCTCTGTAAAATAAAAAGAACCTCACCTCCAAGACTTATGGTCTTGGGGACGAAATTCTCGCGGTACCACCCCAGGTTCATTAATATGTCGCCATATTAATCTCATCAAGTACGGCAATGCAGCTTACGCAGCGCTTATACTCTAGCTCTATAACAGGAGCTCCCGTCATACCATCCCCGTCGATCGGTTCCGATATGCCGCTCAGAGGCTTGTTTCGATAAAATCTCCCTTACCCTGTTCTCATCATTCAGGGCTCTCTGTGAAGGAATGATTTTATTTACTCTTCTCGTCATCGCGTTTAATTATTTTGTATAGGATACCAAATAGATGGTCCTGTGTAAATGGTGCTGTACTTCTGTCTTCTTACGATTTAATCCTCGCTCAGTGCCGTTATTAGTTCCAACACTACTTCATTATCCGGCTCTACAGCAAAAGCTCTACGCGCGTAATCCAGTGCAGCCCCTTCAGCTCCAAGCTCATAATTACAAATCGCCATACTATAAAGCACCGAGGCTAATGGTTCTTCCGAATTGACATGCATAGACCGCTCTAAGTAGGCTAACGCCTCCTCGAACTTATCCATTTCATACAGCAGTAACCCGGCATCCAGTGATAGGTCATAGCTCTGTACCATCGGATAGTAACCTGTCCACATTAATCGTATCCCCTGCTGAAGATCCAGCATTTCTTCATCACTTGCAGTGGGTAATAGCTCAGAAATCCGTTCAGCACTGTGGATAAACCATTCCGCATCGTACCCGCCTAATCGCCAAAAGACCAAAATTTGCTGTATCTCCATAGCGTCTAATTGATGGTCGCCCCATTCCTTCATACTGAAGAAATCATCCGGACCAAAACGCTCTACAAACCGTTTGTAGCCCAGCCGAGTGTTCGTATAGCTCATCGGCGCGTCCAGCATAAGAATACATCCGATGTTCAAGTTTTTATAGTGATGTGTGGTAAATAAGGATTGAGCCCCTTTTTGCTCCAACACATGCTGAATCGCATGATAGTTCGCCGTTAAGGAGAAGCTTCCGTGATGAATAAGCTCAGGTGGCTCGGCAAATTCCCAATTCTCGATACGGTGATCTCCCTTATCTGCTGTTAGTAGTACGAAACCTTCTTTAGACAACCTAGCAAGCCGCTCCAGACATGTAAGCCCCACCACCGGAAACAGGATATGGGAATCCTCCAGCTTTTGCTGATAAAGCGCTATAACGTCATGATAGGTATAGGTCTCCGCTTCGTAATTAGCCGCACGGCGATAATGATACTGAGGAATGATTTTGCCGAGTACATCTGAGGGGTTGTCCGAATCTGCATCCGCTGAATACTGAATCGACACCTCACATTCAAATATTTTACCTTCATCCACATAAATTAATTCCTGCGGGATACTGTCAAAAAAATAATTCGCCACAAGCAGCAGCGGCTGCTGTAAATCCCCAGGTTTGATGCTGAGCTCAGCACGCACTAAATACAGTTCAGTATCCTGTACAGCATCAAATCGTGCGAAATCCAGTATACCCTGCTCTACGAATGGAAGTAAGCTTGGGTGCTGCTGCCAGCTGGTTATATTTTTAACGGGTAAATCACTCATCACATAACGAAAAGGAGGAAGTGGAGTCCCCGCATAATCTATGATTTCGCATAGCTTCTTAAGGATATGGAACGCTAACCGACCCGCCCCAGCTCCCAATTCCAGTATAGTGACTGTTTCAGAGAGATGTCCTTGTCCAGCCCGATCTTGCAGAAATCCGAAGATCATTTCCGCATATGCTGTCGCAATCATAGGATTACTCGTAATATACTGCGGAACCTGATCATTATTCCAAGCCTTTAATCCCTGTTCTTCATAATAAGCCCGCTGCAATTCCCAAATGGGTGCTTCACTGAAGCGATAGTGCTGCCCTTCGTTACCTGTCATCTATTTCTTAACCTGCTCTCTGTATATCTTGTTAGAACACCTATGATACTTATCCCGCTCTCAATGTACGTGATCTGAAAATGACGTATTCAGCCTCTGTAGGAATGGAAACGGAAAATGATAATAATGCCGCCTTGGAGGTTAAAGAGTCAGGTCCTTTTAACGTTTGGTAGTAAGAGTTCCCTTTACTGTCCACACTCACCAGCTCCAGTTCCGCATTACCTTTAGGGATAACAAAACCAGAGGTATTTTGCACGCCTAAGGTTAGTCTGTATTCTTTCCCAGATTGAGTCTGTGTTAGCTTAAACGGATATAAAGGATATGGATGTGCTGTTGTTTCCACTGGGTAAGGGGCAAGCGCTCGATCCGCCTCAGGCTTTGCCCATTCCTCCCCTTTTCTGGCGCCAATGCCAAGGGTTAATTTATTCACGTTATTGAACTGAGTTTCCCAGCGAAATGTCTTTAACCCCTCTAGAATAGGGGATGCTGGAACAAACAGGATTCCGTCCTTGATCTCTGGGGCGATCCCTAATGAATCTTCTGTCTCCCCATTAAATTCTGCCTCTAGCTGCCCTGCTTTAATCTTCCCTACAGAGCGATCCAGTAGTGAAACCGTAACGCTGTTCGTTAATGCGTCATAGAGCAAATCTGCACCAATCGCACTCGAGAAAGCCCGAATCGGCACCATTAATTTACCTGATTTAAAATAAGGAGCGAGTTTACCTGGAAAAAGGACGTAATACCCCCCATATGACAGTGGCATTACCTGAGTCCCTAACTGAACAGCCGCCGACACCGATGTAGGTGTAACCGCGGAACCCGCGGCGAACATAATCACTAATAGACCTATGACATAAGCTCTTATTTTCCCTAATCGTTGTAAGGACTCCTTAATATGATTCATCTCAAACCCCTCTCCCTCTCTACTCCGTCTGGAACCTTAACCTCTATAGGTTAATAATCTATGATCCCCTTGCGCATGTCAACTTGTTCCACTTTTGCTATTCATCATAAAAGACAGCATTCCGCATATATTTTCATTGAGTTATTTAGAATCATGAAAGGAGTGCGATGGATGACTGCAGATGGACAGGATTCGCCAAGAAAGACAAATATCCCTCAGCCCATTCGAAGCGATGTCGCAGGGGGATTAGATAAAGGACCACGTGATATAATGCGGGATTTGGAGAATCCCGACATGTTTGTCCCTCCCGTGACCGATGCCGGTCTCGTCCCCAATTTAAAATTCTCTTTCTCCGATGCACATATGCAGCTTAATCATGGTGGCTGGTCGAGAGAGGTGACGGTCAGAGACCTCCCCATCGCCACTACACTAGCTGGCGTCAACATGAGCCTAACCCCCGGTGGAGTTCGTGAACTCCACTGGCATCAGCAAGCGGAATGGTCTTATATGCTGCTAGGTCGAGCTCGAATTACTGCCGTAGATCAAAATGGTCGAAACTTCATAGCAGATGTGGGGCCAGGTGATCTATGGTATTTTCCGCCAGGTATTCCCCACTCTATACAAGGTCTTGAAGAAGGCTGTGAGTTTCTGCTTGTATTCGACGATGGAAGTTTCTCTGATCTAAACACCTTGTCCATTTCCGATTGGTTTGCCCATACTCCTAAAGAAGTTCTTTCGGCTAACTTTGGGGTGCCTGCCGCTGCATTTGACTCTATTCCCACCGAACAGGTCTATATTTATCAGGATCAGGTTCCGGGTTCATTGCAAAGTCAAAAGGTAGAATCTCCATACGGAGAGATCCCACAAACCTTTAAACATTCCTTATTGGCTCAACCTCCGCTGAAAACTCCCGGCGGGAGCGTCAGAATAGTCGATTCCAGTAACTTTCCCATCTCCAAAACCGTAGCTGCCGCATTGGTAGAAATTGAACCCGGAGGGATGAGAGAGCTGCACTGGCATCCAAATAACGATGAATGGCAGTATTATCTTACCGGAAAAGGACGCATGACCGTATTCGCTGGAAATGGTGTAGCACGCACCTTCAACTACAGAGCGGGCGATGTAGGATATGTTCCTTTTGCGTTTGGACATTATATTCAGAATACAGGCGACGACTCCTTATGGTTCCTTGAAATGTTCAAAAGCGATCGTTTTGCCGACGTTTCTCTGAATCAATGGATGGCTCTCACTCCCCATGAATTGGTTCAAAGTAACCTGAACGTTGGACCAGAGGTAATGAACGCCTTAAGGAAAGTGAAATGGCCCGTTGTGAAATATCCTAAGACAAGCAAAAACGCCTCCGACGTCCCTAAAGGACGGTAAGCGTTTTTGCGAGAAATATAAGGATAAGGTGTAGTGTGAAACTTATACTTTCTTATATTTTTAAAAGAATAGGATGCTTCACCTGGTAACTATTCGCCGGTCTCCGCAAATCGTTTGATTCTTACCTCAATCTGGTCACGCACACGCTGGAACACTGCCCACTTCTCTTCATCGGTCCCTTGCGCTTTTGCCGGATCATCGAAGCCCCAGTGTTCTCGTTTGACCTTCGGAGGTGTCATTGGACATTTATCCGCAGCGTCCCCACATAACGTAATGACTAAGTCAGCATTATTCAACAGATTAGAATCAATCATATCCGAGGTCTGTCCGGTGATATCTATGCCTACTTCGCTCATGGCTTGTACAGCTTTTGGATTTAGACCATGGGCTTCAATTCCAGCGCTGTACACGTCCCATTCTCCCCCTAAATATTGCTTTGCCCAGCCCTCAGCCATCTGACTCCGGCAAGAGTTTCCTGTACATAAAAAATAAATCGTTTTCTTGTTCATCCTGATCTTCCCCTTTTCAAATTAAGTAATCAACAACCACAGATAAAGACCTAAAAGTGTAATAAACAACGTTGGGATAGTTAATATAATACCCGTCTTAAAATACGTTCCCCAGGATATCTTCACACCTTTGGCCGAAAGCACATGGAGCCACAGCAGCGTTGCTAGTGAGCCAATCGGGGTGATTTTTGGCCCTAAGTCTGAACCTATAACATTCCCATATATTAATGCCTCTTTAATAACTCCGGTTGTATGCGTTGCATCAATTGCGAGTGCGTCAATCATTACAGTAGGCAGATTATTCATCAATGATGAGATCAATGCAGCAA
This sequence comes from Paenibacillus sp. FSL H7-0714, assembly GCF_038003765.1. Classification (NCBI taxonomy): domain Bacteria; kingdom Bacillati; phylum Bacillota; class Bacilli; order Caryophanales; family Paenibacillaceae; genus Paenibacillus; species Paenibacillus sp. FSL H7-0714. The sequence continues at coordinate 6,313,757 of NZ_JBBOPT010000001.1, forward strand.
TAAACCCCATACCCATAGTTGCAGCGAATAGACCCTGATCAGCAATCATTCCTATCGCCTTAGCGAGTAGATCAGTTAGACCCGCATTCCGAAGTCCATATACCACGACATACATTCCAATGGAGAAGAACACAATCGCCCAAGGTGCTCCTGTAAGCACTTCTTTCACCTTGACGGAAGGACTTCTTCTCGCGAGGAGCATGAACAAAATTGCAATGATTCCCACAACCACTGATACCGGTATCTTCAAGAATCCACTAACGAAATACCCTATTAAAAGAATAGCCAGTACAATCCATGATAATCGGAACATCTTCTTATCTTTAATAGCCTCTTGCGGATCTTTTAGTTCGGAATCATTAAATCGCTTCGGAATACTTTTGCGAAAAAAGAAATAAAGCACCACGATACTCGCTATCAATGAGAATAGCGTAGGTACAATCATTTTCCCCGCATACTCCATAAAGGTAATTCCAAAAAAGTCAGCCGATACGATATTCACAAGATTGCTAACCACAAGCGGCAATGAGGTGGTGTCCGCAATAAAGCCGCTAGCAATAATGAATGGAAATACTTTTTTCTCATCAAAATTCAGCGCTCTTACCATAGCAAGTACAATAGGGGTAAGTATTAGCGCCGCTCCATCATTTGCAAAAAAGGCAGAAACCAACGCACCAAGAACGATGACATAGACAAACATTCGTGTTCCGTTCCCCCGTGCTGCTCGCGCCATATGTAACGCTGCCCATTCAAAAAATCCAATACTGTCTAAAATTAAGGAAATTAAGATAATTGCAACAAACGCCAACGTCGCATTCCAAACCATTTGTGTTACATCCAGAACATCATTAAAGCTAACTACCCCAGCTAGTAAAGCAATGATCGCTCCGCCGCAGGCTGACCATCCAATCGATAAATTTCGAGGCTGCCAGATTACAAAAATTAAAGTTACCATAAAAATAAGTATGGCTAGAATGACCACTTTCTCAACACTCCTATAATCTACGAATAAATCCTAATAAATCCTATATCACCATATAACTATATAGTTATATATACTTTAAAAAACTACAACTATATTTTAGTCGCAGCACGGTGCTTTAACTTCTTTATTCAAACTAGCCAATATCGCGGCTGAGCTGGGCATTTGTTGAAGAACAGCCTTAAGATGTGGTTTATCCTCGACATTTAATGAATAATGCACCCACTGCCCTCGTTTGCTTTCTTTCACGATCCCTCGATTCTTCAATTTCCGTAAATGCTGACTAATCGCCGGCTGGGATATATCAAAAATATCAAGGAATTCACACACGCACCATTCCCGTTCTTTCAAAAGTGAAAGCATGGCCAGTCGCGTCTTATCTCCTAAGAGCTTCAAATCATCTGCAATATCCGTCAGTGACTGCATCCCTACTTCTCCTCCTTCCAACACTTATATAAGCGAATACTTATATTGTAATGAACTAGACATTTAGAAGCAAGACTTTATTTTAGCGCACTTCCTTATCCCATTCTTGCTCCAATACACTAAACACTAAAGAATCTCGCCAGCCATCTTTTATGAGTAAAGCATCTCTTAATCTGCCTTCATAGGTCATGCCAATCTTGGTGAGCACCTTGGATGATCCACTATTTCGAGGGTCACAGGTCGCGTATATTCGATGTAGATGCAGTTCTTCAAAACCAAACTTCAACATTAGTCCGGCTGCTGCTGTAGCGACTCCCTGTCCCCAGACATCAGGATGGACAATATAGCCGATTTCACCGCTTCTGTCCGTATGGCTTCTAATATTTAATTCAACCATGCCGATCAAATTTTCAGTTCCTACTGCAACTATGGCTTGCGCGAACCGAGTTCTGGGAACTTTTTGAGAGTCATCTAGTGCCTGGCTCACAAATGAACGAGTTTGATCAGCAGTATTTGGACCCCAGGCTTGAAAACGGCACACACGATCCTGTGAACAATACGAATGAACATCTTTCCAGTCCGTATGCTTCAATTCGCGTAAATAGATAGGATTTAGATCTTGCATCATCATCCCCCTCAAAGTTTGCCTTTAGCTTTAGCCCATTAACTATTCATGTGGTTTAGGTTCTAGGAATCGTTACAACAAACTGGGTTCCTTCTCCAACTTTACTCTCCACATCAATATTACAATCATGTATTTTCAGAATCTTCATCACAATGGAAAGTCCAAGTCCATTCCCTTTAAGAGCGCTGCTACGCGCTTTCTCCACCATATAAAATCGATCAAAGATAAGCGGAAGTGCTTCCTCAGGAATGCCTTTACCAGAATCTTTAATATATACCTTCACAAATTGCGCGTTCATCTCAATTTCAACATGAATGGTACCGTCTTGCCCCGTATATTTTATAGCATTATTTATTAAGTTCTGCCAGACCTGATCAAATAAATCTTTATCCACCGTGATCTCGCAAGGCAATAAATCCAATTCAATCATAATATCTTTCCGTGCCCACTGTGGTTCCGCTAATACGATTGTTCTTCTTAATTGTTCGTCTAATTGGAATGTGGTGGGATTAACCGGATGGTGTTCCGAATCGAGTGAGGCTAATCGGAGCAGATTATCACTAAGCCTAGATAGGCGTAAGGTTTCCTCATAGATAATATCCAGATGCTCTTTTTGCTCTTCTAATGGAATGACACCGTCTTGCAGCGCTCTTGTAAATCCTCTAATCGATGTAAGCGGTGACTGCATTTCATGAGAAACATTGCTGACAAAATCATCACGAACTGAGTCCATTTTCTGCAGCTCACTTGCCATACGATTAAAGCTCTCCATCAGTTCACCAAATTCATCTTTATTACGATAAGTCAATCGGACAGATAAATTGCCTGACGCCATTTCCTTCGCTGCAACAGTTAGCTTCTTAATAGGCTTCACAATATACCTGGACATGAACAAGATAAGCAAGCTTCCGATGATTAGTACAGCTAATAGTGTAAACAGAAGCGTAATTCTCAAGCCTCTTACAGTCGATGAAAAATCAATCTTAATAATGAAAGCACCTTTTCCATCATCTATCTTAGGAACCCCTACGATAGCAAGTCCACCCCTACCCGATAGAAAGACCGCATCGGTTGTGTTGGAATTGAATAAGATAGCAACTTTCTCCTTGTCTAAAGAAAAAACAGATTCACTTGGCTCATTAACAACCGCTATATCTATACCAAATCGATTAAGCAGATCTGCAAATGCGTTTACTTTTTCCGGATCATCTATTAGATTTGTCACCTTTGCTATATCTTTAGCAATATTAATAAACATATGGTTTGGGGTATTATTTTTTTCTGAAAACTGCATAAAAAGAAAAAAGGAAATAATTAAACTGACTAAAACAATACCAATGAACGTAACGACGATGCGAAGACGCAGACTTTTTCTCACCATCTAGACTAGCTCCAGACGATATCCAAGTCCTCTTACCGTAGAAATAATGAACTGTGGGATGGGTTCAAGACGTTCTCTCAAGCGTTTGATATGCACATCAACCGTCCGCTCATCGCCTTCATAATCCATTCCCCATATATTCTCTATTAGCTGAGTACGGGTGAATATTTGCCTTGGCGAACCCGCCAAAGCAAACAGCAATTCACATTCCTTCTTTTTCAATTCAACCATTTGATCGGCATTAGCGACTGTTAAATTCCCTAGATCAATCGTCACTCCCCCTAATTGAATAACATTCGAAGGGGTTACATGATATCTCTTTAATAAAGATTTCACACGCAGTACCAATTCAATGGGATCAAACGGCTTTACTAAATAATCGTCTGACCCCGCATTAAATCCTCTGACTTTATCCTTAGACTCTCCTTTGGCTGTAACCATTAGGATCGGCATATCAATATAAGATCGAATATCTTCTGTCAGTTCAATACCATCGATATGAGGCATCATCACATCCACAATCGCTAAATTAATTTTTGTATGAGCTAGAATGTCTAATGCTATTTGACCATCTTCCGCTTCCACTACGGAAAACTGATCTTTTTCAAGATATAATCGTATTAATTTGCGGATATGGGAATCATCATCAACCACTAGAATTGTGCTCATACATCAATTTCCTTTCCAACATTGTATTTATTCGTATCGCAGAGATTCCATTGGATCGAGCTTGGCAGCCTTCGATGAAGGCATCAAACCAGCGACAATACTAATCCCTGTACTTACAACTAATCCGAATACGATATAAGATCCAGATAAGTTAATAAGCTTTACGCCAAAAGCATTTTCCAGAAGTATATTTAAACCAAAGCTAATAATAGCTGCAAAGATTATTGCGAAGACACCACTAAATATACCCAATAATGCGGATTCGGAAAAGAATATTCGCTTGATATCTTTCTTTCTTGCTCCAATCGCACGAAGGATCCCAATTTCTTTCGTCCGTTCCACTACACTAATGTAAAGTACAACCAATATCATAATCCCTGATACGATGAGCGAAATCCCTGCAATACCAGATAGAACGATCGTAGCCATATCCACATAAGTCGTGATACGCTCCATGACTTTTGCCGTTTGGGAGCCCGAGAAGCCCGCATCAACAGCCGCTTTATTAATATCATTCACATATTTCATATCCGTTGCAAAAGCATTAACCTGAATCGGGCCAATGGTAATCCCTTTATCAGTATACATTTGCTCCAGTGTCTGTGTTGGAATATATCCTGTTGGTGACATTTGCGCTCTTGGATCAGTGGCTTCATAAACACCAGAGACCTTGATTTCTTTTTCCAACGTTATCGGTTTATGTTGAGCATCCATTTCATTAATATACAGATGAATAGACTTCCCTACCATAGCATTCGGTTGGTCATTTCCACTTAATTGACTCGCTATTTTCGTTGGTAATAATACTTCATTTTCTTTCGGTAAAGCCCCTGCTTTAATCGTCGCTTTATCAAATGTATCGTTTAAGGTGGTTAATTGTGTGAGACTACCCGTTTGTTCTCCAAAAACCGTAGTAGACTTACCTGTAATCGTTGTTATAGTCTCCACATGATCTACATTTGGGAGGTTACGAATCGTTTCAACATCGGCCTTTGTAAACGAAACACCCGGTAACATCATCGCTTCTGGGCCTTTCATGTCTTTGGCTTCTGGATTTGGCTTAGTGATATCTACCAGCAAAGGGTCCATACTTGAATTAATTTCATTATTAATATAGCTAGTGATCCCATTTCCTAAGGAGAGCATCAAGAGTACACTTAAAATACCTATCGATCCACCCAAAGCTACCAATACATTACGTTTGGCATTAAGCTTCATATTTTGAAGGGCCATTTTGAAAGAAGCCATTAAGCTGAGGTTTCTGGCCGAACCATCTCCCCCATCGTAGGTAGCCATGGAACGTTCCTTCAAATGAATATCGTCTTTCACCAATCCCTCTTCAAGCTTAACGATACGGCTACCGTAATCAGCTACTTTCTGCGAGTGGGTCACGGTAATGACCAAGATTCCTCTTTTCGCTATGCTGTCCAACAAAACTAAGATTTGATCACCTGTATCCTTATCCAGCGCACCCGTAGGTTCATCTGCCAGTATAATATCTGGATTGTTCGACAATGCGCGTGCAATGGATACCCGTTGCTTCTGTCCACCGGACAGTTGATTTGGACGTTTTTTCAGATGATCCTTTAATCCTACCTCAGTCAAAATTTCTATAGCACGCTTATTACGTTCTTTCTCGCTTGTATTCGTCATCTGCATCGCAACCGTAACATTTTCCAAGACTGATAAGTGTGGAATCAGATTGAAGTTTTGAAATACGAAGCCAATGTTGTTTTTGCGATAGTCATCCATTTCCTTTTCGGTCATCTTGCTTAGGTTCTTCCCGCGAACAAGGACATCGCCCTCATAATCAGAGTCCATTCCACCAATGATATTCATTAGTGTGGACTTACCGCAACCAGATTCACCGAGGATGGAGACAAATTCACCTGTCTCAAAGCTTAAGTTCACATCATGGAGTACTGGAACCTTTTCCTTACCATACAAAGTATACGATTTTTTAACATTCTTAACCTCTAATATGTTCATTCCGATCTCTTCCTCTCCTGGGTCACGCTCTTTTTCTCTGCCTTTGATGTTTCCAATCCTAACAAATTTGTGTGAACTGATAATGAACTGGAATCCCTCCTCATCTTGAGACAATACATTTAAGGAGGAAGTGGTAACTACGGGGAACTTTTGGACTTCCGGCCGCTGTTGTCTCCAAATTCCCTGAATTGTACCGCTGTTAGCGGATGAAATTCGGAGACAAAGGCGGTCGCTACCGCTCCTACAGTTCCAAATTGCCCCTTCGTAACTCTCCTCCGTTTATTTTTAGGTCAAGTCATAGAAAAAGGCGAATTCTCACTCAGCATGGAGTCGAATTCACCTTTTTCTGTTAGGTACATTTTATAAAGATTTAGTGAGTCATATAATAGGCAATTCGCCCAACTTCTTTACCTGTGTAATAGACGATATCAAAGATTAGCACTGCTAAGATAAATTTCGAGAGCAACGGATACTTGTTAAATAAAGGCTTAATACTCTTCTCTATGAACTCCATTTATGCTCCCCTTTCTTTAAGCTAGCGCTCTTTTTCGTATCAATCTAATTTGGCCTCTGTGATTAATTTCATCTTCGAATACATGAAACCACATGAAATAGTAGTTCGCCTGTTTGTTATGCCAGAATTCCTCTTCTGTATATAACCAGTCATCATCAACGGTTGCGAACAATGCATACGTTCTTTCTCTTACTTCATTTAAACGGTCTAAATAATAGTTAAGATCATTCCCTTTAATCATCGCTCGCCCTTCGTCTCCTAAGCTTAACGCTGGCCCCCATATTGTTAATTCTTCCTCAGACAAATCTCTTCCCTCAAACGTTGCCACTTGATACGCATATTCTACCGCAGCGTAATGTAATAATAATGATCCAATAGAGTTACTCTCTGAATCCAATAAATAGTCTAGTTGGTCTACACTTAAGTCCTTAACAGCCTCTAATGTTGTGTGTCTTGCGTAGTTCATCATGGATAAAAGACGACTAATTTGTGGTGAATAACCGGGGATATCTGTAATCAAATATATTTTGTCCATGTCGATCATTATGAGATCTCTCCTTCATATCTTCGAATTTGTAAATTTACAAGACTATGTATTTGTCCAGCTCAAAATTGCTCCGTTCTAACAAGTCCCAGCCGTTTTCCCTCTACGATAGCTTCTGATCTCGAATGCACACTCAGCTTCTCGAAGATTCTCGTCAGATTATACTCCACTGTCCTTTGTGACATTAAGAGCTTGCTGGCTATGTCTTTGTTACTTTTTCCACTGGCAACTTCCTGGAGTATTTCTTGTTCCTTTTGATTAATAGATACTTCTTCAATGAGCTGATTATCTCGGTTATTGGATATCTTGATATCACTTCTGCGCAGCTGCTTGAGTAAAGAAACTGGAATGACAGCCTCATTTCTTAGTGCGCAACGAATGGTATTTAACAGTTGTTCTCTGGAAGCTGTCTTAGAGATAAATCCTGTAACCCCTGACTCCATCAACAGGTTATAATGCGCACTGATTTCATATCCGGTATAAATCACCACTTTAGATTCAGGATCACGCTGAACGGCTCTTTTGGTGAATTCGAGTCCGCTAATTGTAGGCATATTAAGATCGCATAATATCACATCAAATCCTTGCTGCTCCAGCATATCGAAAGCTTCCATCGCTGACAAAACAAAGGTTACCTCCATATCAGCATCCTGCTCAATCATATTCTTGGTTCCTTCTCCAACTGAAGGATGATCATCAACCAACAAGATACGTATCATCGTCATCGCCTCCTCTATTTTTCTTCTCCACAAAAGTCGTTGTCGGTAAATAAATAATAACCTCCAACCCTTTACCCTTCTCCGAGTTAAACGTACATTTTCCTTCTAAACTCGCTACACGCTCTTTGATGCCAGACAAGCCCATATGCTGATATGATGATCCCCACAAAATGAATGATAAGAAAGCAAAAACTGCAAAGTAGCCCTGATATGAAAAAATAACGGGTTTCACTCTCATTTGAATCTCCCGGAAGAACAAAATTATACATATTTGTAATTCGAGCCATGTATTCTCTACCATTTTAAATGATTTCAATAGGGAATAATATACTTTTATGCATGATATTCCTTCATCTATAAACAACGCGTGCACCCCATCACCTCCTTGTCTGGCATAAAATTCAAACTACCTTCTCATACTATGGGGAGAATATGGAGGTGAATGTCATGCCAAAAAATAACGCCAGTCCCAAAGGTGAACCAGGCAAACATCAACCAAGTAAGAAAAACAATGCACAGAATAACAATAACTTTAATGAAGCGGCTCAGATGGTAAACATCGATAAAGCTGCCGATTATGTTCCCAGCTTAAACGGTGTTTCCAAAACCGACGTCTAAACCGCACTGTTAAACAAAAAAACACTCCTCAGAATATTCTGAAGGAGTGTTTCATTTCAAAGATTATATGCGATACGTTAAGCCTACTACACCGTTACTGTAAGCTTTTGAGTCCACAAGATGAAGTGGGACTTGATTCGTGATCTCGTCAAAAAGACGCATTCCAGAGCCAATGACTACGGGACAGATATTAAGCCTAAGCTCATCTAACAATCCATTTTGTAATAGGGATCTGACTAATCTCGGACTACCAGGGATCTGAATGTTCTTTCCAGGCCGTTGCTTTAGCTTCATTATCTCTTCGAAGAGCTTGCCCTTGATCAGGCTCGCAGGTTGCCATTCGAGCATGTCCTCCGTAATCGTACTGGAGACCAGATATTTGTCAGAATGGTTCAGGAATCTTGCCATGGGTAGATTGTCACTCTGATGCTGCCAGAACTGGGCTAACATCTTGTAAGTACGTGGTCCAAGCAGTACAGTATCCGCCTGTGCAACACCGGCAGCAATCGTCTCATTCATTTCATTGCTCCCCCACTTCTTAGGTGAGGCTTCAAGTGAGTCTACCACTCCATCCAGCGATATGAATAAACCTGCCACAATCTTTCTAGATGAATTTTCTGCATCTTGTTCATGATGATCTACAGGCACACTCATCGCTCCTTGTACCAGAAATGAATACATAACATTCGATCCGCAATATGAGGACATGCTTGATTATTTCAAGTTTTCTAACTCGACGGTCACTTTTTCAATCAGATTCACGAAGGAGGCCAGTTCTTGAGAGCCCTTCACCTGATCTCTAGAATACATGGAATTGTGTTCCGATTCTTTTTTCACCTTGGAAAGTGTGGAGTTGATATTATTCAGCTTCTCATCAATCGTTCCGATTGAATCTTTAGAGCGACGAGCTAACTTGCGTACTTCATTCGCGACGACTTCAAAGCCTCTACCGTACTCCCCTGCTCTTGCCGCTTCAATGGCTGCGTTTAAGCCCAAAAGATGTGTATGATCAGCAACCTCCCTAATCATTGTACCCACTTGATGAATAGACTCTACCTCTTTGTCAAGATATAACACAGTTTGATGTGTTTTCTCTTGATAATCAGCATTCTTACTAGCTAATTCCTCGATGGATTCACTGCTATCTTTCAGTTGAACCATTAAGGATACTAATTCTTGAACCGCAGAACTAACACCTGTAAGCAAGTGGTTTTGCTTTTCTAATAAATTTTCTATTTTTGCTTTTTCATCGACTTCGTAGGCTTCCAGAACCAACTGTGAATCCAGATTAAACATCTTGGTTAATGCATGAATGACAGGTTTCCAATCAGTCGGTAATATCCGTTCAAAATAAGCTGTAGCGAGATCCAAATATAATATGTAAGTGCCCAAATACCAATTTGTTGTCAGACCAATACGCGAGTGAATTTTACCTATAAGCAGTCGTCTTTCAATAAATGCTTCATCAATCACACCCGATGCCATGGATAAAAAATACCACTGCTGCGTTTCCTTCAATCGATCAAGCGTACTGTGCTGTTCAATGATGTGGAGTAGCTCAGGTTCCTCTATCATCTGCTTATACAATTCATCTACAAGGGAGCTTACGATTTGCTTGAATTCTTTTTCCTTACTTTTCAATACATTTAAATCAGCCTCAGTAATCCCAATATAGCTAACTTGCTGTTGTCGCTCTGAACTAAGATTGATCATAATTTGGTCAACTTCCCTCTCATTCTGTTTATATAATGATCATCGCATCTTCCATGCCATCCCCTATGGCATCTATTTATCTTGATAATAAAGGTATTATTTTTATAAATTTTAACACTTTATTTACTTAAATAGTTTATTAATTTTACAAACTTTGCATTTCGTAGCATTATTCTTAGATCACACTAAAAAGAGGAGCTCCTATAAAGGAAGCCCCTCTTAAAATTAAAACCTTATCCTACACAGCAACAACTTGTTGCAGCAATTCTATCGTCACCCGGTCAATGAACTTTCTGAATTTCTCTTTCCCTTTGGCGTTGGCCTTATAGTAGTTAATCAATGACAGAATCACTGGAATAAGTTGATCTTCACTTAGCCCTGATCTAAGGGATTGAGCGATTGAAGTCTTAAGCCCTTTTGGTTCTCCACCCACAAAAATCTCATAGGTATTACGCATTTTCACAACGCTAATGTCTTTCAACAGAGGCTCGCTGGTTCCGAGTGCACAGCCCGCATAACCAATCTTCAGTGGCATAGGTGTTTCAATCCCTGCGATGGACTGATTTAATTTCTGTGCAACTGCCAGACCTGCTTCCTCAGCCCCTTTACAAAAATTACAAGCAATCAGGCTTTTCGTGACAAAACCCGCTGAATATACTTCTAATCCTATACGCTCAAGTTGCTCCACAATCAATTCACGTTGTTCAAGAGGCACCTCCAAATAAAGCTGTTTAAAAGATGTCATTTCAATTTTTGCATTCGTTCCTAGAATTGCTCCTATTGTAGCAAGCTGCTCTGGTGTAAACAGGCTTCCCCCCACTTGAATTGGAGGTGCAACTGCGATTTTTGTGATCTCTCCCATATCCTTATCTCCGTCCTCATTCCTCTAGTGATTTAGTTACGGATCTTCACACGTTGCAGACGAAGTGCATTAAGAACAACGGAAACCGAACTGAGAGCCATTGCCGCACCCGCTACCCACGGAGCCAAGAAACCAAGTGCTGCAATCGGAATGCCAAGTGAGTTGTAGCCAAGTGCCCAGAATAGATTTTGTTTAATATTAGTCATTGTTTTACGACTCATGTAGATAGCGTCGGGAATACTGGATAGATCGCCTCGCATTAAAGTAACATCCGCAGCTTCCATAGCCACGTCCGTACCGGTACCAATGGCCATCCCAATATCTGCAGTTGCGAGAGCTGGAGCATCATTAATACCATCGCCAACCATGGCTACTATCTTGCCTTGCGCTTGTAATTTTTTCACTTCCTCCGCTTTTCCTTCTGGAAGCACTTCAGCGCGTACATGGTCAATGCCAACTTGAGCTGCGATCGCCTTTGCCGTACGTTCGTTATCTCCGGTAATCATGATGACCTGGATTCCCATTCCTTTCAAGCGACTGACAGCAGCCTGAGAGGTTTCTTTAATGGTGTCCGCAACAGCTACCATACCCACGTACCCTTTATTTATAGCCACAAGCATTGCTGTTTTACCGGATTCTTCTAAAGTAGACATGATGTTATAAGCATGACTTGCCTCTACACCGTATTTGTCCATGAGACGCCGAGTACCAATTAACAGCTCTTTGCCTTCCACGACAGCCTTGATTCCAAAACCCGGTATGGCTTCAAATGATTCTGTCCCTGGCAATTCAATATTTCTTTCCAAGATACCTGTGACAATAGCTTCTGCAAGTGGATGTTCTGAATTCTTCTCAGCTGCACCCACCAGTCTAAGAAATTCTGTCTCGTTGCCTTCAACCAAAATATCGGTAAGCTCAGGTTTGCCCTTTGTTACTGTACCTGTTTTATCCAAGATAATCGTATCAATTTTATGTGTTTGCTCTAAATGCTCCCCGCCTTTGAACAGGATTCCCAGTTCAGCTGCACGTCCGGAACCAGCCATAATGGAGGTTGGCGTAGCCAGACCCAAAGCACAAGGGCAAGCGATAACCAGAATGGCGATTGCTTTTTCCAAAGCTCCTGCAAAATCACCCGGTGTTACGATAAAGTACCACACTAAGAATGCAATAACGGCAATCCCAACAACGATTGGAACGAAGATACCGGAGATGACATCAGCGACCCGTTGAATCGGGGCTTTCGAGCCTTGCGCTTCTTCTACCACTTTGATGATCTGCGCAAGAGCAGTTTCCTTACCTACTTTTGTTGCCTTAATTCGAAGCATGCCGTTTTTATTAATCGTCGCTCCAATGACGGAATCTCCGGCTTTCTTTTCAACAGGGAGGCTTTCTCCGGTCAGCATGGATTCATCTACCGAAGAGATCCCTTCCAGAACTTCACCATCCACAGGTACTTTATTCCCTGGACGAACAAGTACTATATCACCAGTAATAACTTCCTCTACAGGAATGCTTAATTCTTCACCGTCGCGGACAACTAAAGCTGTCTTGGCCTGCAAGCCCATCAAGGATTTAATAGCTTCTGATGTCCGTCCTTTTGCCAAGGATTCGAACAATTTACCCATTAGAACCAGCGTAATCAATACTGCACTTGTTTCATAATACATTTCTGGTCCATGATGCGCGCTCCCACCATTGACAGCCCAAACGATTGTTAAGTACAGGCTGTAAAAAAACGCCGCCGAGGTCCCGAGTGAAACTAGAACATCCATGTTCGCACTGCCGTTACGTAGCGCTTTATAAGCACCGATGTAAAATTGTTTTCCGATATAAAATTGAACCGGCGTTGCCAAAATCAATTGGAACCATGGATTCATAAAAAGATCAGGCAGCCATATCCACGAAGTGAAGGAAAAGTGGCTCACCATCGCCCACAGCAGTGGAAACGATAGAATCGCGGAGATCAGCAGCTTACGCTTTTGCTTGGATAAATCTTGTTGTCGCTGTTCCGCTGGGTCACCTTGCTCTTGTTTGGGAACAGCCTTGTATCCAAGCTTCTCCACCCGCTTCTGCATGTCAGATACAGAAACTTCAACGGGATTATATTCGACATGTGCTGTTTCCATCGCAAAGTTCACACTGGCAGTGCTTACGCCAGGTAGCTTATTCAGAGTCTTCTCAATTTTCAATGCACAAGCAGCGCATGTCATACCTACAAGCTGTAAATCTACAGCTTCTTTAGCTGTGCTGTACCCAAGCTTCTGAATACTTGCTTCCATCTTACTAACGTCCACTATGTTCGGATCATAAGTCACTGTAGCCCTTTCCATTGCAAAGTTTACGTTGGCTTCACTTACACCTTCTAGTTTATTCAAGCCTTTTTCAATGCGGTTCGCACAAGCAGCACAAGTCATCCCTGTGATTTGTAATGAAGTTTGCGATTGTCCCGCCGCAGCAGTAGTCATTATATAAACACCTCTTCCACTTTTGTGATGATTTCCATTGTTTGCATCATCCTCTTCTTGATGTTAGTATACCCCCCTACCCTATATTATGTCAAGCGACAAGATATACTCTAAATACTTAAAAAGGAGTTTTCTCAGTAACAGAAATCCTGTTTCTGAGAAAACTCCTTCATGAATCCGTCCTCTCTGAAGAGAGTCCTACTGAGTTAAGCGGCCATTTCACGGCAGATTTTCGCACAGGCAAAACATGCTTCTGCACATTGCTGGCAATGATCATGGTCATGCTTTTTACATTCGTTGCCGCAGGCTTCACAAGCCTCTGCACAAGCTAAACATAAGGCCTTGGCATATTTACTGTTCATCGACAGGGCATGTGCAGTGAATCCGCATATTTCCGCACATTCACGATCCAGGCGAATGCACTCCTTCATCATTCCAACATGATCTTCCTCCAAGCAAGATGAGTAACAGTGATTACAAGCCACCATACATTTTAAACATTCTTCAATACACGCTTTGTAGTTTTGATGTGACATCATAATAACTCCTCTCAAGATGTAATTTAGTATAGTCCCCTACTCTATATATACCCAATCGTGAGCTAACTTATCATGCTCAGAGAAATTGTCCGAACTGAACATTAGACAAGCAGCTGTTTCTCAATTTCTTGACGATTGAACACAAATCCGAAGAATACCTGATTGTTAATGAAAATGGTAGGAACCAATCTTTTTCCAGTTCGATTAAATAACGTATCTGCATGGTCAGGATGATCTGCAATATTAAATTCAGTAAATGGAATATGATGCTCACTTAAGAACTTTTTAAAATTTCTGCAATCCTCACAAGTCGGTGTTGTAAATACCTCTACGTTCATATGGGTCGTCCTCCTTCAGTATATTTTCTAACAAAATTAGTATACCCCCCTATACTATACATGAATCTAAATAAAAAAGGATTCCAACGAATCCTTTCTATTATCAATTATTTAATTAATTTATTGATGGTAATTAATAACTCATCTAACACTTCATTTTCACCATCTTGAATTCGTTCTACGACACAGCTCTTCATATGATGTTCTAACAAAAGCTTTCCTACGCCGTTCAAAGCAGATTGGACCGAAGAGATTTGATGCAGCACATCATCACAATAGGTGTCCTTCTCAATTAATCCCTTTAGCCCTCTTACTTGTCCTTCAATTCTATTGAGTCGGCTAACCAGGTTCTTTTTAGTCTTCTCAGAGTGATGACTTTTTCGTTCACCCGTGCTACATGATTCGTGCTCGTGCGTATGATCTTCCATGCACCAATCACTCCTTTCCATATAGTTTTATTATACTATAGCCCCCCTAATCTATTCAAAATATAAAATATAATTAGACTTTCATCACTTCATGGGATATCACCGATGTCTCAATTTGAATAGTAGTATGCTGGATTTTGAAGCGTTCCGCTATTAACTGAATGGCTTGCTGCAAAATACGTTGATCATCTTCCTGATCTTTGATTAAGAGATGGCAGCTTAGTGAATCAAGACCCGAGGTAATTGTCCAAATATGAAGATCATGAACATTTATAACGCCCTCGATATTTTCTAGAACTGCCTTCACCTCAGTAGGATTCACTGTAATCGGTGTACCTTCCATAAGAACATGAACGGTATGTTTGATGATTCCCCAAGCACCTCTAAGAATTAATAGAGCAACTAGTACGCTTATAATCGGGTCAGCAATATACCAGCCAAAAATCATCATAACTAAACCTGCAATAATAGCTCCTACCGAGCCTAAAGCATCGCCAAGCACATGAAGATAAGCGCTGCGAAGGTTAATGTTATTCTTTACATCTCCTTTTCTCATAAGAGACCAAGCACTAGCAACATTGGCTAAAAGACCTATACATGCGATCAGCATCATAGAACCACTTGCAACCGTAGGCGGCTCGAAGAATCGGCCATAAGCTTCCACGATGATAAAACCAGCAACTACAAATAAGGTGACCCCGTTCAATAGTGCCGCTAGAATTTCAAACCGATGAAATCCATACGTTTTATTGGGAGATGCAGGTTTAGTTGCAAACCAGACCGCCACTAGACTTAATGCTAAGGAGCTTGCATCGTTTAGCATATGCCCACTGTCCGATAGCAGCGCTAAGCTGTTAGTGATCAGTCCGCCAAAAAACTCCAAAAACATAATTCCTACTGTAATTATTAATGCAATCATTAGTCCTTTTTTGTTTCCGCTAGGATCAAAATGATGATGACCGTGAGGCCCATGGGAATGATCATGTCCTGCATGGGAGTGATTGTGATCGCTGTGATCGTGATCGGAGTGTTGCCTGTCTACATGCTCAATCTGATGATTGTGGTTATTCTTCTTGTCCTTCATGATTTACCTCCTATTTACCTTCAGCAAGATAGTATTTGTATGCGCGCGCAGTGGTATTCAAAAGCTCCAGATCATAATAACATATGAACAAGTGCTCATATGTTATTATGATCTGGATTTTTCTTCTTGTCAATAACGAACCTAAGGGTATATCCTCTTTAGTCTTGAAAACACAAAAAAACACCTCTATACAATTTCTGTATAAAGATGTTTTAGTTTATCTTTCACTTCTTAATCTTAAAGAGAAATCGCTGCTTCTAATGCAACTTCCATCATGCTGTTGAAAGAATTTTGTCTTTCTTCTGCCGTGGTTACTGCATGAGTAACTAATGAATCTGAAATAGTAAGAATACATGCTGCTTGTTTACCTAATACTTTCGCATTATGGAACAATGCATAGCTCTCCATTTCTACACATACACAGCCATGTTCATTGTAAAATTCATTGTGGCCTGGCACGTTATCTTCATGATAGAATACATCGCTTGAATGAATTCTATCCGTCAAAAGTGGCTTGTTAATACGTTTAGCCGCTTCTTCAATGACTTCGTTCAATTCTTTACTTGGCAGCTGTACGTCTCCTTCTACACCACTTTGCACATAGGCGTATGTAGATTCACTCCACGCACTATCCGCCAGTACCACATCAAATAAATTCAATTTATCTGTGTAGGCACCTGCACTACCGATGCGAATGATGTTTTCCACACCATAATTTTTGTATAGTTCATAAGAATAAATACCGATACTTGGCATTCCCATTCCCGAACCCATTACTGACACTTCTTTACCTTTGTAAGTGCCTGTATATCCAAACATATTCCGTACCGTATTAAATTGGGTTGGGTTCTCCAAATAGGTTTCTGCGATATACTTCGCTCTTAACGGATCTCCTGGCATTAATACTGTTTTGGCGATTTCACCATTTTGTGCTGCATTGTGCGGCGTTGACATAATTTATTCCTCCTAAGTTTGTTACTCAACTACTATCTTACTATACCATCCATGAATTTAAATATACGTTTAAAATATTCTTTTGTTTCAACAAAAAAAGAACTGATTCTCTTGCTACAATTTATTCGCAAACTCGTTAAGCTTTTGGGACATTATTTTTATTTCCTCAATAAATGCAGAAGTATGCTGAACAGATGCAGCCTGTTCTTGTCCGATCGCCGCTATCTTCTCTATCGAATTAGCCATTTGGTTCGTAATCCCCTTAATCTGTAACATGGTTTCATTTATGTTTTGAGTTGAAGAAACGGTTTCCCGTGAAAATTTCCGAATTTCCTTAGCTACGACTTCAAACCCTCTTCCCTTCTCACCTGCATGAGCTGCTTCTATTGCTGCATTCAGCCCGAGTAAATTCGTTTGGTCAGCAACCTTTTTAATAATCGATAGGACCTCTGTAGTATTCTCCACATCTCTACCAGCTTGTTGGGATTGAATAAGTAGTTGCTGAGAGTAATCCGCAAGTGAATTGGATCCATACGAAATATTATTGATTTGCTCATTAGCTTGGGTCAGTGATTCTGAGATCTGTTCTACAATAGCCTTTAATTCACTTTGTCTACGAATCTGAACTGCAATCCCGCCAATGACCTGACCGTTTTTATCGTGAAGAGGTGTCGCTGTACCCGTAAACTCGAATCCATAAAAGTTGGCCGGAACATCGGACTTTAATGCTTGATTCTCTCGTATAGCTATGTAAAGCGGTTCTTCTTTGTTTAAAAGCTGTCCTTCGGTAATGTTTAAATTAATGGTATCGCCAGGAAAATAAGCAACAAACCGATCCAAATCACATATGGCTATGGATAAATCAGCCGGAATAGATAATTTTATTATAGGTATAATCGCGATAAATTTGTCTAAAGATTCAATATTATTAATCACAGAAATATAGTCTCCATTCCAGCAAAAGGTTTCTCCAACCGTGCTAAATTCTTAATTTTGTTTAATTCATATTTGAAATATGTATTCGAGATATTCTCATAAAATCCTCCAAAAAAGTTTACAAATCCCCTTTTTTCTCCCACATCATACGGATAACATCCAAAAAAGCCCCCACTTTGTGAAAAGTGAGGGCTTTGGGTTACTTGCTTTTATTAACAGTATCGATTAGTTGCGGATCAGATAATCAAATGCACCTAAAGCTGCAGTTGCACCGGATCCCATCGAAATGATGATTTGTTTATAAGCACTATTAGTGCAATCGCCAGCAGCGAATACTCCTGGTACATTTGTAGCACCATGGCTATCTACAACGATCTCGCCAACGCGAGTACGTTCAACCATGTCACCTAACCAATCTGTGTTCGGAACCAAACCGATCTGTACAAACACACCCTGTAATTCAATATGGTGAGTTTCTTCTGTCGCACGATCGATATAAGAAATACCATCTACCTTATCAGTTCCGGTAATTTCTTTCGTTTGCACGTTCTTAAGCACAGTAACGTTAGGAAGGCTGTAGAGACGATCTTGCAGTACAGCATCTGCTTTGAGCTCTGGAGCAAATTCCAGAACCGTTACATGCTTCACTATACCCGCAAGGTCAATAGCTGCCTCAATCCCTGAATTACCGCCGCCGACAACGGCAACATCTTTGCCTGCAAATAAAGGACCATCACAGTGTGGGCAGTAGGCTACGCCTTTATTCTTGAATTCAGCTTCACCAGGCACACCCATATTGCGCCAACGAGCACCTGTCGACAGAATGACCGTCTTACTCTTTAGAACAGCACCGTTCTCGAGTTCAACTTCAATTAAATCATTCTTATCTAAACGTGTGGCACGTTGTAACTTCATCACATCAATGCCATACTCTTTCACTTGCTCTTCGAGTTTAGCCACTAGCTGAGGACCTTCAATGTAATTTACACTGATAAAGTTCTCAATGCCAAGTGTGTCGTTAACCTGTCCGCCTAAGCGTTCAGCGACAATCCCTGTGCGAATTCCTTTACGCGCTGCGTAAATTGCTGCACTTGCACCTGCTGGGCCACCGCCAACAACAAGAACATCATAAGGAGCTTTATTGTCAAACTCTGATGCGTCTACAGTACTACCCATTTTAGCTAGAATTTCTTCAACCGTCATACGACCACTTTCGAAAAATTCTCCGTTAAGGTAAACGCTTGGAACAGACATAATTTCTTTGCGTTCTACCTCTTCTTTGAACACTCCGCCATCAATCATCGTATGGGTAATGCCAGGATTGAAGATACTCATTAGGTTCAGTGCTTGTACAACATCAGGGCAATTATGACAGCTTAGGCTGACATAAGTTTCAAACTTATATTCGCCATTAATGCTTTTGATCTGATCAATAACACTTTGCTCAACCTTAGGCGCTCTTCCGCTAACTTGCAGTAGAGCCAACACTAATGAAGTAAACTCATGTCCTAGCGGAGTTCCAGCAAAGGTTACGCCCGTATCTTCACCCACACGATTTACGCTAAAGCTTGGGGTTCTAGGCAGTTCGGTTTTTTCTACCGTTATCCTAGCTGACATTTTGGCAATTTCATCAACCAGCGCTTCCATCTCTTGAGATGCTTCGTCAGAGCCTGCACTGATTTTCAGTACTACGTCGCCTTCCAAGAGTTCTAGGTATTGAGCTAGTTGAGCTTTTATTTCTTGATCTAATTTCATTTAGCTTTCGCTCCTTAAATCTTACCTACAAGATCGAGACTTGGTTTAAGAGTTTCTGCACCTTCGGACCATTTCGCTGGGCAAACTTCACCTGGATGATTGCGTACATATTGTGCTGCTTTGATTTTGTTAACAAGTGCACTAGCATCGCGACCAATACCACCAGCATTAATTTCAACGGTTTGGATAATACCGTCTGGATCAATGATGAATGTACCACGATCAGCAAGACCGTCAGCTTCGATCAGAACATCAAAGTTACGGGAAATCACATGAGAAGGATCGCCGATCATAATGTATTTTACCTTGCCAATAGCTGCAGAGCTTTCATGCCATGCTTTATGTGTAAAGTGAGTATCTGTGGAAACGGAATATACTTCAACACCCAATTGTTTCAGGGTTTCATATTGGTTTTGCAGATCTTCAAGTTCAGTTGGGCATACGAATGTAAAGTCAGCTGGGTAGAAGCAAACTACACTCCATTTACCTTTAAAGTTTTCTTCTGATACATCGATGAATTTCCCATCTTGAAATGCGCTTGCTTTGAATGGTAGGACTTCTGTTCCGATAAGTGACATATTATTTAAATCTCCTTTAAGTTTTATTTTTTGTGGATACAATATTCAAATCTGCAAACATCACATATCTGAATACTATTTGTAATTATTATAATTAACCAAATTAAGGCCTGTCAAGTTATTTATAATAATTCTAATATGATAATCGTTGTCAGTCGCTAAATGTTCATAAATTATCATACTTATGAACTAGTATGGGTTAGTTTACATGTTTTATGTAGGGCAATTTCTACAATTCGAAGTCATGTGCTATTAGATTGATAATATTTAAAGATTCTCTCGCTACCTTTGGGTTAGAATATCGATTTCCATTATATGTGATTAATGCTTTCCATAAAGCCCATCCTCTTGCTCTATTCCAAGTCTCTTCATCCATCTGTAATACATCCTTGAATACCTTTCTACTATCCTCATCAAAAAAGGTCCATGCCATTGCCGCATCACAAGCAGGATCGCCTACACCCAAGATTCCGAAATCAATGACTGCACACAGCTTTCCATCTTTGACTAGTAAATTCCCTGGCGCAATATCTCCATGAACCCAAACCGGCTTGGAATTCCATTTAGAATCTAATGCTAATTCCCAGATTTCTCTCAATAGATCTTCTTTAAAAATATCTTTATTATGCTCAATCGCATGTCTAGACTCTTCATCATATACAGCTAAAGATCCACCTCTATAGAAATTATGTTCTCCTGCTAAAGGTCCCCCACTAGCATCAATAGATTGTAATTCTATTAAAAATGCTCCCAAATCTCTTGCAAACTGGTTAAGATTATTAATATTTTGGTACGTTAATGTCTCACCCTCTACCCACTTATTGATAGACCACGGCAATGGATATTCTTCGTTAGGCTTCCCTTTGGCTAAAGGTACTTGAATAGGTAACGTGAGTTCTTTACTTAATATAGGCAACCATAGTTGCTCTTTCTCTACTTGTGGAGCATAAGCAGCTGCACTTGGTAACCTCACACTCATATGTTCACCTAAATGAAACGTTCGATTATCATTCCCACTGAATTTTACTGGTTTAATCTCTAAATCGGACCACTCTGGAAATTGTTCATTGATTAATCTTGCAACTAAATCGACGGTTATTGTATTCATAATTACCTCTCTAACATAAGTTTTACTAGCCATTTTTATAAGAGACATCTACTATTATGTTAGCTTTACTAGTGTCTGTATGCAAACTGTACAGTTAGATCGGCCGAAAAAAGGATAAGCTAAATAAATGGAAGTTGAAAATGCTTAATTTTATTATGAGGAAGAAGGGTGTTCCTTAATGACAAATAGCAAAACGAATCCCAAGGTAGATGGATTTCTAAGGAAAGTAAAACAGTGGCAGGAAGAATACGAGACGTTGAGAAATATCGTTCTTGACTGTGAGCTGACCGAAGACTTTAAATGGATGCATCCTTGTTACACGTTTAAGAACAAAAACATAGTCTTAATCCATGGATTTAAAGAATATATTGCACTGCTGTTTCATAAAGGTGTCTTATTAAAGGATACCCATGGGATTCTGATTCAACAAACGGAGAATGTACAAGCTGCACGCCAGATCCGGTTCACCAATGTTCAAGAGATCCTTGAAAAAGAAAGCATCATAAAAGAATATATTTATGAAGCCATCGAAGTTGAAAAAGCTGGTTTGGAAGTGGAATTCAAAAAGAATACAGATTTCATCATTCCTGATGAATTTCAAACTAAACTTGATGAAATGCCTGCCTTGAAAAATGCTTTTGAAGCTTTGACGCCCGGGCGGCAAAAAGCATACCTTCATCATTTTAATGAGCCCAAGCAATCTAAAACTCGAGTATCTAGGGTTGAAAAATGGATGCCGCAAATTCTGGATGGAAAAGGATTAAATGATTAAGTTGTATATGAAGAAGCAACCTTAGATCGGTGAACAATCCGAACTGAGGTTGCTTCTTCTCTTTTTACTAAAAGACTTTATACTACTTCAGGTAGGTTCCGGTTACTCCAATTCCACCGCTACCGTTCAATACATACACTCTAGCGTTTCCTTTTCCAGAGCATACCAGAGTGATTGTACCGTTAGTAACGTTTTTGGTATCGCCAGTCACCGCATCCACGTAAGTTCCATTCGGAATTCCGGTAAATGTCGCATTTCCTGAGATCGTAACTAACGCAAAGCTATCAATACCTTTTGAGCTATCGGTATATCTTCTTTTAAATGCCAATTCACCGGATACATTTTCTGTGGAATACTGGCCTTTTTGCAAGGCTGGAACAGCTCTTCTGATTAAATTGAGTTGTCTGATATGTTTTGCCAAAGGATAGTTTAATGAATCGGCAAGTGTGCCAGTAGCATTTGTATACTTACCGTAGTCCCGAACAGTAACACTACCCTCAATTTGATCGCCAAAGTAAGCACGCCCTGTTGAGCTAAGTGGTGCATTTGGGCCTACATCGATGACTGATCCTTTTTTAAACTCAATTTCAGAACCATAATAGATCGCAGGTATTCCCCGGAAGGTGAACATCAGCGAGAGATTCTCAGCCCAAGTGCTTTGTGTCCCTGCAAATCGTTGATTCTCTGGGGCTTGGTCAGGTGCATAGTCATGAGAGTCAACATAAGTTACATTCCAAGTAGCATCGTTATAATATTGATCACCGCTCTTCATACTGAATGCTTCCTGTGCAGTCTTGAATGCCCAATGCATCGGGAAATCAATAACATCCATACCCGATTTCATCGAATAGTCAGGTGCGTGATAATTATTGCCTATTAAAAAAGCATTGTTCGAGGTTGGCTGCCCTGCTGTAGTAGAGTTATCTGCCCACTCTTGTTCCACAGACAGCTTGTTGGAAGCGTAGTCATTTTGTCCATCACCCGGATAGGCTTTCGAGCTTTTCCATGTATAGAATGGAGTCGATATTGCCGGAATTCCACTGTTCCATACATCTCTATACCGAGTAGCCACTTCACCGAAGACAAAGAAGTTTGAGCCCCCTCTTGTTTTCCAAGCAGGAACAAAATATTTGTTAAAAATATACCGACTCACATGCTTCACAGTATCGACCCGGAAAGCATCAACACCCATATCAATATACTGATTATAGCTGTCAATTAGATACTGATTCACTACAGGATTTTCCGTGTTCAAGTCCACGGCGTCTCCTGCAATCTGTCCTGTCTGTACGGTGTAAGATTCCCAGGAAAGACTTTTTTCGGTATGATACATGTTATTGTTGGTTTCCGCATTTTTCATGATTGCGAGTCTGGCCTGATATTGCTGATCAGGGGTCATTGTATCATAGTTAGCTGGCAGTTTATCCGTAATTTTAAACATGTTATTTATGGTGTCCGCTGCAGTCGGATCTTTTTTGAACATAGGCAACAGATTCTCTTCCCCAAAATTACCTGTATGATTCACAACAACATCCTGAATAACCTTTATCCCTTTGGCATGAGCTGCATTAATCAATTCCTGATAAGAGGCTCCCGCTGATTCATACCTTGGATCTACTTTGGAAAAATTAATCGCATGGTAGCCATGATAATCATACCCGCTGGCATTCTGCACCACTGGCGTAATCCAAATAGCACTGAATCCGAGCGCTTTGATGTAGTCTAGCTTTTGAATCAGTCCCTTAAAGTCACCTCTCCAAGCTGGGTCTGAATCCGGATTTCCTGCTTTAGCATCCTCCCATGAATGTACATTGTTACTCGGATCACCATCATAGAATCGTGAAGTAATTACGAAATAAATGGTGTCTTCACGGAAATCGCCTTTATTTCCAATCGTATAGATAAAGCTCTGTTTCGTTTCATTTCCGGCACCATCGACCACCAGGAATTTCAGTGTCGTCGTCTTATTAATAAGAATGGACGGTCCTGCCAGAGCAGTTAAAGCATTGCCCGAGATATAGAGATTTGAACTGGTAGTTGGTTCCGTCCCATTATCTGTGTAATATGCAGTGGTCGTTGCCGCTTTGTTATCTTTTATATTAAAAGAGACGGTAACCGCAGAGCTTGAATTCCCAACAGGTAAATTCGCGGTTATCGTTGGGGCCTGCAGGTCGAGATTTAGGTCAATGACATAAGCAAAAGTGCCTACACTGCCTGCTTGACCTAAGGAGTTAACACCAAAAGCCTTGATAGTCGTAGTAGAAACTACTTGGATTGGAGCCGTGTATAAGGTAGAAGATGTCGTTGGTGTCGACCCGTCTGTCGTATAGTAGATTTTATCGCCAGTATTGATACTGGAGAGCTTCACAGTTTGGGCAGAATCATATGTCTTCGGCGTAGGAGAGACTGAAATCACGGGGATCTTCGGAATTTCTGGATTAGCGTCATACCACACATTATCTGCGTTATACCAGCCCTCTTTTACACTGCGGGACAAGTCGGCCGTCTGTTTGCCGTTGCCATCATTAAAGATAAGGCTTGTGCCGGTGGCGTTGGCAATAGTATAGCTGTACCAGTCGTTTCCGTCCGATTTCATCAGAATTCCTGGCCAAGCTCCGCTTGTTGGAACCGTTGTCGGACTCAGATTCCAGTAATGGATTCGGATCGTTGAGCTCCAGTTTGCTGGTTTCTTAAAATGAACCGTTAAGCCAGCCGAAGTTGGCGTTGGTGTAGGTGTTACGGTTGGTGTTGGTGTAGGCGTCACTGTTGGTGTTGGTGTTACGGTTGGTGTTGGCGTTGGTGTTGGCGTTGGTGTTACGGTTGGTGTTGGCGTTGGTGTTACTGTTGGTGTTTCGGTTGGTGTTGCTGTGGCTGAAAGAGTTAGATAGTCGATATTGATATTCCCAGTATCATCCGAGTCATATTTGTAAGCGATCGTATTATTTCCTGCCTGTAAGGAGAGCGTTTCTGTTTGGTCACTCCATGTATCCCAGTTTGCCAAATTCGCTAAAGTGGACTGCTTTACCTTTGCTCCATTCACATAAATGGAAACTTGCTTGGCACTGCCAGTCGCATTGGCATAGCGAAGCGTGGCATTATAGGCGCCTGCAACGGAAGATTGAACATTGAAGGTGGTAGTTGCTCCTGTGGTTGTGTATCCATCAACAAAACCAGTGCCGGTAAATCCGTTGTGATTCGTATTTATTTTTGCGCTACCTGCCAAGGCTGCGCTCTCAGCTTCATACTTCCCAGCAACCGGAATAACTACCGTCCAGTTCTTCCCTCCGTTGCTGTCCCAGCTATCCGTCGGGGCTGTGATGTGATAACAATAAATGAGTGTTGCGCCCTCCTGCACATTGAGGTTGGCCGTAAACGTGGTCCCACTTTTAGACATGACTGTGTCCGTAGTATTCGTCCAATTATTCGTAGTCCAATGCAGTGTCACAGAAGATGCTGTGGTGTTCGTATAGGAGACTGTATAATCAGTGTTGCTGGCTGAAGCCCCGCCCGATAAACCGAATAAACTAAAGATTAGCGAAAAAATGATCAACCAAGAAACAAACCGCCTAGATTGTTTTCGTACCAATTAAATAACCTCCTCATTAATTTTAAGTGCAAATTACGTTGTGCAAACGTTTGCAAAAATGAGAAAAAAAGAAACAATCTAACTTATCAATCTCCTCCTTCTTAGAAAATATGGAAAAACCTCATTGTATGCGTTTACAAATAGAACTATTGAGAAATCCTCAGGTTACAGATAGCTCCATATCTAATGAATTTTCCCTGTTTATGATTATAGGCTCCAACCTTTTCCGGGTCAATGCATCTTTTAGGCTAAAAACATAAAAATTTAATGGTTTAACCACAAAAGTTCAATCGTTTTCATTCATCAGTTGTTCAAGGCAAATTAAAATCTTAGATTACCGCTATTTATAGAACTATGGTTTCCCGTTTGTTGAACGAAGGATTGTCAAGACTTGGGTGACAACTTCTTCGTACTTACCCAGTACTTTCGAAATCAGTTCTCGGGATCATGTACTTTAGTCACCCATCCGTGTTTTCAATGGTTCTAAAACTTCCGTTTATGATACGGAAGACCCTCGCCTTCTTCGCAATACTGTTTAAGACTGTACAAAAAAATAGCCCAGTTATAATTACATACGCGATAAAATGAGGTCACTTCCTCCCAATTCATCTGACGAAAAATGATTGAAGTCTTCCCGTTTTTTTCCTTCATATCAAAAGAAATTGTCGTACCTATCCATTCTGGATCTGAATCAACACACTGCCACAAAATCTTTTTATCGGGAACAAGCTCATCAACCCGCATCTTTGTTAAACCTTTGCCGCCGAATTGGAACTCATTTATACAACCGATCTGATCATTGACTATTAGTTCATTTGTCCATATTTCTGAAAGTCCTTTTGTAGTGGTTAATGCTTCATATACCGTTGAAGCTGGAACATTCACGGTCTGTAAGTGCTCGATATTTGCCATATTGCTCATCCCCTTTTTTAAGGATTTAATTTATGTAATTATTTGTATACGAAAATTATACCATCAATCATATCAACTCTGTGATGAACATTGGTGTAGCTCCATCCTCTGTATTAAAGCCAAATTTATTATAGAAATCCACTGCATGAGGATAAGAAATTAATACTTTTGTTTTACACCCTTTATATCTATCAAGCATTATATTCATCATTTCCTTACCTATACCGATACTCTGATAACTCGGATTAATAAGCATATAATGAAAATATACCGTTAAAACACCATCTGACAAAGCATTTATTAAACCAACAAGCTTTCCTCCTTCCCAAGCGGTAACAATTGAATGAGACCCTCCGATTGCTTGTAAAAGCTCGTTTGGGTACTTGCCAGACTCCCATTCTACCGAAAGAAATAACTCTTGGAGTGCATCCTTAGTGATATCCTCTTTGCTTGAAGCGTAATAAATACTCACCCTATACCTTCCTTTCATAAAACTAACTACGGCACAACATCTGTTTTAAACTCCCATATTTCGATGGTTTTGCAATCCTTACGAAGCCATAAAATAATACCGACAAAGCAATTTCGGATTTATCAAAGTGAATAATCACTTTATTTACCTCAATATACTCTTAAAAATATGTATAGAAAATGGATTAACTGAAGTGGAATTTGTATTTATTTACATTAGAGAATTCATGAGAATACTTCTTTTACCTAAGCATACTAATCCTAAAAGGTTTATAGCGTTAACCTGCCCGTTAGTTGAACAAATAAAAAAATGGCTGCCGAAGCAACCGCTATTCCACTAATGTGCCCCGCTAGCTTAATCGACATTACGCACCAGTCCGATAGACTTAGCCTTGCAGGGTTATCTGCTGATTACGCCTCACCGAAAAATCCTTAGCAGACCAAGGAGAGCAACTTTCAAATTCTTCTCTTACAGACTATGATTTATTAAATGAGCAATTTCCTTAACTCTCCCCATTGTAATTCCTTCTCTTTGTTCAACTGCAAGTGGATGATTCGTTTGTTCTAATTCTATTAACGGAACAGCACCAACTTCTTGTGTATGTACCATTGTCTTTAACGATAATGTAGTTATTGGATATATTGAAAGTTCAGTCGATAACCAACCAAAATAAGGTTTTTCAGTTTCCCTTCCTTCTACATGCAATAATTCATTAGATTTCAAAAAGTTTTCTTCACTAAGAGAAACCCAAACACTCCATATAAATTTCTCTTTACTATCAATTATTGGTATTTCAATATGTCCTCTAATAAAGAAATGCTGTTCATCAATTACACAAAAATCTCTAATTAATTCTGTTCTTTTCTCTTCTGGTACAGTGTAAAAATAATAGGGTGCTTCACTTCCGTAACATAAAGGAAGTTCACTTAATTCGTTGTTACAGTGAGGGCATTTCATGTTTTCTGCTCCTTATAGTTTCTTGGTGATTTCTTATAACGTCTTATTCGCGAAATTACTGAGTTATCCTGCCCGTTAGTTCAATAAAATGAACAGCTAGCATCTGCCAGACATAGAAAGACCGCCATTGAAGGCGGTCTAAAAAATTTATCATTTCTGCCCAACAATAAATCCTGGAGATATTAAAAACCTGAGATGATTCGCTGTAAGCCTAATTAGAGCGTCTCAACCAATTTCTGAATCTTTGAGTGGGAAATTAAATATACAGGACCCATTATTTCTATTTTGCCGTCCTTTACACGCATTGCACTCTCCTGTTCTGCCGCATAAACATCAATCTCTTCAGACAAGGGGAACAGGTAACCTTGAACAAACGTAGCGTAGTCGCGTTTAGAATGAGATTCATAGGCAAAATGATCAAAGCCAATACCATCATAAATAGTACTTGTTTCAACTTCATTGCCAGTGTTTTTCAAGCATAACCATTTTGCAGCCATGTTTATCGCACCGGCGCTGGCACCCATTATAACGGCATTGCTGTTCTTAATAACATTTGATAATTCATAATCCGCCAAAAAATCGTTTTGCAAAACAGGATCTCCACCGCATAAAAAAATGACAGAAGCGTTGTGAATTAATCGCTGGGCATCTTCCTTCTGCATGCGGTAATCGATGAAATGATATTCATCAAAAATAATGTTAGCCTGATTTAACCATGTACATTCAGAAACATCATCAATGTTAATTTGCTCACCTGTATAACCAGACGGTTCAGCGCTAATCATAACAAGCGATTTTCTGTCTTGTATATCCTCATGCAAGCAATGGACCAGCTTCTCTGGAAAAAAATTATTAAACCAACTGAGATAGTAGTGAGTACTCAAACTTAATTACCTCCATATGTATTTTTCACAATAATAAAATGAAGTTACATATTAGTTATCTAATACGTAACTCCAATTATAAACAATAGCTTCTATTAGTAGAATCTCAAGCAATGGTCTCCATTAAAAATTCGATCACCGGGTAAGAGATCATGTGCCGATCACGGTAAATCGAGGTAATAGCATCTGGCCGTGTGCTAAGGATTGCCTTCTGTAAAAGGGCTGCTTGAAAGCCTCTTTCTTGTGCACCGTTAATAGTAAAGGTTACACAATGTTCTGCGGCGAAGCCCGCAACGATGATGAATTCAACACCATGTTCACGTAGAAGTTGTTCCAAATCCGTCCTCCAAAAAGCATTAGAATATTCTTTTGCCATCTGGATATCTGTCGGTGCTACTGTAATTTCCGGTATGCTATTTCTTGCTTCTGGATCCGTATCCGCATTCGCCCCTTCCATGTCTTGTATATGGATGACGATTTGGTCCTTCGCACGAAGTAACCCAGACACATGATTAATGTATTCACAAGCCTCACTTACATTTAACTTCTCCATATGATCGTGTAAGAAAAGGTTTTGCATATCAATAATTAGAAATCCAATTTTTATTTTGAACTACCCCTCTCAGAATAAATATAGCTAGTTTCTATACTAATCTGGATGAAGATTCAGCTCAAGGGAATAAATGAATTAGACTATTTTGTACAATAACATCATATGTTACGCCATTCCTCTTCATTTAGTTCGTTGTTAATGCCGACCCCAGCTAAGGAGCCCATAGAAGCGGCAATAATGGCTTGATGAAGATGTGTTGTTGCATCACCGGCACTATAAACGCCTGAAACGTTCGTTTTACCGAGATTATCGATGATGACTGTTCCTGTTTCTGTGAGTTCACAACCAATGGCTTGTGGCAAACCCGACCCGATCATAAGCTTCGGTCTAAAAAATATCCCCCTACATACGATGCTAGTACCATCCTTCAACACAACTTGCTGCACCATGCCATTGTCAGATTCGATCGACTGAATCGGTGAGTCATAGACAGGAATGTTATGCTGATTTAGCTCTTCGCGTTGTGCATCCGTCAAGTCATCAGATCCATTAGTACATATGGTAATCTTTTTCGTCCACCCAGATAACACTTGGGCCATATGCGTTGCATCGGCTCCCTTAACAATTACGACAAGAGGCTGATCTCTTAGTTCCCATCCATCACAATAGGGGCAGATAAAGGCGCTTTTACCATATACGTCTGAGAGTCCCTTAATATCCATCGGGAGGTCCTTCATCCCTATGGCGAAGAGCACCTTTTTACTTTTATAGGTCTGACCTTGAACCGTCGTAATTTGAAAATCACCATCAATTCCCGTAATCGATAGGGCGGTATCTTCCGCAAAAGTAACGGATGGATAGGCACTAATCTGCTCCCTCGCAATCCTCCTAAATTCGCTTGGACTTATAGAATCTCTAGTAAGAAAGCCATGCGTTTCTCGAGTAACCCTATTACGTGCCCGTCCTTCATCAATAACAACCACATTTTTTCTTGCCCTGCCTAGCACCAGAGCAGCATTTAGACCTGCCGGTCCTCCACCGATTATTACACAATCATGAGTCATACTAATTCTCCCTTTCGCTTTTCAATTTATATTAAAGATATTAGAGACTTATGTTATCTCTAATTTTCCTAAAAAAAGAACGGATCTTACTCCGTCATTATAATTGTTGCCAGATCCACTATTTTCTTGTTTCTAGATACTAAGAATAATTCCTTTAAGTATTCCAATTAACGACTTTGTGAATCTATAATAACTTTAATAAATCTAAAAGGCAAGGATTTTTCTATTTAATCCTTGCCCTCTTGGAATTCCAACTAAATTACCGCAAAAGTGTAGTAGCCCATAAAAACAGCTTGTTGTCAGGATTAACAAATCCCTTTTTGTTTTTATCTAATGTCGATATTTGTTTCATTTCCTCATCATATAAACTAAAATCAAAGATTTCCAGATTCGCCTTTAATCTTGCAGGATTAACCGACTTGGGAATAACCCCAACATTACGCTCAATGTTCCATCTTAACATAACTTGAGCCGTTGTTTTACCGTGTCTTTCAGCAATGCTTGTTAATATAGGGTTATCGAATAAATTTTTATTTCCATGTCCAAAAGGACTCCACGCTACATGTTGGATATTCTTATTCACCATATAATTATGCAAGTCGGGCTGCTGTAAAAACGGATTCGTATGAATTTGATTTACTGCAGGTACTATTGAGCCATGCTTCAATACATCACTCAGGTGCGTTTGTTCAAAGTTAGACACACCAATGGCTCTGATTTTACCCTCTTTGTACAATTCCTCTAATATCAACCAGCTCTCAACATATTTTGGGGATGGCCAATGGATCAAATAAAGATCTATATAATCTGTTCCCAGCTTTTTCAAACTCATTTCAAAAGCCTGTTTCGTTCTTTTACCATGATCTGAATTCCACAGTTTTGTTGTAATAAATATATCCTTTCGATTTACACCTGATTTTTTAATTGTACTTGCAACAAGTTCCTCATTATGATAAAAAGCGGCGGTATCAATATGCTTATATCCATTTCTCAATGCCCAAATGATTGCATCTTCGTGTTCATTTTTCATTTGGTATACACCCAATCCGACTTTTGGTAACAAAACTCCATTATTTAATAGGTAATTTTCCAAAAAATAATCCTCCCATACACTATTATTTTATATCAGCTGAGTCAGTCGATTCTGATAGCATTCCAGCAACTTCTTTCTATTCCTTGAATAAGCTCTGGAGTCTCAATTATTTTTCCATGTTGAATTTCTTTGAAGAAGCTAACAAATGCGCCATAAACAATACAGATTAATGCATTTGAAGGAAGAGAGCTGAATACCCCTCTCTCTTTACCCTTTTCTATGATTGCGACTAAAAAATTCATAAATCCATCAAACACGCTCCGGCTCTTCTCATTCAAATAATATGACTCCGCATGTGAATCTATAAATAGCAGAGCGTATATATTGCTTTTTGCAAATCTAACCATTTGATAAAACACATGGCGAAATTGCTCACGAATTTCATTTGAGTTTGGAAAATCAGTTTTAATGGTCTCTGAAAACTCCATCACTACTTTTTGAAACAATGAATTAACTAATGACTCTTTACTTTCAAAATATCGATAAATGGTACCCGCTCCTACTTTTGCCGCTTCCGCAATCATAGGGACAGTCGTTCCATCATAATCTCTTTCTGCAAATAATTTTAAAGCCGCTTTATAAATTTCCTCTTGCTTGTTTGTAGACAATAAGAACACCTCTCCTTCTTGCGGAATGAATATTCATTCCACTTTACAATAAAACTCATTTATAAAAAAAACAATCAGAATATTAGAAATTTTTTCCTGTAATATGAAGATGAAAAGACAAATAAGGATGTCTCTGAAGTATTAGCTTCAAGACACCCTTAAGTATAATTTCATAATAAACCCTATAAAAAAGGGACGCTGTACGTTCGATTAAAGCACTACCGGCCGGATTCTGCCGTCTTCTTCATAATGGAGTTCCGTAAATTTCATACTGCGTTTATGGTCCACGCCGCCAGACAGCGATGCGTCATGATAGAACAAATACCATTTCTCGTTAAATTCCACGATAGAATGATGAGTCGTCCAGCCAACGACTGGATTCAGGATCGTTCCTTGGAAGACAAAGGGTCCGCAAGGCTTATCACTCACTGCATAGACGATCTTATGGGTTGTGCCAGTAGAGTACGAGAGATAGTATTTCCCTTTATACTTGTGCATCCATGGACCCTCGAAGTACCTCCTGTCTTCATCACCCGCAAGGATAGAGTTCCCTTCTTCATCAATAATGGTGATCTCCTGAGGGTCAGATTTGAATGACAGCATGTCTTCACTCAGTTCACCCACCCAAGGACCGTAAGCCGGTTCCTCAGGGCCCTTTTCTACCGCATCTTGTTGAAAAATACCGTCTTGCCACTTTTCTAATTGTCCGCCCCATAAGCCGCCAAAATACATGTAGGCTCTTTCGTCCTCGTCCACGAATACGGCTGGATCGATGCTGAAGCTCCCTTTGATATAGCTTTTTTGAGCCTGGAAAGGACCAGACGGAGAAGTTGACGTAGCTACTCCGATACGGAAAATCCCCTCCTTGTCCCGGGCTGGGAAAAATAAATAATACGTCCCCTGCCGGTACGCGGTATCGGGCGCCCACATTTGCTTCGAAGCCCAAGGCACATCCCGAAGATGAAGCGCCTCTCCGTGATCTACACAGGGGGATTTAGGATCTTCCAAGGAAAACACATGATAATCCTCCATCGCATATTGGTCACCATTATCATTCGTAGGTCCATCATGGTCAATATCATGGGATGGGTAAATATACAGCTTGCCCTCAAATACATGAGCGGAGGGATCGGCTGTATAGAGATGGGTAACTAACGGTTCATTTTTTGTTGCCATAATAGAACTCTCCTCCTGATTGAGATTACGCCTGTTGATTAGCCAAGCAGAAATGGATTTTACCGTCCTTATAGGGACGGTTCCGTTTCTGCGAGAAATATCAGAACATGAGTAGACATGTGAAACTTATACTTTCTGATATTTCAAAAAAAGGTACACTAAGGCGCTCCTAAAGTATTTTCAGCTAATGCTCTCACATTTCCATAACTATAATTTAGCTAATCAACAGGCCTAGATTGGAATTGATTCGTTCCACGGTGCTTCCTTATTCGAAGCCAGCTTGCCTGGGTTATTCTTTGACGCCACCAAGTGCCACGCCCGCGATAATATATCTGGATAACAAGAAGTAAACTATAAACAACGGTAAAGCCGTCAAAGCCAGACCCATATAGATCGAGCCGAACTCCGTTTTGTAGATATCACCTCGGAGCAAGCTTACCATGATTGGCATAGTATATTTCTCCTTCTGTGTCAGCAATATCAGCGGCATGAACAGGTTGTTCCAGTTAGCCACAAAGGCAAAGATGGCCTGTGTGGCTACTGCCGGCATCATCAGCGGTAAGATAATCCGGTTGAAAGTGAAGAATTCACCAGACCCATCTACGCGCGCAGCTTCCACGATCTCTATCGACAGAGTTGCGAGCAAGTATTGGCGCATGAAGAACACCACCGCAGGTGCAGCAATTGCTGGTAGAATCAGCGGAAGAAAATTGTTGGTCCAATGTAATTTATACATGAACTGATAGAATCCAATTGCGCTTGCCTGGGAAGGAATCATCATCACGCACATGATGAAGGTAAAGAATGGCCCCCGTAGCTTCCAGCTGTAGGTGACTAGCCCATAGGCCGCCAAGGACGAGAAATAGACTGTACAGAGGGTTGCAGAACTGGCAATAATAAATGAATTCAGGAACCCTTGAAGCGGATCGAAGCTCTTATCGAGCAACACTCGCAGGTTGCTCATCATGTGGCTCGAAGGAAGCAGAGAAAGTCCGCTTTGAATTTCCGGTGTAGAGCGTGTGGCATTTACAAACATGATCCAAAACGGCAGGATACTGAGCACCGCCAAAGAGATGCAAACAACATAGATAATTGTCTTGTTGATCTTTCGGTTAACGGTTCCGCTTTTCTGATTATTTGCCATGTGTTACACCTCCCTCACGGGCTGCTATAGCAGCTTTTCTATTCTTTTGTTTTTGTATTTTTTTAAGTCTTGACGCATCACGGTCACGCATCACGTAGAACAGTATTCCGGCCAATATTGCCGAAATCAAGAACATAATCATGCTTGCTGCTGCAGCACGATTGTACATATAGCTGCCCTTGAATGCTTGCCCGTAGATAAACATGGACGTGGTAAGCGTAGAATCGTCCGGTCCACCTGCAAGGAATAATTGCGGAATATCGAACATGGTCAAACCACCCACCATCGATGTAATCAGTGTGAACAGCAATATCGTACGCAGACTCGGCAGTGTGATGCGGAAGAAGGTTTGAAACCCGTTAGCCCCGTCAATCGATGCAGACTCGAAGAGAGCAGGATTTATACCCATAACGCCAGCAATCAGGACGATCATGGTGTTGCCGTACCACATCCAGAACTGGATGAACGCGACAATGCCCCGTGCTGTCGTCTTATCCTGCAGGAAGAACACCGGAGCGTCGGTCCATCCCAACATTTGAAACAAACTGTTTACAGGACCCATCGGATAGGCGAATAAAGTGCTGAACAACACGGCAATCGTACTCGCTGTGATGATATTAGGCATATAGAGCAGAACCTTGAACAAGCCTTGTCCCTTTATATTGAGACGCTTATTCGTGAACCATGCCGTTAGCAAGAGCGCGAGAAGCATCTGGGGAACGAAGTTAGTAATCCAGAGCAATCCAGTGTTGATCAAAGACTTCCGGAACGAAGGATTATCAAAGAGAAGATCTTTGAAGTTTTGAAAAGGATTATCAAGAATATGGATCGGTTTTGGTATTATTCCTTTCATATCGGTGAATCCAATGACTGCGGTATATAAAATGGGATACAGTGAGAAAATCAGAAATGCCAGGACAAACGGAAAGGTAAAAATATAACCGTATTTCGAATAGTTCACATTTTTGCGGCGCATGCTCTCACCTCTTTAGTTGATATGAAGGGGCGGGATTACTCCCCCGCCCCTCCGAATCCTTCTTATTCGCTTTCAATGCCAAGTTGGTCTTTGACTTGTTGCTTAAAGGTTTCGATCGCTTTGGCACGGTCCTTGTTGCCCGCGGTGTATTCACGCACTTGATCACGCCAGAGCTTGTTGATTGTTTCGTCGTACTGGGTCAAGTTTTTACCTGAAGCGTTTGCATTGGCCGGTACAAACACGTCGAACATGTTCTGACCACCGAGCAGTGGAACTTCACCGTTTGATTTCGACATGACAACGGAGGAAGCAACGCTGTCCTTCGTACCTTGCTCGCCTTCCTTCATGGTACCGTTAGCCCAGAAATATTGGAGTCCCGTTTCAGAGGTGTCGAGTGTAACCCACTTCACAAAGTCTGCAACAGCCTGTTTCTTGGCATCGTCCTTGGTGACGTCTTTGTTGGCAAGCAGCCAAGTGCCACCCCAGAAGAACCCTGTTGGTGGTTCGGAAACCGCCCAGTCGCCATTCGTGTCTTTTACTTGACCGTTCATCACGTAGTTGATGAGCCAAGCAGGACCGAAGAAACCGAAGATTGGTTGGGCTCCAGAGCCTGACATATCGGCGTACCAAGCTTCCGTCCAATCCGTTGTATCGTTGTGGTAGCCATTGTCTTTTAACTTTTTAGAGAGGTCAAGGAACTCTTCCCGCTTCGGATCGATATGAAGCTTGCCATCAACAATCCAACCCTTGTCCGAGCTGTTCTCAATTGGATGCCAGATATCTCCGTCGCCGGAAACGATGCCGTATCCTTTAGCTTTCAGCTTCGCGGCTGCTTCGTAGAATTTATCCCAGCCTGGTCCAATTTCATTTTTAATAGTGGCTGGATCGTCGGTTCCAAAAACATCCTTCGCAATGGAACGGCGATAGATGAAGGCACCGCCAGTCGCTTGATAGCCGAGGGCTTTCAATTTGCCGTCTAGGCTACCGATGTCAACCGAGTATTGAGCGATGCCAGCGTCCTTAACCATTTGGTCGTCAAGGCCCAGGTCAGAATAGTTGGCCGAATAGCTGGATGCATCGCCTTGTGTATACTTGAGCACGAATGCTGATTCAGCTGCATAAATGTCCGGAGCATCTTTTCCTCCAGCGGACAGAGCCTGATCAAGCGCAGGTTGATAAGCGCCGTCGGTGGTTGCAATAACTGTAGTTTTGAACTCAACATTCGCGTCCGGATGAGTTTCCATATACTTCTTGGTCATATTAGGTATCTCATCTGTAAAGCTCCAGAGATTGATAGTGACTTTCTCGCCTGTTCCTTTTGATGGAGCTTCGGTAGCGTTGGCTGCTGGTGCAGTCGTTGGGCTTGAGCTAGATGAGTTAGAATTCGAGTTCCCACCACATGCTGCGAGAGCAGATGACATCACGAGCAATGTAGAGATCCCCACTAAACTACGTTTCATACTTTTCATATCTTTGCCTCCCCTTTTGTATTATTACTTCGGCTTTTTGTAACCGCATACATAATTATAGAGCCTGCAATCCTTAAGCATAAGGACACCCTCTTTAGGAAAACTTCCACTATTTTTAGATTCAGTTCTATAGAGCGCAAAAAAAGAGACATCAAGGGATCTTTCCCTTGGTGTCTCCATGATCTGTTTATATTTCTGATCATTACTTATCCGCTTTTAGCGCATCATCCTGTTTCTTGATGAATTCTTCTGGTGTGACGGCTTCACCGAACAATGCCTGAATCTGATTCATGTGTATAGTAGATGCGACTGGCTTCATTTGTGTATCCAGATAAAGAGTTACTTTATTAGCCTTATTTAACTCGTTTAATAGATCAATGAACATTTGCGGTAGCTTGATGGCCGCAGTATCTACTTTGGTAGCCGGGATTACGCCTGCATTGACTACAGAATGCTCTCCCCACTTTTGAACGAAAAAGCTGACGAATTCTTTGGCCTCCAGAGCATGCTTCGAATTTTTGGAAACGAACAATCCAGTACCCGGACCACCGACCCAATCATCCACGTTGCCTTTGCCGCCTTCAACTGTCGGGAACTTGAAATAACCGATGTTGACTTTAAATTCTTGGGCTATATTTGTAGTGGTCGTGAAATCTGGCAGCTCCCAAGTCCCTGTAACGAACATGGCTGACTTTCCGTTCATGAACTGTACCTTGGCTTCATCATTGGATAATCCGTTGTAGCCTTTGATGAATGTGTTCAGGTTTACCAACTCTTGTACTTGTCTTGCAGCCTCTAGCAAGGAAGGATCTGTGAAGTCCTGATCCGCAACAGCTTTATCCATCAGGTTAGGTCCCCCAATACGATCAGCTAGATACATGTACCAGAAGGAAGCCGGCCAACCGTCCTTGCCTCCAAGAGTAACAGGTGTTATGCCATTGTTGTTCAGTGTTCGAATGATCGCTTTGAGATCATCCAAGGTTTGGGGAGGCTGCAGATTAAATTCTGAAAATATTTCTTTATTATAGTAGACCGGAACTATGTTTAGTTCGACAGGAAGGGCATACGTCTTCCCATCAAAGGAGTACCCCTCCGTCGTACCAGCTACGAATTTTCCTTTCAACTCATCCTGTAAAAGATCGTCCACGGCTGCAAACTTATCTCCCCTAACATAAGGATCCATAAAGCCTGCTGCCCAGGTGAATCCGATGTCCGGTAGATCGTTGGAAGCGGCAAGTACCTTCAGTTTGCTTTTATACTGCTCATTTTCAAGAACTTCCGTCTTAATGGTGATATTCGGATTAGCTTCTTCAAATTCTCTGATGATTTCTTTTACCATTTTGTTTTGCGCGGAGTTATTGCTATCCGGCCATAGATGCATCATTTTTAAAGTGATTTTCTCGCCGTCGCTCTTACTGCTATTCCCCTTATCCCCATTGCAAGAAGTTGTTATCAACAACAATGTTAAGAAAAGGGTAATGTATAATCCGATCCTCTTCGTAGATATTCCCCCCTTGCCGAGCCGTTATTGGATATTCGCTTCTATACCATTCCTCATGGAAGAACGATACTGCCCTGGACTCATTCTTTCGTATTCCTTGAACAGCTTGTTGAAATATTTAACCGTCTGGTAACCCGTAAGGCTGGCAATTTCCGCTATAGGCAGATTCGTTTTCAGCAGTAATTCCTTCGCTTTCTGCAATTTTCTACGGGCGACGTATTCGCTGAAATTCATCTGGCATTGCTCCTTGAAAAGAGAACTGAAATAGCTCCCGTTCAGATGAACAAGTCCGGCTACTTCCTGCAGGCTGATCGCCTCTTCTATATGCATTTCCACATAATCTATCGCCTGACGGACCGGATCGCTTAATGCGGCATCTTCATCTCTTATGGCCATTAATTGTGGATCAGCCATCTTCCGCATGAAGCCGATATGTTCCTGCTCCTCCCCTGCCTTCAGGGCATTCTCCACAGATGCGATTAGCTTTTCCCGGCTGGCTGGCTTGAGCAAATATTCAACTACGGACAACTGAATCGCTTGCTGAGCATACTCGAACTCGGCATGACCGGAGATGAGAATAACGGATGGCTGACGCTGTATTTTTTTATCCCTTATTTGGCTAACTAAAGAAAGACCACTGATTCCCGGCATGCGGATATCCGATATCATGAGCTCCACCGGTATTTCCTCCAGAATTTCAATAGCCGAGATCCCATTGCTTGCCGTAAGGATTTCATAATGACCGGCTGCCCACACCTCTAGTATTTTCTTCATTCCTTCTCTAGATCTCGGTTCATCGTCGACAATAAGAATTGTTCGGCTTCTCATGGCATTTTGTCTCCTCGAACAGGAATTTTGATGTTTATACGGGTGCCTTGACCTTTTTGACTATCGATGGTCATTGCCGCACCCTGCTCATTCTCTCTCGAAAAAAATAGTTGAAGCCTTCTATGCACATTAGCGATTCCGACGCCGGAATCTTTTGAAGAAGATACCTTTCCGCTATCCAGCCCTTCCACAAGAGAGCGCAGCATCTCCTCGTCCATACCCATCCCGTCATCTTCCACCGTAATGGTGACCCATTCTTCATCTCCAGCAACCGTTAGCTTTATCCATCCCGGTTCAATCTTGCTCTCGACCCCATGCAATACGGCATTCTCTACAAGGGGCTGCAGCAACAGTCGGGG
This sequence comes from Paenibacillus sp. FSL H7-0714, assembly GCF_038003765.1. Taxonomy (NCBI): domain Bacteria; kingdom Bacillati; phylum Bacillota; class Bacilli; order Caryophanales; family Paenibacillaceae; genus Paenibacillus; species Paenibacillus sp. FSL H7-0714. The sequence continues at coordinate 6,353,338 of NZ_JBBOPT010000001.1, forward strand.
TAACTCCACATTCGAAAATTCAGGAGGAGCCTCAATTTCCCACTCCAAGCGATCTTCAAATCGCATCTTCATAATAAGCAAATATCGCTTTACATGCTCCAGCTCATCCTGTAACTTCACCCATCCCCCTTTACTCGAGCCGGTGATCGTATAGCGGAATAAATCAGACATGGCGACAACATACTCCGCCAGTTGATCTTCATCCCTATCCAGCAGCGACCAGTACAGAACATCTAGGGTATTAAACAAAAAATGCGGATTAATTTGCGCTTGAAGTGCCTTCAACTCCGTATGACTCCGGGATAACTCCTTCTCATAAACCAACTGGATCAGCTCGTTGATATTATCAACCATTTTGTTATAGGAATAATTCAGTTCCTGAATTTCCATAGTGGACGATACATTCTCGATAGGCTTCAGGATGCCTAGACGGGTACTTCTCATAGCTTTGATCAACCTGAACACAGGTCTGGTAATAAGTATAGATAGGAAAAAAGAAAGCAGGGTGAACAGTAAGGTACCCATCAAAGCCGATACGACAATGGTCGTCCGCAAGACCGAAATCCCCTTGGTGATGACGTTAACCGGGGTTAAGATGAGTAGCGTCCATCCTGTCACGGAAGACCGCTGTTTGACAACGATAAAGGACCGTTTGCCGATGGAAACATTCTGATCGTCGGATTCCTCCACCAGCTTTGCTGCTGTCTTTTGTGAAATACTGTCATCGTTAGACGTGATGAACTGCCCATCAGGAGCGAGAAGTAATACTGTTTCTCCGTCCCCTTCCCCGGATAAAGAGTCTTTAAGTGCAAACTTATCTCGGTCTGAGCGAATGAGTAAATACCCTCCAGTTGTGAAATGCCGATCAATAAGGCTGATCTGTCGAATCGCTACAAGCGATGTAGAATCAAGCGGATCAATACCGAACCAAACGAGACTGCCTTCCTTTCTGGTCGCCATTTCAATCCAATCCTCGGGTACCTTATCTCTAAGGGTACTGCCGTCGAGAGGATACAGCCTCACTCCGTCTTTATTATAAAGCTCAACAGATTTGATACCGTCTGTGTAGATTTGGACCAGATTAATAATAGATGGCAGCGCTTGCCGTTCCGTAAAGGTAGCGGGATGACCCTCTATATCGCGTAAAAGGAGTTGCTGAATATAATCGTTAGTCGAGACCAGCGTCGTCAGAGAATTAATCTGTTCGAGAACGCTTTCCAAACGGCCGTTAGCCTGAATCGCGGTTTGCTGAATATGCTTCTCCGCATTGTTCTTGAGTAGCGTCGAGACTGAATGGAACGTAATCCCTCCAACGAACGTCAGAATGATGAGCATGACGGCGAGAAAACCGAGCAACATTTGATTTCGCAGCGTATTTAACTTTAACATCGACAGTATCCGCCGCATGCAGTCTCTTCCCCTCTTTGTCATATGAGCATGAGATGATCGCCCCTATCCGTAAAAAAGTAAGGGCTTTCAACCTTTTCAGTCATTATATTAGCATGTTTGCTAATGATCCGCTTAGAAAGAATTATGGATTCGACAAAAAGAACTAATATTTTCGCCCCCAATACCGACAGGCGAGGTCATTAGCTCCATTTCTAGCAACCTTTTATGTAGGAGTGTCTTACTCCTAATTAAAAAAATCCCGATGATGTATTCATCATCGAGGCTAACTACTTTTTTATTTTCGCCAAAAAGTTGAACAATCTGCCTTGTCCATAATGTTAAACTCAATCATTTTCTCAAGTAATGAGAAATCAACCGGACTATCCCATCGGATCCGTAACAACTGCTTGGTGTGATCATAGCCTGCCCGTACAATTGCATCTGAGAAATGATTAATTCCTGCGATTTCAGGCGCAACAGCCATATGTTGTTTGGATACGCTAAAGCCAATAATATAGGTGTCGTGATCAGTGAACATAGGCTGATTCCACGCAATTTTTGGTTTTAAATCTGTGAATTTCTTAGTTACCCAAGCCAACACCTCTTCCATTCGCTCCCGATGCTGTGGGTTATCAATTTGCGCTAAATAGTCTGCAAAAACCTCCATGTCGATCACTCCTAACCTCAGAATCGCCTTTTGTTCAGGCGTAGTTACAAAAAAACACCCCGTTAGATAATCATATCTAACGAGGTGATAGGGTGCAACTTTTTATAACGTTATGACTTAAGAGTTATACTGTCTTATACACCATTTAGGGTGGAAAATAGAAACATCATTGCTCACTCTAAGAGATGAGGAATACATGATTGTCTCACTTCAATAAGACGGAATATCATTTTAGTTTCACCCTAGTTCAGTCCATTTCGTATTTATCTAGTAACAATAGGAGTTCCAGTCCTACTGCTCATTTTTTTAAATAGTAAGATGGCAAGAAGTAAAGCTATGCTTACAGCGGCAAAGCCCAGCCAATTCAAATATAGGACAGATGTACGACTGATGACTAGCCCGCCTAATCCAGATCCCAGTGCAAAACCAAATTGGATGAACGAAGTATTTACACTAAGGGCAATGTCCGGATTTCGAGGTGCCAGAGTAACCAGATATAGTTGCTGGGCCGGGGAAATACTCCACGTTGCTAACATAAAAATCATTAAAACCAAGATTAATACCAAGAGATTGACACCGGCTAGAGCGAATAAAAGAAGAGTTGCCCCTTGTAACAGGAGTCCGAGACAAATGGTGAATTTCGATCCTTTTGCATCTGCCAATTGTCCGCCCAGCCTTGATCCGACAAAGCTGCAAATGCCCGCCAGGAACAGAACACCGCTAATTTCGGTCATGGAAAGAGAGGACGTGGCTTGCAAGAAAGGCGTAATATAAGTAAACAGTGTAGAATAGCCGCCGACATAAAATAACGTAATAGCCAAGGCCATCAGAATGGTTGGATTTCTTAAAATAGAGAGCTGCATTCTAAGGGTAACCTTTTCTTCTTCTTTTATTGCCGGAACCTTTTTATAGATGATAAATAATGGAAGAACACTTAATAATCCAATTAAAACAAATAGCACTCTCCATCCAAACATCTCACTAAAAAATGTGCCCACAGGAACACCGAGCACTAGCGAACTGCTAAGCCCCATCAAAATGATACCGATGGCATTGCCCCTTTTTTCTCTTTCAACGAGTCGTGTCGCTATTGCCATGGCTACAACAGTAGCGATTCCTCCGCTAGCCCCTTGGATAATACGTATCCATAGTACTGTATCATAAGCAAGATCTACAAACATAAGTCCGTTGCTGGCAATAAACACACCAAGGGTGGTCATTAGTAGTTTCTTGCGATCTGCATTGATCGTTAATGCAATCAAAACCGGAGCGACAATGGCTGCGGAGAGAGCAAACACAGTCACCAATAATCCAACTTCTGAAGTAGATACTCCCAAGTCCACAGCAATCATCTCAATAACTCCCGTAATAATATATTCAATGGTTCCAATCAGAAAAACAGCCAGTGCCAGAATATAAATGATCCGTTTATTTTTCAATTCCCCCCACTCCACCTTCTTCAGTTATCTATTTATAATGGGAATTTGTATTTCTATGAATTGTGCATCTCGTTCTGGAGATAACGGTAAATATAATTCCCTACCCGATTCGTTCTCCTTGATTTGATAGTTATTTTTCTCAATCCATTTCGCTAAATGAACACAGGCCGCACAATCAAAATTAGTATTTGAATGAAAAGCCATTGTGGCCATCATCGGTTCAGGAGGAAGAGTCCGTAGCTGAAACGGTTCTGGAAATGATCGCAGCTCAGAGGTTAAAAAATACCCGACTTCAAACTCAAACTCATCCTCTTTTCCTTCGACTTCTTTCCACAAAACAACCTGAGGTCCTTGAATTAATTGACGAATTTCCGTCGTTATAAACTGATCAAATTGACGAAGCAAATCCGGAATGTCCTCTTCTTTCCCGCATGCTTTCTGATAAAGAAATAATTGAGCACCCTCTGCTTTGACTCTGATTTCTTGACCCGTTTCGAATTGCCCCTCTTTTTCTATAAGCTGCATACGCTCCTCAATCCTGACGAGTTTGGCTTGTTCCGTATCGATGATTTGCTGTATTTCGCTTCTTTTCAGCTTAAACATCCCTTGAATATTCTCCAATGTAATATCTTCCTGGAGCAGCTGTTTAATTTGGGGCAATGTAAAACCCAATTCCTTATAGATTAAGATTCGGTTGAGCTCTAGTAGCTGATCTGCGGAATAGTAACGGTAGCAAGTATCGTGATCCACCTTTCTCGGCTTTAGTATGCCAATCTGGTCATAATAGCGCAGTGTTTTTAAGGAGACTTTGCTTAGCCTGGAAAATACACTGATTTTGAACAAAATATCACCTCCAATCTATAACATAATGTGAGTATACAGTTTCCCGTGCAGGGGAAAGTCAAGGATGAGAATGCTTTTATAATTCAATGGAATATCCTTCCTGAAATTACTGAAGAATGCCATTACTTTCGTTTTGCTCATTTTAACAACTCATTTATTCAAGAAATTTCTCTCATGCCAATTGTAGCACTAGCTATAGCCAAACTGTCCTTTAGCGAAACAAAAGGATGCCACTTATCACGGCATCCTCTCGGTATTTATTAATCTATCCTGCCCTATAGCTTATGAAGCAACGTCAATCTAGAACTATGCAACGCTAGTGATTGCATTTATGTGTCAACTTGAATTTCTCTATCTAAAAAACCGCGCCGTTTCTAAGTGTAGAAACGGCGCGGCATTAGCTTCATATGTGTTACGATGCAGGCGGGATGAACCAACGCTGATTGGCGCCGCCATTAAAATCCCACTGGACAGCCTGTCCTCCGTCGGATGTCGATTGTCCCGACATATCCAAATACTTGCCGCTACCTCGGTTGATAATATACGACGAGTCACCTCTATCTTGATTAGTTGGAATAATTCTCCACTGTTGGTTCCATCCGCCATTATCCGGCCATTGAATCACATTAGCACCATCGGATGTAGACGATTCGCTGACTTCCAGTAAATCTCCGCTTTCTACGTTTCTGATGTGATAATAGCCGTCTCCTAGAGCTTCCAAATACCATTTTTGATCATTAACAATGGAATTCCAATTAAAGTTCCATTGTATGATAAGCGCGCCATCCGCTTGTTTATCCCATCCACTGACTCCCAATGTTTTATTGCTATTTACATTTATAATGACATGAGGGTTCGGCGTGCCGGCAGCATGCGTCGTCTGAGTAAATACAGCAGGTGCTGCGGATCCAATAAATACAAGTGCCAGAATCGCTATCAACCATTTACTCTTGAATAACCGTTTCATAAGATAAGTCCACTCCTTTAATTTTCATTTAGTCAGATTTCAACTTCTCCCAATCAAACTGCCATTATAGAAGATTAGAGTGTCGCCTCCTTTGTTAAGAAGTAATTAATACCCGTTTCAACAAATCGCATGATGGGGTTCTATTTCTATTGTTTGAAGGCGAGCGGTCGCAATGAGGTTCATAGAAATAGATCTAGAAGAAATTAATTAAAATATAGGTAAATATTCCTTAATTATACATTGTTTACAAAATAGATGTCAATTTAAATTCTCTAGGTTAACATGTTAAGCTAGAGAACAATGTTGAAATGGTACATGTCGGAATGTATCCGCTGGCGGCGCTGGAGCTGAGTTGCAATGACGGCAAGGTTGTCGAGTCGAGGATTTTGATTTTGCTCCGGTGAGTCACTTCTCCTTGACGGAATAGCACTAGCTTGAGCCCTTGTGGCGACTGCAGTTAGTCTAACCCTCTTATTCACTAATCAAAAACCTTATTCCTATCTATATGTAACGGCTTACTATCATTTAAAAAATTCAATTATTTCGTCCTGATCATCTAAATTCAGCTTATCAAAATTCTCAATCATATCAGTTTCTTTTATATTAAATTTCCCTTCAGCATTATTTTTCTGTCTCGTTGTTTGTTTCTCACCATATAACAACCAATATAAATCCAAGCTAGGTTTATTATTTATTTCCAATAAAATATCTAAGGCTGGCTTAAATTCACCCTTTTTTAATTCTATCTCCAATAGTTGACATAATAACTCCCTATATAGAAAAATCCCGATGATATCATGAGCATCATCGGGACTGACTTTAGCGGTTCTAAACTTTATTTACTGGTTCCAGACTTCCTTATCACCAGACATTACCACAGACCCCATTATCTTCAATCTCCGATACCTTAGCTCCGTTGTTCTTCATTTGGCTGTAGAGTCCGTGAAAATCATTGACTTCCAAGGTAAGTGCACATTGTTCCGTTCCACCTATTTCAATGTAGTTTAGATTTGTCTGCTCAGGAGTCTTAATCAAAAAAATGGCTTGTCCCGAAGGGATACGAAGCTGAGCCTGAAATCTAAGAAGAATAACTTTTTTAAAACGGTTTCCTTCTCACTTATGTGTGTCCGGCAAATATGTCGGCATCTTCGCTTGTTTGATGAAAAGGACGCCGTCGAAATGCCGTCTTAGCTCTAACGGCATCGGCATTTGCACCTGATAAGAGGCTATCATCCGTTCGAACATCCAAGAATTTCCCCGATCATTTTCCCGATAGCGTAAATCCATGAATGTATATGGCTGTCCTACAGCCGCCAAAATATCTTCCATAGACCCCGGAATAATCGGATTCAACTGAATCGGTTCCCTCGTATTCTCGGCTGCTTGTCCTTCGCCCATAAATAGACCCATGACGTAGCTTTCCTGTTGCAGTTCCTTTGGCATAAGCTCTCCCATACTCTTCGGCATGGTGGAAATCAGAGACTGTGCTTTGCTGATATGGCCATTATGGCCCCATACGATGATATTCTCTTCCGGATAAACTTCTGTCACCAACCATGCAAGGTTGCTGGCCATCGCCCGATCGCGCCATTCCATCATGGACTGAGCGCCGCTATAATCCCCTTGTTCTGTTAATAGATTGGATTGGATACACAGCTCATTAAATTCCTGAATGACCCGGATTCGATCCTCTAGCGCTCGCTTCATTAACTTGACGATATGCGGCTCATCGGGATAGTCCATCTTCAACGCATTTTCATTCTTAGTCACAGCCTGCAATAGCTCTTCATACACCTTAATCAGCTCAGGCTTGGCCTTACGGAATCCGCTTTGATCCTTGCTCATTCTCCACTTATGAACCTCTTGTTCCGCTTGCAGCGCTCTGTCCTTCAGCTTAATACTTGGAATCCAGTTCGCATTCTGAAAAAGCGGGGATTGCACCTGAATATCGAAGCCCGTCAGTCGCAAAGGCGATTCGCTCTTATGTGTCTCCTTCATGTATTCGAATAGCGGCTTCGTCTCTTCCGTCCACCATACGCCAAATATGGAACGCCTCATCGTATCGGGAGTCGCCGTCTTTTTTATCCGTCCTTGACCAAGGGCTGCATCGCCCAAACCACTCTCAAATGCAACAATGTTAAACCCTAGCGTTTGGTGCATGTATTGAACGAGGCGCGTTTTGACTAGATTAAATTCGGCCACACCATGTGAATTTTCTCCCAAATATACGATTCGCTTATCAGCGAGCAACGGGATCAGTATATCAAGGTCGCTAAATTTGTCCTGCCCAATGGATCCTCCGTTCGAAGACCATGATTCCGGTTGGATCGTCTGTAAGGCATAAGCATGATCCGCGGCCCAACGCTTCCAATCGGATAAAGTAGCCTGATACGATCTTGCTGTTCTGACTTGCTGTTCATTCACCGCTGCTTCCCCATATGCAGTCTTGACCGGGATAACCGCTGATGTTATCGAGGCACTAAGCATGATCAAAGTGAGCGGCATGCACAACAAGCTACGCAGACTAAGGGTATTCGCCTTCCATTTCATTGCATCTAACTCCTTACCGAAAAATAATTTTACGTTCTACTTCAAATATACATTCATTGCACCACACCTTTTTGATCATTATTGCTATCTTTATGTGAACACAATAATATGGATGGAGTTATCCTTTATATACCCGAGAAACAAAGCAATATATATCAAATATGCAGCGGTTGCTTCTGATATTTTATTCTTAAGGAGGTTATAACATGAGCTACAGTCCGATCATCCAAGAGTCGATTGCCTATATAGAGACGCATTTGCCCGAAGAATTGTCACTAGAGAGTATGGCTAAGTTTGCAGGGTTTTCAAAGTATCATTACCATCGGATTTTTCAGCAAGAGGTTGGCGTGAGCGTATCTGAATATATCCGATTTCGGAGAATTGCAAATTCGTCCAACATGTTACTGTTCACAGATGAAAGAATTATAGATATTGCCATTTATTATCACTTTGAGAGCCAAGAATCGTTCACCCGTTCTTTTAAGAAATACTATCAATTACCGCCAGGGCAGTATCGCAAAATCATGGGCAAATTAACGATGCAAAGGGAGGAAATGAAAATGAAAAATGAACAATTATTAAAGGGATGGCAATTAAGCGGGAGTCACCCCTTCAACTATCAGATGGGGATTGACCGGGAAACCTTCCATCAAGGGAGAGCGTCCGGATTTTTAAAGTCGGTTACAGTGGTACCGACGGAAGGCGAATTTGCAACGATGATGCAGCAATTCAAAGCGGACAAATATATGGGCAAAAGACTAAAGCTCTCAGGGTTTATCAAAACAAAAGCAGTGAGAGGCTTTTGTGGGTTCTGGATGCGAGTCGATGATGCTCTTCATGATGTACTGCAATTCGATAACATGAGTGACCGCCCCATTATTGGAGATACGGAGTGGAACCATTACAGCATCGTGCTGGATGTGCCGGATAATAGTGCCGCGATTGCTTTTGGTGTGCTGTTGTCCGGGAGTGGACAGGTCTGGATAGATGGGCTTCAATTCGAGGAAGTGGATACCAAGGTGCCTACGACGAATATCGATTTTATGTGTGAACTTCTAGACGAGCCTATGAATTTATCGTTTGAGGAATAGAGAGGTGTTGCAGAATGAATGATGATAAAAAACAAAACCTTGGCAATGTCATCGGTCTTGTAATCGTTACGATCGTAATGGCTTCAAAGTTTTTGATAGGAAATATATTCGTGAGCTTGGTAAAAGATATTTTTAATTAATACCCGACAGTAAAAGAGTAGTTAGCTTGCACAAGACAAAAAAGCTTACATCCCACACAAAGGTATGCCCCTTAAGCAAGCAGCTTAACCGTTCAATAAAATAAGCAGGCTTCGGCCTGCTCAACAATTTATGCTATTAAACTATAGTATCCAGTTAGTTCAATAAATCTTAACCTCAATCCGCGTGGCTCAACTTACCCGTTAGCCATCCATGTCGCTCACGCGACACCACAGATTATAGAAGTAATTGCGTTCTTCCATGGGAGTTCAATAGAATCAACAGTTTCAGTCCGATGGTATCCTCTTGTCTATGATTCAAGCCACCACTTTCAATCCTATGATAAAATACTTATAAATCCCACTATAGCCAAACGGCCAAAGCGAATATAATCTTACTCTAAATTACTGGAGGTAGCGCTCCGTACTCAGCCCACTGCTCTTTTGTCGGGCCGTAAAGATCCGGCACACGAAGGCCTGCCTGACGCATCAGGACTGTCATCTGACCACGATGATGAATCTCATGCTTTACGAGAATATCCAGCATTAAGCCGTTTGGCCATTGATCACCATACATATCGCTCATGATAAGCAGATTCTCATCTTTCCAACTGGACTGTATAGCATCAAGGAGCGCTTGTGAGGTCCTCTTATAGACTGACGCGATGTCTGCTGCCGAAGCTGGCACCGGCATATCTTCGCCCGGTCCTTCGAAAGACAGTCCCGTCCGAGATGGCATTTCGTGCAACGTCTGTACAAGGTGCCATGCAACACGTCCAAGCGTTCTATGATCGCTTGTTATCTGTTGGCCAAGAGACTCGTCGGTCAGCATCTCCAGTGTCCGCATTGTTGCTTCTGTTTCATTCTGCCAAGTTGCGGCAAAATCTTTAATGTGTTTATACATATCCAACATCTCCTTTTTGTAATGGAATCAAGTTTATTATACCGAACATTAGTTCGCAAGTAAATATTTACATTTACTTAAACTACCCTCGTTAACCAAACGAAGCTGCCTAAGATCATTGCGCTAATCCCGAAATGTAATTAACTACGTATGGTTAATACTTTTGATCATTTTGTTTACGCTAGCCTCACAGTTAGCTTAAAGAAGATTTTTCATCGAGAGTCATAGTGATTGTTGCATAGTACGAAGATACTGAGCAGTAGACGCAAACTGTGAAGGAGTGAAAACGATGCAAGTTAGATTAAAATCTTTTGATAATAAGAGGATTAAGGAAATAGCGGTATTAGAAGGGTTAGATCCTGAATCATTATCTGAAACTGAAATCTGGAGTATCGTATCCGCAGCTCTTGTTACATTTAAACGTAATTTGATGGAAGCTCAGCGTCAGCAGATTCCCAGTACGAAGAGCGAGGATGATTAATATGAGTTATTTCAGAGCAGAAAGAAAAGGAATTATTTATGTGTGTGAATCATCGAATTGCCAGGACGATACTTTTTTTTGCGATCATAAGCAGCACGTTCTACCTCGAAGATCTTATGTGTACAACGACGGCAATCGTTGAACAGACCGTTCGAGACTACATCACCTACTATAACTCAATTCGGATTCAAGCGAAACTAAATAACCAGTCGCCGGTGGATTTCCGACGACTGGCTGCTTAAACTTGCAAGGTGCTTTGATCCCTGTCTCATAAACGGGGGTCAGTCCCAAGTGATCTGCCGGAGATTTTTTTGCCAATCTGCTATTGTACAGGCACTGTAAATTCAAGCTCGGGAATATATACTTTATTTTCTCTGGAGCGGATATACGGCTTTACGGTGACAGTTTTCGGCGTGGCCTCCATCGGCTCAAACATGGTTGTATAGGATAAATAATTTCCTTCACCCGAACCGCTGCCTCCGATAAATGTCGGGGTTCGCCCCTGCTCATCGGTAAGATCAAAATCAATATTAAGGAACCCTGTGATTTTATATTTATCCGGAATCTTTTGCTGAAACTCCCGAATGTCTTCACCGGGCTCACCCCTAATCTCGACAACCAAACGGGTCGTCGTTTGGCTAAGCTCGATTCGCTTGATTTTCATGTGGATATGATCGTGTGTCTTCATCTCTGCCGGGGTCAGCACGATACTGTTCGTATTATTCTTTTTCACCGAAATATTGAATTCGAAATCCTGATTTAGCTTAGCTATTCTGACCACCATAGAAAAATCGAACTCGTCGGGCACCTCTACCGATTCAAAGGTGGTAACAATGAGGGAGTCAGGGGCCTGGTCTCCGCCGGAGGAGATCCCCCAGCTTGTATTTACCGGTTCACCGTTGATAAAAAAGTCGATGTTGTTCACAAGCCCTTCCGGACCCTTCTCGCTCCCCCACAAATCATAAAAAGTTTCATTCGCGTCCTCCGGCATATCACGGGTCAACACCAGGGATAAACGGCTCCCGTCATACATCAGTTCGGATACACTAAGCGTTACTCCTTGATGGGTAACCGTCTGATGGACAGCTGCAGTCATCCCTTTCTCATTCGCGGTTTGCAGCCCGAGGTCTCCCGCCAATCTGAATACACTGTCTACGAAGGGAATTTGTTTCAAGGTTTGAGCCATCGCAGGTGAAATGAATCCCAGACTGATGAAAATAACTCCCGCAGCCGCCACACTTGCCGTTGTAATCATAACATTCCGCAGCCAGCGGCTTTTTTTCTTGACAGAGACAGGCTTCGGAGGTACGCTGCTCATCATTTGATAGGTTTGCTCCATACGGACACGTACTAATTCCGGCATCTCTTCAATCCTCTGCTCTTTCAAGATTCCCAGATCAAGCTCAAGTTCCGGATTGCTCATGCGTTCACCTTCCTTTCTGCGGGGTCTGCAAGCCATCCATATAACGTTTTCCTTGCCCTGTGCAGCCGTGTCTTGACCGCGCTCTCGGACAGCTCCATGATGTCTGCAATCTGCTGCAGCGGAAGATCCTGAAAATAATGCAGGATAATGATCGTCCGCGACACTTCCTCCAGCCGGTAGACCGCTTCGCGAAGGTCGATAGCTTCAACTTCGGTGGAAACCATTTGCCTCTGGGGTAGCTCGGCCATAGTGATATTCTGCGCACGCTTACGTAAAATCAGATTGCATTCGTTGATCAAAATACGAAACAGCCATGTTTTGAAAAAATAGGGGCTGTGCAGCGTTGAAATGGCCTTGTAGGCCTTCAATACCGTTTCCTGCATCGCGTCTGCACAATCCTCATCCTTCTTCACAATCGATTTCGCCACATTGTACATTTGCAGCTCCAGCCTTTTCACAAGATGGATGAAAGCTTCCTCGTCTCCTTCCTGCGCGCGCCTGACTTCTTCCTCTTGATCAATATCCAACCGTCAGCCTCCATTCTCTATGAGGTCTTATTGTTCATTCGTTGTCACTGTTTCTGCTGATTAGATGTATGAGACGGGTACAAGGTTACATCTATATTCTTAATCTTCAAAAAACTGCGGCTGGCATTTTCGCTAAATGCCACAATCAGAACAGTATGCCAAGCCGCGCATTTTTCCCGGAATTTTGGACTGACAGGGGCACCGGATCATGCCGGATTCCAGCCCGAAATGAGAAACTTAAGCTCGGGAGAGACGCAGGAACGTGCCAGACCTCCCAATTAAATGCGATTCTGCATGCTAATTTCGGCCAAATCTCTTTATTCCGGTAATTATAGGAAAATCTGCACAGTACGAAGATATAAGGGAGTAGGAGTATCCCTCCTCTCCCAACAGATAGGACGCAGTTGACACAAACGGGTAGTAAAGGAGGGATAGTACGGTGAGAAAACTCAGAAGGCAATCGTGTTCTATTAGCGTAAAATCGGTTCTCACTTTACTTTCATCGGGAATAATTCCGAAAAAGTCGTATACCAATCAGTTCGGTTGGATTTAATCATTGCCAATGCTTCTTTCAATGCAATCTTTGTCAGAGTTCCTAACTGTGTATAGTTGATGATACTTCTTCTTAACCAAATATCTGCCAAAGATTCTCCTGCACTGGCTCTTATCATGTGATCGAATGAAGCGTCATTTGCTACTTTCATAAGAATTTGTATCACTTCATCGTCATCAAATTTGGATAAATCCATAACGGCATCGTCAATTTCGTCATCTCTTGAAGTGTCGTTGTATATAACCGATATCAACATTTCTTTATCTGTCTTCACCGCTGTCATTCCTTTCAAAATTATACCGAATTTAATGTTGCTCTAAACTGCCCGTTAGCTTAATCAAGCAGCGTCAGTCTAATACTTTATTTTCCGAGTCTACAACTTTATTTGCTGAATCTAACACTTTATTTTCTCCTCACAGTAAAGCCTAATTTTACTTCGTTTTCCTATCTTCCTCTTTAAAGGCATAAAAAAGCCGCTCAAAAATATGAGCGACTTAGCAAGCTAAAATGATTATAAACAGTAATTACAATCTATTTTGTTAAGATACAAACATTATTGTTAAGTTACTCACATTAATGTCTAATAACCAACTTTAATGTCATTCTACATTAATTGGCTATCCCCAACAATTCCTACTCCACAGTAACACTCTTCGCCAAGTTACGTGGTTTATCCACGTCATGACCTAGCGCAAGAGAAGCATAATAAGATAATAATTGCAGAGGTACTACGGACAACGCTGCTGTGAGCATTGGTAATGTCTTAGGAATTACAAACACTTGATCCACTGATCTAAGCAGGTCAGTCAAATGCTCTTGGTGAGTGATCGCAAGCACGTCTGCGCCGCGAGCTTTCACCTCTTTGATGTTGCTGACGGTCTTCTCAAGCACAGCTTCCTGAGTTGCCAGGGCAATAACCGGAACGCCTTCCTCGATCAGAGCCAATGTACCGTGTTTCAATTCACCTGCTGCATAAGCTTCAGAGTGAATATAAGAGATTTCTTTCAGCTTCAAGGAACCTTCTTGAGCAACAGCATAATCTACGCCGCGGCCGATGAAGAACAGATTCTTGTGCTCAGAAATTTGCTCTGCATAACCTTTGATCGCTTCTTTTTGAGCCAGGATCTCTTCCACTTGTTCTGGTAGAGCTTGCATAGCTGCTAGAATCTTAGCCACTTGAGCTTCGGTTTGTGTACCGCGAACTTCAGCCAAGTAAAGAGCAAACAATCCGAAAGCGACCAATTGTGAAGTGTAGGCTTTGGTCGAGGCTACTGCAATTTCTGGACCTGCCAAGGTTACCAACACATCATTCGCTTCGCGAGCAATAGAGCTGCCCACTACGTTTGTGATTGCCAGAACATGTGCACCGTTAGCTTGCGCTTCACGAAGAGCTGCCAATGTATCTGCAGTCTCACCGGATTGGCTGACAACGATAACCAAAGTTTCCGGGGTCACGATTGGTGAACGGTAACGATATTCCGAAGCAATGTCATTCTCTACTGGAATACGAACCAAAGATTCGATCATAGTACGTCCTACCACACCAGCGTTGTATGCCGTTCCGCAAGCAACAACTTGGATGTTACGGATGTTCTTGATTTGTTCTTCTGTGATGTTCAACTCTGGCAAAACAACCTTGTTGCCTTCAGCATTAATACGACCACGCATAGTGTCGCGGTAAGCCTTAGGCTGCTCGTGGATTTCTTTCAACATGAAATGCTCGTAGCCGCCTTTTTCTGCGGTAACTGCATCCCAATCGACAGTAATCATTTCCCGAGAAATAAAATTTCCTTCAATCGTCATCAGTTCGACAGCATCTCTTGTCAAGACTGCCATTTCGCCGTCGTTCAAAATATATACGTTACGGGTATATTCAAGCAGTGCAGGAATATCTGACCCGATAAAGTTTTCTCCTTCGCCAAGACCGATAATTAGCGGGCTTGCTTGACGCACAGCCACCAATTTATCTGGTTCATATTCAGTCAGGACGCCTAATGCAAAAGCACCGCGCATGAAGGTAATCGCTTTTTGCACAGCTTTCACGATATCTCCATCATATTCGCGAGCAATCAGGTGTGAAATAACTTCTGTATCTGTTTCGGAGACAAAGTGGCATCCGCCAGCAATCAGCTCTTCTTTCAGATCCAGATAGTTTTCGACAATACCGTTATGAACGACCGAGAACTTCATGCTGTTATCCGTATGTGGATGGGAATTCTCATCGGATGGTTTACCGTGAGTTGCCCAGCGTGTGTGTCCGATACCTGCGCTACCTGCCAGTGGGCTGCCTTCCAGCTTCGACTGCAGATTCGCCAAACGGCCTTGTGCTTTCACTACTTGCAGTCCTTCCCCAGTGAATACAGCTATACCAGCGGAATCATATCCCCGATACTCCAGCTTCTTCAATCCTTCAACCAAGATCCCCTGCGAATTCTGATTACCAATATATCCTACAATACCACACATTATTATTTCCCCCGTCCGAGTTATCGTAATGTGGCGGCATAAGGAAAGAAACGTGCCGTGCGGCATGTTTTTGAGAAAAAGCAAATATTCTGTTGTATTTTTGGATCAACAAAATAAACTGTCACTTACATCTTATGTTCATGAAATGCACAGCCTTCTTCTCTGCCGTGGCAGAACCAACGTGTTTCTTTACGATGCGCGCACACATGAATTTTATATTTCTTATGCACCCATGAAAACGTTGTGTGAAAGGTCGCCCTTCCATTTTCCGTCTCCATTTACGGCTCTGGTGCATCACCGGGAGGTCCCCGCCGAACATTTCGAACACCTCCACCTCGTCAGCTTACGTCTGCCGTGATCCGTTCAAGCCTTGTCTACATAACCATGTAGCAGCTTTCCCTTCTCCCCCGCGCTCGACCAAGCTCTGGCGCTTGCTATTGCAAACCTCACAATCCCCGCTTTCCTTCTAGAATGACACTTAATCTATTATATGCACCTTACATTACTTTGGCAATGCTGCACCAACCTAAATTTCACAAATCCCTGTTCAGACGATCCATCCAAAAATAATAAACACCGGTGTAACGAGTCCAAATCACTCTCTACACCGGCTATATAGATATGGTAATGAATTATACCAATTCGCGTTGAACAACTTCTACAATTTGATTCACATAAAGATCTAGATCTGCCTTATCAGGTCCCTCTGCCATGACACGGATTAAAGACTCCGTACCCGACGGACGTACAAGTACACGGCCATTGTCGCCTAGCTTGCCTTCTACTTCAGCGATAGCTGCTTCGATAGCCTGGTTGTTAGGATAATTGGTCTTATCTTGTACACGAACATTAATCAGCACCTGCGGGTATTTCGTCATCATGCTCTTAACCTCGCTAAGCTGCTTACCGGAAGCTTTAAGCGTATCTACCAGCTGGATAGCCGTCAGAATACCATCACCTGTTGTATTATAATCAAGGAAGATAACATGTCCAGACTGTTCTCCACCTAGATTAAAACCACCACGGCGCATTTCTTCCATCACATACCGATCGCCTACAGCTGTTTTAGCAGTGTTCAGGGATAATTTCTCGGTAGCTTTGTAGAATCCGATATTACTCATAACCGTTGATACAATCGTGCTATCTTTCAGCTTACCAGCACGATTCATTGCATCCCCACAAATACAGAGAATAAAGTCTCCGTCCACTTCATCGCCTTTATTGTCGATCGCAATCAATCGGTCAGCATCTCCGTCAAAAGCAAGTCCCAAATCCGCTCCATGACGTAATACTTCCTCACGCAAAGTCTCTGGATGTGTCGAACCAAATCCAGCATTAATATTCAATCCATCAGGCTCAGCACCAATAGAAATAACCTCAGCGCCCAGCTCTCTGAACAATCTTGGTGCAAGTTCATACGCTGCGCCGTGAGCACAGTCGAGTACAACCTTAATTCCCTTGAAATCTTGAGAAATGGTTGTCTTCAAATACTCCAGATAAAGGTACTTGGCGTCATTATCAACCGTAACCATACCTAATCCAGAGCCGATAGGACGAGGCAATTCATCAACTTCAGCATCCATTAGTTCTTCAATACGCAGCTCAGTTTCATCCGTAAGCTTGAAACCATCTCCGCCAAAGAACTTAATGCCATTATCTTCAACCGGATTATGTGATGCCGAAATCATGACCCCTGCATCTGCCTTTAATAATCTCGTAATATAGGCAGCAGCAGGTGTACTCACTACACCTATACGGATTACATCTGCCCCAATAGACAGCAAACCAGCAATAAGAGCCGATTCGAGCAAAGGTCCGGAAATTCGTGTATCCATCCCAATGACAACCTTTGGTTTATGCACGTTACCCGCTAGTACATATCCTCCACAGCGACCAATGCTATAAGCCATTTCTGCAGTTAATTCACGGTTTGCTACTCCCCGCACACCGTCAGTTCCAAAATACTTCCCCATTATTTTTCTCCTTTGAATACGCTACATTAGCTTAATGTTCTATCCTATGATTTGAATACTATTTTGGTGTACCTTTGGGACATATCCTAAAAGACGTATTTCAATAAAAGGTTACGTGCCCCCTGTACCTACAGGATTCTCGGAATTCGTACTTGTGTTAGCTGTGCCATTATTCTCTGGACTGCTATCCGTGGGGACAGGCGTCGCTGTAGCTCCAACTTCTCCGCTATGTGTAGGCTTCTCAGTGGCCTCCTCATCGCCTATAACAGGTTCAGAGCTTGGCTCAGGAGTAGTTACACTACCCGTGTCTGGATGAGGCGTAGGCACCGGCGTTGCAGGTGACAGCAACTGTACAGTTACCGTAAGAGGCACACTTGAATTAGCCAGTGCGATGAATTTAGGCAGTGATACCCGTAAAGAAACCTCGTGAGTCCCGGCAGTCAGGCCAGTCACATCAGCCACAACACCTATATCGTCTTTATTTAGTTGATTTAGCAAAGTAGGTGCACCTGTTAAGGTAAGGGCTATATCCTTGCTTGTTGGATTAACAATACTTCCTTCAAACTCATCACCGACACCCTGTAACTTGATGGGTACCGCTTCAACCGTCCGTTCAGCAATTTCTGAGATCGTTAATGAAACATTCACGGTTTCAGGCATTACTTTCTCAGTTCCTGCCGGAGGTTTCAGTTCTACCTTCAGCTGCTTCGTTCCTGCAGAATCTATAGCGCTAAGATCGACACTTGCTTCATAGGTAGATAATGCAGCTAATGCATTGGCTTGGCCATATACCACGACTGATTCCAGCTCAGGTGTCACATTTGATAAGACGAGAGAACCCGGAAGTTGTCCGGTAAAGCCGATATCCAGCGGTAAGCTCTTAAAAGGCAAGGTAATTGGCAACTCCACCGAAACGGTAGCCGGCTCAATGACGGCATCCTTCACTTCTTTTCCTTCATTATCATAAGCATGCAGCTTCAATTTCTTCTCTTTAAAGGTTTCGTTCTCGCCATTTAGCTCAATGGTGCCTTGTACCTTCACCACTTTGCTTAACTCATTATCTGGCAGCGTAACCTCAACAGTATCCGTAGGCTGCAAGACTGGGGTACCTAATTGATACCCTGCTGCTGGTTCTCCCTTGGTAACCAATGTTATGGGAAAAGACTTTGTATTTCGCAGCTCTACATGTACATTGACCTCTTTAGGAGTCATTCTGACAAGAGTTACACCTCTAGGTAATGAATATGAGAGTGGCAACGTATTATCTCCAGGCTCAACCTTACTTAGATCAAGGGTCACTTTATAGTCGTCCGAGAACTGAAAAGAGATATCCGAGTTCTTCCCCTTAACCTCCATACTCACACTATCTACATCCTTGTATTCCAGTACAAATTTATCTTTATCTAGACCGATCTCTTCGATCTTTACATTCTCAATAATCTTCGATTTAGTATCGACCGTGGTCTGTCCAACAGGCGCAGTGTCGATACGAACCATAGTAAACAGTATGATCCCAAATGCAAGGGCTAGAATCTTATTGAAATTGTTATTGTTCATCCACTTATCCATGATTTTTGTCCCCCTTCCGTTTCCAGAAAGTTGAACCTTTCTCCTTCAGCGATGAACTTACACTCAGCTCTTGATGGAGCTTCGAAATCATTGATTCTTCCTTAATGTCCCTTACAATTTGACCATTGATGGCCAGAGAAATCTGTCCTGTCTCCTCCGAGACAATGACAGACACAGAGTCCGCAACCTCACTAATCCCGATAGCCGCGCGATGTCTTGTCCCCAGTTCCTTGCTAATAAAAGGGTTCTCGGACAAAGGTAAATAACATGCAGCCGCGGCGATCTGATTCCCTTGCATAATAAGGGCTCCGTCATGCAGAGGGGTGTTAGGTATAAAGATGTTAATCAGCAACTCAGAGCTGACTAAAGAACGCATGGCGATACCCGATTCCGTATATTCATTAAGGCCTGTCTCTCGCTCGAATACGATTAATGCCCCTATTTTTCTATGTGATAAATAATTTACGGCTTTAATCACTTCGCCAATTAATTTACTGAGTTCTTCATCACTTTCCCCAGCCCGTCCGAAAAATTTACCTCGTCCAAGCTGCTCCAGTCCCCTTCGTAGTTCCGGCTGAAAGATGATAAAGACCGCCAGCACCCCGAATGTAAACATTTGATTCATTAGCCATTTGAGCGTATAGAGGTCTAGCATGGTACTCACAGCCCAAATCAAAACCAGGACCAGAATCCCCTTCAGCAGCTGAATCGCTCGAGTTCCGCGGACCATATTAAGCACTTTATAAATAATGTAGCTGACGATCAGTATATCAATAATATCTTTAATGGAATCTTTCCATGTTAAGTCTGTAAAATAACTCATTGCCTAAAACCCCCGTCATTTCATATTAGCTGGGTTTATGTAAAATGTCTGTTAGATCTGTATCAATATCTAGGTTATAACGTTCGGGCTCCAGTTGCAAGTTTAGCCCCTCACCCATTTTCTAATTTTTCTAAATTTAGGCAACAAAAAAGCGCCATCTTTCCGGAAAAAGAGGCGCAAAATAATATTCCAGCTCAAGGTAACCACTGTCGCTTTCTTTAACGGTAGGCAACTTCAGAGAACATGTTCGTCACTTTATACCAGAGCCAACTTACCGCTTGGTCTATGCTTTTGACTTGCCCAGAAATATGAGCTGTTGAAGCCTGATACAAAGAACCGTCAATGACTGTTACGTTGCCGTTCACTTCCCCATATACCTGTGCTTTACCATTCTCTATGGTAAGGTCACCGGTAATAATCTTGCCGGAAGGTACGATTACAGTATCCCCTTTGATAACCACTTGATCCAGATCTGCACCTCTAACTACAAGTTGTCTATCTGGACTCCAAAAAGTTACGGAACTCATCAGCATTACGACAAGAAACAGAGATGCCGCTGTAAGTGCAGGGTGTCTCTTGATCCAGGTAACAAAAGCATTTTCTTTCTTGGTCTTTGGCAATGAACTCATTATCCGGCTCACAAGATCATCTGAGGCAACAGGATTCTGATGCATTAGGGAGAACATCAACATATCTGTCTGTTCTAATTCTTTAAACTTTGCACGGCAATCTGGACAGGATAGAAGATGCTCCTTCAACTCCCTCTGCTGCTGATCGGGCAAGTCGTCATCCAAGTAGTCGTGCATCATAGAGACGGCCAGTTTGCATTCCATAGGAGCCAATCCTTTCATGAGTGCTATTTAATTATCCTAAGACAAAGGGTCAGGACACATAAGACTTGCTTAACTTACATACGTCGCTCTCCCAAAGATGTTTCATAAAAAAAAATCTATTTTTACATTTTCGGGCCTAATTTTTTACGTAAAAATTCACGACCTCGGTGTACACGCGTCTTAATCGTGGTTACAGGCATGTCGAGCACGTCACTTATTTCCTGAAGCGACAAATCCTGCAGGTATCTAAGAATCATCACAGACCTGTATTTCACAGGCAGACTGTCAATGGCCTCATAGATTAGCCCCTGTGTCTCAGAGAGCAGTAATTCGGTCTCAGGTGTTACATTATCACTTGGAATCAACGAATAGCCGTCAAGGCCCTCCTGATCGTTCATATCTGCATCGAGCGAATAGGTTGGTTTCCGTTTGCGTAATCTATCAATACAGAGGTTCGTACCAATCCGATAAATCCAGGTAGAGAACTTCTGTTTATCATCATACCGATCCAAGTTTCTATACACACGCAAAAAGGTCTCCTGAACTATATCCTCCGCCTCATGGCGATTGTTCAGCATCCGGTACGCCAAATGATATATTTTGTCTTTATATAGTTCCACAAGCTCGGCAAATGCCCTTTGGTCGCCTTTTAAGGCGAGCTTTGTCAATCTGCCTTCCAAATTCTCCACCTGTTAACTCCCCCAGACTTGCCGCCCTTGGTATTTATTTTCAAATATCCACGGTACAAGCAATTAAATCGTAATTCAAGTTTGTGTAAAAATCAAGGATTGTATTGTAACCTTCTCTGTAAACTGAGTTAAAAACTGGACAACTTGGTATAGGTGATTAAGTGCAGCTTCGAGAAATATTTGGACTTCCGGTCGCTGTTATTGTCAGATTTCCTGATTTAAACCGCTACTTGCGGTAGAAATCTGACAATAAAGGCGATCGCTAACGCTCCTACAGTTCCAAACATTCTCTACGCTACTCCATCACCTGAATAATAAGTGCCACACTATTTACCTTCGCTTACATCTCGGTTACTTGGGTAGGGCCTGAAAGATCAATATTGGGCAAAGCACCACAATATTTTTCAGAACAAAAGAATCACTTCGCAGCACAATATTTAGTTTATGAGCAAAGTAGCTCGTATTAAGCAACAAAATCATCCCGTCGGTTGAATAGGCTGCTGTTAGTTTAAATTTGTCGTATATGGAGCAGACATTGTTATACTTTCGTCAGGGTTTTCGGTGATTTAGCAAGTAGGAACTCCAGTGTAGGTTGAGGATTACATTTTGATGGAACGAGTTATAGGGAAAACCACCCTATAACTTAGGTCACAGCTGTTTTATGAAAAAGTTATAAGGAATTTCTCCCTGTATATTGGACAAATTCAATTAATTACACCAAGTTCAGCTGATATAAAGGGAACAACTCCTATATTTTATCGAAATGACCTTAAAATACCGATTTACGGGTAATAATTCCCTTTAATTCAGCATTTTGACCCTGAAGCAGAGAAATATGAAACTTAAAAATGTTTATGTGTGCGAGCAAACAGTAATTCCTATAAAGATGCAAATAAACACGGGCTCCGGCGCTCCTTTTGTGCATCCTTTGCACACATTCCTGGCAAAGTCCATAACGCGTGTGCCACAGCGCATCGCTTTATTTCGGTCTATGATTCTGCTATCGTAATTTCCTATACAAGCACAAAAAGTCCGCCCCAATAAAGGGCGGACTCTTTGTGTTAAGACTATATCAGCCGGTATTCCGAAGACCAGCGGCAATGCCATTGATGGTAAGCAATACTTCGCGGAGCAATTCGCTATCGTCTCCATCGATTTGACGGAGCGCTCTAAGCTCAGATAGCAATTGAACCTGCAGATAGCTAAGTGGATCAACGTAAGGATTGCGGAGTCTAATCGACTCCTGAATCACAGGGACATTATCCAGAATATCCTGCTGACCAGTAATCTTCAGGATCAACTCAGAGGTCAGTTTGAATTCATCTTCAATCTGGCCGAAGATCCGTTGACGTGCTTCCTCGTTCTTGCCCATGCTGGCGTATTCCTTAGCAATGATCAGGTCCGCTTTTGAAATAGCCATTTGCAGCGTATCTATCAGTGTAGTAAAGAATGAGAAGTTCTCATACATATGCTGCATTATCTTCAGATTCTCTTCCTTACCCTCATAGAAACTCTGCAGTCCGGTTCCAGCAGCATACCACGCTGGAAGCAAATAACGGCTTTGTGTCCACGCAAATACCCACGGAATTGCACGCAAGTCTTCAAACCGGTCACTGTTCTTCCGTTTGGAAGGGCGTGAACCAATATTAAGCTCTCCAACCTCAGGCAGAGGTGTAGATTCTTTGAAATAAGTCAGGAAGTCCGGATCACGGAATATCAAATCCTGATATTTGTGAAGCGAAACTTCAGAGATACGGGCAACAATCTCTTCCCACTTCTCTTCATATAAATCCGCTTGTGGAATTCTCGCATTGATCGCTGCAGTCACAAGCGCAGATGTCGCTTGCTCTAGACTGCGGTAAGCAATCCCTTGCATCGAATAACGGGAGGAGATAACTTCTCCCTGCTCGGTGATCTTAATGCCTCCGCCAATCGTCGAGGCTGGCTGAGCCAGAATGCTGCGGTTAAGCGGCATGCCGCCACGGCCGAGCGCTCCACCACGACCGTGGAAGAACTTCAGCTTGATTCCGAACTTATCGGCTGTAGCTGTAATCTCTTTCAGAGCAACACGCAGTTCATAGTTAGCGGTAACCACGCCGCCATCTTTGTTACTATCTGAATATCCAAGCATGATTTCCTGCAAATCATTCATTGCTCTTACTGCATCGCGGTAGATAGGCATGCTGAGCAATCTATTCATAATTTGTGGTGCTTCATGCAAATCATCAATCGTTTCAAAAAGTGGCACAGCTTGCAGCGTACATACGACTGTACCGTCATTATCTTTGCGGAATAGTCCTACCTCTTTGGAGAAGACCATAACCTCCAGAATATCGCTTGCCGCTTCTGCCATACTGATCAGATAACTAGTAATACATTGTTTGCCGTACTCTTCTTGCGAAGCGAAGATCGTCCGGTACACT
Organism: Paenibacillus sp. FSL H7-0714; assembly: GCF_038003765.1. Classification (NCBI taxonomy): domain Bacteria; kingdom Bacillati; phylum Bacillota; class Bacilli; order Caryophanales; family Paenibacillaceae; genus Paenibacillus; species Paenibacillus sp. FSL H7-0714. The sequence goes on from NZ_JBBOPT010000001.1 coordinate 6,377,085, forward strand.
GCAAGACATTCCTCTGTACCCTCACTATACGTCTGATAAGAAGAAGTGATTGGACGTGGATCATTCAACAGCTTCTCCAGTAGCTCAATCTTCTCATCTTCAGACAGTTTGGAGTAATCCGGCGTAATGTTCATTTTCGCCAGAATTTCAGTCATAGCATTCTCATGTTCTTGACTGTGCTGACGCACATCAAGTGTCGCCGTATGGAAACCGAACAGCTCCACTTGGCGGATCAATTTCTTAATGTAAGTGTCGGCCACATAATCGGCATAGTGATGCCGTAAGCTGCGGTCAATCACGTTCAAATCATTGATAAACTCTTCAGGTGTAGAATAACGCTCAAGAGTATCTTTTTTCTCATCATCCAGAACATTTTGTGTCTTGGAGATCATATAGCTGAGCTTAATACGGTAAGGTTCATTATCATTTCGCCATTCTTCCATCTTGCCAAGATTAATGATCTCACGATCAGCTTCAATGGATTCTACTAGCTCAGGCGTCACCTTAACAATACTTGTGCTAAAGCTTAGATATTTCATGAGTTCACGCATAATCCGTTGATATTCCCGAATCGCCAGCTTACGCTGCATGCGCAAAGTCTGTGAAGTAACTGTAGAAGTTACCGAAGGGTTACCGTCACGGTCTCCACCAATCCATGAGCCAAAACGCAAGTAGGTTGGTACATGCCAATTCTGCCCTGGGTAGTATTTACTGAGACAACGTTCAAGTTCTTGATAAACATCGGGCAATACATGGAAGATCGTCTCATGGAAATAGTACATCCCATTACGTACTTCATCGAGTACGGTAGGCTTACGGTCACGCAGTTCATCCGTTTGCCATAACGTAATCACTTCATTTAATAGCTTCTCACGGAGCTGTTCACGCTCCCGGAAGGTTAAGGTAGGGTTATCCAGACCCATAACATCATCAGATATCCGCTTATGAATATCGAGAATAGCACGGCGCATAGCTTCCGTTGGATGTGCCGTCATTACAAGTTCCAGAGATAATCCTGCAATAATCTCGTTAACTTCCTCATGAGAGAAATCACGTTCACGAAGCTCTTTAATCGCGCTTTCTATAGAACCGGGTTGGACTGTCTCCCCAGCTGAACGTTCATAGTCACGTTTGCGGCGAATCCGATGGTTCTGTTCGGCAATATTCACGAGCTGAAAATAAATAGCGAACGCTCTTATTACCTGATGACGGTTCTCTGGATCCAAAGAATTGATTAACTCCTTAAATTCACTGTGCAGTTCAGGTAAAAATAGTGAGCGCAGCGATTTACTGGTTTCGCGAATTTTCTCCACGATCTCTAGTAGTTCGTTACCGCCTTGGTGAACCAAGACCTCTCCTAAAATGTTCCCCAAGAACCGTACGTCCCGTCGCAGCAGATTGTTAGAGTTGCTTTTGCTGACGGTAGTCGTAAGTTCGGTCATGCTGCTCCCCCCATTCTCTTCCGGATCAATGTGTTAATTATTGTCTGTCTAAAAATCGCCTATTAAAGGTTTCCTCATATCATACAATAAAACTGCGTGAAAATCTCCAACTATTTTGCGCTGTAAAGCGACACAGTATCTAAGATTATACACCAATTTCTCAATTTATACAGTCCTTATATTTTATGTATTCTTTCTTATATATAATGGCTCTAGCATACCTTCATTATGTGTATTTAAATACGGAGCGTTCGAATCTGATCGATGAACAGGCCAATAAGCGGAGAATAATGACGATCGCGGTTATACGAATAATAAATATGTCTTTGAAAATTATAATCTGGAATGGTGCGCATTAGCAATCTTCCTCTGGCTACCTCATCCTCCACAGCAAGACGCGATATAAACGAAACGTACTTTCCACTCATAAGCGATTGCTTTATGGCCTCCAGTGAATCCAGTAGAATATAGGTCCTCGGTTCATTCCCTTCACGCTCAAACCATTTATCCGTCAGTTGGCGTGTACTCGACTCCTTGTCATGTAATATAAAACTTGCTGAAGCAATCATAGCCGGATTTAGATTAGAAAATGAGGCAAATTCATGAGATGGCGAAAAAACAAGCACGAGCTCGTCCTCACACAAGGCTTGAGTATGCAGATCTGGTAGATAAAAAGATTCTGTAGACAAAATACCAAGGTCAATCTCATGGCTAGCCAGCATTTCTTTGATTACAGGGGAAGGCTTAACCGATAAAGAGATCGTAATCCCCGGATGTTGTTCTCCAAACAGCCCCAATATTTTCGGAAGAATATAAGTAGCTGGAACGTAACTGGCACCAATCTTAAGCGTTCCCCGCCCCGCCTGACTGAACTCTTTTACAACCCGCTCCGCTTCTGCAGCTAGTGCATTGATTTTAGTCGCATAATGAAGAAACGCTTTTCCACTCTCCGTAAGAATCATTTTATCCATTCTGGATTCAAATAACTTCTCCCCCAATTGCTGCTCTAAATTCTTTAAATGGTACGTAACGGTGGGCTGCTTCAGTCCGAGTTTATCGGCTACTGTAGTTATTTTCTTATGTTTATTTAACAGTTCTACGATTTCCAGCTTGATTAAATTAAGGTTCATTATCATCCACTCCTCGCCTATTCACTAAACGGTAACATAGAAGAATTCTATGAATGTTAAAATAAATCGGCAAAAAAGTTAATATCACAGTTACATTCAGCAAATATAGCGGGAATTCTTTACCTTTACACTAAGAACAAGCTTAAGAACAGGCAGGTAGATAGAGATGAAGGAAATTACAATCCACAGATTGGAAAAGAAATTCGGAGATGTGCATGCCTTGAAGGCTGCAGATCTGAAGATTCCCGCTGGAAGCTTTACGACATTACTCGGTCCTTCAGGTTGTGGAAAGACGACACTACTCCGTCTGATTGCTGGGCTAGAAACACCGGATGCTGGAGAAATCCTAATGGATGACGAGTTTATTTTCTCAGGCAACAAAAAAATTAGTCGCCCCATCCATAGCCGCAACTTTGGCATGGTCTTTCAAGATTTCGCGCTCTGGCCGCATTTAACTGTCTTCGAGAATGTCGCCTTCGGACTTCGTGCCTCTAAGCAGAAAAAGGATTTACGGATTAGGGTTCAGCAAGCCCTTCGATCCGTAAAGCTGGAAGGACTCGAGCTACGCTTTCCCCATCAGCTGTCAGGTGGACAACAGCAACGGGTTGCTTTTGCCAGAGCTGTAGTTACTAGACCCCAACTCGTATTGTTCGACGAGCCGTTAAGTGCACTAGATGCGGTCTTGCGAGATGAAATGAGGCTGGAGTTAACCTCCTTGGTGAGAAACATGGGTATTACCGCTTTATATGTCACCCATGATCAAACCGAGGCGATGTCTATGTCAGATGAAGTGGTCGTGATGCAAGGTGGTACTATTTTACAAGCAGGTTCTCCTGAGGAAATTTATCAGAAACCAAACCATCCTTTTGTAGCCCACTTTATTGGAAAATCCAACTGGATCGTTCCCGATAAGCAAATGCTTCGTCCGGAACATTTACGTTGGTCTCAGGAGAATGCTTCCTCTCTCCCTTTTACGGGGACGATTCGACATGTGAGCTATATGGGTGATCGCTATGAGGTCATTCTAGAAATGGAGAACCAAACCGCTTGGACCGCTTATCATGATCAACGTCTACCTGTTGGAGAGACGATCCAGGTCTACGCTTCAGAGCACCAGATCCATCATCTGAATTAAGCGTCCACTGCATGGAATAGCTCGTATGATGCTGTTCCATGCAGCAAGATGCAAAAAATATTAGGGAGGCATTCACATTGAAATCAATGAATAACACTAAAGGACTTAGTACACTTCTTCTAACAACTATAATCGGAGCGAGTCTAGCCGGCTGTAGCTCTACTAACACTCCTGCTGCTAACGCAAGCAATCCGACTTCAACCGCTAACACTACAGCTCAAACTGAAGCACCACAACCCACAGAGAAAGCTCTGAGTGGCAGTCTTGTCGTCTACAGCGCAGGTCCTGAAGGTCTAGCCAATAAAATTAAAGACGGCTTTGAAGCCAAAACCGGTGTGAAGGTCGAAATGTTCCAAGGCACTACTGGAAAAATACTAGCCCGTATGGAAGCAGAGAAGTCCAATCCAGTAGTCGATGTTGTTGTTCTTGCCTCCCTTCCGTCCATGCAAGGGATGAAGAATGATGGTTTATTGCTTCCATATAAAGAGGCGATTAATGCAGATAAGCTCGTTAGCGATTGGTCAGACACAGCTGATGGTAATTATTTTAGCTATAGCGCATCCGCACTGGGGATTGTCTACAATACTAAAAAAGTAAGCACACCTCCGACTTCATGGGATGATCTAACTAAAGCGGAATGGAAAGGAACTGTCAATATTCCAGATCCTTCGCTATCTGGCTCGGCTCTAGATTTTGTAACTGGATATTTAAGCGCTAAAGGGGACAGCGGTTGGGATCTTTTTAAACAATACAAAAGCAATGGTGTAGCGATGGCGGGAGCCAATCAGGAGGCACTTGATCCGGTTATTACCGGTGCTAAATCCGTCGTTGCCTCAGGTGTAGATTATATGGCTTATAAGGCAAAAGCTGATGGAGAGCCTGTAGATATCGTCTACCCTGCTGAAGGAACAGTGATCAGCCCTCGCCCGGCTGCGATTATTAAGACAAGTCCGAATGTAGATAATGCCAGAGCTTTTATCGACTATCTTCTATCTGATGAAGCTCAAGCGCTAGTTGCTAAAGCCTACTTATTGCCAGGCAGAACCGATGTGAAAGCAGAGAATCGTGCGAATCTCGATGAAATTAAGACATTTGATGTGAAATGGGAATGGATGAACGAACATAGTGATGAAGTTTCCTCGATCTTCACACAAATTTTTAAATAAGCGTAATGAATATTAACTCTTTACGCTCATTTAAATGGGTGAGCGGCGGACTTGCTTTATTTATACTGACAGTGCTCGTACTGCTGCCACTCCTGCTCATTTTTTGGACCAGTATCTATCCCAATGAGCAGCTGAATATAGCCGCGCCACTACGAACCATTATGAGTAGTCATGATCTGGTTGAGGTACTGCTGAATTCTATCGGGCTCGGGGTAAGCGTTATTCTACTAACTACGCTATTTGCACTACCTCTAGCCTGGATTATGGCTAAAACGGACTTAGGGCATCATAATTGGCTGGATGTTGTGCTACTAATTCCTTTTATGACTCCGCCATACATTGGTTCAATGGGTTGGATGTTATTTATGCAGACGGGTGGGTATATGGAACAGTTTCTGCCCGCTTCCTCCGTGCTGACTCCGTATTTCTTTAGTTATGGAGGGATGGTGCTGATCATGAGCCTGCATTTATTCCCCTTCCTGTATTTACTGCTGCGTAATGTGCTTTTGCAGATCGGAGGCAATCTGGAGGAAGCAGCCTCTGTTCATGGTGCTCCGTTCTTTTACAGATTTAAAAGAGTAATCATTCCCTTGCTATTATCCAGCTATGGGCTTGGAGCTCTTCTCATCTTCGTCAAAACGATTGCCGAATTTGGTACCCCTGCGACCTTTGGTCGTAGGATCGGCTTTTACGTTCTGACCTCTGAGATCCATAAGTATATCTCTAGTTGGCCAATAGATTTTGGAAAGGCTACTTCACTAGCTTCCTTGCTGCTCGGAGTTTGTCTCGTCATGTGGTACATCCAGACTCTAATTAGCAGCCGCTTTTCTTATCGCTTAATAGGCGGAAAAGGGACTCGTACCAAACGTTATAAAAGTACTGGAATTGTAGGGGTTCTTAGTTGGGGATATGTTGTTCTATTACTTCTAGCATCTATCGGCATTCCCTATTTCTCGATCATTACAGCCTCATTGTTGAAGCTGCGAGGAGAAGGCGTATCATGGAGCAATTTAACCTTAAAACATTATGCAGAGCTGCTATCACCGGGTTCTCAAGGTCTTGAGGCTTTATTAAATAGCTTCACATTAGCCATCGTTGCTTCCAGTATCGCGGTTATTCTTGGGACTTGGTTTGCCTTAACTGTAGGAAAAGGAGCTACATTCAAGCAGAAAATTACAGATCTATTCAGCCTACTTCCCAACACAGTTCCTGGAATTGTAATTGTAGTAGGGCTAATCCTGCTATGGAATGCTCGCTGGATGCCTATTCCGCTCTATAATACCTACTGGATGGTTGTGCTTACCTACGTTGTACTATTCATCCCCTATACTGTTCAGTATGTAAAAGCGAGCTATGGGCAGATCGATTCTTCCCTTATGCAAGCGGGACAAGTATTCGGAGGAAGCAAGCTTTATGTGTTCCGACGTATCCTGCTCCCACTCATTCTACCGGGGATGGTGGCTGGATGGATGATGACCTTCACCATTTCCAATCGGGAACTGGTAGCCTCCTTACTCATTCTTCCACCTTCAATGCAGACATCGGCGACCTATATTTTTGCCCAGTTTGAACAAGGCGCAGTAGCGATGGGGATGGCCATGGCAGTAATCTCTGTCGGCGTTACTACTATATTACTACTAGTATTAGAATATTTAAGCCCAGATAGAAAGCGGAGACAACGATGAGCATACTAACGATTTGGGGAGGGGCCGGAGAGCATGGCCGTTCCTCCTATCTTTTGCAGAACAAAGATGGGCAATCTGGTATTCTACTCGATTGTGGTGTCAAAAAAGAAGGTCCAGGTGAATACCCCCTGCTAGATACAGACATCATCCCACATTTGCAGGCAGTGTTTCTGTCCCATGCGCATGAGGATCATTCCATAGCACTTCCCCTACTATATAAGTATGGATATTCAGGTAAGGTATGGACAACGAAAGCTACCGTTAAACAGCTTCCCGATTATTTCGAAGCTTGGGATAAATATGTGGCCGCTCAGTCCGCATCACTACCTTATGAAGAAATAGATAAGCAATCTATCCAGTTCATGTATTTGGAGGAGCATATCCCCCCTCAGACTTGGCTGAGGATTGCACCTAATCTTCGAGTACAATGGGGGCGAAGCGGACATTTAGCAGGTTCGGTTTGGCTGATCCTCGAATGGGATGGAACAATCGTATTTTTCTCAGGGGATTATACGAAGGAGTCGCTGCTGCTCATGGCAGATTCACCAACGATTATGGAAGCCGGAGCTAAAGATATCGTCGATCTATCCATTATCGATGCCGCATATGGCGCGGATCCTGATGAGCAGCTTGTAAAGCTACAGCAATTAGAGTCAGCGATCTGTAACACTCTGCAAAAAGGGGGTTCAGTCCTCCTTCCGGTGCCTATCCATGGCAGAAGCCAGGAATTAATCGTATGGGCAAGCGAGTGCTTCCCGGATGATCAGCTGATCGTCGAAGAAGAGCTCATAGCACCTTTAAGAGGTTTGAGCGATAAGACCGAATGGCTGAAAGAGGGCGCTATTCAGCGCGTTGATATGCTTTTTAATAGAAAGAACTTGTGCATTGTATCTAATCCAGAGGAACGTGCAAAGGCACTGTTGAATCTCAAGAGCTCAATCGTGTTTACCAATGACGGAATGATGCAGTCGGCAAAAGCACAAGAGTATTTTCACCAGCTCTCTGCTTCTCCTGACAACCATGTGATTTTTACGGGACATTTGGCGGCAGGTAGTTTCGGGCACCGTCTCGTTAAACATTCTATAGTAGAAGAATCTAGCGACACGAGATGTACAATCTCACTCATTCGCTATAAAGTCCACCAAGGCTTACCGGACATTCGAGAAATGCTCCAAACGGTTCCTAGCCGCCGGTCGGTGCTCGTTCATGCTCCCAAATCGCATATTGATCATGTCACTTCTATATTAGAAGGAGAAGGGTTTGCAGGGCTGTACTCTTTGCTACCTGGAAGTACGCTTTCGTTCTGAAGCTTAACTATGTAATCTCGTAAAAAAACAATGGGGCTCTTCCTTAGGTCTATTCAGACGTTTTGGAACAGCCCTTTTTTATGATTTGAACCTATTATCCATTTACTCTTTCGTCGTCCCCGGACGATCCTTAAAAGCTAGCTCAAACAACCCCGTCGCAGATAAACCAGCCAGCCCTCCAGCCCAAAGCCGAAGGACGATATCCAGATCGGTAAAAGGATACGCTGCCGCTCCGATGAGCAAGCCTATCAATAGTCCGATGACAGGGACTGCATTACGCGGGATGTTGATACTATTTTTGACCAATTGAACCAGAGCCAGCACGAATACAGCTAATATTGAGGCAAACGCCATAACATCATCTAAAATCTCTCTAGCTTCCATGATAGATACCTCCTTAGTGAGTACTTTTAATCTCAACCGTTCGAGTGGCGGAATCATAACCCACCTGTGCACCTAGCGCTTCTGCAATAATACGAACGGGAACGTAGGTTATGCCTTTTTCAAGAACTCCATCTGTAACCTTAACCCCGTTAACTTTTACGACGGCAAAAATATCACCCTTCAATTCTTCTTCCTCCTTCCGATTGATGACCTTATACGCTGACTCCACCGCAGATGTTGAGGGCTTTGCCCCTGCACGTAACTGAGTGAGCATTAAGCCAAATGCCATTTGAAAATGTGGGTAATCCTTAAAGCTAGTCCAATCACCACCCCATTCGAAGCCAAGTGCCTTGGCCTCTTTTACAACCTCCTGCCAATCTGCGATCTGGTTGTTATTGTCGTCCCGGCGCATATCCCATGACACACTCGATCCATTCGGTAGCAAAAGAGCAAAATCTACGGCTAATCCAAAATTATGATAGCTATACCCGCCACGCGCATTGGTGACAATCGCTCCAGGTTTAGTGCGACCTTGTGCGTAAAGAGCATCTTGCTCGGCAATTGTGCGAAGACCTTGCGTAATGAGTATGGGGATATTGAGTTTGTGACAGCGCTCGATTAGCGCAGTAGCAGCGGAACGGACTACGGGATGTAGGTTGGTTAGACGTTTACTTGATTTTTCTTTGATTTGGGACAAAGTGAGCATCTATACCCCTCCTTTAAATAAAAAGGCAATAATAGCAAAGATAGTACCAGCCAGAACGTATTTAAGTAGATCAACAAACACTTTTCGTTCGCTCTTGCTGTCCGTCTGGGATTGTTGCAATAGCTGAAACACACGTGAGTCTAAAGTGTCCCAACGCCTCATAATCTCGTTAAATTGAATTTTCATTTCTATCGTTGATTGTTTAATTTGCTTCACATCTTCCTCATGGCGCGATTGTTTTTCTTTTAATAATGAGAGCTCAGAATTAAAACTAAGATATTCTGTTTCAAATCTAAGCAGCTCGTCTTGGATAACTGTAATTCTGTTTTCTACTTCTTCCACACGATACGCTATAGGCGCTGCTTCAGCATCGCCTCCTCCTGTATTTGCTCCCGCAATGGTCATATAAAAACTCCCTTTAAATTGATAAAAAATAGCCCCCGAACTAGATTCGAGGGCAAAATAAAAACGCCAGCTATGGGGCGCTATCTCCAATAATCTCTATAGCTTGTTCAGTAGTGATTATCTTGGCGGTGACAAAAATTTGTACCTGATCGGTTGTGTAATATCCCGCCACATATTAATGTTTAATCGTCGCATACCAGTTCATTAAGCTACACCTCCTTGTACAATCATTAGGAGCATGTCAGCCTTATCTTTCTCAGCCTGATCCTGCCTTGCTTGCACGTGTACCAACTCTAGCGACAAACCTGCATTGTCAACCTACAGCGTTTCCACCTTTTTAGTCAAAGGCTCGATGTATTGCGGTTCCTGCGGCTCTACAGGATCGACGTTTGGATCTGGATAGCTAAACTCTAACTTTCCCGTTTGAATATTCACACGGTATCCATTACATTCTCTAAAATCCTGCCCGCACTCACCATATTCAAGTTCTAAGCATCCTACAGTTTCGGTAACTCGCTCGGCTAGAACCTTATAGACTTTAAAGTCCTGCTCTTGCGTTGTCTCAACCACACTACCGGAACGTTCTCCGGTATCAACTAAGACGACTCCTGTTACTTTATCATAATAGATCTTTCTTCCTATTTCCATTTGAATTCTTCCTCCTTAACCCCATGCACTCCAATTGTAATCTACTTGTTGATACAGAGCATACCCAAGCCAGAATGAGCTATTAGTAAGTTCAAATATCGCCCCATAAAACTGACCATTAGTATTTACTATACCTCGTGTCCAATTCCCCATATCCGCACCCGCGGCGAATGTACCATTTGCGGTGCGATATACGATAACTACTTTAGGTCTAAATGCTAAACCTTCCACATATAAGGCTCCGTTTGAACCTACATTACTACTTACACCCTCGGCGTATAACTTAGGCTGTAAAGTACCCTGCACGCCATACACCCAAACACCATTACGTATATTTCCCGATTGGATATTCCCGTCTGCTCTTGCCTGCGCCACTGGTATTTGTATGTCGGCAGTATTTGCGGTACCCCCTGGAGTGAGATACGCGCCCAAAGGTATCCTCGCCCATAAGTTATTCCCATCCCAAGCCGTGTTAATCGACGCTGTTGTCTGCCCCTTTTGAGCGATAGCGCCCGCCATCCCTAACACTGTTTTTCCTGCTAAAAGGTTCTGAGGTATAAGGTCAGGAGCTGCTGCACGTACCCAAGTATCGCCTTCATACGCTACCCGCGACATGCTCGGATTTGGTCGAACATATACGTAATTCTGAGTGTCTCCGCTCGTATACACGCCTACTGAGCTTTCAGTTGCGGTGTGGTGCCCTGTACCGCCTACGCCGTTAGTCGCATTTCTTACTGGTATTGTGCCATTTACCACGCCGTTATTCTCGGTGCCGATCGTCTTACCCGCTAATACATCCGCAGCTGTAGCTGTTCCGTATTCACCTCCTCCCCCACTAGCTGCTAAAAAATCCGTCCCCACTTTACGGAATGTATAGGGCTTGCCAACGAGAAGTTTGCCAGCTGCAAAAGCTACGCCTTTTTGATCTTTAAGAGGTGTAGCTGCAAGTCCATTAACACTGAGCGTAGGGCTTGCCCCATTAGTGACGTGTGGAACGATAGTAATACCGAATCCATCCGGTGTTGTCGTAGGTGCTGGAGTAAGAACTGCAGTATAAGCTGTAGCTGTGCCGCTAGTTGCAGCATACCCCGGCTGACGAATATAGTCTGCTTTTGCTGCTGCGACAGCTGCGTCCGCTTTTGCCTGAGCACCAGTCGGGGTCTCTTTCGCATTCCATGCTGTCTTCTCCGTGTCAGTAACAAAACGATTACTCGCGTCTTGAGTAATAATAGCCGGTGGGTGAGTAGCTGGATGCACATAATTCGTTGCACCCGCAGCAATCCCCGCCAGCTTAGTTTTCTCAGCTGCGGTGTAATCGTTAGTCGACAGCTGTTTCCCAGTAACTTTATCAACCTTGCCATTAACGGCATTATCCAAGATATCCATATTCCCGTTCAGATCTGCGATATCAACAATGTCTGTTCCCTCGGGCTTCTTTAACCCCAAATTTCCTGTCGTTTGCATGTGTCACTCTCCTATCTATAAGTTCTTAATTCGTTCCATGTTTTACTGTGGGCACTCTCCCAGGTCAAAGCCTTAACAGAGTCCCACCAGGTATAGCTGAACACAAATTCATAAGCCAAATGCGCAGGTTTAATCTCTTCGATGATTTGAATCAACCCTGCCATATTGGGAGGGATGCCCAACGTACTTACAAAATGAATCTCAAAACGGTACTCATCAGGCACTTCCTTCACTTCAACCACTCCACCTGAAAAAGCAGACGCTGTCCGCTGGATCATCTCCGGCGTTGTCGTCCCGTTTCCACGCAGCTTCGCCTTAATCATCTCTCGGCGTGTGGCATATGACTTGGATGAATCAATATTTAGTCCAAGCTCAGCCTCCCAACGTCCAAGGCTCACCGTTGCTGTTTCAACAAACGCTTGATCCAGTACATCTACAGTGCCTACCTTCAGTCCACCAATTTCTAGCCCGATGGTCTCCTGAAGCTTCTCCATTTCACGGACATCCTTATAATAATCCGGCAAATACTGCATTAGATCAGGCGCCTCGACTTCACCCGGATGGCTCGAATCTTTATCTGCCGAATATTGCAATTCGCTGTATAAAGAGCTGCCGTAACTCATCCTCTACACCCCCTTCAGTTGATTCCAGGTTAGGGGCCCTTTGGGCAAATAATCATGTGTATGCGCCGCCGGAGGGAATACCGCTGGTTTACCCGCTACACCCGCCCAAGCTACACTATCCGCTTGTTGCGCGAAATCCACCTTGCCATTGTTATTCGTATCGTAAATGCTTTTCAGCATATCTCCGGTACTCTGCGCGGCTACCAGTAAGACATTACCAGCAGCAGAACCAATGTACAGCTTGCCACTGTCTGTACAATAGCCAAGCTCACCAATAGCCAGTGCTCCAATCGCACTTTCCAATCCGCGGCGTATTTGAATCAATGTCTTTAAAGCCATTGTCCCGCCCCCTAGAATGTTCCGCCATCAATACTGGCTACAGTAAGTCTATTGCCATTCGCTGCATCGTAAACGATACTGCTTCCATCCACACTTACGGCTACACCAGCCGAGTCCACGGTGATCCCTTTTCCAGCCGTCACCGCAATCGCGTCTGCAGTAACCGTGATCCCATTACCTGCACCAATATTCAGCGTCACAGCATCGGCTTGACCGCCGCCGATCAGCCCGTTACCAGCGGTAATAGTCTGTAACGCACCACCTGTGCGCACCCATGCGCTACCGTTCCAGCTATAAATCTTCTGCTCATCATCGACGTAAGCGGTCCAGCCTACAGCCGGAACATAAAATACCCAAGCGGCAGATTGATATTCAACGATTTGATTGGTTTTCCCCGCCCATGCCCCGGTTGCTCCCGCTGGAATAATGTATCGGTCACCCTCAACCGGACTGGCAGGTGGAGCCAGCAGGTTCTGATCTTTTACCGACGCTTGCGGTTCGATGTTATGCTTGGCCAACTCAATTTCATTTTTAATCTTTTGCGCTGACCACAAATCTGTAATCGTAGTCCCGGCATCATTGATCGTCCGGTGCTTGGTCACATCGTCAATGTGAGTCTTGATCTCAGCGGCAGTCTTTACATTCGTGCCATCTGATACTTTATTGATATGTCCCGCACTAATATCCGCTTTAAGCACCTTCGCGTAGGTTGCTCCATCAGCGATATCATCAATTGTACCTGTCAGATCGCTAAGCTTCTGCGCGTTCACCCGCCGCCAAGCTGCCCCATCATCAAAATACAAATATCCGCTATTCGTACCCGTAGTCACGTAATACAAACGGCCAACGGCTCCTGCAACCGGACGCGAAGCTTCTGGCCCGGACAACGCCCTTCCGACCATGGAATTAGACGTGCCGTCACCAATATAAACTTCCTTAGTATCACTGCAAAAACCAAGCTCACCCGCCTTCAACACGCCATAACTCGTTAGCTCAGCCTTTGTTCCCCGCTTTATTTGTATAGTCTGTGCCATTTTACACCTCTCTTCTGAATGATCCTCCGTCAATCTGACCCTTGTTCTTATACCGTTCTATTTCAGTTTGAACAGCGGTAATACTTACCTGCAAACCATTAATATCATCCGCTTCAACTGTATCCCCGGGGGTTTCGTAAGTCACATAAACCTCGGGCACATCGGCAAAAATCTTAATCAACCACCGCCATGGCGCTTCATCCGGAAAAGACACCGTAAAATTACGTAGCTCGATCCCGGAATACTGTGACCCTGTGTACACCGCGATGGTCTGATTATTGATGTTGTCATGCGCAAGCGCACCACTATACATGCCATTTACAAGCGGTAATCTCTCTTCAATAACATAGCTGCCACCATTTGCTTTTTTATTAAGCTTTTCTTGAAAAATATCAACTTTCTCCGGGTAACCCATGCTACACCTCCAGTAAAACGTTGCCGAACAAAGGTATTTCTTCTTCGTTCAACATTACGTTGCCCGCTCCACCGTTCAGCTTCAGTTCACTGTAATCCGCGACTCCCTCAGTAGCTAGCAATAGTGCACCGATTACTGACTGGCTAATATAGGTTGCTGAAAAAGCCTTCTCCTTGCGATAACTCTCAAGAATCCCCTTGAATTCATCATTTACAGCTTGCAGCGCATAACCTGAAGCGAGGGTAACTTTTGCGCTTACACTAATACTTTTGCCTTTCGCCGACGCTACTGTTACAACTGCACCTACGGGTGCTTGCCCCTCACCCGCTCCAGAGACCGGATCAATGTAATGCTGAACCTTAGTCACCAATAACTCAGAAGCAGGTTTTTTCTCAGCGTCCACAACAATCACCTTCACCGTCTTAGGACCGTTCCATAGCGGAAAAACACGTGCACCTCCCACCCCAATAACCTGCATCGCCCACTCCATATAGTGATATTTATTGCCGCTAGTAGCTGGGCGTCTGGCTGAATCCAAATAACGCTGGCGTAGCGATTCATCACTTTCGGCGTTCTCTCCAGGGATCAGAAGAGAAGCTATTTCTCCGCGCGCGAGGTCTGAAATATAATCCACTGGCAGCAAAGAACCAAAATATCGGTTTCCTTCTTCTCCAGCGGTTTCACTTTCTAGCCGATACACTCCAGGAGATAGCTTCTCCACAGCCATATAATTCAGCATATCGAGTGAAAAGCGGCTTCCGAGAGGGACATCTACAAATCCTCCATCCGCTTTATAAAAAATCCCCTTCAGTTGCGCTTTGCTCGCTTCTCGCCTAACAATTCCTGACCAGGAGATACTTCGCTCCAAGTACTCTCCGGTCGCTGTATCTGCAAAATACAGATTATTATTCACATCCAGCTCAATGTACATCTGCGCGAGCTCTGCTGCTGCCGGAGCGAGCGCGTCATAAATGATGCTGCCCTCGCGTTTATCCAGACCTGACGGAACCCGGTCCAGCATCCGCTCTAAAAGAGCCTCATACGTCTGATCCTCATACATCCTCATTCCACTCCTTTCTCAGCTGAAAATTCCCGTAACGTGTGACCACCTTGCAGTCAAAAGTTAAGTTTTCTCCGGTAAACGAAACCTCAATATTCTCTAAGCTAAGGATTCGTTCATCCTGAAGTAAGGCCTCACTAATGACACGTCTGATTTCAGCTCTGACCAACAGCCGATCCTTACCCAGAACCAGCTGCCACTCTGTTCCGTAATCCGAACTGTAAATCAGATGTTCAAATCTATCGGTTCGCAGAATTTTGGCCGCTGCCTGCTGCACTGCCTCAAGTCCATCCGCTTGGCCAGTGATCCTTTGTCTGTCCCAATCCATTCGGTAAGTTAGACTGGGGCTTTCCCCACGTTCAAGGTTGACCTCGCCTTCAAGAAGGGCAGTTATCGGTCCAGATTTTCCAATCGCAGGAATCATATCGGACTCACCAGCCGATCCAGAACAATATAGCTTTGTCCACCCTGCATCCGAACCATCAGAACCCGATCACCAGAGGCAAGCCCTCGACGCACTACCACTTCTCTACCCTCTAGCTCGACTTTACATTCCATTACCGATTCAGGCAGCACTAGCGCATTCCCCGATAAAATAAAACGTTGATCCACCTGGATCTGCAAAGGGGCTGCCTCCGTTACCGTCCCATAAGAAAAAGCCACGGGATTTGTATTTCCCACGGCTCCTAAGCTTGCTTTTTTTATAATATCCAACATCATTTCTACACCACCTTTATATCGAGGGACATCGTATGCTCCCCACCGGAAATCTTATGACTGCATTGATCCACCAGAAACACCTGAGTCTTGAATTCATCAAGCAGGACATAAATGAAATTACCAGCCCTTACGCGCATATCACCAATCGCCTGTACGGAGAGACTAAGCTTTTCACGGTTGTGCATTTTTAGCAGATTATTTGCCTTCTCCTGAATTTGTGCAGCATTCGCTTTGTCATCGGCCTTCTGATACAAGTGCAGGATACCCCAGCGCTTCACATTATCCTTATCGCTAACCGGAAAGAAATCACGCTTACCAGACTTCTCGTTATCCTTGTATAGAAAAATGGTGTTGTACGTATCATCATCAATACTTTTTTTGAGCGAATAATCGTACAGATAATGCCCCGCTCCCAGCACTAGGTTAAGCAGCATAGACTCCGGTTTACGCAGCGTAAGCTTGCCAAAATCATCGTAAAAAGCCATCAACCGCCCCTTATACTGAAGCTCACTGCCGATCGCTCCCATAATGATGTCCAACAGCTTTTTGTCATCTTCAATTAATGAGGGAATTCGGTACTCTGTATTCTCCAGCACACCTGTCTTCAGGCCGTAGTCCTTGGTTATTTTAGTAATAACATCGCTAGCCGTGACATCCTGCAAAACATAACTACCATTGCCTAGTAAATAACGAATCTGATCATAAGCAGTCAGCTTAATCTCCTGATCCGAGCCTGTATCAATGCTGAACACAAACCCGTAGAATACATCCACATTATCTTTGCTGAACTGAATAATATCACCGTTGCTGATGCTAAACTTGGGATGCTGATAGATACCACTGTCCACAAGTGTTAACTCTAGCGTTGATGGTTTGCCTGAACGAGCAGTTTTCCATGTAATATCGGAGACGATACCTGAAATATCCCATAAATGTCCTTCCTTATTCTTTACAAGTAGCTCCATAACAGCCTCCTACGGTAGCTTAATGACCTTACCGATTGGAAGCTTCCTCAGCTCACTATCTTTAATGCCATTAAGTTTCTGGATTTCTCCACACCTTTTGCCATCTCCAAGAATTTCTTTAGCTATTTTCCATAGATTGTCTTTAGATTTCATGATATACGTTTTAGGTTTGGGCTTTTCATTAGCCCGCTTCTGTTCTACCTTCACTTCATCTTTGACAACCTTAACTGCTACCGCTTGATAGAATACATACTTTTTGAGAGATAAAGAATATTCAATATCCCCTGATGTACCCGCACTGAGCTTCCAAGAGAAACCTTCAATACTCATAGCCATGTTCACACCGAAATCAATTTCTATGGATTTATCCTCACTAGTCGATGATTCCTTTAACCATTTCTGAGGGTTGTTTAGCTTCCCATCAGCTTTTTTCAAGTCATCAGCATAACTCACCCCAGAGAATACAAAACGAATAGGTCTGCGACTAGTCATCCACTTCTTAATCAGCTCCACATATTCAAAAGGTCTCTTCAACCCGTCTTCTTGCACCAATACGAACGGATACTTTTGTGCCGGAAAAATACTTTCAATTGTAATCTCCGTAAGCTTCGGATAAGCAATCGTATTGATTTCACCCAAATCTATAATGGTATAGCTTTTTCCATCCCCGCTCTCTTTGATCTCTAAGGTCTCCGGGTTGACTGGCAGCCGGAATGCTTCCGCCTGATTATTAAAACCAAGAAAAATCCCGTACTCTTCCACGTTACGTATACACCCCCTGTGCTGTAGAGACAAACTCCTCGTTCAGCTTTTGCCCGATCTTGTTGATAATCGTATCAATGTCTCCGGCATTATTAATATTCCCGGTCGTCACCTGCACCGTCGGCGTAAGCTCCACAAAATTCTGGATCGCCTGAATCTCCGCTAGCTCACGCAGCATTTTCAGATCATCGCTAGAGATGTCTACAGTGTCGTTGATGGAGTCGAGTTGCTTCACGCGGTTTACGGTGTTTAGATTACCTGGAGTTCCTGCATTTTGAAAAGAACCCGTAGCTGAAGGTGTATTCATCGTAGGAACTACTGGAATTTCAGGTACGGTAGGCGTTTGCAAAGGTTTTGACAAATCCCCTGAATGGGTAGTATTCCACTGATTTAATGTGGTGTTATTACTCTTATTTCCACCCACATTTAATTTTTCTTTAAACTTATTGATATCAAAATTCTGGATTTTTTCTGCCCCTGAATTAAAAGAAGCTCCAATGTCCATTTGCAAATCCTTTTTGAATTGACTGCTATCAACCTCTTCAATATGAAGATTGATCTCCGACTCTATACCAATAAATTTGCCAACAGCTCCAACTACTTTATTTATACTATCTAGCAAAAAGTTCACAGCGCCAATAATACCATTAACAAATCCGGTCCAAAGATCGATAACAAAGCCCACAAATTCTGCAACGAGCTGTCCCAGTCCCCTGAACATATTCGCCAAAAAGTCCCTCACAGGCTGAAGGGCTGCCACAATCCCTAAAAATGCTACTATAAGTGCAACTATAAGCCCTATTACAAGTGCAATTGGATTAGCACTCATCACAGCGTTGAAAATGCCTTGGGCTGCGGTAGCAATTCCGGTAGCAATAGATGAAATTCTAGTTGCAATTGTTGAGGCATTCATCGCGATTGCTAAGGCAATAACTCCAGCAACAACACCCAAAACAATCGGCAAAACAACAGGGTTGCTAAGAACACTCCAGAGATACAATGCACCTTGTACGACCTGCGAGAATACTTGTGCAAGTATCGCCAGTCCAATCGCTATCCCATCGATAATTGGCTGAAAGCTTCCATCTGAAAATGCCTGGTTAAGAATGCCTAATAGTGGTGACAATGCTGCAAGAGCACCTTCTCCCATACCAGCCAGAGAGTTGTTATAGTTTCCAAGAAGAGCTTGCCATTGATTAACGGGTGAATCCATCATGGTTTGTAGCGAATCACTCGTCATCCCTGACGTTGTCATAATATCTCCCAAAGTACTCAAAAAGGCTTCCATATTGCCCGTTCCGGCCACTAGATCAAGTCCACCCAGATCCTCTTTATCCACCTGAAGCATGGATGCTAAATCACTAGAATCCCCCTCAAAAGCAGAAGTAATCGCCGATGAAGTATCACCAATATCTTTACCCTCCGGAGACATCATGCTTAGCCTTGTGGAATAATCCATAAGCTTATCTAACTGATCCGTATTTTGAGTTTTAGGATAAAACGACAAGACACTTTCCATGGACTTGTTTACATCCTGCCCGGTATCTAGTGCCCTCTTCTTGAACTTATCAAACATTGCCACACCAACATCAGCATTTCCGGTTTTCGCTTTAAAAAGATCCTCCCATTTTTGCTGTTCAGCTGCAGGCGCAAGCACCTTTTCCATAACTCCTTTAACTTTTTCCAGCACACCTTTGGCTTTCCCAAAAGCACCGGTGATCTTTTCCCATGTACCCGCCTGCTGTTCAGCCCCTGCTGCTCCTTGTTCTGCCGCACCGTTCAGTCTCTCCTGAGCCTGTACTGCGCCTCCAATAGAAGCTTGAATTCTGGTATAAGCTGCACTGTAATTGTTAGTAATGTTGTACACGGGTTTATTGACTATTTTCATACTTATTCGGTTTAAGGTTGCGGAAAAGGAATTTGAAATATTTGCAGAAACCTGAGTTGTAATTTGATTGGTTATATCATTGATCCATTGGTTGGAGACTTGCTGGATTCCAGCTATATTGTTTTGCATACCTGCCATTCATTCACCCCCTCATCTCTTCCTCGCCTTACTCCGTGCCTGATCCCGCTTCTCCTTCTCCACACGAACAGCAATCATCGCATAAATTGCGGCACGTTCGCGCGAAGACAGCTTCATCAGCTCATGCGGTAAAATATGCAGCTCGTGGAGGGCGTAGTAAGCTAAGTTCGCTTCACTGTCGCCCTCGTTGATTAGTTTTTTACTTCATCCACCAGCTCGTTCATATCTGTACCGAAGCCATTCAAGGCCTGTACCCGTTCACCCAGTGCCGCAAATTCACCTGGAAGCAGCATTTTACGCAGCAGCGTTTCGGCACCAAGAACACCATAAGAACGTTGTAGCTCAGCATTTTTCAGATCTGGATGCACCACACTTGAGGTCATAAGCTTAGCCATATAATCATTCGGTTCAATCTCGGAGGTATACACTCCGTTCTTACCTTTGACCTTACGAGTAGCTGCTTTACGGCATTCCTGATTCTCATCCTCGTTCATACTGCGTAGCTTCCAGGCAACTGCGTTTCCTTCCTTATCCTTAAACCGCTGCGATACTACAAACTCCTCGGTCGTGTCACATGCTACATTTTGCGCAAAAAACAAACTTAATTCACTCATTGTCTTCCTCCTAAAATGATTTAGTTTCTTCTAGTACTACTAACTAGACAGAGAAGAGACCCGCCGCTCACCTGCACGCCCGGGCCTTACTTGCTCCTATCTAGTTGTCTTTATTATTTTCCGGAGCCGGCGGGAGCGCCAAATGCTTGCACAATCTGCACGTCTTCAAAGGTAAAGCTCACTTCTTCTTCCAGCGCATCTGATTCTGTATCAAGAGAAGCCATGATGACACTATCAAGGTTCACGCCTTTTAAAATAATGCGTTGTGCTCCAACACTGGACGATGGGTCTTCATTCGTAACCTCAATATCGAAATATTGATCGACACCTGTATTCATATAATCGAGCATCATCTGGCGGAAACGGCTAGTCATATAAAAAATCGTCATCGAACCGCTGCCCGACCATCCAGTCGCTTTATGCTGAACACCACGGCGGCCTAGAGTCTTCACCTCTGCCTTTGTTTTTTCTACCGTAGCTTCAAGCGTCTTCACATAGAACATCTCTTCAGCTTGCGTACCAATCACGGCATACGCACGGCCCTCCTGGCCGGAAATCGTATCACTAGCTTTTAAAAATGCCATCTTAAACCACCTTCACTTTCATATATACTTTTTCTACGGAATCTACCGGTTTCACAGCCACATCCAGCACGATACTATCACTATCCTCACCAGCCACAACGACAACATCTGTCTGCGCGTTAAAGCCCTCAATCGCACCCATATCCTGCAGATCATTCATATAAGTCGCACATTGTGACCAGAACAGAGCCCGTCCATCTTCATTATTCGCTACCTTACCAATGTAGTAGTTCTCAAAAATACGCTTCAGATCATTCGCAATCCCATCCAGCACGCGTAGCACACGATTTTTGGAGAACGCTTTGCCTTTATCCGGAGAAAATGCCGTAAACGTGTTAATATCTTGCTCCACCACAGCTCGCCCTCCACTGTAAGTAAAGAGCAATTCACCTCGCAGCAAAGCTGCAGTCGTCTCAGAATGGCTAAGCCGCACATCAGCGTCAACGGAGTCGTCATATCCCTGATAAGTCAGTGATTGATTCACCTCAGCAGCAGCCGTAGCACCGGCCACCCAAGCAACAGCATTGTTGTTATCAATCCTAGTTCCGTCACTCAGTACTACCCCATTCTTCACGCTGATCACACCCTCATGACCCGCAGTAGCATAATCCGATAGTACAGCCTGCACTTTCTTACCTTCCGTATCCCGCAGTCTTCTCACCCAAGAGCTATACAGCGCCTTAAGCGTACTATCCTGCGATACTAGTCCAACCGTTTGGAACTCAAGCACCTCAAGAGCAGACAAGAAATCGCTATGCGCACCATTTGTCACCGTACCATTAGCTCCGCCAATAAGCGGCATCCCTGCGGTTAGCTTCAAGCCTTCTGCACCATTTTTCTGGAATTGTACATAATCGTTAGCGACCAACTCTTCAGCCGTTCCAACCGTTTGTTTATTCAGTTCAGTTCCATTCAGCAGTGTCTTTACATCAAAAAGAGCATTATTCTCAATATTCTTTTCAATAACAACAGAAAGATCGTTTCCGCGTACACCGCCGTATTTAGCCGTTACTTGCAGACCACTATTCGTAACTGCCGCTTTAACCCCTTCATTCAATCGATAGAGAAGTAATGTTCCCGCACGTTTCAGCGCTTCGCGTACTGGCAGCAATGTTAGATGTTCCAAACCATAACCTAGCAGCTTATTCACGTCGTCCTGCGGGGTAATCTCCATGATCACTCCAGGTTCTCCCCAAGATAAGGCAAGTGCCAAAGCAGTAATCCCGCGTTCTCCCATTTTGCCGATGGCACCTTGATTCGATGCTACATTTACGTACACCCCTGGGCGCACTTTGTTTTGAGTTGTCCATGTTCCGCCTGCCATTAGTTCAAAACCTCCTTATTCATAAACAATCCCATAGATTGCTTCGCTTCTTCGATCGTATAACTTTTGTCATCCTGCAAAATAACGTTCAGTACATCCTTTTCTTTAACCGTAAAAAGCGATGAATTCACAATCTGCTCTTTACCAAAACGATCTCCATTACTCACCTTTGTGCTCATTTCAGTCTTTCTCCTCCTATCATTTGTCCCATCTTAATGGGGTCAGGCTTCTCACTTTGCAAATACACCATATAGTCTGTTGTAAAAAGCGGTCCATGCCCCTCTACCCCAGCTTCCCAGGCTTGCCTAGCTACACGAAAGGAGCCACCCTCTTGCTCCATCCCTGCCATTGCCTCACTCAGCTTATCTGCCATTCTCTCAGCTTCCAGCAGACTGCCTTGTTCATAACGGATACCGAAGCGATAGACCGCTAAATATCGGCCTTCCCGCTGCCGATCCAAAGTCGCTGAGATCAGTCCAGGATAAAAATAAGCCGTCTGAGGTTTCTCCCCCTCCACATATACAGGCACATCTGGAAAGTACTTCTCCAGCGCACTCGTAATGTGTTCTCGTAATTGTTGTACCGACATCACTCCATTCCTTTCTGAACTGCGGCGGTTCGCCGATCCTTGATGGTGTTAACCTTCAATTGCATTAACATTAAGAAGACACCCCCTCTACTAAAATTAAGAACAAAAAAGGATACTATCCGATGTTGGATAATACCCTTCTATACCAGGCCAATGCCAAAAGAATCTTTCACCGCTAGATTTGTTCTCATCACCACTAGGGTTGAACTATTAGCAGAGCATTCATGCTCTTGCGGTGTTCTTTTTGCTTCATTTGCCATGTTATAAATATACACCCCTATTTGCCTTGCAGAGACGGTATACCGACGAGGTTTAAGCTAGCTTTGGGATGGTATAGAGCGGTTTTTCGGAGGATCATAAAATCAATAAAAAAAGACCGCATCATCCGCTCGGACGACACAGTCTTTAGTAACCGTCTATATCTCTTAAGTAATACTAATCTTCTCTTTCTTCACTCTAGGTGCTGTTATTAAAGTGTTAAGGGACAGTAGACCGAGATCCGTTAAAGCCAAAGCCATCTTATAAAAAGCCTTCGAGCGTATCTTCACGTAAGTATCCTTACTTACCGGTGGATCAAACACATGATTGTAAATCGTATAATCGTACGTTTCGTCTCTTTTCATATAACGCTCTCTTACTAATTGCTGTTCCCTCGTATCGAGTCTTTCTACCACAGAGTCTATCGCCGAGCAAAAAGCCCTCCTAGCAGCCGGTATATCCACATTATAAGAAGCTATCGCAGCAGTCTGATCAGTAACAGTATTCGTAGGACCATGAAATCTTTCTGTATACGAATAAGTAGTACTGGCTTCCTTAGCCTCAAATGTAACGGTCTTAAAAATACGGTATTTCTCCAACATGCTCTCTATAGCGACCTGGGTTCGGCGACGGTCTAGCTCCGGTAAAGCAGATAAGTTCATCATTTTATGCACTCCTTTAGGTTTTAACAGAATGAGATTAAATTGCGGAAGTTTCCTAAGCAATGTGCTAAAATATAAAAGTGTTCGTATTCTGTTCGTATTTTTCTATAATATACCACTTCTCTACCAATCTCGTAAAACCCCGTTTGAGTCTGTTTTGGGCGAAAAAGAATAGCTTTCCCTCCATTATCTTGCCTTTTGGCAATGATATACGCTTTGTTGTTTACCAAGTGGCAAAAATGGCTTATATTAATAACATAAGCTTCAGTCTATAAGGAGTGGTTGAGATGAAACAGGATTTTGGGGATTATATGAAGCAACTTCGCGAAACAAAGGGACTCACTATTAATCAATTGGCAGCAGCAGCAGGCATTAGCGGATCACAGATTTCACGGATTGAAAATGGTCTAAGAGGAGTTCCTAAGCCGACTACATTACGCAAAATAGCAGAGGCTACAGGAGTCCCGTACGAGGAGCTAATGGATCAAGCGGGGTATTTGCAGGAACAGGCTCTTCCAAGCGAAGAGATTGTCCCAGAGTGGGCTACAAGCAAGGACAAACGTGACTTCCGTAAAATGCTGGAGGATGATGGAGAGCTGATGTTTGATGGAATCCCATTAGACAAGGATGACAAGCAGAGGATAAAAGATGTACTGACCGGCTTATTCTGGGAAGCCAAACAGATGAACAAGAGAAAGAAATCCAACAACACTTAATAACTACACTAACATGCTGCAGGTGAAGAATATGGATGAACTGATCAATAATCTGATTAAAAAATATAAAACCAATTGTCCGTTCGAGCTGGCCTCAGCGCTAGGTATTCATATTCGCTTCATGAACCTTGGGACAGGCACAAAGGGATTATATTACCGAAAACTAAGAAGAAGATTTATCGTCATTCATAATGAGTTGCCAGTTGAGTGGCAGCGCTTCGTTTGTGCGCATGAATTAGGACATGATCGCCTTCACAAGGGGATTAACCGCTTTTTCCTGGAAGAAAGTTCTTACTTCTCTCCTGGCAAGCTTGAGCGTCAAGCTAACGTCTTTGCTGTAAAGCTACTATCCATAGGCAGTAATCCTGAGCAAGAAGAATCCTGTAAAAGTTATTATCTACGGATTGGCATTCCGCCAGAAGTACAGTTTCTTTTGGAAGAATGATAGAGCATATGTTATATGAATTTATGTGTGTTTTAATTCTATACATAACAAAAAAAGCTCTTACCGAAGTAAGAGCTTTCTAAGAGCAATTAAGCTGAGTATCGGGATGACACGATTTGAACATGCGACCCCCTGGTCCCAAACCAGGTGCTCTACCAAGCTGAGCTACATCCCGTTACTATAAAATTATGGAGCGGGTGATGGGAATCGAACCCACGCTATCAGCTTGGAAGGCTGAAGTTCTACCATTGAACTACACCCGCAAAGGTAAAATCGGGATGACACGATTTGAACATGCGACCCCCTGGTCCCAAACCAGGTGCTCTACCAAGCTGAGCTACATCCCGTTAAAATACTATAATTGCTTAATAAAAAAATGGCGCGCCCTGAGAGATTCGAACTCCCGGCCTTTTGATTCGTAGTCAAACGCTCTATCCAGCTGAGCTAAGGGCGCAAAAATTATGGAGCGGACGACGGGAATCGAACCCGCGACCCTCGCCTTGGCAAGGCGATGCTCTACCGCTGAGCCACGTCCGCAATAAGTGGTGCGCGTGAAGGGACTTGAACCCCCACGTCGTGAAACGCCAGATCCTAAGTCTGGTGCGTCTGCCATTCCGCCACACGCGCATGTAATAATAAAAGTGAGCCATGAAGGACTCGAACCTTCGACACCCTGATTAAAAGTCAGGTGCTCTACCAACTGAGCTAATGGCTCGCACTTGGCTGGGGATATAGGATTCGAACCTATGAGTGACGGAGTCAAAGTCCGTTGCCTTACCACTTGGCTAATCCCCATTGATGTTACCTCTATGTTGCCCATAATCTCTCAGGAAGATTATGGTGGAGGCTGAGGGGATCGAACCCCCGACCCTCTGCTTGTAAGGCAGATGCTCTCCCAGCTGAGCTAAGCCTCCATATCTATGGGACCCTCTAAGGGTAAGTACAAGTAAAAGTTGGTGACCCGTATGGGATTCGAACCCATGTTACCTCCGTGAAAGGGAGGTGTCTTAACCCCTTGACCAACGGGCCTTGCAAATCTGTGGAGCTCTCAACCGGATTCGAACCGGTGACCTCTTCCTTACCATGGAAGCACTCTACCTGCTGAGCTATGAGAGCATGGCTCCCCGAACAGGACTCGAACCTGTGACAACTCGATTAACAGTCGAGTGCTCTACCAACTGAGCTATCAGGGAATATCCGCTTGGCAACGTCCTACTCTCCCAGGACCCTTCGGTCCAAGTACCATCGGCGCTGGAGGGCTTAACGGTCGTGTTCGGGATGGGTACGCGTGGAACCCCTCCGCTATCGCCACCAAACGGGCATTTACAGCGTAAATGCTCAGGCTTGATGCCTGAAAACTGAATCCGAATTGAATTTGCGTTTTAAGTATAGGATAAGCCCTCGACCGATTAGTATTGGTCAGCTCCATGCATTACTGCACTTCCACCTCCAACCTATCTACCTCGTCGTCTTCAAGGGGTCTTACTAATTGGGAAATCTCATCTTGAGGGGGGCTTCACGCTTAGATGCTTTCAGCGCTTATCCCGTCCGTACGTAGCTACCCAGCCATGCTCCTGGCGGAACAACTGGTGCACCAGCGGTACGTCCATCCCGGTCCTCTCGTACTAAGGACAGCTCCTCTCAAATTTCCTGCGCCCACGACAGATAGGGACCGAACTGTCTCACGACGTTCTGAACCCAGCTCGCGTACCGCTTTAATGGGCGAACAGCCCAACCCTTGGGACCTACTTCAGCCCCAGGATGCGATGAGCCGACATCGAGGTGCCAAACCTCCCCGTCGATGTGGACTCTTGGGGGAGATAAGCCTGTTATCCCCAGGGTAGCTTTTATCCGTTGAGCGATGGCCCTTCCATGCGGTACCACCGGATCACTAAGTCCGACTTTCGTCCCTGCTCGACTTGTAGGTCTCGCAGTCAAGCTCCCTTATGCCTTTGCACTCTTCGAATGATTTCCAACCATTCTGAGGGAACCTTGGAACGCCTCCGTTACTCTTTAGGAGGCGACCGCCCCAGTCAAACTGCCCGCCTGACACGGTCCCCGTACCCGATTAGGGTACTAGGTTAGAACCTAGATACGATCAGGGTGGTATCCCAACGGCGCCTCCACCGAAGCTTGCGCTCCGATTTCTACGGCTCCCACCTATCCTGTACAGATCGTACCCAAATTCAATATCAAGCTGCAGTAAAGCTCCATGGGGTCTTTCCGTCTTGTCGCGGGTAACCTGCATCTTCACAGGTATTAAAATTTCACCGGATCTCTCGTTGAGACAGCGCCCAAGTCGTTACGCCATTCGTGCGGGTCAGAATTTACCTGACAAGGAATTTCGCTACCTTAGGACCGTTATAGTTACGGCCGCCGTTTACTGGGGCTTCGGTTCATAGCTTCGGGTTACCCCTAACCACTCCCCTTAACCTTCCAGCACCGGGCAGGCGTCAGCCCGTATACTTCGCCTTGCGGCTTCGCACAGACCTGTGTTTTTGCTAAACAGTCGCTTGGGCCTTTTCACTGCGGCCCCCTCGTGCTATTCACACTACCGGGGCACCCCTTCTCCCGAAGTTACGGGGTCATTTTGCCGAGTTCCTTAACGAGAGTTCTTCCGCGCGCCTTAGAATTCTCTTCTCGCCTACCTGTGTCGGTTTGCGGTACGGGCACCTTCTCCTGGCTAGAGGCTTTTCTTGGCAGTGTGAGATCATGACCTTCGCTACTACAATTTTCGCTCCCCATCACAGCCCAGCCTTAATGATGTGCGGATTTGCCTACACATCAGCCTCACTGCTTAGACGGACATATCCATCAGTCCGCGTCACTACCCTCCTGCGTCACCCCATCGCTCATAGCGGATTACGGTGGTACAGTAATTTCAAACTGTTGTCCTTCGACTACGCCTTTCGGCCTCGCCTTAGGTCCCGACTTACCCTGAGCGGACGAGCCTTCCTCAGGAAACCTTGGGCTTTCGGCGGATCAGATTCTCACTGATCTTTTCGTTACTCATACCGGCATTCTCACTTGTATGCTGTCCAGCGCTCCTTACGGTACACCTTCAACCCACATACAACGCTCCCCTACCCCAGATACATACGTATCTAGCCATAGCTTCGGTGGTGTGTTTAGCCCCGTTACATTTTCGGCGCAGAGTCACTCGACCAGTGAGCTATTACGCACTCTTTCAATGGTGGCTGCTTCTAAGCCAACATCCTGGTTGTCTGTGCAACTCCACATCCTTTCCCACTTAACACACACTTGGGGACCTTAGCTGATGGTCTGGGCTGTTTCCCTTTTGACAATGGATCTTAGCACTCACTGTCTGACTCCCGGCAATAAGTATATGG
This sequence comes from Paenibacillus sp. FSL H7-0714, assembly GCF_038003765.1. Classification (NCBI taxonomy): domain Bacteria; kingdom Bacillati; phylum Bacillota; class Bacilli; order Caryophanales; family Paenibacillaceae; genus Paenibacillus; species Paenibacillus sp. FSL H7-0714. The sequence continues at coordinate 6,405,043 of NZ_JBBOPT010000001.1, forward strand.
CATTCGGAGTTTGACTGAGCTTGGTAATCCTTGCGGACCCCGCACCCAATCAGTGCTCTACCTCCACTACTCTTATACCGAGGCTAGCCCTAAAGCTATTTCGGGGAGAACCAGCTATCTCCGAGTTCGATTGGAATTTCTCCGCTACCCCCACCTCATCCCCGCATTTTTCAACATGCGTGGGTTCGGGCCTCCAGTGCGTGTTACCGCACCTTCACCCTGGACAGGGGTAGATCACACGGTTTCGGGTCTACGTCCACATACTCAATCGCCCTATTCAGACTCGCTTTCGCTGCGGCTCCGTCTTCTCGACTTAACCTTGCATGTTAAACGTAACTCGCCGGTTCATTCTACAAAAGGCACGCCATCACCCATTAATAGGGCTCTGACTTTTTGTAAGCACACGGTTTCAGGTTCTATTTCACTCCCCTTCCGGGGTGCTTTTCACCTTTCCCTCACGGTACTGTTTCACTATCGGTCGCCAGGTAGTATTTAGCCTTAGCAGATGGTCCTGCTGGATTCATACGGGGTTTCACGTGCCCCGCACTACTCGGGATCCGTCTCGGAGAGAACACAGTTTAGGCTACAGGGCTTTTACCTCTATCGCGGGCCTTTCCAGACCTCTTCGCCTACCATATTCCTTTGTAACTCCATGTGAGACGTCCCACAACCCCTAAGAGCAAGCTCTTAGGTTTAGGCTGTTCCGCGTTCGCTCGCCGCTACTGACGGAATCACTATTGTTTTCTCTTCCTCAGGGTACTTAGATGTTTCAGTTCCCCTGGTCTGCCTCTACATCTCCTATGTGTTCAGAGATGAGTAACTGCGAATTACCACAGCTGGGTTTCCCCATTCGGACACCCCCGGATCAAAGCTTGCTTACAGCTCCCCGAGGCAGTTTCGTTGTTCGCCACGTCCTTCGTCGGCTCCTGGCGCCTAGGCATCCTCCGTGTGCTCTTATTAGCTTAACCTTGATTTTTCCTAAGAAAAATCTCACTAATAACATTTACTTGTTTGCACAAGTTGCTAAAAGATGTTCTAAAACGCAAATTCGTTTCGGTATCCAGTTTTCAAGGATCAATGTTTAAAGAAGGTATTGAATTAAAATTATGGTGGAGCCAAGCGGGATCGAACCGCTGACCTCCTGCTTGCAAGGCAGGCGCTCTCCCAGCTGAGCTATGGCCCCATAAAAGATATAAAGTTATATGGTGGGCCTTGGTGGACTCGAACCACCGACCTCACCCTTATCAGAGGTGCGCTCTAACCAACTGAGCTAAAAGCCCATATAACATTGTGAATCAACCAAAGAATGGTTGTCCGCTTGGCGGCGTCCTACTCTCCCAGGACCCTTCGGTCCAAGTACCATCGGCGCTGGAGGGCTTAACGGTCGTGTTCGGGATGGGTACGTGTGGAACCCCTCCGCTATCGCCACCAAACGTATATGAAAGAGACTTACTCTTTCAAAACTGAACACGAGTGAGTGTTCGAACCCGAAGGTTCTATTGTGGAAGTTTAACTTCCGATTTGAATGTCTTCATTGCAGAAGACGATTCTCCATAGAAAGGAGGTGATCCAGCCGCACCTTCCGATACGGCTACCTTGTTACGACTTCACCCCAATCATCTACCCCACCTTCGGCGGCTGGCTCCCTTGCGGGTTACCCCACCGACTTCGGGTGTTGTAAACTCTCGTGGTGTGACGGGCGGTGTGTACAAGACCCGGGAACGTATTCACCGCGGCATGCTGATCCGCGATTACTAGCAATTCCGACTTCATGCAGGCGAGTTGCAGCCTGCAATCCGAACTGAGACCGGCTTTGATGGGATTGGCTTCACCTCGCGGCTTCGCTTCCCGTTGTACCGGCCATTGTAGTACGTGTGTAGCCCAGGTCATAAGGGGCATGATGATTTGACGTCATCCCCACCTTCCTCCGGTTTGTCACCGGCAGTCACTCTAGAGTGCCCAGCCTTACCTGCTGGCAACTAAAGTTAAGGGTTGCGCTCGTTGCGGGACTTAACCCAACATCTCACGACACGAGCTGACGACAACCATGCACCACCTGTCTCCTCTGTCCCGAAGGCCGCCACTATCTCTAGTGGATTCAGAGGGATGTCAAGACCTGGTAAGGTTCTTCGCGTTGCTTCGAATTAAACCACATACTCCACTGCTTGTGCGGGTCCCCGTCAATTCCTTTGAGTTTCAGTCTTGCGACCGTACTCCCCAGGCGGAGTGCTTACTGTGTTAACTTCGGCACCAAGGGTATCGAAACCCCTAACACCTAGCACTCATCGTTTACGGCGTGGACTACCAGGGTATCTAATCCTGTTTGCTCCCCACGCTTTCGCGCCTCAGCGTCAGTTACAGCCCAGAAAGTCGCCTTCGCCACTGGTGTTCCTCCACATATCTACGCATTTCACCGCTACACGTGGAATTCCACTTTCCTCTTCTGTACTCAAGTCACCCAGTTTCCAGTGCGACCTCAGGTTGAGCCCAAGGTTTAAACACCAGACTTAAATGACCGCCTGCGCGCGCTTTACGCCCAATAATTCCGGACAACGCTTGCCCCCTACGTATTACCGCGGCTGCTGGCACGTAGTTAGCCGGGGCTTTCTTCTCAGGTACCGTCACTCCGGTAGCAGTTACTCTACCGGACGTTCTTCCCTGGCAACAGAGCTTTACGATCCGAAAACCTTCATCACTCACGCGGCGTTGCTCCGTCAGACTTTCGTCCATTGCGGAAGATTCCCTACTGCTGCCTCCCGTAGGAGTCTGGGCCGTGTCTCAGTCCCAGTGTGGCCGTTCACCCTCTCAGGTCGGCTACGCATCGTCGCCTTGGTGGGCCGTTACCCCACCAACTAGCTAATGCGCCGCAGGCCCATCCCTCAGTGACAGATTGCTCCGTCTTTCATTCTTTCTTCAGGAGAAAAAAGAAATTATCCGGTATTAGCTACCGTTTCCGGTAGTTATCCCAGTCTAAGGGGCAGGTTGCCTACGTGTTACTCACCCGTCCGCCGCTAAGTCATTTTGAAAGCAAGCTTTCAAAATGACTCCGCTCGACTTGCATGTATTAGGCACGCCGCCAGCGTTCGTCCTGAGCCAGGATCAAACTCTCCAATTAGTATTGAAAAGAGCGATATGCTCATTTTGAAACATCTGACGAGAAAATTAATTCTCTAATTTTGGATTTCACTTTCGTGATTTCCTACTCACTCGTTGTTCAGTTTTCAAAGATCAATGTCTCTCATTTCGTCGTCGTTGTTTTTCAGCGGCGACCTTTATAATATATCATAGTGTTTCGTTGTTTGGCAAGTCTTTTTTTTGAAAAAGTTTTTTTCAACTTTTCTTGCCTTCCGCTTCCCTTTTACACAAGCAAAAGGAGCGCGAGATATAATTTATCACGAGCACTCCTTTTTAGTCAAGCTATTTTATTAAAAAATCTTAAATTCATATAAGACTCTTGCATTTACCGCTTATCCTTAGTGTTTATACTGAGAAGAACGTCCACCCCACGCATACTTGGAAAGCTCTTTCTGAGGAGCAAAACGAGCATACATACGAAATACAGTCTTATATCTATTGGCGATGGCATGCCTGATATTTTGGTCCAAGCGCTGATCGCTCAAATCTAACAGCATCTCATCAAGTTCTTTCCGCAAAACATAATCCAGTTCCTTGCATTCTTTTTCGTTGAACAACATTCCCAACATATGCTTGGCCTCCTTCATGAAGTTGCAAGTAACACATTCACTAAAACCAAAAACCCCTTGTACATAATTAGTTAGTCCATCTCATGGAGAAAGCTGCCTTAAGATCCTCTTACACTAGATTAACCGGAGTACTCTTTTTATAACCATAATTATTAAAAATTCCCTTTATGGTTTCGTCACGATTATATACTTCTGACCTTTAGGCAATCCTTGGATGAATAGCTTTACTGTTATGCTCCATTCTCGGAAGTTTTATGATAAAAGAGAAAAAGTTATTGTGCTTTCAATGATGGCTGCAACAAATAACAGGATTATTGTCCAAATAGATGCCGTAAGTGTTTGACGCATAAACGAAGACCAACCAACACCTCTGTTCACTTTTTTAGTGGATGAGCTAAACAGACTTGCAACTACTTTCCCGCCGAACTGAAGTCCAAATGCACAAGCAATAATGATTGCTGGAATCTCTATAATCCCATGTGGCAGCAGTCCTTTTACTATTAGTTCGAATAAATCCTGTCCTTGCAGTGCTGATAAATGAATCAGATAGCCGATAACCGCTCCGTTAATAAATAAGAATATGGCTGGCAGTATACCGAACAACGCTCCTAAAAATATGATAAGAACACCCTTGATGCTGTTATTCAAAAATATAAATACAAAGAAGCTCCATTGCGGATTAGAAGAATCTCTAAGGTTGCCACTGATTTCACTGAGCCCCTCTAATTGCTGAACCAATAGCTTTTCCAGACTGCTAGTAGCTACCCACCCTATAACCGCTCCTACTGCGAAGAGCAGACAGGATAGCAATAAAGCCTTCCGGATCGTTTTTAGATCTTTAATAAACGTGAAGAACGACAACATAAATACCCTCCTGAAATTGTGATCTCTGTTTCTTAGGTCATAACCTTGCGGTACGAGCATACATTTAGAACAAACAAGCATTTCGCATGGGAGAGGAGCGCTGTCATTATGAATTCTTTTTATGTATTCAGCGGCAAAAAGATTAAACGATTCATCTATATCTTCGCCGCTGTGCTTCTTGCTGCTGGAGTTGTCTATGTCGAGAGGGGAAACATAACCGTTTTTTCTGAATCCGGACCTTCCGCGATCTACAGTGTACCAACAGAGAAGAAGCTGATTGCCCTGACCTTCGATATTAGCTGGGGGGAGAAAAGACCCGAACCAATTTTGAAGGTACTTGAAGACAAGAAAGTGGACAAAGCCACCTTCTTCCTATCGTCTCCATGGAGTAAGACTCACCCAGACATTGTAACTAACATTAAGAATGCAGGTTTTGAAATTGGAAGTCATGGTCATAAACACGTCAATTACAGCACACTAAGCAACGAAGAAATTCGTACACAGATCTCAACGGCTCACACCGTACTTACCGAATTAACCGGCACTGAACCCAACTTGATTCGTATGCCTAATGGTGATTTTGACAAAAGAGTCCTTCAGGTTGCCAGCGATCTCGGCTACAAGGTCATTCAATGGGATACAGACTCCCTGGACTGGAAGAACATCGGCGTAGACAATATCGTGAAGCGTGTAACGACAAAAGCGCATCCAGGTGATATCGTCCTTCTACATGCCAGTGATTCCTGTAAACAAACACATGAAGCACTTCCACTCATTATCGACGAGCTCCGCAGACAAGGTTATGAATTCGTTACCGTCTCTGAGCTGATTAGTCAAAGCAACACCGAAGGTAAAGAAGTCCGCGACTCAGCTTCACTGAGTAATGCCATTGAGGACGCAGCTGGGCTGTAAAAACACATACAATCTCTGGTGCCGTAATGAATGTTGATCTGTCCAAAGGATTAATGACGTGGAGAAATGAGTTCCGATATGTCAGGTGTGGGGGTATTCAGCTTCGGATAGCTCAGATCCAGACTCTCCAGTGTCTTTACAACGATGGATAAGGTCAAATAGTTGCGGTACCATTGATGATTGGCGGGTATCCAGTACCAGGGTGCTTTATCTATGCTAGATTCCTTGAAAACATCTTCATATGCTTCTTGGTAATCATCCCAATACTCCCGCTCCTGGAGATCACTTGCATCGAATTTCCAATGTTTTTTGGGATCTTCAAGCCGTTCCTTAATCTTCTTCAGCTGCTTCTCTTTAGAAATATGCAGAAAAAGCTTGATAATTGTCGTCCCCTCTTCCACCAGCATTTCCTCGAACTGCCGTATGTAACGAAAGCGACGCTTCAAGTCATCCTTTTTTAACCCTCCGTGTACCCGTGGTACCAATACATCTTCATAATGCGAGCGGTTAAATGCAGAGATATATCCCTTAGGGGGTGTCTTCTGATGAACCCTCCATAGAAAATCATGAGCCTCTTCCTCTAGAGATGGTTTCTTGAAGCTGGTCACTATAAATCCTTGTGGATTAATGCCTGAAAAAATATGCTTAACCGTGCCATCCTTACCGCTGGAATCCATTCCTTGCAGAATAACAAGCAGCGAATGCTTTTTCTGAGCAAACAAAATATCTTGGAGCTCTGCCAAACGTGCTTTAAGCTCTTCTGTTTTGGCTTCTACTTCTTTTTTGGATTTAAAAACACCTGTGTCGTCCGGATCCAGCTTGTTAAGCCGGATTTCTTTTGTGTCTTTTATCATATAGCGCTTGATGTCCATATATTCCCCTCCTAAAAGTTTTGTAAAGCATATACATCATCGGGACGCTTCGTACAAAACTTACTTCGAAAGCATACGCTTAGTTTTGTGAGCGTTACTACACTTGTGTTACTTCGTACAAAACTCACTTCGGAAGCATCTACTAAGTTTTGTAAAGCATATGCATCATTGTTGAGCCTCGTACAAAACTCGCATCGGAAGCATACACTTAGTTTTGTGAGCGTATCGTTCTTTAAGATTAACCTCTACAATCAGATTTTAATCGTTAAGATACAGTTAGAGCAAAAAACCCCGTCTTCTGAGATCAGAGCACGGGGTTCTTTGTTTAGTGCCTTCCCCATTCATTATCCGGCTGCCGGCTTCAGAATACGGTGTAGCATCAAAATTTGGAATGCATTACAAGCGATAAGCGGAACAACAATAAATACCGTTGCACTATCAACACCTATACGGAGCACGCCAATAACTTCCACAATTGAAATAGCTGTCATAAAAAAGAGGGTTGGAATCAAAGCTGAGATGTTTGTACTTTTTACTTTGAAATAAGACACAATAATAGCTGCTAGCAAAATAACGATTCCTAATATTAGATCAGACATAACATTTCTTTCCCCACCAACGACGGTACGCAAAAAAATTAGTTCAAGCAATGCGAGCACAGAAAGCACTAGTTGTATGTATTTCCAAACCTTTTGTGGAAAAACGCCGTTGCCCATATAATTCAAAATCAAATAGGCAAAAAAACCAAGTTGCGAATAAACGCTTACAAGCATACCGTAGCCAAGCAGAATCAGCGGGTATAAAAAGAAATCCCCGACACTTTTGAAATCAATCTTACCATTTACGAATTGCAGTGCCAGACCAGCGATTACAGCCCCACCCGCTCCTATAAGGAGGGTAGTCCAAAATAAATAAAACCATTTTTTTATACTCAGCCAATTCACCTCCTCTTGTCAGATTTATTTTACCAAGGATACCGACAAAACACCATTACACCCACAACATAAATGTGATCTAATTCGGCATAATACATCTAGAGAATCCTATAAAGGAGGGCAGCGCCAATGAAATGGAGATTTATCGGATCTGTGGGTTTGGCATTGAGCTTTGTTATGGCCTTAACGGCTTGCGGAAGTGAGCAGAGCAGTTCTTCTTCCGGACAAGGCAGTTATAAAGAAACGAAGACCATGGTTTTAGATATATTGAAAAGCGATGAGGGTAAAAAAGCGGTTGAGGAATCATTATCAAGCTCCAGCTCTAGCGGTACCAGTGGAATGAGCATGAAGATGATGCCACTTCAAACAACAGAGGAGATCAAGCTCGCTGTTAAAAATACTCTCACTGCACCGGAATATCAGAAGGAAATCGAGAAGATAATGACTGATCCCAAATTCGCGGGCGATTTTGCTAAAGCCATTCAATCACAAAGCAAGGAACTACACCTACAGCTAATTAAGGATCCCACTTATCAGAAATCAGTCGAAGAAATTATGAAGTCTCCAGAAATGATGACAATGTTTTTAAATCTCACTAAAACACCTGATTACCGTAAACAATCCATGAAGACCATGCAGGAATCCATGCAAACTCCATTATTTCGCATGGAAGTATTGAATTTACTTAAAAAAGTCGTACAAGAAGAACTTGAACCAAAAGAGAAAAAAGAAAAGGGTAGCGAAGGTGGCGACAAACAGGAAAGCAGTGGCGGCGGCAGCGGCGATGATTCAAGTTCTTAAAAAAAAGGCCTTATCCCACTAATACGTGTGGGAAGGCCTCTTTTTTATGTACAAGAGTTAGTGCTCATATTTGGCAATAAGTTTATCAGCAATTTCTGCAAATAATTGTCCTGATGGTGTCTCTTCTTTGTATACAGAAGGTGAGAAATCCGGTTCGGAAATATGGTTGTCCGGTGCACCTAGCGGTATTTGTGCAAGCAGCTCCGTATGAAGCGTCTCGGCAAGCCTCGCTCCTCCGCCTCTGCCAAAGATATAATCTTTCTTACCACAGTCAGTGCACTCATAATAAGCCATATTCTCAATGACTCCAATAATCTCATGATCTGTCTGTAGAGCCATAGAGCCCGCTCTAGCCGCCACAAACGCTGCGGTAGCGTGAGGTGTCGTAACTATAATCTCTTTGCTGTGAGGCAGCATCTGATGCACGTCAAGTGCCACATCACCAGTACCTGGGGGAAGATCAAGCAGCATATAATCAAGTTCACCCCAACCAACATCATTGAAGAACTGGCGAAGCATTTTACCCAGCATAGGTCCCCGCCAAATAACTGGACTATTCTCACGAATAAAGAAGCCCATAGACATGACCTTCACTCCAAAACGTTCCACAGGAATAATCGTTCCTTCTTCTACAACTGGTCCCTCTTCGATCCCCATCATATCGGGAATACTGAAACCATAAATATCAGCATCGATAAGACCAACTTTTTTCCCTTTTCTTGCAAGGGCTACGGCCAAATTCACCGTTACGGTTGACTTACCAACTCCACCTTTGCCGCTGGCCACGGCGATAAAGTTCACGCCAGAGCTCTCGCTAATTAATTCATGGTCATCAAGGCCTGCTGCATGTCCTTTAAGTTTCCCAGGTTCATCGAAATCCTCTACGCTCTCTCCGCGAAGTATAGCACGTTCATAATCGGTTGCATCACGAAGCCGGATATGTACATTAGAAACCCCACCCGCTTCAAGCAATTCACGAACCTGTTGTTCTAGATCCATGCGACTTTGCTCTTCAGGATTCAGACATATGATAGATAAAGAAATACGGTCTTCTTTAATCATAATGTCACGGATCAGCTGTAGTTCCACAAGGCTTTTTCCAGTTTCAGAGTCTGTTAATGGCTGCAGTATTTCCTGAATTTGTTCCTTAGTCAGCATGGGAAGCACCTCTGTTTCCTTTCCGGTTGAGAAATTCTCCGGAGTTTTTGTCTATTATAGCATTACCTGTCTCCCCATGAGTAGTCCTGACTACTCGGAGGCGTACCGAAGAATCCCCCGATAAATGCTAGTCGCAACCTTACGCTGATAGACATCATTTCCAAGTAGAGCAGATTCCTGAGGATGTGATAAGAAGCCAACTTCTACAAGTACCGCTGGTATTTTCAATGCTTTTAACAGATAAACAGTATTCACTGTCTTAGCCACACGATCCGTATTCTCCAGCGTAGTCTTCAGCTCACTCTGCACAAACTCCGCTATAGCTTTATTATCCTTGTGATTGGGGTAGTAAAAGGTCTGTGCTCCACTCCAACGATTGGAAGGGACACTGTTCATGTGAACGCTTATAAAAAGGTCTGCGCCTTTTTCTTCGATACTTCTTACTCTTTGTTTAAGATCTTCTGTCTTACGCTTAGAATAGCCCTTAGTACCTTCCTGAGCCAAATCATAATCACCTTCACGAGTCATTACTACAATAGCACCTGCCTGCTGCAAATAATCACGCAAATAAAGCGATACCGCGAGATTAATATCTTTCTCAATTAGCCCTTCCCGGCTAACCGCTCCTCCATCAGCTCCACCATGTCCCGCATCGAGCGCAATAACTTTTCCTGACAAGGGCAGACTCCAATAATTTAGTGTTTTAGCGGTAGGCATGTCATATGCAATAATTCCGATCATTATAGCTAGCAATATCACGCCAAGCATACTTTTTTTGATACTGCTCCATGAAATCCAGACCGAGACTTTACTCTGCTTTCGGCCAGACATAACAAAGACCCCCTCGTCCCGATAGATAATACTCATCTATATGGGACAAGAAGGTCAAATAGTACTAGCTGTTAATGATTAAGCTGTAACTTCTTGAGTCATACCTTCAATCAGAATCTTCGCAACCTCAGGCCGTGTAAATTCTGGCGGAGGACATTGGCCATCACGGAGCAAAGCACGTACCTTCGTACCCGACAATGTCATGTGATCATCACTAGGATGAGGGCAAGTTTTACTGGATGCCATATTCCCGCATTTTTTACAGAAGAAGCTATGTTCAAAAAATAATGGAGTAATATCAAGTTCTTCAGCACTAAAATTCGAGAAAATTTCCTGTGCTTCATAAGTGCCATAATAATCACCTACCCCAGCATGGTCACGACCGACGATGAAATGGGTACAGCCGTAATTTTTGCGAACCATTGCATGGAAAATTGCTTCTCTAGGGCCTGCATAACGCATTGCCGCCGGAAAAACACCAAGGAAGGTACGATCCTCAGGATAATAGTTCTCCAAAAGCGCCAGATAGCTCTTCATCCGTACATTTGCCGGTACATCATCTGACTTCGTCTCACCCACAAGCGGATTTAGGAATAGAGCGTCTACAACCTCCATAGCGCACTTTTGAATGTACTCGTGAGCTCGATGGACCGGATTGCGTGTTTGGAAGCCTACAACCGTTCTCCAGCCCTTTTCAGCAAATATCTTCCGCGTATCCGCAGGATCAAAATAAAATTCACCGAACTTCTCTGGCTGTGGGCGGTTCAAGACTGTAATGGGTCCCCCAACATAAGTTGCAGGGCGAGCCAACAGCTTGCTCACACCTGGATGTTCAGGGTCTGTTGTTTTGAAGACATTTTGTGCTTCAATCGTTTGATCAACAGTATATATACTCTCAATATCCAATAATCCGTAAATCTCTCCGTCCTCTTCACCGATTAGAGAAACTTTATCCCCAATTGATAAACCGGCAGCCACATCATCTTCTACAGCCAGTGTTATTGGAATACTCCATACTGTGCCATCTGCTAATCGCATGTTTTTTACTACTGAATGATAGTCTTGCTCATTTAAAAAGCCTGTCAGTGGCGAAAATGCTCCTACAGCTATAAGATCCAAATCGGATAAAGTCCAGGTATTTAAGGCAATTACCTTACTATCACGCGCGAGATTTAGCAATTCTTCTCTTTCAGTACCCTCTACTACACGGTTAACCAAAGTTCCGCCATGCGGACGTATTGAAGTCATCTTAGTCTCTCCTTCTATGTTCCCACAGGGATATGTCTTACTTGTGCAATCCGCACTCTGTCTTCTCTGATCCAGACCAACGGCCAGCACGCGGATCTTCACCTGGCATAACCTGACGTGTACATTGCTCACAGCCAATACTTGGATAGTTACGGTCATGTAGAGGGTTATAGATTACGTCATTTTCACGAATATAGTTCCATACATCTTCTGACGTCCAATCCGCAATAGGATTAAACTTCACTAAACCAAATTTATAATCATACTCGACCTTTTTAGCATTTGCACGGGTAGGCGCTTGATCGCGACGAATTCCAGTAATCCATGCCTCATATTGAGATAATATACGAGTCAATGGTTCAACTTTACGAATACCACAGCATTGATTTGGGTCAACCGTCCATAGCGCATCACCGTATTGAAGTGCTTGCTCCTGCGTGGTGAGTTGCGGAGACACTCGTACAAACTCTAATCCGTATTTGTCTGCCATCAAATCTCTGGTTTCGTAGGTTTCCTTAAAATGATAATCTGTATCGAGATAAAAGACATCAGTAGATGGACTAACTTTGTGAAGCATATCAACAAGCACTACATCTTCGGCACCAAAGCTGCAGGCAAAAGTAATGTTAGGAAATATTTCTACAGCCCAGCGGATAATATCCTCGGGTGAAGCACTCTCTAATTCTTCGGCCTTTATTCTGATCAAATCTTCTTTCTCGAGCAGGTTCATTAAGGTATTCCTCCATCCAAAATATTAATCGTATGAATAAATGAGGTAAAAGAAGTAATAAAACCAACTATTTCTATATGAAATAGTATATAACTTTTACTGAGGAAGTCAATGAGTTTCAACCCTCAGAATTAGTAAATGAATGCAAAAAAAGCCCATTTCTTGTTCGAAAGGGGCTGCTAAAAAAAATAAAACCCTCGACCGTAAAGGCCAAGGGTTGAATTCTTGATAAATATTAACGTTTCGAGAACTGAGGCGCACGACGTGCAGCCTTCAAGCCGTATTTCTTACGTTCCTTCATACGTGGGTCACGAGTCAGGAAGCCGGCTTTCTTAAGCGCACCGCGATATTCAGGGTCAACTTTAAGCAATGCACGGGAGATACCGTGACGAATTGCTCCAGCTTGACCGGAAATGCCGCCACCATGTGCAAGAACGATTACATCGTAGTTGCCTAGTGTTTCAGTCAGGTTCAAAGGTTGTTTTACGATCATTTTCAGTGTTTCCACACCGAAATATTCGTCCATCTCACGTTTGTTAATGACAATGCGTCCTTCACCCGGTACAAGGCGAACACGTGCTACCGAATGTTTACGACGACCTGTCCCATAGTATTGTACTTGTGCCATGAAACTGTCCTCCTCTATTCTTATCCGCGAAGTTCGTAAACTTCAGGTTTTTGTGCTGCATGTGGATGCTCGGCGCCTGCATATACTTTCAATCTCAGCTTCATGTGGTCCCCTTGACGAGTCTTAGGAATCATACCATGAACAGCGAATTCAATTACGCGTTCTGGTTTAGTATTCAGCAAAGTTTCAGCATTAGTAACTTTCAAGCCACCTGGGTGCATCGAGTGACGGTAGTATTTCTTGTTTTGCAATTTCTTACCGGTCAAGTGAATCTTCTCAGCGTTGATTACGATAACGAAATCTCCTGTATCAACGTGTGGAGTGAATTGCGGTTTGTGTTTGCCACGGATCAAAGCAGCGGCTTCGCTGGCCAAACGACCGAGTGTCTTGCCTTCGGCATCAATAATGTGCCAATTGCGTTCAACTTCGTTCGGCTTCGCCATATAGGTGGTACGCATGAATGTTTCCTCCTTGTTCTCGTACGAAAATCTTCTGTTTCGTATATCTTGTTTCTCATTGAATTACAATTATGTGAGTTAAGCAAAGCATTTTTTTGGCATTTCCTTGATCGGGGCTGTGGGATAGCCATCAAGAAAACACAACTTTTATATTACAGTATAAACATAACAAGTGCAAGTGATTTTTAAACATTCAGTCTATTATTCAGGAAGAAATTTATAGAAAAAAAGATTCACTTTCAGTCTCGTCATATTCTACACTCCACAAAGCCAACCCCTTGGCCATAGCTGTTGGACCAGCAGCAGAACGATCACATGCCGCCAATATCTCAGCAACATGATCAGCATCTATTTTACCTTCCCCCACATGGATCAAAGTCCCCATAATAATGCGAACCATATGCTGAAGAAATCCACTACCCGTTATATAAGTTTGGATCACTCCCTGATCTAATGAAGAGGGTCGGCACATGCTGCGGTCTACTTCCATATGAGCTTCAAAGATCGTTCGTACATGAGAGGCCTTAGTAGACCTCCGTGAAGCAAACGAAGTGAAGTCATGTGTCCCTAAAATATGCGTTAAGCCTTGCTGCATCGCAGGAATGTCCAACCTCACCGGATGATGAAGCTGCCAGCGCCGTTGAAACGGGTCTGGAAACCTGTTGCCGTTAATCGTGTATCGGTAAGTTTTACGCTTAGCTCCTCTACGAGAGTGAAACGTCAGCGGTACTTCCCTAGCCTCAGTAACCACGATATCTTGTGGCAGCCGGGCATTAAGCGCCAGACACCAACGTTCAAGTGGGATTCGAGAGGAGGTCGTAAAGTTAAAAGGCTGACCGTAGGCGTGTACTCCGGCATCTGTGCGACCAGAAGCAGTAATCTTAAGCTCCTCACCTGTCAGATGGAGTATCGCTTGCTCCAGCCGATCTTGAATCGTATTGCCCTGAGGCTGGGTCTGAAAGCCATCATAATTTGTTCCGTCATAATTGACCTTCATCAATAGATTACGCATTCCGTTCTCCTTTTTAAACCGTTCAGCAGAAACGTCGATCGAAGCACTGTCTGATCTTATTCAAGAGGAAAAAATGGCTTTGCCGTCCCTAGAAGGACGGCATCCATTAAAACTTCACTCCATTACTTCAAAAAAAAGAGCCCCTGCGGGAGCTCCTTCAATTGAACCAAGGTGATTCCCACGGTTATTAGTACAGCAGAGTCTTGCGCCTCTGCAGCACAATAACGCTGATATTTCCCCCATCTTTACTCCAAAGAGGGCCGGATGAAAGGGAAGCATCGGAAATCAATACTTGTGATACTACGCGCGGTCTACCAATTCAAGATAAACCATAGGCGCAGCGTCCCCACGACGAGGTCCGAGTTTCAGGATACGAGTGTATCCACCTGGACGCTCTGTGTAACGAGGAGCAATGTCAGAGAACAATTTTTGAATTGCATCTTGTTCACCATCAACAGTCTCGCGGCGAACAAATGCAGCTACTTGACGACGAGCATGAAGATCGCCTTTTTTAGCTTTAGTGATCAACTTTTCAGCGATAGAACGAACTTCTTTCGCTTTAGCTTCCGTTGTTTGGATGCGCTCGTATAAAAATAGATCCGTTACCATGTCGCGAAATAACGCTTTACGCGCACTGGAATCACGGCCCAATTTTTGGTATGCCATGTGTTTTCCCTCCTTTACTGTAACAATCTGTAGTTATTCTTCTGTACGTAGTCCCAAACCAAGTTCCTCAAGCTTCTCCTGAACTTCTTCCAAAGATTTACGACCAAGGTTACGCACCTTCATCATATCTTCTTCAGTCTTCGTGGTAAGCTCTTGTACGGTATTAATACCAGCACGTTTGAGGCAGTTGTAGGAGCGGACAGAAAGATCAAGCTCTTCGATTGTCATCTCTAGCACTTTTTCTTTTTTGTCTTCTTCTTTTTCAACCATAATTTCGGCGTCTTTCGCTTCGTCCGTAAGACCTACGAACAATACGAGGTGCTCGTTCAAAATTTTGGCTCCGAGGCTTACAGCCTCTTCCGGTCTAATACTGCCATCTGTCCAAATTTCAAGCGTCAATTTGTCGTAGTTGGTCACTTGACCAACACGTGTATTGTCTATGCCGTAGTTAACGCGTGAAATAGGAGTGTAGATGGAGTCAACCGGGATAACGCCAATTGGCTGATCGTCGCGTTTGTTCCGGTCCGCTTGGACGTAGCCGCGACCACGGCCTGCAAAAATACGCATGTGAAGTCTCGCACCAGGTCCCAGCGTTGCAATGTGAAGATCCGGGTTGAGGATCTCAACATCGCTGTCCGCACGGATATCACCTGCGGTAACGATGCCTTCCCCTTCGGCATCAATCTCAAACACTTTTTCCTCGTCTGAATGAATCTTCAGGGACAAGGCTTTAAGGTTCAGAATGATCTCCGTCACATCTTCCATTACGCCTGGAACGGTCGAGAACTCATGCAGAACGCCGTCAATTTGGACCGAAGTCACTGCGGCTCCTGGAAGCGAAGAAAGCAATATCCGGCGAAGTGAATTCCCCAGAGTCGTGCCATACCCACGTTCCAACGGTTCAACTACGAATTTCCCATAGGTACCTTCATCATTAGCTTCTACGGTCTCAATCTTCGGCTTTTCGATTTCTATCACGAGTTTACCCCTCCTTCAACGTCGCTCCTATATGAAACTGTCACCCCATCAGGTGCATCATGTAGTATGCCTAAACACCTATTATTAGCAGATGCGTCAGAATTATACCACATTTACAATACTGATTTCACTATACGCGACGACGTTTCGGCGGACGGCATCCATTGTGAGGAACCGGAGTTACGTCTTTAATAAGGTTAACTTCAAGCCCTGCAGCTTGAAGGGAACGGATGGCTGCTTCGCGGCCCGCGCCCGGTCCTTTAACCATAACCTCAACCGACTTCATGCCGTGCTCCATAGCTGCTTTAGCTGCTGATTCAGCTGCCATTTGTGCTGCGAATGGAGTCGACTTACGGGAACCTTTAAATCCTTGGCCGCCGGAGCTTGCCCAGGAAATTGCATTTCCGTGAGGATCTGTGATGGTAACGATGGTGTTATTGAACGTGGAACGAATATGTGCCACGCCGGATTCGATATTTTTACGGTCGCGACGTTTAGTACGTACGACTTTTTTCGGTTTAGCCATTGTCTCTTATCCCCCCTTATTATTTCTTCTTGTTTGCTACCGTACGACGCGGGCCTTTCCGGGTACGGGCATTGGTTTTAGTACGTTGACCGCGAACAGGCAATCCACGACGGTGACGAACACCGCGGTAACAGCCGATCTCAGTAAGACGTTTAATATTCAAGGAAATTTCACGACGCAGGTCACCTTCAACCTTAACTATTTTGTCGATCGTTTCACGCAGTTTGCTGACTTCATCTTCCGTCAAATCACGGACACGTGTATTAGCGCTAATGCCTGTTTCATTAAGAATTTTCTGAGAAGTCGTTTTACCGATTCCGAAAATATAAGTCAAGGCGATCTCAACGCGTTTGTCACGTGGCAAATCCACTCCAGCTATACGAGCCATTTTACGCTACACCCCCTTCTTAACCTTGTTTTTGTTTGTGTTTCGGATTTTCGCAAATCACCATAACAGTCCCTTTGCGGCGGATTACTTTACATTTCTCGCAAATGGGCTTTACAGAAGGTCTTACCTTCATGTTAATTACCTCCTCAAAGTTTTGCGAAGCAAAACTTTTTTCGTAGTTCCCATCTATTTACGGTAAGTTATACGACCTTTTGATAAATCATAAGGCGATAACTGCACGACCACTTTGTCTCCGGTCAAAATACGGATAAAGTGCATCCGCAATTTACCGGATACATGGGCAAGTATTTGATGACCGTTCTCAAGCTCAACCTTAAACGTTGCATTTGGCAACGGTTCAAGGACAGTACCTTCTACTTCAATGACATCTTCCTTAGCCACAGTTAGTCTCCTTTCTCATCAGCACTTATTCCGGTGGGTCCAGCATACTTCATGACTGCGTAACGCAGCTTTCCGTTTGTTACCCGCCCAGTTTCTTCCAAACTGTTCACAACCTCACTGCTGATGAAGGGTATGAGCTCAAGATGAAGAATATTCTTCTTCTTTGGCCCATCAAACTTACGTTTGTCTCCATCTGCAATGTATACAAATCTGCTATCAACAACTGCGATAACAACGGCTGCCTCTCCGGCATCTTTGCCTTTGAGAATTCTCACTAATTGACCAACCTGCGGGCTGCTCACAGTATTCAAGTGGAGATCACCTACGCATTCAGTTTTGTGAAAATTTCCATGCCGTCCGGAGTAACTGCTACTGTATGCTCAAAGTGAGCACATAGTGAGCCATCCACCGTAACGACAGTCCAGTTATCTTCCAGCGTTCTGACATGTCTCTTTCCTACGTTTACCATCGGCTCAATCGCGAGTACCATACCCGGTTTCAGACGTGGTCCGCGGTCCGCTATGCCATAATTCGGAATTTGCGGTTCTTCATGCAGTTTTGCCCCAATACCATGACCAACATACTCACGAACGACTGAGAAACCAGCCTCTTCGATGTATTGCTGGATAGCATGGGAGATTGTAAACAAGCGCACATCCGGTTTAACTAACGCCAGTCCCGCGTACAAGGAGCCTTCCGTAACGTCCAGCAAACGCTGAGCCTCTTCGGAAATGCTGCCCACACCGTAGGTCCAGGCGGAATCACCGTGATAACCGCGGTACTCTGCACCGATATCCAGCGTTACAATATCGCCTTCGATCAGTTTGCGTTTACCTGGAAATCCATGCACTAATTGTTCGTTGACTGAAGCGCAAATGCTGGCAGGAAAACCGTTGTAGCCTTTGAAAGACGGCACAGCACCTTGACTGCGAATGTATTGATCGGCGATTCTGTCGAGATCGCCCGTTGTAATGCCAGGCTCAATGGCCTCAGCAATAAGACGGTGACACTCGGCAACAATTCGACCAGCTTCCCTCATAAAGGCAAGTTCCTGTTCGGATTTACAAATGATCATTACATTAACCCCGCAATAAAGATACGATTTCAGAAGAAACGACATTGATTTCGTTTTCCCCATTTACCTGACGCAAAAGACCTTTATTATCATAAAACGCAAGCAGCGGCGCTGTCTTGTTATCATACTCATCCAGACGCTTGCCTACACTTTCTTCGTTGTCATCCGGACGTTGATACAATTCACCGCCATCAATGTCGCAAATGCCATCTTGCTTCGGCGGGTTGAAGATTAAATGGTAGGATGCTCCGCAAACTGTGCAGATACGACGTCCAGTAAGACGCGCCATCAACAGTCCACGGTCAACATTCAAGTTGATGACATGATCCAAAGAAGTGTTCAAACGGCTAAGAATTTCTTCCAGCGCTTCCGCTTGCGAAAGAGTTCTTGGAAAACCATCCAATAGAAATCCTTTTTCGCAATCGGACTGCTGCAGCCGTTCTTCAACTATACCAATGGTCACATCATCTGGTACAAGCAAACCTTGATCAATAAATGATTTGGCCTTCAGTCCTACTGGAGTCTCCTGTTTGATTGCCAAACGGAAAGCATCTCCTGTCGAAATATGAGGAATGCCAAATTCTTTTATGATCTCTGCCGCTTGTGTTCCCTTGCCTGCCCCCGGAGGGCCCATGAATAAAATGTTCACGATTTCTCTCTCCCCCCAAAAGTTCGCCACCAAGCAAGAAACAGCACAATAGGTGCCGGGAAGAAAGAGATCTCAAGCTTCGCCGGAACCTATCGCCTATTTATTGATGAAGCCTTTGTAATGGCGTTTAATCAATTGGCTCTCGATCTGCTTCATAGTATCCAATGCCACACCGATAACAATTAGCAGTGCAGTACCACCAATTTGAACTTCTTTGGGCAATCCGGATAAAGCACCGAAGAATACCGGCATTACAGAAATCACGGCTAGGAACAACGCACCGGACATGGTCAAGCGAGACATTACTCTAGTCAGATATTTCTCTGTGGCTTTACCAGGACGGATACCTGGAATGTACCCACCATTCTTCTTCATGTTATCAGCCATCTGTTGAGGATTCATTTGCACGAACGTATAGAAGAACGTGAAACCAATAATCATCACTACATACAGAAGCATACCAAGGGGTGCATCCATTGCTAAATACTTAGCAATCCATTTCGCCCAATCATGCGTTGACCAAAAACTGGAGAGAACAACTGGGAACTGAAGCAATGATACGGCGAAGATTACCGGAATAACACCAGCCGCATTAATCTTGAGCGGAATATGCGTATTCTGTCCACCGTACATTTTATTGCCGACTACGCGTTTAGCGTATTGAACAGGAATCTTCCGAATACCTTGCTGTACGAAGATAACTGCTGTAATAATCGCCACAATCACAATCAGCACGATAACGACTTTAAGAATATTCAGGAACACCTGATCCGGCTGAATAAAGCTTGAGTTAGCCGTACTCGTGATATGTCCCGGGATACCGGCGACGATTCCCGCAAAAATCAGGATCGAAATCCCGTTCCCGATTCCCTTTTCGGTAATCTGTTCACCAAGCCACATCAAGAAAGAAGTACCCGCCGTCAAGATAATGGCAACCAGCAAGTAATCAGCAAATGTCGCATTCGGCATCATTTGAGTTCCATAAATCCGGTTAAACCCTATCGACGTAGCAAAACCTTGGATCAGGGCTAATATCACTGTACCGTAACGAGTGATTTGCGCCAATTGTTTTTTCCCGTGCTCCCCTTGTTTAGCCCATTCAGCAAACTTAGGAACAACATCCATCGATAGCAATTGCACGATGATGGATGCTGTAATGTATGGGTAAATACTGATCGCAAATATCGAGAAGTTTTTGAGCGCTCCGCCCGAAAAGGTGTTCAAGAGTCCCATCAAAGCGTCACCGCTCTGATTTGCTGTTTGCAGTACATCTTTGTTCACACCAGGAACCGGAACAAACGAACCGATACGGTAGATAATCAGAATGAACAAGGTAAACAGGATCTTTTTGCGCAAATCTTCAACATGCCAGATATTCTTAAGCGTCTTGAACATTAGATCACCTCGGTTTTACCGCCGGCAGCCTCGATTTTCTCTACCGCAGATTGAGAGAACTTATTTGCTTGTACAGTCAATTTTACGGTCAACTCACCGTTGCCGAGAATCTTAATGCCGCTTTTGGAATTCTTGACAACACCAGTTTCAAGCAACAACTGCGGAGTCACTTCTGTTCCTTCTGCAAAGCTATTCAGATCTTCAAGGTTCACAATCGCATACTCTTTACGGGTAGGATTGACGAAACCACGTTTAGGCAGACGACGATAGAGCGGATTTTGTCCACCCTCGAAGCCCGGGCGAACACCACCGCCAGAACGTGAGTTTTGACCTTTGTGACCGCGACCGGAAGTTTTACCATTTCCGCTACTTGGTCCACGACCAACGCGATTGCGTTCTTTGCGGGAACCAGGAGCTGGAGCAAGTTCATGTAACTTCATCGTTTGCACCTCCTTATGTTTGTTAATTTATGCGAGGCGATTAGCCTTCAATTTCAGTTACAGATAGCAAGTGACTCACTTTGTTGATCATTCCGCGAATTGCAGGACTGTCATTGTGAACCACTGTCGTGTTGAGTTTACGTAGGCCGAGCGTCTTAACAGTAACACGTTGTGTTTCTGGACGTCCGATTACACTACGTACGAGGGTAATTTGCAATTTTGCCATTGACGTTCCCCTCCTTAACCGCGCAATTCTTCGACAGATTTGCCGCGAAGTTTCGCGACCTCTTCAATGCGTTTCAGACGGGAAAGTCCCTCCAAAGTTGCATTGACCATGTTCATGGAATTCGAAGAACCCAGTGATTTTGTCAAAATGTCGCCAACGCCTGCCAATTCCAATACCGCACGAACTGGACCGCCAGCGATAACGCCAGTACCCTCTGATGCTGGTTTCAGCAACACGCGTCCTGCGCCGAAGTGGCCAGTAACGAGATGGGGAATCGAAGTTCCTACGATTGGAATGTGAATCAGGTTTTTCTTGGCGTCTTCAATGCCTTTACGGATGGCATCCGGAACTTCGCCGGCTTTACCGATACCAGCACCGACGTAGCCATTGCCATCGCCCACAACAACGAGTGCACTAAAGCTGAAACGGCGTCCGCCTTTTACAACTTTTGCTACACGGTTAATGTGTACAACTCTTTCTGTCAGTTCTAAACTGTTCGGATCTACACGCAAGTCGTTAACCTCCTTTTAAGAATTATTCTAGAATTCAAGACCAGCTTCACGAGCTGCGTCAGCCAATGCTTGAATTCGTCCATGGTACAAGTAACCTCCGCGGTCGAATACGACCACTGCATAGCCTTTTTCTTTAGCACGCTCAGCGACCAATTGGCCAACTTTCGCTGCAGCTTCAACGCTGCCGCCATTACCGATGTTAGCGCTCAGTTCTTTATCAAGTGTAGAAGCGGATACGATAGTAACCCCTTTAACATCATCGATCAGTTGAGCGTAGATGTGTTTTGAAGAACGGAATACGTTCAAACGTGGACGCTCAGTAGTTCCCTGGATCTTCTTACGAACACGCAGGTGTCTTTTGAGACGAGCCTTGTTTTTATCTTCTTTTGTAATCATGACTTCCCTTTCACTCCCTTCAGTTTGCCGTAAACAGCTTCACTTTAAGATGCACGGGGTATCTTACAATTAAGTTCAAACTGGTTATTTCTTCTTACCAGCTTTACCTTCTTTGCGGATGATACGCTCGCCTTCATATTTGATACCTTTACCTTTATACGGTTCTGGCTCACGAACGGAACGAATTTTAGCAGCATATGCGCCAACGCGTTCTTTATCGATACCTTTAACGATGATCTTCGTGTTCGCAGGAACTTCAAACTCAATACCTGCTTCCGGTGTAATTTCAACCGGGTGGGAGTAACCAACGTTCAGAACGACTTTATCTCCGGATTTGCTTGCACGATATCCGACCCCAACCAATTCCAGAGATTTCGAGAAACCTTCAGTCACGCCTGCTACCATGTTGTTGACAACGGAGCGGGTTGTGCCGTGAAGTGAACGATGCAATTTGTTATCCGACGGACGAACAACGGTAATTTCGTTATTTTCAACTGTAACCTTCATGTCTTTATGAAGCTCACGAGTCAAAGAACCTTTTGGACCTTTTACTGTAATAACGGCGTTGTCCAAAGTGACATCTACACCGCTAGGTACTGCGATTGGTTTACGACCAATACGAGACATGTGTTGCACCTCCTTATCTTGTGACGTTTATTACCAAATGTAGCAGACAACTTCTCCGCCAGATTTTGATTGACGAGCTTCTTTGTCGGTCATAACTCCCTTAGATGTGGAGATAATCGCGATTCCTAGACCACCGAGTACACGAGGCACTTCATTGCTCTTCGTGTATACGCGAAGGCCTGGTTTACTGATTCTTTTCAAACCAGAAATAACACGCTCTTGGTTAGGGCCGTATTTCAAGAAGATACGGATAATCCCTTGTTTGCTATCTTCAACGAATTCCGCATCGCGGATGAAACCTTCACGCTTCAAAATGTCAGCGATTTGTTTCTTCATAGTAGAAGCAGGCATTTCTACCGTTTCGTGACGCACAATGTTAGCGTTACGAATACGAGTAAGCATATCTGCAATAGGATCAGACATAGTCATGTGTGTAAACCTCCTTCCCGTTTATAAACTTCTTACCAACTTGCTTTTTTCACGCCAGGGATCTGGCCTTTATAAGCTAATTCACGGAAACAAATTCTGCAAATTTTGAACTTTTGCAGTACCGAATGTGGACGACCACAACGTTCGCAACGTGTATATGCACGTACTTTAAACTTAGGCGTACGTTGTTGTTTAACTTTCATCGAAGTTTTTGCCACTTAGCCTGACACCTCCTAAACATTTTCGGAGAAAATGGATTAACCGACTTTATTTTGCGAAAGGCATTCCCAGCTGACCCAGCAGCTCGCGGGATTCCTCGTCCGTCTTAGCAGTCGTTACAATAACGATGTCCATACCGCGGACTTTATCCACTTTGTCATATTCGATCTCGGGGAAGATCAATTGTTCTTTAAGACCAAGTGTGTAGTTACCACGGCCGTCAAAGGCTTTAGTGGAAACACCACGGAAGTCACGTACGCGTGGAAGCGTTACGTTGAACAATTTGTCCAAGAAGTAATACATACGCTCGCCGCGCAGTGTTACTTTAACCCCAATCGGCATATTTTCGCGTAGTTTGAAACCAGCGATGGATTTTTTAGCTTTAGTGATTACTGGTTTTTGACCAGCGATCAACTGCATGTCATTAACTGCAGCATCAAGTACTTTGGAGTTTTGAACAGCGTCACCCACACCCATGTTGATGACAACCTTCTCGATCTTAGGCACTTGCATAACAGTTGTATAGTTAAACTTCTGCATCAAAGCAGGTGTTATTTCGTTGAGATAACGTTCTTTCATTCTTGCTGCCATGAAGATTTAACCTCCTTTCTTAAGGGCTAGATTAGTCGATAATCTCTCCGGATCTTTTAGCAATCCGAACTTTTTTACCGTTGTCCAATACTTTGTAACCGATACGTGTTACTTTGCCGGACTTCGGATCGATGTGCATTACGTTGGACACATGAATCGAAGCTTCCTGCTCAATAATTCCACCCTGTGGATTCAGCTGGTTCGGCTTTTGGTGTTTTTTCACCATATTGACGCCTTCTACCAGAACGCGGTTTTCACGAGGATAAGCAGCGATGACACGGCCTTTTTTGCCTTTGTCTTTACCACTAATCACAAGCACCACATCATCTTTCTTCACGTGCAGTTTATTGTTATGGGATTCCAGAACTTTTTTCACTCTAGGCATTTATTACACCTCCTATAACTAACCTTCAACTTATTGGTGCTCGTGTTTATTAGATTACTTCCGGTGCCAAGGAAACGATCTTCATGTAGTCTTTATCGCGAAGTTCGCGAGCAACTGGTCCAAAGATACGTGTTCCACGAGGGCTTCTGTCGTCTTTAACAACAACAGCTGCATTTTCGTCGAATGCGATGTAAGATCCATCTTTACGACGAACGGAACGTTTCGTACGAACAACTACCGCTCTAACAACATCACCTTTTTTGACAACGCCGCCTGGTGTTGCTTGTTTAACGGAACAAACGATCAAATCACCGATTGCTGCTGTACGGCGTCCAGTACCACCCAGTACGCGGATACACATCAGTTCCTTCGCACCAGAGTTGTCAGCCACATGCAAGCGTGTAAATGGTTGAATCATTATAATTTCCTCCTTCCGGAAAAACTCTTTTGATTATCTTAGATGATAACCGCTTTTTCAACCACTTCAACTAGTCTCCAACGTTTGTCCTTGGACAACGGACGAGTTTCCATGACTTTTACGGTATCGCCAATTTTCGCAACGTTTTCCTCATCATGTGCTTTGAATTTCTTCGTAGACTTGATGCGTTTGTGGTACAAGTTATGTTTCTTATAGGTTTCAACAGCGACTACGATGGTTTTATCCATTTTATCACTGACCACTTTACCGATTAGCACTTTACGTGCATTACGTTCTTCGCTCATTAGTTAGCCTCCTTCCTGAATACGGATCTGAGATCCGTCTCACTTAACTAATCCCAAGCACTCTTTGATGGATTACGGTTTTAGCACGAGCTATTTCCTTACGCACGTCACGAATCCGAGTCGGGTTGTCCAGTTGGCCAGTTGCCAATTGGAAACGGAGATTAAAAAGTTCCTCTTTGAATCCAGCGATCTTTTGTTCAATCTCAGCAGTGGTTAAGTTGCGAAGTTCATTAGCTTTCATTTGCTTCACCACCCAATTCTTCACGTTTCACAAACTTAGTCTTAACAGGCAGCTTGTGAGCGGCAAGACGCATCGCTTCACGAGCGATTTCTTCCGACACGCCTCCGAGTTCGAACATAATCTTGCCCGGTTTAACTACGGCTACCCATTTCTCAACGTTACC
Source organism: Paenibacillus sp. FSL H7-0714 (assembly GCF_038003765.1). Lineage (NCBI taxonomy): Bacteria > Bacillati > Bacillota > Bacilli > Caryophanales > Paenibacillaceae > Paenibacillus > Paenibacillus sp. FSL H7-0714. The sequence continues at coordinate 6,430,227 of NZ_JBBOPT010000001.1, forward strand.
TTTACCACTACCCATACGAACCTCGAGAGGCTTTTGAGTAATAGGCTTATCTGGGAAAATCTTGATCCAAACTTGACCGCCACGTTTGATATAACGTGTCATTGCGATACGAGCAGCTTCGATCTGACGGTTAGTGATCCAAGATGGTTCCATTGCAACCAGGCCGAATTCGCCGAAGTTCAATTCAGTACCACCCTTTGCCATACCCTTCATGTGTCCGCGTTGTTGTTTGCGGTGTTTTACGCGTTTTGGTACCAACATGATTAGTTGCCTCCTTCCTGAGCAGCTTGTTTCTTAGCTGGGGGAAGAACTTCTCCACGGTAGATCCATACTTTTACGCCGATAAGACCGTAAGTTGTATGTGCTTCAGCCGTTCCGTAATCGATATCGGCACGAAGCGTATGAAGTGGAACTGTTCCTTCGCTATAACCTTCTGAACGAGCAATCTCAGCTCCGCCAAGACGTCCGCCTACTTGAGTTTTAATCCCTTTTGCGCCAGAACGCATTGTTCTTTGAATCGCTTGTTTGAGTGCGCGACGGAACGATACACGACGTTCCAATTGTTGAGCAATGCTCTCAGCTACAAGAATTGCATCCAATTCAGGGTGCTTGATTTCATTGATGTTGATGTGTACTTTTTTGCCACCAGCGATTGCTGTAACTGCGCTGCGAAGTACTTCTACTTCTGCTCCGCCCTTACCAATAACCATACCTGGTTTAGCAGTGTGAATTGTAACGTTCACGCGGTTAGCCGCTCTTTCGATCTCGATATGGGAAACAGCGGAATCCTTCAACTTACCTTTAAGGTATTCCCGGATTTTGACGTCTTCCATCAGAAGAGTACCGAAATCTTTTCCTGCATACCATTTAGATTCCCAATCGCGAATGATCCCGATCCGGAGTCCGATTGGATTTACCTTTTGACCCACGTGTTATCCCTCCTTATTTCTCAGATACCACCAGTGTAATGTGGCTCGTGCGTTTATTGATCCGACTTGCGCGGCCCATGGCGCGCGGACGGAAACGTTTCATAGTAGGTCCTTGGTTAACGAAAACCTCGCTAACGAACAAACTGTTCACGTCCAAAGAATAGTTATGCTCAGCATTCGCAATTGCCGAATTAAGCAACTTCTCAACGACCGGAGAAGCGGATTTCGGAGTGTGGCGAAGAATAGCAATTGCTTCCCCCACTTGCTTACCACGAATCAAGTCAACAACCAGTTTCGCTTTACGAGCGGAAATCCGCACCGATCTTGCATGTGCTTTTGCTTCCATTGTTTAACCTCCTTTCAAACAGAGACCTTATTATTATCTTCTTGTTTTCTTATCGTCACCCGCGTGGCCTTTGTAAGTACGTGTTGGCGCGAACTCGCCCAACTTGTGACCTACCATATCTTCTGTTACGTATACAGGCACGTGTTTACGGCCGTCATATACACCAAACGTATGTCCGATAAACTGAGGGAAAATGGTTGAGCGACGGGACCAAGTTTTAACTACAACCTTTTTTTCAGCCTCGTTCAGTTCCTCAACTTTTTTAAGCAGGTAGCCATCGATAAACGGCCCCTTCTTTAAACTGCGACCCATGTGTGAATCCTCCCTTCATCCGGTTCTTCAAACCGCGAATCGACGCTTCGCGCTTTATTAACTTGCCAGAAGCGTCTTATTTTGTGCGGCGGCGAACGATATATTTATCAGATGCCTTGTTTTTCTTACGCGTTTTGTAACCAAGGGTTGGTTTACCCCATGGAGACATAGGCGATTTACGTCCGATTGGAGCGCGGCCTTCACCACCACCGTGTGGGTGATCGTTCGGGTTCATTACAACACCGCGTACTTCAGGGCGACGGCCCAGCCAGCGACTACGTCCAGCTTTACCGATTTTGATCAATTCATGATCTTCGTTACCTACGGAACCGATAGTTGCACGGCATACGCTAAGGATCTTACGAACCTCACCGGATGACAAACGAACGGAACAGTATTTTTCTTCTTTACCAAGCAATTGAGCTTCTGTACCAGCAGCACGAACCAATTGTCCGCCTTTACCTGGTTTCAACTCAATGTTGTGGATAACTGTACCCACTGGGATGTTCTCCAGCGCAAGACTGTTACCAATTTTGATGTCGGCTGTTGGGCCGGACTCTACTTTATCCCCAACTTTTAGGCCTTTAGGAGCGATGATATAACGTTTCTCTCCATCAGCATAGTGGATCAAAGCAATATTAGATGTACGGTTCGGGTCATACTCGATTGTAGCAACGCTACCTGGTATGCCGTCTTTAGTCCGTTTGAAGTCGATAATACGGTATTTACGTTTGTGTCCGCCGCCATGGTGACGAACCGTAATTTTACCTTGGTTGTTGCGTCCCGCATGTTTGAACAGCGGAGAAAGCAACGATTTCTCTGGCTGGTTTGTTGTGATTTCTTCAAACGTAGACACAGACATATGGCGTCTTGCCGGAGAGGTCGGTTTGTACTTTTTGATTGGCACTATAGTTTCCTCCTTACTTTAAGAGTATTATTCTACCGCTTCAAAAAATTCAAGCGGTTTGCTGTCCGGGCTAAGCTTAACGATGGCTTTTTTCCACTCTGGAGTGTAACCAGAATATTTACCATAACGTTTCAGTTTGCCAGGCACACGCATTGTGTTCACATTAGTTACTTTTACTTTGAAAATAGCCTCGACAGCTTTTTTGATTTCGGTTTTGTTAGCACGGATATCCACTTCAAAAGCGTATTTCATTTCGCTCATGTAGTCGGAAGTACGTTCCGTAATCACCGGACGTTTGATAATATCACGAGGATCTTTCATTACGCGAACACCTCCTCTACCTTCAGAACTGCTTCTTTAGTGATGATCAGTTTGTCGTACGTCAGTACGTCAAGAACATTAATGCCGTCAGCCGCTACGAATTTCACCCCAGGGATGTTACGAGCGGAAAGTGCTACGTTATCATCATAGCTAGTAGCTACGATCAAAGCTTTGCGTTCCACTTTCAGGTTGTTCAAGATTGCTGCGAATTCTTTCGTCTTCGGAGCATTCATTGTCAAGCTATCCAATACGATAATGTCATTCTCGAGTACTTTCGAGGACAAAGCGGATTTGATCGCCAAACGACGAACCTTCTTAGGCAATTTCCAGGAATAGCTACGTGGTGTTGGTCCGAAGACAACGCCGCCGCCTTTCCATTGTGGAGAACGAATGGATCCTTGACGAGCGCGACCTGTACCTTTTTGCTTCCAAGGCTTACGTCCACCGCCACGAACTTCAGAACGTCCTTTTACTTTGTGTGTACCACGACGAAGGGAAGCTCTTTGCATAAGCGCAGCTTCGTGTAGAACGTGCTCATTCGGTTCAATACCGAATACTGTATCGCTAAGTTCTACTTCACCAACTTCGTTGCCACTAATATTAAAAAGTGTTACTTTTGGCATTTCATGTTCCTCCTTTCTTAGGTAATTATTTCTTAACGGTTTGTTTAACTTTCACGAAGCTGTTTTTAGGACCTGGGATAGCGCCTTTAACCAGCAATACGTTACGTTCAACGTCAACCTTGATGATTTCAAGCTTTTGAACCGTGATAGTCGTGTGACCCATATGTCCTGGGAGGCGTTTGCCCTTCGGAACACGGTTAGCTTGGATAGAACCCATGGAACCCGGTCTTCTGTGGTAACGCGATCCGTGTGCCATTGGTCCGCGGCTTTGTCCCCAACGTTTGATGTTACCTTGGAAACCTTTACCTTTAGATGTGCCAGTTACGTCAACAAATTCGCCCTCAGCAAAAATATCAGCCTTCAGTTCTTGTCCAACCTCGAGAGACCCGAGGTCAACACCGCGAATTTCACGAACGTAGCGCTTAGGTGTTGCATTTGCCTTTTTGGCGTGACCTTGTTCAGGCTTATTGGAGCGACTTTCTTTTTTATCAGAAAAGCCCAATTGCACTGCTTCATATCCGTCGATATTCAGGTCTTTCTTTTGCAGTACTACACAAGGTCCTGCTTCGATAACAGTAACAGGAATTACGTTACCTTCTGGAGTAAACACTTGAGTCATACCGAGTTTTTTTCCTAAGATACCTTTCAATGTTGACACCTCTTTTCTTTTCCTAAGTTGCTAAAAATAGAATTACAATTTGATTTCGATATCTACACCGGACGGTAGATCCAAGCGCATCAAGGCATCCACAGTTTGTGGTGTTGGGTTCACAATATCGATCAAACGTTTGTGAGTCCGTTGTTCAAACTGTTCACGGGAATCCTTGTACTTGTGTACCGCACGGAGAATAGTAATGATTTGCTTCTCAGTTGGCAACGGAATCGGTCCAGATACACCAGCACCCGAACGTTTTGCAGTTTCAACGATTTTCTCTGCGGATTGATCAAGAATTCTGTGGTCGTATGCTTTCAAGCGAATACGAATTTTTTGCTTTGCCATTTTAGTCCCTCCTTCTATCGCCCAATTTATTATCGGACATACTCCGTGAAAATTTTCTGACGTCGACCTCATGGCAAAGGGGCCGGGTGTGTCAGTAACCTCTCACATCATCGCAACGTCTCAGAACAACATTTATTATTATATATAATAGGCAGCAGTATTGCAAGCTAAAATAACAAAACAACGCATATTTTTTTCATGCGTTGCTTTATTACTATTATATAGGTTAAAGATTCGCAGTGGCAGACTTAAAAAACTCAGCTGACTCCGCAGTCTGTGCTGTTGCTGACCCAATTCCCTCTATTGTCTGAATCAATGTTCTTATTTCTTCTTCTACTATAACAATTTCTTGTGTGCTACTCTTCATCGCCTCTACAATTTCGGAAAACAAAAGACTAGTCTCAACGGATTGATATCTCCCACTTTTGGTTAGCTCTTGTACCTTACGTATCTCCTCAACGACCTGTTGTGTGAGACTTCCCGATTTATAAGTCAGCTCTACGATCTGAATTACAGTATTCTTCGTATCCTCTGCCAACCGACTAACTTCTTGAGCAACTACACTAAACCCTCTACCATGCACTCCGGCTCTAGCGGCTTCTATCGTTGCATTAAGTGAAAGAATTTTAGTTTGATCTGCAATATCTTTAACTGAGTTTACGATTTTTTGAATTTGTTTAGAGGAATTGCTTAATTCGTGGACTGAATGTTCCATTTCACTAGTACTTTGATAAATAAGATTAATCTGTCCTGTTAAGCTATCCAAATGCTCATGTCCATCTGTAGCCAACCCCTGCGACTCTACAGCGGATGTAGCTGTACGTTGGAATGTTCTACTCACTTCATTGCTACTGGCTACTAGCTGCTTCACAGCGGCATTTGTATCGATACTAAAATCTATTAATTCGCTGCTGAATTCAGCAATTTTCTGCTTTAATTCATTTTTAACCAAAAGGTATTGCTGTTCCTTCTCTTTGACGTTCTCCTTCTCGTATTCCTCTAGGCCAAGTTGTTGTTCAAGGTTAAGCAGCTTAGTTACGGTCTTAACTACATGTAGACGCGTATTGTCATCATGTGTCTCATTATAGATAACTTGTATAAAAACGTTCTGAAGATTTTGAAAAGCAGATAAGTACCATTTAGGCTCAAGTCCTACTCTTTTATGAATATTAGCAATCTTCATTCGCTTTGCTATGTATTCTTCATCAACTTTGCCATCAAAAATTTCAATGATATGCTCGCGGAGTGTTGTTTTCAACCTCTCGATACTACTATGCTCCAATATAATGGCTTCTAGTTTATCCACACCTAATACCGAATTATAAAATTGATCAATGATATAGTCTATATTCTTTTCAACGCTAGGCTTCACCCTACGTAATAAGTTAAAATCTGATTCAGATAGATCAATCATTCTCATTTGCTCATTGAGTTCGTCATAACCCTCAAGAGTATGAAAAAAATCTTCAGTACGCTTAATCTGGTGTTTATTTTCTATTAAATTAGGGGTGTGAGAATCCTCATTATTATTACGTGATGTTATAGCATGCATGAATGAAAAAGGACATTTTCCCATGTTATCACTCTCCCCTCAATTACTATTTTTTTACAATATTACCTTCCTTTCATTTTACTCTATGATTATTAAAATTGTAAACAATTTATCGTTGAATTTTGTTGAATTTTGTAGAATTATTCGAAATTTCATACATATTTTATCGTATATTGTCGAATTTAAGATGGTTTATCCTATAAAATAACAAAAAGCCCCGGATTCTCCGCAAGAAGAATCCGGGGCACTATGATTCAGAGTCTACCCGCAGATAGAAACGAATTTATTTTTGGATGGAAGCTACGCTACCTGCTCCAACTGTACGTCCACCTTCGCGAATGGAGAATTTAGTACCTTCTTCAATAGCGATAGGGGAGATCAAAGCAACAGTTACAGTGATGTTGTCACCAGGCATAACCATTTCAGTACCTTCTGGCAAGTTGATAATGCCAGTTACGTCAGTTGTACGGAAGTAGAACTGTGGACGGTAACCAGTGAAGAATGGTTTGTGACGTCCGCCTTCCTCTTTAGTCAAAACGTAGATTTGAGCAGTGAACTCAGTGTGTGGTTTAACAGAGTTCGGTTTAGCCAATACTTGGCCACGCTCGATCATAGTACGGTCTACACCACGAAGCAAAGCTCCGATGTTGTCGCCCGCTTGAGCGGAATCCAGCAATTTACGGAACATTTCTACGCCCGTAACTACAGATTTCTTAGTTTCTTCGTGAATACCAACGATTTCGATTTCTTCTCCGACTTTAACTGTTCCGCGTTCTACGCGACCAGTTGCCACAGTACCGCGGCCAGTGATGGAGAATACATCTTCGACAGGCATCAAGAATGGTTTGTCAGTTTGACGCTCTGGAAGTGGAATGTACTCGTCGATTGTTTCGAACATTTCAACAATCTTCTTAGCATATTCGCCTTCTGGGTTTTGAAGAGCTTCACGAGCAGAACCACGAATGATTGGAGTGTCGTCGCCTGGGAAGTCATACTCGCTCAGCAAGTCACGAACTTCCATTTCAACCAATTCCAACAACTCTTCGTCTTCAACCATGTCGCATTTGTTCAAGAAAACAACGATGTATGGAACACCTACTTGACGGGACAACAGGATGTGCTCGCGAGTTTGTGGCATAGGGCCATCAGCTGCGGATACAACCAGGATAGCTCCGTCCATTTGCGCTGCGCCAGTGATCATGTTTTTAACATAGTCGGCGTGACCAGGGCAGTCTACGTGAGCGTAGTGACGGTTAGGAGTTTCATATTCAACGTGGGAAGTGGAGATTGTGATACCACGTTCGCGCTCTTCAGGAGCTTTGTCGATTTGATCGAATGCGATAGCTGCGCCACCGTAAGTTTTGGACAATACAGTAGTGATTGCAGCAGTCAGAGTCGTTTTACCATGGTCGACGTGACCAATAGTACCGATGTTAACGTGCGGTTTGTTACGTTCAAACTTTGCCTTTGCCATTTGAACAGTTCCTCCTTAATGTGGGGTTCCTTATATTTGAGCCGCCCGCATATATGTTTATCTTAGATGACTGAGTAATTATACTCGGACGGCAAGTTAAAACTAGTAATTATTCTCCGCCTTTGTTCTTAGCAGCGATCTCTTCCGCAATGGATTTAGGAACTTCTTCATAGTGAGAAAGCTCCATTGAGAATACGCCACGTCCTTGAGTACCAGAACGAAGAGTTGTAGAGTATCCGAACATTTCGGAAAGAGGCACCTTAGCACGGATAATTTGCGCTCCACCACGGGAATCCATACCTTCGATACGGCCACGGCGGGAGTTCAGCATACCCATAACATCACCCATATATTCCTCAGGAACAGTTACTTCTACTTTCATGATTGGCTCAAGCAGGACAGGTTTACACTTGTCTTTAGCTGCTTTAAGCGCCATCGAGCCGGCAATTTTAAATGCCATTTCGTTGGAATCGACATCATGGTAAGAACCATCAACGATGGTAGCTTTAACGTCTACAAGCGGGAAGCCTGCAAGTACGCCGTTTTTCATTTGTTCTTCGATACCCGCAAGTGCAGGAGCGATGTACTCTCTAGGAACCGAGCCACCGACAACTTTACTTTCGAATTTGCTACCAGTACCTGGCTCGAGGGGTTCAAATTCAACCCATACGTGACCGTATTGACCACGACCACCAGATTGGCGTACAAATTTACCTTCGACGCGAGCAGGTGCCTTGAACGTTTCACGGTAAGCAACCTGTGGTTTACCCACATTGGTTTCTACTTTGAACTCACGACGCATACGGTCGATGATGATGTCCAAGTGAAGTTCACCCATACCAGCCAGGATAGTTTGGCCTGTTTCTTCATCAGTATGAGCACGAAGAGTTGGATCCTCTTCAGTCAACTTACCGAGAGCAACGCCCAATTTATCTTGGTCAGCTTTTGTTTTTGGTTCAACAGCGATTTCGATAACTGGATCAGGGAAGTTCATTGATTCCAGAATTACTGGATGCTTCTCATCACACAGTGTATCACCTGTACTGGTGTCTTTCAAACCAACTGCTGCAGCGATGTCGCCAGAATACACGATGGAAATCTCTTGACGGCTGTTAGCATGCATTTGAAGGATACGACCAATACGTTCACGCTTGTTCTTAGTAGCATTAACTACGTAAGATCCGGACTCTAGAATACCAGAGTATACACGGAAGAACGTAAGTTTACCTACATAAGGGTCAGTCATGATTTTAAATGCCAAAGCTGCAAACGGTTCTTCATCCGAAGAATGACGAACTGCTTCAGTTCCATCATCAAGATGTCCAGTGATAGCTGGAACGTCAAGAGGAGATGGCAAGTAATCAACAACAGCATCCAGCATAAGCTGAATCCCTTTGTTACGGTAGGAGGATCCAACAATTACAGGGAACAATTTAACTTCAACTACGCCTTTGCGCAGTGCAGCTTTAATTTCCGGAACTGTAATTTCTTCGCCTTCCAGGTACTTCATAGTCAGATCTTCATCAAGTTCAGCAACTTTCTCGATCAACTCGAGACGCAGCTCCTCAACTTTGGCCAAATATTCTTCCGGAATATCCGTTACTTCGATGTTTTGGCCTAGATCATCTCTGAACATGTGTGCTTTTTGCTCAACAAGGTCGATAATACCAGTGAAATCACTTTCTGCACCAATTGGCAATTGAATAGCAACTGCATTGGCTTGAAGGCGATCACGCATAGTTTCGATTACGTTAAGGAAATCCGCACCGATAATGTCCATTTTGTTCACATATGCAATACGTGGAACGTTATAACGGTCAGCCTGTCTCCATACGGTTTCAGACTGAGGCTCAACGCCCTCTTTTGCACTAAATACACCTACTGCCCCATCCAATACACGCAGGGAACGTTCAACTTCAACAGTGAAGTCAACGTGTCCTGGGGTATCAATGATATTGATGCGGTGACCTTTCCACGCAGCAGTCGTAGCAGCGGACGTAATCGTGATTCCGCGCTCTTGTTCTTGCTCCATCCAGTCCATTGTAGCAGCACCCTCGTGAACTTCACCGATTTTGTGCGTACGGCCTGTATAGAAAAGAATCCGCTCTGTGGTAGTTGTTTTACCAGCATCAATATGCGCCATGATCCCGATATTACGTGTATTTTTTAAGGAGAACTCTCTAGCCATGAAATGGATCTCCCTTCAAAATATAAGTTATTTGAATGACCTTAATCCTACCAACGGTAGTGAGCGAACGCTTTGTTTGCTTCAGCCATTTTGTGTGTATCTTCGCGTTTCTTAACAGAAGCGCCTGTGTTGTTGGAAGCGTCGATGATCTCAGCCGCCAAACGCTCTTCCATCGTCTTCTCACCGCGGTTGCGAGAGTAGTTTACGAGCCAACGTAATCCCAGAGCAGTACGTCTCTCTGGTTTAACCTCGATAGGTACTTGATAGTTAGCACCACCGACACGACGAGCTTTGACTTCCAAAACCGGCATGATATTCTTGATGGCAGCTTCGAAAACTTCCATCGGATCTTTACCCGTACGTTCTTCAATCAACTTGAATGAATTGTACAGAATGCTTTGAGCGACACCTCTTTTACCACCCAGCATAATGCGGTTAATCAAACGAGTAACCAACTTGCTATTATACAACGGATCTGGCAATACGTCTCTCTTAGTAACTGGACCTTTGCGTGGCATGGATATCCCCCTTTCTTAAATGTTTATTATTCTAGAATTTTTTCTTATTTCTTAGCTTTAGGACGTTTAGCACCGTATTTAGAACGAGCTTGCATCCGGTTAGCTACACCTGCTGTATCCAATGCACCACGAACGATATGGTAACGAACCCCTGCAAGGTCCTTTACTTTACCTCCGCGAAGTAATACAACACTGTGCTCTTGTAAGTTATGTCCGATACCCGGGATATAAGCTGTTACCTCGAGACGGTTCGTCAAACGAACACGGGCATATTTACGAAGCGCTGAGTTTGGTTTACGTGGAGTCATAGTACCAACACGAGTGCACACACCGCGTTTTTGCGGAGCGCTCAAATTTGTAGCCTCACGCTTGAGGGCGTTATACCCTTTTTGAAGAGCGGGAGATTTAGATTTTTCGATTTTGGCTTGACGGCCTTTACGAACCAATTGGTTAATTGTTGGCATGTTGTTGCCACCCCCTTCCTGAAATGATAGCCGATTTAAGAACTCTAAGCCCACAGACCCAGGCGGTTCATAAAAAGACAAATGAAAAGTTCTTGCCGCTGGAGTTCACCCCAGTACAAAAACATTTCCGTAGCTATTGTTTTAAGACGGCTGCCATCGCAGCGCCAACTTCTATTCCGCAGGCCTTGCCCAAATTCAGCATCGTATCCACGTATGTGATCTTAACACCTTGTTTGTTACAAAGCATAACTATCCTGGAAGTAAGCCTTTGATCTCCGTCCTCTGCCACATAGACTTCTGCAGCTTGGCCCAACTCTACCGCCTTGACGGTTTGTTTGGTACCGATCTTGACCTGAGCATCCTGTAGTCCTCTATCATCAGTCATAATCATTACCTCCAATGAACAAGGATAACATGGCTACTCACGCACCTTAGACATTTTAGCATTATCAATAGATGGTGTCAAGAAATTCAGCAATAATTTTTATGAATATTATACACAGCAGATATTCGTGTCACACCTATGATTAGGTATGACACGAGTTCACTACCATGTTTGCTAATTTATTCAGCAGGAACCGGCTCTAAAGATTCAAGCGCGCTTTCTGCATTTGGATCACTTAGCTTAACATTACGGTAACGATTCATACCAGTACCTGCAGGAATCAACTTACCGATAATAACATTTTCTTTGAGTCCAAGCAACTTATCTACTTTGCCTTTGATAGCAGCGTCTGTTAAGACACGAGTAGTTTCTTGGAAAGATGCAGCGGATAAGAAGGAATCTGTCTCAAGAGATGCCTTGGTAATACCGAGTAAGACCGGTTTAGCAACTGCAGGCTCTTTACCTGACAAGATGGCTTCCTTATTAGCAGCTTCATATTCATGAATATCCGCAAACGCGCCTGGCAACAGACTTGTGTCACCTGCATCAATGATACGGATCTTTCGAAGCATTTGTTTGATCATAACTTCAATGTGCTTATCATTGATCTCAACGCCCTGGTTACGATATACACGCTGAACTTCTTGCAGAATGTAGTTTTGTACCCCACGGATCCCTTTGATTCGCAGCATTTCTTTAGGGTCAATCGAACCGTCTGTCAACTCATCGCCGGCTTCAATTTCTTGGCCTTCGCTGACACGTAGACGTGATCCATAAGTAATGGAATAAGTCTTGGATTCTGCTTCACCTTGAACTTCGATTTCACGACGATCCTTAGTTTCACGGATTTCCTTGATTACACCATCGATCTCACTGATTGTAGCCTGACCTTTAGGGTTACGGGCTTCAAACAACTCTTGAATACGCGGCAAACCTTGCGTGATGTCATCACCGGCAACACCGCCGGTATGGAACGTACGCATTGTAAGCTGGGTTCCTGGTTCACCGATAGATTGCGCAGCGATAATACCAACCGCTTCACCGATCTCAACGTGTTTACCAGTTGCCAAGTTACGACCGTAACATTTCTTACAAACACCATGACGAGCACGGCAGCTTAGTACAGAGCGGATTTGTAGCTTAGTTACACCAGCGTCTACGATTGCTTCCGCTTTATCGGAGTCAATCAAATCGTTGCGGTGAACAATGATTTCGCCTGTTTCTGGATGACGAACAGTCTCGAAGCAGTAACGACCTTCAATACGGTCATACAGATCCTCAATAACCTCTTTACCATCCTGAATTCGACTAACTGTAAATCCTTTGTCCGTTCCACAATCTTCCTCACGGACGATAACGTCCTGAGCTACGTCAACGAGACGACGAGTCAAGTATCCGGAGTCAGCAGTACGAAGTGCGGTATCGGCAAGACCTTTACGCGCTCCGTGAGTGGAGATAAAGTACTCCAAGACCGTAAGACCTTCACGGAAGTTCGCTTTAATTGGCAATTCGAAAATCCGACCCGAAGGTGTTGCCATCAGACCACGCATACCACCCAGCTGAGTGATCTGCGATTTGTTACCCCGCGCTTTGGAGTCAACCATGAGCATGATAGAGTTGAAACGGTCCATCGATTTAAGCAGGATGTTCGTAAGATCATCCTTCGTCTTCGACCAGATCTCAATAACACGGTCGTACCGTTCGTCATTAGTGATCAGACCACGGCGATATTGGTTAGCAACCACATCTACCTTAGCTTCGGACTCTTTCAGGATCGTAACTTTCTCCTCAGGCACGATAACATCCGACACAGCAACGGTAACACCGGAACGTGTGGAGTAAGTAAAGCCGAGTTGTTTAATTTTATCCAAAATCATAGAGGTTTTGGTTGTATGATAAGTTTCAAAACAACGTGCGATAATCAGACCCAGATATTCTTTACCTACAGCGCTGGCTTCAGGAGCGGATTCAATCAGCTCGCGAATATCAGCGCCTTTTTCATAGATAAAGTATTTCTCTGGCGTGCCATGCAGCAAGTTAGTCTTAGTCGCTTCATTGATATAAGGGAAACTACTTGGGTAAATTTCATTAAATATAATCTTACCGATCGTAGTAATCAACATTGCGCCTTGTTGTTTTTCCGTAAAGCAAGTCTTACCTAGTGCTTTAACTGGAATAGCTACACGAGCATGAAGACCTGCAGTTCCGCGTTGGTAAGCCGATACAGCTTCATTTACGGTACGCAGAATCATACCTGATCCTTTTTCTTCCTTGTTGTCCATGGTCAGGTAGAAAGTACCAAGGACCATATCCTGGGAAGGTGTTACAACCGGTTTTCCGTCTTTAGGGTTCAAGATATTACCGGATGCAAGCATGAGAATACGTGCTTCCGCTTGAGCTTCTGCTGACAGAGGAACGTGCACCGCCATTTGGTCACCGTCAAAGTCGGCGTTATAAGCCGTACATACGAGTGGGTGAAGACGAATAGCATGACCTTCCACCAAAATCGGTTCAAAAGCTTGGATACCGAGACGGTGAAGTGTTGGTGCGCGGTTTAGAAGTACTGGGTGCTCTCTGATTACTTCTTCAAGTACATCCCATACTTCAGGACTTACACGCTCAACTTTACGTTTTGCGCTCTTTATGTTGTGGGCTAGGCCCTTATTAACCAATTCCTTCATGACAAAAGGCTTGAACAATTCTAGCGCCATTTTCTTAGGAAGTCCGCACTGATACATTTTGAGGTACGGTCCTACAACGATAACGGAACGACCAGAGTAGTCAACCCGTTTACCGAGCAAGTTCTGACGGAAACGTCCTTGTTTACCTTTCAGCATGTGGCTGAGAGATTTCAATGGACGGTTACCAGGACCCGTTACCGGACGTCCTCTACGGCCGTTATCGATGAGAGCATCGACAGCTTCCTGTAGCATCCGTTTCTCGTTCTGCACGATAATATCAGGTGCACCAAGATCCAGCAGTCTTTTCAGACGGTTGTTCCGGTTAATAACACGACGATAAAGATCGTTCAAATCAGACGTAGCAAAACGGCCACCATCCAATTGAACCATCGGACGAAGCTCCGGAGGAATAACCGGAAGAACATCCATGATCATCCAATCAGGTTTGTTGCCTGAGTTACGGAATGCTTCAATGACTTCCAGACGTTTGATCGCCCGGTTACGACGTTGGCCTTGGGCCGTACGCAGTTCTTCTTTGAGGAATTCCAGCTCTTTTTCGATGTCGATGTCTTGAAGAAGCTTCTTAACAGCTTCAGCACCCATGCCCGCTTGGAATCCGTAACCGTATTTTTCACGGTAGCTACGATATTCTTTCTCGGATAAAAGTTGTTTCTTTTCCAGTGGTGTTTCACCTGGGTCAGTTACAACATACGAAGCGAAGTAGATAATCTCTTCAAGTGATCTTGGAGACATATCTAGTGCCAAACCCATACGGCTTGGGATACCTTTGAAGTACCAGATATGAGATACCGGAGCAGCCAATTCAATGTGACCCATACGTTCACGACGAACTTTAGCACGAGTAACTTCAACGCCACAACGGTCGCAGACTACGCCCTTATAACGGACACGTTTGTATTTACCGCAATGACATTCCCAGTCTTTTTGAGGTCCAAAGATACGCTCACAGAAAAGACCCTCTTTTTCCGGTTTCAATGTACGATAGTTAATGGTTTCCGGTTTCTTAACTTCTCCGCGGGACCATGAACGAATCTTCTCCGGAGAAGCGAGTCCGATTTTCATAAATTCAAAATTGTTAACGTCCAACAAGGAGCAACCCTCCTTAACCTAATCCTGATTTAGTACCGCTTTGCCCTCCTCTGACTGTTACATCAAAAGAGGGCGCGGTCCTTTATAAAATGGAACTCAAAAGCTCCAACGTGATTATTCTACTCCGACTTCTGCGCCTTCTAAATTGAGGCTCAGCTTGTCGCCTGACGTCTCGTCCTCATCGTCCAATTCTCTCATTTCAATTTCCTGCTCGTCACCGCTAAGAATCTTAACATCCATACCCAGGGACTGCAGTTCTTTGATCAATACCTTGAACGACTCAGGAACACCTGGTTCCGGTACATTTTCACCTTTGACAATGGATTCGTACGTCTTCACGCGACCAACCACGTCATCGGATTTTACAGTCAAAATTTCTTGCAATGTATATGCAGCACCGTAAGCTTCAAGCGCCCACACTTCCATCTCCCCGAAACGCTGTCCACCAAACTGAGCTTTACCACCCAGTGGCTGTTGCGTAACTAGTGAGTAAGGTCCTGTTGAACGGGCGTGAATCTTATCATCAACCATGTGCGCCAGTTTGATCATATGCATGACGCCGACAGTAACTTCACGTTCGAAGCGCTCACCTGTACGACCATCGTACAATACAGTCTTACCATTACGCTGCATACCAGCTTCTTCCATCGTATCAAATACGTCGTACTCACGTGCTCCGTCGAATACCGGCGTTGCAATGTGAATTCCCAGACGCAATGCGGCCATACCAATATGGACCTCAAGCACCTGTCCGATGTTCATACGAGAAGGAACGCCTAGAGGGTTAAGAACAACCTGTACCGGCGTACCGTCTGGAAGGAACGGCATATCTTCTTCTGGCAGGATACGAGCAACGACACCCTTGTTACCGTGACGTCCGGCCATTTTGTCACCTTCTGAAATCTTACGTTTCTGAGCGATGTACACACGAACCAATTGATTTACGCCAGGAGGCAGCTCATCGCCGTTCTCACGTGTAAATACTTTAACGTCCACGATAATACCATCACTACCGTGAGGAACGCGTAAAGAGGTATCCCGTACTTCACGAGCCTTCTCACCAAAGATAGCGTGTAGGAGACGCTCTTCTGCAGTCAATTCAGTTACACCCTTAGGAGTAACCTTACCAACTAGAATGTCACCAGCACTGATTTCCGCACCGATGCGGATAATTCCACGCTCATCAAGATTGCGCAGAGCTTCTTCGCCCACGTTTGGAATATCACGTGTGATTTCTTCAGGTCCCAGTTTAGTGTCACGAGCTTCGGATTCGTATTCCTCGATATGAATCGAAGTGTATACATCTTCCTTAACTAGCTTTTCACTTAACAGGATCGCATCCTCGTAGTTGTAACCTTCCCAAGTCATGAACGCAACGACTACGTTACGACCAAGAGCAAGTTCGCCCATTTCTGTAGAAGGACCGTCCGCCAGGATGTCACCCTTCTTAACAATATCCCCTCTTTTAGCTAGAGGACGTTGGTTAATACAGGTACCTTGGTTGGAACGCATAAATTTGTGTAATTTATATTTAACGATATCGCCTTTAACTTCTTTGCCTTCGACAGTTTCAACCCGGCGCAGCCAAATTTCATTAGCTGAAGAGCGTTCGATAATACCGTCATATTTAGAAACAACACATACGCCAGAATCCTTAGCGGATTTATGTTCCATCCCTGTTCCGACGAGCGGAGCTTTAGGAATTAGAAGTGGAACGGCTTGACGCTGCATGTTAGATCCCATCAGAGCGCGGTTGGAGTCATCGTTCTCAAGGAACGGAATGAGCGCCGTAGCGACGGATACGACCTGTTTAGGCGAAACGTCCATGTAATCTACACGATTACTTGGCATTGTTGTAATGTTGTCAGAGTCTTTATTGTAACGAACGATTACCATGTCTTCCTTAAAGGAGCCATCTTCATCGATCAATACGTTAGCCTGAGCAACTACATAATTATCTTCCTCATCAGCAGTCAGATAATCGATTTGTTCAGTTACCTTACCTGTCTTTGGATCTACCCAACGATACGGAGCTTCGATAAAGCCGTATTCGTTGATACGAGCAAAGGTGGACAAGGAGTTGATCAATCCAATGTTCGGACCTTCCGGTGTTTCAATTGGACACATCCGGCCGTAGTGACTGTGATGGACGTCACGAACTTCAAAGCCCGCGCGTTCACGTGTCAAACCACCAGGTCCGAGTGCAGACAGACGACGTTTATGCGTAAGTTCCGCAAGTGGGTTCGTCTGGTCCATAAACTGAGACAGCTGGGAGCTACCGAAGAACTCTTTAATGGACGCGATAACCGGACGAATATTGATCAGAGCTTGAGGCGTAATTGCATTAGCATCCTGAATCGACATTCTTTCACGCACAACGCGCTCCATACGGGACAAACCGATACGGAACTGATTCTGCAGAAGTTCACCCACAGAACGCAGACGACGGTTACCCAGATGGTCGATATCATCGGTATTACCAATTCCGTGAAGCAAATTAATAAAGTAGCTGATCGAGGATATAATATCAGCTTGAGTAATGTGCTTAACAGACTTGTCGATGTTGCCGTTAGCGATCAGCTTAATAACCCGACCTTCTTCAATTGGCGAGAATACGTCAATCGTTTGAAGAGGAATATCTTCGCTGTCCATAACACCACCAGTAACACGGTAGTTCTTAAAGGCAACATTCTTTTCGAAGTAAGGAATCAATTCATCAAGCAGTCTGCGATCGACCATTTGACCAGACTCAGCCAGGATTTCCCCTGTAGCTTCGTCAACCAAAGGCTGAGCAAGACGTTGATTGAAAAGACGGTTCTTAATGTGTAGCTTTTTATTGATTTTGTAACGGCCTACATTAGCTAGGTCGTAGCGTTTTGGATCAAAGAAACGCGCGACCAGCAAACTTTTGGCATTGTCTAGTGTCGGCGGTTCGCCCGGACGCAAACGCTCATAAATTTCAATAAGCGCCTTCTCCGTGGAGTCCGTGTTGTCTTTATCCAGCGTATTGCGAATATATTCATCATTGCCAAGCAATTCCAGAATTTCGGCATCACTACCGAAACCGAGAGCACGCAAAAGTACGGTAACAGGAATTTTACGAGTCCGATCGATACGAACATACATAATATCCTTAGCGTCGGTCTCAAGTTCCAACCAGGCTCCGCGGTTCGGGATTACTGTGGCGGTGTAGGTTTTTTTGCCGTTCTTATCCACTTTTGTGCTGAAATAGACGCTTGGAGAGCGAACCAACTGGCTGACAATAACCCGTTCCGCACCGTTAATAATAAAAGTGCCGGTCTCCGTCATCAGCGGGAAATCTCCCATGAACACTTCCTGCTCTTTGACCTCACCGGTCTCCTTATTAATGAGCCGCACCTTTACACGCAGAGGAGCCGCATACGTCACGTCCCGCTCTTTAGCGTCGTCAACCGTATATTTTGGTTCACCCAGGCTGTAATCAATGAACTCTAGTACCAAATTACCTGTGAAATCCTGGATCGGCGAGATGTCCTGAAACATTTCCCGCAATCCTTCCTCCAAAAACCAATCATAAGATTTTTGTTGGATCTCGATCAGGTTCGGGACCTCGAGTACCTCGTTAATTCTCGCATAGCTCCGCCGAGTGCGTCGACCATACTGAACAAGATGTCCTGCCAACTTTACTCACCCCTCATGTCTACTCACTTAAAAATTGATTGCGAACCCTTGTTTGGAACCGTATAATGGAACCATACTACAAGGATTCAGTCATAAATAAAAGAAAAGCCCTTATCGAAATCTTCGAAAAAAGAGCGCACTTATCCATGACCAAAATACTCCTTATCCAGTAGATTTGCCCAAAACGTACATATTATACGTCACCAAGCAACAGTTTATGCGCTATTATCTATTACCGCGTAACACTCGCTACGCCAGAGCATAGAGAACCAATTCGCAAAAAACTTGCCGTGCGGCTTGCGCTAGCCGGCGACAATATATCGCTTGACATTTTCAGCAAACTAAAGACATGGAGCCTATCTTAATACTGACATTTTATAATAATACCATTATCACTATCACATGTCAATAACCTATTGATTTTTATTTTTGAGCTTTAATAATACGATAACCTTTATCTTTGCCCACTTCTTCTACATTTGAGAACAAGCTTTCAAGTTTAGCTACCGCTGATGGAGCGCCCTGCTTCTTCTGAATGACAATCCACAGAAATCCACCCTCATTTAAATGCTCATAAGCTTCTTCAAAAATCTGATGCACTACAGCTTTTCCTGCACGTATCGGAGGATTGGTAAGAATCACATCGAACTTTTGTTGTTCATTCAATGCGCCGAGCACATCGCTTTCCATTACCGTAACATTCCGGATTCCATTGTGCTGGGCATTTTCACGCGCAAGTTCTACCGCACGACTATTAATATCAATCATCGTAACTTGCCCTTTGGGGGCTAGGTATGCTGCACTTATGCCTATCGGTCCATATCCGCAACCCACATCAAGCACTGCTGAACCGTCCGGAATATCCATAGCTTCAATGAGAACTCGACTACCGTAATCGATGTCTCCTTTAGAGAACACACCTGCATCACTTGTGAAACGAAAGCTTTTGCCTCTTAGAACGGTGTCGATGGTACGTCTGTCATGACGCACTTCCGGTTGCTGCGAATAATAATGTTGCGACATCTCTATCCTCCCTTTCCTTTATGTTAATAGTTTGTATTCACACAACCCTACTAACTCTATCAAGCATAAACGCCTCTGATGTCCTTATAAGGACGAGTAAGCGTTCAAGCGAGAAATATAAAGATAAAGTATAATGTGAAACTTATACTTTCTTATATTTTTATAAAATAAACCCCTTGAACAAGTTCAAGGGGTTTTCAGTATAGAAGGAATTACTTCACTTCTACAGCTGCGCCTGCTTCTTCCAATTTTGCTTTAGTAGCTTCGGCTTCGTCTTTGCTTACTTTTTCTTTGATTGCTTTTGGTGCGTTGTCTACAAGGTCTTTAGCTTCTTTCAAGCCAAGGCCTGTGATTTCGCGAACGATTTTGATAACGTTGATTTTGGAAGCGCCAGCGCCTGTCAAAATTACGTCAAATTCGGATTGCTCTTCAGCTACTGCTGCTACCGCACCGCCAGCTGCTACTGGAGCTGCTGCTGTTACGCCGAATTCTTCTTCAATTGCTTTAACCAGGTCGTTCAGTTCCAATACGCTCATGCCTTTAATTGCTTCCAAGATTGCTTCTTTACTCATGATTGAACCTCCATTTATAATTTAAATTTGTTTGTGGTATTGATTTATGCTGTAAGAGCCAAAGGCTTACGCGCTTTGTTCTTCTTTTTCAGCAACAGCTTTAACTGCAAGCGCGAAGTTGCGCATTGGAGCTTGAAGTACGCTAAGCAGCATGGACAGCAAACCATCGCGGGATGGAAGCTCAGCCAGTGCTTTCAATTGGTCCGCGTCGATGACACGTCCTTCTACTACGCCGCCTTTCAATTTCAAAGCGTCGTTTTTCTTGGCGAAATCGTTCAAAATTTTAGCTGGAGCTACTGCATCAGTTGTGCTGAATGCGATAGCTGTTGGACCAGTCAAAACTTCATCCAACTCAGTCAACTCAGCCGCAGCAGTTGCGCGACGTAGCAATGTGTTCTTCAGGACTTGAAACTCAACGCCAGCTTCACGAAGTTGCTTACGCAGTTCAGTCACTTGGGAAACGTTCAATCCACGATAGTCCGCTACAACAGTCGAAAGACTGTTTTGCAGTTTCGCAGTAACAACGTCAACCGCATCCTGTTTTGCTTGAATTACTTTTGCATTTGCCAATGTATACACCTCCTGAAAATTTATGTGTCGGCGTCCTTTCCAAGGAAAGCATCACCGCTCCTACGCAGGCATTAGAAAAGCCTCCGCAGAATCACGAAGGCTTGATAAAACGAAAGTTATACGAGCGAGCTCGTTACTTCTTGTTTCTATCACAACACCTCGGTAGGGAATTAAGCACTAAGGCACCTACTGTCTACGGTAAGCATATTCAAGGTTAAGATTGATACCTTAAGTTTCACAACTGTTATAGATTATCAAAATTGACCCAAAGAGTCAACCCTTATTTATCTGAAGACGGTTGTATTCACACGAGCGCTAGGACCCATTGTGGAAGAAATCGAGATGCCTTTAAGGTATACACCTTTAGCAGCAGCTGGTTTCGCACGGTTCAAAGCGTCGATAAGAGCTTTAAGGTTATCGTTCAATTGTGCAGCATCAAAGGACACTTTGCCGATTGGCGCGTGAATTTGACCTGCTTTGTCAAGACGATATTCGATTTTACCGGCTTTGATTTCTTGCACAGCCTTGGAAACATCGAATGTAACTGTGCCAGCTTTAGGGTTAGGCATAAGACCTTTACCACCAAGCAGACGACCCAGTTTACCGACTTCACTCATCATATCAGGTGTAGCTACGCAGACATCAAATTCAAACCAGCCTTGTTGAATTTTGTTGATCATGTCTTGATCACCAACAAAATCCGCGCCAGCAGCTTCTGCCTCTTTCGCTTTTTCACCTTTTGCAAATACAAGCACGCGTTGTGTTTTACCAGTGCCGTGAGGCAGGACAACAACACCACGAACTGCTTGGTCTTGTTTACGCGGGTCTACACCCAGACGAACTGCTGCTTCAACGGTTTCGTCGAATTTTGCAGTCGCTGCCTTTTTCACAAGCTCTACAGCTTCTGAAGGCTCGTAAGTTGCTTCGCTGTTGATCAGCTTAGCAGCTTCTTGGTATTTCTTACCATGTTTAGCCATGAAAATGTTCCTCCTTTGTGGTGTTAGCGGAAATTCCTCCCACATACTTGCGGGTCACGAATGACCGATTCTTCGAAAACTACTAGTCTTCGATTGTGATACCCATACTGCGAGCAGTACCTTCAACCATACGCATTGCAGCTTCTACAGATGCAGCGTTAAGGTCTGGCATTTTTGTTTCAGCAATTTCACGAACCGCAGCGCGGCCGATTTTTGCTACTTTTTTCTTGTTTGGTTCGCCGGATCCTTTTTCTACTTTAGCAGCGATGCGAAGCAGAACAGCAGCCGGAGGAGTTTTAGTGATGAACGTAAAGGAACGGTCTTCAAATACTGTAATTTCAACCGGAATGATCAAGCCAGCCTGGTCGGCAGTACGAGCATTAAATTCCTTACAGAATGCCATGATGTTGACACCTGCTTGACCTAACGCCGGACCTACTGGAGGCGCTGGATTTGCTTTCCCTGCAGGAATCTGCAGTTTCACCATTTTAATAACTTTTTTAGCCATGAGTGACACCTCCTTGCAAAAATAGTGGTCTTCGAACGCCATTGGCGCTCTCCCACAAGAAACCCTTAGCTTATGTTATATTTTCTCCACTTGAGTGAAATCCAACTCTAGCGGGGTTTCCCGTCCAAACATGTTCACATGCACTTTGATCTTGCTCTTGTCAGCCAAAATTTCTTCCACGGATCCCACAAAATTCGCAAACGGACCAACCATAATACGTACGGATTCCTTGATTTCGAAATCAATCTTCGCTTTAGGTTCAACCATGCCCATATGCTTCAGAATTTGTTCTACCTCTTCCGGAAGCAAAGCTGTTGGTTTAGACCCTGAGCCTGTCGAACCAACAAATCCAGTAACGCCCGGAGTATTGCGGACAACATACCAGGAATCATCAGTCTGAACCATTTCCACCAAAACATAACCCGGGTAAACTTTACGCATAACGGTTTTTTTCTTACCGTCTTTGTTTACGATTTCTTCTTCCATAGGAACAAGAACGC
This sequence comes from Paenibacillus sp. FSL H7-0714, assembly GCF_038003765.1. Taxonomy (NCBI): domain Bacteria; kingdom Bacillati; phylum Bacillota; class Bacilli; order Caryophanales; family Paenibacillaceae; genus Paenibacillus; species Paenibacillus sp. FSL H7-0714. The sequence continues at coordinate 6,452,847 of NZ_JBBOPT010000001.1, forward strand.
GGAATATTTTGTCTTCCATGCCCATGGACTCAACGCGCTTTTCCAAATTGGCTTTGACCTTATTCTCATACCCAGAATAGGTATGAACGACATACCATCTTTTTTCCATATCAAGCCACCTGGGACCTCTCTAAATAATCGCTTCAATCACAGCGGAAATACCGATGTCCAGAACCCAGAAGTAAATAGCGACAACTACAATTGTACCGAGAACGATCAATGTATAGTTGGTCAATTCTTTACGACTTGGCCAGCGAACTTTTTTGAGTTCACTCCAGCTCTCAGTGAAAAAGGAAAACATAGACTTGAAACTACGTTTCATGCCGACTACACCTCCACAGACTATCTGGTTTCGCGATGAGGAGTTTGCGAGTTACAATACTTGCAAAATTTCTTCATCTCCATGCGGTCGGGGTGATTTCGCTTGTTTTTGGTAGTCGCATAGTTTCTTTGTTTGCAACTTGTACAAGCCAAAGTGATAATTACCCGCATGATGTGCACCTCCCGAGACGTCCTTCTAACAATACAATTAGAAGACGTAAATATTGATCCTAAAAAAAGCCGCGAATTTAGGCCTACCTAAAACACTTTAGCATAATGTCAAGGTCTGTGTCAACGAAAGAATTCCGTTCTGCACTGGGTAATTTCGGGTGTTATAGTCATATGGCCGTACCCTGTCCTTGGGTCTATCTCTTCCTCACACTTCGCTGTCTTCCTTATCATTATGGGGCATTCCGACTGTGTATAAACCTACCCTCAACGGCAACAACTAAAATCAACTCAAATAGAAATTTATGGTGTTAGCTCCTAATTCTATCTAAGCAATTTCATGAGACTAAAAAAAAGAACTCGATGTACGAGCCCTCTTGTGTTCATTATATCATTAATTGTCACGCACTTCTAGATATCTTTCTAATTTCCGCTTTACTCGTTGTAAAGCGTTGTCAATAGATTTCACATGCCGCTTCAGATCTTCAGCAATTTCCTGATAAGATCGTCCGTCTAAATACAACATCAGAACCTTACGCTCTAGGTCACTTAAAATCTCCGCCATCTTATCTTCAAGTCCAATGAATTCTTCTTGATTGATAATTAGCTCTTCTGGATCTAGTACCTGAGTTCCACAAATGACATCCATAAGCGTCCGGTCGGAATCTTCATCATAAATGGGCTTATCCAAAGAAACATAAGAATTGAGCGGAATATGCTTCTGACGCGTGGCCGTCTTAATAGCAGTTATAATCTGACGTGTTATGCAGAGCTCAGCAAAAGCCTTGAATGAAGAGAGCTTGTCACCTTTAAAGTCACGAATAGCCTTATATAGACCAATCATTCCTTCTTGAACAATATCTTCACGATCTGCCCCGATCAAGAAATAAGAGCGGGCTTTAGCACGTACAAAATTACGGTATTTATTAATTAAGTGTTCCAATGCGCCACTGTCGCCACCACGGAAAGCCTCGACAATATCTTCATCACTTATGAAATCATACTCGGATAGCATTATTTCCTTGAGGTCGACACTCACCAAGAATCCCCCCGGCTGCAACGCAAGACACATCGTTACTTCGCGAAATATAGGATCAGTATATATTATGTTACCTTACACCGTCAACCGGATTTGTCCAAAAACAATCTGGAATAGCATAAAATGGAATAAAAATATCACCTAAATCTTTCCTCTTGTCACTGCCTACGCCAATTTTCCAATTTACTCCGCACATCAGGAGGCAGTTTGTCTTCCAAAGCATGACGTGTAGAACTGATACTTCCCGGTTCGATAGCTTTTTTCACTTGTTTCTGGTTCTCTTCAATTTCTAGGTGCAATTCTCTTGCAGAAATCCGCAGTGCACCTTGGGCGAAAATAATATGTTGCTCCACAAAGTCACTTGTTGCAACATAGATCTGCCGACGTCGGTTGCTAAATTCTCCAACCAATCGCTCAATGCATTCATCTGCGGTTTCTTTTTCCTTGGTGAAAAACACCTGGACTTTGCCCTGGACAAATGACCGACCCAATCCTGGAACGCGATATGCATCAAACACAGCAATAACTCGTCGTCCTGAGTAAGCCTGGTAATCAGCCAGCAAATCCATCAAGCGGTCGCGTGCTTCCTGCATACCAATCTGGGACAGTGCCGCAAGTTCCGGCCAGCCACCGATCATATTGTACCCGTCCACAAGCAGCACATCGCGCCAGTCGGCCATAGTTATCCCTGCTGTTGCCGAAGGCGTACCACTTCATACATAATGACTCCTGCGGCGACAGAGGCATTTAATGAATTGATCTTTCCGGCCATCGGCAGCTTAAGTAATACATCACATTTTTCACGAATCAGGCGTCCCATTCCTTTATTCTCATTACCGATTACAACAGCTACCGGTCCTGTGAAAATATTGGATCCAAACAGATTCTGATCTGTATCCACATCCGTACCTACTACCCAGACTCCCTGCTCTTTCAGACGATCAATGGTCTGACCTAGGTTAGTGACTCGCGCAACCGGAACATATTCCACGGCACCCGCCGATGTTTTGGAGACGGTAGCAGTAATCTGAGCCGAACGACGTTTAGGTACGATTACCCCATGCACTCCAGTACAATCTGCTGTCCGCAGAATGGACCCCAGGTTATGAGGATCTTCAATCTCATCCAGCAAAATCAAGAATGCAGGCTCTCCTTTGGCTTCAGCTGCAGCCAGCAGATCATCTACCTCGACATAGGCAAAAGGTGCGGCTTGAGCAACTACCCCCTGATGTTGAACTCCAGGAGCAAGCTGATCCAGCTTACGCTTGTCCACATGCTGAATGACAATCCCCGCTTTACGTGCTTCAGCGACGATTGGTGCGGTCAGATGCTTCTGAGCCGTTTCTGCAATCCATATTTTATTTAATGTACGACCCGCACGAAGCGCCTCAAGCACTGAATGCTTCCCAGCCAATATTTCCTCTTCTGTCTTCAAATCTTCTTCCATGTTCACTTCTCCTATTCTCTATTTCGCAAAAGCCTTATCACGGCTGTTTCAACATAAACTGTATGCCACTGTTCACAATTTCTTGTATTCTCTCCTGTTGACCTGTGTAGTATAAGTAACCTATCAGACACTCAAAAGCAGTAGCATGACGGTATTCAAGCACATCTGCATTCTTAGGAATACTTCCCGATTTAGCATTTCTCCCCTGACGGGCGACATCTTTTTCCTCTTCTGTGAGACTTGGCTCCAAAAATCCAAGAATTGCACTCTGCGCCTTAGCGGATACAAGTCCTGTAGCAGAGCGATGCAAATGGTTTGGGCGCAAATTCGGAAGAGATACTAAATACTGGCGAACTGACACTTCGTAAATGGCATCTCCTACATAGGCAAGCACAATTGGCGAGAGGAGTCGCGCAGGTTTGGAAGGCTCGTAAGGAAACCACCCGTTCTGAAACTTGCGTTCCTCACTCATTTCCGCCGCCACCGCATTCCTTGCGGAGTATCCTCAAGCAATATGCCCAAGCGACCTAATTCATCACGAATCTCATCGGACCGGCTCCAATTCTTATTTTTACGCGCTTCAACCCGCTCCGCGATCAATCGTTCAACTTCTTCACTCGCGATCTCTTCTTCCTCATGCTCAGGTGTCAAACGCAGCACAGCATTCATTTCCCCAAAAGCTTGCAGCAACGCAGCAAAATCAGCAGGGGCTGCTTCACTATTCGCAAGGGTATGGTTTGCAAGACTCACCCAATCAAACATAGCCGTAATCGCATCAGGGGTATTAAAGTCATCCTGCATTCTAGCATGAAAATTGGCCACAATAGCAGATAACTTATCATTAATCTCTAAGCTGACCTCACCCTGAGCACCTTCAGCAGCAAGTTCAAGACGATGCTTAACGTTACTTTCTGCAAGTGAGATACGTTCTACGCTCTTTTCAGCTGAAGTCATTGAATCCACCGAGAAGTTCAACGGATTACGATAATGGGTCGATAGCATGAAATAACGAATAGTTCCAGCTTTAAATTGCCCACGGATATCTTTCACAAGCCATCCGTTACCCAATGATTTCGACATTTTTTCATCACCGATGTTGATAAATCCATTATGCATCCAGTAATTAGAGAGTGGCTTACCCGTCAGAGCTTCTGTCTGAGCGCATTCGCATTCATGATGCGGGAACTGCAAATCTTGTCCACCCCCGTGGATGTCCATCGTATCCCCCAAGAACTCTCTTGCCATAGCCGAGCATTCAATATGCCAGCCTGGGCGTCCATTTCCCCACGGGCTCTGCCAGTACACTTCACCTGGTTTTGCTGCTTTCCACAGCACAAAGTCCTCAGGTTTCTCTTTCCGTGAGTCTACCTCCACGCGAATACCAAACTGTAATTCATCTAGATTCTGACGGGACAGCTTACCATAGTCTTCAAATTTGGAAGTACGGTAGTATACATCACCACCACTCTCGTAGGCATACCCTTTTTCCTCAAGCTCTTTAATGAATTCAATGATCAGCTCCATGCTTTCTGTTACCCGCGGATTCAATGTTGCCGGTTTTACTCCAAGCCCTTCAAGATCCTCACGATAAGCATTAATAAAAATCTCAGCAACCTCTGCTACTGAAGTGTTCATTTCTTCTGCTTTGCGTATCAGTTTATCATCTACATCTGTGAAGTTCGTAACATACCGTACCTCATTGCCGAGTTGCTCCAAATAATTCCGGACCATATCAAAGACAATAATAGGTCTAGCATTTCCGATATGCATATATCCATAAACGGTTGGACCACATACATACATTTTCACTTTGCCCGACTCTTGGGGCACAAACTGCTCCTTGCTGCGTGTCATTGTGTTGTAAATTTGTAAAGCCATCCTATTCCAACCCTTTCTGTTGTCCCGATTCCTTAAGTACCGGATATGCTTAAATTTCGTAATCACCAATGTACTGCTGAGTTTCGACTAGCCGCTGCGCGGTCTTTTGCTTATCTTCTTCGCCAAGTTTCTCTCTGATCTCTTCGATCTCTTTTTGCAGAAAGCGAAGTGAATCTACAAGCGGGTCTGGCATCTTGGTATGATCCAAGCGATCGGATACACGTTCACCGTTACGTTTTACTACACGGCCCGGATTTCCTACTACTGTACTGTTATTTGGAACTTCACGCAGCACAACCGCATTCGAACCTATATTTGAATTGTCGCCGATACGAAACGATCCTAATACCTTCGCACCAGAACCAATAACTACATTGTTGCCAACTGTGGGATGGCGCTTACCTTTTTCTTTCCCTGTCCCCCCAAGTGTAACACCTTGATAGATAATAACATCATCACCGATTTCACAGGTTTCCCCAATAACAATCCCCATACCATGGTCGATAAACAGCCTATTTCCGATGACAGCTCCGGGATGGATTTCAACACCGGTCATAAATCTACTAAACTGTGAGACCATACGGGCCATTGTATACCAGCGGCGTTTGAAAAAAGAATGGGCAATCCGGTGACCCCAAATGGCGTGCAACCCTGCATATGTGAAGACAACCTCGAACCAGCTGCGGGCAGCGGGATCGTTATCAAATACCGCCCGAATGTCCGACTTAATATGCTTAAACATCACGGTTCCTCTCTTCTTGACTCCCCCATCTCCTGTTTACAGGTACACAAGGAAGGTATTGTCTCCAATCCATTATTCTTATCATACATATGCTGTGGGTGTTTGCTTGGTTTGTTATATTAGAAAAGATACCCTGAAACAAAAAAAGCCCCTGCAGCATAAAGCTGCAGAGACGTTTAACCGCGGTTCCACTCTGCTTGAACGAATCAAACAGACTGCTGTTGTTACCATCGGCAGAGTTCCTTCGTTCCACTTGGCATCATTAACGGCGATGTACCCGGCACGATCTAACGAGCCTTTAGGATCGTTCAACCGTGCAGCTCACAGGCGCATGTTCTGCCCCGGACAAATGAATAACTCCCAGCCCGAAAGGGTATCCCTTTCTCGGTTATTCTCTCTGGCAATTGCCTTTATGGACGTACTTCTCCTGATCACAGCTATTATCATATGGTTCTATCTTAGCGTAAAAGATAAGGGACTGACAAGAGGCTTAATGATAAGTAATGCTACCTTAAGCTCCTTTAATTTGTGATTTCAAACGTTCGATGACACGGTTTTGGCCGAGCAAAGCAATCGTTATATTAAGATCACGTCCGTGCGTTTGTCCGGTCAAAGCCACACGTATCGGCATAAAGAGCGCTTTGCCTTTGTGCCCTGTTTCTTTCTGCACTTCCTTAATCAGTACAGCCATATTACTAGCACTGAAATCCTGACAAGCTTCAACCTTAGCTAGGAAAGCAGACAAGACTTCAGGCACTTGGCTTTCCGCCAGAACCTGCGCCGCTTCTGTTTCTAACTCCAGATGGCTGCGGAAGAATAGTTCAGATAGCTCTACGATATCGGAGGCAGAGTTCATCTGCTCTTGATACAGTGCTACAAGGCTTTCTGCCCATGCCTGCTGCTCATCATTCAGCTCAGCCGGTATTTTCCCCGCTTTTTGCAGATGTGGAATCGCTAATGCCGAGATCCGTTTAGGATCAGCATGCTTAATATAGTGATTATTTAGATGCGCCAGCTTGTACTTATCGAATACAGCCGGACTTTTGGACAAACGGTCCGCATCAAAAATAGAAATAAGTTCTTCTTTACTGAAGATCTCCTCTTCTCCCTCTGGCGACCAGCCCAGTAGAGAAATGAAGTTAACCAAAGCCTCAGGCAAGTAACCCAATTCATCATATTGCTCAATAAATGTAATTACAGATTGATCCCGCTTGCTAAGCTTCTTATGGTTGTCACCGACAATCAGTGTCATATGACCAAATATTGGGGGGTTCCAACCAAGAGCCTCATAGATCATAAGCTGACGTGGTGTGTTGGAAATATGATCTTCCCCACGTAGTACATGGGTGATAGCCATCAAATAATCATCAACAGCTACCGCAAAGTTATAGGTCGGAATTCCGTCCTTCTTCACGATAACAAAATCACCCATTTCTTTCGTATCAAAAGAAATAGTACCTTTTACGATATCATCGAACGTGTACGTACGATCTTCTGGTACACGGAAGCGAATGCTAGCTACTCGTCCCTCAGCTTCAAAGGCAAGGCGTTGTTCTTCCGTCAAATCACGGTGTTTGCCGGAATAACGAGGGGTTTCTCCACGTGCAGTCTGTTCTTCACGTTCTGCTTCCAGTTCTTCCTCTGTGCAGTAACAGCGGTAAGCCAAACCTTTATCCAGCAAATCCTGCCAATATACACGATATAGGTCAAGACGTTCAGTCTGGCGGTAAGGTCCGTACTCTCCGCCAACATCAACACTCTCATCCCAATCCATGCCTAGCCATTTCAAATACTTAAGCTGGCTCTCTTCACCGCCTGCGACATTGCGCTTCACGTCTGTATCTTCAATTCTGATAATGAATTTACCGCCTTTATTACGGGCGAACAGATAGTTAAACAGCGCCGTTCTGGCGTTACCTATATGTAAATGTCCCGTAGGGCTCGGTGCGTAACGCACCCGGACTTGATCCGTCATTATATTCCCTCCGCTTCATATGGTTAAAACTTAGATTTGCTACTTAGACCATCTCAAGATGATATCACATCTTGGAGTAGACAGACAATAGATTGTGCGGCAATTCCTTCACCACGACCGGCAAAACCAAGCTGTTCAGTAGTCGTAGCTTTAACGTTCACCTTGGACGGGTCCGCGTGAAGCGCACGAGCGATAATCTCCGTCATTTGTGGAATGTATGGCGCCATCTTTGGTTTTTGGGCAATAATCGTTGAATCGATATTTCCAAGCTTATAACCTCGCTCGCTAGCAAGTGCCCACACTTGTTCTAATAATTTCAAGCTATCCGCGTCCTTAAACGCTGGATCTGTGTCCGGAAAATGTCTGCCAATATCACCAAGTCCTAGTGCGCCTAGAATCGCGTCACTTACTGCGTGCAGCAGCACATCGGCATCGGAATGTCCTACTAATCCTTTTTCATAAGGAATCGTAACGCCTCCAATAATACAAGGCCTTCCCTCAACCAGTTGATGTACATCAAACCCTTGTCCTACAGCGATCATGATTGTCCCTCTCCCCTGTTTCTTTCTGTGAATTCTGCAAAATCCAAATCATCTGGCGTCGTAATCTTAATATTTCTGTAGCTTCCCTCTACCACAGAAACCGGAATACCAGCACGCTCTGCCAAGCTGGAATCATCAGTACCTAGAAATCCATCCCGCTCCGCGGCCGCATAGGCATCCAGCAATTCAGAAAGACGAAAAGTCTGCGGGGTTTGAATCGCCCACAGACTTCGCCGATCCGGCGTAGACAGTACTTTGCCTTCGTTATCTACCTGTTTGATCGTATCTTTGACTGGTACAGCAAGAACTGAAGCACCGATCTGCTTCGCTCGCTCGTAACATGCCTCAATTTCATTCGGCTGCACAAACGGACGAACACCATCATGTACCATTACCCACTGTGTCGTAAGTTTCAACAATCCTTTATGTACGGAATGCTGACGCTCAGATCCACCAGGTACTATAGCCTTAACCTTGTCCAGCTTATAGAGCTGTATCCATTCCCGGCAGCGCTCAATATCTTCCTTACCGGTTACGAGCACGATTTCAGAAATCAATTCGTGCTGCTGAAATACTTCCAGCGTATGAACGATGATTGGTTTACCCTGCAGTAACAGATATTGCTTGCTCTCTACAGTCCCCATTCGCGTTCCTCTGCCTGCCGCCACAATGACGACGCCCACACCGTTTGACATTACTCAGGCTCCTGTCTTTCACGTATATTCCCATCATAACGTGTTTGGCGGGCATTTCCAACCCATAGGACATTTGCCATGCACTTTATCTACGCTTATTGTGCTTTTTCCAAGAGCTTTGGCTTCGCAAATATCATCCGTCCAGCTGAAGTTTGAAGCACACTCGTGACGAGAACCTCCATCGTAGTTCCGATATATTCCCGTCCGCCTTCCACAACGATCATTGTTCCATCGTCTAAATAGGCTACGCCTTGTCCATGCTCTTTGCCATCCTTAATGACCTGAACTACGATTTCCTCACCAGGCAACACTACGGGCTTCACGGCATTCGCAAGATCATTAATATTCAGGACTGAGACTCCTTGTAATTCGCAAACCTTATTCAAGTTAAAGTCATTGGTAACTACTTTACCTCGCAGTACCTTCGCTAACTTCACCAGCTTACTATCCACCTCAGAGATTTCTTCAAAATCTCCCTCGTAGATTAATACCTTCACATCGAGCTCTTTTTGGATTTTATTGAGAATATCAAGTCCCCGCCGTCCGCGATTACGTTTCAGTAGATCGGAAGAATCTGCGATATGCTGGAGCTCCTCAAGTACGAATTCCGGTATGACAATCGTTCCCTCAATAAATCCAGTTTTGCAAATGTCGGCGATCCGACCATCAATAATAACGCTTGTATCGAGGATTTTATGCTCCTCCAGGCCACGACCTTCCGGTTCAGCCGCTTGCCCCCAGCGTCCAGTTGTCCAAAGTGCAGCTAGTTCCTCTTTTTTCTCCAGACCGATCCGCAGCCCCATATATCCAAAAGCTAACGTAACGGGTACCTGCAGCAACTGCCCAGCTTTTCCAAGCCAAATCATAGCAGGATATAACAGAAGAGATAGCAAAAGCCCCCCTGTAAGCCCAGCTGCACCTGCAGCCAATTCATTCATTGGTATACGCGAACAGTACAGAACCGCCTCCCGCAGTTTTGAACCTCCCCATTCCGCGCATAAAGACCCCGCAAACAAAAAAATAATGGCACCCAGCACCGTAAATAAAATGCTTCCCTCTACAGGTAAACTTTCACTCAGCTTTTCCATCCCCTTGGGGAATCCTCTTTCAAGCGCATGGTATAGCGAAAAACCAGACCAAGCACCACATATTAAAGCAAAAGACAATATCACTTTTTTCCACATAACCTAACGCACCTCCTTTTTATTCATCCTTGAATGATCTATACCTCACCAGTATGTTCCAATTTTCAAGACGATAAACTTGGGGTAGCGCTGGAATTGCAAAAAGGCTTTGCCATCCCCTAAGGACGACAAAGCCTCTAGCTATAATTATATTAGTTCAACCTTACTACAAGACTGCTTTAACCGTTCTTCGAGTGATACACTTTATCTTCAGAACGTCTTCTACGACGGTGACGGCGTCTGGCTGTCAATCGATCGATGTTTTGTTTAAAACCATATAACGCGTAAATCCCAAGTAAGACGAAGATTAGCTTAGCAATTTGTTCAGGGAACACAACAGCAACAGCCACGGCAACAACAATGACTACTGGCGCTCCGACAACCACTTTTTTAGGTAATCCAACCTTCTTAAAATTAGGATATTTAACAGTGCTGACCATCAAATATGATAAGAGCAATGTAGCCACGATCATAAATGGAGCAGAAACATCTTTATTAAAAAGAGCTAATGTGGCAAGTACACCACCAGCAGCAGGAATTGGCAATCCGATGAAATAACCAGGAACTCCTGGATGAACATTAAAGCGAGCTAGGCGCAATGCACCAAACACCGGGAAAATTGCAGTTACTGTCCAGGCTAATGCAGAATTTAAATCATGCAGGCTTGAGACGTACATAATAACAGCCGGTGCTACTCCAAAAGAAACGACATCAGACAAAGAGTCCAGTTCCTTACCAAATTCACTCTCACATTTAAGTGCACGAGCAACTCGGCCATCCAATCCGTCTAACAGCATAGCAATAATAACCATGATAGCGGCCATGCTAACTTTACCGTCAAACGCCATCATGATACCAAACATTCCGAGCATCAAGTTACCTATGGTAAAAAGACTCGGAATTGATTTTTGTATCATTCCTTCACCTCAATTTTCTCACATTGGCCTTAAACAGCTCCAATATTACGTGATTGTATGTTATTTACATTTGCCTGTCAATAAGAACTTGCTTCTGTAAACGTTTGAGCCCATCCTGAATATTACGAGCCCGCACCTCCCCAATTCCGTCCACTTCATCCAGTTCAGCTATGCTTGCAGACATCAAATTAGGCAGCATTTCAAACCGCTCCACCAGATTATGAATGATCACATTTGGAAGCCGCGGAATCTTGTTGAGCAGACGATATCCACGCGGAGTAACCACCTCTTCGGAAGAAATTGCCGTAGAAGAGTAGCCCAGCAATCGAGCAATATGGTTGTCATCCATTAGGTCATCATCACTAATACGTTTGAGACCGGCAATAATTTCACGAATTTTATCTTCTTGCTCTTCCTTAGCATAGTCTCTGTATAGGAGCCATGCTTCTTCCTCTGTATTTCCAACCAGTTCTTCCATCTGCATGCTGATTAAGCGTCCTTCATTGCCTAGTTCATTTATATATCGTTTGATCTCCATTTTTATGCGTAGAACCATCTCTACCCGCTGAATCACTCCGACCACTTCAGCTACGGTGACGATTCCCTCATACTCCGAAGCAGACAAATTCGTCAGTCCTTGTGTAAGAACCGCTTTGTACTTTTCGAGGGTCTGAATCGCTTGATTAGCTTTAGCCAAAATAGCTCCGATTTCTTTTAACGCATACCGAATGGAACCTTGATACAGGGTAATGATATTGCGGCGCTGTGAAATAGAAACAACCAGTTTACCTGTTTGCTTCGCTACGCGCTCGGCGGTCCGGTGACGAATGCCTGTCTCGATTGAAGAGATGGACGAATCCGGAATTAGCTGTGTATTTGCATACAAAATTCGTTTCAAATCCTCACTAAGAATAATGGCACCGTCCATTTTGGCGAGCTCATATAAATAATTGGGTGAAAAATCGCAGTTAATGGAGAATCCTCCATCCACTACCTCCATCACCTCAGGACTATACCCAACGACGATTAGTGCTCCCGTCTTAGCTCGCAGCACATTCTCAAGACCTTCCCGAAAGGGTGTCCCCGGTGCCGCCAGTCTGAGCAGATCATTCATATTCTCTAATTGGTTATATTCTTTCATAATCCCTGTGCCCCCTAATCTAACGCGACCGATAGTGCATCTGCTACGGTACTGACGCCAATAATCTGGATATCTTGCGGGTGCTTCCAGCCCTTCAAACTTTTCTCTGGCATGATCACCCGCCGGAAGCCTAGCTTCGCGGCCTCCTTCACACGCATTTCCGCGCGTGAAACACCTCTTACTTCACCTGTAAGTCCTACTTCACCGAAGAAAACATCGTAAGGTTTTGTTGAAATATCACGAAAGCTGGAAGCGATACTAACAGCTACTGCTAAATCAATCGCCGGTTCATCCAGCTTCACTCCTCCAGCAACATTAAGGTATGCATCCTGATTTTGCAGGAACATGCCCATCCGCTTCTCAAGTACAGCGATAATGAGTGCCATCCGCTGGTGATCCATACCTGTGCACACCCGGCGTGGGGAGGGGAAATGAGTGGCAGCGATAAGAGCCTGAAGCTCAACAAGCACCGGTCTAGTCCCTTCCATACTAGCCACGACTGTAGATCCGGCTACGCCGAGTGGACGCTCCGATAAGAAGAGCTCCGATGGATTTTCTACTTCTGTTAGACCCACTTCACCCATTTCGAAAATGCCGATTTCATTCGTTGAACCGAAGCGGTTCTTTACAGCCCGCAGGAGTCTATACGTATGATGCCGCTCTCCCTCAAAATACAGCACACAATCCACCATATGTTCAAGCATCCGTGGGCCTGCAATAGCGCCTTCCTTGGTGACATGCCCAACGAGAACTGTAGCAATTCCCCGAATCTTAGCGATACGCATAAATCTTGTCGTACATTCCCGAACCTGGGTCACACTGCCTGGCGCACTAGTTACTTCTGGCATAAATACAGTCTGAATCGAATCGATAACAAGAAATTGCGGCTGAATTTGTTCAATCGCTTCTTCTATGCTTTCCATATTCGTCTCACATAGTACATATAGCTCAGCTGACAACGCACCGAGGCGATCCGCACGTAGTTTAGTTTGCCTTACCGATTCTTCGCCCGAAATGTACAGCACTCGCAATCCCTGAGTTGTCAGAGCATGCGACGTCTGTAATAAGAGCGTAGATTTACCGATTCCTGGGTCTCCCCCTACTAGTACCAGCGATCCTGGTACGATCCCCCCACCGAGAACACGGTTAAGCTCACCTATACCTGTCAGTATGCGCGGTTCCTTGTCACTTTCTATACTTATGATCGATTGTGCCTTTTCTTTACTATGAAAAATAGGGGCATTCATTCCCTGTGTTTTGACTACGCTTTCCGTTTCCTCCACCATGGAGTTCCAAGCTTGGCACCCGGGACATTTTCCGAACCATTTTGGCGATTCGTATCCACAATCGGTGCAAAAAAATTTAGTTTTTGGTTTAGCCATTTGTTCTCCTTACGGTCCGAACTTTTAAATTGCGGATATTTTCTTCTAATGAAAGTTTACCATTTCTGCCCCTTTAACGAAAGGTCATTCGGAATTTGTACTAAATGTATATTTTTAAGTGATAAATTTATATTAAAAAAGCTTCCGCCCCTCTATAAACTGAGGAGCGGAAGCTTTTTTTATTCCGTTTTTTTATTCGGATTCTACTTCTTTTTCAAGCAATGGAGCTACAGGAGCATCCACTTTATTCACTACAAGTTCTCCGCCAACTTCATCAATGTTGAGCGAATCACCCTTTTGGATATTTCCTCTCAACAATTCCTCGGAAAGACGGTCTTCAATATGCTTCTGAATCGCACGACGTAATGGACGTGCACCAAAGGCTGGGTCGTAACCTTCCTTAGCCAGGAAAGCCTTCGCCGCATCTGTGAGAACGAAATCAACATCATATTCACGCAGCCGCTTGCGCAGCTCATCAGACATCAATGTAACGATTTCAGCAATATGCTTCTCATCGAGGGAATGGAAGACGATGATTTCGTCAATCCGGTTCAAGAACTCAGGACGGAAGCTCTTCTTAAGCTCTTCCATAACCTTGCCCTTCATATTACCGTATTCTGCTCCAGCATCTTGCACAGCTGTGAATCCAAGTGTCGAATTCTTCTTGATCGCTTGTGCGCCTACGTTAGAAGTCAGAATAATTAATGTATTACGGAAATCGACTACCCGTCCTTTAGAGTCAGTCAAACGACCGTCTTCAAGAACTTGCAGCAGAATATTGAATACTTCTGGGTGCGCTTTTTCAATTTCATCAAGCAGCACTACAGAATAAGGTTTACGGCGTACCTTCTCGGTTAATTGGCCACCTTCTTCATAGCCAACATATCCAGGAGGGGCACCGACTAAGCGGGACGTGGAGTGCTTCTCCATGTATTCCGACATATCAATACGAATGACCGCATTCTCATCGCCGAACATGGCTTCAGCCAATGCACGAGCCAACTCAGTTTTACCTACACCAGTAGGACCGAGGAAGATAAAGGAACCCATTGGACGTTTCGGATCTTTAAGACCCGCACGCGCACGGCGTAGTGCCCGGCTAACTGCCTTAACAGCTTCGTCCTGACCGATCACTCGTTCATGCAGTAAAGCCTCCATGTTAAGTAGACGGTCGGTCTCCTCTTCCTTCAGCTTGCTTACAGGTATACCCGTCCAGCTAGCTACAACCTGTGCGATGTCTTCAGGTGTAACCTCTGAATCCGTGCGACCCTGTTTTTCTTTCCATTGATTCTTAGTCGTATCAAGCTCTTCACGGATTTTTTGCTCTGTATCACGCAAGGCTGCCGCTTTTTCAAACTCTTGACTCTGCACTGCGGAATCCTTCTCCTTACGGATATCATCCAAGCGCATCTCAAGTTCCTTCAGATTTGGCGGGATGGTGTAAGAGTGAAGCCTTACTTTAGATCCTGCTTCATCGATAAGGTCAATCGCTTTATCTGGCAGGAAACGGTCCGGGATGTAACGGTCGGACAACTTCACTGCTTCCACTATAGCTTCATCCGTAATCTTCACACGGTGATGCGCTTCATAACGATCGCGAAGTCCGAAAAGAATTTGGACCGCTTCCTCTGGAGAAGGTTGATCCACCGTAATCGGTTGGAAACGACGCTCCAATGCTGCATCTTTTTCAATATATTTACGATATTCGTCAAGCGTAGTCGCACCAATGCACTGAAGTTCTCCACGGGCTAACGCCGGTTTCAGAATGTTAGATGCGTCAATCGCACCTTCCGCGCCACCAGCACCGATTAGCGTATGAAGCTCATCGATAAAGAGCACGATATTACCTGCTTGGCGAATCTCATCCATAATTTTCTTGAGGCGGTCTTCAAACTCACCGCGATATTTTGTTCCAGCCACTACTGAGCCCATGTCGAGCGTCATGACGCGTTTGTCGCGAAGTGTTTCTGGGATTTCATTATTGATAATCTTTTGTGCAAGTCCTTCAGCGATAGCTGTTTTACCAACACCAGGTTCACCGATCAGTACCGGGTTATTCTTAGTCCGGCGACTCAGTACCTGAATAACACGTTCAATTTCTTTACTACGGCCGATAACTGGATCTAGATTGCCCTCCTTAGCATAGGCGGTCAAATCGCGCGCAAGACCATCTAGGGTCGGTGTGCTGACGTTAGCCGGAGTCCCGCTATGACTAGAGGCAGCCTCGCTGCTTCCTAGGAGCTGAAGAACTTGTTGACGAGCTTTGTTCAAGCTGATGCCGAGGTTATTAAGCACACGAGCCGCGACACCTTCCCCTTCACGGATAAGTCCAAGCAAAATATGCTCAGTGCCAACATACGTATGACCCAATTTGCGGGCTTCGTCCATCGACAGCTCAATCACTTTTTTAGCGCGAGGAGTATAAGCAATGTTCGTAGGCTGTTCTTGACCTCTGCCAATCAGTGTCTCCACTTCGTCCTGGATTTTTTCAAGACCTAGCCCTAAAGCTATTAATGCCTTAGCAGCAATGCCGTCTCCTTCACGAATAAGTCCGAGCAAAATATGTTCTGTACCAATATTGTTGTGTCCTAAACGAACAGCTTCTTCCTGCGCCAGCGCTAGCACTTTTTGTGCGCGTTCCGTAAATCTTCCAAACATCATATCTCCTGCACCTCCATGAATAATAAATATCTATATTAATGTTGTGTTCCCAGTGTCTCTCGGAGCAGTTTTGCCCGATACATATCTCGTTCAGTAGCGTTCAGCTCATCGCCGAACATCTTTTGCAGAAATCCTGGCTGTGTCTTAACGTTAAGTTCATTAAGCACTGAAATCGAAAGACCTTCCAGAATGCCAAGGTCAACCCCAAGTCTCACATCAGACAGGCGTTGAGCAGATTCTTTAAGCTCCATAAGAGCTGCATAACATAAAATTCCGTAAGAACGTTTCACTCGGTCTGTTATTCTCAGGGCGGAATCAACAAGCAACCGTTCACGTGCATTTCGCTCATGCTCTATAATCTGGGTAACTACACTGTGAAGGTTCTCTATAATTTCACTTTCCGTTTGACCGAGAGTGATCTGATTAGAAATTTGAAAGATGTTCCCTACTGCTTCGCTACCCTCACCGTAAATTCCTCTTACAGTCAATCCCACTTGGTTTACTGCAGACAATATGCGATTGATCTGATGAGTCATTACAAGCGCTGGTAGATGCAGCATTACCGAGGCACGAAGCCCAGTACCAACATTGGTGGGACAACTAGTCAAATATCCTCTTTTATCATCAAAAGCGTAATTGACAGCTGCCTCGAATATATCATCGATCGCCGTCGCACGATCCCATGCTTCTCTAACCTGAAGACCAGGAAACAGACATTGGATTCGCAGATGGTCCTCTTCGTTAATCATGATGCTGACCGACTCATCTTCATTTAATAAGACAGCCGCACTGCGCGAATCATTAGCCAAGTTAGGACTGATTAGATGCTTCTCAACCAGTACCTTTTTGTCCAGTTCATTCACTTCATCAAGCTTTAGGAGTTGAAAAGATCCGAAATCTGCAGCTGCTTCCTCATGAAACACAGGAGCCAGTAGCTCTAATACTTCTTCCGATTGCTCTAAGGAAGCCAGCATTGGGAACGGAAGATGCTCTAGATTACGGGCAATACGCATACGACTGCTAATTACAATCTCAGAATGACTACCTCCAGAACGCATCCAATCACTAAGCGCTTGTTCAGTAAATCGGAGACTTGACATGTCATATCCCCCCTATATATCAAAGACTTTACTCTTGTGCTATTTCTTTTTCAAGTTTACGAATCTGATCTCGCAGCTCCGCTGCTTTCTCGAATTCTTCTTGTGTAATACTTTGCTGTAATTCCTGCTTGAGTTCATCAATTTGGCGTCTAAACACAATCTGAGCTCCTGCACGTTTCGGAATCTTACCTACATGTGAAGTACTGCCGTGCACTCGCTTAAAAAGCGGGTCCAGTGCGCTGTTAAAATATTCATAACAGGAGCTACAGCCAAAACGGCCTAATTTACTAAACTGGGAGTACGTCATCCCACAATTCTCACATTGCAGACTCTGCGTTGTCTTCGTTGCAGCCGACTTCTCCTTGCCGGCACCTTCAAGATCAAGCAGACCTGAGAGCAGACTGTGGATGGAGAATCCTCCAGCCGTTCCGGGAATGAGTTCACCCTTCTCCCGTGCACAGCTCTCGCAGATATGAAACTCCGTCTTCTCTCCATTCACGATCTTAGTGAAGTGGAGTGTTGCCGGCTTGACGCCACATTCCTGGCATTGCATAAGCGAAAGCCCCTCCCTTATGGTTGACAATTATTTGCCTAACAAAGAGATTAACATCGCCTTCATAATCTTGGCACGAATCTCATCCCGGTATGGAATCTTAACCGTTAGGCATTCCCGAGAAACAGCAGCGCGCATAAGGCACGCTTCACGCTTACTTAGAAAACCAGCTTCCTCCAGCTGATAAATCAGCCCTTCAGCAGCGTTCTGATCAATCCCGCCACCTATAGTATGGTTTAAATGGGCATGCAGTGCCACGTTTGGTGGTAATTCAAAACGTTGAATACGAATATATCCCCCGCCACCACGCTTACTTTCCACCACATAACCTTTTTCCAGAGTAAAGCGTGTACTGATGACATAATTGATCTGTGACGGTACGCATGAGAACTGGTCCGCCAGGTCATTTCGCTGGATTTCCACCGTACCTTCGGGACTTTCATGCAAAATATTCTTCAGATATTGTTCGATAATATCAGAGATATTGCGCATCACTCATCCTCCAGTGCTTAAATCTTTATAATACCGATTGCAACTTGCATTCATAATGACAATGGTCTTTAATTGAACTTAAACATTTGTGGATAATCCCACGTGTTCAGAGGATCGGATCGCTGTCATTATGCTTCGTTGACTTTGACTTTCTTTGACTTTTTAATATTATAACATATTCTGTGCTAATTCCAAGTGGATTCTCTTATTTTTCACTTTTTTCAGCGAATGTATTCGGAAATAAAGAACTCTCCCAACTTCTTTCGAAGGGGAGAGCCTAATTTTTGTCAAGTATAAACGCCTTCGGTATCCTTATTAGGGCGATAAGCGTTTATGCGAGAAATATAAGGATAATGTATAGCGTGAAACTTATACTTTCTTATATTTTTAAAAATGATCAAATAAAGCTGTCTGTGCTTGTGGAATAATTTCTTCAAACCATTCCAGTGCTGCTGCGTGGCCAGAGACACTTCCATAACGAGCCATCTCTGTTGGTCGTTTGTATCCAAGCATCAAGGCCGTCAAAGTGCCTATATCACAGCTCAAGTCTGCTTCCGCCCGTTCCCCTTCCACTCGTATCAAAGTAGCCGAGCCCTCATTAGAGATATTCCATGCCCATAACCCATCATTCCAAGGTGCATACTTATCTTCGATATATATTAGCTGCTTCTTTTGACTACTATTTCCTCTGAAGGCGTAAGTTTCAATGAATGACTTGGCATTAACAATCCGCCCCATAAAATAAGGATAATTCTCTTGTCCTATACGTGGATCTGGCAGCAAGAAAGGTAACATGTCATCCGAAGGCACTAGCTTTAAGGATGCACCGGTCACCATCGAATCATGGTTCGCAAGAAATGTCCACAACCCCTGCCGAGCTTGTTCATTCAAAAAAACAAATTCATCAATAACCAGTTCTCTGTTCTCTACCTTATACAGCACATATCCCTCTGGTTCACCACTCTTGGAGTAAAATACTGCACTCTTTCCTTCATCATCTAGAACAGAGTTCTCCCACCAGTCCAAATCGCGCTTAAGTGTCCCGTTATATCTGACAACGAATCGATTGTATAGGCTATCTAATACTTCGATATCTTTTATATCCCGTTTAACCTTGCCCTCAACTTCGACCTTTTTGGGAAACTTCGCTACTGGAATAGAGTATTTCTTATATTCACAATAAACCTCCCAGCCAAATTTACGATAAAACGGAATCAAGAACGGGTGTAGAAAAGAGAGCGTTTGACCTGCCTCATTCATCGTATGCAGCGCATGAGACAATAGATTTGCCACATGTCCTTGTCTGCGGTTCTCTGGCCATGTAGCCACTCCTGCTATACCACCCATAGGTACCACTCTGCCCTGTATGTAGACTTGGAAAGGTATAATCGTCAATTTAGCTTCCAATGTTCCGTTCTCAAAAGCACCCCATACCTGTTCAGCCTTGAATCTTTCCTTAGCACTTGCCCTTTTTTCACTAGGAAGCTTGTACTGAAAAGCATATTCTGACAAGTTCATGCTTGCATCGAATTCTTCTGAACGTAACTGTCTTATTACCACAAACTCACCTCATCCTTTATAAGATTACTATTTAGGATAAGTATAACAAGAGCGTCAATTGCGCGCTAATCTATCGCATTATTTATAACTTTATTTTTAGTTATCCACAGCTCTATGCAGTTTTAAAAATAGTCTTGAAATCTTGTCACATCCAAGTTAAAATAGTTATCCACTTATCAATAGCTCTATCCACATAATCCCGGTTATATCCACAGCAACCCGTGTACTACTTAGGTTTTCTGTTGACAGATCCATATAAATATGTATTTAATCCACACTATTTAGGGGTTATTTCTCTTTCAATCATCTATCCACATGTGCGTAACTTTTTCTGCAAATCCAAAAGTTTATCCACAAGTTTTCCACAGTCTATAATAAACGCAAAAAAGCCACTGTCGATTACTCAACAGTGGTCTAATTGTGCTTGGCAACGTCCTACTCTCCCAGGACCCTTCGGTCCAAGTACCATCGGCGCTGGAGGGCTTAACGGTCGTGTTCGGGATGGGTACGCGTGGAACCCCTCCGCTATCGCCACCAAACATGATTTTTCGAAGCTTCCGCTTCTCGAAATCGCTGCGAAAATATCAGTCCTTCAAAAGAACATGCAGCTTATTGGTTACAGGCTTGATGCCTGAAAACTGAATCCGAATTGAATTTGCGTTTTAAGTATAGGATAAGCCCTCGACCGATTAGTATTGGTCAGCTCCATGCATTACTGCACTTCCACCTCCAACCTATCTACCTCGTCGTCTTCAAGGGGTCTTACTAATTGGGAAATCTCATCTTGAGGGGGGCTTCACGCTTAGATGCTTTCAGCGCTTATCCCGTCCGTACGTAGCTACCCAGCCATGCTCCTGGCGGAACAACTGGTGCACCAGCGGTACGTCCATCCCGGTCCTCTCGTACTAAGGACAGCTCCTCTCAAATTTCCTGCGCCCACGACAGATAGGGACCGAACTGTCTCACGACGTTCTGAACCCAGCTCGCGTACCGCTTTAATGGGCGAACAGCCCAACCCTTGGGACCTACTTCAGCCCCAGGATGCGATGAGCCGACATCGAGGTGCCAAACCTCCCCGTCGATGTGGACTCTTGGGGGAGATAAGCCTGTTATCCCCAGGGTAGCTTTTATCCGTTGAGCGATGGCCCTTCCATGCGGTACCACCGGATCACTAAGTCCGACTTTCGTCCCTGCTCGACTTGTAGGTCTCGCAGTCAAGCTCCCTTATGCCTTTGCACTCTTCGAATGATTTCCAACCATTCTGAGGGAACCTTGGAACGCCTCCGTTACTCTTTAGGAGGCGACCGCCCCAGTCAAACTGCCCGCCTGACACGGTCCCCGTACCCGGTAAGGGTACTAGGTTAGAACCTAGATACGATCAGGGTGGTATCCCAACGGCGCCTCCACCGAAGCTTGCGCTCCGATTTCTACGGCTCCCACCTATCCTGTACAGATCGTACCCAAATTCAATATCAAGCTGCAGTAAAGCTCCATGGGGTCTTTCCGTCTTGTCGCGGGTAACCTGCATCTTCACAGGTATTAAAATTTCACCGGATCTCTCGTTGAGACAGCGCCCAAGTCGTTACGCCATTCGTGCGGGTCAGAATTTACCTGACAAGGAATTTCGCTACCTTAGGACCGTTATAGTTACGGCCGCCGTTTACTGGGGCTTCGGTTCATAGCTTCGGGTTACCCCTAACCACTCCCCTTAACCTTCCAGCACCGGGCAGGCGTCAGCCCGTATACTTCGCCTTGCGGCTTCGCACAGACCTGTGTTTTTGCTAAACAGTCGCTTGGGCCTTTTCACTGCGGCCCCCTCGTGCTATTCACACTACCGGGGCACCCCTTCTCCCGAAGTTACGGGGTCATTTTGCCGAGTTCCTTAACGAGAGTTCTTCCGCGCGCCTTAGAATTCTCTTCTCGCCTACCTGTGTCGGTTTGCGGTACGGGCACCTTCTCCTGGCTAGAGGCTTTTCTTGGCAGTGTGAGATCATGACCTTCGCTACTGTAATTTTCGCTCCCCATCACAGCCCAGCCTTAATGATGTGCGGATTTGCCTACACATCAGCCTCACTGCTTAGACGGACATATCCATCAGTCCGCGTCACTACCCTCCTGCGTCACCCCATCGCTCATAGCGGATTACGGTGGTACAGTAATTTCAAACTGTTGTCCTTCGACTACGCCTTTCGGCCTCGCCTTAGGTCCCGACTTACCCTGAGCGGACGAGCCTTCCTCAGGAAACCTTGGGCTTTCGGCGGATCAGATTCTCACTGATCTTTTCGTTACTCATACCGGCATTCTCACTTGTATGCTGTCCAGCGCTCCTTACGGTACACCTTCAACCCACATACAACGCTCCCCTACCCCAGATACATACGTATCTAGCCATAGCTTCGGTGGTGTGTTTAGCCCCGTTACATTTTCGGCGCAGAGTCACTCGACCAGTGAGCTATTACGCACTCTTTCAATGGTGGCTGCTTCTAAGCCAACATCCTGGTTGTCTGTGCAACTCCACATCCTTTCCCACTTAACACACACTTGGGGACCTTAGCTGATGGTCTGGGCTGTTTCCCTTTTGACAATGGATCTTAGCACTCACTGTCTGACTCCCGGCAATAAGTATATGGCATTCGGAGTTTGACTGAGCTTGGTAATCCTTGCGGACCCCGCACCCAATCAGTGCTCTACCTCCACTACTCTTATACCGAGGCTAGCCCTAAAGCTATTTCGGGGAGAACCAGCTATCTCCGAGTTCGATTGGAATTTCTCCGCTACCCCCACCTCATCCCCGCATTTTTCAACATGCGTGGGTTCGGGCCTCCAGTGCGTGTTACCGCACCTTCACCCTGGACAGGGGTAGATCACACGGTTTCGGGTCTACGTCCACATACTCAATCGCCCTATTCAGACTCGCTTTCGCTGCGGCTCCGTCTTCTCGACTTAACCTTGCATGTTAAACGTAACTCGCCGGTTCATTCTACAAAAGGCACGCCATCACCCATTAATAGGGCTCTGACTTTTTGTAAGCACACGGTTTCAGGTTCTATTTCACTCCCCTTCCGGGGTGCTTTTCACCTTTCCCTCACGGTACTGTTTCACTATCGGTCGCCAGGTAGTATTTAGCCTTAGCAGATGGTCCTGCTGGATTCATACGGGGTTTCACGTGCCCCGCACTACTCGGGATCCGTCTCGGAGAGAACACAGTTTAGGCTACAGGGCTTTTACCTCTATCGCGGGCCTTTCCAGACCTCTTCGCCTACCATATTCCTTTGTAACTCCATGTGAGACGTCCCACAACCCCTAAGAGCAAGCTCTTAGGTTTAGGCTGTTCCGCGTTCGCTCGCCGCTACTGACGGAATCACTATTGTTTTCTCTTCCTCAGGGTACTTAGATGTTTCAGTTCCCCTGGTCTGCCTCTACATCTCCTATGTGTTCAGAGATGAGTAACTGCGAATTACCACAGCTGGGTTTCCCCATTCGGACACCCCCGGATCAAAGCTTGCTTACAGCTCCCCGAGGCAGTTTCGTTGTTCGCCACGTCCTTCGTCGGCTCCTGGCGCCTAGGCATCCTCCGTGTGCTCTTATTAGCTTAACCTTCGCTCCGATGTTTCGCTTGTTCGCACAATTGAAAATCTTCGCTTCCAGCTAATAACTAACGTACTTGTTTACACAAGTTTTAGCTAAAAGATGTTCTAAAACGCAAATTCGTTTCGGTATCCAGTTTTCAAGGATCAAGTTTAAAAATATTCTAGACATAACAAAAAGATGAAGTTTGTTGGTGGAGCCAAGCGGGATCGAACCGCTGACCTCCTGCTTGCAAGGCAGGCGCTCTCCCAGCTGAGCTATGGCCCCGCAAATTCCATCAAAACCGAACAAATGGATACGCGTTAAATGATTTTGGAAGTTTAACTTCCGATTTGAATGTCTTCATTGCAGAAGACGATTCTCCATAGAAAGGAGGTGATCCAGCCGCACCTTCCGATACGGCTACCTTGTTACGACTTCACCCCAATCATCTACCCCACCTTCGGCGGCTGGCTCCCTTGCGGGTTACCCCACCGACTTCGGGTGTTGTAAACTCTCGTGGTGTGACGGGCGGTGTGTACAAGACCCGGGAACGTATTCACCGCGGCATGCTGATCCGCGATTACTAGCAATTCCGACTTCATGCAGGCGAGTTGCAGCCTGCAATCCGAACTGAGACCGGCTTTGATGGGATTGGCTTCACCTCGCGGTTTCGCTTCCCGTTGTACCGGCCATTGTAGTACGTGTGTAGCCCAGGTCATAAGGGGCATGATGATTTGACGTCATCCCCACCTTCCTCCGGTTTGTCACCGGCAGTCACTCTAGAGTGCCCAGCCTTACCTGCTGGCAACTAAAGTTAAGGGTTGCGCTCGTTGCGGGACTTAACCCAACATCTCACGACACGAGCTGACGACAACCATGCACCACCTGTCTCCTCTGTCCCGAAGGCCGCCACTATCTCTAGTGGATTCAGAGGGATGTCAAGACCTGGTAAGGTTCTTCGCGTTGCTTCGAATTAAACCACATACTCCACTGCTTGTGCGGGTCCCCGTCAATTCCTTTGAGTTTCAGTCTTGCGACCGTACTCCCCAGGCGGAGTGCTTACTGTGTTAACTTCGGCACCAAGGGTATCGAAACCCCTAACACCTAGCACTCATCGTTTACGGCGTGGACTACCAGGGTATCTAATCCTGTTTGCTCCCCACGCTTTCGCGCCTCAGCGTCAGTTACAGCCCAGAAAGTCGCCTTCGCCACTGGTGTTCCTCCACATATCTACGCATTTCACCGCTACACGTGGAATTCCACTTTCCTCTTCTGTACTCAAGTCACCCAGTTTCCAGTGCGACCTCAGGTTGAGCCCAAGGTTTAAACACCAGACTTAAATGACCGCCTGCGCGCGCTTTACGCCCAATAATTCCGGACAACGCTTGCCCCCTACGTATTACCGCGGCTGCTGGCACGTAGTTAGCCGGGGCTTTCTTCTCAGGTACCGTCACTCCGATAGCAGTTACTCTACCGGACGTTCTTCCCTGGCAACAGAGCTTTACGATCCGAAAACCTTCATCACTCACGCGGCGTTGCTCCGTCAGACTTTCGTCCATTGCGGAAGATTCCCTACTGCTGCCTCCCGTAGGAGTCTGGGCCGTGTCTCAGTCCCAGTGTGGCCGTTCACCCTCTCAGGTCGGCTACGCATCGTCGCCTTGGTGGGCCGTTACCCCACCAACTAGCTAATGCGCCGCAGGCCCATCCCTCAGTGACAGATTGCTCCGTCTTTCATTCTTTCTTCAGGAGAAAAAAGAAATTATCCGGTATTAGCTACCGTTTCCGGTAGTTATCCCAGTCTAAGGGGCAGGTTGCCTACGTGTTACTCACCCGTCCGCCGCTAAGTCATTTTGAAAGCAAGCTTTCAAAATGACTCCGCTCGACTTGCATGTATTAGGCACGCCGCCAGCGTTCGTCCTGAGCCAGGATCAAACTCTCCAATTAGTATTGAAAAGAGCGATATGCTCATTTTGAAACTGACGATTCATTAAATGAATCTTTTAAAAATTAACGCGTTCCATTTGTTCAGTTTTCAAAGAACTTGCTCCTAGCATTTCGACATTCAATGTCTCTTGCACAGGAATTAGAGTATATCATGTTGTCGTATTTCTTGTCAACTTATTTTTTCATCGTTTGTGTTTCATTCGTTCGATGCGTCATAAGCACAAGAGATAATATACCATGCTGTTCTTATGTTTGCAAGCTTTTTTTGAAATAAAAAATAATCTACGAATAAATACTTTCAAACTAGCACAAACCAACACAAATTGATTCCAATAATCCTTAATTTATGGCTAAATAGAATTTATCGTAATCCCATATATTAACTTCTAATAATACGTATGAGAGGAGTCTAAATGAAAAACAATCCATCTAGTGCTGCGGCCCAAACAAACACCAAGGACAAGGAGCAGCGTAATCTGCAGCAAGCAACAATCTATAAGATTTTGCTGGCTGTCAGCTTTGTTCATTTATTTAACGATTCTATTCAGGCAGTCATCCCAGCAATCTTTCCTATTCTCAAAGATAACTTGATGCTCTCCTTCGCTCAGATCGGGTGGATCTCCTTTGCCTTAAACATGACGTCCTCTGTGATCCAACCAGTCATTGGGTATGCGGCTGATCGTAAGCCTCGTCCTATATTGTTACCACTGGGTATGTGCAGCACATTTCTAGGCGTACTTTTATTGGCTTATGCCAACAACTATATCCTTGTATTGTTTTCCGTCATGCTAATCGGTTTCGGATCTGCTACCTTTCATCCGGAAGGTATGCGTGTTGCTCATATGGCTGCCGGTCAGCGGAAAGGTCTTTCGCAATCTATTTTTCAAGTCGGCGGCAATGCTGGACAATCTTTAGGACCAATGCTCACGAAATGGATATTCATTCCCTTTGGGCAGATCGGCGCTCTTGGCTTCACTATCGTTGCGGCTGCCGGAATTGCCGTCCAGACCTATGTCGCTCGCTGGTATCGAGAGATGCTGGATGCGGGATATACGTTTCATAAAAAATCAACAGCTCGTGCAATCGATCCTGCCCGACGCAAAAGTATTCGAACGGCAACAATCATCCTCGTTTTCCTAGTCTTTGTAAGATCTTGGTACGGCGCTTCTATCGGCAGTTACTACGCTTTCTATTTAATGGACAAATATCAAATGACGCTTGATAAGGCCCAAATCTATATTTTTATGTATCTGGCAGCTGGAGCTGTCGGTACATTCTTTGGAGGCCCACTGGCAGACCGCTTCGGACGGCGTAATCTCATTCTTCTCTCTATGGTCGGAACAGTGCCCTTCGCACTGGCTCTACCCTTCGTGAACCAAATGTGGGCAGCTATACTCTTACTGATTGGCGGCTTCATCCTTTTGTCCAGCTTCTCTGTTACTGTAATCTATGCTCAGATGCTTTATCCAGGCAATATCGGAACAGTTTCAGGGTTAATCACTGGTCTTGCTTTTGGGCTCGGAGGAATTGGCTCCTTGGTACTCGGCAATCTGATTGACAGCATTGGAATTTCAAAAGTGTTTATAGCTTGTGGATTCCTACCTCTTTTGGGTTTCCTTGCTCTCCTGCTTCCTAGAGACGAGAAACTAGAAGAATGGGCCGCTCAATAAACATCAGTAACACCAGTAACATCAGTAACATCAGTAACATCAGTAACATCAGTAACATCAGTAACCACTTAACGCCTTACTCATAACTGTAGAAAATAGAGCGGCAGCCTTCCCGCTGCCCTCTGTCATATAATTATCCTTATTTGTACGATCAAACCCCATCCACACTGCAGCTGTCCATTCCGAAGTATAACCAACAAACCACAAATCCCGGTTAGCTTTCTTGCTCACGCCTGGCAGATCCAATTGGGTTGTTCCGGTTTTCCCCGCTACAGGTCTGTTCATTTGCGCTTTTTTGCCCGTTCCTTCATTGACAACATTACGTAGCATCATCGTCATTGCCTCTGCGGTTCGCTGCGATATTACCTGCCGTGATTCGGAGAGATGTGAATACACAACCTTCCCTTTTGAATCCATTATCGTGCGTACCATATGAGCCTCATTGAATTTACCTCCATTAGCAAAGACACCATAGGCTTGTGTCATTTTAAGTGGCGATACCCCATTATGAAGCCCTCCTAAAGCTATTGATAAATGGTTATCCTCCTCCGTCAGTACAATTCCTAATTTGGCTGCGAATTGCCGTGCAGAAGAGATTCCAACCTGCTTCAAAAGCCAAACAGCTGGCGCATTCACGGATTTTTGCAGCGCTATACTCATTGTGATTTGACCTTGATACACACCATTCAAATTCTCAGGTACATAATTGCCATAAGCGTATTTTCGGTCAGACAGTATACTATTCGGGCTATACTTCCCGCTCTCTAGCGCGGGTCCATAATCAATGATCGGCTTGAAGCTGGAGCCTGGCTGCCGCGCATCAATTGTAGCTCTGTTCAAGCTCCCCTCATTTTGTTCACGCCCACCAATTAGTGCCACCACTTCACCTGTACGATGATCCATTATGGTCATAGTTGCTTCTACCTGCTGATCTTTTCCGTCAGGCGGGAAAGAAGAACCCTTTAGAAAAGCCTGCTCTAGCGCCTGCTGTGCTTTAATGTTCAACCCTGTAACGATAGTGTAGCCACCCGTTCGAAGCTCCTCCACAGACTTCCCAGTGATCTGAGCCGCTTCCTTAAGCGTAGCGTCCACATAATGCACACCAATGACTTCTTCTTTGTTTGCGGCGGGAGGTTGATACTGTTTATCTCTAGCCTCACGCATTTGTTCATTAGTGATCAGTCCTTGATCTAGCATGATCTGTAGAACGAGATTCCTTCTTGTTTTGGATAATGTACTATTGTCTACCGGATTATAAATAGACGGTCCTTTAGGGATTCCCGCCAGGGTGGCGATTTGCCATATTTCTAGTTTTTTCAAATCGGATACGCTGAAATAACGCTCCGCAGCTGCCTTTACTCCATATTGTCCACGCCCCATGTAAATCTGATTGAGGTAAAGCCCTAAAATCTCTCGTTTTGATAACTGCCTCTCCAATGCAAGAGCAATGGATGCTTCGTTTAGCTTACGTATGACATTCTTGTTCCTGTTCAAATAAAGATTGCGAGCTAGCTGCTGAGTAATACTACTCCCGCCCTCAGAGAGATCCATATCCACAATATTATTTAGAAAAGCGCGAGAAATCCCTTTATAATCTAATCCCTGGTGGCTATAAAAGCGTCGGTCCTCCACCGCTAAAAACGTATTTATCAATAATGCAGGCATTTCCTCCAGCTCCGCTGAATGTCTATACCCCGAGCCCGGTAAAGGGATCATTCGTAATGTCGTCCCGTCCGAGGTCTTAATGATGCTCGATTCCGGCAGCTGAAGTTTATCCTCTTGCTGTTTAACCACTTGCCCGCCGTATTGAAATACGTAAAGCAAACCTACGAGCGCTATTATTATTCCAATGATACTCCCATCAAATAATAAATACCCCAGACGGAGTATCCGGGTACGCACGATCCATCTGCCATCCTTGCCTGAATGGGCTACACTTTGTTTTTTTTCGGTAACGGCATTCATGATTCTATAATCAGGTTCTCTAAGAACCGCTCCATACTACGGGCTTCAACACTCGCTGCTTCAAGAAGTGCTTGGGCTTCCATCCCATCATCCGTGTTGTCAGCCTCCTCTACCTCACGGAGAGCACGGAGAATTGCCCGAGTTCTTATCAATAAAGCTACAGCTGGTGTGTCCTGCATCGTTTCTGTTGCTACGCCTCTATTCGGAACTTCAATTCTTTGCATGCGATTCAGGTTAGCGGCGATTTGGCCTAATTCTCCTCCAGAGAGGACCTTGATTTCTTTTGTTACTCCCTTGTCTGCTAACTCTGAGCTTCCAATCATTACCGTGTGCAAATCATCGGCAATTTTCTGTGAACGGAGAATAAACAACCCACTGAAGAATAGAACAAATAGAATTATGACGCTAGGGATTGTTCCAATATGATTAATGGTCCAATGGATAAGACGAACAAAAAAGACGCCTGACTTCCCCGAATAATGAGAATACAGCAAAGCAACAGCCCGCTGGACAGCAAAAAGAAAGGCAGCACTCAAAAGAGCACTCCCTATAAAAATATAAAGATAATGGATGCGAACCGTCCGAAGTTTGTGCATAGTCATTCCCTCCTTGTGCTCACAAGGATATCTTCCAAATCTTAAGAACCCGCCAAGAGTTTTCTTAAGATTCTATGAAGAATGGGAAATAGGTGATAAAATCCGTCCGAAGCGGGGAGCTTTCTACATAAATAACGCCATTGTGGCGTTCGACGATACTTTTGGAAATGGCAAGACCTAGGCCTG
This sequence comes from Paenibacillus sp. FSL H7-0714, assembly GCF_038003765.1. Taxonomy (NCBI): domain Bacteria; kingdom Bacillati; phylum Bacillota; class Bacilli; order Caryophanales; family Paenibacillaceae; genus Paenibacillus; species Paenibacillus sp. FSL H7-0714. Next base: position 6,482,575 of record NZ_JBBOPT010000001.1, read on the forward strand.
AACCGCCTGTATGCTGTGAACGAGACTTCTCTGCTCGATAGAATCGTTCAAAAATAAACGGAATATCGCTCTCTGCAATCATCTCTCCAAAATTGCTAATGCGGACAACCGCTTCATTTCCCCTTTTACTGAAACCAATCTCCACTTTCCCGCCGCTTCTACCGTAACGGATCGCGTTCGTAATCAAATTTTCATATGCACGAACTAATTCTTTAGGGGAAGCCTCTATCCACAACTCACCAGCTTGGTCATCGATCTCATAGGTCATTTCAGCCTTTGTTAGTTCGGGAACTGACTCCTCCGCTAGCTGCCGTATAAATGCTTTTAAATCTAATCGCTCCATAACTAGAGGGTATTCCCCACTATTTACGCGTGTATATTCAAAAAGATCGTCGATCAGTTTACGCAGCACAAGGGATTTGTTGTAGGCTATGCTCACGTAATATCGTATTTCTACTTCTTCCTGGCATCGATCTTGCTCGATATATTCCAGAAAACCGAGGACAGAGGTAAGGGGGGTTCGTAAATCGTGGGAGACACCCGTGATCAAGTCATTTTTTGCATTCACTGCTTTACGTTCCTCTTCCACAGAGTGCTGCAAACGTTCAGCCATTTCATTAATATTCTCAGCCAGCACTCCCAGCTCGTCCGTGGTTCTGACTTCAATTCGGTGCGACATCCCGGAGCTTGTGATTTCCCGAATTCCTTTGGTGATCTCCTCCAGATACAGTACTATTTTACGAGTATAGATAAAAAAGAACAGCAAAAAGCTGATAATACCAGCTGCGGTCAGCAGTGGCATAGAGCCAATATGATTAATGATCCAGCGTAAGATACGTGAATAGGGAGCCGACTCTGACACTGGATTAAGATAGATCATGAAATTAACGAGCTGGTAACCTGCAAACAGCAGTAATCCACCGGAAAGCACACTAAGCAAAAAGGCGTATATAAACTTCCAACGAATCGTAGTTATATATTTTGAATTCAAGAAGCCTCACCTAATCCTTTCAGGAAGGTCCATCTAATTTATAGCCAACTCCCCAGACGGTTTGTATATAACGTGGGCGCTTCGAATCCACTTCGATTTTATCGCGGAGGTTACGAATATGTACCATAACAGTATTACCCCCATCTAAAAATGGTTCGTTCCACACCTTATCGTATATCTGCTCTAAGCTGAGCACTTGACCTTGGTGCCTTGCCAAAAGCTCTAAAATAGAAAATTCCCGGGGGGTCAGCTTAATCTTCTGCTGGTCTATATGTACCTCATGCTTAGACGTATCTATAGTTAAATCTTCAAAGCTCAGTTTGCTGTCATTCCCTAGGCTATTACTATCTTTATTGAAAGCGTGATAACGACGCAGCTGTGACTTAACTCGTGCCACAATCTCCAAAGGATTAAACGGCTTGCCCACGTAGTCGTCCGCTCCTATGCTAAGTCCTGAGATTTTGTCCATATCCGTATTTTTGGCTGAAAGGATGATAATTGGCATCTTCCGCTCTTCACGGATCTTCATACATGCAGCTAATCCATCCATCTTAGGCATCATGACATCAAGAATAATCAGATCTACTTCTTCCTTCTGCAGACACGCCAGTGCCTCCATCCCATCATAAGCTTTAAGCAGGCGATAGCCCTCATTACAGAGGTATATCGATAACAGCTCTACAATTTCCTTCTCATCATCTACTAACAATATCGTTTCTCTCTTCACAGGAGGGGGTTCCTTTCAAATATAGTAATAATTATCTTTAGCTTCTATATTAGCAGATCCATTGAACGTTTTTCCTCGAAAATAGAAACATGTACTTAAAATCGAACGACAATAAGTAGGTTACGCAAAAAAAGGGTACCCGCTCCACTCGTACTTAAACGAAATGGAACTGGTACCCTTTTAGAATTTAGTAAAAATATGCTTACATCTCCAGCAGTCGAATCAGCTCATCCTCATCCTCGATGACCTGAATGCCCAGCTGCTGTGCTTTGGCCAGTTTACTACCTGCCTTCTCGCCGGCAATAACCAAATCCGTCTTCTTAGATACACTTCCAGACACCTTCGCTCCGAGTGCTTCCAGACGTTCGGCGGCTTCGTCACGTGTAAGCTTTTGTAATGAACCGGTCAACACTACCGTTTTTCCGCTAAAGAAGGAATCCGTGCTAACAGGGCGTGCGGCCTCAGGAGCTTTTGCTTCAACCCCAAGCGCCCGCAACCGAGCAACATTCGCCACAACTATAGGATCTGCGAAGAAGTTAACAATACTCTCGGCGACAATCCCGCCAATGTCTGGCAACTCGGCAAGTTCTTCCGCTTTAGCCTGCATCACAGCATCCAGATCGCGGAAATGATCAGCCAGCATCTTAGTTGTTGCTTTACCTGTGTTAGGGATTCCTAACGCAAAGAGGAATGAGGCGAGATCGCGACCTTTGCTATCCTCTAACGCTTGCAGCAAATTCTGTGCTTTTTTCTCCCCGAAACGGTTCAGCTGTACAAGCTGCTCAAAGGACAATTCATACAGATCCGCAGAATCATGAACATTAAGCTCGTCGTAGAGCTGGCCTGCCGTCTTCTCACTAAACGTCTCAATATCCATCGCATCTCGTGAAGCGAAATGGGTGATCCGACTAATAATTTGCGGTCTACAGTTCAGCTTATTATTACAGAAAAGATGCGCACCGCGCATTTCTAGCGGAAATCCACAAGCCGGGCAATCCTCAGGGAAAATAATTTCTCCTCCGTCATTCTCTTCCGTTACCTTGCCGAGAATTTCCGGGATAACATCATTAGAACGCCGAATAAACACTCGTGAGCCTAAGGCGAATTTCAAGTTTTTGCGCTCAATATCGCCCACATTATTTAATGTGCAATTCTGTACGGTAACTCCAGCAAGCTCTACGGCTTCAACACGAGCTAAAGGAGTCACTTTACCTGTACGTCCTACATTCCAGCTAACAGACTCAAGCACGGTCGTTGTTTCTTCAGCTTCAAATTTATAAGCCACTGCCCAGCGAGGGAACTTGTCAGTGTAACCAAGAACTTCACGAATACGGAAATCCGTCACCTTGATCACCGCTCCATCAATGAGGTAATCAAGACTTGAACGACTCTCCTCGATTCCAGCAAGCTGCTCAGTCACATCATCGAAATCATTACAGTAAGTCAGATAAGGATTTACTTTGAATTTGTTATTCCGTAGAAAATCCATCATCTCCTGATGATCGGCGAACTCTACACCTTCTCCAAAACCTACATTATAGAAATATGCATTCAAACGACGTTCTGCAGTAGTCTTCGGATTAAGATTGCGCAGTGCACCTGCCGCCGCATTACGTGCATTCTTAAGCGGCTCTGCAGCCCGGGTATTATAATCAGCGAGCACAGACAGATTCATAATCCCTTCACCCTGAACCTCAATAACACCTTCTTTAAAAGGAATCGTTAATGGAACAGACTTAATGGTCTTCACCTGAGCAAGTATTCCTTCACCAATGACACCATTACCACGCGTCGATGCCTGTTCGAGAACACCATTCCGATAGGTTAGATTCAGCGTCAAGCCATCAAACTTCAGTTCTACTGCATAACAAGGATCAGGTAGAGGGTTGCCTGGGTTCTTAAGATTGTACTCATTCACTAAGCGGAGTACCCGCGTATTCCAGCTCCGCAGCTGTTCAATATTCTGTGCTTTATCGAGACTCCAAAGCGGAGCCAGATGCCGATGCGGCGTGAAGCCCTTAAGCAGCTCTCCACCTACACGTTGTGTAGGTGAATCCGGTAGTACGAAGCCACTCTCAGCCTCCAGTGCTACAAGCTTGTCGTATAAAACATCGTATTCCTTATCGCTGACTAGCGGAGCATCCAGCGTGTAATAGTGGTAATTATAATTATTTAACTCCGCAACAAGCTCTTCCATCACATGCATAGCATCCATGCAGGTACATCCCTCCGTCAATAAGTTTCCTAATGGTTAGCGTGGTCTAAATATCCGTTCGTTAATCGTTTCCTACTATTATTCCACCCTGGTAATCGGCGCAAACCCTGCAAGCAGTCGTTTTACACCCACTGGTGCCGGAAAAGCAATCTGCAGCTCCGTATCATTCCCGGTGCCCTTTACAGCTACAACGGTGCCAGTGCCCCATTTGCCGTGCGAAACTTTATCACCCGCTTTGTATTCGCCAGCTGCTGCAGCCCCTGCTCCAGTAGCGTGCTGTGCGCCTCCGGAGGTTACGGTCACGCTGCTCTTGCTTGTCGCTGCGGACGCTGTGCTTCCGCTGCCAATCGGCGCCGCACCAGCAGCTCCACTTCGGCCGCCGAAGTTCCCACGACTGCCGCCACTGAAGCCGCGTCCGCCGTAAGCACCGCCTACCTCTGAGCCTCCGCGTTGGAAGCGGTCCTGCGTCTTCGCGGTATCTTCCTTCAACTCCTCCGGAATCTCTTCAATGAAGCGGGACGGCTGATTCGCCGTCGTCCGCCCAAAGAGCGTACGCATCCGCGCGCAAGAGAGAAACAATTGTTTCTCGGCGCGGGTGATCCCTACATATGCAAGCCGGCGTTCCTCTTCGAGCTCATCGTTGTCTTGGAAGGCTCGGCTGTGCGGGAACACGCCTTCTTCCATCCCGACGATAAATACCGTTGGGAACTCCAGACCTTTGGCGCTGTGCATCGTCATCAGGACTACAGCGTCACTACGGTCCTCTTCATCATCATTCACACTATCAATATCTGCGATAAGTGCAAGATCCGTGAGGAAGGAGACAAGCGACTTGTCCTCGTTATTCTTTTCAAACTCCATCGTCACGGACAAGAACTCATCGATATTCTCTAGTCGCGAGCGAGATTCGAGAGTGTTTTCATTTTGCAGCTCCAAACGGTACTGTGACATCTCCAGTATTTTTTCCGTCAGTTCTGTTACGGACAAGAACTCCACCATACGGTGCAGAGCTTCAATCATATCGTAGAACTCTACTAGCATATTCCGCGTCCGTCCGGCAAAGCCCAAATCATCTACAGTTTGCAGTACGCGGAAAATAGAAACACCACGCTCACCAGCCGCAGCTGCCAGCTTACCAACCGTTGTATCCCCTAATCCCCGCTTAGGTACATTAATAATACGCGTCAGGCTGATATCATCATCAGGGTTAGATAACAGGCGTAAATAAGCGAGCAGATCTTTGATTTCTTTACGATCATAGAACTTAATCCCGCCTACGATTTGATACGGAATATCAGATTTAATTAGAATTTCCTCGATTACCCGTGACTGGGCATTCGTACGATACAGTATCGCATGATTCTGGTAGGCTTGACCCTGTTTCACATTTTTGCTGATTTCTCCGGTTACAAAGTAACCTTCATCATGCTCGGAGTCCGCCCGGTACACCTTAATCTTGGCGCCTTCCTCGGAATCGGTCCACAGCTTCTTCGGCTTACGTCCACTATTGAGTGCGATCACACCATTGGCTGCATTCAGGATATTAGCAGTTGAACGGTAGTTCTGCTCTAGAAGAATGGTCTTCGCTTCTGGATAGTCCTCTTCAAAATTAAGAATGTTCGTAATATCCGCTCCGCGCCAGCGATAAATCGACTGGTCACTATCCCCTACCACACAAATCCGGTGATGGCTATCAGCGAGCATACGGCACAACATATACTGCGCTCTGTTCGTATCCTGATACTCATCCACGTGGATGTATTTGAATTTCTTTTGGTAGAAATCAAGGACCTCGGAAACTTCCTTAAACAGTTCGATGGTCTTCATAATCAAATCATCAAAATCAAGCGAGTTATTGCTTCTTAGACGTCTTTGATACATCTTATATACCTTTGCAACTAAGCCTTCAAAATAATCGCCAACCTTCTGCTCATACTGCGCCGGAGTGATCAGTTCATTCTTGGATGCGCTAATGATAGCCTGCACAGCTTTTGGTTCGAATTTCTTCGTATCAATATTCAGTTCCTTCATACAGTTACGTATTACGGATAACTGATCTGTAGAGTCCAGAATGGAGAAGTTGGAGGTAAAACCAATCCGCTCGATATCCTTCCGCAAAATCCGAACACACATAGAGTGAAAGGTGGATACCCAGATATCTCTTCCCTCAGGTCCGACAAGCTTAGATACACGTTCTTGCATTTCCCGCGCGGCTTTATTCGTAAACGTAATCGCCAAAATCGCCCAAGGCGGCGCCTTTCGATTGGCAATCAGCCAGGCAATTCTATGAGTCAACACTCTCGTCTTCCCACTGCCCGCACCAGCCATAATCAAAAGTGGTCCTTCAGTAGTTTCGACAGCCTGTCTTTGTGGAGGATTCAGTCGACTTACTGCGTCTTGTATGCTAATAAGTTGCATGTGTAACATGCTCCTTTCTAAATATAAAATCACAAATCATAAGTAGTCCTAAAAATAACCACTAAGCATAAACGCCTTTGGCGTCATAAGGACGGTAAGTGTTTATGCGAAAATATAAGGATAATGTATCACGTGAAACTTATACTCTCTTATATTTTAATCGAATTGCTCTTGTACTGTCTTTTTTACAGCCGCAACTGTTAGCAGTGCCTGCTGTACATCACTATAAATAATATTGCCGACCACTACTGTATCACATAGAGCTGCTGCCTGCTCGGCTTCCGCCTCACAAGTAATGCCCCCACCATAAAAAAGTTGGGCGTGTTCCACCATTTCGCGTACTGTCCGCACAGTCTCCATATCCCCGAACCTACCGCTGTATTCAAGATAAACAATCGGCAGTGACATCAGCCTGTCCGCAACCTGAGCATAAGCAGCCGCTTCTTCAGCATCAATGGCCGTCTCAGCCCCTGTAATCCGTGCAACTGAAGAGGCACTATTCAGCACAATATAACCTTCCGTTAGAAGCGAATCCCATGGAATCATAAATCCATAGCGTTCAATAGCTCGGCGATGATGGCCTACAATCCAAGCTGGATCGGGCGTATTAAGCACCATAGGGATCATATAAAGATCAAATCCGGGAACAGCAGCTTCAAGTTCGGATACCTCAAGTGCACAAGGTAACTCAAACTGTTTTACTCTTGCTAGGAGATCCACTGTATTCTCATAGGTTACTCCTGTTGAGCCCCCTATCAGTATGGCATCCGTGCCAGATAAGCAAACGGCCTCCAAATCCTCATCCGAAATCATCCGGTCAGGGTCTAGCTTAAATACATGCCGCCAAGGTTTGATCATTTGCTGCACTGATTTCATGAGAATCATCCTTAATAGTCATTTGGGCAAGACAAAGACACTCCTGCCGCCGCAAAAGATATAGATCTAGTCTATGCCAGCACAGCAGGTGTGTCAATTTAAAGCGAACAAAAATGCGAACATTTTTTCGTATTTTTTAATGGTAATAAGTAGTCTAAGATTTCAACGTACACCTGAGATGTTAATCAAATCCTCTTCGGGTACAAAATCAGTATAAAAACCATCCACGCCCATACGGGCCAGTTCCCTAATTTCAGCTTCTTCATTTACTGTATGAACATATACACGAGCGCCAGCCTTCTTCAGCTTTTTAACAAAGCTCTTGGTGGCTCGGCCAACTGGCATGGTAATATCCACACCTGTTTTATTAACAAACTCAATAACTTGTTCATCCGTATCCTTGGATTGGTACAGAGTGTAAAGCACTTCTGGAAAAGAATACACCTTATTGATCTCATCAAGCATCGACTGATTATATATTTGTGGAACAATCCGATCTAATATGGCTGGATCCCGGCGCTGCGCCGCTTCTACCAACAATGTAAATTGTTTATTTATAAGTTCGGGTTTGATTTCTTTCGTATCGGTCACGATATAAGCATCTGGATAATGCTGCATCAGATCAAGCAACTTCTCGACATCGATCGGGGAGTATATATTCAGGATTGGGCTGTCCATGAATTCCTTATAATCTAGTACCTCCCCTTGTTTATTAGCAGGAAGAACATCCAACTGACCTAAAAGCTTACTCATGTTGCCTGACCACTCATGCCTACCTACTAGCTGATCATCAGCCGATAATAACAAGTCTACTTCAAATACGCGAGTTCCCTGTGCATAATTAGCAACAAATGCTTCAAAAGCATTGGTGTACGTATGACCGTTAATGCCACCCATGGCATGTGCAACGATTCTGTGCGCTTCAAAACCGCTCGCGGGTTGCTCTTCCCCTTTGTTCAACGTTATTACAAGAATCATTATTAGTGCGACAATCATTACTACGGTTGCAATAATCTTTTTCTTATTCATAGTTGTGAGTTTCCTTTACAAAGTTTAGATTAGAAAATTAATACCCCGCTCTGCCAGTGGCAAAACGGGGTATTATTAAAATTTCACAAATCTAAATAAGTGCAGGAATCAATAAGCATTTTTGTTGACGAAGCCGTTGCGAATCGTTTTGAAAATAATTCGAATGTCGAACAGTAAAGACCAGTTCTCGATATAGAAAATATCGTGTTTGATCCGCTCCTCGATGGAAGTATCACCGCGAAGTCCATTGCTCTGTGCCCAACCTGTGATTCCAGGTCGTACATGGTGCTTAACCATATACTTCGGAATTTCATCACGGAACTGTTCCACATAATATGGGCGTTCTGGTCGAGGTCCCACCACACTCATATGTCCCAGCAACACATTAAAAAATTGCGGAAGCTCATCTAGACTTGTCTTACGGATAAAGGTCCCGAATCTTGTTCTACGAGGATCTTCCCGCGTACTCCAGCCTGTATCCTCTTCACCATCCTGCTGCATCTTCATGGAGCGGAACTTATACATCATAAAATTACGACGGTTCAGTCCCACACGTTCCTGCCGGAATATAATCGGTCCCGGAGAGGTCAGTCGGACACCAAGAGCCACGATAAGCATCACTGGAGAGATCATAATAATTGCGAACAAAGAGAACACAATATCAAACAATCTTTTTGCCATCTTATTACCCGTCATATCTAGTGGAATATCACGAACATTAATCATTGGCATGCCTGCAAAGTTATCAAAGTAAGGGCGGGCTGGTAAGTAGTCAAAAAAGTCAGGGATAATCAGTGTGCGTACACCTGCTTTTTCACAGGCCGCAATAATTGAAGGATACTTCGAATGCGCATCAAGCGGCAGAGCAAGTATAACCTCATCCACAGGCAGCATCTCTAGCATTCCAGACAACTGGTCAACTGTTCCTAGAATCGGTTTATATCGTTGCTCTTCAATTCCATCCCAAGTATGATAGTCATCCAGGAAACCAATCGCTTCATATCCAAGCTCGGGGTATTGCTCTAGATTATTGTAGAATCTTTTGCCTAGCGTACCTGCACCGATGATAAGTACAAACTGTCGGTTGAAGCCTTTTTCGCGAAAAGATTTAAGCATTTTCTTCAGTACATAACGGTACAGCATAATAGAAAGAATGTTCAATCCCATGTAAAGAGCTAGATATGTTCGGGAGATATTTATTTCTTTCACAAAAAACATCAGACCAAGCAGAATGAAAATGCCCATAATATGCACTTGGAAAATCTTAATGAATTCATCGACAAACCGTTTCTTACGCTTCGGCAAATACAGCGACAGCAGTATACCGACTAACACTGCAATTCCGCCATAAATCATACTCCAGTAAGCGTACGACTCTACAGGCAACGGGTTTTCGTACTCCATCCAACCACTTCTAAACTTTAGCCACCAGGCTATAAGGAAGGACAGCTGGATGACAAGAAAGTCAGCCACCATATAGAGCTGTGTCAAAAATTTCTGATTACGCCGAATCATAAATTCACCTCAGTATTCTTTTCGTTACGTGCACCTGTTTCATTAGCGGAGTTAAGACTCTGAGCAGGTGATGGGACTGTTTTAGGCGAAGTTAAGGCATTCCGCAAAAGCGAAAGTGCGAACTTCACACCTACGCCGGCATATACTGTTCCATTTATCATACTGTTGTACTTCTTACTATAATGCTTACGATGAAATAAAATCATTGCCCGGTGGAATTCATAGACGATCTTAAACGGTCTGCGTCTGGCGCTACCGCCTTTAAGATGCACGATAGCAGTCTTCGGATAATAATAAATCTCCCAACCAGCCTCTTTAATACGATAACACCAATCTAAATCCTCGCCGTACATAAAGAACTCTTCATCTAATCCACCCACCTGGTTAATCGTCTCCCGCCGCAGCAGCATAAACGCACCAACCAGACAATCTATCGGGTAATCAAGATCAGGGTCCAGATAACCTAACTGGTAACCGTTAAACCTCGGACGATCCGGAAATAGCTTACTAAATCCAAAAGCATAATAGAACGAAGCAGACGGTGTAGGAAACCCCCGCTTGCAAGCTTTATCTAGCGAGCCATCCGGTAAAATAATCTTGCACCCAGACGCTCCTACATCAGGCCGACTATCCATAAAGGAGATCATCGTCTCTAGCGTATCCTTACGTACCACCGTATCTGAATTCAGCAGCAGCACATACCGTCCGGATGAAGCTTCCATCCCCTGATTATTAGCACGGGCAAAACCGACATTGTCGTTATTTGCGATCAACATTACACCTGGAAACTCTCTACTAATCTTCTCTACCGAATCATCATTGGAATTGTTGTCTATTAAAATAATCTCATAGGAATAGTTCGTTGCAGAGTCATACACCGACCTGAGACAATCCATCGTCAGGCGACACGTGTTGTAATTAACAATAAGTATGCTTACATCTACATTCACTGCGTAACGCTCCTGACAAATATAGTAATCTACCGACAATAATTATAACATAAAACCTCCCTGAGAGGAGGTGACGTTTTAGGGAGGTTTTTCCAGATGTGGTTTAACTTTCGTGTTTCTTTCTCTCTTTTATCGCGGCTTGTATATACTCCCGCTTCTTTTTTAACGCAGGGAGCTGAGTAAAAAAGGATTTCCACGCTGTAATTAACTGTGGCTCTCTCAGAAGCATATAACCATGAGCTGCAATTTCATAGGGGAGAGAAATGAAGATTGTCTTCAGCATAATTCGAGTCGGTTCATTCTTGTAGATCATTTTGTAGCGGTTAATGTAAGATATTCGTCGGATGAACAACGGCTTAGTGTTACGACCAGACGTTTTCCAGCCACGTTCGTGATACCCGATCGCCTCAGCATCATAATATCCCTGCCAGCCGAATAACTCCGCCCTCCAAGCCACATCCACATCTTCCTTATAGGCAAAAAAGTCTGCATCAAAAAACTCGCCATCAACAATTATGTCGTTGATCATCCGTCGAGAATACATCGCAGCCGCTCCAGATACACCGAATACAGGACCCGATTGCGTCCATTGGTCAGCTGGCTCACCCGCACCGCGATCAAATGCACGGCGTGCTCTGTTCATTCGGAGACCTGTGCTGTCTACCAGCCCATGATCCGCCTTCAGCAAAAGCTTGCCTGTGGCGCTGCCGATCTGTGGATTATTCTCCATCTGTGTGATTAGTCTGGAGATATAGTCTGGAGCCAGCGTAAGGTCAGGGTTAAGGACGAGCACGTAATCTGTATTCGTGGCCGAAATGGCCTGGTTGTGGGCTGGGGCGAAGCCTGTGTTAAGCTCATTCTCCAGAAGGTCAATTGTTGGATATTGCTTTATCTCCCTTGCGGAGTTCATAGCTTCATGCCCCACCAAGAATGCAGCGGGTGAGTCCGAGTTAAACTGGTGATAGAACGTTCTGACCTTATCCGCCGAACCATCAGTTGAAGCGTTGTCCACTACGACAATTTTTTTGACCAAATAATCCTGTGCCATTACTGCCTCTATACAATCTATGATGTCGTCAGCACTGTTGTAGGTGACGATATGTACACTTACTGTTTTGTTATTCATGAGTATCCTCGACTTTGTAATTTCTTGTTAACTACACACTCCCTTCTTATTATAACGAAAGAATACAAAAAACTCCCGTATCGTTATAAACGATTTGGGAGTTTCAATTGCTACTATCTTATTCTTTTAGCTCTAAGAGGAAATCTCTCAGGCCCTCGCGCCAAGGTCGAATATCCTCAAATCCATTCGTACGTATCGACAGATGCTCCATCACCGAATTCCGAGGACGTGGTGCAGGTCTCGGGAACTGTTCTGTAGCACACGGTTCAAGCTTAGCGGTAAATTTCAAACCTAAAACTTCCTCAGCCTCTGCAAAAATTGCCTGTGTAAATTCAAACCAAGTACATGAGTCGCTATTTGACGCATGGTATACACCATACTTCTCAGTTTGGATAAGCTCTAACAAAAATCGAGCTAAATCGACTGTATAGGTAGGCGAACCTTTTTGGTCATCTACGACTTGAAGCAGTGGCTTTTCTTGACCAAGCTTCAGCATTGTTTTGACAAAGTTATTCCCGTATTTACCGTACACCCATGATGTGCGTACGATGAAATACTTAGAGGAAAGGGATTGAACTAACACTTCACCCGCACGTTTCGATTTACCATATATACTCTTAGGGTCTGTATTATCATACTCATGGTAAGGCTGTACTCCCAAACCATCAAATACATAATCCGTACTAATGTACACCAGCTTAGCTCCAGCTTTTTCAGAAGCTAGCGCTACGTTTCGACTGCCCGTTGCATTAATTAAATAAGCTGCATCGATGTCACTTTCTGCCGCATCTACTGCTGTATGCGCAGCACAATGAATGACAGCATCCGGTCCAAACTCACCAATAACCTGGATACACTGATCCAGATCGGTGATATCCATCTCTTGACGGTCGCAGCCCATCACTTGGTGACCATGATGCTGGAGTAGTAAAACAACATCCTGACCCAATTGTCCGGCCGCACCTGTAACAAGTACCTTCAGTTGAACCATTATAGAGATTCTCCCAAACGATCGCCATATTGTAATTCAGCGTACTTCTGGTATTCCCCAGATTGAATGCGAGTCCACCATTCGCGGTTATTGAGATACCATTGGATGGTTTCTTTAATACCTGTTTCAAACGTATGTTTCGGCTTCCAACCCAGTTCGTTCATAATCTTGGTAGGGTCAATGCCATAGCGGCGATCATGACCCGGACGGTCTTGAACATAAGTAATCAGTGAATCAGGTTTGCCAAGTTCCTGCAATACTGTGTTCACGATATGCACATTTGTACGTTCGTTATTGCCACCAATGTTGTATACTTCACCGTTCACGCCCTTGTGGATAACCAAATCAATCGCGCTGCAGTGATCCTCAACATACAACCAGTCACGGATATTCATCCCATCACCATATACAGGCAACGCTTGATCCGCAAGTGCGCGGGAGATCATAAGCGGAATAAGCTTCTCAGGGAATTGGTACGGGCCATAATTGTTCGAGCAGCGGGTAATGTTCACTGGCAGTCCGAATGTCTCATGGTATGCACGTACAAGCAAGTCGCCACCAGCTTTACTTGCCGAATATGGACTGTTCGGAGTCAAAGGAGTTTCTTCAGTAAACAAACCGGTTGCTCCAAGTGATCCGTATACCTCATCCGTAGAAACCTGAACGAATTTAGTAACACTGTATTTTTTCGCCGCATCCAAAAGTACTTGTGTTCCAAGCACGTTCGTCTTCACAAACACTTCTGGCTCCAAAATACTCCGATCCACATGCGATTCAGCCGCGAAATTTACCACTACATCAACACCTTGGCTAAACAAAGCATCCATTGCCTGTACATCTGTAATGTCTGCTTTTACGAACTTGTGGTTCGGATGATTTTCAATTGACTTCAAATTCTCCAAATTACCTGCATATGTCAACGCGTCTACGTTAACGATTTGATAATCAGGATGTTGTTGCAGCATGTATAATACAAAGTTGCTGCCGATAAAGCCGGCTCCGCCGGTAACTAGCAGTTTCATTTATAGCCCACCTTTTGTTCAATGAAATGTTATGTTTATAATTCGAAGTTAAGTTCCGCGTCCATCAGTACAGGATGACGTTGATCTTTATCCGATAATATCGGACTAGAAGTCGGCCAATCAATACCTAACGCTGGATCATTCCATAATATGCCGCGATCATTCTCAGGGGAATAATATTCGTCCACCTTGTATAACACTTGGGTATTAGGGACCAACGTGCAGAAGCCATGCGCGAAACCTTTAGGTACAAGCAGTTGGCGTTTGTTATATTCGCTAAGAATTACGCCAACCCACTGACCAAATGTTGGTGAATTACGACGGATATCGACGATAACATCATAAATAACACCGGATAAGACGCGGATTAATTTTGTTTGGGCTTTAGGGTTCAGTTGGTAGTGAAGACCTCGTAGGACACCGACCTCTGCGGAGAGGGACTGGTTGTCTTGAATGAAATTATAATTCAACCCGAGTTTATTCATTACTTCTTCGTTGTAGCTTTCCATGAAAAATCCACGGTTGTCGCCGTGGACTACAGGTTCTAAAATGCTCGCACCTTGTAGTTCTAAGGGTGTAACTTTCATATTGCAAACCTCCTTCACATCTAAAGTTTCAGTTTTCCGAATTCTTCACCAAATAGAAGGTCTTGCGCCAAGTTATGTGCTTTAGCTAATGAGGCATGTGTACCTGCATCTGTCCACCAACCTTGTAGAACATCAAAGGTCAATTCTCCACGTTTAATATATGCATTATTAACATCAGTAATCTCTAATTCTCCACGTGCAGAAGGTGTAATCGTTTTGATAATATTAAACACTTCACTATCGAACATATATATCCCTGTGACTGCATAGCCAGACTTGGGTTCACTAGGCTTCTCTTCGATAGACAATATCCGATTACCCTCTAATTCAGGCACACCAAAACGCTTAGGATCAGGAACTTCCTGAATCAGGATCTTAGCACCTGTCTTTTGCTCACGGAAATTACGTGCATAAGGAGCGATATCATCAGCAAACACGTTATCACCAAGGATAACGATCATTTGATCATCCCCGACGAATTGCTCTGCCAAGTCCAAAGCCTGCGCAATTCCGCCTGCCTCATCTTGTACTTTGTAAGTAAAGCAAACACCCATTTCATGTCCGCTACCTAATAGATTAACTACATCACCCATATGTTCTTTACCAGTAACGATCAGAATATCTGTTACATCAGCTTGCTTCAATTTATAAACGGAATGAAAAATCATTGGGTATTTGCCAACGGGAAGAAGATGTTTGTTTGTTACTTTCGTTAACGGATACAGGCGTGAGCCTGTACCACCTGCTAGGATTATGCCTTTCATTATGTTACCTCCAACTTTTTATTTGAATATTACTTTTTTACTAATCACATAATTCAATACTATTACGATTAAGTTAGTTATTACTTTTGATATCAGAATATTCATCGATAAATAGTTCACGAGTAATATCATGCTTACCAGATCAATAATATATGATAATATTCGAAGAACAAAAAATTGATTGAACTCCTTAAAAGTTGAATTACTTCTACTTTTGTTACTTTTAAAAACATATCTTCTATTAGTAATGAATGAAAATAATACCGAAAGAAACCAAGCAATTGTGGTTGATATTTTAAAATCAAAACCAACCTCACTAAAAAAATAAAAAACTGATAAATTAACTGCCGTTGTTAATACCCCGAAAATAATATAATTGAAGATTTCCCGGTAGTTCTTCATTCGGCCATCTTTTTAAAATCATTGTATTCATTAACAAAATATAAAGGTCGTTTTTTAGTTTCATTAAATATTCTTCCTAAATATTCTCCAATAACTCCTAAAGATAAGAGCTGTATTCCTCCCAAGAATAATACTACAGTCATTAATGATGGATAACCAGCCACGCTTTCACCATAAATTAGTGTCTTGAAGACAATCCACACTATATAGATAAAAGCAAATAATGAAATAGCAAATCCAAATAGGGCGGATATACGTAAAGGTTTAGTAGTAAAGGACGTAATTCCTTCAATAGCTAAATCAATTAACTTTATATAGTTCCACTTGGTCTTACCAGCTAATCTCGCATCTCTATCAAATAGAATTTCCTTCTTATTGAAACCAATCCAACTAAACATGCCCTTTGTATAGCGCTGAGTTTCTCGCATTTGTTTTAAAGCCTCAATGCACCTTCTATCTAACAAGCGAAAATCCCCAGTATTGGGTTGTATTGGAATACTTGAAAATTTTTGAAGCAGACTATAAAAGAGAGATGATGTCCATTTCTTGAACCATGTTTCTCCAGCTCTTGTTCTTCTCTTAGCATATACATCTTCAAATCCATCCTGCCAGTACTTAATCATTTCTGGTATTAATTCTGGTGGATCCTGTAGGTCTGCATCTATGATAATAACTGCATCACCTTTTGCATAATCAAAGCCAGCCATCATAGCAATTTCTTTTCCAAAATTCCTGGTCAAATCTACAAATGAAATTCTAGGATCTGATTTCCGCAATGCTTTAATTATACTCATTGTATTGTCTCTACTACCATCATTTACAAACAGAATTTCGAATTCGAACAAAGGCAAGCTATCAAAAACATCACAAAGTCTTTCATATAAAGGATAAAGCACTTCTTCTTCGTTATACGCAGGAATTAGAATTGTTATCTGATTCATTAAATATCTCCCAATTCTATTACTCTACAGTACAGGAGTGTAACCATGGATTACCCAACTGATAAAGAGTGTTAGTATATTAATTGTCGAAAAGGTACAAAAGATAACCCAAGTAACTTTAAAACTCAATAAATTGAATCTAATAAAGATATTAACAATAACTAACATAATCAAAACGCTAGCAACAGTTAGAACTCTACTCGCTGACGCATAGATTGTAGGTGAAACAAACATAACGACCATTGTAGCAATTGATGCTAATAAAGTTAAAATAACGAATAAACTTCTATCAGTAACAAGAAAAATAATGAAACTAAGTAACATATAATATAAAATCCAGAATATATAAGGAACAATAGCAACTAGAAAATCGAAATTCAGTCTCCAAATATGAGAGATTTCGTAGCCAAAATTAAATTTTTGTATAGCGGTGAAATCGTATAGTAAAGAAGTGGAACTACCCATAATTTTTGTAAATACAACAATTAAAAACATGCATGAAAAAACATACAATAAAGCACTTTGAATTAGTCTCATTTTGTCATATTTTTTATACATTACAACAATAGAAACTGTTGAAATCATTAATATTATATATTGCATTTCAAAGGTAGTTTTGTTAAATATCCAAATAACCCCGATATATATATGATCTTTAATAGATAATAAATCAAATCCTGGAAACCACGTAGCAGTTTCTGCAATATATCTTTTATCGTTGCCTGGAGCAAGAAATAGAATGAGAGCTCCCGTCACAAAGATAATTGTTAAGAACATTAATTTAATATCCCAACTCTTATTTGTAAAAAAAGAATGAAAGATTGAAATAACTGAAAAAGAGATCATACATAGGGCTACTTGTTCATTACTACAAGCTGATAGTAAACCAATAATACCACAAAGAACTAATCTGGTATTTCCTTTCGCAAATCTCCCTCTTAATGAATAGTCAGCAAATGGTATCATCGCAAATAACGCTCCACAGATAGGCCAAAGATAATTCATGGAACCAGTAATCCACAATAGACCAGAACTCATAATACTATGACTAAAAAAACCTAATAGGAGAATCGCTGCCAATATTTCCCGAAACTGAACTTTTTCTTTTATAATTCTCACAATTAAATAACCCAAAGAAACAATCATTCCTGTGTTTATTATTCTCCAAATCCATATCCTTCCATCCAAAAAGTAATATAACGCTGCTTCAGCTGGCATTCTTCCAGACCACTCATTATAACGAAATTTTAAATAGCTAAGAAAAGAAAACTGATCTGATACATCACTAAACCAAGTATCATCACCTGGGGCAACTTTAATTATTAAATGAAATGAATAGACACATATAAATAACACTGCTAATTTAATTATGTAGTGCTTATTTTTTTCAACCACTGTACTCTCCCTTTATTTGCATCTGTTTTGATATTTTCCTTCTATTCACTCCGATATTGTTATTATAAATACTTTGAGGTTCCCCAAGAGAAAAATCTTCTCTATCTTTTGTAAGATTCGGATTATAAGCAGGATCATTTTCAAGAATATTGGACCAATGTCTTTTTATCCAATTAATTTCCTTCAAGAACCGTTCCTGCTTTTCAGGAGTATCTTCGTAACCTCTACTCTTTGATTCATAATGGTATAGCTTTACATGAGGAAGCCACACATTATTGTACCCCTTGCTCCATACTTTTAGACAGAAATCAACATCATTAAATGCTACTTGTAACTCTTCCTCTAAGCCCCCCACTTCAAGAAATATTTCTTTGCGTATCATTAAACATGCTGCAGTAACCGCAGTGTAATTAGAAATTACTTTTAACCTCCTAAAGTATCCAGGATTCTCTGCGGGAAAATGCTTATGACTGTGACCTGCAACTCCCCCTAATCCAAGAACTACCCCACCATGCTGTAATAAATTGTCTGGATAATACAAACTTGCCCCAACTGCTCCGACCTCAGGACGAACAGCCTGTCCGACCATATCAGTCAACCAATTTTCAGATATCACTTCTACATCATTGTTCAATAAGAGTAGCAATTCACCCTTTGCTTTAGTCACACCGTAATTATTTAACTTAGAATAATTAAAAGGAATATCTAATGGCCATACTTTGAAACGCGACTTTTCTTTTGTCTCCCAATAACGATAAGCTTCAATTACTTCAGAATCATCGCTACCATTATCAATAATAAGAACTTCGAAATTTTCATAATTTGTCTTTTCAAAGATTGATTCCAGACAAGTTTGGAGAACAGTCACCATATTTTTCGTTGGGATTATAATTGAAACTTTAGGATTACCTACTGGCATATACCTAGTTAAATAAATGTTTGACTCATCTTCTATCGATTCAATTACCGCCTCAATTCCTCTTCTTTCAACTGCACTTTCAAGTGCTTTAAGACCAGCAATATGTGTATAATTTTTCGAACCAGTATTAGATGCTGTAGAATTAGGAATTGTTCTCCAATGATAAAGTATTTTGGGGATGTGGTAAATTTCATCTGTTAATTCAGAAACTCTTAGCATTAAGTCGTAATCTTGGCTACCTTCATAACCAGTTCGAAATCCCCCAAGCTTATCCACTAATATTTTCCGATACAATGTCAAATGACAAATATACATTTGAGACATCAATAAATCTGGAGACCAATCAGGCTTAAAATAAGGTGAAAAGCGTTCACCATCGGTTGAGATTTTATCTTCATCGCTATAAATAACATCAGCATCGGGGTTAATGTTTAAAAGACTTACGTTTTCATATAAAGCATCTGCGGTCAATTCATCGTCATGATCTAATAAGGCAATAAATTCACCTTTTGCTAGTTGTAAAGCGGAATTAGACGAGTTCGAAATGTGACCATTTTCCGTTCTGAATACTACCTTTATCCTAGAATCTTGCTCCTCATACTCCTGCAAAACCTTTCTAATGTGTTTTTTAGTTGAGGCATCATCAGAAATACATAATTCCCAATTGCTATAATATTGCTTAATAACGGAATCGATACATTTTCTAAGCCATACTTCATCCACATTATAAACCGGCAAAATAACAGAGATAAGGGGTTTGTAGGTGAACTGTTCAATCTTGTCCTTTATTCTTTCAATCTCAAAATCCATTAGTTTATTTTTTTCAATCCAGGATTCATATCCACTAACAACATTATTAGAGTTGATATCTAAATTCCTTTTAACTCTAAGCCATAATGAAGCAATCCCTTCATTTCTATATATACTTACTATTTTACTAAAAATCATACCAGGCTTTTTATACCCTATACCTCTTTGCTTAAGAAAATTTCGAAACGCGGAAACTACTACGGATACTCTGCTTATTCTTCTTATTTTTAAATCCCTAAATTCAAATTCCGATTTTCCTTCTCCCGGGTCAAGTCTAATTCCTTGTACTTTTGGAGGTATAAATAAAAACGTTTTATAATTCACATTTCCACTTGGTATCCCTGAGAAAGTTGCACTTCTCTCTTCGGAAAACCCCTCTCCATTATCCCAATATATTTTCAGAGGAATATATTTATCCGATTTAGAATTCCAGTACAACTTATTCCATCCACTCATCATATTCCCTTTCAGTATAAAGTATGGATCTTCGCCCAGAGAGCGCCAAGCTCCATCACCTCTCTCTACCAAATCATTAGCTGGAACTATACTTATTTTGTTCGTAATACCAAAAAAACCAATAATTAAGTACCATATATTTAATATTTTCCCGGACAAAAAAGACACCTGCTCTCTCCTCATTATTTACCTATTATTTTTTTGATTTTAGATACGTATCGCCATGATCTCGATCCATATATTTCTTGTAATTCTCGTTTTTTTTCTTCAAGCTGCTTTTTGTAATTAAGTATATCCTGAGATAATTGTTCGTTAAGGCTATTAGTTGCATCATTTAGCTTATTCAATTTTCCCACTAAAAGATTCAAATCTTCTAGCTGCACCATTAAATCATTATTTTTGAGAACCATTTCTTCATTATGACGATTTAACTCTAAATTACAGTGATTTAATTCTGCATTATACTGAATTAAATCAGCACTGTTCTTATTAAGATTTAAAATTTCCTCCTTGCACAAGCTTAATTCTTGGTGATGAGTCTCCTGCTTTTCGATTAATTTTTTCATTTCATTGGTCACATTGTCGATCATTGAGACTTTAAACTCATCTTCATTAATTTTTGTAATATTCATTCTTATATCCGTTACAGTTAATTGATTATTAAAATCAAGAATTACATAGGGATCATCATTATAAAAAACAAATAGATTATTATATTCAAAGTTATAATTCCCTCTTAAACTATACTTTTCATATGAAACTTTTTCTCCATCCTCTTTCGTGATGGAAATTTCGTTGAATCTAAATGCCCCCCTGAAATCGGAAGGATCTATTCGGATTGATTTCAGCCCCCCAAGATCAATTACTTTTTCGAAATGACATGTATCACTAACCACTTTTTCTCGAGTACTATTCATCTCATTAAAACCTTCACCATTATCCCAAAAGACTTGTATAAAATCAGCTTTACTTTTGTCTATAACAGTTTCAGTGCTTAATGAAGCTAAATTATAGAAAGTTCGTTCTAGAGCAGCTAGCTTGTTCATGATTCTATCTTTATCCGTACATTGCATTTCTTCCGAATCAGCTTTGGCCAGTTTAGAAAGACTGCAACCTTTAGCCACTATACAAATTTTCCTATAAGAATCATTTGTATAATCAAATTCAAAAATGTGTTGATTATAAAATCTATCGATCTCTTTTCTATAAACAGTCAACTTAGGATTTTGAGCGGTTATAAAATGAATAGCCATCATTCTCTCCCAAATATCTATATCACCGTGACTAATAATTTTGAACTCCATCTCTTTTGAGTTTAAATACTTGGTTAGCTTGTCTAAATCAGGCAATCCATTGGTCATATGTTCTTCGAGCCATATAAAATCCTTATTAAATATCGATTTATATAATGCATTAACACGTTTCTCAGCTTCATAAACTTTCGTAGAATGGAAAGGAGCAGTAATTACGAAAAAGTCTGAACTGACTCTATATAATTCACTTATAAACTTGATACGATCTTCATCTGCTATATGTTCAAATACATCTAACGCAACTACAATATCATAATAATTCTCGGGGAAATCCATTGAAGTAGCATCACCCAAAATATATTTTGGATTATTTTTTAAATTTTCTGGTAAAAGAATATCAAGATAGGTAATTTGATCATCAGGCAGAAATCCTTCTAAATTCTGATGTTCGTTAGCACCAACCTCTAAAATTTTAAAAACCTGTCCTGACTTCCTTAATGTATTAATAACATTGGTTACATTATTATATCTCTGAAATTGATCAAATAGGATATCAATCATTTCAAGACCTCCCACTTGTGGTTAATATAAACTAGTCCTTCAGAAAAATATTTATTAGTTATACTGAATGTTACAGCATTTTCCTTGTAATGAATATTTACAATACCCTCATTGTTAAATAATCCCACATCCAGACAAAATGTTCCTCCAAGCAATGGTAATTGAGGAATACAATAATTCACCTTATGCCGGCCCATTTTATTTGGAATTGTTATTTTTTCCAAAAAGGTATTAGGTCCAAAGATATACTCTCTCTTTGGAGTGTATATTGCAGCTCCCAGTAATAAATCATCAATAGTTTCTTCATATACTTCGTATTCTATTTCAACTATCAATTCATCAAATGTTCGGAATGTATTCTTGTTAATCTCTACTTTGGTTATTAATGCTAAGATATCTGGATTCGCTGGTAGAATAAAGTCGGGGTCAGATTTTGACTCTTGAATATCTCGTACATCAATTGTATCTTCTGAATATCCCAAATCATTTCTCATGAAATCTTCGTATAAATCTACCACTTCACTCGAATCACCCATAGCTTCTATCTTTCCATTTTTAATCCAAACCGCCTTGTTACAAAAACGTTTAACTTGCTCTGAAGCATGAGATACAAATAGGATTGTTGTTCCTCTAAGCTTCAAATCTTTCATTTTATCTATACATTTAGTTTGAAATCTTGTATCACCTACTGCTAATGCTTCATCCACAATTAAAATATCAGGTTCAACGTTAATTGAAACTGCAAATGCAAGCCTTGCAAACATACCGCTCGAGTATACCTTAACAGGTTGATCTATAAAATCACCTATATCTGCAAACTCAATAATAGAGTCTACCTTACCGTCCATTTTCTCACGGTTATATCCCATCATTAATCCGTTCAAATAAATATTTTCTCTTCCTGTATACTCAGGGTTAAAACCCGCCCCCAGCTCCAATATAGCGGAAATCTTACCATTCACATAAATATCACCACTAGTTGGAGTCAGAACTCCCGTAATCATTTTCAGAAGTGTAGACTTCCCTGACCCATTTCTACCCAAAATACCAAGAGCATCACCTTTTTCTACAGAAAAAGTTATCCCATCTAGAGCAATAAACTCTTTATGGTAGGTCTTCTTAGAAGGATGAATAGCCTCCTTTAACCTATCCGTAGGCTTATCATACAATTTATAAGATTTGAAAATATTTGTTATTTCGATGATTTTATCCATAATTACCACTCCTATAGTACATCAGAAAAATGAGGTCTTAGCTTTTTAAAAACTTTCAGACTGAAAGTAAACATAACTAAGCAAAACAGCCAAAAATATATCGTCTGATAAGGACGATCAAAGAAGAAGATATGGTCAATTAATGAGTCTCTGTATCCCTGAACTATATAAAACATAGGATTAAGTTTGAATACTCCAGCCCAAAAATCCGATAGCATGCTAACTGGCCATCCGATCGGAGTAAACCAGAATCCCATCTGTAATATTACAGCAATTATTTGATTCAAGTCCTTAAAGAAAAGGACTACTGCCGAAGTAAGGAAGGTTAGAGAAACTATTAAAACCACTAAACAAAAAACATAATATATTAATTGAAGACTATATATTGTTGGAAGATGACCATAGAAAGCATAGACAACAAATATAAAAACAATAAAGAACAGTTGGACAAAAAAAGCTGAGAATATTTTAACTAGAGGTAATAGCTCTATTTTAAAAACAACTTTTTTCACCAAATAGCTATATTCAGCGAAGGAGTTAGTTCCACTTGACAAAGCCTCAGAAAAGAAGAACCAAGGTATTATTCCAGCAATAAACCAAATTATAAAAGGTGTATCGCCAATATCTCCACTTCTTAAGCCAACCTGAAATACAAACCAGTATGTCGCTATAGTTAAAAGTGGATTTATAAATCCCCAAAGCACTCCTAAATATGATGAAGCGTATTTAGTTTTAAAATCATTTTTAGCTAAATTCATTATTAAAGTTCTATTTACAAAAAAGTCCCTACCGAATTTCAAAATTTGCTTTAATGATTTCCCTATGAAAAATGAAAATACAGCTACCAATAAACTAGTAATTATAGTTAATAATTGTAAACCTATGTTTATGTTATTAGTTGATTCTTGTAATAATAATTCCATATTAAAATGAAAGTATGGATCACTTCCGGTTGAACTGAGCACAAAGTGTTCGTTTTCGTCATAGTTGCCGATTTTTATTTGATTGAACTTCAAATCAGCCTCTTTAATATTCACAGTTACTTTGGAATTGCCAGATAAATATATGTCTTTAACGGAGATCTCATTTTCTCTTTTCCCAGGATCAATTCTGATAAATGAATATCCTTTTGGTATTTCATACTTTAAATTTTGCCATTCGCTCTGCTGGCTGTACATTAAGCTAGTTGAATTGGCTTCTGACCAACTATTCTCTGAGGTGGAAAAAAAGACTTGGTACTCATCTGATATTTCGGACTTTACAACCAAATGTAGGTACGTTTTAGTATTATCCTTAATGTAAAGATTGATGTAATAATAACTACCTGTAAAGATTGCAATTGTACATATCAATAGAAATAAACGTTTAAAGGATTTCATCATTTTCCCCTTACTTTTATGTTGAAATTAAGCCTTGCTAGCTTGCCAGACGAATATAAAGTTTAATTCAAATCAGTCATATGCTAAAATATTGTCGTACCTACAGGAAAAGGAGATTATAACGTGTCGAAACCAGTATACGGTAAAAACGCCGCTCAGTCGAGAAATGTTGAAAAGATAGCAATTCCGATCTGGGCATTGGTTGTTGCTTTCATTTTATTTTTGTGTTGGGCCCCATTTCAAGTGGGATTATTTAACGGACAACAATTAGACTTCGAGAAGCCAATCTATGTATCAGCACTACTAAGCGGCCTTTTGCTGCTAGTCTGCCTTGGCTTATACTACAAAAAATTCAAACTAGATGAACAGAGGGACTTAGTAGCTTCAGCTTCTATCTTACTGCCTCTGACCTACGCTTTATCATTGTTTGTCGCAGTTTCGCATTATACGGCGATGAATATGCTGTTTATTCAGAGCATGTATGTTGCAGTCTTCATTATAGCCTTTTATCTCTTGAAGCAAAAGCAAGTAAATGTTGTCATTCAAAATGCCATTCTAGCAATTGCTTATTTCATAGTAGGGTTTGGACTACTAAATTGGTTGGGGAGTAACAAACTAGCGGGAGCTCTAGTGGGTTGGTTCTCAAACACCGTAAGAAATAATATCTACTTAGATGCAGTAATGACGGACTCTAACGGACTTCGTCTGACTTCGATCTTTCAATATGCGAATACATACGCTGCATTCTTAATGGCCTTTCTCTTTGTAGCAATATTCGTGCTTATTCGCTCTAAAAAATGGTATGGAACGTTGACTCATGGCTTTATGTTAGTGCCCATCATTGTGTCGATCTTGTTAACCTTATCTCGCGGTGGCTTGGTCCTGCTACCTGTAGTATTCATACTTCTACTTCTGTTCCTAAAACCTGCACAGCAAATCCTTTGGATTCTGCATCTAGGAGTTGCCGGTATTGTATCTTTGCTCATTACGACACCCGTAACTAATCTAGGAATAGAGTTAAACGCGAATTTCACTTCTACTTCCGCTTTAAAAGGTTGGGCATATCTATTAGGAGCTTCACTAGTTGTGGCTGGCCTATCTTGGGTCATTCAGCGTTTTGTCGCTCCATGGCTGCATAAGAAGCTGAGTAATTGGTCTTCACGTAAACGGACAAGCCTTTGGATTCCGCTCGGATCTGTCGCTCTAGTAGCAATTGTAGCTTTCTTACTTATCGGTACGAGTGCAAAAAGTATCTTGCCTGATAATATGGAGACTCGTCTTGAGAACATCAATTTCCAACAACATAGCGTACTTGAACGGATTACTTTTTATAAAGATGCCATGAAGGTAGTTAAGGATTATCCAATCCTTGGTGCTGGTGGCGGAGGCTGGTCCTCACTATATGAGCACTATCAGAATAACCCTTACACTAGCCGGCAAGTGCACAACTTCTTTTTACAATACTTGATTGAGGTTGGCATCCTTGGTTTCATCGTATTTATGGGATTCATTTTGTATATTTTCTATAAGTATATTCGTGGGTATGTGAAACGCGATAAAAATGATTTTGAGAATGGTTTCTTTTATCTAATCATTGCATTATCCATTCTTGTGCATAGTCTACTTGATTTCAATATGAGTTATGCCTTTATGGGAATACTCGTTTTCCTTGGACTGGCGGGCATGGCAGTTGTAATGGATAGCAAACAGCTACGTAAAAGTTGGAATACAACTGGTTTGCGGCTTGGATATTCCGCTGTTCTCACGGTAGGCACTATATTCTTACTATTCCTCTCGATTAGCTATATCGGTTCCAGTAATGCTGCTCTAAAGGGTAAGAATCTGATTAGAGTAAGTACTTCATACGAAGAAATTAAAGCACCACTGGTTGAGTCTTTAAAAACCCGTCCTAATCATCCTGAATCCGCCATCTCCTTATCTGCTTTGGATATGACGGTATTCAATCAAACGCAAGATGAGCAATTTCTTGAAGAGGCCCATAATGTATTAACTCGAGCACTAAAAGATGAGCCGTACAACAAATATCTTTTAGCTCAAATGGTGAGCTACTATGATTTAAAAGGTCAAAATGATCTTGCATACGGTGTTTACCGTGATAATGCTGATAAGTTCAACTGGGATATTAGTTGGTATGATACTCTCATCAGCCGTTCCTTTGCATTAGGTCAGCAAGCCCTTAACCAAAAGGATGAGACAAAAAAACAAGCGTATTTCAATGAAGCTCAAGAAGCATATAATCACATTCTTGCCGGTATAGAACATCTGAAGACTCTTCCACCAGAACAATTGCAAGGGCGTCCTTTCTCAGTAACGCCAACTATCGCTTTAAACGTCGGCAAAATGCAGCTCTTATCCGGACAAGAGGATGCAGCGAAGACAACTCTAAAGCTGAATTCAGATGCTAATTACACGGATATAATGAACAGCGAAACTCCTTGGGATATAAATTGGTACAGTTCACTCATCAGCCGCTCTTTTGATTTAGGACAGGCAGCTTATGCACAACAAGATGATGAAGATAGATTAGAAAATATGAAAGCTGGCTTTGCCGTTGGGCTTTTGGCCTACAATCATGTACTTGCGGATAATGAACTTTCCAAGACTCTTGCTCCAGATATAAAACTGAAGGTAGGGAAAATGCATTATATGTCTGGACAGCTACAAAATGCAGTCTCCATCTTGAAACCAGCCATAAGCCAAGATTTCGCAGATGCAACGAATCGTGAAATTGCCCGTTGGTATCTTGCTGCATTGACGAAAACTGGTGGCGAAGATCAGGCGATATACAATTCACTGATCGCAGCTGATCCTGCGGAAGCAGCACAGATCGAAGCCATCGCAAATTCACAATTCTAAAAAAGGAAGAAATCAAAAAAGCGCGCCACTGTAATTACAGCGGCGCGCTTTTTTCAATGATATGAGTTCTATTTAAAGCCCTGTCTTAGCGACTTCATTATCTACAAGCTCTTTCATATAACGAAGTAAGTCATCTTTAAGCTCTTCATGCTGAAGTGCATAATGAATAGTGGTCTGAATGAAGCCCATCTTCTCACCAACGTCATGACGTTTACCTTCAAAGTCATAAGCAATAATCCGCTCCACTTCACTTAATCGGGAGATGGCATCCGTAAGCTGAATCTCTCCACCTACACCTACCTGCTGTTCTCCAAGCATATCAAAAATACGTGGAGTTAAGATGTACCGTCCTAGGATTGCTAGATTAGAAGGAGCATCTTCTCTCTTAGGCTTCTCTACAAGGCGATTGGCCTTATAAACCCGCTCAGCCAAAGGCGAAGCGTCTACAACACCATAACGCGACACTTCTTCCCATGGAACGGGTTGAACGCCTACAATTGAAGATTTATATTCATCATAAACATCTATCATCTGTTTGAGGCACGGTTTATCCGCTTCAACGATATCATCACCTAGCAGAACAGCAAACGGCTCATTACCAATGAATTTACGTGCACACCAAATCGCATGTCCAAGACCTCTTGGTTCTTTTTGGCGAATGTAATGGATATCAGCCATTTCGGAGGATTTGCGAACGGATTCAAGAAGTTCCCACTTTTGCTTTTCTGCTAAGTTAAACTCTAGTTCAAAAGAGTTGTCGAAATGGTCTTCAATCGCACGTTTCCCTTTCCCCGTCACGATAATAATATCCTCGATTCCCGAAGCAACTGCTTCTTCGACAATATATTGGATCGTCGGTTTATCTACTATCGGTAGCATTTCTTTAGGCATTGCTTTAGTTGCAGGCAAAAAACGGGTACCAAGACCTGCAGCGGGGATAATGGCTTTACGGATCTTCATCACATTAACTCCTTCTGTCGGTTACTCTTCCATCTTAAATACTCTGTATAGTAAAATGGCATATTTCCTTTAATTATAACAGTTATAACAGATTAATGTCAGAGTGTTTGTTATATTTGTATATCTATTCCAATCAAATCGGAGAGGGAGGAATTATATAAGTCTTTTACAAGATCCCCCCTTTGCTAACTCTCACCTATATATTATCTAGTATATGCAAGTAACAAAGAGGACGAGATGACATCTATAAAAAAGGGCCAAGCAACCCCAGCTTTACTCTGGTAGTCACCTAGCCCTATTCCTTTAACCCTTATTATTTCGCGTTCACCAATTGCCCCCGCGTAACCCCCAGCTGGTTGGTAGCCTTCAAGCTCTTCCATACCTGCGTACCAGAGATCTCACCACGCAGTGCGCGGCTGTATAGGCTAATTACCTCAGCCACTTGCTCTGGTGTCTCTTCCAGGAACTCCACGCGGTACGAGGATACGCCTAGATCACGGAAATTATTCAAATACTCCGCACCGGACTGCTCAACTGCATTATAGACGGTATTACGGCAGCCTTCATCCACACGAACTGGATGTGACATTCCAATACGGTCTTGCAAAGAAGCGCGATGTTCTTCACATGGACGACCACAGTTCGTAAAGTCTGTGCCTTCACTCATGAAGGTACAGTATACACAGTGCTCTGTGTGGAACATCGGCAAATGCTGATGGATTACGATCTCCATACGAGAGGTATCACTATGTTCAAGCAGGTCGACCATCTGTTGAATGTTCAAGTCATAGGATGGTGTTACCATGTCACAGCCTGCCTCAAGGAACAGATCCACTGCCTTATGATTGGCAATATTCAATGAGAAATCGCCGATCAGGCGTGGATGCACGGCATCAGGCTGCTCTTGGCGGCGGCGCAGATAATAATACAGCGCGCCGGTATTGCGTACTAACACGGCATCAGGCTGCAAGCGCAGGATATTGGCGTGGTAGCCATTCTCGCCCGGCATATGAATGCGCGGTGTGGCCAGCGCGATGCTGGCCCCTGCAGCCCGTACCGCATCTACCGCTGCCGGGAACTGCTTGATAAACTCGAAGTCGGCGTAGATGTTTCTCACGCCGGCCTCGAGCGCAGCCTGCACCTGCGGCAGGCTGCGGCACAGCGCGGTGAGCTCCGCTTCACCGGCGCGCTGCGGAGCGACGTCCCTGCGGGTAGCGTCGCCGTAGACCTCGATCGCCCGTTTCACGTACACGGGCGGTTTCGGGCGCTCGCCCGCAAGCAGCTCCACCGCTTGGCGGCGGATGCTGTTCAGCTCGCGCATAGGGACGATGACGTCGCCTTGCAGATGCGACTCTAGCGCATCAAGCTGGAACACGGTTCCGCCCAGGCGGCCGAATTGTTCTTCCAGCAGCGCGGCATCCATCGGACGCTTTTGCGCTGTTTCCAGCGCGAGCTCCGAGTCCACACGGACGGTAACGTTCTTCTGAACGTCCGTCCACCAGGTGGTCAGCTTCTCGCCGACGCAGCCCTGCACTCGCACATGTACCGGGAATACCCGGTACGGCTTCTCTGTCTCATAAGTCTGGCGCAGCGCCTTGTCTAACGCAGGGTCATTTGTCTTCCAAATGCGGTCACCGACATTTAGACGACGCAGATCCACATCATTACGACCGGCTACGATGTCGATGATCCAGCCTTCTCCGGCTTCACCTTCGAGCTTCACACCTTTACGACGAAGGTCGTAAACGCGTCCGCCTTCTTCTTTTTTCGTCGGATCCCCTGCATCAAACACGATTCCGTCTCCCCGCTTAAGCGGTGCATGAATACGGCAGACAACTCCATCACGAAGAATTTGTTCAACCGTTCCGAGATATACACCACGACTTTTCGGGAAAGTGCCGTCTACGAGCTTTTTATTGTTCGTTCCATCTAGGAAACCATGCGTGAAACCGCGGGAGAAGCTTTGTTGCAGTTCACGAACTTCTTCCTTCGATGGTTTGGATAGATCGCCATCAAAATACCGATCAATTGCCTTACGGTACTTACTAACTACATTCGCAACGTATTCCGGGCTCTTGAGGCGTCCTTCGATTTTGAAAGAAGTTACACCCGCCTCGATCAGCTCAGGCATAAGATCAATAGCTGCCAAATCCTTAGGGGAGAGCAAATAAGTTACATCACCCATTGGTTTAACTTCTCCATCCACCATCAGATCATAAGGCAGACGGCAAGCTTGAGCACATTCTCCGCGGTTGGCGGAGCGTCCACCCCACATTTCCGAAGTTAGACATTGACCCGAATAAGAGACACATAAGGCTCCGTGAACGAATACTTCCATCGGCAGACGGGCTTGTTCCCCAATCGTCTTAATTTGCTTCAGATTGTTCTCACGACCGAGTACCACACGCTCCAAACTGAAAGGCTTAGTGAACTCAACCGCCTCCGGGGAAGTAATCGTCATCTGTGTCGATCCATGAATCGGGAAGTCTGGTGAGATTTCACGAATCATTTTGACCAAACCTAAATCCTGTACAATCACTGCGTCCACGCCAGCATCTACACAAGCATCAATCAGTTCTTTCGCATCAGACAATTCATTTTCAAAAACCAGTATATTAAAGGTCAGGAAACCCTTCACACCATAGCTATGCAAAAACGCCATAATTTCCGTCAGCTCGTCCATGCGAAAGTTATTCGCTCTCGCCCGTGCATTAAACTTCTCTACGCCAAAAAAGATAGCATCCGCTCCGTTCGCTACCGCCGCACGCATGCAGTCCCAGTCACCTGCAGGTGCCAATAGCTCCACGTCTTCTCTGCGTATTTGTTGCTCTTTCATTTATATCCTCCCAAACCGCCATGTGGCGGGTCATTTCTAGTTGATTAACTTGATAATTGTATCAAATATCACATCTCAGCGCCATGTGTTTACCAACATTTATATAAAGAAAAGAACGCCCCACGCCATTTTGGCTACAAAGACGTTCTCATCTAATTGAATTACACTCTACTATTAGTTAGTCATGAACTCCAATCACCTCTAAACTACTCATTCCCTGTAAACCGAAACGACTGCAGCGTTTTATCCAACAATGCTTGCTGTTCTGCAGTAGCATTGGCATCATTCAGCGTAACAGTAATCGTGTAGACCACCTCATTTTTACCAAAAACAACGTGCTTACTGCGGACAGGAACACCATTCTTGATTTGATGCACAGTAAGGATCGTAGCAGGAGCACCGGCAAAGGTAGACTCCACTATACTTTCAATGCGAGGACCTTTAGGATCATTATTTTTATTTTGATAAGAATCTTTGAGCATATTCACCGCATAATCGACTGAGCTTTCAGGTTTCGAGTTAATCTGGAAACGTCCTCCGATGAACCAATACTCTACCAACTGTGTCTCGAATACATCTTGATTGGGTGTCCATAAACGTGGAATGTCGATGGCATAGCCGTATCTTTTGGATACTTTGGTTATCGTTTTATTCTTGATTGTCTTATAGTCATCGCTAGCGAGTCGCCCGAAGTTCTCCTTCAACAGATCAAAATCAATATCAATGGAGGATATAATAGCATTGAATTTGGTCTTATCGTCTTCTTGTCCAGGAGGTGTCACATATTCAAAATAGTAACGGTACCCATTCTTGAGCACGATTGCCTGATATTCTGTCGCCCAACCGTTGCCGAAATTCAGCTGTGTCTCACTTATTTGCGCAGGTACGCCGGAGATTTCAGACTTCATGCTATCCTTAAAAACATAAGCGTCCGCTACAAAGTTCTCCTGCGTTTTTGTCTTCAACTCTTCAGCCCAGCTCTCTAGTGTAGAACCAGCAGGTGCCGATGTAATCGCCACACTCAAATGACTTCCATGTTTGCTTTCATAATAAAAATGCTGGTCATCCTTAGTCCAAGCGGCAGGAACCTGTAGTGAGATACCATAGTCCTCATTATAGGCTTCACTTAAGCCATTCTTTACGGTAGAGAGATCACGGATTTTGTTATCTTTAGTGTCAAAAGAGGGCCGAAAAGAGCTCAGTAACCCCGCATATTTGGCTAAATCCTTATAATTAGTGGCTTTCTCATCCGTCAAATAAATCTCGTAAAGTCTACCTTCAGCATAGATCAGCCTGTTTTCCCAAAGTGCTCCGCTAGAATCTTTACTGACCAATCGTGCATAGGGTACAGAGGCTTTCGGGAACGACTCCCGGTCTAATATCAGTTCACTGCCTAACTCGACTTCCCGGACTAGTTGTTCTAATAGCCCATCTGCATCAACAGCAACTGCCTGATCACTTGCATGAATCTCCAAATAATAAAGATTGTCCGCACTGGAGAAGGTAGCCACACTCTCATCACCACCGCTATTTCCAGCAATCAGTCCAGACGGATAATTTAGTGTCCATCGATAATAGCTGTTCCCAATTTGCGTCTTCCCCACATCGCTATCAATACCAGTATCCACTGGCACATTGCCTTCATTGTCAGCAGGAGCTAAGGTAATGATCAGCTCACCACCGTTACCCTGGGAGAGGGTTGCACCCAGTACACTCGCCACAAAACGCAGCGGCACCATCAACACACCTGAAACCATCCGAGGCGCGGAGGTGAGTTTAACTTTAGTCGCATCCTTCCAGGCACTAATACTACCAATCGTCATTAACCCTGTATGAGAGCCGTACGTTACTTTCACTACATCATTTCCTTCTAAGGAAACCGTGCTGCCAAATGTCTTTTTAAAAACCCCGAGCGGTACCATAACCGTTCCGTTCTCCATATAAGGCCGCTCGATAGTCACCTTCTTGCCATTCACCGTAGCAGAAGTACTGCCAACTTTAAGACTCAGCTGCAGCTTATCTGTTTCTGCTGCCCGTGCGGTTGGTATCGGTAATATAGAAAATAGCAATAATAAGGCCAGCATCGCACACAATCCTTGTTTTAAAACTTTAAAGCCCATTTTCCGTCCCCCTCTCGAGTTTTCTGATCACTCTTCCGTATGCTCGTCTCCATCTGCTCCTGCACCCTCTTCACTTAATAGGGGATCACCCTGAGTGAGCACCAGCTTACGGATGACGATATCCCCATCACTTTGCATAACCAGTCGTACCGTTGTACCTGGAGAATAGCTTTTAAACAATTCATTAATCTCAACTAGTGAGACCACACGGTGGCCGTCAATGCTGTACAAGACGTCGTCTTCGGCAACACCCGCCTTGCGTGCTTCAGCAGAAATCACTTTGGTTACAGTCAGGGGATCAAGCGTTGGCAAGCCCACAATCGAGGACCAACTCGGCTCTAACTCCAATCCAAGACTCGGGTGTTTTACTTCACCGTACTTAAAAAGCTGGTTCATAATATACTGCACGGTATCCGACGGTATTGAGAAGCCCATATTCTCCACGCCCACCGCTGAGTATTTCAGGCTGTTTATTCCCAGCACTTCGCCCTTCATATTCACTAGCGGCCCCCCGCTATTCCCGGGATTAATCGCTGTGTCACTTTGGATCAGACGATAAGCCGCAGCTACTTCACGGTTAAGGCCACTTATAACCCCTACGGTCGCTGAATTCCTTAGAGAAAAGCTAATCGGTGTTCCGACGGCCACTACCTTCTCACCAACAACGGTTTTGCCGGTCGATGGAATAAACTTTGCAGGTTTAAGGGAGGTTGCATTGATTTTGATCAGGGCCAGATCACTAACTTCATCTAGATATGTTTCTTTAATGCTGTAGGTTTTGGAGTCCGACGTCACTACCAAGGCATTCTGCAGATCTTTGATGACATGTGCATTGGTTACAATCCATCCATTCGATTTCACAATAATGCCAGAACCATGCGTCAGATTGTATCGATCATCCGGTCCGCTAGCCCCCCCACTATCGTCTTTGCCGATAATGCCCACTACGGAGGGGGTGATACTTTTAATAATCCCTGGTACGGGGTCTTCCGCTGCTGTTGAATTTTTGATTTTGTCTCTCTGGGTTGTGGTCGCCGCGCTAACCGTCTTAGTCGTATCACCCAACGCATAAACCGACTCACTCCATACTCCTGACAGCAACAAACCGCACAGCAGCAAACCGCACAGCAGCAAGCCCATTCCTTTCTTCACCAGCTTCTCCCCAATCCTCATCAACCTTCACCAGACCCTCTCTCTGCGAATGGATTAATTTTACATTATATAATTTGAAAAAAAGACACCTTCAATGCGCCCACGGCGTTAAAGGAGTCTTTTGGTGCAAAGCTGTTCAATTTAATTCTTCCGTTAACTTAACCAATGCATCACCATGGCATAGTCAGAGATTATAAAAACCAACAAACTAACCGCTCCGAAAGCAATGGCGAACTTGTTCTTTTGGGGAGCTCTCAGTAACCGAACGACTCCAACCAAAATTAGGATAGTGAATAAAATCATAAAAACATCAAAGGTATGAAATTTAGACGGTCCTTGCGCGGCAACTTCTGCAAGTAGCATTACCTTACCTCCTCAAAAATGTTGTCAAGCAAGATCCAGTATTCCCCATATCCTCTTCTATGTTATCGCTACCATTTGGGCGATGCAATAGGTTTTGTAGAAAAATTATGTATTTGCCGCAAAAAAAATATTTTATCGCTGCAAAATCGGATATATTAATGATTTTGTTCATTGACGTTTGGTGTTTTCTGGAGAAAGCGATACAAACCTAACGAGTAATGCTCTATTTTTTGAAGGTGATGAAATGAAGTATCAGTTATGGATTAACCCCCCTCAAATTAGCCGATTATCGGTTTGATTTTAGTTCTAAGGCTGCTTCCCCAATCTAGTAGCTGAAGCTTTTAATAGATCAAAATGTATATTACAATTAGTTATTTATTTTTCAAGGAACCATCGAGCCTACAGTTATTCTATTACCCATTAAGTATACTTACAGCAACAGCATGTTCCTCATTAAATCTTACGACGGACATGCCCTACATATGCCTATCCCGTCTATTATTTAGTATTCTTTTTATAGGAGTCATATAACGTTTACTAGAAAACTCACATCAGAACGGATAAAGGCTCTAATTTACTGCTGACTACCAGCAATTGTACCGATCAATTGTTTTCCCAAAATAATAATTTTGGACAACAAACAATAAAGGCCACGGCAAATTGCCGCGACCTTTATTATTTAGTAGTTATACTATCCAGCTATTTATAGCTTAGGTAGTTTCCGCCGTCTCAAGCATAAGCGCTTCAGTACGCTCCGTATCACGAATCAGAACCGGCTTCAGATACTTACCTGTGTATGACTCCGTAACGGTGATGAGCTTCTCTGGTGTTCCTGTTGCCAGTACAGTTCCGCCGCCACTGCCGCCTTCTGGTCCCATATCGATGATATAATCAGCAGTCTTAATAACGTCCAGATTATGCTCAATGACAAGAACCGATTCTCCGGAATCCACCAAGCGGTGCAATACTTCAAGTAAACGACCAATGTCGTCCACATGCAGACCTGTTGTAGGCTCATCCAAAATATAGAGTGTCTTGCCTGTACTACGGCGATATAGCTCAGAAGCCAACTTCACACGCTGCGCTTCACCACCGGATAATGTTGTACCTGGCTGACCAATCTTAATGTAGCCAAGACCCACATCCATCAGCGTTTGCATTTTACGGTGAATACGAGGGATATTCACGAAGAACTCTGTAGCATCCTCTACAGTCATCTCCAACACGTCGGAAATGTTTTTCCCTTTATATTTCACTTCTAGTGTTTCCCGGTTATAACGTTTACCTTTACATACCTCGCAAGGAACGTATACGTCAGGCAAGAAGTGCATCTCAATCTTGATAATTCCGTCCCCACGGCAAGCTTCACAGCGTCCGCCTTTTACGTTAAAGCTAAAGCGTCCCTTTTGGAACCCCCGTACCTTTGCCTCATTCGTCTTCGAGAACAGATCACGAATGTCGTCAAATACGCCAGTATAGGTTGCTGGGTTAGAGCGTGGTGTACGCCCAATTGGCGATTGGTCGATTTCAATAACCTTATCGAGATTTTCCAAGCCACGAATTTCTTTGTGCTGACCCGGACGCACCTTCACAGCCTTATTCAGCTGTCGTGCCAAGCTCTTGTACAGAATTTCGTTAATAAGTGAAGATTTACCGGAGCCCGACACACCAGTCACCGCCGTAAATACACCCAATGGAATCTTCACATTCACATTTTTCAGGTTATTCTCTTTAGCGCCACGAATTTCTATCCAACGATCATCGGTAGCACGACGCTTAGCGGTAACTGGAATAAACTTACGACCGCTTAAATATTCACCGGTTAAGGAATTCGGATCTTTCATAATCTCTTCCGGTGTTCCTTGCGCCATAACTTGTCCACCATGAATACCCGCACCCGGTCCGATATCAATAATATAGTCCGCTGCCATCATCGTATCTTCGTCATGCTCTACAACAATCAACGTATTGCCTAGGTCACGCATATGAGCAAGCGTAGAGATCAGGCGATCATTATCCCGTTGATGCAGACCAATACTTGGCTCATCCAGAATGTACAGTACACCCATCAAACTGGAACCGATCTGAGTGGCCAACCGGATACGCTGTGCTTCACCACCAGATAGCGAGCCTGCTGCGCGGCTAAGTGTCAAATAGTCCAGTCCGACATTCACTAGGAATCCCAGACGATTGCAGATTTCCTTAAGAATGAGATTGGCGATAGCTGTCTCTTTCTCACTTAACTTTATTTCTTCAAACCAATGCTGACAGTCACCAATCGAGAGATCGGTAATATCCGAAATATTTTGCTCGTTGATCGTCACCGCCAAAATTTCTTTCTTCAGACGTTTGCCCTTACAGACATGACAAGGCTTAGCACTCATAAATCCTTCGATAAATTCACGAATACCGTCAGATGCGGTCTCCCGGTAACGACGCTCCAGATTCGGAATAATCCCTTCAAAAGCAACCATCGCATCTTTCTTTTGTCCAAAATCATTCTCATATTTGAAGCGAACCTTCTCACTACCTGTACCATGCAGTAATTTATTCATAT
Organism: Paenibacillus sp. FSL H7-0714; assembly: GCF_038003765.1. NCBI lineage: Bacteria > Bacillati > Bacillota > Bacilli > Caryophanales > Paenibacillaceae > Paenibacillus > Paenibacillus sp. FSL H7-0714. The sequence goes on from NZ_JBBOPT010000001.1 coordinate 6,519,981, forward strand.
GATCAGGTGTTAAACTGCTCACTGGAACGTTCTGTGGAATATTAAAATGCTCACACACGGACTTCAGAAATTGCGGATAGTAATTAGAAGTACTTCCGGTCCAAGCTAAAAAAGCACCTTCTTCAATGGATTTCTCAGCATCAGGAATAAGCAGATCTGGATCGACCACCATCTTCATTCCAAGTCCATCGCACTCTGTGCAGGCTCCAAACGGACTGTTGAAGGAGAACATACGTGGTGCCAGTTCTTCAATACTGAAACCACAAATCGGACAAGCAAAATTAGAACTGAACAGCAGCTCTTCCTGACCGATGATATCCACAAGGATTTTACCGCCCGAAAGTTTAAGTGCTGTCTCCAGTGAATCCGTCAGCCGGGTCTCCACATCGTCTTTAACGACGATCCGGTCTACAACAACTTCTATGGTGTGTTTTTTATTCTTCTCAAGTTCAATATCCTCAGACAGATCTCTTAGCTCACCGTCCACACGCACACGTACGAACCCTTGCTTAGAAATATCTGTGAAGAGTCCTTTGTGTTCACCTTTACGTCCTGAAATAATAGGCGCTAGGATTTGCAAACGAGTCTTCTCAGGATACTGCATAATCCGGTCTACCATTTGTTCAACGGTCTGGGAAGTAATCTCAATTCCATGCTCTGGACAATGAGGGTGACCGATCCGAGCAAAAAGCAACCGGAGATAGTCATAGATCTCAGTAACCGTACCAACTGTGGAGCGCGGGTTGCGACTTGTTGTCTTCTGATCAATAGAGATTGCCGGGGATAATCCGTCTATCGAATCCACATCCGGCTTCTCCATTTGCCCCAAGAACTGACGAGCATAAGCTGACAAAGATTCAACATAACGCCGCTGTCCTTCAGCATAAATCGTATCAAATGCAAGCGAAGACTTACCCGAGCCGCTCAGCCCCGTCAGCACGACGAAACGGTCACGTGGAATCGTCACATCGATGTTTTTGAGATTGTGCGCCCTCGCGCCTTTAATTACAATATTATCGTTCGCCAACGGAACCTCTCCTTAATGAATCAAATATCAAAACTTTAACGATTTCAGAGCTTTATTAAAAGCGTTTTCGATCCCTCCCAAACCCTCCCTTCCAAGGGAGGGCCCCAAGGGTTGCACCCTCTGGACACCCGCATTTTTTGGCGAAGGAGGTTGGGGGGACGGAACTTAGTGACTACGGCGTTCGGAGCGCTTATCCCTACGGGGCCGCTTGGACGTTAGGCGCACACTAGCTAAGAGCGGAAAGTGCGAGATTACCGCAACTGCTATAGCGTTGCGGAACGCTGTCCCTATGGGATACGCGTAAGTGCCAAAATCATTGCATAGCACTGTCCCTGCGGGATGCGCGTCCATCTATTTATTCAAAAAGAACGGCCAGGACAGCACCGTTCAATTCCTTATTTTAAATATCGGTGATGCATTTAAGGTTTATTACTCGGCCCGAAGCTCCAACAATGCGTCACGCAGCTCTGCCGCGCGTTCGAATTGCAGGTTCTTCGCAGCGTCCTTCATCTCGGCTTCCAGACGCTGGATCAGGCTTTGTTTCTCTTTCTTATTCATCTTGCCACCAACACCCGTGAGGTAATCCGCCTTAGACTCAGCAACCTTCGTTGCCTCGATGATGTCACGCACCTTTTTATTAATGGTGGTTGGGGTAATGCCGTGTTTCTCATTATGGGCGATCTGGATGGCGCGACGACGCGACGTTTCGCTCATCGCCTTCTCCATCGAATCAGTGATTCGATCACCGTACATGATTACACGACCCTCGGAGTTACGGGCCGCACGACCAATCGTCTGAATTAGGGAGCGTTCGGAACGAAGGAAGCCCTCTTTATCAGCATCGAGAATAGCGACCAGCGATACTTCTGGGAGGTCGAGACCTTCTCTTAGCAGGTTAATGCCTACCAAAACATGGAATGTACCAAGACGAAGATCACGTAAGATCGCCATCCGCTCCAGCGTTTTGATATCAGAGTGCATATAACGAACCTTAATCCCAATTTCCTTAAAGTAATCCGTCAGATCCTCCGACATCTTCTTCGTCAACGTTGTGACGAGTACACGTTCATCTCGTTCCACCCGATCACGAATTTCACTAATCAAGTCATCGATTTGTCCCTCTGTAGGACGAACCTCAATGATCGGATCCAAAAGACCTGTAGGCCGGATAATCTGCTGCACCATGGTGTCGCAGTGCTCCATTTCATAGGGTCCTGGTGTCGCTGAAACATATACGATCTGCTTCACCTTTTCTTCGAATTCCTCGAACTGGAGTGGACGGTTATCCAGCGCAGACGGCAAACGGAAACCATGCTCTACCAGTACCGTCTTACGCGCCCGGTCACCATTATACATCGCCCGAATCTGTGGAAGTGTTACATGGGACTCATCAATAATGATCAACATATCATCTGGAAAATAATCCATTAATGTATACGGAGTTGCCCCTGGTTCACGGAAGGTGAGCGGACCGGAATAGTTCTCAATCCCAGAGCAGAAGCCCACTTCTTTCATCATCTCAATATCATAACGTGTCCGCTGTTCCAGACGCTGAGCTTCAAGAAGCTTTCCTGCGTCACGAAGAACCGTTAAGCGGTCTTCCAGCTCTTTTTCAATGTTGACCAGTGCCACTCGCATCGTTTCTTCCTTGGTAACAAAGTGAGACGCCGGAAAAATAGCGACATGATCGCGCTCCCCGATCAGTTCACCCGTCAGTACATCAATCTCAGTGATTCGCTCAATTTCGTCACCGAACAATTCGACCCGAATGGCATGCTCACCCTGAGATGCCGGGAAAATCTCAACCACATCACCACGTACACGGAAGGTTCCGCGTACAAAATTGATATCATTACGCTGGTACTGGATATCCACTAGCCTGCTCAAAATCTCATTTCGAGGCTTCTCCATCCCTACCCGCAAGGACAAAAGCAAGCTTCCGTATTCCATCGGCGAACCGAGGCCGTAAATACAAGACACACTCGCCACAATAATAACGTCACGCCGTTCGAACAAGGAGCTCGTTGCGGAGTGGCGCAATTTATCAATCTCTTCATTAATACTGGAGTCTTTCTCGATATAAGTATCGGAGGAGGGAATATACGCCTCTGGTTGGTAATAGTCGTAGTAGCTGACGAAATAGTCTACCGAATTATGCGGAAAAAACTCCTTAAACTCACTCGCCAGTTGGGCAGCCAAAGTCTTGTTGTGCGCAATAACTAACGTCGGGCGGTTTAATTTGGAAATAACTTGTGCAACGGTAAACGTCTTACCCGTACCCGTCGCGCCCAGCAGCGTCTGGTGCTTCTTGCCCTGCCGGATGCCTTGTAGTAATTCCTCTATGGCATGAGGCTGATCGCCCTGGGGTGTATACTCGGACTCCAATTCAAAAGTCTTTGTACTGACGACAATATCACTCATTTGCCCGTCTCCCCTCTATCGTCTAAACTAGATTAATATATTATAATTGTTGTCTGAATGTTCTCTCTCCATACGATGGCAAGCTAAAACGCCTTTGGCGTCTCTAAAAGACGTTAAGCTGTTGTGCGAGAATTATAAGGATTAAAGTATAACGTGAAACTTATACTTTCTTATAATTAAAAAATATGGAAGATAAGAATATGTGTTCCCGTTCATTATACAGTGTTGCCTAGATCGTTGCAAACCATAATACATAGAAATGTTAGGAGCTTGAAGCATGGATATTACCTCAATAATCGGCCTATTGGCTGGACTGGCTGCGTTAATCGGCGGCTATCTCTGGGAAGGCGGAAGCCTCTCAGGACTGCTGCAGCTTAATGCAGCTTTGATTGTGTTCGGGGGTACGTTTGCCGCCGTTATGATCAGTTTCCCGGCATCTAAGCTGCGCTCCATTCCAACAGCATTACGCATGGCTTTCGGTAGCAACCCTGATCGTGATGTAGAAAAAGCAGAAGAACTTATTGCAATGGCAACCGTGGCCCGTCGCGGCGGCGTTCTAATGTTAGAAAAACAAGCTGAAGAACATCCGGACCCTTTTACACGTGAAGGTCTACTTCTTATTGTCGACGGCACTGATCCTGAGCAGGTAAGACAGATCCTTGAATTAGAAATGGATGCTAAAGAATTGAAGCATGAGAATTATGCTAAGATTTTTGAAGCTGCAGGTGGATATGCACCAACGATGGGAATTATCGGGACGGTGATGGGGCTCATCCGTGTACTTGGCAACCTTACAGATCCGTCAAATCTGGGCACATCTATCGCAGTGGCATTTACCGCAACATTGTACGGTGTTGCCATCGCTAATTTAATATTTTTACCCATCGCTTCCAAAATCAAATCCCGCAGTCAAAGCCAGCTACATAGTATGGAAATGCTGCTCGTCGGCATTCTTTCTTTGCAGAACGGGGATCACCCCTTGCTGGTGCGTAAAAAACTGAACTCATTCATCTCAGACACGGACACGAATGACCGTGCGGAAACTAGAGGTCTTCTATGAGACAAAGAGACCGGCGCAAGCGGCGTGTAGAGACTCGGGAAAGCCGCGACCGTTGGATGATTACTTATGCTGATCTAATTACACTTTTACTTATTTTTTTCGTTATATTGTATGCGATGAGCAGCCTGGATACTGACAAATATAACATCGTGACAGGCTCGTTATCCGAGACCTTCAAATCTGGCAGCACTGTCCTTGAGGGTGGGAACGGCATTTTAGATGCTGGGAAATCAACTGAGAACAAACCGGAAAGTACAGACGGGAATGGGAATGCAGCTGCAACTGCGAGACCGAATGATGGATCTGCTGAACAAACGGAGAACGAAACACCTTCGGCACGTGAACTTGCTTTTCGAGAACAAGAGGCTAAACTTGCTAAATTAATGGGTGTGATTACGAACTATGTAGAGGAAAATAATCTCGGAGAACAAATTTTTGTTGCCGACAAACCGCAGGGGATAGAAATCACACTCAGTGACCGTTTTCTCTTCGATATAGGTAAGGCAGACCTGAAGTCTCCAGCCCTACCTGCTCTTCAGCAGTTATCTGGCTTATTCAGCGATATCGGCGCAAAGATCAGCATTGAAGGACATACCGACAATACTCCAGTATCTTCGGCTTCTCACTATAACGACAACTGGGAGCTATCTGGTGCTCGTGCGCTGTCAGTGCTTCGCTTTTTCTTAGATCATGAAGGGTTGAACCCCGACAATTTTCAATATGCAGGGTATGCTGATACCCAGCCCACCGCGGAGAACACATCAGCTGCAGGTAAGCAAAAGAACCGCCGTGTAGAGATCATTGTGCTGCGGCAGCTTCAAGAGGGTGCCTAAAAAATGTTTTACTCAGAGCTAGTTACAGTAGCTAGGCCTGTGCGGGAGCGAATCTGCTTATCAACATACCAAAATGGGCTCGCCACTATTTATTACGGAAATACTCCCTGATTATCTGCCTATTCCCTTGTCCAGGCGCAGAATTAGGGAATTCCTCCCTGATTAATACCCTATTTAGTCAGAAATAGCGCTTTTCACCGAAATTTTAGGGAGGAATTCCCTAAAACCCTTTGTGTCACGCTATATTCGTCTAAAATAAGGGAGGTTTTCCCTAATTCCACAATCAGTAGATTCGCTTTTAAATAAAATCCCATAATTCTAAAGAGTCCCAGGATTTAACTCAAAAATCACCACCACTATCTATATAAAAACACCAAACAGCAAGTCCCCAAAAACGGAAACTTGCTGCTATAAATATCACATTCGGTGAAATTAATATTCAGAAAAAAATTAGAATTACTCCCCTACCAATGCACGATATCCAGCTGCATCTAGCAGACCTTTTACAGCATCAGCGTACTCTCCGTCCACTTCAATTTCAAAAATCCAACCCTCGCCATAAGGCTTATCGTTGATCAGTTCTGGACTAGCTTCTAAACCGTCATTAATCTTGGTAACCGTCCCTGAGACGGGTGAATACAGTTCCGATACGGTCTTAACAGATTCGATACTACCTACGCTGTCGCCAGCTGAAATGGCCAAACCCACTTCTGGAAATTCCACAAATACGATATCGCCTAACAAATGCTGAGCATGATCCGTAATCCCAACACGTACTACGCGTCCTTCCACTTGCTGTGCCCACTCATGCTCTTCGCTGTAAAGAAGGTTATCTAAAACTTCACTCATTTCAAGCCGCCTCATTTCCAAATTGGAATTCTAAATTTAGTTATAGCCTAAGTGATCGCGGAGCATAATGTCAATATTACTAAAAGTAAAATAAATTTGTCGTTTTTTTGACTTTTTCTTGTTGACAGCGCCCTCCTATACCCGTTTAATGGAGACATAAGAAACAAATACAGTTGCGGATGATGGCATAGGGAGAGACTGTCTCACTTGAAGACGGCGCCGAAGGAGTAAGCCCTAACAGGGGTGAATCTCTCAGGCAAAAGGACCTTTGTCGGACGTACCTCTGGAGAGCATCAGACGCGAGGCTGAGTGCGTCAGGTCACCAACGGGGAAACTTGCATGTTAGTTACGCAGGGTAACTCTCAGGTACAAAGGACAGAGCAGAAAGCGATTAGTGCATTTATGCATGATTGCTTCTGCCTGTCCTTTTTTTCGTATGTAATCAGACTAGGGGAGTGACGACATGGATGCTTTGAAAAGAACGCCTTTTTATGATCTCTATTCCGCATATGCGGAGTCCAGGTGCATTGATTTTGGCGGCTGGGAGCTGCCAGTACAGTTTACAGGTATCGTGAAGGAGCATGAGGCTGTTCGCCAGCAGGCTGGACTGTTCGATGTATCGCATATGGGTGAATTCATGGTGATCGGAAGCGGCGCTGAAGCCTTTTTACAAAAAATGACGACCAACGATGTCAGCCGCCTTACCGATGGTGCGGCACAATATACGCTGCTCTGTTATCCAAACGGCGGGGTGGTCGACGATTTACTCGTGTATCGACTAAGTGAAGGCCGTTATATGCTCGTCGTAAATGCCTCCAACATCGATAAGGACTTCCAGTGGCTGCAAGAGCATCTGACCTCTGAATTCGGTGAAGTCACACTCACTAATGTCTCTGACGAGACGCTTTTGCTCGCCTTGCAAGGTCCGCTGGCAGAGACCATACTCGCAGAAGTTACTGATGCACCGATCTCAACGCTCAAGCCTTTCCACTTCATCGAACGCGCAACCGTCTGCGGTGTAGAAGTACTGATCTCCCGTACGGGTTATACCGGTGAAGATGGCTTCGAAATTTATGCTCCGCTGGATGGGGCAGCGACGTTATGGAACGGCCTTCTCGCAGTTGGCTCTCCTCACGGATTAACACCTGCTGGACTGGGCGCACGGGATACGCTTCGTTTCGAGGCAAAATTGCCACTGTACGGTCAGGAGCTGTCGGCTGACATCACTCCTCTTGAAGCAGGGATTCAGTTTTTCGTAAAGCTGGACAAAGCAGATTTCATCGGACGCGATGCGTTGATACAGCAAAAAGAAGCGGGTCTCCCCCGCCGTCTTGTCGGTCTAGAAATGATTGATCGAGGCATTCCACGCTCCCATTACCCAGTCTATGCGGACGGCATCAAAATCGGAGAGGTCACAACCGGAACCCAATCTCCAACGCTGAAACGCAACCTGGGATTAGCTTTGCTTGATACAGCTTATAGTGAAATAGGCACAGAGGTTTTCGTAGAGATACGCGGCAAGCAGCTTAAAGCTGTCGTGATTAAGGCCCCTTTTTACAAGTATAAACGCCTTTAGCGTCCTTATTAGGACGGTTAGCTTTTAAGCGAGAAATAGAAGGATAAAGTATAGCGTGAAAATTGTACTTTCTTATATTTTAAAAAAGCCAAGGAGTGAAACCTTAATGAAGCACCGTTATCTGCCCATGACAGCACAGGACCGCGTAGAGATGATGGAAACCGTCGGGATTCAGTCCATAGATGAGCTGTTTTCCGATATCCCTGAAGCCGTCCGTTATCAAGGCACTATGCCGATGTCTGAACCACTCGATGAGTACGCCCTGCTACGTCACATGAAAGGTCTCGCTGACCGAAATGCTGACTTCGATTCGCACGCCAGCTTCCTCGGCGCCGGATTATACGACCATCACATCCCTGTGGTGATCAACCATGTCATTTCCCGTTCAGAATTCTACACTGCTTACACCCCTTATCAACCGGAGATCAGCCAAGGCGAACTGCAAGCGATCTTCGAATTCCAATCCTACATTTGCGAACTAACCGGTATGAAAGTAGCCAATGCCAGCATGTATGATGGCGCAACCGCATTATCCGAAGCAGCCGTCCTCGCAGCTGGTGCTACCAAACGCAAAAAATTAATTGTCTCCCGCACCGTTCATCCTGAAGCGCGCCAAGTGTTACGCACATCAGCTAATGCTTGGGGTCTTGAGGTAGTGGAGATTGACTATAGAGACGGTGTTACCGATCAGGCTAAGCTTGCTGAGGCCATTGATGGTAATACGGCTGCAGTACTGATGCAATCGCCTAACTTCTTTGGCAGCATCGAAGATCTTAGCTCCGTTGAACCGCTGATCCATGCTGTTAAAGGGTTGTTCGTCGTCAGTGCAAATCCGATCGCTCTTGGCGTACTAGAAACACCAGGTAAGCTCGGAGCCGACATCGTAGTCGGTGACGCTCAGCCACTCGGTATTCCAGCTTCCCTCGGCGGACCAACCTGTGGATTCTTCGCTGTAGCAGAGCATTTAATGCGCCGCATGCCAGGTCGTATCGTTGGTCAAACTGTTGACCGTAACGGTAAACGCGGCTTCGTTCTGACACTCCAAGCTCGTGAACAGCATATCCGTCGTGAAAAAGCGACATCGAATATTTGCTCCAATCAGGCGCTGCTCGCACTCTGCGCATCCGTCTACCTGTCCGTAATGGGTAAAGAAGGGATGCGTGAAGTAGGCGAGCTGAACATTCGTAAAAGCCATTACGCCGCTAATAAACTAAGCGAACTGACAGGGGCTGAACTTACCTTTTCCTCCCCATTCTTTAACGAGTTTGTCGTGAAGCTTCCGGAAGGAAGCAGCGTAAGTGCAATTAATTCGAAGCTGCTGAAGGAAGGTTATTTAGGCGGTTATGATCTGGGCCGTGATTATCCTGAACTTGCTGGACAAATGCTGGTAGCCGTTACGGAAAAAAGAAGCAAAAACGAAATCGACCAATTCGCTAGCGCACTGGAGGGCTGTTTATGAAACCGGAGCAAAGTCTAATTTTTGAATTAAGCCGTCCCGGCCGTTCGGCCTATTCCTTGCCAATATGCGATGTGCCGCAGGAAGAAACATTGGAAGCTCTGATTCCATCAGGTTTACTCCGTAGCGAACCCGTCGTGCTTCCAGAAGTATCCGAAGTGGACGTCATTCGCCATTACACTTCCTTGTCACGCCGCAACTTTGGGGTAGATAACGGCTTCTATCCACTCGGTTCATGTACGATGAAATACAATCCTAAAATCAATGAAGATGTTGCCCGCATCGTAGGCCTAGCTAAGATCCACCCGTACCAGCCGGAAGAAAGTATTCAAGGCGCACTGGAATTAATGTATACCCTGCAAAATGACTTATCCGCACTAACCGGCATGGATGCTGTATCTTTACAGCCTGCCGCAGGTGCTCATGGTGAATGGACCGGCCTCATGATGATCCGCGCTTACCATGAAAGCCGCGGGGAGACCCGCACGAAGGTTATCGTGCCGGATTCCTCACACGGCACCAATCCTGCTAGCGCTTCAGCAGCAGGACTTGAAACGATCACGATCCCTTCCACAGATAAAGGGATGGTTGATCTTGAAGCACTCAAAGCAGCTGTTGGCAGTGACACAGCCGCACTGATGCTGACCAATCCAAGCACACTCGGCTTGTTTGAGACCCAAATCGTCGAAATTGCTGAGATCGTGCACGAAGCAGGCGGCTTACTCTATTACGATGGAGCCAATTCCAATGCTATTATGGGCATTACCCGCCCTGGCGACATGGGCTTTGACGTGGTGCATCTGAACTTGCATAAGACAATGAGCACCCCGCACGGCGGTGGTGGCCCTGGAGCCGGACCTGTCGGCGTAAAATCAATCTTGATTCCGTTCCTACCACAACCAACTGTGGTGAAAAACGAAGATAGCAGCTTCTCACTCGACTTCGGCGGTCCTGAATCGATTGGACGCGTGAAAGCTTTTTACGGCAACTTTGGTATTCTCGTTCGTGCCTACGCCTATATCCGCACCTATGGTCCAGACGGACTGCGTGAGGTATCCGAAAATGCCGTGCTGAATGCGAACTATATGATGCACCGTCTGGCGCCGTATTTTGAAATCCCATATCCGGGCGTATGTAAACATGAATTCGTAATGTCCGGCAAAAACCTCAAGCAGTATGGTGTACGCACCTTAGACGTTGCTAAACGATTACTCGACTTCGGCTACCATCCGCCAACCGTGTACTTCCCTCTGACTGTTGAGGAATGTATGATGATCGAGCCGACGGAAACGGAAAGTAAAGAAACGCTCGACGGCTTCATTAATACGATGATCCAGATCGTAAAAGAAGCGCAGGAGACACCGGAAATCGTAATCAACGCACCTCATACCACAGAAATTAGCCGATTGGATGAGACACAGGCTGCGCGTAAGCCGGTATTGAATTGTTCTTGCGGTTAACAGCTAATGAGTAGTATTAAAAACGCAGGCCACGATACCAAGTATCGTCGGCCTGCTTTTCGCATGTAACTAAAAATCAACACTATGATCTACTCGGCCTGCACCTTCGCAAAAATCTGGAGTTATGATATCCTAATTTCGAGGGTAGCGTTTTCCCATTAGAAAGGAATGTATTCCTTGTGAAATTTGAATTTGTCCATAATGTATTCCACAGAAAATATTTATTGTCCCTTCCCTATTTGCTCCTCGCATTATTTATGCTATCCGCCTTATCTTCGTCCCATAGAATATTCTCTATCATCCCTTTCATATTAATTATGCTAAATGCATTGTATATCGTTGTAAAAATCATTATTTATAAAATCAAAACTTAGATCTCTCGCACAAATACGCAAGTAAATTCTCATTTTCTAAAAAACAAGGCCCTTCCCAGCATCATTAAAAATGTCTGAGAAGGGCCTGTTTCAGTTGTTTATCACTATAACTTTTTGATATTACGCACCATGCGTCGGAGTTTCTACTTTCACTACGCCCTTGCGCTCCTTAGCCGATTTACGGAAGTAGAACAGCTCGTAAATCGCTGGAACCACAACCAGCGTAAGCAGCGTTGCCGCGGTCAAGCCACCGATGACCACAATCGCCAAGCTTTGCGAGACGATGCTGCCCATCTCGGCATGGCCGAACAGCAGTGGAGTCATGGCGCAAATGGTAGCAATAGCCGTCATCAGAATCGGGCGCATCCGTGTTCCGGCCGCTTCCAGAATGGCTTCGCGAATACCCATATGCGTTTCATTCTGCTTAATACGGTCGATAAGCACAATCGCATTCGTGACGACGATACCAATTAGCATCAGAGCCCCGAACAGGGCAGTGAAATCAGGTGTTACGCCGGATACGATCAGTCCAACAATTGCCCCAATCGCAGCCAAAGGCAAGGAGAACATGATTGCCAGCGGAGCACGAAGGGTTTTGAAGGTGAGGACCATGATCAGATACACCAACCCGATGGAGATCAGCGCTGTCATACCAAGGTCAGCGAAATCCTCTGACTGATCAACCGAGGCTCCGCCTGCAAATAGAGTCACACCCTTTGGAAGGGTAAGACTATCGGTTTGCTTTTTAATATCCGCTCCGATTTCAGACACCTTCTTCGGATCCACTTCCGCTGTAATTCTCGCATATGGCTTCCCATCTTTATGGAACAACAGTGCTGGTTCATTCCGAACCTCATAGGTTGCTAGTTGAGACAACGGCTTTGGACCTTCAGCAGTCATGAGCGTCATTGCTTTTAAATCTTGCTCTGTCTTAGGCTCAGCCATAGGATCTAACACTACTCCCGCAGGTGTACCGTCCAGTTCGATTTGCCCCATAGGGATCGGGTTCAGCATAGCCGACAATTGCATGGTAATTTCTTGTGCATTCGTCTGTGCTGGATCTACCTTAAATGTAAAGACAGGTTTGGTATCCTCCATATTGCTACTGACCTTCTGAATACCCTCCACAGTCTTCAACTTATTCGTAACTTCTGCTGCAACAGCAGTAATATCTGTAAGATTATCACCCACGATATCAATATATTCGCTAGTGGAGCTTGAACCCATCATACTCATTTGATTAGCAACAAGTGTTGCCCCAGCGTAGGAATCCTTCACATCACGGACATGATCGATGAAGCCTTGCGCATCCGCACCTTTTTTCATCACAACGGTATAGTCCACTAAGGTCTCCGAGCTGACGGACCCCCACTGGGCCGCATCTGCACTGTTCCCTGATTGCATGATCACCGTTTCCGCTTCAGGCTGTTTCATCAAATCTTGCTCTAACTGCTTTCCTTTTTCTAAAATCTCTTTGACAGGAACATCCTTCGGATAATTCAACTGAACAGAGACATAGCTGGCATCTGAAGCATCAAGCGCACCTTTTGGCATAGTCACATAAGCAGCGATAGAGCCAATCAGAAGGAGAAGACCTAGCGATAAAGTAATCCATTTCCGGCGCAAATTCCAATCGAGGAATCGGGTGAACCATTTAGACGGCTCGTGTTCTTTCATTGAAGTTCTTCTCAGCAGCCATGAGCTTAACAGTGGCACTACCGTCAAAGCTACGACGAGTGAAGTAAGCAATGAATACGTGACTGTTAAGGCAAACGGAAGTAGAAACGCCTGTAAACTACCACGCAGAAGACCCATCGGCAGAAATACCGCTACCGTTGCAATCGTAGATGAAGTAATCGCTCTAGCCACTTCCCCAGTTGCGCTTATAATCATTTCACGGGAGAAGGGTTCTTTTTGCAGCCTACGGTAAATGTTCTCGATCACTACGATACTATCATCAACCAAGCGACCAACCGCAACGGCCACACCTCCGAGCGTAATAATATTCAGACTTATGCCGGATATATCAAGGAGATATAAGGTAACAGCTAGAGAAAGCGGGATAGAAACCGCCGTAATCAGGGTTGCCCGCAGGTTGCGTAGGAACAGTAAAATTACGATCGTCGCGAACAATGCGCCCAGCAATACTTCACGCATCATACTATTCACAGAGGTAACCACCATATCTGATGTGCTGAATACGACCGCTGCCTCTGCATTTGGAATGGTTTTGTTAATATGTGCTACGGTATCCTGTATATGATCTCCGACACTTACTGCATTCGCATTAGCTTCTTTGGTTACTATGGCGAAAAGAACATCTTTCCCATTCGAGCGGCTAACGCTCTCTTGATCTTCCTTCAATTCGATGACAGCAATATCCTGTAGCTTAACACCCGAGGATACGGGTAGCTTTTTTAGAGTATCGATACTATCAATTGTAGAAACCACATTAACGTTACCTGTCTGACCACCAATCGTCTGCTCTCCAAGGGATGCCGATACATTACGTCCCTGAAGTAACCCTAGTACTTGAGGTGTCGTAATTCCTTTCTCAGCCATTAATTTTGGATCTAGCTTCACCCGCACTTGCGGAGTTACTTTCCCATATAAGGCGACGTTGGCTACACCTTCTGCTTGTTGCATCTCTGGAATGATCGTTTCTTCCGCAAGCTTAAGGTTTTCTTTAGTCAGACCTTCGTCAAACGAAAGGGTGACCTGCGACACAGGAATCATGGAAGTATTCAGTTGAAGTACAAAAGGGGCCATCACACCTTCAGGGAACTGCAACGAATCTACAACCTTTTGCACCTCCCCAGCTGCATCCTTCATATTTGTTTTTGAGTCATAAAAAATATTCACCTGTGCGTATCCGTCTCCGGAAGTGGACAGTATTTCTTTCTTTCCCTTAACAAATGCGGCCCCAGCCTCAATCGGCTTCGTAACCTTCGTCTCCATCGCATGGGCATCCTGACCCGGACCGAGCACCGTTACAGTCACTTGCGGATTATCTGCCTCTGGCATAAATTCCATCGGTAGCGAAGTATAGCTCAGCCCTCCCACTACAAGCGCCATTACCACTAAAAGCCCTACCGCCGCCTTGTTACCGAACGACCATTTGGTTAACCATTTCATTATCGTTTCCCCTTCCACCCCGTATATTTCTGGTACTCCTCTTATGACTGCCCCATTATGTATTATTTTCCATCCCGAGATTTAGTTTAGACATTTTTGGTCGAAGTCAAAACAGCCCTACGGCTGGTTTTATACTCAGTCTTAAGACGGGGGGCTTTCTCCTTCCGAAGGATAGGGAATTAGAGCAAACAAAAAAAGAGCACCCCAAAAGCCATGTAAAATGGCTTTCGAGACACCCTTTTGCTATGATTATTATTTTTGTTTAGCGCGCACTGGATCGCGGAACATATATTTTAAGAGTGGTGGTGTTACAAGTGTAGTTACAATGACAACAATAATTACGGAAGTAAAATACTGCTGCTGCAACAATCCGCTTTGCAGACCTGTTGCCGCGATGATCAATGCAACCTCACCCCGCGAAATCATCCCTGAACCAATAATAAGCGATGAATGGTTATTAAATCCTGTAAGACGCGCCCCCAGACCGCCACCAAACAACTTGGTCAGAATGGCAATCACCGTCAACAAGAGGACGAATCCTAGTTGACTGCCAACCCCTTCAAAGGAAACATTAAGTCCGATACTGACAAAGAAGACCGGAACAAAAATCGAATAGGCGATAGGCTCAAGCTTAGATTCCACAGTGTGCTTAAAGGAGGTTTGTGAAATAGCAATCCCAGCTGCAAAAGCACCGATGATGCCTGCCATCCCCATAATTTCAGCAAAATACGCGAACGCAAAGCAAATCATTAGCGCCGCTGCGATAACAGCCTCTGTCACCTTTAACGGAGCCATCCATTTCATAACCCGCGGCACAACGAACCAACCCACAACAAGCGCTACAGCGAAGAACAACACTTTTTTCGTAATTAAAAGACCAATGGACACTGATTCTCCTGTGCCGAAAAAGCTCATTAATACAGCGAGCAAAATAACAACCAGAATATCATCGACTACAGCGGCTCCCAGAATGGTAGAACCTTCACGTGTATTCAACTTATTCATATCCTTCAGTACCTGAACCGATATGCTGACCGAAGTTGCACTAAGAATGACACCCATAAACATAGCATTATGATAAGCAAAACCAAACATTTCTCCGATGGCGAATCCACCTAGAAAAGGTAAAATAATACCTCCGACGGCTACTGCGAAAGCTGACTTCCAGTTCTTGCGCAGTTGATCCAGATCAGTCTCAAGCCCTGCTATAAACATTAACAATAGAACACCGATCTCCGAAAAATAATGAATAAACTCTCCATTTTGAATCCAACCCAGTACCGCAGGACCTAGTATAATACCGACAATTAACTTACCCAGTACCGACGGTTGTCCCAGTCGTACAGATAAATCACCAGCTAGCTTGGTGAATAGTATAATCAGCATAAGATATAGAACAAACTCCATGTTTCATCCACTCCCTTGTTGTATATAAGAACTGCCAACCAGGGACATCTCCAAGCCCAAAAAAGACAAAGAGGAGCCCTTGTTGACAGGCTCCTCCAAAAAACAAAAAATTATTCAATTAAACAATATTAAATATATTATAACCGTAATATAAAAGACTGTAAACAAAATACGCCGATATTTTACCTTATGCAAATTTTAGTTAATAAAGAATCAGCTTCACTATTTTAGATAGAACACTTCACGTAAAGGCAACATTGGCACCTCATCATTGAAATCAAATGACCCTTCAACCATCTTTGAAGTAATGGCATTCCATCGGTTGCAGGCGTCACTTTTAGCAATGTAATCGAAAGCCGCTTCTGTATCCTCACATTCAAAGCAATAAAAAAATTGATTACCATTCTGAAAGATGGAGTAGTTAGAAATACCAGCCTTACTGTGCTCCTCCAAAACTTCTGGCCAAGGATTTAAATGCATCGCTACATACTCTTCCAGACATTCTTCCTTCACCCGCCATGTCCAAGCCAATTTATTGCTGCTCATCTGTTCATCCTCCTAGAAATGTCCTCTATTGTACATAATAAGAATCAAATACATTTGATACCTATTATTGTACCTGAAGGTAACAGCCCAAGCTATGAATATCTAGCCTTATGCTTTCTAAGCATTAATTCCAGCTTCACTTGGGCGGAGAATGGCAGAACCAATCGCCAGTAGCACAGCAGCCATAAGACCTAAGATGGCAAAGGGTAACCACAACTCATTCCAGCCCCCACCGGTTGCAGCGATGTCGACCGCTTGGATGGCCCATTTTTGCGGAACAAAGTTAGCCGCCTTCTGCATATAGTCCGGCATAATGGATAAAGGCCAAAAGCAGCCGCCAAGCATACAAGTCGGTGTGATAATAAGGGAATTCAGCATACCAGCATTATTAGGATTACGAATTAATCCTGCCACTGTACTCGCGATCCCCATAGACACCAGCATAAATGCCGCAAGAACAAGGAAATAGAGATAGATTGGAACTTCATAATCATAGTGCAGCACCCAGCGACCTAAGGCGAGCACTACGACGATCTGAATCAGTCCGACCATGAAGCTACCCAGAAAATTACCAATAGCAATCTCGTAAGAACGAACCGGAGCACTGAACATTCGCATCATCGTCCGGCCTTTCCGATCATCCATAATCAGAGACACAGAGCTCGTGACCAGGCTCATGAGAAACATTAGCGTTAAGCCCGTAACGACTCCCAGTCCCTCCCGAGGATATAGATTATAATCAGTTCGAATGCTGCCAATACTGTGCTGTTCCGCTCTTTGCATAACCGTAGTAAACTGTGCGTCAACGTCCTTAGATCCGTTATTAACTGCCCCTATGATCGCGGCCGTACTCCTCATTTCATCAGCAATTGTGCTCGCTTTTAATTTAATCATAACGGAAGTTTCATTCGTCTTCAGCTCATACACACTAATTTGTGGCTCTTCTCCAGCAAGTAGTGCCGAAGTGAAGCCTGCTGGAATTAGAATCCCCGCTTCTCCATTCTGATCGACTACGCCTTCTCTTAAAGCAGTCTCGTCAGTCTTTTCTACAAATTTATATTCTCCGGAATTCTTTAGTTCAGTGAGCAAATGCTTACCTGCTGCCCCGTTATCCATATTCGAATACAGCACAACAGCTGGGTTCTCTCCCATCGTTCCAGTAACGGAAACAATACCTGCAAGTACAATACAAGGAAGCAGAATATAGATGAGCACCCCCTTCCTAGTACCAATGGTTCGTTTCACCATGTTCCAGGCAATCGTTAAGATTTTATCCATGATAACCCACCTTCCGGTACGAAATAGCCGCTGCACTGAACAACACTAGGCAGATCAGCGATAACACTCCCAAATTCGGCATAATTTGCGATACATCGGCATGTAACATCATTTTCAGAATAGCCTGCATTGCCCAATGATTAATCGTAAACGCCCCTATAGAGTTCACCCACGATTCTGGAAGTGGTGCCATTCCCCCGCTAATGAAGGTCATGCTTACAGTGAGTACCGTAACCACACTTCTTGCGCTTGCTCCAGTCTTGCTGAACATAGAAATAACGATAGATAAGGTCATCGAAGCCACAATCATCAGCAAGCAAAATAGGAGTAACAAGCCCGGGCGATTTCCCCAATTCACACCGAACAGCACATTCGT
This sequence comes from Paenibacillus sp. FSL H7-0714, assembly GCF_038003765.1. Classification (NCBI taxonomy): domain Bacteria; kingdom Bacillati; phylum Bacillota; class Bacilli; order Caryophanales; family Paenibacillaceae; genus Paenibacillus; species Paenibacillus sp. FSL H7-0714. The sequence continues at coordinate 6,537,779 of NZ_JBBOPT010000001.1, forward strand.
CAGAATAATAATCGCTGCGCACTGTACTATACTTACAACACCCACACCAAGCATTTTGCCAATAAACAGTTCTGAGCCTTTGACTGGCATTGAATTTATCCGGAAAAGGGTATGATTTTCTTTTTCATTAAAAAGAGAAGTACATACCGTCAAGCCGCTATACAGCAAAAACATCAGCATCATGGATACCGCATAGAACTGGGAAGAAGTATATGAATATCCTCCCTCGCTCAGTTCTCCAAGCTTTACGGAAGGCTCATTACTGGTGGAACTAGGTGCCATAACGTTCAAAGCTTCTGGACCCAGTGTCATCGCCACAGACTGTTTATAATTAAGATTCCTCAGAAAATTATCGAAGACCGTCCCTGCCACCCTGTTATCTGTACTTTTTTGGCCCAGTATAAATTCCAGCTGTGCGGCTTCACCGCTCTGTACCTTACTATCAAAGCCTGGAGGAACAACAACCGCATAACCATATTTTCCTGTTCGCAGACCGCTTTCTGCCGCCTCTCGACTATCCACCATAACCGGAGTAATGATATCCTTAAGCTCTGTTGACTTCAAAAAGCTATCCATCATCGCCGAGCTCTCATAGCCCTCGCCAGAAAGATTAACAACAGCCACTCGCACAACATCAATAGTAGTGGAGCCTTTGTCACCAACGACACCGGAGAGCGAAGCACCTAAGAGAAAGATCAATAACAGGGGCAACAAAAACATATTTAATATCATAGAACGTGAGCTAAATAGTCTTCGCAGCTCATAGATCATAATCGTCCAAGTATTCATCAGAATAATCCCCCCTTTAATCTCTTAAGGTCCTTCCGGTCAAGCTTAGAAACAACGTCTCCAGATCAGGTTCTTCAATATTTAGCGAGCCGATAATCCCCTTATGCTTGGCAAAAATAAAAAGGATGTCCTGTAGCTCCCCTTGTGAAGAAGGCAGATACAGCTCGACTACTTCATCCTTTGCTTCTACGCGTCTAATTCTAGGGTGAAGCGTCAGCTCCTGAACAAGCTCCGGTGTGATATTAGCAGCTTTAATGACGATTTTTTCTTCCTTGGCAACGCGTTCTCGCAGTTCTTTTTCCGTGCCGCAAGCAATGATATGCCCTTTATCCATAATGGCTACTCGATCGCAAATGGCCGCAACCTCCTCCATATAGTGACTGGTATAAATAATCGTTGAACCGAGTCGATTGAGCTCCTTAACCGATTCAAGAATATGATTACGAGATTGCGGATCAATCCCCACCGTAGGTTCATCCATAATAATCAGCTTGGGACGATGCATAATAGCACAGGCAATATTCAGACGTCTTTTCATCCCTCCGGAAAAGGTTGAGGGTTTCTCTTTAGCACGATCGCTAAGGCCTGTAAACGCAAGAGCCTCATCTACCCGTTCCTTCAAGAGCTTGCCACGCAAACCATACAATCTTCCGAAAAAGGTAACGTTATCCGCCGCTGTCATCGTGTCGTATAAGGCTAATTCCTGTGGAACCAAACCAATTCTTTTCTTCACCTCAAGTGATTTCGAGGACACGGGCAGACCGTCGATAACAATGTCTCCCCCGTCAATCTTAAGCAAGCCACAGATCATACTGATCGTTGTACTTTTACCCGCTCCGTTCGGGCCTAGCAAGCCAAAGATTTCTCCTTCTTCTATCGTCATGTTCACATGATCTACTGTTAATTTACCTTCATATCGTTTCACCACATCGGTTAATACGGCGATTGCCATCTTTTCATCGCTCCTGTCTTTGCGCTTCTATATTTACAATTTTAGCTTAAAGGGATTGACCACGGAGGTACGAAAGGTCATCTTTTGAAGGTGACTTAAGTCATCTCCTGAAGAAGTAGGCGAATATGCTAAGATTAGAAGAAACTCTATAAAGGATGTCTTAGGTGTGACTAGAGAACTGACCCTATTGCGATACCTACTCATCATAATTCCTGCTTGTATTAGCATTTACATCTACCCATATGCCGACTATGGAATCTTCACGTTGCATATTCTGATGCTTCTATTCCTTGTGGTCATGGTGCCAAAGCTACCCCGTTCCTTTCATGCCTTAATAAGCATTGTGGAAATACTGTTCACTGCCTGGTTATGTTACCAGTACGGCAGCATAATGATTTTCCCGGCCATTTCAGCATTACTTTATTATTCTAGACTTCAGCCCCAAGCAGTACCTCTCGTGTTTACGGTTGTGCATCTGATTACCTTGAACATAGCGCTCTGGGATTCTCCAAAACTTATAATCACATTCATCAACATTACTTTTCTGCTCATCGCCTATCTCAACGAATTGTTACAGAGGGCGGGTCGGGGCCGTGAGAACACCCTCAATCTTTACGATGAGCTGCGAAAAAAGCATTTCGAGCTGGATGAAGCCCGCAACCGACTGCTGGAGTTTAACGCCCAAATAGAAGATGCAGCCCAGTCCAAAGAACGGGTTCGCATCTCCCGCCAGCTCCATGATGATATCGGCCACCGCCTCATCCGCATTAAAATGATGATGGAAGCCGCGCTACTCACCTTACCCACCTCCCCTGAAAGCGGAATGCAGATGATGGAGCTCATTCGAGATCAATTGTCAGCCAGCATGGACGATATGCGCTCTGCAGTGAAGCGTATCAACTATACGCCACAATTAGAGGGAGCTTATGCGTTAGACCGTCTGCTAGAAGAGATCGGCCGCGATACGGGAATCGAGACCTCATACCAAGTGCATGGGATACCTTACCCGCTATATCCTAGTATTCAGGTGATCTTGTATAAGAACGCCCGAGAAGCCATAACCAATGCCCTTCGTCACGGAAATGCAACTGCAATTTCGATTAAAGTCGACTTTAGTGATACTGGAGTTACGATGGAGGTCAGCAACAACGGGACGCTTCCCGAAGGCAATAAACTAACCAAACTGCCGGAAAGTGGAGGGGTCGGGATGAAAGGAATGTTCGAACGAACACATCTGATCGGCGGAACCTTGGAATGGCGGCAGGAGCCTCAATTCACCATTGTTACGCGGTTGCCCATTTATAAGCAGGGAGAGATTGTATAGGCAACGTAGGACTTGAAGCAAAAAAGAAATCTATATTATGAAGAAGGAGCTACGCTAATGATTAAGGTGATGATTGTAGATGACGATCCTTTTATTCGTCAAAGTCTGCAAGTACTGATAGGGATGGACCCCGATATTGAAGTGATCGGAGCTGCAAGTGACGGAAACGAGGCTTTGAATTTGCTCCAAGCGGGAGATATGGCGGATGTGATTCTGATGGATATTCGGATGCCAGGCTGCGGTGGTGTTGAAGGGACAGAGAAAATTAAGCAGGCTTTTCCTCAGGTTTCGATACTGATGCTAACTACCTTCGATGACGATGAGTATATCATTGAGGCGCTGCGGAACGGTGCCAGTGGATATTTGCTCAAAAACATACCGCCTGACCGTATCATACAAGGTGTCAAAACAGTTAATGAAGGCAACATGCTAATCCACCCTGATATCGCGCGTAAACTAACCACCTTTCTACAGCCCGCGACCCGTCCTGAATCTCTACAGGTACAGCCACTGGAATCTTTCGGACTGACCAAAATGGAACTGGCCGTTGTCGCTTCTATCGCTGAGGGGCATACCAACAAAGAAATCGCCGGACAGCTATTTCTTAGCGAGGGTACGGTCAAAAATTACATAACGGATATTCTAAGTAAATTAGAGCTGCGAGATCGTACGCAAATCGCTATTTTCTATTTGAAGGGTGGACGGGGATAGGAGTTCTACAAAAAAGCCCGGACTCTATTTCCAGAGTCCGGGCTTGCCTTTAGTTATCCTTCCGCTGATTCCTTCTTGGCTTCAGTAGCTTTGTTCCGTTTGAGTCGGCCGTTCGGAAGATGCCGGCTGCGAGTACCTGTCTTCATCGCGATGATGCTGAAGATGCTGGAAGGCTTCGCCTCCGCAGTAACCGCTCCATCTGTCTCCGGTACCAGAATGATGCCGAGCTGATGATGGTCCCCGTCGTAGATCGGGCTCTGAAGGTATTTGCTCTCCCCTTCACGGTTCTGCACCTCCAGCTTGCAGAACGCTGGATTCATGCGCAGCGCCTCATGTAGCTGCGCGGCATCGGTCAACAGGACCCCGTTGACCTTCAGTAAAATCTCGCCGGGCAGTATGCCCAGCTCCTGTCCGGGACTGCCCGGCAGCACGGCCAGCACCTTGCGGCCGCGCGGTGGATGCACGAAGATGGGGCTGATGCTGCGCTCTTCCAGAGCGCTGTACCAGCTTAACCCTTCGTGCAGCACCATCGCTGCGAGCGCCGCGAGCAGGGTCAGCGGGCTCCACCAAGCGGCAAGCAGGCTTAAGCCGAGCAGGACGATGCTGTACATCAGCAGCCGTCCTGAAGTGCGGGCCGCCTTGCGCCCGGGCAGCATGCCCTGCGTCATCTCGCTGAAGCCGATGATGACGGGCAGAGAGACAATGCCAAGCCCGCCGCCCAGCAGCGGCTGCCATGGCAGATCCGTTCCTGCCCCCGAAGGGATCAGCAGGAACAGCGGCAGCGGCCAGAAAGCCTGCAGCTGATAGCCGCCGACAACCATGCCGCGCTTGCCCTTCAAGAAGAGGGGCGTCGCAAGCTTCGCCCCTTGCCAGCGGGCCAGCAGCGCCTCCGCCATGTGCAGTAGCGCAGCTAGCACTAGCAATGCGGGAATATCCATCTCCCGTATGGCTGTTGTAATATTCCCGATCGTTCCGCTATGTAAGGCATCCGGAAAGAAAGACAGTACAAATTGAATCACACCTAGCAAACCTATAGAATAAGCGAAGCACAAATACCGTACACGCAATAGCGATAACACTATACTGACTACCCAAATGCAGGCCACAGCTGTACCTGATAAGGATACTCCTAACAATATGGCTGCAATAGAAACTACTAGTCCCATTACCAGCCCGCTCCACACCGTTCGCCACGTTTCTTGACCCCAGCTATGTAACTTCACATGAATTAGCTTACGTTCTAATGCCACCTGCCGACGGTAATACAACGCAATAAATATAATAGCAATATAGTAATATGGCTGGATCAATAAGTGTAAGAACGCAGTGCCCAAGCTTCCTAACCATTCCTGAATCACATTCAAACTGTTCGTCACACTCCTTTTCTTCCGGTTAATGATAAGTTTATAACAAGCAGAGACGTCTTCGGCGTCCTTTAGAGACGACAAAAGATTCTGCTGCGCATTGAACCGTACCCTTCTGCCCTAAGTGTTTACCTTTTCTAATCTTAACAGAAAAAAAGAAGGCTGAATTCAGCCTTCTTACTTTTTCGACGCTGCCGCCTTAATTTCCTTCTGAATCTCAGCAATCCCTCTATTCCGTTGGTTGTCGTTGGCAGGGTCCTGAATCACCTTGATCAGTGCCACCTCTAGCGCTTCAGCAGTCTTGGCATCAATCATGCCTGTGACTTGAAGCTTCGCTTCACTCTGGAATTTCTTCACTGCGTTCTTAGTGCCAGCATCGAAATAGCCATCTTTGCGACCAGGCTTGTAACCTAAGCCATCCAGCATCGTCTGTGCACTCTTTACATCACCGTTGTTCATGTTATATTGCAGCGTCACGCTCTTGTTAATCGGAGCCACTGAGAAGTAATCCGGCTGCGCTACCGCGATATCCGGTTTAATTCCTTTGCCGTGGATCCATGTGCCGTCCGGTGTAAGCCATTTAGCAATGGTAACCTTCAGTAAGCTGCCATCTCCAAGCTGTTTGTCAAAGCTTGTCTGCACCGTGCCTTTACCAAATGAATTATCACCTATTAGCTTGGCTCCCGCTGACTGCTGCAAGGCACCCGCCAATATTTCCGAGGCGCTCGCGCTACCTTTATTCATTAGCACTACCACTGGATAAGCCTTGCTAGATCCCTTGGAGGTGCTAACTTCGCGTTTTTTATCTTTGTATTCTATTTGAACTATGTTTTTACCAGCTGGAATGAACTCTTCAGCCATCTCAATAACAATCGGGAGGACACCGCCTGGATCATTACGGACATCAATGACCAATCCCTTCATGCCTTGCTTCTCTAGCTTCCCAAGCTCTTCCTTGAATCGTTCTGCAGTATTTAGGGAGAACTGAGTGACCTCGATTACCCCTACACCGTCTTTTTCCATAGTTGAGTATACCGTCTCAAGCTTCACATCATCCCGAGTAAGAGCGAACTCCAGAGGCTCTACAGAGCCGGAACGTTGTATTTTCAAAGTAGCCTTACTGCCTTTAGGTCCGCGTATCTTCGCAACAGCAGCATTTAGATCCATGCCTTCTAGCGATTCTCCGTTAACGGACAAAATGACATCTTTAGCCTGAATTCCTGCTTTTTCAGCAGGTGAACCCTTGATTGGGGAGACCACGACTACTTTACCGTTATCCGAAGAGACTTCTGCACCGATACCTGAAAAGGAACCCTCAATGCTCTCTTCAAATTTCTCAGCAGTTTCTTTACCCATATAGTTGGAATAGGGATCGCCTAGCGCTTCCATCATACCGTTGACAGCACCATCTATCAGCTTCTCCCGATCTACCGTCTCGTAGTAATTGCTCTCAATCAAACTGAGCGCAGTCCCAAGCTTCTGGGATTCCTTCTGCTGTAGACCTGCAACCTGCAACGCAGAGGCTAATCCTTGTCCTGCAGCTTGTCCAAAGACATGAGTATAACCCGTCACGCCCAAGGTTACTAAACTACCGCATAGCAGGGCGGCGATAATCATAAACGCCGCGGTGCTTTTTTTTAACATGATGTTCCCACCGTCCCTTCTTGTCCATCTTGTAAACAACATCCTAAGTCCGTCCTGAAAGGTACGGTATCTCTTCCAGTATATGCCGTACAATCAAATAATATGAGTTATAAGTTCGTTAAAAATTAGAGATAAGGCATAGGATTTACAATCTTACCGTCAATCCGTACTTCGAAGTGAAGGTGGGGACCCGTTGAATTACCTGTGGAACCTGATTCAGCAACCACATCTCCGCGATTGACTTTATCCCCGGCACTAACTCTAAGACCGCCTTTACGTATATGTCCGTAGAGCGTCCAAACTCCGCCTCCATGATCAATAATTACACAATATCCGTAACCGCTCCACCATTCAGCCAAGATAACCGTTCCGGAATCCGCCGCATGAATATTGGTTCCTTGTGGAACCGCAAAATCGACGCCGGTGTGTACTTTCCCCTTCTCACCCGTGATTGGATGTGTCCGTGGTCCATAAGGGGATGAGATTCTTGCGGATCCTACAGGAAGTAGAAACGGCCCATCTCCACCTGAATATCCCGTATCACTAGAGCTGGAGCTAGAACTACTGCTTCCCTTACTAGCTGCAGCTGCAGCCTTCTTGGCAGCCGCCGCAGCTCTACGAGCCGCTTCCGCCTTAGCCGCTGCTGCTCTGCGAGCGGCTTCCTCTGCCTTAATCTTATCCTTTTGCGTTTCCAGCGCAGAGCGTTCGCTTGCCAGTTTGACTAGCTTTTCATTCTGCTCTTCACTTAAATCATCACTTTCTTGAATTTGCTTATCATAGAAAGCGATAAGCTCCTGTTTCTCAGCTTCTTTCTCCTTCAGCAGACTTCTCTGTTGTTCCAAAGAAGTATACAGCTGCTTGGCTTGGGCATATTGCCCTTCAAGCTCTTGTTTCTTCTCTATCACCGTCTGCTTGTCCAACTTATGTTGAACTAACAGCTCCTGGTCCTGATCCACAATCATCTTAAGTGAATCCGCGCGATCCAGAAAATCAGCGAAGCTTGTCGAGGAGAGCAAAACATCCAAGTAAGAAACCGCACCATCGGTATACATTAATCGAACACGGGATCCTAAGACTTCCTCTCTAGAGGCGACTCGTGCTTCTGCTTTATCCAACTCCGTTGCCGTAACATTCAGAGATTGTTCTGTATCGGAAATTTGGGTAGAGATTTCGGTCATTTTGCCCTTAACTTGATCCACTTGCTGTAAGACATACTGCAGATTGAGATTCGTCTTATTCTTATAATGCTGTGCTTCCTGCGTTTGGGACGCCGCTTTCTCCTGCTGCGCCTTAGCTTCCTGCACCTCTTTTTGCAGCTGCTTTAGCTGCTTATCGATTTCGGCAACACTTGTTTTTTTGGCATATCCATCAGAGGGCTGGAATATAGTGACAGCTAGTAACATTACGGTTAGTCCGGCAGCAATCTTCTTCAACTTGCACTCCCCATCCTTCACTTTTTAATATTAAACTTTCAAGAACCTACGAATAGAAACCGTGCTTCCCCAGACGCCGATCAGCACGCCTAGTCCAACTAGTACACCGACGACCAGCATCCAAATATTATCGAACGGAATTAGCTGCAATTGGAGCATAGGATCTCCCTGTACGGTCGATTCCAAAGTGCTGTAACCCAAATACAAGACAACGGAGGTAATGAGCGATCCGATCAGACCGATCAATGCCCCTTCTATAAAGAAAGGCCAGCGAATAAAATAATTTGTCGCGCCTACGAGCTTCATAATGCCAATCTCCTTACGACGAGCAAGTATCGTAACCCGAATCGTATTAGAGATGAGGAACATAGACATGAGCCCCAGACCTGCTACAAAAATAAAACCAATGTTTCGTACAGCGCGTGTTATTTTGAACAAGGTTTCTATTGAGCCCTTGCCATATTTCACTTTGTAAATGGGCTGTTCAGTATGTGTCTTGTTGAGTGCTTCAATCTTCTCAGCCACAAATGATACTGTAGTAGGTTCGACAACTTCTACCTTAAGCGTATCTGGGAGAGGGTTATTGTCTTCATCGAACCCTTCCAGAAGCTCAGCCGCGTCCTCACCCATATCTGCACGGAGATCTTTAAGTCCTTGATCCTTGGAGATGAACGTAATCTTGCTGACCTCCGGCATATTGCCAATTTCAGTCTGCAAAGTCTCACGCAACTTCTGATCTACATTTAGTGCCAAATGCACATTAATCTGTACCTGGCTATCTGCCTCATCCGCTACAGCATTCACATTAAGAACAAGAAGAATAAATACACCTAGGACAAAAAGAGAGACGACGATGGAAGTGATCGAAGCAATCGACATCCAGCCATTACGGAATACGCTTTTGAAGCCTTCCCGCAAGTGTCGCAAGAAGGTCTTAAAACTCATAGCCGTATTCCCCTCTCGCCTGGTCTCTCACAATGTTTCCGTTCTCAATCGCAAGCACCCGCTTGCGCATTTTATTCACGATATCTCTATTATGGGTAGCCATTACAATTGTTGTTCCACGAAAATTAATTTCGTCCAGCAGCTGCATAATGCCCCATGAAGTCTCAGGGTCCAAGTTACCTGTAGGCTCGTCCGCAATAATAACAGATGGGTTATTAACGATAGCCCGAGCAATTGCAATACGCTGCTGTTCTCCACCTGAGAGCTGTGAGGGCTCACGATTTGCTTTATTTTTGAGGCCAACCAGATCGAGAACTTCATTCACACGTTTCTTGATGACCTTCTTCGGGGCTTCAATAACTTCCATGGCAAAAGCGATATTCTCATACGCTGTCATCCTTGGTAATAACCGAAAGTCTTGAAACACAACGCCGATATTACGACGCACATATGGGATTTTACGTTGTTTAAGCTTCCCTATGTTAAAGCCTCCCACAGAAATTTGACCTTTAGTTGGCACTTCTTCTCTATAAATCAATTTCATAAAAGTAGATTTACCCGCGCCGGATGGACCGACAACATACACAAATTCATTGCGGTCAATTTTTACTGAAACTCCTTGCAGTGCGTGAGTTCCGTTAGGGTACGTCTTCCATACATCTTGCATTTCAATCATTTTCTCACTTCCCAATTATGACATTTTCCACTTGTGTGAATCGACAGGGTACAGCTTAAGTTTCCATAAACTTCAATATTTCCGCAATGTATCTATTGTAACAAATCTGTAACCGATTGAGTACCCCGTAACTGCCCCACTATTCGAAAGTTTTGTAATGTCTGTACATATACATATAAAAAGCACCTACTGTGCCGCTCGCAGAAGCCATCCAGGAAGGAGATTATTCATGAAAAAAATCCATCTTACCCTCATAATAGTCATTGCACTCATTCTTATCGGTTCATTAATCTATGGGGGACTTCAACTATATGGCCATAAAAACACGCTTCCAAAAGGTACAACCCTTGCCGGATGGGAGGTGGGCGGGCTGAATATCTCAGAGGTACGTTCCGAACTGGAGAAAAAGCTACAGGCCCTTGAATCTATCCCCCTTGTGTTGCAGGTCGAAGGGAATTCTGAGCTTACCCTCAAGCTTAAACAAGCTGGAATGGCCTATGAAGCCGCTGCTTTTGAGCAAGGTCTACAAGATCTTACGGAGGGGCGGCTATGGGATCGTGTAAAAGCCCGCTACAGCTTCCCCCAGAATTGGAGTCTTGAAGCCCATCTGGATATTGCTCAATTACAGACCATCTTAAGTCCCGCTTGGGAGAGAGAATCCTTCGGTGATCCAGTAGATGCTACGCGGCGAATTACCGGGGATGATCGTGTAGTGTATACGTCCGAGAAGACTTCCCTTGAGGTAGACTGGACAGGAATGGTAACCTCACTATGGGCCGCTGCCCCCACTCGTTTTAGTCGACTACTCTCGCAGCAAGAGAAGGGAATTACTTTGGAAGTTCCATTAACCATATTACAACCGGACATCACTCTAAACGCTCTAAAGGAGCAAGGTATTGAGCGAAAAATCATGCAATTCAGCACCTCTCTCGGAGCAAGTGGACCTGGACGAATCTACAACGTCGAATCAGCAGCCAAAGCTGTGAACGGAACCGTGCTCCCACCTGGAGCCGTTTTTGACTATGGCAAAGCTATTGAAAAAGCAAAAATAGATTACGGCTTCCGCGAAGCGCCAGTCATTGTGAACGGTAAGCTACAAGCCGGCGTCGGCGGCGGAATCTGCCAAGTTTCCAGTACGCTGTACAATGCCGCTTTGCGCACCGGACTGGAGATTGTGGAGCGCCGCAATCACTCCTTGCCGGTCAACTATCTACCCAAAGGCCAGGATGCCACCTTCGCTGAAGGCTATATCAACTTCCGTTTTCGCAATACGACTGGCAAATATCTAGTCATTAAAGCTGCTGTGCAAGGTCGATCACTATCGATCAAGCTCTTCGGTACTTTTCCGAAAAATGTTACATATAAGGTCCACTCACAAATCGTAGAGGTGCTGCCTCCAGTCGACAAGTACGTAAACGACCCTTCCCTCCCCCGTGGAGGCTCACGCGTTATACAAAATGGGAAGACCGGATATGTTGTTGAGACTTACAGCACCCGGATTGTTGACGGTAAATCCACTGAGGTAAAGAAATTATCCCGTGACGTGTATTACGCACAAAAACGGTTAATCGCCATCAATCGTGGAGGCGTAAGTAAATCTGTTATTCCAGAAGCACCTAGAAAGCAGTTGGTTGAGGATGGCGTTCGAAGTGAATAGATTACCTACAAAAAAAAACGGTCAGAACCTCATGAGGTTCTGACCGTTTTAGCTTGTGCATCTATTTTACCTGTAGATGACCTTTCTCGCCTTTAAAATTTACGATTCGGGGGTACATTAGAAATAGATCTACAATCAGAAAGGATGAACACCATGTCAACAGCTCTTGTAAATGATCTCTCTAATATTGTCCGCAGTGCACCTGCTATTTTTGCCTCACGTACTTGCAGAGAAGCCCTTCGCGTAATGTTCCAGCACCCAGAATCCAAATGCATCATCGTCTGTAACGCCACGAATGAACCGCTTGGATTGTTAATGTGCGACCGTTTCTTTTTAAAAGCCACAGGAAGATCAGGAGTAGATCTGTTCTACAAAGAACCTGCCATGAAGCTCATGAACAAAACGCCACTCATTTTTGATATCTCCACTCCACTTGAATCCGTATTAGCTACTGCTATGAGCCGCCCAGATCCTATGAAGAATGACTGTGTCATCATTACCCGTAAAGGCAAATTCGCAGGTGTTGTTTATATCTCTGACCTGAAGCGCAGTTAGTTCATAGCCCCTGCCATCATCTTTCCTCTAATACCTTCCCCTTTCCTCAGAAAAGAATATCCGGTGACGTGTCAATTCTCCAGTATCCCTCCACTTTCTTCAGTTTCACATACACCGACTCACTGCTTTCCTGCGCACCTGGATAAGGAACAGTCAGTTCAAATTCAGCGGTTGTCGCAGTTTTAGAGAGCATGCGGGCGGTGGCTTTTTCATACATTAATAAATTGCCCACATCTGCATTAACCTGCGACATTCTTCCGTTATACTCCAAAAATTGAGTCTGCACATAATATGCTGCTGCATTGTGAGTGTAGGCTTTTTTTATGTAATTCATCAGCTTCGTCTTTGTGCCAATGTCACTGGAAAGATAACGGTACTCCTGCGCTTTATACATGAAGGTTTCTATCGGGAAGATGTTTCCGCCTCGATTACTATAGAAATAAAGAGCTCTTGCATGGACTACCAGCGGAATGATACTTTTCACTGTCAAATTATTGATGGTAGCAGGGCCCTCTTTCCCAGGCGCAGACACAGCCACCTTCTTGATTGCCGTACTTCCTGCTGACGGCGAAGCTGCCATAGCTCCCCCACTTGCTGAGATAAGGCCTATGGAAAGGGCCAACGAACCAATCATCCACTTTTTGTTCATTCTGAATTCCTCCTTTGTCATCTGAAAAATACAGGCGATAGCCACTGTTCCAGCTTATGCACCCCGCAAGCTAAAATACCCAATAATCAGAGGAATGAAAACGCATTTATATTTTATAGTAACGAAAAAAATCCACCCTCCTGATTTACAGGAAAAGTGGAGTCGTGAAATAGTGTTATTACAACGGTTAGAGATCTAATTCGAAGAAGGAGTAACAACCTCATAATAAGCTGTGAAAGCTACGTTAGCTGTCAAGATACTTTCAGGACTATCCTTAGATCGCTCTTCATAGGATTGCTGGAAATTAAATGAGTCTACATTCACTATACGTGCCAGCGCCTGTAGCTCATCCATCCACTGCCGTATGCTTGTATAGGTGCCTTCTACTACAGCAGTCATTTTGACTTGTTTGACCGTCGGGAACAGCACTTCAGCCGAACCAGTCATTTGCTGAATCGGATTAGCCTCATCCAAAATAAAGCTGACATCCTTTAAGCGTGCCTGTGAGGACATCCCAACCGCTCGTAAATCATCAATCAATCCTTCGCTGTCATCGCCTTTCGGGAGTGCTGCCAGAAGTTTCTGTTGTTCGGAATCCAAAGAAGTAGCGCTGCTTTTTAGTTCATTAATTTTAGTTTGAAGAATCTCTGCTTCTTTCTCCAGCTGGCTGATCTCTGCGTTCTGTGCGGATATTTCCTTATTTGTCGGTTGAACACCCAGCATATAAAAGGCAAACAGCATCAAGAACAGAATCAATACACCCATTACGATTGGAGAGCGATACTTATTGAACTGTTCCATCGCTGTTCACCTCCTCTTGGCTTGCATCCGTTCCATTTGTCTGTTGATTATTTGCTAATAAGTTTACTTTATAAATGGCTGTATACATATTTAAGGAAGTGGCTGCATTCGTTGGCCCCGCACTCTGATCCACAGTTCCTTCGGTCAGCTTCGAAATAGAAGCATCCACTGTAAAGGACATCTGACGCAGTTGTCTTAAATAGTTAGAGGCTTCTACCATAGTTGGTACATTAACAGTCAGGTCAATCGATGTCCGGTAGGTGTAGTTAATGTCACGGAGCAGAGAACCCGGTGGTAACCCTTCGACTAATTCATCTAGAATAGGAACAGCAATTACTTTATTGTTCTGAATCTCTGCGATTGCCGTCTTCCGATCTAACTGCCCAGGTCCGCTGTTCTTAAGTTTCCCAAGCTCTACCTGTAGCATTAAACTGCGATCCTGCAAGCCTTGCAGCTCCTCTTTACCATTAGAGATTTGACCCTTATTAGCCGAAAAATAAATACTCGTCCCAATCGTTCCCACCAGCCAGATCGCCACAAGACCCATGGTCACATAGGGGAATAATAACGTCTCCCGATCTTCTCTTGGCAGTAGGTCAATCGTGTCCACGCTGATGATGCTTTTTAGAGCTGTCCCCGCTGCTACTCGGTAATCATTTAGCTCAAGATCAGATACAGCATCTTTACCCATCTGGTCTAGACTTATCGGTGTAATCTCGAGTTCTGCCAGCGACTGCTGAAGCTCTAGATCTAGCTGTTTACGAATGGAAGGGACACCTGTTATAACTAAGTTTTTGATACGAGTCGAGCCATCGTGCAAGCTATATTGGTAGAAGCTGAGCATCCTCGAGATTTCCGCAGTGATCTCCACCATTTGTTCCGGTGATAATTGCTCTTCCACAGCAACTGCTGTTTCTGCCAAAACTTCACCGTCTACCATAAATTCCAATGCCGCAACATTTCGACCTTTATGCAGATCAAGCAAGTTAATCGTACGAATGAACACCGGATTACCATTTCTGAACATATAAACGTCCATGACGGATGGCTCTAGATTAATCAGCATCGTTTCCACAAAGCTTTCCCCATGTCCAGTTGCTATACTTCGCGCCAAGGCGGTAGCCGAAATTTCAACACTGCTTATTCGAAGACCCGCACGCTCCAAAATCTCTACATAATCCTGTATCGATTTCCGCGGAGCGGCAAATACGAGCAAATGGCTATGTTCCTCATCCACTTCGAGCGTCACATAGTCGTAAACAGGATTTTCAAATGGCAAATGCAGCCCCGTCTCCACTTCGAGCTTTACGAGCTGTTCAACCTGCTTATCGTTGGTACTTGGGATACTCATTTTGCGGATAATGATCTGCGAAGGTGGAATCGACAAGGAAACCTTGCTGCCCCTTAACCCTTCCTTCCTCACCCACTGCCTAACCCGATCATAAAGCGCCTCGCTATCCGCCACCTGATTCTCAATGATCATGCCTGGAAGGAGCGGAAGATACCGTTTTTTGCGGACTTCCCATGACTGTTTATTCTTAAAACTAATATAACGGATTCCGGTAGCTTCAATAGAAAGCCCGGCCACTTTAGGGCCTAATCCAAGCATATAATCGATGTCCTCCTATCCGATGAGCGAGAGATACGCGCCAATGATGTGTGAACCATATCCGTAACTAATTAAAGCCCCTATTGCTAACCATGGTCCAAAAGGTATCGGTTGTTTGCGTTTGATGATTCCGAGCAGCATTAGCAGTCCTCCGACCACACTTCCAAGCAGACAAGCCATCAGAAAAGCCAAAATCACATTAGGAAATCCGATGACCAAGCCCAGCAGCGCAAATAACTTCACATCCCCGGCACCCATCCCTCCTAACAGAACAAAGGGGATAAGAGCTCCTCCCCCAAGCACAGCCCCCAGCAAGTGATGCCATAACAGCCCCTCTGGATAGAGCAATACAAGAATGAGCAGTATCGGCAAAAAGAATAGCAATACCTTGTTCGGAATCAGCATGTACTTCAAATCTGCAACCGTCACAATAACCGCTAAACTCACAAACACGAACCCGAGGATTCCCTTCCCCGTCAGACCAAATCGTAAGTACACCCATAGAAAAAGCAAACCCGTTGCCGCTTCTCCTAGTGGATATAAAGGCGACACCTTTGTGCCGCAGTAACGACACTTGCCTCCTGACAGCAGGAAGCTTATCACCGGAAGCAAATCTCGCGCCTTCAGCCGCGTATTACAGTTCGGGCAATGTGACGGTGGATTAAGCAAGGATTCCTTAGCTGGCACCCGCAGTGCCACTACGTTATAGAAGGAGCCTAAAGTCAGGCCCAGTAATGTGATGTAACTTGCGATGAATATCGTCATGGATGTCCTCTGTTGGCTTTCTGGATTTTAAAAAAGGAATCGGGAAGTCCGATTCCTTAGGGATGAAAAAGCCTAATTATTTTTTAGCGCTTAGAACATTAGCAGCACTGAATTCATGAATATCCGCTGCGTCAGATCCTGTTTCTAAAGTAACAGCATCGGTTTTAGCAGTGGTGGTGTTATCAAGTTGACCCTTTGCATTAAAAAACACAAATCCTGAAGTGACCTCTTTTTTATCGCTCGGAAGGTAAATCTTATCAAGATAACCTCCATCTTGCATAGCTTTAATCTCTACTTTTCCGCGTCCTTCAAAAGCTCCGTCTTTCTCACCGATAATATATAATCTCGCAGCATCATAAACTTGACGTGCCGTTGCTGCATCCGCACTACTTTTTGAATTACCGATTACATTCCCAATCAAAGGAACAGCAATAACCGCAATAATCCCCAAGATAACGATAACGGCCAATAACTCAATCAACGTAAACCCCTTTTGATTTTCCTCTTTGCTCAATCTTCTCTTAATGGCTTGTGCTAACATTTTATTTCCCCCTCTAAGTGGTATGTGATGGTACAGCCTATATCTTTTATTTCCGTGAATCCCGCTACAATGCTCGTCCTTCCTTGTCTAGCGCTAGCAAAGGATCTGCAACCCTGCCCCGCCTCCCCGGCGTCACCCCTCTCAATATTTACAAGGAACCACAAGGTTCACATATTGCCATACAGACTGAACATCGGCAGCATAATAGCGGCCACAATCACACCTACAACACCTGCTAGAAAAGCAATCAGCAATGGTTCAAGCAGTGACTTCAGACGATCAACGGTATTTTCTACGTCCATCTCATAGAAATCAGCTACCTTAGACAACATTGTGTCGAGTGCTCCTGTCTCTTCACCAATCGCAATCATCTGTGTAACTAGCGGCGGGAAAACCCATGCTTTTTTCAGAGGTTCAGACAGTGGGTTTCCTTGTCTCAGCGAATCTCCTGCACTACGGATAAATCCCCCAATAACCTTATTTCCTGCTACCTCTTCTACAATCACCAAGGATTGCAGGATCGGAACTGAGCTGGCATAAAGAGATGCAAAAGTTCGCGTAAACTGAGCAATCGAGCCTTTTTGATTCAATTTACCGAACACCGGAATCTTCAGCTTGGCATAATCGAGTGCGTAGGCACCCTTTTCTGTGCGTTTTGTAATCTGAAAAGCTATCACTAGGAGAAGAACTCCGAGTATCCAGAAATACCATTGACCTTGAATACTTTTACTAAGTGCCAATACCATCTTTGTAATCGCCGGAAGCTCCGCATTCATCGATTCGAACATCGTTACAAACTGTGGAACTATAGCCCACAGGAGGTATATAACCGCTCCAATCGCCATAACCCCGACCGTAATCGGGTAAGTGAGTGCAGATTTGATTTTCTCCGTCGTGGAATGCTGCTTCTCGAAAAACATCGCCAGTCTGTCGAGCGTCCCCTCAATATCACCTGATTCCTCTCCGGCACGGATCATGCTGACGAATAGCTGCGGGAAGATTTTTTTATGATCCTGAACAGCTTGTGAGAACGAGATTCCGCGCATCAGGCTTGAATTCACTTCCACAAGTGCTTTACGGAGCGGTTTGCTCTCAGTCTGCTCTGCCAAAATACGCGTTGCATCTACAATCGACACTCCAGCACGCATAAGCGTGGCAAACTGTCTACAATAAATGATGAAATGAAGTGGCTTAACCGGATTACCGATATAAATATCCATTGAGAGAATCGTTGTTTTGCGTTCGATCAGCGAGAATACCGTAAGGCCCCGCTTGCGTAACTCCTCCATTGCCGTAGGCTTATCTGTTGCGGTTAGCTTTCCTTTAATGGACTTGCCTGCGGTTGTCTTCACTTGATATTCAAAAAGAGGCATCAGCTACTCACCTCCGCCATAAACGACTTAGCTGCTGCTGGTTCAATGAACCCCTGTGATAAATACTCACGGATACTCATGTCCAACGTATGCATGCCTTGCGAGCGTCCCGTTTGCATCACATTTTTAATCTGATGTGTCTTTTCGGTACGAATGAGGTTAGCTACTGCAGGTGTATTCACTAAGATCTCTGTTGCACATATCCGCCCACGTCCCCCTGCCCTTGGAAACAACCGCTGACTGACAACTGCCAGTAATACTGAGGCTAGCTGTGAACGAATCTGTCCCTGCTGATGACCCGGAAAAGCGTCAATAATTCGATCAATCGTCTGTGGTGCGTCTGTTGTATGTAAGGTTGCCATCACAAGATGACCTGTTTCCGCGGCAGTAACTGCTGCTGTAATGGTCTCCAAATCCCGCATCTCTCCAACGAGAATAACATCCGGATCCTGACGTAATGCAGAACGTAGTCCGCTCGCAAAGCTAGCTGTGTCGCTGCCCACTTCACGTTGATCCACTAGACAGGTTCCATGACTATGCAGAAATTCTATAGGATCTTCAAGTGTCACAACATGCTTGCTTTCGGTCTTGTTAATGTAATTCAGCATAGCTGCTAACGTAGAGGATTTACCGCTGCCCGTAGGCCCTGTTACTAGTATCAAACCTTGTGGTTTAAGTGACAAAGTGGACAAAATCGGAGGCATCGACAGCTGCTCTAGACTCGGAATCTCTGCAGGAATGGCCCGGGCAGCGATACTAATCTCACCCCGCTGACGATAGACATTCACCCGAAATCTTACGCCGCTATCCAGCGGATAAGAGAAATCCACCTCGCCTGCATTCCGAAACACTTCGTTTCGTTCACTGCCAAGCAGCGCTTCTGCCATTTCTGCAGCTTCATCAGCTGTTACTGGTACACCCTCAAGTGGGTGAAGCGTTCCATCCATACGTATCACCGGAGGCGAGCCTACAGAGATATGTAAGTCGGAAGCTTTGGAGGAGTAAGCCGTCTGCAAAAGCTGTCTAATATCCCGCGTATACGTTGGCATCCGCTGCTCCCCCTAGATTAAAATGCAATACACCTTATATATCCTAATGTGAGACCGTCTCGCGCATGACCTCTTGTAACGTCGTGATTCCCTGACTAACTTTGAGTAGTCCATCATCCATCAGTTGTACAAGTCCACGCGCTTTACCTGCGACACGCAGTTCTTCTACTGAAGCAGTGTTCGTAATAAGCTGCCGCAAATGATCGTCAATACTGAGCACCTCATGAATCGCTATTCGGCCACGATAACCAGAACTGCTACAACTACCGCAACCTCGACCACGATGTAGTTCATCCGATGGCAACCCCAAGCTACGTAGCATAATCGCTTCCTGCTCAGACGGTTTGTAGGTTTCTTTGCAGTCGGTGCAGATTTTGCGAACGAGCCGCTGAGCTACCACACCAATTAGTGAGGAGGCAATTAAATAAGGCTCTACTCCCATATCCCGCAAGCGAGAGACGGAGCTAATCGCATCGTTTGTATGTAAAGTAGACAACACTAGATGACCTGTTAATGAGGCACGAACCGCAATTTCAGCAGTTTCCGCATCCCGTATCTCACCGACCATTACAATATTCGGATCTTGTCGGAGAATCGAACGTAGCCCAGCTGCAAAGGTTAGCCCAATAGCCGAGTTTACGTGCACCTGGTTTACACCCTCAAGCTGGTATTCCACTGGATCTTCAACTGTGATAATATTTGCACTTTCTACATTGAGTTGATTCAGCGCTGAATATAAAGTCGTTGTTTTCCCACTACCTGTAGGTCCAGTGATTAGCAGAATTCCGTAAGGACGAGCAATCATTTCCTTAAAAACTTCCGCATTCCCCTCACTGAATCCCAAAGCATCTACAGATTTGACACCTGTGCTTAAATCTAGCAACCGCAGTACAATCTTCTCCCCGTGCATCGTAGGTAATGAGGACACGCGAATATCTACCATTTTGAAATCAAACTGCATTTTGATTCGGCCGTCTTGTGGCAAACGCCGTTCAGCGATATTCAGTCGGGCCATTATTTTCAGACGAGCGGTGATAAAGCCCTGCATCTGCTTAGGAATAATCCGCTCTGTTCGTAAGGTTCCGTCAATACGGTAGCGGATCGTTAGATTATTCTCACCTGGATCCATATGTATATCAGATGCCCGCAGAGCAACAGCCTGCTGAATCATCTGATTGACCAAACGTACGATAGGAGAATCCTCATCTGTAATCTCTGTCTCTTCTACTTCTTCCTGTGTCGGGAGCTCTACTAGCATCTGATTCATAGAATCACGCATGCCGTAATGACGTGCAATCGCCCGCTGCAGCTCATCCCTAGTGGAAATAGCAGGTTCGATTCGGAACCCTGTACTCATTCGTAAATCTTCTATCGCAAAATAATCCAGCGGATCGGCCATCGCAACCATCAGCTTACCGCCTTCTTTTAAGAAGGGAAGTACCTGATAACGCTTAGCCATACTTTCAGGAATAATCTGTGTGATCGCAGGATCAATCTGGTATTTAAATAAACTGACATGCGGAATACCCAGCTGGAATTCAAGCACTTCAATCAGCTGCTGCTCCGTGATATAGCCTTGAGAGATTAGCAGATCGCCAAGCTTACGCTTGCTTTTACGCTGTTCCGCAAGTGCTTCAAGCAGCTGTTCCTGCGAAATAATATTATTTTCTACCAGCAAATCTCCAAGTCTCTTTTTGGCGATGGCCATGTCCGTTCAGCTCCATATGCCGTTATTGGTTATACCTTTATGCCGACCTCAATAATGGATAATACTAGGAATAAACAAAAGATAAATTACCAGTTCTATTTCTGCAAAACACGAAAATAGTTTTTCCATAATTACGGATCCATCAAATTTGTCAAACTAGCGTATTTTTCAATATAATTGGGACTTTAGTAATAAATTTATAGGTATATTTCAATAGATTTATGTTGTCTATCAATGCTGAATGTCCTAGAATGTATATAACATAGATTGGATAATTTTACAATGAAATCAGCTGAAAAAGCTGTCGTAAACTAGCATATATAACATACGATTCGACCATATCTACCAATAGTTAACAATCAGGGAGAGATGACCATGAAATTTGCCAGTAACAAACGGTTCTATCTTTTTACAGTAACGATCTTGCTTCTCCTTCTGCTTGTTCTGCCACTCAAAAATCACTTCATGAATGTAGAAGCCAGTTCAAATGAATACCAGATTCGGATGCTGGAGGTTACTGAAAGTGGTATCAGCGAGCTTGCATCTCTAACCTCTGGATTAGCTAACTTTACGATTGATACGATGAGTATGAAGCGCTTTGTGGCGCTGCGAGATGATCTGGACGGGCGATACGATGCGGTTTATATCGGGAAGGGGACTTACAGTACGAGTGGGGTCTCCGGAAAAGATCATAATACCAAAGCAGTTATGAATGACATAACTAATTTAAAAGCGAAAGAAATCACCGATTATTTTATTAATAAGGGGTTATATGTAATTTTCCACAAGCAGCCCTTCTCAGCTCCAACACAGAACGGAATTTTATATAATACCTTTAATACATACCAGGCATTAACCCCAAAATCCAATGTTCTATTCTTCAATGATTCTGAGTTAAATGCCTTTATCTCCGAATTGAAAATAAGTAATTCCACTTATTTGTCCAAAATGAAGCAAAGACCTCAACTAAACATTACTAACAAGAGTCAAATTATCGAATACGGTGCGACTGTGCCCAAGATCTATACGCCCGGCGACGAGCTCACATTCAAGTTCAACGTTTCAAATGTTAATTTAGGAACGAATCCTATACTTGTTAAGCTCTATCTGGGCTTAGATAAGTCCATAAAAATGACTGAAGATCAAGTCGTTGCTACCACGTCCTTGAGCACTTCGCCAACCGGTGAAATCAAATATAAGCTCCCTAAGACTTATTCAGGTCTATTATATTGGAAGCTAGAGGCAGTAGATTCTTTGAATCAAAAGGTTCTAAGTGATTTCACTACCGGCACTATTCAATTTAAGGGTAAGAAGACGATGGTTAATGTATTGCAGATATTACCTGATGGAAATAATGACAGCCAACTCATTAATAATGAATTAGTTATGGATTCCAGTTTTCTAAATAGCCTAGACAAAGACTACGAACTGGTTATCGATACAAAAACAATGACTCAATTCAACGATTACATTAAGAATAAGGAAAGTTCTACACCAAAATACGGTTTGAACGGCACATACGACATGCTCCTATTTGGATTCCGGGATATATACAATGAAAAAGCTCCAATTAACGAACTTTCGGCGGATGCCGTATTAAAATTCATAAATGAAACTAAACAATCTGCCATGTTCACTCACGATACTATTTATATTAATACCAGCAACAACAATAGCAGCCAATGGACGAAGAAGTTCCAAGGAATTACCGGTCAAACCACCCCTCAGACCAACTTGGGATTAAATGCTCCAAGCACATCAACATCTATTACTCCTGTGAATGATGGGTTACTCACACAATATCCTTTTAATTTAAGTGTTCAAGATGGTAGGAATACTGTAGCCAGTACACATAATCAATATTTCACCCTTGACTTAGAGGACCCCTCAGTGACCCCTTGGTACAATATCACTGGTAGTAACCGTGATAGCAATGATAGCTGGAACCATTACTATACGTATTCTAAAGGAAATGTGACTTACTCAGGAACCGGACATATCATTGGAACGTCTTATAAAAAAACTGAAGCAACGTCTTTTCCAAAGTGGGAACAAAAGTTGTTCGTAAATACGATGTACCGTGCATTTACAGGTGCTAATCATGCTCCGGAAATCACAGTGCACACACCCTCTGACAACAGTATAAAGCCTTCGTATCAGAACCAACTGGTCGTCAGTTATACAGTCGATGACTGGGATTTGAAGGACAAGAACCTATTTACCAGTGTAAAGTTTAAACAAAACGACAATGTAATTGCCGGCTACATAATGAACGAGAAGGCAATTTTATCTGGAGAGACAGTTACTCAGGCTTTTAACAACCCTCTCCCTGCAGGTGGAAATCTTCAAATCGAGATTACTGCTTGGGACAAACAAGGCGCACTCTCAACTAAAATCGTAAACATGACTGTACAAAAGATCGATTCGAACCTCACGATTCAACGTACACAGCCTTCCGCTACTGTTGAGAAGGGTAAGCCGATTATATTTACGTACACTGTAACGCCAAACTCTGTTCCCTATCTTGCTGTTGATCCCGGTGAACAAGGAATTAATAACCTAGTGATTTCAGACGTTCAGTTTGAAGAAAAGTTTCCTCCGAATTTGGAATTTAGCGAACCTCTCCCGGATGGTATGACCAAGAGCGGTACTTTAAGCACAGGATATACTTTAAGAAAAAATCTAGGAAACATCACTTACAAGTTAACAGAGAGTAACAACGTCAAATCTTATACGCCAGAAAACAGTATTACTATCACTTTTAGTCTTACAGCAGTTCCGCAAGAAAAGAAATTATACCTGCTAGATAATTCAAAGATTACTTATGAGGATATTCATGCAGAGGCGCTTACTTTCCCTGGATCCAACGCTCCAATTACTTCACTCGGCATAGCTAATGATTATTCAATCTTTATGCTAGAGAACATTGATTTTCGAAACATTGGATTCACCAATAACTGGCGCATAGCAGCAGGTGGGAATATATATATCAACTCTTTTGGTGTAGGGCAATCATTAACGAATACCGAAACTACTGCGACTATTGTGGCAGGTGGAAACCTGAGCTTAGATGGCGGTACTCTAAATGGGATGGCTTATTACGGAGGTAGTATAACTGCTCCAGATTACCTCCTTAGACAAACCCTGCATAAAGATAAGTTCATTAATTTCGCTGAGGTTGCGAAAGGCCTGAAAAGTCGCTCATTATCGTATGCAACATTACCGGAGACTGCCCAACCAACAGGTCCGGAGCACACCATCACTCTAAAAGGAATTGATCCTAACCTTAACGTCTTTTATGTAACACCGATCAATGGAAATATTAAAAGTCTGATCATTGATACACCACATAGTTCCACTACTGTTGTCAATATTCCTGGAAAGAATGTAACCGTCAGCAATGGCTCCAATACCCTTGTAGGAGTGAGCAGTAATAACGTTTTATACAATTTTTATGAAGCCACTTCATTGAACCTTCATAGATACAAAATTTATGGTTCAGTTCTGGCTCCACTAGCAAATATATCTTTTACAGGTGATATTGTTGGCTCGGTAATCGGAAAATCCATTTCTCCATATAATGGTGGGCACAGTATTGTTCTGTCTTCATTCACTGGGAATTTACCGAATCCGACACCAGTCACACGGGACCGGGTAACAATAAACTTCTCGCCGATCTCCTTTGAAGCGATCGTTAAAGTAGCGAACATTCAACTTCAAGATACTCGGATTCGGGTAGGTAGTGAGCTGAAACTTCTACCGGTCATAACGCCTGAAGATGCAAACAATAAAGAAGTAATTTGGTTGTCGATGCAGCCAGATGTTGTATCAGTTACAGAGACAGGGGTCATCACAGGTTTGAGAGCCGGAGCAGCAACACTAGTAATTACGGCAAGAGATATAAGAAACGATGGAAGTAAGGTTTCTACCACTGCAATAGTAACTGTGGTTTCACCTGATTTAACTATTAAGGGAGCAGATCACGCTATAGTCGGCGAGAAAGTTTCCTTCGAAGCGAGCTATGAGCCCTTTGAAGAAACGATAACCGGCTACGAATGGTCCATCAAGCCAGGATCTAATTCAGCCGATGCAACGATAACCAAGAATCCTGATCCATACATCGGAAGTAACGCCACCTTGCAGGCTAAACGATCTGGATTTGTGACTATTGTAGCTACGGTGAACACAACCCGAAAGCCTGATGGAGCCGATACTGAAGAACTTACAATTAAAATTACTAATCCTGTTCGTGAGATAAGGATTAACGGCGATTCTTTTGTGAATATTGGAAGCGAAATACCGTTAAATGTGTCTGTCGTTCAACCTGTAGAGAATTCCGATCCGGTTGAATACGTATGGAGCCTGGAAGGGGATGGAAGTAATTATGCAACATACTTCCCTACCCCTGATAACAAAACTATAAAGTTAAAGGGCAACGTGTTTACCAAATCAGTCAAGGTCAAAGTGATTGTAAAAGGATCCTCCCCTGTTATTGAAGCCTTTAAAGAAATAGCAATTGGTGTTAAATTAACTAACCTATCCTTACCCGCGCCATTCAAAATAGGAGTTGGACCGGATAATTCCAGAGATTTATTTAATAACGGTCTTGTAATTTGGCCAGAAAGCTTAATCAAAAATGACTTTAAAGATAAACTCCTCTGGACAAGCAGCAACACAGCCATCCTGACGGTTTCAGGTGATGGTAAAATAACCGGTCTAAAGAAGGGGAAAGCCACTATTACTGTTTCGTATATTGAAGACCCTATAATCCAAGCCTCTGTAGAGGTAATTGTAGAGAACGAAGATCGTTACTAAAAAGGCAAAACCCCCGAGTCGCAAAGATACTGCGACTCGGGGGTTTTATATTCCACATTTATATCAAACGCTACTCCAACTGCATGTCTTCTACGCTAATATTCACTGTCTTCACACGGGGAAGTCCGGCCTTCTGATCTTCAAAGATCTGATCGTTATAAGCTGCCTTGAACCGGATCAAATTGCTGTTGCTGTCTATTACAATATTATTATCTTTGCCTACAGCTGTTCCCCGCACAGCATTTATAGTAAGATTCCCCTTTGCAAAGAATCCTCCGCTAAGCGAGAATATAGATCCTACACCATATAAATCCGCATCCGAATCAGTATAGAAAAAAGCATCTAACTGAGTAGGGGTGTTACTGAAGGCGGCCAAACGATTAATAAGTATTGGACCACGGGAGATCAATACTAGTTCCTTACCATCCAATCCTTGAAGTGTTGCATCTTCTACCAATGTAGTATGTTCGGGAATTCCATTAATAGTCGAGGGTTCTTTAAATACAAACATAGTGGAATCAATTTGAACATTCCCCCGAATTTCTACCTTTCCAGTCACCAAAATATTCGCTCGTATCTGTACTGGTTTTTCATTACCATAGTTATCAACGATTAGATTTCCGTCTACAATGAGCCACTTACGGGATGACGTTGAGTTTTTGTCTTCTTCTGAGTATAAGACACCCGGAAAGTCATCACTGCCGTCCAGATCCAGATTTCCATTATAAATAACAGATTTGGTTGGATGCTTTATAGTGTTTAATTTTTTAGTATATTCCCTCATTTCCTCCTTATAATCCTTCTGAGCCTCAGGCGAATCATCCCTGAGAATTGGCTTGATCAAGCCAACCTGATCAATAGCGTCAAAATTATATAGATTCATACCCGCTAAATAGGATGCTAGTTTGCCTTCAGCAAGCTTATTTCGAATCGTAGTTCTGTCAGCCCCTGCCCCTATTGCTTCCGCCACTTTATCCACAAATGATCCCTCAACATTAACTTCTACGAATGTACGACGATTTCTAATTTCCACCTTATCTTGAGGGATTTTTCCAGTCATGGAGGTTTCTTTAGTAATTTCAGAAGCCTTCAACTCACTTTTGCCTTCCTCTCGATATATCAGCTTATCAAGAGATTGAACATGCGCCTCACCATCTATTTCAAAGGGACTTGATACAAGTGTATGGAATTTTTTCTTATACGTGTACTCAGCCTTGTCGCTGATAATTAGTATGTCTCCTGCGTAAATGTTCCCAATAATTAAGGGTGCTCCATTAATCGTAAGATTCTTTTCTGACCCAATAGTGTATTTAAGAAAATCTGGAAATGTGTCTATAAACACCCTTTGCTTAAGATTACGCTTGACCCCGTTAACTTCAGCCTCCGAGTTGATAGTCACTATGTATTTGACCAACGTTCCTGTTCCAATCGTCCCCTCTACCGCATATGTAATTCCACTTATTTTCCCAGTTGCGTTTGCCAAATCAGTACTTGTCTTAAGACCTGCTGAAAGTGTATCTGGAAGTGTGGTTGGAAGTGCAGTCAAAAAATTCTTTATGGACTGATCCAGTTCTGCTTGGCTAATATCTATATTACTCTCTATTTTTTTATTTAAGCTCGATGTAATATACGCCACAGCCTCATCAAGCGTTTTTTCAGCTAAGTGTAGACTTTGCACATCATTTTTACGCGTCTCTGTCCGCTGTGCACCGCCCACTGTAGCACTAAGTACACTTAAACCGAGAATAGTAAGAATCAGTACAATGAACATGACCAGTACAAGTGCCGAGCCTCTCTCTTCTTTTAAGCATTGCAAACTAGTATGAGCTATTCTGACGCGGATAGACCGGGATGATTGTCCTGTCATTATGTGATTCCTCCTAAAAACCAAATTTGCTCACCATCTCCATATCATATGTCCTTCCATCGTAATGCTGAGTTAAAAGTAGTTTTATATCAACGAGTCCGCTTCTACAAGGTACATTAACCTTGCAACCCGTACCATTAGAATTGGTAGAAACAATCGTAGAACCAGATAGATCGGAATGAATTGAGGTACGAGGATCGTTTATGACACTATTAATGGTAAGTGTGGTAATGCCACCTTCCCCGCCCTCAGAAGTAACAAATTGAATAGTTCGCGTAGATATCACACCATCTGAATCCTTTATCAGATTTAATCCATCTGTCGTATTCTCCACTCTAGTTGGTCCGAATACATATAATTCATTAATGATAGATGACATAATCAAATCAGCTTCCTCACGAAGTGAGTTCTCAATCGTTATTTTATGATAGCTGCGGAAACCGAACATCATCATCATAGAGAGCATTCCTGCAACCATAGCGAAGAGGGTAATCGCGGCGATCATCTCAATCAGTGTGAAGCCCTGCTGGTATTTTAGGCGGTCAGCGAATCTTCTCATCCGTAATATATCCCTCCACCACCGTATTATAAGCTGTTCCACCAGGCCCACCATTACCACTAACTTTCACCTCGACAGGGATAAGATAAGGTGCCATCTCGCTCTTGCGGGTATCTACCCCTCCACCACTATTCTTTCCTTCCTGCATCTCCTGATGTAATTGAAACTGGTATCGAATATTAATCTCATATTTGATGTTGTTAACGACTGGATTTAATACATCTGGTAAAGCTCCACCATTTACAAAACTATTGCTATAAACACATGTTATAGTCGTCGTGCACTCAGAAGCCTTAATCATGGGCAGTTCCTCACCTGCATCTACAATCATCTTATGCTTTAATGGATCTGTTACAAAAAAATTACTCATTTCCTTAAAATCCTGCTTCTCCACATAAAACAGCGCATTCCGCGCCAGATTGACCATAATCGTCTTGTTCTGGTTCGATTTAGAGTAACTCATGGCGTTTGTAAAGTAAGACGTAAGCACCAGTGATACTATCGACAAAATCACAATAGCGGCCAGCACTTCGATCAAAGTAAAACCTTTTTCCTGCTTTAGGCCCGATTTCATCCTACTTTTTGCCTCCCGCCTATGAAAATAATTTCGCATTTGCACGTTTCTTCCTTATTTTTCTACTTCCATTATATTCTCTCATATCTAGGTACAGCAATCCTTAAAATCCTTATAATTCAGATATTTCTACAATATCTCTCACTTTTTCTGTGTGCTATTATTTGGAGAGAGAGGGGATGGATGAAATGGCTTTAATAGAGTGCAAATTTTATTCGGAAGTACTAGGATTGAATACCTCAATGACTGTAATTTTGCCGCAAAAAACAACCACACAAATCGGGATGAGCAACGTAACTAGAGGCGAACTTCACCCTACGCTGTATTTGCTGCACGGTTTGTCAGACGATGATTCGATCTGGCTTCGCCGGACTTCTATAGAACGATATGTAGCAGAGATGGGAATAGCTGTAGTTATGCCGAATGTACATCGCAGTTTCTACACGGATATGGCGGTTGGAGGCCGTTATTGGACCTTTATTAGTGAAGAGTTGCCAATGCTTGCGCGCTCGTTTTTCCCATTGTCAGATAAACGTGAGGAGAACTTTGTAGCTGGACTATCGATGGGTGGTTACGGGGCGATCAAGCTGGGACTGCGTAAACCGGAGTCTTTTGCAGCGGCAGCGAGTCTGTCAGGAGCACTCGATATGGCGCATAATTTTATGAACGCGGAAGATCCTACCGTCAAAAGCAAAGAATACGAGATGATCTTCGGAACAGAAGATATCGCCGGAACGCCCGAAGACCTTCTATGGCTGCTTGAGGAAGTGAACCGCTCCACGGAACCGAAACCAGCGCTGTATCAATGCTGTGGCACAGAAGATTTCCTGTACACAGATAACTTAAAATTCCGCGATGCATGCCGAGCAACCTCCCTTGATTTCACCTACGATGAAGGTCCTGGCAACCATGAATGGGGCTACTGGGATGCCAAAATCCGCGATATATTGGCTTGGCTACCGTTGAGTAATAACTAGCTTCTTCTAATAGACAACAAAAAGGTGCAGCCATAAGCTACACCTTTAATATCTGTTCTACTCAGATTACCCTCTTAGGAGGGTTCTTTTAAAATATAAAGATAGAGTATAAGTTTCACACTACTGTATCCTTATATTTCTCGCTTAATTGCTTACCGTCCTTATAAGGACGCCGAAGGCATTTATGCTTGTTTGGTGATTTTTTTAAATAATCCAGTCTGTTCTGTGATCCCTTTTTCAGCAGCAAATCTCTCAATACTGGATGCACCAAAGAATCCGTCTATACCTTCTGTCCGTTCAATTACGTACGCAGCATCTTCTGGTTCAGCAATCGGTCCACCGTGACAAATAACCATAATATCGGGATTTACTGCCTTTCCTGCTTTAATAATCGCTTCAATTCTTTCTACACAATCATCTAAAGTAAGAGCTGTCTTAGCTCCAATTGTACCCTTAGTAGTCAAGCCCATATGCGCCACCAAAATATCTGCGCCTGCTTCTGCCATAGCTTTAGCTTGTTCAGGATCAAATACATAAGGCGTTGTGAGCATATCCAATTCATGCGCCGCTCTAATCATATCTACTTCTAAACCATATCCCATCCCTGTCTCTTCCAGGTTCTGTCTGAATACGCCATCGATCAAACCAACGGTTGGGAAGTTTTGCACGCCGCTGAAACCTTGTTCCTTAAGTTGTTTTAAATAAACCTCCATCACTCTAAAAGGATCCGTTCCGCATACGCCTGCTAATACGGGAGTATTTTTCACAACAGGTAATACCTCAGAGCCCATTTCGACTACGATTTGGTTGGCATCTCCATAAGATAATAACCCCGCAAGTGATCCTCGGCCTGCCATTCTGTATCTTCCTGAATTATAAACAATCAGCATATCTGCTCCGCCAGCTTCACTGCTTTTTGCAGTAATCCCTGTGCCAGCCCCAACACCTAAAAGAATCTTTCCATTTGCTACTTCTTCTCTAAACTTCGCCATGATTTCAGTTCTTGTATTTTTGTTCATGTGTAACGCCTCCATTTAAATATTTATTTATCTTATAAAAGCCTTATTTGCTCATGAGATCTATTAGCTTCTGCGCTGCTGCTTCTGCAAACTCCACATCATTAATGGCACAATCCATTTCGATAACCTCGACAACATTTCTGTTTACACCATTTCTTAAGGTATCAAATAACATTTGATCTTCCTCTACCCCATAAAAAGCTTCCCCTGCAACATCAATGCCGGATATCCCTTTAAGCGGCAACATTAATACCGTTTTTTCTTTGGCCATATTTAATTTCTCGACAAGCTTTTTACCGATGGCTGCATTCTCTTCTACTGTTGTTCTCATCAAAGTAACTGTAGGGTTATGCTTATAGAACTTATGTCCAGCAAATTTCTCGGGTACCGTATCATAAGGGCCAAAGTTGCACATATCAAGCGCGCCTACCGATACAACCTGTGGAATATGATGTTTTCCAGCAGCTTCTAACCGATGAGGTCCGGCATTTAGCACACCACCAATAATTTCGTCCGCCCATTCTGTTGTGGTCAGATCCAATACACCTTCAATAAAACCAGCCTCGATTAGCGCTTCCATGGACTGGCCACCTACACCTGTTGCATGGAATACAAGCACTTCATATCCTCTAGCTTCAAGATAGTTACGGGCTGCCGTCACACAGGGGGTTGTTACCCCAAACATTGTTGTAGCTACTAATGGTTTTTTCTCTATCACTTGTTTATTCTCAAATTTAAGCATACCGGCGATGGCGAAGGCCGCATTGGTAAAAATCTTTGTTGAAATGGAGTTCAGACCAGCAACATCTACAACCGATGGCATCATGACAATATCACTAGTGCCTACATATGGAGCAGTATTCCCTGAAGCTACGGTCGAAACCATCACTTTTGGTACACCAATAGGCAATCCCCGCATACCAGGGGTTACAAGTGAAGTACCTCCAGTGCCCCCAAAGGAGATAATTCCATCAAATTTGCCTTGCTTATATAATTCAGGTACTAATTTTTCCATACCTTTGGCTAATAATTCTGTTGCTAGTGCCCTATCTTTCTTGGCAACGAGCTCATCTATACTTACACCCGCGGCTGCTGCTACTTCTCGGTTAGAGATATCCGGTGTAAAAGTGGGTTCAAACACACCCGTATGAATCGTAAACGTACCTAGCTCCAAGCTTTCCAGCAAATTTTTAATGTAGAGATATTCTTCACCCTTGGTGTCAAAAGTTCCGGCAATGGCAATCGTCTTCATTTCTTCAACCTCCTCTTCAAATATCTACAAGGAGAAATATAAGGATAATGTATAATGTGAAACTTATACTTTCTTATATTTCAAAAAAGCATGATCAACTTATGAGTTAATCATACTTCTTTGGTTTATCAATGAAAACGCTTTTATGTCTTATGTTTTTGTGTTTATGTTAGATTTATATTGTTTTGGCGAGAACCCTTTATACTTCTTAAACATTTTGCTAAACTGCGCATAGTCTTGGTACCCAACTAATGGTGCTAGCTCAGATAACTGGATAGGGTCTCTATGTAATATTTCCGCTGCCTTATCCATCCGAAATTGTACGAGATACGATTGAAAGCTGCAGCCTACTTTTTTGGTAAACAAACTACTTAAGTAACTTCGGGATACATGGGCCACCTTAGCTAAATCTGCAAACAAGATCTCATTCATATAATTTTGAGCTACGTATTCTTTTACAAATTCAACATAATCATAGTGCTTTGTGATGCCGTCTAACATTTTGACCATAAAATCATCTTCATCCAGCGTCCCCGACACTTTAAAAGCTTTGGTTATATTCGTAATGGACTTCTCCGAGGGAATTCTTTCAAAAGCAGAGCCCCCGATATACCCCATCAAATTTTGATTATTACTGTACATATACTGCACATCAATTGGCGTTTTCACGGGACCACCATAAACCAACTTAATTAACTCTGGCTTTAGCTCATTGCATGTATTAAAAATCTTGTCCGCCTTAGCCTTGGCAGCTTCCAGAGAGAATACTTTTTTGGCTCCTAATAATCCCCCTTCGGTTAAGCCTAAATGTGCACAAATAATATCTGCTCCTGCCTCGATCATCTGAGCGGCTTGGATTTCGTCAAATACAAAGGCTATGGTAAACAAATTTTTTTCATGGGCGGTCCTTATAGCTTCTACTTCGAGTAGATAACCATTCCCCTCTTCTTCGAGCGCTTCTCCAAATTGACCATCTATTAATCCAACCGTGGGGTAATTATTAATTCCGGAAAATCCCTTATTCTTTATTTCACTGATATAGGTCTCCATGTCTTTTGTCGGATCGGTTGCATTGAGCCCAAAAATAATAGGAATATCTCTGACCAAAGGTATGATCTCTCTAGATGCAAAGTCCATCACCATATCATTGCTATTACAAAAAGGCAAAATCCCAGCGAGAGAGCTCCTCCCCATCTGCCGGAATTTACCCGAGTTTAACATCAGAAGGAAGTCTGCTCCACCCTGCTTCGCATACTTTGCCGTTATTCCCGCACCTGTGGCTACTCCAATAATATGATTCCCCAGTTCTAATTGTGATCTAAGCTCGTCTAGGATTTGCTCTCTACTCATACTTACGCACCCTCCTATCCCTAATCTAAGGATAACCGTAAAGAACACTGTGAATCCAGTCGTGTTGTAATTAGAGCCCCTTTAGATAAAAAAAAATCTCGCCTGCGACCTATAAAAGTCTGAGGCGAGATTTGGTATTGATACGGTTTACAATATAGCGTCCCCGTGTTGTACAACCCATTCATTAGCTTCGTGCAATGCCAGCTCCGCTCGTTCGATTGCAGCTTTCACCTGAACGGTGGCTGTGCCGCCATAAACGTTACGGGCGTTAACTACAGCTTCCGGTTGAAGAACAGCATAGATATTCTCGTCGAACAGCGGTGAGAATTGCATGAACTCTTCCAACGACAGATCCAGCAGGAACTTGCCTTCGTTAATGCAGTAGAGCACGGTTTTTCCGATTACTTCATGTGCTTGGCGGAAAGGAAGACCTTTGCCGACCAAGAAGTCGGCGATATCCGTTGCATTCGAGAAGTCCGTGTTCACGGCTTCACGCATACGTCCCTTGTTCACCTTCATGGTGGAGATCATCGGCGCGAACAACTGCAGTGCACCAGTCAGCGTAGTAACGGTATCGAACATGCCTTCTTTGTCTTCCTGCATATCCTTGTTGTAGGCGAGTGGCAGAGATTTCAGTACGGTCAGCAAGCCAATCAGGTTGCCGTAAACGCGGCCTGTTTTGCCCCGTACCAGTTCTGGTACGTCCGGGTTCTTCTTCTGCGGCATAATGCTGCTGCCTGTGCAGAAAGCATCATCCAGTTCCACAAAGCTGAACTCCGTGCTGCTCCACAACACCAGTTCCTCACTGAGTCTGGATAGGTGAGTCATTACAAGCGCAGCATTTGCCAGAAACTCAACGATGAAGTCGCGGTCGCTGACAGCATCCAGACTGTTCTCATACACACTGTCAAAGCCCAGTTGTTCCGCTACAAAATGGCGGTCGATCGGGAAGGTCGTTCCCGCAAGTGCTCCTGCTCCGAGTGGCAGCACGTTGATCCGTTTGTAGCTGTCCGTCAGACGTTCTGCATCGCGGCGGAACATGGAGACGTAAGCCAACAAGTGGTGAGCAAACAGGATCGGTTGTGCCCGTTGCAAATGCGTATAACCAGGGATAATTGTCTCCACATTATCTTTGGCCTGCTCGATCAAAGCTTCCTGCAATTCATGCAGCAAGCTAACTAGCTCAACTACACGGCCACGTAAGTAAAGGTGCATGTCCGTTGCCACCTGATCATTACGGCTGCGTCCTGTGTGCAGCTTACCTCCGACTGGACCGATTTCCTCAATCAGATGTTTTTCAATATTCATATGGATGTCTTCATCCGCTACGGAGAAAACAACCTCTCCAGCGTTAACCTTGTCCAATACTTTGTTCAGACCTTGCTTAATCGTCTCCACATCTTCTTGTGGAAGGATTCCGCATTTGCCCAGCATTGTGACATGCGCCAGACTGCCTTGTACATCTTCTTTGGCCAAAGCCTTATCAAATCCAATGGAAGCCGTATATTCCTCCACCAGCTTGTTTGTTCCTTTAGTAAACCGTCCGCCCCAAAGCTTGCTCACCTGTAGTTTCCTCCTCTTGGACGCCAGAGGGCCGCTCCTATCCTGACGGGAGGAACGGCCTTCGGAATGCCCGTTTAAGTTTATGTTATCGTTCTATTTCGAAGCTCCATTTACACCTGTAGAAACCTTAAGGCGCAATGCGTTCAAGTGGATAAAACCAGTTGCATCCCCTTGATCATAAGCTTGTGTAGGATCAGCTTCCATCGTTGCAATCTCAGGATTGTACAGGCTGACTGGACTCTTCACTCCAGCGCCAATGATGTTGCCTTTGTACAGTTTAAGACGAACAGTACCTGTTACATTTTGCTGGCTCTGTGTTACAAGAGCTTGCAGTGCAATACGCTCTGGTGCGAACCAGAAACCGTTATACACCAAAGTGCTGTAACGAGTGATCAGGCTGTCACGCAGGTTCATCACTTCACGGTCCATCGTGATGGACTCCATTTTGCGATGAGCGACGAACAGGATTGTTCCACCCGGAGTCTCATACACACCACGGCTCTTCATGCCGACAAAACGGTTCTCAACCATATCCACACGTCCGATACCGTGTTTACCGCCTAGCTCGTTCAATTTCTCCATCACTTGAAGTGGGTTTAAGGACTCACCATTCAGGGCTACGCAGTCTCCCTTAACAAAATCGAGTTCCAAATATTCCGCTTCATCCGGAGCATCCTCTGGA
Source organism: Paenibacillus sp. FSL H7-0714 (assembly GCF_038003765.1). Taxonomy (NCBI): domain Bacteria; kingdom Bacillati; phylum Bacillota; class Bacilli; order Caryophanales; family Paenibacillaceae; genus Paenibacillus; species Paenibacillus sp. FSL H7-0714. The sequence goes on from NZ_JBBOPT010000001.1 coordinate 6,572,982, forward strand.
GCGTTGCTCAGTAGGAACATTCCTTTGTTCTCAGGTGCGCTTGGATCGAACCAAGGATCTTCCAATACGCCGCTCTCATAGCTGATGTGCAGCAGGTTACGGTCCATCGAATACGGCTTCGCCGCAGAGGCTTGTACCGGAATGTCATTAGCTTCCGCATAAGCGATCATTTCCGCACGACCCGGGAATTGATTGCGGAACTCTTCCAAACGCCAAGGTGCAATCACCTTAATGTTTGGTGCAAGAGCAGCTACGCCAAGTTCAAAACGCACTTGGTCGTTACCTTTACCTGTCGCGCCATGCGCGATAGCCGTAGCGCCTTCAGCGATGGCGATATCCACCATACGCTTAGCGATTAGCGGACGAGCAATACTAGTTCCGAGCAAGTACTGGCCTTCATAAAGTGCGCCAGATTGGAACATAGGGTAGATGAAATCGCTAGCGAATTCATCGCGCAGGTCGTCGATGTATACTTTCGATGCACCAGTAGCTAGTGCTTTTTCTTCCAAACCGTCGAGCTCTTCTTTTTGGCCGATATCGGCTGTGAAGGCGATGATCTCAGCATCATAAGTTTCTTTAAGCCATTTCAAAATAACGGATGTATCTAGTCCGCCGGAATAGGCGAGTACAATTTTTTCTTTAGCCATGGTGTGGCAACTTCCTTTCGTGTGGGGGGTATAAGATTCGCTTAAATGCGCTTATAGAACTCCGGTGATAAAGCGCAACTACGTGAAATGTTTGGACTTCCGGTCGCTGTTATAATCAGATTTCTATGATTGTAGTCTGCCTTCGCAGATGAAATCTGATTATAAAGGCGAACGCTAACGCTCCTACAGTTGCAAACTTTCACTTCATTGCTCCGCACCGGAATTCCAACGCTACTTATTAAGTTCATCTTATATAGTATTTTATATAATCTTAGACCAATATAAGTTCAATCCTAATTATCTATGATTCCTTAACTCATCAGCGCAGCCATTAAAGCCTTTTGCGCATGCAGGCGGTTCTCAGCCTGATCAAAGATGACCGAGTTAGGGCCGTCAATCACGCCTGTGCTAACCTCTTCCTCACGGTGGGCCGGCAGGCAGTGCAGGAAGAGATAATCGCTCTTCGCGCCTTTTACAAGCTCCTCATTGACCTGATAGTCCTTGAATGCCGCTTCACGCGCCTTTTGCTCCTCTTCGAAGCCCATGCTCGCCCACACATCGGTGTAGATGACGTCAGCGTCTTGTACAGCTTCTTGCGGGCTGTTAGTAACCACAATCTTAGCTCCGGTTTCTTTAGCGATCTCACGGGCTTCTGCTACAACTGCTGCATCCGGCTCATAACCTTCTGGTCCAGCGATTGATACATCAACACCCAGCTTGGCTCCACCAATCATCAAAGAATGCGCCATATTGTTGCCATCGCCGATGTAAGCCAGCTTCAGGCCTTTGAGCTTTCCTTTGTGCTCATAAATGGTTTGGTAATCCGCCAGCACTTGGCAAGGATGTGCCAGGTCGCTCAGACCGTTGATTACTGGAATAGAAGCATAACGAGCCAGATCCTCTACTTTGTCATGGCCGAAGGTACGGATCATAATTCCGTCGAGGTAACGTGACATTACTTGTGCTGTATCGCCAACCGTTTCACCGCGTCCAAGCTGAATGTCATTTTTGCTCAAGAAAAGGGCATGCCCTCCCAGCTGATACATTCCAACTTCAAACGATACGCGCGTACGAGTAGAGGATTTTTCAAAAATAAGACCAATCGTTTTCCCCTTCAGCGGCTGAAATTCTTCGCCATTTTTCTGCTTCTTCTTCAGCTCAATCGCCGAATCAATCAGATACGTAATTTCCTCCGGGCTGTAATCGTTCAGCTCCAGTAAATCACGGCCTTTCAGTTGCTGTGCAATGGTGTGCTTGTTACTCTGTACGCCCTGACTCATGAGCCTACCTCCCCGTTTGCTTGTTTAGCATAAGTATGAATGAGTTCGGAGACGATGTCTACCGCTTGGTCGATCTCCTCTTTACTTACATATAGATTAGGCAACAGACGAAGGACATTAGGACCCGCTGTCACGAACAACAGGCCTTTCTTTTGTCCAGCCAAAACAATATCGCCCACTGGTGATTGACATTCAATCCCGATCAACAGTCCTTTACCACGGATATCCTTCACAAAAGAACTATCCGCCAGCTTCTCTTTCAAAAGACCTGTCAGGTACTTACCCATTTCTTCAGCGCGTTGTGGAAGCTCATCCTCCAGCATCGTTTCAATTGTCGCTGCCATAACCGCTGTTGCGAGTGGTGTTCCCCCGAAGGTGGACGCATGGCTGCCTGGTGAGAAAGCATCACGCAAATATCCTTTGCCAAGCATTAAACCCGCTGGGAACCCACTAGCAATCCCTTTAGCCAAAGTGAAAATATCTGGTTCAATTCCATAATGCTGATGAGCGAACAACTTGCCTGTACGTCCCATACCTGTCTGTACCTCATCTACAATCAGAAGCAATCCGTGTTTCTTGCACAGTGCCACTACAGCGTTCAAGAACTCAGGCTCTACCTCAAGCACGCCACCCTCTGCAAGCACCATCTCCAGCATGATAGCAGCGGTATGATCTCCGATAGCAGCCTCTAACGCCGGGAGATCATGCAAGGGCACAGTCTTGAAGCCTGCTGGAAGCGGCAGGAATCCTTCTTTTACCTTTTGCTGACCTGTAGCTGTTAGTGTGGCTAATGTACGTCCATGGAAGGATTGTTCAAATGTGATGACCTCATAACGATCCACACCTTTAATCTTCTGGTGGTAACGACGAGCCAGCTTAATAGCAGCCTCATTCGCTTCTGCCCCACTATTGCAGAAAAACACTTGATCAGCGCAGCTATTCTCTGTCAAAAGGTTTGCAACTTTGTCCTGTCCAGGAATATGGAACAGGTTCGAGACATGCCAGAGCGTATCAATCTGATCCTTTAGCTTCGCACCGACTTTTTCAGGAGCATGACCTAGACTGGTCACAGCTAATCCACTTGTGAAATCAAGATACTTATTGCCCTTATCATCCCATACCCAGGTGCCTTTGCCTTTCACTAAGCTGAGATCATATCTGGCGTAAGAAGGGAATACCGCGCTAAGCTTGCCTGCTGCAACATCCGGTGTACCTGATCCTACTGTATCGGTCTGCTGTGCCCCTGCTTGCGAATCCAATTCAGCTTGTGTAAGCTTGCTCATTCTAAGTCACTCTCCCACCTTGTGCTCCTGTGTACCAGGCTGCACCTCTAATTGATACTCATCTATGATTCTACGAACGAATAATACGTGTGCCTATCGCTTCACCTTGTAGCACTCGGCTAAGCACCCGTGGTTCTTTTCCATCCACAATAATAACCTCTGAAACGCTGCCTTGAATGCAATCGATAGCTGCCCGTACTTTTGGGATCATGCCACCGTAAATTTCTCCACTTTCAATTAAAGCTTCGATTTCCTGTACGGTAACGGATGGAAGCACAACCTTTCGACCCTCCACCGTACTCATAATGCCAGGCACATCTGTAACTACGATCATTTGGGGAGACTCTACATATGAAGCGACTGCCCCTGCTGCTGTATCTGCGTTAATATTGTAGCGCTGACCTTCAGCATCTACACCAATAGGTGCAATGACAGGAATATATCCCATACCTATAATCCCTGTTACGATATCAGCTTTCACTTCCGTTACTTCGCCTACCAAACCTACTTCAGCGCTATTAGCTACGGGTCTAGCAGTAATCATATTTCCATCGATGCCGGATAGCCCTAGAGCTAGACCGCCACTTCCTTGAATTCGCCTTACAATCGCCTTGTTGATACTCCCTGCCAGCGTCATCTCTACGACATCTAGTACTGCCTCGGTGGTTACTCGCAGACCGTTCACGAAGCTGCTTTCAATGCCCAGCTTTGCTAGATTCTCTGAAATGGCTGGCCCTCCGCCATGAACAATTACAGGTTGAATGCCTTCCTGCTGCAAATCTCGTAAATCTTCGAAAAAAGAATCAGGAAGAGCAGCCAGCGTACTGCCGCCGCATTTCATCACAAACAATCCACTACCATCTAATGCATCTATAAGTTCAAGCTCGCTATTTAGCGTCATAAGTTCGGTATCCTTCCCTTGTGGGCTTAAGCCGCCACAAATTAGGTACGGTATGCAGCGTTAATACGCACATAATCGTAAGTTAGGTCACAGCCCCAAGCTGTAGCCTTTCCGGTTCCATCATGCAAATCTACAGTGATCAGCACAGTTTCACTTTTTTGCAAATAGGCCAAAGCCTTCTCCTCATCAAAAGCAACCGGCTTCGAATGCAGTAGCACCTCGATATCACCTAACGAAATGTTCACACGCTCCGGCGATACTGGCACACCCGCGCGTCCAACCGCAGCAATAATCCGTCCCCAGTTCGCATCCGCTCCAAAAATAGCAGATTTCACTAGACTAGAACCCACCACTGTCTTGGCAATCGCTGAAGCAGCTTCGTCATGAACAGCACCATTCACTTGAACCTCAATCAGGTGAGTTGCACCTTCGCCATCTCGAGCAATCGCTTTGGCAAGCGTCTGGCACACATAAGTGAATCCAGCAGCAAAAGCGTCCCAATCCGGATGAAATCGAGTCAGCTTCTCATTACCTGCAAGCCCACTAGCCATCGAGACTAGCATATCATTCGTGCTTGTATCTCCATCAACTGTAATCATATTAAAAGTAACGTTCGTAGCAGAACGAAGTAGACTGTGTAAATCTTCCGCTGAAATATCAGCATCTGTAGTCATAAAACCGAGCATGGTAGCCATGTTAGGATGAATCATCCCGGAGCCCTTCGCAGCTCCAGCAATAATAACTTCTACACCGCCAACAAGCACCTTCACGGCAACCTCTTTTTTAACTAAATCAGTTGTAAGTATGGCCTGACAGAATTCTTCCGCTCCAGCAGCCTCACCGTCAAGCTTTTCTGGTATTGCAGCAATACCGCTACGTACGCAATCCATCTTCAGCAGCTCACCGATCACACCAGTCGAGGCGACAGCAACATCATTAACCTCCACACCCAAATGTTGAGCCGCAGCAGCGCGCATCTCATAAGCATCGGCCTCGCCTTGTTCACCTGTGCAGGCATTAGCATTCCCGCTGTTCACGACTACCGCCCGCAACGTTCCGTTCACAAGACTTTCTCGCGTCACCTTCAGAGGAGCCGCCTGAAAAACATTTGTCGTATATACGGCAGCAGCCGTAGCTGGAACCTCACAAAGAATCATTCCGAGATCGTTGCGGTCTGTTTTTTTCAATCCACAGTGCAGTCCTCCGGACTTAAATCCTTTAGGTGAAGTAATGCTTCCACCTTCCAAGGTAGTAAATAATTCAATCTCGCTCATGTTATTTGTACCGCTGATCCTTATGGATACACAGGTGTGTAACCGAGGCCAAGGGTTTCCTCCCATCCCATCATCAAATTAAGGTTCTGTATTGCCTGACCTGCCGCACCTTTTACAACGTTATCAATGACGGAGACTATGGTCACCCGCCCTGTACGAGCATCTGTCGCAAATCCGATATCACAATAATTAGAGCCGCTAACTTCTTTTGTCGCTGGAATCACACCTACATCGCGCACCCGCACATAAGGTCTGCCCGCATAATATTCACGATATAAATTCACAAAATCCTGCTCCGTATAATTGCCCGTCATTCCTGCATACATCGTACTCATAATACCTCGGCTCATTGGCACGAGATGTGTGGTGAACGTTACGGTTACCTTTTCTCCAGCAATCTCCGTGAGTGTCTGCTCGATTTCTGGTATATGTTGATGTTTATTTATTTTATAAGTTTTTAAGTTCTCGTTTATCTCTGCATAATGCACCATCAGGCTCGTTCCGCGTCCAGCTCCGGTAACCCCTGATTTCGCATCAATAATAATACTGTCATGCTTAATCCAGCCTGCCTGAATCGCAGGAATTAGTCCAAGAAGTGTAGCCGTAGGATAACAGCCTGGATTAGATATAAAATCAACCCCGGCCACACGCTCTCCGAACACCTCGCAAAGTCCGTACACAGCTTGTTCTAGGTACTCATCAGCAGGAGCTGTATGTTTGTACCAGTGCTCATACTCTACGCCATCCTTCAATCGGAAATCACCGGATAGATCTACGACCTTAAGTCCAACTTCCAGCAGCTGCGGCACCAGCTTTGCACTTACACCAGACGGCGTAGCCGTAAAAACCACATCCGCCCGCTCAGCCATCTGCGCCGGATCAACGCCATCCAGCCTTCGGTCAATAATGCCCGTCAAATGAGGAAACCCTTCCTCTATCGCATCCCCTGCACTAGATGAGGAAATTACCGAAGTAATCTCTACTTTAGGATGACTTTGTAGTAGCCGAATCAGCTCTACGCCTCCATAACCCGTTGATCCAACAATCGCCGCCCTCAGCTTGCCTTCCACTGTCATCCCCACTTCCTGCTTATCATGAATAAATTATTTAATATAATGCATACCGTCTTAGAAATATGTATTATTATACATCCCTATTAATATAAATACAACACAATATGTGAACTTTATTCATCCTAAATATAACCTCATTTAGAAAAAAAGAGAAGCGTCGCCTCCCCCGTAGGAGAGATTACGCTTCTCTTTTAAATCCTTCGCCTAACACTTCATGTGCTTCGGTAATAATAACAAATGCACTTGTATCTACGGATTGGACAATCGCCTTTAGCCTTGATACTTCATTCTGACCTACCACAACCATCAGAACAGTACGTGCATCTCCAGTGTACCCGCCATGTGCGTCCAGCTTTGTCAGACCACGATCCAGATCATTTAATATCGCCGCAGAGATTTCATCTGTCTTGTCCGAGATAATATAAGCAACCTTCGTATAACGGAAGCCTACCTCTATTGCATTAATGGCCTTACCTGTAACAAACAATCCGATCAGCGCATACAGCGCCTGCTCCATGCCGAGTATAAATGCAGCCAGCACAATAACCGTCCCGTCCAGCAACACAACGGAAACCGAGAAGCTGAGACCGGATATCTTTTGAATGATCTGCGCCAAAATCGTAAGTCCACCTGTTGAGCCCCGTCCGCGGAACACAACGCCAAGTCCCACCCCCACACAGATACCGCCATAAATGGAGGCTAAAAGTGGATTGGTTGTCGGTGTAGGCAAATCTTTTGTCAACAAGATAAATAGCGGCAATACAAAGCTCCCGAGCAACGAGCGAACGCCGTATTGTTTACCCAGGAAGATTACTCCGAGCACAAACAGCGGGATATTAAGTGCCCATTGCGTAAATGCCGGTTCAGCCCCAAACCAAGCTTCAGCCAATACAGAAAGACCCGATACACCACCAGAAGCTATATGATTAGGCAGAAAAAAAAGATTAAACCCCAATGCCGTGATTAGCGAACCGATCAGAATAAGCATTGTATCCACCACATGACGGACGGGTCCATTCAGTGGAATCAGCGGGGGTTTATTACGAGAATTGATTTTTTGCATTTCATGGCGCTCCTTAAAGTGTCATCTTGCTCTACGTAAGAAGAAACGGCTATTCCATCCATATCAAAGAATGGTATCCGTTTCCCCTAAAAAAATATAAAGATAAAGTATGGAGTAAGCTTATACTTTCCTATATTCCCGAAAAAATCCCTTAATCCGCCTCAACCTTGATCTGGCTACGCAAGTACCCATCAATGAATGCGTCCAGGTCTCCGTCCATTACTGCACCCACATTACCTGTTTCCACGGAAGTACGGTGATCCTTGACCATGTTATACGGATGGAATACATAGGAACGAATCTGACTGCCCCAAGCGATTTCCGATTGCTCGCCGCGAATCTCATCCAATTGCTGCTGCTGCTCTTGCAGCTTGCGCTCATAGAGCTTGGAACGCAGCATTTTCATGGCTTGTTCCCGGTTCTTGATCTGTGAACGTTCGTTCTGGCAGGTTACCACTACGCCCGACGGCAAGTGAGTAATCCGTACAGCAGAGTCCGTAGTATTGATATGCTGTCCACCGGCACCACTCGCGCGATACGTATCGATCTTAAGATCTTCGGTGCGGATCTCAACTTCAACATCATCCGTAATTTCCGGAACAACATCACAGGACACAAAAGAGGTGTGGCGTCTGCCAGAAGAGTCAAACGGGGATATCCGCACCAGTCGGTGTACACCCTTTTCGGCTTTCAAATATCCGTAGACGTTGAAACCCTTGATGAGCAGTGTGACACTCTTAATCCCTGCTTCATCACCCGGTAAATAATCAAGCACCTCAACCTTAAATCCACGTTTCTCAGCCCAACGTGTGTACATACGCAGCAACATCTGTCCCCAGTCTTGAGATTCTGTTCCGCCTGCACCCGGATGAAGCTCAAGAATAGCATTTAACTTGTCGTACGGTTGGTTAAGCAGCAATTGCAGCTCGAATTCATCCACTTTACTGCCTAGGCTACGGATCGTCTCTCCGATTTCTGTTGCCAGATCCTCATCGCCCTCTTCATCCGCAAGCTCTGCCATCATAGCAGCATCATCGTATTCCTGTTGAAGCTTCTCGTATTGATCTACGGAAGATTTCACAGCGTTCATCTCAGCGATTACACTCTGCGCTTGCTCACTATTATCCCAGAATCCTGGAGCCACCATTTTCTCTTCAAAGTTAGAAATCATCTCTTGCTTAAGATCTAAGTCAAAGAGACCCCCTAAGGTCAGTTAGTTTCTTGCCTATTTCACGCAGATCCTGCTTTACATTTGGTTCTATCATAGGTCACTTCACCTTTCAAAATTGGTTGTTACGGTCTTCGCTATTGGAAAATTAGTAATGAGTGAATGTTCAGCCATTCCGAGAAGGATTGGACTTCCGATCGCTGTTATCCTCAGATTCCTTGATTAGATAACCGCACTTGCGGTTGGAATCTGAAGATAAAGGCGAGCGCTACGCTTCTCCAGTTCCAAACCTTCTCTCCATTCCTCATTCGCTCGAATACTAAATATCCAAAAAAGCGACTGGGCCGTAAACGGGGGATACCCCCGGGCCCAGCCGCTCTTTATGGTTAGTATACCCATAGAGATCAGGGTTAAAGACTTACATCTTCAACACCTGAATATGAGCGCTACTAAACGTTTGTCTTATGCGTTTTGACCGTGGCAATTCTTGTACTTCTTGCCGCTTCCGCAAGGGCAAAGATCATTACGGCCAGTCACAGCCTCAACATGAACCGGACGTTTCTCAACAGGTTCGCTGTTTGTAGAGATCTTGTCTTCATCAATAACGGATTGACGTTCCTGATTCGCCTCGATGTGAGCCTTCATAATATAAGTAGCTACTTCTTCTTGAATCGTAGCAGTCATAGTATTAAACATCTCAAAGCCTTCGAATTGATACTCGCGAAGTGGATCCGTACCACCGTAAGCACGCAAGTGAATCCCTTGACGCAATTGATCCATTGCATCAATATGATCCATCCATTTGCTATCTACGGAACGAAGCACGATTACTTTTTCGAATTCACGTACGAGTTCTGAGCCCAGGCGTTCTTCACGAGCAGCATATTTCTCAAGCACACGTTCAAAAATGAACTCGATGATTTCCTCTGCTTCCTTGCCCCATAGAATATCACGGGTCAAAGCACCTTCTTCAAGCAGCTTGCTGTTTACGTAATCAGCAACTTCTTGCAGTTCCCAGTTCTCAGGAATATCATCGCTACAGTGTGCAAGAACGATACGCTCAATTACTGGCTTGATCATTTCAAGCACGACATCTTTAATATTATCGGACTCCAGAATCTCACGGCGTTGTTTATAAATAATTTCACGCTGCTGATTCATCACGTCATCATATTGCAATACGACTTTACGGATATCAAAGTTATTACCTTCAACACGTTTCTGAGCAGATTCTACAGCACGTGTGATCATACGACTCTCAATCGGCTGATCTTCCTCGAATCCGAGACGATCCATCATAGTCAGAACGTTGTCAGCACCAAAACGCTTCATAAGCTCATCGCCAAGCGACAAGTAGAACTGTGTAGAACCAGGGTCACCTTGACGACCCGCACGACCGCGCAGCTGGTTATCAATCCGGCGTGATTCATGACGCTCTGTACCAATGATATGCAGACCTCCAAGATCTGTCACACCTTCACCCAGCACGATGTCCGTACCACGTCCAGCCATGTTGGTAGCAATCGTAACTGTACCTGGCTGACCTGCATGGGTAATGATTTCTGCTTCCGCAGCGTGATGCTTCGCGTTAAGCACTTGGTGTCTAACGCCTTTGCGCTTCAGCATTTCAGATACGAGCTCTGAATTCTCGATCGACACTGTACCAACCAGTACCGGCTGGTTCTTTTTGTGACGTTCTACAATTTCTTCCACTACAGCCTTGAACTTACCGTTCTCACTCTTGTAGACAACATCCGGCATATCTACGCGCTGATTTGGTTTGTTCGTAGGTACTTGAAGAACTTCAAGACCATAAATCTTCTTGAATTCCTCTTCCTCAGTCTTCGCTGTACCTGTCATACCGCCCAGTTTGCGATACATACGGAAGTAGTTCTGGAATGTGATCGTTGCAAGAGTCATACTCTCATTCTGTACTTCGATTTCTTCCTTCGCTTCAATCGCTTGGTGCAGCCCATCGCTATAGCGACGACCTGACATTAGACGTCCTGTAAATTCATCAACAATAACGACCTCACCCTCGTTTACAACGTAATCTACGTCACGACGCATGATTACATTTGCTTTTAGGGCTTGGACGATATGGTGATTCAAGGTTACATGACTGTGATCATACAAGTTCTCAATACCAAAAGCGCGCTCAGCTGTAGCTACACCTTTTTCAGTCAAGGCTACAGACTTCACCTTAATATCAACTGTGTAGTCTTCTTCAGCCTTAAGCTTTTTCACGAAACGGTCTGCTGAAAAATACAATTCTGTAGACTTCTCAGCTTGTCCGGAAATAATAAGAGGTGTACGTGCTTCATCAATAAGAATAGAGTCCACTTCATCAATAATACAGAAATACAGAGGGCGCTGAACCATTTGCTCTTTATAAAGCACCATGTTGTCACGCAAATAATCGAAACCAAATTCGTTGTTCGTGCCATACGTAATATCGCAGGCATAAGCAGCTTGTTTATCAGCATGGTCCATACCGCTTAGGTTAACCCCAACCGTCATGCCCAGGAAGTTATAGATTTGTGCCATTTGTGCGCTGTCGCGCTGAGCCAAATAGTCATTGACCGTTACTACGTGTACGCCTTTACTTAGCAAAGCATTCAAATACACTGGCAATGTACCTACTAGTGTCTTACCTTCACCAGTCTTCATCTCGGAGATTCGGCCTTCATGCAGAGCCATACCACCAATCAACTGCACATCAAAATGCCGCATACCAAGTGTCCGCTTGGAAGCTTCACGTACGGTAGCAAATGCTTCGGGAAGAATTTCTTCCAAAGTTTCGCCTTTTTCAATACGGGCACGGAATTCTGCTGTCTTAGCTTGTAATTCTTCATCAGATAGCTTTACAAATTCCGGTTCCAATCCATTAATTACATCGACTGTCTTCATGAGACGTTTAACGTCACGATCGTTTGTATCTCCGAATATTTTCTTTACAAGTCCTAGCATGGTTAACCCCTTTCATGCAACACAGATGGTGGAACCGAGCCCATCCTCACAAAATTGAAAGGGCCATTTATAAATTCGATTCCGCTGCTTCATAAATTGTAACAGTTTGTAAGAGATGCCGCAATACAAGGTGTATCAGCCACATTTTTCAAATATAGTCGCTTATACGCACAAGAGCCCTATTCGCTGCAAGCGAATAGGGGCTCGGTTTAAATTTCTTAGGTTCTGACTAACTCTCGAGGCCCTTTATACTTAGAGCATAACTGGCATCATTGTATCTTAGCCCTGTTCAATCAGTCCATATTTACCATCATCACGTTTGTAAACTACGCTTACTTCCGAGGTGTCGATATTGGAAAACACAAAGAAATTATGTCCTACCATGTTCATTTGAAGAATTGCTTCTTCCACATCCATCGGCTTCATTGTAAAGCGTTTGTTCCGCACAACTTCTAAATCATCATAATCTTGTTCTTCTACAGCAACAGCGGTACTAGCTCCATCCACAAACAGCGTCTTCAGTCCCTCTTGACGGAACTTACGATTGATCTTCGTTTTGTGTTTGCGAATTTGACGTTCTAGCTTGTCCACAACGGCATCTATGGAAGCATACATGTCATCGCTGCGATCTTCCGCACGAAGCGTCACGCCAGCAAGCGGAATGGTTACTTCCACCGTATGAAGGCCGCGAACTACGCCAAGCGTCACAGACCCTTCAGAGGTAGGGGGTGCTTCGAAATACTTCTCAAGTTTGCTGAGCTTCTTATCAACATACTCTCTCAAAGCGTCGGTCACGTCAATTTGTTGACCTCGAATGGTGAATTGCATGGCCACTCCTCCTTTAGTTACACCTTCATTATACCAAATTGTTAAGCCTAAGTAAAAAGTAATTCCTTACAGCCCTTACAATTAGATAACAAATATTGTCGTAGTGTTCACAAATAAAACAAGTCCGGTAAGAGCAACTATTCGCCTCACCGGACCAAAAGTAAACCTGTCGTTATTATAGTACGAATTCCATTCTTATATTCCCTAACTGAAACAGTATAAGTTCAAGTTACTTGGTATGAATTTGAATGATTTCTACAGGTGACAATTGCGTATCTGTTCCTGTAATAACGTATACCTTATAGGCAGTATTGGCTGTCAATCCAGTCAATGTATGCGTATGTTTTACACCAGGAGCGAACGTAAGCGCGTCCGTCCATGGAGCAGTCAATGCTGTACCAGTACTATTCTGACCTAAAGAAATTTGTGCTGCGCTAGGTGCTTTTTCATTAGCAGGCAATACTACATATCTTACTGGGGTTGGAGCGGCACCTGTCACACCATATTTAACATATACATCGGCTGTAACAGTACCTACTTGTCCTGGTTCAAAAAGCGTAATCGAGTTTGCAGTTGCCTGAGCAGTAGTTAATCGAACTGTTGTGACAGTAGACAGATTGCCAGATGCATCCGCTGCTACGATATATGTTGCATATTCTGTCCCAGGATTCAATCCGTAAACAGAGAATGTAACCGTTGTGTTGGCTACAGTTGCAACACTACCATGAATTTCGCTTGCAGTTCCATTGCTGATCTGTCCTTTTTCCACCTGTAATGCACTCGGTGCAGTTACGTTAGCAGTATAAGGAGCTACAACATAGTACACTGAGCCTGTTACGGAAGATGTCAGGTATACATCGGCTGTTACCGAACCAACGTTACCATAGGTTGCCCCACTTACGGTTGGTGTTGTGACATTTCCGTTATCGCCGCCAGATCCACCACCACTTCCACCACCAGTACTACCACCTGGAGTAGCTGTTGGGGTTGGGGTAGCTGTTGGTGTCGGAGTAGCCGTTGGCGTTGGGGTAGGAATTACTCCACCACCTGTGCCGCTACCTGGGTAATAGATGACTGAGGTATTGATGATACCTACAGCCTCTGCACGTGTTAACGATTTCTTAGGACCGAAGGTTCCATCCGGATAACCGTTAATAATCTTTTTATCCGCTGCAGCGGCTACTGCACCTTTTGCCCATGCTGCAATTTGTGCATTGTCTTTAAATTTGCTAGTAGTGCTATTGGTGCTCAATTTAAGTAATTTCGCAGCCATTACTGCTGCCTCTTGTCTTGTGAGCGGACTATTAGGACGGAACGTATTGTCCTCGTATCCTCCGATATAGCCAGCTTCCACGGCTTTAGCCACTTCACTGTAGTTCCAATTTGTGCTTTTCATATCTTTAAAGCTTACAGTTGCTTTTTCTTTAAAACCGAACAGGCGATTTACTAGAGTCACATACTCTCCACGTGTAATTGCCTTGTTTGGTTTAACTGTACCGTCTGGGTATCCTCCAAGGTATCCACTATCTAGCCATTCCTGTAGCTGAGCTTGGGCCCAGTGACCTTGAATATCCTTAGGTACGGAGGCGGCAGATACGCTGCCAAGAGATCCTAATAACATACTAACTCCTAAAACTCCGGTCATGAGACCGCGCAACTTCTTTTTCATCCTGCTAATCATCCTCCTAAAAGTTTTGATAGCGTAGGCTATATGAATCTCTTTTTGGAAGTATTGGCCTAGGCTAACATAGTGTGCGTCGAGGTAAGATAAACAGCTCAACGTAAAGCTATTACCCACATTTCGAAGAGTTCTAACATTTTCCATATTAAAAATTTACAAAGTACGCTATTTTCTTTCTATTAACTGCCTTGATAGAGGCTTTTGAGAGCACAAAAAAAGGACCTTGGGAGAAATCCCAAGATCCTTGCTAGCGCTGTCTAAATTGCTAACCATCTACTTATATGTAGGTCGGCTTAGCCGTATGATTATAATTTGATTACGTTAGCTGCTTGTGGTCCGCGTGCGCCTTCAACGATATCGAACTCTACGGATTGGCCTTCATCCAAAGTCTTGAAACCGTCAGTTTGAATCGCGGAAAAGTGTACGAATACGTCGCCACCGTCTGCAGTCTCGATAAAACCATAACCTTTTTCTGCGTTAAACCATTTTACTTTACCTTCCATTGATTAAACATTCCCTTCGTCATCAGATGAACGTGAGTCTTGCTCACAAATCGACTATACCACCGTAACTTCTTCATTGTCAATTGGAAAAGTAAATGTTTACATGCAATAATTTACCACGTAAAATAGGACGTTTAATTTACCATAATCAAGAAATAGTTGCGGCGTAAGGATCAAAAAAAGAGCAGACGGTATTTAATACCCGTCTACTCCTATAGTGAAACAGTGAAATGAAAGCTTTTTCGACATTTACTCACTTACAATTAAGGTCGCTTCACTTGAGCAGCTCTAGTCTTCTACCAGATGGCTCATAATCAAACTTAGCAGAAGCTTCTTGGTAACATTGCTTAGCCTTATCAAGCTTCCCCATTACTTCATAAAGACTTCCCAAGTTATGCAGCGCCGAGAAACTTCCAGTCCCATAAACACATTCATACTGGTCTGTATCGCCGATTTGTAGGCATTTAAGATAAGATTGCTCAATAAGAGGCAACAATCCGACATACTTCGCGGTATTGTTCAAAATAAGCTTCATGTAAAGAACACCACAAACAAAGTGGAAATCTGTAAAATCATGTAACCATTCACGTTCTCTACTGATGATAGGAAGCCCGTCCTCATATCTCTCTGTAGCGATAATCTCATAGAGCAAGTTTACAATAACATTCGGGGCATAGTTTTCACTTTTATCTAGAAGAGAATATGCCTTGTATAAATGCTCGCAAGCTTGAACATGATCTTCAATTCCCCTAAATTCCTTTGCAATTTGAAAAAGAAAATAAGCGTCCCTCGGGTTGCTATCGATTTCCGCCTGTAATATAGGGATATTACGATCCGCTTTAGACTCCATATAGCCATCATGATGAGCCTCAACAGAAACGCTGATTCTAGGCAGATCAGATATAAGCTGTTCATGAATATGTCCCTCATATCGAATACCTGCTGGAAACATACGTGAAACAAACCCATGCGCATACGATAGCTCGCCATCATTACCCTTAAATTGATTGACCAGCTTTATCTTACCAATGGCATTTTGCTTATTGATAAATTCACGAATGTTTTCACTACAATCATTATCTATATACTCATCCGCATCTAGCACCAGATTCCAATCACATGTCGAATGAGCTAACGCAGTATTACGAGCATCGGAAAAGTTATTGTTCCAGGTCCAGTCAAATATTTTGGCACCATAGCCTTGGGCAATAGTTTTTGTACGATCTGTTGATCCTGTGTCTAGAATGATTATTTCATCCACCATATGACTCACGCTTTTCAAGCAGCGATCAATGACTGACTCTTCATTCTTAACAATCATCACTAATGCAATTGTCTTCAACAGATCACCCCTTACTCAGCGACTCTAGTACTTAAGATTGCAACGATATGAGCCAACGAATCAAACTCATTCTCTTTAAAATATGTTTTGATCATCTCTAAATAATTGGAGCTATGCATAGTCACCCGATTAAAAGATTGCACGACTTTGATTACGATCTCCTCGTTTAATCCCTTATAGTGTCCTGATATTCCAATCAAATGAATTCGAACCATCATATAAATAACCGCCATTAACATATAATCAGAGAATAACGAATCACCACTTTTTGGGAACATGCTTTCAAAAACATGATTCACCAAATAGTTCTCCAGCATATAAGAGTGATCACTCATAAATGGCTCATAGTACATTGTATAATTGCTCAAATATTGTTGTTCTAGTAGATCAACATCAATCGTATCCCCTTGATCTAAGCCAAATCCCGACAACATGTCAGAAAAAATCGAAACATATCTTTCGCTAGAAACCCCTAATTTGGCACGAAGTGACACAAAATGCATAATGATATGCATCTGCATTTTGACATTACCTTTTATCATATCCAAACTAGCTTGTATGTCAGAGGACTCCATCTTATCAATATACTCATGAATTAGATCAGGGATATGCTCAATATGATTCTGAGCTAATAATTGCTCTAATTTCTGGATAAACAGCCCTAGAAAAACTAAACGTTCCTCAATAGACCAATTTCTATTCTGTAGAACATCGATGGTAAACACTCTAATATTCCAGAAGTATTTCTCTGCCAGTTTGGGATTCTGAGTATCAAGAACGCTTAGCATGGACCACGATGGATCTAATGTAACCTCAGCCTCTTCGCACTCCATCTTCTCTTTGTTTAACAGAACTAATCTCGCAACTTCTGGACAAGACAATTTTGCCGACATCTCATAAGTATCATCTACTAGATTTACAACTCTTGGATACGTTTTACAAGTGGGAGAGAGCATTTTTTCTCCCAGATTTAATTGAATACCACATAAATTCCGTTCATTAAGCATTGGACAACGTCCGTGCTGATCTAAATGAAAGCTAGCATAATTAGCTGAAGATGTGGCATCGCTCTTATTGCGTTTCATACCTTGCTGAAGTGATTTGGATAATTGAGGATGTTTTATATTTTTGTATTCTTTATATGACTTTTTATCCAAGGTAACTTGCCACCCCGTACAGCAGCTATCCTCACACTCGCTACCTATACAAGCGAAGTCCTTCATATAAGTTGGCATTAATACGTGCTTATTCATAGGTACTCTCCGATCCTACAACCTTGTCATAATTATTCATAAAATCGTTTATATACTTTTTTTAGCGCCGTAATAACATCATTAACGTCAGAGTTCGACATTTTCGGGAAAATGGGAAGGGAAATTGCTGAGTCATAGTACAATTCCGCATTTGGACATAATCCTGACTGATAACCTAATTCTTTATAATAAGGTTGGAGATATACAGGGATATAATGAACATTAACGCCAATGTTCTCATCTCTCAAAGCTTGGAATATATCTTTTCTGTCCCCAGCAAAATGTTCAGGGAGCCATCGCACAACGTACAAATGCCACGATGATTCTGACTGAGCATGTTGTGCGGGAATAACCACTCCCTGTAACGAAGAAAAGGCCTCATTGTATCTTTCCGCAATTTCACGTCTTCTCTCTACAAACGAGTCTAGCTTGTCCATCTGGCTAACACCGAGAGCAGCCTGCATATCCGTCATTCTATAGTTGTAGCCTAACTCATGCATTTCATAGTACCATGGACCATCATTCCTTGTGAGTTCCTCTGGATTTCTGGTCATTCCATGGCTACGGAACATTAGCAGTTTACGATAATATTCTTCGTTATTCGTTGTAATGATTCCGCCCTCACCAGTTGTAATATGTTTGACCGGATGAAAGCTGAACATTGTCATATCAGCAATGGACCCTACCTTTTGGCCTGCAAAGCTAGCTCCCAAAGAATGAGCTGAATCTTCAATCAGAACCAAATTATGATCTCGAGCGATCATAGCTATTCGGTCCATCTCCACGGGTTGTCCAGAAAAATCAACGGCAATAATCGCCTTAGTTCTTGCTGTAATTTTATTCTCAATTTCAGTGGGATCTATGTTATAGGTATCCATGTTAATATCAGCAAATATCGGTCTACCGCCCTGGTAGAGCACACAATTACTACTAGCCAAAAAAGTAATTGGTGTAGTAATTACTTCATCGCCTTCTTCAATCCCTGCAGCGAAGCAAGCACCGTGCAGTGCTGCGGTCCCATTCGTAAATGCTACAGCATATTTGGCTCCTACATAATCTGCCACTTTAGTTTCAAAAGCATCAATCGCTGGACCTTGAGTAATAAAATCACCCTTAAGAACCTTTACAACTGCTTCGATGTCCTGTTCGTCAAGCCACTGCTGTCCATAAGGAAGTAATGTTGTACGCACCGGATTAAGCGCTGATTGATCAGACATCGTTGTCATGCCCCCTCTTTTTGCATTCCAATTCAGTTAAGACCACCAGATTGGATCCATTCAGTAGTACGTGCTATTCCTTCTTCCAGCGTAACTTCAGGTTGCCACTTTAGAAGCTGATTCGCCTTGGAAGAGTTACATAGCAGCTTTTGAATTTCACTCTGAGGATGGATATGCTTCACATGCTTAATCCGAGTGGCGTCCCCAGTAATTTGAAGCGCTAATTCGTTAACAGAGATGTCTCTACCTAATCCCGCATTCACAATCTCACCGTTGACTTCATCCGAAAAACCTGCGGAAACTACAAATTTCGCGCAATCTTCAACATATAAAAGATCACGGGTTTGTGTTCCTTCTCCATAAATATTAAGATCTTTTCCATTTAAGTGATTGTTAATAAAGATGGCAACTACCCCACCCTCACCACCAGTCTTTTGATAAGGACCATAGGTGTTAAATGGACGAATAACTACAGTCGGTAGATTATAAGCGTAGAAATAAGAGAGTACCATATTCTCTGCTGCTACCTTAGCTCCCGCGTATGGAGAAGCTGGTTTTGTTGGATGTAACTCCGTTATGCCACCTTCATCGCTACAACGATCGTATACCATACAAGTGCTCATGAAAACGACCTTTGTGTTATGCTTTCGGCACTGTTCCAATATAATAAATGTGCCTACGGTGTCATTGTCGAATGTTGTCTTAGGGTCATCAATTGAATCCTGAACGTTGATAGAAGCTCCAAGATGGTAGCATATTTCAAATCTATGTTTATCAAATAAATCAACTAGTAAAGCTTCATCTAGAATTGTACCTTTAATAAACTGTTGCAAGCCCGGATGTGTCCGAAATTCTTCAATATTCGCTTCACGTCCATTGGATAAGTCGTCAACAATCCACAGCTTGTGACCTTCATCGAGCAGTCTCTTCGCGACCCAACGGCCGATAAAACCGGCTCCGCCGGTGAGTAAAATATTCAATTTTTTAACCTCCTCATACAATAGAGCTTTTTTATCCTAAATAGCTCGTATTTATCATTAAATCTTTCAATAAAAATAACTGAATTTCAGTTAAACTAGATCAAATCCCAAGTAATAGCTGTTCCTATATGTGCATCTTTGCTGATCTTTCTTCCCAGTAACTGATCTAGATATTTAGTCGGAAGACCCATACCAGGCCGAATCGCTTTTACATTATCTCTAGTAAATACATCACCCTGCTTCATTTCTTTAGAAATGTACAGGGAGCGTCGATGCTTCATTGATTCCAGCTCTCTTACAGATGCTCCATATGAAACCATGCCCACTGCCTGCCAAGCCCGCTCAGATTCAATTACGAGAGAAGCCATTTCTTCAGGCTCCAAAGAGAATGCTGAATCCACTCCACCGTCAGCACGTCGCAATGTAAAATGCTTCTCAATCACTGTAGCACCCAAAGCAACGCTAGCTACAGATACACCGACACCCATGGTGTGATCTGAAATACCAATTTGGCATTCAAACAGTTGCTCCATATGCGGGATGGTAATAATATTGGTGTTATCCGGTGATGAAGGATATGTACTTGTACACTTGAGAAGCACAATATTCTCAGCTCCAGCTTCTCTGGCCGCGCGTACCGTTTCGTCTAACTCTGCTATAGAGGCCATTCCTGTAGAAATAATAATGGGTTTTCCTGTGGAGGCAACCTTGCGAATTAGTTGGATATCCGTATTTTCAAATGAAGCAATCTTATATGCAGGCACATTCAACGATTCTAGGAAATCTACTGCCGTCTCATCAAAAGGAGTGCTAAAAGCCAACAGGCCAAGTTCATTACATCTTTTAAATATAGGTTCATGCCATTCCCACGGTGTGTAGGCTTCTTCGTAAAGTCGATACAATGAGTTCCCTTTCCATAGACTATTCTGATCTTCTATAAAAAAATCACCATCATGAATATTCAGCGTCATTGTGTCAGCCGTGTAGGTTTGCAGTTTTAGAGCATCCACACCAGCGTGCGCAGCAGCCTCAACAATAGTGAGCGCACGATCTAGTGATTGATTGTGATTTCCTGACATTTCTGCAATTACAAAGGGCTTAAATTTCTTTCCAATCTGACGGTCACCAATTTTAAATTCCATTTCTCACTCATTCTCCCTATCCAAATATAAGATTTAAGACTGTCACACTTAAAAATCATATACACGATTATACAACTCATCTAAGCTTCTTATTTGTATATCTGCTTCAAAGTGTTTGGGTCTTGTAAGAGAGGCAAATCCACCTCTTAATATTCTAACGGTCTTAAATCCGAGCGGCTTTATTCCCACAAAGTCTTTATTCGGATTGTCTCCAATATAAACCACATCAAATGGATCTACCTTCTCAACAGTACAAATTTGTAGAAAACAATAAGGAGATGGTTTTTCATTCTTAATCCCAAACCTGCGGCTAATGTAGCATCTTCTTATTGCAGGATGTTCATATAGGCCTAGGGCTATTAATTTACGCTTTTGCACCATTTTGTTACCATCAGTCACAATATATAATGGAATGTTTTGGTTGCTTAAATTTTCAATACAGTTTTTAGAGTCATCAAAAAGTTCAATCTTAGGCTTATGTTGACGATATATACCTAAGCATTCTTTCACTCTTCCTCGAGAATATAGTAAGTGGTATTCAAGTAAGCGATCAAATACTTTACCTCTACCATTCTTTTTGAGTTCATTTAACATAATACTCATACTTTCTTCGACGTTACTAGAATAGCGTTCATATAGATATTCTGCAACGGCACGAAAACCACTTTCTACATAACTTATTTCATTATAAAGAGTATCATCCAGATCAAATACTACAACCTTCATAAAATCAAGTCCTCAGCATATCGAATTAGCCGTTTGTCCTGAGCAGCGCGAACAAATGGATACTGCGTCAAATCGCTTCCCCCAGATTCAAGTAAGAACCAATAAAAACTATCCAAACCACACTCTATACTTAATCGTGAGGCTCCTCCGAAACGTGAGTTGCATTCAATAAAATGGTACTTTCCTTCATCGTCAATGATCACTTGAAAAAGTACATGTCCATACAATCCTAATTTTTCTGCAAAGTCTGCGCATTGCTGCTCTAACATTTCATCCCTAAACGTAGTAGTTATTTGAGATTCTCCACCCACAACAATCTCACGTTTTCTTGCTATGGCTCCCTTGGATACGCCATTTTTCTGTACGTAAACGTCAACACTAACTTCCATTCCCTTAATATAAGGTTGAAAAATCGGATGTTGCAGACGTTTTGCATATTCCTCTGCTTCATCAAGTATTTTATTTAGTCCAATAGACTCCGAACCAGCACCAAATCGCTCTTTTACAACAAAATGAGATACATCCAGTGCTGAGGATTCTTCCGCGGTAGGAATTACAGAAAACCCAAGTGCAAGACCTTCTTGAAAAAACAAAAGCTTATCAAGACAAGTTTCAACACCCTTCATTTCGGAAACCATGACATGAACACCATTTTGTTGCAACTCACCTTTATATCGTGAGAAGTAGCTTAATTCTCCATCTCTAGTAGGAATAATATATTTAATATGTTGTTCATTACAATAAAACAAGAGTTTCTGTAGATCCATTCCGTCCAACCTAGGCATATGCCAAAATGAATCTGTAAAAAACTGCGCTATAGCGTTTGGATTGCTGTCTCCGCTGATTAGAAAAGAAGGATGTCCTATTTTCTGTATACTTTTCAACACACATTTTAGTAAAGGAACCTTCTTAGAAGCACTGGTAACTAACACCGCCTTGGCAGGAATTACATCTTCCATCCGCCCTACAAATCCCTGGCTCGTGACTTCTTTAAAATTGATCATATTCACTGAGTTATACGCTCCTTTAGTCAAGCGTGTAAATAATGATATTGCAGGGATATATATATATTAATCCCCTAATTTTTTTTGTTTCACTTCAGCGTTGATACATGCTAACTCTGGATATCGCTTAAACAATTCAAGAATATCATTGATATAAAATATTTCACCCTTATATAACTCATCATAAATCTTTGATATCAATTTCCAATCTTCCTCGGTATCGAGAGTTAGTCTGTACTTAGATTGATCTGTGTGATTTTGGAAAGCATGGATATTAAACTGCTCCTTATTCTGATATAAATAAGGTGTCACATGTTCAAATTCATACTCTTGTGTGGCTTGTTTGTACGCTACTTCCAGAGCCTTAAAAGTAAACACTTCGGTGTCTAGTCCTCTAGGAAATGTACCATCTAAACCGCTACTAATATAATCGTAATTATGATTCAAAAAATATTGAATAACGGTTTCTGAGATTTCCGGATCAAGCAAAGGGCAATCAGATGTAATCCGTACAATGATATCAGAATCAGCCTCTTTTGCAGCCTCATAATAGCGACTGAGCACATTATCCTCGTTACCTCGATAAATAGGAACTCCATACTTTAAGGCTTCCTTACAAATGTCGATATCATCTTCCTGGACAGTAGTAGCCACAATAACTTGGTTCACAGAAGGAATTGCTTGGCACCTTGTTATGACATGCCCTAACACTGTATGATCAGCGAGCTTCTTCAATACCTTACCCGGTAAACGTGTTGAGCCCATACGAGCTTGAATAATAGCAGTAATATTCATATTACCTTCCTTTAGAATAATTAGTTAATTACTATATATGAACACAACGGATTAAGCGGGCTACGTTTTATTGCGTAAGTGTTTAATCCTATCACTTCTTTTAAAGCTTCTGTTTCACCAGGAAACGATGAAAAGTTTAATTCGTCAAAGGCAATAATTGTTCCTTTAGTTGTATGTTCCATAATCGCTTGTAGACAGTCACGAGTAGGTTTATATAAGTCAAAATCGAAATATGCTAAAGAAATTATTGTTTCCGGATGTCTTTTTAAGTAATCAAGAATAGTCTCAGATGCATCCCCTTTAACTAATTCATATTTTTTAAGATGTGGAATGGGACTCTCTTTCTCATGAAAATCTAACAACTCGCTTAATTGAACCTCATAATTTTCACTTACAGCGTAATCTCCAACCTTGGCAAGCATGCCATCTTCAGGATCAACACTAATAAATCCCTCAAATGTATCAAATCCTACTATTTTTCGATTATAGTTATATGGTTCATAAATTCCCCGAAATGACTGATATAATGCTAAGTTTTGTCCCCATCTCACTCCGAATTCCATGATAATTCCATGAACATCAATAATTTGCTTATATAGATCATGAATATATAGTATTCTTGATAAGTTTTGTCTTCTTAAATATAATCCAAGGTTATCTAACAGTTCACTATTTGGAATAGTTGAGCCTCTTAACTGTTCAGCCACCGTAGTCCTACGCTGTAATTCGCTATTACTTGCATTACTTAAAACTTTCGACATATTACCCCATCCTATTCCCTATGTTTTTATTCTTAATTCTTATGGTATTATCGATTACTATAGCTCTCGAACTCTTTTTCTAAAAAAACCAGTAATCTGTCTGCCTATCCCTAGTTCAGCATATACACGGTAAAGGTTGTTTGCATTTTCTATAGAAATACTATGAATTAAATTTTCTATTTCAATTCTAGCCTTATGTGAAGCCTTTCCTAAAGTAGGATCTTTCTTGTAATTAGTATTTACGTTAAATAGATCAAAATCGATAGCATAATCAGAAATTAAATCAGCAAAATCTAAATCAGCAGCTGAGCAAAGATTAATTAGACCATCTTTATTAAAATATGATATGTGATCAGGGTTCACAACCCAGAAAGTTTCATCGATGTCTCCATTCAATAGTAATTTATTTTGAACAACTGAAAAATCATTCGGAACCTCAATAACCAATAGGCCATTATTAGACAAAAGAGAATGACAATACTTCAACATTTCTAATGGTTCCTTTAAATGTTCTAACACATTGTCAAGCCAAATGACATCAAACACTTGCTGGGAGGCTTTCAGCTCATCTAATTTTTGTGAAGGAGCACCGCAACTTATGAATGGTAACATATCTGGATTATGTGTTTCACAACCATAGTTAGAGTAATCCACCCCCATAACCTTCCATCCAAGATTATGAAAGAAGCTGAGCCCCCACCCTTCTCCACATCCTATGTCTAAAAATCTATTAGAACTACATTTTTGAATGCTATGATCCATTAATACATGGAATTTTTGTAGATATTTATTTTTAAAGTATAAAATTTCATCTTCACTGTACGTATTAGAATATAAGCTTTTAGATTCTTGATAGTAGATATTTTCATAATATCTTTCAAGCTCCGAATCCGATGGCGGTTCAGATAATTCATAATACCCATAACTATTAATAACTACTTCTGAATTCCCCATATTTCCAGTTCCCTCTCTCAGAATGATGTCTACTAGTTAACTGTATATTTAATAAAGATCTCTACCATTAAAAAAGGAATTAATCGGCTACAGATATAGTTTGTTCTATATCATTCATAGCTTTAACTCCTTTAACATTATCTCTTTAGATATATAATCATAGTTTTCATAATAAATTCATTAAATATTGTTATCCATAATCATTCTGGTTACACGTTTTACTCCTTGCCCATCAACTAGGTTCATAGCCTTCAGGCGTGTTTCTTCTGAAGTTCGTGATGAATTAAGAAAATCTAATAATTCGGCTCTAATTATTTGTTCACTCACAAACTTTGATTCCCCTAAATATCTATCAATATTATTTTTCTCACCATGTTGTGCCACACCTATCTGATTTTCTGCTATAGCTATAACAAGTGCAGGCAATCCCATGCAATATCTTTCCCAAGTCATAGTCCCTCCACCGCACACAGCAATGTGAGCCCTGGACATTTCTAATGCCATTGATGGTGGTTGAATTAAACATCTTACCTTTTTTAAACCCTTACATTTTTCTTGAATAGTTTTGATATTAGGATTAGCTCGTCCTAAGATAACCGTCAGTTCAAGTTCCTTATAATGGTCCAGTAATAATTCCAAAGCATTAATTACTTTCATAGTTTCGTTGGTAGGATCACTTCCTCCAAAACATATTAATATATTTGTTAAGATTCTTTTTGAAATTTGATTTTCAAACATCAAATTACGAACTTCTAAAAACTCTTCTCGTAATAAGGAATATCTAGACCCCAGAAGTTTCTTTGTTTCAATAGATATCAGGCCTTCGTATCTATTCTCAGGAGAATCATATTCGTTAGTATCTAATAATAAATCACACACATGTTGCCTATTAGCCAGATCATCAATAACCACTATTTTACCAAACGACTGCTTCATAACAGTCTCCCAGATATGATCAATTTGATAATTATCAATAATTAAGCAATCTTCATTAGAGATCTCATATTTTGATTGTAAAAATTTTAATATGTTGAATGCATCCATAACGCTTCCTACCATATGAGTTGAAGCCTGTTTATTGAAGGAATATCCTTTTTTATTTATCAAACTGATAAAATACTCTGGCATCTGCACACTTATAAAAATCACTTCATGTAAGTTTTTTCGTAGCTCATCAGCTAGTGTGAGACAACGTATAACATGACCTGTACCTATTTTTTCGGAAGCATCTACTCTAATGAAAATTTTCATCAAAAGTTTCTCTCTGCAACCCGTATTTTATCTCGTTCTATATGGGCGCTAATTTCTGTTATATAAGGGTTATGTGGCTGCAAAGTTACCAAAATTTTTACTACTTTTTTCAAACAAATAGCCCCTTTTCTTTAATCTGCTTATATTGCTGTAAGGATATCAAAGTAATAGTTTTTCATTATTTAATAACGATAATAAACCTTGGTGACTCAGCGGAACTAGACCATGTGAACTATAACTCTGTCTTTTAGCTTTTTTCGCTTCAAAATAGTTATGTTTTTCAATAAACGAGTTTCTAATAATGAACATCTCATTTGTCTCCAATGCATGTACGGACTCTTCTTCTGTCATTAACTCCTCATACATCTTCTCACCAGGGCGCATCCCGATTTCTTCAATAATGATACCGTTTGAATCAATGCCTAATTTTTGCGCGGAATTCTCAACAATAATATTGGCCAGATCTATCAACTGAACAATTGGCATCTTTAACACAAATATTTCTCCACCTTGTACTAGCTCCATGGCTTTTAAGGTTAATTCAGTTGCCTGTCTTAAACTCATCATAAAACGAGTCATTTCTTTACAAGTCACTGTGATCTTTCTTTTCTCTTCAATTTGCCATTGGAAAAGCGGAATTACAGATCCCCTCGAGCCCATTACATTGCCAAAACGAACAGCAGCAAACTTAGTTTGCTTAGAACCTGCTTGATACTGTGCAGCTGCGACAAGCCTTTCTGCCATTAACTTAGAAGCCCCGTAGGTATTGGTAGGGGAAATTGCCTTATCTGTACTTGTAAAAATAACCTTCTTAACATCACATGCTAAAGCCGCTTGAATCACATTCTGCGTGCCAAGTATATTTGTCTGTACCGCTTCAAAAGGGTTATATTCACACGCAGGAACATGCTTCATAGCCGCGGTGTGAAACACATAATCGATATCCTGCATTGCTCTTTCTAAACGATTATAGTCACGAACATCGCCTATGAGATACCGAATATTGCTAAATTCTTTATATTCCTGCTGTAGCATAAATTGCTTATATTCATCCCGGCTAAAGATACGAACGACCTCAGGATTATCTATGAGGATTGCACGCAACAGACTTTGTCCGATTGTACCTGTACCACCAACTATTAGAATCTTCTTACCGTTAAATTGTCTACCCATGCATTGCCTCACTCATTTCATCTATCATACTATCTAAACGTTTCATAGCATCGCTTAATGTGCCTATTAATTCAGGGGTAAACTCATCCATTGCCCTAACTAGTTCACCCAAATGCTCCACAATCAGCCTCGACTTATCACGTACATTTTCAGTTTCAACGATCGTAGATACAAACTTCATATAACTGTTAGTATGATGTTTTAAGGAGAAAGAATATAACGTGATAAAAGATTGTTGGCGCGTAATTCGAGTCCACAATTTATCGATCTCAACTAATCTACTCGAAATTGTATTAATACTACTATTGACTGACATACCAGCCATAGCATCTAACTTTATAATTAACTTCTTTATTCGCTTTCCAGTATCATTGGTTTCTTTCAACAACACACGATATTCCATTTGTAATTTAATTAAATTTGCTGCCTTTTCTTTATTCGTCAAGTGCAATAATAACTCATTCACATCAAAATCTCTGTTTGGTAAATCTGTCCATCTCTCAGACATTTCATCCACAGGGACCCACTCTGTTCCTTCTATATGTGCTCCATGTCTTGAGGAATTTATCACTTTAACTCCACTAAAGTTAATTAATTTTATCTGAAGCTCCATATCATTTAACGTAACTTTCATTTTCAATGAAGTAGAGTTAAATCCTCCATCTACATTAGGTACCAATTCATTAGCCTCTTCAAGTAGTTGAGCGCTTTGCTCCTTTGTGGCATGTCTCACACCTGATGAATAAATCTGTTTATCTGGATAAGAAAGATCTTGACCCATCAGAATAATCTCAGATGCTCCCATATATTCAGCAATCTGAAGTACTGTGCCAGTTACTGATGTTGTTGATCTAAATACAGGAATATCCTCTTTATCAACAAAATTCGGCGTAATCGAATCTGAACTTAGTCCTGCTGCAATTAATGGGGCTTTATAATGTTCTAGTATATTATAATTAATTTGTGGACTATAAAGCAGTGCTACTTTACTTGTATCTATATTCTCAAACACTCTGTAGTTTGGTAGTCCTCCATCAATAGAGACGACTATATGTGGAATAACCCCATGATGTTCGAGCGCTTGTATGCTTGATCCTGCTGCAATAATTAAACATTTGGACTGTAAATCATGAAGATAAGAAATGTCATATTGCAATGAGGGTCCCGAGCCCACAATAATGACTGGTATGCCTATAGCAATTTCTTTTAGCTTTACAGCAGGAGTGCTCATCACAACATAAGGCAAATTAAATAAAATATTTTGTACCCATTCACTCTTGAAATTTTTTAAGGTAGCTTGATTGGATAGTTGTGTACTAAGTGCCTCTTTGACCTTAGATTGAAGGCTATTGATTGTCGACTCATATAATTTCCTATATATTGGAGGAGCAATTATACTCAAAGAATTATTAGCATATTGGGAAATATGCATAGTCAGCTGAGTTTGCAATAAGTCAAACTCCCCAACAACAACAAATCGAATTCTTTGATCCTTTAGAACGTTCTGAACATCTCTAGAATTTACCCAAGCATTAAATATGCTAACTTCAGGCTCATAAACATATATACTAGTTGCTTTCGTGTTCTCTAGTAATTGCTCTAAGTAGTACCCTAGCCCACACCCAATAATTAGAAGATGCTCTACCTGAAGCTGTTCAGGCCCCAAAGATAATACCCAACGTTTAGCTTCTTCTGTAGCATTATATTTACTATGCAAATAATGTTGTTTATCATCCTTTAGTAAAATTAGATTAGGCTCTTGATTTCTAGTTTCACTGAGTTCAGATCCATCATACATAATATTTTCTTTTATGATCTGCATAAATTCAGGATAACTAGTCTTTAAAAACGTTGAGTTCTTTTCGATAATATTCATGATAACTGAACCTTTGACTTTCCAATCTCAGTATTATATTTATCCAATAAAGGTAATAATTCGTACTTAAATAGATCCGCAACAGCTACCAAATCATCTTCAGTGAGATTAGCATCAAGATCTTTTACGATATTCTCAAGATCAGAGCAATAATTACTAATAATAATATTGTTCAATATATCAGAGCTATACAATATCTTCAAAAATTCAAATGAACTTGCAATCCATTGTAGCCCTTCTAAACCTGTTGCTAATTCCCCCCAGAGTTCATTAGACATATCTCCATACATCCGATCAACTATAGTTATCATCCCAGGAATGAATTTATTTAGATATTGAACAAGTTGCTCTTCCGTTTCGTTTATACTATCAAAACGTGACATTGTATGAATATGGATATTTTCAATCTCCTGTATGTGATGTAGAATATACTGCTCATATTGGTTGTATAGAACTTGACCATCGATATCAACACAATAAATCAGGCGTTCCGCTTGGTAAATTTCGGTGGTAAACTCTAACCAAATTTTATTGAATTCTTCCCGTAATGGAGAGGATATAATTTCTTTTTGCTCATCAATTGTTATTTTCATCTATTTCACACCTTATTTATGATATTCTTATTATCATTTATATCGGTCTTACAACAATGGCATTGTATAGAAGGAAAAAAAAATAAGCCTCCAAAATTTGGAGACTTATCGTTCATACTCTCGAAATTATTATCCCAACAGCTTAAGAACTGATTGTGGTGCTGAGTTAGCTTGCGCCAACATTGCAGTACCTGCTTGAACCAAGATTTGGTTCTTTGTGAATGATGTCATTTCAGTAGCCATGTCAGCATCCTTAATACGGGAATTAGCAGCCGATAGGTTCTCGGAGGTTACACCCAAGCTGTTGATCGTGTGTTCCAAACGGTTTTGGTAAGCACCAAGCTGAGCACGGTTAGTAGATACTGAATCAATTGCCGCTGCAATTGCAGACATTGCTGCTTTAGCAGAAGTAACATTGGTTACAGAAATCTTATCAATTTTCAATGCAGTAGTACCATTTTTAGACAAATTCACTTTAAGAGTCTCTGTCTTAGAAACACCAATTTGGAAATCAACTGTACCTGTAGTGTTCAACAAGTTCACACCATTAAACTTAGAGTTTTCAGTTACACGTCCAATTTCAGTAAGTAATTGTGTTACTTCCAGTTGAAGTTTCTGACGGTCTGCAGTCACATACGTACCATTCGCTGATTGGTTAGCAAGTGTGTTCATACGTTGCAGCATGGAGTGAACTTCAGTCAAGTCACCTTCAGCGGTTTGTAAGAAGGAAATACCATCTTGTGCGTTACGTTGCGCTTGATTCAAACCATTGATTTGGTAAGTCATTTTCTCAGAAATAGCTAAACCAGCAGCATCGTCAGCCGCACGGTTGATGCGGTAACCGGAAGACAATTTTTCCATTGTCTTACCCATTTGTGTATTGTTGAAACTCAGGTTGCGGTTAGCGTTAATTGCACCAACGTTTGTATTAATAAACATACCCATTGAAATCATCCTCCATGATTGGTTTAATAGCGACATCCTTGTGGCCTATTATATATATCGGCGAATCTATTACTTTCAATTAGTCTTTTTTTAAATATTTTCTAGAGGAAATAGAACTATTTTTTTCTATTCAGATAAAGTGATATCTATGTAAAATCTACTTAAACTCAAAAAAAATAAGCCTCCAGACTCAGGAGGCTTATCTTGTGAACCTTTGAAAATATTATCCCAACAGCTTAAGAACTGCTTGTGGTGCTGAGTTAGCTTGCGCCAACATTGCAGTACCTGCTTGAACCAAGATTTGGTTCTTCGTGAATGATGTCATTTCAGTCGCCATGTCAGCATCCTTGATACGGGAGTTAGCAGCCGACAAGTTCTCAGAAGTCACACCCAAGCTGTTGATGGTGTGCTCCAAACGGTTTTGGTATGCACCGAGCTGCGCACGGTTAGTGGATACTGTATCGATTGCCGCCGCAATAGCAGACATTGCATTTTTAGCACCAGCAACACTAGATACAGAAATACCACTTACATTCAAACTCTTCACGCCGTTGTTAGACAATTGTACAGTAAGAGTCTCTGTCTTAGAAACACCAATTTGGAAATCAACTGTAGCCGCTGTGTTCAACAAGTTAACACCGTTAAACTTGGAGTTAGTAGTTACACGTCCAATTTCAGTAAGAAGTTGTGAAACTTCCAATTGAAGCTTCTTACGGTCTTCAGTTACGTACGTACCATTCGCTGATTGGTTAGCGAGTGTGTTCATACGTTGCAGCATGGAGTGAACTTCAGTCAAGTCACCTTCAGCTGTTTGCAAGAAGGAAATACCATCTTGTGCATTACGTTGTGCTTGGTTCAAACCGTTGATTTGGTAAGTCATTTTCTCGGAAATTGCCAAACCAGCAGCATCGTCAGCCGCACGGTTGATTCGATAGCCGGAAGACAACTTTTCCATTGTCTTACCCATTTGTGTATTGTTGAAACTCAGGTTGCGGTTAGCGTTAATTGCGCCAACGTTAGTGTTAATAAACATACCCATTGAAATCATCCTCCATGATTGGTTTAATGGCCACATCCTTATGGCCTATTATTTATATCGGTATTTCCATTATTTTGTTTAGACTTTTCGATTATCTTTCTGGATGAAAGGCCATCTTTTCGAATGATTAAGTTAGAATGTTATTGGTATATATAAACTAAAAATAAGCCTCCAGAGTCTGAAGGCTTATCGTACGATCTCAAAAATATTATCCCAACAGCTTAAGAACTGCTTGTGGTGCTGAGTTAGCTTGCGCCAACATTGCAGTACCTGCTTGAACCAAGATTTGGTTCTTCGTGAATGATGTCATTTCAGTGGCCATGTCAGCATCCTTGATACGGGAGTTAGCAGCCGACAAGTTCTCGGAAGTTACACCCAAGCTGTTGATGGTGTGTTCCAAACGGTTTTGATATGCACCGAGCTGAGCGCGGTTAGTTGAAACCGTGTCAATTGCTGTTGCGATTGCAGACATTGCTGCTTTAGCTCCAGTAACAGTAGCTACAGAAATAGCGTTTACTCCCAATTTCGTCGTACCGTTATCAGTCAGTTTCACAGTAAGTGTCTCCGCTTTAGAAACACCAATCTGGAAATCAACAGAAGCAGAAGCATTCAACAAGTTTACACCATTAAATTTGGAGTTAGTAGTTACACGTCCAATTTCAGCAAGCAGTTGTGTTACTTCCAATTGAAGCTTATCACGGTCAGCAGTTACATACGTACCATTCGCTGATTGGTTAGCGAGTGTGTTCATACGTTGTAGCATGGAGTGAACTTCTGTCAAGTCACCTTCAGCTGTTTGCAAGAAGGAAATACCATCTTGCGCATTACGTTGCGCTTGGTTCAAACCGTTGATTTGGTAAGTCATTTTCTCGGAAATTGCCAAACCAGCAGCATCGTCAGCCGCACGGTTGATGCGGTAACCAGAAGACAATTTTTCCATTGTCTTACCCATTTGCGTATTGTTGAAGCTCAGGTTGCGGTTAGCGTTAATTGCACCAACGTTTGTGTTAATAAACATACCCATTTGATATCATCCTCCATGATTGGTTAGTGGCCACGTCCTTGTGGCCTATTGTATATATCGGTGAATTCAATATTTTGTTTAGTTCTTTTTTCGAATATTCTTGCGAAAAACAAACTATTTTTTTTGATCAAAATAAAGTGGGATTTGATCAGAATTCTCCATGCTATAGTATGCATTCATTAGCTTGCGCTGTGATCTAGCATGCATCAAATCCGTCCCTACATGACCCGTTGACTGCTCCAGAAGACTTTTTGTTTGATCCACACTTGAAGCTAGCTTTTGGACGAGTTTGACGAGATCCTTCGAATCGTCTAAATATTCTGGCATCACCGAAGAACTCAAAATATTTTGAACCCTATCCATTTGTTGGGTGTATTGATTCCATTGTTGTATTGATTTATCAAACAAGGATGCCACGTTCTCATTCTCCTCGTCAGATAACAATAACAGTTGCGATTCAGAACATTCAATTAATCTCAACAAAAGTTCACGCCTTTGTTGAATTAACGAACGGTATTCGTCAACTTCACCCAAGTGTACCACCCTTTCCAATCTCCACCCACGCAGAACGTAATTCCTGTAACAATGAGATTACTTCATTAATCGGTGTTGACTGTTTTTTAATATTACCCTCAATTAATCGGTCTATCATATAGAAATACAATTTCTTTAGATTAGAAGCAATCTCTCCTCCCTGCTTCTCATTGAGAGAGGACAACAGCTCATATACTATATCTTGTGTCTTAGTGACATTAAAATTCGCTCCTGCAATATCGCCATTATCGATAGATTCTTTTGCTTTGCCCGCAAATTTAATAGCCCCATCATAAAGCATCAGGGTTAATCGATGTGGAGATGCGGTCTGGAATTTATTCTTCTGGTACGCTTGATAACCAGCTAAATTGGGTGATGCCATTCAAATTAGCCCCCTACTCATTTATCTGAAGAGCCAGTGATACTTTTCAGAATGTTAGATACATAGTCTGACTGACTCTTCAAGCCAGATAACATGACTTCCATATTTGCATATTTTCTCTCAAGTGCTGCCTTCTTCATATCCAATCGATTACTCATACCGGTAATTTGCTCACTTAGAAACGTAATATCTGAGCTATATCCTTTAATTTTCATTGTGATGAGTCCATCAACACTATCAGTCCATACTTTCAGGTTATCTTTAAACAAATCAGCCATTCCAACATTTCCAATGGAACCGGAAGATGAACCTGTCAACAATTTTTTTACAGCTTCGGGATTAGCCAGCATCTTCTCTTTAAATAGAGTACTATCAAAGGTGATATTACCTGTCATCAACGATGCTGAAGTGACTCCTTTATCAATCTCTATTCCTATATCCGAAAGAATATTAGGGAGTTTAATATCTCTATTCGGATCAGTACTTCCTATTACTTGTTGCATCCAACCGCCCAACTGAGTTTGCATATCACGCAATAGTGAATCACCCATTAATGTCAGTGAAAGTGACCCATCACTATTTTTAGTTGAGGCCTTCGTATTGTCACGAATAGTCTTGACTATATCATTATATGCCGAAACAAAAGTCTCTATTTTTTTAGTTATTCCGGAAACATCTTGTCCAACTTCAACTGTTGAAGAACCAACACCTGTAAGTGTTAATTTAACGCCTTCTATGGCATCTTCAACTGTATTGGTTGAGCTAATAATGTCAATTCCATTAACTGTAATTTTAGCATCCATCGCTTCTTGCTTTTCCACGAATGCCCAATTGGAATCTAATTGAGCGATATCAACTTTATTAGCTGTACCAAAATCAGAAGCAGTCAGTACTAAACTCTTTTTTCCACTTTCAGTTTGGATGACCGATGCCTTAACTCCTGTGCCGGTTAAACCATTAATCGCATTAGAAATAAGGGATAAAGCATCCCCCATTGTTGTATCACTTTTAATTCCAATGCTTGTCAAATCTATGGATTGACCTTTAATTGCGAATGTAGTAGGAAGCCCACTCGCAGCAAATGTTGTAGATACATCTATACCTTTGCTCGCTACGACATGCTTCTGAGCCAAGTTTGCAACTGTAACAGAATATGACCCTGCTGATGATTTATCTCCAACCGTTGAGGTTGATAACGTACTAGCGTTCGAACTAGTTGCAGAAAATGCATTATAAGTGGAAAGATCCGACAATGCCGTAGCCGCATCTCTTAGAGTAGATGTCTTATTATTGAGTGCTGTGAAGAAGTCTTTATAAGCCGTCGTGACTTCCTTTTTAGTTGTAAGATTATTTAAGGGTACCTTTTCCTGATTCATGATTGCAGTAATTAATTTACTGGTATCCAAGCCTGAACCTGATAATCCTGATATTCCTAACGCCATTCCTGTCACCTCAAATTCATTAAATTTTTTTATCGAAGAACATCCCCACGATCTCCTTCATTTTCAGAGATAAATCGATCAAGAATTCTGGAGGAAGACTGTTTAGAACTTCCTTTGTATCCGAATTCAGAACCTCTACATAAAGCTGATGCGCCTCATCATTATATTTAAACCGAAGCTCCTTACCTGAGCTAGCTATGGATTCATTCAATTTCTTGATTTGCTCATCTAGCTTAGTCTGTTCCACTTTTGTCTGTTCATTATATATGGTCGATTTCTTCTCTATTTCTTGCGATTGAGAGTCAAATATGGATGGTACCGGATTTATTCGATTTACAGCCCCAATACCGCTGACCTTATCCGTTTGTGTTACATCTATACGGTTAATATTCATATCCCTAACCTACCTTCTTCAAAATGATTTACATTTTAAATTTTTTTAGCAGATTAAGGATTTGATCTGGTTGTAGTTGTTCTTTCTGTACCTTAGCTGCCATATTCTCGACAACAATACCTTCATACAGCTCTTGCCTCAAAATTTGAACATCTTTAGGAGCAAGGAACCCAATCTTGATTTGATCACCATCAATACCCAAAATTTGAATTTGAATTTTGTCACCGATCATAACAGTTTCACCGACTTTACGCCTCAGCACCAGCATTTAGTCGTCCTCCTTGTGAGAGAGCGGATAACGAATTGGGAGTTCTTGATCCTTAATAATATATTGACATCCTTTTAAGGAGTGTGGAGACAAAAGTATTGGCGCCATGAGATTAACAAATAAATCTTCTCCTTGGATATTAACCACCAGCATCACACCTACATCTTCCGATGTCTCTAAGGAGAGAAGTTCAATAATCTCGTCTGTTATTCGAAAGCCGTAATCGACAATGGCCAACTGAGCAGGCAACAATAGAAAACTCACATCTTCATCGAGTCCATGCAATACGAAAAAAGACGTTCCCTCCATAGGAAACAAAGCGTACTGTTTAATGTCTAAAATACCTAAGAGTCCCGCTTCGAATGAATAAATTTGATCCTCTTTCAGGTTAAGAACACCATAGGTCTTACTGTTAATCTCCATCATCTTGGCAGTACTCCCCTTGCATCAACTTGAATTTCAGGAGCATGGATGCGAAAATCAATATATACACCCTGACGAGGTAGAGCTTCCAACGTGATTTCCTTCTGCCCTTTCCTCATATAACGGTCATGTGCAATAGCACCAAATACATTTTTTTCTCCAGAAGATATATTCGCAATGCGATCTCCCTCTTGTGCCTTAATGGAAACATTTTCAATCGCTATACTACGATTCTGGTTCGCCAAATCTCTCATCAACGACTGTGGCCGTTTGAGATCCAAATCATCGAATACGGTTGTCCAGTCCGTTACCAATTCAGCAGGGTGCAGTTGGACTGTCAGTTCTGCAGGAATATACTTGCCCCATGACCCTGAATCAATTCCGCTAATTCCCACATAACCCTCTCCTTCGACATAAATCAAGGTTCAAACATTTAGTTCAAGAAATTAAGTAATGAGGATTGCATAATTCTAGCACCAGTGGATAACGCAGACTGTAGCACAAGTTCTTTCGATTTCAAATCCGTAATTGCTTGAGCAACATCAACTTCCGCAACATTTGCTCGCATTTCTTTTAGACTGACCTGTTCGTTAGTAATACGTGTCTCCATAAGTGAAAAACGGTTGGAACGCGCACCAATTTCAGCCCATGCGATGGACAATTTATCAGCAACAGTATCAATTCCATTTAAGCTATCACTGATCCCTGCGGCATTATTGCTATCCAATGCAGCAGCAAGATCGTCAAGCACCTTAAATGCATTATTTGTCCCTGCTCCACCGAATATCTCTTCCCCTGTAATGCTTACTGGAACCTTCACAGCAGGACTAACGTAAAGATAAAGTACACCAGGATCGGTACTATCAGTCGCTGCACCATTCGTAGTGTAGGGAGCTTGATCAGATTTTTGTCCATTAAACAAATAATTTCCATTATATTTGCTGTTACCTATTGTCACGAGCTGTTCTTTCAGCTGTTTAATTTCAGCAGAGATCGTTAACCTTTGTTCAGCAGAGTAAGTACCGTTAGAAGCCTGCAAAGCAAGCGTTCGTGCGCGTTTCAGAACGTCATTTGACTGTTGGAGCAGAGAATCCATAGTACTTAAAATCTCGCCACCTGTTTGTGTATTGCTTAAAAACTCGTCGCTACGCGCCAAATCGGTATCATAACGCATTTGGTATCCGAGTCCAATAGGATCATCACTAGGTTTCGTAATCTTTTGACCAGTAGCCAGCTGATTCTGGCCTTGGGTTAGGCTTTGGTTAATTTTCTGCAAATTATTCATTAACTGCATACTTTGCATCGATCCTGTTACTCGCATTTTTTCATCCTCCTAATATCTAGCGGCCAACAGTTCCCATGCCGTTAATTACCTTGTCAAGCATTTCATCAAATGTCGTCATTATTCGTGCAGCAGCATTATAGGTTTGTTGAAATTTAATCATGTCCGATAATTCTTCATCCATAGAGACACCACTGACAGATTGTTTTTGGGATTCTAATGAATTTGTTAGACTTGTTTCGTTATTGTAATTACGTTCAACATTCTGAGCACGAAGTCCAAGATCTGCAGTAAGTGCTCTGAAGAAATCGTCCGTTGTACCTTGTGAAAGTGATGTCAAGTTGTCCGGAAACTTAAACACCGCATCTCTCAATCCCACGAGCGCAATTGCCATATCACTATTACCACGAATGGTCTTATTAACTCCATTGACGGTCTCATATTTGGAGGAGGCAGCAATCTTATCTGTATTCTTCGCTAGCTCAGGATTTAAGGTAATGTTATCTATTGTAATCTCATTGCCACCGTCCTTGGCGACAAAAAAAGGAAGTCCCGAAGTAGCCGGATCTGACAATGTATAACCCAGTGCATGCAAACCGTTGAAACCATTAACTTCTACCTTCATAGGAGAAGTGATCTCTGATCCAACTGGGATCATTTGCCCTGCGATAATCGTCGATCCATCCTTCAAGGTTACATCATTCAGTGCTGTCATTGGAGAAGAGGTTACATATCCATTATCCAGGGAAACGGTGATTTTACCTGAAACTAGTGTCTTCATCATACCGTTCAATTGATTCCGTATGGTATCCGCTTCTTGCAAAGACCTGATATATCCTTTTAATTCTCCCGATGCTGCATTTTGTGCATCCCCAGCTGTTAAAGGAGTCGTAGGGTCAATCCCATTAACCACACTAACACCAGCTGCAGTAATGCTGACCATTCCGGCTTCATCCTCAGTTACCGTGATGTCAACGATTTTGGATAATTGGTCTATTAACAAATCTCGCTGATCTCGGTAATCATTGGCATGATCACCAAAACTCTCATTGTCTTTTACCATCTTGTTTAGCTTAGTAATGTTTTCGATCATATCATTTGCTTGAATAACTTTTTTATCAATATTAGATGCGGTATCTGTAGTTAAATTCGTGAGGGAATCACTGATGTGTTTTAAAGTATCTGCTAGATTCTGAGCTGTACCTGCGACGGCAACTCGCGCACTCAATAATGAAGGATCACGATTCAATGTTTCCCACGAGTTCCAGAAGTCATCCATCACTGTACTGAGTCCACTACTTGAAGGCTCATTAATGATGTTCTGAATCGCAACCATAGATGTATTAAGAACTTCGGCTGCACCAAGTTCCTGATTCTCACGGCGAAATTGAAGATCCAAATAACTGTTTCTAATACGGGTTATACTATCATATTGAACCCCTGTTCCCAGTTGCCCAGCTGCCTCACTTTTTGTGAATCCCAGTGCCCATATTGGTCTTGAGGCTGAAATATTCACTCTCTGACGGGTATAACCTTCTGTGTTTACATTAGATATATTATGGCCCATAGTTTGCAAGCTTGTTGTAGTCACGAATAGCGCCCTTTTACTTGTCTCAAGGGTATGAAATGTAGATGTCATTGAGGAACAACTCCTTATTTAGGTCTAGCTATATATGTTAAGCTCTGGCATCAAAAATCCCATTTCGTTGAGGACCACGTGCAGCAGTTGATTGTGTATCGGGGCGTTTATAGACGGCTTCATCCTCATCCCCACCTATAAAAAGATTAAGGGAATAGTCGACAAAAGAGAGAGATTGGGAGATTAAAAGCTGATTTAATTCGTTTACTTCTTTTAATTTTCCAAGCAGGGTTACAAGTTCTTTTCGGGCAGCCAAAAGCCTGCTTTTATCTTCTGGATCAAATACTAATCTCGATAACTCAGATACAGTTAATTCCAAGCGAGATTTTATGCCTTTCTCTTGCATTAGCTCATGCCCAACAGTCTCTCGGACAGCTTCCTGCTTCTCAATTTCCTTAAGAATTCTGGATTCTTTAGACATCGTGAGTGTTATCTCACTTAAATTATTGTTAACGATGGCCTGTGTCTTACTCTCTGCGGCCTCTAAAAGCTTCTCATGCAGTTCAATTAATAATTGTATCGATTCAAGTAACCTTTGAATAGACATTTCTAATCCACCTAATTTCCCTGAAACTCTTTGAAGTAAGGTAATAGCTTCTCAGCAAGATCTTTTGCATCTACCTGATAGTTACCCGTGGAGACCTGCTGCTTCAAGCTATCGATCTTAAGTGCACGTTCAGCATCATTACCAGAATTCTGTGCTTGCAAGAGCTGAATTGCTTCATCAGAGATCGAAACCTCATCCTTGCGTGAACTTTTCTTCATTTGTTCCTGCCTTTGCGCATCCGCGCTGCGTTGATACGGATTCATCGCGTTAATTCGTCCGGTCTCGTTAATTTTCATAACTTCACCTTCCTTCTAATATAAAAAAGCCGATAATCTTTACTAAGTTTATCGGCGTAGACTGAAACATACTTTATAGCTGCAAACGTTTTTTTGCAGATTTTATAGGCCACGCAATTTGTCTATTGCACGATATGCACCGTCTGTTGTCTTTTTGGTAGTATCCTCAGCAGCACTTTCCTTTGCAGCATTGGAGAGATCCTTCCTGAGCCGAGTACGACAACTATCACACATATGCCCATCGCGAATCAGCGTTCCACATACCTCGCAGGGATACATCATATTAGGAGCATTTGCTATAGATATCCGGCCCTCTCGAATAAAGCGGGTGATCTCCTTTATCGAAATTTCCGTAGCATCGGACAGCTCTTGAATGTTGGTTCCTTTGTTCTCCCGCAAATAATCCACGCAGATCTCATATTCATGCTCCAGCTCTTTGATGCAGGGCTGGCACAACCCCATAAGATTCTTAACAAACAACCGGCCGCACCTTGGACAATTGTCTAGATTCATAACAAGCAGCCGCTCCTCTCCGTACATTCTGTACAACGCATAATATCCTTATGCTCCTAGATTACATGATTGCAAAGAATTCGTCTATGGGACGGAAGAAACGCTATTACGGGCATGGATCTCTTCAAAAAGTGAATGGGCTGTTCACAATCATGCATTTCGCTCTCCTCAGGAACGTGCCCAAGTTAGGCTATACACCTCTACCGTATAACCATAATCTGCACCCATTTGTTGTATGATCTCAGCGCACGCACGAATGGTACTACCCGTTGTATAAATATCATCAACAATAATAATCCGAAGAGGACGATTTAGAGATACCTCACTATTCATCCAATCCGCAAATTGTGTTGTTACTGCCGGATTCTCCGCAAAAGCGTGCTTCATATCCGTTAGTCGTTCCGCTCGGCTCTTAAAACTCTGTTTTCCCGTATGATGTGTACGGATTAGCAGCGGAAGCTGTGGGACCTTTCTACGTCTAGACAGCACATCCGCCAATCTTTCCGCTTGATTAAATCCTCGCTCCATAAGCCGGGCATCACTGACAGGCACTGGCACTAACAAATCAGCAGACCAAGAACGATGGATGATAGATGGTTTTCGGGATAAAAGAGCGCTCTGCTTCTCTTTTTTTAGGGTTAGATAGGCTCTATCCAGCATGAGGCCTAGTAAAGGGGCATACCGTTCATTCCCGCGATATTTATACTGACCCAACCATTCTCGCATAACACTAGTGTAGGCCACTGCACTCCGATTACAAATAATCGGTGACGGTTCAATACTGCGGGTACAGTCAGGACAGCCCACATGCCGACCACAATTCAAGCAGCGTGGGGAGCGTATCCAAGGAATGGATTCTACGCAATTCCTGCAAATTCCAGGAAATTGTGAGGATCCTGTATTGCGCCTCCCACAGGTTAAGCATGGAGTTACGGAAGGGGACAAGAGTGCCTGAGATTTAGTTAACCATGAGAACAGAGAGCTCATCTCGGCGCCTCCTTGCTAATGTATCCTTTGCGGCGAGCGATGATGTTCATAGTACGGATTTGGGAGATCGCTCCTCGCTGTGATCGGGTCCATTGGGGAGAGGCAAATACAACACGCCCAGCAGGATCATCCTTTGATCGCCCGGCACGTCCAGCCATCTGAACCAAGGAGGCTTCGTCAAAAAGATCGCTATCCGCATCCAAAATAAATACATCGCTGCGTGGGACTGTAACTCCTCGTTCCAGAATCGTAGTCGTTACTAATAGGGAGATAGCCCGGTCGCGAAAAGCAGTTACCTTCTCTGCCCGGAAGGAATCTTTGGAGGAAGTACCCTCGATAACTACGCCGGGAAAGCTCCGACGAAGCAGAACCAGTAATCCTTCAATATGTGCAATACGCGACACAAAACAAAAGATTTGCGCCTCGCGCTCGAGCGACTTACGAAGCGTATGTATGATCGATCTAGGTAAGTTCCCACGCTTTAGGCATGTTTGAATGGATATCATACTCAGGTGCTGCGGCACAGGCAAAGGATGACCATGGAAGCGGACAGGCACTCTGGCATGTGGAAGTCTGCCTGACCGGACCAACCGCTGCATTTCATGTGGTGGAGTGGCTGATAAGTAGATAAAAGAGCCATCTACCTTACAGGCTTGTTCTGCGGCATAAGCCAACATAGGATCATTGTGGTAGGGGTACGCGTCCAGCTCGTCTATGATAACGAGATCAAAGCCTCGATGGAAGCGCAGCAGCTGATGGGTCGAGACTCTATACCCAAATTTCCTCATTGAATATTTTGGACATATAATTCTTTGACGAAAAAAGTGGAGATTTACGTTATTATCGGACAAAAATTTTAAGTCAAAATAAATCCACCAATGATTTTTTTAGTTGGACATTTAATGTAGCTAATTCTAAATACCAATAAATTATTGCGCTTCTTGGATTAAATAAGAACTCATATCTCCATTTTGTATGACTGGGCAACTTATTCCCGACTCTATCCACGCTTTATCCACAAACCGCGACAACCATACATAACCACATAATAAAATAGCGCAAGGTCTTCGATTCGCACTAAATCATGAATTAGGTCATTTGGTGATACATCGTTCCCTGCCGAGCGAACAAGAATATATTGAAGACCAGACAGACCAATTTGGATAATGAGGATGAAGGAAGAAATCGCTACCATCAACGATAATAAATACATTAAGGAACGAGACTCTTTAGAAACAAATGTAAAAGGGAACCCGGTTGGCCTTGTTAATTATTTTGATGAATTCTCTAAGTTATTGGAAAAGGACAATCGCCAAGGGATACTCAATTTGGCCAAAGACGTCATGATTATTCATTACCGTTTACTTAGCAAGGTGGCTAATCAAGAAGAAAACTTACAATTGGCAGAACTAATCGAAAAAGATCATAAATTCGAAAGTGAACTCATTAATAAAGAACAAGAAATCAAAGATCTGAAACAGAAATACGAGAAAAAGCTACGCGATAGCGAGAATAAGTACTATAAGTTAGCTGCGTGTGCATTAGGAGGCTTTAAAGAAGTCGGGTTAGAGAATGTACGTCAAATAAAGCCGTTTAAGGAAAATAAAGAACATGCAGCCCAACTAGTACATGATGGCGTAAGTAAGTAATCAGGCATGTTAAATCTTCAGCAGCTTCCCATCAAATTTCCATTTGAAGGGTTTAGCCAAGTGAGTATTATAGTAGGCGATGAATTGGGAAATGCGTTCCTCCAATGCTTCTTTGGATGCAAAACTGGAGCGTTTGTTTAACAAGCGCCGAACCAAAATGGAAAACCAGCATTGTAGAATAGGCGCGACCCGACCCATCCATGAAGGATAGTTTGACGGTCGCGCCCTTCCCATCGCCTTGCTTCTCCCGTCTCATGTCAGATATTTCTAACATAGCGGAAATTCTTTTCCCAGTCTACCTTTTCGTATCATTTGATTATTCATTAACG
This sequence comes from Paenibacillus sp. FSL H7-0714, assembly GCF_038003765.1. NCBI lineage: Bacteria > Bacillati > Bacillota > Bacilli > Caryophanales > Paenibacillaceae > Paenibacillus > Paenibacillus sp. FSL H7-0714. The sequence continues at coordinate 6,616,413 of NZ_JBBOPT010000001.1, forward strand.
CCACTGTGTACTAGTTAATCGCCATGCATGGCCCACTACCAAAAGGAGTCCTCGCGAGACTCCTTTTTTTCTTCTAGAAGCTGTCGTTACATGCGGGTTGATTGGGGAGGTCCTTCCACGTCAAGCACCAGCGTCAACACTTCTCTATTGTTTTTGGCTGGGAGCTGTTTCAGGAATAGTCGCGTGCGATATTGATCAAAAGGAATAGGCTGCCCTGTCGAAAGAACACGAGCGGAGAGCACGGGGTTCCCGATTTCGGAAATACATAGCTCATCGCCGGTGCTGTGGAAGATATGCACGTATACTCTGTTTCCTTTCGTCGTAAGCCGGCCGAAGTTGTTCCATTCAAACGGAGAGCGTGACGAGGCATACAGAAACTCGCCGTTGCGCTCCAGCCATTGACCGACTTCAGACAGAATGGCGATGCTCTCGTCGGGAACGGTGCCGTCCGCTTTCGGTCCGATGTTGAGGAGCAGATTACCGGCTCCTTCCGCCACTTGCGTTAGCATACGGATGACATCCGTCGAAGACTTGTAGTTGTAATCTCCGGCGTGGTAACCCCAATTATCGTTTAGCGTGATGCACGATTCCCAAGCTTGGCCGCGCTCAGCAGCTTTGATCTCCTGCTCTGGAGTGCCGAAATGGCAGGGTTCTCCATTCCGGTTGTTGATCAAGATATGCGGTTGAAGCGACTGCACCCATGTATTTATGCGCTCGCCGTCCATCGGTTTGGGATGTACACCGTCGTACCAGAGCATGTCTACCTTGCCATACTGCGTGAGCAGCTCCTCCAGCTGCGACTGATAGAAGTGGACGAACCTGCGGCGTGCTTCCTCGTCGTGCCATTCCGGCAGCAAGTAAGGGTCCGGGTAATCGGGATGGCTCCAGTCCATGACGGAGAAGTAGAAGCCAAGCTTCAGTCCCGCCTCGCGTACCGCTTCCGCAAACGGGCGAACGAGGTCGCGCTTTGGCCCAATGTTGACCGTATTGAAATCGGTCGTCTTCGTATCCCACAAGCAAAATCCGTCGTGATGCTTCGTCGTCAGCACAATGTATTTCATGCCCGCTTTTTTCGCAAGTTGTACCCATTCCCGAGGATCGTAACGCTCCGCCAGGAAATGATTCGCGTACTTCTCCGTATACTCTTCCAACGGAATGTTCTCGCGATTGAGCACCCATTCGCCGCGGCCCGCCCCCGAATACGCTCCCCAATGAACGAACATGCCGAACCGCGCTTCGTTAAACCAATCGATATTTGCCATCTTATTGTCAACTCCTTGTATGGATAAGTGCCAGTCGGCATCTGCACTAATTGTAATACCGGACATGTTCGAAAAGTTGTATAATTCTAATGAGTTATAGTTCAATTGTAATCGATTAAACGGAAGGGGCGGACAATTTGAAGGCGGACTACATTCGGCAATATTTATCGAGCGCCCAAATAGAGCTTATTACCGCACAGAAGGCACGGATCGGCAAGTGGTGGAGGGCGGATGCCATCGTAGAGGACGTTAACCGCTTCTACTATATAATCGAAGGGAAGGCGCGTCTCCGCATCGGCGATTATGAATATATAGCAGAGCCGGGGCAATTGTTTTTGCTGCAGGCAGGCCTGCCGATATCGTTTTCGTTATATGAAGGGAAGGAGTTCAGCAAATATTGGTGCCATTTCACCGCCAAAGCGGGGGAGATGCATCTGTTCGATATGCTTCGCGTCCCGCATAAGGTGGAGATGCGGAAGGGCACTCGAACGGCCAAACGATTCGAGGCGCTTATTCATTACTACCATAGTTCCAGGCTGGATGCGCCTTTCCGGATCAAAGCATTGCTGTACGAATTGCTGTCCGAATTCGCTGCACATGCAGCTGCAACGGAGATTTCATCGGTGCCCGGCACTCATAAGCTGGACGCGGTGCTGGCTTATATCGACCGTCATCTTGCCGAACCGATTCGGGTGGAGATGCTGGCTAAGCTTGTTCATCTGCATCCGAACTATTTCATGATCGTATTTAAAGCGACGTTAGGCTTTACACCGATCGGCTATATCAACAACCGACGAATGGAGCGGGTACAGCATGAGCTGCTCCGTACGGACAAAGGCGTGTCCGAGATTGCGGCCCAAGTCGGAATGGAGTGCTCCTATTTGTCGCGGCAATTTAAAAAGCATACAGGGCTGTCGCCTCGCGAATATCGGCGTCAAAGAAAGTTGAAATAATCGGAATCCTCGCAATTGCGAATAAGAGGCTTGTTGTTATCCTATGAAAACGGAATTAAGAACGAACACAACAGGCATGGTTTCCTTCAAGAAGTCGTACACCAAAATTCGAAAAGCGATTTACGGCTACTTGGGCCTTGCTTTCGCTCTCGTTTTTGTCGTATTGGCCCAATTTGGGACCAGCGCTTACACGAAGTTGGAGACGGTCTACAATTACCGGCTCAGCTACAATATGTTTCACGAAAGATCAAAGCGTTATGGAAGTCATCGTTGAGGAAATGGCCAAAAAAAAACAAACTAACCGATTACGCCATTCTGATCGGCAATTCGGACGCTTGGGCACGAATGAAAGTCCCGACCATTCCTTGGGCCGTTATTTGACGGATCAGGCAACGTCCGTCGAAGGAGAGGACAAGCTGCAAGCGATGTTCACTTGTCAGCACCCTCTATATGGCCTGTGATGCCTATACACTGCTTCTTATGATGGAAGATCACGGCATCAAGACGGATAACGTTTTGATCGGGCTGTCCTATTCGGCATTCGTCGAGCCGAGGCCGAGACAAGTGTTCTGTCTGGGCGATTATTTGAGAGAACAAGACCCGAAGGCGTTCAACGACATGCTGCCGCATCTGAAGCAGAACCAATTCGAATATATAACGGGCTTTAAATTCGCAGAAGAGAAGACGCTTGATAAGCTCATCTACAGCATTCCCGTCATGAAATATAAAGAAGTGATTCCGGCTTATTGGGAACAAAAGAAAGCGGGAACCGACCTGCTTGGCGATCCTCGAGCGTGGAACTAAAAGCAGTTCTCGGAGAAGTGGCTCACCGATCCATCATATTTCAGCCTCTTCGACCCGGCGCCGTTCGTCATGAGCGAATCGAATTGGGGCGTCTACTTCATGAACAAGATCGCTCAACACAAAAAAGGCAAAGACTCAAGCCGATGGATAGTCTAACCAACATGGATGCTGCTGAGAAGATCATATATCTGGAGAAGATTGACTACAATGAACGCTTCGAGAACCGTGTCATATGTTGCTTTGGAGAAACTTGCTGTGAAGAAGAAACAGAGAGAGCTATTTGAGGAACGCTATCCGGAGAAGGAATAGACCGAATGATAACGATCTCCAGTGCCTTCGCTGGGGACTACGCCCTCCAGCGAAATAATACTAACCTTACCATCCATCGTCCCCGATGGATAAACCTACTACACAAACTTCTCGACGTTACCTCTGCCGCTCTGCCCCACCCGAACCCGAACCCGCACTCTATACATCTTATCTTCGTACAACACGTTCGTCGATTGTGCCATCGTACAAAAAAACGCCGGCTGCCCACAATGCAACCGGCGATCTTTGGATTTCGGGTTCATGCTACCCTCCCTACCCTTTCGGTACCCCTCTATGGGCGGAACGGAATTCGGTTGGCGGAATTTCGTAAACAGCCTTGGCGATTTGGATGCGATAGCCGTTGAGGTAATCCGTGAATCCGACGCCCATCTCCTTCTTGAACAATTGGCCCAAATAGACGGGATGGACGTTGTAGATATGACCGAGCGTCTTAAGCGACAGCTCCGATTCGTAACGGGTATGGATATCCTGTACGATTTTGCTAATGACCGGACTTCGGCTCTCTTCCGCCGCGGAAACGGCGTCAAGCGCCTCGCTTGCAAATTGCTGAACATATTGTTTGATCTGGTCTATGCTCCTTAAACGGAACAACTGGGCGAAACTTTCCATAAAGTTGTTACGCCCTGTTTGCTTGGCGACTTGAAGCATAATTTCCAGCGCGCCGTCCTGCACATCCGCAAGAGAAGCGCGTATATGCTCCTTCAATCCATCGAACGAGTCGTCAATCCATTGCCTGACGGTCTTTCTTGGCGAGCAGCGACATCAGCGTCTGTAGTCCCAGCAGAAATTCGATACTGGACGCCCGCATACCAGCATGTTCCCCGTCGACGATAAACCGGTCACTGTTAATCACTCTCTGAATCTGTATTTCTTTAGCCTGCCGATAGCTCGCGGGCACCTCAAGTTAACTGCCAACGGTCGCGCCTATGGAGAACAGCATATCGATTCGCCATCGCTCCCTGACGCTCTCATAGAGGCTCTCCAGTTCCCTATACAAAACTTCCCTGTTCAAGTTGCCGCCGTGATTCGAGAACAAAATCACGATATCGCCGTCGAAATCGACAAAATCTCGTTGTGTACGTAGAGAGCAAATCCGAAGCATCTGTACTAACCACTTCACTTACTTCGGATACAATCTCGTTACGGACATCGGGTGGAAAGCTGTCTCCTACCTGATCGCTTCTTAGAATGCTGCCGGTCACGATGACATACGCTCGGTGATGGAGTGGAATGTCAGCCATCTCCGAGCGTTGCTTTAACTCCGCCATTGGAATCGAACGACTTATCCACCGATTAAGCACGTTGGTGCGCAATATTTGCTTCTCTTCGATGAATCGAACCCGCTGTTGACCTTCGAGCTCCAGCTTCCTTACGGCAGCCGCAACCGTCGCGTTGCGGCCGTCACGCTTCACCTCTTGTTCGGAATGGCAGATGGGACAAGGTTGTTTGTAGGCCACTGGCGATGCCTCTAGGTGAACTTCCTGGGCATCCATGGAGACGATCTTATGAAGTTGTAGCTCTGGTAATTCGAGCAGTTCGTTGATATACTGGAGTGGCATCTGTCATTTCCTTTTGTTGTTTGGTAGGACTTACAACGATACAGGATTTGCAGATGTTTTTCCATTTTCATCCTCGCTCTATGCTCACTTAAATTCGTCAACCACTAATTTTTAGATTGAGCCTGATTAACATCAAAATGAATGTTTCCCTCTCTAAAAAATCGCTTATTATACTCTCCTTTTTCATCTTCTGGAACAAAGGCTGGGTTCAAAATCTTAATTGCAAATTCTTTATCTATCAACTTGTGGTTATACTTATATCCCCCCCCCCGTTACCGATACGTTCGCCTATTTCATAAGAGTTATTATTAATTATCGTTTCTGTCTAATTCTTCTATCGCTACTATTAATGGATTTAATTCACTTGTAAGAAATTCTTCTCGGGGTAGCTGGCAAAATACTCACGCCGGAAGGTATCGTCGTCGTTCTGGTAGGAAACCGAAGCGATACCAGTGTTGAGGTCTAGGTCGCGGACATAGTTTCTGGCCGCGGCTTCCGTATGTCCGGCGGGAGCGAAGTCAACCCAGAGGTCAGCAAAGTCCTGATAACTTCCCATGCCCTTAAGGTCGCCGAACATATCGCTGACATTGCCTCCGCCATTGTTGTATGATTGGCTTTCCAGCTCATCTTGATTTTTTTTGACAGTATCCATCGACATCGGCGTGCTCCGGTTGCCGCCATTGTAGTTTCCCGACGTTTCCAGGCCGCCGGTTTAGAGGGTCTTATCATTGAGGTGGATCCGATCCTTGATCACGCCACCAAAGAGCACGGAACCAAAGAATCCGTTGCCGAACAAGGCCCTCAGTTTGCCAATCTTTGACCGGCTGTTAGTACCACAGGCGCATACCGTTTCTGGCAGCCTCTTGCTTAGCCTGCTCCACTAATGTGGGCTCGGATGAATACGTTTCCGGCGCATTCTCCCGCGCCAGGATACGCACGGAATGGTGGAACTTTCCGTTGATTCTACTTGTATTGTTCATATTTATACCTCCTGCCTTACAATTATATAGCCTCTCGGCATTCGCGGAGGCAGATGGTACAAGGCTTAGTACCATCAAACTCCCTTCCTTCCAACATCTACTGCTATTTCCCGTTGCCTATAATCGAACAGTCCGGTATGGTGATGGCTTTATTGACATCTCTGACTGGTTCTGTATAGACACCTGACAGTCTTTCAAATATACATTTAGCATCACAGCTCCCGACTATCATCCTACACCTCAATCTCCACAGTAATTGGAAGGCACTGTGTCAAACTGGAATTGCTCTTTATAAAGTAACGGATGGTTTCATCACCGAAAAATCGAGAACAATTCGACTTTTCCGAAGAAACCATCCGTTATTTAAACATTGTTTGTTGTTGCTATTTTATTACATTTTTAATTTATTTCGGAGACCTGTTGAACGGCACTGGCATTGTTTTCAATTGTCCATTTCATTAATTCGTCATATCCCATTGCTTTCATATCCTCTACACCTTTGGTCCACATCTTCTCAAACTCGGCATCCGACTTGCTCAGAATGAGTTTGGCTACCCATGGCAATTCGTAATTCGATATTTTACCTTCAATCATTTTGATATCACTAGGTTGTTCAGGCATAAGGTCCCGCCATGTTGTATCGAATTTCTCAACCTTTGCCTTTCCTGCTTCCTGAGCTTTAATGAATGCTTGACCCGGATAATCAACTCCATAGTGCGCGTTAAAGTCTTTATCGGCATCTGACACATTAAACTTCATTGCCTTATCCGTTGAACCCAGTGTTAATGGGTTACCACTGTCGTCGTTGCCTAACAGCCCTATCATATTTGCATACAAACCAATGCCTGACGTCTCTCTGAACGTCGAATCCGTCTTCATTGCCTCTAATGTTGCATCCTTAAACTCAGGCTTGCCGTTTTCTAAATCCCAATGTTTCCCCTCAATACCGTTATTGAGGAGGTGGCTGCCCTTATACGAGTAGAGGAAGTTAAGAAACTGCATCGCTCTTTTAGGATTCTTGCTGTTTTTCGAAATAACAAAGCTGCGAGTGCTAAGACCACCGAGAATTGGAGAACCATAGCCTTCCCAAACTGATGGAGTTAAACCCGGAATTTGATAATAACCGCCTTCCTTAATACCTTGAGCAAGCATTGCCTTCTGGGCATCACCATTCCACCAGGTGCTCTGGACAGATAGTATCTGAAGGTTTTTTACCTTTGCGACAAAATCTGTATTCTTCTGTGTGAACATTTCCGGGTCTACGAGACCCATATTATACGCTTTGTTCATAAACTGCATTGCATCCTTGAAAATGCCGCCCTCTGCCGTGAAGTTTGACTGAAGGTTGCCCTTCGCATCGATGAGATAAGCATCCGCAACGCCATCCATATAGCCATGTGAGAAGGCATAGGATACATAGTAGGGCCATAGACCCCAGTCAGTCCACCCAGATATACCGTAAACCGGCTTGCCGTCAGCTGTCTTCGGATATTTCTGCTGCATCTGTTTTAATATATCCAGTAATTGGTCATCATTGGTAATCTCGGGATAACCTAATTCTTTGTAATAATCCCAGCGGAGAGTTGGCCCAATGTCATAATTATACACTGGACTCGACGAAGTCTTATTTACTTCGATATTTGTAGTTAACCCATACAGCTTACCGGTATCCGCACTAAGATGCTGTTTGCTGAATGAGACCATTTTGGGTACATTTTTTGCAATATCTTGTCCATACTCCGTTAGAAGGTCGTCAAGCGGAATAATGTGATCGCCTTTAATATACGTTGGCAGATCAACATTATCTATCTGCATGATATCGGGCAGATCGCCACCGGCAAGCACCACTTTGTCCTTGGTTGCATCTCTTGTTGAATAGTCGATTTTAATACCAAGTTCTTTGGCAATTTCATTCATGATTTCATTGTTCTGAACACCTGGAACAGGTGAATCTGACCCGCGAAGTGTAAGCGTAATATCTGGAAGTGGAGCCGCGGTGGATGAATTGTTTACTTTTGGTGAATTGTTACTGGAACCATCTGTTGAAGTGGGTGAGTTGTTTGCGCTGCTGCATGCTGTAATGGATAGAGCTGCCGAAAGAACAACCGCAACAATTGCTGAGTATTTCAACTTCTTCATTGTAATGCCTCCCTTTTTTCGAGAAAAACGTTCCCGAAAGCACTTAGCTGCGCTTTCAAGGTATATGTCATGAGATGCAAGTTCCATCTTACACCCCCAACATTCACTAACAACTCTAGCCTTTTACTGCACCTATCATGATTCCCTTAACAAAGTAACGCTGGAGGAAAGGATATACTAGGATAATTGGCAAAGTAGTTAACATCGTTATCGTTACCTGAATGGACTGCGGCGTTACCGCGTTCACGGCAGCGCCTCTTGCCAGATCAAGGGCCGACATATTTGCTAATATCTGACTGGAATTAAGATACTGGTATAAGATGAGTTGCAAGGTTTGGAGTTTATGATCGGAAACGAGCAACAGATTATCAAACCATGAGCCCCACTGTGCTACCGCCGAGAATACAGCAATGGTCGCTACAATTGGCTTTGACAGCGGGAAAATAATCTGGGCAAAGATCCTGATAACGCCTGCTCCATCAATCATCGCGGATTCGGAGAGTGACCCCGGCAATTGTTCTATATAGGTTTTTATTAGGATGACGAAGAAAACAGAAACCGCAGACGGGATGATATAAACTAGGAAGTTATCTTTCAGGCCAATTTCCTTCATCGTTAAATACCACGGAATGATACCGGCATTGAAGTACATCGTGAATATTGCAAAGCGGTAAATAAATTTCCGGTACCACATATAGGGAATCGTGACCAGGTAAGCAAAAAAGGAACTGCATATGATCGTGATGATCGTACCTATAACTGTTCTCCCAGCCGACACTAAAAACGCGTTAGGTATATTCTGCAACTTTAATAGCATCTCATAGTTTGCAAGAGTAAATCCAAGCGGCAATAAAGTCACTCCGCCTAATGCTTCGCCCGGAATACTGACCGAATAAATGAATACGTAATAAAATGGATAGATACACATTAAAGCAAACAATGCGAAGTAAGCATAATTGGCTATATTAAAAATGATATCATTCAATGTTAGTTTATGTTTCATTCTCATTACTCCAATCAATTAATAGTTACTTTTCAGTAAACACCAGGCTATATAATAGAATCACCTCGTAATTTTTTAGAAATTTGATTGGCTGTTAACAGCATGGCTATACCTACGATTGTCTTCCAAATCCCAATCGCGATCGAGTAAGAATATTGACCGTATACAATGCCCATGTTATATACATACAGATCTAGAACCATCAATTTTTCTGAAACAAGCGGATTATTAAATACATAATACTGCTCAAATCCATTTGACAGAATATTGCTTATTCCGAGCAGTAGCAGCACAAGGTATGTCGTTATTACTCCCGGGAGCGTTACATTCCACATACATCTCCAACGTCCTGCTCCGTCAACCTTAGCAGCATCGTACTGCTCTTGATCGATCCCTGCAATGGCAGCAAGGTAAATAATCGCACTCCATCCAAGACCCTTCCATAGACCTAACGCAATTTGGAAATACCATGCAATGTCTGCATTACCAAAGATGTTCTGTGGTTGGTCGATCAGACCAAGCTTCATAAAGACAGTGTTAACCATGCCATCCATTGAAAAAATGGAATACATAAGACCATAGACAATGATCCAACTTATAAAATTGGGTAGTGTTGTCGTTGTTTGGATGAAACTTTTGAATCGTTTGCTCTTAACTTCATTTAACAATATCGCGAACACTACCGCTAAAGGTGATAACAAGATACCAAAAAAACTCAATACCAATGTATTCCTAATTACAATACCGGTCTGACTCCATTCCCTGAAAATCTCCAAGAAATACTTGAGTCCAACAAAAGGTGTTTTTAAAAGAGGAACTCCTGGCCTATAGTCAAAAAATGCATAGACCCAACCAAATAACGGTATATAAGAAAAGACAATAAAGAATGCTACAAACGGCAATGACAGTAAAAAGGGGGCTCTGCCCATCGGTTTTCTTTTTCTATTAGATTTTAATCTAATTTCCATAATCTCCATCCTTTTGAGTTGATCTACTTCCTTCTGTTCTTCGAGAACTGGCAAACGCTTTCATTTCAATGGGTTGATTGAATTATACGAAATACTATTACTCTCGCTCAATGGACAGTTATACGTTTTCTTACCATAATAAAAAAAACTTTGTAGACCCGAAGGCCACAAAGTATAGACTTGCATGGACTATTCTCACATTTCTGGACACCTATACTTTTATCATGGAATATGAGCATATTCTGTCTAATCTTCTATCCTTGCATGGGTACTATTATGGTTACAACTGTATTGCGCTCTTCATTACTATCAATTGCTAAGCCGTAGCCATGTCCATAATAGATATTAAGCCGTTTCTCAATGTTGCTAAGGCCTATTCGGCTCGAAGCGTTATTCTCGCTGTCTATAGGATGGCGTAATGACAGTCTTATTTCATCCAACTTTTCCTTGCTGATTTCTTTTCCATTATTGCAAACCTTTATTTGGATGTTTTCATCTTCGGCAGCGGCTGTAATTGAGATCATAAACGGCTGATTCGTGCTATCCATCCCATGCTGAACTGCATTTTCAATGATTGGCTGCAATATAAAGCGAGGCAGTTTATATTCAAACAATTCATCCGGAAGTTCAACATTGAGCTTGATTATATTTCCATAACGGTAATTAAGAATTTTCACATAATTCTTCAGATATTCAATTTCTTCTTTTACCGTATTGAAATCCGATTTCATTTTTAACAAAGGCTTCAAGAGATCACCAAACACCGACATACTTTCAGCGATATTTGAAGTGTTGGCCAAAACAGCCATCCATTTGATTGTATTTATCGTGTTTAGAATGAAGTGCGGGTTGATTTGCGCCTGTAACGCAGCTATCTCCTGTTCTCGTTTTTTCTTTTCGATTTCCTCCTTTTCTTTCATCAAATTCTCTATATCAAGCGACATCTGATTGAATCTCTTGGCCAGGAGACCAAATTCATTATTGTAAGAGTTATTAATCATAAGTCCCAGACTGCCATTTCCGATTTTCCGCATTGCAGATGTTAATGAATTAAGCGGTATCGTTATACGTTTCATGATCAATAAAGAAATGGCTAAGATCAGAATCAAATTAATGACAAAGATAAGTACCAATATCTTGTTTAGTATATTTATATCTTTTCTATACATGGATAAAGGAACTTCATAAAACAATATCCATCCCGTATATTTGACTTTATAATAAAATATGTTTTTTTTGTCTTTACCATCTTTCTGCACGAAGCTTCCATAATCTTTCTTCAAATCGATTTCATTAAATTCCGTACTTTTTGTACCCAGAAGCGAATTGTCAACTCCTGAAATAATCTTACCTGACGTATCGACAATATATGCATTTGATTTGTCATAATCAAATGCATATTTATAATAATCCGTCAATTCGCTTTCATTGATATTAATCAGAAGAACTCCGTTAGACCCATTGGAATTGTCTGAATAGATACTTTTGAAGCTTCTAGCCGCTGTAATCAAGCTGGCATCATTATCGCTGCTCCCATGATCATCGAATCCTCCTATATTTTGAATATTGTTTCCTCCAAACCATTGAAGTTTTGGATAATTTTCTACAATATTCTCATACAAGCCTGACTTGTAAACGTATTCATCCATTTCCCCTCTTATCTGGCTTTTGGAAAAAGTGGCTCTTCTGCCAATAACACCACCCTTGCCTGTATAGATAAATATGGAATCGATCAAACTATTCTCCTCCATAAGCTGACTAAAATCATTGCCCATGTTATTGAGAAGACTAATTGCATTGTCATCCGAATAATCATTTATTTTCATCAGTTGACTTATTCCATCCTCATATTCGGAATTATAACGTTTTGAAAGGTTATCCAATAAAATGACAGATACTTTATTAATACTATCGAAAAAATTAATGAAATTCCTATCCAGCTGCTTAAACTGCTGAATAGTCTCTATTTCCTGACGGTTTTGAAGTATTTTAAAAGTTGTATTGTAATATAACAAGTAACCTAAAATCGTCATGATCATACTTACTATAGTGAAAGCAATTACAAATTCCTTAAACAGGGTTTGGCGTTGTAATAAGTTTCTAATGAATTTACCCATTTTCATCACCAATTTGTAAAGTTCCCCATTGATCACGATAATATTGCGGCCTAGTGCCCGTCTGTTTTTTGAAAGCGCGGCTAAAATAACTATAATCTGTGAATCCGACATTTTCAGATATCTGGTATAATTTCAGGTAAGTCGAGGCAAGCAGTTCCTTTGCTTTATTGATTCTTACCCATATAAGATACTCAGTAAAGCTCATATCCATTTCCTTTTTGAACAAACCACTAATATAACCCGGACTCTTATTTACTTTTTGAGCCGCCTCACCTAATGAAATATCTTTCATGTAATTCGTGTTGATATAATTAACGATGCCACTGACCTCTCTGCTGTAAATCATTTTTTCGGATTTTATATCCGCTAATTCAATTAGATATCGTATATAGGCTTCGATCATGTCTTCCATTACATCACATTTAAATATTTCATTCATACAGGAATACATAGATACTTCAAGCATTTCATTCGTAAGTTTGAAAATCTCTGCTGGCCAATTGATCAATTTATAAAATAACATGCGAATATTTTCTGAATCAATTGTGCATTCGTTTAAAAAGCATGAGACTTTCCTCTCGATCTCATCCATTCCTGAAGCAAATAATTCGTTTATTCTTTCATTATTTTTCATTGCATCTATAATGCGGTTGCAGATATCCTCCGGGCTGCTACTGTTAAATCCATCTGCGTAGAACATTTTATTTTCCCTATTGAAAAAGTAACTTTCTTGCAATGCGGCAGATGCTTCATGGTAAAGCTTCTTCAATGAGCTGAAGCCTGTTCCCAAAGAACTAAAACCAAAGACAACTGAGGCGTTCAGGTACATCATCATGACACTTTCAGTATGATCCAATATCGGTTTTATACCATGCTGCCATTGATTATCACAGGCAATGTCTGTATGAAGGCTATCAGCGTTGAAAATGATCACATATCGGTAATCGCTTTCATAAATAACCTCCGAGCCAGGTATTCTTTCAAAATTTTCGGTAAGCATATTCGTAATAGCAAGACTTTTAATTTGTTTATGCTCCTTACTAGTGCTTTGTGTAGAATTTCGGTCAGTATCGATATGCATGATACCTACAACGAGATTGTAGGGCTTGACCTTCCATTCCAGTACCGAAACCTGATTTGACAAATTGTCCTGTTCGCTTGCATCTATATCGATAAAACTCTTAATCAGACACTGCTTCAGTTCCTCCTTGTTATCTTCTGAAGCTTCGTACAGGCTAACTTCCCGATTCGTCTTTTCAAGTTCTACTTTCGTTTTCCTAAGAACGGCATCAATCTCATCCCATGTCATGCTAAGCTTCAATATATAATCTGTGACACTGTACTTTATGGCCTTGTGCGAATTTTCAAAATCCTCAACACAGGTTAAGATAATAATTTTGCATGTTTTATCTATCTCGCGGATTTTGCTAATCAATGCCATACCATCGAGTATAGGCATACGAAGATCAGTAATGACTACATCCGGCTTTTCCTTCAGAAAGATATCCCAAGCTTCCTGCCCATTTGATGCTTCTGCTGCAACAATCATGTTGAACTTACTCCATTGAATGGAGTTTTTCAAACCCATCCTCACTAGAATTTCATCTTCAACAATTAGTACTTTGTGTTTTATCATGAACACCTCCGCTATTAGAATGGACGGAATAATCCAAGACTTTATACTAAAAACAGGCACATCCTGTATTATAGTCTATCCTTGAGTAAAAGTAGAGATATAGATTTTGGTTGTGGTGCAAGGGGAATTTTCCAATAAATAGAAATTAACTATGCCATAATATGGTCGCGAGCGTTAAGCGACCACTCACCCAGCGTTCTGCGCTGCCGCCATAAAGCACGGCGAGAATCTCCGCCGGGAAAGCCTTCGCGAGCCGCGGAGCGAGCTCGAGTACGACGTCGCGCCGCGGCGTCGCTACGAGCGCCCGCCCACCGGCGGCGAGCACGGCCACTAGGAGCGGGAAGATCATTTCTGTCTTCCCGGCTCCCGTTACCGCCCAGAGCAGGAAACGCTCTGGGCGCGTTTTGGCGGAGCGCTCGCGCCGCTCCGCCAGAAAACCCAGCGCAGAGCCAGCGGCTCCCGCCTGCGCTGGGCTGAGCCCCCACCGGCCTGCGGCCGCGGTGGGGTCAAGGGCGGCCGTGCACCGCACGGCCGGAAGCGCTGCGCTACGCAGCAGCAGCGCGCAAGCCCGGCTGCAGTAAAGAGCGGCCGGCCACCGCATGTACGAATTGTTCTACCTCCGATTCAAGCAAAGCATAATCGAGGTCATTTCCTCTGCATTCATTGTTCTTTCTAGACTGTTCTATAAATCGCCCACTTATTTCAGAAGCCTGCCATAGCGATACCCTATCACTAAGCCACCCTTCCTTTCCCGTTCCTCCTTCAACTCAGGCTCAAGAACACTGCTTACGTATTGCCCCCACTCCTTAGCCCCCCAGTTCCTCATCCCGTCTCTTTGTTTAAACCGATCGCGCAGCTTCACCGTCCACCCCAGCGGCAGCGCAGGAGATAATAAAACCAGCTTGTCCTCCGTTACTAAGCCTCTACCTTGACTCTCCAGCCCAGCGCCAGACCACCACCATCTATCTACTGTAAGATCTAAAGAAATCCAAACACTCCAGATCCCCCTACATTCCAAGGCATATACAGCAGCTCGCATAAAATCGGCCTCCTTAAGTCTCACCATTAATCACTCTTGCCCACACTACTTTCCCAGCCTCTAACGCAAAAAGCACACTCCTCCATTTCTTGGAGAGTGTGCTTCACCCGTTACTCACATATTCACTTAAGATCTGTCGCGCTTTGATTCGCATCCCCTACTTCCTGCCATCCCCATAAAAGGCAACGAAACAGACTGCACTGACAACCGCAAGTCTACCACAATCCCTTGTTGCCCCAACTCTTCTTCACTCACCTGAAAAGTGTACATAGATGTTGCAAGATCGATAGAGCAGCCACTATCGGCCATCCTGGAGACAATTCCAAGGGTTCCATCGCTCGAGCCATCATCCATGAACGTTACTCGAAATCGTTTTCCGGTTAAAAAAGCTTGAAATGTCAGCGCCCGAATGTACCATTCCACAACAGATGCATGATTGCGAGTAATCAAAATATAATGAATCCATTTCACGGACTGCGGTGTCTGCCGCACCTTCTGCCTATTATGCAGCATATGAATAATCACTGCAGCGGATACATAAACAGCCGCAATCCATATCAACTGGGCTACCATGGAGATGCACCTCCTCTGTATACCAACACTATATGCCGGCTTTAAAAGGTCGGTGACTGCCCAGAGTTCCTATCAAGCATAAACGCCTTCGGCGTCCTTGCAAGGACGGTAAGCGTTTAAGCGAGAAATATAAGACATAAAGTATGGAGTGAAACTTATACTTTCTTATATTTTAAAGGAACAAGCTGTGCTCTCCTTGAATTCATTCCTATATGTACCGTAAATCTGTAAATATTCTTATAAGGTTACCCAACCATATTTGATCGAGTTAATTACAGCTTGCGTACGATCATCAACTTCCATTTTTTGCAAAATACTGCTAACATGGTTTTTGACCGTTTTTTCACTAATAAACAAATACTCACCGATCATTTTGTTACTCTTACCTTCCGCCATTAGGCGCAAAACTTCCGCTTCACGACGTGTTAGAGGATTGTTGTCACCGGCCACAAACTTAACACCGGCTTCCTTCACTACCGTATCAGCAGCTACTCCAGTCTCATTAAGGTAAGTCATGCGCCGCAATTGATTGATTAGCTTTCCGGTAACCTTTGGATGAATAAAAGCGTGTCCCTCACAGACCGAACGGATCGCATTAATAAGGGATTCAGCCTCCATATCCTTCAATAAATAACCATTGGCACCCTTACGAAGGGTTTCAAAAACATAACTCTCATCATCATGAATCGATAAAATAATTACCTTAACCTCCGGGAACATTTCCCGCAGTTTTTGAGTGGCCTCCACGCCATTCTCAATTGGCATATTAATATCCATCAGTACGATGTCTGGTTTAGTTCCGTTACAGAACTCTAAGACCTGGATACCGTCACCACATTCACCGATGACTTCGATATCCTCCTCCATATTCAAAATACGTTTCAGCCCTTCACGAAAAAGCTGATGATCATCCGCCAAAAGAACTTTAATGGGCGTTTTAGTAGAGTTTAAGTTCTCCATCACATTACTCCTTCCCTTTCTCCACGTTCGTCGGAATGTGGATCACGATTGTTGTCCCCTGATTCTCGGCTGATATGATTTCCATTCTGCCTTCAAGCAGCTCTACACGTTCCCGCATACCTACTAGCCCGAAGCTTTCACGATTGCCCTGCGGATTTTTTAATTTCTGCACATTAAAACCTAACCCATTATCCTTAATCACAATCTTAATTAACTGCGCTTGGTAAGTAATCTCTACCAATACGAAACTCGGGTAGGCATGTTTAGCTGCATTAGACAAAGCTTCCTGGACCAATCGGTATACCGCTGCCTCCATGGCTGAAGATAGTCGATGTTCCTGACCTCTGGTTTCCAAGGTCGTCCTCAGCTTCGTCTTCTCCTCAAAATCATGCACATATTTCCGCAAAGTCGGAATTAATCCCAAATCATCGAGAGCCATCGGTCGTAAATTAAAGATGACCTTACGCATTTCTTCCAGGCTGTATCGAACCTGTCCTTTCAAATCTATTACTTCGTCCTGCACCAACCCAAATTCCTGCTTTACCAGCATTCTTTCTACAATTTCCGTCCTAAGGACTAGATTCGCCAGCATTTGAGCAGGACCATCATGAATTTCCCGGGCAATTCTCTTCCGTTCTTCCTCTTGAGCCAGGATTATCTTGAGTCCTATCATCTGTCTGTTCTTCGCAGATTCGACAATTCTCGTCACCTGACCTAGTTCTCCCGACAAATATTCGAGCACTACGCTCATTTGCGAACCAATTGACTCTGCGCGCTCTACAGAATTTTCGACACTGCGCACTCGCATTTGTAATTCATCACGTCTTGATCGAAGATAGACCTCTCGCTCACGCGTCATCATGAGTTCGAGCTGTAGCTCCGTAGCCTTCTCATAGGCAATACGGATATCCTTCTCCGAGTAGCGGACAAAGTCCCGGCTGACCTCTGTCAGCCGGATTCTGGAGCGATGATACTGCAGCTCCAGCTTGTCTACTTTTTTCAATGTCTCATCCGTTTCGTCCATGACCCGCTGCAGTTCTTTGTTGAGTGCAGCAAGTTCATCACGCGCAACCTGCAATATTTCAAAAATCTGATACTTGCTGCTCTCCATCACGTCGATGGTATTTTTAATGACGCGATCAATCGCATCGGCTTGAAATTCCACGGATGCTTGCCCCTTTTCTATCGAATCGTTTTAAAGGTTTTCCTTTATATTAACATATCACGATTCGATAGTTACGGTCTTCGTTTTCTGTTCCCATTTTACAGTTAATCCTAGCTGTTCAGAAACTAGTCTTAACGGTACTAAAGTCCTACCTTGTAAAATGATTGGTGCTACTTCAGCACTTTGACGTTTGCCGTTCAGCAGATATTCTTTTTTATTTACGGTAAGATCCAGTGCCTTGGCTCCGCGTAATACCATGATCTTCTTATTCACCTGATCCCAAGTAGCGCTGCCTCCGAAAGCATCAAGGACATACCGAATTGGCACATAAGTACTGCCGTCTTTTACAATTGGAGCTACATCAATAGCTTTCTTTGTTCCGTTTACGGTCATTGCTTTTGAACCAATGCTCATGGAAGCCGTACCTTTCGGTAAGCCTGCATCACTAGAAAGCGATGGCATTGTAAACTTGATATTATCAACGGCAACTGTACCCGTCTTCGCCCGTTCATCTTGGCCTTCCTCTACGTTGACAACATAGAGTCTCTTCAGCGTTGCTGGGAATTTAATGCCTGAGCCTGACAAGTCAATGTTAATGTTCTTCCAACCATTCCAATCGATGATCTTCGCAAGATCCACATAAGCTGTAGCTCCACTGTTGTCTACAAATTCAGCACGCAGCCAATTCAAGCTCATATCGCCCATCACATCAACCGACATCGAAGTTGCAAGCGCTGGAACTGTTTTGCCGCTTGTACCATTAAGCTGAGCATAAGCATACATTTTGCCGCTGCCAGCCGTCATATCATAACTGAGTGAAAGCACCTTGGAGCCTACTCTTTCAGCCGTTCCATCCACTATCGTTGCAGTACCCTGTACCGCTGGAACATTGGTAGTAAAGTCGATTGGATAGCTTACCTTCTCGAAATCTTCCCATGTTGTAGCTGCTGCTGTTGATAATACAACCACTGCACTAAATCCATCATAACGGGCAATAGCATAACCTGTAGTAACCCCTGCATCAACGGCGTTTACAGTAAGCTTGCCATCTTTCACGGCTCCCTTAAAGCCTACAAACTCCCACTTCAGTGCTGAATCCGGAACAATGATAGTTGTTCCACTCTTCGTTGCCGCTGTAACAGGGACAGACACAGTAGTTCCGGCTGTCAGTGGCGCTGTAGCTGTACCTACACTCATACTGGATAGATCATTACCACCCAGAACTGTAACAGTTGTAGAGGCGCTTGCAGAACCGCTTTTAGCCGTTAAGGTAACGGTACCTGGCTTCACTGCCGTTACTTCACCTGCACTTACCGTTGCGCTTCCGCCGCTTGATACCCATGTAGGATTACCTGCTGCTACATCAATAGGGTTGTAGTAAGTGTCATAACCCTTTAAAGAATATGTTGCCTTTTGTCCAACCAGCAGTGCGGAACTTCCGCTAATTTTGATTCCTTTGACTTCACCTTGCGGTGCGTTAGTGTAGACACCAAGCCCGTTAACGATACTGCGTTGCTCTGTGCCATACTCTGTATTAAAAGTGAGAGTAGTAGAGGTTTCACCGAGGGGCCGGTCTACCATCGTTGTAGAGCCGCCTCCATCGAGATTAAGACCTTTCCAGACTCCAATATTGGTCATGAATGATTGCAATTCGGTTAGAGACATCCCTGAACTATTGCCATTTTTCTCAGTAGCTATGATATATACATAACGTCCGTCTTGAGAATATCCTAAAGCCGTGCGTGCACGATAGCCTCCAATGCTGCTAGTAGAACGAGAGAACGTTGCTGCTTTTCCGTTATTTACTAGAATCGTATGTCCGCCAATCATTGTTTGTAGACTCGCAGGATCTAGCGATTGCTTTGTAGTCTTAGATTTCAGGGAATACACACTTGTTACAGGTTGTCCTACCGTCAAATGGGCAGTAACATATCGTGCGGCTAAGCCATGTGCCCGCAAAATATAAGCTCCCTTTGGAACCGCCATAGGGAGTGCAGCATTTTCTGAGATTTGAGTAACTACACCATTCTCAACAAGTACCTCTGTTGGAGTGGTAGAGCTATTTTTAGGGCGGTCGAGTGCAGTCCATACATCTGTGTAGATATACATAGCATTAGCATGACTATAAGTCGAGCTGCCGCCTTCAGGGCTATAAGCGCCTTTATTGATACCGGAGATCTCAAACTGTGCGCCATCTGGCGCGGTTACCATCCCTTCAAAGCTGTACTCGTCAATAATAGGTTTGCGATCTTTTGTCACTGCAAAGGCATACATTCCATCCAATTGTGAAGGGGTAGACACCAGTACTCCACCTGATACTTGTCCACCGATCGGAGCACCCTCTCCACCTGTATTAAAATAATCGCCATTTACTGCGGCCACGGCTCCAGTTTCCTTGGCCATCCCGCCAGTACTTTGCCGCGTAGTCAGGTTTCCACCTTTACCAGTCATTACATCTAAAGAAACATATGGATTGTTAAGATCTACACGAATGACATCCGCAAGCCCAGAAGCACTCGCCCCAGAACGTGTAGTAGTATATTTATATTTCATCATAATGGCGCCCGAAGTAATCACTTCTTCTCCCAGCTTACTTACTTTAAAAGGAGCTGTGGCTGCAGCTGCGATTGGTGCAGACCCCTGACCAAACAGCATCATACCTTCACTGCCGATTACCGGCATAATCCATAACACACCAGCCAATGAAGCAGCAATCCACTTTTTAGTGGAAGATAATCTTATTCCCCGTACAACCTCGCTACTCTTCTTCTCCATGAAAACTTCATTCATTTCAACGTAACTCTCCCATCTCTTTTGTACTCTATCAGTCCATATCAATGTCTGGAAACTGGTTCCTATTTTTCTAGTACTCTTTTAATAGACTGAAAATAAGCCAAAAAGTTGCGAAATTGAGAGATTTCAAGCTTTATAGAGTCAAAACTGTCATAATTAGACGACAAAAAAAGCCCGGCATAATTGCCGGGCTTTACCAATTGTTTGGTTATCTATAAGAGTTGTTTACAAGTAATCAGCCTGTTTCAGCATCCGTTGTAACATCACGGCAGCTTGAGCACGGGTGGCATTGCCTTGGGGCCCAAATTCACTTACTGTCATGCCCAAAATAATCCCTGACTGCACTGCCTTTGCGACGAACTCCGCACTTTGATTCTGAATCTTTGCCTTATCCTTGAATCTTGCAAGTGTTGAGGCAGAAGTACCGCTTAGTGTAATAGGATGATTGGTATATTCCATCGCACGGATCATCATGATCGCCATCTGCTCGCGTGTTATATTATCATTCGGACGGAAAGTACCATCCGTGTTCCCTGTAATAAGTCCAGCTTTAGCCGCTGCACCAATATAGTCTCCTGTTTGTGTGAAAGGCCGTACATCTCGGAAGCGTTGTGCTGTCTCACGATCTCCAAGCAAACCCAGACCCCGACTAAGCATAACAGCAAACTCAGAGCGGGTAATTTTTTTCTCCGGATTAAACGCATTGCCGTAGCTGCTATCGATAATACTCTTAGCGCCAAGCTCAGCTACAATCGCATTACTCCAGTGCTTACTCATATCCGTGAAAGTCCGGAGAGACAAGAAGGTCCCTAGCACTTGATTACCGGTGGTTCGAGCACGAATAATCGTATAGCTGCCTACCGTACTGATTTTTGTGGGTAGATAAGCTGCATCGTCATAAGAAGGATCTAATCTGACTACAGATGTCTGCGCACTATTTAACGAAGAAGTAGTACGTACGGTGTATTCTCCTGGTACAGCCAGTGCCTTGGCATTCGAATAATTACCGCTAACGATCGCCGTCACACGTACATCCGTGAGACTAGTAACGGTTCGCATACCCAACGTTTGCAGCTTTTGCTCAAAAGGTGTAAATGTGCCTGCTGGAACTTTATCCAAGCGAAGCACGAGCGAAATATTTTTACTGTCCGAGTTCAGGCTGCTCGCAAGCCCGTTCATATCCATATCATTGAGCCCTACGCTAAATAGGTTATCTCCATGACGAATCATAAACTTAGTATTTTTATTACGATTTACCGCATCGAGCAATGGTTTTAGAGGAACGGATACAAAAGCTGCTTGCTCGGTGGAAGGAACCTCAAAAGCTAATATATCATTGTTCATCTTATTCAGATATTCATAACTTGCAGCTATTCGATCTGCGTTTATAGTATATCTTTTTACGGATTGATTGTATAAAGAACGGTCATCCACAATTTGTGAGGAGTCGCTCTTTAACAGTAGATACTCTTTTCCAAACTCACTCGTTGCAAGTGTTCCCAGATAGGATGGACGACTTCCAGATCCGGTGGTCACGCCGGTTAGATTCTGAACTGATATTGCTGAGAATGAGGATAGTATATTCCCACTCAAATCCTTAATCATACCGTTACCAGACATATAGGATAAGTCGACAGCTTGCCCGGTTTTTACAGCTGAGGATAATGTTATCTTCAGAATATTGCCTGAGATATAGTAGGATTGCACTCCTACGCTGCTGCTATCTGCTCTAACTCCGAACTGATTGGTGAAGAGGGAACCGGATGCCTGCATATTTTTTGCAAAAGTAACTGTTAGCTCGTCACCCGACACGGCCGCTGAATTAATCTCCGGAACAGTGGTGCCGCTATTCTCCGAAATGGATACAGGCTGCAGGTTAATATACGCCGCTCGGTTTCCATTCAAATCGCTCACCCCGGCAGAACCCGGCACATAAGATATGGTCACATTCTGATTCAACGTCAGCGCTTTCTGAAGCGTTAAAGTAACCTGAGTGCCGCTGACCGATACATTAGTTACATAATTAGGCGTGCTGCCCACTAAAACAGAGAATTGACTATTCAGTGGGAGATTGGTTGTAGACAAGCCTTCATTATAATTTAAAATGATTTTAGTGCCGCCTCCGGTTGCACTTTGAAACACTGGCGCAATCGTATCGTTACTGTTACGGATATTGAAATCAGTAAAGTCCGCAATATTTTGTCCATAAGAATTTTGCAAAGGATAAGAACCTGCATAATAGGATACCCGAACATTCTGTCCATTTGATGCTTCACTAGCCAATGTTAAATTTACTGTATTGCCACTGGAACTGATCGAGTTGACCCCAAGTGAGCTTCCATCTGCAGTCACTGAGAACTGGTTATGAGCGTAATAGGAAACTGATTTTAGTGTATCGTTAAAGTTTAATACTACGGATCTCCCTGTGATTCTCCCATCTTTAGGTGTCGGCATGGAGGACTCGATGGAGTTCGTGATCTGTTTAGAGCTAAAAGTGCTCGCCGCATTTCCGCTTGGATCCTGAATGGTCCGCAGTCCGCCATTATAGCTGACCTTTACAATCTGCCCAACAGCTACTCCTGTACTCAGCACCAGATAAGCGCTGTCTCCCTGAATATAGACGCTTTCAATCGCTCGATTCTCGTCATTCACCGTAACTCCAAAGCTTGAGGTCAACAACGCTATGGATGAATTGAGCGACTCATTATATTTCAGACGAATCGTTCGGTTATTCTCAAGCTGTGCAGATGTGAGCTGTGGAGCAGTTTTGTCCAGAGACAAGGTCTTGAAGCTCCATGAATTTTTACCACTTAATCCTTCATATAGAACGTTGGCATCACTTGCGTCTACAAAAGCCCCTTTAGCGATATCAATGTAATAAGTTGAATCACTATCTAACGCTACAGAAGGTGTGATTATAAATTCTTTAGCTGTAGTGGTACTCCGAGTAACGTTAACCGGCACCTGAGATCCTCCGCTTTTATATAGAGCCACACCATTGGCCACTGCACCGTTATAATTCACATCCCGATTAAAAGCGATCGAAAAGGATCTGTTGTTAGCAATAGATTCACTTCGATCAGATGGATTCAATGCACTTACGCCAAGTCCAGTCAAAGATACCGTTGTGAAGGTCCAAGTGTAAGCGCCCGAGGCAGGAAATATATTTCCATCTTGGTCATAAAAAGCACCTTGGGGGATGGTAACTGTATATTGAGTGCCATTTAGCAGAGGTGAGGCTGCTAATGCCGGATTCAATGTTATGGTTCTGCTGCTTCCTCCAGTAACCGCTGGCGAGTTCACATTAAGCCATCTCGTTCTAGCATCGTTAACAGCCCCTGGGGACACCGTAATCACACCTGATGCAGGCATCATAGGACGGTCAAAAGTAAGCTGTAGCGCTCCTGTGGTAGATACACCACCTGTACCATTAGCCGGTGATGGAGTCATCGGAATTTCAGCTACACCTTTTGTAGAGAAACTCCATACATTGCCGCTAGAAATACCAGAGAACGTTCGATTATCAACATCCTTAAAAGCGTAGGCATCAATAAGAACATAGTAATTCCCTCCGGCTGCCAATGCTTTCTCTAGCGTTAATTTAACTGTAGTAGAGTTAGCATCAGTCAGAACGTTAACTCTAGTGTCATCATCCTTTATTCTGAACTCTTGCACTGTTGTATTATCTGCTGAGGACAGGATTCGGATAGAGCCCCCACCTTTTAACAGCTGCTTATTTAGTGTCAGACTAAGTTCCTTTAAACTCCCGGCATCTACTCTTGCATTACTAGCCGGTGAAAAGTTGCCTGCCGTGATAGCCGTATTACTCTCAGGAGCGGTGGTAAATGCCCATGAAGTAAGTCCTGATTCATTACCCTCGTTATCTTTGAACAATCCTTTGGGAATTGTGACCGTGTATGCCTTATTCGGAGTGAATTGTTGGTTTGGCCCTAATTTAAGCTCATAATCTTTTGAACTACCAATTAAACCATAACTACCAATAGGAATCGTCACAAAAGGTGTACTATCACCCTGACCCGTGATCGTAATTTCTCCAGCCTGTGGGTTTACTTGACGATCAAAGCTTAATTTAAGAGATGACCCGATATTTACAAAGGTTGCTCCAGGTGCTGGCGACACACTAATGCCAAATTCCGCTGCAGCATGTACTGCCGATATTCCAATTCCGATAGAAGGATACCCTGCTCCAAGTACCAGTTCTCCCGCTAGAAAAATTGCCGTCCATATTGAAATTTTTCTTTTCATGCCGTGATAGACTCCTCTCAAACCATACTAACGTCTTTATGTATATTCTTATATTTCGGTTAAAGGGCTTACAAAGTTTAGTAGTCTACTTCTCTATGATTAGAATCAATCCTAATTCTGCCCATTACATAAAAATAGCCCGCAGAGCTGACACTAAGTGCCAACTTGCGGGCTTAACGAATTATAAGAACATATAATTAACTACAATCCTGCTTGACCTCTGAGTAATTCCGCTTTATCTACGCGTTCCCAAGGAAGATCAACATCAGTCCGTCCAAAATGGCCGTATGCTGCAGTCTGTCTATAAATTGGTTTACGTAAATCAAGCATGGAGATAATACCCGCAGGGCGAAGATCAAAGTTGTTGCTGATCAGTTGAACCATCTTTTCCTCACTGATTTTACCTGTTCCGTATGTATCCACATTAATCGAGACAGGAGTAGCCACACCAATGGCATAAGCAAGCTGGATCTCACATTTATCAGCTAGACCCGCAGCTACAAGATTCTTCGCCACATAACGAGCTGCATAAGCCGCAGAACGGTCCACTTTAGTTGGATCCTTACCAGAGAATGCGCCGCCGCCGTGACGAGCATATCCGCCATACGTATCAACGATAATTTTTCGTCCAGTCAGACCAGCATCCCCTTGAGGACCACCAATCACAAATCGTCCTGTTGGGTTAATAAAATACTTAGTTTCAGCATCGAGCAGTTCCGCAGGAACAACCGGCATAATTACATGTTCTTTAATATCTGCCTGAATTTGTTCAAGAGAAATTTCTTCCGCATGCTGTGTAGATACTACGATAGCATCCACGCGTACAGGCTTCTCATCTTGATACTCGATCGTAACTTGTGTCTTCCCGTCAGGACGCAAATATTCCAAGGTTCCGTTCTTACGAACTTCAGATAAGCGACGAGCAATACGGTGAGACAAAGCGATCGGTAACGGCATCAGTTCTGGTGTCTCATTCGTAGCAAAACCGAACATTAAGCCTTGATCACCCGCACCAATATTTGCTGTTTCTTCAGCCAATTGTGCTGGATCACGGTGCTCGAGAGCAGAGTTTACGCCTTGAGCAATATCAGCTGACTGTTCATTAAGTGAGCTCAACACTGCACAAGTATTATAATCGAAACCATATTTTGCACGAGTGTAGCCAATTTCTTTAATGGTATTGCGTACGATGGCAGGAATATCTACATACTCAGATTTGGTACTGATTTCCCCGATCACCAAAACAAGACCAGTTGCTACTGCAACTTCGCAGGCTACACGTGCATTTGGATCATTAGCTAAAAATGCATCCAATACCGCATCGGAAATCTGGTCACAGATTTTATCCGGATGCCCTTCCGTCACGGACTCAGAAGTAAACAAATGACGCCCTTTAATAGACAAGTATAACAACCTCCCTTATGGTTAGTCTGACACTGTATAAGGAGTTCCTTATTAATCACAGGCCAAATTAATAAAAACTATAAACAAAGAAACTCAGGGGCCTGTTCTTTTTATGAAGGATGATTGCAGTATTTCATGTTTATATTCACTAAACTCTTCAAAAAAATGAACCTTTCCCATATGGAAAAGGTCTAAGGCTTTCCTCAAAAGTCATATTATCTTATTTGGGAGGTGGTGTCAATTACTCCGAAGCCCCTCCATCACAGTATAAATATTGATTCCACAGTATTAATTAGAAATATCAGATAGGATTAATAAGAATTCCTTCACCCCTGATATTATTAAAGAAGAGACTGTTCTGCTTGCTTAATGAGTCTCTTCGTGATTTCTCCACCAACAGAGCCATTATCTCTTGAACTAAGATGTCCAAGATACTGGCTACGGCCAGAACCACTACCTCCGCTTGCTCCCAATTCAGAAGCAAACTCTGTGTCTGCTCCGCCTCCATAATGCGCTCCATACAAACCAAATTCAGCTGCAATTTCATATTGCATTTGCTTCAGCATTGCCCGACTTTCCGGTACCACTGTACGATTGTTACGTGCCATGTTACAGCACCTCCTGTGAATTTGTAAGATTACAGGAATATTGTGCGTCCAACAGCTACTCTTCAATCGCGCCAATGATTTGTAACTTTGGAAATCAGTTTGAAGGTATGATTAAGTACTTTTACGGGCATTATGAATATATATAATTACAAATTATTTTAGTGTATATCCGCCACGAACCATGACAACAAGGCCAAGGGTTTGTCCTGTTTGCACAGTAATCCCACGACCATCACGAGGGAAAGATAATAAATGGTTAGTCGGCGCAGCTACTCCATTGGCAAGATCCTTACCATCCGTTAAATCAGCAACACCATTTGCATCTTGAGAGTAGATAATCGCTTTACCCGCACGAACGATAAATTCTGCACCCGCGGAAGCAATTAAAGTTTGTCCTGGTTTTACATCGACAATTACGGATTCATTACTGCTAGTAGTCGGGTTTGTTGTAGCTGTTGGAGCTGAGCTTGGACTCGGTGTAGCTGTAGCTACTGGAGCTGTAACTGAACCACCTGTAAGTGCTTTCTGAATTTGCTGATCTACATAGCTTTTGGTAACCACTGGATCATCTGCTGTGCCAGGCTGTGAACCAACACCTGCACCTTCAGCAGTAACATTCAACAGTGATCCAGCCCATACACCACCAGCCAGTAATACAGCAGCTGTTGTTACTTTCCATACCGATTTCAATGAAGTTCCTCCTCATATGGGGATAAATGCCTATAAAAAAAGAATAGCCTCCGAAGAGGCTATTCTTGCTTCGGTAAACGAATCTTATTTAACAGAGATTTCTGTTTCACCAGTGATTTTGTTACCATCCTTATCGATTGCAGTTGCATTCTTAGCAATCTTAACGATGATTCTGTTAACATCATTGGAGTTCAGATCCAAATCGTCTGTAGCAGGGGTTGCATTAACAGCAGCCTTCTTGAAAGTAACAGACCACTTGCCTTTATCCGATCCGTTAGCAATCTTAGTTACGCTGTAATTCTTAGCATCAGGAAGAACACGGTTTTGTCCTGAATCATTGTTGATGTAAATTTCCAGATCAGAAATTTGCAGATTACTTACTTCTTTAGAGAATCCAAGAACCAGCTCGTAAGAATTTCCGTTGGAAATTACTGCAGAATCAAAGAGTGCACTAGTTCTGCTAGTAAGCGTACCTGTCTTCGAAACAGCTTCAATAGTGTTACCATTCACATCAGTAACGCCGTTAACTACGAATTTGTAGTCAGTTTTAGTTTCAGTGATCGAAGAGCTAGGGATATGAATTGTTGCACGAGCATATTTCGGACTGGAAGAGCTAGTTGCTGGTGCTCCCTTTTCATCCAGAGTAGCAATAGTTACATAAGAACCCGCAGGCAATGCCTTGTCGTCCAATGTGTAGCTATTAACATCTAGTACAGATGTAACGTTCAGACCACTTGTATCTTTCAAATCAACAGTGATAGTAGCATCACCATAAACATTACCAGTTACAGTGCTGTCATTGATTACAATTTGGTTGTTGAACAGTACTGGAGCATCGCCATCAGAAGATTCTGATCCAATTTTCACAGTTAATACAGTTGCAGCAAGTTTATTACCAGAGAAGGATTTATCTTTGAAGAGTCCTTCTGGCAGACGCACAGAATATTCACCAGCATCTACATTAACACCTGTGAAAGTGAAGTGTTTTCCACTACCATTTGTAGTGTTAGCAATCGCAGTAGATTGACCAGTTTTGTTATTGATCAGAACTACTGAACCTACTCCAGTGTTAACAACATCTTCGGAGAAAGTCAGTTTCAGACCTTTAACAGAAGTAGAAGTTGTGTAAGTGATACCAGTAACTGTAGGAGCTACAGTGTCCTTAGTGAAAGTGATTGCTTGACTTGAAGCAGTTCCCAAAGTGTTACCCAATGTATCCTTAACAGTTGCTCCGAATACAACGGATCCAGTGAAAGTACCA
This sequence comes from Paenibacillus sp. FSL H7-0714, assembly GCF_038003765.1. Taxonomy (NCBI): domain Bacteria; kingdom Bacillati; phylum Bacillota; class Bacilli; order Caryophanales; family Paenibacillaceae; genus Paenibacillus; species Paenibacillus sp. FSL H7-0714. The sequence continues at coordinate 6,644,923 of NZ_JBBOPT010000001.1, forward strand.
GAGGATGGGAAGCTACTCAGAGGGCTCTGCAGGGTAAATTTCTTGCCAGTTTTATCAGCAGTAACAACACTGAATGTTCCTTGGCTTTCTCCAACAGAGTTCAAGAGACGAACATTACCAACCAAAGATGCACGTTCAACATTCTTATCAAACTCAACTTCAACGAATTTGTCACTCACAGGAGTTACGCTCTTGATTACAGGAGCAGCAACGTCAGAAACAACAGTTACAGTAGTTTTGATTGGGTTTGGATTAGCTACGTTACCTGCATAGTCAGTTACGTTAAGCAGGGATACATCATAAGTTTTACCGCTATCCAATGTTACTCCACTCAGTTTGAACTCAGTGTAAGTATCATTTTGTACAGTTACAGCAGCATTTGAACCATTTACGTAAGCAACGATGCCAGTAGTTTTAACTGGTTCGCTGAATTTTACATAAACGTCTTTAGTAGTTGCTTTTGCAGTAGAAGTAACAGAAGCAACTGTTGGAGCTACAGTATCAGCTACAGTAAGCAAAGTTGTGAATGCTGGAATAGCTTCACCAGCTGTTGTTTTAACAGTATCGTTCACTACAACAGTGTAGTTACCTTTAAGACCTTTAGTTCCAGGAATAGTAATTGTAGCTTCAGTATTGTCAGCATCAAAGGTTACAACAGCGTTAGCCACTTCATCATCTTTGCTTCCAACTTTAGTTACTTTCACAACGCCATCAAGAACTTTTCCACCTTCAGCCAATGTATCAGCATCGATAGCACGGTTGAATTTAACAACTACTTGTTTAGCGTTTGGAGCAGTTGCGGAAACAACTTTAGGTGCTGCCAAAGTTACTTTTGTAGTGTAATCGTGGTTGTTGTGTTTGAAGTTGATTGTAGTTTCAACGCCTGCTACAAGAGCAGTAGTCAATTCAACAGTTGTAGTAGTTTTGTCAGAGAAAGTAACAACTACTTTAGTTGGGCTTACTGCTTCAGCAGAAGCTACAGTAGGAGCTGCTTTCAATTGATCAACTGCATAAGCTGTTTCAACTACCAAAGAACGGCTAGCGTTAGCTTTGAAGTTAGTGTCTTTAGCAATCAGACCAGCATTGATTACTGCTTGAGCATAACCTTTAGCCCATGCAGATGCAGTGTTGTCAGTTGTAGCTGGTGTTTCAAGTTTCAAAGCGCGGAACAATACAGCCGCTACTTCTTCAACTGTTACTTTACCGTTGTAGTCGAAGATACCTTTAACAGTATCTTTACCTTGCATCAAGTTAGCTGCAGTAACAGCTTCGATGTAAGGAACTGCCCAGTTCTTAGCGTTGTAACCTTTGTCTTTGTAAGACAATTTGTTAGTTACTTCAGTAAGATCGAACAATTTAGTAACGATCTTCGCGAATTCAGCGCGAGTAAGATCTTTTTCAAGGTGAGCTTGACCATCTGGGTACCCATTGAGAATACCTTTTGCTGCCAAAGCGTCAAATTTTTGTTGCGGAGTTGCTGCTGCGTCACCAAACGCTACAGAGGCAAACATCGAGAATGCCATTGCTGTAGATAATGCTACGGATAAAATTTTCTTCATAACCTTTTTTTCTCCTCCTTGGACGTTCATAAACTGAGATTTTTCTTTAGTTGAGTAGCTCGTGTCACTCATTAGCCGATGCACCCCCTTTCCAGAGTTGAGCAAATTAAGTATAAATAATGTCTGTGACGGGTATCACAGAAACTGGTAAACAATGATCAGGACATGACAATACTAGATTCCTAATTATACCTAAGTATTATACAATGTGCCTCAAGTCACGTAAAGCTAATTTTTCCATTTTGTTAAATTCGCTTTACCACCGGTTAATTTCAACTGCCTGTGTAAATGACTCTACACCTTAAACGCAGAAGATTTGGAAAAGTTGCGGTTTTTCAAAAAAAATCTTTTCTTTTTTTGTTTCCCGGTACAATTCCAATAGAAGATACATATGTATGTTCTACTAACTATTGTTAATCATGGGTTGCCACGGAAAATAGTATACCATAGTCGTTTTCCAAACGTCATTATGCAATATTTACTAAGTATCATTAACACTAGTGCCATTTATTTAAACATTCCTACAAAATTTGAGTATGCAGGGGGCGAAAAGCTCTGATTTCACAACACAATAGGACAATTATATGGTGATTCCTCTTCTGAGCTTCGGTTTTTAAAGCCAACCTAGAAATTTTCGCTTACAGGTTCGATCTAACTTGTTCTTTCTTGGTTGCCTCCTGTTTTTGATGATTCTTAAGCTAATGGCTACTACTTACCTTCACCATTCGAGGCTCCCCTATAGACAGCATCCATACAGAACGAAACAAAAAAAGCGCCGTTGCCGGCGCTTGCTTCTATTACAGCAGGGTCTAACGAATCTTCATAGATAACTGGATCAATTCCTGACGCTTTTCAGGACTTGAGTTTACATTGTCATACATTGCATCAATAGCTGCGCGATTCTCGCGGTAGCTCTTCTCATGCTTAATTGTAGTATGAGACCATTCGATCAGAGCGTTCTCAGCAACGACAAGCTCATTGTAAGAATCATGGAATCCTGTAGCCTGAACAAGCTCCTCCATAACCTCCTGTGTAATCTCCTGTAGTGCCCGCTTAGCCGCAATTTCCTTTTCTAACACTTTTGCTCTATTCTCAAACATATTCTTGGCTTTCATGTAATCTAACTGTGCTTTTGCTAAAATCGGTTTCATGTTTGGCTTTCACCTTTCAGAAAATAATATTTTCTCAGTTATTGTATCGTAAATCGAAGCAGATTACAAAGATGTCTAAATGGTAATTTAAGCTGTATAAATCCACGTGCTCTTCAAAACTTTGCTTTTTCTTTTTCTATTATACCCAAATGGTAATCAGATATAAAGTATACCGAATATATAGTGGCTGAAAAATGAACAAACAGAGGGCGACTAAACAACCCTCTGTAATAAAATCATACAATATGAAGCCATCCCTCTAGCTCAGGTTTTTAGGGAATATAGTAGTACTCTTTTTCAATAGTTCAACAGCAATTTTTCCAGCTTCAGCTCTGGTCATGTTGGACTTAGGATTAAAGTTATATGAAGGCTTCTTCTGTCCTGGAGTGTTCACTTCAGTTCCATTCATGATTTTGGCTTTCGATACTGCTTGAACAGCAGACAATGCATAGGATTCTATCTTACCGGAATCCATGAATGACTTGGCGACATTGTCTTTTAATTTCTGATCATTCACTGCCAGCTTCAATTTAAGTGCTCTGGCGATCATTACAGCTGCTTGTTCCCTGGTAATCGGCTGATCTGGTCCGAATACACCATCAGAGAGTCCTGTAACGATACCTGCTCTTGCCGCTGTCTCAATATGGGCATAGTCCCAGGTAATTGAGCTTGCTCCGGGTACAAGATCCGCATATGTCTTCTTATCATCATAATTAAGCGGAAGGTTCAATCCTTTAACAAGAAGTGTTGCGAACTCTCCTCTTGTTGTCTGATCGTCGGTTCCGAATTGCTCAAAGCGAAGATTATTCATAATTCCTTTTGAATACAAAGCATTTAAAATATTTCTGCCCCAAGCATGATTCGTAACATCATTATATCCTCGGCTCATCTTCATGACGGTATAGTATCCAAATTCATCAAATGGAACGCTAATTGTATGTTTATTGGTATCTACCGTGCCTCCAATATTCTCCCATTCCCGTTTATCATTATATTTGAACACAGTAACTTGGGTACCTGCCTCCACTACCACATTGGGGTCAAACGAAAGGGTCAACGTCCCGCGTTTGGAAGGTTTAATTTTGCGTTCAGCGGGAATCTGCGGATCCCCAAACAATCCATCAACGGAATAAGGAGCTAATCCATTTGTAGCAGGAATATATCCTGCTGTTGAGGCTGTTCCCAACTCCCCTAATCCACCACTAATCCAGTACATTGGCGAAATGCGCCCAAAGTTGCTCGTCTCATAAGTGGAACTAAAACGAAGAGTAAACTCATCAGGAATTGACCATGTTGGAATACCACTATCCTCAAAAGTCTCAGGGAAACCAATTACATTTCCATAATCATTTCGGCGTTCTACTACACCTGTCTTCGGCTCAGCAATACCAAAACGCAGCTTAGTGTCAGGATAGAATTTCGTAAGACTCCGTCTATCTGTACTTTGCATTACTGTTCCTTTAGGAAAGTTTAATTCTAACCCCTTGTTAAATACGCTGTATTTATCTGCTACCTTTGGTGCCATATACTGAGAATCGACATCTACAGCCCCTGTATAAAATACAGAAATGGTATCTGTCGTGGTTGATCCTCCACGGACAATCGAAATTTTAATAGCATTAGCTTTATCTTGTTTTAATCCTACATAATCTAATACAAATCGACTAGCCCCTAAATCCGTACGTCTAACTGCCTTTTCTTTATCTATGATAACGTCTGTAGCTCCTTCAGCTTCAATATCGAAGTGTACGAAGTTTTTGTTCACAACATATTGAGTCCCTACAGAAGGCTGAGGTGAAAGAATGCGATATGCACTTACTTCCCTAACAATTTCTAACTTCCGGCTAGTCTTAGCGCCTGTACTGTTAATCAATTCAAGTGTGTATATATACGTTCCTGGTGCGTCATTAGTGAGATCTTGGATTCGCATAATAAACTCTTTTTGATTTCCCGCGAAGTTGTAAGTGTATCTATCCGAAGGAAAAGTAGCAGTCTCAGTTGTTTGCGAATTTGTAGGAATATCAACAGAAACAATATTCTTAGTACCCAAATTCAAATTGAGCTTAACTGCTCCGGTTCCTCGAAGAACTAAATCATATGTCTTCAGACTTGTTGTATAGATATTATCTTTATAAATGAAATCCGGTGTTAAATTGAAAAGTTTAGCAAGTCCAGTATCAGTTGATGTGAAGTCTCGAGCAGGAAAGTCTGGTCTACCCGTACCAACAGCAGGTTGGAACTTACTAATCGTTGACACGTTTTCATCTATAATATAGATACGTAATTCCTTGCGCACTTCTCTTGTTTGTCCCTTATCATCAATACCTGTTGCAGTTAAGATGATTTTGTTCTCCCCGTATACCAACGGACCTGTTGTAGCGTTAACCGCTAATGTAACATCAAAGTTACCTGTTGTTTTGTCAACCCAAGCATCGTCTTTTGCTTTAACTTTTATCCCATTAACATACATTTCAGCTACAAAGAAAGCACTAGATAAATTCTTGAAATCAATGTATTGCCCTTTAATTGTGATTGATTTATTTGCGTTTGAATCAATAGTATAAGTCTCTCCATCAGTAAGGTTGGCTACATAAATGTAGTTCTTTGATGCAAAGGAAATATTAACATCTTTATTGGCGGTAGAATCTTTGAAATTAAAGCGTACGGTTTGATTACCATTCTGGAAATCCGTTATTTTATAAATATATTCAGTATCTGATATGGTCTTAACCAACACAGGAACTAAGGTTTTAGTGGATAAAGGTAAATAGCTAGCTTGTAACGTAGTATCATTTGGTTTGCTATTAGTTCTGACCCGAATATAGAACTCACTGGAGTCAACCTTCGCTCCATTCAGTGATACGCCTGGTGGAATGGTATTATCTGCGGGATTATATCCTTCTAACAGTCTCATATCTGTAATAACCGTTTTTCCCTGCATGTATTGAAAGTCTATAGGACGATTTATCGTTTTAGTTCCATAAGCAACCGAAAGATTGTGCGCTTGAGCTACTAAAATATTCCCTGTAGTGTCTTTCACCATAGCCAGTGGAATGCTGAATGTCACTAGACGATATGAAGGTGAATCCTTCTTCGGTGAAGGAACCAAAATTTCAGACCCCGGAGTCAAGGTCAATTTACCACTAGAATCAATAGTTATCCCACTTCCGTAATTAGCAGTCACAACCGAATTATCAAGTTTTATAGATGCTGAACCTTGAAATGGAATCCCTGCATTGTCCGGAAGCATCATCTGTACAAATACTTTGGCAGTATCATTGTTCTCCGTAAATATCGGCTCATCTCTGCCAAGCAGATCTTGTACATGATCACTCGAATCCCCTAAGTATAATTTAACAATGGGATTCTTCTCATCAAAGTAGAAGATCGTATATTGAAAGGACAATGTATCAGAGCCGTTCATAACGACTAGCTTCAGCTCATTCACACCTGGATTAAGCAACATCCGCTGTGAGAAGAAAGTTCCGTCCTGCAATAGAGAAGTACCTTCTGCACTTTTACCGTTAATAGAAACAGTAACCTTTGATGCATTTTGTGCTTTACCTTCCAAAGTAATTTCTGAATTCGCTACTACAAGCTGCGCACCTTCGTTCAGGTCAAGCTTATCTGAACCGCCTAATACTTGAAGTCTCTCAACATAAGGTACTTGATCAAAAAGAACATAAAAAGCCTCAGAACGATCGTTACTTCCCTGTGACCCGGTCAACGTAATCCGGTTAATCCCTGGATACAACGTCAGATTTGCAGTAAACCGGTTATCCGGGCTGTCCACATCCAACTGAACAACACCTGGCATCACATGTGTAGGATCTTCTACCCATTTTCCAGTTCCAGTTGACTGATCCCAATTCAAACGTTGCACATTTGCGCCCAGCGTTGAGCTAGTTACCTTGGTGAAAGTTCCAGAAACCCGTAAGTTCGCATCGGTTACTTTTAATACATTAGATCTGGAGATTTGATTCAGTGACGGTAATAGCGTCAGATCAACTGTATTTCGTAAATCTTTATTGTCAGGTGTAAAATAACTAGTGGGCTTATCTGCCGCTTCTGCGGTATTCATAAGTCCATTGGGGACTAGAGTTACTACTAAAGCAAGCAGTAGCGACCATATAAATGTCTTTCTCATGCGCTGCATGTCATTAATCTCTCCCTTTTGTTGATATTAATTATTTTATCGGTACATAGGACGATAATCTGAAGGAATACTGCTTAATAATTTTATAAAAAACAATTCTTAAATAAATTCTAAGAACATAAAAAGCCCATCCTGTGATAGGATGAGCTTTTTGCGTAATAAGATTTAGTTCCTACTATAATATTATATAAGTTCATCTTACAGTTTAGATCCGCGTTCTTGACTAGCTTTCATGCGTAATCTGGCTATCGCATTAAGTACAGGACGTTTAGTCTTGCCGATCAAACCTGTGATTTCAGCACCAATCTGCAGGAAGAATAGCATGATGCAGATGACCACGAACGTAACCCAGTTCGCTTCATAAAGAGCTGCGGATGATTGAATGACCGCTAAAATACCGAAAAATGCAGCAATACCATAAATAATAAGTACAGTCTGGCGGTGGCTAAAGCCAAGCTCGCGTAGACAGTGATGCAAGTGACCTTTATCTGGTGCGAAGATTGGTTTCTTTTGCAGCTTACGGCGCACGATCGCAAAGAACGTGTCCGACAATGGTACACCGATAATAAGCAAAGGTGTAATAAACGAAACCACTGCAATCTGTTTAAATCCTAGCAAAGCAAGTAATGCCAAGCAAAAGCCTAAGAACAGTGAACCCGTATCACCCATGAAAATCTTAGCAGGATGGAAGTTAAAGAACAGGAATCCGATGATGCTACCCAGAAGCAACAGACACAGCATTGCCACCATGGTGTTTCCCATCACGAAAGCCATTGCCGCAATCGTAGCAATTGCAATTCCTGATACACCAGCCGCAAGCCCGTCCAGCCCGTCGATCAGATTAACGGCATTGGTAACACCGACAATCCAGAAAATCGTAAGCGGGATAGCAATCCAGCTCTCCAGTGAGGAATACGTATTGTTAAATGGAATATTCACAAAATCTACAGTAATACCAAAGCCGAAAACAACGATACAGGCTGCGATAATTTGGCCCAGTAGCTTCACTTTTGCTGATAATTCGAATCGGTCATCGAGTGCCCCGATAAGTACAATCAGTCCGCCACCACATAGCAGCGCTTTGATGAAGTTGACCTCCCGCGGAGTGAACTCGTATGGAATAATCGGCAATACGGCAAGCAGGCCTAACACAAACGCTAGAAAAATAGCTAATCCGCCAAGGCGGGGCATAATTTTCGTGTGCACTTTACGAGCATTCGGCACATCTGTTGCACCAATCTTAATGGCGAATTTCTTCACCAAAGGTGTGAGGCCAAGTGCGAGTCCCATGCATACGATAAATCCAGCGATGTATATGATTAACATTTGATCAGTCGACCCCCATTTCTCTACCGCATTGAATTATACGCTGTTACAAAAACAAATTCCAATCCTTTATTTAGGCTATTTATCTCATTTTCTAGGTGAATATCGGCATTTTGCTAGACTTTTGTTACTTTATCTTTCTCACGCACCACTTTTAATGCGAATTTCGGCAGTGCAAGCATTCGTTTGTACCGTGTAGGTTCTTTTAGGAGACGGTACAACCATTCTATTCTCATTTTTTGGAAGGCTATTGGCGCTCTTTTGCTCTTCCCAGAGATCACATCAAAGCTACCGCCGACCCCCATCATGATCGGAACGCCCAGTTTGAACTTATATTTAGCAATCCAAGGTTCCTGACTATCCGCACCTCTGGCAACAAATAATAAGTCAGGATTAGCCTTAACAATTCCAGCCACAATTTCTTCATCTGCATCCGGACCAAAATAACCGTCGTGATATCCTGCAATGATAACACCCGGATATTGCAATTGTAACCTTTCAGCGGTTTCCCGAATCACTTCAGGCGTAGAACCTAGAAGATATACCTTCCAACTATATCTTTCACCCTGCCGCATCAATTCATGTAACAGATCATAACCTGCTACCCGTTCTGATACCGGCTCATTACAATAATTAGCAGCCCATACAACGCCTGTCCCATCGGGGACAACCAATTCAGCCGATTTCATAATATCCATATAAGCTGGATCTTCCAGTGCAGCCATAACCATAATTGGATTAGCTGTAATCACTTGATGCGGGATACGGGTATGAACAGCCTCCGTCAAATAGGCAACTGTTGCTGCCATATCAACTTTCGAGACTCTAATTCCAAAAATAGGAACTGTAGGTACCGCGCTTTCTGCTTTCACTTTAGATCATCCTTTATGGTGAAAATATTCTACGATTTGCCGAGCTGGTGCCTCTGCTTCTTGAATCAACTTGGAAATGACATCTTCCCGTGCCGCTCTCCATTCCTGTCCTGTGTTCAAAAGATGAACAATCTCGGCAGCAACATGTTCAGCATCAAGTGTGTTCGTTGCTCCAACAGGATGGCACTGGATTCTGTCCAGAAAATGATCGATCTTTGGATCATAAGAAATACCAATCAGTGGAACACGTCTTCCAGCCGCGTAAATCAAGCTATGAAGTCGCATGCCGATCAGAACATCGCATTGTCCCACTTCCCGTAGCATATGCTGCGGGTGAATAGCATCCTCACATATACTGATCTGCCCACCATGCTCGATTATGATTCCCTTCAGCTTCTCCATCATATAACGTGAAGCCTCATTGTCCGAAGGGGTGTGAAAAGGGAGAAATCGCAAATGTAACGGAACCTCACGGTTGGCCTTAATCAAGCCTTGTGCAAGAGCCTCCAGTTCTCTGCGGTCTTGCTCCCAAAAACGTACCGATATCCCAATCACCGGAAGTGAATCAGATAATTCTGAAGATTGTGTAGTAGCATCCGTGTCCTCTGGCAAAGACAAGCCCATAACCGGGTCGGGAACAACCTCTATCTTTTTCTGTTCCAGTCCCATAGATAGGAGAAGCTCGCGGGATTGTTCATCCCGCACAGATATATAAGTACATTTACGAAACACGGATTTGATTAAAGGGTGAAAAAGCTTGCGATTCACTGGCCCGATACCTTGAGCATAGATAAAGGTTGGTCTCCCCATCCACTGCGCAAGCTTGATAATACCTAAATAGTAAGGAATACTCTTGCTACCTGTGACATCCTGCAGCAAGCTGCCCCCACCGCTGATCAGACCAGCGCTCTCATAAATCGCTTGACGGACTTCAACAAGCTTCATCCGGTGCACGGATTTCACTCCGTATGTGGCGCTCGTCCACTCAGGATCAATGGACAGCACTATAGGCTCAATGGATATACCCAAAGCTTGAGACTGTTTCTGCAGTGCAATTAGAATGGACTGCAACACCGCCTCATCTCCACTGTTACGGAAACCATAGTAACCAGAGATAACTATCTTTTTAGGAGTGGCGACCATCGTTTCCAACACCCTTCTGCAATCTGCCATACGATTACGGCAATTACACCAATGATCAGTCCGAGTCCAAGACCGAGCAATCCACGAACCAGCGAGATCAGAACAGGTGAATGAATATGTGCAAAGGTATCCACCATGGAGAGCTGACCAATTACGGCAATGATCATGATAAATGCTGCATTCCGATATCTAAAGGCCAGAAATGCACCAAGAATTAATAACGGATGTGCGAGCAAAAACTCTTTATTACGCGGCCGGACACCAACCGTATTCTCTAGGAATGTACGGAAGGCCATTTCTAGAGGTGTTACGTTACCACCATTTCCAGTACGGCTTAAATAATACATACCTACGACCCCAAGAACCATAGCGGCAAGAACCATAGCTAATGTGATTGGTGTACGCAGCAGCTTACCTGTCTTGTTAAAGACAAACTCTCCGCGATAGAGGAGTACATAAAGTGCTACAAGGCCGATAGGCGCCATATGGAGCAGACTAACACCACGGAACTGGTCCAGCACTAGGCTGTAGGTTATGTTGTTGAGCAGTGCGATCACGAATGGCACAGCGCTCAAAGAAATTAATGACGTCTTCAAATAAAGCACCAGACTATGCGTAAACCGACGTTGCGGGCTCATAGCCTTATAGGTAAGGGTATTGTTCCGTAGCGGAGGTCCCATTTCATTAACCTTACGAATGGCAAGTACAACCGCCAGGGTTGGTGCACTTATCGCAGCCGCTAGCGCCAGTGCCTGCTCAAATAGCTCTGGTTTCAAGACCAGCAGGCCTGCACTTCCCAGTAATCCTAGCACCCATGCCGGGATCGTAAGCCATGGAATAAAGTATGAAATCAGCAGCGCTACTAAAGAGACTGCGCCAACTACCGCAACTAACTTGAAGTAACGCTGATAAGACGAATCTACAACCTCAAAAGCCGTAGCTTGTCCTAACTTAAACCCATTGTCTTTGATCTGCTCAACGGCACCACCAGGATCACTCAGACTCGTGACAAGGTTGTCTAGCGTATCTGTAATCTGTGCCTTAGCTGTATTTCGCGAAGGAATCGTATTTAAATAAATCATTCGGATATTGCGATCCTTTGTTGCCAGCGCGAAACGATCTGAGATCACTTTTGGATCTAAGGCAGAATCCCCTTCGCTAAGGGAGTATAACCGTGTTACGTTATAGTCCAGCAAATAGGCAAGCTTGTTAAAGCCCTTCTGCTGCTTCTTAATATTTTCAATCGCTGCAATTCCGATTCCACGTTCCTTAAGGAGATTTGCAAAGTCAGTGATACTACCCGTATCGGCATCATCATTAAACCCTTTAACGGACTCTCCCTCGAATAGGATTCGTTTTACACCCAATTCTTCATAACGATCTAACAGCTTCTTAACTGTTGCTTTATTATAAGTCAAAGAATCCACAAGACGCGGTACAATGGTGAACCCTTTGTCATGCAGCATCTCCAGTGTAAATGGATCCGGCTGAAGTGGCTTCAGTGTAGCATCTTCTATTGGAGTCTCAATAATAAGACCTTGTTGTCCGCGGAAACTCCATTCCTTCGAAGTAATCCCAAGATTACCGAATGCCTCTTTAATGACAGGCGCCAGGGCCTGGTAGTAATCAGGATTAGTAAAAAGAACATAAGTATAATTCTCATTCACCGGAATGATTGTATCCGTAAGATTAGCGATATCAGCCGCACCCCACATCATTAGACGACGCGCCTTCCGATAATCTTCCAGCGTGCTTTCGTAAATCGCCATACTCTGAACACCAGCATCTTTTAGACGATCTAACTGTTCGGAAATATAATCCTGCGGGTTAGCACGATAGCTTGCTACTTCAACTAAATCACGGTAATCAAATACAAATTCCACTGTCTTGGAAGACTTCTCCGTCTGCAGACGGTCATAGACAACTGGCAAGGCAGCTAAAACGCCAACCACAACTATGATCCACAGCCACTTTCGGGAAGAAATATTCCAACGTTGCCATTTTTGCTGCACCAAAAGTACCTCCTCTTTCACTTCAAAACTCTTTTTACAAAAGTAGAAACGGATCGTCATCCTTTTAGAGACGGTACCCGTTTCTACGTAAAAAATATAATTTCACAATATAGAGCGCAATCTATATTCTTATTTTATTGTTCCCCGTCAACACGAGCCATAACCTGCTTGGATAGTGTAGCTACCTTATCCTTAGCATTCTGCAAGGATTCACCCACAACCGCAAAATAAACTTTAATCTTTGGCTCGGTACCGGAAGGACGCAGGCAGAACCATGAACCGTCAGCCAGCAAATACTTTAGTACATTTTCCTTCGGCAGACCATTAAGGCCTAGCGAATAATCCAGCACCTCTGTAACGGCAGATCCCGCAATTTCTTGTGGTGCATTCGTACGCCAATCATTCATGATACCTTGAATTTGCGCAACGCCATCCTTACCCTTCAATGTACGGGACTCCAGGCTTTCCAAGAAGTATCCGAACTGCTCATACAATTCCTGAAGAACATCATATAATGTTTTGCCTTGAGCTTTGTAATAAGCACCTGCTTCAGCGATCAACATAGCCGCAAGAACGGCGTCCTTATCACGAGCATAGTTACCTGCAAGATAACCATAGCTTTCTTCATAACCGAAAAGATATGTGTAATCTCCGGATTGTTCGAATTGAGTCATTTTTTCCCCAATATATTTGAAGCCCGTTAGCGTATTAAATACAGTTGCACCATAATGAGAGGCTACAGCAGCCCCCATCTCGCTCGTCACGATAGTCTTCACAACTGCACCATTGCTAGGCAACTTACCTTGTTCCTGTAAACGGCTCAAATAATAATGAATCATCAAAGCTCCAGATTGATTGCCCGACAAAACAACAAATTTACCTTCATTATCACGAACCACTGCCCCCATACGGTCTGCATCGGGATCCGTGCCAATTAAGAGGTCTGCATTCAACTCTTCGCCCAGCTTCATAGCCAGTGTAAAGGCTTCGCGTTCTTCTGGGTTCGGTGATTTTACAGTGGAAAATTCGGAATCTGGTTGTTCTTGCTCAGGTACAACATGCACCTGTGTGAAACCTATTTTCTCAAGCACATGGCGGACTGGCAGGTTACCAGTACCATGTAGCGGGGTGTATACGATTTTGAAGTCTTTTCCAAGCGTAGAGGCGATCTCTTCACTTGCAAGACTAACCGCAGCGACAGTATCGGTAAACGCTTCGTCATCCTTCTCACTAAGCCAGTGCAGCAGACCTTGACGCTCCGCTTCTTCTTGGGAAATCCGTTTCACACCATCAAAAGTGTCAACCCCTAATATGTAAGAAATGACCTTTTCGGCTTCGTCAGGGACAAGCTGTCCACCTTCAGAATTATAAACCTTATACCCGTTATATTCAGGGGGATTATGACTTGCAGTAATAACAATACCGCCCGTTGCCTTCAAATGGCGCACGCTGAACGACAATTGGGGTGTTGAACGCAGAGAAGTGAATAAATGAGCCTCAATGCCATTAGCAGCCAATACAAGAGCAGCCTCAAGTGTGAATTCAGGCGAGAAACGACGGGAGTCATGAGCGATAACAACAGAAGGTCTTCCCTCTCCAGTATGCGTCTCCAGAATATATTTAGCGAAACCTTGTGTAGCTCTACCTACCGTATAACGATTGATACGATTACTACCTGCACCAATTACACCGCGTAGACCACCTGTACCGAATTCTAGATCTCTATAAAATCGTTCCTCGAGCTCCTGTGGCTCGTTCTCCAGAGCGCGCAGCTCCGCCTTCGTAGACTCATCAACAGATGCGTTCTCCAGCCAGCGAGATAAGGTTTCTGCCGCTTTTGGGCTTAATTGAGTCATTTAGAATCTCTCCTTCTCCATGTATAATATATATTCGCTAATTAATATTAGCTGAGCGCAAACATAATTTCCCCAGAGGCAACAACTTTCCCCTCAACCGACGCAGTAGCTTGTCCTTTTCCAATACTGCCCTTAAGGCGAGTAATCTCCACTTCAAGAGTGAGCGTATCTCCCGGTACGACTTGACCACGGAAACGGAATCCATCGAGCCCGGCTAAAAAGCCAATCCGACCGCGATTCGCTTCTACCCCTAGAATAGCAACCGCACCAACTTGTGCAAGAGCTTCTGTAATCAGTACGCCCGGCATTACCGGATAACCTGGAAAATGACCTGCGAAGAAAGGTTCGTTGATCGTTACATTTTTAATGCCAACAGCTCGTTTACCCATTTCAATCTCAGTGATCTTGTCCACCAGCAGAAATGGAGGCCGATGGGGGATGATTTCTTGAATTTGGTTGATATCCAGCATTATTAACAAAACTCCTTTCGGATGTTACTTCATTTATTCTTCGCCGAACTGCATAAATTTAGGCAGCTTCGGTAAAAACTATATATATCCTTCACCACCTGCAGAAGTGGAGGTTGAGATAAGGGGCTTTCTCCACCGGATGCGATAGCATGGCGGAGAGGGCCCTTTTTGCTGCCCGAGGCCCCCCACCATTATACATTTATCCGTATAAAAAAGAAAACTCCCTTAAGCAAGAAGGGAGTCGTTATCATCTTAAATTATGGAGCAAAAACCAAATCATAGACATGTTTCCACGTGCTCCATTGTAGAACATCGCTAAACTCTTTTTTGCCAAGGACAACGTAACCGACAACCAGTCCGCCTCCAAGTGCAGCTATGAGAAGCAAAGGAATAAGAATCCACTGGATGAGTGTCCATTTTGATAATCCTCGCCGCTTCGGCTCTTTCTTGTCTTCTGGTTTGTCTTCCGACTTCACCTTTTTCTGACGTTCCATTCCTTCACCTCTACCCGCGCATGTTATTGGCCAGACCTAGCATCTGATCACTGGAAGAAAGCGCCCGAGCTGCGAGTTGATACGTACGTTGAATCTGCATCATTTCTGTCATTTCTGTGGTCATATCGACATTTGACTGCTCCAGCCACCCTGAGCGTACTCCAATTCCAGACGCCTCACCTGCCGCTCTTTGTACAAAAGCCTGCTGTGCTGTAACTCCATCGGCAAGCATATAGAAATTCCCGTCCACTGCCTTTAAAGCATTCTGTGTCTTAGGTTCTACAATCATTATAGTACCTGCTACCCGAACAGGTCCATTCTCTGACTGTTTCGTTAATACACGACCGGATTCATCGATAGCTGCATTCACGCCCACAGGGACCGTTAAAGGATTACCTGCTGTATTCAGTACCGGATTCCCCGTATTATCTACAAGGACCATTTTCGTTGCATCGGTGGTGTCAGGCGTAAAGTGAAAGTCACCTTGTCTTGTATAAGCTGTAGTTCCATTGACCTGAACTCCAAACAGCCCATTACCCTGAAGCGCCAAGTCGGTTGGATTACCTGTTTCTTTAAGGGGGCCTTCTTCCCAATTAGTCGTAATCGAAGGCACATAAGTCCCAAAACCGATATTAAAGCCTAGAGGTGTAGCGCGGCCCGGCTGATCATAGTCATCCGATTGCTGCTGCACACGAGTCAGCACATCCTCAAAGGAACCTTTCTTGCTCTTATAACCATTTGTATCCATATTGGCTAGATTATCCGCTATAATATCAAGCCGCTGCTGAAGGCTGGACATGGAGACTGCTGCACTAATCGTTGAGTTGTTCATAGATCAAACCTCCTATAAGCTGTACCTGTAAAACCCACTTCAAAAGCAGCACTTATACCCTGCCGACTTCAGTTACAGCCTTCTGCAAGCTGCTATCATAGTATTGGACGATCTTTTGGTTCGCTTCATACGCCCGGTATGCGGCATTCAAATCAACAGTAACCTGAGTAGGGTCAACATTGGAACCCTCTAAATATCCTTGACGCACCTGTAAGTTATCAGTTGCATTGGAGTAACGAATGTCTGCCGCCGCTATATCATCAGCGTGAAACACACCTTTACCATCACGCACAAGCTCCTGCGGCTTTGTAACTACACTCACACCAATCTTGGTCCCTGTCGGAAGTCCTGTTACTGGATTTAGTACATTCCCCTGCCCGTCCACTTTAAGGGTGTCCTGATTTCCTGTCAAGACAAGAGGCTTGCCAGTGGAATCCAGAACCTTGAAGCCTCCACTGCTCAACACTTCTCCCGTAGCCGCGTTTACTGAGAAGCTTCCATTTCGGGTAAATAAGTTATTGCCCTCAGCATCCTGAACAGTAAAGAAAGCCTGTGGACGGTAAATAACCTCACCCTCAGGACTTACATATTTCCCTGAACCATCAAAGGCTATATTTTGACCCGTCACAGGGTCGGCGACTTGCAAATCTGTAGATAAAGCAAAATCCATAGACTTGCCGCTCTCCCTTAAATCACCCTGTAAATATTGGGATATTGACTGTTCTGCAAAAACTCCCGTGTTAAGGCGCCCCACCGGCGTGGTATTGCCATTAATCATAGCCGAGATCAAGACATCCGGAAAAGCATGATTAACACTGTCAACCTGCTTATATCCCGTTGTATTTAAGTTAGCGATGTTCTGTGTTGCCGTATCGTGTCTACGTTGCTGCGCAACCATACCTGCAGCGGCCGTATATAAACCTCTTATCATGAAGGTAGTCTCCTTCCGAATCTAATGCTACCTTTTATATCGGCTGCTTAGAACTTTTTCTTAACGACCTTGTCCAAATTGTCCAGCATAATTCCTGTTCCTTTTACCACACAGTGCATAGGGTCTTCCGCTACCCAAACAGGTACATGTAATTCTTCTGAGAGTAGCTCGTCCAATCCGTTAAGCAAAGCACCTCCACCAGTAAGAACCACACCCCGGTCAATGATGTCCGCAGACAACTCTGGTGGTGTACGCTCCAGTACCGATTTAGCTGCAGCCACAATGGAAGAAACCGGATCCCATAATGCTTCCTTAACCTCAGCCGCCGTAATAGTGAGCGTTTGGGGAAGTCCGCTTACCATGTCCCGGCCACGAATATCCATTTCGGACTTCATCAAACCAGGTCGAACCGTACCAATAGTAACCTTAATATCCTCTGCCGTCCGTTCACCGATCAACAATTTATACTTTTGTTTAATATATCTTAAAATGGCCTCATCGAACTTGTCTCCAGCGACTTTAATCGAAGAAGCGGTAACGACGTCGCCCATAGAAAGTACGGCTACATCCGTCGTTCCGCCACCGATATCGACGACCATGTTTCCACTTGGCTGATAAATGTCCATTCCCGCTCCAATCGCAGCGGCCTTTGGCTCTTCTTCCATAAATACTTCCTTAGCCCCGCTGCGTTCTGCCGCTTCCCGAATGGACTTTTGTTCCACAGATGTAATATTTGTAGGGGCGCATATCAGAATGCGAGGCCGTGAATACCAGGTGCGACCGCCAACACGGTCGATAAAATACTTCAGCATCATTTCCGTGACTTCAAAATCTGCAATGACACCATCCCGTAAAGGACGGATAGTTGTTATATTTCCGGGTGTACGTCCAACCATGCGACGTGCCTGTTCTCCCACCGCAAGGACTCTCTTCGTATCACTTTCAAGTGTGACCACGGAAGGTTCATCCAGAACGACTCCCCTTCCCTTAACATGTATGAGCACATTGGCCGTGCCGAGGTCGATTCCGATATCCTTGCTAAACATAATGAAAGAGCCCCCAAAGTGTTATTTTAATTGAAAAAACAGCAGTTAGTACTAAATTTAAAAATAACATACTTTAGGGGAACTACACAATGTTTTAAAGCTGAATATTTCCTTAAATTTCCGAAAATCTTATGGCTTTGATGCTACAGCAACCTCACGTTTTTTCCCCGTCGTTTTTTTATATTTAATTTTTGTGGCTTCTCCCCCCCGAAGATGTCGGATGGATTTGTGATATTCAAGAATGTGCTTCACCTGATCAGCCAGATCAGGGTTGATCTCTGGCAGACGCTCCGTCAAGTCTTTGTGCACCGTGCTCTTTGAAACGCCAAATTCCTTGGCTATGGTCCGGACCGTATGCCTGGTTTCCACGATGCAGCGTCCGATTTTGATCGTACGTTCCTTGATGTAATCGTGCACGCTCCCGCCTCCCAACTGTGGATAGTTTGGTACATTATATGAGGGGCGGGCTTATATATTCGCGCTTTCAAGACATGACAAGCCTGGGAGGGCTCATTTTATTTAATGGACAACCCAAGAAGCCTTGTTATTAGCAAGACGGAACGTCGTTGGTTCATCAAAGACAATAACCGTTTCTCATAGAAAAATAAGGCTCTTTATAAGCATGCTGCTTACGAAAAGCCTTTTTCACATAAAAACAGGGGGCATTAGCCCCCTGCAGTAAATATTCTTATCGCCCTGGCAGTAACTCTGATGGATTAACTACTTTGCCGTCCTTATACACTTCAAAGTGTACATGATTGCCAAGGTCCTTCTCGATTTCACTGCGACCTGCGGTTGCAAGCGTATCTCCTTGCTTCACAACATCGCCTTGTTTAACTTTCGTTTCGCCAAGACTTTGGTAGACGGTCTTCATATTACCTTGATGGGTAATCTCAATGACCTTACCTAACACTGCAACATCGTCCACTCTAGTAACTTCACCGCTAAGCGCTGCTTTGACGTCGAACGTATTGTTGTCTTCACGGGCAAGATCGATACCGACATTAGGAATAAATTTGTCGTTATACTGCACCATTGCGGCAACGTGATTGTCTTCTGTACCATTCTCATCATAATACGGTTTGACCACTTCTACTTCACCTGGATTGGCTACTGGCCAAACCAAGCTTTCCGCTGAAGCAAGAACTTCAAGGGCATCTGGATTACTGTTTGCAGTACCAGCTTCGTTAGTTGAAGCTCCTACTTGCTGTGATGTGGCGGCGGTGTCCAGCGGTTTTTGGCCGGCATCCTGATAGACCCACACCAAAGTTAGTATAATTGCCGCTGCCGCCGTGTAGACTGCTGGGAACACCCAACGTTTAGATAACATCTTGCTCCATGAAGAAGGTTTAGCACCTGAATCTCCCTGCGATTTTTTGAGAGATTCATCATGGTTTGTTTTGTTTTTGTCTTGTTCATTCATATGGTTATCACCTCAGTAACCAGTGTTACCGGGCTTCTATCTTTTATACGTATCTTTCAAGTTATTTTTTCAGAAGAGTTGAGATTTGCGTAAAAGAGATACCACTGTAATAGTGTTTGAGAATTTGAGTAGCCGTTCCGCCTTCCTTCGCCATCCCATTAGCTCCCCACTGACTCATTCCCACACCATGCCCATTTCCGAAGGTAGTTATATAGATTTTATTCCCTTTTCGCCCCCAACTGAATTGGCTGGAACGTAACCCTAGCTTCTCTCGCACTTCTCTTCCAGTAAAAATAGTACCTCCAATAGAGATTTCCTTAACCCGATGTCCAGTGGTGAGAGACAACACTTCTACCGGCAATTCAGAGGAAGTAGAGATATTTTTTGTCATGCCTGATTGGGTAGTATTTTTTGAAGCAGGAATTACTCTGTCGTTTAGCCCAAGTCTAGTAAGTATTTCCGAGATGGTGAATGTAGATGTCACCGCATAGTTTGGGGTAATCTCTTTCTCCCAAGGACTAGTTACACTGCGCAGATAGGGAATCGCTGCATTCCAGTATTCTTCCGAGTTCTCGGTATATCCTCCACTGGAGGCGAAAAAGGAGGCCGTAATCGGCTGCCCTTTATAGGTCATAATGACACCGCGCGTCTCAAGGACCGCGCGCTGAAGCTTTGCAAGGTCGGCGCTTCTTCCGCCGAGCTTCCACTTCCGTTCCAGCGTATCCTTAGATACGTAAGCCTGATGGCTTACCGTATCTGTTACATCCGCCCCCGGAACGGGGACGCCGCTTCTGTCGCCAGCCAGCAGGCGGCGAAGGATAAAGGTGCGGGCCGCTACGGCCTGCGCTTTGAGCGCTTCAAGCTCAAAGCTGGCCGGCATCTCGGCCGCAAGTACGCCGCTGACGTATTCCTCCAGCGGCAACGTCTCTATTTGTCCGCTACGCGACAAATAGACGGAGACCTTCGGCTGCGGCGCTTCCTGCGCAGCCGCCTCCGGCCCCGCTGGTGCGGCTGGTGAGGTCGTTACCGTCGGCAAGGCCGGAGGCGCCGGTTGTCCCCGGTGCAGCGGGACAACCGCCAGTGGAATCAGCAGCGCCGCCAGGATAGGCGCTGCGATCCAGGCGGCGGGACCGAGGCGCCTGAGCCGGGGAGCAAGGGGACGCGAGTGCCAGCGCGTTGACTTATTACGTCGCAAGTAGCGGAAATCTTTCATCTCTATGGCTCCTTCCGTGAGTCACTGTTGATTCTTATAGATATGAATTTACAGCAAATACTAGAACAATATTTGAGAGAAAGAGACTAGCTTTCTCGTATCTATCACTATGCCCCGCGTTAAAAAATCACAAACGAAAAAAAATCCTCATTAGATGAGGATTCAGATTTACTTTCTAATAATACAAGCAAAAACGCCTTCGCTGTCCCTATAAGGACGGTAAGCGTTTATGCGAGAAATATAAGGATAATTTATAGCGTAGAACATATAAACTCTTATATTTAAAAAAAGAACAGGCCGCATCACTGCAGCCTGTTCTCACCTAATGACTGATATTATACCCAAGTTGCTTGAACCTGAAAGCGAGGTTTAACCTCATCGCTTTTGCTTGATTCGCTCTTGGCTACTTCTGGTTTAAGAGTTTCGTCCTTCACCGTTTGCGCGGCTGTGTCTTCCATGGAGATACGCCATATTTCCGCACCTAGTCCAGACAGCTTCTCAGCCAAATGTACATATCCACGGTCGATATGATGAGTTCCGCTTACCTCAGTAGTGCCTTCAGCAACAAGACCTGCCAAAATAAGCGCAGCTCCCGCACGTAAATCCGTAGCACAAACCTTGGCTCCGACCAATTGCGCATTACCTGTAACGATTGCTGAGCGACCTTCGATCTTAATCTCAGCATTCATGTTGTGGAATTCATCCACATGCATGAACCGGTTCTCGAATACAGTTTCTGTAACGACACTAGTTCCTTCAGAGCGCAGCAATAATGCCATCATTTGTGACTGCATATCCGTTGGAAAGCCTGGATACGGCAAAGTCTTCAAATCAACAGCTTTAAGAGGTTTGTCACTAATTACACGAACCCCATTCTCATCAGGAATAATGGTTACACCCATCTCTTCCATCTTAGCAATAACAGGTCCCAAGTGATCAGCGATTGCACCTTCCACATATACGTCCCCACCTGTAATTGCTGCGGCAGCCATATAGGTACCAGCTTCAATACGGTCAGGAATCACATGATGTTTAACGCCATGCAGACGTTCTACGCCTTCAATACGGATAACACCTGTACCCGCACCGCGAACGATTCCGCCCATACCATTCAAATAATTGGCCAGGTCGACAATTTCAGGCTCCTTAGCCGCATTCTCAATCACGGTCATACCTTCGGCGAGTGCCGCTGCCATCATTATATTTTCGGTCGCACCCACGCTAGCTACATCCAAATACACTTTGGCTCCGCGCAGGCGACCGTTACTTTTCGCTTCAATGTAGCCCTGGCCGAGACTAATCTCCGCACCAAGCGCTTCAAATCCTTTCAAATGCTGATCAATCGGTCGTGTGCCAATGGCGCAGCCACCAGGCAAAGAAATTCTTGTATGACCAAGCCGTGATAACAGAGGACCCATGACTAAAAAAGATGCCCGCATTTTCCGTACCCATTCATAAGGTGCTTCACAGGAAGTGATGTTTGTAGCATCCACCTGGATAATATCGTTTTGATATGTAACCCCTGCACCCAGAGATTCCAACATTTTTGAAATCGTCATTACATCATCAAGCGGAGGTGCGTCCACAATGACGCTTACTCCTTCTTCTGCCAATAGAGAGGCGGCTATGATCGGTAATACGGAATTTTTTGCGCCGCTAACTTTCACGCTCCCGGTCAATCTGTTGCCACCGCGGACGATAAATTTGCTCATTTTCGGTTTCCCTCCGCGTCCATTATTTCTTAAATTATTTTTTAGATTAAAAGTAATTGCAAAAAAATTCGCATACTCCATCAATACGCCCATTCAGCCGGGCATGTTCCTTAAAGTTCAGTGTTGACATAATAAAACCTTATTATTCGACACTTTTTGACCATTGCGACCTATGACACTTATAACCAAACTACATATTCCTAAAACATATAGCGGATCATCCCACTCCAGCTAAGGTAATCCAGAAAGAATCCTGCAACAAAACGACCAAGTACAATAGCCAGAAGCAAGTGCAGCAGCCTTCCTTGAGGACTCTTGGGATATCTTATGACCAAATCCAGCTTAAGGTTCTGCAATGCCCACCAAGATAATACAACACTGAGCAAAGAAACAATCATTGAGATCATGCTGCTGGTTCCAGCGGCACTAGACCATCCATTGGACAATATATCCCCCATGCTAACCCTCCGTGTTCGTATTACTCGGAAATCGACTCTTATATCATACTTGTGCAGGGCAAAAGAATCCAGTACTTTTACAAATTTTTAAACAATTCAATGCCAATATCCAAAAAAATGAAGAAATCTTAACCTTTACTACATAGATTACTATAACAAAAAAAGCAGTCAAGCTTAGAGCTTGACCGCTTATATCCTACTGTTGTCCTTTACCAGTGGACACTTTAATCCGTGTAACAGCGCGTTGCAGCGCCAACTCCGCACGGCGGTGATCGATATCATCTTGTTTGCTACGAGTCTGGAGACGGCGCTGAGCGCGTTCTCTAGCAGCCTCGGCGCGTTCAACATCAATATCCGTTGGCAGTTCGGCACTTTCGGCCAGCACTGTTACTTTGTCCTTATGCACTTCAACGAAACCGCCATGAACGGCGATGGAGATCGTAACACCGTCCGATTTGACGGATAACGGAGCAACCTGAAGTGGAGTCACAAGCGGAATGTGTCCCGGCAAAATACCCAACTCGCCTTCGACTCCCCGTACTGTCAAGCTATTCACTTGTTTAGAATAGACGAGATGCTCCGGCGTGACAATTTCCAACAAAAAGGTATTCACTTCCATTCCTCCTTAAAGCTTTACGAAGTAAAGCTCTCATCGAAAGCATACACTTAGCTTTACGAAGTAAAGCTCGCTTCGAAAGCATTCAATAAGCTCAGTGTTACATCGATTTCGCTTTTTCAACCGCTTCTTCGATTGTACCCACAAAAAGGAACGCTGCTTCTGGAAGATCATCATGCTTACCATCCAGGATTTCCTTAAAGCTACGTACAGTTTCTTTGATTGGCACGTATTTACCCTTGAAGCCGGTAAACTGTTCAGCTACGTGGAAAGGCTGTGACAGGAACCGCTCAACTTTACGAGCACGAGCTACGATAACCTTATCATCCTCACTCAATTCATCCATACCCAAGATGGCAATGATGTCTTGAAGTTCGGTATAACGTTGCAGTAATTGTTTAACACCTTGTGCCACATTGTAATGCTCTTCACCAACAATTTCCGGAGCTAGCAGACGTGAGCTGGAAGCCAGTGGATCAACCGCTGGAAAAATCCCCTTCTCGGAAATCTTACGCTCAAGGTTAGTTGTTGCATCCAAGTGAGCAAACGCCGTTGCCGGAGCAGGGTCAGTGTAGTCATCCGCTGGTACGTAGATTGCTTGAATGGAAGTAACGGAGCCTTTTTTGGTAGAAGTGATACGCTCTTGCAACTGACCCATTTCAGTAGCCAGGGTTGGTTGGTAACCTACCGCGGACGGCATACGTCCGAGAAGAGCGGATACTTCGGAACCCGCTTGGGTAAAGCGGAATATATTATCGATAAAGAGCAGCGTATCGCGACCTTCTACATCACGGAAATATTCCGCCATAGTAAGACCGGTCAAAGCTACGCGTAGACGCGCGCCTGGGGGCTCATTCATTTGTCCGAACACCATTGCTGTTTTCTTAATAACGCCGGAGTCCGTCATTTCGTGATAAAGGTCATTACCTTCACGAGTACGTTCACCCACACCTGCGAATACGGAAATACCGCCGTGTTCTTGGGCAATGTTATTAATCAATTCTTGAATCGTTACTGTTTTACCTACACCGGCACCGCCGAACAGACCAACTTTACCGCCTTTAGCGTAAGGTGCAAGCAAGTCGATAACTTTAATACCCGTTTCCAAAATTTCGGCTTGTGTCGACAATTCATCAAATGTCGGAGCCAAACGGTGAATCGGGTTCTTTATTTCAGCAACAACTTCACCAGCGTTATCAATTGGATTTCCAAGTACGTTAAATACCCGGCCTAATGTCGCTTCCCCAACAGGAACCGAAATAGGACCACCTTGGTCAATCGCATCCAGTCCGCGAACCAGACCATCTGTAGAAGACATCGCGATACAACGTACCAAATTGTCTCCCAAGTGATTGGAAACCTCAAGTGTTAGGTTAATCTGGCGACCATTGTCCAAGACGGTTTCAATTTTGATAGCGTTGAATATCTCGGGCAATTGGCCGCGTTCAAATTCAATATCGACAACCGGACCCATAATGCTTACAACGCGTCCTTTGTTCATCTTCATTTCCCTCCTCGAAAGCTATTACATCAAGAAGAAACGACGTTGTCGTCATATAAAGATGACAACCGTTTCTCGTAGAAATATAAGCATTTTGTATAGTGTAAAACCTATACTTACTTATATTTTAAGAAGAACTGCAGTGCCGTTCTTAAGGAGCCATACTCCAAAAGCGGGCGATACTATGTATCGCTCCATGCGGCACTGTTTCTCGTAAAATACAAGGCAAGTCAAGCACGCTGCTTAACTGTTCTTGTATTTTTAAGACTGAGCGTTCGCTCCGGCCACGATCTCGGTAATTTCCTGCGTAATTGCCGCCTGACGGGCACGGTTGTACGTAAGGGTAAGTTCTCCGATCATTTTCGACGCGTTCTTTGTTGCACTGCCCATCGCTGTCATTTTCGCACCCAGCTCACTGGCCTTGCCATCCAGAATTGCGCTATAAATCAAAGTTTCGGCGTATTTCGGAAGTAGTACTTCGAGTACGCCTTCTGGTGAAGGTTCATATTCGTAATTTGCAGTCGCTTCATGATGCTCATGATTTCCTACGCCTTCCATAGGCAACAGTCGATCAACGGT
Source organism: Paenibacillus sp. FSL H7-0714 (assembly GCF_038003765.1). NCBI lineage: Bacteria > Bacillati > Bacillota > Bacilli > Caryophanales > Paenibacillaceae > Paenibacillus > Paenibacillus sp. FSL H7-0714. The sequence continues at coordinate 6,670,273 of NZ_JBBOPT010000001.1, forward strand.
TGGGATCTGGGTAATCGCATTGACGAATTGGTTGTAGCAAACGTACAACTCATCATACGTACCATCTACAAACTGCTGTACTGCCGAATTAGCAATAGATTTAATGTCAGCAAATTTCGGCGCATCCGATAGCTCAGTAACTTCCTGTACAATCGGATATTCACGGCGGCGTAAGAAGTCACGGCCTTTACGACCGATAACGAACAAGGCGTACTCATCTTTGGATTTATGTCGTTCCGCGATGAGCATCGTCACCTTACGTAAAATATTAGCATTGTATCCTCCCGCAAGCCCTCTATCAGAGGTCACGATAAGATAACCAGTTTTTTTCACAGGGCGACTGACCAGCATGGGATGCTGAACGCCTTCTGTACCGGCAGCAATGCTCGATACAACCTCTTTCAGCTTCTCAGCATAAGGACGGGCGGCAATTGCCTTCTCCTGGGCTTTTCTCAGCTTGGAGGCGGCTACCATTTCCATCGCTTTTGTGATCTGTCTTGTGTTTTGAACACTCTTAATTTGACGTTTAATATCACGCATGCTTCTTGCCATGATTTCACCACCTTAAAGCTTTGACGAAGTCAAAGCTAACTTCGTAAGCATCTTCTTAGCTTTGACGAATTCAAAGCCAACTTTATAAGTAATAGCCTGAGCTTCGGCATAGCCAAAGCTCACTTAGTAAGAATCGTTTAGGTACGATCTATATTAGCTAGTAGCAAAGCCTCTTTTAAATTTATCAATCGCTGCTTTAAGAGCGGCTTCGTTATCTGCTGTCAAATCCTTGGTATCTCTGATGGATTGAGCAACTTCAGCAGCACTGCTGTCCATGTAAGCAAGGAATTCCTTTTCAAAACGTTTTACGTCTTTAACAGGAATATCATCCAAGTATCCTTTTACAGCTGTGTACAAGCTAAGCACTTGATGCTCAACAGACAACGGCTGATTTACACCTTGTTTCAGAACTTCCATCATACGTGCTCCGCGATTCAGACGAGCAAGCGTGGATTTATCAAGATCTGAGCCGAACTGTGAGAAAGCTTGAAGTTCACGATATTGAGCAAGATCCAAACGGAGCGAGCCAGCTACCTTCTTCATCGCTTTAATCTGAGCGGAGCCCCCTACACGGGAAACGGAGATACCGACGTTGATCGCCGGACGTTGACCAGAGTAGAACAGATCGGATTCAAGGAAGATTTGACCATCTGTAATCGAGATTACGTTCGTAGGAATGTAAGCCGATACGTCAGATGCTTGTGTTTCGATGAACGGAAGCGCGGTTAATGAACCACCACCAAGCTCATCACTAAGCTTAGCCGCACGTTCCAAAAGACGGGAGTGCAAGTAGAACACGTCACCAGGGAACGCTTCACGACCCGGTGGACGACGAAGCAGCAAGGACAATTCGCGATAAGCCGAAGCTTGTTTTGAAAGGTCATCATAAATGATCAATACGTGTTCGCCCTTGTACATAAAGTACTCGCCCATTGCGCAACCTGCGTATGGAGCAATATACAACAGTGGGGATGGCTCTGAAGCCGAAGCAGTTACAACGATTGTATATTCCAACGCGCCATGACGGCGGAGAGTTTCTACAACCTGTGCTACTGTGGATTGTTTTTGTCCAATGGCAACATAAATACATTTCATTCCGTTGCCTTTTTGGTTGATAATCGCATCGATTGCGATTGCAGTCTTACCTGTTTGACGGTCACCAATGATAAGTTCGCGTTGTCCACGACCAATTGGTACCATCGCATCAATCGCTTTAAGACCAGTTTGCATTGGCTCATGAACCGATTTACGGTCGATAACACCAGGAGCATTATTCTCAACCGGACGGAACTCCGTCGTTTGAATTGGGCCTTTACCGTCAAGCGGCATACCGAGTGCGTTAACAACACGACCCAGAAGGGCCTCTCCAACTGGAACTTGCATGATTTGTCCAGTACGTTTTACTTGATCGCCTTCACGAATTTCCTTGTACTCACCCAGAATTACAACACCGACGTTGCTTTCTTCCAGATTGAGCGCCATGCCCACTACACCGTTGGAGAACTCTAGCAACTCGCCTGCCATTGCGTTTTCCAGACCGTAGACACGAGCGATACCGTCTCCGACTTGAATGACGGTGCCCACTTCGGCAACTTCGATATCGGCTTTATATTGCTCAATTTGACTTTTGATCAAAGTGCTGATCTCTTCAGGTCTGATGCCCAATATCCTCACCCCTATCTTCTATGCTTATCATTAAAGGATTTCTCGAGACGTTCCAATTTACTAGAAAGACTTCCGTCATACAGCGTATCGCCGATATAAACCTTCAGTCCTCCCAGCAGGCTTGGATCGACCACATTCGTAACCCGAATTTTACGGTTTACTAGCTGGCCGAATTCTGCAGCTACAGCCGCTTGTTCTTCTTCACTTAAAGAATAAACGGAGTATACCTTAGCATCACCAATGCCAAGAGCGTCTCCTTCAATCTTGATATACGTATCCAGCAGTTCGGCAAAAATATCGGTTCTGCCTCGCTCTACTAACAGTTCTACAATGTTCATTACAATAGGAGAGAGCTTATCTTGAAGTGCTGTGCGCAGCACTTTCAGCTTGTCGGACTCCGAGATACGTGGTGCAAGAATAAACCGCTGTACCTCTTGGTCTAAATGTAAAACTTCGACCACTGCCTTGAGCTGTTCTTCTACTTCAAGGGTAATCCCCTTCTCTACCGCTGCACTGTACAATGCTTTAGCGTAGCGCTTGGCAACTACCGTATCGCGGCTCATGATCGGCCTCCTACCTCATTGAGGTATTGGTTCACAAGCTGCTCCTGCTCACTGCTAGCACTAACTTCTTTCTTAAGAAGTTTAGAAGCAATACGAACAGATGCCGTTCCAATTTCGCTGCGCAACTCTTCCACTGCTTTATTCTTCTCGTTCTCGATATCGCGCACGGCCTCTTCTTTGACGCGTGCAGCTTCAACTTTAGCTTGTGCCAAAGCTTGTTCTACCTGTTGATTACTAGTAATTTGCGATTGTTGAATAATCTGTTGAGCTTCCTGGCGTGCACTGTTCAGCGCCTGCTTCTGCTCTTCCACATACGCGACCGCTTGCTCTCTAGTCTTCGCAGCTTCATCCATTTGCTGCATTACCAGCTCACGGCGTTTCTCCATAACTGCGAACAGTTTGCTGAACGCATACTTACTGAGCAAGAAATATAGAATCCCAAAGGCTACAATTGAAAATAAGATGTTTGTCCAAACAATTTCCACTGAGGTCACTCCCTTCCATTACCGCGTCATGCGGACGTATACAAAAGTAAGGCGCGGATGGCATCGGCCGTCCCCGCCAAACCGTAAATACGGTTTATTAAGATGAAAACATGATTAGGAATGCGATAACTGTTGCTGCCAACGGAATAACTTCGACGATACCTACACCGATAAACATTGTTGTTTGAAGCGCATTACGAGCTTCTGGTTGACGAGCGATGGACTCAACTGTTCTACTAACGATCATACCATTACCAAGACCTGCACCAAGTGCACCCAAACCAACCGCTATTGCTGCTGCTAAATATTCCATTTGTAAATATCCTCCTTTAATTTTGGTTCATATTGTGTTTAATGATATAAGATATCTCCCGCGAAAGAAAATCAGACGATAACCGTTCCCTTCGCAGCAGTTCATTAATGTGCTTCTTCTTCGTGAATCGTCATCTGTGCGATATAAACCATCGTTAGTATCGTAAAGATAAACGCCTGTAGTGCCCCGACGAAAATACTGAAGCCTTGCCATACAGCAAGGAAAGGAATACTGAGAATCCCCAGTTTCAAAATGACTGTAATCAGTACTTCTCCGGCAAAAATGTTAGCAAATAGACGAATAGCCAGAGCTACTGGTTTTGCCAGGTTCTCGATAATGTTCAGTGGCAAAAAGATTGGAAACGGCTCAATATAGTGTTTGAAATAATGCTTGCCGTTGAGCTTAATGCCCAGGAAGTTCATCAGTATAAACACAATAATTGCCAATCCTGCAGTGATATTAATGTCAGCAGTCGGCGACTTGTACCATAAGATCTCAACATGATCACCATGCGCCAAGTTCCTGGTTGCTTCAATCACATGGCCAAACACGGTTACAGGTCCATGTGCTTCAGTTACAACTGAGAAAGGCAATCCAAGAAGGTTGGAAACAAAGATAAACAGAATCAACGTTAGCCCCAAAGATATGTAAGGTTTTCCTTTCTTCAGGTCCATGGCACTGCTTATGACACCCTCTACAAATTCAACAACCCATTCCATAAAATTCTGAAGCTTAGATGGATTCTCAACCGAAAGCTTACGAACCGACAGCATCACCAGCACAAATACTACTGTACAACTGATCAGAAGCATCAATACGGCTGATATATCTATCGGTATTCCCCCGACAAAGATTTTCGGCATCTCATGCATAGTATCATCCCCCTTTCTCTTTAATCTGGTTAAAGTTTGTTCTTCACACTCAGATATATCCCCGCAGGAATGGCGAGAAGCTGAGGAATGAATACGCCCGAAATAGTTGCTACCAGGGAAAAATGCTCAATCTTGACCGCGAACATGGTGACCAAAATTGCGAAGCTAATCCGTGTAACAAAACCGAGGCTGAAGGCATTCCCTTCGTTGCTCGCAATCGACTGCGTTACCCGTCGAACCTTGACGGCCAGATAACGAAAGTTTACCAATCCCGCCACCAGACCCAGAGTCATGCCCAGTGTAAAATCCCTGGTCTCATGATGAAGCGCCCAGCCCATTAAGAGTCCTGCCATAAGGACGAGCGTAACTCTAGTGACGGTATTGATCATGGGAGTCATATTATCCATTCTGCTCCCCCAAAAATTTTTTAATTAACAGGACGACGTTCACAATTCCCAGAATCATTCCGGTTATAGTGCCAATAGCGAGCCAATATTTCGGCCCCTCCATCAAGTCTTTCAGCCACCTTGCCGCAAAAAAACCAATAACAATGTAAGCGGCGAGTATAGTGCCTGCACTTCCAATGATAAGCGCGGTCTGTAACAAGCTGTCCCTGCTATTTTGTTCTTTCATGGCTACAATCCCAACTAATTTTACTGAATTTCTGGAGTCTTTGTCAATTCATTGAACATTGCCCAAAAACCCTTGAAAACATGAAAATAATCACAGCAAAATGTTCCAAAACCATATAAACCGTACAGTTTCACTGTATGTTGATTTTAATCAGATCAGATATTACTTTAAATGAAATTATTTATTTTTTGTGAACATTCTGTGAAACTCTTCAGGACGCTCCTTATTTACACCAAAATGGTGCAAAATCGCATTGACAATTCGTTGGGAGGCTTTGCCATCTCCGTACGGGTTGGCGGCCCGACTCATCGACTGATAGAGCTCATTATCAGTCAAAAGAGCATGTGTCCGTGCATACACCTTCTCCTCGTCCGTGCCCACAAGTTCTAGCGTTCCAGCGTCTATCCCTTCAGGACGCTCCGTCGTATCACGAAGCACAAGAACTGGTACTCCGTATGAAGGAGCTTCCTCTTGTAAACCGCCAGAATCGGTCAATATCAAGTGGGTATGCGGATAAAAATTATGCAAATCCACGACATCCAGCGGATCAATCAGCTTAATTCTTGGATGTCCACCCAAAATTTCATGTGCAGGTTCCTTAACAGCAGGACTCGGATGCACAGGATAAACAATGGCTACATCTTCGAATTCATCAGCGATTCTTTTGACTGCCCGGAAGATATTCCGATGCGGTTCACCTTGCGATTCTCTACGGTGAGCAGTCATCAAAATAAGTTTTTTTCCTGAAGCAAAATCCAAAACAGGATGCCGGTAATCAGGCTGTACGGTATATTGAAACACATCGGTTACAGTGTTGCCTGTGATATAAATACTTGATTCTTTTTTGTTCTCATGTCTCAGATTACTAGCTGACCAATCCGTTGGAGCGAAATGCAGGTCTGCCAATACACCTGTAAGCTGACGGTTCATTTCTTCAGGATACGGAGACAATTTGTTCCATGTCCGAAGTCCTGCTTCTACGTGCCCAACCTGAATTTGCTGCAGGAATGAGGCATAGCTTGCAAGGAACGTCGTTAATGTGTCCCCGTGCACCAATACGAGATCAGGTTTAACCTCTCTGAGTACAGGTTCCAGGCCTTCAAGTACTCGAATAGTAATCTCATTAAGCGTCTGACGATCCTTCATCACATCCAGATCGTAATCAGGAGTGATATTGAACACTTCCAACACTTGATCGAGCAACTCCCTGTGCTGTGCTGTTACACATACAATTGACTCGATGTGCTCAGGATGCTTCTTCAGTTCAAGAACTAGAGGAGCCATCTTGATCGCCTCGGGGCGCACTCCGAAAATAGTCATCACTTTAATTTTGGACATAACCCCTACCCTCTCATCAAAAAATAATCAAATTTCTTATATCCTATTACGAATTACTATTTACTTAGTTCCGTACAAACGATCTCCAGCATCGCCAAGTCCTGGAACGATATATCCATGCTCATTCAAATGATCATCAAGCGCAGCTACATAAATATCAACATCTGGGTGAGCCTCTTGAACCGCAGCAACACCTTCTGGAGCTGCAATCAGGTTCATCATTTTAATTTGTGTACAGCCACGCTTCTTCAGCGAGGTAATAGCAGCAATCGCAGATCCCCCCGTAGCTAGCATTGGATCAATTACGATCAGCTCACGTTCCTGTACATCTGTAGGAAGCTTGATGTAATACTCAACCGGTTGAAGCGTGTCCGGATCACGGAATAAGCCAACATGTCCTACTTTAGCAGCAGGAAGAAGCTTCAGAACGCCCTCAAGCATACCCAGACCAGCACGAAGAATAGGGATAAGCCCAAGCATTCTTCCAGAAATCACTTTGCTTTCCGTTTCAGTGACCGGTGTTTGTACTGTAATGGTTTCTAGAGGAATATCACGTGTTATCTCATAAGCCATCAATGTGGCAACTTCGTCAACATGCTCTCTGAAATCCTTCGTGTTTGTTCTTACGTCGCGAATAAATGTTAGTTTGTGTTGAATTAAAGGATGATCGCAAATCACCAATTTTCCCATTTCCTGTCCCTCCGGTAATTGTAAGTCGTGTCTATAACCCTAGAAAGCGCTTTTGCTTCTCTATGGCTAAATCCTGTCTATTATAGCATTCCCATCGCCGCATTTCACCTAGAAAGGCACATGTATCCATATTGAACCCCTACCCCTGTATTTTCCTTCGCTTATAAAGGTAAGGATTGGTAATTCCATTGCCTTTTCTGGAATAAAACCTAGATTAGGTTGTGCAAATTTACATTTTTCATACTATTCACATTTTTTTCACTATTGTTTATGAAAGTTCCATGAACTTTCATGATTGATTTCATGATTTTCCATCAATTTACCCAGATAATATTGTGAACAATAAACAACAAAAAACCTCCACCAAACCCTAAAATCAGGACTCGGTGGAGGTGAATTTATTAATGAATACGAATAGGAACTAGTATTTCAGTTCTGGATAAAGTGGGTACTGATCCGTCAAATCAGCAACTTGACGAGCTGCCTCAGCTAATTTCAATTCATCCTTCGGATTCTTCAGAACATTAGCTATAATGCGGCCAATAACCACCATAGCTTGCTCGTCCATACCACGGGAAGTAACCGCAGGTGTACCAATACGAATACCGCTTGTTACGAAAGGACTTGTAGGATCAAATGGAATTGCGTTTTTATTCACAGTGATTCCGATGGAATCTAGTACTTTTTCCGCATCTTTTCCGGTAATGTTCAGGTTACGTGTATCAAGCAACATCAAGTGGTTATCTGTACCACCGGATACAATGTTAACCCCTTCGCTTATCAGTGTTTCTGCAAGAACATTTGCATTCTTCACTACATTCTCAGCATAGGTCTTAAAGGATGGCAGCAAAGCTTCGCCGAATGCGACTGCTTTTGACGCAATGACATGCATCAGCGGTCCACCTTGGGAACCAGGGAATACGGCTTTATCGATAGCAGCCGCCCATGGCTGTCTGCACATAATCATACCTCCGCGGGGACCGCGTAAAGTCTTATGTGTTGTAGTTGTAACGAAATGAGCATGAGGAACCGGGCTCGGATGAAGACCAGCAGCAACAAGACCTGCGATATGGGCCATATCTACCATAAACAACGCGCCGACATCATTGGCGATAGCACCAAGTTTTTCGAAATCAATAATGCGCGGATACGCACTTGCACCAGCAACAATCAACTTAGGACGGTGCTTGAAGGCTGCTTTGCGTACTTCGTCATAATCAATTAGGAAAGTATCTTCTTGTACACCATAAGCTACGAAGTTATAGAGTAATCCAGAAGCATTTACTGGACTACCATGCGTTAAATGTCCGCCATGCGCCAAGTTCATGCCAAGAACCGTGTCGCCCGGGTTAAGTGCAGCGAGATATACAGCCATATTCGCTTGTGCTCCAGAGTGAGGCTGTACGTTGACATGTTCCGCACCGAACAATTCTTTTGCACGATCACGAGCCAGATTCTCAACGATATCCACATCTTCACAGCCACCATAATACCGTTTGCCTGGATAGCCTTCTGCATATTTGTTCGTAAGCACTGAGCCCATGGCTTCCATTACGGCTTCGCTAACGATATTCTCTGAGGCAATAAGCTCAATGTTGGCACGCTGACGTTTCAGTTCCAGTTCCATTGCTTCCAGTACTGCCGGGTCACTCTTACGTAATTGTTCCATGTTCTTATTTCCTCCCTAGTGTGTGTAGATATGTTGTATTTAAATAGAAACGATTTGCCCGCCACGAAAAAGCTTTAGGTCTACGTTTCTGCAAAAACATAAATCTAAGTTCATCAATCACAAACCTGTGAACCACTCTGTTCAAGAGTGCGGTAAACCGCACGTTCGCCGCCAATAAGCGGAGTTCTGGCCCATGCTGCGTTCACTCTAGCTGCTCCAATGTACCGTAAGGTCGGTCGAAAAGGAACTGCCACGCGGCGCAAATGCATACCTATAAGAGTCTCACCAATGTCTAAGCCAGCATGCGCTTCTATCGTTTCCGCCAGAACAGGATCTTTCATAGAGCGATAGGCAGCCGCAGCCATCGAACCGCCAGCACCAGGTATAGGTACAGCTGAAACTTCATTTAGCCCAAGCGACTCTAGCAAAGAGCGTTCCATTACAAGCGCACGATTCAGATGCTCGCAGCACTGATAAACGAGATGAAATCCTTTTTCCGCTGCGACCAAACGAGCCCCTTCAAGCAGTTGCTGTGCGACTTCAAGCGCACCACCGGTTCCAATACGGACACCAGCGACCTCACTTGTGCTAACTCCTAGGACAACAATTTTACCAGATCCAAGGTTACCAGCTTCCGCCAACTCCCTTAACACAGTGACAGTAGCTTCAGTTAAAGATAACTCCACAACTTTGTCCATCACCCTACCTCCTCAAGCTTCAAACAAGCTTCATTTAAACAAAAAAGAGCAGTCCGCAGGTAGCTGCGGATTTGCTCTTTTGCCCAGGCGACCGGCCGTTTATTCCGATGCTCCATCGTGGTTTGATCCACATTTGTCGCCAGTTACATCGGAACCGATTAGTTGTACTTTCATCTTAAAGCAAAGCCGACTGAAAATCAACCATTTACAAATGGCGTAAGGATTCCAGTTTATCTAATAAACTAAACAACGAAGTGCGAATCTCAGCAGCAGTAAGCTCATAATCTTCACGCGTACCCCCGAATGGATCAGAAATATCAAAGCTTGGGATACGCTGGCGGATTTCAATCATTCGTTGTAGATCCGTTGCGTTGGGTTCACCACCTAGAGCTATGCTTAACTCAGCATCTGCATAAAGGCTGTCCAATTCTTTAATATCCTCAGTCACAGCTTCTTCGTTATGCACGTATTCCTTCAATGTATATGTTTTTGTTACGGCATCCGGAAAATACTGTAGCAAATGTTGCTTATGTCCACTGGTTAAGGTAAGTACAAGATCGGCCCAAGCGACGAATTGCCCTGTTAATTGCGACGACTCTAAATGATCATGAATGCCTTCTTCTCGCAAAATAGCTGCAGCATGTCTCGATATAGAAGTACCAGAAATGGCAGATACACCTGCAGACCGCACTTCCAGGTCGATTCCGCGTTCCTTCGCAAGCTTTCGTAAAAGCCCCTCAGCCATAGGACTACGGCATGTGTTACCGGTGCAGACGAATAAAATATGCAGCATGCTTTTGCACCCCCATGAAATTAAAATATTGTAATGCCGTTATTGTATCAAAAGATGAATAGCAAGCCAAACCCCAATAAAATAGCCCCGCCCAGTGCTTCCCCATATTCCCCGAGTCCACGACTGACATGCCGGCCAAGAAGCAGGCCGATAATTGACATCAGACCTCCACAGGCACCAAAGGCTAGTATAGTCAGAAGCACACCATTCACAAACATCCCTAAGGATACCCCAACGGAAAAAGAATCCACACTTACACTGAGTGATAGAAGCAGCATTCCCCATAAGGTTCGGTGATTCATAGCTCGCGTACCTACCACTTCCGGACGAAAGGAGTTATACACCATATGTCCGCCTAACAGCACAAGTAGCCCTCCTGCGGCATAAGTTGTTACTTGACCTAGCAAATGTCCGACATAACTTCCAGTCAATAAACCTAGAAGAGGCATCAGCATATGAAAAAAAGCAATGAGCACACTCATTTGCAGAATATGCAGCAGACGAATCCCTTTCATCCCGATCCCTACTCCGAGCGAAAAGGCATCCATCCCTAATGCAATCGCCATTATAGCAATAGTAACTGTCTGTCCCCAACCGGCATATACATCTCCTATGCCCATGCTTAACCCCCCAAGTCCGAAATATCTTGTACAACAACGATATGCGGACAAGGGGGTAATCATGACTTCATAGGAGATTTCAGATTCGAAGAACCTATACTATAGCTGGATAGAAAGGTCGCCGTGGCTATCCGGCATCAATGACGGAACCACCGGCTGCCTTCATAAGCCGGTTCATAATAGCTACGCCGAGGCCCGTATACGGACAAGCCTCGGCCAAGATGTAAGTCGCTCCCGCTTCATCGAAGCGCCGCAGCGCGGCATATAGGGAGCGCGCCCCTTCCTCCGGCGAGGATAACGAGCCGAGGGAAAGAACGCAGGCGGCAGGATCGGCGGGATAGAGGGGCTTATGCTCCTCGAAGAGGAGTAAGCCCGTCACTTCGCCGTTCAGCTGTGCCGCCTGAAGTAGACTCGCGGCTTCATCCGCAACACGTTGCGGAGAAGATCCGCTCACCACACCGAGCCAGCCGCGCGGCGCGTAGTGCGTGTACTTCATGCCCGGCGCGCGTGGCGCCGAGCTGTCGGAAACAGCTTCTGCACCGTGGCACTCCTTCGGTGCAGTGGCTACTGGAGCTTCCGCTGCTGCGGAAGTTCCAAATTCTTTAACCACAGCTGGCTCAGCAGCAATGGCTTCTGCTCCCACTACAGCAGCTAACTGCTCCAAAGTAATCCCACCAGGACGAAGCACTGCAACCTTTCCATCAGGCTGCACCTGCACCACAGTTGACTCCAGTCCAACTCCAGCCGCGCCGCCATCAAGTACACCGCCAATGTATCCGGCCAAGTCTTCCATCACATGTGAAGCTAAGGTCGGACTCGGACGACCGGAACGGTTAGCACTAGGTGCCGCAACGGGACAGCCCGCTGCACTGATCAGCGCCAAAGCTACCGGATGATCAGGCATACGAACACCTACCGTGTCCAGTCCTGCCGTTACACAGGATGACAAAACACCCTCACGAACAGGAAGAACAACTGTCAGCGGTCCTGGCCAATAAGCATCCATCAATACCGCAGCCGTAGGATGCACTTCTGTAACCAGCTCGTCCAAAGCACCTGGATCAGCAATATGCACGATTAGGGGATTGTCAGACGGTCGCCCTTTTGCCGCAAAAACAGCCTCAACTGCCGCAGTATTCCGTGCATCCGCTCCAAGTCCATAGACCGTTTCGGTTGGAAAAGCGACCGTTCCACCTTCACGAAGCATGGCTGCCGCCTCCACGATGGCTAACTTATTCTCCTCACTTGGCTGAAGTACACCGGAATCCGAAGCTGCATCTTCCAGCAAATCCAGTTCCCAATATACAGTCTCATTTCTATTTCCACTCCGCCGCTGAACGGCGAATAAAGGGTCGTGTGGTTCATTCATTCTCATCACAGGCTTTCTACAGGATATATATTGAACAATAGCTTTTCTTGCAATCTTAGGATAAATACTCTTGAGGTTCATTAACTCTAATCCTACCAAAAAGCGGCCCCAATGAAGGCGCCGCAGTCGATCTGCTTATGAAATAGTAACATATCTAGATTCAAAACTATAGACCATTTCCACAAAACCAAAGGGCTAACATCAGCATTACGACCATAATCCGCTAATCCAGTTCCAAAGGTTTTGCAGCAGTTCCCAAACGAAGAACCGTACCTCTGGCTCTGCGGAATCCGCTGCCGCAACATCCTTTGCCGAAGAATCTGCTTGTACAGCTGTTCCTACTGCCGGTTGCGCCTTAACTCCGCTATCTGCCCCGGCAGCCGAAACGGTCTTCGCCCCTTTGTTAGCAGCAGGTGCCGCCGCATCTCCAGAACCCGCATCGATAAAGCACAACGGCGGAAACAGTACGCACCACCAATTTTGCCCTTTTCCCTCACCCAGCGTTACCCGAACAGCCTCGTATTCTCCGGCCGGATAGACTGTTCCACCGTACAATTTGGTCGGAAAAGGAACTACACCCAGCTCAACTTTATAAGAATATTGAATGCCACGTTTCTCTAGCTCCGATCCAACTAGTGCATTAAGCTCTGGTAGATGAGTTCTAATTAAAGCGCGTGCCTGCTCTAAACTCTGTGGGTCCTCAAGTGCAGTTACCCACTGGTTCATTTGCTCTACGATTGTATCGCGGATTTGCCGCTTCACTAGTTGATCTTGTGTTCCGTCCGAATTCGCCAGAATACGCAGCCGGATAGAATCCTGTGGAATCGATACTTCGGCTACTGCTGCATCGGTTTTTTGACCTTCCCAGGCCATGATAACGATCATAAAAAAACAAATTAAAATGGCAGTATACTTAAAAGTTACACGTAAGGAATCTCTTTTATCCATATGATTATCGTTCATTTGTCGCAGCCCCTCTCCTCTTAACTCTCATGCTAGTAGTATGTCCAGAGATGAGAGACTGCAAACCTATGAATCTATTAAATCTATAATTTTACAGCAAGCGCCTTAGGCAACTGCAAATCCTCCTCAACATCCCGACCATAAAGATGCACACTCATTACAATCCCCATGCATGCCATATTAATTAAAAGAGATGTGCCTCCATAACTGATGAACGGAAGTGTAATTCCCGTGAGCGGCATTAGGCCGATAAAAGCTCCAATATTCTCTAAGATTTGATATAGCAGCATTGCCGTAATTCCAATAATCAAAAACGGACCACTACGCTCCCTACTCTCTAGAGCAATCAGTATCATCCGATGAAGAAGAATAAAAAAGAGCAACAGCAGCAGCGCTGAACCCACAAACCCAAACTCCTCCGCAACCTGTACGAATATGGCATCCGAATAGGTATATGGAACACGGTTACTCTGCACAGAGCTTCCTTGCATGTACCCCTCGCCACTCATCCCTCCGGAGGCAATAGCCACTTTAGCATTTTTCGTGTGATAGCTTGCATCATCTGACGCCAAATCAGGTACGAGCCAAGGATCAAAACGATCCACTAAATGCTTCCTGCCAAGGGTTTCCTCAAAAAAATATACCGCTTCATCATGATAGTGAATATAGCTCAGAATTCCTGCAAGACCCAATCCGCCAACGATTAGTAATCCGATGAGTGCATGTGAAATTTTGATATTCCCGATCCATAGAAGACCGATTAATATTACGATGTAGCTTAGCGCATTTCCGAGATCATTCTGTACAATAACTATGGCAAAAGGGAGCAATGTAAGAAGCGCCAGCGGAACGACTCCCTTCCAGAAGGTTAGCGTGGCTCCTTGTTTACGGACCAGTATGGACGCGAGTAAAAGAATCAATATCAACTTAAAAAGCTCCGCAGGTTGAAAGCTAAGTCCACCTATCTCTAGCCCTAATTGCGCACCGTTCTTTACCTTACCAAAAAAACTAACCGACACTAGCAGACCAATACCCAAGATGTAAATATAAAGAGCATATTTAACAAATATCCTATAGTCCACGAAGGTAAGCACAAAAAACGCTACAAACCCTACAATGTAGTATTTAAGCATTTGTAGATGGAACCCATCTAGTTTCTGAACTAATCTACCATTAGTCACGCTGTATATCGAAAGAATACTAATAACCATCAGCATAACCAGAACAATAAGAATCACGCTATCGATCTTCTTGAGCTTTTTAAGCATACACAAACCCCTTACTCTATTAAGGTTCCAACCACCCTCACCTGAGGAAAGTCTCTCCTTTCTATTGTAGAGCATTCAAGGCCACAATTCCAAATTTATGTAATACACCCGATATCAGAGATTCAATTCCCAAAATAAAAAACCGCCAGTTCCCATCCTTAAAAGATGAGTTTCTGACGGTTGTCTTTTGATTTAGTGATTAAACCTGTTTGGCGGCTGCATAAGGAGTAGGCTTAGGCAAATCTTCCTCTACATCTTGACCATGCAGACGCACGCTCATTACCAGCCCAATGCTGGCCATGTTAATAAGCAGGGAGGTACCTCCGAAGCTGATGAATGGCAATGTGATACCTGTCAAAGGCATCAGACCAATAAACGCACCAATATTCTCAAAAATCTGATACAGCATCATCGCGACAATGCCGACGATCAGAAATGGACCTGCTCGATCTCTGGCTTCCAGCGCAATCAGAATCATTCGGTGAATCAGGATAAAATACAGTAGCAGCACAAATGCAGAACCGACAAAGCCAAATTCCTCGGCAATCTGCACAAAGATAGAGTCTGAATACGTATAAGGCACCCGATCCGTCTGAACAGAGCTACCGTTCATATAGCCTTCTCCACTCATCCCACCTGAGGCAATCGCAAGCTTGGCGTTTTTGGTATGATAAAGAGCTTTCGCTGTCGCTTTATCCGGAACAAGCCATGGGTCGAAACGTTCAATCCAGTGCGAACGGCCAATATCGTTAAGAAACGTTTTAATTTCGTCATGATAATGGATATAACTCATAATTCCGGCAATCGCAGAGCTTGCTACAATCACCAAAGCGATTAATGCGTGAGTGTACTTAATATTTCCAATCCACAACAGACCTGCAAGAATCACGATGTAAGACAAGGCATTCCCAAGGTCATTCTGTGTAAGGACAATAAGAAACGGAAATAAGGTTAATAGGCCGAGCGGCACAACATCCCGCCAAAACAAGAGTTTACTCTTATTCTTACGAACAAGCATCGCTGCCAGAAATAGAATCAATATTAGCTTGAATAGCTCGGCAGGCTGAAGGCTCAGTCCTCCAGGGAGGGACAACCAGCCTTGGGCATTATTCTTGGTCTCGCCCAAAAAGCTGACGAGTACCAGGATACCTATTCCAAACAAATAAATATATAGCGCGTATTTCACTAAAATTCTGTAATCTAAAAAGGTCATTCCAATAAAAGCAATAAAGCCAATTGCATAATACATCATCATACGGATATGATGTCCGTCCAGCTTTTCTCTTCCATGAGTCACACTATATATGGCGAAGATGCTGACAGTCATGAGCAATAACAGAACGACTACGATAGCACCATCAATTTTTTTAATCTTCTGAAGCACGTTCTGCCTCCCTACTCTAAATCTGGGCTTTCTTTTATGGTTCACCAAGAAGTCCGGTTAAATTCTATTGTAAAGGAAGTCGGGTTGAAAATACAATTTTACTCCCCGATCAACAGGAGTCCCCTGCACAGCATGCAGTATTATCGTGCTATACCTAGCACATGACGTGGAATTCCAGCCAGATCATTAATGGTGATGATCTCTTTCCAATGGCCCGCCGCTTCAAGTAGCGAGGCTACTTGCTCGGCTTGTCCGAAGCCGAGTTCGAAGCCGATCAGGCGCGGCGGTGCCGGGAGCAGCGCCAGCTGCCCCATCATGCGGCGGTACGGGTCCAGCCCGTCCGCTCCGCCATCCAGCGCAGTGCGCGGCTCATGGTCGCGCACCTCACGCTGCAGCCCGGCGATATCCTCGCCGGGAATGTACGGCGGGTTGGAGACGAGAATATCCGTCTCCATCCCCGCGAACGGCTCGAGCAGATCGCCGAGCCGAAAGTCCACGGCTGTGCCGGAGCGCATCGCATTGCGCTTCGCCACAGCTAGGGCCGCCGGCGAAATATCGCCGGCGCAGACCCGCCACGCCGGCGCTTCCGCCGCCAGCGTGACGGAAATCGCTCCGCTGCCGGCGCCGATATCGACGGCGGTCAGCGGCCGTACGGCGCGTCCACCTTCCGCGCCGCCCGCACGATCTTGCGCTGCTGCTAACGAAGCAGCGCCTTCTTCCTGCGCCGCTTCACTCGGCGCAACCGTGCCGTCCGGCCAAAGCTCCGCGCCGTACCGCAAAATCGCCTCGACGAGCAGTTCCGTCTCCGGCCGTGGAATAAGCACATCAGGCGTCACTTCAAAAGGACGCCCGTAGAACTCTTGCTCGCCAATGATATATTGCACCGGCTCACCCTTACTCCGGCGGGTAACTCCCGCCTCCCACTGTTCCTTGACCGCAGCTGGAAAAGAATCCGCCAGTGCCATATAATACGCAGCCCCGGACAAGCCTAGCACATGCTCAAGCAGTAATTGCGCACTGCGTTGCGGTTCATTACAACCGCTCTGGCTCAAAAAAGAAGAAGCCTCCGCAAAGGCTTCCCGGATGCTTTTCACTTCCGACATGACAAATACGCCATCGTTCAAAGCATTATTATCCATTGTCCATACTATCCATCAAATCAGCTTGTTCAGCAATTGAAAGAGCCGAAATAATTTCAGTGATTTCTCCGTTCATAACCTGCTCCAGACGGTGCAGTGTCAAGCCAATGCGATGATCTGTAACCCGGCTCTGCGGGAAGTTATACGTCCGGATACGCTCACTACGATCACCCGTACCTACTTTGCTCTTCCGTTCACCAGCATACTTTGCTTCTTCTTCCTGCCGCTTCATATCGGAGATACGGGCACGAAGCACTTGAAGCGCCTTTTCCTTATTGGAGTTCTGTGACTTACCGTCCTGACAGGTAGCAACGATGCCCGTAGGTACATGGGTTACACGTACTGCAGACTTGGTCGTATTTACAGACTGTCCGCCTGCACCACTTGAACAGAAGGTATCCACACGAATATCTTTATCATGGATTTCAATCTCAAATGCTTCAGCTTCCGGCATCACCGATACTGTAGAAGTAGAGGTATGAATACGTCCACCGGATTCAGTCGCTGGGATACGTTGTACGCGATGCGCACCACTTTCGTATTTCAACTTACTGTATGCACCGCGGCCGTTAATAAGGAAGATTACCTCTTTAAATCCACCAAGATCGCTCGCGTTGACATCCATTAGCTCCACGCGCCAGCCTTGTGAATCTGCAAACCGGGTGTACATCCGATAAAGGTCGGAAGCAAACAATGCCGCTTCATCTCCACCCGCTGCACCACGAATTTCGACGATTACGTTCTTATCATCATTCGGGTCTTTAGGCAGTAGCAATACGCGGATTTGCTCTTCCAGCTCTACCTGACGTTTGGAAAGGTCGTCAATTTCCATCTTGACCATTTCCTTCATCTCATCATCAAGCTTTTCGCCTTGCATCTGCTTAGCAGCTTCAAGCTCTTCCATTACACTCTTATATTCAGTATACGCCTCAAATGCAGGCTGTAGGTCTGATTGTTCTTTGGAATAATCCCTCAGTTTCTTACTGTCGTTTGCAACATCCGGATCACAAAGCAGTTCACTGAGCTTCTCATAGCGGTCCGCCAGGGATTGCAATCGGTCCAACAAGGGAATTCACCTCTCCTAGTTCAATTTCAAATTCGCAAATAAAGCGATTAAAACATATGTCATAAAATTAGATATACGACTTTATATTATACCAAAGATATTGTGAAATGGCTACAGTTCTGTACGCGTAAATCCCTTAATAAATGTCTTATATTTTAAAAAAAGGATCATCCCAGCAGTAGATACCCTCTACCGACTGAGATGACCCTCTTATCATTAGTATGCTTCAGTCCTCTTAAACGTTGAAACGGAAATGCATAACGTCGCCGTCCTGCACCAAATACTCTTTACCTTCTAGACGCAGTTGACCACGTTCTTTGGCACCATTCATTGAGCCTGCTGCCAAAAGATCTGCGTAAGCCACTACCTCAGCACGGATAAATCCACGTTCAAAATCTGTGTGAATTACACCAGCAGCTCCGGGTGCTTTAGTTCCCTTACGAATGGTCCACGCACGAACTTCCTGAACGCCTGCCGTGAAATACGTATACAAGCCTAGAAGTTTGTAAGCCGCTTTGATCAAGCGGTTCAGACCAGATTCTTCTAGCCCAAGTTCTTCTAGGAACATCGCTTTATCTTCGCCCTCAAGCTCGGCAATTTCAGCTTCTACTTTAGCACTGATCGGAACAACTTCAGCACCTTCAGTTGCTGCAAATTCACGTACTTGCTGCACATAAGGATTATTCTCAGCACTTGCTACTTCTTCTTCACTTACATTCGCTGCATACAGCACAGGCTTCAATGTTAACAAATGAAGATCACGGATAATAACCTTCTCGTCATCGGACAATTCTATACTACGTGCAGGTTTATCTTCGTAGAGCACTTCTTTGACGCGTTCAAGCAGTTCAACTTCTTGAGCGTATTTCTTGTCGCCGCCTTTGATGTTCTTACGGGAACGCTCAATCCGCTTCTCAATGCTCTCAATGTCAGCAAGAATCAGTTCCAAATTAATGGTCTGAATGTCGCTGATCGGATTTACTTTTCCATCCACGTGGGTAACGTTCTCATCTTCAAAACAACGAACGACATGAACGATAGCGTCTACTTCGCGAATATGAGCTAGGAACTTGTTGCCTAGTCCCTCACCTTTACTCGCACCGCGCACAAGACCAGCGATATCAACAAATTCAAAAGCAGTAGGTACAGTCTTGTTAGGTTGTACCAGCTCAGTCAGTTTATCAAGACGTTCGTCCGGAACTTCAACGACACCAACGTTAGGGTCAATCGTGCAAAAAGGGTAGTTTGCGGATTCTGCTCCCGCTTGCGTTATTGCATTAAACAATGTGGATTTTCCTACGTTAGGAAGACCGACGATTCCCGCTTTCAAAGCCATTTATATGACAACTCCTATTTTCAGCTAAATTGATCATCCGAATAAGTAATACGATCTAAACCATTATATATTAGAACATATTCTCCAGCAACACCGGATGTCTTACAGTTGTGTCAATCCAGCCTTATCCAAGCGAACCCATTTCAATAGGATTTGGCAAGTTCCAATACTTTTTGCACCGCCGGCTGATCCAATAGGGGCTTAGAAGTATCTGGATCAACCTCCACATCAGGGACTGTCTTCACTTCCTCGTTGCAGCTTCCATCAGAGTTAAGTCCCATCTCAAAGGAAAATCTGAATACATAACCGCTATTAGGCAATGCAACGACAAGTGGATCCATCCCTAGTCCGTCCCCACCTGTTCTGCCACCAACAACCGTCGCAAACCCGGTGCCTTTTGCAAATGCTGCAAAACCTTCCGACGCTGAATACACAGAGCTATCTACCAGCAAATAGATCTTTCCTTTAAAACCAACGGATTCTTGAGGGATTACTACATCTGTATTTTTACTATATGTCTTGAACATTTTTAATGCTTCCGATGGTAAATTAGGCAACTGTTCGTCTTTGATGTTGGTAATAGGCTGCTGCCCCCTTGTGATCTGACGTGCCTGCATAAAGGTCTCAGCATAGTTGCCTCTTGTATAAAGTAAGTATGTATTGTATTCGATAGGTTTATTGATCAGCAGAGGAGCAATATGAGCTCTCCAGTAATTACTGTTTCCTCCGCCATTTCCGCGGATATCTAGAATTAATGTCTTATAATCTTTAACTTCTATTAAAAAATCACGAATCTCCGAACTATCCATCTCCATGAGACTTCCAGCAAAGCTTCGCATGCCTAGATACGCTATTTGCTCTGGCTCTATAATAACCTTTTTTACATTCCCGGAAGTCTTTCCTGTCTGACTCCCTGCCTCACCACTATTCATATCGTTAACGATGCCATTAGAGCTTTGCTGCTCCGCTAAAGGTTTCTGGTTGTAACGAGCCAACACATTTGGCTGTTGAAACACGTTGATCCAAGGCTCATAACCAAAACCTGCCTGAACATAGGCGTTTAGAAACCATGGATATTCTTCCTTAGATAAAAAATTGGTATGCCCATTATTTAACCTGCTAAGTACGAATTTCATTCGTCTAAAAAACTCATCATCTGTCTTCACTGCTGCAATTTCATTACGGTACTCCTCTTTGTTCGCAAGCCAATCCTCTCCATTTAGACGCTTATTTACCTCTAGGAAAGGGTAGTTCTCCTCAATAATCTTCCACATATAATCAAAATCCTCTAATCTTTGTTCCACTGTCAATGGAGACAACGCCGCTTCTAGCTGTTTTCCCGCTACCTTTGAAGAGGCTACCGGCGCAACCGGACTTGCCTGAACTTGCCCCGACGCAGATTGCTTTTTCCCTGGCGAATCCCCAC
Source organism: Paenibacillus sp. FSL H7-0714 (assembly GCF_038003765.1). Lineage (NCBI taxonomy): Bacteria > Bacillati > Bacillota > Bacilli > Caryophanales > Paenibacillaceae > Paenibacillus > Paenibacillus sp. FSL H7-0714. The sequence continues at coordinate 6,691,115 of NZ_JBBOPT010000001.1, forward strand.
GGTTGCAACTAACCAGTAACAGTATTGCAGCTACAGATAAAGCCGCTGGTAATACAAACCTTGGTCTCACCTTAATCCCCCTTCCAATATTCCATATAGCTGAATCCATTTTCAGGAATTTATTTAATAATCATATTTTTCTATTCCTCCTAATTCAAATATATTTATCACAATTATTTACATTAGTTTTCTTAGAACAACACAAAAAAGACCTCCTTCGAGGTCTCCACGTTAAGTATTACAAATCTTTAGACATCGTAATGTCAGTTACGGTATATCCCATTTTTTTGTAGAGCTCAAATGCACGATTGTTCTGACCGAAGACATGTAACCCGATTTTGGTGACGTTCATCTCACGAGCTTCTTCATCGAGTGCGACCATAGCCTGCTTGCCATAGCCTTTACTCTGATACGGTTCAAAAACATAGAAATCATAAATGAAAGCTTCTCGGCCGCTGCGGCCTTCACTTACATTAAACCAGATGTATCCTACCTGGATATCACTACTTATTTCTACTATAGAATATAGATAAGCGCCATCTGTGCTCAACCCTTTAGGTAAAGACTGTGTTATAGCTTCCTCAGACAGCTTCATCGCGATTTCAGGGTCCCAAGCGCCGGCTTTAATCTTATCTTCAGCGTAATCACGAGTAGCTTGACCTAAGAAAAATTGAAAAGCAGACTCATCCATATGAACCAATTTAATCATCATCTTTTTTCACTTCCTCACTTCTATATTTACCATATACTTTTATTTACGTATTAAACGGGAAGTCCCACGTAAAGTTGCTAAATCGGGAGCTCCGATGCCGAACATTGCTATCTTAAGCTCCAGCTCTACCTGAGCCAGTGCAGCATCTAGCGCCTCTTCAGAATCTACTGCCGGTCCTAAAAGATTGCGTCCAAAGCCTGCTAAATCAGCACCGAGGGCCAATGCCTTCGCCGCATCCACACCATGCTTCAAGCCGCCGCTGCCAATCAATGCCCCCTTCGGGGAGACAGCACGTACCTCCGCAATGCAATCTGCGGTTGGAGTACCCCAGTCTGCGAAAGCTTCAGCCGCTGCGCGCCGTATAGGGTCTCTACTCCGAAACTTCTCGACCTGACTCCAGGATGTTCCACCTGCACCCGCTACATCAACAAAAGCTACCCCTGCATTATAAAGATGTGCTGCTGTATCACCGTCAATGCCCCAGCCGACTTCTTTTACACCTACAGGAACCTCAAGTGCACGGCATACTTTTGCTATCTGCGATAGTAAGGAAGCAAAGCCAGTATTCCCTTCCGGTTGGAAGACCTCTTGAAGACCATTGAGATGCAGCACAAGAAAATCCGCACCAGCAATATCCACAGCCCGGCGACACTCCTCAATCCCGAAACCATAGGACAGCTGTACGGCGCCAATATTAGCGATAACCGGTATATCAGGTGCTTTGTCCCGTACATAAAATGTTTCGGTTAGCTCAGAGCGCTCCACCGCCGCTCGCACAGAACCAACCCCCAGCGCCCATCCACGATGCTGTGCTGCCTCTGCTAGTCGGGCATTGATGGCTCCTGTAGCTGCACTGCCGCCTGTCATCGAGCTGATCAGCAGTGGTGTACGAAGTTCACGTTCCAGGAACGTAGTCTGCAATGATATATCATCGAAATTCAGCTCTGGAAGAGCATTATGCCGAAATCGGTAATGTTCAAACCCCGTAGTCACACCAACGCCACCAACTTCTTCATTTAGACAAAGGCGTACATGCTCTATTTTGCGTTCACCTGTCCTTGATGCAGGCAATAAAGACTTCTTATCTGAAACCTCTACAGTCGGTAGGTCATTGCCATGATCCGCGCCAGACTGCCTATTCGCATCATATGGTCCGGCCTCTTCTGGCGTATGATTCATGCTCCGTTCCTCCTATTCCTAAACTGCACTTATTATAACATATCCCTTCAGATGAATTTACAATATGAAGTGAGTGAAATACGAGGGATGCTTCATTTCTACCCACTAGGTGTTAATAGGTTGGTACACGCCGGAGCATAATAATTATAAAGGAAGTGCTCTGCAATACTTTCAGGAGGAACTTCCGATGAGATCAGATCGTGAACAACCCGTTCAGCCCCAAGTGATACAAGATAGAACCCATGCTTTTGCTCCAAAGAAACGCACCTCTTCACGACGCCGCAAACGAGTGATATGGGCTTGCGTCATTCTAATTCTCTGGTTAATCGGCGTCATGATATACCAGACACATAAACCTCTACCCGTTGGGATTTCCTATGAAAGTCCCATATACAAAGTGAACAATGTATCCTTCTGGCATGACCTAACCTATCCAGACGGTACGGACACAGGTAAGCAGGAGAGTGAAATTCTTCCGAGAATGCTACATATCATCGAGGAGTCAAGGGAGTTCTTAGTCATCGACCTGTTCCTGTTCAATGATTATACCCATGAAGATCAGTCATTCCCTCCAGTCAGTCGAATGCTGACAGATAAATTAATCTCACAAAAGCAAACCTATCCCGAAATGGAGATTGTCTTCATCACCGATGAGGTCAATACCAATTACAACTCGGCGCCCAATCATCTTCTGGAAGAAATGAAGGCCGTGGGGATCCGAGTCATCATGACCGATGTTAATTCGCTGCGGGATTCTACACCTGCCTATTCAGCCGTCTGGCGCACCTTCATTCAATGGTTCGGACAATCCGGTAAGGGCTTTATCCCCAATCTTATGGCCAGTGGTGGACCGGATATTACCGCTCGATCTTATCTGAAGCTGCTGAATGTGAAGGCGAACCATCGCAAAGTAATTGTCAGTGAGAACACTGCACTAATTTCCTCTGGAAATGTTCACGATGCCAGCGCCTACCACTCCAATATTGCTTTGGAGGTACAAGGTCCAATTATTGCCGATATTCTCCAGACCGAGCAGGCGGCAGCCAATCTTTCAGATGCAGGTCCATTGCTACTTCATAAGCCCAATTTCACCCAAGAAAAGAACCTACCATCAGCGGAAGCTCTAGAAGTTCGCTATTTAACAGAAGGAAAGGTATACAAATATGCGCTGCAAGGCATTAGGTCCGCCCGGAAGGGGGATACCGTATGGATGGGGATGTTTTATCTTGCTGATGATGCCATTCTGGATGCGTTGGTAGAGGCTACATCACGCGGGGCTAAGGTAAACCTAATCCTGGATCCAAATCAGAACGCCTTCGGGCGTGATAAAATCGGGATCCCCAACCGTCCAGTTGCCATGGATCTGAACAAACGCACGAACGGTGAAATCTCTATTCGTTGGTACAATACAACCAAAGAGCAATATCATCCAAAGCTGCTCTTTATCGCCAAACAAACCGGCAGCTCCATCGTTCTTGGCGGTTCCACCAATTTCACCACTCGCAATCTAGATGACTACAATCTAGAGAATGATCTGTGGATTTCTATGAAGCGAGATCAGCCGCTGTTCACAGACATGGAAGCCTACTTTAATCGGCTATGGAATAACGAGGGTCATACGTTCACTTTACCTTTTGAGGCCTATCAGAGCGATGTGACCTGGTTCAAGTACATCCTGTTCCGGCTGCAGACTAACCTGGGCTTTACTACTTTTTAAACAAAAACCACCGCAGAGAAGGCAGCACCCTCCGCGGTGGTTTAATCTGTAATGAAGTTATAGTAATGGAGACATTAATCTGGCGGCAGATTCCAGTATACGTACCACCATGCGTTTATTCATAAAGGTCTCATGCACAATCTGAGTGGTGGACAATAAATCCCGTTCAAAATCAGCAACGATTCGTGTAACACTCTCTGTCTGAAGAAGCAATGCGTTTACCTCAAAGTTAAGATGGAAGCTCCGCATGTCCATGTTTGCTGTACCAATAGTCGCTATTTCACCATCCACGATTAACAGCTTAGAGTGTATAAAGCCCTTCTCGTATTCATAAATCTTCACTCCAGCCTCCAGCAATGCCGGGAAATAAGAATGCGAAGCCAGAAACGGAATCCATTTATCCGGCTTAGCAGGGAATAACAAGCGAACATCTAGACCAGATATAGCCGCTACACGTATCGCAGTCAGGATATCCTCGTCCGGAATGAAATAAGGGCTGGCAATCCAAACTGATTTTTCAGCTGAGGTGATCATGGAGAAAAATATATTTTTGAGTGCACGGCGTTCATTGTCCGGCCCACTCGCAATGATCTGTACTGCTCCGTCCCCTGTCATAAAGTGTAGCTGTGGTGTGAGATAATCCTGCTCCAGTATTTTTTCACCTGTAGTATGCATCCAATCTTGCAAGAAGATGATTTGCATCGTCCGTACCGCTTCACCTCTAACTAACATATGGGTGTCACGCCAGAATCCATAAGTTTTGCTACGGCTTAGATATTCATCGCCCACATTGAGTCCACCCATGAAGCCGACATCACCGTCGATGACGACGATTTTTCGGTGATTCCGGTAATTAACCCGGCTAGAGAAAAAGGAGGTGGAATTACCGTACGATGCCACTTGTACTCCAGCATCAACCAACTCTTTCAAAAAAGCTTTAGAAAGCTGAAAACTACCCACAGCATCATACATAAATCGGACAGATACACCCGCACGCGCCTTTGCGATCAAAATCTGTTGAATACGCGTTCCAATGTGATCTGCACGGAAGATGTAATACTCCATATGTATATGGTGCTTCGCTTGTCGCAGCTCTAGCAGTAATGTACCAAACGTCTCTTCACCATTGGTAAGGATGCGCGTCTCTGAAGCAAAGGAAATAGGAGTACGCGCTAGAGTCTTGGATAATAATAGTAGTTTTTGACGCGAGGGGTCAAAGACCGACCAATCTTGATGCGTACGCAAAGCGTCATTCTCAATCCGCTCATAGGCCATAAGATCTCTTTGTGCTTTTTTATCATATTTACGACGTTTAAATACATTCTGTCCAAATAGAAAATAAAAGACCAAACCGAGCACCGGGATCAACGCAAGCAAAAGAATCCATGACATCGTAGTAGAAGGATTACGGTTCTCCATAAAAATAGCTAAGCTAATTGAAACGACTGTCAGTGTGGAGAAAATACTAATAATTGTTCCAGCAGTACTCCCAAAAATACCAAAACCAAAATAATAAAATGCTATGAAAGCCCCAATAATAATTATAGATTGAAGTCCTCTTCTCATATTGTACCTACCTTCTTATTCATAAAAGCAACACCAAAATGACACATTTTATATATTACATGAAGAACCTATATCTTCCTAGACAATTACTGTGTAAAAATCTATTTACAACAAAACTGTAACCCTTCTGTTCTGAAATTTGTAATGACAAGATGGATCGAATATAATTATTTTGACCGATTAGTCAATTATAGAACTGGGTAGTCAGAAAGGAGGTTATCCCCCCAATGAGCGATAAAACTGTGGACAAGCAGGAACAGATTATTAAGATCGCCATGCAGTTATTCGCTGTGAAAGGCTCTTCTTCCACGTCCATGCAAGAGATCGCCGAATTATGCGGAATTTCGAAGGGAAGCTTGTATCTAGTATTCAAATCCAAAGAAGAACTGGAACGCAGTATTTTTCTCTATTGTTACCGAATGATTCGTGATCCCTTATTACGTGAAGAACAAGAAACCCAAAGAACACCGCGTGAAAAGCTTAGGAATCAAATAGAAATTCTACTGAGTCATGTGTACGAATTACGTGAGTTCTTACAGCGTCAGATTCAGGAAGTTGCCGGAAAAGGATTTGATACAGAAGTACCGGAATGGCTGCGTAGAAACAATGCTTCCTTCTTGCGCTGGTTTCAGGTGAAGATGGAGACCCTTTATGGAAAAGACATCATTCCCTATACCGGAGATTTATGTATTGTAGGTCATGGACTAATCAAATCATATATTGCCGTTATTTTTCGTCAGGATACCCACTTGTCCCTTGCCGTTATGGCTGATCATCTAATGAATCTACTAGATATTATTGTAGCTGGTCTTCTTACAAGTAAGCAGGCTCCTCTCATCAACTCTACTATTCTAGCAAGCTGGATGGAGGAGAATGAGGAGAGTAAGCGCAAGAATCCACTGCAGATCATTAAGGACATGAAGACTGTGGTCAGTAAATTAGATAGTATAGAACCCGAAGAGTCAGCCGATTTGCTGGAATCACTCAACATTCTAGAAGGTGAAGTTCTCTTACCACACCCACGCAAAGCAATCATACAGGGGATGTTGTCCAACCTCCAATCCTGCTCAGAGCTCACTACACCATTGGAAGAATTGAGGAAGCTGGTTACCTCTTTTTCAAATCATTCATGCTTATTTCGTTAATTGCTCTATAAAGAGTTCGTGAGAGAGAAGAACATGGATAGCGAGTATTATAAATTTTCAAAATGGCGCCCTATTTCGTAAAGAAAAGGCCCGAGAGGAGCAGAAACAAAACTTATGAAAAGCTTAATTAATTTCTCGCTCAGGAACAAATTTGCCATTTGGCTTCTGACGATAATTATTGTATTTGCCGGTTTGTATAGCGGACTGACAATGAAGCAAGAAACCTTACCTAATATTAGTATACCCTATCTTAGCGTAACAACTATTTATCCGGGGGCTGCACCAGAAGGCGTCGTTAATGATGTCAGTAAACCGTTGGAGCAAAAGCTGCGCAATGTGGATGGTGTAAAGACAATCACCTCCACTTCTCTGGAGAATGCCTCCAGTATCCAAATCGAGTTTGATTATGGAACAAATCTGGATAATGCTACAGCAGCTGTTCGCGAAGCGCTGAATGAGGTCTCATTGCCAGACAATGTGCAAAAGCCTTCCATTTCCCGTTTTAGCCTTAGCTCAATGCCTGTCGTCTCCCTTAGTTTATCGAATGGAGATTCAGAAGATCTCGAGGAACTAACCCGTATTGCCGAGAACGATATTCGTCCTGCCCTTGAAGATGTTGAGGGTGTTGCTTCTATTCAAATCTCTGGACAATACGTCAAAGAAGTTTCGCTTAAGTTCAATCAAGAGAAGCTCAAGCAATACGGACTGACCGAAGATACGGTTAAAGGGATCATTCAAGGCTCTTCCCTCCGTGTTCCACTAGGACTGTTCGAGATGGACAAAGCTCAAAAGGCAGTTGTCGTGGATGGCAACATTACCACCGTTGAAGATCTTAAAAATGTGACCATTCCAGTTATGCCAACTGGTGCAGCGAGCGCTGCTGGCGCTGGGGCTCCTGGAGCTGGCGCTACCGGTGCAGGTGCCGGAAGTACAGCTGGTGCAGGCGCTGCTGGCGGAGCTGCTGGCGGAGCTACTGGCGGAGCTGCAAATATGGGATTGCCAACCGTGAAGCTGGGAGAGCTTGCTACAATTGAGGTTGTTGGGAATTCTGAATCGATCTCCCGTACGAATGGTAAAGAATCGATCGGTATCCAGATTGTAAAAGCCAACGATGCCAACACTGTTGATGTCGTAAATGGTGTTAAGGACAAAACTGAAGAATTAAAAGCACAATATAAAGGCATTGACCTTACAGTTCTGCTTGACCAAGGTAAGCCGATTGAGGACTCCGTAAATACAATGTTGTCCAAAGCTGTATTTGGCGCCCTTTTCGCAGTAATTATCATTTTGGTCTTCCTGCGGAATATTCGTTCGACGATCATTTCTATCATCTCTATTCCTTTATCATTGCTGATCGCAGTATTATGTCTGCGTCAAATGGACATTACGCTTAATATGATGACCCTTGGTGCGATGACCGTTGCCATCGGACGGGTAGTCGATGACTCGATTGTCGTCATAGAGAACATATACCGGCGACTCTCGTTATCTGGCGAGAAGCTAAAAGGCCGGGAATTAATCAGTGCAGCCACTCGTGAAATGTTCGTACCAATCATGTCCTCTACGATTGTAACCATCGCGGTATTCTTACCGCTTGCTCTAGTAAGTGGTATGGTTGGAGAGCTGTTCTTGCCTTTCGCTTTAACCATGGTCTTCGCCCTGCTCGCTTCGTTGGTAGTTGCGATTACCCTGGTTCCTGCAATGGCACACTCCCTGTTCCGCAACGGATTGAAAGGTAAGAAGACGCATAGTGAGAAACCAGACAGAATGTCTGCTGGTTACCAAAAAATTCTGAACTGGTGTCTTTCCCATAAACTCGTTACGTTCGGAGTAGCGGTTCTGCTCCTTGCGGGCAGCTTGTTCCTGATCAAGCCTATCGGCGTTAGCTTTATGCCTTCCCAAGAGGATAAAACGGTTATGCTAACCTACTCACCGAAGGCTGGACAAAGAACTGAAGAAGTTCAAGAACAAGGTCTGAAAGCTGAGAAATATATTTTAGCGCAACAGCATGTAGATAAAATGCAATATTCCATTGGTGGCGGCGGCCCGATGGGTATGGGCGGATCCAGCAACTCAGGACTCTTTTTCATCGTTTACGATAGTAATACTCCTGATTTCGAAAATGTAAAAGAGAAGTTGATCGAAGGCCTAACCGCAGAAGTCCCAGATGGTGTGTGGGGCGATATGTCCGCGATGATGAGCGGAGGTATGGGTGGAAGCACGTTAACCGTGAATGTATTCGGAGACGAACTAGATCAAATTAAGCCGGTAGCAGATGAGATCGCCAAGATCGTACAGGCTGACACCACTAATTTCAAGGATGGCGAAACAAGTCTCAAAGAAGCTTACGATCAATATACGATTGTAGCGGATCAAGAAAAGCTTAGCTCCCTTGGACTTACAGCGGGACAAATTGCGATGAAGCTTGCTCCTGCAGGTACACGTCCAGTACTCACAGAAGTAGAAATGGACGGCAAGAACTACAAAGTCTATATCGAAACTGATAAAGAAACGTATAAGAGCATTAAAGAAATGGAAGAGGCTACATTGACTTCACCACTAGGCATTTCCGTGCCAATCGGGCAAGTCGCTAAAATTGAAAACGGCTCTTCCCCTGACTCGATTACTCGGATGGACGGTAAGATGAAGGTGGATGTCACTGCCGAGATTATTTCAAGTGACGTCAATAGTGCTTCAAACCTCGTGAAGGAAAAAATAGATGCTATGGAATTACCAGATGGCGTGACGGTTAGCTTCGGTGGTGTAACCGAGCAGATCAATGACACATTTGGTCAATTAGGTATTGCTATGGCGGCTGCTATTGCCATCGTATACTTCGTGCTTGTGGTTACGTTTGGCGGTGGATTAGCTCCATTTGCTATCCTGTTCTCACTTCCTTTCACCATTATCGGGGTACTCGTAGCCCTTCTGATCGCTGGGGAAACCTTAAACGTCTCCTCCCTCATGGGTGCGTTGATGTTGATTGGTATTGTAGTCACGAATGCCATTGTCCTCATCGACCGCGTTATTCATAAGGAAAAAGAAGGAATGACCACACGTCAAGCCTTGCTTGAAGCAGGCGGCACACGTTTACGTCCAATCCTGATGACTGCACTTGCAACGATTGGTGCATTGCTGCCACTGGTTACAGGACTTGAAAACAGTGCAGGGATCATCTCCAAAGGGCTAGGCGTTACCGTTATCGGCGGCTTGATCAGCTCCACGCTGCTGACACTTGTAGTAGTGCCAGTCGTGTATGAATTCCTGATGAAATTCCGCAGTAAAAAGGTAATTGACTAGAACACTTGATGCATATCAAGTAAACATGCTAAATGAAGAAGCTGTCTACAAAGTAGTGAATACTACTTATGGGGCAGCTTCTTTTTTATGGAATGGGCAAAGTAACCCAGTAGACTTTTGTAGGTGGGAGATGAGTGGTTGGACGGGCGGGGGATTGACGATAGGCGGTTGTGCGGTAGGCGGTGCATGATTTGCGATGGGTAGTTGTGCGGTGGACAGTAGGTCTAAACTAATTAGGGAAAAACTCCCTAAAAATTTCCGATAATCACTCTAAATGTACGAAATTAGGGAATTCCTCCCTAAAAAATAGCTAATTCACCTGATTTAGCGCCAAATCAGGTGAATTATAGGGAGGTTTTCCCTAATTACATGTCTTATGACCAATAATTTCAGAGTTTTAGGGAGAAATTCCCTAATTATTCTTCTAGAGCTTCACTTGGATCGTCATTTGGGACTTCACTCAGATCTTCATTTCATCGCTCCACTTAGAGCTTCAATTAAATCGCTATTTACACTTCCATAGCACGAAAAACCCGACCTAATATATAGGCCGGGCTCTGCATTATAGTGTTCTTATACCATTGCTGTTGCACTGCTCTCCAGCGAAGCTCTCCATGAACGCAGCATCTGCAGATCAAGGGGGAGAAACTCAGCGAGCATATGGGAAAGCCCCAAATACAACGTACTATTCGTTGCTGCATTTAACTTCTCACAGAACTGTGGAGTCCATTGCAGTAAATGATCTTCCAAAAAGGCTACCTGAATATCAAGTAAATCCATAGCACTTCTAATTGAGAAGCTATTGTACAACATCCGCTCATGCATTACTGCCATAAATTCCAGCTCAATAGCAATATGATCATCAGCTTCACCATTACATTTATTAAATACAATTCCTGCTGATGTATACACATCAGCAAGCACGTTGCAGAAATCTTCAGAACGACCCAGAATAGCAGCTTCACGTAATTTAAAGGAGCTTACTGTCTGTTCGTGCATAAGCCGTTTATACTCTTGGGTCTCTTGCTCACATATATGGGGGAGCTTATTCGGTTCCTGACTCAGATAGCGCTTCAGTTCCCGTCCGCCTTCCGTCATCTCTGCAGCAACACTCATCTTGCGATTGCGGCTCCACTGAGCCACAAGTGAGAGTGATGGTTTTCTGCCCAAAAAATCCACTAAAAGCTGATATATTAATCCCCGACTTTCCAACCAATGGCTAAATGCCTCCGGCACGGCGAGCGATGGAACAGTTTGCATAGTCATTTTGCAAATCCTCCTCATTGGGTTTCCCGGTCACACACCGTCACATGATCGACGTGCAATTTCCGGTATCCTTTCTGTTTTCGCAAAAGTGAACGTAAAAGTAATCCGCACCTAGATTATATCGGATATTAAAAACGCTTTCCGTGAGCATTCTATGACTAATCTCTTCATTTGTCGTACTTTTGTCACATTTTTGCAAGTCTATTTCGGCTTTGTCATTCTATTTAGTTTGTCCATTATTATGCAATTAAATCACAACCCTCCTTATTCAAATAGGTGGAGTTTAACCCGTTCAATAGTTTGATCATTGACGTACCCGCGAGCGATCTTTAAAATTCTAAACAAGTATAAACACCTTCGCCTCCTCTTAAGGCGGGAAGCATTCAAAACACCAACAAATGAAGGGAGCAACGCTATGGAGCCGCTGACGGACCCTTTTGGACGTTTACATGACTACATCCGCATTTCGGTTACCGACCGCTGCAACCTGCGTTGCATTTATTGTATGCCAGCGGAAGGGATGGAATTCCAGCCGCAGGACGAGATTCTGAGCTATGAGGAAATCACCGCAGTTGTGGAATCGCTAGCACCACTTGGATTACGCAAGGTACGGCTAACAGGTGGAGAACCTCTTGTACGCAAAGACCTGGAGAAGCTAGTAACTATGATATCCGCCATTCCGGGGATCGAGGATATTTCACTGACTACGAACGGATTAATGCTTCCAGCTAAAGCAGCACTGCTAAAAGAAGCCGGGTTGTCACGGGTGAATATCAGTCTGGACTCTTTACGGCAAGATCGCTTCTCTATGATTACACGCGGCGGTGAGGTCTCCAAGGTACTAAAGGGGATCGAGGCAGCACAAGCTGCCGGGCTGGAGCCGATCAAGCTTAACGTTGTATTGATGAAAGGGATTAATGATGACGAGATCAAAGACTTCATCTCCCTTACGTTGAACAGTCCACTAAATGTACGTTTTATTGAATATATGCCCATCGGAAGTGCTACTGATTCTTGGCGCCAATCCTATCTGCCGCTGGAAACTGTAATAGAAGCTTGTACTTCAGCTGGTTGGGAAACCGAGGAAGCTGAGATGCCATCTGGTAATGGCCCTTCCCAGAATCGGCGGGTTATTGGAGCGCAAGGAACGTTCGGATTAATCCATCCCGTAAGCGATCACTTTTGCGATAACTGCAATCGACTAAGACTAACAGCAGATGGCCATATCAAAGCTTGTCTGTATTGGGAAGATGAGTACAATGTCCGCCCCCTAATAAGCGATCCCGCAGCAGTGCAGGCCTTATTCCGCAAAGCTCTGGGTAACAAGCCACATAACCACGAAATGGCATTAGCCTTGGAGAAAAAAGCACAAAGCCACACGCCGACGGCTCGGCGTATGTCTCAAATTGGAGGCTAGTCCGTCTCATTAAAAATGCCGCTTTCCCCAAGCCATCTGGGAAAAGCGGCGTTTCATTTAGAGATTAAAGGATAGCCTTCACCATCCACTATTATAGATATAGAGCCTCGAGCAGCTTGTAAAGCGTCGTTGCTGCCTCCGCTCTTGTAGCATTGTTCTCAGGTCTGAATGTGTTATCCTCGAATCCACCCAAAATACCCGCTTCAACACCCGCTTTTACAGATGCCTGTGCCCATTGTGGAATGGAGGTAAGATCCGCGAAGTCCCCCTCTTTATCCGTTTGCTTATGGGCATTAGCCTTCAAAGCATTCGCGAGCATAACTGACATTTCGGCACGGGTAATCTTTTCTGAAGGCTCGAAGAACATTTTGCCGTTCACATCATATCCACGAAGGATTCCGGCATTTACCGCCGCTGCTACATCATCTGCAGCCCAAGCTGGAATTGCACTTTGATCCGCGAATTTCACTGTGCTACCTGTTGATTGCAAACCAAGCGCCCGTACAATCATAGAAGCGAACTGTGTCCGAGTAATATCCTCATTCGGACGGAAGGTATGATCCTCGTACCCTTTCATGACACCCATACCGATTAGACGGTCTGTAAACGCCGTGGACCAATGAGTATTCAAATCGGTAATCGATGGGGCCTGATAATTAAACACAGCATATTTGGCAAGCTGATTTAAGCTTGCAGTTATAGTCCCACCCGTTTGACTCTGACCACCAACATAAATCCACTTTTTAAGCTGTTCGTTGTAATAGTAGATAGCTGCTTTATGCCCCGATGTAATCTTGGTCGCATCGTAATTGAGGGACAGTTTCACAGGCTTATTGAGCATGCCTGCCTTGTCACTAGTAAGCTCTACTGCTGCACTCACAGCCTGAAGAGCGCCCATTGCTGGTGTCTCATCAGCAGCAATAACCGAAAAGGCAATTTCGCTGTTACCAGACAACGCTCCAGCCGGAATCGTAAAGCTGCCCACGTCTTTAAGTGTGCCCGTTCCTCCCTGCTGTGCTTTTACCTCCAATTCCACACGCGGAGTTGTAGAAGGCTGCTCTGTAGGAGATGGCGCCGCGGTAGGAGCTGGAGTTGCAACTGGTCCGTTGCCTCCTCCGTTATTATTCCCCTCTCCACTGCTAGTGCCCGCAGTTACAACTACTGTGCGTACAATCTCAGTAGCTGCATTGCCAGCCAAATCTGTCGCATTGTACTTCAGTGTATAGGTTCCTGGAGTCTGAACATCCACTGTTCCCGTCACCAGGATAGAGCCTGCAATCCCAACCTTGTCAGTAACGTCTGCGCCCGGGTCCTTGAAGTCATCCCCTTGGGTCAGACTAAGACGGCTATCCCCCTTCAGGGTAATCACAGGTGCTGTACGATCGATATTCACAGCAAGCGGCAATGTTGTCTTATTTTCTAAAGAATCCGTTGCCTTGAATTGCAGTTGATGTTGGCCTTCATCCGAAATCTCAACCACTTTCCCACTTTTATAGGGCAGGAAATTTCCGTTTACATCAGTCGCTAATTGAATGGATACATCTGCACCAGGAATATATACGCTAGCATACACGCTTACCGAAACACTCTGATTTGTCCAGTCACCACTTAAATAAGCTTGTCCGTTCTCAGTCTTTAATGTGCTATGAAGCGCCAATGGGGTGATACTATCATCTCCGCTTAGCGTTACTTCAAAAGACTTCGTTTCCGTAGCCAATCCCCGCTGAATTGTAGCTGTTAAGGTCAGCTTCGTATCCTTCTTAGGTTGGAAGATGATTTTACCTTCGTTCGTCATTAGAACCGGATTGGAGCTTTTCCACACAATACTTGTCCCGTGTTTGCCTTCGGTAGGCAACGTTAGATCAGAAGTTACTGCGCTTGTGTCTCCTAGATCTAATGCAGTCATAGTATCGTTAACTGCCTGCTGATCGCTGTACGACTCCACATCCACAAAAATCGGATTGGAATAAAACCACATATCACTATAATTACGGGCGTTGATTTCTTCGAAACGAGTCAGGTTATCGACGGTATTATTTTTTGGATCAATCTGCGGTTCACCGTTAACCGTTTCTCCCGCAACATCAGTTCCAAGGTTAGTCCCTCTTAACCGGAAATAACGATCCTTGTCCGCTGCCTCTACCTTATACTTAATAACATTGTAGCCTTCGGAATCTGTAGTCCAGTCCTCGCTTGTGAAGCGTTTCAACACTTTTGTTGTATCGTTAGTCGCTTTGGTGTAATCAGGTGTACCTGGATCAACCTTGCCATGGACTTCACCGGAGATCAAATCTACATGATCTACCTTAACAGCGTCGCCATTATTATTTTGCTGTGGACTTTTGAAACGGATCGTAAGCTCTAGGTCGTCCCCTTGTTTTACGTCCAGTTCTCCACCCATTTCTTCCTCTTGTCCATCTCCAGACACGTTAAACTCTAATGCGTTGATGAGATCCCCAAAAACAGAGAAGGATTTCCCTGACCGCATGCCATCTACGACAGCGTTAATATCGGAGCCATCCACCCAGGTATAGTTCTTGGAATACTCACCAGGCCAGTAACCGCTGGAAAATTGATCATTTTTTGTTTTGAAATGAAAATCTGAGTTAGCAAAATTCCAAAATCTGCGGCCCTCACCCAGCAGTGCGTCCCACATTCCTCCAAGCTGTGCAACCTTGACGTCTGTACCTCCGTAAGTCTCAGGCGTCTCTCCCCGATCACTCGCCATCTGATTGCCCAGCATACCTTCAAAGCCGAAGACAAGATTCGGATCGATATTGTTAAAGTCACGGATATCCTCTACTTTAAGCTCCGAGCTTGTGCCATTTTTTCTGGAGGGGTGATTGATCAGTACATAGCTATCTGGATAATGACTACTTAGCCATTTCATAGCTGTGCGAGTATCTTCTTTTGTAGAAAAAGCTCTACTATCCGCCGTACTCCACTCAGCCACATCTGCCGGATCGAACATACTTACATCACGATTAGTAAATAAATATTCAAATTGATTAATAGCCTTCAAAGCTTCTGCGGACCCTGGATGATCTGTAACAATCCCAACTGCAGCATGATCGTATTGGGGCATATCCCACTCAAAGCCGGAAAAAATAATTTTCCCAGCATATTTGCCTTCTGCCTGTAACTTCTTAATTTTCTCATTCTGATAATCCACAATACCTTGTGACATCGGAATGGAGCCGCCAGGGAGATTCACCCCTTCGTCATCCCGGTCAGATACCCGAAGGTGATCAGCCAGTGTCATCCAGTCAAAACCATTTTGTTCAAATGCAGCATCGAGCACACTTTTCAATGACTCCTGAGCATCGTTCGATTCAAACGTATGTGCATGGTATTCACCTGTCATCCATTTTCCTGAATGTTCAGAAGCTGTAGACGTGATATCAGGCGCTGATTCTCCTGAAGCACCATAAACTGTCTGTAATGAAAAGTTGGGTGCTAACAATAATACGGCAAGCGAACTAGTTAGAAAAACGCGAATTTTGCTCTTCTTCAAAATGATTAATCCTCCGATGTCTTTTGGATTTTCGTAGATTCTATATTTAGAATAGTAGAAAATTGTAAAGACATGTCGGATTTTGTTGCATGTTTATGTAAATATTCATATTTACATAAACAATGCCGATTTATTTCTTTGGCATAGGCAAGCTCACTACAAAAGCCGTTCCTTCACCCGGTCGGCTGGCCACGGTTACTTTACCGTTATGCAGCTCAACGATCTTCTTAACCAGTGATAGGCCCAGGCCACTACCGCCCCCGCTTGCTGTTCTAGCTTTGTCTGCCTTATAGAAACGATCAAAGATGCGGGGTAAGTCTTCTTCAGAGATACCAATCCCACTATCTTGAATCTCCACCTCTACCCGCTCATCTACCGTTCGAAGCTTGATATGAATGCATCCATTCTCGGGAGTGAATTTAATGCTGTTATGAAGAAGATTAGTCCAGACCTGGGTCATTAAATCTTTTACCGCAGTTACATTCACTTCTTCCAGTTCGGCCTCTACCTCAATATTTTTCTCCAGCCACTGTGGCTCAGAAGCCAGAATTGTATCTCTAAGCTGTTTGTCCAGACGATAAACCTGATTTTCAAACGGAAAATTACCCGATTCGAGCGCTGATAGCTTCAATAAATTATCACTGAGCCCAGATACGCGGGTACTCTCAGCCACAATAATATCAATATAGTGCCTCTTACTCTCCATACTTAAGGTTTCGTCCTGCAGCGCAAGCGCAAACCCTCGAATGGAGGTTAGCGGGGATTGAATTTCATGTGATACATTGGAGATAAAATCCTGGCGCATGGTCTCCATCTGACTCAGCTCACTAGCCATTTCGTTAATGCTCTCTACAATTTCGCCGAATTCACGGTATTCCCTATTTTGTTCAAGTACAACATCAAAGTCTCCCTTGGAAATACGGCGAATTCCTTCAATAACCGATTTATAAAAGACACGTTCCCAGCCACGAAAGAAAATAGAAAATAAGAAAAAGACCAGCAGTAAAATCACAAAGCCAACTAGAAAGGTGACCAATTGCAAAACATACTTCGAGGAAGGCCAGCCATATGCAGCATTCACTTGGTTCATTAGAAAATAAGCCGCAGTCCAGCAAAGCGCAGCTGCAACAAGAAAGAGAATAAACATCAAAACATGCTTCACAATATCTTTAAACAAGTTCATGCATGCCCCTCCAACCGATACCCTAGACCACGTATCGTACGAATAACGAATCCATAGTTATCCTGATTGAACCGTTCACGCAAACGATTGATATGCACATCGAGTGTCCGCTCATTCCCTTCAAAATCATAACCCCAAATTTCTTCGATCAGCCTGTCTCTTGTCAATGTTTGCCCCGGATAGCTGCCCAGCTTAAACAACAGCTCAAATTCCTTAAGCGGCAAGGTAATTTCCCCATACTCTGAAGAGACCTCGTAGGTTTTGCGATTCATACGCAATCGGCCTACGGTCACACTTTGCGCGGCAGAAATCTGATATCGTTTAAGCAGCGCCTTTACTCTCGCAATAAGTACAACCGGCTCAAATGGCTTGACCAAATAATCATCACTACCCAGCTCAAAGCCTTTTACAATTTGTGAGGTTTCCCCTTTGGCTGTCAGCATTAAAATCGGGAAATCATAGTTCTGGCGCATCCGCCGGCATAGCTCCCAGCCGTCCATGTTGGGCATCATCACATCAATAATAGCTAAATCTATGTTATTGCCTTCCAGAATCTGAAGAGCCTCCAGTCCATCGGAAGCTCCATAGATCTCATCCATTCCTTCAGCTCTCAGAAATACTTCTACCAATTCGCGAATGTGCGGATCGTCGTCCACTACTAGTATTTTTGTCATGTAGCACTGGAGCCTCCTCTTCAATGTCCTGAACCTCGGGGTTATTCATCTGTAGCTGCTGGGTGGCAAATTCACGATACAGCTCATGGTTTTCCAGTAGTTCCTCATGATTTCCCTTTCCGGTAATTTGACCTTTTTCCATAAAAATAATCTGCTCTGCATTTACAACAGTAGCCAAACGGTGCGCAATTACAATCGTAGTCCGACCCTTCATCAGATTGGACAGTGCCTTCTGCACCACGGCTTCTGATTGGCTATCCAAACTGGAAGTGGCTTCATCAAGCATAAGAATCTTCGGGTTCCGCAGCAGTGCTCTAGCAATAGCAATCCGTTGCCGCTGTCCACCAGACAGCTTCACGCCTCTTTCGCCGACATCCGTATTATATCCTTCAGGAAGTGCATCAATAAAACCATCTGCATAAGCCATTGCTGCAGCTGCGTGCATCTCCTCCCTGCTAACGTCACGATCCAATCCATAGGTTAAATTCTCAGCAATCGTACCAGCCAACAGTGGACTTTCCTGCGAGACATACCCTATAAGCTTCCGCCACGAACGCAATGAGAATGTAGACACTGGCTTGTCACCCAGCTTTATCAGACCTGACTGAGGCTCGTAAAAACGTTCTAGCAACGAGAACAAAGTGGTCTTGCCGCCCCCGCTCGGTCCGACAATAGCCGTCACCTGACCAGGAAGCATCTGGAAGCTTACATCATTCAATACCTTCTCACCATTTTTATATCCAAAGCTTAATCCCTCTACTGAAATCGGACCTTCTGTGCCATTTGCCTCTTCCTGTCCCTCATATACTTCCTCTTCTGCTGCCAAGGTCTCAATAATACGCTCTGAGGCACCCTTAGCTTTCTGAATCTGTGTGAAGAACGTAGTCAGTTGAGTAAGTGGCATAATAATCTGAATAAGATAAAGAATAAAGGCGACCAGTTCTCCAGCCGTCAAGACACCGGAAGATACCTGCATCCCACCATAACCGATAATGACCACAAGCAGCATCATAAAAACAAAGGAGACGAGTGGACTGATCATCGCGCTAATCTTGCCTTCACGAATACCAAAGGAAAGCAGGTTCATAATTCCAGTCTTGCCTGCCTCGTACTCTTTTTTCTCTGCGCCTGAGGATTTGACCAGACGGATCTCAGATAAAACACCACTAAGTGTAGCAGTAAAAGAAGCTGTCTCATCTTGCATTCCTTTGGAAATTTTGTACATCTGCCGCCCAAGTGGTACTAGTATCAACGCAGAAAGTGGAAGAACAGTGAATAGAACAAGTGTCATTTTCCAATTTAAAAATAGCAGAACTGAGATCGAACCTACAATGGAGATCACTCCGGTAAATAAGCTGGCTAGATGTTCGGAAATCAGCGTTTTGATGATCCCTGTATCATTCGTCATGCGGCTGACACTTTCTCCCGTTCGGTTGTCATTATAATAAGCCACAGGCAGAACTAGAAATTTACGCCACAGTCGGTCCCGCAGACCTGCAACCATCTTCTGACCTGCATAATTGAGCAGATAGATAGAGATCCCTCCCGCAATGGTCTGCGCAATAAATGCAGCTGCTATACCCGCAATCTGCAGCTTGCTCACGGAGGCCAGAGAGAAGCCATCCACTAAGTTCTTAGTGAACATCGGGATGACCAGACTAACCAATGTCGATATCATGCTTAACGCAATGGCTATAGCCAATAAGCCGTATGAAGGCTTGGTTTCTCTTAGTAGCGTTAAGAACGGCTTCAGCGCCATCTTTCGCTTGGATTCGGATTTCTTCATGACAATGACTCCCCTTTTCTTAATAGCTCTACGAGAAAAGCTAGTAATATCTTTCTCGCCTTACATCCATCCTATCTGCAGATTGTAAACTGAAGTTAAACGCGCCGATCAGACAATACTGCCTTGTCATTTGCCATCCTGCGTGAATAGTCAAAGGCCAAAATAACGCCAGTTACACTTAGCGTTTGTACCTTCTACGCACGCGTTCACGCATTTTTTGTCGCTTATCGTCTCAAACATAAATAAAACCCAAAATAATGTAAAAAAGTAAAAAAGGGTGTTTGTATCCCTTTTCAACACGTGTTACAGTGATAGAAGGGCCTACTATTGGCCACTCTACTCCATGCAAGATATTTAGTGAGAAAGGAGTGAACCATTTGCGAAAAGGCGTTATTCCATCTTCTATCACGTCTTTAAAATGGTTCAATTTTTTTGTATATGGAACCATGGTCCTCTTCACCAGCTTCTTTCAACTATACCTGCTGGATGTAGGGATGAACAAATTAGAGATTGGTGTCTTATTCTCTATGGGAGCGCTAGTATCCATATTTGCAAATCCATTTTGGGCGTTCTTAACAGACCGTTCTCAGAATATACGGCGTATCGTTTTGCTAATGTTATTCGGAACGCTAGTGTTCTCACAGTTTATGTTTCGAGCAAATACATATGAAACGATCTACAACGCCATTATTTTGTTCTATTTCTTCCAAGGACCACTATTTGCTCAAAGCAACACGATGATTCTCAGCTATATTGACGGAACTAATCAGCGCTTCCGTTCTTTCCGGCTTTGGGGTTCAATAGGGTGGGCACTGATTGCGATTGTCGCCGGCTTTATCCTGGATTGGGCTGATGTATCCATCTTGACCTATCTGCTTACAGCGTTACTAGGTGCATCAATCCTATCCGTTCTTGTATTACCTAAAATTAACCATACCATTATGAGAGCTCCGATGCCGTATAAGGGCTTAAGTAAGTTGATTTTCAATCCTTTTTTCTTGTGCTTTTTATTGTTTGGTATTCTGGTATCCATTCCAAACACTATGAACACCACATTTATATCCTTGTATATTACGGATCTGGGCGGCTCAAAAAAAATGATTGGTCTTGCCGTATTCCTCTCCTCCATTTTGGAGGTAGGCGTATTCGTTCTCTGTGACCGGTTCCTGAAACGTAAAATTTCTGTTCTGCTCGGCTGGCTTGCATTGGTCAGTGGTTTGTTCGTTTTGCGTTGGTGGTTTATGGCTGATGCGACTACTGCCCTTCAAGTGGTGTTCATTCAAATTTTACACTGCATAACGTTCGGCGGCTTTTTCTATGTAGGTACCCAATTGACGATGCTCCTGATTCCACGGCCTTATCGCTCTTCCGGACAAGCGCTCTACACCCTAAGCTGGAGTGGGATATCCGGTTTCATTGGAGGTATTCTCGGAGGTTGGATGTATCAGTATCTGGGTGCACAAAGCATGTATCAGACGGGTGTATTTTTGACGCTTATTGGAACGCTTGGCTTTGGTTTCATGTGGCTCTTTGTTAGCCGTGGAGGGTATCGCCCCCCTTCAGAGGAAGATGAAGAGATCTTCGACATCGAAGCATTATAATTCAACAAAAAGCAGGCTCAAACGTACCTATTCGGGACGTTTGAGCCTGCTTTTTGCTGTTACCTTGATTAATTTATCTATTTAGCCTTGTTTAGGAGGCTGAAATGAACTCTTCAGTGAAACGATAAGATTGAATACGAGATGTCCAGGCGCCGAATATTTGCTATCCACATTAAAATAGCCATGACGGAAGAACTGGAATTTATCCTGAGCCACGCTATCCTTAAGCGCAGGTTCAACAAACCCTTGCAGAATTTCTATGGACTTAGGATTAAGCTGATCTAAGAAGCTAGGCTCCGATTTCTCTACCGAGGAATCCAAACCTTCAACCTCCACAGCCTCATCCGCTTCTTCAGCAGAAATCAGAGGCTCGTATAGACGGAATTCCGCAGGAACCGCTTGGCTAGCTTCAACCCAGTGCAACGTACCTTTTACCTTGCGGCCTGTAAATCCACTTCCGCTCTTCGTTTCTGGATCATACGTACAATGCAGCTCCACTACCTCGCCATTCTCATCCTTAATAACCTCATTACATTTGATGAAATAAGCATGCTTCAGACGTACTTCATTACCAGGGAACAACCGGAAATATTTGTTTGGCGGATTCTCCATAAAGTCATCACGCTCAACATAAATTTCACGCGAGAACGGAATTTGACGTACGCCCATTTCCTCATTCTCTGTATTATTCTCCGCTTCAAGCCATTCTGTTTGACCTTCTGGGTAATTGGTGATAACAACCTTAAGCGGTCGTAACACAGCCATAGTACGCGGTACAGTTAGCTTAAGATCCTCACGGATAAAGTGCTCCAGCATTTGCAGGTCCACCAGACCCTGACTCTTGGAAATCCCTGCTTCATACACGAATTTACGAATTGCTTCCGGCGTATATCCTCTACGGCGTAGACCAGAAATCGTAGGCATCCGTGGATCATCCCAACCATCCACATGTCCTTCGTCTACAAGCAGCTTCAGCTTACGCTTACTAGTCATCGTTTGAGCCAGATTCAGACGACCAAATTCATATTGATGAGGGACAGCTGGCATCTCACATTCAGCTACAACCCAATCGTAGAATGGACGTTGATCTTCAAATTCGAGCGAGCAAAGGGAGTGAGTAATCCCCTCAATAGCATCTTCTAACGGATGAGCGAAGGTATACATTGGGTAGATACACCATTTATCGCCTGTGTTATGGTGATGTGCATGTGTAATCCGATAAATTACAGGATCACGCAGGTTAATGTTCGGTGACGCCATGTCAATTTTGGCGCGAAGAACCTTCTCACCGTCCTTGAATTCGCCTGCACGCATACGCCGGAACAGATCCAAATTCTCTTCGATACTACGATCACGATGCGGACTGTTCTTTCCTGGTTCCGTCAGCGTTCCACGCAATTGACGAATTTCATCCGCACTGAGGTCATCGACATAGGCTTTGCCCTTTGTAATTAATAATTCGGCACGTTTGTACATTTCCTCAAAATAATCAGATGCAAAACGCAGCTCTTCCCATTCATAACCGAGCCACTTTACATCTTCCTGAATCGAGTTTACATATTCCGTATCCTCTTTAGCCGGATTCGTGTCGTCAAATCTTAGGTTAGTCTTGCCACCGAACTCGTCCGCCAGTGTAAAGTTAATCCAGATCGCCTTGGCATGTCCGATATGTAAATAACCGTTCGGCTCCGGTGGAAAGCGTGTGATAACTTCTTTTACTTTACCGGTACGGAGGTCTTCGGTAATAACATTCTTAATAAAATTGGAGGGGGTGCTACGGTTCTCCACAGCTATCAACCTTTCATTCTGTAGTGTTACACTACTTCTTGTATAAACATGTTTCCTACTAATATACCCGTTAACCGTAGATTGTTCAATAAAAGGGGGCACAAGGCACGGATCATTTTTTAGTGTCTTTAGACCTTTTGACTTCTGTCAGGGCGATAGAGTAGCATGATAATCATAAGAAATAATCCATAATCATACATAAGGCCTTGTGCCAAAAAGGAGGCAACCGCTTGTTTAATTATGTCATCGATGAAGAGCTGATGTTAAAGCCGCTAATGCCAGAGCACGCTCGGCACATGTTCGCGTTAGTAGAGCACTCACGGGAACGACTACGACAATGGCTCCCTTGGGTGGATGCCGTTACGGAACAGGCCCACACTCTAAATTTCATCAAAAATGCGGTTAAACAAAGCACTGACAATGGTGCTTTTACCGCTGGACTATGGGTTCGCGGTGAGCTCGCCGGTGTTATTGGGTATCACCAGATTGACTGGCATAACCGATCTGTTGGGATCGGCTACTGGCTGGGTGAAGGATATGAAGGTAAAGGGTATATGACCAGTGCCTGTCGGGTGCTAGTAGACTATGCACTACTGGAAATGGAGCTGCAGCGTGTAGAAATTCGCTGCGCGACCGGAAATGTTTCCAGCCGGGCGATCCCGGAACGGCTTGGTTTTGTCCTTGAGGGTGTGATTAGACAGTCAGAGAAACTGCCTGACGGCTACGTCAACCATGCCGTATACGGTTTATTACGTAGTGAATGGCAGCTGCTCGGTTAAGTTAGGCTAAGCAAGCAACAAGTATAAGCTCATAAATAGAAATAAACCTGGAAGGCATACGCCTCCAGGCTTATTTTGGTTTTTAGATAGTGTTTAACTCTCCGGCAGACCCAGCTGTTTTCGAAACTTGTTCCGCACTACGGCGGAGAGAGTTTCTAGCTCCGCAAGAGATGCCAGTGCAGCTTCCTCTTGCAGCACTACTTGCATTAAATGTAGTACATGCGCCACGGACGCACCGCCAGCTCCACTTTCTTTTTTGACAATCGCATCTCCGGTTGAGATCTTTCCTTCACGAAGCACACGCAAGTAAAATCCGCTATATCTAGTGTCCAGCACTTGAGCCGGGAGATCTGCCGGGCCATGCTTTTGTGAGATTTTGAAGCAAGGATAACGTGGCTGGCTGACCTGCAGCACAGTGGTACCTATTTCGTACACATCGCCAATGCACACATCTGTCTCTAATAAGCCGGCAGTTGTTATATTTTCTCCGAAGGCAGAGTATTCCAGTTTCTTCCCAAGCTGCTGCTCCCAGTAGGGATAATGCTCGATGGGGTAGGCACAAACTGCCTTATCAGGGCCCCCGTGATGTTTCAGATCCGCCTGACCATCTCCGATAAAACCATTGGTATTTAGCTGAACTGATCCTTCGACAGGCATTTTATAAATCCCAGTCTCCAAAGGTTTTCCCCGATAATCCACTGTTACTGGCCGCCCCACATTAAGTGAGATGATCTCCATATCCTTCTCCTCCTGTCAGCATGCAGCACATAAATATTTCATCCACATATCGACCGCCAAGATAAAACTCCTCCCGCAGACGTCCCTCTTCCACAAACCCGCATTTACGATAAAAAGAAAGCGCTGATTCATTACAGGATAATACGCGTAGACGCAGCTTACGAATGGCGTTATCTGCGGCATGTTCCTTAATAGCCTCTATGAGCTGCCGGCCAATACCTAAACGTTGATAATCCGGATGAACAGCAATATTGACCTCGCACACATGCCTGTTACTCTCCATTCGACTAGGGCAGCCAAACCCAACATATCCGCATAGCTTGTCATCCTTTAGCGCTACTAGCTGCGAACCCGGGGGAGCATTCAGTAGATAATCCTCTTGGGAACGCCACAGTAATGGCCCCGGGCTAGTGTTCTCCGTCCAGATCATATGATCCAGATGAATCAGCTCCCGCACGTCTTTAATCTCTGAGAACCTTATTATAAACCTATCCCTGTTGCTAAGTTTCATAAAGATGTACACCCCTTGCCTTGCACCTCTATAGAATTCACAGTAGATCATTTGAATCCACTATGCTCAACTATCCTATTGACCGCTCCAATGAATTTCCTCGGCGGTTGATATACGCATGAACGATAAAGAATCCTACGGACAGCAGTGCCATCGCACATGCCAACCATGCGGTAGGCGCTAAGCCTCCACTATCGTATAACCTACCCATTAAGTATGGTCCAATCACCCTACCGACTGCCCCCATGCCTCCACTTAGCCCTAAATAGAAAGGAGCACTACGACCTGCATGATCCGAAATAAAGGAAGGCATGGCCGGAGATATCAGCATTTCCCCAAGCGTAGCGAGTACCATCCCAAGCACTAGACCTGAATAAGTCGGCATCCATAAAAGAACAGCATACCCACCCAAATAAAATAGAGCACTTACTGTCATTTGCGCCGTTGAGGTAGATGCGAACCAGCGTTTAATTACTGTTACGAGCGGCTGAGCCGCAAAAATGAGAATTCCGTTAAGCGTCCAGAGAAAACCATAAGTCTTCTTAGGCCAGCCCTCAGAAATAATGAACGGAGATACCCCTGTATTCCATATAGAGTTCCCTAATAGTAGGAACATCGAGGCAATACCCATATAAAGATAAATTCGTGTATGCCCCATTAGCTTCCAGGTAGATTGTTTGTCAGGACCAGCCTTCTGGTGTTCTGCGACCTCCTGTGAAGAATCTCCTCCGACTTTCTTGAGATATACAAAAAAGAATACCGCAAATACCGCTGAAGTTACGCCGTTCATCACAAAGCTGAGCATATAAGAAATATCGGCCAAAAAACCACTTAACGCCGTACCCAGTGCTACACCAATATTATTAGCGACATAAATAACATTAAACAGCTCTCCGCGCTGCTTCGTAAAACGAAAGCCGATAAATGCCTGAATCGCAGGTAAGGACAGTGAATTAAAGAGCCCTACCAGTCCCATCGCGACCATAAATAACGTCCAGTTGTTACTTGCTGCCGGCAAAGTGAACAGAGCAAGTGCATTCATGCCCAGCGCTCCAACAATCAGCCGGTTAACGCCTACCTTATGATAGAGTGAGCCCCCGAGTAGTTGACCCACAATTCCTCCAACTGATTGAATAAGAATCACTAATCCAGCATCCGACATGCTGCGTCCAAGCTCATCAAAAACATACATTGTAACCAATGGCCACATCAGTGCACTACCCGTTGCATTAATAAGACTAGCAATTAAAAATATCTTAACTTCTTTAGGATAATTCTGTAAAAACTTCATAAGTAGTGTACATCCCCTGTAATATATGTGTCATTATTCCATCCAGTATTATCCCAAAACAGGGTTCAGGGCAAGCAGACGCATTGACGTGCTATCGTGATAAAGTCTCAGTATACTTTACCTCTTATTTAGGACTAACTTCTACCGTAGCTGAGAAAAAAGTAGCACCTTTCACGTCCGCATTCCTCCCTATTTCTACTATCTATTTATATTTTATAGTTGCCGCTGTCGTCCGTAAAGTAGACTAAACAATAATGAAGTGTTTCGTTATTACAGAGTCAGGGTAATAGAGCCTAGAAACACTCCCCCTTTTAAAATTCGCTGTGCATCCGAATTCGTTCCCCCGAGTTCGGATACATCACGGCGGATTTTATTTGTCTATACAGCAAAAAGCACCCCTCAACTATTCTAAGGAGTGCTTTATAAGATAGGTTTAGGCGTGTTTTTTTACACCGCTGCCGGACATGCTGTCCACGGACTGAATAGATGCAGGCTCTTTGCGCAGGTAAGCCATCCAATAAGCTGCCGCAACAAAGATCGCACCGCCCGTCAAGTTTCCTAGCCATACCGGAACAAAATTGTTGAAGTACTCTCCCCATGAAAAATAACCTTCAAAAATAGCTGCCGGAATTAAGAACATGTTGGCTACAACGTGCTGGAAGCCGATAGCTACAAAAGCCATTGTTGGGAACCAGATGCCGAGGATTTTGCCACTGAAGTTATCTGCTCCATAGGAGAGCCATACCGCTAAAGCTACGAGCCAGTTACAACCGATACCGGAAACAAATGCCGGCAAGAAGTCTGCCTCAAGCTTATGTCCTGCCATCTCCACTAATTTTTCCAAATACACACCGTCAGAGGTTAAACCAACCACGTGACCGAAAAAGTAAGCTACAAACAAAGCTCCCGCTAGATTGCTCAGGGTAATCAATACGAGATTCTTAACCACTTCCCAGAAGGATATCTTCTTCGCCATAAAAGCAAGTGGCACAGCCATCATATTGCCTGTCAGCAGTTCTCCCCCTGCAAGCAGTACTAGAATCAATCCGACAGGGAAGACAGCTGCCCCAATAAAGTTAGCGATGGATCCCCATTCATGTGGTGCGCCAGCAATGACGCGAATATCCAGTAAAAATCCGAGCGCGATAAACGCTCCTCCCAGAAAGCCCAGAATTAGTACGGTGCTTAAAGGATTGTGCGCCTTTTTTATACCGTTCTCGACCGTGACTGCGGCAATCTGCTGCGGTTTATTATAAGCCATGATTCCTATCCCCTTCATCTATTTACTTAAAATTTGTTCCTTTACGACCATTGTAGCGTGTCATAAAACACATTAACGTGATAATTATCACTTAATGAAAAACTAAGTGAAACTTTTCACTGACATGTCAAATTTAACGAAGCGCATCCATAATTACAATTGTAAGAATAGGCTCCATATTATTTTAAAGGTAAATAGTACCAGTATCAATCACAAAAAACCGGAGCCATATATGGCTCCGGTTTACCCAACTTTATTGTTCACATGCAATTAAATTATACGGTTACTGCCTCTTTGCTTGGTACTGATGCCGGTAGCGATTCGAGTCCTACTGTATTCAGGAAGTTCCAAGGCTTGTTGTAATGAGGTTGGAAGAAGAAATCGATAAAGGCAAGCTGATCGATTGTCATTTTATTTTGAATACATACAGATACTGTGTTAATCGATTGCGTCAAATCCGTCTTGGACAAGATTTGTGCTCCGAGAATGCGGCGTGTGGCGCGATCAAATACCACTTTTAATTGCACCTGCTCGAAGGTTGGCATAAATTCTGGACGGTAGTTGTCAATAATCATGGTAGTTTCTACGTCCATTCCTTCAGCCTTAGCCCCTTCTTCAGTAAGACCGGTAGCAGCGATATTATCTTCATAAATCTTAATGCCCGAAGTCCCTTGAGTACCCATATAAGGAATCGTCTCTTTCACTAAGTTACGTGCGACCAAAGTGCCCATCCGTACGGCATTGGTTGCCAGTGGAATATAAGCGTGCTTACCCGTAGGGTTGTAATGAATCGCGCAGCTGTCACCAGCGGCATACACATCTGGGCAACTAGTCTGCATATAATCATTGACCAGAATTGCGCCATTTGGCAGCATATCCACTTGACCTTTTAACAGCTCAGTATTCGGACGGAAGCCGATGCAGAGAATTACAAGATCCGCTTCATGCTCCCCTTCGCTTGTGATAACCTTGGTAACTTTGCCACCTTCACCAGCAAAAGAACTTACCTTCTCATTCAGCGCTAATTTAATACCATGATCCTTAAAGGATTGTTCGATCGGCGCAGTAAACTCTGGGTCCAAATATTTATTCAAAATACGATCTTCACCATCAATCAGCGTAACTTGCTTTCCGTTCATTTGGAAGGCTTCCACCAACTCAACGCCGATATATCCAGCGCCTACGACTGTGATTTTATTCGCTTGTTTAGCTTTTTCTATAATGGTATTGGAATGATCATAGTTCTTGCAAAGCAAGACGCCTTCCAGCTCAATCCCTTCGAGCTTCGGTACAATCGGCCATGATCCCGTAGTCATAATCAGCTTATCGTAGGTATCGTCAAACTCCTGTCCGGTTACCAAATTGCGAACACGCAATGTTTTGGACTTCGTATCCACAACGGTCACTTCATGACGCATGTTGGTCTTTACACCAAGCTCAGCAAGCTTCTCAGGGGAAGAATAGAACAGCCCGTGTGGGTCCTTGACCACTCCACCTACGTATAAAGCAATTCCACAAGATAAGAAAGAAATATTATCATTACGCTCATACACCGTAATCTCGGCTTCCGGGTGAAGCTTGGCAGTATTTACAATTGCGGCAGTTCCGGCATGGGTACATCCAATGACAGCTACTTTCATTATTTTCTTCCTCCTTCAAATGGACAACCTGGTTATATATTCGAATTGCTTGACTGACCAAATTAGATATCTGATCACCGATGGATTAATTGTGATTTATTTCACTTTATAAACTGATTATATTGTGATATTTATCACATTACAAGTCTTTTCGCCTATATTCTCAGATTGTTCACAATTTTAAGCATTTTCCGTCACTGCTGCCGATTGCGACCTCGTTAGCTTTGCCATGGGCGTAGGACATTATGTTCTGCCCCCTCAGGATATACTTTCTTATTACGCGCAAAAAAGGCTTTCCCCTACACCAACAGGGAAAAGCCTGATCATAAACTGTATCTACACCAAACCGTGAATCACGCCATCCTCATCCATCCATAGTGCCTCAGCAGCTGGCTTAGCCGGTAGACCTGGCATCGTAACGATATTGCCCGTAATCACTACAGCAAACCCTGCACCGAGCGAAAGGGTAATATCACGGATACCTACCATGAAACCTTCTGGAGCGCCAAGCAATCTAGGCTGATCTGAGAAGGAATAAGGAGTCTTCGCCATACATACTTGAAGATTATTTAACCCAAGACGCTCAATCACCGCTAGGCTGCGTTTGGCCGCAGGGGAAAAGTTAACCTCCGCACCACGGTAAATTTCGCGAACAATCTTGGTGATTTTGGAAGAGATGTCGAGTTCATTCTCATACAAAGGAGCAAAACGTTCAGTGTCGCTATGATCCAGAAGTTTCTTTAATTCCGAAGCCAACTCTTGTCCGCCCGCACTACCTTCTGCCCATACCTTGGATATTGCCGCAGGAACGTTCAATCGGCGACAAGCCTCCACAACGTCATTAATCTCTTCTGGGCTATCGCCTTCAAAATGATTGATGGCAACAAGAACAGGCACCCCAAATTTGCCGAGATTCTCTACATGACGCTCCAAATTAGACAATCCAGAGCGCAGCGCCGACCGGTTCTCCGTTTGGAGCTCATTCTTAGGTACACCACCGTTATATTTCAAGGATTTCACCGTCACGACAAGCACTGCCGCTGAAGGGGTTAGACCCGCTTGCCGGCATTTGATATCCATGAATTTCTCTGCACCAAGATCCGCTCCGAAGCCTGCTTCCGTAACAACAACATCCCCCAGCTTGAGTGCATAACGAGTACCGATAACACTACTGCAGCCATGGGCGATATTCGCAAATGGACCACCGTGTACAATAACAGGAGTGCCCTCCAAGGTCTGCACCAGATTAGGCTTGACTGCTTCCTTCAGCAGCGCTGTCATCGCTTCAACTGCTCCTATTTGCTCGGCCGTTATAGGCTGTCCCTCTTGGTCATACCCAATCAAAATACGGTTCAGACGCTTTTTGAGATCACTCAGATTATCGCATAGGCATAATACAGCCATAATCTCAGAAGCTGTTGTAATCTGAAACCCACTTTCCCGCACGGCTCCATTTCCATCTCCGAGCCCTGTCACTATATTCCGCAGACTGCGATCATTCATATCCATCACGCGTTTCCAAACGATACGCTGCGGATCAAGACCCAGCTCATTACCTTGGAAGATATGATTATCAATCATCGCAGACAATAAATTATGTGCAGAAGTCACCGCATGAATATCACCCGTAAAGTGCAAATTAATCTCATCTGCCGGAATGATCTGTGACTTGCCGCCGCCCGTGGCACCGCCTTTCATGCCTAAGCATGGTCCGAGGGATGGTTCGCGCAAGGCAGCCACGGTCTTTACTCCTGCTGCGTTCAATGCCTGTGCCAGCCCAATGGTTGTTAAGGTCTTCCCTTCGCCAGCAGGGGTTGGATTCACCGCAGTGACCAATACCAGCTTACCATCTGGTTTGTTCTTCATGTCTTCCCATAAGGACGGTGAAAGTTTACTTTTATATTTTCCGTATAGTTCCAGATGCTCTTCGTCAATTCCCGCTTGTGCTGCTACCTCTGTAATTAACTTCATGCTTGTATTGAACCCTCCTGCCGTTATTATCCTGCTGTATTCCACGCTTTATGCATATTTTGCATGGGCATTACATTCTCTTCAAAGAATACATGGTCTCTGTAAAGCGTCAAGTATAATTTATCACAACAAAATTTAAGGCGCCTATTCTATATTCCTATGTAAAAAAAGAAAATCCCGTCGAGGCTCGGCCAAAGACCGAGGTCGAAAGGATACTTGTAAAATAACAATTCATCAGTCCCTAAATGATCTACAGTAAGGACTCAATCTGTTCTGACATCGTTTCTGGCGATTCCTTTGGCTCCACACGAGCTACTACATTACCGCCACGATCAATAAGAAACTTCGTGAAATTCCAGCTGATATCACTGCTGTCGCCAGTACCCGGCTGCTGCTCTTTTAAATAATTGAAAAGAGGGCTGGCATCCGGTCCATTCACATCCACTTTGGCAAACACAGGAAAGGTAACGCCATAATTAATCTGACAGAATTCTTCTGCCTCTTCACTTGTACCCGGCTCCTGACCCGCAAATTGGTTGCAGGGGAATCCTAATACTACAAGTCCCTGATCCCTATACTGCTCATATAGCTTCTGGAGATCCCCATACTGCGGTGTAAGTCCGCATTTACTAGCCGTATTGGCAATCAGCACTACCTTACCTTCATACTCTGTAAATGACACTTCTTTACCCGAAGGCGTAACGCCGGAAAAATTGTAGATCGACATCCTAATTCCCCTTCCTTCCATGTACTTAGACTACACTACGTATCTTACCCGAATTGTAACAGATTGCAACTTATCGACACTTTCTGTAAACACTAAGATAAAAAAAAGCAGCCCTATGTATTTCTTAGGCCTGCTCTCTATCACTTTGTTATTTGGATACTGGTACGACATCATAATATTCTTCCAGCGTAATCCCTTTATCCGCAATATAAGTAGCTATATCCTTGCCCACATAACGGATATGCCAAGGCTCATACTTATATCCTGTAATGTCCTGCTTTCCTTCTGGAAAGCGGATGATATAACCATATTCGGTTGCATGCTGCGCTAGCCACTCCGCTTCCTTCGTTCCACCAAAACAGCTCTCCGCAGCACATTTCCCGTCACTTCCTGAGACATCGATAGCAAGCCCTGTCTGATGCTCGCTATAGCCAGGCACGGCACTGTAAGTACGAGCCAGTTCTTCTCCGTCTTTCTCAACATAACGATTGAACAGCCTTGTTTGGGTTTCCTTAGAACGGTAGGCCGAAACGCCAGCCAAGTAAATCCCGTCTTCCTCTGCGCCTGCGAACAGTTTCTCTAACGCTTCGGCAGCTTCCTTACGCATCATACGCTTCTCGATTTTCTCTTTAAATGTAAAACGCACTTCCGGGTAGACTAGATCCGTTGGCTTATAGTTCTCCGGCAGTCCATACTCCTTATTCACCATCACAGCTATGCTGTCAGGCTCTTTAAAAGAATCATCAGTGCTATTTCCCTTGCCGTTACTATCCGGTTCGGACGGATCAGAGGGATCCGTTATATTAGTTGGATTAGCTACCACTGGGTCTGTTATACCCTCTTCGGTGCTATCACCATCCTCACCAGGCTTAGCTTGAAGATCATCCTGCACATTTATATTGGAACCGCTACTATCTGAAGCAGAAGGAGAAGGCGTCGTATATTTCCCAATCCCCCACCCAACAGCAATAACGACAATTAACAAGATTATTATTTTCAATTTTTTAGACATCTGCAAGATCTTCCTCCTCGAAGTCGAAACACTCTATTTATCTATTAGACAAGCTTTCCTTCAAAAATGTTACACTAAGATCCTTTTTTAGACAAATATCGCTCGGATAATTGTGCCTACAAAATAAAGTTACCATAGGGAGTTAGCTTGTCCGCTAACTTCCCTATGGTAACAAGTTTTAGTTATGAAATTCCACTCACATTATCTGGATGTGCCTCTGCCGCCGCTTTTAAAGCCGCCGGAGCTGCCGCGTCCACCCCGTGAGGAACCCGTATTTCCGCTGTTGCGGCCGCCTTTACCAGCGCCACCCTTGGCACCGCTATAGCCGCCTTTGCTACCTTTACCACCTTTGCCGCCGCCTCTAGACGGGCCCGTACCGTAGCCGCTGCCTAAGCCGCCTCGTGGTGTGCCGCCAACGTAAGCGCCGCCGTCTGCACCTCTGGCTACGTTCTCGCTGTAGCCAGTGCTTGGGCCGCCCTTCCGGTTCGCACCGCGCGAACCGGTGCTGCTAGGCGCTGCTGCGTTGCCGCTAGCTGGCGCATCGCCTCTGGAGGCGAAGGCGCCATAGCCGCCGCCTACTCGTACTACGCCGGCAGCCTTGCCGCCGCCCTTAGGTGCAGCAGCGTCAAAGCCGCTGCCGCCACGCTTGCCAGCCGCCGCATCAGAACGACCACCGCGGCGACCTTCTGCAGGCGCGCCCCAGCCGCCTGCTTCCTTACCGCGGCCGCGGCCACCTTGCCGCGCTCCGCCTTCGCCGCGCGGAGCACCGCCGCGGCCAGAGCCGCCGGTCTTCGGTCCGCGGCCCGTGCGCGCTGCCTCAGCGCCGCCGCTTTGACGACCGCCGTGGCGTCCGCCGCCTTGTACTGCAACGAATTCGCCAACGCCGAATTCATCCTTGTCGTAACGGCGGCGATCCAGGCGCTGCGAAATGCCGTGCTCGATCAAGTCTAGTCCATCTTGCTCACGTGGAGAAGTGAACGTAATTGCAAGCCCTTTACCTCCGGCACGGCCTGTCCGGCCGATCCGGTGAATATAGCTATCCACATCAAGTGGCATATCGTAGTTAAAGATATGAGTGATACCTTCGACATCCAGCCCCCGAGCCGCTACATCTGTGGCTACAAGAAGCTGCAGCTTCGCATCACGGAATCTCTTCATTACACCTTCGCGTTTACCTTGGGACAAATCACCGTGCAGCTCATCACAATCATAACCTGCTGCTTGGAGTGCTTCGTTCAGCTTGGACACCCGACGTTTGGTCCGGCAGAAAATAATAGCCAAGTAAGGACGATCCCGTTCAATCAATGTTTTGAGCGCCTCTTCTTTATTACGATCCGAGACTTCCACGACTTGCTGTTTGATATTATCCAGCGGAATCGGAGAACCACTCTTAATAATGATATCCAGAGGCTCTTTCATGTAATTAGCTGCGAGACGTTTAATCGGATCTGGCATCGTCGCAGAGAACAACATCGTTTGACGGCGATAAGGAACAGCCGTAATAATGGTCTCTACATCCTCCAAGAATCCCATATGCAGCATTTGATCCGCTTCGTCCAGAACGAGCATCTTAACGCCACTAAGATCGAGCGTCTCCCGGCGCATATGATCTAGCAGTCTGCCCGGTGTACCGATAATAAGATGTCTGCCACCTTCGAGCTTACGCAGCTGCTTCTCAACATCCTGACCACCATAAACGGCCAAGATTTTAATATCCGTATGACGCGCCAGCTTACGTGCCTCTTCTGTAATCTGCAAAGCCAACTCACGTGTTGGGGCCATAATTAGCGCCTGCGGATAAGCTCGCTCCGTGTGGATCTTGTCCATAATTGGCAGCAAGAAAGCTAATGTCTTCCCTGTACCTGTCTTCGCTCTTGCAATTACATCCAGACCCTGCACCAATGGCGGTATTGCTTCCTGTTGCACTGGTGTAGGCTTAACGATGCCTTGACCTTGAAGCAATGTACACAGTAATTCTGAAACACCTAATTCTTTAAATCCCGGCAAATTCTCCACCTCACTATTTTCTCAGTTAAATTTGATTACATCTCTTACTTAACTTCCGTCTTCCAAAGCCCTATTCAGGCAGCCCCTACCCGACTGTCCTTTTGGGGGCGTATGCTTCCGATTCAGCTATATTCAAACAAAAGCGGAAGAACCCCGTCACCGGCATTCTTCCGTCCCATGTATCCCTTGACCCGTTAAAAGAGTGCGGTCAAAGTTCGGTTTCTGGGCAGCAGCGATCCACCGGACGTTTAGACGGCACTCCATTTGCGGTCCATTCCACTTTATACAATAGAAGTAAAGTTAAGCTTAGAAAGTTATCTTTTATATTGTACTTTATAGAACGGCATTTGTGTGAAACTGCAGAATAATAATTATTCTATCCTGTAGTTGTAGGTTAGAACCTTCCCGATTTAAAAATCGCAAAGATCAACCATAAGAACATCAGAAGCGCTACTACGCCGCCAATCTCCACTGTAGGGAAATTCCATAACACTGAAGGCTGACCGCGCATCGCAGTTCCAATAATGAGTCCAACCATGATAATACTGAACGCAAGCATCACAATACTAAACGCTAAGCGGTTCCCAACCCGGTCCAGCTTTCGCTCCAAATGCTCCAGCTCAGGTGCCACAATCTCTACCTTAAGCTTTCCCTTACTAATTAGCGCAGATAACTGCCTTGCCTGCCCAGGAAGCTCTAGAAGACTCTCCGTTAGATCGGCTACGCCGCCAAGGAACTTGCGCTGCAATCGGGGACCACTAAATCGCTGCTTCACAAGTTCCCGTCCAAAAGGCTCTGCCATCTCTAAAATGCTAATCGTTGGATCCAGGTTGCTAATGACACCCTCAAGCGTCAGCATCGTCTTACCAAGCATCGTTAGATCCGGGGGAAGGACTAATCGATGCTTGCGAGCAATGCCAAACAGATCATTTAGCGCTTTACCTATGCTCATCTTACTGAACGGAACATCATAATACTCTTCGCGAAGTCGATCCATATCATTATGCAATGCCGCTCGATCAGCATCCTCAGGGATGACGCCGAGACGCAAAATTGCCCGGACCATCGCATCCGTATTCTTGCGCATTAGTGCGATGACAAGCGCAGACAGCTGCTCTTTCATCTCTTCGTTCAGCCGCCCCATCATGCCAAAATCAATCAAAGCCAGCTTCCCATCAGCCATTCTCATAACATTCCCTGGATGCGGATCTGCATGAAAAAAGCCATGAATGAAAATTTGTCTTAGCATCATTTCCACGAGCTGCTGAGCAATAACCTTAAGCTTAACGCCGCTACTCAGTAGTTCATCGCGACGACTTAGCGTAATCCCTACCACATATTCCATCGTCAGCACTCGTGCTGACGTATAGTCCCAATAAATATCCGGGATGTATACTCCGTCATAATCCATCTGTTGAGCAATTTTCTCTGCATTGCGTCCTTCTTGGCCGTAATCCAGCTCACCAAGCAGAGATTTCGAGAATTCCTCTACCATACGGGACAACTGATATTGCCTCGCCCAGCCTAGCTGCTTCTCAGCAAGGGCGCTCAGATCTTTGAGAATTTCCAAATCCCTACTCATCGTTCGCAGTATGCCAGGGCGCTGAACTTTAACAGCCACGACCTGCCCACTGTGAAGAACAGCTCTATGCACTTGACCGATCGACGCAGCCGCAAGAGGAGTATCCTCAAAGGAATTAAAGATTTCATCCATCCGTTGATCGAGTTCATGCTCCAC
The DNA here is from genome assembly GCF_038003765.1 of Paenibacillus sp. FSL H7-0714. Taxonomy (NCBI): domain Bacteria; kingdom Bacillati; phylum Bacillota; class Bacilli; order Caryophanales; family Paenibacillaceae; genus Paenibacillus; species Paenibacillus sp. FSL H7-0714. Next base: position 6,727,638 of record NZ_JBBOPT010000001.1, read on the forward strand.
AATCGTGCGCACGCGCTCCACAGGGAACGGGGGCACATTATCCTGTAGTTTTACCAATTCTTGAATAATAGAATCAGGCAGCAGATCCGAACGTGTACTGGCGAGTTGTCCAAGCTTTATAAAGGTTGGGCCCAAATCCTCCAATACGAGCCGAATCCGCTCCCCGAGCGTAAGGCTTGTATGAGCTTCTTGCGTTACAAGACGGCGTGGAAGGGATAATAAATGATAGAGCCCCAGCTCCTCCACCATATAGCCAAAACCATGGTGCATAAGCGCCATGGCAATGGACCGGTATCGTCCGGCATGTCTGATACGTACTGCCATTTAGTCCGTACGCGTTTCCGCCGATGTTCCTTCTAGATGGGAAATGCCCTCCAGCTCGGCCAATCGACGCTCCAACACAGCAATTCGGCCTTCCAGCTCGTCAATATCACTTTGTACAGGAACCTTCATTTCCTTCAACACGCGTTGTACTTGTTCTTGTACAACAGACTTGAGCATACCTCGCTCTTCCTCACCGCGTTCAATCAGACGGTCAACAAGGGCCTTAGACTCCGAAGGAGCAAGCTCCCCACGCTTCACTAGTTCCTCAACAACCTTTTCTACTTTTTCCTTACTAACAATGGTGAGGCCCACTCCTAAAGAGATCGCTTTTTTAAACAAATCACTCATAGTACTTCCTCCCAAAGATTCCGTTTCGTTACAAACGGAGTTGATGATTAAAGTATACCTCACTGTGTGCGTATTTCAAAAAAACGCTCTATCCCTTAGTTACTTACCGGAATACGTGCAGCCCAAGTAGCTGCCTGCAAGATCAGTTTACGTAGTGCTGGATGGCGGAAGGATGGCTCATGATGCCCAGGCATAAGGAACACTACTCGTCCTAAACCATAGCTGTGGCACCATGCAGCTGGAAGCCATTGACCCTCCGATTCATACTGAAGAAGAATAGTCCGATCTGTGAACGGATCAAATTCGAAATGATAAGGCTCCTCATCCAGCTGGAAGTCTTCAACGCCCTCAGTAATGTCATGCTCTAGCACCTTAAAATTCATTGGCTCGTAAGCGGTGTGACCATTAAAGCGTCCACCGATCAGCTGAGCTAGTTCGTTACGCTTCGTCAAAGAAGCACCTGTATGAAGAACAATCAGTCCTCCACCACCGCTCACATAGCTGAGTAGGCCAGCGGTTTGCTGAGGAGATACAGTTTCATTCCATAATTCGTTGTAGGCAATGCATAAGTCATAACTTCCTAAATGCTCAATGCGCATCATTTTTTTGTTTTCTGAACACTGAACGGTTAATAAATCATTTAAGATCTCGCTAATTTGTTGGTCCACTCCTTGAAGTGGATGGAAACGGGGATGGGTATAATCACCAAGTAACAGACATTTTCTTTTGTCCATGGGGATCCTCCTCCTTATTCATTGTTATTATTCATCACATGTTGCCTATATTCTAAGGAAAACTGCTGCGAATGTCCATGCAGATGGCAGGTTTACTACTCTTAAGGCATCCTCTTCCGGGTAAAAAAGCATCCCCACCCATTGAATCGGGCGGGAATGCTTCTGAATAGTAACGTAAATCTTGTAAAGCTGCCGCACACTATGGTCTAGCGATTCGCCGCCACATATTTGCCCAACTCTACAATCATGCTTCCCATCCGTTCATGCTCAGGCATGATGATACGTTGTAGGCCCTCTTCTTTTAGAGCCTCAGAGGTAATACGCCCTACAGAAACAGCAAGCACTTTATCCTCGAAAGACCTCAGCATCTCCTCCAGCTTGCCCTGTTCCCGAGCAAATTGAGAGAGGAAACGAAATTGTGGCGCACTTGTAAAAGCCACGGCATCAATCTTACCTTCTATGATTTCTGTAAGCAATCTTTCAAGCTCACCCGGTTCTGGTAGAGTATGACGATACGGCAGCACTTGGCGGGTATTCGCCCCAGCCTCCTGCAGCCATGCGAGCATACGAGGAGCTGGATCGCCGTGCAGCTGCAGTACGACCTCCTTGCCCTGCAAATCCAGAGATTGAAGCCCACGAATCAATCCGATCGTACTTCCGTCGTCGTCACGAACCTCCGGCGTAAGTCCTCTTTTTTTCAAAGCATTCACTGTCTTATAACCCCGTGCAGCAATAATAGAACCAGAAAGGACCTCTAAGAAACGCTCAGCGATATTAAGGCGTTCAGCCGTTTGGAAGAGAGCATCCAGTCCCATGCCTGTGGTAAGGATCACCAAATAAGGTGGATGGCTGATCCATGAATTCAATCCTTCCTCCAATGCCTCATCATCAAGAAAGACAGTACCCTGAGCAGGTCGACATAACGCCGTCCCCCCCATATTTCGCACCAACTTGGCCATCTCTTCCGATTTGCGCGGACCCGCCAAGGCGACCGTGAACCCTTTCAGTTGCTCTGCCATGTACTATTATCTCTCCTCTCTCCGTTGCCTAACCCAACATTATTGTTTATCAGTATACTTGCAAAGGGCTGCAAAAGGGAAGATAAAAGCATCGTTTTCCTATATGAAATATATATTATTACTAGGAAGAGTGTATTTTAAAGCTACTCACAAGCTTTTGCAGTTCCTCCGCAAGACGGCTAAGGTCGGTAGACGAAGACGCCATCTCTTCAACAGAAGCGAGCTGCTCTTGCGCTGCCGTCGCGATGGTCTCTGTATTCACAGCCGCTTCTTCAGAGATGCCGCGAATCTCTCCTATAGCCTTCTCCATGTGATCTGATTCCACCAATAAGGTCTGTACAGCCCCACCCATTGCCTCAATCTTCTCTGCGGCACTCTTGACCGCTCTACGGATACGGGAGAAGGAACGTCCGGAAGTATCCACGGCCTCTATCCCTTCGGTTACGCGCTGCTTTGTGTCTTCCATCGTATGAGTCACCAGCGTCATCTCACTATTAATGGCGGTAATCTGCTCTGCAATCAAATGCGCTGATCTCTCTGATTCCTCTGCCAGCTTACGCACTTCAGCAGCGACAACGGCAAATCCACGGCCATGCTCTCCAGCTCTGGCCGCCTCAATAGAAGCATTGAGAGCTAACAGATTGGTCTGACGGGCAATCCCTGTGATTACGCCGACAATGCCCTCAATTTGACCGGTTCTTTCGTTCAGCTTGTCGATTACACTGCCAAGCTCTCCCACCGTTCTATCGATACCATTGATCTTATCCACCACGCTGATGACGGAATCATTTCCTTCCGAAGCAGAGAGTGAAGTCTTGTCCATCATCGCAGACACCTGCTCCATATATACGGAAATATGATCCACTTCGCTTGTCGTCGCCGCTGTACTTTCCATTCCTTTGCGTACACCGATCACCTGCCGTTCCGTCCCTGCCGCTACCTCCTGAATCGCTATCGTCATTTGTTCGATCGTTTGGGCATTCTGCTCCGCACTGGCAGTCAGCTCTTCGGCTGAAGAGGAGACATTACTCGTCATCTCCTGCACACCTATGATCATCTGGCGCAGGCTGAGCACCATTAATTGAAAGTTCTCGGCTAGCATGCCAATTTCATCTTTGCGGAAAGCCCCCATGTCTTCGGACAGATCCCCTTTGGCTATCACGGCAGTTGCTTTCCGCAAACGGATCAGAGGCTTCAAGATAGATTGAATATTAAAATAGATTACGATTAGTGCAAGCAGAACGGAAGCTACAATTACAAGCAGCGCTGTATTGCGGATTCCACTCGTTACTGAAGTCACTTCATCTATGCTTATCGTGCCTCCGATTCTCCAGCCCGTAAGCTCATTTACCATAAACGTCATCTTTTTGTGCGTACCCTTGTAGACATAATCAAAAGTACCTTGATCTTCCTCGAACATTGTCTTTATAAAGTCATCGGATGACTCCAGCCCAATAGCCTCTGTTGGATGAACAAGATATTTCTTGCTGTTATCCAGGATAATAATATATCCTTCCTTGCCCACCTTGGTCGCGGTCAATTCTCCTAATGCAGATAGATTGAGATTCAGGGTTATCACCCCGTCACCGCTCTTCAGGACCGTTGATATCGCGATCGCCGTTTCCTGATTCACAGTTTGAAAGGCCGGAGAAATCACAACACCTTTCCCGTGCTTCAGAGAATTAATATAGGCACTTTCCTGTCTGGGATCATAGCCTTCGGGCAGCTTGGCTTCCGAAGCATGGATCGATTGCCCTCTGCTTGTACTAACATATATATCTAGCACATCAGGATGTAGCACAGCATATTCCTTTAATCTGTCCTTCATAGAAGCTACCGTCTCTCCATTTGCCTCACTGTTGGTCCCCTCAGCGGTGAACTCAGCAGCAAAATAAGAAATAGCATCTATTTTCGATTGAATATTCGAGTTGATGATTGCATCTACTGCCTCAACACTTTCGGTAGCATTGTTCACCAGTTGATCTTCCACTTCATGGCTAGCAGATTGATAGGTTCGCCAACCGATAATGATACTGGGCAACAGTAGAACTAATAGGTATGTCAGAATTAATTTGGTTCGGATACTCATACCCGCTTTTTTGTTCATAGATGTCATCACTCTCTCTCTCTTCGAGTCTTAAAGAAGGACTTATTTACCAGACTTACTATATAATTATATATCCTCCTTTGGAACCGATTTTCCTCCTATCTTTCTTCATTTTTCTCATCATTCTTAAAAATTGTCATATAAACGCAACAAAAAGACCGCCTCAAAGAGAGCGATCTACTCAAATAAGCCTATTTCTTATCATTACCGTAGCAAAAGGCTCCGGTTCTTTCATCCTAGTTCACGTTCTTATTCTTGCAGTTCGGGCAGACGCCTCCGAATACCACATGAGCATGACCAATGGTATAACCTGTATCCTTGGCCACTGTATTCATCCAGTCTCGTGGAACTTGGTTCATTACCTCATCAACCGCACCGCAAACCTCGCAAATGATATGCTGGTGATCATCCATGCGGGCATCATATCTGCTGGCAGCCTCACCAAGCTTAAGCTCACGAATCATTTGTTTATCTGAAAGATAACGAAGAGAGTTATATACAGTACCGTATGCTAAGCTATGACCTTGTTCTACTAGCCGGTTCATTACTTCCGCAGCAGTGGGATGGTCATGTGAATTAAGGACGATATCGTAAACGGCTTGACGTTGGGAAGTCAAATTTAGACTTTTCATTGCTATCATCCTCTAACTTGTTTTTAGATCAAGTATAAATCGTGAATGTAAGAACGTCAATCCCACTTTTATCCACTCATTACTTTCTCAGTTACTTAATCAATCCTGAATATTTGATGTTAACATCAGCTTTGACCTGAAAATCGAGCCCAGCATAGAGCTCCTTCCACACTTCCATTTCGGTATCATTATTAAAATGTCTAGCTCCATAGTGCAGCCCCCACCCAAAAGGATCCAAACCGCTCGAATGAATTTTTGTCAGTAATGCTAAGATATCATCTTCCAATTCTTTCTCGCCGGCCGTCTGAATTTTTTTCAACAAGCTATGTGTCACCAAATCCTGGCTGCTACTCTCTTCGAGGATCCCTTTAATCTTAATATGGTATCGAATAGTAGCTTTTCCGCTCTCGGTATTTAGTATCTTGTAGTCCGAGGATGAGCTCTCTGTGTAAAACTGATACATGACCCCCTCAATATGGGCTGGCAAATTGGTCCGTAAGTTGGAGCGCGACAGCAGATTGTATAGCCGGGTTTCGTTTGGTGTAAGCACCATCTTGATTTTCTCGCTATCCAGTAGAGCAATTTTATTAATTAAGAACTCACTCTTCCCTTTGGCCTCGATAATCGGCAAAATCGGATCAATACCCTTCTCATAAATATTTCTCATCAGCTGAAAGGAATAAACACTAGCAATAAAAGGAGACTCCGTTCCCTGACCACTCATCGCCAGAATAAGAGAATTCGATGGGATACGCTCCGATTCGGGTCGTACCTGCAGCACTTGAAGTGCCTCCGGACGCCCGACTGCAAAATTTACAATAAGCTGGACATCTCTGCGCCGCACGGCCCAATCCATAACATGCTGAATATCTTTGCGTGCGATCCCTTCTCCCAAAATAATCGATTTACAATGGGAATAATCAAGCTCCTTCTCCACTTTTGACTTCATTCTGCGGAGCGCTTCCGAAATACTAGGGGACTCTTCGGTTAATATCTGCATCTTCTCATCAATCTTAGTAACTTCCCCCTGTGGGATGGCCAGTTTCAAGCTGATCTTGAAAGTCCCTTCTTCTTCACCAGGGTCAACACCGATCGCCAGTACGAATATCCTTAAATCAATTTCTTTGAAGTCACAGCCGGCAAGGAGTAGCAGTAACACAATTCCTATTGCACTAAGTGCTTTTCTCACAACCTCTGCCTCCTTACTTTGCGATAACAATAAAACAGCAGAGCGATTAAGAACATCTCACCAAACCAGCGGATCTGTAGAAACCAAATGCCCAACACGTTGAGCTGATATTGATCCATCCAAATTAAGGAGAGGACCAGTCCGCTAAACAAGCACAGGATGAGCCACTCTTTCCACTGCTCTGCCTTCTGGGATTTTTTTTTCGTAGATGAAATAGCACCTTTGAATAACCCTAACCCTACATGCCAATGAACAATTACACTCACCAGAGATAAAGTCATGTAGGCAAAATAAAAAATAAATAGCATCCGTTCAATAATAAAGGATTCTATCCGGATACTGTCTGCCGTCGAGAACCACGTATATACATGTCTCTCAATCGCAACAGTACCGAAATATCCGATAGGGACCAAAAAGGTTATGAGCAGTACGAGAAGTCCTTCCACCCCTAAAATCCAGACATGCTTTAGCTTTAACCCATGAAATACCCGATTAAAGATGGCTAGATTAATATAACCACTAAAAGAAAAGGTAGCTGCCGAAAGACTCATCAAATCCGGCTTATGCCAGATGTATGTAGTGATCTGCAGAACAGAATCCCAATTGAAATCCGGATTGGTCAGCGCCTTTACAATGCCATAGACAATTAACGGTAATGTAACGAAAAGAATGATTTCAAGACCATACAAAAGTGATAGTGAATCAAAGCGACAGCAGATACAGACCAATATCAGAAAACCGATCACGACAGTATATGGGCTTGAATTCGGACTGACATATCTCAGCGTAATATCTACAAAGGAAAGCAAGGTAACCCCCCCAGCCACACACCATAAACCCGCAAAAAAGACAAGTAAGGGTTTGACTAGCAGCTTAGGAAGAAGAGGGTTAAATATTTCCGGAAACCCCTTTCCAGGAAATTTAGCAATCAATACAGTAAATATATAGACAAACAAAGTGCCAAGGACCGTTGCAATTAGTATGGAGAACAAAGCACCGTCAAAGCGTCTGTCTATTAGTTCCCTAGGAACAAAATTAATGATGTTGATCAAGCTGTTCATCAGAAAAAGACAGTAGAAATAACGGCTTTTGGCCATCAATGTTCCCCGCCCTTCTTCTTACCAAGGTTATCAAGAAAAAACAATCTGAAATAAGGTTGTCCAAAGCTACGCTGATTGCATAAATACATCGCGAATCCTACAACACAGACCACTACACCAACCATTCCTAGAACAGCGGCAGCTATAAGAAAAATGTACTTCAGCACGCGTATCGACAAGCTCATCATATTCAGAGGAATCAGAAAATTGGATATCGCAACAGCAGAGACCAATATAATCATAATATTACCTACAAGCCCTGCCGCCGTAGCTGCCTGACCTAAGATTAGACCTCCGACCGTCGTGGCCGTAGGACCAATCGCTTTGGGCAGCCGTAAACTCGCCTCGGTCAGAAATTCCATCATCATAAGCATTAAGAGCACTTCCACAAAAGATGGATAAGGCACGGTCGCGCGACTACCCGAAATGAGTAGTGCAACCTGCACACGAATAATCTCTGGGTTATACGAGGTAAGTGTTACATAGATCGCAGGCAGCCATAACGTCATGCACACACCGATAATTCGGAGTAGCTTTAAGAAACGGCCCACAATAGGAAATTGGATCTTATCATCCATGGATGTAAAAAAATCGTTAAATATGGAGGGCAACACTATCGCATATCCCGTTGTATCCAGGAGTATCGCTACTTTTCCTTCAGACAAATTAAACACAACTCTATCAGGTCTTTCAGTAATAATAGACTTAGGGAGTATTCTCAATTTATCACTGCTTATAAACTTCTCAAGTTCTCCCGTAGCCTGTAAAATATCAACCTTTAGGGTATTCATCTTCTCCCTTAATTCCGCTAATACATTATGATCAACACGACTGATGTCGTATAGGATGGCCACTTTTGTTTTGGAGACATCGCCGATGACCATGGTTTCCATTTTGAGATTAGTGGATTGATAGCGACGACGAATCATGTTCAGATTAACCGCAATATCCTCCGTTAGTGCATCTGAAGGTCCCTGTGAAATGCTTTCTGCAGACGTTTCACTAACACCGCTGCTCTCTGTACTCATCGCGTCAAAAAAACAAATCACATCATTTATGCTAAGAAGAACGTAGCCACTAAGCAAAAGATCGATCGCTATTTCCTTCGTAGTCTCCTCTTCCGTGCCCGGATACGTCGTAATGTAATCAAGGTAAGCGTTAGTATCCCCCATCTCATAGAACGGCGTAATCACATGGCGACTGAGCGTCTGCGAATCTGTAACGCTTTTAATATAAAGTAAGTTGATCTGCCCAAAAGGTGCAACGAGCGTTCTATCAATTAAATCGGCAAATCCGTCCAACTCACCCTTGATCCATTCCAGAGAAACATTGTGCTTATCCTGTTGAACTGACATGGATCATCCCTCCTATTTATCCTGCGCTTCCCGGATGCCACCTTATTTTGGCACTATTTCTCTGAATTCATGCACTGCACATATGAATACAGAGTTTCTTTTAACGGGACTGTGGTAATAAATGAAATGAGCATTGTACAGATGGAGGGATAATAAGATGGATCCACACCGTAAAATAACGCAAGGTCTTCCGCAATTTCCAGAATCAATATGGCGTGACACTACAGATTTACCGGCTTTTCCAAAGCTCACTGAAGATATCTCTACAGATGTCGCTGTAGTGGGCGGCGGTATTACAGGGATTACAACAGCCTATCTCTTAAGCAAAGCCGGATACAAAGTCGCACTCTTGGAGGCAGGGGAAATCCTCAGCGGTACTACGGGTTTTACAAGCGCCAAGATCTCCACTCAGCACGGATTAATCTATCATCATTTGCTGAAACATTTTGGGGCGGAGAATGCGCGGCTCTATTATCAATCGAACAATGAGGCTATGAATTGGATCTTAAATACGGCTGAGGAACTGGAAGTGTCTTGTGGCATGAAACGTGAAGCGGCCTATTTATACGCAGATGCTGAAGATCATAAAACGCTTAAACAGTTGGAAGAAGAGTATCAAGCCTATGAACAATTAGGCCTGCCCGGTGAATGGCTGGATAACGTCTCTATTCCTCTGATGGCGAGCGGTGCGATTAAATTACCAGGACAAGCTCGCTTTCACCCCCTGCAATATCTGAAGGCCTTGTTGAGGGTTATCGTGGAAAAAGGTGGCGTGATCTATGAGCATACAATGATGGCGGACAAGGTGGAGAAGAACGATACGCTTACGCTTTTTACGGAAAAGAATGACTTCCGTATCACCTGCCGTTACGCTGTGTCAGCTTCTCATTTCCCCTTCTACGACGGAGGTGCGTTATATTTCTCGCGACTGCATGCTGAACGTTCCTACTGTCTGGCGATCCAGCCTGAAACGGATTTTGAGGGTGGAATGTATTTAAGCGCCAGCGAACCAACCCGTTCTCTGCGTGCAGTGGAGTGGGAAGGCCAGAATCTGGTTATCGTCGGGGGTGAGAATCATAAGACGGGCCAAGGCATTTGCACGATAGGTCATTATGAGAATCTGGAGCTGTTCGCAGGCCACTTGCTGGGCATCAAATCGATCCCTTACCGGTGGTCAGCACAGGATTTAATTACGCTGGACAAGGTCCCCTACATCGGCAAGATTTCGGACAGCGAAGAGATTTATATCGCTACCGGATTCGGAAAATGGGGCATGACAAGCGGTACCTTGTCCGCTCAAATTATCTCCGATCAGATTCAGCGTAAGGATAATCCATACACAGAGCTATACGATCCATCCCGCTTCAAAGCTGGCGCCAGCCTAAAAAGCTTCTTCGTTCAAAATGCCAATGTGGCAAAAGAGCTTGTAGCGGGCAAAGTAGAAATCGTCCATAAAAAGACAAGTGATTTGAAGGCAGACGAAGGGGCTGTTGTCTTCCATGACGGTAAACGTGTGGGAGCTTATAAGGATCCGGAAGGGACGCTTCATCTGGTAGACAGAACCTGTACACATATGGGCTGTGAATGCGAATGGAACGATGGCGACCGTTCTTGGGATTGCCCTTGCCACGGCTCCCGTTTCTCCTATGATGGAGAAGTCTTAGAGGGACCCGCATCCGTGCCGCTGACGAAGCTTTACGAATAAATCATTTCATTCGTGGAAACAAAATGATGGATTCATGGAAAATAACATCGTCTATACATGGAAGTTTTCAAATCGTTTTCCTTCGGCGATTGTGAATGCCCTATAGCATTCAGGTATAATAGGACATGAACGAAGCATTAGCTTCAAAAATGTTTAAAGGAGCGTGACGTTAGAGATGGATTTGAGAGGAAAGAGTGTTGTGATTACTGGTGCAGGCAAAGGGATCGGCAAAGCCTTAGCCATGGCACTAGCTAAGGAAGGTGCTAATTTGGGCCTGATCTCCAGAACTTCAGGCGATCTCGAAGCGTTAAAATCAGCCTTAACGGAAGTATACGACGTTAAAGTCAGCATTGCCGTTGCGGATATCGCTGTACGCGAAGAAGCTGAACGTGCGGTTGCTTACCTGCAAAACGAGCTAGGAACATTTGACGCATTAATCAACAATGCCGGAATTGCAAAATTCGGCACTTTAGTAGAAATGGACCCTGCCGATTGGGAAAGTCATATCCAAGTCAATCTTTACGGTACGTATTATGTAACTCGCGCTGCACTGCCAGCTATGATTGAGAAAAATGGTGGAAATATCATCAATATCTCTTCTACCGCTGGAGAACGCGGTTTCGCGACAGGCTCGGCTTACTGCGCATCCAAGTTCGCACTGATGGGCATGACCGAAGCTCTCGCACAAGAGGTGCGTAAGCACAACATCCGCGTCGTAGCCTTGACTCCAAGCACTGTTAATACCGGATTAGCTTCCAACGCTGGACTTAAAATCGGTGACGAAGACCGCATGATGCAGCCTGAGGATGTAGCTGAATTGGCTTTAACAGCCTTGAAGCTGCCGGATCGTGTCTTCCTAAAAACAGCTGGACTCTGGACCACTAATCCGCAATAAAAAGCGAGCTGGCTGGTTCTAATTCAAGCTCTGATTGCGCTTTGTGCAATAGAATGTCTCTGGTCGAGAGAGAAACTTGGTTCGATTGCATTTTGTGCAATCAAACTGGAGGAAAACCGTACTTTCGTGCCATTGATCCCTGATTCAATTGTACAAAGTGCAACAGAATACCTTATGTAGACTATTTTCGGCTATTCTGTTGCGTATTCTGCAATCAAACTCCATTTTAGGGCTAGAGTAGGTTACTTTAACGCCAGAGCAGGTAAATAGAGATTAAGTATTTATTTAATTATAGATACTTATAGTTACGTTGTGTTGGGTGTTGGGTGTTGTAGTTGAGTATTGTAGTTACGCTGGGCGCTTCGGCTCTGAATACTACTTGGCGTTCGAATAGACGATAGTTGCACTTTGTACATCTATTCAGTGTAGTTAGAGGTTCCGCCATACTTTAATTGCACTCTGTGCAACTAAAAGCAGGCAATTCTCGACCATTCGCCAGATTCATCTAATTTAGTTGCAGAGAATACACTTATCGTCTTCGTTTCTAACGAACCAGAACTTTTAAGTGTATAAAGTGCAATTATATATTCAGCCTAATGTTTATGTATGGATATCACACTACTGAACGGAGGTTTACCTAATATGCTAGTAGTAACAAATACCATTAAAGTTAAAGAAGGTCATGGTGAAGCCATTGCTCAACGTTTCGGAGGAAATAATGGTGTACAGGATATGCCAGGATTCGTCCGCATGGAGGTTTGGCAAGGAAGTGCCAAAGAAGGTGTTGAGGAATTAAAAATCTGTACCATGTGGGAGAATGAGGAGGCATTTAAAGGCTGGACATCCAGTGAATCCTTCCGTCAATCACACCGCGGTGCTGGTGGAAATGAAGCCATTCTTGGTGCTTCTATCGACAAATATAAGCTGATGATCAGCCGAACACCCGGCACCAGTAATTAAGCATTGGATTTCGACCACGACAATAACAACAGGGATGCCCTAAGCCAATATGGCTTTGAGACATCCCTGTTTGTTTTTACAGTGTGTCGCTTATTGCTCACTACTACGAGGCAGAGCTTGCTCCACCTCTTGATGTTTCCCCGGCCAGAATGCCCATCGACCAAAAAGTGTCGTAATAGCGGGCACAAGGAACGGACGTACTACGAAGGTATCAAGTAGAATACCTAGAGCGGTGATGATACCAAATTGCACAAGCACCTGAATCGGTAAGCTAGCTAATACAGCAAAAGTACCTGCCAGAATGAGGCCCGCAGAGGTAATTACCGAGCTGGTCTCATTCACGCCTTCCGCGATGGCCTGCTTAAGCGGCATGGTCTTACGCTTTTTCCAAATATTCGAGATCATAAAGATGTTGTAATCTTCTCCAAGTGCCACCAGGAATACAAAGGAATAGAGCGGGATCGCTCCCTGAATGGCATCTGCGCCCATCACATAATGAATGATAATCCAGCCTAAGCCAAGTGCAGAGAAGAAGGAGAGAATGACCGTTCCGACCAGATAAATAGTCGCCACTATCGAGCGCAGATATATCAACAACAGCAAAGTGATCAACCCGATAACAACAGGGATAATCAGATCGGTGTCACGATCTCCGATTTTTTTGGTATCATACTGCGTCGCTGTCTGACCACTTACCCACACATGATCTGAAGGATTCTCTACCCCTACATCAATCAGCGCTTGCTCTGCTGTTGCTAGAAGGGCTGGAATATGCCCCATCGCTTCAAGTGAATAAGGATTGTTCTTAAATTCGATATCATAACCCAGAATATCCTTGTTCACAGCGCCCTGCTGCGGATCGGAAACCGTGTCCACATACGTGAGCCCTCCGAGAATGACTTTAAGATCCTCTCCACTCGCTTGCCCCTTAGTATCAATAATCAGTTTAGCGGGTGCTAGTTCTCCCGGAGAAAACTGCTTACCGATGAGGTCGAACCCTTCGCGGGACTCCATATTTTTAGGAAAAGAAGAGAGGATATCATACGTAAACTTGATTCCACTAGAGAATGAAGCCAGAATCCCCAGTCCGATGACGGTCACTCCTACGATAGCCCAAGGCCTGGAAACTACAAATCCGCCAATCCCTTTTTTATGGGAGACTTTGGGTTCTGGAGCTGGTTTTCCTTTAGCCTTAGCCCGTTCAACCTCCATTTGCGGCGTGCGCGGAATGAATGGGAAGAACGAGGTCCGTCCGAAGATTGCCAAAAGTGCAGGTACAAGCGTTAAGCTAGCAATTCCCATAATGAAAATCGACACGCTGAACGGTATTGCAAAACGATGATAAGCTCCATACTTAGCCAGCAATAACGCAAACAGCGCGAGCACGACGGTGAAGCCACTCATAGCGATGGCGCCTGAAGATTCGGTAATTGAGCGAAGAAGCGCACGACTCTTACTCTCTTCTACCTTCAACAACTGCCGGAACCGTGAGATCAGGAACAAACAATAGTCCGTACCCGCACCGAACAACAGAACTGTCATGATGGATACTGCCTGTGAATCCACGGTGATCCAGCCTTCTTGCGCCATTTTTCCAAGAATCGGACTAGTTACACCATAAGCGAATCCAACTGCAATAAGTGGAATAAACGCCAAGATCGGCGAACGATAAATCACTAATAAGAACACCAGCACAAGCATGACCGTAGCAATTAACAAGGAGACGTCAGCGTTCTGAAACAGGCCTGAAGCATCTATAGAGATGCCCACTGGACCCGTAACACGTAAACTCAGGTCTTTTCCATCTACCTTAGCCGCGGAGGGGTCTCCACCCGTCTCTGTGTTTATGATCTTCTTCATTTCTGTCACAGCTTCACCGAGCTGATCACTATCTGCCGTTTTATCAAAAAGCACCGGGGTTACCAGTGTACTAAGATCCTCAGATAATGAGGCTTGCAGTGCCTGCGGCGGCAGCTTCCCTAGTGGGGGAACAAAGTTCTGATGGGGTAACGGTTGCTGCTCCAACTTGTTGTATACAGCAGTGATATGTACTAAATCGTCTTGCGAAAGCCCACCTTCTCTATGCCATACGAGCAATGCAGGTACTCCGCTTCCACTTGGAAACTCTTGTTCTGCAATTGCTGTTGCCTGTATTGATTGTGCATCATCTGGGAGATTGGGCGCATTATTAGCAACTTGAGAATTCACTGCAGGCCATAATAGGGTAAGTGCACCTACTAGCACTATCCATACGAGAAGAGTAATCCATTTCGTCTTTTTTCCTGCCACCCATTTACCGTAGCCTGACATTCCCTTCATCCTCTCCTTTACTTTCCCGCCTTAAAAATGAGCCGCGGGTCATTTTTAATTCTATCATATATATGCTTTAATTTTTAATCAAACTTTTTTTATTTTTCTGAAAAATCAAAACACCTCAGCACATATAAAATACCCCTCTCTTCACATTTAAAATCAGCAACATGTGAAAAGAGGGGTTTATGGTTTGCTATACTTTTTCTTTCACTTCAATTTAGCCTGCGTCCAAATCTCCTTCGGAGAACTGACTGTTGTAAAGATCAGCATAGAATCCGCCTTGTGCAAGCAGTTCCTCGTGATTGCCCTTCTCGATTACACTACCTTGATTCATCACAAGGATAAGGTCAGCATCTCGAATCGTCGAAAGACGGTGAGCAATTACGAAGCTGGTTCTGTTTTGCATCAATGCTTTCATTGCTTTTTGAATCAACAATTCTGTCCGTGTATCGACACTGCTCGTTGCTTCATCAAGAATGAGGATCGATGGATCAGCCAGAATCGCACGCGCAATCGTAATCAGCTGCTTCTGTCCTTGAGAAATATTAGAAGCCTCTTCATTTAACACCGTATCATAGCCAAGCGGAAGTGTGCGGATAAAGTGATCGGCATGAGCAGCCTTGGCAGCACGCACCACATCAGCTTCTGAGGCACCTTCACGTCCATAAGCAATGTTATCGCGGATCGTACCATTGAACAGCCAGGTATCCTGAAGCACCATACCAAATTTGCTGCGCAGGTCACTCCGTCTCATGTTGGTAATATTTACGCCATCAATGATAATTTCCCCATCATTAAGCTCGTAGAAGCGCATCAACAGGTTAATCAGAGTGGTTTTACCAGCACCAGTAGGACCGACAATGGCTATAGTCTGACCTGGACTAACCTCAATATTCATGTCCTCAATCAGAATCGCATCTTCTTTATATCCGAATTTCACATGGCGGAACTCAACGGAACCTTCCGGAGTACCTTCATCAAGCTTCGCAAGTGTAGTATTAACTTCCTTAACTTCCTCTTCTTCATCCAGAAGTTCAAATACACGTTCTGCGGAAGCAATAGTGGATTGAATAATATTCGCTATATTAGCCGTTTGTGCAATCGGCTGGGTGAACTGACGGGAGTACTGAATAAAAGCTTGAATATCCCCAACATCGATCATTTTTTTAGTAACAAAGATACCGCCGACTACACAAATCATTACATAACCCAAGTTACCGATAAACATCATGAGCGGCATAATCATACCGGACATGAATTGGGCACGCCAGCCAGAGTCGTAAAGCTTATCGTTAATTTCATCGAAATCCTTAAGGGACTGCGGTTCACGACCAAAAGCTTTAATAATCCGGTGACCTGTATACATTTCTTCTACATGACCGTTCAACTGACCGAGTGACTTCTGCTGTCCGACAAAATAAGTCTGCGAGCGCTTGGAGATAGCCATAATCACAACGAAGCTGAGTGGCAATGTAACAATTGTAATCAACGTCAGCCATGGGCTGATGGTAAGCATCATTACGATGACACCGATAATGGTGACAATAGAAGTAATCAATTGAGTTAAGCTCTGCTGCAATGTAGTACTGATGTTATCCACATCATTCGTAGCACGGCTTAGAATTTCCCCATGGGTACGGGAATCAAAATATTTCAAAGGCAAACGTTCCAGCTTGCTGTTGATCTGCTCACGCATGTCGTAGACGACCTTCTGAGCTACGCCGGCCATTATGTACTGCTGAATATAGCTAAATAGAGCACTAAGCAAATACAGTCCCGCAAGTATGATCAGGATATCATTAATGTATCCAAAATCAATGGAAGCTCCCTCAACACCCATTAATTTACCGTAAGCACCTTCGAATAGCTTAGTTGTTGCTTTACCCATAACCTTAGGACTGAAGATACTGAATACAGTACTGGCAATTGCCATTACAAGAACAATAATCAATTGAACCATACGAGGTCTTAAATACTTAATCAGACGACGAAGTGTACCCTTGAAGTCTTTAGCCTTTTCTGCAGGCATCCGCATGCCAGGGCCGCCACCAGGTCCAGGACCTTTATGGGCGCGCGGAGCAGCAGGTTTATTGTTTTGTTCGCTCATGCTATTTCCTCCTCTGACAGCTGCGAGGATACGATCTCGCGGTACACATCACTGCTCGCGAGCAGTTCACGGTGAGTGCCCATTCCGGCGATTTCACCCTCATCAATAACAATAATCCGGTCGGCATCCATAACGGTACTAACCCGTTGAGCTACGATTAGAACAGTGGATTCCGTGGTTTCATCTTTGAGTGCCGCACGAAGCTTGGCATCTGTTTTGAAATCAAGTGCAGAGAAGCTGTCGTCGAACAGATAAACTTGAGGTTTTCTCACAAGCGCACGTGCAATGGACAGCCGCTGTTTCTGACCACCAGAGACATTACTGCCGCCTTGAGCAATTTCCGAATCAAATCCATCTTTCATTGCTGACACGAAATCGTAGGCCTGAGCTACCTTGGCTGCATGAATGATTTCTTCATCGGTAGCATCCTCTTTACCGTAGCGAATGTTTTCGTTAATCGTACCTGAGAACAATACCGCTTTTTGAGGGATGTAACCAATTTTGCTCCGTAGCTCTTCCTGAGTCATCTCACGCACATCTACTCCGTTAACACGTACAGCACCTTCGTTAACATCATAGAACCTTGGAATCAAGCTAAGCAGCGTAGATTTACCTGAACCAGTACCCCCGATAATCGCAGTAACTTCACCTGGGCGAGCACTGAAGCTAATTTTCGAAAGTGCAGGTTGTTCCGCGCCAGGATAAGAAAAGGAGACATTATCGAATTCAACAAAACCACGCATATGATCACGGCCGTCTTTTTTAGTTGCTTGAGCCGTTGTGTGTAATTCACTCTCTGATGGATCTGTGAACTCCGGCCGCATATCAAGCACTTCATTGATACGCAAGGCTGAAGCTGAAGCACGAGGAATCAGCACGAACATCATCGACACCATAATCAGGGAGAACATGATTTGCATCGCATATTGAATAAATGCCATCAGTGAGCCGACTTGTAAATCGCCATCGCCGATTCGAATCCCACCAAAGTAAAGAATTGCGATCATGGAAAAGTTCATAACAATCATCATAAGCGGCATCAAACCGGCCATGATTTTATTTACTTTGATCGCTGTGTCTGTCAGATCACGGTTAGCCTCGGAGAAGCGTTTATTCTCATGATCAATCCGGTTAAATGAACGGATAACACGGATACCCGTCAAATGTTCACGTAGAACCAGATTTAATTTATCCAGCTTGACCTGTATCGCTTTAAACAGTGGTAATCCCTTCATACCGATAAAGAAAATTGCACCAACGAGTACCGGAATAACTACTACAAAGATCAATGATAATTTCGCATCTTCAGATACCGCCATGATGATACCACCAATCATCATCATCGGTGCACCGATCATCATACGCAGCATCATAGTAAGTACAGTCTGTACCTGCGTAATATCATTCGTTGTACGGGTAATTAAAGAGGCGGTACCAAGCTTATCGAATTCATGCAGTGTAAAATTCTCTACATGATTAAATACACGTGCACGGGTAAGTTTACCGAATCCTGCTGCCACTTTTGCTGATAAATAGCTGGCAATGACTGAACATAAGGCCCCGCCCCCTGCTACTAAAAGCATGAAGCTACCTATTTTCCAAATATAAGTACGGTCTCCCTGAACAATACCTTTGTCGACAATGTCGGACATCAGCGTAGGGAGGTATAAGTCGCCCATGGACTGCAAGAACACAAGAATTAATACAGCACCAATAGCTACTCGAAATGGCTTCAGTTGTTTAAATAATTTAATCAAGCTTCTCATCTCCGTTCATTTGTAGCCTATCCCAATTAGGTGGTGGATTATCCTCAACGAATGCATGTACTTTCAGCAACAGTTCTGTGAGCTGCTTAGTCTCTTTTTCACCTAAGTAACGAACGAGCTCATCCAGCATTGCGTCTCTATATTGCTCTGCTCTTCGTGTGAGTTTTTTTCCACTCTCCGTCAATTTCACGCGTACGACTCTTCGGTCCGAAGGATCTGCGTGTCTTTCCACCATTTGTTTCGCCTCAAGACTATTAATCAACTGCGTAATAGTTGGAGGTGTGAATCCGAGAAGTCGGCTGATTTCAGATATCTTTAGACCCTCATCATCAGAATGATTCCATTTTTCAATGCATATCATTAAAGTCATCTCACTCGGCTTATGGCCTTCAACACCCTTTTGCCATTGGCCTTTATGCAGCCGTTTCATCGCCGCAAAAAGCTCGTGTGCGACTGAATTTTCAGTATTTTCTGTATTTCCTCCGTTTATCCCAATTTCTTTCACCTCTAATTTAGTTAGGTCAGCTAATTATTAAACACTGTATTATTTAGGCTACCTAATTATATTTTCGGCGCAACGCTTTGTCAAATTTTGAATACGGTATCAATTATTACGAAATAAAAAACTCCCACCACGAAGGTAAGGAGTTAAAAAAATCGGATATGTAACTATATATTAAAATGTCCAACATACCTTTAATATTAGAATCCCGCTCCGTGTTCATAGGTCGTCATTCCTCCATTGCCGCCTCCCAATGTCGGTTGACCAATAATGATGAAGCTAAACAATACTAAAATGCCTGCCATCATCAATAGTGATTTTTTCATCTTTTCTCACCTCCCTTATTAAATTCCTGTATTTGTCCTGCTGAATCTGAGTTGCATAGTCCCTGTTGGTCTCAAACAAAGTTACACATTTTATGAAGTCTATTCCATTATTCGTCTTAATAGATAACTCTAAAGACTGAATAATATATTCCACACCTACAATATATTGTTTATTTCTTATTTGATATATAGCTACTTGATAGTACAACCGATATAATCGATCGATATTAATGGGATCTTCAAACTGCTCAAATCGCAGCATTTCCCGTGAGAAGCGTGTAAGCACATTGTCTACAGAAAATCCGAAACGATTAGCCGATTCCATAATAATAATAAGTCCTGGTAGTATCTCTCCGGGATGATCAGCTAAAAAGGCTACATAAGCTGGTATAACTTCAACATTGCCTTCCAGCATCTCCAGTGTAAAGCTGTTTCCGGTTGCAAATAATCGGAACTGATCTACGGCTTGGTGACCTACTTCATCCAACATTTCGAACCAGCTGAGGTCTGCGTAACCAGCAGTATATTTCTTAGCCTCTTCATATCGACCCTGCTTTGACAACGAAATTGCTTTGAGTAAATAACCATGTCCATAATAGACAACCAGCGGACGCTCTGTACAAAGCGCTTCTCTTCGTCTGTCTTCACTACGACGTAGCTCTTGGCGGTAAACAGCATTGGCTAAAGCTCTCAACTCATCAGCATATACTTCCATTTCTTCCCATCTTCGAAGAGCGAAACATAACTGCGTCAGCATTAATAAACCATCCAATTGCAAATTCTCTGGAAGACGGCCCCTGAATGGACTAAAACTAATCACTGCACGTAGTTTCTCTTCCATATCAAATGTTTGCAAAAATTTAAAAATACGATAATGACTGATCGCAAGACGTTCACTGTAACTATCAGACTCATTCTCTACTACAATTTTATAAAAAAACAAAGACTCCTGAATTTTCCCTTTATTGAATAACTTATCAGCAACTGAATAAATGATATCCAGCGGCTTTGTACACTCCAATATCCTACCTATAGTTTCATCAATGCAATTTTGTTTGCCCAATTCGGCGCAACGTATTAAAAAAGGCTCTACCCTGCGGCGTGAGACCTTCTCCTCATTAAAGCATTCATCAATATATAAAGGATACAACCAACCGTCAGGAAATCCAAAGGCTTTAATGATTGCATCTATTTGTCCCAGGGACATAGGCTTCGGCGGATTCCCGTGCAAAATTGCACTGAGACTTCCACGATTCAGGCCACATATTTTTGAAAATGAGGCGAGATTATGGCCGGAGCGGGACAGATTTTTCTCAATTTCTGAGCGTATAGTTGTTAACTTTCCCTCCACTCGGCACCCCCAAAGTTTGACTTGAAAAGATTCTATTAATTGACATTATAGGTGAAAGTTATGGATTGTACAACCAATAGATTGTACGACAAAAAGAGGAGCGTATTTCTCTCCTCTTTATCGGTTGGATCTTTGTAATAGTGTAATTCTATGGATGTATCGAAGTTTAATTTATTGTAATAGCGGCTTTTGAGCTTCAGCAGTAAGCTGTTGCACTTGCCTTGCGACTGCGCAAGTTCTCCATCATCTTATGTTGTGCCAGCAAAATATAACCGTCCAATCGCTCGCTTAGCTCTAGGACAGCATGGTCACTAAGACTCCGTTGCTCCGCGACTTCCAGCAATTCGCATCTAAGGCTCTCTATAGTCACAAACAGCTCATCTTCTCTGTAGTCTCTTCTATAAGCTTTCTCGGAAGAACCTTGATATAGTGTCACAACTCTCTCCTTCTCTCTATCAACATCTCTTCCTATCATAATCCATGATACCAAAAAACATATTTTCAAAAAAAAAGAAAAATTTGCAGAACATCCACAAAAAATAAAATAGCTATTTATTCGGATGTTCTATAGGCTCGTGGGGAAGCTCATTTGGATACTGTTCTCTCAATAGTCCCTTTGCAAATGAAATCCATTCACGTGCTGCAAATGATAAATAACGGTCTCTACGCCAAGCCATAGCGATCTGCCAAGGAATTACCGGATCTGTCAAAGGAATGACTATCAATCGTGAGCGATCCATGTCACGGCAAATGGTTTCCGGTAATAATGCGATCCCCATTCCCGCAGCTACCATCTTGCTGATCAAGTCCCATTGTGAACTCTCATATATAACCTTCGGCTGAAATCCAGCTTTTACACATTCCGTAATAATCCGATCGTGCAGCGTGAAATCCTCCCGGAATAACACGAACTCCTCTTCAGCCAGTTCACTTAGTGGAACTAACTCTGCCTCGGCCAGCCGATGCCCCATAGGCAAAATAAGATTCAACTTCTCTTCAACAAAGGTAAAACAATGAAGTTTGGCTGTATCTACAGGCAATACGACCATTCCAATGTCCAGCAGTCCCGTTTCTACATCTTCCTCCACTTTTTTGGCCCCATCCTCATGGAGACGAATCGTAACCTGCGGATAACGTTTATGAAATTGACCAATCACCGATGGAAAAAAGCTCGCTCCTACCATTGGAGGCAGCCCGATGCGGATGTGGCCCTGCTCCAGATTCCGTAAGTTATCCAGTTCGGAAGACAAGCTAGCGAAAGACTCCACGATATTTTGCGCTTTGGTGAACAAAATTTCCCCTGCGTCTGTAAGCCTTACACTCTTCCCTTCACGGTAGAACAAGTCTGCCTCCAGTTCGACCTCCATATTCCGAATCATTTTACTGATCGTGGGCTGTGTTATATATAATGATTCAGCAGCTCTGGTAAAGCTTTTCATTCGTGCCGCTTGAACGAAATATTCTAATTGTCGGATATCCATTTATGTGCTCCCCAATCCATAGACAAAAGGAATGTCATTTATTCGATCTATTCATTTTACCTATGAAAACAATTGATGTAAACTTTCATTATCATGAAAGGAGCGAAGCCTTATGAAAAAGATTGTTATAGGCTTGCTGCAGGTAGCGGGACTTATGTTATTCTCTTTACTTATTAATGCTGTGACCCCATTATTGCATATCCCTATTCCCGGAAGCATACTCGGAATGATTATATTGTTTCTCCTGCTTGAGTTCGGTGTCATTCGTCTGAATTGGGTAGAAGTTGGTGCTTCTTGGCTACTCGCCGAGCTCCTGCTGTTCTTCATTCCATCTGCTATAGGTGTAATGAAATACGCTAATATTCTGGAAACGGATGGATTACGCATTCTTGCCGTTGTCGTCTTAGGCACATTTGTTGTGATGGCTAGTTCCGGATTACTTACCAGTAGAATTTATAAAGCGAAGGAGCGGAAAGAATCATGTTAAACGCTCTGCTGTTCTTTGGCCTCACGGTCGCGGTGTATTTACTCGCGAAACGTATCTATGCTTCTACCGGTAAAGTCTACACCTCTCCATTAATCATCACACCAGTGATTATGATCATCTTTCTGCTTATAACAGGCATTACTTATGACTCATACAATGCGGGAGGAAAATGGCTGACGGATTTGCTGCAACCAGCAACCATGGCCTTTGCCATCCCTTTGCATAAGAACTTCAAGGTACTCAAAAAGCACGCCGCCGAAATTGCGGCAGGCGTGCTATCAGGGACGATAGTTGCGGTGATCTCTTCCATTCTGCTCGCCAAATGGCTGCATGTTAGCGGCGATCTGGCAGCTAGTCTGGTCCCGCGTTCGGTAACTACACCGATCGCTATGAGCATCTCGCAAAGTATCGGCGGTGTACCGAGTATTACGGCAGTCTTCGTCATTATTACCGGGATACTGGGTACAATGATGGGCCCTACTGTACTTCGCATCTTCCGCATTGAGAATGAAATTGCGCGCGGTGTATCGCTGGGAACCGCTGCACATGGTACAGGAACATCCAAAGCCTTCGAGCTTAGTTCACTGACCGGAACCATCTCCAGTATTGCGATGATTCTGTCCGCGCTGTTATCTATAGGTGTGGCGCCAGCTTTGCTCGCGATATTCCTCCACTAGGCTACCCAGCTTGGGCCAAGGGCATGTCTCTTTAGTACATCTAAAGTAGCATGTCCTTTTTCTATGAATTGAACCTTAGAACTTAACAGGCAACCCGCTTTGCGCTGAATCATAGGCCGCACAGGTGACTTTGAGGGTATTGTATCCATCCTCATAGTCGCATAAAATGCGCGAGCGATCCCCCGTCCGTACAGCATGTATGAAGGCTTCACTTTCTACTAAATATGGGTTTCCTGTATTCGCAAATTCGGTGCTATTGCCGCTTCGCACTTCCAAGAGACGATCCGGGTTCCAGTCCAAAAGTCCCCGATCATTATAGAAGCTAAGACCTACACTTCCCACCTCATCAGGTAAAACGCATGTATTTGAAATATTAGCAATAATTCCATTTTCAAGCTTCAGGGATACGGTACCTACATCTGCCACGCTCACACCTTCATGCTGCTCATGCATAATCCGGTTTCCGAACATGCCGTAAACTTCCTTTACTTCTCCGGCTAGATAGCGCACCAAATCAACGATATGTGTAGTCTGCTCTGTGAATTGTCCTCCGGATTGCTTCTGATCACGCCACCAAGCTACGCCTGGCATGCCGCCCATCCATTGCCCCATAATCATACCGACTTTGTCACCACGCAAAGTTTCTTTCAGACGTTTAATGTTCTCCTGATAGCGGAAATGATATCCAACCGAGGTTAACAAATTATGTTCTTTGATATCCTGAAGTAGGCTTGCGGGAATTTCAGTAGTCATACTAAGCGGTTTTTCTATAAAAAAGGGAATATCCCTCTTGATTAATGATCGTTCGATCGCGCCATGAGATTGTGGAGGCACACAAATATAAACAGCATCGAGCTTCTCCGCATCCAGCATCTCCGTAATATCACCATATCCAGCAGCATCGTATGGACGTGCCATATCTTCGCCTTTAGCCTTACTGCTTCCGCAGACTGCCTGCAAACGGACATTATCCATCTCTGCTAGTAAATCAGCATGTACCTTAGAGAACCAGCCCGTACCCACAATACCCACTTTTAATGTCATTCTTTTTCCTCCTGCCGATTGATTATGAATACCTTTTCATAGATTATACCCTCTTATGAGCGGATATGATAATCTCTCCATTCTTCGGGAAGCAAATGCTTATAAGGACTCTGCAAAAAGCGATCATCCGCAAGCACAATAATGCCTGTATCTGTCTCGCTTCGAATCAGCCTGCCTCCAGCTTGCAATACCTTGCACATTCCCGGGTAGACATAAGCATAATCAAAGCCGTTTTTGCCTCTGGCATTAAAATACTGACGCAGCAGATTACGCTCAAGACCAAGCTGTGGTAGGCCAACTCCAACAACCATTACCCCGTTGAGACGGTCTCCTGGCAGATCTACACCTTCCGAAAAGATCCCTCCGAGTACAGCAAATCCTAACAGCGTCTCGTCATTCTCTGGACTAAATGAAGCTAAAAAACTTTCTCTAGCCTGCTCACTCATGCCTGTATCCTGCATCAAAGTCCGTACTTCGGGGTAATTCTCCGTAAAGGCCTGATATACGTTTTGTAAATAGAGATATGAAGGAAAAAACACCAGATAATTGCCCTTCTTTGAAACCATTTGATTCAATGCCTGAGTTAACGGGAGTAGGGAAGCTTCCCGGTCATGATAACGTGTGGAGACAGGCAGCACGGTCACTTCCCATTGCTCCTTCTGAAAAGGAGATGAGACCGTTAAACTGTAATCTTCCTCCACCGCACCAATCATATCCCGATAGTACGATAATGGAGAAAGCGTAGCAGAGAACAGAATCTGACTTCGAAAGCTCTTAGACATTTGTTGGAGTAAATGCGATGGATCCAAATTAAATAACTTCAAGTACACATCGCCGCGCCGAACCTCAGCATAGGTTATGTAGCGTTCATCATAGGTCTTAAAGGTGCGAAGCATCCCTTGAACTGCAAAATAGGTATCCAGAAGAACATTCTCTCCTTCTCCATTCTGAGGAACAATGCTGGCACTCGGGTGAATAAGTTCCTGTTCTGCCTCCAAAGAAAATATCTCAAGCAAGGCTGGCAGCTCCTCCGGGAACGAAGCCCACTGCCCTTGCCCCTCTTCATTACAAATTTTGCGAAGGGAGATGAAAAAAGCATTCACCGATTTAGCTGCAGTACTCAAATTACGGTTTACTTCCTTGTACTGACGCTGGATTTCTAGAAAGGGGGCCTTCAGCAAAGAGGCAGAGAACATCTCTCGTCCCCGGTCTACCAGATTATGTGCCTCATCTACCAGAAGCACCGTTTCTCTCTTTCTCTCCTCTGTTAGCCGTTTCAGGCTGATCCGGGGATCATATATATAATTGTAATCGCAGATCACCGCATCACAGGCATAGGCTGCATCCAGCGAGAACTCAAACGGGCACACTTTATGTTTGTGAGCATACAGTGCTAGGGTGTCTCTGCTCATCAGTGTCTCATGCTCTAACAGATCCATTACCGCATCATTAATCCGATCATAATAGCCTTCCGCATAGGGACAGGAATCCTTACCGCAAATCCCTTCATCATGAAAACAGGTCTTCTCTTTAGCAGTAAGTGTGATGACATGCAGCTGAAGTCCCTGCGTCAGCAGTAACGAGATTGCTTCCTGCGCGGCAAAACGGGTAACCGTCTTAGCCGTTAAATAGAACAATCCTTTAGCTTGTCCTTCGCCCATTGCTTTAAGGACCGGGAACAGCGTCGACATTGTTTTTCCGATGCCTGTGGGCGCCTGAGCGAACAGACTGACCTTTTCTACGATGGATTTGTACACCGCTCCGGCAAAATGCCGTTGTCCCTTTCGATAAGAAGGAAACGGGAATTGTAACTCTCGAAGGCTCTGCTCTTTC
Source organism: Paenibacillus sp. FSL H7-0714 (assembly GCF_038003765.1). NCBI lineage: Bacteria > Bacillati > Bacillota > Bacilli > Caryophanales > Paenibacillaceae > Paenibacillus > Paenibacillus sp. FSL H7-0714. The sequence goes on from NZ_JBBOPT010000001.1 coordinate 6,753,893, forward strand.
TTAGCATCATGACGAACCATCATCTCAGCGTACGGAGCATATCTGGCTACGGTATCATTAGCAAATGAGATCAGTTCATCTAAAGACAACGTTCGGTACAAGCTTTTTTGCTCATCAGTAGCCCGGTGGACATAGGTAAGCTTTACTTGAATAGAAGAAAGCTCCTGCTCCAGCGATACCATATATGCGTACATCAGCGCCTGAGCCCAATGAACCTCATGTCCCTCTTCCAGCATGTCCAGCAGTCCGGAGGTTGATTTGATTTCTTCGACCGTTAGGCTCCCATCCTCCGAAACAAGCAGTCCATCACAGCGCCCATCTACTATAAAGAGTAAGCTACCATAAGGGATCTCTGTTTTCAGATAGACCTCCTTGCGGTCACCTTCCTTATATTGCTTTTGGATTTTCTGATGAATTCGTGTTCCTTCAACCATAGAGGAAGTACCATGAAATCCAGGCTCAATACTACCGCTGCGAAAAACATACTCGACGAGAGTTCTAACGGATAGGGTTACAGTATGATCCAACTTTTCTCACCTCCTTTAATTATCCATATATCCTTTTTGTTCCCAATGTCTATTTCGGTCCTTTAATCACTGTATAACCCCATGGGATAGCATAAACATCATCTTTCACCTATGCGTGTTTAACTTTACGCACTCCACAAAGCTTATACTTACGCTTTCGGTTTTTGACTTTCTTCTGCTAGCCCTGCATAATAAATTTTATTACTATAGAGTCATTTTGTCTTGGTGCTGTTTCGTCCTGTTTGAGAAATGGCGTTTTATCATGTAGAAAGAGGGGGAAGCTGTGTCATCCTTTAATATTAAACGTTGGATCATTAAACCTTTTGTGTTTTTCACAATACTTTTTATCCTAAAAGCATTTCTGGCTTGGGGCGTCATTTTTGATGATGTGCTGCCTTGGAAATCATTACTGACAGAAATCCCTTTTGCCTGGGCGCTCTTCTGTATTATTGAGCGGTTCGCCTCCAAACGAAAGCTTGGATATTACATGACAGTCAATTTATTAGTAACAGCCATCTTTTTCGCAGCCATTATGTATTTTAAATATTATGGTGTCATTGTAACTTACCATGCCGCAGAACAGGTGAATCAAGTCACAGCTGTCAGCAACAGCGTATTCTCACTTATGGATCCTTACTACCTGTTAATCTTTACAGATATAATTGTCCTAGGAGGCTATTTCTTCTTTAATAAGAAAGGCCGTGTCTATAAAAAAGAGAATATCAACCGTCGTAACGGAAAAATAAAATATAGTGTTCTATTCGCAGTCTCACTTGGTTTATGCTTGTTTAACATTTTGCCTAATAAGGCTAGTATGAACGAAATTAAGAAAGCTCAGGAGATGGGTATTCTTAACTATGAAGCCTATACGATCTTTGCAAAAGAAGAACCAGAGCTTGTGCAATCAAGTGACATTACACAAGATGCCATCAACAAAGTGAAGGGGATTAATACTGCGGTTAGTTCTCCACTTCATGGCACGGCTAAAGGCAAAAATCTTATTATCATTCAATTGGAATCCTTCCAGAACTTCTTGCTGGGTCTTGAGCTAGACGGACAAGAGATTACACCGAACCTGAACAAGGTAATGAAGGATAGTCTTTACTTCCCTAATTTCTATCAAATGGTAGGTCAAGGGAATACGTCGGATGCAGAATTCGTAGTGAACACATCCGCCTACATCCCTCCACGTGGTGCGGCAACGATGTCCTATGTGGATAAGGTGCTACCAAGTCTGCCACGCTTGCTTAAAGACAATGGGTATCAGACCGCAACCTTCCACACCAATGTCGTAGAGTTCTGGAACCGTGGTGAGCTGTATGACTCACTGGGCTTCGATCATTATTATGATCGCTCATTCTTTGGTGAAGATGATGTTTTCTTCTTCGGCGCTTCTGATGATACGCTCTATAGTAAAACTGCTGACAAACTGAAAGAAATGAGCAACGAGGGTCAACCCTTCTACGCTCAGATCATTTCTATGTCAGCGCATCATCCATTCACAATTCCTGAGGAAAAATACCGCATGAAGCTACCAGAGCGTTACGAAGGTACTTTTGTGGGTGACTATATCCGTTCCCAGAACTATGCGGATGATGCCTTCGGACATTTCGTAGAAGAGCTTAAAGCGAATGGCGTATGGGATAACAGCGTGATCATGATTTATGGAGACCATATGGGACTGCCTATTTATTCTCTCGATCATGATGATAAGCAATTAATGACTGAAATTTATGGTCATGAATATTCCTATGCGGATATGTTAAACATTCCTCTGCTCATTCATGCAGGAGACAGCACAGCATCACAGACCTATGAGCAAGTCGGTGGCGAAGTGGATATTATGCCAACTGCTGCTGGTCTTCTTGGAATTTCATTAGAGAATAACCTAGTTTTCGGTCAAGATCTACTCAGTCAGACTTATAATTTGCTGCCAGAAAGATATTATTTACCTTCTGGATCTTTCATTTCCAGCTCAGGACTGCTTATTCCGGGTAACAGCTTTGAAGATAATACCCAATACCCTATTTATAATGGAAAAGCACCGGCTGCTACTGAGGATGAATACAACCGAGCATTGAGACTTCTACAGCTTTCCCATAGCTATATTACGCAGCTGCCAGACAAACCAATTGAACCTTAGAACTTATCATTATTATATTTCAAAGAAGGCCACCTTCTCTCCGGAGAAGGTGGCCTTCTTTCTGTATCTATAAGCTAAAGCTAGAGATTTACCGTTCCTGATCCTCGATCATACGGTAGTACTCCGCAAACTTTTGCAGCTCTTCCGGCTTCAGTATAGATAAATGCTCAGCAAGCAGCTGTTTTGAACGGAAATGTCCTTCTTCAAGTATTTGCTGACCTTGCTCGGTGATGGTCACCACAACCGCTCTCCGGTCCGATCCATCCGTCTCACGCTTAATAAAACCCAGCGCTTCCAGGCGATCGAGCATCACGGTAATGGCACTTGATTTGACCTCCATAGACTCCGCCAGCTGTACCACCCGCGACTTTTTCTCTTTCGCTACTATATTTAACAGACCCATCTGAGGTACGGTAAGTCCGAGTTCTTTATGCAAAGTCCTTTGAGACATGATCTTACGCTGTACTCTCCACATGGATAATCCAAGACGCTCTATTAACGGATCTAATTGATGCGGCATCCTTGTTTCAACTCCCAATCCGTTTTTTAATAACACAAGCGTACCACTAGAACTGGTCAGGATTCAATGCTTTTGTCTACTAAAGATTTCATAATCACGTTTATTTCCATAATTTTTCCATCAATTTACAATATCCGACACAAAAATACTATATTCTATGTAAGGTCATAGGCTTAACGATACGCTATAATCGTAGCAGTGAGAGCGATTGTCTCCGAAAACATATTTTGTCAAGGTTGGTGCAAAGAATGAAATTGGCAACTAAATTAACTTGGATGATGTTCATCGTGTTACTTCTTGTTGGATCATCCATCGGGTTCTTCGGATACCGTACTGCGTATAAGCAAGTAGATGAAGCAGCAGGTATCGAATTGGTAGGATGCGCCAATATTACAACCGGGCTGATTGACCCATCAGATATTACCGCGCTAATTGCAGGAGATCAAAGCAAATTGGAGGCTGTCGAAGACCGGATCGGTTGGATTGTGGCACATAAGGCTATTTTTAAAGAGGCGTTCATTTTATCGCTAGACGGAAAGATCCTCGCCGCAGATTCAAGCTTCAAAGCAAGAGGTTATAAAGCAGGCGACACTTTTTATTTCTCAGATGAAGAGAAACAAATGATCACTAAATCTAAGCATTCCGCTTACTCCAAGGTTTATACATACGAAGGTACCTCACTTAAGACGGGTTACGGCCCCATCTATCAGGATCATGATCCGTCCAAGCCTATAGTTGCTCTAATGGCTATTAACTTCGATGGCCCATTAATTCAAGAACGGACCCGAGACATCATTGTTCAGCCTTTTATTATCGGGACTTCCATTCTAGTTATTGCTATTGTGGCAGCATATCTCTTAATCCGCCGAATGGTAAGTCCACTAACAAAGCTATCCAGAGGCGTAAATCTTGTTGCACAGGGTGATCTTACTCATGATCCTATTTCATTCAACAGCAAGGATGAGATTGGTACACTAGCTCGAAATTTCAACGGCATGACGCAGAGCTTGCGCATGCTCATTACCGAAGTTAATGAAACCTCCATGCAGGTTGCGTCTTCATCCGAAGAGCTCTCTGCCAGCGCACAGGAAACTAACCGTGCTGGTGAGTACAGTGTCAACGTTTCGATTGAACTTGCCGATGGAGCTAATACACAATTGCAAAATTTGGAGGGTGGATATAAGTCTGTACAAGACTTGTCACACTTCATTACAGAGATTGCAGGAAATGCTGATAATGCAATGAATAATGCTACCAGTAACGCCGAAAAGGCTCGCACAGGTCGAGAAGCAATGGACTCTACTACACAACAGATGAGCATCGTCAGTGACAGCATCACTGATTTAGCTGTCATTATTGAAACCTTGGGTGGCTACTCCAAGGAAATTGAGAATATTGTGGGCACGATTGCGAGCATCGCAGAAGAAACCAATTTGCTGTCGCTGAATGCAGCCATTGAAGCTGCAAGAGCCGGAGAAGAGGGAAGAGGCTTTGCGGTAGTTGCACAATCCGTACGCAAGCTTGCCGAGCGATCCGCCCAATCTGCTGCTCAAATCGGACAACTCGTAAGCATCATCGTAAATCAGATGGACCAAGCAGGAGAAACCATGAAGCGCTCTACAGAAGAGATGGATCAAGGCCGGGAATTAATCGTAACGGCAGGTCAATCCTTCTCCGAGATTGAGATGTCCGTCTCTGGGATGGCTTCACAAAGTCAGCAGATTTCCGGAACAGTCCGCGAGCTAGCCTCCATCTCCGATGGTCTCGTTACTACTCTACAGAATATTGTAGACGTCGCTAATCAGACAGCAAGCGGTGCGGAAACATTATCCGCCTCCTCACAAGAGCAGCTTGCAGCCATGGAAGAAGTGGAGTCAGCTGCAGGTTTCCTGTCCTCGCTAGCTGAGAAGCTACAGATTCTAATTGAACGTTTCAAAGTATAATTCTTCTTATTCATGTAAGTTCTTAAACTTAAAGGGGCTAGCGACCAAGCAGAGAAATTCTGCTTGGTCGCTAGCCCCTCTTCTATGTATTGAGATCACGACGCTGCCGTATTTGCTATAAACCACTCACCCAGCTCATGTACAGGCATCGGCCGACCGTAATAATAACCCTGCATGACTCTACAACCCAGTGATTTCAGCAATTCAATCTGCTCTGGTGTCTCCACACCTTCCGCTACGACTTCCATATTAAGATGAGTCGCGATCGCAATAATATTGCTGATAATAGCTTTCTTGGAGTGCATCTTGCTGTTACGAATAAATACTTGGTCAATCTTGAGTGTGTTCACTGGGATTTCATCCAAATTACCAAGGGAGGAGAAGCCTGTCCCAAAGTCATCCAGCGATACTCTTACCCCAAGCATTCGAAGTCTAGATAGCTGTGCAACCGTCTCTTTCATGTTATGCATCGCAATGGACTCTGTAATCTCCAGTTCGAGAAAGTGTGGCTCTAATTCTGCACATGTGAGTGCTTCCGCTACAACATCGTATAGACTCCCATCCTCAAACATCCGTGCGGACATATTAATAGAGACCGGTACGTTAGCTATCTCTTCCTTATGCCAGAACCTGTTCTGGCTACACACATCATGTAGCATCCAATAGGTAATCGGAACGATCAGTCCGGTCTCCTCTGCAATAGGAATGAATTCCGCTGGCGAAATGATCCCATGCTCTGGGTGTCTCCAGCGCAGCAGCGCTTCAAGACCCACCGTAACATTCATATATGAATCCCATTTCGGCTGATACACAACCATAAACTCAGAACGAGCCAAAGCTTTTCGAAGATCCTTCTCTAGCGACATCCGCCGTAACTGATGGCGATTTACTTCCTGGTCGAACACACTGCATTTATTCTTACCTGAATCCTTAGAGGTATAAAGAGCCGTATCCGCAGCCTTCATTAGCGCTGAGCGATCAGTCCCATGCATAGGAGTCATACTGATTCCAACACTTGCAGTAACATATAGCTCATTGCCCTGAATACGATAGAATTCCTTAAGTTCATGCATAATATGCCCTGCTTCTTCCTGCGCACCCTCCAGCGTGCAATCTGGAAGAGCAATCAGGAATTCGTCACCGCCTAAACGGAATATTTTTCCTTTATCCCCTACAGAACGAATTAATCTAACAGCGACCTCCTGTAGTAGCATATCACCTATATCATGTCCAAGCGTATCATTAATCGACTTAAAGCGATCTAGATCTACAATAAAAACAGCACCAGATCTACTTTCAAAAAATTCATCTTTAAAATAGCGTTCTAGTCCATGTCGATTCGGCAGCTCTGTTAGCGGATCTTGATAAGCCATTCGTTCAAGCACATGGCGATCCAGAAATACGGCGCCAGCAGAAACTGCGAGCATAAGTAGCGCTGCCAGCGAAAATGCCATTAACAGTATAACATCAGTCTCTACAAAAAAAGGTTTGCTTCCAGGTAAGTTGTTATATTCAAAATGACAAGCCTTTACACTTGTGTAATGCAATCCGGTAACTGAAAATCCGATAAACAACGCCGAGTATAGCTTCCATCGCTGAAACCCTGCGCATTCTTTAAACTTTTGAAACATCAATAATCCGATATAAGACGAAACCAAAACCAGAATTACAGCAACGGCTTGAATCCATATATCATAATGAATCCTCGTCGCAATCTTCATAGAAGACATTCCGATATAATGCATAGCCGAAAAGCCGCTTCCCAAGAGAATACCACCTACTACTAAATTCCATATCTTTAACTGAGGAACAGATGTGATCCGGAATGCCAAATAGCAGAATAACACACCAACTAATAGTGATATTATAGATCTGCCTGGATAATAATTGACCTCCGCCGGAAAGCGATTCGCCATTATCCCAACATAATGTATTGCCCATATACCGCAGCCTAACACACAAGCTCCCGAGATCAACCACAGACGTCGGATTTTGCCAGTAGAACGCGAAACTTGCGAAATCAGATTTAGTGCAGAATAAGTAACTGTCGCCGCTAGCACAAATGATAGTAAAACAATCCAAACATTAAAGTGGATTCCCATTTTATCCATTAGTTAACCTCTTCACCGGTTTTGAATCCCGTAATCGCTCAGCGTATTTCTCAAGTAAAAAATCAGTACACGAATATCAGATATGGAAGAGTGCGTAAGATTATAGGTTATCCATAAAAAGAAACTTTAGATGTATTCTACTCTGTATTCAGAAGATTGTCTAAGTAAATACTGGAATTTATACCCTTTTTTATTACGCGAAAAATGTCCATATTTGACACAATCACTCAACCCGGAAAACTTGAACCATGACCTGTTGATGATACATTTTTGGGAAAGGTAATTCGCCATATCCATAGATTCAAAACTACCAAAACCAACAGGTAGATATAAACTCCACCCATAAACAAAGTGAAGACATAATGAATGCCTGCCATCCCCATCAGCAAAAATAACAACCCAAAGGAGTTTGCGGTGTAATCCTTCTGTTTAGCTGCCTCATAACGTTCTGAGAAAGGTAGTACCGGGGGATAAGAACGGAAACAAATGACCGCATAGATCAGCATTGCAAACAGTACGACTACCAAGTCTGGCACAATCCGCAGCCCAAACAACCAAAGATACACTATCGCTTCTATAGCGAATAAAGGTAATAGCAGGCGAACTATCGCTGCCTTAAGCATTCCACGATAGATGGGTGCGGTGTTTGGCAGAGGAATCAGCTTATAAATCCAAGAGCCTTTATAACCCGCAGAGTACCTTAGCATTAGAACAACCATCTGAAGTAACGTCGCACCGAAATAAATCATCAGGTATGTGTTCGAATCCTTGATAGACGATGCATTTCCATCCCAAAAGATGCCAAATATAAAAATGAACGGGAAGACAATGGAATAACCGATTGCCGGATATACCTTTAACTTGAAGTCACGCTCATTCTTCATCATTGACCAGCTAAAACGAAAAAACATGCCCTCTACCGGGTTCTTACAAGTTACTTTCGACAACCAGTCCACCATTCGGGCGTTACTTTTGCCAACGTTCCCTTGCTCTGAAAGCTTCTGTAAGCTCTTTTCGAATAAAGGCATCAGCTTAATATAAGCCACAATCAGCAGAACCGGAATTACTAAAGCTAGCACTGAAAGCACCACGAAGTGTGTATCTCTCGCCCCGCCAATCAACATCTCAAATGGAGCCGCAAACCAAATCGGAGAAATCAAATACTGCCACCACGCCGGCTTAAAAGAGAGGCTCAATTCAGCAATATCGAACAGTCTAACAACGAGCTGATACCCTACTGTAATCCCTATAGTCAAAATGATCTGTACATAATTAATAATATCCTTGAGCTTCTCCCCGTCGAAAAACTTCATGATCAGTAAATAAAGCAGCGCCGTAATGACGAGAATAAAGCAGTCCATCAGAATGATCTCAACAGCATATATTAGAAAAAATAGTACTCCCTGTTTGAACAGGCATAAAATCAGCGAAGGTCCGGTCAAGGTCAGCGTCACTGAAAATAAATAAATGAGAATGTGGATGCTCTTCGCCATGTTCAAGGTACGGCGGTTCACTGGCTTTGAAGCCAGTATGTTTTTGTCCCGAAGATCAAGCATCACGGAAGAGAAATCAGAGATCAGTGTGGTCGTAATCATAAACATCACTACACCAAACACTAGACTCATCTGCAGCATATAGTTCCCCGTTAACATCATAAGAGGAATTAACATGACGCCAAAAAGTAAATAAATCCATTGCACCCGCAGCGGCGAGCCCTCTTTCTTCTCCTCCTTCTTCTGCATTCCAGCGAGCACTGTCGGTGTTCTTCTTCCGTCCATCGTCAGTTTGACCTGCAGAATACTCCGCATCACATCATAATCAACTCCGATTCGGCTAAACCCACCTCGCAGCTTATCCAGAAGCTTCAGCACATAGAAATCAGTCATGAGAAGATACCTCTTGCATGACCGCAACAAATTCCCCAGCAATATCACGGTATTTATCAAATCCAGTTAATTGATTAAAAATATCCTCAAGCGACCCTTCGCGGCCCTTCTCTCTTAGCTCAGCAAAGCTCCCATCCGCCACGATATCTCCACCATCGATCAAAACGATCCGGCTACTGATCTTCTCAACTACATCCATGATGTGTGAAGAATAGAAAATGGTCTTGCCCCTTGCCGCCAAAGATGCAAAAATCTCCTTTACCACCATTACGCTATTGGCATCCAGACCGCTCAACGGTTCATCTAGGAACAGAATATCGGGATCATGAAGCATGCTGGAGATCAGCAGTACCTTTTGTTTCATCCCTTTGGAGAAGGTTGCGATCCGCGAATCATAAGCTTTCTCAAGACCTAGCAAGGCCATTAATTTTCCAGCCTTGTAATCCACATCACTACGCTTCATGCCATACAACTCACCTACAAAAATTAGATACTCCCTAGCGGTGAGGCTATCATATAATTCGGCTACCTCCGGCACATAACCTATTCTTTTTTTGTAAGAAACATCTCCATCAGCAATATCCCTACCGAAAATCTCTACTTTGCCGTTATAGCCTTCTACCAGACCGAGCATAATCTTAACAGTTGTACTCTTTCCTGCCCCGTTAGGGCCGATATAGCCAATAATTTGTCCTCTGTATACCTTAAGGTCAATGCCCTTTAGCACCATTCGGTCCGTGTAGTTCATCCATAAACCAGAAATCGCAATGACTGGATCATCAGCAAGGCCCATATCCTAATCCCCTCTCTAGCGACTAATTGACGATGTTAAAAATTACTATTTCATAAAATTACAATAATTGTATCATTCAACTGAATCCCACTCCATAATTTAACTCACTAATCTTATATCTATGAATGCTAGTGCCCTTTTCAGCACAAAAGGGAGAACCATTGGTTCCCCCTTAGAGTGTAGAGATCTATCCCACACAAATTATTCTGTTTGATCCACTTGATCATATGAAGCTCTGGCCTTTTCAACCCATACATAATTTTGACTCGTCCACCGATTTAACGCTCTCATAGGCTCAAGTAAAGATACCCCTAGGGGTGTTAGAGAATACTCTACGATGGGTGGAACGGAAGGTGTAATCTCACGCTTTACCAACCCATCTCGTTCCAGTTGCCGCAAAGTTTGAGTTAGCATTTTTTTAGAGATGCCTTCGATTCGTCTTCTGATATCACTGTAACGAATGATTCCATCTTCCATGGCATAGATGACCAAAGCTGTCCATTTATTAGAGATAATGTCAAGGACCTTACTGTACCCACAAATCGATAGCGAGATATCAGGCTCTACGGTATTCGTCGAAAATGGATTGTTCATATAAAGTCCTCCCATGCACTTTTTGGTTCCCTGGACACTATAAAGTGCCTCCTTACTTAAGTGTAATTTATGGATTATTGTATGTCTATGCACTTCAAGAAGGAGAGATTGCACATGAAAGTATACGAAATTCAAAGTCAATTTGGGCTCGATCAACTGAAGGTAGCCGAACGTCCAATTCCTAATCCTGGTTCTGGTGAAGTTCGTATAAAAATGCGGGCAGTTTCCCTTAACGCTAGAGATTTAGGTGTCATTGATGGTTTTTATAACCCAATTTTGAACTCTCCTTTAATTCCGGTATCGGACGGTGTTGGTGAAGTTGTTGCTTTAGGTGAGCATACGTCCAGATTCAAGATTGGTGATCGGGTAAGCGGTATTTTTACTCAAAGCTGGATTTCGGGAGAACCTACACAAGAAAATTGGGTGAGCTCACTTGGAAGTCCGCTTGATGGGTTGCTTGCAGAATATGTTGTGCTTCCCGAGGAGGGATTGGTTCGTGTTCCAGATCTATTAACTGATGAAGAAGCGGCAACACTTCCTTGTGCTGGTGTTACAGCCTGGCATGCTATTGTTGAAGAAGGAAAGGTGAAGGCTGGAGAGACTGTAGTGATACAAGGAACGGGTGGAGTTTCACTATTCGCGCTTCAATTTGCCAAGCTTCACGGTGCACAGGTGATCATCACATCAAGCAGCGATGAGAAGCTTAAGCGTGCAAAGGGATTGGGAGCGGATATTGGTATCAATTATTTAAAGACCCCTGAATGGGATAAGGCTGTTCTTGAGCTGACAGGGGGACGCGGGGCAGACCATATTGTTGATCTCGGTGGATCATCCACATTAAATAAGTCAATCGTGGCGCTGCGGGTGGGTGGAAGGATCAGTCTGGTAGGCGGTCTGTCGGGCTTCCAAGTCGAGGGCTTTGAAATCATCCCTGCAATTCTGAGAAAAGCACGCCTTCAAGCCATCAATGTCGGAAGCCGTGACATGTTTGAGACGATGAACCGTGCGGTTGAACAAAATGGACTTCGCCCTATCATTGACGCTGTATTTCCATTTGAACAATCTGTTGAAGCATTGCAATACTTGGCTAAGGGTACACACTTCGGAAAAATCTGCATTAAGTTTTAACAGTAGAACCCCCCTGTAAAAAAGCAGGGGGGTTCTACTGTTATATTCAGCTACCGCCAATCATTTCGATAATAGATTATAAATGACCTGTGCCGCTTGCGCTCTTGTAGTAACTTCTTTAGGACTCAGCTTGCTATTCGCTCCGGTTACTACACCTCTTTCCACCAGCGCCTGAAGGGCTTCCTGTGCATAGCCAGCAATTTCCCCTGCATCACCAAAATCAGAAAGAGCTACAGCCTTCTTCTCGGATGGCAGTTCACCTAGCGCTACAAGTGAGCGATACAAGAGTGTAAATAGCTCCTGTCTAGTGATCTGAACCTCTGGCTGGAATTGATTATCTCCAGAACCTGTGGCTACCCCAAGGCGCTTAGCAGTCGCGAGATAGTTCGTGTAATACGTATTGCCCGCATCCGCAAAATTATCAGTTGCGGTAGCGTCGGGTGTGATGCCATAAGCATTCAAGAGCAAGACTATGAATTGCCCTCTAGTTATTGCAGCATTCGGACTGTAATGCTCTGCATCCGTACCGGATGTGATACTGCGTGCCGCAAGATAACCTACTGCACTGCCATACCACGAAGTTTCTGAAACATCCGCAAAGCTTACCTTGTTATATCCAATAATATATTGGGAGAAATGTGTGGTAACAAAATCTACGGTTCCCTTGGCAGCGTTATAATTCCCGCGTACATTCTCCAAGCTTCCGTTGGTATTGATATGGTATACGATGACCGCATCTTTCTGTTCTCCTGCTTGCAGTGTATACGGCACACTGATATGGATAATGCCCCCACCAAAGGTGGAAATGGTACTCTGACCTGCTTTTACCGACAAATCATAAACCGGTCTGTCCCCGAGAACGGCCTTACCTTCTGCCGTTAACGAAACCTTAGCAATGGTTATGACAATATCCCCTGCATCCGAGGCTGAGCTGATACTTGCCAAAGATTTAGCATCAAGCGTAATCGTACCTACATTCTCATAATGAATGGTAATCTCGGCCCTTGTACCAGAGACCAACTCGTTAATTATGCTTCTCGGTAGCGTAAGCTCGGCTGTTTGGGTTTCAGAAGTAGCTGCTACTTTAATTTCAAGTACGGCTTTCTTCCCATCCGCTTCTGCCTTTTTAGCAAGATTCACAAGCTCGGTAGCCGCTTCCTTCGTGATTGTTGCTGTGGTTACTCCTGTGGTTTTATCCGTTTTAGTTGCTGCTGTTGATGATAAATTCACAGTGTTACCGGTTGTTGTTGTAGCAACCAGTTGAGGGCTTGCTGTTGGTGTTGGTGTGGTCGTGCTCGGCGCAGGATTGCTGCCGCCAGGCCCACTTGTTCCTGGGTCTGAAATAGATACATAAGCAGGGACAATAATATTAGTTACTGGACTCGCCTTATAACCTTCTTTCGCTGCGTATCGAACTTGATACGTACCTGGTATTAGACCTGTAATCTCTTTATCTGGTGCATACACATAATTAGTCACACTGGACAGCTTATATTCTAAGGCTGTTGTGGTTCCTGTAATTTTCCCATCATTGTTCGCAGTAGAGGTAGGTGCTACCCCCTGTAAACCGGATGGCGCTGCTTGCTCTGCAGTGAATACTGGAACAATCACTTCTGCTGCTCTGCCTGCATTAAATCCTTCTTTGGCTGCGTATCTTACCTGATACGTCCCCGGTACCAGTCCAACGATCTCTACATCTGTTGCGTAGACATAATCGGTAACTGTTGATAGCTTATACTCCAACGCTTTCGTAGTCCCTGTGATTTTGCCATCATTATTGGCTGCAGTAGTCGGTGCCACCCCTACTAGCCCTACAGGAGCTGCTTGCTCGCCATAGGCCGGAACTTCAACAGTAGCATCTTTACCTACGCTGTATCCTTCTTTTGCCGCAAATCTCACATTATAAAAGCCCGGAGTAAGACCTGTGATGGCTACGCCTGTTACAGGCTTATAATCAGCTTCTCCAACACCCTTATATTCCTGCCCTTCAGCTGAGCCCGTAATTTGCCCATCATCGTTAGCTTCAGAAGTAGGAGCTACGCCTAATAGACCTGTTGGAGCTGCTTGTTGATGGATATAAGCAGGCACCTCCACACTTACATCTTCTCCAGCATTATAAGGAATGATCGTCGGTCCCGCTGCGTTCGTTGGTCCTTGATATCCTGATGTAGCCGCATATCTTACTTTATAAACACCAGGCGCAAGCCCTGTAATTGCTGATCCTGATACTGGCGTATATGCCGTATCTCCAGCCAGCTTATATTCCAAGGCCGAACTTGTGCCCAAGATTTGCCCATCCTTACTGTCTGCTGCGGTTGGTGCAACACCTGTAAGTCCAGCGGGCACAGCTTCCAGTTTAGAGAATAGCTTATCCAGAGCTGTTGTAGTGTTAGTGTATCTGGCTCCGACTGGGTAATTCGCCTGCACGTAATCCGGTTGGATGTTCGTCCAGCTGTACATAAGCTCAATATGCCCTAGAATAGGTGCATTAGTGCCGTCTGCATCTTTGTTATCCTTGTTGTACGTGAACAGATATGGAACCTGAAGTCTATCTCCAATCACAGTGTCTCCAAGCTCATTCACATAACTAATCACAGATGGTTTGGCTGCTGTATTGTTCTCGGTCTTGATATTAGTCAGATAAGTACGGACCAAATCAACATACAACTTCGCATATGGGTGATTGGTTGTTCTAATCTGAAGCTCATTATTATTGTGCGGATTGGCATTGCCCTTGGTGCCGCTGTTGTTGCTTGGTTCAGCAACCGTCACCCCAGAGTCGAGCTTCGTATCGAAGAAGTAGACCTTATCGATATTATGCTTTTTGGCATACTCATTAATATATTTGATAACCGCTTGCGTGTTGGGGCACCATGATCCACCTAACAAAATCGCATAGTTGCCATCACTCGCCAAAATTTGCTTCAGCTGATGGTAGGTCACATGTTCATACACGAGCGTACCGTCCGATTCGTTGAAGATCGTAGGTTTGCCCTCATTTTCGCCCTCGTAGTTCTTGTTAAACGCCGCCTTGATATAAGCAGATTCATCGATCGTGTTATACCCAGAAGCGGCACTAAGTACCTCTCTTACTGATGCTTTATACGCATTAACCTTCGTAGCATCAAGTGTTCCGTTCGTCAGGAACTCATTCCACGAGTAGCTTTTATCCAGATAGGATACAACAGGAGCGATATTTCCTTGTGCATCCTTGTGATCCTTGTTGTATACCAAGAGAAATGGAGATTCGATCTTATTAGCAGTTACGACATCCCCGTTTTTATTGGTATAGCTAACATTGCGTTCTGGAACATCCTTCGAGGACAGATTCAAATTCTTTAAATATTTGTTTACCAGGTCAACGTATTTGTAAGCAAATTTATTATTGCTGTCTGCAATCTGGAGCGTGTCACCGTCCAGCTTAGTATCAAAGTTATAAATCGTAGAGATGCCATATTCTTTAGCTACTTCATTGATAAAGCCGATGTCGGCCTGTGTATTCTCGCTCCAAGCGCCGCCAACCAGAACAGCGTAAGTGCCTTCACTCTCAAAAAGATGAACGATATCCTCATAGGTTGCCGTTTTAAATACATGGTTAGGATCATTCAGACGGTCATAGACATGACTGAAATAATCAAAGTGGCTTACACCACTACTTGAGCCAAAAGAAGTTAGCGCCTCTGCGTTATCCGAATTAGCATAAGCTCTTCCTGCCTGAGTAGGCAGAATTAGCAGGGAGGCTGCCAGCAGCAGCGTTAGAATTTTTTTAAAGGTTAATGGTCGTATCATTATGTGCACCTCGCCTTAAATAGGTTTATGTGATGTATGGGCTGAAAGGAATCCTGAATGAGCCTGCCGCTCATCAAGGACAAACCTCTTCCTCAGCGGCTGGTGCCGGTGCGGGTGCCTGAACCGTTTCCGCTGGAGCAGCTGCTGGTGCGCTGACCGTGGATGATGCAGGTGCAGAAGACGATGTCTTCGGTTGGGCAGACTCAACGACCGGAGCGGCTGTCGCTTTAACCACCTCAGTTGTGGAGAAAGTAATAGATTTCGATTTCGAAGGTGCTTCCGTTGCCGTTACTACAGGAGCCACAGTGGCCTTAGGCTGAGCAGATACGACAGGAGCAGATGTCGGTTGAGCTGCTTTGGCAGTTACGATTGCTTTGGGAGCTGCCGTAGGCGCAGCCGTTGGAACCGGTGTAGCTGTTTGAGTTTGCGTTTTGACAGTCGCGGCTACCGTGGTTGTAGTTGTAGCTACCTTAGCGGTCTCCGCGGCTGGAGCTGCGGTCGCCTTAGGCTGAGTTTCACCCACCGCTGGAGCTGCTGAGGCAACAGCCTTCTCCGCAGAATCAACGGTTGCTTCTGGGGCAGCAGTCGCTTTTGCGGAGACAGTCTCCACTGCTGGAGCTGAAGATTCCGGCTGAACCGTTTCTGTAACAGGAGCCGAAGTGGCTTCTGCCTGAACAACGACTACGGCTGCAGAAGTAGCTACGGGTGCCGCTGCTGCTGAAACGGATACTGCTGTATTACTGCTTGCTTCAATGGATGCTGCCTCTGCTGTTTTTTTATTAGCGGATACTGCGGCATATGTCAGTGCGGAAAAGACAACAGTTGCAGCAACCAAAGATATCGTAAGTTTTTTCATAATGTGTACCATCCTTTTCAAATAAAATAAGACCCAACACGGCACGTATTACGTACCTGTTGAATCTCTGGCTGTCCAGTCGATCCATGCCACTTCACTACATTTTTGCACTTTACCTCCATTACCTCTCCCTTCTCTAAAATAAAAAAAGAGACTCAACGAGACGCAAAATACGCGTCTTTCGTTGAATCTCCGGCTGTCCAGTCGATTCCAATTGGCTTGTGATTAAGTTCCATATTATTCATGACGATGCGCCTTGTCAATCAATTTTTATTTTTCACATGGTTTTTATCGGGATTGATTATTTTTAACATATTATTACATTGACTTTACTATAAATTCTATATAGATTGATCTCAATAGGATTAATCACATTAAAAAACTAGGTTTAAGGGGGTATTGGTAGTGAACATAGATAACAATTTATTATCCGCCATCGAAACGAACTGGTATGGATTTGTAGCTTCCATATTTGTTTTTGCAATTTTGTTTCTACTGGCACGTAAACGCATTGGATTTGGTACTCGGGTACTCATCGGACTTGGCATCGGACTTATTGCCGGAATATTCTTTCAATACTTCGATTTAGAGACCAAAGCTATCAGTACGTTCGGCAGCATTTATGTCAGCTTGATTCGCATGCTCGTCATCCCTTTAGTATTCATACTCGTATTAAACAGTATTTCTTCCTTAACTAATCTGGAGTATCTGCGCAAAATAGGGATCAAAACCTTCGCCTGGTTCCTCGGAACGACGGGTATCGCTTCTATTATCGGCCTATCGGTTGCGCTGCTGTTCAATCCTGGTCAAGGGATACAACAGGATGTACCTGCAGATTTCGCCGCCCGGGAAATTCCGACCTTCTCACAGGTTATTCTGGATCTTGTGCCATCTAACCCTGTGAATGAAGCAGCTACGGGTAAGGTTGTGCCTCTGCTCATTTTTGCTATCTTCCTAGCAGTAGCTATAATCAAAATTGGCTCCAAGAAACCGGAAGCCGTGAAACCTGTACGTGATCTTATTGAATCCCTGACACTGATACTGCATCAGGTCGTGAAATTCATTATTCGCTTGACGCCTTACGGTGTCTTCGCACTGATTGCAGGAATTACCGCACGTTATGGCTGGGAAACGTTGCAGGAACTGGGCAGCGTAATCATTACCTCATATGTCGCAATGATTATTCATTTTGTTCTTATCTTTGGCGGGTTGGTTCTATTAGTAGCGAAGGTGAATCCAATCCGTTTCTTCCGCAAAATCTATCCAACCATTACCGTTGCCTTCACGACTAGAAGCAGCTACGCAACACTTCCTGTCAATCTTGAAGTGATTACAAAGCGCCTTCATGTCTCCCCGCGGATCGCGAGCTTTATTGCGCCGTTAGGAGCATCGGTCAACTTTAATGCGTGCGGTGGCATTTGGCCGGCGATTGTGGCTGTGTTTACCGCCCAAGTATTCGGTATTGATCTGAACTGGACTGACTACATTACGCTGGTCTTAGTAAGTATTATCTCTTCGATTGGTGTAGCTGGCGTACCTGGACCAGCCGTAATCTCCACTACGGTAGTCTTAACCGCTCTTGGCCTGCCGCTTGAAGGAATCGCTATCGTTGCAGGTGTAGAAGCGCTCATCGATATGGGTCGTACCGCTGTAAATGCAACAGGAACAGCTGTAACCGCGTTGTTGGTCGCGAATTCAGAAGGTGAATTTGACCGCGAAGCCTTTAATAGCAATGATGACGAAGATGATATTCTCTTGAGCACAGTTTAAAATCCGAACATGCAAACAAAAAAACCTCCGGCAGCTGCTTATAGCAGCTGAAGTGCACCCCTTAGAATAGACATTGGATAAAACCCCTGGTTTGTCCGATGAAATTCTAGGGGGTGTATTTTTATGGCGATTAAAGGACAGAAGTTCAAAACTTACTCGGATGAGATTAAAAAAGAGGCCATTCGTTTACATGTGGAGGAAAGATGGACTTACCGGAAAATTACGGAGCATTTTGAGATTCAAGACCAAGGGCGGGTAAAGAAATGGATGAAGAAATACCGAGAGCTAGGGGAATTTGGGTTACTAGATCAACGGGGGCGTCGTAAAGAATATATCGATCAAGATAGGTATGTTCAAAAGCTCAGACGGGAAAATGAAATGCTAAAAAAGTGTTTGGAAATCTGGATGCAGGAGGTGAAACGCACAAATATAGAGCCATTGAGAGCGCTGCAAAAGAGTATGCCGTTAGCGACCTGTGTAAACTCTTTAGGGTCTCCAGAAGTGGATACTACGCTTTCTTGAAGCGCAAAGGAACAGATCGGGATCAGGAAGCAAAGGCGCTCATTCAAAAGGTATATGAACGGTATAACGGAGTCTACGGTTATCGCCAAATTCAATTATTCTTGCTACAAGACCATGGGGTTTGGATGAATCATAAGAAGGTACTCAGAATTATGCAGGATTTAGGCATTCGTTCGAGGATCCGCCGAAAACATCGTTTTAATTATGCTACTTCCGAAGGAGATCGTGTGGCGAAAAATATATTGAAACGGGATTTCAAAGCGGATGCTCCCAACCAAAAATGGGTGACAGACATTACGCAATATCGCATAGGCGAAAAGTGGCTCTATCTTTCAGCTATTAAAGATTTGTTCAATAACGAAATTATTGCTTATCAAATGAGCGCTAGGAACGACAATGAACTGGTTCTCCGGACCTTTCAGCAGGCGTGGAGTCAACAAAAAGACGTGACCGGACTGATCGTTCACAGCGATCAGGGGTTCCAGTACACGTCTCATGCATACCACGACATGCTGCCAAAGGTTGGCGCCCGAATCAGCATGTCTCGCCGAGGCAATTGTTATGACAACGCCTCTATGGAGAGCTTCTTCTCGCATCTCAAAACGGAAGGACTCTATCCTTATGATATCCGAAATATCGATGAGGCACAAAGGAAAATTGAAGATTACATTCGATTTTATAACCAACATCGGCCACAACGAAAGCTAAATAAGCTGCCTCCGGTAGAGTACCGGAAACAGCTTATTGCCTAGGGTCTTTTTTCAGTGTCTATAAAATGGGGGCTTGACCAAGCAAGCCGGAGGTTTTTTTGTAGATTCATATTAGATTCAGCTATTACAGCATGCTAATTCTTTGCCGTTGTTTAGCTGAAGCAAGGCAGGTTTCAACCAGCCGCATACTTAGCACCGGATCCTCCGGTGCAATGAGTCTCTTACCTGTGAACACAGCGGCTGCAAAATCATTCACCTGCCGAATGTATGGATTAGCCCCTGTGGCATCGACCCGTCTCACTTCATCACCAGTGTACACAAAGAATTCTGCATCCTCGTCTCTAGCGTTGAAAGGCATAGGCACCTCAATTCGTCCCTCGGTCCCAAGAATCTCTAAGAGCTGGCGGTTATATGCCCACATTCCGCAATCAAAGATCAAGCTTAAACCATTTGGAAACTCCACCAGCCCTGAAGCCATCATATCTACATTATCATGCTCAGGGGAGAACTTCGCATGCACGGTCACAGCTTCCGGCTCCGTCCCAAACAACAGTCGTGCCGCACTTAACGGATAGCAGCCAACATCATAAAGCGAGCCGCCACCCCAAGCCGATTTAAAACGAATATTTGAAGTGTCTGTAGCATCATTGTAAGTAAATGTACCTCGAATCGAGCGTAATTCTCCGATTTCACCGCTAGCGATAATGTCCTGGAGTTCAGCAATCCGTGGATGATGCCGATACATGTACGCTTCTGCTAAGTGAACGCCTGCATCGTTGCATGCTTTCACCATCTCTGCAGCCTCTGCACTGTTCAGTGCGATCGGTTTCTCACATAACACATGCTTACCTGCTTCTGCCGCACGGATCACCCATTCTCGATGAAGATGATTAGGGAGCGGAACATACACCGCATCGATTTCTTTATCCGCAAGTAACTCTTCATAACTGCCATATGCTTTCTCTATTCCGAACTCTGCGGCTACAGCGCTGCTTTTTTCCAAGCCACGACTCGCTACCGCTGTAATCACTCCCGAATCTGAATTCATGATAGCTGGCATCACTGAACCAGTCGCAATCTGCGCACAGCCTATGATTCCCCACCGAAGTTTTTGTACCATAATGGCTACACCTCTTCCCTTGGATTAGTTACTATACTTTAAGACACCTTATCATAGAATGAAACTCATCACTAATAGAAAAGTACAGTCAGAGCGCAAAAAGCAGCACCCAAAGGAGATTCGACTCCGATAGATACTGCTTTTTAATCCAGTGGAAAAATTACATTATCATGTTTAACAGCACAGCCGCACCAAGCACAGCAATACGGGCCGCATTCATCAACACGAAATTTTTGACGGCAAGAATAAAGGTACTCGCCTTCTCCTGCTTCTGTTTGAACAAATCGATATTTCGGTGCAATGGGATCAGTGTAAGTAGAATCGCCAAGACAAGAATAGGGTTAATCCCCAAGATCAGCAGCACTACAAGATCCAGATAAGAGACATAGTATAGAGATTTAAACAGCACAAGCGCATTACGTCGGCCAATGTAGACCGGAAGCGTGTACCTGCGGTTCTCCACATCTTCATCAATATCACAAATATTATTAGCGAGCATAATCCCTGCAATCCCCAAAATGGCAGGAACAGAGAACCAGAACAGGTACAGCACTTCCATAATATTGATATTCAAGCTGACCCAACCGTTCTGAAGCAACAGCGATACCACATGCTCGTCCGTATGAATATAGGCAGAAATAAAAATAATGACAAAGCCCATAAACAAACCCGAGAACAACTCACCTAACGGCATCCGCGAAATCGGGATCGGCCCGAACGAATAAAGGATCCCTATCAAGAACGACAGCCCACCCAGCAAAAAGACCAGTAAACCCGTCTGCGTAACAAGCGCAATCCCGCCCCCTGCAGCCAAAGCCAGCAAAATAACAATCGTCGCCACGACGGTGCTCTCTTTTAGCTTAAAATGCACAATCGCATTATGCGTCTCATAGCCATAGCCGTGAGTTTTGGAAGCTTTTTTGAAATCGTAATAGTTGTTAATCGCCGTCGTTGCCATATCAAAACTAAGCAGGGAAACGAACATCAGACCAAAACGCAACACATAAAAATCCTCAAACCGATACAGGGCATACAGCGTTCCCATCAGAAAGGGGATCATACTGGCTACTTTTGTCGGCAGCTCCACAAATCTTAGAAAGCTTTTAATATTCACACCATACACCCTTATTTATCAATTGAGCCTGCAAGGTATTACTGTTCAGTCGCTGTAATCTTCACTGGGGACCATTCTGCAATAACTGTTTGTCCATGCACAGACACACTGCCTTCAGGACTCAGATCCTTCTCAGTCATAATTCCGAGCGCCACTGTAAAGTTATTGAATTTAATCGGAATATTTTTCTCACGACGCACTTCTTTGCCATTCAAATAGAATACAGCCTCATCGTTGCCATGGTGGTACGTTATGCGGTAGGTATTAAATTCACGTGGTTTGAAATCCGTATCTTCTTTAAAGATGCAGAAATATTTCGTTCCTTTGCTCTCTGGTACTTGTACCCCCGGGAACGGCAAAATACCATATACACTAGCATATTTATCATTTCCCGCAAAAAAGTCTAGCGCCGCACCTGTCGTAAAATCAAGCAAGTTCAGCGATACATAACCATCATACAAATCTCCAGGTGCTGTTCCTTGTGTACGGCTACGAATTTGCAGCTCAAAGCTAATCTCTCCAGCCTCAGGAATTACCACTGGCTCCGCGGAGTAATACATATGCTTAGCATTGTCTAGAATTTGTACTTGATGGTTCTCACGAGATAATTTCGCACGCACATACAGCGTATCATTACGAACGATAACTACTGCTTCCGGTTCACGATAAGCCCAAAAGGATCCATCAGGCAGTGTAAATCCACCTGTCTTCCAGACCTTTCCTTCTTCTAAAATGGAGTGGAAATCTCCAAGCACCATTTGATTGCCTTTAACATTTTGTTCTTCCTTCAACAGTTCCTTGTCCTTCTTTTCCATGAAAGCTCACTCCTTCTGTATGGTAATTATTAGTACAAGCAAAAACGCCTTCAGCGTCCCTAATGGACGGTAAGCGTTTATGCGAGAAATATAAGGATAATGTATAGCGTGAAACCTATATATTCTTATATTTTCAGAATAATCCTTGAATTAGTAAGGTTGCTGCCATCACTACTCCGCAACGAACGGAGGCTTTTTGTGAAGCACCCATGAGCGGGATATAGGCTGGTGAAGCATTATGTGGCTTCAGTCCACGATAAATACGAATTGGCCAGAAGGCCGTAACCAAAGCCAATAGTGCATAAACTGGAAGTACGCCCATCAGCACACAGATCACTACAGAAGCATAACCGGTGAAGAGAAGCACACGCGAGAAGACAAGTGCCTTCTGTTCACCCCACACTACAACAAGCGTAAGTTTTCCAGCCTGCTCGTCCGCTTTCCAATGTAAGAAATGATGATTAAACAATAGCAATGTAGTCAAGAATCCAACCGGCAATGAAAGGATGACAGGCTTCATGCTAAAATGACCGGTTTGTACGAAAAAGGAACCTAACACAGGCATGATCCCAAAAGCTATAAAGATAGCCATCTCACTATATCCCTTACCGCGATAGCCATACCGCAGGGGTGGGGCTACATAGAAATAAGCGATTAAAGCACCTACAAGTACAAACCAGAGGATATTCCAACCGCTATATATACTTAGGATTCCACCACAGATAAGGGCAATCGCCAACATACTCCAGGTCATCTTTGCATAAAAAGACTCCGAGAGGATTCCACCTGTCAGTAGCCCGGAGTTTGTGCTGATTTCACCAGCGGAATTCTTCGCCTCTGTATCTGTTCCGTTGCGATAATCCCACAGATCATTCACCATATTGGAAAACAGATGCGCCGAAATCGCTCCTATTAAGGTTAGAATAAATAAGACCGGATGGAATGACCTTTCCCATACATATGCCCCAACTGTACCTAAAACAATCGGGATAAGCATAACTGAAAAACTCCAAAACCGGGTCGCCTTCGTAAATAATGTCCATTTGCTCACTTCAAGCTTACCGCCTTTTCATTATGACTTGATAATAATTATCACTGACTATTATACATCAATTTTCAACAGATTGTGAAGATTATCACTGCATATAATGTCTAATCTTGACATAATACCTCGGTTTGTTTGGCTAAAAGGTTTCTTCATTGAAGCTAAAAATGTAAATAACCTCTTATTGGACATAAGGCCACCCTTTTACAACAAAAAATGAGCGCTGTTTTATAGGCAAGCACATACCAATATGATATGATAGGCAAGCCTATGAACAGCGCTCCTTGAGTGCTGTTTTTAAGAGCGTAAAACTATATATAATAATGGAGGCTTTTACTGTCATGTCAGCGCAATCCCCTAACACCCAATCTGTCAAAATCGTCACCGCAGACCCTAGCGCCATCGGGCTATTCGGACTGGCTATTGTCACATTGGTTGCTTCTTCACAGAAGCTTGAGTTTACAACAGGACTTAGCTACGTCATTCCTTGGGCTATCTTCCTGGGAGCATTTGCTCAACTATTTGCCGCAATTCAAGATGCTAAGCACAACAACACCTTTGGTATGACTGCCTTTGGCGCCTACGCTTTCTTTTGGTTCGGCATGGCTAGCAGCTGGCTGATCAAGCTCGGCGTATTCGGCCCAACACTTGCAGAGGCTGTAGATCCTAAGCAGCTCGGATTTGTATTTCTGGGTTACTTGATCTTTACAATCTTTATGACCATTGGCGCAGTTGAGGCTAATAGAGTTTTGCTTATCATTTTTGTATTGATAGATTTCCTTTTTATTGGACTAACCTTCGATTCCTTTGGTATCGCTCCAGAATTCTTCCATAAGCTTGCTGCTTGTGCCGAACTTGGAATTGGTATCGTATCCTTATACGGATGTGGCGCTTCTGTGCTAAACGCTCATTTCGGACGCACTTTCTTACCGATCGGAGCTCCGCTAGGTATTTTCAAGAAATAGTAACTCACCTTTTTTGAATCCTAACTTTTGCAAGCCGAAAGGATGCCTGAGACCATGCATGTCCTATCCTCTTCTGAATTAGCCGTAACCGCTATATTTGCGCTTATTCTCGCAGTTATTGCCTATTGGATCATTCGGAATATCCCAAAGATGTCTGGAGATATTGCGGCTTTTCGCAAAAGAACACTGGTCTGGACCCAGGTTTCGCTTGTACTAACGGTACTTCAGCTGAACTTCAAAGCAGGCGACTGGCGATTTTCTATCGTTCTTGGACTCATCGTATTATTTACCGGAAGCATTTGGCTTTCCGCCCGTTACCATGACATCCGCAGCACCTTAGATCCAGAATCCAAAGATTCTGAAGTACATTAGTAGAAGCTAGGTAACAAAATAAAGGTGATGAAGCTCCCGTAAGGGGGCTTTTTTTGTGAATTCGGAAGGTCCCTTCGCATACTTCTCCCCTCCATAACCATACTAATGACATTCCAAGCTAAAACGCCTACGGCGTCCTCTTAAGGACGCTAAACGTTTATGCGAGAACTATAAGGATAACGTATATCGTGAAACTTATACTTTCTTATAATTCAATATAAGTAACGGGAGGACTATCCAGGTGAGTAAAAAAATAAATCTTCTGATGTTCAGCGGAGAATACGACAAAGCCATGGCGGGATTGATCCTAGCGAATGCCGCGAGAGATATTGATGTAGAGGTTACGATGTTTTTCTCTTTCTGGGGTTTGTTTCTGGTGCGTGATCCGGAGAAGATGACGCTAGAGGATAAAAGTATTTATGAGAAGCTGATGGATGTCATTACGCCAAAGGGTCCTGGGCAGCTGCCACTCTCCCATTTGAATTTCAGCGGGCTGGGCCGGATGATGCTAGAGGAGATGATGGAGGAGCAAGGCGCGCCGAAGCTGATTCATTTTCTAAAAGGAGCTCGTAAAAAAAACATCAAGTTCTATGCCTGTAAGCTCTCCGTCGAAATCATGGGCTTTAAAACAGAAGAACTGCTGCCAGAGGTCGAGATTATCGATGCTGCGGCGTATTTAAAAGATGCTTTGGAGAGTGATGTTCAGCTGTTCATTTAGCGGTTGAAATTAATTAATATAAGAAAACATAAAGCGACATGGGGAATTTCCCATGCCGCTTCGGATTTCAATTGTAAGGATATAAATTATACCGTGATGATTGTCTTGCCCATTGGAATCTTGAAGTGCTTCTCCATTACTTTGATATGAATCAGCTCTTGTGCATCCACGATTAATTGCGTCTTCAAATGATTCACTTCCACGGTAATCGTCGCTTGACGGTAACGCATCGTGAAGGTGTATCCCTTCCATTGCTTCGGCAATGTCGGGTTCAAAGCCAAATGATCATCCTTGATCCTTACACCCGAGAAGCCATAGACGATCGACATCCATGTACCACCCATGTTCGCCATATGCAATCCGTCTTTCGTGTTGCCATGAGTGTTATCCAAATCCATTCGTGCAGTTTCAATGAAATAATCGTACGCCTTGTCCGAGTAACCTAACTTCGAAGCCATGATGCTATAGATCGCGCAGGATAAGGACGAATCATGAGTTGTCAGCTTCTCGTAATAATCGTAGGAGTTCCGCAAGACATCGGTTGAAATGCCATCCTCGAGCAAGAAATGCGCCAGCACCGTATCAGCCTGCTTCAACACCTGATGACGATAGATGTGTAGCGGGTGATAGTGAAGCAACAGTGGGTGTTTTTCTTCCGGTGTGTTCTCGAAATCCCACACCTTCTTCGCTAAGAAAGAATCATCTTGTGCATGAATGTTCAACTTCTCATCGAAAGGCAGATACATCTTCGCAGCCGCTTCTTCAAATGCTGTAATCTCATCTGTTGTTAAGCCAATGCGACTACACAAAGCTTCCCATGCCGCAGGATGAGTTTCTGCCAGCTGCTTATACCACGATGCAGCCCACTCTAGATTATATTTTGCAAGTACATTCGTGTAATAGTTATTGTTTACGATGGCCGTATACTCATCCGGACCTGTTACATCATCAATCTTGAATAGACCTTCATGATAATGACCTAGCTCCATCCAAGTTCTTGCAGTTTCAAATACGACTTCCGCACCGAATTCCGCAATGAAATCTTTATCGCCTGTCGCGAGATAATATTGAATATACGTATAAGCAATATCACCATTAATATGATACTGTGCCGTACCAGCTGGGAAGTACCCCGAGCACTCTTCCCCTGTAATGGTACGCCATGCGTAAGCGGCCCCCTTCTTGTGGCCTAGCTCTAGCGCACGCTTCTTCGCTTCGCCTAGAATCGTATAACGGTAACGAAGCAACTGCTTCGCCAGCTCTGGCTGACAGAGGATGAAGAACGGCAGGATATAGATTTCGGTATCCCAGAAATAATGTCCCTCGTAGCCCTCACCGCTTAAGCCTTTGGCTGCGATGTTACTGTATTTATCTTTGCCCACAGATTGCAGCAACTGATAAACGTTATATCGAAGACCTTGCTCAAGTACCTCATCACCTTGGATCTCGATATTTGCAATTTCCCAAAAATGTTGTAAATATACTTCTTGTGCCATGTAAGCCGCTTGAATCCCTTGCGTTAATACCAAAGCCATCAACTCACGTCCGTGAGCAGCTGGATCTTCGTGTCGACGTGTATCTGTAAATACGTTGAATTTTGTGAATTGAACAATATCCTTACCGGCTGGGAACGCATACCGCACCATTACACTTTTCTCACCCTTGATCAGTTCACTGTTCACCGCAGGCGTTGTCTGATGAACTGTTGTTGCCGCCACTTGTAGCTTCGATGTATTTGTCTCAAGCACGATTTGTAAGGAGGTCTCGTCGAACACCTCGATATTCTTCATATCCAATAGCTTGGCATGACCCGATGCAACACGAGGGTCCTTCGCATTCGTATAGTTACTCACATCGCCATTCACGCCAGAGGTAATCGTCACTTCATCCTGACAATTGATACGAGTTACCTCAATATCTATCGTGAACAATTCGAGTGTTGTCAATGACGCCATGCGTGTGAATGAAATTTCGACCTCTTTACCTTGTGGTGAAATCCAGTGCACGAGCCGTACGTACTTCCCTTCGCGCATATCGAGATAACGCCGCCCAGATACGACCGTTCCTGTGAAAAGACTGAACTTCTCCTCCCCGATATGAATGGTCACATCCTGTACATCCATCACATTCACAAGTTTCTGTTGTGTATCGGGAAAGCCATACGCGCTCTCCCCATATAGCATCGGTGTAATATCATAAAATGCATTTATATATGTTCCACGAACCGTTGGCTCGTCACCTTCATAACCTTCTTCAAAATTACCTCGAACACCTACATAACCATTAGCCACATTAAAAATACTCTCACTAACGCCGAGGTCTTGCATATCCCTATGATTCTCAATAATCCAGCCCGACTTCATATGAAGGCCCCCTCATCCAATTCTATTTCACTGCACCTGCCATAACGCCTTTAATAATGTATTTCTGTGCGAACAGATAAAAGATAATAACCGGAATAATCGATACGACAAGTCCTGCCATTGCAAGGTTCCACTGAATTGTAAATTCTCCGAAGAAGAAGAAGGTTGACAATGGAATGGTACGAAGCGCTGGGCTTGTTAAGGTCAAGGATGGAAGTAAATAGTCATTCCAAATCCACAATAGATTCAAGATTCCTACAGTCATCGTAATTGGCGTAAGCATTGGGAATACAACCTTCCAGAATGTCTGCCACGTATTACAGCCTTCGATCATTGCCGCTTCTTCAAGAGCAATCGGTACCCCTTTAATAAAACCGTGATAGAGGAAGACCGACATACTTAGCCCAAATCCGATGTACATGAAAATTAGGCCATAATGTGTATTAATCATAGAGAAATTAAGTGATGGGATATCCCATTTGTTTAAATATTGCATTAACGGAATCATCACCGATTGAAACGGGATGAGCATCGTACCTACGAATAAGAGGAGAATGCCATTGGACAATTTATTCTTCATGCGAACAAGCATCCAAGATGTCATCGCTGAGAAGATAATAATAAGCCCAATACTAATGACACTCACTAAGAGCGAGTTTTTAAATGCTGACAAAAAGTTCATTTTGTCCATTGCCGCAGCATAATACTCGAAGGAAAAGGATTTCGGCAGGCCGAACGTATCGGTGAATATCTCGGCACGTCCTTTGAACGAATTCACAAACATAATATACATAGGCAACAGCATAAGAAGTCCACTAACCCAAGCTATAACTTCAAGCAATATTGAAGTTGATTTATTGCGACGTTTCATTATTGTTCAACCTCCCTTTTCTTCGAGATAACGACCTGCGTAACCGTCACAACTAAGATGACGAGGAAGAAAATAATCGCCTTGGATTGCGCGAGCGCATATTGATTCATACTAAACGCGGTTTTAAAGATATTCATTGCAACAAGCTCGGTTGTACCGTAAGGACCACCGTTCGTTAGTGAGATATTGGTATCATATTGTTTGAATGCGTTCGACAGCGTCAAGAACAAGCTGATCGTGAAGGCTGGCATAATGAGTGGGAACATAATTTTGCGGAATCGCATCCATCCGCCTGCGCCATCCATATCAGCTGCCTCCAGCACCTCATCCGAAACACCTTGAATAGCTGCGATGTAGATGATCATGACGTAGCCGGCCATTTGCCATGTTCCTACGAAGACCAGCGCCCAGAAGGAAGCCGTCGGATCATCCAACCAATTGAAGAAGATCGAGCTATTTCCCATTACTTCTCCAACCTGTACGAAGAATTTCGTGAATACGAACTTCCAGATGAAACCTAGGATCAGACCACCGATCAAGTTCGGCAGGAAGTATATTGAGCGTAAAAGATTACGCGACTTAATTTTGGAAGTCACCAGCATCGCGAGTGAAAGTCCGATAACGTTAACGAGAATAATCATGCATACGGCATATTTAAATGTCAGGCCGAAGGATGTAAGAAAATCTGAATCTTGAAACACCCGTACATAATTATCGAAGCCTACAAAGTTAGAACCTGCAAATTTAAACCCATCCCAATCTGTAAAAGAGTACACAATCCCCATAACGAATGGAATGATGACTACATTTATAAAGATGAATAATGATGGAACAATAAAAGCTGCGGCTATTAAATTTCTCTTTACACTTTTCTTCAATGGTTTCACCTCTTATCCATTTCTACAAAACAGGAAGAGGCCGCTTAACGAATATTCGAGAAGCAGCCTCCATAGCCATACGATTATTTTTTAACCGCAGTCATCCAAACATTCTGAAGTGCTTCTAACAAGCCCTCGCCCGTTAATTTTCCTGCATAGTATTTTTCCATTTGGTTCGCAAACTCTTGATCTGCTCCCGCTGGGAATTGATCGAATACCCATTTCACTGTCTTGCCTTCACTTGCATAACGGTTCACTTCTTGGGATAACGGATCCATTTTGCTAGTATCAAAACCGGAGTACACAGGGATAAAGTTAAACTCATCCGTTACATAGTGCTGACCCGCTGGATCTGTTAGCAACCAATCCAAGAACGCCTTCGCACCCGCTTGTTGATCTTCCGATGCATGCTTGTTCACGCGGAAGAAGTTACTGTTACCTACCGCAATCCCTTGATTACCTTCGAACGGTACTGGCAAGAAACCGTATTCAAATTTCACATCATAATCGTTCAAGAGACCTTGTGCCCAGTTTCCTTGGTGAATCATCGCATATTGTCCTGCCGCGAAGCCTGCAACTTGTTCATCATACGTATCTTTACTCAAGTTCGTATGGTCTTTGATCTTGTCCAGATCAGCAACGTACTCTTTCAATTCAGGAATATCTTGAAGCTTCAATTCGCCAGCATTAATCTTAGCAATCGTACCCGATGTATCTTTCATTAATGCAAATGGCCAGTTAAATGGATGCATGAAACGGAAGTAAGACTCTTGTGCATACGCTATGGCCTTCTTCACGCCTTTCACTTGCTCTAGCTTCGTGCTTGCTGCTACAAGATCATCCCATGTCTTAATATCATCCGCATTCACGCCTGCTTCCTTGAACATATCCTTATTGTAGATAAGTCCGAAGCCTTCAAGCGCAACTGGCAAGCCATATAATTTACCATCATTACGCGCTGCTGTATCTTGTCCTTCAACAATTTTGCTAGCCGCTTTCATATCATCCAAGGGTGCCATATATGGAAGATATTTTTGAAACTCTGAGCCAGATGCTGTTGTGAAAATGGTTGGTGCTTTTTCTGGGGCGGAGCTGAATTGTGTCTGGAGCACCGTCATCAGGTTGTCGCCTGCTGCTCCTAATGCTTGTACTTCATATTTATCTTGAGTTTTATTGAATTCTTTCACTGCATCCTCTAGTGCACTTTGGATTTCTACTTTATTCTGAATGATTGTAATAACCGCTTTTTTACCAGTTCCTTTAGACGTTGTGTCTGCGCTATTTGCCTTGTTTGCCCCATCATCACTTTTTGCTCCACAAGCGACTAACGTGGATAACATAGCTACAGATAATAATGCTGCCCCTACTTTTTTCTTCATCTGCAATACCCCTCTTCTGAAGATTTCATAATTTTTATTTGTATTTCTAAAATTGAAAGCCTTTACAAAACTGATATTACACGATAATATAACACTTAATTATAAATTCTTAACATTAGTTTCGATTTATAAATACGGATTATATTGTAAAATCCTCCCTTAAACAGGTAGCCTAAAGGAGATTATCCATGCTAGACATTACTGCCTTCCTCGAACGCAATATGGCGAAGAATCGCTATCAGAACTATATGCATCCTTCCTATGAGCACGAAAAGAAGCTCGTCTATGCAATCCAACGCATTGATCGTGAAGGTGCCGTTAAAATATTGAATGAAATCAACCTGCTGGAACGAGCCAACCTGTCACCGAAGCCTTTGCAGTCGTTGAAATATTCTCTAGTCGCTAGCTGCACCATTTTTACGCGTGCGATCATTGAGGCGGGAGTCGATTCCGAGTCCGCGTTCATTCTCAGTGACCATTACATCAACTTAATTGATGAGAGCGACTCGATCGTGAAGACCGTTGAGATTGAATACCTCATGCTAAATAGCTTTATTAGTGTCATCTCAACCCATCGTTCGTATTCGTATGGACCCATCATTAATAAGACGATCGCCTATATTAAAAAGCACATTGAAGAGAAGCCTACGCTAGAGCGGGTTGCGGAAATCGTGCAGTTGCATCCGAATTACCTCGCAACGCTATTCAAACAAGAAACAGGGAGCACTGTCCTCAACTTCATCCATAAAGAAAGAATTGATGCGATCAAGAACTTCCTGATCCATACAAATATGGCGCTTCAGGATATTAGTGATATCTTCGGCTTCGCTTCCTCTGCCTACTTCTCTACCTACTGCAAGACGCATCTAGGCATGACCGCAAGGGAGTATCGAAAAGATCACATGAAATGAAAAGCAAAAAGGCGAATTCTCATTCATAGCTGAATGGAATCTCGCCTTTTGGTCCCCCTAATGATTACTTTGCATAACTATCTCTTCGGTGGTTGCGGTGTAATCAGGAAGTTAACCGGCAAATTACTACCAGACGCTGCAGTGAACAATATCTCAACAGAGCCCCCTTCATCACCTGTACGATAAACCACACTATTCAAGTTTGCATTTGTAATACTGCCGGTACTTGGCATTTGAACAATTTGACCATTCACCATAACAGGTCCCATATAATTACCACCACGCGGGTTAAAGGTAATTAATGAATTTGGAGCAACATGTTCAAATTTGATTTTGTATAGTACTCCGAAGTTACCTGCATTGGATGCACCAGTTCCTGACATAGGGTCGGTGCCCATCAAATTCAAATCACTTGAATTATCACCGATGAGAAGTCTCGCAGGTGTTCTCCCTACTTCATCCGTAACAGTCATGATACGTGTAGAATCAGCATAAGTCCCTCGGTTATGCACGCCATCACGATCCAGTATTGGAAGCATAGGAAGTGTGGTTAACGGATCTTTATTCGCATCAATCATCATAACATTGTATTCAATAGGATAATCACTATATAAGTCCGCTTGGAGTGAAACGATTTCGCTCGGTTTTATTGCAATATTATTCAGATCAGACAGGATAGAGACGCTTTCACCAGGTTGCAGGACCGTTGTCTTGTAATCTTTTTTCGTTTGCATGGATTCCCAGTAACGTTGCACTGAGAGTTTACCCGTAGCTTCCGGAAATGGATGTGGGCCTCCAACGCCTAAATATTCTGTTGTGATCGTCGTAGGGGATAGATTGTTGTTCTTAGCTATCACATATACCTTCATTTTAGTATTCATATTATTCTTGTGGTGAATCAAAAAGCGGGTTCCACCGAACGATGTTTCACGATAAGTAATCCCTTCCATATTTACGGTTTCTGGACTGTTAGCGCGAATAAGATTATAAGGCTCAGAAGTGAGCGTATAAGCTACCTTCTGCCAGTTTGGAACATTGGATCCGTCAATATCAAATACACTACCCGGAGAAGCGAACAATCTATAGAAATCTTCCTTACTGTACAAGACTTCACCCGTAATATTAATGACTTTTTCAAAAGTGCTGATTGCGCCATGTGAATCTTCTACTTGAATAGAAACTGTTGCAGGACCAGGCGTGAAGAAAGCTTCCGCTTTATTCGTCCAGGTCGTTGTTTTAAGTGTATCTCCGTCTGGGTCGGTGCTCATATCCGTATAAGTGATCATCTCACCCATTTTGTAGGAATTCTTATCGGTCGTAAAATTTGCAACCGGCGGTGTATTCGGTTTTAGAATCGTGATCGTCGTGGAGTAAGGATCACTCCATTGTCCATTAGCATCCCTAACAGAGTAGGATACTACATATTGCCCAGGTGTATCATAGATATCCTGCTTCCCTTCCCACTTCTCTTCAACTATGGCTGAACCAATCGGTGAAGAGCTAGAAGTCAGGAAATTCACTGGATCACCAGCATAAATTATAGCCGGTACTGTAAAAGAAGCTTTAGGCTTCAAATTTAGCGAAAGAATGACTCGTTTTTGCACATTATCCACGGTATACGGAATGCCCAGCGCCCCAGTAATGGACGTCAATGGAATCATAAAGGTTCCTTTGAATTGATATGCTGGACCTTTCATTGTCACATTCTTACCATTTACGGAATAAATCTTACTGTCTGTCTTGAACCGCATAACGTCGCTGCCTTTAGTAACAATAGTCTCTTTCGTCTTATAATCGTAAATGTATTTCACACCTACACGTTCAACCATAGCTCTAATCGAAACGTAGGAAACGCCATTCTTCACTGCCATTGGCTGATTAGCCAAATATTCAATGCCATTCTGATACATTTTGTTACTATTCATCATAAGTACAAGCTGATTGCTAGCCCCTGCATTAACTATGTCAGTTGTAATCGGTGGTGTGGTGGTCGCAGGTATAAGTGTAAGACTTGGACTCGGTGTGGGGGATGGTAACGTTGTTAAAGTAGAATCGGTTGTTCCCCCTGTAATTGGCGTTACTGTCGCTGTTGGTGTTGCCCCTTCTACTACCGGACGTGTCAATGATGGCAATGGATCAGTAGCTTCTGGAATTACTTCCGCAACAGATGTAGTAGCCACTCTTACTCCACTGGTGTTACTGGAGGTAATATTTCCAGCTTCAGCAAAAACGGGCACTGCCGCAGCAGTCTGAGATACGGCCAATAGTACAACTAATGATAGTTTTTTTAAATGCATGATTTGACTCCTCTGCTCCATTTGTGAATATAAGTGGCCCCTAACTTTACCTTCCTCTTATATAACGAGACAGTGCTTTTACTTCATGGTACATTCATTATTTCAAATCGTATTATTTGACGCAGTAGATCTCAAAAAGTTTCATTATAAGTAAATAAAAAACAATGTTGTATATTAATTACACCATTCACCTCTATCTCCTTTATTTGTTATTCCTATAAACTCCACCTAGGCTTTAACCCAATTCTCCAAGCAAGCATATACTGATGCCATAGAAACTACTGGCACGCCGAAAATAAACTATGACCTTACCACTATCGGCGTACGGGCTGGAGGGAAATCCGTGCTAAACATCATCCACGCCTCTTCTGCAGAGACGCCCGCTTCACTACAAAACCATTTCGAGATTTTTCGTGAGCACACCATTGGAATTCGGCATCAGATCACCACACCCTATGGTAGACAGCCACTGCTGTATGCCGATTGGACCGCAAGCGGACGCTTATATGAACCGATTGAACGGAAGCTGCAGGAAGCCTTCGGTCCATATGTTAGTAATCCACATACAGACTCCAACACGACCGGTTTAACCATGACACTGGCTTATAATGAAGCGCGACAAATTATTAAAAAGCATGTAAATGCTGGCCCTCAGGACATCCTGCTCTTCTGCGGAAATGGAACAACGGGAGCTGTAAACAAGCTGCAGCGTATCATGGGCTTAAGACTCCCTGAGTGGATTCAGGACTATAGCTCCCATTCGATGGAGGAACGTCCTGTGATCTTCACCAGCCATATGGAGCATCATTCCAATATCCTTCCCTGGCAGGAGGGGATTGGTGATGTTGTGACTGTTCCTCCCGGAGAAAACGGAAATATAGATCTTCAGCAGCTTGAAGCCCAGTTGAAATTGTATCAGCATCGTCGCTGGAAAATCGGTTCATTTACGGCTTGCTCCAATGTGACCGGAATTCAGACTCCCTACCAGAAGCTTGCCGCGATTATGCACCGCCACGGAGGCCTATGTTTTGTAGATTTTGCCGCCAGTGCACCCTATGAGCCTATCGATATGCATCCTGTCTCACCGCTGGAGAAGCTGGATGCAATCTTTTTTTCTCCGCATAAATTTCTGGGTGGACCGGGCACGAATGGCGTTCTAATTTTTGATGAGGCTCTAAGTAATGGACGTATTCCTGACGAACCGGGTGGAGGTACAGTGGCTTGGGTCAATCCTTGGGGGGGACGCCGCTACACCAACGAAATAGAGATGCGGGAAGACGGGGGAACACCGGGGTTTCTGCAAGCTTTTCGGACGGCACTTTGTGTGAAGCTGAAGGAACAGATGAATGGAAACGGTCAATATATGGTGATTAGAGAGCACGAGCTATGCCAGCAATTAATGAACGGGCTCCGTAGCATACCCGAATGCTCGCTGCTAGCTGGACATCATACAGAACGTCATGGCATTGTCTCTTTTACACTACGTGATATTCATTATAATCTTGCAGTTCAACTACTAAATGATCGCTTTGGTATACAAGCCCGGGGTGGTTGCTCTTGTGCAGGTCCTTATGGGCATTACTTACTTGAATTAGGGTGGGCGCAATCTGCTCAGATCGCTGAGGCAATTACTGTAGGAGACCAGTCGCTTAGACCGGGTTGGATCCGCATCTCTCTACACCCCATTATGACGAATCAGGAGGTAGAGAGAATTGTATCCGCTGTACGAAATATCGTGATCCATTTCCAACAATGGAAACAGGACTATTTTTATGATGCTTCTACGAACAGTTGGACCCATATTTACAATGAGGATCCCGCAGAGGCGAAGGTCAAAGCACTTTTTTCGGTGTAGTTCCCAGCTTATTGTGTAATGTCCTTCACCATGTCCAGATCGGCAGCACTAGCGTTGGAGATAACCTGTTCTACATTCTTACAACCTGGAATTACACTGGTTACTGCGGGATGCTGAAGGCACCACGCCAAAGCCCACTGCGCCATATCGAGTCCAGAAGGGACTTCATTGGCAGCAATTTCAGCTACAGCGCGCAGCTGTTTTTGCCTTACATCCTCTTTATGGTTAGCACGCACATCACCCTGACCAAATACCGCATCCGGCTTGTACTTGCCGCTTAAATAACCACTCGCTAACGGAACACGCGCCAACACACCTAATTTATGCTCGATGCAGAGCGGAAGAATCTCTTCCTCAGGTTGACGATCCAGCCGATTATATACTACTTGTATGGCCTCTGCTTGCACATCCGCTGCTGCAGAGGTCTGATGTACACCCGAGACTGATGCACTTATCGAGACGCCTAAATGACGGATTTTCCCTGCCTGCTTCTGTCTGTCGAGCATGCTCCACAGCTTGTCATTATCGAATTGCTCATCCGTTCCGGAATGGAATTGATAGAGGTCGATGTACTCGGTCTGAAGTGCACGCAGGGAATCATCCAGCTGCTTCAGCACATCCTCAGCACGCCATAACTGTTCCCGCTGCAAATGTCCCTGAAAATGATGACCGAATTTCGTAGCTACAATCCAGTCCTCACGTTTCCGGCGAGCCAGATAACCCCCGATGAACTTCTCGGACAAGTGATCTCCATAACATTCTGCCGTATCAATCAGGTTAATACCGAGCTCTCCAGCCTTATCTAACATGGCATCGACTTCTGCTTGAGTGAAATCCTTGCCCCACTCTCCACCGAACTGCCAAGTACCCAATCCGATCACCGATACATTCATCCCTGTACTGCCAAGTTTACGATATTTCATCATCATTTCCTCCTTTGTTCTATTAAAATAGTCCATTCACAGTACTAAGCGGCCTTGTTTCCATCTTCCACTGTTCTAGCGAACCGCGTCTCGATGGCTTTAACTCCCCATAGTGACAATCCAATAAACACCAAGACATAGATGATCTCCCACGGCTGGCGGATAAATCGTTCCAGATCATTTCCAATATATGAAACTGCGAATACCATGATCGCTTTGCCCACGGTGAGCGCAAGGAGGTATGAACGAAACCTCATACCAGCAAGACCAGCAGCCATATTAATTACAACGAAGGGGCCTACCGGGAATATACTAAGCAGAAATACATAACTGAATCCGCTTTGCCGCACCCATGTCATACTTTTGGCTACCTTTGGCCGTTCTGCCCATTTTCGCAGATACCGATGCGAAGCTACTTTGCGAATAATCCAAAATGTTGTCACACAGCCCGCAACCAAGCCGATCCAAGAATACAAAAAACCTAACCATAAACCATATACAGCCCCGTTTAATCCGACGATCGCAATAGTTGGTAGTGGTGGTATAAATGATTTCAAAAACGTTAACGCAATGCCCGGAAAGGGCCCAAACGAACGATATTGTTCAAGCAGATGCCGCAGATTATCCTCTGTCAGCCAAGACATAATATCAAGAAAGTACATAACCAGCTGATCTCCTCATCCGATTGGAATTCTTAACACCTGGTCTCAATTATACACGAAGTTGCGAGCATTCCTACAGCTCTTCCAATATAAAGAAAACAAGCTAGAACTACATGAATGACATCGAGCAGACCGTCAGTTACCATAGATAGAAAATACATATGAGACAGGGGCGCATGGTTATGATCCTCCATTCAGAAGCCTTGGATTTACAACGTACCACCGTACAGGATTTAGCGTTCGTTCTAGCCATCGAACAAAGTGAACTAAACCGCATCTATATTGGTCAATGGACTAAAGCGGAACACGCTGCAGCCCTCCAAGACCCAGATATTCTACATCTTACAATTTGGGATAGTTCAGGAAAAAGAGTCGGTTATATCATCATTACAGGACTTCAAGACACTCATCTTACCGTTTGTATTAAAAGAATCGTCATCCATTCCAAGGGGTTTGGGTATGGTAAGTTGTCGCTTTGTCTCGTGACCGACTGGATCTTTCGCCACACTGAATCACATCGCCTATGGTTAGATGTTAGAGACCATAACCACAGGGCACGCCATGTCTATGAAAGCTGTGGCTTTACACTGGAAGGCACTCTACGTGACTGTATAAAAGTAGGAGAACACTTTGAATCTCTGCATATCATGTCCATATTACGGCATGAGTATATGGAGCGAGAGTAGCAGCGACAGCAATAGATTAGGGAAATCCTCCCTGATTTTTGGTCTTTCAGGTGCCTATAACTGCAAATCAGGGAAAACCTCCCTAATATTTAGCGAATTTGAGCAAAATCGGCGTATTTCAGGGATTTTTAGGGAGCATTTCCCTAAAACGTCTATTCGGGACCATAATCAGCTACTTTTTAGGGAGGATTTCCCTAAAAAGTGTATTCCGCGATGATAATCGGCTATTTTCAGGGAAGTTATCTCCACGCCCCTTTCATGCGCACAATAAAAAGCCGAGCAGTAGGCCCCCTATCCTGCGCAGGCTCACTACTCAGCTTCAAATCCCCTCACTTCAAACCTCTCCACTGTAACAACCCGCCTGCTTACCTTCCGCCCTCAGCCCTGCAACCACAAGGGTTGTCACGTACTTACGGGCATCTGCTGTCAGCAATAATAACTCCATCGAGCCCTTAGCCGGTTCCCCTCTAACAAACTTTATTCGTGCACCGTCCAAATCCTCTTGGATGCTGGCAATCGTATATCCTTTAAAAAGCAGCCCATCAATCTCCTGCTGTTCTTTGGCATATTCCGCAAAAGCAGACATCAGACAACACCTCCGCTAATTTCCGCCTTGGAAGGAAGAGGAGCCTCCGCTGCAAAATGCTTGCGCTTTAAATATTTTCCCGACCCCGGTTTACCAACAAATTGCTTGTCTCGAATCACAAACTCGCCTCGACTGAGGACGGAAACAGGCTCTCCCTTTACTTCAAAGCCCTCAAACGCATTATAATCGACATTCATATGGTGCGTATCCGCAGAAAGGGTTCTTTCAACAGAAGGATCAAAAATAACCAGGTCAGCGTCACTGCCTACCGCGACCGTGCCTTTTTGCGGATACAATCCAAACAGCTTGGCGCTAGAGGTAGCAATAATGTCTACGAATTTGTTCAATGAGATCCGGCCTTTCTGCACACCTTCTGAATAGAGAATCGTAAACCGATCCTCGATGGTCGGCCCACCGTTCGGAATTTTGGAGAAATCCCCTAGCCCCAGATCCTTTTGTCCTTTAAAATCAAACGAGCACTGGTCAGAGCCAATCGTCTGTAAGCTGCCGCTCCATAGCGCATCCCACAATACATCCTGATTCCACTGCTCACGCAGGGGCGGAGACCACACGTATTTAGCACCTTCGAAATTAGGCTTTTCCAGCGCCGTCTGATCCAGCACTAAATACTGTGGACAAGTCTCGCCGTAGACGCGTAGTCCCTTTTTACGCGCTTCAGCAATCTTCCAAGCAGCTTCCGCACAGGTCACGTGTACAACATACAGCTGAGAATCTGTCAGTTCAGTTAGATAAGCTGCGCGTCCCGTAGCTTCACCCTCCAGCTCCGGCGGGCGGGTCAGCGCATGAAAGATCGGGTCGGTATTGCCTGCGGCCAAGGCCTGCTCTACAAGATATTCAATGACATCTCCATTCTCCGCATGCACCATCACGAGTGCACCTTCTTTTTTCGCGGCTTGGAGGGTCTTAAAAAGTGTGCCGTCATCCGCCTGAAAAGTATTCTTATAAGCCATAAATACTTTGAGCGAGGTAATGCCTTCATTCTCAATTATCTCCGGAAGCTCACCCAGTACTTTATCGTTTAATTCTGAGACCATAAGGTGGAAGCTGTAATCAATCACCGCTTTATCCTGTGACTTATGATGCCATGTATCTACGGCTTGCTGTAGCGGTTGCCCTTTGGTGGTTAAGCAAAAATCAATGACTGTGGTCGTTCCGCCATATGCAGCCGCGATGGTTCCCGTCTCGAAATCATCAGCTGTAACCGTGCCGCCAAAAGGCATATCCAGATGCGTATGAGGATCAATGCCTCCAGGAAAAACATAACACCCCGAGGCATCAATAATTTCCGCACCAGGGACATCCAAATGAAGGCCAATCTCCGTAATAACCCCGTTTTCAATCGCCACATCACCTGTATAAGTATCTGCTGCGGTAACGATGATGCCATTTTTTATAATCTTCTTCATCCTTACACCACCTCCACTTCCGAATAGGTGCCATTCAAACTTCCGATCACTTTCTGCCGCTCATTCCAGGTCAGTGGGGCTGCCCCGGTATCCACTGCAACCATATCGATCGCGCCGTCTGCTGGACAGACAATAGAACAAAGATTACAACCTACACAATCTTCCTCGCGGACCTGTAGAATAGCTTTCCCATCTGCATTAGTTAACATATCAATACATTGATGTGAAGCATCTTCGCAGGCAATATGGCATTTATTACAGTTGATGCAGTTGTTCTCATTAATACGGGCAACGACCTTATAGTTGAGATCCAGATCACCCCAGTTGGAGTATCTGAATACCGATTTGCCGATTAGCTCTGTTACAGAAGCCAACCCCTTATCATCCAAGTAGTTGTTCAGCCCATCGATCATTTCCTCCACAATCCGGAAACCATGATGCATAACCGCTGTACATACCTGAATACCTGTAGCACCCATTAGCATAAACTCCACAACATCCTGCCAATTCGAAATCCCTCCAATACCGGAGATAGGAATGCCTACTCCCCGGTCACGAGCACACTCAGCTACCATGCTAAGCGCAATAGGCTTCACAGCTGGACCACAGT
Source organism: Paenibacillus sp. FSL H7-0714 (assembly GCF_038003765.1). Classification (NCBI taxonomy): domain Bacteria; kingdom Bacillati; phylum Bacillota; class Bacilli; order Caryophanales; family Paenibacillaceae; genus Paenibacillus; species Paenibacillus sp. FSL H7-0714. The sequence continues at coordinate 6,794,782 of NZ_JBBOPT010000001.1, forward strand.
AACCTCCATGCGCACCTTGACCTCCAACGTTCGGAATCGTATTCCAGCTATGAATATCTACACCAGCAAGACTATTGATCGTGTTGATCATACTAATCGCGTCCGCTCCCCCCTTAACCGCATGGCGGGCAACGACGGTGATATCCGTAATGTTGGGCGTCAGTTTCACAATCACCGGGGTCGTAGCTACTTCTTTTACCCAGGTGGTCTGTGCCTGCACCAGATCAGGCTGCTGCCCCGAAGCAGCGCCCATCCCACGCTCAGCCATCCCGTGCGGACAGCCAAAGTTAAGCTCCAGACCGTCTACACCCACATCCTCTACCCGCTTAACAATCTCATGCCATTTATGCTGCGAAGGTTCTACCATCAGGGAGGCTATAATCGCATGATTCGGGAATCTTTTTTTTGTTTCATAAATTTCCTTCAGATTAGCTTCAAGCGGACGGTCGGTGATCAGTTCAATATTGTTAAAGCCCGCAACCCGTTGCCCATTGAAATTTACTGCCGCAAACCGCGATGAGGTATTAATGATCGGATCACCGAGCGTCTTCCACACCGCACCACCCCAACCTGCTTCAAAGGCCCGCTGCACTTGATAGCCTGTATTCGTAGGGGGCGCAGAGGCCAGCCAGAACGGATTCGGTGATTTGATTCCTGCGAGATTAATACTTAAATCTGCCATGATGTTCCCTCCCTGTCATGTAAAATCCAATTTGATTTCTACGCTCAGCCCGCTGATCTAACAACGACCTCCTGCTGGCCTGAGAATTGTTTAACAATCGCATGGGCCGCATCTTTTCCCTGCTGTGCCGCTGATACAACCATGGCCTCGCCTTTGCCTGAACCAAATATGATATCGCCTGCGGCATAAATTTGCGGATCGGAGGTTTGACAGGTGGCTTCATCCACCTTTACAACCCCACGGTCATGCACAAGGCCTAAGGAATCTATTAGATCTAGGCGACGCTTTTGACCTATAGCTATTACAACTGCATCTACAGGAATCAAGAACTCCGAACCCTCTATTGGCATAGGCACTGGACGTCCATCCTTGCCCAGCTCCTCTGTCAGCTTCATTTGCACACATTCCAGTGCGGTTACATTTCCAAGCTCATCCCCCACGATACGTTTCGGTAAGGTAAGCCAGCTGAACTCCACACCTTCTTGCTTCGCAAATTCATATTCAAAATCGTAAGCCGTCATCTCTTCGCGGGTCCGGCGATAGATCATTTTTACATTAGTGGCTCCAAGTCGCACTGAGCATGTAGCTGCATCAATAGCTGTATTGCCCGCTCCAATGACAGCAACACGCTGACCCATCAGCTCCAGCAAAGGAATGCCAGTCTTAGTGGATTCTACGAGTGCAATGGCATCATATACGCCAGCCAATTTTTCACCTTCAATCCCTATTGGAGGCACATAACCCATACCCGCTGCCAAAACGATGGCATCATAATTCGACTTCAGCTCATCTACAGAGACATCTACTCCGACTTTTACACCTGTACGTATTTCCACACCCAGCTTCTCTACCTGCTCTACTTCCCAAATAGATACAGACTGCGGAAGCCGAAACGACACAATCCCATGCGTATCCAGCCCACCCGCTAACGCCTTCGCTTCGTAGATCACTACAGCAAAACCTTCACGGGCGAGCTCCCTAGCCGCTGACAATCCCGCAGGACCACCACCGATTACAGCTACCTTTTTCCCGTTAGGAATGCCTGCCTTAAATAATTGAACTCCGCTGTTCATCGCCCAATCTGTCGCATAACGCTGCAGTAGTCCGATTTGGATCGGCGCCGAAGCATCATTTAACACACAAGCTCCTTCGCACAGTTCATCTGTAGGACACACGCGAGCACAGCTGGCACCCACAGGATTGGAATCCATAATCGTCTGTGCCGAGCCTTTCAAATTGTCAGTAGCGATCCGTTTGATAAAGGAGGGGATATTAATGCTGGTCGGACAAGCTTTTATGCAAGGGGCATCGTAGCAATATAGACAGCGATTAGCCTCATCCATGGCACCCTTATGAGTCAGAGGCGGCTCAGCCTCGGCAAAGTTACGCATGAACATATCTGGTGTAAATGCTGTTAACGGAGAAGAATGCTCCATCACTAATCACTCCTTATGGGTACTTTCTCATTTTTATGTTATATAATATAACATTAATTCAATTTTTTTCTGAATATTTTGCTTACATCATTGAATTATTGTAGTAATATAAGCATTAACAGAAATTATCTCTCAACGCCCTTACTAATTAGGTTATATATACTGACATCCGTTAATCAAACTATAGTCATTTCGAATTTTCGTTGCATTAGACACTTTGTCTAATTTCAAAACTGTATTTTTTACGTGTGAGAATAGGCTGAGAATAACAGGGCGTTAGCCGAAGGCCAGAGCGCAGAAGATCGAGGGGGAGTAACTATGGACTGGGAGCTTGTATTAACCATTCGTGACGCTTTAAAAAGACCACTATTCGCAGAAGCCGAGGTGATCGGCGGGAAAAGCGGCCTAAGCCGTGCCATTCGCTGGGTGCATGTACTGGAAAGTGCCAACTTCGAGACTCTGATTCATGGCGAAGAAATGATTTTGACTACGGGGATTGGTGCAAGTGTCGATCTCCCTTCCTCCTTGGAGTTTATGCAGAACCTGATCGACAAAAATGCAGCTTGCCTATGTATTGAGTTAGGTACGTATTTCAGCACCATCCCGCAAGAGATGATCGACTTAGCCGACAGGCATGACTTTCCGCTAATCATCTTCACCCGCACGGTTCGTTTCGTAGATATCACGTTGGATCTTCACTCGATTATCATTAACCGGCATCACCGGATGCTCCAAGAACTTGAAAAAATCTCACGTGAATTCCACCGTCTGACCTTAACTTCACAAGGAACGCTGAAAGTACTGCAATTATTGTGCAAAAGTACCCGCACACAAATTGTCTATATGCAGCTGCAAGGCAAACCCTTATTTTTTCCGGCACTTCCGCCGGAAGAGCAGGCTCCATTGCTGAATTTTTTCACCGCCTTCGGCGACGAGCTGGAAGGAATTCAACCTGACGCTGCCCCCTATATCCGGGAATATGGACAGAAGACCATCGCGCTCAAGCCTGTAGGTGCGCTGGATCAGACCTGGGCTTACATTCTGATGGTATGCAATCACAAACCACAGGAGTTCGACTGTCTGCTGCTGGATTCCGCCTCTTTGTCCATTGCACAAGAGCTGCTGCGGACGCGGTATATGGAGGAGCGTAAGCTTTTTTCAGAAAATCTATGGGTCGACGAGCTGATCAATGGCCGCATCGAAGATGATAACCGCTTAAAGGGCCTGATCGGCTCCAATTTCAACGTGGTCAATGAGCTCCCTTACCGTGTATGCCTTATAGAGATCAAGAACCCCAGAGATGTAAAATGGAACAGCTCGGAGAACGAATGGGAGTCCATTACCTTCCACCTTTCGCTCATCCTGCGTTCCATCTTTGAGAAATATTCTTTACGTCCGCTGATCACCCTTAAGAACAATCGCCTCACCGTCATCGCCCTCGATATCCAATCGAAAATGCCTGGAAAAATGCGACTTCAACAAGCACTTGAAGCCCTGCAGAACATCCGCTCCGATGAGAAGCTCAAGGATTTGCAGCTCGTCATTGGAGTCAGCAAATCGCATAAGCGCCTAAAACGAGCCTATTCCGGTTATCAGGAAGCCCTACAGGCATTGTCGTTATACTCCTGTTACCAGAAGTCACTACTCTTCTATGAAGAGCTGGGTGTATTCCAGTTGCTGTTGAGCTTAAATGACGGAAAAACGTTGCAGAACTTCATTCGCAGTTATCTCGGCCCGCTAATCGACCACGACCAAACCAAAGGCAGCGAGCTGCTGCTTACCCTTCGTGTTTATCTGGATCATGATGGTTCCAAACAAATTGCCGCTCGAAACTTATTCATTGTCAGACAGTCCCTTTATTATCGCCTGGACAAAATAACAGAGCTACTGGGTGAAGACTTCATGCAGCCAGAGAACCGGATCTCCATTCAGGTTGCCCTGCGCGCCTACCAATTTCTATATCCGGACAAAATTACTTTACCCAGCCCCCGCTCAGTACAGATTTAAACGTATCGATAATAAACTCTACATCTTCATCCGTGGAGGATAGCGGCGGGGCGAAGGTAAGCACATTGTTGAACCCAGCTACCGTATCGCCATTCTTGCCGATAATAAGTCCTTTTGATTTGCATTCAGCAATAATGCCTTTCACAATACTCAGATCAACTGGCTTTTTGCTAACCTTATCTTCAACCAACTCGATGCCTGTCACCAAACCAAAGCTGCGGACATCACCTACAAGTTTGTGATCAAGTAACTCGGTGAATGCAGTGTTCAGTCTTTTGCCCAAAAGCTCTGCACGCTCCACCAGCTTCTCCTGCTCGATAATTTCCAGATTGCGTAACGCTAGTGCACACGAAGCCGGATTGCCACCAAAAGTATTCACATGGCGAAAATGACCATAATCATCACTATTATCCTTGAACGCTTCATAGATATCCTTACGAACAGCAGTGGCAGATAAGGGAAGATAAGCACTGGTCAACCCCTTAGCCATTGTCACGATGTCAGGCTTCACATTAAAGTTGTGATGTCCAAACTTACGTCCAGAGCGTCCAAATCCACAAATCACTTCATCCATAATAAGCAACACACCGTGTTTGCGGCAGATTTCCTGCACCCGATCCAAATAAACCTGATGCGGTACAATGACGCCACCACCCGTAATTACAGGCTCCATAATCACCGCAGCTACCGTCTCCACGCCTTCCCAGATGATCATATCCTCTATGGACTGTGCACACTGGAGGTTGAATTCTTCCACAGTCATCCCGACCGGGCGGCGATAGCTGTCCGGGGGAGCTACATGCAGAAAACCACCCGCCAGCGGTTCATATTTATATTTGCGTTGTGCCTGGCCCGTTGCAGATAATGCCCCAAGCGAACTACCGTGGTACCCACGATAACGGGCAATGAATTTATGGCGATAATGCTGGCCGATTTGCTGCTGGTACTGGCGGGCCATTTTGAAAGCAGCCTCGTTAGCCTCTGACCCACTATTGGAAAAAAAGATCACGTACTCGTCTCCAAGCCACTCATTCAACTTCTCTGCCAGCGCAATAGCCGGGAGATGACTCTGAGTCAGCGGAAAATAAGGCAGCGTTAGCAATTGATTGTAAGCAGCTTCCGCCAGCTCCTTGCGCCCGTATCCCACATTTACACACCACAAGCCAGACATCCCATCCAAAAATCGATTGCCCTGTATATCCGTAATCCACGACCCACTCGCCGAGGCGGCAATCATAGGCGGATTCTTTTCACTATAAGGTGTAATGTTGTGCCATAAATATTTCCGATCCTTGTTTACCGCAAGCTCACTATCGTTCCCCAGACTCTGCATAACATTTTCTCCTCTCAGTAGCTCATCTTCTCTAATAACGGGCAGTGATCATCTTTTTACGCGTATAGAACTCCACCCCATCGCGTCCATTGGCATGCAGATCTCCATAGAATGATTTCTTATAACCTGAGAAGGGGAAAAAGGCCATGGGCGCAGGCACACCCAGATTCACACCCAACATCCCTGCATCAATCTCTTCCCGGAACTCGCGGATCGCTTTAGCGCTATCTGTGTAAATGCACGCCCCGTTCGCGAATGGAGACTGATTCGTCACCGCAATAGCTTCACTTAAACTCTTCACACGGATCACAGACAACACCGGTGCAAAAATCTCATCCTTCCAGAGGGTCATTCCCGGCTGTACATGATCAAATATCGTCGGTCCGATAAAATAACCCACACCGCCCGCAGCAGCGTCCTTCCGCCCATCTCTCACTAGCTTGGCTTGTTCAGCTTCACCAGTCTCAATGTAATAAAGAGTCCTCTCCTTATTCGACTGGCGAATTACTGGACCCAAAAACACCCCGTCATCGGCACCATTACCAATCTTAAGCTCATCTGCAGCCGCAGCCAGACGACTCACTAGCTCGTCAGCAATATCCTCATGAACCACTACAACCGAGCAAGCCATACACCGCTCACCCGCTGAGCCAAACGCAGCGGCAATTATATTCTTCACCGCATTATCCAGCTCCGCATCAGGTAACACAATCGAGTGATTCTTAGCGCCTGCCAATGCCTGAACCCGCTTCCCCTGCGCCGTCCCCCCCTTATATACATATTCCGCAACCGGCTGCGAACCGACGAACGAAATCGCCTTCACTTCATCATGCTCCAGCAGCCCGTTCACCACCTCATGCGCTCCATGAACCACATTCAGCACACCTGGCGGAAAGCCCGCTTCAGCAAATAATTCAGCTAACCGATTGACCAGCAGAGGCGTACGCTCAGAAGGCTTCAGCACAAAGGTATTCCCGCAAGCAATGGCGAGCGGAAACATCCAGCAAGGAACCATCATCGGAAAATTAAACGGGGCAATCCCCCCGATAACCCCCAGTGGATAGCGGTACATCCCGGATTCAATTCCGGTAGCAATATCCGGAAGCTGGCTGCCCATCATCAATGTGGGGATGCCTGCGGCAAATTCTACACACTCAATTCCACGCTGCACCTCACCTTGCGCCTCTTCCAGACTTTTGCCATTCTCCAGCGTAATCAGCTCGGCCAGCTCATGCCAATGCTTTACCAGCAGCTGTTGATATTGAAAAAAGTAGCGGGCGCGACGCGGCACAGCGACCCTTTTCCACGCTTGAAATGCCACAGCAGCCGCTTCTACCGCCGCACCCAGCTCTTCCTTACTGGAAATGGGCACATAAGCTATCACTTCACCCGTCGCCGGATTATATACCTCTTCATCTCGCCCGGACGACGATTCTACCCAAGCTCCATTCACATAATTCTTAACTCTTTCAGCCTGCGTTACTAGGAGAGACATAGCTCGCACCTCTTTCTCTGTTTCAGATGCACTGATGGACTGCTGATTATAATAGATGACCGCCAGATCAGGCGGCCATCCACTATAACATTAAGCTCAGTTGGTTATTTTGCGGCCATTTCTACGATTTCGTTCGTGTACGCCTCATCTACCTTAGCAGGCTCTTTTATAACACCGAACTTTTGCGAAATATCAGCCGTTTGCTGGAACGCCGCTGCATCGGTATATCCCATCTTCGCACTGTCAAAGCCCTCAGGCAGAATCAGCTTGGCAACCTCGGTCATCATCGTCAATTGATGCTCCTTAGTAGTACTGCCGTCTTCTGCTTGCTTCATTACACTATCCACGGCGGCTGCAGGATCAGCAATTGCATCTTTCCAGCCCTTCAGGGAGGCACGCACAAACTTTGCCGCAGTCTCTTTGTTCTCCGCAAGCCATTCCTTATTGGCGAACAAGTTATCCTCAAGCATTGCAACGCCTTCTGTATTCATGTCGATGACATTCAGATCCTCAGCCTTAATGCCTGACTCCAACACTACTTGGTACTCGTTATAGGTCATCGCTGAGGCCGCATCGATCTGATCGCCCAAGAACTGATCCATCGTGAACCCTTGCTTCGTAAAGCTTAGATCCTTATTAGGATCGAACTTATATTTATCGAATAACGCTAATAGTTCAAACTCGTTGCCGCCCATCCAATTACCGACTTTTTTACCCTTAAGATCAGCAGCTGAGTTGATGCCCGCCGATTTTTTGGAGACCAGGACCAATCCGCTCTTTTGATAGATTTGAGCAATTTGCACGAGTGGCATTCCCTGCTCAAGACTTGGAAGCAAGCTTGCTACCCAGCCAACACCGATATCTGCGGAGCCCCCAGCCACTTGCTGCTCTGGAACAATATCTGGACCTCCCGGCAGAATCTCTACATTTAGTCCTTCTTCCTTGTAATATCCTTTATCCTGCGCCACAAAATATCCAGCGAATTGTGCCTGCGGCACCCATTTCAGCTGTAGCTTCACTGTAACTGGATCAGCCGCTGGTTCAGCCGTAGCACTTGCCTCAGGAGCTGTAGAAGCTTCAGGGGCAGTCGTAGCTTCAGCTGCCGAGTTATTATTGTTGCCACCGCAACCCGCCATTAAAGAAACACTCAACATCATCACGATTGCCAACAAACCACCACGAAATTTGCGTTTTTTCCCGTTCATCAATCGAACTCCCCCTATCGTAATTTAAGTTTGTAACAAGCACAGTATGGACAATCATCGTGGTGCGTTGTATGCATACAGCCGTGGGCGGTTTCTCTCTTCCATTCCCACTATAGCTGGATGTAAGTGAGTGTGAGATTAAGTACGCTGCGAAGGATGCCACTTAATGAATACTTTCTCAAGCCGCTCAACCACTAAATAGAAAAGCACGCCGGCAATTGCGGCCAGAACGATACACGACCAGCCCAGCGGCATTTTGGCGACTTTAATGGAATTGGAGAGCAAATACCCAAGCCCTTTTGAGGAGAAAAAGAATTCCCCAACTATGGCGCCAATCATACTCGCCGTTGCGTTGATCTTCAGTGCTGTAAATACATAGGGCAGGCTATTGCGAATCCGCAGATAACGAAACACTGCCGGCTTACCTGCCGCGTAGGAATGCATCAGATCCAGCGCCAATGGATCAATCGCCGCCATGCCTTTATAGGCGTTGATCGCCATCGCTGCCATTGTAGTTGCTGTTACTATGGCAATTCGTGAGCCTATCCCATCTCCAAACCACAGATTCATAATGGGCGCGAGGGCGACGATGGGCACAGCATTTAGAGCAGCAACCAAAGTTAAACTTCCACTTCCCCAACGCGGCCACGCCGTAGCAGCTAAAGCGATCAGAAATCCGATAGCAGAACCAACCAACATTCCCAACACAGCCTCAGTAAGGGTGTATCCGGTATAGGATAGCAACATGCTGAAATTATCCCTCATGGTCGTGGCAATTGCTGTGGGCAACGGCAGCTGATATTTCTTCAGATCAAAGATCTTATGAAAGAATTCGAACTCCCATAGCCCAAGAAACAACACCCCCGCCAATACAGGCAGCAGCACCCCTGCGCTAAATATCCTCTTCAGGCCATGCGAGCCACCCTTACGCTTGGCAATTACCGCAGGCTTCGAGCCTGTTGCAACATTCTTCTGCGTAGCCGTTAATACCGGCTGGGCCACCTCTTTACTAGTAGAGCCTATAAATGAAGTCTCCCGAACGGAGTTGGTTTCCATTAGCGGCTACCTCCTTTCGGTCGAAATTCAGGCTGCCACGGCGCCACCAAACGTTCTATCAGACTGATCAACCAGTAACTTACAATCCCCAACAAAGCGCCGACAATCACCGTAGACCAGAACATGTAGGTATGAGAGCTGCCGTAGTAGAGATTACGCAGCATGATTACGCCAATCCCGTGCTGCGCACCCATGAGCTCTACCAGGATAGCACCAGTCACTGCGAGCGGAGCAGCAATCTTAAGCCCTCCGAACAAACCCGGCAGGGCCGCTGGAAATCTGAGTTTCCAATAGACCGCCCAAGGTTTTGCCGCATAAGAATGCATTAATTCCAGCGCGGAAGGATCCACACTTCGCAAGCCGCGCAGCATATTGAGAGCCACTGGGAAGAATGTAATATAACCCGAAATAATAATCCGTGAAGTCTGCTCATCTCTCACAATCCCATAAATGATCGGCGCCAGCCCCAGGATCGGAATCATCTGCGAGGCGATAGCGTAAGGAAAAGTTAACTGCTCTATCGTCTTCGACAAGCTCATTAGCACCGCCAGTGAAGCACCAGCCACCGCACCAATCAGGAAGCCAACACCAGCATTGCCAAAGGTGGCAGCCCCCTCCTTCAGAAGCGTGCCACTATACTTCCACAGCGTGGATAGCACCTCATGAACGTAGGGCAACTTGGACTGAGCTAACGGTGTCTCCACTACATGGAGCAGCATCCAGGAGGCTCCTTCCCAAACTAGCAGCAAACCAAATATCCAGACAAACAACGGCAGCAGGCGACCCCGTACAAAGATACTGCCCCCTTTCATCCCTACACCCCTTCAAAGCTGTCGCGAATACTTGCGATCAGTTCGAAAAACTCTGGGCTGTTTCTCATTTCCGCCGTTCGCGGACGTGGCAGAGGAATTTCAACCACAGCGGATAAGCGACCTGGATGCGGGGAAAGAACAAACACCCGGTCAGAGAGGAATATCGACTCAGGAATACTATGTGTTACGAAGACAATCGTGTTCTGCACCTTGCTCCAGACAGATAACAGTTCTTCGTTCAGACGCTCACGTGTAAACTCATCCAGTGCAGAGAACGGTTCATCCATCAGTAGAATTTCCGGCTCCATCGATAGCGCTCTGGCAATCGCTACTCTTTGCTGCATCCCCCCACTAAGCTGCCAAGGGTATTTATCCGCGAAGCTCTGCAAGCCCACTAGATCAAGAAGCTCCAGCGCCCTCTCTTCACGGATCGACTTTTTAACTCCCATCAGTTCCAGTGGCAATGTGATGTTATGCTTCACCTTCCGCCAGTCATACAGCACAGGACTTTGAAAAACAATGCCATATTTCTGCGCCAGCCTTGCCTCTTTAGCACTTTTTCCAGCGACTACAATGTTCCCGCCCGTTGGCGCGATGAGATCGGCCATCAGTCTCAAAAGCGTTGTTTTGCCACATCCTGAAGGTCCGAGCAGTGAGACGAACTCCCCCTTTGCAATATCAAGACTCACCTGATGCAGTGCAAGCACTTCCGCAGCTTCTGCCCTATAGCGCATTTCAACATTTTCCAGCTGAATTTCAGGAATATTTGTCGCGAGTAATGACATCCTCAGCCCCCCCCTTATCAAAATAAGCTATGCAATTAATGTTAATTAATCTGACTCACTAGAGAGTGTGTCGAGTTAAAATCTTCTGTTGTGTAGTATTAACTAACATGTTACACGCTGCTCACTGGACTCTCATTAGACAATTAGTAAAATAGCTCCCGCTAAATCACGTCATTTTGTCTAGGGGGACATTTATTCAAGTTTCAAATGAAGTGATTTTTAAATATTTGTAGATTTGTGGTAATATTTATCCATATCTTTCCTCAGTAGGAGACAATAGACCCATGGGATCTGTAATTTCGAATTATATTGTTATTGTGGCTATATCTGGTGTCCTGAGCGTTTTACTAGCCCTTTTCGCCTACTATAAAAAAACGGATTTCTTAGGAATTAGAGCCTTTGTTATAAGCTCCTTCACTTCCGCGATTTATACCTTCGGCTTCGCACTAGAACTGTCGGGGAAAACACTGGAGGAAATGAGTTTTTGGATTAAAGTAGAGTACCTGGGGATGCCTTTTATAGCGCCCGCCAGCCTTATTATGGTGATGCATTTCGTAGGGCTGGAGAGTCTAATTAAAAAGGGCATGCGAGCAGCGCTATATATAATACCGTTCATCACAACACTGATGGTGTGGACCAATGATTACCACCACCTCTTCTATAAATCCATTTATTTGCGAGACAATACGCCCTCCCCACTCGTTGATGTAGTGATGGGACCTTGGTATATCGTTCACGGCAGCTTTACTTTTGGTTGTCTACTGGCAGCTATCTGCCTTATGTTATGGCAGTGGAACCGGATGAAACGGGTATACCGGAGACAAATCGTTACCATTCTAATTGGACTAAGCCTTCCAACGTTAGGCTCTTTTTTATATTTAATGGGCCTGACTCCCTACGGGATGGATCCCGTTCCCATCATTATGAGTATCACTTCCACCCTATATATCTGGGCTATCCTATCAAGAGGTATGCTAACAGCTGCGCCTATCGCCCGTGAGAATCTGTTCGAAAGCATGCGAGATGGGGTGCTTGTCACCGATCGTTCGGACATGCTCGTCGATTACAATCGCGCAGCCGCGGATATGATAGAAGGACTTAATTCCTCGGCGATTGGTAAACCGCTGGCTCAACTGTTTCTTAATGCCGGCAAAGATGCCTTGTCCTATGTTATGGATACAGAGCCACTGCAACGCGAAGAACGGGAAGTTGCTTGGATCAAAGGAGACGAGATTTGTTACTACCAAATCCGGTCCTCTCCCGTACAGAAACAAGGGGGATACTTAGCAGGACAAATGATCATGCTGATTGACGTAACTGAACGAATACTGCTTCAAGATAAGCTGCGTCAATTGGCTACGATGGATAGTCTGACGGGGATTTATAACCGTACCTATTTTTTGGAGCTGAGCCGAGGGCTTCTTGTTCAGGCCGCGAGCAATCGGAGTTCACTATCGATTATTTTGCTGGATGTAGACTTCTTCAAAAGCATTAATGATCGATTCGGACATCAATATGGAGATCAAGCCCTTCAGCACATTGTCGAGGTATGCAACAGACATATCCGGGAGGGTGACATCTTCGGACGTTATGGCGGTGAGGAATTTGTGATCTGTTTGCCAGATACGTCGCTGAAGCAAGCCGCACAACTCTGCGAAACTATCCGCGCAGATATTGAACAAAGTGTCTTGTATACGCTCATCGGGTCCATTAACGTGACTGCCAGCTTCGGAGTAGTAGAAGCCCTAAGTCCTAAAGCCACTCTAGAAGAGCTACTGTCAGAGGCTGACCATGCTCTGTACAGTTCCAAACGAAACGGACGCAATGCTGTCCACCTCTCCCAGAGATCAGAAATTACACTTTTCAAGCCTATATAAATCGCATCTTTGTCCCTCCCAGCGCATTCATCAGCCTGCCTTATTTTTCATAGTCTGTTTTTACGTTTAATAAGAGTTATCTGAAAATCTAATCAGAGTGTAGAAAAAATTCGCTTTATGGATATGGAGGCGCAAGAAATAATGAGGAACCATACAATGATGCAATTTTTTGAATGGCATGTCGCTGCGGATGGGAAACACTGGGATCGCCTGAAAGAAACAGCTTCCGCACTAAAAGCCGTAGGCATTGATTCTGTTTGGGTACCTCCTGTGACAAAGGCCGTCTCCGCCGACGATACAGGCTATGGCGTGTATGATCTATACGATCTGGGCGAATATGACCAAAAAGGTACGGTACGCACCAAATATGGCACCAAACAAGCACTAATTGAAGCCATTTCGGAATGTCAAAAAAACGGCATTGCCGTATACGTTGATTTGGTCATGAATCACAAGGCAGGAGCGGATGAAAAGGAAGTCTTCCAGGTGATCGAGGTCGACCCTAATGACCGGATGAAAGAAATCTCCAAACCTTTCGAGATTGAGGGCTGGACTAAATTCACCTTCCCCGGCCGCGGTGATGAACACTCTTCCTTTAAATGGAATCACAATCATTTTAACGGCACTGACTTCGACGCCAAGTCGGGGCGAACAGGTGTATTCCGTATCGCAGGCGAGAATAAAACATGGAACCAGAATGTTGATGACGAGTTCGGCAACTACGATTATCTAATGTTCGCAAATATTGATTACAGTCATCCAGAAGTCAAAAAAGAAATGATCCAATGGGGAAAATGGCTGGTGGACACGCTCCACTGCAGCGGCTTTCGCTTAGATGCCATCAAGCATATCAACCATGAGTTTGTGAAACAATTCGCGGTAGAAATGTTTAATAAATGTGAGAAGGATTTCTATATCGTGGGCGAGTTCTGGAATTCGGATTTAGAATCCTGCCGACAATTTCTAAATACCGTCGATTATAAGATCGACCTCTTCGATGTTTCCCTTCACTACAAGCTGCATTCAGCTTCCTTGGGGGGTAGAAACTTTGATTTAACCAAAATCCTCGACGACACACTGGTGCAGACCCATCCTACCAATGCTGTAACGTTCGTTGACAATCATGATTCTCAACCCCATGAAGCTCTGGAATCTTGGGTAGATGATTGGTTTAAGCAAAGTGCTTATGCACTTATCCTACTGCGACGCGACGGATATCCTGTGGTCTTTTATGGAGATTATTATGGGATCGAGGGACCTACACCTGTCGCAGGCAAAAAAGAGGCGATTGACCCGCTGCTATATACCCGCTATCACAAAGCCTATGGTGAGCAGAAGGATTATTTCGATCATCCCAACACGATTGGTTGGACACGACTCGGCGTGAAAGACATCGAACGATCCGGCTGTGCGGTTGTGATTAGTAACGGCGAGAACGGTCAGAAAAGAATGTTCGTAGGGGAACAACGCGCGGGTGAAGCATGGGTAGATTTCACTCATAATCACAAGGCGACTATAACGATTGAAAAAGATGGCTGGGCGACCTTCCCGGTCAACGGTGGCAGCGTATCTGTCTGGGCTCTGCCTGATACAGAAGCTGGCGAAAAATAAGAGTGGTGCTATTTAAATATAGATGAGGCTGCCCTCGAAAGTAGTGAATGCTGCTTACGGGACAGCTTCATCTATTTTATGGAATAGTCCAAGTAAAGATCTCACTTAACCATTAAACCTTTTCAGATTGGGTAATGATGGCAGACGATGATGAGGATATGCATGCGGGAATGTGCGGTGGGCGTTTTTGCGGTGGGCAGAGTGGGTTTAACACTAATTAGGGAAAAGCTCCCTAAAAATATTCGATATTCGCTTATAATCAACGAAATTAGGGAATTCCTCCCTAAAAATTAGGGTAATGCCTTGATTTCCCACCAAATCAGATGAATTTTAGGGATATTTTCCCTAATTATAAATCTAATGACCAGTAATCTTAGAATTTCAGGGAGAAATTCCCTAATTGTTGTATTGATGTTTCACTCAAACCATCATTTGAAACTTCAATTAACCTTCAACGCAAAAAAAGGGTCGTACCCAAGTAGCTAAAACTACTTTGAGACGGCACCCTCTTCTTTGGTTAGGTCAATGTACATAGAGACTTCACGCACGTCTCACTCTACTCCTCCGCCCTAGGATGGCGGGATACTAACCTCACCAGATCGAGTGTTAAGATCGGCAATGCTATAGAAGCCGGATAAGCCAAGTAACGCGGTTCCCACTCCGGGCTGAATTTTTCTTTATAGCGGCGAAGTCCGACAAAGCCGTACCAATGCCCCCCTCTTTTAAATACGAGATGAGCCAGCTTCTCCTCTTTCAAGGCCCCAGCATTCTCACCCACACTGGACAGCGGGGCATTACCTAGATTGAATCGATGATATCCCTTAGATTTCGCCCATTCTAGCAAACGAACAAATAAATAATCCATCGTTCCGTTCGGCACATTCTTTCGATGGCGCATCAAATCAATCGATAAGGTCATACCCTGATCATACCCGTGTGCAATCGAAGCAAATGCCAGTATCGTCCCTTGGGCATTCCTCAGGAGCACGATTGGAGCCAGCTGTAGATAGGCCTCGTTAAACCAACCCAGCGAATACCCTTTTTCGGTGCGCCCATTCAACCATTCGTTCGAAACGGATCGCAGCTCTCGTAGCAAATCTTCAGCGTGCGGTGCTTCTACAACTTCGAAGGCATAGCCTTCCCGTTCGAAACGGTTGCATACGCTTCGCAAATCACTGTTCTTTTTGCCACTGAGCGTAAAGGTATCGAGCGTTACTAATGCCTCTTCCCCCAGCTTAAAAAAGCGATATCCCTGCTCATGATAGATCGATAAGAAATCAGGTGTGGCCTGATAAAAAACTACGACCAGACCGTACTTATCTGCAGCTTGTCTAAATTCACTGATTGCCTCATTCATGAGACTTCTCTCTCCCAATGGATCACCAAGGACTACAAGCTTATCCCTAACCCTAGCGAAAGCGAGCAACACCTTGCCTTCTTGCGCCCAGAAGAAGCTTTTATCACCCAAAAACAGCATATGAGTTAGGGCATTGCCTTGAACTTCACCTAGGAAGTTTTTCAGCCTTGCCATATCAAAATTTCCGAATAACTCCTCCGGTTTACGATGGGGTCTAAGGGTGATCAGCAAAGTAAGAATGATCCAAGAGAAAGCTAGTCCCCCTACGGCTGTAAAAGCAACATGACTATGCCGCTGTAGCCACTCTGGCTCTACACCGGGCGGGAGATGCTTCAGAAATCCACGATGGACATGGCTGCCCAATAGATAATAGCTTAGGGCAATTACTGAAGTAAGCGCAAGCCACCAAATCGTACTCTGTCTGCTTACGGGAGCACTGATCCGGTAGAACCGAGATCTGGAGATCCACAGAATGAGTGCAACGAGGAGCAGAAACAGCGCCTCTTCATAATCAAAGCCTTTAGCCACCGCAAACACAGACCCGGAAAATAATAAAATGCTGGTCCAGATGTACGCGCTACGAACCCGTAATGTAATGCCTCTCGACAACAAAATGAGCATAAAGCCAATAAGTACAGATAAATGATGTGAGAGCTGCATGATCGAGAATGACAATATTTCCTCTGTAATCTTCAGTCTGTACAACAATCCGGGCGTAGCTGTTGATAGTAAGAGAATAAGCCCGCTAGCTAGTACAAGCTTGCCTAGAGCCCACACACCAAGATCGCTCAGAAAGGTATACTGACCCGGCCAACCCCAAATCCTCTGCCAAATGTTAAGAGCGGGTTCGAACCCTGGAGCTGAACGATCTTGACCCTTTTTTCCCTGCAGACCAAATTCCAGTGCAGCCAGCACCAATCCGATCAGCCATGGAATGAGATAATAGAACAATCTAAAAATAACAAGCACTGCCATGGCCTGATCACTTTTAAATCCAAGCTGCGTAAGACCCAGCAATGCAATAAGGTCAAAAGCACCGATACCACCAGGCGCCATACTCAAGATGCCTGCGATGGCAGCAATCGTAAAGATGCCGAATATGACTGGAAAGTGTACCTCGTGCAAAAGATGACTACTGATTGTCCAAAACGTTACACCAGCAAAACTCCATTCCAGAAAGGAGGCACCCACAGAGGCAACTACTGTAAGCCAGGGTGTTCTACCTTGTCCCCGGTTAATCCACTTTGCATAAAGAGCAGAGCGCTGTACAAACACAAAAAACGGCAAATAAAGCGCCATCCCCCATACCGCAAATACTAACCAATGATGCTCTTCCAGCAATGCCGTTGCCGGGAGTAAACCAAAAATATTTGCCCAAGAAAGTAAAGATAACCCGGTAATCATGAGTGGTGATAAAAATACGATTGCCGGCGTTAGGACGGAAGTTGACACTCCGCTTTTTTTGTACATCAACGTCCTTAAACCCACTCCAGCCAGACCTGCAAAACCAATTAAATTATTAAATGTATTAGCTATCCAAGCATAACGGAAGGTGTCCCACAGCCCTACTTTTAAACGAAAATGTGCTCGTATCAAATAATCATAAGCACTCATTACAGCTACTGCGAGAAGTGCAAATCCGATCATTTGCAAAACGGCAGATGTAGGCACTCTTCTTAGCTCACGCATAATAAGTCCTAAATGAACCTGCTTCAGCTCATGTTGCCCCTCCCAATACACCAGCGCTATGATAGCTACTGGAAAGAGAGCTCTCACCGCCCGAATCCGATAGATGGTTAAGAACAGCCTTACAATTTTGAATCTTTCTAATGTTTGTTGTTTTGATTGCATTAGGCCACCTACCCTTACCGCCGACACACGTTGTGCTAGACAATTTTTACAACCATTTCATTATAACAATTATTGGAATAAAAAACCCATGATAATCAACACCTACTACATTAGACTGCCAGCACAACCCTAATCCCTGCAATAGTTAAAAAATGTTAGTGAAATTCTATTTACCTAAAGTACATTGAGACTGTAGTTTACACATAAAATTGCACAACAAAAAGGACATCCCTCACGGCAAAGGATGTCCTCTCTGTTATGTAGCACGGGTTTAACTAGCGTTTATACTCGAATATCAAATCTGCCTTTACTATCCGTTGTTGCGGTAGCTATCTCTTGCGGACTTGCTGCAGCAAGCGTATTGTTCGCAGGTTTGGCAGGTGCCTCTACAACACTGCTAGCGGAGGAAGCACTGCTCTGAGACTTCTGCGAGATTTGTGCCTCGATAGTCTTAATCTGTTGCTCAATTTGCTTCGTTTTCGTTTCCTTGGTCTTGTCATCGTCTGAGCTGGCATTAATCTTGTCCAGTTCTGCTTCCAGTTTCGCTTTTTGTTTCTCAAGCGTACTGGTATCTGTAGTGCTAGATGTCGAGGTAGTATACGATGTGGAACCTGAGACTGCTGATATACTCATGGTTATCCCTCCCTTCCTTACCTCCAATATAATCCTTTTGCAAGTAAGGAACGTTAAGACCCGCTGAAAGTTTGCTGAAAGTACTACACTTGCCAGGTTACAATGCTAGACTGCTAGGAGCTTGCTTTTCCTCGTCTAACAAGCAGCACATAAGATAGAATCGAGAGAATTCCCGTACATGCCATCACAATCGCCATCGGAAGAGCGGACTCAACGCCCCCAAGACCCACAAGTGGCGCTACACAGCTACCCAGCAATAGGGGGATTAATCCGATTAATGCCGAGGCACTGCCTGCAGTTTCACCTTGATCTTGCATCGCCAGTGAGAAGCTGGTCGCTCCGACAATACCTACACTGGAGACAACCGCAAATAGACAGATCAGAATAGGGATCAGTCCTCCTCCTACCAGAACCGTCAGCAGTAGCAAGATGCCCCCCATCGTACATAGCAATAGTCCACTAAGTAACAACTTAGTCTCACTTACCTTTCCAGCAAGTCTACCGGCTATTTGGCCAGTAATAATAATCCCAATCCCATTCACTGCAAAGATCAGACTATATACCTGCGGGGTAACCGCAAAAATATTTTGCAATACAAAAGAAGAACCTGAGATATACGCGAACATAGATGCCGTAACGAAACCTTGAGACAAGGCATAACCCATAAACTTACGATTGCCCAGCAATACCCGGAAGGTAAGCAGTGTACCCTTCAGTCCACTCTTAGAGCGTCTCTCCTTCGGCAGCGTCTCCGGCAAGCGCAATAAAATAGTTAAACAAAAAATAATTCCGGCAGCAAATAATACGAGGAATATCCCTTGCCATGTAGTCACCCTTAACAGCTGGCCCCCAATAACTGGAGCTAATATCGGTCCGAGACCATTCACAATCATCAATAGTGAGAAGAACTTCGTGAGTTCAGAGCCACTATATAAATCACGAACAGCCGCTCTAGAGACAACCACCCCCACTGAACCAGCAAGACCTTGAATAAACCGCAAAACGATCAGCAGTCCAATCGAAGGACTAAAAGCACATAGCACTGAGGAAACGGCGTAGATGAACATACCTATAAGCAGCGGACGACGGCGGCCATATACATCACTCAGCGGTCCAGCGACCAACTGACCTGAAGCAAGCCCCAGCAAAAAGAAGGTCAGACTAAGCTGCACTAAAGCAGCGGTCGTACCGAAATCCGCGACAAGCGTAGGCAGTGCCGGCAAATACATATCAATCGACAACGGGCCGATTGTTGTAATGGAGCCGAGAATCACAGCCAGCTGTAATCTCTGCTTCCGAGAGGGTCCATCTGCGGCAAGCTTATTACCATTTTGAATTCCAATCATGATCCTTACTTCAACCTTTCTAAAGCAACCCTTGGGCCTTTTTTTGTATTCTTCATACTAACGTAAAGGAAGTGAATTGATCAATCCTTTTATGGAGGGTTATAGGTGCCTGTATAACAAGAATAACCGCCATTCGGCGGTTATTCTGATTGTTTTATGCATTTGTAGATGTGCTGCGCATTTGCAACCAATCTCTAGCCGCTTCAGCCTCAGCAACACTCAGGCGATGACCTTGGTTCCCCCAGTGTGTTGTAACCTCTGCGCCTCCATTCTGTAAAATAATCTCCAAATCCTCAGTCTCCGAGGAAGCGATAAGCGGATCATTTGTGCCTGCTCCGATGAAGACAGATACTCCTTCCAGCGAAGGAAGCGTAATATTCCGAAGCGGTACCATCGGATGCAGTAGAATTGCAGCGCGGAAAACATCCTTATAATGGAACAGCAGGCTGCCCGCAATGTTCGCACCATTAGAGTAACCCACGGCTACCAGATTGTTGGCATCGAAGCCGTATTGTGCTGCGGCTTCATCCAGAAACTGCTTGATCTCGTGAGTACGGAAGATTAGATCTGCTTCATCGAATACCCCTTCGGCTAACCGTCGGAAGAACCGCGGCATACCATTCTCCAGCACATTCCCTCTGATGCCCAGCACCGATGAATCAGGAGATAACAACCCGGCAAGCGGCAGCAAGTCCTGCTCATTGCCTCCAGTACCGTGAAATAATACAAGCGTGGGTTTCGTTACATCTTTACCTTTATGGAATACATGAATCATCCCTGCTTCACCTCAATTTCTCTTATTTGAAAAGGACTTAAATTTTCTTCGATAGCCGCACGATGCGGTTCATACCAAGATGGCAGCATCAGCTTCTCACCCAGGGCATCCACTGCTTCATCACGGGCAAAGCCCGGAGGATCCGTAGCAATCTCGAAGAGGATTCCACCTCTTTCGCGGAAATAGATCGCATTAAAGTATTGGCGGTCTTGAACCGGTGTTGGATGATGTCCATGACTCTGTACATGACGCCCCCATTCCAGCTGCTCAGCGTCATCTTGTGCACGCCATGCGATATGGTGAACGGTGCCTGTACCTCCTGCTCCTTGCGGAACCGGTGTTGTCTTCAGATCAATAATATTACCCAAATCGCCAGTAGTTCTATAACGACTATATCCGTCTCCATCAGCGATATGCTTCATTCCCATCGTATGGACAAGCGTTTCTGCAGTTTGCAGCGGATTGTTGCTGTAGAGCACAGCACCACCGAACCCTTTGATAGCATGCTCGGTTGGAACCCCTCCGAAAGACCATTTACTAAGAGGTCCTTCCTCACGTTCCACCAGTTCAATGCGCAATCCGTCATAATCAGCAAAGGATAGATAAGATTCCGAGATTCTATGCTTAAGAGTAACCGGAATTTGATATGCAGCAAGACGCTGTTCCCAGAATGACAGAGAGCCCACTGGTACTGCGTAAGTCGTTACGCCAACTTGCCCACTGCCGATTCTGCCTTTACGACCAATAGGTGAAGGGAAAAAGGTAATAATCGTTCCCGGAGCACCTACTTCATTCCCAAAATATAAATGATAAACTTCCGGAGCGTCAAAATTAATCGTCTTCTTCACAAGCCGTAGTCCTAGAATACCGGCGTAGAAGTCAACGTTACGCTGAGCATCTCCAACAAAAGCGGTAATATGATGGATTCCTGCAGTTTGAAGTGTCATAATGATAAACCCCCTTCTTAGTTAAAAATCAATGCATCCAGAGAAATCGAACCTGGCCCTGTAAGTGCTATACCTGCAGCGACTACCAGTACCGTAAGCGGAAACTCAATTCCGTTCGAAGTAGACCAGAAGCCATTTGGAGCGTGAACCTTAATGATAGCCCCCAGCATTGTGGCAACAATCAACACCGCTGCAACAGGCGTCAGAAGGCCTGCCGCGAACATGAATCCGCCTACCAGCTCCATTAGTCCTGCTAATACCGCCATAGTAACCCCCGGTTTAATGCCAATGGATTCCATCCAGCCACCTGTACCCTTCGGGCCGTAACCCCCAAACCATCCAAACAACTTTTGGGCACCATGCCCTATAAACGCAATCCCGATCACTAATCTCATCAATAATATTCCTACACTTATCATTGTTAATCCACTCCAATTTTCTTTGATTTAATTATCTTAACATTAAGATATATGATAAAAATTTTTATCTTTCAGTGGCAAGAAGCAGCGAACTGCTTCCGACCTTATAAAAACGCCCTTGATGCGATATTTCAGCGCTCCTACACACCTTTGCCTAGCTTCTTCAGTAATTCAATCGCCTGACCCTTCTCATCCTTATCCAGTCCACGCATCAAATCATGAATCGAAGCCACATGACGCGGGAAAATCTTATCGAACAGCTCACGCCCTGCATCCGTAATCTCCGCATAGGTCACGCGTCTGTCCTCACTACACGGCACACGTTTCAGCAGACCTTTCTTCTCCAGCTTGTCGATATTATAGGTGATGCTTCCACTCGTAACGAGAATCTTCTCCCCGATCTGTTGTAGTGGAATACGGGTCCGGTGATACAGCACCTCAAGCACCATGAACTCGGCAGATGCCAGCCCATAACTCTTCATATCCTTCACAGCTTGATCCATCAAGCTCCTGTAAGCCTTAGATAATACAACAAATAACTTTAAAGAAGACGCCTGATCCATCTCCGTAGTATTCTCTGTATTACGAACATTCTCTTCGGTATTACTCATCATTCCCACCTCCAGTTTGACAGCGATGTTGTTCACTATAAAGCAAATGTCTTTACATTAAATATCTTTAAGTTAAGATAACTATACTTCCTCACACTACCTTTGTCAACCTCGCCACTCCAAAAAGATAACATAAGGTGCTTAACGAGCTGTTAATGTTCTTTCTACGACTTTTTAGGAGCGTGATGAAAATCACTCTAAGTTTGACCTGACCCTTAAAACGGCGTATTCTTGTCTTTACGAATGACTATTTAGTAAGCGATTTCACTTCTCTCAAAGGAGGCAACCTGATGGTGGAGGAACAAGCTGGTGCGCGGCGCGTGCTGATCGTAACAGCTGTAGCCGCAGAGCGAGACGCGGTCCTGCGCGGCCTACAAGGCAGCGACAGGTTCCATGTGATTGCTGCCGGCGCAGGTACGGCAGCAGCGGCGGCGGGAACCGCCGCGGCACTCGCAGCCGGATCTTACGGCTGCGTAATCAGCGCCGGGATCGGCGGCGGATTCCCGGGGGTGGCACCTTTAGGCTCGCTGGTCGTTGCCAGCGAGATGATTGCCGCCGACCTCGGGGCCGAGACGCCGGAGGGCTTCCGCAGCGCTGCCGAGCTTGGCTTCGGCAGCGTGTCCGTGCCGGCTGACCGCGGCACGGTACAGGCAGTTTCGGCCGCGCTGGCAGCGGCCGGACTGACCGTAAGCACGGGGACCGTGCTTACGGTCTCGACGGCGACCGGCACCGCGGAGACGGCCGCCGCCCTCATCGCGCGGCATCCCGGTACCGTCGCGGAAGCGATGGAAGGCCACGGAGTTGCCGTGGCCGCTGAGGCACTGGGGCTCCCGGTACTGGAGCTCCGCGCCATTTCGAACCCGGTCGGTCCCCGCGACCGGGCCGCCTGGAAGATCGGCGATGCAATGGAAGCATTAACGGCGGCAGCCGCTATACTATTGGAGGTGCTGTAATGACAACTGAGCTTAATATCGCTTTTTCCCCTTGCCCTAACGATACCTTTGTATTCCATGCCTGGGCACACGGGCTTGTCCCGAATGCACCACAACTTAATGTAACCTATGCCGACATTGATATTACCAACACGCTTGCTGCTAATGGAGAGGGACCTGAAGTCCTTAAAATCTCCTATGCCGCTCTACCTTGGGTTCTTGAGCGCTACAAATTGCTGCCATGCGGCGGCGCACTGGGTCGTGGCTGCGGGCCGTTGCTTCTTACAGCAAGTGGCCCAACCGCGATTAAACGTCACGAGAAGCTAGCTGGACGCCGAATTGCCGTACCTAGCGAACGTTCTACCGCTTATCTGCTCTTCAGATTATGGGCAGCACAGCATATAACGGGAGGGATTGGCGAAATCGTCGTCATGCCTTTCGATGAGATCATGCCTGCCGTACGCGATGGACATATCGACGCTGGACTGGTAATTCACGAAGCCCGTTTTACTTACGCATCTTATGGTCTTAATATGCTGACTGACCTGGGCAGCTGGTGGGAAAGCGATACCGGACTGCCGATTCCACTCGGCGCGATCATTGCTCGCCGCGATCTGGATGCCGATGCCATCACTGGCTGGATTCGCAGCTCTCTACAATATGCGTGGGATCATCCTACCGATTCTAGAGATTATGTGCTTAGCCACGCTCAAGAGCTGGCTCCAGAAGTGGCTAAATCACACATTGATCTCTATGTGAACGACTTCTCGATGAATCTAGGCGATGACGGCTACGCTGCAATCACCTCCTTACTAAATCGTGCTGCAGCAGAAGGACTTGTACCTGCCATCGATCCTGCATTACTTCGGTAGCATTTGCTAGACGTTCTTAGCGCACTTTAAAACTAGACATAACCCACAATCCCCGGTACACCATAAGGTGTTCTCCGGGGATTTTTGTTTGAAATATAAGAAAGTATAAGTTTCACACCATACTTTATGTCTTATATTTCTCGCTTAAACACTTGCCGTCCTTATAAGGACGCCGAAGGCATTTATGCTTGTTCTGAGTAACATTCCCCGCGATTGCTTCGATCCATTATTTGGCATGGCGAAGCGATGGCTATACAATAGACCTATAAATAGGTTCTATGAAGGAGGATCACATGATACCTGAAAACAATAGCAAACAAAACATCGATCGATTTCTCGGCTTTCAAGAGGACTATGACCGTTACCGTCCTGAAGCTCCTGGCATGATCATCAAGCTGCTGACCGACTACTTAGGCAGCACACCTTCAGTCGTCGCAGATATAGGCTGCGGCACGGGCTTGTCTACTTTTCTGTGGAAGGATGTCGCGGACAACGTAATTGGTATTGAACCGAATCCAGATATGCTGGGAAAAGCAATCGATAAATTAAGCCGGATAGAAGATCCTCAATCCATCACTTTTGTACAAGGTTATTCTAACCAGCTTCCACTTGCAGTGGACAGCGTAGACATAGTGACCTGCTCACAGTCATTCCACTGGATGGATCCTGAAAGCACACTTCGAGAAATCTCCCGGGTCTTGAGAACAGGGGGTGTCTTCGCTGCCTACGATTGCGACTGGCCTCTCCCCCTTCAACAGAAGGTAGAAGAACGTTACAACCAACTGATCTCCAAATCCGAGGAACTGCTCGCCTCACTCTTACCTGATGCTGAGAGAGCACATAAATGGGACAAAGAAGGGCATTTGTCACGGATTCAGGCTAGTGGAGCTTTCTCTTTTGCAAGAGAGATCGTATTTCATAATCTTGAGTCCTGCGATGCACAGCGCTATGTTGGACTCGCTCTAAGCCAAGGGGGTATAAGAACCGTTCTGAAGCAAGACGCTACCCTACTCAATCAGGACATTGCAGATTTCAGCGCTGCAGTTGAAGACCATTTTCAAGGACGCACCTTAGAGGTACTGATCAGCTACCGAATGAGAATTGGCATCAAATAATTTCCGCCCTTAAGCGCAAAGAACGCCCCGATTTTCCTTATAGGAGGAAAGTCGGAGCGTTTTCTTATTTTATTTGACTTCTTCCATGAACAAATTTAGGTTCTCAACGATTTCCTTAGATCTGGAATGGTGTAAATAATGTCCGCCTTCGAATGTCATCACTTTTCCATGCACAGATTCCTTAACTTGCCCTTCATGCAGAGGAATCCAATCTTTCACGGTTGTATTATTCGCTTGTATAAAGAATATAATGGGAAGGTTCTTGTCGAATTTCAACCCTCTGGCTGCGACAAAGTTAGGATATATATGTTCCATTTCATTTAAGGTAGTGGAATTATTCATATTTTTGAGTGAGATCAATTTCATTTGTTTTTTGGTCTCATCATCAAATGGCAGTCCATCATAAGGGTCACCGCTTAATTGCAATCCCAATCTAAGGATACCCGAGTCTTTGAGCAGCTTTAATTTTTTTATCGGGAATTTAACATCCATACCGCCTTGCTCAGGAACACTACTATCAACCCCCACAAATGCACTCACTTCGTTTGGATATGTCTTCGCATATTCTAGTCCGTAAATACCTCCAATAGAGTGACCCATTAGAATATATTGGTCAATGTTTAGATTCTGTACGGCTTCATGAACCTCACTTATGATATTCGCTGTAGTTCGTTCCTTATCAGTCTCATCACTTAATCCATACCCAAACGGCTCAACCGCGACCACTTTGTAAAATGGTGATAACTCATCAATCAACGGCTTAAAATCAAGTGCTGGCGCTCCAGTTCCAAAGCCCGGGATAAGCACAATAGTCTGCTTCCCTTGTCCTTGGATCAAAACATTCATACTTTTTCCGTCAACAGGAACTAACTGACCATATTGATGTATTTTTTTCTGATCAGATTTGTTGCTGATCACATTAACTGTATAAACAACAGCTAGAAAAAGCACGATCAAAATCACTATTGCTCCTAATATTTTAAGCAACAAGTTACGTACTTTATGCTTTTTCTTTTCATTCCCCGTTTTTATTACCTCTGTTTGTGTCACCCTCATCTTCTCCTGTCCTAATCTATTTATTATGTCGCCTTAACGTTTCGCTAATGAGATCTTAACCAACGATGATGTACTCCTCATGACCACAATATGAACTAAATATGAATAGGCAAAAAAAATACTACGGCAGCGCAAGCAAGAAATCTTACCTGTGCTACCGTAGTATGAACAATGAGGCGCGCGTTCAACCCCTCGCAAAATATCCTTGAACGATAATTATTCTGTCGGCACTATAATTGGTAAGGTGACGATGAAGGTCGTTCCTTGGCTAGGTTCGCTTTCCACTCGGATATCCCCTTTATGAAGCGATACGATCTGTTTAACAATGGCTAGTCCCATCCCGCTACCGCCATACTTGCGACTGTGAGAACGATCAGCTTTAAAGAAGCGTTCAAATATACGTTCTTGGTCCTCGGGAGAAATACCAATGCCAGTGTCGGATATTCGGACGATTACATTGTCCAAATCTTGTTTGATGCTGACGTTAATCACACTGTCATCCTTGGAGAACTTGATGCTATTTCCAAGGAGATTCGTCCACACCTGACTTAACAGATCATGGTCTGCCCATACGATTACTGATTTCAAATCAAGTTCAAAACTAATGTTACGTGCCGACCATTGGGGCTGTATCGCCACGATTACACGTCTGATCTGTTCGTCAAGACTGAACGTGATAAGCCGCAGTTGTTGGGATTGCGATTCAAGCAAGCTCAGCTTTAACAAACTATCGCTCATCTTGGACATCCGCTCCGCTTCAGCAATAATAATGTCGAGATAACGATTCCGTTCATCCTCTGTGAGGGCTACTTTCTTGAGCGCAATAGCATAACCAGATATCGAGGTAAGCGGAGACTGAACCTCATGCGACACATTCGTTACGAACTCCCTACGCATTTGCTCAAGGTGCTGCAGATCGTGCATCATTTCCTCGAAGCTATTAGCCAAGGTACCTAACTCACCCATCTGCTTAATATTCAATTCGACATTAAAATCCCCAGTTGCTATACGCCTAGTTGCCTTTGTAAGCCTTTTGATCGGTCTCACTAAGAACATAGAAGCGACCAGTATCAATACGCTTCCCGTTATTAACGAATACGCCAAAAAATTAAATAGCAGATTCCTCGTAGAAGACAAAGTAGGAGGCACAATCGGCTCCACAAACATCGCCTTCGTTCCCATTTCAGTTTTCAAAGGTAGTCCTAAGAGGTTGGAAGAACCTATACTCGGTTTAACTTGAACAGCTTCACCAGCCAATACTTTCTTCAGTTGCTCCCTAGTCACGGTAACAGGGCTCTCTCCATTAAGCACTCCGTAAGACTGGTACTGACCGTTCTCATCGTAAATTCGAATATGGTAGGAATCAAGCTGCTTCATTCCACTTATAAGAACATCCGCTTCACGTGATGGTAAGGTTTCGTATATCCGGGCGATGTCCTGACCAAAGCGAAGTAAGGGAATTCGCAGGTTTTCGTTTAATTTATCTTGAAATACCCAGGTTGTCACAAATAGAGAAATCAGTGTGCCTCCGATCACGGAGACTAGAAAGGTCAGAACAACACGTGTATATAACGATTTGATCATTCGTAAACCTCAAGCCGATAGCCAAGCCCCCGCACCGTCTCGATTCGAAAATCGGGTGTAGTCGCAAACCGTTCGCGTAGACGTTTAATATGTACGTCTATCGTTCGATCATCTCCAGCGTAATCAATCCCCCAGATCTGATCGATTAGCTGCTCGCGCGTATAGACTTGTCCGGGTGTTCCAGCGAGCTTATACAGCAATTCGAACTCCTTGAGTGGCAACGTGAATGACTCCGTCCCTCTCATCACCTTATAGGTCTGGCGATCAAGGATGACGTCACCGAAATGGATCGTCTGAGTAGAGCCAATCTTGTATCGCTTCAATAAGGATCTAACACGAACCGTCAACTCCAGCGGATCGAATGGCTTCGTCAAATAATCGTCTGTCCCCAGTTCGAAGCCCTTCACCTTCTCCCAGGTTTCACCTCTCGCAGTTAGCATAAGTAAGGGAAGATCCGGATTGGCTTTTCGGAGCTCTTTACATAACGTCCACCCATCCATAATCGGCATCATGATATCGAGTACAACAAGATCAACCTGCTTTGAGGCGTAAACGGCTAACGCTTCTTTGCCGTCTGCAGCTTCGGCTGTATCAAATCCGTCGTTACGTAGAAATAAACAGACGAGTTCGCGAATGTTCGCGTCGTCGTCAGCAACTAGTATAGTAGGCATTCGTACCCTCTTTTCCTGTTATCCATCCTAGCCATTATACTACAATATACTTCCAGCCAAGAAGGAACGCCTTCGGCATCATTTAAAGGGTGATGATCGTTTCACGAAAGCGCAAAACTTATACTTTCTTATCTTTCAAAAAAGAGCGTCTAACACGGTAATCCGCATGTAGACGCTCTTGAAGTCGTTTGACTTTACCTCCAAACGACTTACTTTTTATTCATCTTAAACTTCAGGAAGAGCTCATTGTAATGAGCAAGCATCCGTTTGCCAAGATTATCATACACCTCAAGCCGATCCGTAATCTCAGCAGGCGGGTAGAAACGGGTATCCTCGGAAGTTTCCTTCGGAAGTAGCTCCAGCGCAGGGATGTTAGGTGTGGAATAACCTACGTATTCTGCATTCTTAGCCGCTACATCTGGGCGAAGCATGAAGTTAATGAACTTATGCGCTCCATCCACATTATCCGCAGTTCGTGGAATGACCATGTTATCAAACCACTTGTTCGAGCCTTCCTCAGGCACTACATAATCCAATTTATCATTCTCATCCATGATCTCAGAAGCATCACCGGACCACACAATCCCAACGGCAGCCTCTTCATTGGCAAGCAGCATCTTAATCTCATCTCCGACAATCGCCTTAACGTTAGGAGACAGTCTATTCAGCTTGGTCAGTGCTTCTTGCAGGTGAGCCTCATCCCGGTCATTAACGGAATAGTGCAGGCTGTTCAAAGCCATACCCATCACTTCGCGTGCTCCATCCACCAAGAAAATGTTGTTCTTCAGCCTGCTGTCCCAGAGGGAATCCCAGCTGGTGAAGTCCATCCCTTTGGTCATCTCCGGGTTGAAGATAATCCCGACGGTTCCCCAGAAGTAAGGCACGGAATACTTGTTGCCAGGATCGAAGGAAAGGTCCATAAACCGCGGATCAATATTCTTTAGATTCGGAACCTTGCTATGATCCAGCGGTATGAGCAAATTTTCTTCTTTCATCTTAGCAATAGCGTAATCCGAAGGAATTACGACATCAAAAGTAGTTCCACCCTGCTCCACTTTAGTTAGCATAGCTTCATTAGAGTCAAAAGTTTGGTAAATGACCGTTAATCCGGTCTCTTTTTCAAATTCCTTCAACAGATCAGGATCGACATAGTCGCCCCAGTTATAGATAGTCAGTGTATTCCCTCCGGAATAGCCCTCTCTCGAGTTCATCCAGGAGCCCAAGTACATTAGAGCGAATGCCGTGATCATGATCGCCAAAAAAGCATTTACCAGCTGTTTCATCTAGGCACCCCCGCTTCCGCCACTGGCTCCGCCACAGCTTCCGAGGTATTCTGACGGTTCTTCTTAAGGGTCAGGAAGTAATAACCGACAACGAGCAGTATCGTGAACAGGAAGATCAATGTCGATAGCGCATTAATGGATAACGACACCCCTTGCCGAGCTCTGGAATAAATCTCAACCGATAGCGTCGAATAACCATTACCCGTTACGAAGAACGTAACTGCAAAGTCATCCAGTGAATACGTAAGTGCCATGAAGAATCCACTAAAGATCCCCGGTTTGATAATCGGCAGAATAACCTTAGTCAGAACATCCTTGCGGCTTGCGCCGAGGTCACGTGCGGCATCCGTCAGTGAAGGACTCATATCCTGTAAATGCGGCAGAATCATCAACACGGCAATCGGTACACTGAACGCGACATGCGAAAGCAGGACGGACACGAAGCCAAGCTTGATGCCTGCAATGGTGAACAGGATCAGGAACGATGCACCGATAATGACATCCGGGCTAACGATCAACACGTTGTTCAGAGATAACAAGGTGTTTTTAGCACGGCGGTTCTGTACACTCTTAATGGCCAGTGCACCAATAATAGCGATAAGCGTGGCGATAGCCGAGGACAGAAGCGCGATTACAAGCGTGTTAATCATGATGATAATCAGACGTGTATCCTGAAGGACCTCACGGTAGTAATCCAGCGTAAAGCCCTCGAACTTGTGCATCGTCCCCCCGCTGTTGAACGAATAGTACATCAGATAGAAGATTGGCGCATACAGAACAGCGAACACTAGCACTAGGTACAGATTGGAGAACCCGTTTTTATTTCTCATTCCGCACCCCTTTCCGCGATCCGCCGGTAATAATCATGAACAGCGCCATAATAGCAATCAGAAACACTGCAACCGTGGAGCCCATGCCCCAGTCCTGTGTGACCAGAAAATGCTGCTCAATCGCAGTACCGAGTGTAATGACCCTGTTGCCTGCAATCAGACGAGTAATCATAAACAGGGACAGCGCTGGTATGAATACCGCCATACATCCGGAACGTACACCCGAAATGGTCAATGGAAAAATAACGCGCCGGAACGTCGTCCAGCCTGAAGCACCCAGATCACGTGCCGCATCCAGCAAGGATAAATTAAGATCCTCCAAAGCGCTGTAGATCGGCAAGATCATGAATGGGATAAAGATATACACAGATACAAATACAAAGCTGAAGCCCGTAAACAAAATTTGCTGTTCTCCGATTCCAAGCAGATCAAAGAAATTGTTGATTGGTCCGAACGTACCAAATATGCCGATAAAAGCGTAAGTTTTTAGCAGCAAATTAATCCATGTCGGTAAAATAATCAGCAATAACCATAGCTGCTTATGCTTCGTTCTCGTCAACAGATATGCCGCCGGATAGGCGACCAGCAAAGAGAATGCTGTAATCAAAAACGCATACCAGAATGAGGTCAGCGTCATTTTTAAGTACACAGGTGTAAAGAAGTTCACGTAGTTATCTAGCGTAAGATGCCCATCCAGATCAAATAGAGAATAATAGATGACAAGCAGTACTGGTGCGATTACAAACAAGGCGATCCACAGGTAATAAGGGATGAGATAATACGATCTGCCCTTATTCTTCATGACTCTCCACCTCGCCGTAAGCTTCCAGACGTTTGTCGAACTCTTCCTCCGTTTCACCAAAACGCATAACATGAATCGCTTCCGGATCAAAATAAAGGCCAATTTCACTACCTACCGTCGCCTTACGTGTAGAATGCACAAGCCATTCATGTCCGGATTCATCATAACAACTGATTTCATAGTGGACACCCCGGAACAACTGGGAATCCACTCGCACACGTAGCTTACCCTGTTCCAGCGTTGAAATTTCCAAATCCTCGGGACGTATAACAATCTCCACAGATTCGTTAGGTTTAAGACCAGCATCGAAACATTCAAAGCGGCGCCCGTTAAACTCCACCAGATAGTCTTCAATCATAACACCTGGAACAATGTTGGACTCGCCAATAAAATCAGCCACGAAACGGTTAATTGGCTCATCATAGATATCATTAGGTGTTCCGCTTTGTTCTATTTTTCCTTTGTTCATGACAAAAATCCAGTCGGACATCGCGAGTGCCTCTTCCTGGTCATGTGTAACAAAAATAAAAGTAATGCCAAGTCGTTGCTGCATTTCACGCAGTATGTACTGCATCTCTGTTCGCAGCTTCAGATCGAGCGCAGATAGCGGCTCGTCCAGCAAAAGAACCTGCGGCTCATTCACAATCGCACGAGCAATAGCCACGCGCTGACGTTGACCACCAGACATTTCGTTAATGGCACGCTGCTCGTAGCCCACAAGGTTAACGAAACTTAGCGCTTCCTGCACCTTCTTCGTGATGACGTCTTTCTTAAGCTTCTTAATGCGCAGTCCGAAAGCCACATTCTCGAATACGTTCAGGTGTGGAAACAATGCGTAATCCTGAAATACCGTATTGACCTGCCGCTCATTGGCTGGAATGTGGTTGATCACTTTACCGTTTAAATAGATAGAACCGCTTGTTGGCTCTGCGAAGCCAGCGATCAATCGTAGAATAGTCGTTTTACCACAGCCTGATGGACCAAGTAGTGTATAGAATTTGCCGCGCTCTATCTCAAAGCTGACTCCTTTTAACACCGGATCTTCGTCGTCATATTGCTTGGTAACCTCTTCAAATGAAATAATGGTGCCTTCCTGAATAGCTATAGCTAACAACCTCCCTGCCTAAAGTATCACAATACTATTTTACCCGCATCTCGCGGAGAACAATCGAATGGGCATGCTCAGCGCTAATAAGCGACAATTCCTCCTCTCATTCGACACTCCAATAGATATAGCATATTAGATTGTACCATTATATGCGATAGCTTACATGGAGAAGGAATGCGTAAACTTAACAACTTTGTAAAATATCCAGTCCTCCAGGCCTTTTTTAAGGTGTTATAATGAAAACGAACTGAAAGACCAGACAGTTTTTTCATTTTTTTCCGAAAGAAGATGAATGATAATGAACGAGGGGTTACAAGACCGCCTTGAAAAATATGGTTTCTCACTTTACATGATACGAATTACGCTGGCCGCTTCACTTTCATGGGTCGCCGTACACAGCATATATGGTAGCCAATATTTATACTTCGCACCCCTTGCGGCTATCCTCATCACCCAAGCCAGTGTTAAAGCATCGCTAGAAAAAGGAATCTACCGCCTGATCGGCATTATTCTTGGCGGGATCGTTAGCCTAATTGTTGGCCAGTTTTTTGATGTAGGTGGGCTTTCTATCCTGCTCATTCTACTCATCGGGATTGGCATCGCTACGGCCTGTAAGATGAACATTCAAGCTGTCTCACAGGTGGGGGTTACTTCCGTTCTAGCTCTTACTTTTTACCAGAATGACTACGTGCTTTGGAGAATAGGGGAAACATTTATTGGTGTGCTGATCGCCCTGGCCATCAATATGATTATCGTGCCGCCGAACAGGTTCGTCAAGGTAAAAGCATTGGCATTCGAAGGAAGTCTTCTACTTGCGGATGCATTAAAAGATCTCGTAGGCGTAAGACGTGATTCTCCGAAAGATAATTTGCTGGAGGAAGCAGGTAAACTCCTGTCGAATAGCAGCCGGGAACAGAAAGAAATGTTCTATACCCTCACACATTATCAGTGCCGGGGTGAACTGAAGGGACTCATACAGGCTACCTCACATCTAAAAAGCATTCATTCCTACGTCAAAGAAATCGCCGACGATATTCGTCTTCTGCCAGCGCATCACGCCTCTTCGGACTGGATGAAGGATGTGCTGGAATCAACCGCAGATTGCATTGCTCTTTATGGAACCAGAACCTTATCAGACGCCGAATGCCAACGTTCTCTTGCCGATTGTATAGAGCGTGCTCGTGACCTGCAATTGGCCAGTTTCTCTGAACTAC
This sequence comes from Paenibacillus sp. FSL H7-0714, assembly GCF_038003765.1. Taxonomy (NCBI): domain Bacteria; kingdom Bacillati; phylum Bacillota; class Bacilli; order Caryophanales; family Paenibacillaceae; genus Paenibacillus; species Paenibacillus sp. FSL H7-0714. Next base: position 6,828,487 of record NZ_JBBOPT010000001.1, read on the forward strand.
AAGGGAATTGTTCGCTATCAAGCATTCGTGATCTTGGTGCGGTCTTCAGTCACTTAAACCGGGTGTTGGAGGAAGTAGAGCGTGCTAAATCTGCTACTTATGTTGTAGCCACTCGGCCCTCAACGGCTGAAGTCGCACGCGCTTTACGTTTTATTAAAAAGGGACTCTCCCAGAAGCTTTAAGCTTCGGGAGTGTCCCTTTTGTTCAAATATAAGGATGCCGAAGGCGTTTATGCTTGCCTATTCATCAATATGCCCTCATACGCCCCTGATTACTACAATCACCACATAAATTAATTAAACCGACTGCTTCGCGGCACGTCCTATCCTCACATTCACCAGAACAATGCTGCTAACAATAAGCAGTAGACCAATCACAAGATTCAAAGTAATCTGCTCATTTAAAAAGACTACGCTAGTACCTATCGAGATCAGTGGAATCAAAAAAGTGAATGATCCGACCTTCCCTGCCTCTCCCTCGTTAATCAGTTTGAAATAGATCAGCCAGCCTAAAGCGATCACAAAGACTGCAATAAATAGTGTATCGGCTATAAACGTTCCACTCCAGGTGATATCCGACCACTTCTCTGTAGCAGATCCCGAAAGTAGCAAAATGATACCACCGATCGTTATTTGCATAGCGGTCATCCATAGCATATCCACGCGCACAGCATTTCGTTTCATATATACCGTTCCTAATGCCCAGCTCAAAGCACTGGCTAAAGCAAGCACAATCCCCCATACAGAGATGCTTCCGTTAAGTCCTCCAATACTGAGGGAGCCTACTCCGATGAACCCTAGCAACAGACCTGCCATTTTGAGCCCGTACATACTCTCTCCTAACCACAGCCATGAAAAAATGCCCAGCAATACCGGCTGCAGAAATACAATGGACGAGAATAATCCTGCGGGTACATACTGCAAGCCAATCGTCTGAAATCCATAATAAAACACGATACTTAATATAGCCGAGGTCAGATAGATCGGCCATAGCTGCTTGAAGCGAAGCTCCTTCATCTTAGGAAGTGCAATTAGAATCAGAATGAATCCGCCGATGACGGTTCGGATACCTGCAAATAATAAGGGTGGAGCGTAGTCTAAGGCGATTTTCGATATAGGCCAATTTATGCCCCATACAATCACCAAAAATATAAGAAGGATGATGCTTTTCTTCTGCTGATTCATGTATTCACTCCTTGGTGTAGATTCATCACAAATGATACAATAATTAAGAATATAAATGAAATGAATAATACTCATAAGGGGCATATCATATTTGTTATGAACAATAATCAAATTCGTTTGTTCGTCAAAATCGCGGAGAGCGGTAGTTTTACCAAAGCTGGTGTAGAACTGAATATGACCCAACCTGCTGTCAGTCGAGCAATTTCCTCTTTAGAAGCCGAACTGGATGTAAAGCTATTACTTCGAGATCGACGGAACGGTCTAATGCTTACTGACATCGGCAAGCGTATCCTTGTTATTTTTCGTGAAATTCTAATGGGCTTTGATAAGGTCAATCAGGAGATTTCCGCCGAGAGGGGGCTTGAGAAGGGAAGCATTCGAATTGGGGCTTTTCCAGTGGCTTCTGCCTATTTTTTACCGAAGATTATTAGCTCTATCACTGAAAGATATCCGAATATTACGATTAGCCTGCAGGAGGGCTCTATCGCCGAAGTCAGAGAATGGCTGGAATCCAAAGAAATTGATGTTGGCTTATTGCTCGCTCCTTGCGAGGCGTTCGAAACCATCCCACTATATAGAGAAAAGCTGTACGCTGTAATCAGAAATGACCATCCTTTGCACGAGCGTTCTGTCATAGGTGTGAGAGAATTAGCAGGTGAGCCTATGCTGATCTGTAAAGCAGGTTATGAACCACCGGTGGTAGATTTATTCCGCAGAAGCAGCAGCTATCTGAATGTAAAATATGTGGTTAATAACTATGCAACAGCTCTTAATATGGTTCAAGAGGGGCTGGCTGTAGGTGTGATGTCTGAGCTATCTTTGTTATCTTTACCTCCAAATGTAGTAACCCGTGAACTGCAGCCCGACGCCTACAGAGATATACATATCGCAGTCAGCTCGCATACCGATACTTCCATAGCTGTAAAGATGTTCATGGAGACAGCTATGGATCTTTTTACTAAGCCTAAAAAAATGGATGATGAGGAGTGCTGAAGATGAACTTTAAAAGACTTGGAAATAGCGGACTACAAGTATCCGCATTGGGACTGGGGACAAACGCTTTTGGTAAAAGGGCGGATCAAGAGACCTCCATTCAGATCGTACATACTGCGCTGGATCATGGCATTAACTTTATCGATACCGCTAATATTTACGCCGGCTCCGAATCTGAGCGAATCATCGGTCTGGCCTTGGAAAGTAGAAGACATGAGGCTGTTCTCGCCACTAAAGCAGGCTTAGTTAAGAATGACGGACCTAACGGAAGCGGCTCCTCGAGGCGCCATTTGATGCAGGAATTAGAAGATAGTCTTCGCCGCCTAAAAACGGACTATGTCGATCTATACCAGATTCACACCTTCGATCCCAAAACGCCACTTGAAGAGACGTTACGGACCTTGGACGATATGGTATCTTCGGGCAAAGTACGCTATATCGGGGCTTCCAACTATACAGCATGGCAATTAATGAAGGCAATTGGAATTAGTGAGGCACGGAGCTTCGCCAAATATATTTCAATTCAGTGTAGCTATTCCTTAGCGGATCGGACCCCGGAGAATGAGCTTCTCTCCCTTTGTCTTGATCAAGGTGTAGGGATTATTCCTTATTTTCCACTGGCGGGCGGAATTCTCACAGGTAAATATAACTCAAACGGTTCCGCACCTTCAGGATCCAGAGCAGATACCGATCCTAATTTCAAAAGATTCCTGAATCATGAACGGATCGAACTGGGGAACAAAGTGGGGCAGATCGCTGAAGAACTGGGAACCTCTTCTACAGCACTTTCCTTAGCTTGGCTCATGAATCGTCCTGCCGTCTCGACAGTTATTGTGGGGGCTACACGCGTGGAGCAGCTGGAACAGAATCTGCATAGTACCTCCATTCAGCTTAACGAAGAGACAGTGAGCAAGCTGGATGAGGCAAGTGATTCCTTCCGCTTTGGCGAGCCCTTCGCTTTTTATCGGCTCCCATAATCTAGCTATTACAATGAAGGAGGGGAGTATTATGACAACACATACAACGGCTAGCATTCAAGCGATGCTTGAAGAGCATAAGGACTTTTTTAATCGTGGCGCAACTAAAGAGGTTGCCTTTCGGCTTAGTCAGCTTCAGAAACTTAAAGACAGTATTAAACGATACGAGAGTCGTATTATCACTGCCTTACAACAGGATTTAGGAAAAAGTGAGTTCGAGGCTTATGCCACAGAAATCGGCTTCACCTTGGACAGCCTAGGTTACATGATGAAACATCTCAGACGTTGGGCGAAGCCCGTAAAGGTTAGATCACCACTGCACTTATTTCCTGCGAAGAGTTATATCTTAAGTGAACCTTACGGTACCGCGCTCATTATAGGTCCTTTTAATTATCCATTTCAGTTGCTGATCGAACCGCTTATAGGCGCCATTGCCGCTGGAAACTGCGCTGTCCTCAAGCCATCGGAGAGCACACCAGCCATTACGGCTGTTATAGAGCAGCTCATTCAGGAGACCTTCGAACCCCAGTATATTCGCGTAGTTCAGGGGGAGAAAGAGACCACCAATCTGCTGATCCATGCCAAGTTTGATTATATTTTCTTCACGGGCAGTGTTCCGGTCGGCAAAATCGTGATGGAAGCTGCTGCGAAGAATCTAGTGCCTGTAACCTTGGAGCTTGGCGGGAAAAGTCCGGTCATTGTCGACACATCAGCCAATCTTGATGTTGCAGCGAAGCGAATCGTATGGGGAAAATTATTAAATGCCGGTCAAACCTGTATCGCCCCCGATTATTTGCTCGTTCATAAGGACATTGCTAATGAATTGATCACCAAAATCAAACATCAGATTACTGAATTCTACGGTCAAAATGCGCAGCCGAATACAGATTATGGCCGGATCGTAAATGAGCGCCAGCTGCAAAGACTCGCCAGTCTCATTGAACGGGATCGGGAAAAGGTGGTTATGGGCGGAACCGTCATTTCAGAAGAACGTTATATTGAACCTACACTAATCTATCCTGCGGCTTGGACTGACGCTTCTATGGAAGATGAGATCTTCGGTCCGATCCTACCCATATTGGAATATCATCAATTGGATGAAGCTATCCGGAGTATTAACGAGCACCCAAAACCACTTGCACTTTATCTATTCACAGAGGATAAAAATGTTGAACAAGAGGTGCTTTCCCGAGTCTCTTTCGGAGGAGGCTGCATCAATGATACGATCTCGCATGTGGCGAACGCTAGCTTGCCGTTTGGTGGGGTAGGCAACTCTGGAATCGGCGGTTATCACGGGAAGCACAGCTTTGAAGTCTTTTCCCACCGCAAAAGCATCGTTAAGAGAGGCACACGAATCGACCTCGGGATTGTGTACCCACCCTATGGGAATAAGATCAAGCTGGTACGAAAAGTATTAAAATAGACAAAGCAGCAAGCCTCCCATGACTGGGAGGCTTGCTACTTTTCAGAGGAACCACTTTTCATTATTTGAACAGCTGTACCAATTCCTCTACATGTAACTCCGCGGTAGAAGGAAACCAGAGCTCAGCACTCTCTTTCAAGGATGGACTTCCGGCTCCAACGGACCTCATACCAGCGGCTTTGCTGGCAGCTATCCCCTCCACTGTATCTTCGATAGCTACGCAGCAGTCAGGTGATATGCCCAGCATCTCGGTAACCTGTAAATAAATTTCCGGATCTGGCTTGCCCATACGGATGTTTTTAGGGTCAGCAATCGCCTGAAACAAGCGCCCGATCTTCAATCGTTCAAGAATCAGCATTGCATTCTCATTAACGGAAGCCAGTCCGACAGGGATTCGCTTTTTCTTCAAATCGGTCAGAAGACTATAGATACCCGGATGCAAATCATCCGGTGTCATTTGTTGAATCAGCTGTTTATACTTTTCGTTCTTTTTATTGCAGAGCATTCCTTTTACCGGTTGGGGTAAATTCAGACCGCTTCCTTCCAGTAGAATCTCTAAACATTCCATTCGACTATGGCCCTTCAGACGTACATGCTTCTCTCTATCAAAAGAAATCGCCAGCTCATCGGCTAAGGCTTTCCAGGCCAGATAATGATACTCACTAGAATCGGTAATAATCCCGTCCAGCTCGAAAATAACAGCTTCAAGCTGCTTCACATTTGAAAGGGACACCGGCTTCTTTACAGTTAACTGCACAAGGCTCCCTTTATGTAGAATTTCAACCACTTCACCTGTCAGTAGTGTATAGATCACTACCTTACTATCAACATAAATATCCAATAAATGCCCACCGCTTGTTATTTTAAACCGATAGCTGTCCCATTGTGCTGGCAAGGCAGGATTAAAGGATAGCATACCGCCACATAAGCGCATCCCACCAAACCCATTCACAATCGACAGCCAAGATCCTGCCATAGCAGCAGTATGCAGCCCGTCCTTCACATTGCGGTTAATATCATCTAAATCCATCCGTACCGTGCGGTCAAAATAGGCGTACGCTCCCGTTAAATCACCAATCTCAGCAGAAATAATACTGTGAATGCACGGTGACAAAGAAGAATCATGTGTCGTTAGCGGCTCATAATAATTGTAATTGCGGATCTTGTCCGCCAAGCTGAACTGATCACCTAACAGAAACATGGCCATCACCAGATCTGCCTGTTTGAGCACCTGATGACGGTAAATCACCAACGGATGGTAATGAAGCAGAAGTGGATATTTATCCGCTGGCGTATGTTCAAAGTCCCACTTTTTCTTAGTCAGAAACGTATCATCCTGAGCATAGATGCCAAGCTCCTCATCAAAAGGGACATACATTTTTTCTGCGGCGACCAGCCAATCATCAGGCTCTTCCTCAGTCAGACCAATCTTGCCCTTCAGACGTTCAAAATGCTCCGGATACTGCTTTCCTAACAGTCTGGCTATCTCATATGCATAATAGAGTTGATCCCGTACCATAAGATTAGTGTATGCATTATTGTTAACGATAGCTGTATACTCATCTGGACCCGTTACTGCGTCAATACAGAACGCACCCTCCCTGGCTGGATTAAAATGACCCAGATCCACCCAAAAGCGGGAGGTCTCGAATATCATTTCCGCCCCCTCCAGGACCAGAAACTCATAATCGCCAGTTGCCCGTACATACTGTTTAATGGCATAGGCAATGTCCGCGTTAATATGCATTTGTGCCGTTCCTGCCGGAAAATAGGAAGAGTTCTCAGCCCCATCTATGGTGCGCCAAGGATACAGTGCTCCCTTCTGAGACATGACTGCTGCCCGTTCCCGTGCCTTATCTAACGTAGCATAACGAAACTCGAGTAGCTTCCGGCTAATCTCCGGCTGTGTAAATGTAAAGAAGGGTATCATATACATCTCGGTATCCCAGAAATAGTGACCTTCGTACCCTTCACCCGTCAGGCCCTTGGCCCCGATGTTCGTAACCCCGTCACGTCCTACGGATTGCAGCAATTGAAAAGCATTAAACCGGATACCCTGTTGAAGCGCAAGATCGCCCTGAATCTCTACATCGGTATGTGCCCAGAAATGATCCAGAAAAGCCCGTTGTTCATGAACAAGAGCCTCAAACCCACAATTCTCCGCCAAACGTTGTACTTCTAAGCACCTGCCTAACAGCTCGTCTTCTATATAATCCTTAGAAGTGTGATACGAAATGTACTTGGTCAGAGAGATTCTTTCCCCCATCACCACTGGTACAACCCATTGCATGGATAATCGCTGATTTTCTAGCTGCAGGAGCTTTTCATATCCAGAGCTACAATTCAGACTATGGCTAATCCCTGTTAAAAGAGCAAACCCGGTATGCCGCGTCCTCTGCTTCATCCACAAAAAGGACTGCTCGAGCTCATGACCGGTTTCGACTAGCAGCAAGTTGGGTTCCTTACTCCCTGATCCCAGCCGGGGGTCATCCGTGACCTCCGGCCTTTGGATCTCACCATCGATCGATGAAGTAATCGTTAGGGTTCCCTCAAAATTCAATGCCTTGACCTCGTAATCTATGGCCGCTAAATGTTTATGCTGCATGGCCACCATCCGACGAATGTTCAGCTGTACCCTGTGTCCGGCAGGAGATTCCCATTCTACCTGCCGAAGCAAGATCCCTTTTCGCATATCCAGCTTCCGTTCATAACGGTGCACTTGCCCACTGTTCAACTGAAAGGTATGACCTTCAATGCTGAGTTCAATAATCTTGGCGTCCGTCACGTTCAGCATAGCTTGGTTGCGGGAAGGATACCCATAAGCTCCCTCTGGATACACAATAGGCTCGGAATCAAAAAATCCATTCAAGTAGTTCCCTATTACAGATGAGCCCGAGTGGCCATGGTAACCTTCCTCGAAATTACCGCGCATGCCAATGTATCCATTACCCAGAGCAAATACACTTTCGCTTCTTTGATTGTTCTCTTCATCATAAGTCTCCTCATCAAGACTCCACTCCCGGTAAGGATACACCGCAGCCGGATGTACGTATGGTTTCATCTTCATCTCTCTATGCTCCTCCTGACACAGTTTTGTTCAATTAGCTATACTTCATCCTTATAATTCCTGAAATGTTCAAATCAACCTTTTATTGATCCACCCATAAGCCCTCTGACGAAATACTTTTGCAGCAGGAAAAAAATCGCGAGCGGCATCAGCATAGAGATAAATGCAGCCGAGGTGAGTAAATGCCAGTCGTTGCCTCGTGAGCCTACTAAGTCGGCGATCTTCATCGACATGACCTGCACTGACGGTTGATTGCCGATAAAAATCAGCGAGACTAAATAGTCATTCCACACCCATAGGAATTGAAAGATTCCGATAGAAGCCAGTGCGGGCACAGATAACGGTAGAATCAGCCTACTGAAAATAGTGAAATGGCTCGCCCCATCCATAAAAGCTGACTCAAACAAATCCTTAGGAAGCTGACTGATAAAGTTATACATAAAGTAGGTAACCAGCGGTAATCCAAAGGCCGTATGCGCCAGCCAAATGCCCAAGTAACTTCCGTTCAGTCCAAGAGCCGTATAATCTTTGAGCACTGGAATAAGTGCCACTTGTATTGGAATAACGAGCATTGCGATAATGATGACAAAAAGCGTGCGGCGTCCAGGAAAACGTAGCCAAGCAAAAGCATAGGCGGCAAAAGAAGCGATCAACACCGGAATGACCGTCGCCGGAACAGCAATCGTCAGTGTATTCCAGAAGGCTTGCGACAATCCGGTACCCTTTTGCACCGTTTCACTGCCATCGGCTTGCTTGAGCTTGTATTCCTTGCCCGAGAGCACGTTATTGTAGTTATCCAATGTGAGATCCGGTGTCATTTTCCAGCCTTGTTCCTGTTGATTTATGGTACGCGCTCTGCGGTTCTCCCACATCAAACGACTGCCATCGGCCTTAACGCCTGCCTTCAGCTGATCATCTGTATAGGTTTTGCCATTCACCTCGATCGGCTCCCGCAGATCCACATCTTTAGATAGCTGAAGGGTCTCTCCAGCCTTCCACTCCTGATGAGGAAAAGCTTTCCACCATCCAGTCTGCAAAATATCGGCAGCCGGACGGAAGGAGGAAATGAACAGCCCAAGGGTCGGAAGCAACCAAATGAAACAAATCACACCCAGCACGATATTAACAATCGTCTTGCTGCCTTTTCTCTTCTTTTTCCCGGCCATTAGAATCCCCCTTGCTTACGGAACTGACGTAGATTGATTATGATCACAGGCAACACCGCGATCAGCAGAACAATAGCCAGCGTGGAGCCGTAACCGAAATTCCGGTACATAAAGAATTGGCGGTAAAACTGTGTAGCCACTACCTCTGTATCGTATTGACCTCCTGTCATCACCATGACGACGTCAAATATTTTCAACGTAAAGACGATAATGGTCGTTGTCACAGTCAGAATGGTTGCTGAAATGTAGGGGATCATGATTCCAAAGAAGATCTTCACCTCATTAGCACCATCCACTCGTGCAGCTTCCAATATGTCATCAGGAACTCCCTTAATAGCTGCCGAGAATATCACCATTGCAAATCCGGTCTGCATCCAGATCAGAATGATGATGAGGAAAAAGTTATTCCACGGCTGAAGCATACTCGTCCATGCCTGTGGTTCTCCCCCAAAATAAGTAACGATGGCGTTCAAAAGTCCAATTTGTTCATCGCCGGGTTGATAGTAATATACAAACTTCCAAATAACGCCTGCGGCTACAAAAGAAATAGCCATCGGCATAAAAATGATCGATTTGGCTAGCTTCTCATAGCTGCTTCTGTCGGCAAGAATTGCAATCAAGAGCCCAAAAGCTACACATGCCAGTGTACCAACGAATACCCAAAGTAAATTGTTACGCAGTGCCGTCGCCATTAGATGGTCGCTAAAGATCGCTGCATAGTTGCTGAGACCCACAAATTTCTCTGAAGAAGCATTGAAAAAGCTTAAATACAGCGTCCGCAGCGCAGGCAGCACCAATAGCCACCCCAATATAATCACTGCCGGACCAATAAAAATATAAGGCAATACCTTTCGGCGTACGTAATCAGGATATTGCTCGACTGCCCAGGTAAGTGTGTAATAGATCAGATAAACACCCAGAACCCCCCATAGAACAGCCAGAACTGCCGTTAGTAGCGGATTTAGCGTTGAATCCCGAAAGAATAAAAAGATCGAGCCATTAACAACAACATTGGCTATTAATACTAAAAGAGACAGCAATACCACCCTAAGGCTTACCGTCTGCTTGGCTTTTAATTGTGGCTTCATTTGTGGTTGTAGTTGTGATTGTCCACCCATATTAGCTCCAGCTCCTCCTATACTCGCGCTTTGGAAAACAAAAAGAGGGGCAGAGAACCTTCAAATCTCGCTGCCCCTCTTTTAACTGTGTGCTTTCAATATTAGGTTAGTTGTTCCAGCCAGACTGGATTTGTTCCAACGCCTGATCCAGCGTCGCAGTACCACTTACGTAGTCGGTCATGCCCTTCCAGAAGGTACCTGCGCCCACTTTGCCCGGCATCAGGTCAGAGCCATCAAAGCGCAGCGTGGAAGCATCCTGAACCAGCTTCGCCATCCGGCGATCGGATTCTGAGGTATACCAGTCCAGGGAAGCATCATTCATTGGAGCAATTACGCCGCCCGATTGCACCCAGCTCTTAATGGATTCTCCTGTAGTAAAGAATTCCATAACTGCACGAACTTCAGGACGATCGTTGAACATCGCGTAAATATCGCCAGCAACTAGTACTGGTTTACCATATTGAGGGTCGATAGGCGGCAGGTAAAACCAATCATAATCTACATCAACCTTTGCGGTTTCAGGGAAGAAGCTTGTAATAAAGTTGCCGAGCATATTAAACCATGCTTTAGGAGGATTATTGAACATTGGTGCTGGGGCATCCCCGAACGATGTCGTCACGATGGATTTTGCACCACCATAGACATAATCCTTGTTGAGCCAAATTTTCGACATGGTTTCAACTGCATTCTTCACTTCTGGAGAGGTAAATGGCAGCTCACCTTTTACCCATTTATCGTAGTTCTCAGGTGTAGTTGTGCGCAGCATTATATTTTCTACCCAGTCTGTTGCCGGCCAGCCTGTTGCAGCACCACTCTCGATTCCAATAGCCCAAGCAGGATCACCGTCTTTCGCAATTTGTTCCGTCAGAGCCATCATCTCATCCCATGTCTCAGGAACCTTGTAGCCTGCTTCATCAAATTGCTTTTTTGGATACCAGACCAAGCTCTTTACGTTACTGCGGTTCCAGATCCCCGCCATGATCTTGCCGTCTTTCCCGTCCATATTAGACATATCAAGCCAGCTCTTGTTGTAATTAGCCGTCAATTTGGCTTGATCCAGCACGTTAGTTAAATCGATAACCTTGCCAGTCTTAGCAATCGAGGCTAGCAGTCCCGGCTGCGGGAAATCAGCGATATCCGGAGCATTTCCACCGTCTACTCGAATGTTTATCGTAGCTTCGAACTCTTTTGAGCCCTCGTATTGAATATCAATTCCTGTCTTCTCTTCAAACTCTTTAATACTATTCTCAAATTTCACTTGGTCAGCATCTACGAAGGGGCCGAACATCGTTACTTTAGTTCCTTTATAGTCGCCCTTCATGGCTAGCTCTAGCGGAGATCCCGATGGCTCGGTGCTAGGAGCAGCTGTAGCTTTCTCAGTGTTATCTGCTGTTGGGCTGGTAGTCGCTGCAGGTGGATCTGTAGGCGCTGCATTGTTGTTATTGCCTCCGCCGCATGCGCTCAGCATCATAGTGAAGGATAAACACAGTACTAAAGCCAATGACTTTTTACGTCCTGAGGTTTTCTTCATCTTTTGTACATCCCCTTTAATGGTTTTAGAGATTGCTTCTGACTCAATCATCCGGTACCCTGGCATGTATAAGCAGCTTGTAGCAGATCACCTCCTTGCAAAGCTTTTCAGAATCTAAGAATCTATACTAAAAAAGAATCGAATTACAAATTCCAATTAATTGTAGCGCTTACATTTGTTATAGTATCACATAAAGTAAGCGTTTCCAATCTGTATTTGAAATGTTTTGGTAAAAATTATTTTTATTGTCTAAGCAAATATTCAAATGTTGCTTAAGACGAGCGCTGAATTCTGAAAAGCTTTTCAGAGGGTGGTACAAAAGTGAACTACTCCTATTTTTCTCGTGTAGATTCCCGCACAATCAGCTTATGCTCCATCTTCTCATTCAATACCTGCACTTCACCTGTTGTAAGCAATTCATGCAGCTTCTCGGCCGCACGATACCCTAACTCGTAAATTGGCTGTGCAATCGTAGTTAGCTTCGGGATGAACATACCCGACATCCTTAGATTATCAAACCCAATCACGGATACCTGACCCGGAACAAGAATATTACGATCCTTCAGATAAGAAATCGTCCCCATCGCGAATTCATCAGCAACACAGAAAACAGCAGTTAGCTCAGGGTAATCCGTAAATAGTTCGTGCGCAGCTTGATAAGCATGTTCAAACCGGTGACTGGCATATTTGCTCTTCACAATATTCTGCTGTAGCCCTGACTCTGTTAGTGCTCTTACAAATCCCTCATAGCGTGGTGGTCCTGATACGGAATTATCATGGTTAAAACCAATCATACCAATGTCTTTATGACCTAAATCAATCAGGAACTTTACCGCATCATAGGCAGCCGCTTCATCATCCACCTCCACACTTGGAATGTCGAACTCATCGGAATGCGAGGACACTAGCACAAATGGAATTCTACAACCGACCAATTTGTCATGATACTCAGGGTAAAGAAAATCACTGGCGAATACAATTCCATCCACCTGCTTCTCATGGAAGTTATCAATATAGGACAGTAGTCGTTCTTTGTCGCGGTCCGTATTGCAGATCATTAGACTATACCCAAGCTTGATACAAGCATCCTGCATCCCCCGAATCACCCCTGCGAAATACAGGTTCTCAATATCCGGAATAAGCAGGCCCAGTGTAAAGGACTTCTTGTAAATCAAACCACGTGCAAATGAATTAGGTTGATACCGCAATCGTTCTACAGCCTCCATCACTCGATTCCGTTTGCTCTCCACTACCGAATTCGGTGCATTCATAACACGTGACACTGTGCTAATCGACACCTCGGCCATTCTGGCAACATCTCTTATGGTTGGCTTCATAATGATAACTTCCTTTTTTAGGGAACTTTTCGATGTGATTATAGCAAGCCCGATTGGAAATAACAATAGAATTATTGAAGCGCTTACATTATTTTAAACAATTCATCTTTCCTCCTCTTTCTTCACTCGGAAGATAAACGACTTACTTAAAGTGTGTATATAGTTTTATTACATGGTATACTATCCGAGTAGCGATATTCGTAGCTACAAATACTGCTCTATGAGCATAGAGCATTTATTATAGGAGGGATAACATTGAAACAACCTCGTGACATTCGATTCTCCGTACTGGACCTGGCTTCTATTGTGGAAGGAGGGACCGCGGCAGACTCTTTTCATAACTCTCTAGATTTAGCTCGGAACGCTGAGAAGTGGGGCTATCATCGGTATTGGTTCGCTGAACATCATAATATGATCGGAGTTGCCAGCTCTGCTACCTCACTCTTGATCGGACATATTGCTGGTGGCACCCAAAGCATACGTGTTGGCTCTGGCGGCATTATGCTATCCAACCACGCACCACTTGTTATTGCCGAACAGTTCGGGACTCTCGAATCTCTGTATCCGGGACGGATCGATCTTGGACTGGGCAGAGCACCCGGATCTGATCAACCAGCTTCCCGTGCGCTGCGTCGCGGGCTCGGAAGCGATGGCAGTGAATTCCCTGAGCAGCTAAGTGAGCTAAGAGCTTACTTCGACCCTGCAGGAGCAGGATCGCGCCCAGCTGGAGTACGCGCGGTTCCTGGGGAAGGCTTAAATGTTCCCATCTGGCTCTTAGGCTCCAGCGGCTTTAGTGCTGAGCTAGCAGCCAAGCTAGGGTTGCCTTTTGCCTTTGCCAGCCATTTTGCACCTGAGTATTTACTTCAGGCGCTGCACATATACCACAGTAATTTCCGTCCATCAGAAGTACTAGACAAACCTTATGTTATGGTCGGACTAGGGGTTACAGCAGCCGATACTGTAGATGAGGCAAGAAAGCTAGCTACCTCGCAGCAGCAGCAGTTCCTCAATATCATCCGCGGGCGTACAGGCAAGTTACAACCACCCGTTGAGAGTATGGATGGGCTATGGACGGTACAAGAAAAAGCAATCATGCTCGATAAGCAGCGTTATTCTTTCTCTGGCGATAAAGCAGCGATTAAAGAACGATTTCAAGACATTCTGAAAGAGACACAAGCAGATGAATTGATTATCTCCGCAGGGATTTATGATCATGAAGCTCGTCTTCGTTCCTATGAAATTGTAGCTGAGGCTATGAAAGAACTGTAAGATTGCAGTCTTAACAAGGCAGGACGTTATCTGAGTATCGGGAATTCTCCCGTTTTAGATATGCGTCTTGCCTTTTTTGTTTTGTTTTCGAAACCGTTCTTAATAAAACACTAATAAGATATTAAAAAATATAAAAATAAAGAGATATAGAGAGAAATCAACAGATAAACAGACCATATACTTATTATTTAAGCAAATATGATCTAATTAGTTGTAATACATCATTTTTCTTTGGATATCATTTTGTTTATACTTTATATATTCGCTATAACGAACGATTTGTATTTTGGCTATGCCCTCTTTCTCCGTTCATTCAGAAAGATTCCGCCCACGAATGAAAGAGTGGTACTTCACAATACCACTTATTTCGACAATGTAGAATGGAATAATCGTTTAAAACGGAGGATTTTGCCGGAAGCCCGCAGATTTTGTTTTTCAACAGCTACAATGGGCTCAGGAGAAAGGAGCAAAGAAAGTGAAGAAGAAATACCATTCGGTCTTCATAGCTGCTTACGTTCTGATTATTCTGGTAGGAGTAATATGGCACGCTGGAGGGGTAAGCGCTCAGGATACCATTAAGCTTACTGTGAATTCTCATACCACGAGCACAGCCACCATGAACAATATGAAGCCCGGTGACGAAATGAGCTCAGAGTACACGATTATTAATGATGGCACAGAAGGCTTTGATTACTTTGTGGACTTTAAATTCATCTCTGGAGACGTAGAGTTGTACAATATTCTCCAAATGACACTCGAAAAAGAGGGAGTAATCATCTATTCGGGAGTGATGAGTGAGGCTGCTGGCAGAGTAACCATCGGTTCACTTGCTGGAGGAGAGAAGAGTGTAATTCAAATGGATGTAACCTTCCCATGGGAAGCCGGCAACGAATATCAAGGGAAGGCCACGACCGTAGCTTTTGAATTCTCCGCTTCCGGAGAACCAGGTCCAACCACCGAGCCTACTTCAACGCCTACGCCAACAGCGACGGTTGCACCTACACCTGATCCATCACCTACAGCAACGGCAACAGCAACAGCAACGGCAACAGCAACAGCAACAGCAACGGCAACAGCAACAGCAACAGCAACAACTGAACCTACTACAACACCTACTGAAACACCTACTGAAACACCAGCAGCTACACCTGAAGCTTCACCGTCACCTACGGTTGCACCAACCACAACACCTACGGATTCACCAACGACTACTGCCTCACCTACAGCTGTCGTAACACCAGGTCAGTCAGTGCCTCCAACAGCAACAGCAACACCATCGCCTACACCTACGGCTTCACCGCCTGCAGTCGATGAAATAAGCGTTACTGAAGAACCGATTCCAATGGGCGGAAGCAGTAATGAGCCTACACCTGCAGCGTCACCAGGTGCTGGTAGTCAAACCACCAGTGCAACACCTCAGCCAAGCGATGAGGTAGCCTTACCTGACGGCGACATTCCTTTGGGAGCACCAGAGGCAGGCAACGAGCTTCCAAATACCGCCGAGCCTTGGTATAACTTAATTCTGGCCAGCTTAGCTATTGCGGTACTCAGCGTGATCATCATGCGCAGATTGAAATCGAAGAAAGAATAACATTTAGTAATATAAGTCTGGAGGAGAGAGTATGAAGAAGCGTAATGGTGTTTTATTAACCGTGAAGCTAATCTTCATACTCTCTTTAGTTGTGCTGATTTATTCGATCGTCCAAGTCGTCAAAGCACCCATCGAGGCCAAGCAGGCCCTAAATGATTGGGCAAAAAAGAGGGAGGAAGCCATCGCCCGCCCCCTTTCAAATGAAGAGAACCCTCTCCCCAAGGGAATGGTCAGTTCTTCAAAAGAACAACCATCTTCTCCTCCCTCCTATAAAGAGGGTGAAGTGATTGGAGAAATCCGCTTCCCCACCTTAAATAAGAAGGTGGCTATTCTGGAGGGTACGGAAAGCCCTGAATTAAAAAAAGGAGCTGGACACTATATAGGTAGCGCAGCCATCGGTGCCATCGGTAATAGCGTGCTTGCTGGACACCGTGATACCGTATTCCGCAATCTAGGAGAACTTGTCGCAGGAGATCTAATCGAACTGGAAAGCATGGACGGTACGTTCACCTATGAAGTGACAGGCAGCACGATTGTAGACGGGACTGAACGCGGCGCAATAAAACCAAGCGATAAGGCTATTCTTACCTTGATCACCTGTTATCCTTTTTCATACGTGGGGTCAGCACCGGACCGGTATTTACTTTCAGCGAAGCTAGTAAAGAAAGAAATATCGCCTCATTAAAGCTAATCTTAACTCTTAATCTTCCTCCTCAGGGATGAGACCGGATATGGAAAGTGATACTATATAGATACAACAGTAATGAGGAGATGACCCACAGTGAAAAAAGAGGTTATAGAACGGTTTATTTCGTATGCTCAAATGGATACCCAATCGAACGAGGATAATGAAACTTGTCCGTCCACTCCGGGGCAGATGGTGCTGGCTCACAAGCTGGTCGAAGAGCTCAAGGAGATCGGCATGGATGAAGTGCAGGTGGACGAGCATGGGTATGTCATGGCTACACTCCCAGCCAATACGGAGAAGGATGTTCCGACCATTGGTTTTTTAGCGCATCTCGATACAGCAACTGATTTCACAGGAACAAATGTAAAGCCACAGATCGTGGAGAACTACGATGGCAAAGATATTCTTTTGAACAAAGAATTAAATGTTGTATTGTCTAAAGCGAGCTTCCCAGAGCTGGCAGAATATAAAGGCCATACATTAATTACAACCGATGGTACCACCCTGCTTGGCGCAGACAATAAAGCCGGTATTGCCGAGATTATGACAGCTATGAATTACCTTCTTCAGCATCCAGAAATCAAACATGGCAAGATTAGAGTTGCCTTCACACCGGACGAAGAAATCGGCCGCGGACCTCATAAATTTGACGTAGCTGCTTTTAATGCTTCCTATGCTTACACTGTGGACGGAGGCCCACTCGGTGAACTAGAGTATGAAAGCTTTAATGCTGCATCAGCCAAAATCTCGGTTTACGGCGTCAATGTACATCCTGGTACTGCCAAAGGAAAAATGATTCATTCCGCAAAAATCGCTATGGCGCTCCACCTTAGACTCCCTGCTGAGGAAGCTCCAGAATTCACAGACGGTTATGATGGCTTCTACCACCTTAGCTCCATAGAAGGCACTCCGGAATTCAGCAAGCTTCAATATATCATTCGTGACTTCGACCGCGAGAAATTCGAGGCACGTAAAGCCTTTCTTTCTGCCATCGTAGATGAATTCAAGAGCATCTATGGTGAAGAGAACATCGTGCTTGAAATGAAAGACCAATATTACAACATGCGCGAAAAAATCGAACCGGTGCGTCATATTGTCGATATTGCCCATGAGGCGATGGAGAATCTGAACATTACGCCGATCATCCGCCCGATTCGTGGGGGAACAGATGGCTCACAGCTTTCCTACATGGGGTTACCTACACCTAATATTTTCACGGGGGGCGAAAATTTCCACGGCAAATTCGAATACGCCTCTGCTGACAACATGGAAAAAGCGGTGAACGTAATCGTCGAGATCGCCAAGCTGTTCGAACAAAAAGCCTAAATCGTAATTCACGTCACTCCATATTGAACACAAAAAAATCCCTGAAAAGGTCGATTCAGACCTCTCAGGGATTATTAATGTTCAAAGTCTATTCGATTAGCATCTTTCTTCCGGCGGCGTGTCTTTCCAGATCACGTTTTCCCCGTAATTCTTACCCCAATCATACATCAATCGAAGGACGGGAAGCAGGCTTTGTCCATATGAAGTCAGAGAATACTCTACTTTTGGAGGAACCTCGGCATACACTTTCCGAAGAACCAACTGATCTTCTTCAAGCTCTCGAAGCTGATTGGTCAACATTTTCTGCGTGATATGAGGAATTAGCTTCTTCAGCTCACTGAACCGCTTTGTCCCTTCAAGCCCAAGATGCCACAGGATTATCAGCTTCCATTTGCCTCCGATCACCGCAAGCGTTAGTTCCTTCTCGCAGTTAATTTCCTTCAAATTGATGCGATCTTTAATCTCGGTCGCCATAACTAAAGCGCCTCCTCTCTCCTGTTGTCATACTAACACAAAAACGAATAACCTCCTTACTAGGAAGGCATTCGTTTCTGTACTCTCACTCTAAATTAGCATGCTTGCCGAACATCTGCTTAGTCGTCTGCCCCGTCTTCTCCATCATCCGCAGAATCACTGCATCGTAAAAGACTAACATCGTCTGTTCGAATAAAGAAGCCATTGGCTGAATCGTGCTGTAGCCTCCGCTGGTCTGATCTTTTGTAGATCCCGGCAGCTTCACTGCATAGCTCGCTAAACGTCCGACGGTCGAGTCCGGCGCAATCGTAACGGCAATAACCTCTGCACCTACTCCTTTGGCCTTCTCTGCCATAGAGATCAGCCCCTTAGTCTCTCCTGAACCCGAACCGAGCACAAGCACATCACCAGGCTCAATACCCGGGGTTACCGTTTCTCCCACGACGTACGCTTCTTTACCGACATGCATGAGTCGCATTGCAAAAGCTCGTCCCATCAATCCTGATCTACCAGCCCCGGCCACAAATACCTTATTCGACTGAAGAAGCAGTTCAGCCATTCGTTCAGCCTCTTGATGATCAAGCTGAGAAATGGAGCGCTGAAGCTCCTCTATAATTTGCTGCGCATATTTCAATGTATCCATTGTAATCTTAAGCCTGGTTAACTAGACGTTTCATCTCTGCCGCTGCGGCCTTTTGATCAGCCTCACCCGTAATGCCTCCGCCAACGATAACAAGATCAGGATTCGCTGCAATAACTTCCGGAAGCGTACTTAGCTTGATACCCCCAGCGATAGCGGTTTTAGCCTGTTTAACCACACTTTTAATTGCATTCAAATCTGCAAAAGAATTTTTCCCTTCCGCCTGATGGTCATATCCAGAGTGTACGCAGACATAGTCTACGCCAAGTGCGTCTACTTCAGCCGCTCTTGACTTAATATCTTTTACATTGATCAGGTCAACCAGAATCTCTCTATTCGTCTTCTTAGCTTCCTCCACCGCACCCCGAATGGTAGCATCATCAGATACACCAAGCACAGTAACGATATCAGCACCAGCTTCTGCCGCCTTCATCACTTCATATCCACCAGCATCCATTATTTTCAAATCAGCCAATACTGTCAAAGCAGGAAAAGCTTCCTTTATTGCTTTCACCGCATGCAAGCCTTCATTAATAACGATAGGTGTTCCAATTTCAACGATATCTATATATTCAGCAACCTCTGAGACAATCTCTTTCGCTCCCGCAATATCCACTAGATCCAATGCTAATTGCAATTTCATATTTATTTGCACTCCTTGTTAATATATTTTAGTAAGTCATGTACAAATTGTAGATCCTTACATCCTTTAAGGGAAGTAGGCACTTTATTGTGATGTAGTTACCTGGAGGATACTAATGTGCTGCTGCCAGCTTTATCTTTGCAGACATTAACAACCTTTTGTCATATTTTTGTAAAAGTACTGCATTTTCATGAAAGCTGTGCTAACATTACAGTTTGTTTATGGAATAACAGCAATTTAATCATGATGTAAGAAGGTGTACAATGAAGCACAATAATCACCAAGAATTTAACCTTGTAAAACTAACTTGGCCGATATTCCTGGAACTGTTCCTATTTATGCTCATGGGCAGTGTGGATACTTTTATGATCAGCTCCGTATCGGACGATGCCGTATCGGGTGTTGGCGCAGCGAATCAGATTATCGCGATGGCTATTTTAGTTCTCAGTGTAATTGGTAACGGCGCAGCGATTGTGGTCTCCCAATACCTCGGTTCCAAAAAACCTCTGGAAGCCGCTCAAGTGACCGGCAATGCCATTACCCTAAACCTGTTAGTAGGAATTCTCCTAAGTACGTTTTTGCTGATATTCGGAGGGACTCTACTAACTGCCCTGAATGTAAAAGGGGATATTCTCGTTTACGCTAAATCCTATATACATATTGTCGGGGGCGGTATTTTTCTCCAAGCATTAATCAATGCTCTGGCGACCACAATCCGTACGCACGGTTTCACTAAACAGACGATGGTCGTATCCTTGCTGATGAACATCATTCACGTGGTGGGTAACTACTTACTCATCTATGGTCATTTTGGACTTCCAGCGTTAGGTGTCGAAGGTGCAGCTATCTCAACGGTTGTCAGTCGGTTTATCTGTCTTATTATTTTCTTCTTATTGCTCTACAGAGTGATGGAGGTACGGGTAAAGTTAACCTACTACATTCATCTTTCCAAAAAATATGTGCAGCAAATTCTCAAAATCGGCATCCCGTCCGCGTTTGAATCGATTATTTATCAATCTTGTCAGCTCGTATTCACGCTGTATATTACCTATCTGGGCGCCGAGGCTATGGCCACTCGTCAATATGCGCTCAACATTTCCAATTATATTTATTTATTCAGTGTAGCCGTCTCTATGGGAACCTCCATTATCGTAGGACATCTGGTGGGAGCTAGACGTCCCAAGGAGGCCTATAAGCGTGTATTCACCAGTGTGAAGTGGGCACTTCTGGTCACAGTAGTAATAGATGTGCTTGTGATCGTCTTCCGGGTACCGCTATTCGGCCTCTTCACAGACAACGAGAACATTATTCTGATGGGGGCTCAGGTTATACTGCTTAGTTTCTTCCTAGAGACCGGGCGCACAACTAATTTGGTCATCATTAACTCACTACGCGCCTCGGGTGATGCGAAGTTCCCAGTATATATGGGACTGATCTCCATGGTCTGCATGAGCTTACCCCTTGGCTATTTTCTGGTATTCCAGCTTAACCTAGGATTAGCCGGTGTGTGGATTGCCACTGCGGCTGATGAGTGGACAAGAGCTGTCATTATGTATTTCCGCTGGAAGAGTCGAGCTTGGGAGAAACATGGACTGATTCAGCACGATGATGTAGAACACAGCACGCCTTCCACTACCCCTGCAGCTGTAAATTAACGAATTTATTTAGGTGGTTCTCTAAGGTCATACCAGATCTTAAGGGTCCACCTTTTTTATCGCTTCATGATTACATAAATATTAGAATGAATGAAGCATTCTACGTTACAATAGATAGAACCTAATTAATCTAAAGGGGAGAACCTCATGCCGGAAGAAACCGGAATCCACGAGTTATTGACGCTCAAGACGATTGCGGAGACCTTAAACAGTTCCAATGAGCTCAAACCGATGCTCGATACAGTTATGGGCAAGCTGTTAGATCTAACAGGAAATACGGCAGGCTGGATCTTCCTGAGCGAAGAGAATATGGAGTATGAATTCGCCGCAGATCGGGGTTTACCGCCAGCGCTGCAACGGGACAATAAACAGCCGATGCAGTGTGGAAGCTGCTGGTGCTTAGAACGCCTATGGGATGGACGGCTAGAGCATGCTGTTAACATTCTAAACTGCAAGCGGCTGAGTAATGCCAGGCAATATAACTGGGGCGATACGTTGGGGATCACCCACCACGCCACTATCCCATTGCATTCAGGCGAACGCTACTTAGGGCTTATGAATGTAGCTGCACCAGGCAAAGCACATTACCCCGACAGTGAGCTGGCTCTGCTACAATCCGTGGCCCTGCAAATTGGCAGTGCCATTGAACGCATGCAGCTATATAGCACCGAGCAGCGTCGTGCCAATCTGTACGCCAAATTAGGGGAGTTCAGCGCTGCTTTGAATATAACGGCTAGTGAATGCATCTCCCCAAGCATTCTGGTGGAGAAAACCACCGCCCTGATTGGCCAATATTTCGATTGGCCTTTTGCAGCGATCATTGGACAACACGCGGGCAAATTCGAAGTACATGCAGCCGCTCATGCAGCTAATATAACACCTGAATTAGCTCCTTTTGAGCTCTCGGATTCCTTTAAGAATCGTCTAAGGGATATTGCAAAAGGACAGCGCTTCGCAACATTAACCTCTGACGAAGAACAGGAAATTACGAACTCATGCTGTTCCGAACAGCCTGTTACAGAGCGAGTTGTAATGCTTGCCGTCCCCTTTCGGCAGATTACTGCACATGGTTCAGCCATTCTACTCATCACCTCACCTAAAGCACTCGCCTCCGCAACCGCAGATGGAGAAGTACTCGAAGCGATTGCCGAGCATATTTCAGCTACACTGGAAAGTGTACAGCTCGGAGAGAAGCGCCGCGAAATCGCGCGTCTGGACGAGCGGAATCGACTGGCCCGTGACCTCCACGACTCGGTGAACCAGATTCTGTTCTCCCTCTCGATGACGGCCAAAGGTGTAGAAAGCATGCTGCAGCAAGAGCACACCTCCCATCCGGCTGCTGAGGCTGTCCGCGATATTCAAGAGCTCTCTCAATCTGCACTCAAAGAAATGCGTGCTTTAATCATGCAGCTTCGTCCTGCAGGACTGGAAGCCGGGTTATTGACCGCGCTGCAGGCTCATGGTCAGCAACTAGGGCTGTTAATACAGACTCAACGCAGCGGTGTACTCGAACTTCCCCGCAATGTGGAAGAAGGACTGCTGCGCATTGGTCAAGAAGCACTTAATAATGTACGTAAGCACTCCGGAGCTTCTAAAGCTGAAGTATCTCTACATTTAAACGCTACCGAGGTGATACTGAGCATTGCCGATCAGGGCAAGGGCGGTGCCAAACGGCGCTGTAACACAGACACCAATGAATCTCTCGGCCTGCATATTATGAAGGAAAGAGCTGAGGCGCTCTACGGCCATATTCATATTTACAGTGAGGAGCACCAAGGCACAACGATTGAGGTAACCATCCCTTTGCCCCTCCAATCCACATGAAGTCGGGTGATCACAAATGACAATAGGTTTATTACTGGTTGACGATCATGCAATGGTTCGTCGAGGGCTACAAGTGTTTCTCTCGACACAACCGGACATCAAGGTTATCGGAGAAGCATCGAACGGCTGCGAGGCACTAGAGAGAACGGCCGAGCTCCATCCGGATATCATATTAATGGATTTGCACATGCCCGTTATGGATGGCATCGAGACGGCTAAACAGCTGCGGATCTCCCATCCACAGGTCAAAATCATTGTGTTGACCTCCTTTTCAGATCAGGATCATGTACTCCCTGCTATCCGCGTAGGGATCAAAGGATATTTGCTAAAAGACATAGAACCAGAAGCGCTGGTAGTCGCCATCCGTAAGGTACAAAGTGGTCAAGTTGAGCTGCATTCCGCAGCTGCCAGCCAACTGATGAATCTAATGGCAGCTTCTACACCAGAACAACTGAATGTTAGCAACTCAGATCTGAATGGATCCAGTACTACATCGGTTACAATCACCGGATCTGAGCTTCTTACTCCGCGAGAGCAGGAAGTGTTAGACCTCATTGCACTAGGTATGAGCAACAAAGAGATTGCCAGTAAGCTGGTCATCACCGAGAAGACTGTTAAGACACATGTCAGTCATGTACTGGGAAAGCTGAACTTATCGGATCGGACTCAAGCTGCCATTTTTGCATTGAAAAGCGGCTACAACTCATAGCGCCACAGCTCATCTACAACTATAGTCTTAGACGCTCAGCACAATTGCTGAGCGTTTTTATTATGCAGGTTCATTCCATGTGCTGACGTCAACAAATGTCGATTCAGCTATCATTGGTTTATAGCAATCGACCTTATAGGAGTGGATACAGATGAAAGTCATGATCCTGACAGGCAGCAATCGAAAAGAAGCGACCAGCACAAAGTTGGCAGAGCATGCCGCACATTTTATTAATCAGCAAGGCGAACAAGTCACCCTGTTTAATCTCCATAAACGCCCCCTGCCCTTTTATTCACCAGATGAGTCTTACGCGGAGCATGAGCATCTAAGCGCCCTCCATCAAGAGATGCTAACTGCGAACGCAATCATCCTGATTACCCCGGAATACCACGGTTCCATGAGCGGCGTGATGAAAAATGCTCTCGACCATCTAGGCCAGACGCACTTCAACGGCAAAGTGGTATTGTCTGCTAGCTCTGCAGGTGGAGCTGTAGGTGTAAGCTCATTGCTTCAATTGCAGGCGGTTGTACGCAATCTACATGGGATTAATACGCCAGACTGGATCTCCATCGGTGGGATGCAGCGCAAGCGGTTCGAGGTTGAATACGACGGGTACGAGGGTGGTCAAGAAATTGAAGATCGCATTCGCCTAGTCTTAGAATCATTCCTAAATTTAGCTCGCAAAATCATTAGCCCGGCAGGTGCCGCCCTATGATCAAAGGACTGTTTGAAACCCATCTGAACGTGACTAACCTTGAACAATCTGCTCATTTCTATGAACATGTTCTAGGACTACCCTTAGCACATTCGGAGAATACTGAAGGCCGCAAGCGGCGATTTTACTGGATTGGAGAAGATCGTAATCAGGCCATGCTGGGGATTTGGGAGAAGGCACCTTCCGAGGTTGTGCGTCAGCACTTTGCTTTTCAAGTAACGCTTGAGGATTTGAAGCAGTCAGTATCCTGCCTAAAGGCCAAGGGGATTGAAACCTCCAACTTCCTCGATGATGATAAGGGACAATTGTATGTATTTGGCTGGATGCCAGCCGTATCCGTGTATTTCAGTGATCCAGATGGTCATTCCTTAGAGTTCCTAGCTGTACTGTCTGATTCACCCAGACCTGAGCTAGGAATGGTACCCTGGAAAGAATGGGAACTGATACACGGAAGAACCTGGTAGTTATTGATAGAATTCAGGCTAAGCCTGCACGAGGAGACGAGAATATGATAAAAGGACTATACGAAGCACATTTACCAGTAAGCAATCTTGAGGTATCTATCGAATTTTATGAGAAATTGGGATTAAAAATGGCCTGGCGGGATGAGGAAACTGCATTCTTCTGGATTGAGGAAGGTCGGAGTTGGATCGGCATTTGGGAAGGAAAGGAAGTAGAAACGCCATACCACCCATCTTTACGGCATATTGCCTTCCGCGTAACTTATGAGGATCTGAAGCAATCACTGCAATGGCTGGAATCCATTGGGGTAGACGCTGTTCCGTTCCGTAATCGAACTTCCGTTGAGCCTTTTATTCGAGCTTATCAAGGGAATGCTTCTGTGTACTTCAACGACCCGGACGGCAACAGCCTGGAATTGATGTGCCATGTAGAGGTTCCTGAACATTTGAAGCATCTCTCAGAGAATATCATCTTAACCGAGTGGGAGAAACTGCTCGACCATAAATAAAAATACTCAAACAAAAAACAGCTGCCCACCATCAAGGGTCCAGCTGTTTGAGTATGTTAGCTGCTTCTATTTAACCATCTCTAGCATGGTTTTAGTAAAGGCTGTTACTTAATCGTGATGCCTTTCTTCATAGCCTTCATATCTGAATTCGTGTTCACAAGCATTGGCAGTATCTTCATACTTCTCGTCATGGGAGAGTTACATTGCCAGCAGGTAGGTACGTACTGAAATGCAAAATTATCGCGCATCCAACCGGTGCAACCTTCCTTGGTACAAGACCAAATGGCTGTGTCTTCCTGCGGAAGATCCTCCAGTGCTTTTTTACGAAAATACATAAGTACCCCTCCTTGGATCGAATCGAGACGATTTCGCCACCCTATTAGGGGCAGATTCATAAGATGAAAAATAAAAAAGCTGCCCTCAACTTGTGTTAAGGGCAGCCTAATTTTCGAATTACAGTTTTACAACGTTTTCGGCTTGTGGTCCACGAGCGCCTTGAGTTACGTTGAACTCAACGCGTTGGCCTTCGTCCAAAGATTTAAATCCGTCGCCTGTGATTGCGGAGAAGTGTACGAATACGTCGCTTCCACCTTCAACCTCGATAAAACCAAATCCTTTGTCTGCATTAAACCATTTAACTGTACCTGTTTGCATGATATTACCTCCAATATTTTATTTAACACATGTCCTTTTATTCCTACGTAGTGTACGAACAAATAAAAATTCACACATTGGAAAAGGACTCATACGCACAAATGATAACCTTTTACAATATGTGAATTAAGGGTTAAATTTATGATTAACTTCATTGTACCACACTAAATCATTGAATGCAATGTAAATGCCTACTTTTTTCATTCCGGCTCAATATCCTCTATATTAAAGGCTTTAGAGCCGGAAATGTGCACGGGTTAATCGATGTATCCTGCCAACCCTTTATCCATTAAGTAATCCATCTCCGCATCAAGAATCGTCTCCACTGTGATTTCATCCAGCTTCACATCACGCTGGCCAACAACATAATCAACCAGATCATCATTGTCGATGTCTACCTCGCCTTTGGCATTGGCCTTGGCGTTATTGATAAAGGTCTGTTCATGCTTCAATACTAAACGAATTAATTTAGGATCTACTTTGGTTTTGGCAGATAATACGGTTACTAATTCCTGCTCGTTTAATTTGTCACTCATTTTTCAAATTTCATCTCCCTACAATTATTACATCTCCATTGTAGCATATTTCACGCTTTAACGCGTCATTACGCGAAGTATACCGCGGTTTGTTCACACTTTTCTTGCTATCACAGGCTCTGCAACATTCCACTTCAGGTAAGTTATTTAATAAAAACAGTTGTGAGGAACATTGACTTGTGCCAAAATATAAAAAAAGTGTTGGACCAAATTGAATACTAGAAAAGGCGGTTGAATTCATGAGCTCTGTATCTTCCCAGCAATTAGACACAAACAGCAACAAAGCACATCGTTATATCGAAGACGTATACGCACAGGTTGTTGCGCGTAATCCTTTCGAGCCCGAATTCCATCAGGCTGTAAAGGAAATCCTTGAATCTTTGCTTCCAATCCTGGCTGCTGAACCTAAGTATCAGGAAAATGCCATTCTGGAAAGATTGGTTGAGCCAGAACGTTTGATTATGTTCCGTGTTCCTTGGACAGATGATCAAGGCAAGGTCAGAGTTAACCGTGGATATCGTGTACAGTTCAGCAGTGCCATTGGACCTTACAAAGGTGGACTTCGCTTTCACCCTTCCGTTAATGCTAGTATTATCAAATTCCTCGGCTTCGAGCAAATCTTCAAAAACGCTCTTACCGGCCAACACATCGGCGGAGGTAAAGGCGGATCCGACTTTGATCCTAAAGGAAAATCCGAAGGCGAAATCATGCGTTTTGCACAAAGCTTCATGACTGAATTGCAAAATTACATCGGTCCTGACCAAGACGTTCCTGCAGGAGATATCGGTGTAGGTGGTCGTGAGATTGGTTACATGTACGGACAATACAAGCGGATCCGCGGAGGATATCCGGCTGGCGTATTGACTGGTAAAGGTATTGGTTACGGCGGAAGTCAGGCTCGGACAGAAGCTACTGGTTACGGTACAGTTTATTTCGTAAACGAGATGCTGAAAGCAAAAGGCCTTTCCTTTGAAGGAAGTCGCGTTGTTGTTTCCGGTTCTGGTAACGTAGCGATCTATGCGATTGAAAAAGCTGTACAGCTAGGTGCAACAGTCGTAGCTTGTAGTGACTCCGCTGGATATATCTATGACGAAAACGGCATTAACCTCGAAACTGTCCGCCGCCTGAAAGAAGTCGAAAGAAAACGGATAAGTGAATATGTGAATGAACACCCTAACGCTGTGTATACCGAAGATTCCACGCAAATTTGGACTATTCCTTGTGATATCGCCCTTCCGAGTGCTACTCAGAATGAGATTGATGAAGCCATGGCATTGAAACTGATTGAGAATGGTGTTAAAGCAGTAGGCGAAGGCGCTAACATGCCATCCACCCTTGAAGCTATTCACCAGTTCCAACAAGCTGGCGTGCTATTCGCACCTGCCAAAGCTGCTAATGCTGGCGGCGTAGCTGTATCTGCGCTTGAAATGGCCCAAAACAGCATGCGTATGTCCTGGAGCTTTGAAGAAGTTGATACGAAACTGCATGAGATCATGGTTTCCATCTATCAACAGTCTGTAGATGCATCCGAGCAGTATGGACAGTCCGGTAACCTCGTTGCAGGAGCGAACATCGCTGGATTCAAGAAAGTAGCCGATGCTATGTTGGCTGAAGGCGTAATTTAATCAATAACAAACAAACGGCGTTGTGATCATACGAAGTCCCCGTAACCGGTGAGTAAGAAGCCGGGGACGGGGACTTTTTAAGTCAACTATGAGTTCCAACCTGGGATTTGCCGCAAACCACCATCCCATATAGAATACGTACTCTTCACAACCATATCGGACGGTGAAGAAGCCGTGTGAATGTAACAGGAATCAATCCCTGCCTTCAGAGCCCCCTCAATATCCGTACGAGGATCATTTCCAATCATAATGGCTGAGCTCAAATCCGCTCCGTACCTTTCAACTAAATAGCGATAAAATAGCGGATCAGGCTTGCTCACCCCTGCTTCCGAAGAGATCGCAATGCCATCAAATAGATGTATGATTCCGAGCATAGTTAACTCTGCCTCAATAAATGTCTTCTGCCCGTTGGAGAGCAAGAATACTTTTTTGCCACGTTCTCTTAACGTTTGTAGAATTTCAGTCACACCCTCATATAGAGAGATATGAAGCATCGATAACGTCCGTAGCCACCTCACGGTTTCATATAACCACGCTTGATCCGGTTCTCCACCTAATTGACGGGCCACAGACCGAAACACTTCCTCCATTACGAAATCCGGATACTCGCAGCTCCGTGCGGCTTCACCAAGTTGAAGATTCCGCTCCCGCAAAAACCGTTCTTGCAGTTCACCACCTGATAGAGAGAGTCCCTGATATCCGAAATGGAGAGCCAACCTTTCCCATACCTCAGATTGCTCCTCATCGGTCTCAATATCAATCAGTGTACCGTACAGATCGAAAATATAAGTCTGATACATCCCTGTCTTCCTTCCCATGATTCACATTGTAAATTACCCCTTAGTCACATTCTCCGTCGCTGCCTGCCCCTCCTCCATTTTGTTTGACACCTTTTGATAGAGATAGGAGATCCCGAGCAGGCAAATCCCAAAGCTGGCATAAGCGATAATTTTACTTCCGGTATTCAGTAGTCCAAGATCGTATAGCAGCAGCTTACCTGTCGCCAGAAGCGTTAATCCAAGGCCGAAGCGCCGGATATACACATATCTTTTGCGGAAGCCGTACATGATGAACAGAACTGCTATCAACAGATACACAAGACTAAATATTAATCCCGCATCGCTTAATTGCAGCTGTACCCCTAGAAAAGCGGTGATGATTCCGAGTAGATACACTCCCATGAAGACAGGATAGATTTCCATACTTTTATACTCACGTTTAAGCAAGGTGATCAGCAGATCACGTCCACTAAACCACACGAAGATATTGAAGATGATAAGTACACTCAGCGCGATATAATCAGCACCAGTATTACGTGAAAGATCATTCTGCAGGCTTGGCAAGCCTACTGTAATCACCAAACAAATAGCGTAGCCGATCCCAAAGAGAAGTCTCACAAAATACTTAACAATCGTGTCATAAAGCACCTTCACCTTTGGCAATACATAGGCCAGAACAATAGTTAACAGAGCGGACAGCAGCAAATTATAGAAGGTTCTATGCGAGAAATCCTCCGGTACAGCCAGACGATACAGTCTTCTCGATTCATACAAACCATAGATCCAGAAATTCAATAATGCCGCGTATTTAAACCACAGGGCTAAGGTGATTTCGTAAGGCTCACTGCGCTGTAGGACATCCTTTCGATTATGCTGAACGGCGTACCATACGGCAATGATCAGCATGCCTGCAGTAATGAAGACATATTTTAGCGGAAAATAGACGTCTGCGGAATTCAACCATTCATTGGCTATACTGAGCTGCATTGGTACATTTAATCCGAAGAACACCGCAAGGCAAAGCGTTAAAATACCCCAGCCTGCCCTTTCCATCCCTTTAAACCGATTCAGATTACCAAACAAGGTAAGCACAACGCCTTCAACCAACCAGCCAATGGACCACCAAGCCGCTCCGAATTGGAACGGAATCATCAGAATACCAAAGGTCAGCGAAGTAGCGTAGAACAGCAACATGCTTTCTTTTTCTTGTGGCATCAGCTTTTCAAGCCCTCGTCCAAGCCCTAGATACAGCAGACAGAAGAGCAGCGCCAGCGCACCATTGTAATCCTTGAGCCCTGCATCCAGAAATAGAAGATACAAGGTAAGACAGCTAATAAACGTGTTGCATCCCAGTAGAGAGAAATCCCACCAAGACAACTTGGAGCGATACTTGAACGGGTACCATAACGTAATGCCCAAGTACATCGCAAAAGTCAGCATCGCATAAATCATATTCATTCCGTTGCTATCCGATAACGCTATTAATATCAGCATGGAGGGTGTATTAAATAAGTAGCTGATGTAATTGACCACGTTCCAGCGTTTGCGGAAGGAAATTAGTAGAATGAATAAATTCAGAAGAAATAAGTAGCCCATTGCCACATAAACTGCGTTGCCTGAAAGCCCGAAAGCCCCAAGATAAGAATATAGCGGCAGGTACCCTCCGATTAAACCCAACGCACAAATACTTCGTGATTCATACCTTAAAGACAGGAGCACCGCAGTCAATGTGACGAGCACGGATAAGGACAGCCCTACATAAATACTGATAATATCCAGTAAAAAATAGCTATAGAAAATAGAGCCGTACAGCACTGAAATCCCGCCGCCAAGTAGCCCTAAAGCGAACGTCCCTTTTCCTTTGCGGTATAGCCACTCCCCGCCCCCTAACATCAGTAAACCCAGTAGGAAAAAGGCGCCTCCCTTCATATAACCGGTGAACCAATTGGAATAGGAGTATCTGAATGCTGCTCCCACGGCCAAGATCAGCAACAAGATCCCAAGCTTGTTAATCCAGCCTAGTCCAATTTTCATTTCGATCTGATTTTGTTTTCTTCGACGTTCCAATACTTCTTCACTGATCTCTTCTGAGGCAAAATCATGTAATCCGTTATCCATTCTGGAGTTCAGAGCAATTTCGGATTCCCTCAGTCTTTGTCGCTGCGCTAGTACACGCTCATTTAACTCCGCCGACAACGCTCCAAGTCGACTGGATAACTCCGCTTTATCCTCACCGAGCTGCCTCGCGGCTGTTTGGTACAGCTGCTGAATATGACGCTTTGTGTCCATCTCAAAAGCCGTCAGCCGGTCCGTATGGGCAAGGCTTTTAGAGGCAAAATAAGTCTGCAGCTTCTGTCTCGACAGACTAAGAATGCCAAGCTTCTCATCTAAAATTTGTTCCGTTAGCGTAACTTTTAGCTCTGTATTCTCTTCTTGAAGCTTCCCTACCTGAGTCTTTAACTCCACTAAAGCAAGCTTATGTTTCTCATATTGCTTCTTTAAGTGTTCATTCTCGTTGACCAGATCGTGACTTTCATATTCCGCGATCAGAGCTTCATATTCCTTAATAAGCCCGTCCTGCTGGACCTTCATGAATCTAAGTCGATCTTTGAATGACTCCATAGCGCCTCCTAATGTGAGCGATTGTTAATATTTCCATTTTACTACAAACGGAAGGATCTCTTACTCTTTTTTATGCAAAAAACTGCAACATATTTGAGGGATGTCCCGTCTAGATAATAACAACACTAACAAATGAAATTAAAAGGAGCTCACAACTATGAACAACATTTTAAAAACAAGTACAGTTCTTTTAACTTTGTCCCTAGCACTATCAACAGGAGCAGCCTATGCCGCACCAACAACAACTTCTGCCAAAAATGATGCTGCTCAAACTACCGTTAGCGCTAACCAAAAAACATTTGCGATTGAAATCAACGGTTCCGCTCTGAAAGAAACAGGCTTCCAAACTACAAATGGCAAAGAGCCTATGGTGCCACTTCGTTCGGTTACTGAAGCACTTGGCTTTGAATTGACTTGGAATGGACAAACTAAATCCGTTGATCTTATCAATGGTGCTGTGTTCACTACAGTGAAAGCCGGAGAAGATCGCTATAGCATTAATAAAATGAATACTACGCTTGGAACTGCACCACAATTGGTTGACTCCATTTTGTACGTTCCAGCTTCCTTTGTAAGTGAAATCATCCACCACAACATGACAGTGAAGGGAGATTCCATCGTGATCACTGCTGCTAATCAGGAAGAGCATATGACCAAGACTGGCGTGATTACAGCTGTCAATAATGAGGGCAAATACCAATCCGTTCAGATCCAGGGTGTAGGCACAGATGGCATCGTACTGAATGTAGGTGAAGATACGACTATCGAAATGGCAGACGGTACTAAACTTGCTCTAAAAGATCTTCATATCGGTATGACCGTAAAAGCAGAGCATTCCATGATCATGACCATGAGCCTGCCACCGCAAACTCCAACTTACAAGATCACTGTTCTAGATGAGCAGAAACAAAATGATCTTTTGGGTACTGCAGGTACCATTGAAGAAGTTCAAAAAGACGATGAAGGAAACATCAGCATCACCGTTAAAGGCAGCGGCCTGAACGAACAGTCACAACAAGAAGTAGTACTTCGCATTAGCAAAGATACCGCGCTAATTAATACCGATGGCAAAGCTGTAAACAGCAGCGAGCTTGTAAAAGGCGCAAAAGTTATAGGATTCTACAGCCCTATGCTGACTAAGAGCCTGCCACCAATCGGCACAGCTGCTAAAGTCGTAGTAGATTCCGTTCAACAATAAGAAGCATAACGTTATTAATAGACATATCGCACAAACTAAACAAGCGCGCGCCAATGAAGTATTGGCGCGCGCTTGTTTGATTTTTCTAGAATCTAGCACTCTATGAATCACTAGTTAAGAGCAATTGCATCAAAGCTAATAAACGGTCTAAGTTAATGGGCTTGCTGAGATAATCTGTTGCTCCCGCTTGTAAGATTTTCGCCTTATCTTCCTTCAGCGCTTTCGCAGTCAGCGCTATAATTGGAATTTCCTTCTTTGTTGGTATTTCTCTGATTCGATTGATAGCCTCATAGCCGTTCATTACCGGCATCATGATATCCATAAGAACGATGTCTATGGATGCAGATTGCTCCAGCGCATGTATGCCTCTCTCTCCATCCGCAGCTGTAGTCACTTGCAGTCCACGCTTCCTTAACATGTTAGACAGCGCGAACAGATTCCGCTCATCATCATCCACAATTAGAACATGCTTATGATTTAGCGAGGTGAAATCGCTACTAATATTCTCACTGGTTGCAGCGGCAAGAGCAACCGAACCTTCTTCCTCATGATTAAGAGCTACTACTTTCTCAGTGGTTTCTTCAAGGCTAGGGTCCTGAAGCTTCAATGGCAAATACACCGTAAAGACACTACCCATTCCTTCTTGACTCTCCACTGTAATTCTACCGCCGAGCAGTGTTGCGAGTTCTCTGGATATGGATAACCCAAGCCCAGTTCCACCATATTGACGTTCTGTATTTCCATCCGCCTGTTGAAAAGCTTCGAAAATAATGGACTGCTTCTCATAGGGGATCCCAATTCCAGTATCTTTGATGGCGAAAGCAATAAATAACCCTGTTTCCAAATTTCCTAATTTCACTAACTCGTCTTTAGTCGCTAAGCGTATTTCAAGCGTTATTGAGCCTTTAGCTGTAAA
The DNA here is from genome assembly GCF_038003765.1 of Paenibacillus sp. FSL H7-0714. Lineage (NCBI taxonomy): Bacteria > Bacillati > Bacillota > Bacilli > Caryophanales > Paenibacillaceae > Paenibacillus > Paenibacillus sp. FSL H7-0714. The sequence goes on from NZ_JBBOPT010000001.1 coordinate 6,862,117, forward strand.
CTTAAACGCATTGGACAGCAGATTTATAATAATTTGCCGTACCCTTTGAGCATCCGAATAAAATAATGGAGGTAAGTCCTCCCCGATTTGTATATGGAAAGGAATCTCTTTTTTTCGAGAAAGCTGATTGAAGCTCTGAAGCATAGCCTCCGGGATCTCCGTTAGATTTATTGCTTCAATTTCAATATTCAGCTTCCCTGCTTCAACCTTGGACAAATCCAAAATATCGTTAATCAGCCTAAGCAGATCTTGTCCAGAAGAATGTATAGCTTGTGAGAATTCAATATCCTCCTCGCTTAAAGCTCCCGACTGATTCTCCATGAGAAATTCGGAGAGTAACAATATGCCGTTAAGCGGGGTTCGGAGTTCATGAGACATATTGGCCAAGAACTCCGATTTATATTGAGAGCTTTGCCGCAATAACTCCGCAGATTGAGCAAGCTCGATTTGAGCTTGTTCAGCCTCAAATGACTTTCGTTCGGCTAAGAGATTCTTCTCCTCCAGCTTTCTATTCGTTGCATGTAGCGACTCTGTCTGGATTTGCAGCTCCTCAGATTGAGTTTGTAGTTCTTCGGTATACACCTGAAGTTCTTCGTTTAAACGCTGGGATTGTTCCAGAAGCTGCTCAATTCTCATACTGCTGATCGTACTGTTAATTGCAGCGCCGAACGCATCTGAAATAGAATCCAAGAATTCAATCTGCCGCTCCGTAAGCGGAGAGAAGGTCGCAATTTCCACCACAGCAACTACTTCACCTGAAAAAGAAACTGGAAGTAATAAAAGGGTTTTCGGCGCAAAAACGCCCAGCCCAGACTGAATATTGATATAATGCTCCGGAAGATCCTGTATATGCATCAAGCGCGCCTCTTTAGCACATTGACCAACCAAACCTTCTCCGATATGAAATATCCGATGATCTGTAATGTTGCTACTCCCACCAAACGTGGAGGTTCTATTAAACAAGTCCTGATCATGTTCTTGTGTCCGTATATATAAGGCACTGTATGGATAATCAATAACTTCTGCCGTTTTACTTAAAAAGATGTCTCCCAGTTGTGAGACATGTGTGATGCCCGGATATCTTGACAGTAAATCGTTAGCATGATCCTGAATCCATATCCGCTCTTGTTGCGTATCTATCAGATGATTCGTAGCGACGCTGAGATCGCTGATTTCATCATTCGTGGTAATCTCCACTCTTGTCTTCATATCTACAGAAGAATCTAAACCAGCAATCGTATGGGTAACCTTACGAATCGTACTAACGATAGCATGTGAAATGATCCACGAGGCGACCACAGAGGTAATAGCAATAATTGCCCAAGCAATATAAAGGAAATCTAGCAGCAATTTGTTTCGATCTGCCTGTTCGGCTATCAGAGTATTAGTGTTCTCATTCATCGTCTCGCGGTAAGTACTGAACTGACTACGAATCCGGTCCATTTGGTCCTTGCCATCATCCGAATTGAAATATCGTAAGATTTCGGCTTCCTGTCCCTCTTTTTTCAACTCTATTACATAATCCCCGGATTGCTCGATCCAATGCTGGATACTATTTTCGATGTCCACCAGACGCTGAAGTTGCAAGGAATCATTAGCATTCAGCACGGAGAGCTTATCATAGCTTGCCTTCCATTGTGCTTTTCCCAAATTATAGGGCTCCAGATATTTTCCATCGCCGGTGATAATATAACCTCTCTGTCCTGTTTCCATATCAAGAATGTTCTTCTCGATCTTGTTTGCCAAACTAGTTATCTCTCGGTCCTGATGGGAAATAAAGCTGGTTTCCCGCTGTAGCGTATTAATTCTATCATGCATGATCATAACAAATCCTAATAGACAGATCACGATCAAAACTGTAACGGATAGTATTTTATACTGCAAAGTAAATCGATGTTTTTTCACAAAGTGCCTCCGTCCTGTCATCTAACTAGCTCTTTGCCTAAATCCTTATATTAATAGCTTTTTCTCCTGCTCCAATACCCTATGTAGACATCTATGAGAATTTTTACTGCTTGTAAATTAAACACTTTTGGATACCGTTGAAACACTCTTTATTTGCCATAAAAAACCTCCAAGTTCACTCGCTCCTCAATAGAATATGAGGGGACATGGAGTGACTACTTGAAGGCGATACTACACGGGGTATATTAACAAATACAAGTCTTCTTCTTCACACCAAGCTTTCCAGCCTGTTCAACCTTAGCAATATAATCTACTGCCAGCGGTACTTTACATGCAGTTTGTCCCATTTGTACCTGGACCTTTCCAATGCTTGCAGCAATCTGCGTTGCCTCATCATGCAGTTCGGTTACGCTGCTGGCGGCGATAATTACAAACATATTCATCGTGTAACGAACTCGATTCCGTTCCTGATGAATGGTAGATTGTATTTGCTGTAGTAGCTTTCTGATCTCAGCGATGTCTAGCAGATCATCCGGCGTAACTGAAATGTAATTCCCATAAGTACTCCAGCCACAGGTGGCCACCATTTCATCCGATGAAGAAATCCATTCTCTTGCAAGTTCTAGTGCGTAAGGGCTCTCTGCAGCGACAGACGCTACCGTATATTCCGCTATTCCAGAGCAGTAAGCTGCCACTACCCAGCTTTGAAGCTCTTCCTTCGTAAGCGTCTTGGGGTCAACTGTAAGCCCTGCCAAATACATCGCATCATAATTCCCCGTCTGATACAAAGCGCGAGCTAGACCTTGGTCTTTCTTGATATCCTTTACCAGCTTCTTCATGTCCCCTATCCTTACTCCAAATAAAGGCTCCTTAGCACCATGTCGTATGAAGGTACGCTTCGTCTGCTCTGTACCCATTTCCTCAAGCTTACTCATCACTTCATTAATTGTCAGATTCATTAGAACACCTCTTTATCCCTTCATCGCTTCTCTTAAAATGAGCTCACGACCCAGCGTTACTCTATTCTTGCCCGAATTCTTGGAACGATATAACGCTTCATCCGCTTCCCGATACAAATCTTCGAAAGTCACCTCTCTGCGCTCTGTAAAAGAAATTCCGATGCTAGCGGTAAGCTGAATGCTATCGTGTTCGTTCAAAATTATTTTATAATCACTCATCGTAGTGCGAAAATCCTCTGCTTCCATCAAGGCTGCACGTTTATCCTCAGCAAAAAAGCATACAGCAAACTCCTCGCCCCCGACTCTTCCGGCAATGCCTTTGTTTTGGTACACCTGAAGTATTTTATTCGAGAAATCAACTAATGCCTGATCTCCTGCTAAATGACCATAGGTATCATTAATTAACTTAAAATCATCGATATCAAATAACAACAGCGCCAGTCCTAGCCCGTCCGGAATCGTTTGATTTTGCACCATTTGCATAAAGTGCCTGCGATTATAAAGTCCCGTCAAATCATCTATCGTTGCTTGATAGACCAATTCACGTTCATACCGCTTCTTTTCACTATGGTCACTAAAAACAATTAGCATCCCCTTGTTCTCTGTTGCCTGATGTTCAGTCGCTATCAAGGAAACCCCATAACAAACCTCTCTTATTCCAGTACATACAATCTCAAACTGTCCTTCGGTCCTTTGACTATAATGAGCGCCAATGTCCTTGTGATGCCTCATAAAAAGATCAATATTTTTCCCCATCCAGGTCTCATTCGATATCCCGGTAATCTCAAACAAAATGGAGGTTGCAGCCTCATTTATACCAATAATATTATCATTCCGGTCTGTCAAAACTACGCCGTCTTTCATATGCTCCAGGATTTTAATTTTAGTTAAAGGATAGATCGTAGATTTGGAGTCAATGAATAAACACAAATAAGCCGCTATAATTGCGGGTAGATAAGTGAAGGCCGTAAAGCCTGTAAGCGTGATCTTCAACAAGGGAAGTAAAAAAACAGAAACGACCGGAACCAGTAACCCGACAAATAGTAAGAACGCACGTCGCAAAAAAGCTCTCGGTCTATTCATTAAGGAAACAGCTAGCAAGCAGACCGCATATAGACCAAATAGCTGATCATAAGCAATAAAAGCCATGCTAAGAAGCGTAGGCTTTACAGTAATTCCACTAACACCCGCAACAGTGGCCATGCCCACTTCACTACGCATTAGATGATGATAGGTATCCGTAAAAATAAGCAGTACGTCCAAAGCAATTGGAATCGAGAAAATAGCAAGTTTTACAGGTAGGCGTTCCGCGGAAGGAGACACATATTCTTTAACGACAGCATAAGTAAATAACGCACTTAAAAAAAGCGGAGCCTGCTGCATATTCTTCCACCACAGCTTAGCCTGAAAAGAGGATGACATGATCTCTCCCGCCGTCGCAATAAATATGAGGCTGACCAGCAGCATTAAGATCCATAAATAGCGTCTTCCTGCCGACTTTCGATGTCGATAGGAGCTGATGCCCATGTAAAAGCTTAGAACACTGCCCATTAATAAGTAATACGGATATCCTTGAATCCACGGCATGCCATATTTCTCCTATTTTTCAAGTCGCTCCTATCATTATATCCTAATCAATCCTACAAATGAATCAACAAATACCAGCACATCTCTACATCTGTACATCTTACGATTTGAACTTTACTCGATGGGAGAACATATACTTTCTGGCCAAGTCCTTAAATGCATCTTTATCTTGTACCGACTGAAAGTAGCGTTTAGGGATAATCAGCGCTCGATTAGAAGACACAAAAAACACGAACAGGTTCATCGTTTCACCTATTTTATGTATCTCTTCCCATTTTACTTGCCCGGAACCTGCCTCAGATACGTACTTTATACCCTCATCTGATACGGAATAGCTCTGAGGCTGCTGGGCTAAACTGTCTGTTGCGAAGGCTTTTTTAGATTTTTTGGTCAAACTTGATTTGGTCATATACCATAAAACAGCGGCAAGAATCACAGCAGTCACAGCAAGGATTGAAATATTTTTAGTACTGTAATCCTTAGTAATTAACAGCAAAATCACAAAATAAGCAACCACACTGAAAGAGCTAAGTATAATTCGGCTGTTCAAGCTGAACCATAGGTTAAACTCCTGAACGTCCTCACTCTTAAGGACGGTATCTACTTTTATTTCATTTTCCACTACTGATCGCTCCCCTGCCACTATCGAAATTTATCAATTCCATTTCATTCTAACATGCCTGAACACAAAAAAGGGACATCCCTGAAGCGATCGCTTCTAAATGGGTTGTCCCTTTTTAATCCGTAAGGATTCTTATTTCTTTTGTGCAAGACGTTGTTTGAACTTGTCAACACGGCCGCCTTGTTCTGTATCTCTTTGTTTACCAGTGTAAAATGGGTGGGATGCGGAACTTGCGTCCACGCGGATAACAGGATAAGTGTTACCATCTTCCCATTCCATTGTTTCATTGGATGATTTTGTAGATGCACTCAAGAATTTGAAGCCTACGCTTGCATCCATGAAAATAACCTTGTTGTACTTTGGATGTATGCCTTCTCTCATTCTGATCGTCCTCCTTCTGAACAAATTAGTGGAGCCTTTATGGTAAATTAACCAAATGATCTGTAGGTTTATCTATAAGTATAACCTAATAAACGTAGGAAAATTCGTAAATCTTACGATTTAGACCACCACTCCATCATACGTGAAATCGACATGTAAAGTCAACTACTATCCGATATTCCTTATATTCCCTTACGTTTAACTGACTTATACATCATACTCCAGTTGTTTTTTAGCCTGAACAATAAAATCTAACGGGTTCTCAATAGTGCTGGATTGATATTCTACAGCACCTATTTTGAGACCGAGGCTAACTTTATACTTTTTGACAAATTCAGTGTCATTAAGCTCTTGAAGCTTCAATTTAATCCGCTCGATCACGATTTTTGCTCCATCGTTGTCGGTGAACAGCAGAAGGCCCCATGTTGCGTCATCTTTGTCCAGCAGATACAGTGCATCATTGGTACGAATGCTGGCCTGACTGAGCTGAGATACGTCGTGAATGGCCTCAGCCAGCTTATCTTCGGGAATAATACGTCTAATCTCATTCCAGTATTTCACTTTCACTACAAGCAGTGTGAGTGGAATCTGATATCGAGTAGAAATGCCTGTAAATAAAGCGGCATCCTTCTGAAAAGAAATACTATTACGCAAATCTGTGTTCTCGTCGATGATGGCCATATTGGCAGTCTTATTCTCCAAACGCTGATTCTCAGCCTGCAGCTCACGATTGCTTAGTGTAAATATCCACAGTACCACTGTTAACAATGGGGTCATAATTAGCCAGAAGTAAGTATTCAGTCCAATTGTCTCTCCCAAAGATATCGTCTGATACATCGTGTAGAAGCCGTAAGCAAATATAAACACCAGGTTCAAGACCAACCCTGCAGTCACCGTTGTAAAATACGTAACAATCGCCAGAATAAAAGCCACATTTAAAATGATAATATTCTGGATATAATCATCGGGTGCCCCTGAAATGAAGACAATACAAATAAAAAGAAGCACCAGGAACGATAAGAGAGCGATATCTGAAACTAAACCGCTGCGATTACGTCTCACGCTTATCACCACGTTTCTTCATATGTTTACGAAGCAGCAGGATCAGCGATAGAATCACCAGTGTCAGCACCAGCACAATTACGATAATGAAACTCAGCACGTCCGTTCGTTCCGCTATTTTTTTAACCACGGAATCCTCTGCTGCTCCAGTAATGATCTTGAAACGGTGCGCATTGACATTACCGTCCTTATCAACGATTACCCCATCGCCAAACACCTTCCATTTGTCCCGCTCTGTTGCGATCAACTTCGACGCCAAATAGTACTCTTCAGAGTGGGCTCCCGTAACAGCAAGCAATCCCCGTCCCGCCTCAAATGGTGATTCAATCAGCTGCAGTGTTCCAATTTGAGATCCGTAATGATCTTCAATACTCATCTTCTCATTGGAGCGAATCGCTGTTCCGTTCCCGTTATATTGAAAGTAGAGCTTATCATTATGATCACGGATGATCTTATTATTCTTATACGTACCTATGGCGATAACATTATTATTCTTCAAATGATCAGCGCTAATGTTATCCGTGTAGAACTGAATGTTACCTATATTTCCGCTAGCGTATTTTCCCAGTAGATTAAATACATTAGCTAAACTCAAATATGAGTAATCATCCATTTCTTGCGGCAAAACAACTGCTACTTGATTGTAAAGCCCGTCACGTATAAACGGATACGGATAGTTATTAAACAAAAGATCCGTACGATCCTTAGTATTAAGACGCATTACAGAATCTTTACTGATATACGCCCATGGCATTTGTTCCTTATCTAAAGTACATTCGGCTCCCTTCAGCTCCAAATCAAAGGCTACAGTTACCGTGAAATTACCAGAGATATTCAAGCTTTGGGGAACTGGAAGATCCAGCTTATCGCCATTCGCCAGCTCTTTGGTCAGCTTCTTGCTGCCAATGGGTGTGTTGTTGATGCTGACAGTCACTAATGAACGGTCAAAATCTAAATTCTGTGCATAACGGAAATCCAATCTGATTCTGCCTGAATCTGCAATCGAGCGGTTAGAGGGCAGTGCAACAAAGTATGTCTGCTCCTGATGACGTGCCCCAGTGAGTTTATCACCCGTTTCTGTAAGCGTAATATTGGAGCTAATCGAAAGGGGGGGTGCAGATACTTCTGTAGCATCATCGACCACCTTTAAATCACTGCTGATTTGACCCAATAACTCTTCATTCGCAACAAAACGACCTGCTTTAATCAGTAAGTTCTCATCCTTCGAGGTTATGACAAGTGTGGGCTGAGTATCCTTATTCACTAACTGCAGCAGTGCATGTGTACTTAAATCTTCAGAGGTGCTTAGCTGAGCCTTTAGCCCACTTGGTACTCGGTCATACATAGCTACCAGTACAACCGCAGCTTTATTCTTCACCGCATCTGACCGGTAGGGAAGCATTGGAATCGTTCTATTGTCCAATGTATTTCCCTTCACAAGCCCGGAGAGCGCATAAGTAGCCGACTCCAATTCTGCCCCTGTGCTTTTATCCGGTACGGTCAGCACACTATGATTCTTCGTTAAGGTATCAACGCCAGAGAAGCGCTCGCTAAAGTCACTAATCCCTCCAGTCAAGGGCTTCGGCGTATACATCACGCTAATACTGGATGTATTAAACAGATGCAGCCAATTATCAAAATCATAATCGACAGAACAAGATTGTTCATCTGTATAGTTCGACTGCAAATAGCCCTGAATTCCAAGCGTATTGGTTCCTTTTTTTAGAAACCCTTTAGGTGCCTGAAGGACCAGCTGTTGTTCGCCATTATCTTTTAGAGAGGGTCTAAATGTATAGAATGGGCTGCCATTTAGCGTTAAGGTAACGCTAGAAATCTGCTCCTTGGTAATTTGCGAAATTTGAAAGTGCAGGTTAATTCTGATCTCATCCACATTCCAATAATCCATGACCTCAAAATATTGCTGCTGAGCACTCGAACCCTTTAACGCAGTATCTGTTCCTGTGAAAGACGTTGTGTAGGTTAATCTAGTATCCTGAGGCGGAGCCTCGGCGGCTGCAACATTCAATTGAATTAGAAAAAGAGAGAGGCAGGTTAACAGTATAACCATTTGTTTCTTCATCATCATGTTCTGTTTCTCCTGTGATCACATATTTCTCATATTACTTCTTTGTTCATTATTAATAGCGTTCAGTCTTATACCACTTTGCTTCTCTTTTGAAGATGAGATCTTTGGCGTAAAGATATAATCCGTAAGCCGCGACAACCATCCACAGCTGACAATAAGAGATGTACATTAACATTACGATCCATAAATTGGACAAGCTCATCTCGCCCTTCTCTGTCGTCAACGTTATGAAAGTACCTACAACGAACAGTATGATGGCGAGCAGCCAGAGAAAATTGCTAAGCCCAGCAATAGTAGTATGTACATAGCCCAAAGCATGCAGAATGAGCAGCACATCGGAGGTAATTAACGAAATCAACAATAAGAAGTAAATCGCTAAAAAATAAAGAATATCGAATCGGACTTTTGCGGCGGATTTATCGAACAGCAGGGGGATATTTTTGACAATGACATAAATGTTGCCCTTAGCCCAGCGCGTTCGCTGCTTGAACCAGACTTTTAAAGTCTGTGGCTCTTGCTCCCATGTGACCGATTTCGGCTGGAACTTGATCCGATAACCCATCATATATATTCTGAAGCTGATTTCTGTATCTTCGGCTATCGCTTTAACATCCCAGCCACCGATACTTTCTACGATAGACCTGCGCATAATAAAATTAGTGCCGGGAATGGTACATAACTTGAACAGCTTCCAGCGTCCCGCTTGCGCCATCCATTGAAAGGACAACGTCTCAATATTAATAAACCGGGTAAGTAGGCTTGCGTTACGGTTACGGGTTCTAAACTTACCGATTACTGCGCCTAGGCTAGAATCATTCATGATCTCAGCGACCAGATAACGTAAAGCCGTTTTTTCAGGAGTGTTGTCTGCATCATAAATCGCAATTAACTGCCCTTTGCAATGGGTAAAGCCTATATTCAGCGCATTCGATTTCCCTTTGCCACCAGTAATCGCATCCGTATTAATGACGATCAGCTGCCGCCCCGGATTTCGGTTTTGGATACCGGCCAGCAGTTCAGCACTGTTATCAGAGGAATTATCATTAATCACAATAATCTCATATCGATCTTCCGGATAATCAAGCGCTAGCAGAGACTCCACCGTCTTACAGATTACTACCCCCTCATTGTGAGCAGGAACCATAATTGAAACCAAGGGATATTCGCCCTCTATCTCTGGTATGTCCTCATTTTCAGATTTAATGTAATATAAATAGCCTGCGATAATGAGGGTCACATTCACCAGCAATAGAGACCAGATACAGATCACTGCAATTACCATCAGTATGTCTGAAATCGTCATAGGATCCTCCAAATCACGATTAGTTGTCTCATTTCAAATACTTTTTCCTATACAATCGGTATCCGATGATCATTAATCCGCCGAATAGCAACAGAGAAATCATTATCGCAACTATAAAGAACTGATTCTGTATATTAAAAAGCGTCGTAAAGCTCTTCTTCTGCTCTTCTGTATACCGATAATCGCTATTCACTGTTTCTGGCGTATAATTCAGACTCAGGGGTTGTCCATTAATAGAAATCACTCCTTCTGATGAAGTGATCGTATTGACGTCTGTAACAACCTCATGCCTCTCTTGTTTATAATCCGCAAAAGAAACCCAGTATTGTTCCAGCATCTTCAGCATTTCCTCAAGTTCTTCCTTATCCTTAGGCATATCCACAGTGATTACCGTGTCCATCGGCAGTTCTGGCATCACATTATTGGATGTTTGCAGATCCTGCAAAAAATCAATCGGCACACTATATAAAGAGAATGGAAAGGACTTGGAGGTGTCGCTCTGCTCCATATAATCAACATTTTCATCCGGATACAGTATCACAGAATCGAAAAACCCCATCCCCGCCTCCGAGTATTCCTTGTCATACGCCCAGTGCATTTGTGCTCCGATTCCAAGCGGCCCAATCTTGTTTTGCACCAGCAGATTAATGAACGCGTTCATCTTCACCTGAAGTGAATGATCCATATTACTAGTACTCGTTGAATGCATCGCAATAGGGGCATTGACCAGAATGCTGCCATTATTCGATTGCACTCTTTTGATAGCTACCATATAACGCTGCATTGCCGGATAATCGGTATTGCTGAACACTGGCCGCACACTTGCGAGAAAAGGAATCCCCACTTGATACAGCCGCTCCGCAGTCTCTGTCAGCAGTCCCAGATCAGAGAAGGGATAGATCTCTTTGATCGCAAGATACACTTTAGGCGTTGCGTTGATATGAAGCCAATCCTTCAGAACATACCCCATCGCCAGTGCACTGACATTCCCTTGTTCAAAATACGGAACATAAGCAGCATCCTCTTTACTCACAGCATAAGGTGCTTGCAGGCTATCATCCTGGAAGATCAGCTTTCCAAGGGACTGGGTTCCCTGACTTCCGGCTATATAGAGCATATCCTGTACCTGAAGTGAAATTCCCGAGAACTGTCCGATCTGGAGATCTGGATTCGCGTCATACATGACATCTGTGGTTAACTGAAGTTTCTTTGTCAGCGAGGCTGGAGGACTGTACCCGATGTGCAAATACTGTCCCTGATAATGCTCCCAATCCTCTACATAAAATTTATTAGTAATCAAAATATCCGCTGCATTACGGACCATAATCACTTTAGAGTAATGATTCAGCATCCCTTGTTCATATTGATCCAGACTTCTAAGTGTGACCTTCATGGAATAGGCCGCCAGCAGTCGCTGGAGTTCAGTCACGTTGCCTTCCTTCGTTGTCCCCTTAGCGAGGCTGTCATAGAGTAGTAGGACCTGCTGTGGCGAAGCAGCAGATTGGACAGGTGTGACGGGAATCAGAAGGGCTGTTAGGGTCAACGTCAGTAGCAATATACCGTTTAAAACTCCTCTGATGCTCACACACTCACATCCTTTTGAGGCTTTGTATACGGGCTAGAAAGGGTGCTCTTGCTAACCTGCTTAACCCGATTGCTGTTTTTAGAAACTCTACGCCCAATCACACTGGATAGGGTCAGAAAAGTGACTAAATCAAAGGATAATGTAAATAAGAACTCATGCTTGGAAATATCGGCATCGCCTGCCCCGATAATCGATACAAAAATACCTGAAAGCCCAATGCCAATCGAAGCGACAATCAATACCATTCGCTGCATACCTCTGAAATCACGGGACTTGATCGCTTTTACAAAGGAAGGCATATAGAGACCGATGACAAGCACCATCCAGAGGAAGATGAACCCGAATGTTCGCGGGGCCAGCGTTTGTTTCAGTTGGCTGTATCCGGTGAAAAAGTGACTCTGTGCTCGAAACTCCTTACCAACAGAATGCTCGAAATTCCCCATAGCCGCAGGCTTAATCGAGAATGCACTTTGAGCAGCTACATTAAGAATCGAATTAAGCTGGTCAGGGTTCGTTAAATAATATTTAAGGATGGATACAAATCCATAACGACTGTAGAAATTCTCCTCGAGAAGTGGTGAATTCACGTCTATGGTCACGTATTTCTCATAGTGAATGCTGTTCTTCAGAATGGCGAATTGCTCGTCCATCCCTAACGCTTTTAAAGCGGCTTCTGGATCAGGTGATTCCTTCAGCACCCCTCGGGTCATGGCATGGAACTGGTTAATGTTTACGAACTCATTTGAGATATTCAAATACGTGAACACACCTGCGAACAGCATCAGAGCAAGAGACGCCATTGTTAGTATCCGAAATATCTTGTCTCTACGAATCCAAAGCAGTGAACATGCCAGAACAGCAATGATCATACCCACTGGCGCATTCTGCTGCTTAGAAGTAGTCAGGATCAGCGTGCTAATTACGAACAAGGCCAGCATGGCGTAGTCATTGAATCTTTTTCGATATAACATCAGCCATGAAGCGAACATGAAGATCATCGTGATCATCACAACGCTTTCGCCGTAAAAGGAGTTAAAATAAGCCGTATACCCGGTATCTCCGAATATAAAAATAGCAATACCTGCAATGATGAATCCCTGTTTTCGGGACATCTTCCATGTAATAGCCTCTATTAATAAGTAAATTGCGATTACATATAGAATCGTATAAATCGCCGCTTGAAAGCGGATGTCGAATACCTCACTACTGAAGAACAACTTGTTAAGTCCTATAGCCAGCTTGATAAATAAGGACTGAGAGGAAAATAACATTGCACCATTCTCATTAAAATATTGAAAGATCCCATATTGCTTCACAAAATAACCAAAGTACTGACTATCATAATCCGGCAGATTGAAATAGAGTCCATTACTATAAATGCTACGGAAAAAGTCACCGTTATCCGCCACTCCGACATACGGAGCTGTGAACAGCGCGATGATGGTAATAAGCAGCACTCCAAATGCAGCAAGAAATGCAGGAGAAACCGATAAATTAGCAAGTGATATCCCCTGCCTTAGAGGCGTTTTCACCGTGTTGTCCATCATGCAGGTTCACCTTCAATACAATAAGTTTAAGTTAATAGACATAGGCCAGTAATGCCATCAGGTTGTCAAAAGAATACGCTTGGCCGCTAGCGACATCACCGAATCCTCCGTACAGTGGGCTATCCACATCTGTTACTCTGAACTCGTTCATTCTTTCAATGCTTTTATGGTGGAGAGATTCATCGCCGATTTCTGCGCCGATCATAGCCGTAATGGCATAAATGGCTGTGGAGCGGATATCGTTCAGCGGCTTACCTTCTCTCGAATATTGCCCATATAACGTTCCAGCTTCGACCTGTTGCTTGATAAAATCAATGCTGGTGGCTTTCTGCTGGCCCACTTCAGCTAAGGCTAGAATGGATAAAAGCGACTCTACTGTATTGATGTTTTCCGAACTATATTTTCCGGTCTCATAATTAAACCGTGTCTCATAAAAGGGGAATTCATCCGATAAATATCCGTTTTCCAATATTACGTTCAAATCATTCGTCAGTTTCTTACTAAATTGGCTAGGAAACGACATTTTTCGCAAAGTGCCCAAATTAATATAACACAAAGTGACGAATGTGTTTGTTGAAGAATATTCCATATCGTAGAAATCATAAAGTTTTCCGTCTTTTACATTATAATCATAAAATCTTTCGCCATATTTATCCGCTTCAGCTGTATAACGTTTATCGCCGAACTTCTCCCCTGCCTCATAAAGAGCTTGAATCATACGCAAATCATCAACGGCAGCATTCAAGGGGTATAGCTTCTGCTGTTTAGGACTGTAACGGTAGCTGAAACCGCTGTTGATATCAAAGGTTTGCTTAGCTAGTTGCCATTGCTCTGTAAATCTCTCTTGTTGGCCGCTACGCACAGCTGCCAGCATCCGGAGAGATGCCGATTCACTCAGAACTTCGTGTCCACTCGCCGCTTCCGCCGACTGATCTGTTTCAATAAAATTAGTATATACACCGTACTCACCTGTGAGTTTCGAGGTAATAAACTGTTCTAAGTTAGTTACTTCCTGCGTCTGGATTACCTTAGTATCATTTTCCGAATCTACTGGAGCTGGAGAATTAGTATGAACACTATTGGACGGATTCGGTACTGCCGTTTTTTCGCATGCCGTTAACCCTATAATGCCTGCAAATATCGCTAGTGCAGCAATAATTATTTTCCTCAAGTGATCACCTCCTTTTAATATTCTCCTATTCTGCTTACTGCCTAGTATTATCTATAACGGTAATATACAACAAAATGTTAAATCAAACTGTGAGCGTTATGTATCTATCCTTAGACAAAAAAGAGATATCCTTACGCCTTTGGCGAGCGGGATATCCCCTCTGTATCAGTTATTTATTCATTCATACGTTCCCAAAAACGATGGGCAGTAATTGCCGCGACAAGGCTGGCAGCGAACACCTCTCCGCCATCTCCAATGATTACACCCGGACTGCTTCTATGCTCGGCCGTTTCAAGTAGTTTAGCATTTTCAGTAGTCACCGCGATGGGCTTAAAGTGAGAATAGGCTTGGTTCAGGAATTGCGCTGTATCTTTATGGAATTTCTTATGTTCCGAATTTCCACCAGCTGCATAAATTGCATCAAAGAGCACCGAATCTGTCGTGGATAAGGTATGAATGACTTCAAGCTCTGTCCCCTTCGAGCCTTTAATAAATCCAAGCTTATCACTGATTATTTCCGGCTGGATCCCGGCTCTCATAAGCGTATCCAGAACAGGCATCACCAAGTCTTCATCAAATCTGTCGCCTATAATCACACCTATTTTACGTGTGTTTGGGTGCTTCTTCGTATTTGCCTGACTTAGTGCCGGGGAGATTTGAGCCACCTCGGAACCGCCCGTTTTCGGTGGCGTCGCCCCAATAGCTTCTGCTACAGGCACAGCAAGCTCTAACGTAACGTTCGCGAGCATATCTACAACCTGCTGCCGGACAGACTTACTCTTTACCTTCCCGAGCTCGAATGAATAGGCTTCAATAATATGCGTTTTTTCTGGAGCACTCATGCTGTTCCAGAACAGCTTGGCTTGTGAAAAATGGTCTTCAAAGCTTTTGCTCCGGCTACGCACCTTACGGCCCTCAACCTTCTCCTGATAATGTGCATAACCACCTTCAGCCTCTGTTGCAGGTGCAGGCGTATTGTTAGCAAGCGAATTATTATGATAGCTCACTGAACCCTGATTAATCGTCTGCCGTCCATACCCGTCACGCTGATTGTTGTGGAAAGGACATACCGGTCTATTGATCGGCAACTCATGGAAGTTAGGACCGCCAAGCCGAATTAGCTGAGTATCCGTATAAGAGAACAATCTGCCCTGAAGCAGTGGATCATTGGTGAAATCGATGCCTGGAACCACATGTCCAGGGTGGAAAGCTACCTGCTCCGTTTCGGCGAAGACATTATCCACGTTGCGGTTCAAGGTCATTTTCCCAACAATCTGTACAGGTACATCTTCCTCTGGCCATAGCTTTGTAGGATCCAGCACGTCAAAATCAAACTTAAATTCATCTTCTTCACTTAGAAGCTGAATGCCCAACTCGTATTCCGGAAAGTTGCCGGCTTCAATCGATTCCCATAAATCACGGCGATGAAAGTCAGGGTCCGCACCTGATATTTTCTGAGCTTCGTCCCACACCAAAGAGTGTACACCGAGCACCGGTTTCCAGTGGAATTTAACAAAATGGGCTTTTCCTTGCTCATTAATCAACCTGAAAGTATGCACCCCAAACCCTTCCATCATTCTGAAGCTACGTGGAATAGCACGGTCCGACATCAGCCACATTGCCATATGGGCCGATTCTTGGTTATTGGCTATGAAATCCCAAAAGGTATCGTGAGCCGATGCGGCCTGAGGCATTTCATTGTGCGGCTCAGGCTTAAGCGCATGTACTAAATCTGGGAACTTGATTGCATCCTGGATAAAAAAGACGGGCATATTATTTCCGACTAAATCGTAATTCCCTTCCTCTGTATAGAATTTGGTAGAGAATCCGCGGGCATCCCGCACCGTCTCGGCTGATCCCCGTGATCCGGCTACCGTCGAGAATCGGACAAACACCGGTGTCTTCACGGAGGGATCTTGAAGGAATTTCGCCTTTGTATATTCTTTCAGTGATTTATATACTTCAAACTCACCGTGAGCAGCAAATCCACGTGCATGCACGATTCGTTCAGGGATTCGCTCATGATCGAAATGCGTCATTTTTTCCCGGAAATGAAAGTCCTCCAGTAAGGTTGGGCCCCGATCACCCGCTTTTAAGGAGAACTCGTCCTCTGATACTTTTAAACCCTGGTTCGTTGTTAAGGTGTGACCTTCATCCTTACTGCGAAACTGTTCCAGTTGCTCATTCTTGCTGTTTCCGTTCACTTTTTGATGTTCACTCATTAACAATGGCTCCTTCCAAAGGTAAAGTAAATATTATCATGTATCTCTTACCCTTTAGGAAAGTTTGGCAAACAAAAAAAGGCGGAATTCCGCGAAGCCATAGCTCCCGAAAATCCGCCTATTCCATCTAATTCTGACCTAACCCTTAATCCTGCGATACGTCGCTTCATCGGAAACAACATACAATCTAGCATCCTTAGGAATAGCCTGATCCAGCTTTCGATTGATACTTAGATCGCTACGATCCGCCAATAAGGTTGCACCTTGCAGAAGCAGGCTCTGAAATGCATCCCCATAAGTCTTCCACGTAGTATTCACTGGAATCTCATAAATATCATCACCATATTTACGGCTCAGCAGCTGCGTTATCACCTCAGAGTTGCCCTCTTGCAGTGCAGAACGAACAGCCAGTCTGGAGATGGCATCATGCGAAAGAACGAACTCGTTTACTTGGACATGCCTGAAATTCTGAATATTCTTCTCTTGCATTATTTCTACAGTCGTATGTACTTGTGGCGCAATGCGCTCAATGCTAGAGGCAATTAACAAAGACTTGCCGTCGATCAGCGATGCTTCATCAATCCTTGTGTCCCCGAACACAATGGCTGCTCTTGCTTCATGGATGTTAGCCTTAAGAAGAATCTCATCACTGGAGGCATCGCCACTTATAAAGTGAACTTGATCCATATGCTCCAGAGGATGACTTCCTGTCTCATCAATGATGACAATGTGGCATTTTGGCGAATAGCATAGAACCTCGTCTACGGCAGCTTGTGCTTTCTTACTCCAATTAATTAGAATCACATGGTCCTTTCCCCGAAAGCTCAACGTTCCCGCTCCTCTCCTTCTCTGCACCTCCGCAATGGAGTCAATGACCTTACCAATAACCAAGCTGAGGAGGCCGATACCAAAGATATATAGAAACATGGTAAACAGCTTTCCAACTACGGTCTCTGCAAAATAGTCCCCATACCCCACTGTCGCCATCGTTGTCATAACCCAATAGAATGCATTAAACCAACTGTGAAACGTACCCGGCTCAATCAGGTAAGCAATCGACGCACTAAGAACTATAAATATCAGAATAATTAACCCTATAGTCCGTTTACGCAACCGCATCATCTTGGTGGAAATTCTCAGAAACAGATGCATCTGCCCACCCCTTCTTCACATCAAGCTAAAAGTAAAACTTATACTTTCTTAGATTTTCAATAAGGCTGCCGCTCGATGGATGGATCGGGGCAACCTTTGTCTCAACCCTATTTCATACTCGAACTAAACAATCAAACTGCTAATCGCAAATGCTGTCCCAATAAACACCAAGCAAAGCATAGTGCCTACTGCCACATTTCCCTTCTCCAGATGCTCTGAAATCTTAAAGGTTGGGGTTGCCAATTCAAAGATCCAATAAGCCGCAATCAAGCACACATAACCTACCGCAAACCAAATGATCATGTGCAGAATGGAGGTATTCGTATACGCCGCTACGCCAATAATAATAGCCGTTGCCAGAAACTTGCCGCCTAAAGCCAAGGCTACAGCCACATTGCCTTTCTTCAGCTCCTCCATATCTTTAAACGGAGTCATCAAACCAAAGATCACCATGCCTAACAATTGCAAAAGAATAATCACAAACACACTCACTACCAAATTAACCACCATCGTCACTTCGCCCACCCCCGAAATTTCGCATAAGCCGAATCATAGTCGGCAAAATCATGTACTTCCTCAAGGACTACGGAAGCGGTCTTCTTTTTTTCTAATGCGGTATAGCGTTCATCATCAATCGGCTGCTTAATCCGATTACCTGAAGGGAGCTCAAGCACCGCAAAGTTTCTTGTCTTATCCTTATACTTAGTCTTGTATACTCCTACAAGATCAACATCAGTGGTTACCGATACTTTAAGATTGGTAAGATCCTCTGCTGCCGTTTTTTCATCTGCATAAGACTTAATCGTGCTCCATGAAGACAGGCGAACTTCATTCTTCTGATCAGCATCCGTGATTAACTCGGCGTCCATGAACTGAAGTGTCCAAATTTTATCGCCAGTAGCATAATTCCCATCATTCGGGAGCAGTTCATTATCCGGCAAAACCGTCATGTCACTCCCAATTAAATCCCCTACGGTACTCTCTACCACCCGGTAGTCCCACGGTACCCGTGCTACACTATCTGAAGTTTGAGCTGTTCCTGAATCAAATACACTGCCCTGATTACTGGAACATGCGCTTAGCAACAGTACCGTCAAAAGCATCATACATAAGACTCTGATTCGGGCTTTCTTGCTCTTATCCAATTATCTCACTCCCAACGCAATAAAATGACTGGCATTGCCTGTAATCAATCCGCCCGCTCGGCCGAGCATACCACAAGGCTTCCCGTTAATCACGAACATGCCTGTCAGCAGATGAAATTCACCCTCTGATGTCGTTATCCGTGCTAAATCGGCTCTTTTTTGATACACAGTGGGGAAGAGCTGACTACTGTCATAACCGTCTTCATCTTCAAGCTCTAGCGCACCGCTATCATCAAACATGCGCACCGAACCCCCTTCACGACCAAAAACAGATTTGGACACAAAGTTCCCTGAGAATACAGGCTTATTATAAGTAGGCAAAATATAGCGCGAGATCGTCTCTCGCTCTTCCTTGTCGAATAGCAGGCCCAGCTCATACATTCCCCACACCGCTGCAACCAGCCCCTTGGATTGGAGCAATATACTGTGAGGACCATTAAAGAGCTGAAGATTCCATTGCTCTACCGCATAGGCGAGGGCATCGCCGCCTTCATCCACAGCCATCCACTCTTTAGGATATAGAGCGAACATCCGCTCGATCACACGGTCCTCCCCATCCTTGAGAATTCCGTTGTCGACCCACAGATCAAGACAATCCACACACTGGATATCGAGACCACTGTGCTTCACTAATGCTTCTATCGTACCTGAATCTTCAAGATGAGATCCATAAGCCACACAAGCTGCGGTATCCGGACGTTCTACCTGCCAAGCTGCCGCAACTTGTGCCTTCATCCCTTGATTTGGACTCTGCATTCCAGCTTGCTCACAGATCCATGGTGTAGCTATCGAGGCTTCCACATAACCTGTTGGGGTATCCGCATTCAGTTCGAGCAGCTTAATCGTCCCATCATGGGCTATGGCAAAGTCAAATCTGGCATACCGACTAATGAATCCTTCTTCTGGCATAGGACACCCGTCAAGCATCTCCCAAAGTACAGGGGGAATCCCAAGCAGTTCATACAAATCGCGCTTTAGATGAACATAGCGAACCGCTTTATCGAGAATGGCCCAGAGTTTTGATGAGGCTTCTTCAAGCTCCTTATAAGTGTCCCTGTGCATTAGAGCAATTGCATCCAACCAGTACTCTTCATCCTCAAGATCAGCCCAAGTGAACCCGAGTTCATATAACGCTTTGACCCGTGGACCTCTTTCAAGCTCAGACTGATCTAGAATTTCAAATACACTCTGCTGCTCACTCATCCGCCAAAACCACTCTTACTTGAGCCTGATCTCGAAGAGGACTTCGAGCCTGAGCTAGATTTAGAGTTCTTCGAAGAGTTTAATCCGCTGGAAGTGCCACCGATTCCATTTTTTGAGGAAGAACCTCTTCTCGTAATAGAGCCTGTGGAGGAAGTCGATGTTTTGGGCTTTACAACAGAACCGGGAACCTTCTTATTCTGGAATTTCTCACTGCTATAGGTAGGCGGCTTATAAGTTGTTCTGGTGCCTCCATAATAAGTTGGACGGTCCTTAGACCATCCTCTGGAAGAGTAATTGCCACCACTGTTAAACAGCATGTGATATAGCAGCAAGTCATCCCAACCAAAACCTGAATGATATCCACCATAGTTATTCACTACCGTCGTTCCATTATTGGTTACAACACCTTGGCCTTCCTGTTCTACCTCTTGTGCACCTTCCGGATATGGAATATTCCAATCCACATTTTTGTCAAAATAGGCTTTAACCTCTTCAGTAGACCAGGACACTAGCTGTGGTTCATCTCCAGAAGTATTTGCACTAGCCCCTGCGCCGCCAGGAATAAACATAGCATTCGCTAACAAAGCTATGCCTAGCGAAGTAGATAATACTCGAATGGGCTTACCATCAGAAGTGAATAATTTGGATACCGCTAATTCCTTATCCTTTTCATCTTTAGACATCGTAAGGTTCTCCTTCCCTTATCTCAATCATTCGTTGTGCATCGGAACAAGTAAAAGCTCCAGCTTGCCTTCATCTACATTCAGCCGTCCTTCAACCGTTTCATATTCAACACTGCCAACCACAATATAATTGACATGCTCTAACGCTGCGATCATATTCATGCTCCACGTGCGTTCCTCAATGACTCGCAGCCCGCCTTCCGGCATTTTTTCAAATAAGATTACATTCATCCCATTGTCCATTATTACCATTCCTTCCTTAGTTCTGCTATAGCATCTGATACGTCTTTATTACCTTTTCGTTTCAGTTCTAGGTGTGCATAGACTGCCCAACCTTACTCTTGGCGTTAGAACGTCTATATAAAAGAAGAATTCCTAACGAGCACAAGCAAACGAGGAGCAACACGCCGTATACATGCTGATATGCTTTTGCAGGGGAGATATCACGCTGAGCATGCAGTAAAAGCCCGCAGACTGCAACAGATACAGAGCCTCCGAAGAATTGAACCAGTTGTAAAAGCCCCATACCAGAACCAATCCAAGTCCTTGGAAGAACTATAGAAGTTTCATTGTTTAAGGATGCCATCGTAGCTGAGAAAGCGGGAGAGAAGCATAGATAACCTAGCAGTAGTACTACAGGTGATACAGAAAGATTCAGGGCAAACACAGCCATAACGGCTGCAAGTATACAATGTCCAATCACTAAGAAGCGTATATTACCGTACC
This sequence comes from Paenibacillus sp. FSL H7-0714, assembly GCF_038003765.1. Classification (NCBI taxonomy): domain Bacteria; kingdom Bacillati; phylum Bacillota; class Bacilli; order Caryophanales; family Paenibacillaceae; genus Paenibacillus; species Paenibacillus sp. FSL H7-0714. The sequence continues at coordinate 6,883,456 of NZ_JBBOPT010000001.1, forward strand.
GATCAATAAAACGTCCCACATAACGGGTCAGAAAAGCAGATAATAACGCTCCCGGTGCGATATACAAACCAATCATCAGCGCTGATTTATCGAACAGATTAGCGAGCGCAAGCGGCATCAGGAACAAGTTCCCTAAGTTCAGCACCAGAATACAAAAGCCTACGGCAACCAGTTTCAAGTAACCCGGCATGGTAAGCAGCTGCGGATTAATGAATGATTCCTTGGCCTTCTTCAGATGTACGGCATGCACGATAATAGACACTACACCCACCGCTAGCCATACAAGCGACTGGGTAGTTACAGCTACCAGTAAACTTGCCGCATTTACAACGGTCAGCGCTGCCCCCAGGATGTCAAAGCTTGCAGGCTGTGGCTGTTCCTTAGGCAATAACCGCAGCAGTACCGGCAGCACAATAAGCACAAGGCAAGTTATGCCGAACAATCCGTTCCAGCCAAAGTACTGGCTGATGACACCTCCCACAATAGGACCCAAACCAAAGGCCATTGCACTCCCCGCCGAGATCATCGCAATAGCAGCGCCGCGTCTTTCAATCGGAACATAGCGACTGGCGAGTACAAGCCCCAATCCAGCCATAGATCCGGCGCCCGCAGATTGTAGGATTCTTGTAATCAATAGCATATTAAAGTCATGTGCGAACAATCCAAACACTGATGCTGTCCCCAGCGTAATTAAGCCAATGGTCAAGAGCTTGCGAATCGGCACCAAGTCGGATAACCGGCTATAAATAACCGTCGACAACGCATATCCAATCGAATAGCTGGAAATGACCCATGAGCCTAGGTCAGCAGAAATTTGGAGATCCTGAATAATGGTTGGAAGCGATACATTAAACATCGTTGTGTTCATCACTACAATAAAGAGGCACATCGTCCATAATGGCATGACAATTTTCTCATTCATTCCTACTTTCTCATTCATTCCTACTCCATCCCTGTCCTAATTTATCTATACATGCTCAACTAATTTTATGCCTATAAAAAGAGGTTGGCAATTAGAAGAGGGAATTACTTGCGCCACATCAATCCACACTCCCGTTCGATTATGATCTCCATTCTCCGCAATATATACTTGTAGTGTTTCAATCAGACCCGGCTTGTGATAATGATAAGATCTTAGAGGTATATTATATCGCGCATGAACTAGGAAAAGAGTGTTCACAAGAGTTCGCATAGAGAATTTCTAAATAGGAGGTAGTAGCCATGAGGGGTTTGACAAAAGAAGTTGCGATGGAAATTGTTCGACGTACGATGCATGTGATTGGGTACAACGTCAATGTTATGGACAAGCGAGGACGAATTATTGGGTCTGGAGATGGTAAGCGGTTAGGGCAATCACATGAGGGTGCATTACTCGCGATAGAGCGTCGTGGCAGATTCGAGATTGATCAGGAGAGCGCCGCTAGATTGCAGGGGGTATTGCCCGGCACGAACCTTGTTATTGAGTTTGAGAATGAGATTGTTGGTGTTATTGGGATTACTGGTGATCCCAAGGAAGTGACGAAATATGGTGAATTGGTGAAGATGACAGCGGAAATGTATCTTGAGCATATGAAGCTGTTAGAGCAGGCTCAATGGGACAAACGAATGAAGGAGAATTTCCTGCTCGCGGTGATGAATGGCGATGAGGGGAACGTACAAACATTGCGACATCAAGCACAGCAGATTCATTTTCAGGTGGATAAGCCTCATATCGCATGCATCATTGAATTAATTAATCGTAATGAAGAGGATCTAATGGCAACAATGAAGCGGGTAACTGATGTATTAGAAGGACGCCCGGCTGTTCAATTGATTACCATTCGTAATGCCAGACAAGTTGTTCTGGTCAAGGAGCATCTCCATGAGCGGAAGCCGCATACGGATATATGTGAAGGAATTCACCAGATAAGACGTTGGTTAGATGAAAAGGAGATTTCTCCACTACGTATCGCGGTAGGCAAACCTTTTACAGGGATTCAAGGGATGATGAAGTCCATTCAATCCGCAGAAGATACGATGCGTGCAGGCTATGCAATATATTCGGATGAGCCGGTTTATTATGCAACGGATCTGCAACTGGAGACGATGGTCGTTCCGAGTGTACATAATTGGATGTCGGAGGAGTTGCTGCAGCTATGGGCGCATTTTGTGGAGGAGGATCGTAGTGGTGAGCTTCAGCAGACATTAGCTCTATTTTACTTCGAAAGTGGGGAGCAACAGCATATCGCTGAACGACTGCGCATTCATCGGAATACGTTACGCTACCGACTCCAGCGTATAACCGAGCTCACAGGGAAGGATCCAAGAAATTATCAGGAGCTGTTCCTACTCATGAGTGCGCGTTGGTTATATTTGTTGGAGCATTCTGCTATGTCTTGTGATGAATAAGAGGATATATGTGCATATGCACAAAAAAAGACATCAATTGATGCGAAATATTTATTTCTCCGCCTAATGAAACGCTTACAAATATTCGCTAAAGTATAGGTATGAGCTCAAACCACATATCGATATATACAACTCTGTGTAAAACTGGGGAGGAATAACTCATGACAGTGAGTGTAAGCGTTTTAGGTGCTTTAGCTGCATTGGTTGTGGCAATCGTTCTAATATTGAAAAAAGTACCGCCAGCCTACGGCATGATGATCGGTGCGTTAGTAGGTGGTTTAATCGGCGGCGTGAGTATGGTGGATACCATTACGCTGATGATGGATGGTGCCAAAGGGATGATTCCTGCCGTGCTTCGCATCTTGGCAGCAGGTGTGTTAGCAGGTGTATTGATTGAATCAGGCGCGGCGAAAAAGATTGCAGAGACGTTGGTTCAGAAGGCCGGCGAGACACGGGCATTACTCGCATTAGCCTTAGCAACAATGGTTCTTACAGCGGTCGGTGTATTCGTGGATGTAGCTGTTATTACTGTAGCACCCATTGCATTAGCTATTGCACAACGTGCGAATCTATCGAAATTGGCAATCCTGATCGCTATGATCGGCGGCGGTAAAGCCGGTAACATCATGTCACCAAACCCGAATGCGATTGCCGCATCAGATGCATTTCATATTCCATTAACTTCGTTGATGGCAGCAGGTATAATCCCAGCTGTATTCGGGATTATCGTAACGTACTTCATCGCAAAGCGTTTAAACAATAAAGGCAGTAAAGTAGAAGCTTCTGAGGTAACGAATAATCCGAATGAGCAGCTTCCAAGCTTCTTTACAGCCTTTCTAGCTCCACTTGTAGCCATTATCTTGTTATCCCTTCGTCCAATTGCAGGCATCGTAATCGATCCAGTTATTGCGCTTCCAGTAGGAGGTATCGTAGGCGCCATTGCAATGGGAAGATTTAAGAAGTTAAATGAGTTCGCTGTATTTGGTCTTGGTAAAATGACGGGTGTAGCCGTCATGTTAATCGGGACAGGTACACTAGCTGGTATCATTGCAAATTCGCAATTAAAGGATGTTATTATCGACGGCCTTACTGCATCTGGCCTACCGGCATACTTGCTTGCTCCAATCAGTGGTGCGTTAATGTCTCTTGCAACAGCATCGACAACAGCAGGCACAGCCGTAGCAAGCTCTGTGTTCGGCTCCACCATCATGGGACTTGGCGTAGCTTCGCTTGGAGCAGGGGCAATGATTCACTCTGGTGCGACTGTATTAGACCACATGCCTCACGGCAGCTTCTTCCACGCAACTGGTGGCAGTGTGAACATGCAGATGAAAGAGCGTCTGAAATTGATTCCTTATGAAACCGCAATTGGTCTAACACTAGCGATCGTTTCGACATTAGTATTCGGTGTATTCCAATGGTTCCTATAACAACTGTTGAAGCATAAACAACACAAAAGGATGTGAAGAGCATGAAGTTTGTTTTGGCACCAGATTCATTCAAAGAAAGTATGACAGCAATGGAAGCCTGTGAGGCCATAGAACGAGGACTTCGTTCCTCTTTTCCCGATGCAGAATATATTAAAGTTCCGATGGCAGATGGCGGCGAAGGTACGGTTCAGTCACTCGTCGATGCGACAGGCGGACGAATTGTACATTGTGACGTAACAGGGCCGCTCGGTCACCCTGTGAATGCATTTTATGGCATTATGGGAGATGGAAAGACCGCGATTATTGAGATGGCAGCTGCTTCTGGACTTGGGCTTGTGCCGAAGGAAGAGCGTAATCCGTTGATCACCACGACAAAGGGTACAGGAGAGCTTATCGTTCATGCGCTGAATGCAGGCGTACGTTCTATTATTATGGGTCTTGGTGGCAGTGCAACCAACGATGGCGGTGTAGGCATGGCACAAGCGCTTGGATTCCGCTTCCTGCGAGAAGATGGAACGGAGATTGGATACGGTGGAGGATCGCTAAGTGAAGTTACCCGTATTGATAGTGATCATGTAGATCCGAGACTCCACGGTGTACAAGTGGTAGCCGCATGTGACGTAGACAATCCGTTAACTGGTGAGCGCGGGGCATCCGCCATCTTCGGTCCGCAAAAAGGTGCAACACCCGACATGGTGAAGCAATTGGATGCAAATCTTGTACGTTTAGCAAACATCATTGAGCGCGATCTCGGCAAAGAAGTGAATGATACAGCAGGTGCAGGTGCAGCAGGTGGACTAGGTGCTGGCGTGATGGCCTTCCTAGGAGCCAAATTGAAGCGAGGCGTGAACATCGTCGTCGATGCCATGAAGCTTGCGGATAAAGTGAAAGATGCCGATTATGTCATCACAGGCGAAGGGGGTATGGATAGCCAAACCGTCTATGGCAAAACACCGATTGGTGTTGCCAAAGTAGCACAAGCCGCCGGTGTACCTGTTATTGCCTTAGCGGGTTCCCTCGGTACTGGCGTAGAAGCCGTGTACGAGCATGGTATCGATATGTTCTTCTCCATCGTGCCTGGAGTATGTACGTTAGATAAAGCGCTCACCGATGCTTCCTTCAACATGGAGCGCACCGCGCGCAATATAGGTACATTAATCAAACATAGTAAACGTTAATCGCAAGTATAGACGCCTTCTGCGTCGCGTGGAATTAATTATTATATTAAAAAAAAGATCTGACTCATGCCATGAAGCTGAGTCAGATCTTTTATTTCGTTTTTGCAAGCTAATCTAAGCTTAAGTTTAGGACACTTGAGATTCCTTAGTAAGAACAGGTACGGTGTTATCCGTTACCTGCACATCATCCTTTGTCTTGGAGAGGACAATGTTCAGTACAATCGCTGTAAGCGAACCGGATACGATACCGTTCTGTAGCAGCATCCGCGCAAATTCAGGCAGCTCTGCGAACATTGCAGGAAGTGTCGCTGAACCTAAGCCAACAGCAATACTGCAAGCAGCGATCAGTAGATTACCATCCTTGCGGAGATCCACATCGGATAGAATGGATATCCCGGAAACGGCAACCGATCCGAACATGACAATCATGGCTCCACCAAGTACGGCATTCGGTACAATCGTCGTCAAGGCAGCCAGCTTAGGCAGGAGTCCTAGTACAATCATGATCCCGCCAGCGGCAAAAATAACATTACGGGTCTTAATGCGAGACAACGAAATCAAACCCACATTTTGAGAAAAAGCAGTGTATGGGAAAGCATTAAAAATTCCGCCCAGCATAATTGCTACTCCCTCGGAACGCAGTCCGTTTACGATCTGCTTCTGTTCAACTTTCTGATCAATTACTTTACCTACTGCAAAATAAACCCCAGTAGACTCCACCATACTAACAATGTTAACGATGATCATAGTGAAGATTGCAGTAAGACTGAATTCAGGCCATCCGAAGTAAAACGGTTGTGCGATGCTTACCCAAGAAGCGTCACCTACCGTAGAAAAATTAACGATACCCATTCCATAAGCAATCGCTGTACCCACCACAAGACCTACCAGAACTGAGATCGAGCGCAGGAATCCAGTGGCGAAACGGTTAACTGCTAAAATGACAAGTAGTGTAATCAGTGCAAGCAACAAATTGCGGGGTTGTCCAAAATCAGCGCTGCCTTCTCCGCCAGCAACGTTATTCATAGCTACTGGAATAAGAGATAACCCGATAATGGTCACGACAGAACCCGTTACAATGGTCGGGAAGAACTTCAGTAGCTTCCCATAAAGCGGGGCCGCAAGAACAACGAACAAACCGGAAATAATGATCGCACCATACGCAGTCGCCAGATTATGTGTCGAGGCAATCGCAATAATCGGGCCAACTGCTGTAAAGGTACATCCAAGAATAACCGGGAGCCTGCTACCAAAATACTTGGTGCCCATTATTTGCAGCAGTGTAGCCAATCCGCAAGTGAACAAATCGGCTGCGATGAGGTAAGCCATTTGAGTCCCATTTAGCTTCAAGGCACCCCCAACAATCAGCGGTACAATTACTGCTCCTGCATACATGGCTAGGACATGCTGAAGACCTAACGTAAATACCTTTTGCTTGCTTAACATCCCGCACTCTCCTTGATTTTCTCTAATGAGCTTTCATTATCAATGAAGTGAATTTCACCTGGTGACATAGATGCAATACGAGCCAAGGCATGGACTTCTATGCCTCTGTTCTCCAGAAGGCTCCGGCCTTCTTGGAAGCTCTTTTCAATGACACAGCCGACGCCAAGGAGCTCTGCTCCTGCCTCTTTTACGATATCAACCAATCCCACAAGTGCAGCACCAGTAGCGAGGAAATCATCCACAATAAGCACTTTGTCATTCGCTCCAAGATATTTCTGGGAGACGCTGACCAGATAGTCCTCTTGGCGAGTAAAGGAATGAACAGGTGCTGAGTAGACAGCCTCTGAGAGCGTCACTGCTTTCTTTTTCTTCGCATAAACAAACGGTACACCTAATGCAATCGCAGTAGCCATGGCGAACTGAATCCCACTAGCTTCAATCGTAATCACCTTAGTGATCGGTTGATGACCGAACAACTTTTTGAACTCTTGACCGATTTGCAGCGCTAGCTCCGTATCGACCTGATGATTCAGAAATGAATCTACCTTCAGTACCGTATCTGATAAAATAAGACCCTCTTGTCTAATGCGCTCTTGAAGTACTTTCATCGTGAACTAATCTCTCCTCTTCATTAAAAAAACAAAAAAAGGACAAATCCCTTGAGTCGTTTCTCTCAAGTGAATCTGTCCTTCTGGGCTTTTGTCCCTTAGTGGTGTAACACTACATAGTGTCCGCATCGCTCGGTCCAGACCTTTCCTCCAAAGAAGAAAGCGGAACCCTAGATGCGCTATTTCACTCATAGTCGGATAATTACGATGGTTATCCGGTAGAAACTTATGGGCCATATCCCCAAGATTATATGAGTTTTATTAATGTTCGATATGAATACCTTGTATATCTTACACGCTCTGTCTGGTGCTTACAAGCAAAATTTTTAGTGTTTTGCATACCATTTTCAGGTTATTTTCACGAAATTCAATTGTTTACATTTAGTAGGGGTTACTCCAAGATCTTCTGCGCCGTTTCTTCGGTCGTTACGAGCACATTCATATACCCGCCATTTAGCGCGCCCAAGATCCCCGAAACCTTCTCCAGCGATTCCGCTACACCAATAGCGTACCTCGCTCGTCTGATCTGCTCCAGCTCAATGGTCAACGTTCGGTCCGATATTGCTGTGCGTACAGGCAATCCATTGCCATCATAAAAACGCGAGCAAATATCACCAGCTACTTCCCCGTCCTCCAATTCATCAATCACAGCATCGCCATAAAATCCACGCCATGCCTCTTCGCCTTTAATTTCCGGTGATCCAATGCCGAATATAGCGATATCCAGCCGATCCCATGCCTTGGAAATGGTCTGATAATACTGCGAACGCATCAGTTGATCTCTGGTTTCCTTTTGCTCCGTGATCGCTGGCACGTCAATCATTAATGAGCGCGCACCCCACTTTAAGGCAGCTTGGTAGCAGATATTATTGACATGGTATCCGCTCTCCATCTTTCCAGATGGACCACCCACCGTAGGAACACAGGTTACAAAAGGCCTCTGTCCGAGGGTCAGATTGTCTACAACGGCAGCTAAGCTGCTTCCCCAAGAGAACCCAATCGTATCTTTCGGCTGAACCACTTGCTCCAGCCATCTTGCACAAGCCTGTCCAATGGCTTTACGCTTGATCACCCCGGACTGGGCTGGATCTACCTCTACAACAATGGCTTCCTTCAGCCCGAACCGTTCTTTCAATTCCTGCTCCAGTGTACAATGATCTCCAATATCGTAATTGATGGTGATTGTAACGATGCCCTCTTCACGGACTCTCTTCAGCATCCTACTTATGGTGGTGCGATATATGCCAAGTTCATTAGAAATTTCACTTTGCGTTAAATTCTGCTCATAGTACATTTGTGCAATCTTAATGAGCAGCTTCTTGTCTTCTTTTCGATCCATGATAGAACTCCTCGCTTTTTTCAAGGATTTGACGAATCCATAACCCCTAGTTATACTGTAGACGATTATTTTGCACATTTTTTATTATATTGCACAAATGTGCAAATTATCAATTTTTTAATGGAGATGATCGGCTTTGAATATGGACTTTAGAAAGAAAAGTTGCGCCGTAGAAGCTCTAAAGTATATTGAGAACGACACAACCATTGGTTTAGGTGGGGGTAGTACGATTTCCTATTTAATCGGGAATATTAAAGAAGCAGATCTTCGGTTAAAGGTAGTGACCCCCTCCTTCACTACAGCTTCACTCTGTGTCCAAAATGGATTGCAGGTTGTACCCACTTGGTCCGTTGACCGAATAGCTGTTGCTTTTGACGGCTGTGATGAGGTGGATGAGCAACTGCATGCGCTTAAGAGTGGTGGCGGCATTCATACGAAAGAAAAACTGATTGCTAGTATGGCGGATCATTATATATTGCTGGTAGATGAAACTAAACTTGTGAACAAGCTAACCTTCAAGCATCCCGTAGCATTGGAAATTCTTATGGATGCTCTTAGTTATGTTCAACATTCCGTGAAATCGCTGGGCGGCAAGCCTGAGATTCGAACAAGCGCAAGTAAAGATGGGTATACGGTCAGTGATCACGGCAATGTGCTGCTGGATGTCTTTTTTGACAAGGTAGAGGATAGCACTGCTCTCCAAACTGAACTCAAAGCTATTAACGGGGTCATTGAGACCTCCCTATTCACGAAAGAAGTTACCTCAGCACTTGTGGCTGGTTCAAATGGAATCAAGGTAATCTCTAAGTAAGCTCAAACAATCAAAACAGGCGAGGTGCTAACCATGAACAATCTGAAGTGGGCAATCATCGGCCCAGGAATTATCGCTACTGAATTTGCGGCTGCTCTAAATGACATCGGCGGAACTTTATATGCGGTAGGATCACGAACCTTAGAGAAAGCCCAGGCGTTCGCGAGCCAATATGGAGCGGAGAAGGCTTATGGCAATTACAGCGAAATGCTGCAAGATCCAGAAATTGATGTCGTCTACATCTCAACACCACATAGTAACCACTACGAATACATCATAGAAAGCTTGCAGAATAACAAACATGTCCTCTGTGAAAAGGCGATCACCGTAAATAGCAAACAACTGCAGGAAATCGCCGAGCTTGCTAAACAAAAAAGCTTAGTCGTCGCAGAGGCTATGACCATCTACCATATGCCACTGTACAAAAAGCTACGGCAAATCGTGGATGAAGGTAAGATCGGACGCCTCAAAATGGTGCAAGTCTCCTTTGGCAGCCATAAAGAATATGATGTGAACAACCGTTTCTTCAGCAAAGATTTGGCTGGAGGGGCGCTGCTGGATATTGGGACGTATGCCTTGTCCTTCACAAGATTCTTCCTGTCCAAACAGCCACAGGAAATTTTAACGACAGTGAAACGTTTTGAGACAGGCGTCGATGAACAATCCGGAATCATTCTGAACAACGATGCGGATGAAATGGCGGTCATCTCCCTTACCATGCGCTCCAAAATGCCTAAACGCGGCGTCGTTGCTGGAGAACTTGGCTTTATTACCGTAGATAATTTCCCACGGGCCTCCAAAGCCACGATTCAATATTTAGATGGCACCCTAGAAACGATTGAAGCCGGCGATACTTCCAAAGCGCTGCAATACGAAATTGAAGATATGCAGCGCTATATCGCGGCAAACGGCAACCAGGAAACCCTTAATCTCTCTTTAGATGTCATGGACATTATGAGTAATGTTAGAGAACAATGGGGAATCAAATACAGCTTCGAATAACATACTGAACACAATAAGATCAATATCAAAGCGTTGGTATTCCCTTCAACTGAAGGAAGCCCAACGCTTTATTGCGGATATTTTTCTAGGAATGGATGACAATATCCTTAGGTGATTTCTTATAGGTACTTTTTAGTACCTATAGCACTTTAAAGTACGTACTATACTTAAATGACTCATGCCTTCATAATTGCACTTACCGGCCGGTGATTATCAGAGTGTAGGAGTGAGAGACATGTTGTTAAACCAAAAAAGAAGTACCCTGGCACTCCTGGCTTTAGCCATTAGCGCCTTTGCGATCGGAACCACCGAGTTTATCAGTGTAGGGTTGCTGCCTTTAATCGCTGATGACCTGAATATACCGCTGACCACAGCTGGATTAACTGTTACTTTGTACGCTTTAGGGGTAACCTTTGGCGCCCCAATCTTAACGTCGCTGACCACGGCGATATCGCGCAAAACATTATTGCTTATCATTATGATTGTATTTATTATCGGCAATAGCCTTGCCGCGGCTGCGGACAGTATTACAATTCTGCTAATAGCTAGAGTAATATCTGCCCTTTCGCATGGTCTGTTCATGTCGATTGCTTCGACCATTGCCGCCGACCTTGTGCCTGAGAATCGTAAAGCCAGCGCTATTGCGATCATGTTCACAGGGCTAACCGTAGCTACTGTTACCGGTGTGCCACTGGGCACCTTTCTAGGGCAACAGTTAGGCTGGAGAGCTGCATTCATCGCCATTATTGCCATCGGGCTTATAGCGCTCATCGGTAATCTGATCTTGGTCCCTGCCACAGGGCTGCGCAAAGGAACCCGAACACCGCTTCGCGAACAAGTCAAACTCGTGAAGAACGGACGGTTACTGCTTGCCTTCGCAATCACTGCTTTAGGGTATGGAGGTACCTTTGTAGTCTTTACTTATTTATCTCCACTTCTCCATGAAATCAGCGGTTTCAAAGAGAGTACCGTTGCCATCATCCTTCTTGTTTATGGCATAGCGATCGCCATCGGCAACGTCATTGGAGGCAAATTAGCCAACCGTAACCCTATGAATGCCCTCTTCTACATGTTTGCTATACAAGCTGTTGTACTGTTCGTCTTAACCTTTACCGCACCCTTCAAAGTGGCTGCACTACTTACGATCTTCTTTATGGGATTGTTAGCCTTCATGAACGTACCTGGTCTACAAGTACACGTAGTTACACTTGCAGATCGATATGCTCCGAGTGCGCGAGATGTGGCATCTGCGCTGAATATTGCTGCTTTTAACGCTGGCATTGCCATCGGGGCCTATCTTGGCGGTATCGTCACGGATCATATGGGACTGATTCATACCACTTGGGTGGGTGCTATAATGGTTCTGTCCGCTGTATTCCTAACCGCTTGGAGTCGTGCGCTGGAGAAGAAAGATGAGACTCTTCTCCAGTCTGAGGCTGCTTAATCAGCCTTGCCTTAACATACCAATCAAACTCTTAAATATCTCAGGAGGTAATTTTATTATGGCTCAACATCTACAGGATACAACTGCATTACACAACGGGGTAAACATGCCTTGGCTTGGACTTGGTGTATTTCAAGTCGAAGAAGGCTCTGAGCTGATCCAAGCGGTCAAATCTGCTATTGCACACGGCTACCGCAGCATCGATACAGCAGCGATCTATCAGAATGAGACTGGCGTAGGTCAAGCGATCAAAGAAGCTTTGCAGGACAACAACCTGTCCAGAGAAGAGCTTTTCGTAACTTCAAAGGTCTGGACTGCAGATATGGGCTACGAAGAAACCATTGCCGCCTACGAAGCTAGCCTAGCTAAGCTTGGACTTGAATACCTTGATCTATATCTTATCCACTGGCCTGTAAAAGGAAAATATAAAGAGACTTGGAGAGCACTTGAAACCTTGTATAAAGAGGGACGCGTAAAAGCGATTGGGGTCAGCAATTTCCAGATCCATCATCTTGAAGATGTGATGAAGGATGCGGAAATTAAGCCGATGGTAAACCAAGTGGAGCTCCATCCTTATTTGAGTCAGCAAGCGCTGCTTAGCTTCTGCCAGGAACAAGGAATTCAACTGGAGGCTTGGTCTCCATTAATGCAAGGGCAATTGTTGGATCAGCCTGTACTGAAACAAATTGCAGCTAAATACAGTAAATCCGTAGCTCAAGTGATTATCCGTTGGGACCTGCAGCGTGGAATTATTACCATTCCAAAGTCTACTAAAGAGCACCGGATCATCGAAAACGTAGATGTGTTTGATTTTCTGTTAACAGAAGAGGATATGAATCTAATCAACGCTCTGAACCAAGATCAACGGATAGGTCCTGACCCTGATAATTTCGACTTCTAAGAGATTAACCGCTAGGTTAAGTAACAGTAAAAAAAGACCCTATCTTTCAGAAATGAAAGAGGGGTCCTTTTTGTCTTTACGCCCCTTGCACTAGCACAATAAGGATCGGCAACACAAGAAAGGAAGCAAGCGTCGTCCATAAAATACATTTGGATACCAGCTCTGGAGAGGCTTCAAATCGTTCCGCTAATACCACCGCGTTGACGGCAACTGGCATGGAGGCCAGAATCAGCAGCACAGAGAATAAAATACCATCAATATGCAGAATAGATAATCCGAGGTATGCCACTAATGGAGCTAAGATTAATCGAATGATCATCCCTGTCCAAAAAGTAGACCGACCCTTACGTTCAGATGACATGGTTCGTACTTTGACCATCTGTGCACCCAGAATCGCCAGTACGACTGGTGAATAACCTCCGGCAACCATGGAGACCCCTGTAGCAAGCTCAGAAGGTAAATGCAGGTCAAATATTCTAAGAAAAAGTGCTAGCATAGCTGCATAGATGGCTGGGAGAGAGAACACGGACTTTACCGCATTTTTCACCGAGAACTGCGATCTAGCCGCAAAATAAACGCCCACAGTATTCACGATAATCATCTGCCCAATCACATAAACAGAAGCCTTATCGAGCCCAAGCTGTCCGAAAGCCAGCAACACCAAGGGAAGTCCATAATTCACACTATTCGTAAATGTCGAGACCAGAGTCAATCCCGATATTTCAGAGGGGCCGAGCTTCAATAACTTTCCGATGATATTTGCAATCGCCCATAAAAAGCACAGATTTAGCAGCGAAAAAGCGAGCGTCTTGTAAATATCATCCATAGAAATCTCGGCCGTAGCCAGTGTATTAAGAATAATAGCCGGCGTTAAAAAGTATAAATAGAGCGTCAATAACGGCTTGGTATCCAAATTCTTAAACCGTCCAAGCAGTGCACCGACGATCACCGGAATGGATAATGGCACGATGACTTGATACAACGTTGATAACACGCTCTGGATCATGAACAGTACTCCTCTGCTCTAAGTTACTCTAAACTATAAGCGCAACAGAGCAAGACGTCTAAGATATGAAATCAATATACACAATAGCCATTACCTATAATTAAAAAAGGTCTCAACCCCTATAACGAGGTTGAGACCTTTTTATCATGTGTTACATCATTTTGATTTCAAGCAATTCATATTTGATGATACCCATTGGTGCGTTTACACTAACGATATCCCCGACTTTTTTACCCAGCAATTCCTTGCCCAGCGGACTTTCATAGGAAATCTTGTTGTTTAGGACATCTGCTTCAGCAGCCCCTACAATTCTATATTCAATCTTCTCGGAGTATTCGATATCGTTCAGGGTAACGATACAACCCATACTAACCTTTGACAGATCCATCTGACTCTCATCTACGATCTTGGCTTTGGTCAGCATTTTCTCCAAAATCATAATACGAGTCTCCATGAACGATTGGTCGTCCTTGGCCGAATGGTACTCGCTATTTTCCTTCAAGTCTCCATAGCTGATCGCCAATTTGAGCCGTGCTGCCAATTCCTTGCGCCCTGGGCCCTTCAATTCCTTCAGTTCTTCCTCTAATTGAGCCAATCCTTCTTTGGTCAAGAACACTTCTTCATTAGACATGTATACAACTCCTATTTTGGATGCTTTTTAATATTTTAACCTATATTTCACATTCATGCGACAAGCATAAACGTCTTCGGCGTCCTTGTAAGGACGGTAAGCGTTTAAGCGAGAAATATAAAAATTAAAGTATAGGTGCAAAACCTATACTTTCTTATATTTAAATAAAAATCCCTGCCACAATTGAACATTGGGCAAGGATGTCAATGCTGCATCATTATTCTGGCAAATGCTCTTTACAGAAAAGGAGTAATGCTGCTTCCTCGTCCTCTTCCATATCAAAGTCAAGCAACTGACCTGTTGTTGTCTCCTGTAGATCATAACTCACGATGCTAACTTGATCTTCATCCACTTTAATAATCGCTCTAGCGGATACTCCGTTCTCTACATAGAGCTCATCATCTTCTGGAACATCCAGTTGAACCACGAATTCATACCGTTTACCGGTTAGTATACCAAAAGGATCTTTAACATTCTCCACGTTGTAGCTTGTAAATGTCAACATTGCTCAATCAACCTCTTTTCCTAATACCTGCCACGTCATTGTATCACAAAAAGCTGCATGAAGGGGTCGCCCGTCCCTCAAGCCATAGCTTTCGACTTCTTGATCTGCTTGCTTCGCAATTGTCCGCAAGCAGCATCAATATCTACACCATGCTCCAGACGAGTGCTTACGCTGACGCCCTGCTTCTTCAAGGTATCAAAAAAGGCTCGTACGGTCTCCCGCTCGCTTCTTTGATATTGACTGTGCTCATCGACTGGATTATAAGGAATCAAGTTCACATTGACGAGCTGGCGCCGGTCGCCGATTAGCTCGGTCAGCTCAAGCGCATGCTCCTTGCCGTCATTTACATCCTTCATCAGAATGTATTCTAACGTAATTCTGCGATTTGTTTTTTCCAAATAATAATCTATGGACTCCATTAGCTTCTCAATTGGAATGGCCTTGTTAATCTTCATAATCTTCGTCCGCAGCTCATTATTAGGCGCGTGAAGCGATACTGCCAAGTTCACCTGTGTATTCGCATCGGCGAATTCAACGATTTTGTTAGCAAGCCCACTCGTCGATACAGTAATACCTCTTCCTGCGATGGCTAATCCCTTGTGGTCCTTAATAATCGATAAGAAATTGAGCAGGTTCTTGAAGTTGTCGAACGGTTCGCCAATTCCCATGACTACAACGTGACTAACCTTTTGTTCGAGGTTTGCTGCATCCAAATGCTGCTGAACCTTCATAATCTGCTCTACAATCTCACCGCTGGAAAGATCACGACTTTTCGCTAACAGTCCACTAGCGCAAAAGCTGCAGCCGATATTACATCCAACCTGAGTAGTGACACATACGGACAAACCGTATTTCTGTCTCATGAGCACCGTCTCGATCAGGTTGCCATCCTTTAAACGGAACAGGAACTTGATCGTCCCATCCGCAGACTCCTGCTTCACATGTTCTTCCAGCGTATGGATCACATAGTGCTGCTCCAATAATTCTACACAATCTTTATTTACATCGAGCATTTCTGAGAATTCTGTAATCCGCTTCCGATAAAGCCAATCCCAGACCTGCGTAGCTCGAAATTTTTTATGTCCACGTTCTAACAGCCATGCCGCCAGTTGATCAAAAGTTAATCCATAAATGGATTCCATATTCATTCGTTATCCTCTTTTCAAAACATTAAAGTTCAGTCCATCACTACTCATTGTCTCAAATTTTTTTTATTTAAACAAGGGGAGTTGTAACGAAGCGTCGAAGTTTACACCATTAGAAGTCCGTTCTATGAAATTACATCTGAGGAGAGATCGAATCAAATGAGCTCAACCACAATAAAAATCATCGGTTTTGCCCTTCTAGCTGCCGTTCTAATCTTTGGTGGCTTTTTACTGTATATTACCATTACCGATTATAAGCCGAAGGAGACTACTCCACTAACGGTAAACCATAATCAGGAACAAATGATGAAGCATGGAGAACCTTTAGCAATAACAACCTTTAATATTGGCTATGCTGGTCTGGATAAGGATCAGGATTTCTTTATGGATGGCGGGACCAAATCACGTTCAAGCAGCGAGGAACAAACGAAGACAAATCTTGAGGCAATAGCCTCTCTAATGACTACTTCAGGCTCAGATTTATTTATGTTGCAGGAGGTAGATATCGATTCTTCTCGTAGCAACCATATAGATGAAGTCTCCTTGTTATCGAATACCTTCTCTGATTACAGCAACGTATTCGCAACGAACTACAAGGTGCCTTGGGTACCGATTCCCGTTCTTGATCCGATGGGCTCAGTAAATAGCGGTTTATTAACCTTATCTAAATTCGGTAGCACAAGTAACGTTAGATATGATCTTCCGGGAAAAGAAAGCTGGCCTCGTCAACTGTTTGAACTTGACCGCGCCTTTTTGGAGAGCAGATTCCCCGTCGATAACGGGAAAGAACTGATCCTGATCAACCTTCATTTATCAGCCTTTGACCAAGGGGGAACGATTCGCAAGCAGCAATTAGAATATCTTTCTACTTATATTCAGAGAGAGAATGATAAAGGCAATTACCTCATCTTAGGCGGAGACTGGAATCATTCTTTACCGGGCACAACCCCTGAGGCCTTTGAGACTACACAAGCTTGGCCAGAATGGCTGCAGCAGTTCCCTGAAGATTTCAAACCGGAGGGCTTTCAATGGGCTGTCGATGCTAAAGTGCCGTCCGTCCGGACACTTGATGTAGCTTATTCAGAAGGTGTGAATTTCCGGGCTGTAATTGATGGCTTCCTAGTTTCACCGAATATCACAATAAGTGGCGTACAGGGCCATGACCTATCTTTTGAACACAGCGATCATAACCCTGTAACAGCTACTCTTATTCTAAGATAAGACCCAATCATGGATCATTGATGTTATTTAAAAATGACGAATTTCATGTTTTTGCCTTTTAGATACTGAATGATAGCAGGCAATGCCTCTACGGTAATCTTCTTTTCGTGAAAAAGATATACAGCACCGGACGGATCAGTATGATGAACAAATTGAATGACGTCTTCTGGGGTCTTGCGTCTCCAATCCTCGGAATCACGATTCCATAACAATACTTTCATCTGCTGTTCTGTCACTTTGGCTGCTAACTTATCATTAATCGCACCATATGGCGGCCGAAAAACAGTAATCGGCGATTGAATGATTTGCTCCAATGCCTGGTTAGCCTTCGCCAAATTATTCTGATTCTCGTTAGCCCCATTGTCGGTCATCTTGCTATGATCCCACGAATGACTTCCAATCGACATCTGATGTTCACTCGCATACTTAACCGCTTCCACATTATGAGCGACCTTATTCCCAACAAATAAAAAGGTGGCTGCCACCTCATGTTCTACTAGAATATCTACGATTTCTTTCGTATACTTCGACGGACCATCATCAAATGACAAGGCCACGTAACCCTTCGGCAGGCTATAGGTGTATTTATTCCCGGTTAATTTAATCTCCTCATACCGCTGTGTTTGTTCTTGAGGAGGCTCTGTAGGTTCTGGTGTAGGTTTAGAAGGTTCTGGCGTAGGCTCAGACTCCTCTTGCTGGCTAGGGGTCGTTTCTATTTTACCAATAGGAGGAATGAACGGTAGAGAGACTATTTTCTCGATCCCCTCAGCGCTGGCGCCAAGTAGGGGACCTTCCAATCCTTCTGCACGGTCCATATCTTGACCACCCATTCGAAGAGACAACAATATAACGACTAAACAAGCGAACATGATACTCTGCAGTCTAAGTCTTCCAACCCGTTTTTTGCTCTTCTTTCTTAGCCTGCGTGCTGGAGGTATAGAGGGCGGCGTAGTTTCAACAGTAATCTCTTCCTGTACATGGGGATCGTTCACTTGCTTTAATTGAAGAAGCTGAGACACATAATATTCAGAGCAGGCAAAATACATAGTTTCGCTGAAGGTTTGGTTCATAATAATCAGTGTGCTGTAATAACTATTACGAAATGGATCCCACTTCGGATACAATGACAATCTCATTCTTTCCCCGAAAAAGGGAGCCAGCGCGTTTAGTTGTTCATATGTAAATTCGTCTATGTTTAGCATGCGTCTGGCATACCCAATATCACGGGTTAAACCTACTTCAATCTGATAACCGGCCTGTTCATGCTCAAGCGACAGCAACTCAATCATTAGAACAGTGCTCGGTTCATTCATTGCCATGAATCTTATGTATCTCCGTTTTCGTCATTTCGTCCCGCCAGTGTGCTTCCATTCCCAAAAGGAACGGTCATACGATTTGTAAAATCGCTGATCATACCGGAGAGATATGCTTTTTCTTGGCGGATCGTATCGTATTTCTGTCTTAAATGCGCGTTCTCAGTTTCAATCCGTCCGAGTTTCTCTTCCAGATCATTCATCTTCTTGAGCTTCTCTGCATGAGCTTCGTTATGCTTTTGGATCAGATTTACATACTTTTGATGCTCCAGATCGATCGTACTCTTTAATTCTTCAATCTCTGCAGTGAGGGTAGTCTGAAGCTCCCGATAATCTTCCAGCACTTGATCGACTTTCAGATTCTTCTCAATCAATTTATGCTCAAGCTCTCGAACGTTCTTCTCTCTTTCCTCAATCACTTTATTGAGATTCTTCATGTCCCGGTTCAAACGTTCAACATGGCTGCTGGAATGAGTCAACCGATCCTGAAGTTCATTAATATTCGTCTCAGCATGCTGTCTGGCCTGAATGATCTGCTCCACGGAGAAGATCAAATCGAGTGATTTTTTATCAAGCGGCGCTTTCCCTGTAGTAACCACTCCTGCTAAAGTCTCGCCAGCAACCTGTTCCTCTACTTCCTCGCCCTGCTCTTCTGATAATTGCACCTTTTGAACCATACCCGGTTTGGACTGCTTATCCACTGAATCTTTCTTTTTAAAAAAGGGAGAAATCATTGATCTTATCACCTCAATTATAAAAAAATGTCAAAAAATGTCGAGTGCCCACGAGTCTATTATAGTTTACTTATCTTGTCTGTAAGTGAGCCTTTATATCTAACTTTTTGAATTGGATCAAAAGACCTAAATTCTTGCCAATAACAAGAAAAAAGCACCCTTGCGGGTGCTCTGGTTTTAATTAAATTTATCGGGGAATTGTTTAACAATACCTTCGGTTAGTATATCTCCAAACATAATCATATGCTCGAGCCCTTTATCGAAAGCGACGATCTCGGCATCCCAATCCTTTTTAGCTCTAGCTGTCACATCATCCGTTATTAGCTCCAAATGTTCATGAAGCATCTCCTTCAATTGTTCATACGAATATTTGGGATTCTGTGCGCTAAGGAACTTAGCAATGTCGTCAGCGTTGTCATACCACTCTTTATTGTATTTTTCCAAATCCGACTGATTACCTGCTAGTGCAGCAGCAACTACCTTTCCGGCAATAAGGATATGCTCCCGCAATAATTGAGCTAGCTTATCACCTACTGCCTCACCGTAATACGGCTTATAAACATTCCCTATCTCCTGCTGATTCTGTAGCAACCTTGCCAGTACCTTCTCTTTGTCCTCGGAATTCGCAAAGGCGCTAACTATGTAGTTTTTCGTCCATATCACATGGTCGCTCCATAGTTTCCTAAGATTATCCTTAAGCTCTATTACAGAGGGCGTAAAGCATTGCTTGTGTGAACTCTTTTTCTCTTTGGCTGCAGCATCGGCAGTTACAGGCATTACACTAACAACAAGGAACATACACATAAAAACTAACTTCGCAATCAAAAACTTAGGCTTCAATATGACCTATCTCCTTTTAAGCATCTATTAACAATCTTGTATAGTGTGTACCGATACTCTTATTTCATTCCTATCTTCTTGTACATAAAAAAAAAAGCACCGTCATTAGACGGCGCCTCTCCCTTAAACTTATCTGAACATCACTTTATCTACATTGTATTTAGACTTCAATTCATTAATGATATACGTTTCGTAGATCTCTCTATGAACGGGGCTCTCGATTAAACTTACATCAATTCTGGTGACCTCGTCCCGATGCAGCTTAATATCAGATACGGTATCTTCAAAATGTTTTTTGATTCTGGGTCTTAGCTTTCTCGCTTTACCTACAAACAACAACTCATCTTGGTCATTGTAGAACATAAAGATACCGCCGTAATCTCTAGGAATTAGGTGGAAATCAGTGAATCCGTAGATATTGCTTAGCTGCGGGTTGATTTGTTTAGTAATACTAACATCCACATTGGGCATAGTTATGTTGATCATTTTAGCTCACGTCCTCTTTCTATATAGGAGTAAATAGTATCATAAGTTTGCCTTTTATTCTATCTTTCACACCCTTGTTCAAATGGATTAGTGGGAATTTAACCCAAATAACGCTCGTATTTACCACCGTTTAGGATCACAGGTTCTTTGGTTAAATACAGCGTCTCATCCTGAATGAAAAATACAATAAAAGTTAATTATAAATTCCCACTGGAAATATTACTAAAAAATATGACGTTATTCAGAACCTTCTCGCCAAAGGGTTGTGATTTTCCTCATGAGGGTATTATAAATATTAAGGTAGTGTAGAGTTGCGTTAACTTCATGAAAAGAGCAATTAGCATCAAGGGGGATTTGATTCATGTCAGCAACAGACAGGCAAAAAATTGTAGATAGTGTCCCACAAACCGGATTTTTTGGACATCCCAAGGGACTATTCACACTCTTCTTTACTGAATTTTGGGAACGTTTTTCCTATTATGGCATGAGAGCGATCCTTGTTTACTACATGTATTATGAAGTAAGCAAAGGCGGGCTCGGATTTCCAGAGGATATGGCCCTTTCGATTATGTCTATCTATGGATCACTCGTATATATGTCTGGAATTATAGGTGGATGGCTTGCGGATCGGATTTTCGGGACTTCGAAGGCTGTCTTTTACGGCGGCGTTCTAATTATGTTTGGGCATATTTTACTGGCGATACCGGGAAATGCCACGCTATTCTTTTCTTCGATGATTATGATCGTGCTTGGAACCGGACTTCTTAAGCCCAATGTATCAAGTATTGTAGGCGAAATCTACAGCGAACAAGATAACCGCCGCGACGCTGCTTTCAGCATTTTTTATATGGGTATTAATCTCGGCGGATTCATCTCTCCACTGATTGTAGGCGCTGTAGGTATGAATAATTTCCATCTCGGTTTCTCGATTGCCGCGGTGGGCATGTTTATTGGATTAGTTGTTTACGTAGTGACTCGCACCAAAAATCTAGGTCTGGCAGGTACGATTGTACGCAACCCGATTCCAGCCGAACAAAAGAAAAAATTATTTACTTGGATTGGCATTGGACTAGTTGTGCTTGCTGTATTAGTTACGGTCGGCATTCTTACTGGAATACTCACCTTTGAGACATTCATTAAAATCGTAGGGGTGTTAGGGCTACTTATTCCTACAATGTACTTCATTGTGATGTACCGCAGTCCCAAAACAACAGCTGTAGAGCGATCACGGATTCTCGCGTACATCCCTTTATTTATTGCTTCGATTATGTTCTGGGCGATTCAGGAACAAACTTCAACAGTTCTAGCAAGCTTTGCTGATAAGCGTACCCAATTGGACTTTGCAGGCATACACATTTCTCCAGCTTGGTTCCAATCGCTTAACCCGCTGTTTATTATCGCCCTTGCACCTGCATTTGCATGGCTTTGGTTAAAGCTCGGTAACCGCCAACCAACGATTCCACAAAAGTTCTCGCTTGGTTTATTGTTTGCCGGTCTGTCCTTCCTAGTAATTCTGGTACCGGCTTACTTCGGTGGAGCCAATTCACTGGTGAATCCATTATGGCTGGTTCTCAGCTACTTTATCGTCGTCATTGGGGAACTATGCTTGTCACCTGTTGGCTTATCAGCAACAACCAAACTGGCACCAGCTGCCTTTACCGCTCAGATGATGAGTATGTGGTTCTTGTCCAATGCTGCTGCGCAAGCTATTAATGCTCAGATTGTGAAGTTCTATACCCCGGATACCGAGATGCTGTACTTCGGAGTTATCGGCGGAGTAGCCATTGTGCTCGCGTTAATTCTCTTCCTGTTCTCTCCTAAGATTCAGAATTTCATGAAGGGTATTCGATAAACATATAAGGCTGTCGAGATTAGTCTCGGCAGCCTTTTTTTGAGTCAATATTCTAAGCTAGTTCTACACCAGAAACATAGCAACAATTGTTGTAACTATCAGCCCAATCAGCACCGGTTTAACATTGCGTCTAGCGAGCTCAAATGGACTTACGCCGCAGATGGCGGCGGCTGGAATCAATGCCCATGGGATTAGCGTCCCCCCGCCAACCCAAATGGCAGATACCTGACCGAGTGCAGTTAAAGTAGCTGCGTCGGAATGTGTGGCAACAGCGAACAATTTTCCGATGGACCCCGCAAGTGAGATTCCCGAGAACCCTGAACCATCAAGGCCCGTAATGGCCCCTGTTATGGTAGCGGTCACAGCACCTACAGCACCATTTAGAGGTACATTATGCGCCAGAGCAACCCCTAGATCATTAACAATTCCCTGAGATGCAGCAGGTAAGACTTTACCAAACAATTCAGCAAAGGCCGAATCTCCCAGATAGAAGAATGCCGCAATTGGAATTACTGGACCGAATACTTTAAAGCCGAACGTAAGCCCATCGATCAGATATGTGGTGACTTGCTCAAGTCCTTTATTACGATGTGCGAGCATTGTTACTACAACCAAGATAAATACAGCAGTCCCGCCAACTAAGGCCGTTGCGTCTCCACCCTGTAAATCCAGTAGGAACATGCCTGCTACATCAGCTAGAAACAGGAGTGGGATAACGATCGCCAGCCATTTTTTCAGTGTGGGAGGAATCACCGCTTGACCCTCGACCGCCTCACTGTCTGCAGCTAGCGCATTCGCGGCATTTTTCCCGGAAATAAGTCCGTCTCGCCAAGTACCGTTCTTCTGATCTCGTCGCATCATCCAATAAGCTGTTACCGTAGTGACTACACCCATCACTATAACAAGCGGAATGCTCGCTTCCATGACACTGCTTACCGGAAGTCCTGCCGCATCTGCCGTCAATTTAGGTGCACCTTGAATAATATAATCACTCGACAGCGCAATCCCATGACCGAATAGATTCATCGCAATCGCTGCTCCAAGTGCAGGCAATCCTACGCGAATAGCAACGGGCAGCAGCACAACCCCTATCAGAGCCACTGCTGGCGAAGGCCAGAAGAACCATGATGTCACCATCATAATCAAGCCAATGCCCCAAAATGCCATAAACGGCGTACGTAAAAAACGTGTAAGCGGGGCAACCATCGTCTCGTTTATTCCGGTACGTGTTAAAACTCTGCTCATGGCTACAATGATCGAAATAATCATAATCGTACCCATTAGCTCCTTAGTTGCATATACAAAAGAGTTGAATACGCCTGTGACAGAACCACTAACCGTTTCTGTCGCGAGCCAGCCTAATACAAAGATGCCTGCAATACAGATCATCGTTGTATCCCGCCGCTTAATCAGAAGTGCCATAATGAACACGATGAATGCCAAATATACATAATGGAGCGCTGTTAATTGGATGCCCATCTCTGAACCACACCCTTCTCCTGCTTACAAGTGCTATATGTTATGCAGAATTGTAGGCTAATGTTCGGTAGAAATGGGCCATTAAATGTTTATCATTTAAATAGAAAGAGACGCTTTTGCTAATGTATCCATCACCTCGTCGCTAATAAATGGTGCGATAGACACGAGGGCTTTTATCCCTTCTTGTTCAAAAGCTCTTCTAGCGCACTCATCTAGTACCTCGTCACTTAAAAAAGGAGCAATAGACAATAATGCGTTAATGCCTTCTCGTTCAAAGGTACTTCTTGCACACTCATCCAGCATCTCATCGCTTATAAACGGAGCAATAGACAACAGCGCATGAATTCCTTCTCGCTCAAAGGCAACTTTTGCGCACTCATCTAGTACTTCTTCGCTTATAAATGGAGCGATGGATAGCAGATCTTGTATCGATACTGGATCCTTCACATATTCAAATACCTCGTTCACATGTTCCGTAAGAAGAATAGGCGCAACTTCGGAAATTTCGGCTACTGAAAGCTCATTATGATTTAAAAATTGTTCTGTGGTATTTTCGAGTACATTTACTACTATCTGTGTCGATTTGCTCTTTTCAAGGATTGCATCAATGCTCACATTAAAAATTTCGGCCAGCTGGGGAAGCTTAGAAACATCCGGCATAGTCTCTCCTCGTTCCCAATTACTAACCGCCTGATAACTAATGCCAAGTTGATCGGCAAGCCCCATCTGAGTCATCCCTGTCTGCTTTCTTAAATCAGCGATATTCTTGCCTACCTTTAACATATCGAACACTGAAATCTCCTCCTCATTTATGATGGTTTCAGTGTATCTATTACTATTAATTTTGTATATCAAGCGTTACTTGAGTGCTTATCGAGACGCCTAGAACGCAAAAAGCCGCCCCACGCATAGATAACATCTACGCATGAGACGGCTTTCTTAGTGTTGCCTATTTAGAAATTTATTATTTAGCCACGACTCCGCCATCAACTGGCAGCTCAACACCTGTAATGTAAGAAGCTTCATCGGAAGCCAAGAACAATACAGCTTCAGCTACTTCAGAAGCACGTCCAACGCGTGGCAATGCAGTCTGGGACATAAAGAAGCTATGCATTCTTTCATCATTTACAAATTCAGCACTCATTGGAGTTTCGATAAATCCTGGGTGAACAGAGTTCACGCGAATGTTATCTTTACCAAAGTCTACAGCTGCTGCTTTACTCAGCATACGAACGGCACCTTTAGAAGCTGTATAAGCGCCAGCACCGCTGCTGCCAGTCAAACCTGCGATGGAGGAGATATTGACGATGGAACCACCTTTATTGTTCTTCATTTGAGGAACAACATGTTTCATCCCAAGGAATACGCTGCTTACATTAATGTTCATTACTTTGTTCCATTGATCAACAGTGGATTCAAGCAATTGAACTGGGAACGAGATCCCTGCGTTATTTACCAGGATGTCGATTTTTCCAAATTTGCTAATCACATCTTCTACAACTTTGATCCAGTCTTCTTCGGAAGCTACATTATGTGCATAAGCTGCGGCTTGTCCACCATTGGCTTCGATTTCTTTTACAACTGCTTGTACAGCAGCTTCGTTAATATCAGTTGCTACAACTGTAGCACCTTCTTTGGACAATAAAAGGGCTTCTTCACGACCCATGCCGCTGCCTGCACCTGTAATAATTGCTACTTTATTAGTTAGACGATTCATAATTAAGTCTCCTCTATAATCGTATTGTGATATAATAATTCGAGTGATGATAGTCACACTATTACTGTGATATTCATCATATCATTTTTACGAAATAACTACAACCTCTCCTTGCTTAATCCAATAAACGGTGGATATAATACTAATAATTAAAGAACCTAATTAAAAAATGGAAGGGTCTATCCCTCATGAATCCTAAAGCACGCTATGAAAAAGAACGATCCGACGGTAAACAGCAGCGATTATATACGATTCTCGAATCCGCAGAACGAATATTTTCGCAAAAAGGAATTGAAAAGTCGACGATGCAGGATGTCGCAAGCGAAGCAAATATAGGGATTGCGACGCTGTTTCGATATTTTCCTAGAAAAGAAAAGCTCATCGTGGCGGTGGCCACCCGGATGCTAGAGCCAATGCTCGATTACTTTAAGCATGTAGCTGACTTGCCACTTACCTGTCTCGAAAAGATCGAGATGTTATTTGACTTCTTTATTCAGGATCAAAATCATTTAAGCATTATTTTTATGGTCAATTTTGAAAGCTACGCCTCTCACTTAAATGAGCCTGTTGAGGACGTTCTGGATTTCAATGCATTAAACCGCAAGATTTGGCATGAGTACTCCAGGATCATTCAAAATGGGGTAGAAGACGGTTCTATTCGCGCCGATCTCCCTGTGAAAGAGACCTTAATCACGCTGATGAACAGCTTTACTCTCTTTTCCAGAAAGCTAACGATGAAAGAGAACATCCTCCTGCTAGAATCGGATTTAGACTCCGACAAGCAGCTTGAGCTTCTTAAACAAATCTTTCTAGAGCATTTAAAAGCCTAAAAAGCGCCAGTTTCCTTATGAGGGGAACTTGGCGCTTTTTTGATCATAAATTCGATTGCTAGTGAAAAGGACAGGTGGCCACAGGTGATCGCTGATAAAGGAAACGAGGGCTGTAATCATATTCTTTCAGCTTACTGTCATGCCAAATCGGTGTAGACGACGGAGACATAGGGGGGATCAGCCATGACCAGCGTCCTGAAACCTGACGTCCATGTCCCTGCTCCTGCTCTTGAAATCTCACAAATTGATCAGCTGCTGTATGGTGATCAACGATACTGACCCCAGCTTGCTTAAAGGAATGCAGTACTGCACGATTCAACTCAAGAAGCGCCCGATCCTTCCAAAGCGTTGTGTTACTGGAGCGGTCAAGTCCCATCAGATCAGCTACAGCCGGCAAAGTGTTATATCTTCCAGTATCCCCTAAGTTACGTGAGCCAATTTCGGTCTCCATGTACCAGCCGTTAAAAGGAGCCGCAGGGTATAGAATCCCGCCAATCTCCAACTGCATGTCCGAAATGATCGGCACAGAATACCAGCGAAGCTGAAGCTCCGCAAAACGTTCAATTTCAGGATGAGTTAACGGTACCTCTTGAATGAGGTGTTGAGGAATAGGAAATACATGGGGGTGCCCATTACCTATGCTGATCACTAGCGGCAATACATCATAATTGCCCCTTGTTCCCTGCCAGCCTAGTTGTTGGCACACTTTCGTAAATTCATCCGATGCCGGATCACCAGCGCGTTCATGTTCAGCATCACCAGGATATCCCGCGTAACGAATCAATTGATGGTTCCAAATCCGGATTCTCCGATCAGGAGCTTCCCCGCTGCGGAAGACTGTGATAAGTGGACGAATCCGTCCTCCATTATTCGCCTTTTCCAGATGTCGCAGCAAAGCTTCAGCAATATCCTCCTCGGTCTCTGCCAGACGTTCATCCATCAGCTCAATGGATTGCCAAAAGAGGCGGCCAATGCAGCGGCTATTATTTCGCCAAGCCATTCTCGCCCCATGAGCCAGCTCTTCCGTTGTATGTGTGTAACTCCCGGATTGATTAATTTCTTCTCGTACGGCTTGGATGCGTTGATCCATCTCAGCTTCAGTCTTATCAAGTTCAGCGTAACATTGTCGAATGAAAGCCTCCGCCTGCCGGGTTAACTCTTCGATGTGCATGCCATTCATATCCTTTATCCTCCATCTAAGCCATGCTAGAACTCTCGTTCCAGTATACCACCCACACTCCTAAGCTACATCCTTAGGGGAATAGCACATGAGAACAACCCGTGAAGCTTATTCGCTTCACGGGTTGTAGCAGGAACATCTAGCGTTCTGAACGTTTCCCTTGCGTCTTCAATGCAGCAAGCCTGCTCTTATCCTCGGCCAGCAGTTCTTCAGCCAACTCCACACCTTGGGGACCTAACGAGGCACGAGCTTGCTCTACCGCCTGTTCGGTATGCGCCAAACGGTTCTCAGCCTGTGCCAAAGTCTGTTCTGTTGGATGACTAAGCGCCTGAGAGACAGAGAAATGAAGCTTGCCTAAAGCATTTTTGGCTTGAGTTACATTGTCGTTCGCTTGCAGACTGGAATCGGGTTGTTTCATAAATGAAATTCGCTCCCTTCTGAAATGCGCCTGTTCTCTTCTAGCATGGTTTAGGATAAGTAACTTTATGCATACACCCTACTGGATGATGGATTGCATGAAAGTAGTCATTTCTTTGCTGGCCTTATTCAAGCGCTCAATTACCCCGCTGAATTCAGTGACCAATTCTGCTTGTGCGTGTGAAGAAGCAGAGATCGCTTCAATTTCTTGCTCCATTTGCTTAATGGACTTTTGAACATCACTCAGTGATTTTTCAATATTATGGGTTGCTTCTTTAGTGTTAACGGACAGTTTGCGCACTTCAGTAGCAACCACCCCAAAACCTGCCCCTTGCTCTCCTACACGCGCGGCTTCGATTGCCGCATTCAGCCCAAGCAGGTTCGTCTGCTCAGAAATCTCACGAATGAAGCCGGCAACCTTATTCACTTCTTGTGATTCCGTTACGGCTCTACGCGTATTATCTAATATTTGCTGCGAAGTAGCTGATAATTCCTGAGATTGGGCAGCTACGCTCTGCACCATCTCCATTAGATGACTGCTTATCTCATTAATCTCATCTGTGAATCCTTCAAGCTTATTCTCGTTCTCTAGTGTATAGGCAATGGCAAAAACCCCGATTACATCATCATCCGTTCCGTAGATAGGTACACATGTTGAGATAACAGGAGCTCCATAAATTTCTGCTGGGATTCGGTTAGAGCTTGCTATACCTTTCAGTCCATTTGAAAGCGACAGATCTTCAGGAGGGATAGGGTTACCCTTAACCAATCCGAGATCAATAACTTTACTTGGTGCGTAATAATGGAAGATCTCCCTGTCCGTGATTCCAATCATAATATCCTGCGAGTGAATCTTTTTGAAATAAGGTGCTGCGAGGACTAAGGCATCGATAATACTCATCTCTTCATCTCCCATATAAAAAATGTATATGTAGTTTTATCGTCACAATGGGTTATTAAATGAATATTGTCATAGTAGAGTAACAATCCCCACGTATGATTTGTTTATGAATACTATTAGCAGACGCCAATTTCTGAAGAAAAGTGCTCAAGTGTCGCTCGGGCTGCTTGGAACCGCAAGTGCATCCGGCATTTATTCACACTGGGTTGAGCCCTACTGGCTTGAAGTTAAACATATAGATATAAAGCTTCGTCTACTCCCTCCAGCATTCGATAGATTTCGTATCGTTCATTTCAGTGATTTACACTTAGGCGTGTATACGAAGTCCGAAGCCTTAACAGAGTTAGTACAGCAAATTCAACATGTAAATCCAGATCTGATCTGCTTCACAGGGGATCTACTAGATCATTCTGTCGATTATATTTCTGAGGCTGTGGACATCTGTTCACAGTTGCGGGCACCCTTTGGACAATATGCTGTGTTAGGTAACCACGATGCTTTTGGCACTAGGAAAGCTGTGACGAAAGGGTTAACGCAATCTGGATTCCACGTACTTCATAATGAACATATTGTCTTAAAAAAAGATGCGGAGGCGCTTTATCTAGCTGGAGTGGATGATCCGTGGGTCGGCAAAGCAGATATTCATCAGGCGCTACGCCATATCCCTGATAAGGCATGTACTCTACTCCTTGCGCACGAGCCTGATTTTGCCGATGAATACAGTGATCTTCCCATAGATCTGCAATTGTCCGGCCATAGTCACGGAGGACAGGTGCGTCTCCCATTTGTAGGTGCCTTGTATACCCCGCCGCACGGCAGTAAATATTCAAGCGGATTATACCAGCTCCCAGATAGTCGACTCCAGGTCTACACCACACGCGGAATTGGAGTGACTCGTATGCCTGTACGTTTTAATTGTCGTCCCGAGCTTACCGTAATTACTTTAAAGTCCTCATGATTGTGTCAAAAATTAATAAATGGTTAAAAAGTATATACCTTTTGCACGTCTATGCAACAACACTGTAACCGTGTTTGTAATCAAATCTATTTGGGGCCTAGGTATAATTGTAGGAGTGATAGATAACATCAAAAATCATAATGAACTACATAAGCCCATCATTGGAGAGGAGAAATTAAATCATGAACAAAACTATGAAATGGACGTCTGCTGTATTAGCAACTGGAGTATTATTTGGAGGTACTGGACTCATCGGAGGGAATTCTGTTCAAGCTGCAACTACCGGTACAAAAACCGTCAATCAAGCTGTTCAGCAGCCTTCTGTGGCGCTTAAATATAAAGGCCAAGTCTTAACGCAGCAAGGAAAAATCGTAGACGGAAATACGATGATCCCTTTAACCGTATTGCGTGATGCCTTCGGCCTTGCTATTCAATACAATTCAACCACAAAGACTTACAGTGTAAGTAGTGACTCGGTGAAGCTTAACATGGAGGTCTCTGACTATGGCGTCAGTACCGATTTGAACGGATATTACATTTATAGCATGACCGGAAATCATGAAGTGAAGATGATCAACGACCGCTTATATGTTCCATTCAAACTGTTGAATGATTATTTAGGTGTTCAAGGCGTATATAATCCAGCCCAGAAATCGCTTGAACTTAGCAAAAAGGTGATGAATGACATCAAGATCACCTCTGTTTCCTTAGACAAGAGCAATAAGAATGCTAGTATTAAAGTACAATATCCAAAGATCAGCGGTCTGACAGATGAAGTACAAAACACGATTAATGCTGCCTTCAAAAAAGAGGCTGAACTATTCGCATCAGAAAGCGAAAAAGAGGCTAGCCGCAGAGATGGTACAATAGAGAATAAATATGACTACTCTCAAACTTATGTTGTCACCTTTAACCGTGAAGGCGTACTTAGTATTGTAGTCGATCAATATGGTTACAGCGGTGGAGCACACGGCGGTACCATGCGCGAGGGACATACCTTCTCGCTGAAGGATGGTAAGAAGATAGAGCTTAAAGACCTGCTAAAGGCAGAACCAAACTACAAACAAAAACTAGATAAAATGTTGAAGGAAAGCACCAAGGATATTGCTTTTCCGGAGTCAACTGGTGGTCTCACAGATAAACCAGCCTTCTACGTCAGTGAAAGTGGCTTAGCTATCTTCTATCAACAATATGAAATCGCACCTTATGCAGCTGGAATTCCTACCTACACCTTTAATTTCAGTTCAATACTGCCTAAAGGCACCGATCCATTTGCTTCTTTCAAATAAACACTAACGCAAAACAAAAAGCGCTTCAGCCAATCGGCTAAGGCGCTTTTTGTTATCTATATTATTCTTCTAAACTGCCGGCAGGTCCAAAAAATTCAAAATGAATTCTGTCATCAGGTACCCGCCATTCCTTGAGCGCCTTATATATGACCTTCATAAATGGGGTCGGCCCACAGAAATAGAATTCAGAGGTCACATCTGCTATTTCTTGAAGCCAAGAAAGATCAATGTAACCAGATCTATTGCACTTGTCGCCTTCTCTTGGAGATTCATAACATACATAGGACCGAAGAGAAGAATGAGATTGTGCTAAATCTGCCACCCTATCTTTCATAGCATGCAAACTTCCATTGATGGCTGCATGAATATAGGTTACCTCGCGTTCTGGCTGTGCAGCAACTATTGTCTCCAGCATACTTACCATTGGGGTTAAGCCTACACCCCCACTGATTAGAACCACCGGAGTGTCACTGCGCTGATCCAGTACGAAATCGCCCGCTGGAGAGCCCACTTCTAATATAGAGCCCACTTGGACGAAATCATGCAGATAAGTGGATGCGACGCCCGCAGGTCTGTCTATCCCTTCACCTTCCCGTTTAACAGTGATACGGTAATACGCCTGTCCCGGAACACTGGACAAACTGTAGTGGCGAATATGGGAATATTCTTCCCCCTCGGGCTGAACACGAACCGTGATGTACTGGCCAGGGGAATAAGAGGAGATAGCTCCTCCATCCTCTGGAGACAGGTAAAAGGAAGTAATATGCTCACTTTCACTAACCTTCCGAGTGACGACGAAGTTTCTGAATCCACTCCAGCCCCCCGGAGCTTCCGCAGCTTCACGATACTTTTCTGTTTCCACACCAATGAAAGCATCTGCGATCACACCATAGGCTTTGGCCCATGCATCTATAATTTCCGGTGTTGCCGCATCGCCAAGTACTTGTCCAATCGCAGCTAACAACGTCTCACCCACGATCGGATAATGCTCAGGTAATACACCCAGTGCTCGATGCTTCTCTGCAATCTGTTTTACCACCGGTAAGATATTCCCTAGTTGATCAATATTCATAGCCGCCGCTAGGACTGCGTTAGCAAGCGCTGTCTGCTGTCTGCCTTGCCGCTGATTGGCATGATTAAATATATTTAATAGCTCTGGATGGTTTTCAAATAACATGCCATAGAACGTCGTAGTAATGGTTGTTCCATGAACCTGTAATATAGGAACTGTTGATTTTATAATAGCAATCGTTTGTTGATCTAACATATGAATACCCTCTCTCCTGCAATTAGATAATACCTCTATAAAAAGCATATAGAAGCTGCAAATGAGCGAGTGTGCGCTGAATCACTTTAAAATTTAATAAAATGTGAATAAACAGAAAATGCAATGATATCCATCACATTCGAATGCCCAATCCAAAAAAAAGCTGTCCAAGCAGCTCAGGTAGCTACCGGACAGCACTTTCACTCTTATTTTGCCAGCTCCACAAAGCCTTCTCCGAACACATCTCTTACATCGTGAATGGCAATAAAAGCCTCTTTATCAATCGATCTTACAATTTTCTTAAGCATGGTTACTTCCTGTTTGCTAATGACAATATAGAGAAGCTCTTTGGGTTCTTTAGTATAATACCCTCGGCCATAAATGACTGTGACCCCTCTATCCATGATTCCATTAACTTGTTCAGCAATTTTGTCCTGCTCCTTGGATACAATCGTAACGGCCTTCTTAGGATTCACTCCCTCAATAATGAAGTCCATCACCTTAGTCGCTACATAGAGCATCACAATCGTAAACATCAGACTTTGAACACCAATGATGAAATAAGAAGCAAATACCACAACTAAATCGACTAGAAGAAGAGCGTAGCTAACGTTCCAATCCAAAAATTTATGCAGGATTCTGGCGATAATGGTTGACCCTGCGGTCGTTCCACCCACACGTATGATCATTCCGATACCCACACCAGACAAGATGCCTCCAAATATTGCATTGATGATCAACTCATCGCTGGCGATATGCCAATTCTTCGTAAGAATCAGGAATAACGAGTTAAAAAACACCGCAATAATCGTGTATACTGTCGTCGTTTTGTCCAGAAATTTATAACCCACAATCAATAATAAAGCATTAAGAATTAAGCTAACAATACCTGGTGACCACTGATACAAATAGTATGTAATCATAGTCAGTCCCGTTACCCCGCCTTCACCGAACTCGTTCGGAATCACAAACAAGTTAACGGCCAAGGAAAACAGCAATGCTCCTACAATGATGGAAACAATATCCGTAATACGCTTTTTCATACCATGCCCCTTCTATCCTCTGTCTATATCTACCATCCACAAATACTAACACCGCTTCGATATAGTTGTAAACAATCCAGAAGAAACCAGCATTCTATATATGGCGTAACCGACTACCCCACCGCAAGTGTTTAAGATCAGATCATCCACGTCAAAGGTGCCGATATACAATACTAATTGTGTAACTTCAAAGCTCAGACTCAGCGCAAAAGAGAGCATGAAGACCTTTTGAAATAACCTTACTTTTTGCGACAACAGCATTGGAACAAAGACTCCAAACGGAATAAACGCAAGAAGATTGCCCACTAAATTAAGTGATGAAAAAGGATCTGAAAGTGACAGATGATCTATCCCCCGCGAGATCTCTTTAAAGGGTACATAGTTGCCCTGTCGCTTAAAAATTCTGTCGGGATGCTCGAGCATACGCCCTGCCTGTTCCCAAAGTGATTGCAAGCTAAAAGGTGCGCCTTTAAATACGATAATTCGGATCAAGAAATACATATAGACAATAAATACGGCTGCCAGCAATAATGTCATAGTAGACTCGCTCTTAGGCTTCGTACTCATCAAAATGTAGTGACAATTACGCCATCCATATTATCGCCCGACGTTTTATATTGCCCTTCCTTTGGAATCTTAATACTTGTATATCCTGATACTGGATAATAGTTCACCGTATATGTTTTGCCGTCTACAACCGTTGAAATTTCACTATTCTCCTTCAAAAGATCTAAATATTGTTCCAGCACGATCCCCTTCTCCTGAATGATCGCACTGTGCGGCAAGCCGACATAACGGAAGTGCCAAGGTTCATATTTAATCCCCGTAATCTCCGTTTTGTCTTTCGGATAGCGTAGAATAAAGCCGTATTTCCACGCATTCTTTTCCAGCCATTTGCCTTCAGGTGCTTTGCTCATTTCTGATTGAGACGATCCGATGTCCAGCGATAATCCTAAATTATGTTCGCTATATTGCGCTGGAAGAGCATAGTCTGAACCTTTTTCCGCATACAATTGCTCTTGCTCCTCAAAGTCCCTGTACCCACTGCTAATTAAAAAATGATTCACGCCATCCTTCTCAGCAGCTTTGATCATTTTATTGAATTTATGTGCTACACTTTCAGACAACCGAATCGAGGTATCTAGTAATCCATAGCCCTGAACCAGATCCTTCTGATCAAATAAGGTCACAATATCAGACTTCACGCTGTCCTCATGTACCGGATATTGTTTGTTCACCAGCAATAAATCCCCTTGATATACCTGATCTTGCGTAATCACCTTTAAACTATCGCTATTTCTAATCGATCCTTTCTGGATCTTATCATTCTTATCAGCTAAATTACCCGTATCCGGTAAATAACGAGCGGCTGCGTAACCAAGAAATAACACAACGATCACCAAAAAAACCCACTTTTTCATCCGTAATGTCCTCCCATTTCCTTAAGACGTTTATGCTTGATAGGAATAGAATAACGAAGACACTTTAAAGAAAAGCAGGACAATTATAAAGTTTTTCTTAAAATGTATAAGGGCTCAGCGGCCTTACCCAGTAAAGGTATATCCTACACCCCAGATTGTCTTAATAAATTTGTTCTTATTGATGTCTTCACCAAGCTTTTTGCGCAAGGTACGGATATGCACCATGACCGTGTTGCCACTCTCATAATAAGCTTCTCCCCATACCTGCTGGAAGATACTCTCCGCGCTAAACACCTGCTTAGGATGGCTCGCCAATAAATGAAGAATATCAAACTCTTTCGGAGTTAGGTCTATTACCTCGCCGTAAAGAGTGACGGTATGTTCATCTGGTGAAATCGTCAATCCACCAACTTCGAGGACCGACTTAAGAACGGCTGCGGGCTGACTGAATTGTATAGAGCGCCGTAGCTGAGAATTAACGCGGGCGACTAATTCCATTGGATTGAACGGTTTGGTCATATAATCATCTGCGCCCATGACAAGTCCCGTGATCTTATCCAGATCAGAAGTCTTCGCGCTTAAAAAAATAATCGGCAGATGATGCTGCTCCCGAATGTGACGGGTTACCTCATAGCCATCCAGCCCTGGCATCATAATATCCAGAATCGCCAAATCTATCGTTTGTGACTCAATAGCTTGTACCGCTGCCCGCCCATCGGATACTTTAATGATATGATACCCTTCTTTTTGCAAATGCAAAGCCACCAGATCAGCAATCTCCGCCTCATCATCCGCAATTAAAATCGTAATGCGCTTCATCTATATTTCACCCCTGTAGGTTTGTGCTATATGATCTACATCCATTATACCCCAAACTTAAAAACCACTCCTAGGATGAAGTGGTTTTGATGAAATCTATGATGAATAAATAGAACTGTTGTAATATTATTTATTTTTATGATAACTCTCTAGCAGGGCCTCTAATGAAATGCCATTAACTGTGACGCCTGAAAGATTGCAATCTTTTATCTCTACATTCGAAAGATCACACTCTACAAAAGATGTGCCGTTAAGCTGGCATCGTTCAAACTTATTGCCTTTACCATACAAGTGAATATCATGGAAATAGGCTTCTCCTAATTCACTATTGCTAACCTCGATTTCCCACAATCCGACTTCATTAAACTTAACAAGATGCATATTGATATCGTTAAAAGTAGTACTGCTCATATTAATATTGTCAAACTTGGTACCCGCCATATTTACATTAGAAAAGTTCGTCTTAGGCATATCAATATCATCGAATTCACTTTGGCCCATGGCCACACGACGAAAGTTGGTTTCAGGCATTCTTTCATCCTGAAAAACTTTCTTTTTAAATTCGTCCTGCAATTTGTTTTCACTTAGATTGTTATTCACTGTACTCAACATCTCCCTTTTTAAGATCGTTCTTGATCTGCGGAGTCTACTCTCGACAGCTTCAATAGATAAATCAAGGAAATCAGCGATCTCCCTAACCTTGTAGTTGTCGATATAGAATAGAATGGTGACTATACGGTTAGCTTCGGATAAGGTGTTTAATGCCTTCCACACATCTTGCTGGAGTTCTTTTCGGAGGAGCTGATCTTCAGTGGTCTCCAGCTGAGAAACCTCGATTTGCTCCATGAATTCATATGCAGCTTTCTTCTTATTCGCCCTAAACCAATCCATACATTCCCGTGAAGTAACTGCATATAACCAACTGGTGAGTTTCTCTGGCTCTTTTAAGTTGGGTAAATTACGATAGGTCTTAACAAAAACCTCTTGTGTAATATCTTGCGCGGTGTGGAAATCACCCAATTTACCGTAAGCTACTCCGTATACTGCATTGGAATATTTGCCGATAAGCCCACTGAATGCATCCATATCCCCTTTACACACCTTATCTACCAGTTCTGCATCCGTACAAGTCACTATCTGCCTCCTTAACAATCAAGTTCATAACATAGACGGAAAAGGAGTTCAAAAACCGTCTTTATGTCTGCAAATAATCTTTTTGATGAAGAAAGGTCTAGTTAGAGTTCAGTACTACTGGCTTGCCGATACAGCTCACGACTCTTATAACCAGCCTGTAGAATCTTCTTCATTTCCTCTTTACGCTTAGCTCTTGTTGCCTCTTGTTTGGCACTATAGACATATCGAGCCCAATCTTTGCGGTATCCCGGGGTAAGCGATTGATAGATGGCTAGAAGCTCCGGTGTATCTTTCAGATCTTCTTCCACATTTGGAATGAAAGAAATATAGTCATCCACAGATTGACTTGGGGTATTGGAAAGCTGACCTTTCCCCTTAGCGTCCTCTTTTAACCCCACAACTGTAAAGACATCATCCAAACCTACCATGCGTGCAAATTTAATATTGCTTGTCCCGATGTAGCCATTCTCATCACTGCCCAGACCCTCTAGTAAGTCGTCACGATGAATAAAGGTCGGATACACTTTGTTTCCCTTTTTAGGATACGCCACAAAGAGATAGCCATTCTTATGAAGATGCTGTTGCTCAATCACACGGTTCACTAGTTCCTGTAACGACGCCATGTCTAGTACAAAGGCAAATATAAGATCATACGCCCCATTTAGCGAAGTATCATAATCCGTCAATTCCGCTAAATAATCGGAGCCTTCTGGTTTACTCAATATCGCTACTTGGTTGTATTTTTGTAAGTTCAGCTTTTCTACGATGGTTTTAGTCACTATGCTTCATCCCCCAAATGTATTCGGATGCTTCTTCATCGTGATCATTATAGCCTAATCGCTACCCAATCTAAAACATTCTACGGGCCGTCACAAAACGCTTCTTCCACTTCTCACTCAGGGCTTCATAATGGACGCCTTGCTCCTTAGAATACGTATGCAATATCTGATTATTTCCCGCATACATAGCAACATGACCAATGTCGAGACCACGTGCACTAAAGAACAGTAGATCTCCTTTACGCAGTTCGTTGATCCCAACTTCCTTCCCTTCTTTGGCTTGATTATAAGAGGCGCGTGGCAGATCCACCGACAACACGTTTTCAAATAAATGCCCTACGAAAGAAGAACAGTCAAAGGTAGACGTCTGGTTCGTTGCAGCACCGAATTCATAAGGGGTTCCCAGATACTTTTCTCCGTAAGCAAGCAACGCGCTTCCCTGCTTCTCAGCGAGCGACTCACTAGTATAATCGCTATATTTCGGTTTAGCAGATATGTACCCCGTCTTGTTGTCTTGCGTTCGCACTTCTAACCACAAAGCATCCACTTCTCTAACGATATGGACTTTATCGCCTACGGACAACATTTGCTGGACACCTGATTGATCCGATGAATTCGGCGAACTGCGCAGGTTAACCCCATAACGAATCGTTGTATCGTAATTCAGCGCTGAATAGATGCGGACGGTCCGAGTGTTAGCCTCCCACTTCACGGTGCTGCCTAGAGCCTCGCTGACAAAACGCAGCGGCATCATCGTATTACCACCGACAACCTGACCCGGAACGGTTAAGCTTAAGGCTTGTCCATTTTTGTTCGCGGTTAAATCTCCTATTTGATAAGTCAGCACCAGCGTTCCCTTAGTGGCCTTCACTGTTTTGGTATCGTTGTTCCATGAAATCTTTGCTCCCTGTTCTTCAAACAGCTTGCGCATGGGAATAAGCGTTGTACCGTTTATGAGCAAGGGCTGAACCTCTAATACAAGCTGCCGATCATCCAGAAAAACGCCTGTAACCTGATTCTGAGGCATCACCGCCGCATGGGCTGGAGCTGTATAGAGTATAGATGTAAGTAGTACAAGTAGTGTGGCTTTCTTATGAATCCTCATGATGTCGTCACCTCGTTGATTAATATGTTCAATTGTTATTACTAAAAAAAGGGTAATTAGTTTTGTTACAATTATTGGGGTTGCTGTCTAGCTACAGGTCAAACCATATAAAAAAGAGGACTGCGGTCACCCTTCGGTGCCACAGCCCTCTTTTTAATCCACTTCAAAAATAGAATCGATAATGATCGGAAGATTATCCCTTACAGAAACAGCGCCCAATACCGAACGAGCATGACTGCCCTTGTCCCCGAATACCTCCAGCATTAAATCCGAACAGCCATTGAGCACTTTATGATGTTCTTCGAATAAGGGATCTGCATTCACAAATCCTTGAATTTTGACCACTCTCTTCACTTTATCCAAGGAGCCTAAAGCAGACTCAAGGACGGCAAGGATCTCTATACCAGTCTGACGTGAAAAATGATAGCCTTCTTCGGTGGTGAAGTCTTGTCCCAGCTTGCCTTTGGGATGCCCGGCAGGTCCTTTTCCCGATACAAAACATAATCCATTAACAATAACGTAGTTAGCATATTTTGCCGCCGGTTCACTAGCACTAGGTAGGACAATACCTAATTCCTCAAGTCTATCCGCTATGATTCGATCCGCCACTTCAGTTCCCTCCCCCAATCAGTACAACCTCAATAAATTGGTAAGATTATACTGATTAATCCAGAAAGGGTCAATCCTATTTTGGTTCGACCTCTGCTTCCCATCTCGATATCTCAGCTCGAACAATTGGCGCTACTTCAGTACCCAATAGCTCAATAGCTCTCATTACATCCTTATGAGGCATCGTACCTAGCGGTACATGCAGCATAAAGCGTGTAATTCCTACGTGTTTGCGTAGGTGAATAATCTTCTCAGCAACAGTGTCTGGATCTCCTACATACAAGGCACCTTCAAATCTACGTGCCGCATCAAAGCTCGCACGACTATAATGACCCCAGCCACGCTCACGACCAATCACATTCATGCTAGCCTGTGTAGAGGGGAAGAACATATCGGCCGCAAGCTGATTATCCTCTGCAATAAAGCCGTGCGAGTGTGAGGCAACCGGAAGCTTCGACACATCATGTCCTGCTTGGGCCGCCGCTTTCTTATAGAGCTTCACCAGTGGAGCAAATTGCAACGGACTTCCGCCAATAATCGCGAGCACAAGTGGTAGCCCGAGCAGGCCAGCACGAATCACAGATTCCGTATTGCCTCCACTGCCAATCCATACGGGCAAAGGATTCTGAACGGGGCGCGGATAAATCCCCAGATTATTAATGGCTGGTCGGTGATTTCCACTCCAGGTTACTTTTTCAGATGCCGTTATTTTTAACAACAGGTCCAGCTTCTCATCGAATAACTCATCGTAGTCATTTAAATCGTATCCAAAGAGCGGGAAAGATTCGATAAAAGAACCCCGGCCTGCCATGATTTCTGCCCGCCCATTTGAGATTCCATCAAGTGTTGCAAAATCCTGAAATACACGTACTGGATCAGCAGAGGACAGCACGGTTACCGCACTGGTCAGCCGAATTCGTGTCGTCTGTGAGGCAGCCGCAGCCAGCAAAACTGCTGGAGAAGATGCGGCATAATCCTTTCGATGATGCTCACCCACACCGAATATATCTAAGCCCACCTTATCTGCAAGAACAATCTCCTCTACTACCTCGCGCAATCGCTGTGCATGACTTATTAACTCCCCCGATTGAACATCCGGTGTTGTTTCTACGAACGTACTGATACCTATTTCCACTTACGATTCCCCCTTAACTATAATTTTCTCTTCGAGTTGTTTGTTTGATTATAACACAATTTACGTTCAAGCAGAGCTAGGCATTAATGCCTAGCTCTAACTTGTCCAAAAACTCATTTTTAAAATTTGCAGAACATCACTGACAAATAGAGGATTTTGATGAAATATGTTGAAATGATCTAAAACAAGTAGCTCTCATGCATCTCATGCTTGATATAGGAGGGACATATGCTTCAAAGAAATAAACACAAAAATTCCATATCCAAACAAACCTTCAATCCTGTGCGGGGCTCCTTAAAAATCGCCGTAATATATTTTATTGTTGGGTGCTTATGGATCCCTTTAACAGATAAGGCCGTTTCCACTTTTACACGAGATCCGGAGTGGATAAGACTTATTAATATAATTAAAGGCTGGTTCTTTATCCTCATAACAGCTTTGCTTATCTTTGCATTAATTCTAGGTACTCTGAAACGGATTAAAAGGATCGAGAAGAAACTGGATCTTGCCTATAGGGATAGGGTGAGCGCCCACGAAAATCTAGAGGCCGCCTATGAGGAAATCACAGCTACGGAAGAAGAACTCAGACAGCAATATGATCAGCTCATTGAGAATCAAGAGAAGCTAGCCATGAATGAAGAAAGGATGCATTACCTGGCGTATCATGATCTATTAACCGGCTTGCCCAACAAATTAGCTTTTTATGAGAATGGGCCTCACATTTTGGAACTGAATAACATTGCAGCCTTAATGTTCATCGACATTGATTACTTCAAATATGTAAATGATACGATGGGCCATGAATTTGGTGACCGGCTAATTGTTAAGGTTAGTGAGAGATTGGTGTCCCTGGTTGGGAGTAGTGGGGAAGTGTATCGTTTCGCCGGGGATGAGTTCATCGTTCTTTTATATTCTATTGAGAACAGTCAGTGTATAACTAGTGTAGCCTCTCACATTATTGCCGGTTTTAAA
Source organism: Paenibacillus sp. FSL H7-0714 (assembly GCF_038003765.1). Classification (NCBI taxonomy): domain Bacteria; kingdom Bacillati; phylum Bacillota; class Bacilli; order Caryophanales; family Paenibacillaceae; genus Paenibacillus; species Paenibacillus sp. FSL H7-0714. The sequence goes on from NZ_JBBOPT010000001.1 coordinate 6,924,791, forward strand.
GATGCGATTGAGATGGATGACAGTCTGCTACATGTTAGCCTAAGCATCGGAATCAGTGCTCACCCCGAACATGGAAGTAATATTATGGAACTCCTTAAATGCGCAGACATCGCTATGTATAAAGCCAAAGACGCTGGCAAGGGTCAAATTATTGTCTTTGATCAACCGCTCAATGATACCTTTACTGAGCGAATGAACATTGAGAAGCAGTTGTATAATGCTTTAGAGAAAAATGAGCTAGAGGTATTCTATCAACCCCAGATTGATCTGACTCAGAACAGAGTGACGGGACTAGAGGCTCTTATGCGCTGGAACAACCCCATACTAGGCATGGTCCCTCCGGATAAGTTTATCAAAATAGCAGAAGATTCCCACCTCATTATTCCTCTCGGGGCGTGGGTGCTCAGAACAGCCTGTGCCTTTTTAAAAAGTCTTCATGAGCAAGGATTATCACATCTGACGATGTCTGTTAATATTTCAATGCTTCAGCTACTGCAAAGCGACTTCAATGAGTTAGTTCTAGACACCTTGCAAGCCTCCGGACTAGATCCTGAATACTTAGAGCTAGAGATTACAGAGAGTGTTCTGGTTGAATCTTACGAATATGTGAGCAGTAAACTGACTGAACTCAGAGCTCACAACATCAAAATTGCCTTGGATGACTTTGGTACCGGTTATTCCTCCTTAAGCTATCTTACTCATATGCCGATCTCGACTTTAAAAATAGACAAGTCCTTCATTGATTCCATTCGAACAGGGACACATCAAGCCGTTCTTGTCGAACAAATTATTATGATTGGTAAACGCATGAATATGTGTGTTATTGCAGAAGGTGTGGAGCGAACTGTACAACTCGATTACCTACAGGAGCAAGGCTGCGATAAAATTCAAGGTTACTTGTTCAGTAAGCCACAGTCCGCACAGAGCGTAAAAGAGCTGCTAACCGAGTGGGAGAAGGTTTCGAGCTTAAATGAATAAAGATGAACCTATTTTTTTATATAAGAAGGTGTTACCGAATTGAATGTCATGACATGGATTGACTTATCATTATTCTTCGTTCTTTTCGTTCTATTCATCTACATATTTGTTACTGTAACAATCACTAACTTACATAAGGTTTACTTGACTTTCCATTTCACGATGATGTTATGGCCCTTCTGTCAATTTGCTCTCAAAACTACAGCGGATCCCGATGTTCAATTGTTTTATGTGAAGCTCGCTTTTATTGACTCGATACTGTTAACGATTGGATGGCTTCTTTTTACGATATTTCTCACTGGAAAATCATATCTCCTCCGAAAAAAGAAAACGCTGATCCTATACATTGTCGCAGCATTGATCTTAATTGGAGTGATCGTCAATCCAAAGCAAAGCTTTGTACTGCCAATGCATGGTGGATATGTTGAAAGATCTTATGGTCCGCTTTTTTGGCTGTTTATTCTCTTCTTGATCTGCACTATTATTATTTCTCTGTATATCATCTATTCAGCGCTTATATCGAACGCCACACAGCGGATCAAAAAACAGGTTACTCATGTACTCAAAGGTGTGCTGGTGCTGACTGTATTTGTATTACTGGATGTCTTTCTTAATGTGGTACTGTTTAAATCTCAGCCGGTGATTCCGGGGATGACCTCTCTGGGGATACTAATCTCTGCCATCTTTTTCGTCATTGCCATCCATCGCGATAAAATATTTGATCTCGTAACCATCGCTCATCAGGATATCATTGACACACTCACACTAGGTATTCTTGTACTGGATGATAACGAGACTGTGGTAGAGATCAATCGATCGCTTTTGCCAAAAATCAACCTACAGATCGGTGATCGCTTCGACTTATCGGCGCTAACCCCCCTGGAGCAGACTGCCAGCGCTTTCCGATTGTTTCAACATACATATCTTAAACAGCCCATGGAGAGAACCGAAGTTGAAGTATTCTACACCTCACTCCAAGCATACATCAATATTACAGCGGAACCCATTGTCGTAGGCGAGATCATGGTTGGACGGATTCTCACCTTTCAGGATAGAAGCGAGCTGCATCGCCTCATTGCTGAGACTAATCAGCAGAACGAGATCCTGCAAGAGCGTAATCTGGCATTAATTGAAATCCAGAATGAGCTTTCTCAGACCAACCAAAAACTCAAGCAGATGGCCATAACCGACAGCTTAACAGGTTGTTATAACCGTCATTACTTAACACAGTACTTAGAACAAGAGATTATAGAAAATATGATATTGAAGCAGCCTTTTGCCATCATTCTACTGGATATCGACTTTTTCAAAACGGTGAATGACAATTACGGCCATTTAGTGGGCGATGTTGTAATTTGCAGCACGGTAGAGGTCATTAAGCAATCGCTAAGGGAGACGGATATTCTGGCACGCTATGGCGGGGAAGAGTTTATCGTCTATTTACCAAATACGAACCACACACAAGCAAACCTCTGGGCAGAGCATATCAAATTCATGATAGAGGCCAATAAAGTACATGTGGATGAGGTTGCTCATTCTGTATCCATCACTGTAAGCATGGGACTACTGTCCATTAATAATTTTGCAGAGCAGTATGCAGAAAGCCCGACCAATCAACTAAATGATTTATTCGAATCTGTGGACAAAGCTTTATATCAAGCCAAAAATGCAGGACGAAACCAAATTGTTGAAATCATAAGATGACACGCCTTTAAATATCACCTAAAAAAAGAAAGAATCAGCCCTACTTCTATCGAAGGTAAGCTGATTCTTTCTTTTATATCTTTTTAACAAATTCGGATTTTAATTTCATAGCCCCAAACCCATCAATTTTGCAATCAATATCATGATCTCCGTCCACTAAACGGATGTTTTTGACTTTGGTACCTATCTTCAGAACAGATGAGCTTCCTTTTACCTTAAGGTCTTTGATTACAGTTACTGAGTCGCCGTCGTTTAATACATTGCCATTGGCATCTTTGATAACCTTTTGATCTTCACTATTCTCAGACTCTGATTCTAATGTCCACTCGTGTGCACATTCCGGGCAGACTAGTAGACTTCCATCTTCATAAGTGTACTCAGAATTACATTTCGGGCAGTTCGGTAAATTAGACATTGTTTCATTTTCTCCAATCGTAGTTCAAATTCTAGCTGTCTTGCGGCTAATCTTTAAAAGTATATTTCATATTCATGAAGGAATCCACTATATCCAGATAGTAAGCTTGTTCCACGTTTCTTAAAAAAACAAACTACTAAATATTATCTTGTATATATTTTCACAATTGTCTATGATAATAATGTAAAATTTTCATATAAATACATAGGAGAGTGAACAATGATTAGTCAAAGGAGTGTCGCATTTTCCATTATACTGTCATTAATTACATGTGGAATATACGGAATATTTTGGTTTATTGTTCTAACGAATGACGTTGGAAAGCTAAGTGGAGACTACACATTCACAGGAGGAAAGCATTTTCTTCTAACATTGATTACTTGCGGGATATGGAGTCTGGTTTGGGCCTACCAGATCGGTAAACATGTTGCAGAAGCTCAAAGACAACGCGGCTATCTCGTATCCGATAATTCAGCTCTGTACGTGATCCTCACAATCTTTAGTTTTGGTATTGTCACATACGCTTTGGTGCAATCTGATGTTAACAAATTGGTATAATTTTACGATTCATAGAAGGACACACCCTAAACTATTTTGGAGTGTGTCCTTAAGTCTCCTTGGCTTACTGTATTTCACTGTATGGATGCCTTTAACCAATCTAGGTATACCTTGTCTATTTCATGAATGGACTGGATTTTATTGTCCGGGATGTGGAGTCACAAGAGTTATTCTATCCTTGTTAAAGTTCGACTTCGTTCAGGCGTTTAGATTTAACCCGTTGCTATTTATTCTAGCGCCTCTGTATATGTTGTACTTAATTACTGAAAAGAAACGTATCCAACCACTTAGCCATGGAATTATGGCTGTGATGTTGATCCTAACCGTTACATTTGGAGTACTGAGAAATTTTCCAATGTTTGATTACTTGGCCCCTACAGTAATTCGTTAGCATCAACTATGGTTACATAATAGCTTGAAGGCGCACAATCGCTTGAGCCCGGTCAACCACCTCTAATTTGCTATAAAGATTACTAATATAGTTACGGGCTGTCCCCTCCGCAATATGCAGTGTATCGGCAATTTCGCGATTGTTAAGTCCCCGGATAATGAGCTGCGCCAGCTCCTCTTCCCGTTCTGTCAGACTCATACGATCTACATTGGATCTTTGCCAATGTTCGTACTCCTCCGTCAATCTATTCATCCTCGTCGCCAATTTGGCTGCTACCGGAGCTGGCAGAATAAATTGCCCGGATATCGTATCACGGATCGAAGAAATCATTTTATCAGCATCCATATCCTTCAGCATATAGCCGCTTGCTCCAAATGCCATACCCTCAACAATATAATCGGTCTCTATAAAAGTGGTTAAAATCAGAATGAATATATCCGGACGAATCTGCTTGATTCGTTTTAGTGCACTGATCCCATTCATGATCGGCATTTGAACATCAAGCAGTACCAGATCGGGTTGGAATGCTTCCACCATCTCGCAGGCCTCTTCCCCGTTCTTGGCAGCGCCAACCACTTCCATATCATCCTCCAGATCCAGAATGGTACGAAGTCCTTCACGCGTCAACAATTGATCATCGGCAATTACAATCTTTATCTTACTCATTTTCTATTCCCAACCCTTCGCATTGGCAGATCGATTTCCAGTAGACAGCCCTCATTCATTTCTGAATCGATGGATAAGCTACCTCCCAGTTGCTCCACCCGTTCTTTCATCGTCCTGAGTCCAAAACCCATCACTATATGACTATCTCCTGACCCACGATCTTTGAGCCTAAACTGTAAATTTGCTCCGACAGACTCCAGACTAAAATGAAACTCCGTACTCTTACCGTGTCTGATTCCGTTCGTTAGGCCCTCCTGCAAAGCATGATAGATGGCCTTTTTATAGGCTGTTGACATGGCCTCCGGCAGATCATAAATAATGGCATGGACGACAACGCCCGCATTACGTTCAGTATCGCGTATCAGTTGCTTCAACATGACCGTGAGGTCCGAATACTTGTCCTCCTTCAGCATATGGACAGAGCCGCGGATTTCATTCAAGCTATGCCGAACAAGATCCTGTGCTTCAACCAGTCGCTGAAAACCACTATCTATATCTTTTTTCTGAAGCAGCCGCTTGCCAGCTTCAATCTGCAGAATCGTCGATGTAAGTGTATGCCCAACAATATCATGAATCTCTTGGGCAATACGATTGCGTTCTTCAAAGACGGTAGCTTCGGCCAAAGCCGCAGATGTTTCTCGCATCGAACGCTCCAGACTACGAGTTCTTTCTACAACTTGGTCCTCTAGATTTTTTTTAAGATATTGGATTCCCGAATACAGCTTGGCGTTAGCGATTGAGATTGCGCATTGTGAACCAAGCAGCTTGAGCACATCGAGTCTACTTGGCGTAAATACACCTGGGGATAGGTTATTCTCCAAATAGAGCAAGCAAACCAATTTATTCTGATTCATGATAGGAAGACAAAGAACTGATTTCAGTCTATTATTCCTAACGTAAACGTTACGCGTAAATATCCCCTCACTGAGCGCATCATGTAATACAACCTGCTCCTGTGTTCTTGCTGCATAGGCTATAATCGCTGCCGGAACAAGATCTGACTCTTCCCCGAGAGGAACAGATTCGATATGCTGAGCTTCTGAGGTACCATAAGCTTCAACCATCCATTTGCCATCATGATCAAAAATAACTGCCCCATATTCGGCCCCAGCATTGTGGAGCATGATCCGCATCAGCGTGGCCAATAATCGACTCATCTCCATCTCGCCCGATAAAGCTTGAGCAGACATAACTACAGAAAGGGAATCGACTCGATCGAGCCCGGGCTCCCGTTTAATATGCAGCAAATGGCTATGCTGCTGCTCAAGGTCAGCCGCTTTAGCCTTTGCGCCCCATTGCAGATAAGCCTCGTAGGCCTCAGTCATATAGATTCTTGCTAGATGTAATTTGCCATGACGAAGTCCATATTTGCCGTAGCATTCCGCCGCCATCGCTAGATCGTGAATATGGCCGTTGATACGAGCAGCCTCAATAGACTGCTCATACAAGGCTTCAGCTTGTCGTGGATCTCGCGATAGGCGAGTCAGCTCAGCCTTCATCAACAAATATTTATGCTCATAATTTTCCGGGCAACGCTTAGCAAACTTTTTCATTTTCTTCAGCCGACTGTGCATTTTTACCCGGTATACACGTTGCTCTTCAGCGTTATATTCCTCATACAACTGAGCCCAGACTAAACATTCATACACGGTCTGCATAGGACTGTCTAAGCCATCTTCACGTGATTTTATAATGGCAGCTGATTTCGCTAATGCCTCACTGGCTTCGCGGTACTCCCCAAATACATAACCTGTCAAATATCGGTGTATCCAGACCATTTCTTGTATAAAATTAAAGGTATCTCCATGAACCGACTGTGCAAAATCAGGTTCGCTAATCTCTGCGATGTTAAATGGATCATCTAGTGAGCGATAACCTGTCAATCGAACTAGAGTAGCTGCAGCTATGATAGCCTGCTTACAGTGAAGACTGTTGTTATGGCGCAGCAAATCACCGGAATGAGCAATTAACCGATCATAGATATCGCCTAACGGATGGCCAAATTGCAAAAGGGAGGCACAGTTGATTAGCACACTCTGGTTGCCTTTCCATAAGTCACCTGATTCCAGTCCCACTTTACCTGCTTTCTCGGTAAACATACGGAGCATAGTTGGATCATAATGCCGCCAGCTATCGTAGCACATTGCGAACGCAGCTAAGGTTGTCATATGCACTTTCGGATAGGGTTCCGATAAGCTGCACGCCAACATGGCCCATTTAAATGTTTCTTCATCATTACGGAAGTAATAGTATTGAAACATTGCATAGCCTATGAATCCAATGGAAGCCTCCGGAGTCATCCCATAATCGAGCGTCAATTCAATCATGGTGAAGGAAGAAGCGAGCCACCCATCTCGGTTGACATAGAAGCAGGCATTGCTCGTATGATCTAAAGTGGTCATTGCGACTCTACGAGCCTCGTCGGTCATCGGCGGTAAAAGATTAAGCGATTCGAGTGAAACCTTCTGTAGTCTGCGCCGCAATCTTAACCATTGAAGCGTCAATTGAACATAGCTAGGATCAAATTGATGGCTCACTTTCAATAGCGATAATGTATGCCGACCTAAGGAGATAACCTCTTCATGGTTATCATTACTTGCTTCCAATTGAACCTTCATCGCGTAGATGTAAGCCTTATCCGTATTTGTCGCAGCCTTATGGATTAACAGATGAAATAATTCATTGGCCTTATCAAAATGTGAACATAAGTATTCGAGCTCGGCCCTCTCACGAAATACCCGGAAGGTTAGCCCATAATGCTCCTCCCAGCTCTGCTCCTCTAGTATCGCTGTTGCCTGAAGCATATATTGTAAGGCTGTCTCATGTGCAGTCGTTTGCTTCGCTTTTATCCCTGCCTGTAAGTTCAGCTCTACCAGTTGAAGCCTCTGTTCGGGGCGATCTATCCATGTAAGCGCCTGATTGAAATGATGGACCGCTTCAAATAGAGTCGTTCCTTCACTAAGAGAGCTGCGGCCTAGCAATAGCATGCCAATCCTCCAATGTAGCTCTGGGCGCACCTCTTCGGGAACAAGAGCATAAGCCGCCCGATGAATGCGGTTGTGCTGGAACTTAAAATGCGTATATTCCTCCCCGTTAACAGGTTGTAGCACACGTCCATTTACAGCGACTTCCAACGCTTCGGTCAATGTCTCTAACGGAATCTCCGTAATTTCGGCAAGCGTACCCAGATCAAATATGCTGCCCAGTAATGCAGCTCTACTAAGTGCATACACCGTCTGATCAGGAAATTGCTGTAATTTACTTGAAAGATAGGCTGCTGCATTATCAGGAACATTCAATTCAGTAATGCGCTGGAGGTCCCATTTCCAGCTTCGAAGATCCTCGTCAAATTCCACTCGCTGATCATCAATCAAATCCTGAAGGAATTGCTTAATAAATAGTGGATTCCCATCTGTCTTATGCAGAAGTACCCGCGCTAACTCGTCCAAGTCAGCAGCCTCGTAACGCATAACATCCAGTAGCAGTTGTTTTAAATCGCTGAGTTCAAGCGCTTGTAGAGATATTCTACTCATCACTACGTTACGGTCTATCAAATGCTTTTCCAGCCTACTGAGTGGGTGCAGCCTCGTGATTTCCCGATCACGATAGGAAAGAACGATTAGCAGATGACTCGTGGCCGTGTCCTCTATAAGCGAAGTGAGATATTGCAGCGATGTTTCATCCGCCCATTGCAGATTGTCCAATATCAAGATCAAAGGATGATCTTCATGGGGAAAGAGTTGAATAAATCGGCTCATAATTAATTGAAATCGATGCTGAGCTTCCAGCGGCGGCAACGGAGGCACGGAAGGTTGGGGGCCAATCAAGAGCTCAAGCTTAGGGACAAGTTCGATCAATAATTGCCCGTAACTGTCCACTGCCTGTAAAATACGCAGCTTCCAAACCTCCACCTGCAGCTTCGTTTCCATCAGCAGTTGACTGACCAATTCTTCTATAACTTGATGCCAGATGCCATAAGGGAGTGAGGTATGTAGAGATTCGAATTTGCCTCTGGCGAAAAAACCATCCAAAGAAATCGAATTTCTAAGCGTTTCTTTTAAAAAGGTTGTTTTGCCGATACCACTCTCACCACTAAGCCAGACCGTCTTTACAGCACCTTGTGATGCTCGTTTCAGTGCTTCTCGTAAGCTTAGTTTCTCAAAATGTCTTCCGTAGAATCGTTCCGATACCATCCAGCGTTCCGGAATATCCCAGCTTCCTAATAGGAAGGGCTCGATGTACCCGTATTGTTGTAGGTGAGATAGACATTCCTCAAGATCCGACTTGATTCCAAAGGCGCTGGCATATCTCGCATCAGGCATTTTCTCCATGCATTTAGCAACAATGTCAGAGACAGATAGAGGGATAGCGGGAAACCTGCGATGTAAAGGCTCAGGTGTATCTGCAAGATGACGATATACAATATCAACAACATCATGAAGCTCAAAGGGGCGACTGCCTGAGAGACATTCATACATAATGACTCCAAGCGAATAAAAGTCAGAACGATAGTCCGGGTTCAACCCAGTTCGACCCGTTTGCTCTGGCGATATATAAGGAAGCAAGGCATCCGGCCGCCCGCTTAAAGGTGACAATGGACTGGTATCATTTTCAGCGGAGCACATTCGTATATCAATAAATTTCACTTCAAAAGTAATTGGATTGACGATTAGATGAGCGGGGGTCAGTTCATTTAGTGTTATTTTTTCACGATGAATTTGCATAAGGCAATCAGCAACAGCGATGGCGATCCGAAGCAGCACTGGAAGCTCCAGTGAATCAGGTGTACGCAGTATCTGATCCAGCGTACTCCCCTCTATATCTTTTAGGAGAAGGACTGGCCGATCCGGCGTGATTTCCAGGCTATATGCCTCGATTGCTCCACGACCGCTAAGTCGCTTAAGCATGTCATACTCATGACGAAAAGCATCAACCATAGTAGATCCCGGGTACTCGCCTGTAGTTGTCTTGGCAATAACCCTAAGGCCATCTTCTTGACGTAGGAGTCTGTACAGCCTGATATCTGAGGTAGTCTCTATCAGATCTAAAGTTTGGTATCCTTGCAACTCAAACATGAACAGCACTCCCTAGTTACAATTAGGTAGACAGAATAAGCAATCTCGCAAAGCAATTATACTCATTATATCATCTGATCTCGCCATAGAATCCTATGTTGTAATTAACTTTGTCATCTATTTTGTCATATGACATCTATAAAATTGCATTGTGATAATATAGGAAAAAATACTCAATCATCTCCACATAAGGAGGATTCAAATTGCATCTTTCCTACATAGACTACCCTATGCTTGAGCACCTGTCCGTTGAAGAATTACAGCAGTTAGCTCCAAAAATGCAAGAAGAGCATTATGAACCCGGCAAGCTTATCATGCAAAAGGGCGAGGTCAGCCAGCGGGTTTATATTTTGGTATCCGGTCAGGTACAAGTATTTATTAGTACGGAAATAAAGGTAGAATTGGCTATACTCTCGAAAGGCCAGTTCTTCGGGGAAATGTCCTGTCTTACCGGAGACCCCATCAGTGCACATGTAGAAGCGATCGATAACGTTCATGTAATATCCGTATCCAGAAGTGGCATGCTGCTGTTGATGGACAAAAATCGCGAGTTCCGGAGCCAGATCATCCAATCCATGATCAAGAGAATCCAAAATTCCAACGAACGTGTACTGGAAGAGCACTCGAAAAGTCAGATCATCATGAAGCTTCATGAATCCGAGGAACAAGAGCGTTATGGTGAACTGATCGGAGAAAGCGCCGAAATGCGCACACTTCTCAGGTCGATTGAACATCTGTCGACGGAGCGGGTCCATGTTGTCGTGATAGGTGAATCCGGTACAGGGAAGGTAAATGCAGCAAGAGCACTTCATTACCGAGCAACGAACGGACAATACCCGCTACTGGTGTTAAATGTAGCAGACATGAGCCTCGTTGATTGGGAGACCAAGGTTATTGCGGCAAAAGGAGGAACCATTGTCATCGAGGAAGCAGAATGCTGTCCTTCTGAGAAGCTACTACAGCTGCTGGAGGCAGCTGCACAGATTCGAATCATCCTGACTAGCACTTGTCCCTTGAAGATTGTTTCCCACTTAGCGGTCTTGCCTGTGCCTCCTCTTCGTGAGCGAACTGAAGATATACCGCTGCTTGCGCAATACTTTCTAGAGAAAGAAGGAGCGGGCAATGCGCAAGAAATCCTCTCTCAAGATGCCCTGAGCATGCTGTCCCTGTTCCCTTACCTCGACAATAATGTAGAGGAATTAAGAAATATCGTGAGGGAAGCCTATATTCGGAGCGAAGGACGTATGATCTACAGTCACCATCTCCGCTTCGGCCGAGTCCGTAAAGTAGGAGACCGCCCCGTTATTGGTCTGGCGTTAGGAAGCGGTGCAGCCAGAGGCATGGCTCACCTTGGGGTGTTAAACATTCTGGAGCAGGAGGGCATTCCCATAGACATGATCGCAGGAACAAGCGTCGGATCTATGGTCGGAGGAGCCTATGCAGCCGGAATGTCTGTAAAAGAATGTATGAAGGTTCTTTCTACGATCAGTTGGGGACAACTGGTGCGTCCAACCTTCCCTATGCGGTCCCTTGTTCATAACGCGCCCATTATCAGCTTTATCGAAAAGCATGTCGGTAAGCGTCTAATTGAGGAGCTGCCGATACCCTTTGGCGCGATAGCCTCAGACGTCTCCACCGGTGAGGCTCATATCATGAGGACGGGTTCGCTTGCACATGCCATTGCCGCAAGTACAGCCGTTCCCGTAGCCATGCGACCTGTTAACTATCAAGGAAAGCACTTAGCCGATGGAGCCATTGTTCATCCTGTGCCAGCTGCGCTAGTAAGGAGCATGGGAGCTGATATTGTGATAGCAGTTAACGTTTGCCCTGAATCCTTCACGAAGGGAGCAGCCAGACATCTAATAGATTCCTTAATGAATACGATTGACATCATGAGCGCAAAGCTGATAAAGGAAGAGCTGCAATTAGCGGATGTAATCTTGCGTCCCGATCTTGGCTTCAATCAAATCAGCTTTAAGGATGTGGACGATTACATAGCCGCCGGAGAAGTGGTAACAAGAGAAGCGATTACCCAAATCCGCCAAAAAATAGCCGCTTCCTAAATACATTGCATACAAAAAAAGAAAAATTCAGGAGGTGTCCCAAGAGCTATGAACTGCTACTGAGACACCTCCTCGTATTTAATGCTAATGTTATATTTTTACTCATAACACATTTCATATTTCGTTAGCCCTATCGCGTTTGCGTACAATGCTGCCTGTGTCCGATCATTAACCTGCAGCTTCGCTAAAATCTGGCTGACATGCTTCTTCACCGTAAATTCACTGATATATAGACGTGTAGCAATCGTTCTGTTGCAAGCACCTTGTCCAAGTTCAATCAGTACTTCCTTCTCTTTCGGTGTTAATTCATCCGTCGGACTGCTGCCGCTAATACGCATCTTTTCTTCCATTAGACCAGGATCATAGTACTTTCTCCCTTTATGCACCAACTGGATAGCAAAAAGTAACTCCTCCGGCAGTGCCTCTTTTAGGACATATCCATCTACTAGTACTTTTTCAGCCCTCAAAAAATCCTCTCTGCTCGCAGAGGAAGTCAACAGAATGAACTTACTAACCATGCCGCGAGCACGTGCTGTCTTAATGACATCCAAGCCCGATTCATCAACAAGCTTAAGATCAATGAGAACAATATCTGGCTTTGTCGCTTCAATCACATCAAATGCTTCTTGACCATTCGTAGCTTCACCAGCGAATTGCACACCTGGCTGCATTGAAATGACAGATGCCAGCCCTCTTCTAACTAAAGGATGATCATCCACAATAACGATTTTCATAGAAAAGCCTCCCTCTAAATCTCATGACAATCTTAATTCTCTATATCAAGTCCACTTAGGATACCGTCCAATCAACGTCTGCCCGTTTGGCCCCTTCGATCTTGAGCAGGAATTCCGACTTAAACCCAATAGCCTCTGCAAATAAAAGATTAGGAAAAGTACTTATCATCATATTATAGCTTGTCACATTTTCGTTATAGATACGTCTGCTAGCAGATAGATTTCCCTCTAAAATATTGATCCTTTGTTGCAATTTGATATACGGATCGCTGGCCTTAAACTCTGGATAATAGTCTGCCTGAACATTAGCAAAAGATTCTCTCACACGATTACTCATGCTGAACATTCGTAGGCTGGAAGAGTTGAACCATCTGATTCATTATAATTAATAGAATTGTCTGGTTATAGTGAGCGTTGTCATCACTTCTGTCATATTACAAAATGGATGTTTTTTACATAATACGAGCCTCATATTACGTAAGCCCAATATAAAAACAGGCGAATCATGGTTGAATACAACACAATTCGCCTGTTTTTTTCTGCCTATGGGATTTAATTGTTATCAATAAAAGAAATTAATTGCACGAGATTACCTGCGACTTGGTAAGTTAACCCCAGCATATAAGTTCCCTTCTCCTCGTTCGATAGGTCTATGGTGAACACATCAGGATTAGCTGCCCATTCATTCATATCAAACATGATTTCTTTAGATGTTCCAGTGTTTCTGACCCCTGCTGAATTAGGGACCACTTTACTGCCATCGAGCCCTTTCACCGGATTGGTCCATTCAACCACAGGTCCCTTTAATCCTCCCACCTCTACCACTTGAGGGTCAGCCAATAAGCTCGTTAGTTTAGTTAACCCTTGTAGTGGGGAGAAATCAGTGATTTCATTTCCAGTAATATCAAGTGTCTCTAGGTTCTTAGCATACTGTAGACCTTCCAAGGATCTAGCTCTTCCGGTCTCGCTCGTTAACGTTGTAAGGTTATACATATCCCCTAGCGTTAGTTCTCCAGTTACGCCTAACGTAGTCTTGATCGAAGCACTTAAATATTTGTCCGCAATGGTAATGACTTGCATAAGGTCTATTTCGGTCAGACCTTCTGTTGCTTGTTGTAACGCTGCTGAGGCTGCATCTATTTCACTTTGTGTGACAGAAGGATTAGTCAAAGCCGCTTCTGCACTCGAAAGGCTTGCCGTAAATGCCGCAATACTCTCAGCCGTGAAGCCTTCTAGAGAAATTGCTTTTGCCGCCGCAATGGCTTGCTCCAGATCTCCAGTGAATAGGTGATCTCCATTCGCAAAATGTAGTTTGGTTCCTCCCCATGTAGCATGGTCAGATCCGTTGCCATTTCCGCCGTCTGTAACGACTAATTTCAGCTCTTTAGCTCCGTTAATATCCAATTCGATAAACTTCTGCGGATCTCTGGAGCCCATAACCCCACTATCGAATTTCTTCTCTCCATCGACAAACACTTCAAAGCTCACCGAACCGACCGTACCATACATTTGTCGATCTACACCCACATAGGAAGTGAAGTAGTCCGCGTTTTTATCGCTAAGAACGTATACAATCGTCGAGTTAGAGTGTGCTCCAATCCCTCTCTCGTAGGACACTACTTGATTGCTCTCATCGGTTAATCTCAGCGTATTGGCACTAATAGATTTATCCTTCAAAGGTGCGGTATAGCTGTTCTGAGTAGAATTCCAGTCGTAATCCGTTAGATACGTAAAGTCTGTCATATCGACCACGGCAATCGTTCTAGTCTTTGTCGTCATATTCCCATCACTATCGGTTACAGTGTACGTGATCGGATACTTTCCAGCTCTGTTAAATTTAACTTGATCTTCACCCGTAACCCTTACTTGTGCCGTCAAGTCACCATCTTCTGAATCTGTTGCCGAATAGTCTGCACCTACTGCTATCGCTTGGCCCACTTTGGTAGATACTGATTTAGCTATGGTAAGCTCCGGGGTACTGTTCAGAATTATAAACTTCGCATCAGCGAAATCACTGTGATCTGATGCATTTCCGTTACCTGCATTGTCTAATACCAATTTCAATTCACTTACACCCTTCACAGGGATTCGAGCTAGTTTGGCTTCCGTGCCAAATTTCATCAGTCCGCTGTTATACACTTCTACCCCATCGGCGAAGATTTTGAAGATCACACTAGAATTGTTTTGCTCCGGGATATTTCGGTCAACCCCTACATATGTTTCAAAATATTCGAAATTAGCACCCGCCAGATTATACACGATCTCGGAGTTAGCATGCGTTCCTAAACCCTTAGCGAACTCTTTGGTTACGCCATTTACAAGTAGTTTAATCGGATTGTTAGAACTTGCCTTATCCTTACGAACAACATTATAATCCGTTCTTGCCGACTGCCAAGCTGTATCACTCAAGTATTTACTAGCGCTATACACAACGATTGTTCTGGTCTGCACAGCTGTATTCCCATCCCGGTCTGTAACTGACAGTTCGACGTTGTAAGTGCCTGTTTTGCTTGAAGTGAAACCATTCGGACTTACCTCAACGGCTCCAATCAAGTTACCATCTTCCTTATCAACGGCTGTAACATCGGTCAAAACATCAAATTCACTGTTCAGCTTAATAAACGTTGTCTCTTCAGGTACTGTGATAGTAGGCTTGCTTGAAGTATTCGTAAACTTCGCATCCGCCCATACCGTATGATCTGAAGCATTGCCGTCTGTAGCATCTGTGGTAACCAGCGTCACTTCGCGCGCGCCTGTCACAGGTATTTTCACAAATTCATGCTCTGTCCCTGCCCGGAAAACATCGCTCCCGAATTTCTTCTCTCCATCTACATATACTTCAAAGGTTGCAGAGGATGGCTTTCCTTTCATCGCTTGATCGATCCCGATGTAGCTTTCAAAGAAGTCATAACCTTTACCCTCAATATCATAAACAACTTCAGAGTTCGCATGTACACCGATTCCCTTGGTATAGGTCGCAGCTAACCCTTGTCGAACAAGGGTGATGATTCCACCAGAAACGGCTTTGTCTTTCTTTAATTCACCCCAACCAACAACGACTGACTTGGCATTAAGATCCGAAAGATAAGCATAGTCACTCGTTACCGTAACCAGTGTAGTTTTGGTTTCTGTAACCCCTTCGTTCTTCACTTCATATACCACTTCGTAGTCGCCTTTTTGCGTTACATTAACGGTATTTTCTTTCAGGGTGACATTAGCAGTAATATCGTTTCCTTGATAGTTAGTCGCTTTTACATAGCTCATCGGATCAAAAGCTTGATTAAGCTTTAACGTGATTTGATCTTCAACAGATAACGCTGGCTTGAAGGCTTTAACCTGTACCGGCTTCAGTGGGCTCAGCTTCTTATCATAACCAACGATCTTGTACGTATAATTGATGCTGCTATCTACATTCGTGTCCACGAACTGGTCAGTCCCAGTAAACCCTACTAACTTATCGTCTCTATACACCTCATAACCTAAGAAATCTTTCTTAAGATCCTTATCCATACTGAAGCTTAAGGTGTTCGATTTAGCAGTAGTGTTAGGCGTGATATTAACCTTTATCGCAACATTCTTATCTGCTATTCCTGTTCCCTCATAATGAACCACTGAATTGTTTAAATACCAGAGCTTTTTCGGTGCTGGGTATTTAGCTAACTTCTCTTTCGTTTCAGGATTCACAGTGAAGCCATGTCTGGCAAAATAGCTACTTAAGTCTAACCCCAGCACTTCAGAGGAGAACTCCACCAAATACTGCTGCTTGGAATTGTCGCCGTTCGGAAGGGAGACCTTCCGCTCGCGGTACAGCTTGGTCAGTTCTGTCCAGTAACCCGGATGCGCCAATTCTAACTGCCAATAGGCACCGAGCTGTGCAAATAAGCCCTGCTGATTCATAACCACTTTATTTTCTTCGATTACATATTTATAAATATCACTTTCAAAAGGAATACGAGTATCCATCGAGTCCGCATAGACTGACATCAGCATAGACACCATATTATTGGTTACTTCACCATATTCTCGTTCACCCATCGCCAAGCGATGCCCTATTTCATGATTCAATCCCCAGCCTGGATAGACTTTGTTAAAATCACCTAACATCGTCCCTACGGTCCCAATTTGTATCCCTGTATGATCTCCCGCTGCATACATCGCACCATAAGGCTGCATCAATCGGATGTTCTCACGAATTAGCTTCGCATCATGAATCACACTACTGCCATCCAAGCCATAGAAGTCAAAGATCGTCTTCATCCAAGTATCATAGCCGGTGACGGTACCCAGCGGATCATTTTCTTGCGTAATAAACTTGTTATAAGCTTCTGTCGCAGTTCCTGTGAAAATAACATGATCGCTGACCATTTCCACCACATCGATGAGCTCGCGATCTTGAACATTCGGATGCGCTGCCTTATCTTCATCTAATTTTTGTTTATAGGTGGTTAAGAAGGCTTTAAATTGTTCAGGATCTGTAGTCTTGGTCATCATAGGGATCTTGGTAAGCCCCTCGAACCGGATCATAGGTGCTTTACCTTGTTCCTCTGCTGTATATGGATTGACGATATACACTGTACCGCCTTTAGTCACTTCATGTGCATAATAACTATTCGTAGCAAATTCAGGAACGGTTATAATGTTCTTACCTGGACGCAATTGCACACCTCTAGCCCAAACATTCCAAGCCGCCTCTTGTTGAGAAAAGACTAAAGAAGGTAGTTTATCGCTCGAAGCTGCGTCCACATAAACGTTGATTGTATCTCCAGGCATTGCAACGAGACCTGTAGGCTGGTTGTTCGTACCGAAACCAATTCTCAGGTTTTCCTGCGCATGCTTTTTCATATCTCCACGTTGTTCCGCCTCAATGATGGTGCCTTCGGTTTGAACTTCACCATTCACTAGCTTCTTAGCTAAATCCAAAGAATCTTTCAGGATTGGATAGAGCGGATGTACTTTTGCCGCTTCTTCTAATTCATTGATTGATTCGACGCTATTATAAGCAGGAACAACCGCACTCATCGTGCCATCTGTGAAAATACCATTTACAGCTTCGCTTACTTTATCCTCTGTATAAAATCTAAATTCAGCTGCAAAGGGTCTGTTGATATTGGCCTTTGTGAACTTGAATTTCAATCTTTTAAACTTCGTAGGTTCGAATTTAAACTCCAGAAAGTCATTCGTACTAGTCGCGGTTCCGCTAGATACGAGCTGGAAGGTCTCTCCCTTACTTGTTTCTGATGCATAAATTTCAAAAGCCTCTGGGAAGCCTTTGCGGTTATCTCTAGCCAGGAAAGCCACTCTATCTAGTATTTTCGCTTGCGCTAACTCAAACACAACTTCATTCGTGAAGCTGTCATCATTGTTTTTGTTCGTTTCCCAGTGTGTATTCGGCTGGTCATCGAGCATGTATTCCGGTTTCGTACCTGGATAGCTCCCACCGTTCACCGTTACTTTTGATACATTAGAGTTGGGCATTCTATAAGCTTCGCTATAGGCATTTTCGTATGCTGTACCATAGCCTTTTAGCTTCGAAACCTTAGCCGCTGTTGCCTCTATTTGATGATTCTCCAGAAGTACTTTTGCATTCTCTATATCTGCTTGAAACTGCGCGTACAGTGGATGTGTCTGTACTTCTTGTTCTAAAGCCGTTAATTTCTCCACCGTATTAAATGCTGTGCTAACTTGACTCAAGGTATCATCTGTAAATAAATTTTTCATTTTAGCGGATACGGTATCTTCTTTGTAAAAAGAAAACTCAGCCGCACTCGCCCAATCTTGGTTAGCTTTTTTGAAGACAAATTTAAGTCTCTTGAAGGCTGTGGGTGCAAACTGAATCTCTACTACGTCACCTACTCCGCCTTTATATTCTCCAGAGGATACTAGCGTATAATCGCCTGCATCCGTAGTTGAACCATAAATATCAAATTCCTGAGCAAACCCCTTCCCCTTTGCACTGGATTGTCTTGCAGCATATACGATTCTATTTAATTCAGTGGACTCATTGAAAACAAAGACAACCTCATTCGTGAACGTTGAACTATTCGGTTTGCCCGTTTCCCAATGCGTACTCATATCGCCATCCATAGCCTTAGCTATAGGTGAACCTGAGTAGTTACCACCGTTATTGGTAATGGATTTAATATTCGCAGGATTCATTCTAAAAACATCATTATAAGCGCCTAGGATAGCCTTGCCGTACAGATCAAACGGAATAACTGACGCATTGCTTAATAGGTCAGCCTTGCTTTGTACTACAGTGTTTACTAGACTTACCTTGCTTACATCACTTGCTAAAGCATAACCTGCCTCACTCGAAAAACTAGCTAACATGGCTGCCGATGTAGCGATCGCAATCATTTTTTTCATCTTTTCTACCCCCCAGATGTAATATGAATCTCTTCCGTGCCTAAAAATAGGCACAAAAAAAACTACCCCAAAAGAGTAGCTTGATTGCGTATAAAGTCGCATAAAAACTAAGACTTAATTTTTATTAAACTTTAACAAAAAGCGTAATACACTCTTTGGCAGCTGGCTGACAATAGTTATGATAACCTTAGTCCCTATAGCTTTGCGTCCCTACATTTCCATAGGTTTGCCTATGAAGTTTCGAATACATTACAAAGAGTAACATAACGCTACATCTGATCGCATGATTAATTGGTATGAAATCCGAATAGGTAATTGCAATTACTTTTTCTATCGTGATAGATATTCTTTATCGACTATCCCGGAAGAGAGAGGAACCTTTAGGACTGGAGGTCTACTTAACTCCCCGCACCAAACAAACGCCGGAACCAATTCCACACATCGCCCGTGATGGGAATTAACCCGAAGCCATGCTCGCCAACTGCGATTAGACCATATGCCCATTGGCCAATAGCTACTGCTCCCCCAGCAATCCGTCCTATGGCTACCGCCCCAAATGCCGTATCACCTATGGCGACAGCTCCCAACGCTTTTTCGGCTATCGCGATCGCTCCTACAGCCACTCCTGCAATGGCAATCGCCCCAGCTGCGAAGCCAAGCCAGCTAATTGCTATCGCTCCAAGGGCTAACCACATTCCTAGTGATATTGCACCCACGGATAGAACCCCTACGCTTATCGCACCTATGGAAATCAGGCCAACAGCTATATCTCCAATGGCAATTAATCCAACAGCTGTCTTCACTTGTGGCTTGCTTCCGTGACCATACCCCTGACCTGAGTATCGACCCAAATTGCTGCGAATACTTACCACCGGAAATGATGGAGACGGCCATTGATAATCAATTTCTCGTCCACCTAACCCTCTAGAATCCGCCCAGCGTGTGATGTACTTATGCCATTTCATATCCATCCCGTCCCCCTTCTCAATTACCTTAATTATACAACCCCGGGGGTTGGCTGTACTCAGACTCTGACCTGAAATTCATCTCATCCTCTAGACGGAGTTATACTCATTAGGATCACTGTTTGGGAATAGGATCAGGCTTTCCAAATAAATATCCCTGAAACAACTGATAACCACTCTGCTTAAGCCATTCAAAGTCCTCTCTAAACTCCACACCTTCTGCTAAAGGAACGGATTGGATTTCTAAAGCTTTTTCTAAAAATTGTTTAGCTATTTTCTGTTTGTTCAGATCGCTGGACACACCCTGAACATATTTCATATCCAGCTTCATGTAATGGGGTTTAAGCTCCAATAACATCTCGATCGTGCTGAAGCCCTCGCCAACATCATCTAAAGCGTATTCAAATCCCCGATCCTTGTAATATGTCAAAATAGCTTTCAAATGAGCGAGATCATCCACTTTCTCCGTCTCAACAACTTCAAAAACAAAAAGAGAGGGGTCGACGCCTAATTGATTGGCCAGTTCAACGGTTGATCTTAAGCAGAACTCTGGAGCGTAGATCGACGTTGGGATAAAATTAATAAACGTTTTTTTATTTAAGGGTGCAGCATATTTTACAGCAGTCATTCTACATAACCGGTCTAAAGCATATAAACGCCCACGATTCCGTGCCGCCGCAAAAATCTCATTAGGATAGATAAGGGACCCATCTTCTTTTTTAAATCTGGATAGGAGCTCGTATGCAAAAATCTCTTCCCGTACGTTCACAATCGGTTGGAAGTGACAAGTAACTAAGCCCTTAGTTATAACCTCATCAATCCACTCCATATCAAGTACAGTGGGTAATTCGGATAGAGGTCTCCATGTTTGGTCATCTATACGGAATTCAAACTGCTCCGACTCCATATGGTCATTACAGAAATCTAGAAAATCCCGCACCCCAGCCTCCTTAATCGTAATCACATTTCCTTCTACCTTATGTATCGTATTACTTCTACTCAAGTGATGAATAACCTCAGGTAAAATCCTTAGATTAAGCTCACCATGAGCCTTGATTTCAAAATTCAACTCTCTTACTACACAATGATTACATGCCACATTCATAACCCCTTTAATAATCAATTCTCTGAAAAAGATCCCGGAACTGCTCTTCTCAATCGAAATCCGTATACTCTAGTAAATACGTCGGGTCTAACACGGTGATCTGCTGATGTTGAATATCAATAATCTTTTGCTCTTGCAGATCTTTAAGCACAAGGGTAGCCGTCTCCCTTAACGTTCCGATCATATCCGCGAACTGCTGATGGGTCAATCGAAGATCAATCCTCTGTTTGCCTTGCTCCTCTACTCCGAATCTTTGGTATAGTCTTCTTAGTGTAAATATCGCACGCGCTCTCGCATCATGAAATTTCATTTCATGTAATAACCGATTCGATAAAAATAAACGGTCCATTTGCAGCAGCATCAATTGCTCCTTAATCAACGGGTAATCGGCAAGCATCTGCTCAAAAGGCTCACGTTTAATCTCAAATAATACTGTATCATTCATAGCCACCGCAGACAGCACTCTTATATTGGAGGGATGGATCACTTCCAGATCGCCAAAGAAATCGCCTTTTCCAAAAAGATCTACGGTATGCTCTTTCCCTTTCGTGGTAGCGTACACCCTTATAATCCCCGAATAGATAATGTAGGCATGATCCCCCGGATCTGATTCTGCAAACACCAGGGTCCCCTTAGAATATGCCTTATAAGTGAATAATCCTGAGACCGCCTCGGTCTTCTCCGAGGGTAAACCCTGAAAAAAGCGAGTGCCAGTCCAAAAAGAAGCTTCCATCTCATTATTCCTTTCTAACACATTCCATAGTTTTGTATGCCAACATACTGATAATAAATCATCATCCTGTTATATTCTATCGTAACGTTGTCACATAGGCTCGATGCCAATACGAATTAAAAAGGAGATCCATTGATGAGATATAATTTTGACGGAAAAGGGCTTACCGAAACGCCAGAAGTCGTGTTTGAGAGCAATCCTCTACTAGAACTGAGCATGTACAACAACCATCTTAAAGAAATCCCTGACCAGCTCTTCCTTCATGACGAATTAGAGGTACTTAATTATGCGGAATGAAATCGAACAGTTATCCGAGAACATCGGTCGCTTAGTTCACCTAAGAATGTTGGATTTAGGCCATAATCGACTAAAGGTGTTGCCGGAGACAATTGGCGGACTACAGGGGTTAGATTCTTTTCTATACCTAAGCAATAATCAGTTCGAACAACTGCCGGAGCAGCTTTGTAATCTCCAGAAACTCAAGTATCTGAACGTAACAGATAATCATCTCAAGCAATTGCCTACCCGTATAGGCGAAATGAGCAGTCTAATTGAATTGCGGCTTTATTATAATCAGCTAGAACGTCTACCTGATTCGATCACACAAATAAAAGGGTTAAGAGAGATTCATCTTTACGGTAATCAACTGGTCGTATTGCCAGAGCATTTGGGTGCTTTAGAAGAACTGCGGATACTCGATATGAGTGATAATCGAATCACTGAACTGCCCTCATCCATCGGTAAACTAAGCAAGTTAAGAAGACTTAACCTTCGAAAAAATAAACTGAATAAGCTGCCTGAGGAGATAGGTCAATTGAGCAGCCTTGTTGAGCTTGATTTAAGAGATAATAACCTGCAAGAAATCCCGAATTCCCTTTTACAGCTTGAACGATTAGAGAAACTGGATCTAAGATGGAATCACAGCTTGAAGGGAACAGATATTTTAGAGCAATTAGAGCATAGAGGATGTATCGTATATAAATAACAAAAAAGCCTCCTGTTAAAGAAGCTTTTCATTCAAATCTATGCTATGCGTGACGCGGTTTCTCCCCTGTTCTTTAGAGGCATAGAGCGCTTGATCAGCTTTTTGCAGAAGGGTGGTTTCTGAATCAGCTGGAATAAATGTAGCTATACCAATACTCACCGTAATCCGGCCCATTTCCCAAGTTGAATACGCGATAGATTGCCGTAAATTCTCAGCTATAGTCTTTGACTCCGAGATGTCTGTATTAGGTAAAAGAAGTATGAATTCCTCACCGCCATATCTAACCGCCATATCCTCTTTACGAGATTGCAGTTTCAAGATACTCGCCATTTTCTCCAGCACATAGTCACCTGTCTGATGCCCATAAGTGTCGTTCACTTTTTTAAAATGATCAATATCTATAATACACAGCGAAAATGCTGCTTGAGCTTGGCCATACCCTGCAATCTGCTCTTCCAGCTTCTCTTGAAGAAACCTTCTATTCTTCAGCCCAGTCAGCTTATCTGTATTAGATAATTCTACTAAAACGGCATTCATCTCCAGCAATTCAGCTTGCTTTTGCTCGATTTCCAGGTGAATTTGTTTGAGCTTTGCCAGCGCCTGATCTTTTTCCCAATAAGCCTCTTCTATTTGCTTCTTCGCAGATCGTAACTCTAGCTCATAATCAATACGTTTGCCCATCTGTACTAAAATACAATCAATGACCTCTACACCTTCACACTCAAGGCGTCTGCCATTTAACAAGTAAGGGACGGCTTGTCCCTTGCTGTCCTTCAAATTGATAAATAGCTCTTCTACATGTCCATTTAGATTAATAAAAGGATAGAAGTATGAATGAAAAATAAGCTTGTTTGCCGTAGACATGATAGATTCAAAATGCTTATGCACCAAATCAACCTGCTTATATCCCATACGGTCCAAGAACGTCTGATTTACATCCTTGATTATTCCTTCATGGGTAATAGAAACATAGCCACAAGGCGCATATCTTAATCGGTCATCCATGATCTAAATATCCTTTCAACACAGCATAATCTCATCTAGCTTACGTAAGATATTCATTAATTAAAGTGATGGTCTCCTCAGGATGGCTTATATGCGGGTAATGCCCTTTAGCCTCCATTAACCGGAAGGTGCTATTATTCAAGTGTTTATGTAGATATTCTCCAGCCGCTATAGGTACGATACTGTCATCCGAGCATTGTAGAATAAGTGTAGGGATTGTAGCCTTAGGTAGATCTTCCCTATGATCTGAAAAGAACGTAACTTCTGCAAATTCCCTTGCAATAACAGGATCTGCCGAGATAAAGCTGCGCTCCAGCTCTTTCGTTAACATCGGGTCAGGGTTGTTCATAGCAAGAGGTGCCATAAAGCTAGCCCAGCCAGCAAAATTCATCTCCATCATCTCCAGAAGCTCGGTAATATCGCTCTTCTCGAAGCCTCCGAAATAAGTATCCCCCTCATTTAAATAACATGAAGAAGGACCAATCATAATCATTTTATCAAAATAATCCGGCCGCTCAATCGAAGCAAGCATCCCGATCATAGAACTAATCGAATGACCTATAAAAATAATATCTTTGAGTTCCAACGTTTCGATGACATCCAATACATCCTGTACATAGCCGTGGAGCGTATGATATTTATCTGTTGTATATGCACTTAAATCTGAGTTACCTGAACCTACATAATCAAATAGAACGATTCGATATTTCTTCTCAAAAGAAGGCGTGATAAACTGCCACATGCTCTGGTCACACCCAAATCCATGTGCAAAAAGGATGGTTCTTTCTCCTTCTCCAATCACTTTTACATGATTCCGCGCCTTAACATCGTTCATTTCATATAACTCCCTCTATAGTTAGCATTCTCTCTATTTTGAAGGGTTAACCTGGAAATATCAAGAGCATAAAAAACTCCGCTAGAGTAATCTCTAGCGGAGTTTTTATGATATCTAATTTTAGAATGCTGAAGTCCATCCCGCATCGGCAGCGAGGACTGCTCCGTTTACAAAGCTGGAATCATCTGAAGCCAGGAATAACGCAACTTGTGCGATTTCTTCAGGTGAACCTACACGAGGAATTACAGCCTGTGTTAGTTGAGTGCGGCTCATGCCGAACTCATTAATATTTTTCATAGAAGCACTAATGTTAGTGGCAGTAGCTCCTGGTGCGATGGCATTACAACGAATGCCTTTGTTGGCATACATAAAAGCTGTATTTTTCGTCAAGCCTACTACTGCATGTTTGGAGGCAGTATAAGTTGCTCCAGCATGAGCACCACTTACGCCACCGGTAGAAGCGGTATTCACAATAACGCCCTTTCCTTTTTCGAGGAAAATAGGTAGCGCTTTACGTGTAGACCGCATTACACTTTTGGTATTGATGTCAAAGATAAGATCCCATCTCTCATCATTAATATCACCAACTGGCTCAAAGCCGTCCATAATACCCGCATTATTCACTAGTATATCTAGCGTTCCATATTCATTTACTGCGGTATCAATCATGTTATTGATATCTTCGACTAGAGCAACATTTACTTTCAACGCCTTAGCTACTCCACCATTACTAACGATTCCTGCTGCAACTTGTTCCGCACCTTCGAGGTTAAGATCGGCTACTATTACTTTAGCACCTTCTTTAGCGTACAACTCTGCGATAGATTTCCCCATACCCGAGGCTGCTCCGGTAACAACTGCAACTCTGTCTTGAAGTTTCATGTTGGAAGTCTCCTTTACGTTTATCTATAATGTAAGTATTAATTTATAAAATCTCTAAATCATTTAAAATTTATTCTACTCAAGTTTAATCTTCTGCAATTTAACTATCAATATACAAATGAGACATCAAATGTTCATAAATATATATAACTTGGAATTGTGTTGAAATAGGAATAGAAAATAGACAGTTAGGTGGTCTTCTGTTGCTTAAAAATCGAAGAACGAGTAAATCGAAGAAAGAACTAAAAAATGCATTGATATTACTCATGGAAAAAAAGAATTTCCGCACCATTACGATAACCGATATTGTTACCCTAGCCGATTTAAACCGTGGAACCTTCTATAAGCATTATCAAACCAAAGAAGAACTTCTGAATGAGCTGATTGATGATGTGCTGAAGGATTTAGTTAAGGCTTATAAAGATCCCTATCTCCATACAGATAAATTCATGTTGAGTGAGCTTACTACCTCTAGCATCAAAATTTTTGAGCATGTCGTTTCCTACTCTAATTTTTATACCATCATTGTAAATTCCAATGTTCTGCCCGGGTTTCAAAATAAGATTTGTGACATCTTAAAGGAGCTAACCAAGCAGGACTTAGTCGCGGTTAATAATACTAATAACAATATAAATATCGAATTATTTTCTAGCTATACGGCCTATGCTCTATTTGGATTAATCATGGAATGGGTAAAGGGAGGGTTCAAATATACTGCGAACCATATGGCAGAGCAGCTGATTCAAATTCTGTCTTTTAATTCACACAATGTAGTTATCAACACTTCTAATAAACCGATTGAGTTGGGTTCCACCCCAGTGAATAGAAACTAGATTACTTCTAACAACCTCCAGAACGGTCAGTCTCATTTATGCTGAAGATAGATACAGCGTTGAACCTCATAGAGGAAAAATTTACGCCAAAAGCACGGTGGGCGAATCCACCACCTTTTACGTTCATCTTTCGTAACTAAAAGTAAAAAAAGACTCAATCCCTGTTATCACTAGGATTTGAGTCTTTTTAATATGCTGATTTCATTGACTATACTTCGCCCCAATAGACCTCGGTCTCATATTCAAAAAACACTTTATCATCCTGTTTATTTCGTTCAAATAGGTTCCTCAGCTCCGTCATCATATTCTCGTAACGTGGATCTCCGGGGGCCGGAATGTAGGAAGATGATCTCGCCCGTCCGCTTAATCCCTCGAAATCAAACACCTGCTGATTGCTAAAGTGCGCTACTTGCATCTGCCCTGCCTTAAAAAAGGAGCTGAGGATTTCAGGGGTAATATTCTTATGATTAACTTGAGTGTAGTCGGTGCCGAAGGTTTGCACGAGCTGCTCATATTCCTCCAGAAATGGGGTACCGTAAGTACGCCGAGAATTCCATATCAGAACTGCCTTTCCACCCGGTTTAAGAATCCGCTTGAATTCCAATTGCGCTGCATCCCTATCAAACCAGTGAAACGCCTGGGCACACACGATAAAGTCTACAGACTGGTCTGGCAATTCTGTCTTCTCGGCAGACCCAGGCAATGCGCGGAAATGGTTATCCTTTGCGAACTTCTCCTCCGCAGCTGTACGCATTTCCGGATTTGGTTCAACGGCAGTCACGCGACACCCGCGCTCCAGAAGCAGTGCTGAGAATATTCCTGTTCCTGCGCCAATATCCGCAATATCACAATTCGATTTTAGCCCAATCGTATTGTATAAATAATCAATGGCTTCTTTAGGATAACTCGGGCGATATTTCACATACGAATCTACCCGATTTGAGAACCGTTCTTTGTTATTCATCCAAATACTCTCCCTTAGCTTTTAGGTTCGTACTCACTTAATTTGCCTTGATAGATCAGCTTCAGCCGATCGCTTTGCCGAAAATCATCCGGCGTTACGAGCGCAGGCAGCTTGTTCCATAGCTTAATGCCGGACCTCTCCAGAATTTCCGCTACAAATTGTGAGCAGAAATAAGAGTTGCTGAATTCAACAGGTTCCTTCAGAGCGATACCAATCACGCCGAGAATATTATAGAGATACTTTTGCCGGCTTCGGATAAAAACTTTGAGTACCCGCTCCATTTTCTCCACTTCACGGGCTGTAACTTGAAGTTCATATAGAACACACGTCGTATTTGGATATTTGCTGAATGTGCCTGTCTTAATATCTTCCTTCACGAATCCTCCGTTTAGAGGGTTGCTCGGGTGCTTTCTGCCAAAGCTATATAACTCGGAAAGCTCCCGATTAAAGGAGATCGAGGCATGATTATAAGGAGCTCTCGTGTAGCCTTGAATAAGCTTCGTAAAGAGCGTTCCGGTATTCGTAAGCAAGATAAAGACCGATAGATCATCTGCCATTTACAATTTTCCCCTTATCAAGATTGAACGTTTCCTTCATAATAACATATGAACCCATTAATGGAATCTACTCTACGACAAGTTGGTGATTAGCTATCGACCGCTCTCTATTAACAGTAATCCTGATTTTTGCGGCCTTATCGGCCATTCACTTGATGTATGTAGTTATAGGCAAATTACAGCCCAGTAAAGACTATACAGGGATCGGCTTCCGCATCAAAACCTGGTGGGGAATGCTTTTTATCTTTTGTTTGGCTACTCTCTTTAATCCAGTCGTCTCACTATTGGCACTCATGGTGCTGACCTTCTTCGCACTTAAAGAATATTTCTCCATGATAAAGTCACGAAAATCCGACCGCAGATTATTTCTGTGGGCGTACTTATCCATTCCTCTACAGTTCTACTGGATTTATATCGAGTGGTACGGGATGTTTATTGTGTTTATTCCGGTCTATGTATTCTTACTCCTACCGCTCCCTAGATTGATCAATAAAGGAACAGTCGGTTTTCTACGCAGCGTTAGTTCAACGCAATGGGGACTTATGCTAATGGTTTTCGGACTTAGTCACTTAGCCTATTTTCAATTTGCTACACCGGAGTATGGGGCGGGGCTTGTATTATTCCTAGTAGTGCTGACACAGCTGAATGACGTGATCCACTATCTGGCATCCCTCTATCTGGGAAAGCGCAAAGTGGTTCCAACCGCCAACCCGTTTTTGACCTGGGAAGGTTTTGCCTGTGCATTTGTCGTAACAACCGGAGTTTCCTATTTGATCTATCCCTACCTGACGCCGCTCACCCCGATCTTCGGTTTCTTGTCTGGCATGCTAATCAGTTTGAGCGGCTTCTTGGGTAGCTTAACGGTTTCCGTGCTGAAGCGAGATTTGCTCATCGGTGATGGCGATAAATTCGTAGCTTTAAAAGAAAGCTATTTAAGCCGTGTGGATAGCTTGACCTACACCTCGCCGGTCTTTTTCCATGTCATCCGTTATTTCTTCGATTTCATGTAAATTAGTTTTCTACAACCATTTTGGTCGCTTGGCCGATAGGTTCTCCACTACCTTGCTCCTTAGAATTAATCGTATCTTAACGTGAGGTTCAGGAAAAATGTTGCAATAGATAGCCGTTCAGGCGTTCCATAAATGATCTTGGAGCGTCTTTGTCATGTCCTCTTGATGGCTGGCAAACTGCTTAAATCTATGTCCGTTCGCCCCAGATGGATGAGGAAATCCCCATAAACAGCGCCGATGATCGAGCTTACCCTCAGAAACCAAAAGCTGGAGCATTCCCTCCACAGTTTTTCCTAGAGGAATAATTAAAGCTTGGCTCAGGATGCCCAGCTCCAGCTCTAATGACAATAAAGCACATTCTCTAAGGAACGGATCTGAAAGTAGCTTAGGGTGTGCTCCGCTATAATTTTTCTTCCCTACGAACACGGGAAAACGTAATAAAGAGGTGGTATGCAGGTTAGTTTGCTGCTCCTGAAACAATTCGTCACAAGAGGTAAGGTTCAAATATTGCTGAAGTTGAAGCGTATCCAGCATATGAATTAAGGTATCCCGCATGGAGCCTGCGAATCTCGCCGCTTCTTTTGCTTTTCTGCATACCTCATCATCTGAAAGTCCGGCTTCCAAGCCTATGACTGCTTCTTGTATGGCTATTCTCATTTGTGTAAAACCGGGTGTTAGTCCGATAATAATCACCTTTGCAGATGGATTAATGTATTCATTGTGCGGTGCATAGTACATTTCAAGCTTCCCGCTTCGCTTCATTAGAAGCTCATCCACCTGCAGATCGTCTTTCGATAGCGCGGCCCCCTTCGGAAGAGAGAGCAGCGCTGTTTTATACTGTTGTAAATGGTTAGAGATGAGCATGTCATCCACCTCTCATATCCCTATATTGATCCACTCACGAGACGCCCTTCGAACCATACGGCTTGACGCTCCGCTCTTCGTGCTACAGCTTCAGCCGAACAACTGGCATGCAGCAGCACAAAGCTTGCAGTGTCTCCTACCTTTGGCCACACCTGTTCACCTTTTAGACTAAGTGGCGTTATCCCTCCTGTTATGAATCCTAGGGATTGCGATAATGACCGTTCATCACTACACCCATATAACTCTGCGTAACGTCCTACCTTCTCCAATTGATCCCCATTTCCAAAAGGTGACCAGTGATCCGTAAGGCTATCTGTTGCCAGTTTCACTTGTACACCTTGGCTGTGCAGCATTGGTAGTGGCATCATCATTCTGCCAATAGGTACTGTGGATGCAATCCCCATACCAAGTGATGCCATCCGTGCAGCCATTTCTTCTGCTTCCTGCTGCGATGCACCTGCGAACCAGAATGCGTGGCTAACGGTCACTTTGCCCTGCAAGCCAGCTTCTTCTGTGAGATCAGCCAAACGCGACAACGTCTGCTTTCCTGCTTCTTTTCCATCATGTAAGTGAAGATCAATGCCAGCATTACTCATTACCGCTAGCTCGACCATGGTCTGGAGTGACTTCTCGATATCTCCATCCACTGAGTATGGATCGACACCACCTACATAGGTTGCTCCCTCTGCCAGGGATTGCTTTACTAATTCAACAGAATTAGAGCGAAGCAGACCATGCTGCGGAAAGGCTACAATTTCAGATGAAATTGTGCCGGAGAAGGTATCCAATGCTTGCAGGGTTGCCTGTAAACGCTTCAGACCGCTGACAGGCTCAATATTACAATGACTACGCACATATGTGGCACCGAAACGCTGTATAAGCGTCAAGATGCTCTCCGCTTGTTGTCTCGCCATAGGCAGCAGCTTAGGCAATAATACCTTCTCTTCCTCAATGCGTTCAAAGACACCGGCAGCAGGCTTTACCGCTTTCCATGGTCCAGCGAAATATGTTTTATCTAAATGGATATGTGCCTCCTCAAAGGAAGGAAGCATCAATAACCCCTTGCAGTCATATTTAGGTAGATGACTCCGAAGCTCTACGTCCGCTCCAACCACTTCTGAAATGTTATCCCCGTCAATTCGGATATGACAAACCTTCGTATCTGTACCAACCACTTGTCCATCCTCAATAACATAACCCTGCTCTAATCTTATATTGGTTAACCAGTAAGAAGCATTCAACATGCTACCCCATCCTTTTCTCAACGATTTAATATAGGTGCGAACCACTTTATCCTAAATGGTACCATAGCCCTTCCTATATAAAAAATGTTTGAAAGGTTTTTAGCATAAGACTATATCGTAAATATCCCAACTTCTAACTTTAAAAATACAGATAACTCGCTGAGTTCTCTAAGTTTGGTCGTCATCTCATCGATAGTCGCAAGTTGCTCCTCCGTGGAAGCCGCTACTTCCTGTGAGGACGATGCCGACTGATCAATGAGTTGCGAAGATTGCACTAGAGCCTTCAATGATTGATGTGACATTGTAGACAACTCACCAAATATGCCTTGAATTCGCAGCGTGCTTTGGGTTGTTAGATCAACCTTCTGAACGATTTCCTCCAGAGATTGTTGCCCTTGTAATACTAAATCATTCTGTTGATTGACCACTTGTTGACTCGATTCCATCGTTTTAACCGCTGCATTCGTATCCGCTTGAATTGCGCCAACAAGCTCGGCAATCTGCTCGGCTGCTCTTTCGGAACCTTCAGCAAGCTTACGGATCTCTCCTGCAACTACTGCAAAACCTTTCCCTTGCTCTCCAGCGCGGGCCGCTTCAATGGCTGCATTTAGCGCGAGTAGATTCGTCTGACTAGCCAATTCGGAAATCACGTTAATGATCTCACCGATTTGGCTGGATCGGCTGTTCAGCTGTGCAATGGTTTCTGTTGAGCGCTCAATGGAACTAACCATAGTTTCCAAGTGATCTACAGATGCCCGGTTTGCACGCTGGCCAGTTTGCACCGCTTTTATTAAATGATTGGAATCGCTAACTGTCTTTACCGTTTCCTGCATAATTTCCTCAGAGATTTCCCCTGTCCGTTCCATCATCGTGAGTACTTGCCGCACATGTTCTGCTTGCTCCGTCGACCTCACAGCCATATCCGTAATAATCGTGGTAATTTGCTTGGATGTCTCATTTGTCTGCTCTGCTGAAACTTGAAGTATTTCTGCATTTTCATTCAGATGATTGGCCTGTGAAGTAACATTCCCGACGATGGCCCGAATGTTATCCAGAAACTGATTCATGGAATACGCCAACATCCCAATCTCATCATTACGCTTCATGTCCAGCTTCTTAGTCAGATCGCCTCCGTGTTCAACAAGTTCCATTACATGCTCATTGATTCTTCGCAGCGGTCGTACAATAAGTCGGGTTAAGATAATGAAGAGTAAGACAATAAAAATAATCAAAGCGATAACAAAACCGCCAATAATTAAATATTGGTTGTTCATCATTGGCTCCAAGATCTGTTCTACAGGCGTCACCAGCACTAGCTTGTAATCTGTATCGCCGATCCTTGTAAAAGCATAAACATTCTTCGAGTCTTCCGTACCACTAGTTCCCGTAGATTGTGCTATGACCTGACCAACCTTCTGCAACTGTATGTCCGGTTCATCAAATATAGCTTTACCTATATCTTGCTTAGGGTTCTGGCTTGCTACATATCGACCAGCTTTATCTATGACAAAATAATAACCTGCATCCTCCTCACTCATTTCAGCCAAGCTCTTCTGAAAATCATTCGACAATCGACTATTCAGTTTAGTAGAAGTAAGCTCCACCTTATAGTTAAGCTTTTCTTCAACTTCATGACTGAGAATTTCATTAAACTTAGAAAATGTGTACATACATAGACCTGCAAAAATCAACACCATGTATACTACAGAAACGGTCATAACGATGGTTCGAACGGTTTTCTTCTTCAATGTCTGAATTCCCTTCCAATCTAGTGACATCATGTCATCCATAGCTACAGATTAATCTGACCGTGATGTTTGACGCTGGACCTAGCTTCTCCAATGCGACTAGCTTCCTTGTTCAGTAGCTCATCCACTCGCTGGCTCTTCAGCCCCCTTCTAGAAATCTCCTTTAAGACCTCTTCCAGTCCGGTGATCATGTTCAGCGGTGCTTCTCGATCTGCCCCCGGTGTATCACCATTGTCGTGCAGAACGATGATAGAACCGGGTTTTATCTTTTTCAATAAGTCATGCTTTATTTGGGCTGCGCTAACAGACGCCTTCCAGTCTCCCACCATTACAGACCACAACACTACCCGATAAGAACGTCTAAGAAAGACAAGATCGCCTAAATTAAGGAGCCCCCATGGTGGTCGATACAAGATAGGCCGCTCTCCTGTAATCCGCTCGACAATATCAGCTGTTCGATCTACTTGCTTCCGTCTATTCGTCCATGGAGAGTAAATCCAGTTAGGCGTATGTGTATAATTATGAATGCCGATCTGATGTCCTTCACGGTGCATTCGCTGGATTAAATCCGGGAATTGCTCAGCCCTTTTGCCTAATACGAAAAAAGTTGCTTTAACGTCATGTTCATGCAGCAAGTCCAATAATTCAGGGGTATAGCATGGATCTGGTCCGTCATCGAAAGTAAAGGCAACTTCCTTCGCGGCATTTCCTCTGGATACAACACCCCATCCCAATATTCGAGTAATCACAAACGGAACAATCATATAAAGAATAATCGCATCTATAGCTAAAACAAGGAGCGTCCACATTAGGAAACCGCCTCTTTCCTTCGAGGAGCAAACCGCGCTTTCAAAGACTGCTTACTAAGCACGAGCATCTTAGGAGACAACTTCTCCGTGCTGTCCTCAACGCGATGTTTCCCCTCCGGATGCAGCATCCGAAGTAAGAACCGAAGATAGATTCCGAACCATCGCCGCTGCCATTTGGACTTGATAGGATGTTGCTCAAACCCTATTCCATGAATGATCCCGCGGTGAAGTAGCGTAATCCCCGTTAGCGCCTGCACTTTGCTTAGTTCTGGATTGCTATCTAGTTCACGACTAATCTCCTTCATGGCCTCGCGAAGCATACGTGCAGTTCGAATTCCGGCCCGATCAGCGCCCAGGGTACGCGTAAGCTGCACTACCTGACGATTATCCAGATGAAGTTCACCCACCCAATCTCCGGGAAGAATCTGATGTCCATCTTGGCAGACTATACTTTCACCGTGATACTTTAACACGACCAATTTACATATCCCGTATCTCCACACGGACTGGCTACGGAATTTGGTGACAATAGCAAATAGGTTCTCCCACATCATCCAAAGAGATTGCGAGAATAATTTTATAAATGAAACTGAGGCTACCATTAATCTTCCTTCTTTCGTGTAAAAGTTTATCTTCTAGCAAAATCTTTCACTAAACGCCGCGTATACCTGCCGATCATCTTTACTAAACTGTTGCCAAGATAAGCACCTATCCAAAGAGATACCGCGCCTAACAGCATGAACAGAAGTGAGGTGTTGAGTGTTTTATTTTCAATCCCGAATAACGATATAGAAGAGATATCGATGAAATACAAGATAGGTGACAACAAGAGAATAATAGGGGACAAATAAAAAAGAGTTGCACATATGAGACTGAGCATTCCAATTCCAAATTGCAGCATCAACCCTATAATTGCTCTCCAGTTATGCTCATCGGACAACTCCGCCTTAACCTTTTCCCATATGTTTCCTTGTTCTTGAGATCGAGTTGGAAGCGTCCGAACGGAGATATCCGTATAGACTTTCGTTCGAATTCGCTCATGCTGTAAAAAAGTCTCCGTAGAACGCAAAACATAATAAAGGATCGGAATCCCTACTATGGTGAAGGACATCGCGACCCCAAAAGTGATGCCTACCAAATAAAAGCAAAAGTAAAATAGCCCTGTGGCAAAAGTAATTAATAAGAAACAGAAATTCCTCACATGCTTCCGGATCATTTGACTCATATTCTCCTCTTCCTCTCTGCACTAAAAATTTGTTCATCTTTGTAAATCCTATGTTAGAGCTCCTGATGTAAAATCGACCAGTGCCATAATGTCATATGACAGTTATTTCATACAAAAAAGCACCTTTCGCCTACTCCCACAAGGGAAAATAGACAACAAGATGCTCGCTCTATAATTTCATATCATTCGGTTTTAGTTATTCCAAAGTGCCAAAGGCTTTCTCAACAGCCTCTTCGCGATTCCGTACACCCAGCTTAGCATAGATGGTAGAAGCGTAATTTCTCACCGTTCCATCAGACAAATACAATTTAGCTGCAATGGATTTATAACGCATGCCCTTTGACAGGCATTCTAGAATTTCCAGCTCGCGCGGGGTCAGCCCATACTCATTACTCTGCTCAGTCTGCGCTTCAGAAGTTGGATGCATCTCATAATGATCAATTAATACATTCGTAATAGCTGGTGTTATCATCTTCACACCCCGATGTACGAGACGTATCCCTTCGAATAGCTCCTGCGGTTCAGTAGACTTTAACAAGTAGCCATCTGCCCCGTTTTGCAGTGCTTCGACTGCCAAATCCGGTTCTTGAAAAGTAGTCAGGATCAGCACTCGTACCCCTGGCCACTTTTGCTTAATAAGCTTCGTTGCTTCCGCACCGTCCATGTCTGGCATATTTAAGTCCATTAGCACCACATGAGGTTGATCCTGTTCGCAGAAGCTTACTGCTTGCTCACCATTCTCTGCTAAACCTATGATCTCAAAATCGGGTTCCTGCTCTAAAATAATTCGCAGACTATCCCGGATATAAGGTTGATCATCTACCAGTAGTAAGCGAACCGTTTCCTCCTGTATCTCTTCAAGCCTCGGCAAACTACAGGTCACTAAGGTCCCTTCTCCTGGCTTTGAATAAACATACACTTGCCCTTGCAGGTTAGAAGCTCGTTCCTTCATCGCGTTCAGACCAAATCCTGCTGTTAAATCCTCTGCGCCTAATCCATTATCCTGCACATCCAGCCGGATCAACTTCTCTTCGTAATGTAGACTAATGACAATTTCACTGGCTTGACCATGACGTACAGCGTTGGTTATTGACTCTTGGAGACATCTGTATAATGTCATTTGGACCTGCTTGGATACTGTATAGGCCTCTCCGAACGTTTTTAGGCGAACCTTAACCTTCGAGAAGGTCTGAAAATCATCCACTAATTTCTGCAGGGACTGCATAAGCGTCAACGAATCCTGCGAAGAGCCCACATGGTGCAAATATCGACGAACGTCATCTAGGCCATTGCGAGTTAGTTTTAACAAGGCATCTATCTTTTGCGCCCCGTCCGAAGTGTTCACCTCCGTACGTAAAGTCTCTAACCCCATAAGAATGGATGTATAAGAATGCCCCACCGTATCATGCAGATCTTTGGACAACCGATCTCGTTCTTCCAGAAGTGTCATACGCTCGACTTGTGAGATATACTGCTCCAAGACCGCATTCTGATCCTTAATGATTCCGCTCTGCTTGTGATTGACCATTAGTAAATGAAAGGCGAAGCCAAGTGTATACACCAAACCAATGTTCAAGATCATCGATACAGCATCCACTTGCTGCGACAACCTAGACAACAGAATTGGAATCAAAATAACCGTAATCGGTGCTGACCAACGATAAGACTTCTGTGCACTATTGCTGGCAATCATAAAAGCAGTAGGTAAAAAAGTTACATAGGATTCCGGAAATAGCGCAGCCAAATATAAGCATAGACCACCCGAAATAAGGATCTCTGCAATCAGATAATATTTATAATGCAGCTGCAAACAAAACCAAGGTACTGAAAAAGCGATCAGACCCCAAACAAACGCGATCCAGAAAGGAATCGTAAAATCGTCCGAAAGATAACACATGGTGATCAATAAAGAAGTAGAAAAACAAATCCGAATCAGGAGGACGAGCCAATCGTACCAGAACCACTGTTTGACCAGATTAAACAAGACATTTCCCCCTATAAATTCTGCTGACTAGACCCTTATTATAGTGTAACCCCCTGAGGCCTTACTAGTTACAAAAGGTCATGAGATGGGATGACATTTATGCTAGGGGTGTAATTACAGAATAGAAAAAAAGATACCATCCCTTTAGGGGCAGCATCCCTTGATCAATCCTAATCGATTTCTGGAATTAAAACTTAATTCGTGAAAATCCATTGTCTGTCATTACATACCCCACGCCATTGCCTACATAGTTGAAATTAAAATCATCCTTCAGCTTAAAAGTATAATCTACTGCGAGCGTTTTAGGATTTAAAACATATGTGGCGGAACCTGGGAAGCCAAGCTCAATATTACCATCCTGTAATCGGTCCAACGATATAAAAAATTCTGTCACATCTTTAAGAGCTACCGACTTAACCAATCCTTTGACATTATATAGAGACAGCTTGCCATTGGCATAAACCCCATAAACATCACCAAGTGAGGATACGACAGCATCACCTGCGATATCTCTCCCCCACAGTAGATTACCTTTAGAGCTAAATCCGAACAATCGATTTCCTGTTTTTGGTATATTGGCACGGACTAATACTGTTCCATCAGAAAGTACGTGATTGTAAGACACTTCAGTGTACGAATCGGCTGGCATTTGATATGTAAACACTGAATTTAAGGAAGAATCGAGTGCCTGGATGCGTGAGCCTTTCCCACCACCGTAATTCGTTTGAATTAAGACACGATTTCCTTGCGCCAATACCGTTCCTTTATAAGAAATATTTTTTACTTTGGTACCACTTTTATTAATTAAAGTTAGTGACCCGGTATAATTCCCATTGTTATCAAAGTTACCTTGGGATGCAAAGACTAAACTCCCGTTATCAAGTCTATATAAGTATCCCTCTGTCTGAGACAAATTCACTTTCCATTTCCGTTTTCCGTCTGGTCCCACCGCATAGATCTGAGTTGCGTCAGGTGAAAGATTATCTGTAAAGGTTATGTATACCGTTCCATCCGGCGCCACTAAATAATCTTTCGATTCACGAAACATCGCTGTGCCAGGGTCTGCAAAATTAACTGACCACTTTAGCTTCCCTGTCTGTGTATCATAAGATTTCAGCGTATCAACCAACCATACCTTAGTTTGGGTAGCATGCTCTTCCTTAGTGTGGAGATACACTGTATTTAATGATGGAAGTTCCACGGGACCCCCTTCTATGCTTTCTAATGCTCCCACAGCATTCAGCTGACTCCATTGTTGGCTAGGTAATTTCGTTACTGTTCCAGCGGCCTCTACAACATTAAAAGATAGCATACTGGCGGTAATCAGCAAGAGCGCAAGAAGACCTGTAAATATTCCTTTTTTCAAAAAATATCAACCTTTCTTTCCATAAATAGTATGTATCATGTTACTTTACTACCTTTTTTAAGGGACAACAAGATTATATTAATCATCTTTTTAAATGAAAGCCCTCATTGTATGATAGTACATATTATTTAGCCAGATATTACAGATAAAGGAGTTGGGATATAAGATGAGTGAGGAGAACAGCCTACAGCACGTAATCGATTCATTAAACGAATGGGTGATTAAATTACCGCAGGAATTCAAGACTATCTAGAACATATGGAGCACCATATTCAAAGGCAAATTTTATAACGCATTACTCATCACCGGAGGACACAACTATGTTAGCCGCACTACTTCACGGGATCGCCTTAGCCTTTGGATTAATTCTTCCGCTTGGCGCACAAAATGTTTTTGTATTTAACCAAGGTGCCTCACAGCCACAGTTTAAAAAAGCCATCCCAGTTATTATTACGGCCGCTTTATGTGACACCCTTCTTATTTTATTAGCCGTGTTAGGTGTTTCCGTTCTTGTGTTTGCCATCCCTGTTCTGCAGACCGCTTTATTTGCAGTAGGACTTGTATTTCTTTTGTATATGGGATGGTCCATCTGGAGAAGCACACCTACCTCTTCATCCCAAGACACAGCACCTCTATCTTCAAAAAAACAAATTTTGTTTGCGATGTCCGTTTCTTTATTAAATCCACACGCGATCATGGATACGATTGGGGTTATCGGCACCAGCTCCCTTAGTTACACTGGCATAGACAAAGTTACATTCGCCGTTTCGACTATCCTTGGTTCTTGGATTTGGTTCTTTGGGCTTGCTGTAGCAGGAAAGACCGTAGGACAAATAGATTCAAGCGGCAAAATCATGCTGATCATTAATAAGATCTCTGCGATTATCATTTGGGTCGTTGCAGCATATATTGCTTACAAGCTTTTTCAGATGTAATAGAAGAAAGAAAGGCCATCCCTATAGGGATGGCCTTTTGTTAATATCTATACATATTCTTGTCCCTATATTCAGTTCACTATATGAATCATTACCCGTACACCAAATCGTCGTATAATTAAGTCCAATTTACACCATAATGTACTAGAATTTTGACTTCTTGTTCGGAATGCTGTACATTACAAAGTGGACGAACAATAATCAAACCAAAATACTATAATGTTCGCATTTAGAGGTGTATATAATGAAAAAAGTATTCGATTATGAAGATATTCAGTTAATTCCTGCAAAATGTATCGTAAATAGCCGTTCTGAGTGTGATACAACAGTCACCTTAGGTGGTCATACTTTTAAATTACCTGTGGTACCTGCAAATATGCAAACCATCATAGATGAGAAGATCGCCAGCTTCTTAGCCCAAAATGGCTACTTCTACATTATGCATCGTTTTGAACCGGAGAAGCGTACGTCTTTCATCAAGGAC
Source organism: Paenibacillus sp. FSL H7-0714 (assembly GCF_038003765.1). Classification (NCBI taxonomy): domain Bacteria; kingdom Bacillati; phylum Bacillota; class Bacilli; order Caryophanales; family Paenibacillaceae; genus Paenibacillus; species Paenibacillus sp. FSL H7-0714. Next base: position 6,964,274 of record NZ_JBBOPT010000001.1, read on the forward strand.
ATGCACACCCGCGGATTAATCGCATCCATTAGTGTCGGAGTCAAAGAAGAAGAATACGATTTCGTTGAACAATTAGCTAACGAACAGTTGATTCCGGAATTCATTACGATCGATATTGCACATGGTCATTCCGAGGCTGTCATTCGAATGATCAAACATATTAAACAATATCTACCTGCTAGTTTCGTTATTGCTGGAAACGTGGGAACTCCTGAAGGCGTTAGAGAATTAGAGAACGCTGGGGCCGACGCTACTAAAGTGGGAATTGGACCAGGGAAAGTATGTATCACGAAGATTAAGACAGGATTCGGAACAGGTGGCTGGCAATTAGCCGCACTGCGCTTGTGTGCCAAGGCTGCAAGTAAGCCTATTATCGCTGACGGAGGTATTCGGACACACGGTGATATCGCCAAGTCCATTAGATTTGGTGCTTCCATGGTCATGATCGGTTCCCTATTTGCTGGGCATGAAGAATCTCCTGGTGATACCATCGAGATCGATGGAAAGCTGTATAAAGAGTACTTCGGCTCCGCTTCTGAATACCAAAAAGGTGAAAAGAAGAATGTTGAGGGCAAAAAAATAGTTGTCGAGCACAAAGGTGCTTTAGCAGAAACCTTGAGAGAGATGGAGCAAGATCTTCAGTCCTCGATTTCTTATGCTGGAGGCAATAAATTAGAAGCTATTCGTAAAGTAGATTATGTTATCGTTAAGAATTCCATTTTTAATGGTGACAAGGTCTATTAACAAACATAAAAGAGGTGAGTAAGACGACTTAGGTCGTTCTTGCTCACCTTTTTTTAGGTTGTTATGATTTCTGCTATACCACTTTGGGGTAATCATCTAATAGGCTATTAGATTGAACAAGAGAGGATAATCCCTATGCGGCAAGCTATGATTATTATTAACCCCTCATCTGGTAAAGAAGAAGCTGGCGAATATGTCAGATATGCAGAAAGAGTTCTAGCTGATCAAGGCTACTTGGTTACGATTAAGGAGACGGCAAAAGAACTAGATGCAACTCGTTATTGTATCACTGCCTGTGAGGAGTGTTACGATCTAGTCGTCTCCATTGGCGGGGATGGCACGCTTCACGAGACCATTAATGGTCTTATGAATCAGAAACAACACCCAAAGTTAGGTGTAGTCCCTTTAGGAACGGTTAATGATTTTGCCCGCGCGTTACAGATTCCATTGAATCCCGAAATAGCCATTCAAACCCTTGCTTCCTCTAACGTAAAGACAGTAGATATTGGTTGCTTGAATGACCGCTTATTCGGAAATGTTGTTGCTGTAGGTTCAATCGCCGGATCTTTATCCTCCGTTTCAATCGAAGAGAAAACCAAGCTCGGCTCTTTGGCATATTTGAAAGAAGGCCTAAAACAACTTACAAGCACTTCCCCCCACCCTCTTGTCATTCATTATGACGAGAAGACATGGCAAGGCGATTCCCCGCTTTTTCTCGCCGTGTTAACCAACTCCGTTGGCGGATTCGAGAATCTGATACCTGATGCTGCGGTTGACGATGGTCTGCTTCACTGTTTTATTATTCAAGACCTCAGTATACTCAATACCATTACAGCCAGTATTTCTTTACTACTTGGCAGCCTTAAGGATCATAAAGACGTTGTCTATTTCACGGCCCAAAATGTGACTGTGAGCTCTCCAGAAGCCGTAAGAACCAATGTGGATGGTGAAGAAGGTCCGATTTTACCAATTACGCTAAGTGTTCTCCCTCGTCATATCCAAGTCATTGTGCCGGAAGTAGACTAACAAATAAAAAGCAGTCCGGAACTCAAAAAGTTCCAGACTGCCATTCATTTATGGATACCCCGTTCCATATCTCCTTCTAATCAAATAACTAAGAAGTAAATTCTATTCCGATACAATAAACTTTTTACTTAATAACCACATTCCGCCGCTAATCCCTAAGAAATAGATGGGCATCGTCAGTAATGAACCATTATGCAGGGCGCTCATTCCCCATGTCGCCAAACTAACTAATAAGTAATATCCCAAACTGAAGATCGCACCTGCTGTTCCCACAACATCCTGAAAATTGACAAGCGCAAGACTTAGACAATTAGGTAAAGCGATACCGGCCCCCATTAACATGACAAAAAGGGTTATTAGAATGCATACCATCAACATCATATTCGGCAACGAGGCAAGGCTGCTTACGATTGTTAATAGCAAAGCCCCGCTGGTCATCACTAAACAGCCGATGTGAATTATTTTTTCTGCGGCATAGAGACTCAATAATCTCTTGGACATCATTGCTCCCACTATCGATGCCAAAGCCACAACAATGCCTAGAAAACCATATACTCCCGGTGAAATGTTAAAGTGTTCAATAAATATAAAGGGTGCTTCCGCATAGTAGCTAAATAAAACTCCATTGATGCCCCCGATCAGTAACCCAAACACTAGTACACGTGGCAATGAGAGCATTCTTTTAACGATAGGTAGAATAGCCACCTTTTTTCTCGCGGAAACATCAGTCGTTTCTGGCAGCTTCCAAAAAGCATACACAAATAACAACACACTCATCATCACTAATGTAAAGAAAACCGCTCGAAAACCAAAAGCTTGATCCACCCATCCGCCAATAAGCGGCCCTACTGCTGGAGTAAAAGCGATCACCGCCGAGATCTGGGCAAACATGGCATGCCGCTTATTTCCGGATACACTCTCCCGAAGAATGGTTTGCGTAATGATAGAGCCAGTTGCTGCTCCAAATGCTTGAATGAAACGGCTGACCAGAAGTAGAGTAATGGATTCCGAGTAAAAACACATCAAGCTTCCAATACCATATACAATGAGGCCACCCAGCATGGCAGGTCTCCGTCCGATGAAATCAGAGAGCCAACCCCAACACAAAACACCTAAAGCAAATCCGATGAAATATATACTTAATGTTAACTGTACAGAACTATTAGAGACCCCAAGTGCTACCGCAATATCCGGCAACGATGGAGTGTAGATCGTCTCACTAATTTGCGGAAAAGCCACAAGAACAATCATTAGCAGTAAAGATGGTGCTGCATATTTTTTCATATTAAATTCGCCCTCCTACAAGCTTATATCCTCGAACAACAACAAGAATATGAGCCTAGCTAGGGAAATGGGGGCATCATTATGGCAAGACGACTATAGATCATCATGTTCGATATTACCTTTCATTGTTAAGTTTTCTTTGTTATATAGGAGGGTTTCAATGATTCAACTAAAATATCATTATATACGGTAATAGAAAAGCTCTCAAACGAAACGCATCGCCTGAGAGCATATTTATGTTATGAGTTTTGTTCCGATAATCCATTTACAGTTATACCAGCGGCGCTGGACTTCTTTTTATCCTGAGAAGCATGTAGCTTTACCATCACAAATCGTGCAAAAGGTTGGATCACTATACTTTCAGCGATCAGTACAATTAGGAAATTTCTTGGCCAATTCGCTAAGAAGTGATTGAACGTTTCAGAACTCAACCCGTTTCCGATGATGTCTCCAATAAAGGTCATCACAAATGACATTCCTAGTACGGTGAAAAGAATACGAAATAGAATTTTGGCGTTGAAGCTATCGCTAGGTTGTGTGAATTTAGCTGTCAGCTTTTCTGCGATACGCCCAATAACAACAGGCTCTATAATCATAACAATGACCCAAATGATCGGAAACACCTTAAGGATCGATAAAGCAACTTCCCCATTAAATTCTCCAACCGCTAAAATGATATTTAATGAAGACATAAACAGAACGGTTAGTGTACAAATAATTGCACCGTATAATGCCCCCTCTTTGCCGTTTCTCGGTAATCTTGTTTCTAGATTCATGATGTTCTTCCTTTCAAAATTGTCGGTAATAGTTTCGCAATAGTCTTTAAAGGTGCGGTAGATCGCTGAGTTTGACACAGCATGATCGCACCCTCAATCGAGGTTGTCATCAATAAAGCAATATCAGAAGCTAGTTCATTCGAGAAACCTTCAGTTGCAAGCTTCGTGTAGTAAATAGTCTGAATGTTCTCATAAAGTGAGTTACATGCTTGGCGGACAGGCTCACTGACCGTAGCCATTTCACTGACAATACTGCTAAATGTATAGCCTGTAAGCTTGCCCTCGGTTTCCAAGTTGTGAATTAACTTATTAAGCATGAATTGTGTGGCCTCTTGTGTAGAAGAATGCTTTTTGAAAATGTCCTCCATATCTATTGTTATTGCTTCCTTTAGGCTTTTTAGACAAGCAATTAATAGCTCTTCTTTTCCATTTGGAAAATGATGATAGAGCGCTCCTTTGGTAACATCACAAGCTTTTAAAATTTCACTAACGCCTACACTCTTATAACCTTTTTGTTGAAAAAGGAGTGTCGCCTTCTCAATCATTAGTGATTTTGTATCCATAATTACGTATTTCCCCCTAACATACCAACCGGTCTGTTTGTAATTATAACAATATAATATCCGTTAATGTAAGTGTTTTTTGCTTTTTTTCAAAAAAAGCATTGAAGTTTTCATGAAATACAGCAAAAAAAGACCCTAATCATGTTGTGCCGGAGGAGGCAAAGTTGCCGTCGCACATGGATTAATGTTATCATTCTGATGAAGTTATTTTACTTTAACTATGAAGGAGGAATACCTGATGAAAAAGAGATCCCTAAAATATTTATCTTTTGGTATTGGGTATTCTACTGCTGTTTTTTTCTAGAATTAATGATTGATAGGATAAGTCTGTCAAAAATTAAAACTAAAAAACAGTGGAGATATATAACCTAGCTATCGTTATGTATCTTCTATTTAAAGGAGACTTCATAAAAATGAACTTAAATAATCATGTGATCACAAGATATAATCCAGAAAATATTGCGAAACCCGTTGGTAACTACAGTCATGTAACAAAAATAAGCAGAAACGCTGAAATGTATGTATTTTCTGGTCAAATTGGAATCGATCAAAACAGTAATATCCCTACAGATTTTAATCAACAAGTAACAAATACGATGAGTAATATTGTAGAAGTCCTCTCTTCTCAAAAGCTGACTCCCGATAACGTAATCAAAATCAACATTTGGGCCACAGAAGAAATCGATTGGGATCATTTCTATGGAATTTGGAATAAAGTATTCGGGATGACGCCTCCTTCAATGACCATTGCTTATGTTAAAGGATTAGGTTTACCTGAATTGAAAATTGAATTAGATGTTTGGGCTGCAGGATAAACTATATTAAGCAGGACTAATTTAAAATACTGTACGCAAAACGAGCCTTAGAAGCAATTCTAAAGGCTCGTTTTTGTAATCTGACAGCAAAAAGAGCTCAGTCTCCTGAGCCCTTCAAATACATTTCTATCTTTTTATATCTGAAGAATTGTCCCAACCTTCAACGTTCTCGAGCCCCGGAATGCTGTCTTTATAGAAAACAGGATCCTTCCCTTCACGTTTCTGCTTTTTATAATCCTTCAAGGCGGCAAAGGCCACTTTAGATAATAGCAGGATGGCAATCAAATTCACGATAACCATGAAGCCCATAAATAAGTCGGCCAAATCCCATACCAATTGAACCTTTGCTACGGAACCAAAAATAATCATCGCCAAAACACTGTATCTATAGAATAGTAATACCTTTTTGTTGGAATTCAAAAATTCTATATTGGTCTCACCGTAATAATAATTTCCAATTAACGTGCTGAAAGCAAACAAAAAAATCATAATCGCTAGTGATCCGGATGCCCACGAACCAATATGCTCGCTTAATGCGGCTTGTGTCAGCTTGATTCCATCCAGCCCTGGCTGCTTATAGGCATCAGACAACAAGATAATGAACGCCGTACTCGAACAAATAAGTAACGTATCTGTGAGTACGCCTAGCGCTTGCATTAGCCCTTGCTTCACCGGATGACTCGTAGTTGCCGTTGCCGCAGCATTAGGCGCACTACCCATACCCGCTTCGTTAGAGAACAAACCACGCTTCACGCCCTGTAGAATTACTGCACCAAGAGAGCCACCAGCGACTTGTTCAAATCCGAAGGCACTTTTCACAATGAGTGCGAAAACTCCTGGGAGTTCTGTAATATTAATCAGCATAATAATAAGAGCAGCCCCAATGTAGATTCCTGCCATTACCACTACAATATATTCGGACATTCTTGCGATACGCTTAACACCGCCAAAGATAACCAGCGCAAAGGCAGCAGCCATTACAAGCCCGAGAATGGCCCGATTGGTGCCAAATGAATTCTCAAAGGCCACTGTGACCGTATTCGATTGGACCGCGTTAAATACAAGCCCGAAGGATAATGTAATCAGAACCGCGAATATCGCACCCATCCAGCGCTTGTTCAGGCCTTTCTCCATATAATAGGCAGGCCCACCGCGAAATCCGGTCTTATCCTTCACTTTATATACCTGTGCCAAAGTGCTTTCTATAAAACCGGACGCTGATCCAATAATGGCAATCACCCACATCCAGAAAATAGCCCCTGGACCACCTATGGCAATAGCAATTGCGATTCCCGTTATATTACCTGTCCCTACCCTCGCCGCCATACTAATGCAGAAGGCCTGGAAGGATGAAATACTATCTTTTGACCTTTCATTGGATCCTTTAAGAACCCGAAACATTTCTTTGAACATACCAAACTGTACAAATTTCGATCTTACGGTGAAATAAAGTCCACAAGCAATAAGAAGGATCACCAATATTTTCGACCACAAAAAATCATTTGTTACGCTAATCATACTATCTAAAAATTGTTGCATGTAATTCCGCCTCTCCATTCTGTCGATACCAAGTTGCTAAGCTTATAACACATAGTATTTTCAAATATAACAGTCATTATTTCAAATGCCAATAAAAATTGTAACTTTCATAACATCTCTTGTCAGTGGGTTTCGCATACTTTTCAGAATTCTGGTAGAAAATACTATTCATATCTGAAAAGAGGTGGAGCTTTGCCATATGGATAAGGAAAAAGAAGATATGATTTTAACGGATCGACAAGGTCATCCAATTACAGATAATCAAAATATACGAACGGTAGGAAATCGGGGGCCATCGACGCTCGAAAACTACCACTTTATCGAGAAAATATCTCATTTTGATCGAGAGCGTATTCCGGAACGTGTTGTGCATGCTAGGGGTGCAGGAGCCCACGGGTATTTTGAAGCTTATGGAAAAGTAGGCGATGAACCCGTCTCGAAATATACGCGTGCTAAGCTTTTTCAAGAAGCAGGCAAAAAAACACCTGTATTCGTAAGGTTTTCAACAGTGGTTCATGGCGTGTACTCTCCGGAGACCTTTCGTGATCCACGTGGCTTCGCCACAAAGTTCTATACAGATGATGGCAACTGGGACTTGGTCGGCAACAATCTGAAGATTTTCTTTATCCGTGATCCGCTGAAATTTCCTGACATGGTGCATGCTTTCAAGCCAGATCCCGTGACCAATCTGCAAAACCCAGAGCGGATGTTTGATTTCGTATCGAACTCTCCTGAAGCTACTCATATGATTACATTCCTGTTCTCTCCTTGGGGGATTCCAGCCAACTATCGGCAGATGCAGGGGTCTGGAGTTAATACCTATAAATGGGTGAATGAAAACGGCGAAGCCGTCTTAATCAAATACCATTGGGAGCCGCTGAAACATGGCATTAAGAATCTAACTCAGCAAGCCGCTGAGGATATACAAGCCAAAAACGTCAGCCATGCTACGCAGGATCTATATGAGGCTATTGCGCGTAAGGATTACCCTGAATGGGAGCTTTGTGTGCAAATCCTAAGTGACGATGAGCATCCTGAGCTCGATTTTGATCCACTCGATCCTACTAAGCTTTGGGATCATGAACGTTTTCCATTTTTATCTGTAGGGAAGATGGTTCTGGATCGAAACCCAGACAATTATTTTGCCGAGGTCGAACAGGTCGCTTTCGGGACTGGAGTTCTAGTAGACGGTCTGGATTTCTCGGATGACAAGCTGCTGCAAGGCCGGACGTTCTCCTATTCGGATACTCAGCGGCACCGGGTGGGCGCCAACTACATTCAATTACCGATCAATGCTCCAAAGACAAGGGTAGCGACGAATCAGCGGGATGGGCAAATGACTTATCATGTGGATAAGGCGCCTGAGCAAAACCCACATGTAAATTACGAACCTTCCTCGCTTGGCGGGTTAAAGGAGGCAGCTCCTTCTGGCAAAGATCATCAACCGATGTATAATGATCGACTAGTTCGCGACAAAATTAGTCGGACAAATGACTTCGGGCAAGCTGGTGATACCTATCGCAAGTTCGAGGATTGGGAACGGGATGAATTGATTCATAACCTGGTCGATGCCCTAAAAATATGTGCGCCTGTGATTCAAACCAATATGATTGAACATTTTACAAAAGCTGATCCAGACTACGGTCGCCGAGTGGCTGAAGGTCTTGCTCAAGCCAAAGCTGACCACAAGCATCTAGGTACTTCAGAGAATCGAGACGGCGCGGAAATTGCGGAGCAATCCGGTAAACAAACCGATGGCTATTAGAAGTTAAATGAAGGGTTAAGGGACCTGTTATAAGGGTTCTTTAACCTTTTTTTGATTTTAAGAGCTTTCGCTTTGCCATATTCACGTAACATATGAACACTATGATTATTGTGTAGCTAAGATCATAGGAGGAACAAACCGTGCAAAATACAACCATATTAATTACCGGTGGAACCGGATCTTGGGGACGACAACTCGTGAAACGGTTATTGGAAAGAGACCCAAAAGAAATCAGAATATTTTCCCGCAATGAGTCACTTCAAGTAGAACTACAACAGGAATATCATCATAATCCCAAACTAACGTTCATCATCGGTGATATACGTGATAAGCAAGAACTGATGCAAGCTTGCCATCAGGTAGATTATATCTATCATTTAGCGGCCTTGAAGCATGTCCCGATCTGCGAACAACAACCAGACAGTGCGATGAAGACTAACGTACTCGGAACTCAGCATGTGATTCAAGCCGCTATTAAACACGGCGTAAAAAAAGTAGTTTATGTTTCAACCGATAAAGCAGCGCAACCATCGAGCACCTACGGAATGACAAAATCACTCGGTGAAAAGCTAATGGTCCATGCCAATCTCAGACAAACCAAAACTCAGTTTGTATGTGTGAGAAGTGGCAATGTACTTGGCTCAACGGGTAGCGTGGTGCCTATTTTCAAACAAAGTATTGTGGATGGAGTAGACATTTCCCTTACAGATGCTAGAATGACTCGTTTTTTCTTAACCATAGATGATGCAATTACCCTACTCCTTAAAGCAACAGAAGAAAGCAGAGGCGGAGAAGTCTTTGTGACCAAAATGCCTGCTTGCAGCATTAAGGATCTTGCCCAGGTCTTAATTGACGACTTATCAACTAGCACGATCCAAATCAAGGAAACGGGGATACGTCCCGGTGAAAGCTTAAGTGAGGCCCTGATATCGGAATTTGAGAGTGCTTCTTCTATTCATCTGGATGATCACTATTATGTGATTCTCCCCCCTTTTCCTATAGAAGGTTTACAAGAAGCCTATGCCTCTTGCCCGCCTGTGGACTTCCAGAGCTATGATTCGAATCATGTGTTGATGAGCAAACCTGCGATAAAAGAAATGTTACAACAAGGTGGGTTTCTAGCATGAGTACCTCGATCGTATTTACAGGTGGAGGCTCCGCTGGACATGTATCCGGCAACCTCGTGTTGATCCCTAAGTGTTTAGCAGAGGATTGGGACGTCCATTATATAGGCTCCGAACAAGGAATTGAGCGTAAGCTTTTGTCTGACTACAAGGAGGAAGTGACCTACCATCCCATTCCCACAGGGAAATTGAGACGCTATTTCGATTGGAAGAATGTGACCGATGTATTCAAAATCATGAAGGGCATCTTTCAATCTTACCGACTCCTACGAACCATCAAACCAAGTGTGATTTTTTCTAAAGGTGGATTTGTTTCTGTACCGGTCGTGATTGGAGCCAAACTTAACAAAGTGCCCATCATTATTTATGAACCAGACTTAAATCTTGGACTAGCTAACAAAATATCACTTCCGTTTGCCACTCATCTGTGTACAAATTTTCTGGATACTGTAACCAAATCTGCTTCTCTCAAGGCCGTTCATGCGGGACCGCTCTTGAAGGAGCAATTCAAATTAGCTGATAAACAACGTGGTTTAGCCTTTTGCGGATTCACCTCTGCTAAGCCTGTTCTTCTTATTATGGGAGGAAGCCAAGGTTCACACAGCATTAACCAAATGGTGAACAATGTACTCGCTGAGTTGATAGACAAATTTCAAGTGGTTCATATTTGCGGGGAGGGAAAAGTTGATTATCACCTCTCGATGTCAGGCTACAAATCGTATGAATTCATTACAAGCTGTGAGCTGCCGCATTTATTAGCTATGGCGGATGTTGTCGTATCCCGTGCAGGCTCAAATTCTATGATGGAGCTTCTTTCTATGCAAAATCCAATGTTATTAATTCCTCACACGAATGGTGGCAGCCGCTCTGGTCAACTTGCCCAAGCGCAGTATTTTCAACAAACTGGACTCGCTGAAATGTTACTTGAAGAAGAGATGACTAATCAAACCTTTGTTCATTCGATTATGACGCTATACGAGAACCGCTCTACTTACAAAGATAAGATGAAGCCTTATGAGAACGGCAGAGGAGCCTATAAGGTAATGAATTTAATCAAACAAGTAAGCGGCGAGGACTTAACAATGATCAAGGCAGGTACGGTTTAGATGGGAATGAAGCTAGCGAATTGGTTGCTCCTCTGCTTTATCGCTGTCGTCTGTATTTTGGTTTATTTTGGACAAAGGGTCCTATAATAAACATCTCTAAATTGTACCGAACATTTTTCGAATGGGTATAATTAAAGCATCTATAATCTTAGGGGGAGAAACTCATGGAGAAACATCCGACGTTAGAAATGTATGACTACAATGTATGGGCTAATCAAACGATCATCCATCGCTTAAAGGAGTTGCCTAAAGACATTTATCATAAGGATATCCAGAGTGGTTTTTCTTCAGTAGCAAAGGTTGTGACGCATATTTATGTCGTGGAGAATATTTGGTTTGACTTGATTTCAGGGCGAACTAGGAATGAAGCTAAAGCATCAGCTGCCCAATTAGAGCCCTTGTTAGCAATAAAAGATATTGAAGAAATGGATGTCCTCTATCGTGAGCTAACCAGCAAAAATAAAATGGTGTTGGCTAGTCAAATAGATAAGGACCCCACTGTTGTGTTAGATCATCCAACTATGGGATCACTTGAGACATCCATTTCCGGTGCTATCTTCCACATCGTAAACCATGGCAGCTATCACCGTGGGAATATCGGGACTATGCTGCGACAAATGGACCACACCTCAGTGCTGCAGGATTATGTCGCCTATCTTTATAACGAGTCCAAATGATCATCGAGCTATTATCTTTGAGGCATCAATTAGCTACAGATTTAAAATATTGGTAGACCTGATTTAGCTTTTTGTCATGTTTACCTTTTGGACTCTCCATATTCCCAAACTCGAAAAACTTCACTTTTTTCATACCGCAATATTGAAATAATGCTTTTCTCATCAGCACCTTATGGGAATTGTTTAACCAATATAAAGGATAAAGGGTTGGCCCCTTCATGCTGGAAATACAAACCACGGACTTCCCTTTCAGCAGCCCTTCGGGGATAAGGCCGCCCTTTTCTCTATAAGCAAAATTAGAGGCAAACATTTGATCAATATACCCGAGCAGCATGGCTGGAGGCCGGCCCCACCAGATCGGATACACAAACACAATTTTGTCTGCCTGACGAATCTGCTCACGATACTTCTCAAACTTGGGATCGATATGCATGTCTCTTCTACGTTTATTTTCGTTAAAGACTAGCACCGGATCAAATTGCTCTTCATATAGATCAAGCACCTCGATGTTCGTGATCTTTCGATTTTCATTACTTCCTTGAATGACTTTATTGAGAAAAGCATAACTTAAACTTTTATGATTCGGATGAGTATAGATGACTAAAACGTTCATTGCTCCACCTCTTTAATTATCATTTGATAACAAAATCGTATCACAATCTTTATTTAGTTGTCAAATGATAATTGTATTATGATAATTATTTTGTTAAAGTTTACACTAAGAGGTGATCGTTATGGACAAAGAAGCGTTTTTTCATAAATTAGTGACCTTTACGACGGCAGTCCATGAAGTAACATTCGATTTAACCAAAGATGTTAGACCGGAAGGTATTACGCCCGTTCAATATAGTATTCTGGAGTATATTGCGGTCAGCCAGCCTGTTACCCTCAGTCAAATTAGTGATTGTAAGAATATCTCTATGCCGAACACGAGCCGTGAGCTCAAGAAATTAACAGAAAAGAATCTTTGTGAAAAGCTGGATGTCGCAGAAGATCGGCGTAAGCAAATGATTCGGTTGTCTGACGCTGGACAAGCGATGATGAACAAAGCTTTTGAACAGATCGGCGAACGTTTCCTGGACCGGATCAAGGATTCTTCTACTGAAGAACTGGAAGAAATCAACCGAGCACTCGATGTGCTTCAGTCCAAGGTGTTTAATAGCGACAATTGAGCAGATTAAAAAACAGAGCAGCTGCCTCCATTATAGGAGAACCGCTGCTCTGTTTTTTCGATCGTTTATTTGGCTGATTTATCAGCTCCACATTCAGCTAAATCGCCGAATCCACTATTTCACCAGTCCACCGATAAAGGACTCAAAATTGTCAGCTAAGCGTGTGATCTTGTATTTGTTATCTCGATCTACATGGATAACCTCGGGTTCGCCATCATTTCCAAACTCGCGGTAATCCAGCATGATTACTTCATTCTCAGAAAGACAATCACAAATCACCACACCAACCTCAGGATAACGTCCATTTTCAATCACAGTCCGGCTGCCTGAAGCTCCACACAGCGACTTATTCTTATCTCGTCCAATTCCAAGGATCCCTGAAATCGTAATAAATTCTTCTGTTCCCGGAATTGGGTACCGAGTGTTATGAGGAATTCCCCCATTATGTAGCTTCATCATTTCAACGTAGTATTTTGGCAGCTTAAAAACCAGCTCTTCTTCTACTGAAGCAATCATTGCATCTGTAGGCGATTCAGAGATATATTCTGAGAACGTATACTCGCTGTCATCCCAAAAGTTGGTGGTGTCGATCGCTACTACAGGCTTCTTTGCAGGTTTATTCACAGGCTTTTTCGTAGCTTTCTTAGCCAATTTTCGTTTGATCCATCCCAAAAACTCCAAGGTGTCCTCATCATCAGGCTCTAGCTCGTCTGCAATTGTAAATGCTTTTAAAGCTTCGTCGTACCGCTTCAGATAATAATAGGAAACTCCGATACGGTAATGCCAAAGCGGGTCACCTTCACCCTCTTCTTCAATGCTCAAATACTGCTCTAAAGCTTCTTCATATTGCCCGAGATTATTAAGCGCTCTGCCCAAATGACTAGTTAGAACATAATCTCTTTCCTCTTCAGGAATTTCCGTTATTGCATCCACGATTTCTTGAAATTCATCCTCTTCATGCCAAGTATCCAATTTTTCCAATAGCTCATCACTCATCATTAATACCTCCTAGTAACGATCACTCAAAATACCTATTAGAAATTATACCATTTATAGCCTATGCCCAGCCAATCACGCATTAAAGGCGAAATTCAGTTAAAAAAACAGACCACATAGCTCTTCTGCGGTCTGTTACGTATACACAAATTCATGAGCACCCTTCATTGCTTGTTTTCAATCCTCTGCATGAACTCTTCAACGGCGCTATAGCCAAGCTGCTTCAGATACCAGTTGTTGGCGGCAGCCTCGATCAGGCCGGCTACGTCGCGGCCGGGCTGAAGCTGGATTTCAATATGCGGAATTTGGACGCCAAGATAGTCTGTGAACTTCGGTTCAAGTTCGAGCTCATTATTCAAGGAATTCTCTCGCCAAGGAGACAACTCGATGTCGAGCACAATTCGCGTCTCATCCTGAAAGGCTCTACGCCCGTACTGGCGCACAACGTTAATCAGACCAATACTGCGCAGCGCTAGGAACTCGCGGGTCGTCTCGTTATGTGTGCCGAGAAGAGTTGCTGGTCCCAGCTTCTTCAGCACCACGATATCATCTGCTACAAACCGATGGCCTCTTCTAATGAGCGTATGCGCGGTTTCGCTTTTACCAATCCCCGACTTGCCCCTGAGTAGAACGCCTATGCCGGACACGTTTACACATACCCCATGAATTGAAAGCTCTGGCGCCAGCGCCTTCATCAGATAAGTGTCAATCTTTGCGATAATCTCTGTCGTCGTTTCCTGCGTCCGAAGCAGCGGGATACCTTCTTCTTCGCAGAAAAGAGTTAAATAGGGAATCTCCTGCTGACCTGTCGTCACAATAAAACATGGTGGATGATATTTGACGATATTACCAATATGTAACTTACGCTCTTCAACGCTTAGGGTTAACAGATAGTTGATTTCCTTGCAGCCCAATATTTGTACCCGCTTCGTTGGGAAAAAATCAAAGTAACCCACGAACTCCAGTCCAGGTCTATGCGTCTTTGAACGAGTGATTTCACGATCCATGCAGCTAGCACCTGCGAGCACTTCCAGCTTAAACGTTTCCGTAAGGCTTTGAACGGTAGTCGATTTCAAGGTTGTTCTCCTCCTGTGGCTGCGTATCTTGAATACGCAATACGGTTACCGGGATATATTCAACGACAAATGGGATGATTCCTGCAAAATAAACAAAAGACGTTCAATCACCGTTAAATGATTAAACGCCTTACGAATAGGACCTATTTACTCGTTAATGTAAGTGTTGACTCGGTTTTGAATCAGCTTGCTGACGTCTTCAGCGGATTTCTGACCACTCATATATGAATCAAACTCTTCAATTGCAATTGAAACAACCTTATGATCACTAGATAAATTCCTGCTTGCACCATCTAGAAGCTGATGTAATTCTTGGATTTTGCTTTCTACAGTCTCAGTATCAAACTTCTGTTCTAGAAGAGGTAGTGTTCCCGCTACTGCCTGCTGCTTAGCATCATTAAGCTGTTTCTCCACAGCTCCCTTATGCATCGCAAACCCTTGTACGACTGATGAAGATTGCATTTCCTCGGAAAGCATGAACTTAATAAAGTTCCAAGCTTCATCTTGAACCTTAGATTTGCTGTTAATACCTAAAGTGAAATATGACTTAAATGAAGTTCCACTATATTTTCCATTTACTGTTGGCTTTTGATATATTTTAAGCTTTGGATCAAGGACTTGGGACAGGCCTCCTATTGGATCGAAAAGGTTAGCATTGTTGAACAAGGTTTTGGTATAGTCGTACGTAAAATCATTACTAAGTACGCCCTCATCATACATCGATTTGATTTGCTTCATCATATCTCGAAACAGATCGGAATCGAAATTCGCTTGACCTTGATCAATGAGCTTATCATAATTAGCTTCTATATACTCCGCTAACATTTGAATCGGGAATAGATTAACAAATGCGAAATAATCCTCACCAACTTTTCCCTTAAGCTTCTTGGAAATATCTTTAAACTCATCCCATGTCCATGTCTGATCATCGATTTTAATGTTAGCTTGTTCTAACAACTCTGTATTCCCAGTTAGCGCGTCGATGACAAATGAGAATGGCATTGCATACAAACCATTACCATCTTGGGAGCCCTCAAAAATATTCTGATAGTACTGATTTCGATCAAAGTCAGCATCCTTATCCATCAGATCATAGAAATTAGTCAGCATGTTCTTGGCGACATATTTGTCCTGTGGTAGATCGTTCATTACGATCATGTCCGCCCCTTTGCCAGACATCATCTGTGTGCTCACTGTTTGTATATACTTCTCAACATCGCCCTTTGAGAATGCTTCTCCTGATTGACTCATTCCATCTTCATTCGTTTGGGGTCTAGCTAGATACTCTTTGATATCAATTTGTATATCTGGACGAATTTTTTTGTATTGCTTAACCGCCTCCTCTAAATAAGGAGTTACCGCCATAGTCGCAATCTCAATCTTCTTGCCATCCTGACCTGATTGTTCATTAGATGTTCCTTCTGTACCTGATCCCACGCTGCTGCTAGAGCATCCCGATAATACGACTATCATTGCTAATAAGGCCAATACCCATCTTCTATTCAAATTCATTCATCCCCTTCAATATACTCGGATTCTATTACCTTCTTGTAATGGTTCACTTGATTCAATAATGATCTCATCATCAGGACTTAACCCGCTCACAGCTACAACCTCATCCTCGGTTGAATCACCCGTTACAATATAAGCCTTGCGTGCATTAAACGTATTGCCGAGTGAGCTTTTCTTCTCCTCAATTACAAAGACATAGCTCCCTGTTGTATCTTTATGAACCCATTTCTTTGGTAACACATAACCTTTTTCATTTGACTCCTTCTTTATATCTAGACTGACTTGTTCGCCGCCTTTAATACCATCATCGGAGACAGAAACGACAACCTGATAACTGGATTTATCGGATGAATCTTCTTCACTGCTCTCTTGGGATGCAGCTTTAATCTCTTCAATTACACCGTTAACCAGTGTATTGTCTTTCGCCAATCGAACAGAAACCTTAGATCCAATCTCGAATAATGCCGTATTATCCGACTCGATAGCAAATGAAAATTCGAAGCCCTTGCCACTATCCAGTAAGGTCAGGATTGTCCCCCCTTGTGAGGCAGCCATGCTATCCTCTGCTGTAATCTTTGTGATTTTGCCATCAAAAGGGGCTATCAGCGTTTGTTTATCCACTTTTTCTTTACGCAGCTTATTCAATTTTTTTTGCGCCAGTTCAAGATCCATATTATCCAGCTCAAGAGCTCGCTCAGCCTTGGCAATCACTTGCTCATCACCACCTATCAATGCATTGAGCATATCCTCCTCAAGAATCTCCCGATTTAGCTTTTGTTTCTTAAGCGCCGTTTCCTCTTGATAAATCTGCTCATCCAGATCAGAGCTATCAAATGTAACGAGCTTTTGCCCCTTCTTAACCTCATCATTATCTTTTACATGTACCTTCACAATTTTAGAGCCAGTCTCATTCAACAAATCCACCTGCTTCCGAGGTGTTAAGACTCCACTCCCTTTAACCTGATGAACTAATGATTTCGAGGTAAGTTTCTCCGTAACTACTTTGGGCAGCGTCATCGTTTCGAGTGTGCTGCTAAAGAAAGTCAAACCAGCCAATATCGCAAAGAATAATACAAACAAAGCAGCCGTTAATCGTTGTCGCTTAGATGTGCTTGTCATCTCATTTCCCCTATCCTTTAATTCCAGAAAGCTCTATGCCCTCAATAAAATACCGTTCCGCCAAAAGAAACAAGAGAATCATAGGCATCATATACAAGACCGCAGCCGCAAAGGATACCCCAAGCGCATCTTCCTGCAGGCGAGATAGAAAAATGGACAAGGGCTGTAAATTGGCATCCTGCAGAAAGATCAGTGGCTGCTCCACCATATTCCAGTAATCTGCAAACAGCAGAACAATTAGCGCTGCCATGCCGGGTTTCACCATAGGCAAGACAATCCTGATAAAGGATCGGAAGTAACCTGCCCCATCCATTTGGGCTGCTTCCATATATGCCGTTGGAATTTGGAGCATAAATTGTCTGAGCAGGAACACACCAAACGCCGCAAATATCCCTGGTAAAATAATGGAGCTTGGACTATTAATCAGCCCTAGCCGATCGGACATGATATAGTTCGGCACAAGCGTGACCTGGAACGGCATGAGCATCGTGATCAGATACACAATAAATAAGGGCTCTCTGCCAGGAAATCGCAGCTTAGCAAATGCAAATGCCGCTAATGTTGCCACCACGACCTGACCTATAATGATTGGAAACACCATAAATACAGAGTTCCAGAACATACGAAGAAATTGCGAGGTTGAAATAAGCACCTTATAAAATTGCTCCAGCGAAACCCAATCTGGAATCAGCTTCAAATTCACAAAATCGTTCATCTGTGTATTACCTAACATGCCGTAATTCAGCATAATTTCCTTCTCCGTCATCAAGGAGCTTACCATTGTGAGCACAACCGGAAATAGCATTACCAGCGCGATTACGGCTAAGATAATAGTAAGTAGCAGTGTTCTTATCTGTTTCTTGTTCATCTACACCCCTCCCTTTACTCCATAAATGAACGGAACTTATGTTCAACTCGGAAGAGCATCAACACAATGACTAAAATGCAGAACACCATTAAGAAAGCTGCAGCCGACAGCTTCTGAATATCGAGCGATAAGAACATATTGTTCATATAGTGCTGAAGCATATAGATACTGTCATGAGGATAGTCACCCGCAACTAAATAAATTTCCCGAAATACCTTGAATGAGTTCAGAATCGACATCAGCATCACTAAAAATCCTGTCGGTATTAAATAAATCAAGGTGATCTGGTGCTTACGAGCCCAGCTTGCACCTTCCAGGTTTGCTATCTCATAATATTGATCTGGGATATTTTGCAGTCCAGCCAAGAATAGAACCACATTATAGCCAATGTTTTTCCATACATAGATAAAAATAATGACCCCTTGCGCCCACTCTGATTTCATCCAATCGATCCGCTCAATTCCAATCCACTCTAATGCATGATTGAAAAAACCATTCCAGTCGAATAGGATCTGCCATACGAGCACAATTGACGCTACTGGAACAACCAGTGGCAGTACATAAGAGGTACGCAGCCAATTCCGAAGGTAGACTCGTTTGTTAAGCAGCATGGCAAGAGCAAGTGACAACAGAATAAGGATCGGAACACCAATTATTGTGAACCAGAATGTATTCCCTGCCGCCTTTTGAAAGGACGAGCTAGCTAATAGGCTCTGATAATTGGCAAACGATAACCCTGCCTCACCACTTGGATTCTCAAATGAAAATACAACACTTTGACCAAACGGAATCAAATAAAATAGCGCAAACCCGATCAAACTCGGAGCAAGAAAGCAGAACGCCACAAGAATCTCCTTGCGAGCCAAATATGAAATTCTCACAGCCTCAACCTCCTTTCGAGCTTGTTCCATACAAGCAACATGTTTACCGTACAAATAACTATTCTATAGATCAGCTTCGGTATTAATTTGGAGCAATTGTGGAAAAAGTATGGAAAAGCCCGCTTGAAAGGACAAGTTTGTTAGAATAATAGATGTATTGGTCAGGAGGTCTGTTGATGAAGAACTATCAAATCGCAATCGTTGAAGATGATTGTCATATAAGAGATATCGTTGAGAATTATTTACAGAAGGAAGGCTATAGCACCCTATCGTTAGGTTCAGCAGAAGAAGCGCTCATGTTATGGAACACAGAGCGCCCGGATATGTGGATTCTAGACATCATGCTTCCAGGTATGAATGGCTATGAATTCTGCAAACAAATTCGTAAGGAAGCCGAAGTTCCTATTATTATGATCTCTGCTCGTGATGAGGAAGTAGATAAGATACTTGGACTTGAGCTTGGAAGCGATGATTATTTAACTAAGCCTTTCAGCCCACGTGAGCTGGTCGCACGAGTAAATCGTTTATTCCATCGGCTTAACTGCCTTACAGAAAGATCAGAACAGAGTATAGTCTCTTCTAAATCAAACGACCTCATCATCGATGAGCTTCGTCTAGTATTAGATAGTCGTCTGGTTTACTGGAGGTCTAAAGAAATTGAAATGACGGTGAAGGAATTTTCATTGCTTCATACCTTAGCAGCGCAACCGAATCGAGCTTTTTCTCGCAATGAGTTGTTAACATTAGTGTGGGGGGATGACTATTTCGGTAGCGATCGGGCAATTGACGATTTAGTCAAAAGACTTCGTCGTAAAATGGAAGACCTGCCTCTTGAAACCGTTTGGGGCTATGGTTATCGAATGCGCGTGGATGGAGTGAAGACATAACATGAAACTAATCTATAAGCTTCATTTATCATTTGGAATATTACTGGTATGCGTACTCGTGCTTACAGCTACATTCGTTTATCCTCTACTAATGGACACACTAATCAATAATCAAAGAGAAGAGCTAAGATCACAAGGCAGTGCAATGATGGAGTTGGTCAATTCGTTACCTGTTCAAGACCTAACACCTTCTCAGTCAGCAGCAGCTATCGTACAGCCGGCTCAAGAAATTAATAGATCCGTCGATGCGTTACTCATAGAGCCGAATCGTAATATATTATTTAGTACAATGACTGAAGCGCAGACACAGACATGGCTACCGCTCATTGAACAGCACTCAAGTCACAATCAGCAGGATTTATGGGAAAATGGACAGGAGAAATATATTGTTGAGACCTTAACTTCTAATCCACAGAATCTTGATCCAACTAGTGCTGTAACCGCAGCCACCCTTGTCTTGTCTACACCGCTAAGCAAAGTAAAATCATATCAATCAGAGCTTTTTACAAGAATGATGTTCATTATGGTGATTGGGGGCACTATTGCCTTTGGCCTAAGTTTATTTATTACCAAACGTCTCGTTACTCCTCTTGAGAAATTAAAGCTTGAGCTCAAAAAAGTTGAAAAACGCCAATTCGATGAGGTGCAGCTCATTCAAACTGGCGGGGAAATTGGTGAGGTAGCCCAAAGTGTCCATCATCTCGCAGGAGAACTTAAACAATACCATCATGCTCAAAGACAATTTTTCCAGAATGCTTCTCATGAACTTAAGACCCCACTAATGACGATTCAAGGTTATGCAGAGGGAATACGAGATGGTATTTTCACCGGGGATCGTGCTGACAATGGTCTTGATGTCATCTCAAGTGAATGTGAACGACTTAAGGGAATTGTTACAGAGATGATCTTGTTAGCCAAGCTTGAAAGTGAAGATGGTATTTTTGATCAAGAAGAAGTGTCAGTAGAACAATTAATCGATAAAACCGCCGATCGAATACGTCCATTAGCTATAAATGAGAGAGTTGACATCAAAGTAAAGTACGAAGTGGATAACCCGAGAAAACTTCATATTCATGGAGATTCGGAAAAACTATTACAAGCAGTACTAAATATTATGAGCAATGCGATCAGGCATGCATCACAAGCCGTGGATATAGAAATTTCGGAGCAGAATGGACAAGTGCAGATCGATGTCATAGATGATGGTCAAGGTATTCCTGATCAATTACTGCCTCAGCTATTTCAGCGTTTTATTAAAGGTAAGAATGGAGAAACGGGACTTGGACTCGCCATTTCACGTGCAATTGTTGAACGGTGCGACGGTACTATATCCGCTCATAACGGAGAGCATGGTGGAGCTATCTTTCGAATGAGTTTTCCTTCAAAATAAATGTCATTCTGATCCTCAAAGACTGTCATCGAATCGAATACGAACTCTTTCTATGATGCCGCCAGACAGCTCTATACTTTGTATGACTTTTTTGGCAAAGAGCCATACTAACCCTCACAGACTATGACTATCCCGAAGGAGAGTACTGATGAGCGAACAACAATGGCTGATTCCAGCAACCAAGGGATTGGGCTTCAAGTTGGACAAAGGGCAGATCGTCCGGGTAACCGATGTAGAAGGAGAGCAGGTAGCAGATTTCGCTGCTTATAACGCCGTTCGCCCTAATGAGCGAATTGACCCTGGTGTGACGATAGATGCTCTAGGCAAGATGAATGTGCTTCCGGGGGACATCCTCTATTCCAACCAATACAGACCACTGCTTACGATTATTAAGGATACTGTGGGCCGCCATGATTTCATTAACTCTGCCTGCCGTCCCGAGATGTATGAGGTGCTGTATAACAAAAAGGAACACGACAGCTGCTACAATAACCTGAATGAGGCGCTGGAGGAGTTTGGCCTGCCCGCTCCCGATCAGCATTATCCGTTTAATCTTTTTATGAATACTGTCATTGATCCTTCTGGAAAAGTCAGCGTGGAGCGACCGCTTTCTAAAGCTGGGGATTATATTGAGTTGCGGGCTGAGATGGATCTGATCATTGCCATATCGGCTTGTCCCTGCTCCGAAAGTGTCTGCAACGGGTATAAATGTACACCGATTGCCGTGGAGATCCTTTAGAGTATGTCGCAAAGAGGTTCGTGCCAAATGGCTCGTCTTCTAACTTACCTACTTCTTGAATAGAATGACTTGTACAAGTTAACATCTCATTCAAGGAGCGATGACCATGAATAGCTTTTTAACCTATATCGTACTCGGAATATCGTTATCTGCACCGATTGGTCCCATCAATGCAGCCCAGCTCGACCGGGGAGCGCGGATGGGATTTTTCCAATCCTGGATGATCGGACTGGGGGCTATGTGTGCGGATTTAGTGTATATGCTACTCATTTACTTTGGACTAGCCCACTTTCTGAATACCCCGTTTATGAAAACCTTCCTGTGGACATTCGGCAGCTTCGTTCTCCTTTATACCGGAATTGACACCTTAAAAAATATCAATGCCGTGCCTGGATCCGCCTCACGAGGTGCACAGACCGGCACTAGCGCCTTCCGTTCAGGCTTTTTGATGGCACTAATGAACCCACTCAGCATTCTGTTCTGGTTAGGTATCTACGGCTCCATTCTGGCCAAAAGCATAGAAAATCAACATTTCGATCAGGTGCTGTGGAACAGCATGGGTATTTTTGTCGGCATCCTACTCTGGGATGTGGTGATGGCGATGCTGTCTAGCTTCTTTCATCGGTTCACCGGCCCTTCTATGCTCCGGTTCATTTCCCTTGCCGCGGGGATTTGCCTTCTTGGTTTTGGCATCTACTTCGGTTCTCAGGCATTTATACAGTTGTTTGGCTAATAGGTTCAACCAGCAAGAGCTTTCCTAGGCCTTCACCCATCTCCCTCCCTTCGCATAGGATGTTTTGAACTTAACGAGGAGGGTGTTTTTGGATGGCCCATTTGAACACAAAGGTCTGGCTGGATGAACATCTGGCTGAGCTGCCGTACTGGCAGCAGGATGCTTTTCGTCAATTTACATCTATGATTGCAGATCCCGAAGGCAAATATCCCTGTATTCCGGGACGTCAGGGGTTTCTGTCCAATCATTTGCGTTTTGGCTTCGTAGCTGATCCACGAAGTGAAGAGTCTGCAATAGAGGTCGCTCAATTACTTCGTCAATATGGGGAATGCTCGCGGGATACCGGCAAATATGCTTCCCTTGTTTTATTTTTTGAAACTCCGGAAGATTTGGCGGAAGGTTTCTCCATTGAGGAATATGAGAATTTGTTCTGGTCCATTCTGGGCCGCGTCAGTGCGGTGGACACGGTGCCCTGGCCGGATGAAATTTCTACAGATCCCTCCCATCCTTCGTGGGAGTTCTGCTTTGATGGGCACCCGTATTTCGCGTTCTGCGCAACCCCGGCACATGAGCTGCGGAGAAGCCGCCATACCCCTTATTTTGTCATTGCTTTTCAGCCGCGTTGGGTGTTCGAGAATATTAATGATTCTACCGCATTTGGCCGCAATATGAAGAAGCAGATCCGCAAGAAGCTTGCTGACTACGACAGTGTTCCCGCACATCCCTCCCTTCAATGGTATGGGCAGGAGGATAGCCTGGAATGGAAGCAATATTTTCTGCGAGATGACGAAAGTGCGCCGTCTAAATGTCCATATACTTATATGAAGAACAAGTTCAAAGCAATAGGAATTAAATTTCACTCTTAAGCGCTTATGAGATTTGTCCGCGTTTTTTCAAGAGGTGCTCCCTAAACCAGGTAATCAACGCAATGACACAGATGATCAGAAGGCTGGACCAGAAGCCGGGACGGCCCCCTTTTTCAAAAAGTGTACCTGCCACGGCAGTAATGATCAGCGCCATAGCGACCATGGATCTAATCCAACCGCCCATCTTTGGTCTCAATAACTTAAGGAAAGAGGCAAGGATAAATAGCCATGTGTACAAAATAACTAGACCGGCCGCCGTGGTGATATGCTCAAAAATTTGCTTTGGCAGAAACAAGCTCAGTACAATTGTCACACACAGGCCCAGCATATTGATACCAAGCGCGTAGAGCGGCATCTTTCTTTTTCCTTTGGTCACCGCCAGCCAAGAAGGAGCATCTTTATCCTCGGCCAAGGTTACCAGCATAGTCGAGACCGCATACAATGAAGCCACTAAAATAGAGAACCCGGCCACGATCATTACCCCGTTCAGTACATATACAAGAATAGGTAGTCCCATCGCTTCAAGTGCAGCAATAATTGAGCTTTGATCAGATCTCACTTTCTCAGGGCTCACGAATAATAGGGCGAGTCCTATCGACAGTACATAGAGCAGGGTCACGCCCAGCAGCATAAACCTGCCTGCTTTTGGAGCTTCTTTTGAGTCGCGTAGGTCCATCGCCATAAAGCCCATTACCTCAATACCCCCAAAAGCATAGAACGCATAAAGTAACCCTTTCCAAGCACCCATCCATCCTTTATTCAACCATGCTGCCGAACTGTGAACCGTATCCCAATTCCCCCTTCCCCTCAAAAGGGCAACCACGGCGACCACGATGAACATCAGTACCGCGGCGATTTTGATCATGGCGAATAGATTTTCCGCTTTGTTAATCCCCTGGCTACCTAGAATAATGACCAGCAGACCCAGTACAGCATAAATTGCGGTAAAAACCCAAAGCGGCCAACTCGGAAACCAGACCCGCGAGAACAGACCCAAAGCAGTCAAGGTGCTGCCGAGTATTAGAATTTCTGAGCACCAATAGATCCAGCCCATGCCAAACCCGGCCCAGCGGCCAAAAGCCTCTTTGGCATAACTACGAAAAGAGCCCTTTTGAGGATTTTGTATAGTCATTTGGGCCAGCGCCTCATAGACGAACAGAGTTGCCACAGCCGCCAACACAAAAATAACCAACACCAATAATCCGCTCTTACGGATAGCGATGCTGGAACCAAGAAAGAATCCCGTGCCAATCGTGCAGCCTACACCAAATAAAGTAAGCTGCCACCAAGGTAGCTTGCCAGTTGGAGTACCCATATGTATATCCCTCCGTCTGGTGTTACTATGCGTTATCGGGTGTTATTTTATTCTGATATAGGCTTAGGCAGGCAAAAGAAGACCCGACTTCCTGTTCAACAACAAGCGAGTCGGGTCTTCTACAGTTAGAATGGTCAGCGCCCTAGTTATTTACGGGCATCTGAGGAGATCCGGCAGCGGGAACATAGGCATCCAGCATCTGCTGTATTACTGAAACCTGAAGCTGCGGAACCTGATAATAGGCATGTTTGTTCTGATAAAGGAACAACTCATATCCCATTTCAATAAAATGCTGCACCTGTGAAGCCAGCACCCGACGCAACGCTGGGTTCGTCACTTCCGGTGAAGACATGGCCAGCAGTGAGGCATGGGATTTGATTAGACCCAGCATATACCCGCTGACGCCCGCATCTTTCACATCCGCCAGTGACGAGTTAGGCTTCTTGGGCGGGGCCGGTTGGAGACCGTAAACCGGCTGTGTCATATTCGGGATAAGATAGGTAGCCGTTTCCTGGCTTGGCTTTTGCCCTGTCTTAAAACATTGGCAGGTCAAGTTGTACTGATCCAGCATGAAATTGTACTGCCGATCCAAGATAGACAGTAGTTCTTGATCCTGTACAAAGGTTCTGAACATCATGAACTGGTCCAGTAAATTGATCTGGCAGGACAATACCTCGTGCACATCGAACATTTCGTGAGCGCCATGACCTAGCTGCTGTCCGCCCATCATTATACTTCCTAACTGTGGTTGCTGCTGCAAATTATATTCTCCTTTGTTCTTAGATGAGTACCCTCTATAATATGAAGGACAAGATAGCCAATTATGCACGCAGTTATATTTACATCCCTCCATATCTAAGTCAAAGTGCCTCACTTACTGCAACCTTCTTATTTTGAATCCGAAGATTCCTTCTATGTGTCGTGAATAATCCGAAGTACCCTAGCGTTACGAGGATACAGATTATAACATCAACTACAATTAAGTTCTGATAATTCCCAAAATAATCGAAGGATAGACCTCCGATTAATACACCTACTATACCGCCGCCCTGGTGCATGAGAAGTAGAACACCGGTATGTTTTCCTTTACCCTTTGCAAACTCATTAATGACAAGCATTCCACCTGGTAATGCACTTAAGTAGGTAATTCCGAACGCTATAGCAAAAAGAATAGGTGAACTTCCCAAGTGCATAAAGAGGAAAGCAAAACCTATAATGCGAATGCCATACAATAGAGACATCATCATTAATTTATTGTATCGGTCCAGAAAATAGCCGCAAATGAGTGCCCCCGTGATTTCCATAATACCAAGGATGCTCATAGATAAGGCGATCATGCTTGGTGATACATCTGCCAACTGATGTATGGCTACCAAATTCATCTCGACGGATCCCATATTGATACCGCAGGTGAACAGCGCAATCGCGACTACGACAAAGATAGGAAGAGAAATAAATTTCTTCGACGGTGGAGTTACTCTAGGTGATGTATCTTGACCTTCGACTTCTATTGAACGATCCGAAGGAGCTCTCTCCGTATTTTTCTGTTGTGAACTATTAATTCCTAACCAAATTACGGGAAGTGTTACACAAACACCTAGGATAAAAGAAGCCATAAAAGCGTTTTTCCAAGTCAGCCAGTCCATGGATACGAAAATGGGTGTAATAATCGCTAATCCTACAGAAGAGGCACTCGCCAGCAAGGCCATTGCTTTAGCCCGATGATGCCGAAACCATTCAAACATCAATATATAATTTGTCGTCGCCCCAATACCTGCCAAACCAGAGATAACACCGTATCCAATAAAAAAGACAATAGGATGGTGGCCTAACACGACAATACCAGTACCCAAAGTACTCATGATTGCACTTAACATTAGTATCTTCTTTGTGCCATAACGATCCACGAGCCAGCCCCCCAAAGGCGCGCATACGGCTACGATGAATAAATTGGTGGACCATGCCATTGAGATGAATCCCCTGCTAATCTGTAAATCCGTCGATATTTGCACCTGAAAAAAAGACAAGCTGAAGCGAGTCAATGCACCAATAAATCCAATAACCCAGAGAGATCCTAATCCAATCCATGCATACTTGGATTCCTTAAACCATGTAGTTTCCATTATGGTTTCCACCCCTGTCTATTATAAAAGATACCGATCGGTATCTTTTATAATAGCATAGATGCTTTTTTTGCAACAGAATAATTTCATTTGATATACTACGTGTACATATACAATCAAGAACGGAGGATGACAATGGAAAAGGGTGAGAAGACTCGCAATTACATCATAGCTAAAGCCGCTGAACTGTTTAACCAGAAAGGATATTCGGGCTCATCCTTATCTGATATAACAGAATTGACAGGCATTAAGAAAGGTGGCATTTATCGTCATTTTTCCAGTAAGGATGAGATTGCATATGAAGCCTTTAGCTATGCGGGTAGTATTGTGGGGGCCCAACTAGCTCATGCCATTAGTCAGCAAGAAACGGCCTCTGGCAAGCTATTAGCTTATTTACATGTGTACGAGAAAGTAGTTGAAGCGCCACCCTTTATTGGGGGGTGCCCGCTGCTCAACACGGCTATTGAAAGCGACGACAGTCATCCAGGCTTACGTGAAAAAGCCCAGCAAGCCCTAATAGGCACACTGGAATTCAAAAAGAAAATCATTTCTGAAGGTGTACAAAGTGGTGAATTCAAACCTGATCTCGATATTGAGGCACTAGCTACCTTCTCCCTTTCCATCATGGAAGGCGGCATCATGATGAGTAAGCTCGAGGGCAATAATCGGCATATACGGATGAATATCAAGAGCTTTGCTGCTTATTTAAAAAAAGAGTGCCTACGCCAACCTAGTTAGTTCATTCAAAACTTTTTTAACATACAAAGATTTTAAAATAAAAAGGAGCTTCGTCACTACTCACGAGGCTCCTTTAGCTTATTCTTAGTTCCTTAACTTTATTTATGTTCCAACCACTGACATTCTGTGATTTCTATTTCTGTAAATGTTGCTTTAAATGACGAATCCTCTGGGCTACAAGCATATAAACCAAAGTTGATATGCTCACTCCCTTCAAACAAATGAAAAATACGCATCTGCTTAAATGTAATCCCATCAAGAGAATTTTCAACACAGAAGTCACTCTCACGCCGACTTAATCTGTAATGCATTGTTTTTATTGTTGCGTCGAGATCTGTGGTTGCCCAATCCGAATATCCGTGATTCGTAACTACACTACCCAATCTTTGATATTCTTCATTCTCATATTCAATCGATGCCTTGAACCAATTGTCACTGTCCTGATAAATAATGACTCCACACTGGTCAAATCTATGAGCGCTGTCAAAATCAGTTTTCACTATTAAAGAAAAGTATTTCTCGTCAGTCCTCATTAGCAGCGCAGGTGCAGTATCATTTCTGAATCCATAATAGGTACGTTGCCAAAAATCAGTATTAGGCTCAGTTACAATTTCAATCTTCTCATCTGTAATAGAAAAAGTGCTTACTGGATACTGCCAAAAAAGATTTTCTTTTAAAAATTTCATCTCACTACTCCTTATCTAGGTCCCTCTTTACCCTTGAATGTCCCTCCTGGCATCTTGCTCGGCGAGAATCTCATTGTCCTCCGCGTTATCTCTCGTCACTTTCTGAACGCCAACGGCGCTATATGAAATCAACAGAATAACAGCTATATAATACCCCTTTACATTCAATTGAAATGGAGCATTGTACAGACCAATAAAGAACATTACATACCCAATAACCAAGCCTGCAAAAGCCATAATTGTGAAAGCCCCTGTATTTCTCATCCTGTGTTTCGGATTTTCTAGCTTAATTTCTTTATCCTCTGAGTTGTCTCTAACGACCTTTTGCACAACGATACAGCTAATCGTAATTAACACCATGCAAAGCAAATAATACCCTTTCACGTTCAATTCCCAATCGTCGTTGTACACCCCCAAACAGAATAGAAAAAGACCTGCAGCCAATGCAAAATACGATACCCCTGTGAAAGCAGCTGTGTTGCGTTTACGATACCTCTGATTCATCCGACGATTCCTCTCCCAATACAGAATTGAATGGTGTTATAGCCTTCTTCACTATACCGTGGAACATCGGTAAAATTCTACCATTAATTAGGTTGTTTTGGGAAACACAAAGAAAACGGTCTCAGTCCCAGGCAATTCAGGACTAAAGCCGCCTCCTACATTTTCTGCAACTTTATGATTTAGAAAAAATGCTACTCCCTTTCCTGATCCACCAATTGCTGCTGTGCGAGACGAATCATCTCGCGGACCATCGATCCACCAATTTTTCCACCAATCTGACCCACTGATTCTGTGCTCAAATGTCCATTCTCACCGTGTTCCAATGGGATACCAAGTTCTTTTGCGACTTCATATTTCACATCATCAGGCCGCTCCGGATCTACATCATAACCCTCGCGCCGCATCACCTCGGCCTTAAACGTTTGCATCCCGCGATTGACTCCCGGCACTGCATATTTCCTGTTTCTTCTGGACATCCCTTATCCCCTCCTAACATGTTTTAAGTAACATGCCCGGAAAACGAAATATCCACCCCTGTTGATTTGCTCCGATTATTTCCAAGAGGGCGCTGAAAGGCCAACGCTGTCAGGGTGCTTGCCCTCTGTTTCTTATGCATAAATTTTGCTTGAAGGTGACGTTACGTCACCTGCTATACTAACTGAGAACAACACGCTGGAGCAATCGATTGGATGTGAGGAAAGGATGTACAATGAGAACTATTTAACGACAGGGCAGCTTGCAAAGCGTACAGGAATAACGGTCAGGACATTGCGATATTACGATCAGATTGGGCTTCTAATTCCAGAAGATCATCACGCGGGATCGATAAGATCTTATAACATGAAAGACCTAGAAAAATTGCAGCAAATTCAAACGTTGAAATATTTAGGGCTATCCCTTCAGGAAATAAAAGACATCTTAGATGCAGAGTCGCTATCCATAGGGGAGATCAGACATTCGTTACAAGCACAGCTCGATGTTCTACAGAGAAAAATCACTCATACGGAGCATGTAGTTCATGCAATACGAGATGCTATGCAAATGTCGGTCAATCGGTCTGATTGGAACCACTTAGCAAATGTTATTCAAACCTTGCAGAGTAAGCAAGATTGGGGGGAACAGTATCGGACGGCGAGTCGCCTGCAATCGCGGATACACCTTTATGACAAGTTCAGTACAAATCCGCAAGGCTGGCATAATTGGGTGTTTGAACAACTGGAGGTGCACCCTGGAGCCCACATTCTAGAGTTAGGCGGCGGCGATGGGACCTTTTGGATAAGAAACGCCGAACGAATTCCAAGCAGCTGGCGCATCACACTTACTGATATTTCGAGCGGGATGGTAGAAGAAGCACGTTGCCGCTTAGGAAGTAAAAGTTCACAGTTTAAGCTCTTATCTGTTGACGCGCAACAAATCCCCTTCCACGATGAGCATTTCGATGTGGTTATCGCTAACAACATGCTGTATCACGTGCCGGACATCCCTAAAGCGATCCACGAGATACACCGCGTCCTAAAGCGAGGGGGTATAATATGCACCTCTACAATGAGCACTCAACACCTACAAGAGATTGAACACTTGGCAGTCTCGTTCGACCCCGATCTTCATGTATTGGATCAAGCTATTAAACGATTTAATCTGGGTAACGGAGGAGACCTGCTGTCTTCTTGCTTCTCCGATCTTCGGTTACTACGTTACGACGACCGTCTGTTAGTCGACGAAGCTGAACCCCTGATTGAATATATGATATCGACCCCGATGAACGCAAAAGAGCGACTTGTCGGTGCGGCTATAGAGGAATTTCGAAAACACGTCAATCGGCTTCTACAGGAGAATGGAGCCCTCGAAATGACTAAAGAAAATGGGATTTTCCTAGGGAGGAAATGAGATGAAGGCACAGCATTACAACCCAAGAGTACGGATCGTAAAAGAGGAACTTCTATCGGATAACTGGTACATCTTAAAGAAGATCACATTCAAGTATGAAAAAGAAAATGGACAATGGGAGACACAATCCCGTGAAGTGTATGACCGAGGCAACGGAGCGACCATTCTACTCTATAATCGACACAAACAAACCATCGTACTTACGAGACAATTCCGAATGCCTACTTATCTAAACGGCAATGTGACTGGAATGCTTATCGAAACCTGCGCGGGGCTACTCGATAAAGAAACACCAGAAGAAAGTATTCTGAGGGAAACGGAGGAAGAGACGGGGTACCGTATCGACCGAGTGCAGAAAATTGGCGAGGTCTATATGTCACCAGGATCCGTTACCGAAACCCTGCACTTCTTTGTAGCTGAGTATAGTGACGTCATGACAACTGGTCCTGGTGGGGGACTTGAGGAGGAACAGGAAAATATTGAAGTAGTGGAACTTCCGTTTGCTCAAGCGCTTGACATGGTCCAAAGCGGCGAGATTCGTGATGCTAAGACGGTAATGCTGCTCCAATACGCTCAGATCCAAGGTCTCTTGAAGGTAAAATCAAAACCGCTGCATATCCTTATCGCTGGCCCGTATCGTTCTGGAACCAATGATGATCCAGTATTAATCGAGGAAAATGTCAAATACATGAATAAAATTGCTCTTCAAGTTTACGAGGCTGGGCATATGCCAGTGCTGGGGGAGTGGTATGCTTTGCCTCTTATTGCTACAGCCGGTTCCACTAATCTAGGAGACGACGTTTTCAACCGGATTTTCCATCCGTCTTCCATTCGCCTGCTTAATTACTGTGATGCCGTGCTTCGAGTTGGAGGATCATCTCAGGGTGCCGATGAAATGGTACAGGTTGCGCAAGAGAAAGGATTGTTGATTTACGAACGGCTGGATGAACTTCCGTTATTGTGATAATAAGCATTTTTTTCTGTCTGATGATGCACTCTTGATTTAAGTCAATGCCCGCCATACTACTCCTAATTACAATGAAAATAAAAAGTCCTTTAGGAGGCTATCTATGGCTATCTCAGAAAAAAATCTATCGAATCAGCGAAAGTCCGCTTTAACTGCTGGAATCTCACTTATTATCATGACCCTTGCCTCATTTTTTTCGTATGGCTTTGTCCATGGGAATCTTGTTGCTCAGGGCGATGCCAGCGTCACATTCAATAACCTTGTGTCATCCACTAACCTTTTCAAAGGTGAAATTTTGGGTTGGATCATCATTATGATTACTGACATCCTGGTCGCCTGGGCGTTTTATGTGTTTCTAGAACCGATTAACCAAAAGCTATCATTGCTCGGCGCCTGGCTTCGTCTAACCTATTCCGCTATATTGGGAGTCTCTATACTTAACTTGATAGTTGTGCTGCTGCTCACGGGAAATACAATCGACTTTTCCTCATTAAAAATCGAACAGACTCAAGCATTTATGATGTTATTTCTGGATGCATTTCAATTGATTTGGTCTTTGGGATTGGTCGTTTTTGGCGGGCATCTGTTAATTGTGGGCTATGTGGCTTTAAAATCTGGCATCATCCCTAAAGTAATCGGCATCTTATTGCTGCTTGCTTCAATAGGTTACATGATCATTCATCTAAGCAAAATATTTCTCCCACAATACGAAGGGGTCATTACAATATTAAATTACGTTTTCACTATTCCTATGATTGTAGGAGAACTAGGCTTTGGGATATGGCTGCTGCTTAGAGGAGGAAAACTCCACAAAACTGTATGACTTTCTTTTTAGTTATCACTGGAATGAACCCGCTTCTTAATTCTACTTAATGACTCTGGTGTCATCCCCAGATAGCTGGCCAATTGATGCTGAGGTACGCGAGTGAGTAAGTGAGGTCTTTTTCGCAACAAAGCTTTGTAACGTTCTTCAGGATTGGAAGCGATAAATGAAGTTAATTCGTCCTGTACCTCACCTAAGTTTTCCTCTACCATTTTGCGGATCATCGTTTCCAATTGCGAGTGTTTGTGAAGCATGTCTTGTTCCGCATTAAGTTCACCAACCACCAATGTGCTATCTTCTAGACAGGTTAAGGTGTACGCAGAGGGCTTACTTTCTTGATGCCGATTAAAAATCGAAGCCGCTTGCTCTTCTGTGTAGAAATTAGATGTGACTTCTTTTCCCGATTCATCTATCGAGTACTGCCTAACACAACCTTTTAGCACGAAAAAACATTTTGTGGGAACATCTCCTTGTCTAAGGAGCACTGTCCCCTTTTTAAATTCCTCTATAAGGATACCCTCAACAATATCCTGCTGATCCTCTTCGTTAAGAGATGTAAATTTACTCATATACTTATACAATATATTTTTCATCTCTCTCTCCAATCTTCCGAAGTTAATGGCCCGCTTATGATGCCCTTGAAGCTATTTAGGCTCCCGAGAGGGAGCTTCTTGCCTTATTATACTAGCTCATACTAAAACAAATGCAACCTCAGAACTCTTCATACGCCGCTCGGCTGCGTCCGATAGCGCCTTCATATACAATCGATCTCAAAAAACAGGGAGGCCCAACAGCCATTTCATGACTGTCGGGCCTCCCTTATCCTGTATATTACTTGTTCGCTAAGAAAGCATCGATTTGCGCTTGCAGCTCAGCTTGGATTTTATCAATGCCAGCTGATTTCAGCTGTTTGTTCAAATCTGCAAGGCCTTTGTCGATATCTTTAATTACGCCGTACTCAAGCGGAATGGCATAGCGGAGCATTACATTGCCCACATTGGCAATTTCCGTCTTCACTTTGCTATTGTCGAATACAAAGGTTTCAAGGGCATAGTGGTAGACGTTAGCTTCCCAGCCCTTAGCCAGATCGTTAGCTTCTTGAGGGAATGCTTCATTGTCAAGGTTAAGTGGCGAGTTGAAGTTCCAATTAGAGAAGCCGGTAAAGTTCGGATTTTTGTCGAGTGCTTTATATTTGGTGTCGCCAACCGGTTCATAGTGCACGCCACTAATTCCGTACATCATCAGGTCGTGCAGTTCTTTATCGTTTTGCAGCAGATCGATCAGCATCAAGGAACGTTCTACATTTTTGGAAGTCGCATGAATCGACGTACCGTTTTGTGTAGAAATCGCCACTGATTTTTTCTTCCCTTGGTTAATATCAGCCAACGCTACTTCATAAGGAGAATTTTCTTGGCGCATTAAAGCCATGAGTGCTCCAAGTGTTCCGTTATTATGCGTAATCGAGGCCGTTTTGCCTGCTTTAAAATCCGCCTGATGATCATTTTTGCTGTTCAGAACGTTTTTCGACCAGGCATTGTTATCAGCGAGATCTTTGTAATACACGAGTAGATCCTTGAACTCTTGCGTTTCATAGACGTTAAAGACTTTGCCTGTTTCATCGGTCAATTTGAAGGCAAACGGAAGATCTAGATCAAACATATTCCATTCGTTTTGCTGCTTCAATAATACACGGTCCAAGTTATGATACTTCCAGTCTCCCGTTTCCGGAGTGAACGGTGTAATTCCTTTTTCCTTTTCTGCTATCGTCTTCAAATAAGTAGCATATGCTTCCGGGCTGTTGATTTCGGGAAGATTGTATTTCTTACGCAAATCTTCACGATAGAGAATCAGCTTTTCAACAGATTCCCCTCTGTTTTGTGGAACCATGTACAGTTTGCCGTTTACTTTTGCCTGATCCCAGCTCACATCTGACATAGCTTCCTTAGTTTTTGGCATATATTTGGTAATTAGCTCATCGGTTAATTCTAGAAATCCGCCTTTCAGTGCCTGATCATTATAACCGGCCCAGTTTGCCGAATAGATGAGGTCAAAATCTTCATTAGCTGCCAGCTTCAGTGGATATTTTTGAGCCCAGTCAGACCAGTCCAAGAACTCGCCCTCAAGGGTCGCATTAATTTTTTCTTTCAGTTTCTTATTAATTTCAGCAAAAACACTATCATAGTCTATCGGTTTAGGCCCAACGAAGATCATTTTCAACTTTACTTCTTTAGAGGTGTCTATGTTATCTGAAGTTTCGGCTACATTCGTTGCACTCGCTGTTTCTGTAGGCTCACTTGTTACCTCAGCGGCATTATTGGTAGCCTTAGCGGGTGTATTGGCGTTGTTGTTGCCACCACCACATGCGCTCAAAATCATTACGAAGGTTAAAACGAGTGCGAGCATAATGAATCTATTTTTTCTCAGCATTTCAAGCCTTCCCCCTTGTATTAATTATATTGATAAACCGGATTTCCCCGGGTTCATCCTTTTACAGCGCCAATCGTCAAGCCTTGAACGAAATATCTCTGGACGAATGGATAAGCGAGTAGAATCGGACCTGTAGCTACAACCGTCATTGCCATCTTCAAGCTCTCGCTTGGGATCGATGTGGTTACGACTGCTCCTGCACCCATCATGGCTTTTCGCATGCCATCCATATTGCCAAGCATTTTGTACAAATAATATTGAAGCGGCATCAGCTTCTCATCGGAAATAAATAGAAGGGCATTGTACCAGTCGTTCCAATAGGCAAGAGCCAGAAACAAACCAATAGTCGCTAGCGCCGGCTTGGAGAGAGGCAGAATTAGACGAGCGTAGATCTTAAAATCGCCTGCACCGTCAATTTTAGCCGATTCTACGATTGCTTCCGGAATGCTGCCCATAAACGACTTCATAACAATGATGTAGAAGACGTTGAGCATCATCGGAATCACTAAAGCCAGCAATGTATCTTTGATATGGAGGTAATTGACCATAAGCAGATACCAAGGAACCAGACCGCCGTTAAATAAAGTTGTAAAGAAAAAGAAGAATGAAAATTTATTACGCCATTTAAAATCTTTTCTGGATAGCGCATAAGCCGTCATTGAAGTCAGAAACAAACCAAACAGTGTGCCTATTATAGTAACGCCTATGGTCACCATATAGGCTTGAATCATCTGGTCGGGATACTTAAACAAAATGCTGTAGGCTTCTGTTGAGAAGGCCGTAGGTATAAATTGATAGCCATCTGTTAATATTTTTGACTCTTCCGTCAGCGATGAAGATACGACAAGTATAAACGGGAATATACATAAAATTGCGAGAAAGATTAGGGATACATAACCAATACCCGAGAATATTTTACGATCGAGCTGCTTCATATCGTTACCTCCATTATGAAAACTGTACCTCTGATGCGGTTAGAATAAGGCGCGGTCTTTATCGTATTTACGAACAGCATAGTTCACAGTCATGATCGTTGCGAAGCCAAGAACGGACTGGAAAACGCCAGCCGCAGCCGACATGCCGATATCATTCGAAGTAATCAGCGATCTGAACACGAAAGTATCGATAACGTCCGTCGAAGAGAACAACAAACCGTTATTGCCGATCATGTTATAAAACATCCCGAAATCACCGCGGAAAATATTCCCGACCGCCAGCAGCACCAAAATAATAATCGTCGGGTAAAGATTTGGAATCGTCACTTTCCGGATCCGCTGAAAAATATTGGCGCCATCGATTTCAGCTGCCTCATACTGTTCAGTATCTATGCCCGTAATCGCGGCCAAGTACATTACCGTTCCGTATCCAAGGCCTTTCCAGGCGGAAACGAGAACTAGGATATACGGCCAGTAGGCAGGCGTATTGTAAATATCAATAGGTTCTAGCCCGAGTCCTCTAAGGAGTGCGTTCACAGTACCAATATCATAATTGAGCAGGTTATAGGCAATCGCGCCGACAACTACCCAAGAAATAAAGTAGGGAAGAAACAACGCCGATTGCGTAATTTTGCGGAACCATTTGCCACCGACCTCAAACAACATAATCGCTGCAAAAATTTGCAAAGAGTTATTTACAACGATGAATGCAATATTGTATAACGCTGTATTCCGTGTTACCCGCCAGGCATCTCCTGATTCAAAGAAAAAGCGGAAGTTATCGAGCCCGTTCCAGGCACTTCCAAAAATACCGCCCGCGTAATCATAATGCTTGAAGGCAATAATAATGCCCGCCATTGGGACATAGGCAAACAAAAGAAAAAAAGCAACCGCCGGAGCCAGCATCAGCAACAGAACCCTATAGTTTTTTAAATCGCTCCAAAATGTATGCCCTTTCATCTTTGCACCCCTTTCTTCTCTATATCTCTCATTATAAAAGGAAGGCGGCGGTGAGATAATTCAGCGAAACAACTAAACATAATACTAATTCAACGATTCATAAACAATTTCGATAAAAAAGAAGCCCCTGTTCCATATAGAACATGAGCCTCCTCAATAAGTAATCGATTCAGATTTTATTTTTCTTCCGGTACTCGCCGGGCGACATGCCCATATATTGCTTGAACTGCCTATTGAAATAAATAATATTTTTATATCCGGCTTGTTCCGCAATCTCATATACTTTCTTCGTAGGATCCTCGAGCAGCTCGCATACCCGCTTCATACGCAATTCACTTAGAAAATCGCTGAAGAGACTATTGGTCTCGACCTTGAACAGATGCCCCAGATAGTTAGGGGTAAAGTCGAAATGTGCGGCGACCTCGTTTAGCGTTATTTTTTGATCTAATCTTTCTTTCACATACTCCGTAATTTCATCAATTAACTTGCGCTTTTGCCTTTGGCGTTTCAAATAAAGCAGCTCCGACAGTTCAAAGAATCTTCTTCTCAGCCACGAAAGGATATCATGCACCGTTTCAAACTGAAACAGCACAAAAGGATGATGAGAATCCCAATTCAAAATCTCGTACAAATGCTCATTCATTTGCTGCAGATCAGCATGAAGCTTAGAGGTAATCCGGATAATGATATCGTAGATGTCGTTTTTCTGGGAGATCGGGCTGTCTCCGGCAAATAGCTGAAGCAAGCAATCATCAATAGTGGTAAGGTCGTAGTCGAGCATAGCTTTAAGCATACGATCCACAATAACCTCTAAGTCCGAAGCCATCTTTTCCTTTGGAGACCATTCCGAGGCATCTTGGATCAACCTATTCTTCCCTACGATCCATTTAATGCTTAGCGCGGCCTGCGCCTGCCGATAGGAATCATGTAGCTTGACCGGGTCGGTTGTGTACATTCCTCTTCCGATCGTAATCGAACAGGAGAACTCCTGATAGAACACCCGAATCAACTCTTCCAGTAAAGCTGTAAAATATTGTTCCTGAACCGCAGCAAGGATCACAAAGTGATAGTCATAAGTCGTAATCACCATGCCCAAATTTTGATCCTGAGCAAACTTTCGGATAAACTGATTGGCAGTGCTGCTCCACAAACTCCGCTCTTCTTCCGTCCAGGTTTGGATTTTTCGCGCCATGTCGTCGATCTCAATGATGGCAACCGCTGATGCACCTTGTAAGTATGGCGTGAGAACGTTGTGAATGTGCGTTTCAACCTGTCCCGGTGCAGCCTCGTTAAACCAACGCAGCAGTAGCTCCTGATTAACAAGCGTCAGCGTTTCCGACAAGGAAGTACGCTGCGTCCTCTCTTTCTCAATCTTTGTGCAGAGTTCGGTCAGCGTCTCGTTCAGCTCGTCATCATCCACAGGCTTAAGCAAATAACTGTATGCGTTCAATTGAATCGCTTCCTTGGCATAATTGAAATCCTGATGTCCGCTAATAAATAAAATATGGACCTCTGGGTTAATCTCCTTCGCTTTCCGTGCAAATTCCACGCCTGACATAATCGGCATACCGATATCAGAGAGAATGATATCTACAGGGTGCTGCTCCATCATTTTCAGAGCGGCAAACCCGCTTGTTGCCGTTCTCACGCTATGCAAAGGCAAATGATCACTGCCGGCTACACGCCGTCTAAGCCATTCCAAATCGATTACTTCATCATCCACCAGCAGAACATTGATTTCCATCGCCATACTCCTCACTCCCCCATCACTTCCCTGATTTCTGCATTTTCCACCGGTAAAATAATTTGAACTGTCGTTCCCGCTCCAAAATAGCTACCGATTTGAATGCCGAAATCGCTCCCGTATCGCAGTTTAATTCGTTCTTCCACGTTTCTCAGACCGTAGCTGCCTGGTTGATATGCACTTGATCGCATGTTTTGAAGAGTCTCCGGCCGCATGCCGATCCCGTTATCAATGACCTTGAGTTCGATGCGGTCACCCAGCCGCTTTCCAGTAATACGAATCGCAATAGTCTCCCCGAACCAGGCATGCTTGAATATATTCTCCACAAACGGCTGTAAAATCAGCTTAATAATAGGCACCTGTAAAATTTCCGGATCGACATCATAATAAACCTCAAAGGCGTCCGCATACTTCACTCTCTGAATT
This sequence comes from Paenibacillus sp. FSL H7-0714, assembly GCF_038003765.1. Taxonomy (NCBI): domain Bacteria; kingdom Bacillati; phylum Bacillota; class Bacilli; order Caryophanales; family Paenibacillaceae; genus Paenibacillus; species Paenibacillus sp. FSL H7-0714. Next base: position 7,003,467 of record NZ_JBBOPT010000001.1, read on the forward strand.
TCCAGATACATCCTCACCTGCTCCAGCTCATTTTCAAGGGAGATATATACATGCCCATCGTTTAGTGTGAGTCGATAAAATTTGGAGAGACCTTGTACCATCTGCGTAACCTTCTCCACTTCCCCCAAATTGGCCAAACTGCCGATGGTCGACAGCGTATTGTACAAGAAATGCGGACTGATCTGGGCTTGAAGCACATCCAGCTCCGCTTGCTTTTTCTGAATGCCCTGCACATAGACGTTCCGGATGAGTTCCTGAATGCTGGTCGCCATTTGGTTGAAGCTATTAGCGATATAGACAAATTCATCGTTCCCTGGAAATCCGATTCTTTTATAAAAATTACCCTCCTGAAACGATCGAACCAAATACACAATCCGCTTGATCTTCTTGCCAGATATACGTGCAACTAGAAAACCGATAATAGCCATCACCAAAAAACTGATGGAACAAACGGTACTAATCACCTTCCGCATTCTACTAGCATCTTTGTTCAAATAAGAGTGAGGTACGCGCGCCTCAATGACATAGCTTGATACCGGAATATCTTCACTAATAATTAAATAATCATCTTGTTTCGTATCTTCAGCAGCAACACCTTGTTCATACAAAGTCATTCCTGTAGCCCTATCCAACAGACGAAGTTCAATCCCCTGTTCAATCGGAAAAGTATCAAAATTACCAAATAGCTCATCAATCCTCGCCGTAACGCGAATATATCCGATAATCGCAGGTGCTGCCTTGGAAGAAACGAGCTTACGGAAATATGAAATATTACCTAGCTCACGGTCGGTATCCGCTTGAAGCCACAAACTGTCTTGATTATTCGCAACAATCGACTTAAACCACTCCGTATTCTCAATCACCTGATCAGAAAGAACATAATAATCACTTCGACCGATAGGTGTCGACATATCATCACCAGTAATTTCAAGCATCGTCTCATTGACCGTAAAAAGCGCAAGTCTCAGCTTGTTCCCATACAGTTGCAGAGGGGCCTTCATATAAGGAACGATATCATCTCTCATTTTGAGCATATTTTCCAAAGGATCTCCCCTGAACTGAAGGGCATTCTGAAAATTCGTATTTAGAAACAGCGAGTTGGTCATACGTTTGATTTCATCTGTCTGGTATTCGATGTTGTTCCTCGTCTGCTTTAATGCGGTCCGGACATTCGTTTCGGCCATTTCAGTCCTGGACTCTACGAGCATTGTATAGGCTATATAGCCAACCAGCACATCTGTCAGCAATACAAGAATGAGATACGGAATCATCATCTTGTATGTGAATGGAATATACTTTTTACTAGACAGTTTCCTCTCCATGCGCATGCTCCCTTATATACGTATCCATACGACTGCTATTTTGACCCATTTTACAATGAAAAGAAAGCGGTTACTATATCTTGTATTTGGAAACTTCGCTTTAGAGTAGCACTCTGTTCTCCAAAATATTTTTCAAGCTGATATGCGATTTGGAAGGTCCGAACTTTATAAGGTGATCTTGAAATTCAGCAAGCGCCTCAATCGTTGAGGTCTGTACCTTAATGAGATAATTATATTCTCCACTAATGCGGAACAAATCGGTAACTTCCATAGCATCGTTGCAAAAATCGGTGAGCTCTTGGCAATGTTCTGTTTTGATTAGAATAAAAGTAGTCGTACCCCGGTTCAGATCCCGCAAATTAAAAGCTGTATGATACCCCGATATGATGTTCCTTTCCTCCAACTTAATGATTCTTTCTTTAACGGATGGTTGTGACATCGAAACCTCTTTGCTGATTTGTGAAATGGGCATTCGAGCATTGTACTGCAATAATTGCATAATCTTTTTATCAATATCATCCATAAGATGTTCCATATCAAGCGCCTCCTAGCTCTTTTTAATAAATAAACCCATTCAACTAAAATACCTTATATTCAATAACCATGTCAGGATAAAACACTTATCTTATATATGTATCTCCTATTTTAATCCAACTATAATAAATAGTACATTAGATATAGGAGTGATTAATAATGAGCGTAAAAGGTCTTGCACATATAGCGATTCAAGCCAAAGATTATAAAGCAACAATTTCATTTTACATTGACGTCTTAGGATTTAAGTTAGGTCATCATTGGAGTCTGCCCTCCTTTCAAATCAAAGAAGCTTCGATGCTTATTTCACCTGATCAAAGAACTTGCATAGAGATTTTTGATAACGATGCAGTCATTGCCGCCCAAGGGAAAAAAGCCTTGTCTGAAGAGGATATAGCTCACGGAGCACTCTTACATTTCGCCTTCTACGTCGATAATGTCGATGAAATGTACCAAAAAGCCCTTGCTCATGGAGCAAAGGCTTTTATAGCACCAGATTCTATTTCTCTTGGTGAACCGCCTCTTCTGATCAAGAACGCGATCGTTCACAGCCCCAATGGGGAAGTTATCGAATTTCTTGAAGAGGTTGATTTTGATATGTCTAATTACACTACTTCATATAAAGATGCATCCAAGGCTTGAATAAAGCCCGACCAATCGCCTGTCGTGTACAGCAGAAGTCGATGCATCGCGCGCGTACAAGCTGTATAAAAGAGTTTACGTTCGCTCTCCCGATGATAAGTCTGCGTAGAAGCATCGTAAATTAGCACGGCGTCGAATTCTACGCCCTTAGCAAGATACGCAGGAATAATTAGCGTTCCCTTCTCAAAGGTGAGCGTCTCCTTCGTAATAAGCCTTAGATTCTCGCCCCCCTGTGCAAGCAGTGCTTCATAGGCTTCGCGGCTTTCCGCAGCAGTCTTAGTAATAACGGCGATGGAGTCGAGACCTTCGGCCATAAGCGCCGCAAGATCCTCTTTTATCCGCACCGCCCGCTCCACCTCATTGCTAGCCTTCAATAGGTGCGGCTTCTTGCCGCCCCTATCAAAAGGCACGATCTCTTCATTAGTTAGCAGCGCCTTCGTAAACTCCACAATCTCGCGAGTCGAACGATAGCTTCGGATTAAACGAAATAGGTTCGTTTCCTCTTCACCATAAAGCCGGATCAAAGGAGAATCCACCTCTTGCAGATTCGTCGCTTGCGGGAAAATCGCTTGACTGAAATCGCCGAGTACTGTCATGCTGGCGCGGGGAAACAATTGCTTGAGGAACGCGAATTGGAACGGCGAATAATCCTGTCCTTCATCAATAAATAAATGCCGCACCATTGTATTCGTACGAGAACCCTCGATAAGCTCTTTTAAATACAAGAATGGGGTCTCATCTTCATAAAACAGTTCGATAAGGCTCAACTTTTCCTTCGTTTGCATACAGATTTCTGGCCATTGATCAGGTACTTCGGTCTCACCCGTCATTTTCTGATAAGTGGCTTCATCCCTAAATAACTGCTCGTATAATCCAATCGTATCTATGAATTTCAACCGTTTGGCATCCCGTCTTATCGGTTTGAAATGCTCCTTCACGATCATACGACGCAGCAACTCATCTTCCTGCGAACTAAAGTCAAAGACATTCTCTTCCCCGTCCTTCTGAGTACGAAAATCACCATAGATTTCAAGATACTGCTCTGTAAAATCGAAGACTGCTTCCTCTCGCCGGTACTTCTTAAGCACCTCACTGTAAGCTTCGGCATATTGATCGTTGTCGAGGTAATCGACTTCATCTTGAACCCAGGGCGCTTCCATTTCCTGACGCTCTAGCTTAGTCAGCTCACGCAGCAGCCATTCACGTAGTAAAGCAACGCGATTAGCCAATCGTATAGAGCTGTCGTAGCTGTAAAATTGCGATTTCATTTGCTGCGCAGTAATCAACTCGCGGTCCCGGAAACGGATACTGTGGAACAGCATACCTTCTTTGCCTAACCATAACGCGTAGCTTTGAAGAGCATGCAGGAAAGCCTCAGAAGCCTTATATTGCATCCCCGTTAACCGTGCCTCATACCCCTGTGAGGATTGTGATGTCAGTACATATTCAATCTGCTCGAAGGGGTCCTCCAAATTCATCGTGGATCCGAGCCAATAGGCAAGATACTCCTGAAAGGTCGTTTGCTGCATATTCTCTTCGCCGAGCTCAGGGAGCACCGTCGATACATAACTGTTAAACATCGGATTTGGCGAAAAAAGAACGATCTGATCTGCCTTGAGCCTATCGCGGTGTTTGTATAATAAATACGCTACCCGTTGCAGCGCTGCGGACGTTTTTCCGCTGCCAGCCGCTCCTTGCACAATAAGCATACGGCTTTTGTCATTGCGGATGATGGCGTTCTGTTCCTTCTGGATGGTCGCCACAATGCTCTTCATTTGTGAATCTGCGCCTTTGCCAAGCACCTGCTGAAGCAATTCGTCCCCGATCGTTAAGCTCGTATCGAACACGTTCTGGAGCTGACCGTAACGGATCTGATATTGCCGCTTCAGCATCATCTCACCTGTAATCTGTCCTCCCGGCGTTTCGTAAGTAGATGGCCCTGGGGAATGATCATAGTACATGCTTGCAATAGGCGTTCGCCAGTCATACACCAGAAAGTCCACACCGTCTGCATCAACGAAAGAAGCCACTCCGATATAAATTTTCTCACTCAAGCCCAAACCATCTTCTTGAAAATCCATTCGCCCAAAATAGGGAGACGGCAGTAGCCGTTTCATATTCTTAAAACGCTGCACCCGCTGCCGGTGACTGCGCTCCCGCTCGGACAACAATGCTTCTTGCTGCTTTATACTGTAGAAGGTCTCTTCGAAATCTTCGTCTGTGCTCGTATTGACCGTGACTTCTTCCCAAAACCGCTTGCGAATGTCCACCACTTGATCACGTAGCCCAGTCACTTCTGGTTCTAGTTCTGCGATTCTTGATTGCAGCTTTTCCGTAACCAAATCAAGCCGATCTTGTTCTTGCTGCCAATCCATTACGTTTACCATCTTCACGAACACGCTCCTTTTCATTCTTGTTATAAAGAAGCAAAAATTAAAATTTGACAAACTGTTAATCCACATGGTATTATAATAGTGTAGATAAGATGTTACACTTATGTGTAAATTCGTGAAATCAACAGTGATTATTTTATAATATCACGATCTTTCTTTGCATGCAAATTATTTATATAAGTAAGAAGAACCAGCAGACTCTGCTGGTTCTTCTTTTTTTGAATGCCAAGCTTGGGCGCACATAGAGAATAGACAAAAAGACCGTCCTAAGGACGGTCTTTTTTCTTACTACAGTAGGTTTACTATTTAGTTTGCAGCAGATTCATAATGATGGTTACTGCCTCTGCTCTTGTTGCGGTCTCATTTGGTGCAAATACATTGCCGTTACGTCCGCTCACAATGCCTGATTTCTTCACGGCTGCAACCGCATCCTTTGCCCATGCAGGAATTTGGCTATCATCAGCAAAGCCTGTTGATGCCGCCGTTGTTAAATCTACCCCTGCTGCTCTAGCGATCATAACTGCTAGCTCCGAACGTGTTATGCTCGCTGCCGGACGGAAGGTAACATCCTCATAGCCGCGTATAATCTTCGCCTCTAAGGCTTGTGCAATGGACTTCTCAGCCCAAGCAGGGATTGTATCTGTGAAGCCCAATTCCACACCGTTTCCAGTTGGCTTCAGCGCATTCATCAGCATCACCGCAAATTCAGCGCGTGTCACCGCACCATTCGGTTTGAACGTTCCGTCGGCATAACCCTTGACGATCCCTTCGCTCACCGCTTTCTTAATATTAGCCTGTGCCCAATGTCCCGAGATATCGCTAAATTGAACCTCTGTCGTCGGTTCAGTAGATACATTGGTTACCGGTAATCCAGTCGCTTGATCCACTACGAGTACAGCAAACTTCGTAAAGTGATCCACATCTGCAGCAATGCGATTTCCATCTATTTTGCCGTCATTAACTTTCACCCAGCTCTTCTTCACTTCATCATAATAAAAGATCGCTACAGTTTGGCCGCTCTTCACTTGTCCTGAATCGAACACAAAGGTTAGCGCGACTGGTTTACTAAAGTTCTCCGCGAAATTTTTTAGAACTTCATAGATCGGGCTTACGAAAATCTCATGATTGCTGAGAAGATTCTGCGAATCAAGCACTTTCTCAATCGTTAATACCAACTGCTTGCCTGAAGCATTAGCTGGAATTGAAATCACAAGCCCATTATCCAATCTGACTTCACCCGCTTGACCTGCAGGAAGCGTCAGTTTCCCATTGGAGGAGATAACCGGAAGTACGACATTAGAGGTACTACCACCATCATTACCACCGTTTCCATTACCATCAGAACCGTTATCTTGCGCAGCTCTCGTTATTGTTGCTGTGTATCTCGTACCTGTGCCATCTTGGGCAATTACGAATAACTCCAATCGGTTACTACCTACTTCAAGGGGAAGCTCTATGCTTGTTGCCCCACTTGCCAAACTTATCGGACCGGCCACAAGTGTATTGGCACTATTGTACATACTCACTGTCAAGGTACCATAAACAGCATCGCTGGCCGTTGCCGTCACTGTGAAGTTAGATAAAGAATACGGTACACTCGCTGTATAGTCGTATACACTTCCGCTCACTGTTTGATCCAATGTTATGCCGCTCAAATTCAAGCTATTCAAGCTTGCACTAGAACTTAATGTTGTAAACGTAATCTCTTGTCCATAGCTTACTCCGGTTGCATTCACTGCATAGGCACGTACATGATAGATAGATCCAGATTGAAGTCCTGCAAGACTTACTGAAAAGGCACCTGTTCCACCTGATTCAGCTATAACTTTACCATCCTCAATTGTCGGATTGGCACTAGTAGAATATACGATTCCTCGCTCTGTAACCTTAGCGCCACCGTCCGAAGTGATATTTCCTCCAACCGTAGCTGTCATAGAAGTGATATTTTGTACTTCTGCATCCGTATCAACAATAGCAGGTTCCTCAATACCTTTGACAAAGCTTAGATAGAAATCATCAATCGATCCCCATGCGCCGCCGTCTGCTTTGATATTAGCTCCGATTGTAAGGGTTCCATCGGTAACGAGAATATCCTGGATCTCAGGATTATTCCACTGTGCCCATCCTTTCACACCGGTGTTTACTTTTACTTCCTTACCATCCGTTACAGCAAACAGATTCATATTGGGGTTGGCAGCATCTCCCCCTTGAATAAACATCGAAAGATTATAATATCCCGGCTTCAGACCAGAAATAGTCTGCTCTACTCTAAAATCCACTGCTTTCGCAGAGTAGAAATGTAGTGAATAGTTGCCTGTTTTGGCATCTGTAACTTTATTTTGGTAGTCTGTATGTGGAGCATTAACGTCAGCATAGGTGATTTTCCACATGCTTCTATCGCTATTTTCAAAGCCTGCGTTGACGATAAAGTTCTCTTTTTTAATAACTAGAAGAGCCTTTACCACCTGACCGCCTTCCACCGTTCCACCGATCACATAGCTGCCCGCGCCCTTGCTAATGGCTTGCTCAAGCGCAAGTTGATCCCAAACCACTGACATCTTGCCGGAACTTCCATCATTGTAAGTAACACTTACGTCTGTTGGCAGATGGATTGGCTCCCCAGCAATCGCCGTTATCGAAACATCCTTAATTTCATCTACAGCAATAGGGGCCACTGCGCCTGTATTCACATATTTGAACACATTCAGCGAGGCAAGCGGATGTCCGTTAAAATCAAACAAAGCCTGGTTATCAACGGCACTTCCGCCATACCATTCCCCTGCATCATCAGGGTCATATTCCTTCGCGTAGCTGGATGCCCAACCGGAACCATACTGTTCCCAAATCAACTTATTCTGCTCCAGATTGTCTTTCGGACCTACCGGAAGCCAAGCAGGCTCCCAATAAAACACGCCAATTCCCGCTTTACCCACATTCGCAACCGCTTCGATCACGTCTCTAACTGAGTTAGCCTGACCTTGAACGCTGATAGGGTAGTTTAAAGTTTGACCTGAGCTTTGCGGCGCTGTATTTCCGTGTCCATCCCCGTCTTCTGCGGTATACGCGTAAGAGGTTTCGGCTACCATTACTTTTTTACCATAAGTATCAGCTACTTGCTTCAACACGGATGTCAAATTGCTTAATGTACCATGCCAGAATGGATAATAAGAACTTGCAAACACATCATAGTCCACATTGTTATCTTGCAAATTCTTCGCTATAGTGGCATATCTGCTTGCTGACTCCGGATTTGTAAAATGCAGAGCAACCAGAATATCAGGATTGATCTCCCGAATGGCTTTGCTTCCCTCATTAAACAATTGGCTCATCTTCGTCCAATTAGATTCACCAACGAATTGTCCATTCGTTTCATTGCCTACTTGAACCATACCAATATCAATACCTGCATCAAGCAGAGCTTGCAGACTTACTTTGGTATATTCGTAAAGCGCTGTCTTCTTATCTTCAAAACTCAAATTTGCCCATGCCTTAGGCGTATGCTGCTTGGCCGGATCGGCCCAAAAGTCAGAATAATGAAAATCCACTAGCAACTTCATGCCGTTTGCGGTCGCCCTTTTCCCAATTTCAATCGCGGTGGCCAGATCATTATTGCCACCACCATAACCTTTTCCAGCTGTATCAAAAGGATCATTCCATATCCGTACCCGAACGTAATTAACCCCCGCTTCATGTACGGTTGTAAAAATATCCTGCACTTCTCCGTTTTCATTGTAAAACTCGACTCCGCTATTCTCTAAAGAAATAATACTGGAGATATCCACGCCCTTAATAAAATCAGGCTGGAGTCCTTCCACCTTCTTTACAAAAATATCCGCCGGCACCGGCTGGGTCGTATCCGTACTCAACTGTTTCAACTCAAAGCTGTCCAGAAATCCATATGCGCTTGGAGCGCCGCTTATGTTCGCACCAACCTCAAGACTCGGGGTATCCTGCTTCAAGATAAATTTCAGGGTGAGCGTTCCCCAAGCATTATAGCCAGTGGTAGCAACAGCGGATGCCTTCTCGTCACCCGCAAACAATTCAACATTCCCCGTCTCATTGTCAGTACCGCCCATCGACTTGACTGAGAGCTCATAACTTCCCGCAGGGAGGTTCGTTATAGTCTGCTTAAGCGAGATGGTCTGGTTTCCAGTAGCGACTTTGTTAATCCAATATTTGAAAGCATGAGCTCCTTCATCTGGATTTAGCCAAGTATCATCGGCATATGCAAAATGCTTAATTTCTACATGATTCCAATCTGCCGTATCGACACTCCATGATCCATCATCCCAGAAATTGTCCTCGAAACCGCCATTTACTATTAAAGAACTGTTCGAATCTGCAGCCAAAGCACTCCTCATGTTGAATGAGAATGAACTTAGCAGCAACAACACTGCTAAAAATGCAGAGATACCCTTTTGATTAACTCTCACGTTCTGATCACCTTCCATTCTAAATTTTCAGATGCATATGTGTGCGTCCCAAGTTATGTAAGCACTTACAAATCAATATACCAATAGTTAAAATATTTAGTAACGGATGAAAAGATAACATTTTGTATGCTTAAGCAAGCTTTATAGGCTTTAATCTTCGTTTTCCATTATTCTGGAATAGATGATATTAAATAGATTTCAGATTTTTTTATCCAAATATAACTTTTTGTATGCCTTCTCCATCTAATCATACAGAGGGCCCTCAAGGAGGAAAAATCATTTGCTGGAAAACGAACTGGATATCAAAAAAGCGCAGAAAGGCGACCACGAGGCGTTTACCCGTCTTTTCAGGCAACTGGAATCCCAGTTGTACAGATTAGCCAAAACCATTCTGCTAAAAGATGAAGATTGCGCGGATGCTCTTCAGGAGACGACACTGAAGGTGTATAAAGGGTTGGCCAACCTTAAACAGCCTAAGTTTTTTAAAACCTGGGTTATACGCATCCTGATTAATGAATGCAATCAGTTACTTCGTATGCGAGAGCGAACTATAGCTGTGGCGGAAATTCCCGAAGAACCGGTCGATTCCTATGTGCATTTTGAAGATTCAGGCAACGTAGACCTGCAAAGCTTCATTAATCAGTTGGACGAATCCCTGCGGCTTGCTATCGTGCTTTTTTATTATGACGATTTATCCATTAAGCAGATTGCAGATGTGCTCGACATCTCCGAAGGAGCGGTCAGGGCACGACTTCATCGCGCACGGAGATTGTTGTCCAAACAGATACATCCTGTGCGGGAGGAGGGTCTTGCTAATGAATAATAACAATTTAGAAAAGCAGATCAGGGAGCTAGGAAAGGCTAATATACAGGAGCTTCCACCTTTACTGCGGTCGCGGCAGGATTCGATTTATGCATCACTCGCCACAATTGTCCAGGATCCTGTGGAAAAGGAAAAGAAAAAACGGATATATCCAAAAATCGCAGCTGCTGTATCTGCAGCGATAGTGCTAAGTGTTATGCTAACGGCCGTCTATCCGCCAACGTTGGCCAATGCACTCAAGCAGCTTCCATGGATAGGCGGAATTTTTGAACGGGCAGATGATATAGGATTGCAAGCTGCTCAGCGTCTGGGTCTGATTACCCGACCGAATAGTAGTGATACGCATGATGGAATCACCTTGTCTGCCGAAGAGGCTGTATTTGATGGCAACCGATTGGCATTCTCAGTGAAGCGCGAGGGAGAAGGGCTGGACGGGAAGCTCACCGGCGTGACGATTGGAGCGGATGGGAAGCCTTTTCTAGGCAAAGGTTCAATAATGTCCGCAGAAGTTTTGATCGATGGGGTTTCAATGGAGGAATTCTCAGATGGTCATTGGGAAGCTGTTCCTTTTCTAACCTGGATGGAAGGCAAGGAGCAGAGTACAGCTATTTTTCAACTGGTGGATTCTTCGAATTTGGGGATCACCAAGCCTTTCCCTGATCAATTTGAACTGACTGTAACCCTTCTTTTAAACGGTATAGATACACCATACATTCTGGAGATTCCTGCACGTAAGGTTACAGAAAATAGTATTGTCGTACCTGATATGCGCGCACAAGCAGAGGGATGGAGTCTGACGCTGCAAAAGCTGGAATATAGCCCATTAACCACGCGCCTGTTACTCAACATTGAACAAGAGACTGACGGGGATTACGCAGATTTTAATACATTGGGCTTTGAAGTGACGGATGAACAGGGACTGGTATTGGAAAATATATCGCAAAAAGCACTCCTTTCATCCAATAGATCACAGGATCTGAATCTGCTTGTAGAGCCGTTCGAGAAACATCCCAATATGCTCACAATCCGTGGCTATCTTTATGAGTTCGAGGATCCAAAAAGTAAGAGTGGCGCATTCAAAACAGACAGCTCCGGAAATCCTGTGAAGCATTATATCGATGGTCTGGAAATAAACGTGCTAGTTAAATAAACACTAAGGAGAATGATATCATGAAGAAAATGACAACGAAATTGTCTGTAATTTTAAGTGCTGCTGTATGCCTTGGAGCGTTGGGAATGCCGGCTTTAACCCAAGCAGCCAGTGTTCAAACCGCCGCTGAAGCTTCCCTGAATACAACAAAAGTCGCCGATTCACACGATCAGCTTACTTTAAAGGGCAGTGCACAGTTTGACGGTAATTATATTAAGATCGATCTGAGCCGTGAGGGATCCCTGTTCTCAGGAATGCTCGCAGGTGTAACCTTGAACGATAAAGGTGAGCCTTACCTTGCAGAAGGAACCATTATGGCAGTAGACGCCAAGCTCACTAATTCAGGTGGAATTGATTTTAAATCACCACGCTGGATCAGTGATGGTGACGCCAACAAGGCGGTTGTTGTATTGCAGACCGGATGGCTAACTGAGCAGCAAAAGGCAAGCCTGGCTTCCTCTGAATTGAGCATCCATGTGAAGCTTAACGGAATCGAAGATCCGTATGTACTAAAGTTTTCTCTTAAGCAAGCAGGAGTAGCGCGTAACATTCAGCTACCAGCTTTAAAGAAAGACAACCAATTTGAAATCAAAACTAATCGTGTTGCTGTGGGAGAGACTTCTGTGCGCATTGCTTTAGCAGTTAAAGGGGTTGCTACCCAAGCACAGGCTTTAGGATATGATATTTATGATAATCTGGGAAACGAATTAGAATATATTGCACGGGAATCTGTTGCAACAACCCATAATACTGTTTCTGAAGATTTATTGTTCGAGGCGCTTCGCCCGGCCGCAGAATATCTCATTATCAGACCTTATCAAGCGGTGTTTGAAAAAGGCACTGCAGGGGCTTATAAAGTAGATGCCAAAGGTAATGTAGTTAAAAATTACAACAAGCAACTAGAGATCAAAATTCCTCTGAAATAATAAACGCTGCAACAGATCCATATGTATGAGGAAAAGGGGATTACCTGTTGGCCGTGAGGCCTGAGGTAATCCCCTTTTTCATGGATGAAGCGTAATTTTACAACTAATCATCCATAGACAAATCCAGTGTATTCCCTTTACTAATGAAGACCTTGTAATTAGCAATTTTGTCGTTCAGCATCTTCTCTGTCTCTGTTAAATGTCTGATTTGATCCTGAACTGAGCTTCTATGATTTTCCAGAAGATTCAAGCGGGCTTGGCTTGTATGTTCTCCTTCTAAATATAACTGGGCATATTGCCGGATTTGTGAGATGGGCATTTGGGTTTGTTTCAACCTCAGTACAAATCGCAGCCAAGCAAGATGAGTATCATCATATACCCTTTCTCCATTCGCATTGCGTATCGGAGCAACGATCCCTTCTTTTTCATAATATCTCAGTGTATATGTGGTTATCTCCAATAACTTGGATACCTCGCTAATCGTGTACATGCAAATCCTCTAATCTATTTTATTTTGAAAGTCACCCTGATTATAAAAAACATTTGCCTTAGAGTAAACTCTAACCTATATAATCAAATCGCTGTAAGATCGAATTACATTCTCGTAGAAAAAATAGGAGGAACTCACATGAAGTACACTGTAATTACCGGCGCTAGTTCAGGGATAGGTTATGAAACTGCCCTAGCTTTTGCTTCTCGTGGAAAAAACTTAATCCTTGTGGCCCGCAGAAAGGAACAGCTAGAGGAATTACAGTCTAAAATCGCTGGTATTCATCCTAATGTAGAGGTTGTCATTCAAACGATTGACTTATCCGTTATCGAGAATGCTTATACATTGTATGAAAGCCTGCAAGGATATTCCATCGAAACCTGGATCAACAATGCCGGATTTGGGAACTTTGCTTCAGTGGCCGAGCAAGATTTAAATAAAATAACTACAATGCTACATCTGAACATAGAAGCGTTGACTATACTCTCCTCTTTATTCGTTCGAGACTACTCCACTATTGAAGGCACGCAATTAATTAACGTTTCATCTGGTGGCGGTTATACGATTGTGGGCAATGCTATAACGTACTGTGCGAGCAAGTTTTATGTAAGTGCATTTACTGAAGGACTATCTCATGAGTTGAAGAGTCAAGGTGCACCTATGCAGGTTAAAGTGTTGGCACCTGCCGCAACAGAAACAGAATTCGCGAAACGTGCTTTCGATATCACGAATTTCGAATATCACGGCGCTGTGCGGAAATTCCATACCGCGAAGGAAATGGCTGGCTTCATGCTTGATCTGTATGACAGCAATCATGTGGTGGGACTTGTGAATGGTTTGACGTACGAGTTTGAGTTGAGAGATGCTATTTTTAATTATGTGGAGAGTACGCGATAGGCTTGTCTCGAAAGTTAAACAAATATGGCCATCCTTCAACGGATGGTCATGCACACTAACCAAGATATTGACACTTCCATTTGAAAATCTCATCAACAGCTTGATGAGATCCACCGGATGTTCGAAAGGAATCTTTAGTCGTTGCAACAGCTTTTTGGAATGACGGAAGGGTGAGCACACGCTCTACAGCTTCACGCAGTTCAGTTGCAGTTAATCCTTGCATTTGTAATTTAATGCCCGCTCCAATATTGACGACTTGCTCCGCAATGATCGGCTGATCCGCACTTAGTGGGATTACAATTAGCGGAACCCCATAGTAGAGACCCTCATGCGCACTATTCATTCCACCATGTGTAATGAATATTTTTGTGTACTGTAATATATCCGTCTGTGGAACATAGTTTTTAACTATGAAGTTGGGAGGAATTTCTCCCAAATCATAGATTTGCACTTTGTTCCCAATGGACATAACAATCGTATAATCCGTATTCCCGAATGCCTCAAAACAAAGCTTATAGAAATCACTTGCTTGGTTGAAGACCGTACCCATTGAAATGTAAATTAGGTCCTTTCCCTTAATTGCAGAAAAATCAAAATGATCTGGCGTTAATCGTGAAGAGATGGAAGGACCAACGAATTTATACGATGGGTCGAAGGCTTCTCCATAAGGTTGAAACTCCCTTGTCGTATACACGATTGTAAGTGGTGCAGGCTTACAGAACACTTCGTAAGGAGAGTGAATCTGCACACCATATTGTTCCTTTATTTTTATGGTCAGACTTTGAAATCTATCGTCTACAGCTTTTACTATTTCTGCAGGGGCTTCTGTGTAGAATCGTTCCATGACTTGATCAAATGATTCCTTTGTCTGTGCAAAAGAAGTACAAGAGTTGATTGCAGGAAGATTAAGAATTTGAGCCAGTAAACGTCCACAACCAAACATCGAATCATGGATGATGTAATCGAAATGCTCCCCCTTAATCTGTTCAAGAACGCTTGGTATAACGATATCCGCCGTAAGTAAAAGCCCATTGACTCTTTCAAGCAGATAATCTCTCCCACCTGAAATAAAGGCTTTTATAAATTGTTGAGCGTCCAATGTCCGTACTATAGCACCTGTCTCCTCCATACGCTCCCGAAAAGCTTCTATAGTGAAGTACACTACCTCTTCTCCACGAGAAATGAGCTCCTGTACAACGCCAATCGTTGGATTGATATGTCCCTCTGATCCAGCATTAATAAATAAGACACGTGCCATGCCTACCACTCCTCAGTTATGACCTAAGTTACGATGTATGTAGCTCCCTCTTTTGTCCTTTTCAATGAACCATTATACGTTTATCTAAGAACCGACTTCTACTTATCAAAATCCCCATCCGATATTCCGATCCTAATTTTACCTAATTTTTCTATAATAACGAAATCATAGTTAGCAAAAAATGGAGAGTGATGAAAACATGGACCGGATTCTGATCGTCGATGATGAACCCGACATTCGCGAGCTTATTCGCTTACATCTGGAACGCGCCGGATGGGACATCGCCGAAGCGGGGTCTGGGCGGCAGGCGATCTTACAGCTACAAGCGCAGCCTTTCTCACTGATCGTTCTGGACATCATGATGGACGACGGTAACGGTTTCGAAGTTCTACGCTACTTGCGGGAACATCGTCCGGAAACGCTGGTCATTGCGCTTAGTGCGAGAAGAGAAGTGGAAGACAGAATCGACGCACTTGGACTGGGAGCCGACGATTACATGACCAAGCCTTTCAGTCCAATGGAGCTGCTGGCGCGGATACAGGCCCACTTCCGCAGGCACCATCCTGAGACCTCCAACCGGCCCCATGTGATTCAATTGAATAAACTTATTCTGGATATCGACAATTATGTACTACATAATGATGGGCAACAACATGGACTGACTCCAGTCGAATGCCATCTACTGCAAGTGTTCATGCTCAATCCTGATCGCGTACTAACAAAAGGAGAAATCTACAAACAAGTCTGGCAGCATGAAAACTATGACGCCAACAACCTCAGCGTCTTCATCAGCCGCATCCGAAAAATACTTGAAAGCGCATCCGGGTCCCAATCTAATCTTCATACCATTCGCGGCATCGGCTACCGCCTCTCAGGTGACGGACGATGAAGAGACGAACTAAGCTATGGCTGATGATGCTATCCAGTGCCGCAGGAAGCATTGTCTTGTTTATTACGATTACCCTAATGACCGGGAAGACTTGGACCCCGGGATATGATCTGAAGACGTTAAACGCCATCGCACAAGAAGCACTTACGGCTATAGAACGGCAAGACGCCTACTCGGGACCAGAGGTTCAACCCATTCTGGAAGAAGTACTACGCCCGCATTCCAAGATCCGCCTAGAGTGGCTGGCTGAGGACGGTTCGACGCTGTATGATTCCGCCGGCGAGAATAATTCCTACGACTTCCGCAAATTAGCCGACCGTGTTGACCATATGCCAAATAATCTTTGGGGTGAAAATACTCCGATCACTCTTACTTATTCCGTTGCCCATGATCATCGATCCTATTACATGTTATTGAGTTTATCCAGCGAAGACATGACATCTGGACAAATATATTTTTTTCTCCGAACGTATAAAGCTTTACTAACATTTATTTTACCTCTGTTACTGGCGTTGTTGCTTCCCTATCTCCTTTCCTTATGGTTCTTCTCTTCCACCGATCGTCGCATTACAAAACTGAACAACGCGCTGAACCAAGTCGGAATCCGAAGCGATGTCATCGTGCTGGAAGATACGTCGAGGGACGAGATCGCTCAGCTGACCCAACACTACAATTCAATGGCAATGCGTATCCAGAGCCAGTCTGCCCAAATTGAACAGTTAGAACATCGGCGAAGACTGCTCTTATCGGACCTGTCCCACGATTTGCGAACGCCGTTAACTATGATTTTGGGTTATGCCGAGATGATCCGTACCGGTGCGTACAAGAATGAGAACGAGCTTCAGTCCGGGGCCAAAATCATCCTGCAGCGTTCTCGCTACATGGATAAGCTGCTTGATCAGTTACTCGACATTACCCGTCAAGAAGAGCATTTACTTCGGCTTCAGCTTGCTCCGCATAACCTGTCGGAATTAATGCGAAAGATCGCAGCCGATTACCTCTTATTCCTGGACGATAAGAACATCGTGTTGGAGGCAGACATCCAAGATACGGATATCGAGGTTATGATCGACGCACCGCTGATCGAACGTGCTTTGCGCAACTTGCTGGACAATGCCGTTCGTTACGGTGAAGAAGGACACTATCTGGGAATTGGATTGACGGAGGAACAAGAGGAAGTGGTTCTCACGGTCAAAAACCGGGGTAAAGGGATCGCACGAGAGGATCGCGAGCGTATCTTCGAGCGTTTCTACCGCGCTGACGGTGGAAGAAAAGGCGAGGGACTTGGCATCGGGCTCTCGATCGTCAAGGAAATCGCGGAATTGCACCATGGCAGCGTGCGTTTGCTGGACGAAGCCGTGACGGAAACCATTTTTCAGATTAGAATTCCTAAGAAGTCTCCTAGTGAACATGAAAATTAACGTTGATCAAAGCTACGTTTTTCTGCGTACTTCTACGAATAAATAGAAGGAGGCGACGAGAGCGCCCAATGTTCCGCAAATCATATCCATCATCGTGTCGGTCAAACTACCATTTTGCGAATGAAGCTCAAAGAGATGATCCACCGTAAACTCATAAATCTCCCACATTCCAGCCATTGCAACAGCAAACAGGAACGCGAACCAAATGATGATGTTGGAAGGCAGACCGCCCAGCCCTTTACGCTTAGCCATCTTGATCAAGATGAATCGTCCTACGAAGAATAAAATAATTCCAGACAGCAGATGTTCAATCTTATCTAAATAAGGGATGACACCATACAAATTGAATAAATTGGCGAGCATCATCGTGATTGTGATAAAGACCAGCACCGAAAATTGAAGTGCGGGAGGCAGTTCGCTGTTGGTCCTTGTGATTAAGCCCTTAAAGAGTAACAGGACTAGAATGATAAGGGCCGCTTGAAATGTTTTATCATCATTTCCATTCAGGCCAAAATAAACAATTGATACTCCGCAAATGAGGTAGAGAATCATTTCAAAAAAATAATTGAACCTATGGTTTCTAGAAGTTTCTTGCATAGCAGTTCCTTTCTGACTAGACATGTTTAATTAATTATCACCCGTTCAAAGCCACCCCATACGACAATCATATCATTAGTTATAAAAAGACTCCCGTGACATTCCCTTAAGCGGAAATACACGGGAGCCTTGAGCGATCCAATCAGCCCTTACATCGCTTTTTCAGCCAAATCGTTAACTAAATTTCTCATCCACTTCCGGGAGTAAATCCGGGCGTAGCCGAAGCCAAAACGGACAACCTCCTCAAGTGATATGACGAGATATACAAGGTAGACTGGCTGCTTCCAGACGTATGACAGCAACAGTCCGGAGGGGACACCTATCAGCCATGTCGCGGTCGATTCCATGCTGAACACGAACTTGCTGTCTCCCCCACTGTTTAGAATGCCGCCTGCTATAATCATATTGGAAACTTTGGCCCAAAGAAATCCAGCGAATACGATAACGATATATATGCTCATCTGTTTAGCATCCTCGGAGATATTGAATGCGGAGACATACAGCTTCGAGCCTGCCGCAATGATAACCCCGACAATTAGAGAGATGATAATGCCAAGACGAATGAACTTTTTCGCATGATCGAGTGCGATATCCGTTTCGTTCGCGCCCAAACGGTTGCCAACCAAAACCCCAGCTGCACTAGCCAGACCGGACAATAAGCCGATGCAAAGCCCTTGCAATGGGAAGGTAATGGTCATCGCCGTCATCTCCATCGTCCCCATGCGGCTATAGATGATCGCATATGCCGTTTCACCCAATACCCAGATCAATTCAGTCAGCAGCAGCGGATACGTCGTTCCAAAAAACTTGCGGATGAGCGGTTTAGGAATGATGAACAAGTTCTTTAACCCAACAGCGCCTGGTAAACGATATCGGTACACGGCACCAATGATCAACAAACATTCTATTACCCTGGAAATAAGGGTTGCAATAGCTGCGCCCTTCAGACCAAGCGCTGGAGCGCCGAAGTTCCCGTAAATAAGTACGTAATTCAGTATAATATTCAACACAACAGCAATTAAGCTTACATACATCGGCCATTTGGCATGGCCCGTACTACGCAAAATGGCGGAATACATCATCGTGAGCATGACAGGTACAAAGCCGATCGACATGATCTGCAGAAAAATATACCCATTATCTATTACATTCGCATCTGTCGTGAACATGCTCAGGAAAAGCGGCGAATCGATGAAGACAGCCGCAGAAAATAAGAACGAGAACGCGAAGCCGACGATCAGTCCAAGGCCCAGCACCTGGGAGACGCTTTTGGAATCTTTGTTCCCCCAAAACTGGGCTGCATAAATAGACACACCCGTCGATAGACCAGCCAAGACAACCGCGATGATCCCATATATTTTGGTGGACATTCCCACCGAGGCAATCGCCACATCTCCAAGCTGCCCGACCATCAACTGATCCGTCAAATTGAGCAATGCCATCAGTAAGCTTTGAAGCGTAACAGGTACAGCGATTTTATACACACTTTTGTAGAAGTTCTCTTTCTCTGACATGGATCATTCACAACCCCCATATTCTCGATTTTACCGCGTCCATAGCCATTCGCAGTCTATGACTGCGTGTGAGGTTATATCACTTTTTTGTAGCGCATGAGCGTATAATTATCTTTTGGCTGAATTTCTACAACCTTGAACTTTTTCGCAAAGCACAATTGCTGATATCCGTCTCCATCCACTAAAGTAATGTTCGTGGAACCCCCTATGATGATCGGAAGCTGCATCAGAATAATTTCATCGACGATGTCCTGATCGAAGATATGCCAGTTCAAAAAGCCGCCGCCCTCGACCATCAAGCTGGTAATCCCGAAGTTGTCTTCCAACTGACGTTCAAGCTCCACGAAATCGACTTTATCCTCACCGCAGATGAGGCACTCCTTCCCTCTTTCCCGGATCTGCTTGATTTTATATTCATCCCGTCCTTTCTCGGTTGTGACAATAATCGTCCTCCCCTCATCCGAGAGCACATTGCTATCCAGCGGAATATCCAAGGTGGACGTCGGAATGATCCGGATTGGATTTTTGTTCTCCTCATACCGATTAGTAAGAAAGGGATTGTCCGTAAGAATTGTATTTTTGCCGACCATAATGCCCTGCACATTCCCCCGGAATAGATGAATGAATTCCATATCCTCACTGGAAAACAAAGAAAAAAGCTCCTTACTCGAATTACCAGCTCCCATAGTGAGCTTACCGTCAATCGAAATTTGGCTGAATATCGTTGTTTTCATTTGTCTTCTCCCCGTCTCTTTTTAGCTTTTATATGCGCCCCAGAATGCTTGGATGGTCTGTTCAATTTTTTTCAATGCATGTTCAGAATTGCTTAAGGCCAGCTCGGTTAGACCCGCATTTAGCGCCTCCCATACATGAATCATGAAGGGGTACGTCGGCATCGGCCGTGCGTGCTCCAACAGCGATATAATCATCTTTTTGTTAGGCGTAGCAGAGGCAGCTAGACGGTTCAGCACCTCTTCCTGAGCCGGAATCCGCTGCACACCGAGCGTCCACATGGTCTGGCATTCATCACTCAGCATAAAATGCGTGAACGATAAGATATCTTCCCGTTCCTCCGACGTTAACGAATGATTCGGGTAAATCAAGCCGATAGAAGAAGACATGGATAGCGATTGCTGGCCTTCTATGACCGGAAGCTGGCAGACCGCAAGCCTGTTGTTCATCTGCTTGTCCAGATGGTTATAAATCCACTCTCCACAAATAATGGCGCCAATCTTACCGTCAATAAACTGCTCTAACAGTCCTGTGGAACCGTCGAGACTGACGAGCACGCCTTGATCCATCTTGTCATGGATGAACTCAAGTGCTCGCTTCATTTCAGGGGTTACGATATTCGGCTTTCCATCCTGAACAGGCCAACCACCGAAAGCTGTAAGAAACGGAATAAACCAATAACCCTGCTGTAAATCTGCTCCAATCGGTATGATGCCTTGAGCGGACAACCTCTCTGCTGCCTCTTCGAACACTTCCCATGTCGTCGGCGCACTGGCGTAAATCTCCGGATTGTAATACACAACCAGATGATTGCCCCGTAATACCGGGATACCATACTGAACACCATCCAGTTGCATCGTTGAAAGTGCCCCTTCAGTGAGTGCATCATCGAATAGCCAGCCCGGTACTTCAGAGTAAAGGCCATTCTCAACGTAGGAGGACATATCCGCAGGAACCATCGCCAGATGCGGACCTTGATGGGTGTCCTTAATTTGGTTCAGGCGCGCAGTCAACTCCGTAATGTTCATCACTTGTGGCGTAATTTGTACGCCGAAGCGCTCTGTATACAGCTTGCAAATTCCCTCCAACACCTCAATCGAGGTATCTCCCGGACCGTCAAACTCATGCCATAACACAATTTCTTTGTTCTTCTTTTCCATCGCTGCCTCTCTCCCTTAACTAACTTGTCTATGATTGTTTACGAGCACTAAAGCCTGATTTGGTGCAAGCAGTAAGCTGTCTAACGTCTGACCTGCGATGCTGCCCGTTAAGGAACTATCCAGTGTCACGGTCATTGGGCACCGCCCAGGTACCGCAGCCTTCAAATCAACTTGGCAGGAAGCATCAGCACTCAAGTTAAAGCAGCAGAGCAGCGTCTGTTCGCCATGCATATACCCGTACAGAACTGTACCTTCCGGTGATTGAGCCACGAAAAAGTTTTCTGGCTTCACTAGCTGAGGCCAATCTTTCTTGAATTCACTCAGCTCCGTCAGCAGCGGCAGCATCGGTGCAGGATTAGTCCAATTAATTTGCATGACGTTAAAAAAAGCGCGGGAAATCTCCTCTCCGTTCGTGTTGTCGCCAAGACCACAGTTGAGGGGCTGCTCCTCATTCATTTCATAGCCAGTCGTCACGTATGGAATTGCATTCGGAAGAAATTGATTAAATACTGCAATCATCCGAGCCACCTCAACACCGCCACGGCTCGTGATCCGAGGCGTATCTGCTGTTTCAGCACAGGCGAACACATGAATGTTTAACTCAGGCAGCTCCTCTAAGAATGAAACGAGATTGTCCTTATTGATTTGCGTCATGACATTCCATCCGCTGCCAAGCATAATGTTGTAGCCGGTGCTCGCCGCCTTCTTGTGATTACGATTGAACAAATCTTCGCTGATCAAGATTGCATTCGGATTCAACTCTTTAATCGTGTCAAAAATACGAGTCAACAGCGGAATAGGAAGTACATGTCCGATATCGATGCGGAAGCCATCAATCCCATACTTTTCGAGATTAAACCGTACGGCCTCCTCCAGCACATCCCATAGCTCCAGATTCGGCTCCTCACCCGGGTAGTCATTGCATTTAATCGTATCAAAAAGAACATATGGTGCCTGATCCGAACTTATAAGATGTCTCACTTGCGGAGAAAAGTCCTTGTAGAGGCGCAAGAATGTAATGTCTGTCCAAATCGGCTGCACATCGTTAATCCAATCCGAATGCGCGGGAGCAGTCGTTATCCCCATCTCTTGCTCCACCAAAGTTAATAGCTCATCTTCAGTTTTAGCAGCCTTCTCTTTTAACTGCTGCCAAAGGATTGGATGAAGTTCATTGGGCGGCGGCGAAAACTTCCGCAGAAATGCTGCGGTTTCCTGGCTGTGGTAGACCGTCTCCAATTTGTCAGGCGTACACTCCTCAAAGAATCCAAGCTCAGGAATCGATGGCGGTGCAAAGCCTTCTAATTCCTGCATTTTGATCCAATACACCCATTCGGGATGGTCGGTAATGAACGCACTGTTTTTCGCCGTTACACGGGGAATGAAATCAACAACAGTCTTAATATCAAGCAAATGACAAGCTTCTACCAAAGCGCTGAGCTCATCGTGGATCGTAAACTCCTCCATACCATCCAGCAGGCTGTCGTGTAGGTTCTGATCCAAGTGGAATAACGATTGCACAGCGTAAGGTGACCCGATATCTCCTTTCAGATTCAACTTGCTGTACTGGTTCACTGGAAGCATATACAGAATATTGATGCCCATTTTTTTTAACAGCGGCAGAAGAATAAGGAATCTTAAAAAAGTGCCGGATTCAATTGTTCCATCATGGTTGTAATCCCAAGCCGTCGAATAACGAATTAATGAAGAATAGATCGCGCTGTCGTCTAAATTCGTGCGTTCCTTGAGCGAATATCTCCACGAAAGCTTGTCTACATACTTCAAATGCTCTGTCAAAAAATCATACGGATGTACACAAATTTCACCGTCTTTTTCGAAAAGAACACGCTCATATTTGCACTCATTCCACACAGCAGGAATCCAAATTGGCGCGACGTCTTTATCTTTGTGTGTAGACAAGTAATCCTGAACAAGTCTAAATTTGCTTTCTTTGCTCATTAACAGATCCACCTCTCGTTGATGCAGTTCTACGTTTAGGGAACAAAAACCGTCTTTACGGTGTCACTCCCAACCACCTTCAAAGAGTTCAATTCATAGCCGATCAACTCGTTTATTGCTGCCTCGTGCTGATTGAGCTTAACTTTTCTGGTCACCAATTTCTCCAGTTCAGGTGTCTCAGCGGCAAACCGCAAAGCTTCCTCGAACATGTAGCGGTATTCGCCTGCTGCGATAATTTTGATTGCATGCTGTACGAATCTGGTAGGGGAAAAGGTGTACCGATACTTTGCATTAATTCCAAAAGGAACAATGCGCCCTCCTCGCTCAATCCATTCATCCGCTACTTCGAGCTGAGTGCCCACCGTATCGATAATCACATCAAACTTATGTCCCGCGCAGATTTCATCTACGGTAGCTTGATTTAATTGGGATGGTGTTAGAGCAAAATCCGAGATTTCTCTGGCAAATGCCAACCGATAAGGATTAATTTCCGTCGCTACCGTGAGCGCAGCTTTTGATTTACTCACCATTTGACTTAACAGCCCCATTGGACCCGATCCAAGAATGAGCACCTTATCGTCAGCCGTGACATTAGCTTCTTTGAAATTGTGCAGCACACAGGCAAGCGGCTCAATTAATACCCCCGTCTCCCAGCTCATATGATCAGGTAAAAGGTGCGCAAACGTTTGTACAGTTGAGAAAAAAAAAGTGAATGTCCCATTTCGATTCAAACCAGCAATAGGCATCCCATTTCCATCGGAGCCTATACATAAGTGCGGCTGTTCTTTCAAGCAAAAATAACATTCATTGCAGCTTTGATTCGGATCGATAACTACTCGGTCCCCCACCTTAACACGGTCAACATTACTGCCAATTTCAATTACGGTCCCCACAGCCTCATGACCACGAATGATTCCTGGAACTCCTTCCTCTTTACCGGTTATGACCGCTAGATCTGTTCCACAAATGCCTGTCATCTCAATCCGAATCTTAACTTCATCCTGGGTTACAATCTGTGGCTCTTCCCATTCGCAGAGCTCTAGCTTATCATTGGATGTCCACACCAGCGCTTCCATACGCATTCTCCCTTTCGTTTTTCCTATTATCCATATTCCACCAGAATATATCATACCTCCCATGTAAAAGTAAGGTGAATATTGTCGTAAAATGTTATTGTTTACATTTTTATAAAGCTCTCAGATAAATAAACGCTTTAAATAAAAAAACCACCTCCCCCATAAATCAGGAAAGGTGTACCTTTACTAAGCCTATTTTGCAGGCTCCTGTTTAAAAATGATTTTAAAGATAGGGTAGAATATCAAGAACGAAATTGTACTATTGATAATCATTGTAATAATATCCGCTGTTGTCTCCCCCATTGAACCCATTCCCCATGTGTTAATTAATAAGTTATAGATAGGAGCCTTGTAAAATCCTTGCGCCGCGGCAGCACCAACGGTTATAAGAATATACGCTAATACATACCAGAAAGCAGCCTTCCAAACGTTACTGTTTGATTTAAATGTAATACTTCTCTGTGCGAAAAAGTTAATGATCTGTGCAATGCCGAGCGTAATTTGAACGGCAAGAAAATAGCCAAGTCCTCCTCCACCTCCTGATGTAAGCGAACCAGCCGCATAATCGAATATATAATAAGCACTTCCATCAAAGTTATGTCCTAACTGAAAAACTTGAAAGCTTGTAGATAGTAATGATGTCTGTGCAAATATGAGTTTAAATAAAGGCATTAGAACAAGTTGTAATACCGTCATTCCAGCACTCAGTATAAAAAATACTATGAATTGTGCAATATTCGGATGTTGTCCCTTGAATTTATTCCAAACACCCATCATTCCTGTATTTTTCTCGATATTTACTTCGCTCATACTCTTCTATTTCTCCTTTGAAGCCTAGAAAAAGGAGATACCGTAGTATCCCCTTTTCCTCGCTTGCTATTTTCCTATCGATTTATCCATTTCAACACCTTCAAGATTTGCTTTCGACTAATTTTCCCGCCAGTAAAACGGTCGATTTGACGAAAAGGCATATTCAGAACAAAGTAGACATTATTCGCTAGCAGAGGTTTATTGACTGCTTCAAAAAACTTGTTAAAGAAAAGGACAATATGATAGATTGTTTTTCCAAGTGCGTTCTTATATTTAGCTTGAGCAATGGTGTCGTTTAACCCCAAGTCCTGCTTTGGATCCCAATAAGGAGAAGGAGGTTCATAACCCAAGAGCCCCTTATATTCCGCTGCCGTTACTTCATGAACATGTCCGCTAAAATAATGTGGGAATTGATCCTTTGTATATTCACAAGAAACCGAATCGCCCGTAAGCATAACATGTTCCTTCAAAAGAATAGACTGGATTGAACTTCCGATTTGAATGTCGTAAGCGCCAGGCTCGACCGCCCAATCGTGAATCGTCGGATTATAATACGAAAAATCACGTTCCTCCAGAATCATTGTGACACGTTTGCTTTCACCCGGCTCTAAGCTCACCTTTTCAAAACCTTTTAATTCTCGTTTGGCTCTAAATATCGATGAATCTTGTTTCTGGATGTAGAGCTGCGCAACCTCTTCCCCTGCGACTGCCCCTGTATTGGTGATGGTAAATGAAACCTGATGCTGATTAACCGTTAAATCCGTATATGCAAAGGTTGTATAGGACAGCCCATAACCAAACGGAAATAACACAGGTTTATTCACGGTATCAAAATAACGGTAACCGATAAAAATGCCTTCGATATGCTCTGCGGTTGCCTCCTTACCTGGATAATAAGGAGCAGAAGAGACATCACTATACTTAATCGGGAATGTCTCGCTGAGCTTACCACTTGGGTTGTACTCTCCAAGTAAAACACTCTTTAACGCTTCAGCGCTTCCTTGTCCAGATAAATAGGTATGAACGATAGCTTTGACATTCTTTATAAACGGCATTTCAATGGCACCACCGCCAGCGAGAATCACCACAATATTGGAATTGACTTCTGTTAATGAACGAAGCAGTTCGAGCTGGTTATCACGTAAGCTAAGGTTTACGCGGTCAACACCTTCGGCTTCGCTGCCTTCGTCCAGCCCCAAAAACAGCAAAATGGTATCTGCTTTCTGAGCTAACGTAACAGCTTCCTTTAACAGACGGTCATTTTTTCCACCCATTCGCTTGAAGCCTTTCGCATATCCCACAATCGATAAGCCAGATTGACCGAGCACATCGCAGGCATTGGATAGCTTGGCAGGATTAATAAGCGAACTTCCAGCACCCTGGTAGCGAGGATTACTGGCGAAATCACCAATAATCGCAACTTTATTGCCGTGTTTAAGCGGTAATATCTTATCGTCATTTTTCAATAACACAATCGAACGTTTGGCAGCTTCTATCGCTTTATTGTGGTGCTCCTCATAATCGATACGCGATGTATCTTGATCATGGAGCTGGGTAGTAAAGACTAATCCGAGCAGACGATCGACGGCGTCATCCAGCACTTCTTCGTCTAGCTCATTGTTTTTAATGGCTTGCACGATTTCTTGATCCGTAATTCCATTGGTTGAAGGCATTTCCAATTGATTGCCTGCTTTCAACCCTGCAACACGGTCATTATTACCGCCCCAATCCGTAACGACTACGCCATTAAAATCCCATTCACCGTACAGAATATCCTGTAACAAATCGTTATTTTCATTGGCGAACGTGCCGTTGACTTTGTTGTAAGAGGTCATGATGGTTTTCGGTTGACCCTTCTCAACTACACGTCTAAATCCTTCTAAATACAATTCTCTTAACGAGCGTTCATCCACGACTTCGTCAATCGTCATTCGCATATGTTCTTGGCTATTGACCGCAAAGTGTTTAGGACATGCAGAGATGCCGTTCACCTGAATGCCTTTGACCATCTCACTCGCTAATTCTCCCGTTAAATAAGGGTCCTCGGAAAAATACTCAAAATTTCGTCCGCATAACGGATTCCGCTTGATGTTCAATCCAGGACCAAGCAACACACTCACTTTTTCGCTAGCTGCTTCTTTTCCAATCGTTTGTCCAACCTCATAGATCAATTGTCTGTCCCAGCTATTAGCCAAGGTTGCCGCCGTCGGAAAACAAGTGGCAGGCAGACTTTTATTTAAGCCTAAGTGGTCTGCCTTTCCGCCTTGCTTCCTCAATCCATGCGGTCCATCTGTCAGCATAATGCTGGGAATCTTCACCCGGTCGATTGCTTTTGTATTCCAAAAGTTTGCGCCAGACATTAAAGATGCCTTTTCTTCTACGGTCATACTTTCGATTAATGCTCTATACTTCAATCTCTTCACCCCGCATGCTTACGCCTATTTTTCGAATAAGTAGGTTTGCAGGATCGTGTACAACACATGCTGAACACTTGTGCGAACCCCGTTTGTGATTCCTGCAGGATCCTTCTTGTATGCTTGTTTTAATAATTTCTCGTTTTTACTTGGTGTCATAATATCAAGCATGAGGTCATTGCCAGCTACAACCGCATCCGGCGCTTTCATAAACCCAAAGACTGCATCGCTGGAAACAAATCCATCAAAGCCCCATTCCTTACGCAGAACATCATTTAACAAGACGGAATTCGCTCCTGCCCACTTTGTCCCGATGATCGAAAAGCTAGACATTGCGCCTAGAGGGCTGCTTTCTTTAACCGTAATCTCAAACGGCTTCAAGTAGATTTCGCGAATCGCTTGCTCGTTGGCCCAGATCAGATTTCCTGAACGAGCATTGGTTTCTTGATCGTTTAACGCGAAGTGCTTCATAAAGGCAATAATGCCTTGGTCTTCTGCGCCGTTTATCATAGATGCCGCCATTTTTCCTGAAAGCACAGGATCTTCTGAGAAGTATTCGAAGTTACGGCCGCCTTGTGCTGTACGGTGAATATTCATCCCCGGTGCATACCAGCCTTGAATGCCATACGCACGCGCTTCTTTACCAACCGCTTCTCCCATTTGATAGGCTAGATCATTATTCCATGTTGCTGCAATGACGATTTCAGACGGATATGACGCTGCTTCGATTGGCTTAAAGAAGTAACTAAATCCAGCCGGTCCGTCCATCAACAACGTTTTAGGAACACCCAAACGCTCTACTGCCATCGTTCTATAGGCGCCGTTTGCTACATAATCAATCATTTCGTCCAATGTAAACTGATCCATGAATTCATTCCATTTCGGATCATCAAAGGCTAAACCTTTCAAATCCTCCAGTACTAAGCCATTATTAGCGCCAACCGTTGGCATTTCCATCGTTGAAGCTTCCGGCTCTTTTGAGAATGCGTCGACCACATTTTGCGGTGCTTTATGACTAATATTTTCATCTGAAGGGTAAGTCTTCTCCCAATCATTCCGGGACAAATACGTAACTTCACCTTTTGCTAATTCAAAGCGATTCTCGTAAGGTGTTCCGGTATCCTTATCTTGTTTGAAAACCTTCTTGTCAGCCAACTCAAGGTCATAGCTTGCCACGATATCATGGACATTGCGAGCCACTTTAATTGAATAGGTGCCCTGGTCTAGTACATACGCTTCTTCTACGTTCATATCATAAGAAGACATCTCTTCGGTAGCAAACGAAAGGGTAAGCACCTCGGATTGACCTGCTTCCAGCAGAGACGTCTTTGCATAAGTGGCCAGTTCGATCGCCGATTTTTCAATGCCGCCTGCAATATACGGAGCTGAATAATATACTTGAACAACATCTTTTCCGGCTCTGTCGCCAACATTTTTCACTTCGACTTGTAGTTCAATCTTGTCTTCCGACAATGACTGATTCAGAACCTTCCACTCGAAATCGGTGTAGCTTAATCCATGTCCGTAAGGATATAACACGGTATCTCGATAGCCTGCTTCATCATTTAAAAAGAAGGTTTCATAGAAACGGTAGCCGACATAGATCCCTTCTTGATAATTGAGGAATGAATACTTCAAATTATCGTATTTGTAGTCTCCAAAGTTCTCACTTGCTGGAGCCGATGAATTGTCATACACGTACGTATCCGTGATACGGCCTGATGGGTTGATATTTCCTGCAAGAATATTTCCTAATGCGTTGGCACCGTAAGGGCCAGGTGTTCCTATCCACAAGACAGATTTAATGGATTTAAATTCATTTACGAAACCAAGCTCTAAGGCATTCCCCGCATTTACAACGATTGTGACATTTTCAAATGACTGTGCAACCTTTTCAATCAAAGCGCGTTTATTTGCTGTCAATTTCAACTGTTCAGCGGTCGCATCACTAGCTTCTGTACTCTCACTAGCAATGACAATAATTGCATTTTCCGAATAGGATTTCGCTTGTGCTATGGCTTCGTCCGATAAATAATCGATTTTAGGTTCATCGCTAGAGTTTCCGCCTAACATGCCTTTTACAACTTGAATGACTCCGGTACTCGCCTTGCTGCCCACTCCTGCTTTTGCACCAACCTCTTGATACAAGTCATGAAGCTCGGTATTGTATGAAATACCTGCATTTTCTAGACCTTTAAATAAATTAACCGCACGGGAAGTATCCCCCGCACCCGATCCTCCGCCGCCATAACGTAGCTCTAATGCAGCTAATCCGAAGACGTTAACCTTTTTATCTTTCAAAGGTAGCTGTTTATCATCATTCTTCAATAGAACAATGCCTTCATTCGCAATTTCTTCAGCTATTTTTCCACCTTGTTCACGTGCTGCAAGCGCCTCAGGGGAATCGGTTACGGCTGTAATGTGTTTTCCTGTCAGCGCATCGATGATGCTAGAAGCGGTTGCACCGAATTGTACGAACAACAATATGACAACAAGCGCTACGATCGACCAGCCGGTGAAACGTCTTGGTCTATTTTTAATTTTCTTGTAGCGTTTCGCTTCTTTTTTCATCGCTCTACGATCTTTGCGACTTAGAGCTTTCAACTCCATTTTTGTTTGTTGCTTTTGCTCTTTTCTTAATTGTTTGTCCTGTTCAATCGCTGCTGTTCGTTCTGCTTCCGGTAGCGCTTTAATTTCTTGCTTTCGCGCTCGCAGCTTAGCTTTATCTTCCTTCACCTTTTGCACGATTTCACTTTTTTTAACGCGTTTAGTATTAAAATTGTCCACCACGGCGACCCCCTCCGGTATCGTCTTTCTTTTTCACAATCATAATATAGCGCTTACATTTTAACTATGAGGATCTTGTCGAAAAAAAAGCTAAATATTGCGTTCATTCGATTTATCAAGAAATCGAGTGAGCAATATTTAGCATTAATCATTAGTCTTTTCTAGGTCGATCATAAAGATTCCGAATATCGGGACTTCGAACTCAAGTGTATGATTTCCCTTTATTTTCAGTTGCTCTACGCTTCTCGAAGGTCGATTAATCGCATTCCAATACGCAATATCTTCGAAGGACAACTTTTTACATTTTCTTAAATCAGCAAGGTCTAATCGCTGATCTATCTGCTCAGTTGTTAATCGTTGCTTGATCAATCGGTATGTCCCTTCAAGGTTTGTAAGTTCCATCTTCACAAAGACATAGGGACTTTTTGCCTTATGCCAAGCTAGTTCCAGTTTTTCCTTATTTTCATTGATAAACAGATGTTGCTCTTCTTCTGGATAAACAGTTAAAATGCGGTAATTATCTTGCTGTTTTGTCACGATACATGAGTTGTTTTTGAACACAATCTCATCAAACAAGCGACTCACAAACTCTGTCGCATACCAATTGTCCTTGTAACGACCATCCGGTGTAAGTAATGAAAGCTTACTTGCCAGCTCATCTGGAAAATACTCAAACAGCTTCGCAGAATCGAGTGATAATGGGGGGAAATAGTGACCTGCAATTTCGTTTTGATTCATTAGGTTTATATATTGCCAAATGCTTGCATTTGCTTGCGCTAGATCCGAATAGGCGTGTAGATAATCATCCTGATCGTAAATCAGCATTCGATCCAAAATACGATTCTGATCTTGTATGTTTGTATTCTCACCAATGACCCGAATGTAGTCTTCATCAAATAGATAATTAAGCGCAGTTTCAAGTGGAATCTTGCGCATACGGGTCCAGTCATCAATGCAATAAACGGCATTATGGCAGATTATATCAAGCAACACCGCATCTTCTGGCGGGATGGGAAAATGAATGACCACGTTCATATAGTTTTTAAAAATTGAAATGGCATTCACTAGCGACAGACGCAATTGCCTGCTATTTTTCATTTCATAGAAGCAGCGGAACTCGTACATCCAATCCTGACTTGTCATATAATTTTGCTGCAGATGGAGATTCAATTCAGTCATTACCGTTTGAAACCATTCATTGTTATGAAATCCCCGCTTCTCCCAATCATCCAAATCTATAGATTGAAATTGAAGGTAGGGAATCATGCCAACAGACACGATCTGCTGCAATATTCGATCCAACTCACTAAATGAACAGACCAGCTTCCCTTCGCTCAACCGTATATCCACTTTTTTAAAAATACGATTGACCGCTACCCACTTCACCCCTAGACGCTGACGCACTTCGAGCAAACGGCTATCCATAAGTTTACCTTTTATTTTAAGAACATGATTCACCTTTGAGTACTGGCCGATCGTTTTATGCAAATCTAATTGAACCTCGATGCGATTGGGGGCAATAGATGGGCCAGCCGGTAATTCACCTAACGGCACATACGGCGATAGTAAGGCTAATACATCTTGGGACAGCTCCGCATCGACACGATTCTGCACCGCTCTTATTTGACGCTGTTCACGAAATTCAGCAGGTGAAAGCTCATACCTTATTTTAAATGCCTCGTTAAATGAGCGTACATTGGGAAAGCCGTTAGCTAAAGCAATCGTGACAATCTTCTCGTTCGTATTTTCCAGCATACGTAAGCTATGAAACAATCGCACTTCTTTGATGTAATTTCCGATTGAAATCCCTAGCTGATTTTTAAAGGAATGTGCCAGGTAGTATTTGCTACTATAAGACTTTTCAGCAATCTCATCCAGGCTGAGTTTGTCCGCATAATTAACATTGATATATGATACAATTTCTTTTACCTTATCCGAAGCAGTATGAACTTGCTTCTTTTCATCTTCTGGCCCAAGATAACGATACAGCAATCCGATTAAACGTTTTGAATACCCTTCAATGATATAATCAGAACCGGCTCCCGGATATATCCTTTCGACGTACAAGTACGCCATACAATTCTTCACAAGCTCATATCCATCTTTTTTGTACACCATCGATAGTGGAATGTTAAGCTTAAATGCCGGAAACTCCTCTTGATACTCATTGGTTAGAAACTTTACCGAGAGCGTCGCATTCTCTTCACTGCCAATTACACGAACAATATCACCTTTATTAAAAACGAAAATATCGCCTGTCCGAATCAAAATATCCGCACCGTTTCGCATAATTTCCAGATAACCAGAAAGAACAAACCATGCCGTTAACTCCGTCATAAGTAGAAAGTCCACTTCCTCAATCGTTTCGATTGCGGCCAGTACGATTTGATCTGATCCATTTTTCTTCTTATTCAAAATCAACAATCTCCTCTTCCAACATGAAAAAATATGTTACTGTTACTGAGTACCTGACCATTTGCTCATAATTATTGATTATAAACGATTGCTCTCTGAAATCTAAAGAAATAGGACGGTGCATCATATGGTATTTGCATTTCTGTTTATATTCGCTATGTACGCGGCAAGTAACTATTACATCGCAAGAAAAATTTTTAAATGGTTACAACATGTATTTCCAAGTATTAATGGGATTATATACGGAGTCATCTACAGCTTGTGTGCGGTAACAATCATTATTAATTTACTATTGTCCTCTTCAGCTATGACGACCGATTCAAGTATTGTTAATTTTATTGGCCAATTCGGGGACTATTGGATGGGGATCTACTTCTATTTGTTCTTGCTGTTACTCCTTTCCGATGTAATCTTACTTATTATTAAATGGATCAAAATCATCCCCTCCCCTGCGCCAAAACGTGTTATTTTTCATACAAGGTCAGTAGTATTAATTCTAATCATAGGGTTGGTGTCCTATGGGATTTATAATGCGAATCAGATAAAAGAAGTTACTTATCCGATCCAAATACATAAAAGCACGTCGTTAGATCATTTAAATATTGTTCTGATCAGCGACTTACATTTAGGCTACGTAAATGATGTAAAGTTTATTGAAGACGTTGTTGATCGTATTAATAACATGCAGCCGGATATTGTGTTGATGTCAGGAGATATATTTAATGGTAACTACTATGCGCTCTCTAATCCTTCCCAAGGAATAGAGTTATTAAATACTATTCAGTCCACCTATGGGGTTTATGCTTGTTTAGGTAACCATGATGCAGGACGATCATACGATGAGATTGTGAACTTTATAGATAAGAGTAATATTAAACTTCTAAATGATGAGCATGTCGTTATTGATAATCAATTCGTTGTAGTTGGCAGGAGAGATTCATCACCGATTGGTGATCAAGGACATGCTAGAGCAGTTACTTCTGAAGTGATGAGTAGCATTGATACAACTATGCCCGTTATCGTAATGGATCATCAACCCACGAATATGATTCAGTACGGAGATGATGTCGATTTAATACTTAGCGGACATACGCATCAAGGACAAGTATTTCCTGCAAATCTAATCACCAACGCTATGTTTACAGTAGATTACGGGCACTATCAGAAAAATCAGAACAGCCCTAACGTCATCGTCACATCTGGTGCAGGGACTTGGGGACCGCCATTACGCATTGGAACGAATAGTGAGATAGCACTAATTAAAGTTGATTTTAAATAGAATGATTTATAAAAAAAAGCGGACAGCCTTTGGACGAGAATTACCGCCCTAGACTGCCGCTTTTTATAGTTTTACCTAAGGTTGGTGCGGAGAATATCCGTTATCTTGAAATTTGTCTCTCTACATCATACAACGGTTTTTACCCATATCCTCCTGTAGCATAGTCTAGCGATTATAAATACCTTCTTTTATACATCAAGGTAATTTGGCCTGCTATGTATTCCGCACTATATTGGCTGCCATCCTTAATCCACCACATAATAATCCCTAATAGTGATGCTGCAATAATATCAAGGGAGACAACCTCCTTAGTGGAATCTATGTTTCTCACGTTTCTTCGCTTTTCGATAGTATTTTTTAATAGGTTGGTTAATTGGTTTTTGAAGCCTTTGTGCTCTACCAATACAGCAAATATTTGCCGGTATTCATAAAAATAACTTAAAAATGTGACCACCTGCTCCTGCTCGATACTGCTCTTCACTTGTAATAACGGTTCAACCTTCATGGACAGGTCATCAAAGATTTCATGTACGATCTGGCGCAATAAATCGTTAATATCCTCATAATGCAAATAAAACGTTGCACGATTCAGCTCAGCACGGTTGGCGATTTTTTGGACAGTCAATTGAGAAATCTCCACATTCTCGGCCAATAATGAAAAAACAGCATTTTTCAGCATCTTTTTTGAGCGAATGGCTCGTGGATCAACTCTTTTATGTTCGGACATTTCATCCCTCTATTATCGTTTATATAGTATTTCATCAACTAATTTACCCATTCTGTCGATTAGTCGACATTTTCAATAAAATTGCAAATAGGAATACCGTTTAAATGCTGATATGATTTATTTTATCGACACTGTGTCGAAAAAGCAATGAAGAGAGGCCTGCACCATGCAAGAAGATATTAAGGAAATAAATAAAGGAATCCTACTAACCATTCTAATTTTTGGTTGTTTCTTATCTACACTCAATCAGACGCTTTTAAATGTCGCCTTAAGTAGTCTGATGGATGTATTTGATGTCACGGCAACAACTGTACAATGGATTTCAACGGGTTTTATGCTGGTCAACGGGATATTGATTCCGATTACAGCCTATTTAATGAAACGTTTTACAACACGTCAATTATTTCTAAGTGCCATGTCATTTTTATTAATTGGCTCAATCATTTGTGCAGCAGCGCCGAGCTTTAGTCTACTCTTAGTCGGACGGATGATCCAAGCTGCAGGTGCCGGTATTATAATGCCGCTCATGATGAGCGTTGTGCTCGCTATTTTCCCTGTTGAAAAACGCGGCAGTGCTATGGGACTGCTTGGACTGGCGATGATATTTGCTCCTGCTATTGGGCCGACGCTTGCGGGATTTATTGTTGAATATCACTCTTGGCGCTGGTTATTTATCGGCCTCATTCCACTCGTCATCATTGTTATAGCGCTAGCGTACAAATATTTAGTGAATGTATCCGAGACGTCTAAGTCTAAGCTTGATGTGGTAAGTGTTCTTTTATCGACCGTTGGATTTGGCTTAATTTTATACGGCTTCAGTAGTGCAGGCAGTAAAGGCTGGGACGATGTAATAGTAATTCTGACCTTAGGGATCGGGATCGCTGTTACGGCCGTATTCTGTCTTCGACAAATCAAGTCTGATGATCCACTGCTGAACCTGTCTGTCTTCAAAAATAAAGTTTTTACGATGACTTCTCTTATTAACGTATTAATCACGATGATGATGTACGCAGATATGATTTTATTGCCTATTTATCTGCAGAATGGCCGTGGCTTTACAGCATTTGATGCAGGACTACTATTGCTGCCAGGGGCGCTCGTAAATGCGTTCATGTCACCCGTCACCGGTAAATTATACGACCGTTTTGGTGCTAAACCACTGTTCATTATTGGTTTACTGTTTATTATTCCATCTATGTGGGCGGTAACTGATCTATCTGAATCTACAACGTATATGTATCTAATGATTCGTACCATTGGCCTGCGAATTGGGTTAAGCTTCATCACTATGCCACTCAATACGGCTGGACTAAATGCACTGCCCAAACAACTCGGCACGCATGGTACAGCTGTGAACAATACCGTTCGCCAAATTGCCGGAGCCATCGGTACTGCTGTCGTAATTACGATTTATACAGTACAGGCAACAAGTCATGCGGCCACAGTGATGCAGAGCAACCCCTCTACTACTCCTGAGATCCTTAAATCCCTTGCATCCATTCTTGGGGCAAGTGACGCCTATTACTTTATGATGATTTTATCCGTCGCCGCGTTTGTTATAACATTATTTATGCCGATGAAGAGCAAGATCATGGTTGAAAAGAAAGCAAATCTAGTTAACAAGGAATAACCTTATAACGTGGAATGTAAAAGGACAGCGATCAGCTGTCCTTTTACATTATTAATAGCTATTCCCGGCTCACCGGCTTACTCTTGTTTATATTTTTCTTTCAGGATGCTGGAGCCAATTCCCCCGATAACCATTAAAATCAAAGAACCGAAGTTCCAAAAGAATGACCCGCCATTCAAGGTAATCTCTAGTGCCATTACTTTGTTCAGAAAGAGCACACAGAGTTTAATCACTAATAGCACAATGCCTGCTATTACGAAGACATCAAATACAAACTTTAATTTCGGGTGAGCCAATTTCTTGCCTTCTTCTATCACCTTTTTGGTCAACTCCTCGTCACTCCTTAGTAACTCATCGATAGTTACCCCAAAAAGATCGCTTATTTTAATAATGATTTCAATGCTTGGGTAGTTCTGACCATTCTCCCATTTCGAAACCGACTGTCGGCTTACAAACAGCTTCTCGGCCAGTTCTTCTTGTGACCAACTTTTTTTATTTCTTTCCGCTTTTAACTTCTCCCCAAAGATCATAGCAGCAACTACCTTTCTGCAATTCATAAGCCTATATTGGATTAATCGTATGCAGAAGTAAAGAACGCTTTAGTTGCAGCCCCGCAACCCTAAGTTGCGATCAACACTAGACTTGTGAAAGGTCTTCGCTTGCCGCTACTTAATGTTGGTCTCACTCAAGCTTGATTACTTTTCCCCTTTTTACTTCTAATCGAATACAGGATGAATAATAAAATAAACCATAACGGAGTACATAATAGAGCCGGGCGTGTCTCTCCAGCGAATAACATGATGATCAGTATCCCAGCGAACAAGGTTAAGACAATATAATTAATAGCCGGTGTGAACGGTGCTTTGAATTTCGATCTCGCCTGTAAGTCTGGCCGGGTTTTCTTGTACTTAATATGGCAGATGAGAACAATGCCCCACACCCATATAAAACAAATGGCGCTTATCGTTGTCACGATTCCAAAAGCCTGTTCCGGAATAAGTTTACTCAAAAGAGCCCCTACAGATATGACAATTGTAGAAATGAATAACGAGTTGGCTGGTACATGGTTTTTATTTAGTTTACCCAAATTAGGTGACGCCTGATCGTTTCTGCTCAAATTATAGAGAATTCGGCTTGTCGAAAACATCCCACTATTACAAGCAGAAGCGGCTGAAGTTAATACGACAAAATTAATAATCCCTGCGGCAATTGGAATCCCTACTAAAGTAAAGGTTTTTACAAAAGGACTCTCTGCCGGACTGAGCTCCGTCCAAGGATTTATGCATAGCAGGACGAAAAGCGCACCAACATAGAAGAATAGAATCCGTAAAGGAATTTTATTAATTGCCGATGGAATATTTTTCTCCGGATCCGCTGTTTCCGCTGCCGACACCCCCACCAATTCCACACCGACATAAGCAAATACAACCATTTGAAAAGAAAATAAGAAGCCTGATATGCCGTTCGGAAAAAATCCCCCATGCTCCCATAGGTTTCGTACCGTCACCGATCCTGCATCCGTCTTAAACCCTATGATCAGTAAAATGACCCCAAGACCAATCAAGGCGAGAATCGTAATTACCTTAATTAAAGCAAACCAAAATTCGAGTTCCCCAAAGCTCTTTACAGTTAATAGATTAAGTCCTAATAACACGACTAGACAGGCGATGGCAGGAACCCACTGCGGGATATCAAACCAGTACTGTACATATACGCCAACAGCAATGACATCAGCCATAGCCGTCATGATCCAGCAAAACCAATAGGTCCAACCAGTAATGAATGCGACCCGTGATCCAAGGTAGTCTTCAGCAATATCCGTAAACGATTGATAGCCCGCTTTAGATAATAGGAGTTCTCCCAGTGCTCTCATCACAAAAAACACAGCAATACCCACGATTAAATACGTGATCATAATGGATGGGCCTGCCTTCTCTATCGCCTTGCCTGATCCCAAGAATAATCCTGTACCAATGGTGCCGCCAATAGCAATAAGCTGAACATGCCGATTAGCCAGCTCTCTCTTTAATTCTAGTTGTGCCATACCTAGTTCCCCCTTGTGAGTACAATAAATTGGAATAAAAAAAGAGAGATTGGATGTCATCCAATCTCCCAGATCGTAAGAATATCAAATAATATTCGCCCTGCTGATGGCGATCAGCATGACAAATACATATTCAGTACTCTTCTGTCCTTTTGCCTGAGATTGTGAACCCTTCGGCGCCGCGGAATTTCCGCAGTCTCTCCAGAAGCTGCTCCAGCTAAAGTGTAATCCTTAGCCATCATAGCTCGTGAATTATGAAGTTGATAAAGCGGTAACGCAGTAAAGCTGTTCTGATATTCTAACATATTACTTGTGATGTGAGTGTTAATCAGTGATAAAAGTCTCAAGAATTTAAAGTTAGCCTCATGAACATACTACTTTTTGAAAAGCAAAAAACTAAAGGAGTATGCTAATGAAAGCCGCTGTAGTAAAGAAATTCAAAGAAAAGTTAGAGCTACAAGACGTACCTAAACCAAAACCCGGACACAAAGAAATCCTTGTCCATATTCAGGCGTGCGGAGTGTGTCATACTGATTTGCATGCTGCTCATGGCGATTGGCCCGTCAAACCGAAACTCCCTCTTATTCCCGGACATGAAGGCGTTGGGATTATTGAAGAAATAGGTGAAGGAGTTACACACTTAAAGGTAGGAGACCGAGTAGGAATTCCATGGCTGTACTCAGCCTGCGGTCATTGTGAGTATTGTCTTACAGGAAGAGAGACTCTTTGTCTCGATCAGCAAAATTCCGGATATTCCGTAGATGGCGGATATGCAGAATATTGTGTGGCAGCTGCCGATTATGTAGTGAAGGTTCCTGATAATCTAAGCTTCATCGAAGCGGCACCTTTATTTTGCGCTGGCGTTACGACCTATAAAGCTTTGAAAGTATCAGGTGTAAAGCCAGGTGAATGGGTAGCCATTTTCGGCGTCGGAGGATTGGGTCATCTTGGTGTACAATATGCAAAGGTGATGGGAATGAACGTAGTGGCCATCGACACGTCGGATGAAAAGATGGAGCTTGCCAAACAGCTTGGCGCAGACAAAACCGTAAATGCATTAAAAGAAGATGCGGCAGACTGGATTCAAAAAGAAATCGGCGGAGTGCATGGTGTCGTTTGTACAGCGGTTGCGAAAAAAGCATTCGACCAAGCCTACCGGGCCATTCGCCGCGGCGGTACCTGCGTCATGGTTGGGCTGCCTCCTGAATCCATGGATGTTCCGATTTTTGATACAGTATTAAACGGAACAAAGGTAGTCGGTTCGATTGTCGGCACTCGCAAAGATTTACAAGAAACATTACAATTCGCTGCAGAAGGAAAAATCAAAACCATTATTGAGACACGTAAACTAGAAGATATTAATGAGATCTACGATCTTATGTTAGAAGGCAAAATCAATGGTCGAATCGTCCTTGATATGACGAAATGATCAATAATAAAAAGTATGCTACCATAATATTTATTACAAGCCACAAAATTTGAGGTGATCGGAATGTTAGAGCGTTCTATGGAGAATGTAATGGAATCCGTGAAGGGAAGGAGTGATGTGTAAAATAAAAATGAAAAAAGGATGATGAAAATGAATAAGTACCAAACTATAAATAGCGATGGATTTGGGAGAAGAACGCGGAGATGATGACAAAGCTGCGCACAATATTCGCCGATTGGTATAACGAAGCCAATAACGACGAAGACCCTAACACATGCCTGCTGCGCATTCGCCTGACAAAGGGCCTGTGGAATGACGCCCATAAAGCGATCAGAAATGAGATTGATTTTGTCAATAAGACGGCAAATTAAGTGGTCACTCCCTTTTTTTCGCCCTACTTATGATAAGGCTCACCGCGCTGTCTGTAACGGCAAGTTATAGGGCCATCCTTTGTGGGGATGACCCTTTATTAATCTAGATTTGTTCAGTTGTCATCTTCGTTAACGCCTACATTTCGCTCACATAAGAGCGTTATTTTTTCTTCACTGGTATCCAGATTTCTCCTGAAACATTCCCATGCCGTGCCATTCCATAATACATTTCGAAACTAGGGCCCTCAACCTGTTCGTATTCAGATGTCGGAAACCACTCAGAATAGATTCGTTGCCATAGTTTTTGCATATCACATTGCGGCTCCGGGAAAATCGCCCACGTTAATGTTGGGACAGAAAGTTTTGTAAATCTCTCCGGAATTTCAAGACCCTTAGGTAAATGATAACAGACCATGTATTTGAAAGATTCTTTAGTGTGATCGTAAAGGGCGGCGTGTAACATGGTGTCACCAAAACGTCCCAGTAAGTCGTTCATAAGATCAACGCTGCCATCATCATCACATTTTATACGGAATTGAGGAACTTCAGAGAACGCTGTTTTCTGGTCTGCATTTATAAATCCATATACTCCAAACATCTCAAAAGAACCTCTTTGCTCAATACGGTAATTCATTTCGACATCCCCTTTTATTGAAATATGAAAGGACATTCGAGGATAGGCTTTTAGAGAAACGCCTGTATCGCGCGCAGATGTCGGCATAATACCATGAAGATTCTTAAAGGCCCGTGCAAACGCCTCCGGCGAATCATATCCATATTTCATAGCTACATCAATAACCTTTGAGTCTGTTGTCTGCAGTTCGAATGCCGCCAATGTCAACCGTCGACGTCGAATGTACTCCGATAACGATACGCCAGTAATAAATGGAAACATTCTTTGAAAATGATAGGTAGAGCAACAGGCTCTCTGTGCTATTTCATCAAATGAAATAGTGTCCGCTAGATTTGTTTCGATATATTCCATGGCACTATTCATCCTGTCCAACCAATCCATCGTATTCCCTCCCTTCAAGGTAATTTTATCGGAAATAAAAAATGAATACCTTGCAATTTCTGCACGAAAAAGTCAGCAAAAAACTTGCCCTTATTTATGATACGGTTCCCCCCGATTTATCTTCACCGCGCGATAAATCTGCTCCACCAGCACCAGGCGCATGAGCTGATGGGGCAGCGTCATGCGCCCGAAGCTCATGCGCTGCTGCGCGCGGCGCATGACCTCATCGGAGAGCCCATGGCTCCCTCCGATGACGAACACGACATGGCTCGTCCCGTAGGTGCCGAGCCGGTCAATTTCTGCAGCAAGCTCTTCCGAGCTCCACAGCTTGCCGTCAATCGCGAGCGCAATGACATGCGCCTCGCTCTTTATGTGCGCGAGGATGCGTTCGCCCTCGCGCGCCTTAACAATACCGACCTCTGCTTCGCTTAGAGAGTCGGGTGCTTTTTCATCTACCACCTCAATCACCTGAAATTTCAGGTACGGTGTCAGCCGTTTAGCATACTCCGCGATGCCATTGATCAAGTACTTTTCCTTCAATTTTCCTACGCCAATAATTTGAATAAGCATAAGTGCCTCCTGTTATAGTCCTCTATTGAAATAGCAAAAGGACGCGCACTGGGCGTCCCTTGTAGTTTTAGTAAGTAGCTTCCTAATCTTTCGCATTCCTTAAATGTCCTATTCTTCAGACAATCCATCCCCTACTTACTCTCCTCCCGCTCCTCCATTGCAAAATCCGGCTTTTCCCCAGCTTCATAAGCACTCAATATAGAATCCAGCAATCCTGGGAAACGTGCGCTCAGATCCTCTGTCCGTAGCGACAGTATACGCTGGGTTCCTTGCACCCGCGTAAACACAACCCCTGACTCGCGCAGCGTACGGGCATGGTGAGACATGGTGGATTTGGCGATCGGAACGTTGAAGCCGTTGCAAGCCTGTTCTCCATTTCTATGAATATCCGATACGATATGGAGGCGAATCGGATCGCTGAGCGCATACAATACGGAAGCAAGCTGAATGTCATTGCGGTCCGGATGAAATAGTATTTTCATGGATGATTATCCCCTTTGTCCTACTTTTAATGCGAAAAAAATTACCTAATTGCATTTTATATCAACGCTTGCTATATTTCAATTGTTCGTAAGTAATCGAACTATTAAACAATAATAAAAGGAGTGCTTCGCACATGACTTCTGTAAATAACCTTTCCGCGAATGCGGATCATGAAGCCTCCGCTCCGGAAGCGACTCTTCCACGGGAAGGCCTGCTGATACTGCTGTTCAGCATCGCTGTGGTTCTTGTCATCATGAATACAGCCATGTTCAATCTGGCACTGCCTGATGTAACCGAAGCCTTCGGCATTACAGCTGCATCTGCTTCTTGGATTGTTACCGGGTATTCCATTATGTTTTCGATTGCCTCAATCACGTACAGCCGGCTCTCTGATTTTCTGCCGATCCGCCGCCTGCTGGTGATAGGCTTGTTGACGCTAGGCTTTGCGGCTGTGGCCGGCTTCTTCAGCACCAACTTTATCTTTCTGCTTATCGTGCGCATTCTACAGGCGTCGGGCGCGGGCGCAGTAATGTCCTTATCTCTTGTTCTATTTACCCGCTATGTCCCGCAAGCCCGTCGCGGCAAAGCGATGGCGACGATTATGTCAGCCGTTTCACTCGGCCTAGGCCTTGGTCCGGTCGCGGGCGGAGCCATCGTCGAATATCTCGGCTGGATCTGGTTGTTCGCTGTAACGGCAGCTATTTTGCTTCTCGTGCCATTGTTCCTTATCCTGTTGCCTAAAGAGGTGCCCACCCGC
Source organism: Paenibacillus sp. FSL H7-0714 (assembly GCF_038003765.1). NCBI lineage: Bacteria > Bacillati > Bacillota > Bacilli > Caryophanales > Paenibacillaceae > Paenibacillus > Paenibacillus sp. FSL H7-0714. Next base: position 7,046,411 of record NZ_JBBOPT010000001.1, read on the forward strand.
GGCTCCTTTGATGTGCTTGGTGGGCTGCTCTTGGGCGTGGGTACCACCGGTCTGCTGCTGTTCCTGACTAGTGGGCTGTGGGTGGCCTTGGTCGCCGGACTTGTCGCCATCGCTTTATTTGTTGGCCGCATCCGCAGCACGCCCGACCCATTTGTAATGCCCGCGCTATTCCGTAACCGCTCATATCTCGTGCTGGCGGTGGTCGGAATAGCCTCCTATCTGTGCAGCTTCGCCACCTTGTTCCTGCTGCCGCAGATTTTAACTCATCGCTTTGGCTTCAGTGCAAGTCATGCCGGGCTTGTGATCTTTCCGGGATCGCTGCTCGCAATCTTCGTTTCCCGTTCCGTCGGACGAATCATCGACCGTTATGGCAATGCGGGGATATTGCGTTTCGCTCCACTGCTTGTGCTGACTGCTACCGTCCTGTTCGCTGTTTTTGCGGGACGATCCTGGATTGCCGTCATGCTCATCTATATGATTATGAGTCTTGCCTTCACGACGTTGTCCAGTAGTGTATCCAATGAAATCTCACGGATTCTTCCTTCCTCACAAATCGGCTCCGGGATGGGACTGTTCCAGTTACTGCAATTCTTTAGTGGTGCCTTCAGCGTAGCTATGGCCGCAAGTGCATTGGAATGGCAGCGTGGGCTGCCGCTCCGGGCCGCTTACTCAAACATCTACTGGGGACTCTCTATTGCAGCAATGCTTGCCATCATCTCAGCCATTGTCTACCGCAAGAACAACCGAGGTAGCTCCCTGACCAATATGGCAGATGCAGCAGATGCATAAGATTAATCCTCCAATGCACCTATAATTATTCCACGCAAAAACACCTTGCGGCCCATTTCCGGGACTGCAAGGTGTTTTTTTATAATTCTTAAAGGTCTTTTAGACCACCAAATATTCAGCGTTCTTCTCACATTGGGTGCACTTTGCCGGCGGGTCCCAGTCAGAGAATTCCGTTTCCTTCAAATCCACTACATCTGGTGCATCTTCATACTCGTCCACAAACAAATCAATAGCTAATTCTACATGTTCTTTACATACTACATACATTCAACCAAGCATCCCTTTCTGTGCCGCTACGGCCTAATACTCCTTCTATTGTTCTACCATACTTCCCACGAAAATGGAACTCCTATCTATCCATTCCAGCGATCTGTTCATCCATTGTCTATATTCTTGCCCTTCACCAAAAAAAGATTCCTCTCACCCCGAAGGGCAAAAGGAATCTCATCACTTCTCTCTCTCTATTTTCTATAAATATTATTTTAAACTCTCCATCCTACCCTAGAAACTCCACCGGACGATCCAGCTCATACAATCTGCGGTAACGTGGTTCTTTTTTCATCAGCTCCGCATGGGTTCCACGCATTTCTACTGAGCCATTTTCCATAAAAATCACTTCATCCATCTGCTCCGCACCGACCAAATGATGCGTTACCCAAATTAGTGACTTACCCTTCATGGCTTCGAACATTGTCTTCAAAAGATCACGTTCCGTCCGCGGGTCCAACCCTACAGTCGGTTCGTCGAGTATGACAACAGGTGTATTTTGCAGCAAAATACGAGCTAACGCTATCCGCTGACGCTCTCCACCAGAGAATCGTTGCCCTGCTTCACGGACAAAGGTATCATATCCATCTGGCAACGAGGAGATCAACGTATCCATTTTGGCTAAGGCGCCAGCTTCTTTAATGGCTTGTTCGGAAGCCTTCGGATCACCCATACGAATATTGTTAGCTACTGTAGTATCGAACAAATGTGGACTCTGATTAAGCACCGCTATAATAGAAGGAATATGCTCGCCATAGGCATCTGCAGCGATTCCATTAATCGTAACCGAGCCGTCAGAAGGTTCAATAACACCTTGAATAGCCTTTAATAACGTCGATTTACCCGCACCACTTCGGCCGATAATCGCAATCTTTTTACCTTGTGGAATATCGAGGCTGAGATCGCGAACCGACCAGTTAGCCTCTGAACCATAGTGGTAACCTACATTTTCGAGCTTGATGTGAGCACTCTTCATGGCCTGAGGCAGAGCATCGACTACAGTTGCTTTTTCAGAGACGATGTTCTGCTCAGTTCCATTTACACCAGACAATCGCTCTAAGGAGTTACGGTACTGCGGGATTTTCTCCACCGCTTCAGACACTGGCAGAAAGGCATCTGCTACAGGAAAAACAACCAGTACGAACGCCGCAATCAATGTACCCGCAATAGCACCATCTGCAAACTCTCCAGCGGCCCAATATAGCATAGAAAGCACACCAATCCCAATTACCGCTTGCCCAATGAACGTACGAATACGTGCCCAGCTGCGCAGCGCTGCATCGGTTTTGGCTACTTTTCTCTCATCTGCTTCATAAGTGTCTACGAACTGGCTTTGTCGTCCACTAATGACCCAGTCACCCATACCAAGTACGGCGTCAGTCAGCTTTTGATAGAGACGATTACGCTCTACTTTCACTTCACGTTGGCGTTTCTGTGTGAACAATAGAGATAAGAACGGCAACACCACTACTAACACCAATATATACAGAGCCATCAATAGCGCAAAGGCGATATCAAAAGTACCCAGTGCAATCACAGCTGCTCCATAAATCAGCAAAGCAATAATGCTTGGAAAAACGGTGCGCAGATATACATTTTGCAAATATTCAATATCATCCGCAAGCATCCCGAGAATATCCCCAGTGCGGAAGCGTGACAACAGGAACAAAGCCTGTGGCTCCAAAATATTGTACAGACGCACACGCATCTTAGATAGAATTCGCAAAATCGTGTCATGCCCAACTAAACGTTCTACATAATGAATGACAGCCCGACTCGTTCCGAACGTACGCACACCTACAATCGGTACATAAATCATTAGAATATTTTCGACGGGTGTAGACGCTTTTGAGATCAGAAATCCTGAAGTATACATTAATGATGAGGCTGTAAAAATCGTCAACGCTCCAAGCACGATAATAAGCACAAAACGCCAAAAATACGACGATACATACGGAGCAAACCATCCTTCACGTTTCAATGGATTCCCTCCAATTGCGACCCAATCAACTCATAATACGCACCCTTGCGGGCAAGCAATTCCTGATGGGTACCGATTTCTGCCACTTTTCCTTGTTTCATTACTACAATAATGTCCATATCAAGCATCCAGTGCAGGCGATGTGTAGCCAGAAAGACCAGCTTTCCTTCAAAAAGAGGCACCATCGTCTCCTTCAGCTCATATTCCGTCTCAATATCCAGATGTGCCGTTGGCTCATCTAATAACATAATCGGACGACTGCTGAGTAAAGCTCGAGCCAGCGCAACCCGCTGCTCCTGCCCGCCACTGAACGAACGACCTCCCCCGCCGATCATCTCATCCAAGCCATTCGGAAGGGTTGCCACCAGCTCTGATAATCCAGTAGCTTTCACAGCTGCAGCCACAGCTTCCATAGAAGCCTCAGGGTAATAGAAGCGAATATTATCAGCCAATGTACCACTAAAAATATAAGGGCGCTGCGGGATATACGAGGTCTGCTTTCGCCAAGCCTCATCCGTTAATGCGCTAACCGTTGTACCGTTTACTGTGATACTTCCTGAAGTAGGGTGTAAGAAACCACCCAAGATATCGACTAGTGTAGATTTACCGGCCCCACTCTCTCCGATAATCCCAATTTTGCTTGCTCCTTTAAATTGTAGGTTCACCGCTTCCAGCGAAGAAAGACCAGCTTCCTCGTATTTCACACTGACATCATTTAATGTAAGTGTGCTATTTTTATGCCAAGTGAATATCTCTTCTGGTGTTTTCGATGCTGATTTCAATGCTTGGTCACCATTAGAACCTACTACTTCAGCTTTCACTTCATCCTGATCTATAATGCTCTTCATTGCCTCAGCGGCTTCCTTACCATCGAGAGTAGCATGGAAATCCGAACCTACCAATCGTACAGGCAAAAAATATTCCGGTGCCAAGATCAGAATGGTTAAGCCCGTAACCAGTGTCATCTGATCGTTGACCAGACGCAGGCCGAGACTTACCGCGACGGAAGCAACGGATAACATCGTAAAGAAGTCCAGCGCGAACGAAGATAAAAAGGCTACTCGCAGTGTACGCATCGTCGCCGAGCGATATCGATCGCTGACGGTGGCAATACTCGTGCTATGACTACGACTGCGGCCCAGAAATTTCAGCGTTTCTAGCCCACGGAGAGAGTCTACGAAATGATTAGATAAGGTGCGATAAGATTTTAGCTGACGGTCCATCTGCTTGCGAGCCGTCATCCCGATCAAGATCATAAAAACAATAATAATCGGCATGGTGATCGTTAGAATTATCCCACTCGCGGTATCCATCTTGTAGATATAAATAAGCACCAAAATCGGTGTAATTGACATCCCTACCATTCTAGGGATAATCGCTTCTAAATATGTGCGGAACTTTGTTACGCCTTCCAGCACAAGTGTGACAAGATCCCCGGTTCCACGCCCGCCCACCATTCTGGGTCCAAGCTGGAAGAGCTTATCCATCATTTCCCTCCGCATGTTGCTGCCTGTTGCTTCCGCAAAGCGGTAAGAGATACGGCTCATCAGCATGGCGCAAGCATGGCGCACTAGAAATGCAAGAAGGAACAATAGCGAAGTAGCCCATTGTTCCTTCAGAGGTTCTCCTGCAAATAGCGCAGAGATGACTTCTGCCAGCCATTTGGCCAGCAGAAGTATGGACATGCTTTGCACCAGGGTAAGGAGGCCAACGATCAGAAATACCGGCTTAACTCCTTTATACCCAAGCAAATTTTTATCCATTAGTATTCAAGATGCTCCTTCTCGTGAACGCGTTTATGAAAGACAAAGTAACTCCAAATTTGATATCCCAATACGAATGGAAGGATGGTCAGTGCCACAATCGTCATTACCTTTAAAGAGTAATGTCCCGAAGCCGCATTGGTGATTGTCAAATTAAAGGCTTGATCGATTGAACTAATCATAACACGTGGGAACAATCCTACAAAGATAGAAGTTACGGACAATGCTATTACCGCTCCTGTCATACCAAAAGCATAGCCATCCTTCTTCTTCGTCATGAAATAACCCGATAATATAAACGCGATAATTCCCAGCGCTACTATAATCATAAGAACTAAACCACGTTGTTCGAAAATATCAGTCATATAATAAGTCATTACCACGAAAGCAAGCAATAAAGCCCCAAGTGGCAAAAGCAATCTTTGCGCCATTTTTCGAGCGCGAGCCTGTAGATCTCCCACTGTACGCAACGTTGTGAACATGAGACCATGTACCAAACAAAGAAGGACAACAGTCACACCAGCTACTACGGTATACACATTTACGATATCTGTAAAACCTGCGTACATTTGCATATCGCCATCAATCGGCAAACCTTTGATGAAGCTGGCGAACACCACAGCAAGGAGGAAAGGTGGGAGGAAGCTGCCGAAAAAGATACAAACATCCCAAGTTTTTTTCCAAGCTACTGAATCCCGTTTACCTCTAAATTCAAAAGCAACACCACGTGCAATCAAAGCTAATAAAGCAAAGACAAAGGGAATGTAAAATCCGCTAAACAACGTTGCATACCACTCAGGGAAAGCCGCAAACATTGCACCCGCAGCAGTAATTAACCATACCTCGTTTCCATCCCAGAAGGGTCCGATCGAGTTAATCAGAATCCGGCGCTCAGTGTCATTCTTAGCGAGAATTTGTGTTTCCATCCCTACGCCGAAATCGAAACCCTCCAGGAAGAAGAACCCTATAAACAGAACTGCAATGAGCACAAACCACAATTCATTAAGAGACATCATTGGGCGCCCTCCTCGTTATATGGATCATGCGAATCCCCGTGATCGTTATCCATCGCATAAGGACCTTTTTTAATCACTTTCATAAACAAACCAATTAGAACTAATCCGAGAATGGCGTAAATCGCTGTAAAAGAAATAACAGAGAATAGAACCTGACCACTTGTAATGTTAGGCGACACACTGTCTTCCGTTGTCATCAATCCGAATACCGTCCATGGCTGACGCCCGAATTCGGTCATGACCCAACCTGCTGTATTCGCAATTGGAGGAAGCAGTATTCCCCATAACATAAACCGCATAAACCAAGTGTTTGGACGGTCCATCTTTTTGCGCCACATTAAATACATTGCGTACATACCCATTACGATCATTAACGTTCCTGCTAGAACCATGATCCGGAAACTCCAGAATGTCGTACGTACTGGCGGGATATAGTCACCGGGGCCATAGGTTTGCTCATACTCAGCTTGCAGCTCAAGCATACCTTTAACTTCACCGGAAAATTTACTGTATGAAAGGAAGCTTAGCATATACGGAATTTGAAATTCTCCAGTACTTTCTTGCTTCTCAGGATCAATATTTGCCCATACGGTCCAAGGTGCCGGGTCACCACTCTTACCCCACAGTCCTTCGGAAGCCGCCATCTTCATAGGTTGAGTCTCAACCAAATACTGTGCTTGCGCATGGCCTGCCACGGCTACACCAATAGAAGAAATGATACCTACGATTGCTGCAATTTGAAAAGATTTCTTAAAGAAAGATACATCTTGTTTCTTCAATATTTTATACGCACTAATACCCGTTACGAGGAAGGCGCCTGTTGCATACGCAGCAAGAACCGTGTGCGGGAATTCAACCAGCAATTGTCCGTTCGTAATGAGCGCGAAGAAATCATTCATTTCTGCCCGTCCATTATTTATCTCAAATCCCACAGGATGCTGCATAAAGGAGTTCGCTGCTAGAATCCAGAAAGCGGATAACATCGTACCGAAAGCTACTAGCCAGATGGATAACAAGTGCACTCTTTTGGACACTTTGTCCCAGCCGAATATCCAGATGCCAATAAAAGTAGACTCCAGAAAAAAAGCTGCCAATGCTTCGACTGCAAGTGGAGCCCCGAATACATCACCCACAAAACGTGAATAATCAGACCAGTTCATCCCGAACTGAAATTCCTGCAAAATACCTGTAACTACCCCTACTGCAAAGTTGATGAGAAACAGCTTTCCCCAGAACTGTGCCATTCTTTTGTACTCTTCATTGCCTTTTCTAACGTACATGGTCTCCATGATCGCAATCAAGAGCGCTAGTCCGATTGATACCGGTACAAAGAAATAGTGGAATATTGTCGTCGACGCAAATTGTATACGCGACAGCATTACTGTATCCATATTTTTCCCTTCCTTCTCCCCTTTTCGTTAATTATATTGTGTCAAAAATTTAGACGTCATTTTGTGATAAATGTCACACAAAGGGGTACTTTTAACGGTGAAATTCAAATGATTTGTGACAAAAATCACAATTTACCTTAAAAAAAGCAAAAAAAATAAGACGGTTTGACCGTCTTGAAGTTGTTCACTGCTCTATAACAAGCTTGACTCATAAAGGCATTGGTTAGGTAATGGAAATACCCTTCTTCAGCGATTTGAGATCGCCATTCGAATTAAGCAATTGTGGTAGCATCTTCGTGCTGCGAACCATTGGAGAGTCACATAGACGGCAAGAAGGCGCATGTTCAAATGCGAAATTATCCCTCATCCATCCGTTGCATCCATCATTGGTACACGCCCAAATCGCGGTATTTTCTTCCGGTATTTCTTCCAAAGGTTTCTTCCGGTAGTTCATTGCCGTTCCTCCCATCCTGTAAGTCAATAGTGACTAACTAGATATAAAAAGACCGTCCCAACTTTCACAAGCTGGGACGGTTTCTTCTATTATTACAGTTTTACAACGTTTTCGGCTTGTGGTCCACGGTTGCCTTGAACAACGTTGAATTCAACGCGTTGGCCTTCGTCCAAAGTTTTGAAGCCGTCGCCAGTGATTGCGCTGAAGTGAACGAATACGTCGCTTCCGCCTTCAACTTCGATAAATCCGAATCCTTTTTCTGCGTTGAACCATTTAACTGTACCTGTTTGCATGTGTGTTACCTCCACAAATTTAAATTAATATGTTCTTTTTATCTTCAAACAAAGAAAAAATTCACACATTGAAAAAGGTTGTATTACCGAATATAACAGCCCTTTTCAATGCGAAAATTAGGGACTAAATGTATGATTGATATCATATTACCACACCTGATTAGCAAAGGCAAGCTGGCATCCGTATATATCCGTTTCTACCCTAATAAGTATTACCTTCCAATGTAAGGGTTGCCAGTCAGCCCAAAATTGATTAAATCAGCTTATAATTGCCATATTTATCAAAACTTTAGAAGAAATAGATCCCCGATAGCGATACAGAGTATCGCTATTTCAGGAAGCTCTACCTTCTCAACCGAAGGGGTAGTTCGCTCTACTTGTCATTACTGCTATATCATTATATGCCGACTTCCAGCATATTATTCCTCTGGTTTTTCAAGAAGTTTTACTGTAGTCTGATTAACTTTCCCATTTCGATAATAGGTAATCTTCAGATCCTCACCAATCTTCGTCTGATTATATAAATACTTGCGAAGGGAAAGCGTGGATGTAATAGGTTCATCATTAAATTTCGTAATTACATCATTGAACTGTATTCCCGCTTCTTGTGCAGGTCCAACAGCATCCAGAACGACAACCCCATCCTTAACATTGTTCGGTAGGTTCAGTTCCTTGCGTTGGTCCTCTGCGAGAGGAATGTAAGGATTGTTTAAATCTACCGAATATACGCCTAAGTAGGAACGGGCAATCCGCCCTTTCTCAGCCAGTTCATTAGCGGTATCTATCACATGGTTAGCTGGAATAGCAAAACCCAGCCCTTCTACACCTGCATCGGAGATTTTCATCGTGTTAATACCGATGACTTTACCATCCAGATCCACAAGCGCCCCGCCGCTATTGCCTTCATTAATTGCTGCATCGGTCTGAATGACCTCTTGCTCCCAATCATATACGCCGTCCTGATTCAAGGATACGGGAACCTTCCGTTCAGTATAGCTGACAATACCTGAAGTCAATGTGTCACCAAGTCCCAACGGGTTTCCGATGGCAATGACCGTTTCACCTAGACGAAGCTTCGAGGAATCCCCGAGCTCTGCGATTGTATTGATCCCTTTGGCATCAATAGAAAGGACCGCGATGTCACTCACTTTATCCGTTCCAACGAGTGTAGCTTTACGTGTCTCGCCATCTACTGTTACGACTTCAAGATTGCTAGAGTCTTCGATGACATGGTTATTAGTAATGATAAATGCTTTATTATCTACCTTTTTATAAATCACTCCAGAGCCTAATGCTGACTCATCCAGAATGTTCAATTCTTTATTATCTTCTTTATGGTTGATAATGCTTACTACTGCAGGACGAACCGTAGCAGCGGCTTGAATGATACGGTCAAACGGATCTCTGCTTGGGGCAACCTCCCCAGTTGTTACTACCGACTTCGGGGCAGTTTCGTGACTCATTTGTCCAGTAAGCATACTGAATAAAAAGACTGCCACCACAGCACTGATTAAGGAGCAGACGGCGGATATTTGCCAAGTGGATAAGCCCTTGCGCGATCTTCGCACAGAATGCTTGCGGTTAGCAAATGATCCCTTTGATGCTTCATCCCCTCTGGACCGTGATACTTTAGTTGAATAGAAATCGTCATCAAACAATCCCACCGAAAATCTCCCCCTTCTATTGCCAACCGTTCACAGTATCTAAAACCTGAACCTCTAGCAATCACGTTCCAAGCATATACCTCTGCATCCTTTAGACTCCAACAATCACTAAAAAGTTTCACTTTATCCATTAACCACACAATAGTTTCAGTTAATCGAAAGAATTTTAGAATCTTTCAATATATCTTCTCTACTAGGAATATTTTGCAACTTAAAAGACTACACTAATAGAAAGGTTCCATAAATTTAGAGTTTGCTTATCACGTCTATAATTGTATCACAGGCAACCCTCAATTCGTGATTTTCCTGAGGTAAAAAGCCTGCGAATTTTTTACAACTCCAGTTCTGTTTTTACTACATAAGGAGGTATAATTATGAATTCTTTTTCCACAAGTATGGATCTGGTGGAGTTTATCGGTAAGCTTGGCGATTTGAAGGATGAACACTACCATATGACCCTTGCCTTCAGTGCTATGATCGAATTGATGATCGATAAAGGCCTGATCTCCCGCCAAGAATTAGAACGAAAGACTGCTGAGCTTGATCAGCTTATGACAACTGGCTCAACTTATCCCATGGCGTAGGTTGGTCATAATACGTATCGCAAAGCTTAAACTCACTATCTTTAAAGAAACAGCCCCGATCCTCCATTGCGCAACGTACCGACATTTTAGCCAAATCCATCATATTATGATCCCGGCTTAAATGCGCTAAATAGGTACGTTTAGTCCGTCCTGTGAGAATTTCACTTAGTGCTGCTCCCGCTGCTTCATTAGAAAGGTGACCCATGTCGCCAAGTATGCGTCGTTTCGTATTCCACGGATAACGTCCCATCCTCAGCATTTCAATATCATGATTCGCCTCCAGCACCAATACGTCTGCCTCTGAAATCGCATCTCTTACCTTGTCGCTAACATATCCCAGATCTGTAGCTACACACAGTTTTTCTTTTCCATCATAAAAATTGTAACCCACCGGCTCCGCCGCATCATGAGAAATTGCAAACGATTCTACACGCAGACTACCAAAATCCCTATGCTGTCCCGACTCCATAATGATTCGGTTATAGTCGGGTATTTTTCCAATGCCTTTTTCAATGGCTCCCCAGGTATTGGTGTTCGCATAAATCGGAAGATCGTATTTACGGGCCATTGCCCCGAGTCCTTTAATATGATCGGAATGCTCGTGTGTGACTAGAATCCCGTCTATATCATTACCCGTTAGCTCGCGCATGGCCAACAGCTCATCGATCCGCTTGGCACTTAGTCCCGCGTCAATCATAAGTGTTGTCTCCCCGTTCCGAACCACCGTTACATTTCCGGTAGAACCACTGGACAGTACTGTAAATGAAATCCCCATTTTCCTTACTCCTTCTAATCTGTTGTCTTCGGACTGATGATGTCCGCACTTATAGCATCCACATAATAGGCATTGCCGTTCTCCAGCATGAACCGCCACATTGGCGAAGCTACCTGACTTTCGGAGTTGAACAACTCACCATAATAACCAAGCTCAATCTCCTTTACTACGGAGTCTGCCGGAAAATATTTTTCAATCAAACTGCTAAGCGCTTGCGATGCCGGCAGTACCTTCTGTTCCTTATCGCTACTGCTTGCCCCTATCTCAATCTTAGGTGAGCGGAAAGCTACAATCTTCTGATCACTATTAATCAACTCTAACCTAACTCGGAATAGCGACCACTGATTCTGAACTAGCGGGTGAAGCACGAACTTCCCAACTTCACTTTCTTGAGAATCAAAACGATAATTTGCGATATCCGGTATTTGACTCTCAAGCGCCTTGCTAAGGTCAGTGAAAGAAGAATAGATCAGCTTGCTGTCTATAGGAACATCTAATTTAATGGGTGGTTCATTCTGCTCTTCAGCAGAATATCGATAAGTTATATTAGGAAGCTGCGGGGTAGAAGCCGGAATGGGACACAACACACGAATCCCTTTCTGCTCCATGACCGCCTGGGTTTCTTCGGACAGGGAAGTGAAATCGAGATTGGCACTAACCTGATCGCGCAAATCAATCCACAGCTGATAACATAGCAGCAGATTTAGACCTAAAAAGGCGCAAATTAGTACATTTTTGGCTCTTCCCCAATCCATACCCTTACCTCCTAAATGTTATATGAACAACTTGTACATTAATTTAATGTAAGAACGCTGCCGTCAATAAGCGTAACCTTCCAGACTGGAAGTAGTTGCAGCTTCTCTTCTTTCACTACAGGTACATACGCAGGCGTTAAATCCTTCACTGCCGAAGTTTTGCTAACCGCAGACAATTGATTCTCTAGCTCCACGCCTCCAGATAGCTCTACGATTTTCTTCTCTGCCTTACTCTCATCAATATAGATTAACGAGCGTTCATAAGAGGATACGGTGCCTTGCTGCAATTCCAGATTAATTACACCATACTGCAGCTGCGAGTTACTCATGATCGGATAGGAGCCATATGGATAGGAACCATAATATTGTTGAAAAGAGACCTTTCTCTCCTGTCTCCCCTCCTCGGTGGCTTCAAGACGATAGGTTCCATTCCATCCACCATGTTGGTTCACAAATTCTACAGCTTCAAGCGCATCCTTGGCAGGTGTACTGTCTCCGGCTGGAAGTGCGGCAGGATCGCTATAGCTCATCCAATTCCGTTCCTTATCGACCTGAAGACTCCGTTTGCTATCCGTATAAATCTCCGAGCCATTTTTCTCGCGAATATATCTAGTGCTTCCAACATCGAAGAAAAGATTGTTCTGCATTTGTTCTATGGTATACATGCCTGAAGGCATCTCAACCTGAACCAGAGAAATCTTGCTGTCTGGCACATAATAATCACCATCTACGGACTTGTAAGGCGTCCAGTTCTTGCCGAAATCCACATGCTGCTGCACGTCTTGCACAGTTAAATCCGCTTTTGCCGCTTCATATATAATGTCGCCTCTCGTACTGAAGAAAATGGCATGCGCTTTGGAGTCATTCTTAATGTTATAGATCCAAATGCGATCAATGCTTTCTCCTTCAAATAGGGAATCAGGTGACAGCTGCATAACCCGCTGAAGTAACGTTACCGGAATGCCGGATCCGAACGAAAGCTCAATCCCCGGATTCTCATTTCGAATCTTATCCCAATCATAATCCTGTACCGAGTGCCGCTGGAAGCTTTCAAATCCACGCCCTTTTAACCGATTCATAATCAAGCTATAGAACGTTGAGTCTGGATAAAAAAGCGTATGCTTGTTATCGCCCATATGGATGATCATTTTATCAGGGTACAGCAGGTTCTCAACCTTTTCCTCCGGTCCCATATTGTCTGTCTTCACATATAGATTCTCGGAAAGTACCGCTGAGTCTGCACCAGGCAAGCGATAAATCAAATAGTAACTCTCAACAAGACTTCCCAGCACGAGCAAGGCTAGAATCCATGACTTCAATCTCTCCTTCATGCCTCACTCCCCCTTTGCGCATTCAGAGGTAGTGTAAAGGTTACCTTAGAGCCTTCATTAAGCTCGGATTGCAGGGAAATAGAGCCTCCATGGGCTTTCACAATTTCCCGGGCAATGGAAAGGCCAAGTCCGGTGCCTCCCATATTCCGTGAACGCGCCTTATCCACCCGATAAAAACGTTCAAAGATCCGCTCGATGTCTTTCTTCGGTATACCAATCCCGGAATCACGTACAGAAATGGAGAGCATTCCATCCTCACTTTTCAAGGCCTCCAATTCAATCGTACCGCCTTCTGGCGTATATTTTAATGCATTTGAGACCAAATTCCCCAAGACCTGATCGATTTGATCACGATCGAGCCATGCTGTGCTGACATCCCTACGGACCCTTGTACTAATGTCGATCCGCTTCTGCCGAATCTGAAAAGAAAAGCGGTCTGCTACATCCTCTAGCATTTCAGTAATATCCGTCTGCTGAATTCTGAGAAGTGCCTCCTTGGAATCCAGACGCGACAGATGCAGTAGATCCGTAACCAGACGAATCATACGCTCGGTTTCGTTACGAATAACCCCAACAAAACGAACCGCTAACTGCGGGTCCTCAAGCGCTCCATCATCAAGTGCCTCCACATAGCTTTTAATCGTTGTAAGTGGTGTTCTTAGCTCATGCGAAACGTTCGCGACGAACTCTCGGCGTGATTCCTCCAGGTTCTCTTGCTCAGTTACATCTTGCAGCACGGCAATAGTACCGGCAATCCCACCTTCACGGCGATGAATCGGAGTAAACGTAACTCTCACGATATTAGAATCTTCTCCACCCATATGTGTCAGATGAAGCATTGCAGACTGGGCATTTCCTTTAGCCAAGGAACCACTCTGCTCATAATCAAGACCTAGCAATTTATCCAGTGGCGCACCTTCCGGCAACGGACCTTCTGTTCCCAGCATAAGTGCTGCTCGAAGGTTCATAAGAATGACTACACCATTCTCATCCGTGGCTACCACACCGTCGCTCATATTCGTCAGAATAGAGGTGAGCTTCTCTTTCTCTTCCTCATTCTGAGAGAGCGCCTCACGCAATCTGCCGGTCATATAATTGAATGCCTGACTGAGTTGTCCAATTTCATCGTTGCCGAGCACGGGCATTTTTCGATTGAACCGACCCTCAGCAACAGCTGTTGCATGCCTAGTCATTTCTTTAATCGGCTGCGTAATGGTGTGTGCAAGAATAACACATAGGACAACTGTCAGTCCCAAGGCTAACAGCAAACCAGAGATGAATACACTGTTGATCCTGCCCATGGTCGCATATAAATCTTTCATGTCAGCAGCAATATAGATTGCACCTACTACCTTGTCACCGGAAAGTACCGGCTTGGCCACAACCTTTTTCCGCACATTATCATCAGCAATAATATATTCTTCATTATCACTGATCCCCTGCAAGGCGCGATTGACTACGGTCTGAGTGTTGCGCTGTCCGACATAGTCATTCTGTGAGGGCACGGAGGTGGTGATGATTTTGCCGCTGGCATCAAGCACCTGAATCTCGGCCCCGTTAATGTAAAGATTATTAACCATACCACGCAGACTTTCTACAGCCGTTTCCTCGTCAACGGTACCAGCCTCACTACCGAATTTATCAGCAGTCAGGATGGACAGCATCTCCGCACGTGCTTTAAGATCCTTCGTGAAGTTATCCGTTAACGAGTTCTTCATCGAGCTGACAAAATAGACTCCAATTAACTGCATAGCTATCAGAATCAGCAGCACATAAATAATAATAAGCTTGGCCTGAATTGTCCGGAAAAAGGACCACCACTTCATCACAGTCCTCCGCTTTTAGGGCTATGCATCAAATAGCCAAGTCCGCGCCGAGTATAAATATATTCCGGCTTGCTGGGATTCTCCTCAATTTTCTCTCTTAGACGACGGATCGTCACGTCTACGGTCCGCACATCGCCGAAATACTCGAATCCCCACACAGCCTGCAGTAAATGCTCCCGGGTCATCACCTTACCCGCATGTTTAATCATATAGTAGAGCAGCTCATATTCACGATGGGTCAAATCAAGCGGCTCCCCACCCTTATAAACCAGATACATATCTGTATCAATAAATAGATCAAAATGGTATATACCCTGTCTGGTCTCTGCAGGTTCATTCGCCATTCCCGGCGGTGACGGTTTGTGCTGTCTCCGCATTTGGGCCTTCACTCTGGCGAGTAGCTCACGTGTACTAAAAGGTTTGGTCACATAGTCATCCGCACCAAGCTCTAGACCAAGCACCTTATCAATCTCTCCGTCTTTGGCAGTAAGCATAATGATAGGAATGTCCAAATGCGCAGAACGAACCTCACGACAAACATCCATCCCGTCCTTACCAGGCAGCATAAGATCAAGCAGCATAAGATCAGGCTTTTTGGACAATGCCAATTCTACTGCACTGTTACCATCAAAAGCACAAATAACCTCGTAGCCTTCTTTTTCTAGATTAAACTTCAATATATCAGCAATAGGCTGTTCATCGTCTACTACCAGAATCGTTCCCATCTGCATGTCTCAGCTTCACCTTCCTATCCCTACTTAAAGATCATTCCTTTATTTTAACATACCTGTCTTACCGTCACATCCTACGAAATAAGGAATCGGCTTCACCAGCAAAAAGAAACAGCTATATCGTCATCCCTATATTAAAAAAAATAAAACCGCTCGAGTTTAATCGAGCAGTTGAGGTTAAAGTATGAATTATCGCAAATACTTCATTGGATTTACTGCAGTGCCATTCTTCCGAATCTCAAAATGCAGATGTGTTCCCGTCGAGCGTCCAGTATTGCCCATTACGCCAATTTTGGCGCCTTGCTCCAAACGCTGTCCCGTAGAAACGGAGATGCTGTTTAAGTGGCCATAATAAGTTTCGTATCCGTTACGGTGATCCACGATAACCACATTTCCATATCCACTCTTCACACCAGCAAAGATTACAGTTCCGGCATCTGAGGCTTTAATGCTCCGGTTGCCAGATACCATATCTAGACCCTTATGAGCACGGCTCCAGCGCTCACCGAAACTACTAGTAAGGGTTGCTCCGCTTACTGGCCAACTGAACATGCCTGTTCCTTCACCAACTACCTTCGTACCCCGATAAACCACTTCAGGGAGAGAAGATTTAATAACGGTCTGACCCAACCACTCTTCTTGTACGACCATTCCGTTTTTCTTTGTTAACCGATACTGCATTTCTTTAAGGCCCGTTTGTCCTGGACGAACGACCTTACTTTTGCCTGCTGGTAATTGGTCGCTTTTCCGCACGATCACTTCAGGCTCAGTAACCACCTGCTCTGACACTTGCTCTACAGTAACAACTGTAACATCTGGCTGTGGTACCTTCAGCTTCAGTGTATCTCCAATCTTCAACGTCAGCTCTTTCACATCCGGATTGTTACTATAGATCTCTTTTTGTGTAATTTCAAACCGTTTGGCAATCCCCGAAATCGTATCGCCCTCTTGAACGGTATAAAGAAGTGGTGCTTCTTTACCCTCGGTAAGAGTTTTGACCGCTTCCTCGACATCCAACACTTTGTTAGGATCTGTCTTCACTGGAACAATAGCAACTTCTTCACTAATTTTGACTGACTCCACTTGGTTAGGAGCTTTTGCTTTCGCAGCACTTGAACTTGAGGCAGCTGTTCTTGTGAGCTTACTAGCCGTTGCTACTTCAGTTTGCGGAACATAATGATTCTTTACCCCTTCAAGTACCGCATTTGCGGTCTCTTGATCCTTAACAATGCCAACGGCTTTGCCATCTACCATTAATTGTACACCTACGGCGTAGGCCTTCAGCATACCATCTAATTTATTAAGCGTTGCTTCACTATCAACTTCCGGCTTGTACGCTTTCTCCTGTTTAATTGTAATGCCTTCTGTCTGAAGCACCATCGTTGAATCTGGATACTTATCCTGATATTCCTGTTGCTTCTTATCATACAGCTGGTTAAGCTGTGCCTGATCGTTAAGCTTCCCGATCTCCTTACCCTTCACCAACACTTGATAGAAGGTTTCAGTATTGGCTGCTACATACTTTTTCTCTGCACCAATCAACACAGTGGTTAGAAGTACTAGACCAACAGCTCCCAAAATCCAAGAGCGCCGGAATCTACGAGTGCCTTTTTCTTGATGAAAGTGTGTGGAGTCGTGATCGAAATTGTGGCTCTGCTGAACATCTGCTCCGGATTCTGCTGTGTCACTATTCCGCAGTTTCCCCATCCGGCGCATGAACTTAAATCCCTTCATGAAACTCTCCCTTTCAGTCCGCTCGGTCATCCGAGACGAGCGGCCAAGCTAGTTATACGATCTCGAGTATATAGATTACGACCATGAATATTTCCACTTATCCTAGTTCTAATTTCCTGCTTCTAATGGACCCTCAAAAAGGTTACAATTGGTTACAAAAAATTAACCCTTTGAACATCCTTGTCTAATGTACCATAGCTGAGCGGAAAATTTCAACTTTGTACACATAAAAAAACCCACGAAATACGCGGGTTTTTTGCGCAAATATGAAAATTTAGCCTTTTTCTTGTGTCTAGAAATTGACAATTACTATGGTTGCTGTAGAGTTTCTGTAGTTGGTGTAAGCATTTTCATTATACTCTCGTATTCATCGGGATCAACATATTTGGCAATGACTTGTTGCAGCTCCTTAACCTCATCCTCCGTTAGACCATCCTCCATCGCCGTGGAGATTTTCTGCATCTCATCCTGCGGTAGTTTGGACATCAAGATATTGAATATATTTACCTTCTCCGCTGAAGGGAGATTATCTTTTAAGTCACCTATTGCCTCAGGTGTCATTACCAATTTCTGGTCCTCTGAAATTCCACTCTGGCTTTCGTTAGTAGAAGACTCATTTGAGGCTTGGCCCATAACCGGTAAAGCATCCTCGGGTACTTTTTCCTCCACCGGCTCCCCTTTTTCAGGTGTATCCTTACTGTTATCTTTATCCTTGTTTACCGCGCTGCCTGTTGTCGTCGCTTCTTTATTCGCTTTATTGGAGTCCGATTGGCTATCCATGCCAATAATGCTCTTGACCATCCCACCTAAACCTGGGCCTGGACTATCCACTTTAATATCGAAGCTCGCCAGAACCGACTGAATATAAGCATTTACAACCACGCCCGTAGTTAGAATTGAAAGTGTACTTGCGAGTACTACAATTAGACATACTCCCAGTGCACGCTTCACGATCTTCATTTCTTCTCTCCTCTCACCTATGTTCAAGTCTATCTGGTATATTTTTTCCATGTTTTTCTATACTCCCAGTATTGACTAGAACCGGCTTCGGGAAACATACACATAAAAGTAAACATAAAAAAGAGACCTCTCGCGAGGTCCCTTATAAATGACTAAATTTATTTAGATATAAATTGGCATTACTTGATTCGTCTGCTCACGGTTACGGCCTACTGAGAAGATGGCGATCGGAATCCCTGTAAGCTCAGATACACGTTCAACATATCTGCGTGTATTTGCTGGCAGATCATCCAATGTTTTTGCAGAAGTAATATCTTCGCTCCAACCTGGAAGCTCCTCATATACCGCTTCACACTCTGCAAGCATCTTAAGGCTAGCTGGGTAATGCGTGATTATTTCACCACGGTATTTGTAGCCTGTGCAGATCTTCACAGTCTCAAGTCCACTCAGCACATCCAGCGAGTTAAGAGACAAGCCTGTGATTCCACTTACACGACGAGCGTGACTTACAACAACACTGTCAAACCAACCTACACGGCGAGCACGTCCTGTAACTGTTCCATATTCATGACCTGTTTCACGGATATAATCACCAGTTGCATCGTTCAGTTCTGTAGGGAACGGGCCATCTCCAACACGAGTAGTGTAGGCTTTAGCAACCCCGATAACCTGTTTAATCTTAGAAGGTCCAACACCAGAACCTATGCATACGCCACCTGCAGAAGGGTTAGAAGAAGTAACAAACGGATACGTACCTTGATCGATATCAAGCATTACCCCTTGTGCACCCTCAAACAATACTTTGCGGTCTGCATCAATAGCTTCATTAAGAATGACCGACGTATCTGTCACATAATTACGTAGCACTTCCGCATATTCCAGGTACTGAGTCAGAATCTCTTCAACATCAAGAGCTTCCGCACAATATACTTGAGTAATCACTTGGTTCTTCTCTTCCATCAAGTGACGAAGTCTCAATTCGAATTCCTCAGCGTCCATCAGGTCAGCAATACGGATACCGTTACGTGCAGCCTTATCCATGTAACATGGACCGATGCCTTTGCGTGTTGTACCAATCTTGTTCGGACCCTTACGGTCTTCTTCCAGAGCATCCAGTACCATGTGATAAGGCATAATAACATGAGCCCGGTCGCTGATCACTAAGTTTTTAGTGTCAAATCCGTTCTCATGAATATAATTAATTTCTTGGATCAAGGCAGCTGGATTAATAACCATCCCGTTACCAATTACACAAGTCTTTTCTTTATAAAATACACCAGAAGGGATTAAGCTGAGCTTAAACTTCTCACCGTCAATCAGAATCGTGTGACCGGCATTATTGCCCCCTTGATAACGGGCAACCACATCTGCACTTTCCGCTAGAAAGTCAGTGATTTTCCCTTTACCTTCGTCTCCCCATTGTGTTCCCACGACGACTACCGTTGACATGTTCATTCCTCCGTAGGTGCTAGCAAGCACCATTATTTTTCATAATATGGGCCCTGTACGTCATTCTTATGTACGTAGCCCTCCGGACTCCAAGCGGATTTACCCACTAAAGGACAATACTCAGTGTAACAGCCGTTTTTTTCAAAGTCAAATAAAACGAACGATTACACAAAGAAATGTGCAATCGTTCGGATATCATACATGACAGGTTACCCAGCAAATGGTTCTGCATGTGCTCGCTCGTAGTTAACGAACTTGTTGAAGTTTTTGAGGAAGACAAGCTCTACTGTCCCAACCGGACCATTACGCTGTTTAGCTATAATAATTTCAATAATATTTTTCTTCTCAGTGTCCTGATTGTAATAGTCGTCACGATACAAGAACGCAACAATGTCGGCATCCTGCTCGATAGAACCGGATTCACGCAAGTCACTCATCATCGGTCGTTTATCCTGACGTTGTTCCACACCCCGGCTAAGCTGCGACAGGGCGATAACCGGCACGTCCAATTCACGAGCGATCTGCTTCAAAGTACGGGATATATCCGATACTTCCTGTTGACGGTTTTCCCCGCCTTTACCGCGGCCCTGAATGAGCTGCAAGTAGTCAATGACGATCATCCCCAGGCCCTTTTCCTTCTTGAGCCTCCGGCATTTCGCACGAATATCCGTTACAGTAATCCCTGCTGTATCATCGATATAAATCTCCGCCTCCGATAGGGACTGAATGCCCATAGTCAGCTTCGACCAATCATCATCACTCTTGAAGTCACCGGTACGCATAGTATTCGCATCCAGATTAGCTTCGGCACAAATCATCCGCTGTACTAGCTGCGGCGCAGACATTTCCAGACTAAATATAGCAACCGTCTCTTTGGCACGTACGGCCACATTCTGAGCAATATTTAGCGCGAATGCTGTCTTACCTACAGAAGGACGGGCTGCAACAATAATCAAATCATTGCGCTGGAATCCATTAGTCATATGGTCTAAATCCACAAATCCCGTTGGAATACCTGACATGCCGCCCTTATCTTTATTCTGATGGAGGAGTTCAACCTTATCAAATACTTCCATCAAAACATCGCGGATTGCGATAAATCCACTGCCGCTGCGCCGGTTAGAGATTTCAAGAATTCGCCGTTCTGCATCACTAAGCATATCGGCTACATCTTCGCCGCCGGTGTAACCCTCGCTTACGATTTGCGTCGCTGTACGAATCAAACGCCGTAACATAGCCTTTTCTTCAATAATCTGTGCGTAGTATTCTACGTTAGCCGCAGTAGGCACAGCATGCGCCAGCTTAGCTAGGTAGCTAACACCACCAATATCTTCGAGCTCTCCCTTGTCCTGCAGTCTAGAAGTAAGCGTAACAAGATCAATCGGCTGGCTCTCTTCTCCGAGCTGCACCATCGCCTCAAAAATCATTTGATGCGCTTTATCGTAGAAGTCTTCGGTATTCACCCGTTCCATTGCAGTAATGAGCGCTTCATCCTGCAACAGAACAGCACCAATTACCGCTTGCTCCGCCTCAAGATTCTGCGGGGGAACCCGATCGAAAAAGAGATCTCCACCCATGTTACTCCTCCGTTACCTGAACCTTAAGGGTAGCCTTTACTTCAGTGTGTAGTTTTATACTTACTTGAAACACTCCCAAATGACGAATCGGCTCTCCTAGCTCAATCTTGCGCTTATCGATGGAAATGCTTTGAGTGGAAGCTAGCGTTTCAGCAATTTGTTTGCTCGTGATTGCACCGAATAGACGGCCGCCTTCACCTGCTTTTGCTTTCATAGTAAGAGTAAGCTCATCTATCTTCTTGCCCAGTTGCTGAGCTTCTTCTTTTTCGTTATCTTTACGGCGTTGTTCAGCAGCTGCTTGATTCTCAAGCGTCTTCACATTGCCTTCCGTTGCCGGACGAACTAATCCACGTGGTAATAGGAAGTTCGAAGCATAGCCTTCGGATACCTCTTTAACCTGACCTTTTTTACCTTGACCCTTAACATCTTTTATGAAAATGACCTTCATTCGAATAAACCCTCTTTCGATTCGATTTCAGCCAGCACTTGCAGCAGTCTGGCTTCTGCTTCTTTACATGTTCCTTCTAGCTGTACCGCGGCGTTCGATAGATGCCCACCGCCACCCATTTTTTCCATCACGACCTGTACATTCATACGCCCAAGTGATCGAGCACTAATGCTTATCAGGCCGTCTGGTCGCTCACTAATGACAAATGAAGCGACTACGTTCGTCATCCCAAGTAATGTATCCGCAGTTTGAGCGATAAGTAGCTGTGGAATCTTCATACCTGGTGCCGTAACGACCAAGGCGATTTGATCATAAATCATACGCGCATGTTTGATAATTTCGGCTTTTGAAATATACTCCTGTAAATCCTCTTTCAGCATACGCTGAATAAGAACGGTATCCGCACCATTTCGGCGCAGAAACCCTGCAGCTTCAAATGTACGTGAGCCTGTATGCAGTGCAAAGTGCTTCGTATCTACAGTAATTCCCGCTAAGAGCATTGTAGCATCCAATGGACTAATCTTTACCTTCTCATGGATATATTGAAGCAACTCTGTCACCAGCTCACAGGTTGATGAAGCATAAGGCTCTAAATAGACAAGTACAGCATCGTTGATGAACTCTTCACCTCTACGGTGATGATCCACCACCACAATTCTACTCGCATATTGCACAAGCCGCGGTTCCATTGTCATAGATGCCTTATGGGTATCTACAACAATAAGCAGTGTATGCTCCGTCATCACTTGTAAAGACTGCTCCGTTGTGATGAACGACTTAAACAATTCATCGTCTTTCCGAATCTGCTCCATCATGTTCGTTATGGAAGGATTAGGAGTTTCCATCACAATGCTAGCCTCTACATTATACATCTGTGCGGCTCTCAGAAGGCCAATCGCAGCACCAACAGCATCGATATCTGGTGTCCGGTGGCCGAGGATCAGCACACGGTCGCTCTCCTGCATTAAATCACGCAGCGCATGCGCAATGACTCTTGCCCGCACTCGTGTACGCTTCTCCGCAGCATTACTCTTTCCACCGTAGAAAGACAACCTCTGGCCTGCTTTTACAGCAGCCTGATCTCCACCTCGGCCGAGCGCCATATCCAAACTGGATTGTGCTAAGGCACCTAGCTCGCTTGCAGAGTCCGCTCCAAATGCCATACCAATACTCAGTGTCATAGGGACTTTAAGATCGGCCGTCATTTCCCTAATCTCATCGAGAATAACGAATCGACTTTCTTCCAGTGCTTGCAGACTACGATGATTAAGTAGCATTAGATAACGCTCAGACGACAGACGCCGCAGATAAACATCAAACTGTTTACTCCATTCGGTGATCTCACTCGCTACCTTAGCGATCAGAGAAGTACGCTGTTGATCATCCATTCCTTGAGCAGATTCATCTAGATTATCCATCATCACTATGCCAATCGCCAGCTTTTCATCCTCATAACGTTCACGTAGCACCACAAGCTCAGTGATATCATACATGTAAAGAATACGTTCACTTGGAATAATGACAGCTTGATAAAATCGTTCATCCACGGTGAGCTCAAGGCGAGTGTCATGCAATACGCCTTCTTTGTGAACATCCCGTTTTCCCGATACATTCGTCGTAAAAAAAGACTGCATATCCGGCAGCAATTCCAGTAGCGGTTCCCCAACTAAAGACTTGCGCGCAAAAATATCACCAGCATAGCGGTTATTCCATTCTACTGTTCGATCTTCGCTAAACAGAATGATTCCGAGGGGCAGCATACTCACTGCTTCTCCCTCCACTCGCTTAATACGAAAAGTTAATCCATTAATATATTCCACCAGATTACGGCGGAACGAAATTTCCGTCTTCAGCATATAGAAGCATAATGTACCTGCCAGAAACAGGCTAACGACCCCAAGAGCCCAGTTATAAATACTAACAATTATAATAAGGG
Source organism: Paenibacillus sp. FSL H7-0714 (assembly GCF_038003765.1). Taxonomy (NCBI): domain Bacteria; kingdom Bacillati; phylum Bacillota; class Bacilli; order Caryophanales; family Paenibacillaceae; genus Paenibacillus; species Paenibacillus sp. FSL H7-0714. The sequence continues at coordinate 7,070,135 of NZ_JBBOPT010000001.1, forward strand.
CCAACAGCAGCATGAACGCCCATACGGTATGATAGCCGTGCCAGCGTCTTTGCAGAAATTTAGGCATGAACTCTCACCCTATCGTTTCGATTTCGTCACATACTCCCGCAGTGGGAAAGCAAGATCAATAATACCGATAATGCGTAGCGGCGGCAGCAAAATGACCGGTATTGCTAGCAGAATGGCAACCATCTTGTTCCATTTGCGTTCATGCGCCAGGAAGAAGAAAAATCCAATCGCCTGAATCATAAAGCCAATTCGTAGCAACGGCAGTAGATTGGCAGAAATCATGAGGATGTAATTATTCTCTGATCCTGAGAAGAAGAGCTGAAGAACCACACCAATCAAATAATACCAAATAAACGATCTCGAAAGTCTCCATTCACGAGCAGGCTTCATCTTAGGCACTGCATAATTCATACTGTTCAGAATCGGACGAACAATAGAATGCGTAATGACAGCTATCATAAAAGAGCTTACGATCAGAGTCATTGGGATCATTTGAACCGTCATATGACTTAGCTTGTTTACATCCTCAGTCGTAAATCCAAGATCAGTAAACAGTGGATTAGCAGTACCAAGATCAGACAGAGGCGAGTTAACCATCTGCAGCACATCGTTCACATAGCTAGACAAATCAAAGTTAAATAACGCCGTACCGAGTAATAAGAGTAACAGGAATTCTCCAAGAATCGTAACCGTACCTGCAATCACGGTAGATACTGCTGAAGCATGTCTTTTATACCAACGTCCCATAACCAGAGCAGGTATTAAGAAATACGCCGCGATCAGCACATAAATAGGTGTAATCAGACCAACAATCAGCAACACCGGCAATACGTGTAGAACGAATTGTTTGGTGTTCAGCGTAGTGAATAACACTACTGCCGGAACAATCATAAATAGGGTAGTGATGATGAGCAGTGGAGTCGTTAAACTAAGCAGCAAAAGTAAATATACTACGCTCCAAGCCACAGATGACCAGCGAAATTTCAACAGTATTCACCTCTTACGCATATGTTCTTCTAAAGCAGATATATCTTGATACCATTCTTCCAGTTGATGCCCTTCCTGCTTATGCTTTCTGAGCTTCTCGAGTAGCAAGTCATCTAATTGACGATAGGGAATCCCTAGTCTGCGGCCCAAAATATAAGAGCTCATAATCAAACTAGCCAGGCTGTCGCCCACACGGGTAGTACTGCCTTCCCATAACGCTTTAAATAACCGTGAAACTTGGTCAATCACTTCTGTTTTTAACCATTCAATTACCTTGGCGCGTTTAGCGACATCCAGATCCTTCGGCACATTGGACACGTCTCTCTACCTCCGGCAAAAAGCTTTATTCTCCATTATAGCATAAAAAATTCCGTGTCACACAAGGGCGCCCCGCGCACCTTAAGTATGCTTCAACAAGGGATGAACTAGTACTTCTTACATTTTTAAAAAAGACCTGCTTTCCGTTATCGCCGGAAATACAGGCCTTGTTCCGATTGCTTCTATTACCGCGAATAAATTGGGCTATAATGACTCTTGAGATTGTTTTGATACAAATTTCTCACAATATTCTATGACTTGACTCCGGCGAACGATGCCAATAAACCGGTTCATATCATCGACTACAGGAACAAAGTTCTGTACCTTAGCCAAATTAATCAGATCTTCCATATCCGCATCAATCGAGACAGGTCTGTTATTCATCCTCAACGGCAAATCTTTAAGCAAGAATTTTGAAGCGTTCTCGAAAGTAACCTTGCCCTCGGATTCCTTCATATACCAGAGCAGATCACCCTCTGTAACCGTACCAGCGTATTCTCCATTTCGGTTCAGAATAGGGACAGCAGTATAACGGTGATACTCCATCCTCTCCAACGTTTGGCGTAGCGTTGAATCGATCGTTACGCAAGCGACTTCCTGTTTCGGAAGTAAAAAAAATGCAATATTCATCTCTTGATCCTCCTCAAAGAGTTCCGAAGGAATTACGGTTCTTTAACTTCCTTTTACTACCATGCAAAATTATTAATACGTGGCAGCTTAATAATCGTTCCAATACATTATAGCATGAAGACAGTAAGCAGCAGCCATAAGAATGTGAATGGCTGCTGCAATTAATTATATGAGTTTGAACTCCACTTTAGAATTATTGCGTAACTGCTGTTGATTTAGGCTCCAGTGCATTGCTTGCTTTTCCCGGCTCAATTAGTTGATCTACAGGTGTTGCTGCACTCATCCAGTTGTCGATCATCGCCTTAGCTTCACTCAAATCCTCTTCATCAACGATATCATAGTAAACACCATCCATACGTTTACCTTCACCCATAACTGTGAAGCTTGAGATATCCATGCCTTTTCCGCCCATGAATTTTTTGGCTAGACTAATGATCATCGAAGGCTCTATATCGGTTTTAAAATTATCTCCCATAATATCCAGCAACTTCGGAATGTTGCCAATTTGACTGATCGATAACATTTTATTCGCTACAACATCAATAAAAACCTGTTGGCGTTTGGTACGGTTAAAGTCACTATCTTCACGATAACGCGTATAGTTCAATGCTTCTTGTCCGTTATAAAGCGACTTTCCAGCTTCAATTGTAAACTTTTCATGATCCTTACCCTTGTTCACAATGTCTTTCTTAATCGGCAGCGGAACGCCTCCAATAGCATCTACAGCATCCTTGAGTCCTTGGAAATTTATTGTCGCATAATATTGAATATCATGACCAAGCAGAGCTTCTAGAGAATCCTTGGCCATCTGTTGCCCCCCAAAAGCATAGGCATGTGTAATCTTATCCTTTTTATTATCCTTATGACCTATAATTTCCGTATACGTATCACGAGGAATAGAAATGAGCAGGATCTTATAGTCCTCAGGCCGAACAACAGCGTACATCATGGTATCTGAACGTGCCGTTTCATTATCACGTTGATCGGTACCTAGCAACATAATTGAGAACGGATCGCTCTTGTACACAACCGGTTCTGGCTTAACCTTATTATCATCCTTAAGCGGCTGGTAAGATTCTTCCTTTAGCTTAGTTTCAACCCGATCAGACAAAAAGAGGTCGAAGGCTAATACAGCCAGGGAATTACGAAACAGAAAGCCTCCCGCTATAATAACAACAAGAACAATGAGGGCGATATATCTTTTCTTTATTTTTTTCATCTTTGATTCCTTCATTTTTGATTCCTTCTTTATTGTAGAATAATTGCTTGCCATATATATAATGCTTCCTGAATCTTTATCAGGCAGTCATGACTTTATTTCTCACGGCGATCAACTGACCCTTATTCCATTATCTTATTGTCCCCCCTTTCAAGAAATTCAGGTCATTCAAAATTATAGAAAAAAAGTTTTTTGCGGTTCTAAAATAATGTGGACTAAAACAATATTTCTATTGTAATCACTAAATGGATAAAAAGAAACCACAAATAACGACATGAATAGGGAAAAAGCACCAAACCAAGTAATAAATACTGGTATGGCGCTCCGACTTTAGTTCCTAATTCTGAGCGGATTCATCATATGTTTAACCCGATCTCCGGATTGTAAACCACGGAAAAATCCGTAATCAAATAATTTTGCTGCCCCTTCAAATCGGCTCTCATAAGTCTTTGCCCCCATAACGACTGCAATAAGCCTATGCCCATCCCGCTGAGCCGAGCCTGCAATACAGTATCCTGCCCGGTTATTATGTCCAGTCTTTAAACCATCTGTACCCTCATAAGCGTAAATGCCACCCATAGCTGGCAACATGAAATTGCTATTACTTACATATAGCCCCTTATTCTTCAAATGCATTTGTGTACGGCTGGAAATATTGAGAATATCCGGATGATGATAGATTAGTGCGGCAGCCAATTTAGCGGTATCACGAGCTGTCATCATAGTCTCACCGCTGATATGCATATTCGGATCAGTGAAACCAAGATCCTTACCTGATAGGCCCGTTGCATTAGTAAATATTGTACGAGAAGATAAGCCTAGACTATGTGCCTTGTCGTTCATCATGAGCACAAAAGAGGCTTCTGAACCAGCCATATACTCAGCCAATGCAACAGTAGCATCGTTGGCAGAATAAATAGTGACTCCTTCGAATAATTCTCTTATAGTATAGAATTCTCCCCGCTTCAATGAGAGACTTGTGCCGCCCATTTTACTTGCATAGGCACTAATTGGGACTCTATCCTCCCATCTAATCATTCCAGAGGAGATTTGATCCAGCACAATCATTTCTGTCATTAATTTAGATACACTGGCCGGTGGCATGGGTACATCACCATTAATATCCACCCATATATCTCCGGTATCCATATCTAGAAGCACTGCTGATTCCGCGTCAATATTCGGTTTAAAACCAAGCCCAGTTGGCCTCCATACCGCAATTAAGACAACGACTAATACAGCTGCGATTGCCCCCACTACTATCCGTCTCTTCATCGTCGTCATCCTCCATACTATATATGACGAATGAAACTACAATTTGATTTCACTTTTCACAAAAAATTATTATTTTATTTTTCTTCCTCTTCCTTAATCCACCATTTATAAGGGTCAATAATCGTACTCATTGAATTCACGCGAACGCCCTGTAGGCGCTTATTTACTGGAACTATCGCTTTTCGTTCGGCAAAAAAGATCATAGGCACCTCTTCATTAACCAGCTTCTGCCACTCATAATATATTTCTTTACGATAATCCATATCGTATGCCTTCATACTTACGCCTTCACGAATCAGCTCTTCATTCCGCTCGGAAGACCAACGGGGATAGTTCCATAGATCATTTTCTCTCCATAGACCTGTTGGATCGGGATCACTCGCTAACCCCCATACTCCGTAAAATAGTTCGATAGACGGATCATCGGCTTCCACTGCGTCGTAGAAAGCATGGAATTCCTTTAATGCTCCACCGTTCAGCTGTACATCGAGTCCAACATCACGCCAATTTCTTAAAATGGCATTAGTACGTAGCTCTGCTGTTTGACTGCCTAGCATAGAATCAAAATGGATCATCAGCTTTTGGCCCTTTGGATCTTCCCGTAATCCATCACCGTCTAGATCCAAGAACCCAGCAGCATCCAGCAGTTCCTTGGCCTTTGTAGGATTATACAGATAAGCATTAATCTCAGTATCAGGGATCTTCGCCCAGCTAGTGCTAGATATTGGAGTCTCTACAGGCTCAGCTAAACCGTGGGAATATGCTTTGATGATCCCTTCACGATCTAAAGCATAATACATAGCTTGCCGTAATCTTTTGTCTTCAAATTTAGGGTTATCCATTACGATGGTCTCGGTTTCCGTATCCCAATGCCCGAATTTAAAACCTATATATTCATAGCCTAGCTCAGCAGTTTGCAGGATGTTAATATTATCCAGTTCTTTTAGATCATCATAAGCATCCCGAGGGGCTGACTCTATGTCAATCTCTCCTGTTTGAAAGCGTTCAGCCACTTCCTTATCGTCAAATGCCTTATACACTATCCCATCCAATAGCGCTTTGCCCTTGTAATATTGATCAAAACGTTTCATTTCTACCCTCTGGCCAGGCTGAATATGTTCAACCTCAAAAGGGCCAATACCTATAGGAGATTTTCGCATCTGGTCACTTTCAGGCATATCTTTAACAGCAATTCCAGTATAGTATTTTTTATTCATCGGATAGGGCCACAGACTATCGATGGTGTTTACCCGTGCAGCAGTTACAGTTATTTTCAAAGTATAAGGATCTATAACCTTCAATCCGGATATGCCCTTCGCTTCTCCCTCATGATAGGCTTCTGCACCCTGAATCATTTCAACACTATAATAATGCGAGCCCGTATAATCTGGACTAGCAATAGTTTCAATTGCGAATTTCCAATCCTCTACCGTTAATTCATCACCGTTATGCCAACGGATTCCCGGTTTAATTTTAAAGGTAAATACTTTATGATCATCAGATTCCTGCCAAGAGGCAATATTAGGAACCGTCACTAGTTCATCATTTACCTGAAACATCGGCTCAGTAATAAACTCCAGCACATGAAAATCATCTTCACCTTCATAAAAAGCAGGCTCAAACAAACCCGTAAATGGTGAGGAGAATCCGTAGGTAACTACTCCACCAGCTTGTGGCTTATCGTCTACTATATTATGGCGCGAAGATAATGGATTACTGCTAGAAGTTGTTCTACTACATGCTGACAATAGAGTTGCCATCACGAGCAGCGTTAACAACAACCTGCATATTTTCTTATTATTCATGTGTTTCTTCCCTTCTCTAGTTGAACGTATATCTACATTTAAGTTATGGAACATAAATATTTTTACTGTAACAAAGTTTTATGGTGGTTACAATAACTTCTAAGCCCTAGGCCTTTACTCCTGCTTGAAATTCACTTATTTCGTTATATCTATAAAAAAAGACCTGTCTCGTGGACAGATCTTCATTGAATCTATTCTTCATCTCTGTGCGTAATCGTTAAACCCTCAACATGCTTACGCTGCATCAACTTGCGCTTTTTACGTGTATCCTTACTCTCAAAAATAATATCAAAGTCATATTCCTCCGGGTATAGCTCTTCTTTTGAAAGATAGGGCTTCAACCGCTTATGGTTAATTTTCATTTTTTGCTTCTGGATCATCACCCCAACCATTCCTAAATGATCTCTCTTCTCATAAACGATCCCTGTGCGGCCAAGTGACGTTACCACAACTGCATCTCCAATTTCAAATTGAATCAGCTTCTCCTTGCTGCGGTCAGATGGAGTAGCCTCTTCTTCTGCATTGCCATGTTCCTCTACTGGAAGTGCATCATATTCCTGTTCTCCATCTTTGCTGAAAAGATTTCCCCATGCCTCTCCGCTGCCTTTCTGTAGCCTTTGTTGCTGCGCCTCTACGATTTCCCATGATCTCTTAATAACGTTATCCTGTATCCCCAGCTTTTTAGCGATCTGCAGAGCGTAACTTTCCCCCGCTTCTCCAATCGTCAATCGATACAACGGCTGTAGCGTTTCTTTATCAAATTCCATTCGCGCATTTTGAAAGCCCGTCGTTGCGGCTGCAAAGGCTTTTAGCTCATTAAAATGTGTAGTAACAATAATATTCGCCCCTTTACGGCTCAGCTCTTCCAGAATCGCGATAGAGAGCGCAATGCCTTCCCCGGGATCCGTACCAGCCGCCAGCTCGTCAATGAGCAGCAGCACCCCTTTAGATGCATCTCTCAGCATTCCCTCAATACTCTTCATTTGCGCCGAGAATGTGCTGAGTGATTGTGCCAGACTTTGTCCGTCGCCAATTACACTGATTACATCCGTAAAAATAGTGAATTCGCTACCCTCCTCGACCGGAATCAACAGCCCCGATTGAGCCATGATCGTCAGCAGCCCTAGTGTCTTAAGGACCACAGTTTTACCACCTGTATTTGGGCCTGTAATGATGAGGGATTTATACCCCTTACCAACCTCCAGATTGATCGGAATCATCCCCTTCAGCATGGGATGCCTGCCTCCATTCATCTTTAGAAAGCCTTTCGCATTCAGCGTAACAGAAGATGCCCCCAGTGTTCGTGCATATTTAGCTTTAGCAAAAATAAAATCATACGTGCCCGTAGCTTCAATATTAAGGTGCAGGGCAGCCTGTTCCTGTTCTACCAAGCTAGTCAGCATGCTGAGGATTACGGCTTCTTCTCGCGCCTCTTCACCCAAAAGTAAATCAAGCTCAATTTGGAGAGCAGCGATCTCGTCTGGTTCAATAAACACCGTCTGTCCACTTGTGGATTGATCAAGCACCGATCCTTTTATTTGTTTATGATATTCCCGTTTTACGGGGATAACGTAACGCCCACCTCGCTGACTATAAATATTCTCCTGCAAAATCGATTGATGGCGTGACATAATTCCGTCGATTTTTTTATGAAGACGTTCTTTAGCCACTACAATCCGTTTACGAACTCGCTCTAACCCCTTACTTGCTCCATCATCAATCGCACCAAAACGGATACAACGATCAATAGCCTCCCTCACGTGATTTAACTCCATCAACGAGGATGCATATGCAGCAATCCGTGGAGCACTCTGTTCTTTAGAGGCCATATATTTGCGCAGTTGACTACAGCTCTTAAGAAATGTAGCAACCGCAGTGAAATCTTGCTCACTGTACAAATATCCAGTCCCCATTAATGACATGATCCACTCAATGCCTTCTAATGAAGGAATGGGTACACTCGATCCTCGTTCCAGCAGTTCTTTAGCTTCAGAAGTTTCCTCCATTGCTCTTTGAATCGTCGGCAAATAGGTCATTGGCATAAGCTCTTCTACAGCTTTTTTTCCTACATAAGATACTGCGTGGCGCCCAAGCTCTGTTTTAATGATTTCGTATTCCAGCGTGTTTAGACTTTGTAAATTCACAGCAAATCCTCCTTCAAATCTCTATTGGTTTGGACCTAATTCTCCATAACGCAAAGAAGGGCAAAGAATGCCACTATGGCAGTCCTTGCCCTTCTTTTTATACTGATGCCCTCTATCGTCCTAAGGCCCCGAAATGAGAACAGGTGCCGAAAAACAAAAAAACCGTGCAATAAGAGCACGGTTAATTACAAAGAGAACAACAGCCGTAAAGAGGCCATTTGACGCTTCGTGTGTTCTTAACTAAATCATCCACCCGTAAGGAACAACAGACTGCTGCGTAATACGAACTCAAATAGAGCACGTAATCGCCTCATGACAAGCCTGCTAAAGTCTTCCTAATCAAGTGTTATGAAATTGCTAGTTAAGAACGGTCACCGACATCAAAATTTCCCCTTTAGTTATAGGATAGCTGTAATTTAACATAATAAAGTGCCAACGTCAAACGATTCAACGCCCAAATAATTCGATTTCATGCTTACCCTACTATTAATGCTTCCTTTTTTGCATACAAAAAAAGCAGCCGGTTTCCCGACTGCTTTTATAAAACGTCCTATTCCGTTGTGTAAGGAAGCAACGCGATTTGACGCGAGCGTTTTACAGCAATGGTAAGAGCGCGTTGGTATTTTGCACTTGTACCTGTTACACGACGTGGCAAAATCTTTCCACGTTCGCTGATGAACTTCTTAAGAAGTTCGGTATCTTTATAATCAATGTGAGTAATCTTGTTCACAGTGAAAAAGCAAACTTTTTTACGCTTGTTGCGTCCACCACGACGTGCTGGTCTTTTGTCGTTGTCAGCGCCTTCTCTTGGTTTAAAAGCCATATTCTTTTCAGTCCTTCCTAATTAAAATGGCAAATCATCATCCGATATATCAATCGGTTTACCATCGCCCGAAAAAGGATCTTGAGTATTGTTGTTACGCGAGAAATTATTGTTGTTATTTCCGCGTCCAGCGTTACCACCGCCACCATATGCTGGCTCTTCAGGCATACTACTTGCACCACTTGAAGTATTTCCACCTTCACGGCTCTGTGAAGATTCCAGGAAACGAACATTATCAGCAATAACTTCAGTTACGTATACACGTTTGCCTTCGTTATTCTCATAATTCCGCACTTGGATGCGTCCTTCCACTGCTGTCAGACGACCTTTGCGCAAGTAATTGGCACAGGTTTCTGCTAGCTGTCTCCAGGTTACAACCGGGATGAAGTCTGCCTCACGTTCACCGTTCTGGCCCGTAAAGTTACGATCTACGGCTAGCGTAAATTGCGTTACGGCAACACCAGCGGGAGTATAACGAAGTTCCGGGTCACGGGTCAACCGTCCGATCAAAATGATACGGTTCAACAATTCTGGTCCCCTCCTTTAGAGCGATTCATTACAAAGCTTGTCAAGATCTTAAGCAACGTCGTTCGTAATGAGATAACGAATAACTTCGTCAGAAATCTTCATAAGACGTTCTAATTCAGTAACTACTGCAGGTTCTGCATTGAAGTTAACCAAAACATAAACGCCATCACGGAATTTCTTGATCTCATACGCAAGACGGCGTTTACCTTGCACTTCGTGCTTTGTAATTTCCCCGCCATTGGAGATGATGCCTTGGAATTTATCGACTGCTGCTTGAACGGCTTCTTGTTCAATGTCAGGACGAATAATGTACATCACTTCATATTTGCGCATAATTTTCACCTCCTTATGGTCTGAGGCCCCTAATCACGTCAGGAGCAAGGAACGAGCACAAACATAGACTCGCACCTGATTAATATACCAAAATGAACAGCAGAGTGCAAGCAATATTAATACAGGACAACTCCTCCCCCTCTTTTTACATGAAAAAATCACTACCTGCGCACAATAATTACGAATTCATCTACACTAAAAAAGGAGGAATAATAATGGGTGAGAAAACGGAATATGAAGAAGGCGACAAAGCCCCCAATCCAGGCATGTATACAGAGGTAGGCGAAGCGCGAAGCTTCCATACTGAGATTTCGAATCCACAGCACATTAAAATGGAAAAAGGGGATACCTTCCCTGAGACCACCAACAAAAATCGAAAGTGGAAAAAGGTTGAAAAAGCACGGGTACATTAATTCAAGCATATTAAAAAAAAATGTGTATAAAAAAAACGACATTACACATACTATACTCAGGCAGTACAAAAGAGAGGTGTGGTTCCGTTGGCCGTCGTAGACGAACACAATCACAGGAGATCTGATTCAGCATCTATTGTAAGCTGGGAAGAGTAGTGGGTTATTGCCTTAAAAAAGCATTAGCCTCAGCAACGCCTAAATCACTTTAGTCGCTATAAACAGAGAAATTCCAACATCATTGATGTACTGCCTCCTGAAGAAGGACCCGAAAGGGCCCTTCTTTTTGCGTTATATATTATCCTGTATATCGGCTACTATAGACACAAAAAAACCTCCGTTACAGGAACGAAGGATTCATTAAATGTTATATATGCTGAAGTGGCGGAGAGGGTGGGATTCGAACCCACGCACGCTTTGACACGCCTAACTGATTTCGAGTCAGCCCCCTTGGGCCTCTTGGGTACCTCTCCGCAGCAAAAATAATTGTATCATGCAGACATGCCATTTGCAAGCTTAATTATTGTCTGTATTTTCCTCCGCAGAGCGCAGTACCTTCTTCATATTCTTCTCGAATTTAGCACGGGGAATCAGAACACTATGCTGACAGCCTGTACATTTAATTCGGATATCCATCCCCATGCGAATGATTTCCATCTCATTAGATCCACAAGGATGCTGCTTCTTCATTTGCACTATATCCCCAAGCTGAAAAACTTTACGTTCCACTATTCTTCCCCCTCTTCTCCTTCTTGTGTAGCTGCGATTTGCCGTCTTGATCCAGTGCTTGCCGACCCTGTAACTTCTAGTGCATGTTCTGTTTTTGCAAGATCTATTTGAGCCTTCGCCTCTGCCTCTGCCTTCTTACGTGCTTCTTCTTCAGCTTGGGCCAGTTCCAGCATGCTCTGTTTCTCTAATGCCTGCTTTATGTCGTTTTGAATTTGTCTCTCCGCTGCATCTCTTGCATTAGGAGCACAGCTGGCAGCTATACGAATCACATATTCCGAGGTACTCATGGACTGTATTCCGAGCACATTAGGGTAAGCAAGCACATTGAAGTTACGCTGTTCTATTCCTTTTAGCGCCTCGCCAATTAATCCTAACGTGACTTCCAAGCTTCGCTCCATTTTAACAGGAACATCAACTACAGCCAATGCATTGGAAAGAGAATAGTTCGTCACATTCGTAATTAGTCCATTAGGGATAATAAATACTTCTCCGGTTGCACTTAACAGTCTTGTTGTTCGCAATCCGATTAATTCTACAGTCCCTTTATAAGTACCTGTCTGAATTACATCACCAACCGCAAATTGGTCCTCCAAAATAATAAAGAACCCTGTAATAACATCCTTCACCAGACTTTGTGCTCCAAAACCTACTGCCAGACCAAGTACACCTGCTCCGGCCAACAAGGGTGCTAAATCGAAGTGGAACTCTGAAAGAATGAGCATGATCATCACAAAATTACAGATAACCGTTACTACATTTTTCATCAATTCCCCTACCGTAGTAAACCTTCGTGTGTTAGACAGAATTCTGCCACCCGTTTTACGTTCAAGCGAACGATCAATAATATTAGAAACAATCTTAATAATAACCCTAGTTAAGAGAAAAATAATAAGAATTCGTAGTCCTGAGAATAAGGCATTGGCCCACATATCAGCATCGGTAAACCAATTCCACACCTTATCTTTAAAACGCAAGGCATCTTTTACAGCATCACCGGGAGTAGTAGCCTCTAATATCCACCTATTCATATTGTATAGTCCTCCCTACCTCTCAATCAGTATGTAGTTCTCGTTGTGTTTTCCGTAGATACCGCGTATTTCGATATTCTGTTCCGTTACTATCCTTTGTACCTCTTCCAGTGCACTTTGATAAAACTGAATCGATATCGCGCATCCTGCCGTGATCTCTTTCGGGGTTGGAAATATATCAATTTCAATTTCCGCATACTCAAGCAGCATTTCAGCACGAAGCGCCTGCTGGGTAGAGTCAAACGCGATCAACATCTCTTCCTGCATATACGTTACGCCTCCCATAGGTTTATCGTCCTATCTCTTGCCGCTGTAGTATAAAACCCCTCTTCTATCCATATACTAGATACCATCAAATAGAATCAGCTTCAGAAAGGAAGATGGTATGAATTTTTCATCCAAAGCTACATCCGCGCAAGAAACGTCCTGTTTAAAAATATCACATACCGATCCCGATATCTATTCTGCTATTACCCACCGACTACTGTTTCACTTTGCACGTACACGCCCGGAAACACAGATTGTCGTCATTTGTGTAGGTACGGACCGATCCACAGGAGACTCTCTTGGCCCTCTTGTTGGCACTGCATTGTCACGTTTTCATAGTCCGCTGTTTCATTTATATGGAACTCTTGAGGAGCCTGTCCATGCCGTTAACCTTGAGGAAACTCTATCTCTAATCAACGAAAGATATAGTAACCCCTTTATCATCGGTATAGATGCTTGTTTAGGTCACTCTACTAGTGTAGGATGCATCCAAGTCGTTGAAGGGCCTTTGAGACCAGGTGCTGGCGTAAATAAACAATTGCCGCCGGTAGGTGATATCCATTTGACGGGAATCGTTAATGTCGGCGGCTTTATGGAGTATTTTGTATTACAGAACACGCGATTAAGTTTAGTTATGCGATTATCTGATATTATAGCTACGAGTCTATATTCTGCCTTAAAGCAATGGAATCTTCATGCTAGGTCCGCTGCAACGCGAGAGTAACTACTTCTTTTTCTTCAGGTGATAAGACATATTGTGATTCGCCATTCTGCATAGGTTTAGAGTAAATATAAGAATTCTCACGATTATGAAGACTGGTTAATACAATACCACTACTGTTGTCATCCAGTATAGCGACTGAGAAACTCAGATCATTGCCACGTTCACCAAAGGCATTATAACGTTTCAGCGCAATATTGGACTTCATGCCACGCATTCTAGTTTGAGTTGCTTCTAATACGGTTTTTTGTTCACGTTGTTCTTCTTCCAGCATGTCGCTTTGGTTCTTCAGATCAATTAGAAGGCCTTCCAGATCCTCCACACCGCTCCCAGCCATCATGGCCTCATATTTACGCCGCATAGCACGCAGCTTAGCCCCCTGGGCGATCACAGTGATTATCAGCACCAACATAATTACTGTAAAACCAAACACAAACCACTGCAACTGCTCACTAATTAATTGATTTAATTCAGACATGAATGGACCATCCTTTTTATTCATCTGCTGCGGGCATTGCCATATAACTCATCCATAGCAGCCAGCATTCTGCTTATATTATGCTCTGTCGTATCTACACCTACACTCGCCCGAACAGCACCACTCTCTAGCGTGTCAACCGCCTTATGTGCCAAAGGGGTACAATGCATACCCGCTCTGACCGCTATTTTATAATCACGATCTAGACGGTGAGCAATATTCGCCGATTCTTCTCCATCTACCACAAAAGATACAATGCCAGTTCTCGGAGCCCCTAGAGAGGGTCCTAATATTCTAATGCCTGGGATGTTGGACAACCCTTCCATTAGCTTTTGAGTTAATGTCCATTCACTCTCATGGATAACGTTCGTCCCTAAAGATTGTACCTTTTGAACACCTGCTAGTAAACCGGCAATCCCTACCGTATTTTGTGTTCCCGCTTCATATCGATCTGGACGAACAGAGGGTTGTTCACTGTTTTCCGATTGACTACCAGTTCCTCCATGCATCAGGGGTTCCAGGTCCAATTCAGGTGATATATAAAGTCCGCCGGTTCCTTGTGGTCCAAGTAGTCCTTTATGCCCCGGAAATGCCAACAAGTCTATATTCATTTTTTTAACATCAATATCAATTGAACCTGCGCTTTGAGCAGCATCCACCAGAAACACAGCACCATGCGATTTAACGATATCGCCAATATCACCGATAGGGAGTATACTTCCTAGTAAATTAGAGCTGTGATTGCAGATCACCATTTTGGTATTCGGCTGGAAAGCATTTTTGAGTTCTTTTAAATCCAATTGCCCTTCACGATCCACTTTTAGATAGTCAACTTTTATCCCAAGTGTCTTACGCAAGTATTCCAGCGGCCGTCTCACAGAATTGTGTTCTGTCATCGTTGAAATCACGTGATCTCCCACTTTAAGCGTCCCTCTGATCGCCATATTCAAACTCATCGTAGTATTATGGGTAAAAGCTATATTTTGCGCATTAGATACACCGAACAATCCCGCCAGCACACTCCGCGTCTTTACTAACACTCGACCGCTTCCTATCGCTAGCGAGTAATTACCTCTACCAGCATTCGCTCCTGACTGCAGAGCATTCATCATCGCAGCTGCAACCTCTGGTGGTTTCGGCCACGAGGTTGCTGCGTGATCCAGATATACGAAGTCTTCCATAACCTCGCTCCTCGTCTATTACCCTTTTTTAATCAACTTATTCAAAAAAACATACCCCTAATTATCCGATTAAGGATATCTCAGGATATGTTCTTGGCATAGATACCCATTTAGTTACCCAATAATTCCAACAATCTTTCTAAATCCTGAGCACTATAGTAATTCAGTTCAATCTTCCCTTTTTCCTTACCCTGTTTTATTTTCACTGTTGTTTTAAAACGTTCACGCAATACTTCCTCTACATTATCAATGTAGGGATCACGTTTAACAACTTTGACTTTAACTCCATTAGTAGGTTTTCGGTCCAAGTTCTTCACTGTTTCTTCTAGCTCTCTTACACTCCACTGTTGTTCCACGCATTGTTCGGCCAGTTGTTTAATTACTTCTGGATCCTTTAAAGCAACAATTGCCCGCGCATGCCCCATTGACATTGTTCCACGTGAAACATATTCTTTTACTTCTTCAGGTAAAGAAAGTAATCTTAGGAAGTTAGCGATGTGTGATCTGGACTTACCTACCTTAAGCGAGAGTTCTTCCTGCGTGAGTGAAAACTGATCCATTAGGCCTTGGTAAGCCACTGCGATCTCCATTGCATTTAAGTTCTCACGTTGCAAGTTCTCAATTAAGGCAATCTCCATAACCTGTTGATCACTAAGATTTCTAACAACTGCTGGGATTGTAGCTTTGCCACAATATTGCGAAGCCCGGAATCTGCGTTCGCCGGCAATGATCTCATACCCCTTCAATACGCTACGGACTATGATCGGCTGAATCACGCCATGTTGTCTGATAGATTCTGCCAGTTCTTGAATGGCCTCTTCATTAAAATCTTTACGTGGTTGATATGGATTAGCACGTAGTTGAGCTAAGGGAATCTCAACTACCTTATCATCTTCATTAATAGATAAAGATGGAATCAGCGCATCCAGACCTTTTCCTAAACGTTTACTCATAAGAAATCACTTCCTTTGCCAACTCTAAATACACTTCCGCTCCTTTAGAGCGAGGATCATAAGTGATAATGGATTGTCCATGTGAAGGCGCTTCACTTAACCGGACATTCCGAGGAATAATCGTTCTATATACTTTCTCTTGGAAATACTTCTTAACCTCTTCTATCACCTGGATTCCCAGATTGGTCCGGGCATCAAGCATAGTCAATAATACTCCCTCTATCTTCAGATGCGGGTTGAGATTCTTTTGCACCAGACGAACGGTGTTTAAAAGCTGACTCAAACCCTCAAGTGCATAATATTCACACTGGATCGGGATGATTACCGAATCCGCTGCCGTAAGAGAATTGATTGTTAAAATGCCAAGTGAAGGAGGACAATCGATGATAATATAATCATAATTGTTTTTAACCGCATTCAGCGCCTTTTTTAGCTTTAGCTCTCTGGAAATCGTCGATACTAACTCGATTTCCGCACCCGCTAATTGAATGGTCGCCGGAATGATATGCAGTCCTTCATTTTGAGTTTCCAGTATGGTTTCTAGAGGATTTACCTCATTTATAAGAATGTCATATATACAATTCGCCACGTCCGCCTTGTTGACGCCAACGCCGCTAGTAGTGTTACCTTGAGGATCGATATCAACTAGAAGCACTCTTTTTCCTAATGTAGCCATACCGGCACCTAGGTTCACGGAGGTTGTTGTTTTACCGACACCGCCTTTTTGATTTGCTATGGCAATAATCTTGGACACTTATTTCACCTCGAATAGTTAGGAAGAATCTTCTCGTAGATCGCAAGTACAAATGTTCCTGACGCTGATATAGCGTCACACTTTATGAAGAATATAGACAACTATTATATACTGGAACTTTAAATTACAGGCCTGGCCAACACATCCCGGTTCTAGCCACACCAAAGGCGGCCAATCACCTCAAGGCCGCCTTCAGCTTTTGAAACAATTTATCTTTTGGGGATTTGGATTACAATCTCGTAATGGTCACCACGGTCATTTTCTGACGTTTTGATTTCCATCCCTGAGCCTGACACCATATCAATAGATTGACGAATTGTATTAAGAGCTAGACGAACATCCTTGGTATAGGAGACCCGCTTTGATTTTTTAGTTTGTGAGACTTGTTTGTAGAAAGCAATACGAGCTTCTGTTTGTTTAACATTTAAGCCTTTTGAAATGATTTCTGCCAACACTTTCAGTTGCATCTCCACACTATCGAGTGATAATAATGAACGTGCATGTCTTTCAGAAATCTGACGCTCCATTAACGCCGTCTTAACCTCTTCAGGTAAATTAAGTAAGCGAATTTTATTAGCTATGGTAGACTGACTTTTACCTAGTCGTTGTGCTAAGCTTTCTTGCGTCAATTGATGAAGATCAATTAACTTTTGATAAGCAACAGCTTCTTCAATAGAGGTCAAGCCCTCACGCTGTAAGTTTTCTATAAGCGCAATAGATGCGGCCTGTGAATCATTGAATTCACGAACAATGGCTGGAATCGTCTCTAAACCAAGCTTTTTGACCGCACGCCAGCGTCGTTCACCTGCAATGATCTCGTACACGGAATCTCGCATGCGTACAACTATGGGTTGAATGACCCCATGAGTTTTAATCGTCTGGCACAACTCATCGATCTTGTCGTCATCGAATATCGTCCGTGGTTGGTAAGGACTGCTAATGACCTCATGAACTGGTATTTGTTTAATCTCTTCTCCGCTGCTCCGCTCGGTAAATCCAAATAGCTTGGTAAATTGTTCTTTCATTCCGTTCATAACCACCTAATTTCGTTATAGTACGATCTTCTTGACCTTCTTCTCGGAAAGCGTATCGTACAGCAATAAAAAACATTCTGATATTATGAAATGGCCTGCAGCTATCAGGCATCATAATCTCTCCTTCTTTCGAACAAGAGTACAGAGAAGGAGTTATATACAAAATTAAAAGTCTACTATGCTATTCTATCACTTTTCTCTACATAATCATATTCTCCGTAAAGACCTATTTTTCCTGCATTTTCATAATGATAGCCGCTTAATAAACATATCAATTTAGTTTATCTTTTAATTAAAGTTCATTTGAGATCGTTATCGCAATTCCACTCAAAAAAAGGTCACCCTCTAAAATGAGGATGACCTTAAATATATTTTCCAATCTATAATGTTTCACGTGAAACATTATTTGATAAGTGGTGTTTTGGCAGGAATTCCCGCTTTTCGTGGGTACTTAGCAGGAGTGGCACCTGTCTTACGAATAATGACAATATGTCGCGCCGACTCTTCCACAGGCAAGCTGAACGACTCTACTTTACCAAGTTGAGCACGAAGCTCTTTTAAGCTGTACTTCGCCTCACTTAATTCTTCTGATGGATCGCTTCCTTTCATGGCAGCGAAAACTCCATCCTTACGTGTGAAAGGAAGACAAAACTCATTCAACAAGGATAATCTTGCCACCGCACGCGCAGTCACCAAATCATAGGCGTCACGATGCTTGAATTGCCGGGCAATATCCTCCGCTCGACCATGAATCAATTGCACATCAGTTAATTTCAACGTAGTACAGACATGCTGCAGAAAAGAGATTCTTTTACTTAATGAATCAATGATCGTAAGTTTCAAATGTGGAAAACAAATCTTAAGCGGAATACCTGGAAACCCGGCTCCCGAACCGATATCTGCCAAATTGTTTATCTCATTGATATTAAGGAAAAAGGCTAGAGAGATCGAATCATAAAAATGTTTCGTGTAAACCTGCTCACGCTCTGTTATTCCAGTGAGATTCATTTTTTCATTCCAGGATACGAGTTCCTTATAGTAAAGATCGAATTGCTCCAATTGTTCTGCTGTAAGTGTAATGCCTCTTTCTTGTAAAAGCTGAGTGAATTGAACTTCCGTATTATCCATAGATTATCCTTTCGCCGCGGTTACCCGGTTGTAATGCTCGAGATATACGAGGAGAATAGAAATGTCGGCAGGTGTGACTCCCGCAATCCGAGAGGCCTGCCCGATAGAGATTGGACGGATCTTAGTCAGCTTCTGCCGCGCTTCCATCGCTAATCCATGGATTTCATTATAATTAATGTCATCTGGAATTTTCTTCTTCTCCATCTTTTGCAAGCGCTCCACATGTTGGAGCTGTTTTTCAATATATCCGGCATATTTGATTTGGATTTCCACTTGCTCCTTCATTTCTGCATCCAGCATTTCCGGTGATGGCGAGACTTGATCTACGAAGCTATATACAAGCTCTGGACGCCGCATCAAAACAAGCAAATTACTGCCGTCTACAATAGGTGCCGATTCATATTGCGCTAGTACATGGTTTACCTCAACAGGTTTAACCTTTGTCTCTTGCAGACGAACAATTTCACGCTCCACCCGTTCTTTTTTATCCGTGAAGTTATCGAAACGTTCCTGTGTAATCAAACCAATGTCGTAACCGATAGGTGTAAGTCTTAGATCTGCATTATCATGGCGAAGCAACAAACGATATTCTGCACGTGAAGTAAGCAGACGATAAGGTTCATTAGTGCCCTTAGTCACCAGATCATCAATGAGTACACCAATGTATCCCTGTGAACGATCTAAGATTACGGGTTCTTTGTCTTGCACTTTGCGTGCTGCATTAATTCCAGCCATTACACCTTGGCCAGCTGCTTCTTCATAACCGGAAGTACCATTGATTTGTCCAGCAGTGAAAAGACCAGGTAAACGTTTAGTTTCAAGAGATGGCCATAGCTGTGTAGGAACCATTGCATCATATTCAATAGCATAGCCGTTACGCATCATCTCTACCTTTTCCATACCAGGGATGGAACGCAGAATCGCCAGCTGTACATCCTCAGGAAGACTAGTCGACAGACCTTGTACATAGTATTCCGATGTATTTTTTCCTTCTGGCTCTAAAAAGATCTGATGCTTAGATTTATCACTAAATCTTACTACTTTATCTTCAATAGATGGGCAATAACGTGGACCTGTTCCTTCAATAATACCCGTAAACATCGGCGCACGATGAAGGTTGTCATTAATAATCTGATGAGTAACCTCAGAGGTATAAGTTAACCAACAAGGAAGCTGTTCATTGTTGGATGATTTCGTTTCAAACGAAAAGAATTTAGGCTCATCGTCGCCGGGTTGAATTTCTGTCTTCGAGAAATCGATCGTATCGCGATGTACACGTGGTGGTGTACCTGTCTTAAAACGCACCAATTCAAAACCAAGCTCCCGCAAATTCTCAGATAGCTTCACTGATGGCTGTTGATTGTTAGGTCCACTCTCATATGTCAGTTCACCCATGATCACCTTACCACGCAGGTAAGTACCTGTAGTCAGGATAACAGTCTTACTATGGTATTCCGTTCCTGTCTTCGTAACTACACCCGCACAACGTCCATCCTCAACGATTAAACGCTCAACCATCCCTTGACGAAGCGTCAAATTAGGCGTTTTCTCCATCGTTTCCTTCATTGTATGTTGGTACAAGAACTTATCAGCTTGTGCACGCAATGCATGCACCGCAGGTCCCTTCCCTGTGTTAAGCATACGAAGCTGAATAAAAGTCTTATCTATATTACGGCCCATTTCTCCGCCTAGCGCATCAATCTCACGCACCACATGTCCTTTGGCAGGTCCGCCTATGGACGGATTGCAGGGCATGAATGCAACCATATCCAGGTTAATTGTGATCATCAACGTGCTGCAGCCCATTCGTGCTGACGCTAGAGCTGCTTCGCAACCGGCATGACCGGCGCCAATGACGATTACGTCATAGTTGCCTCCATCATAACTCATGTCCTGTTTCCCCCTAATGTTATATTAAAATGTAAAACCTATTTTCCTAAACAAAATTGTGAGAATATTTGATCTAACAACGAGTCCGCTGCCGTATCGCCTATAATTTCACCGAGTTGTTCCCATGCTAGCCGTACATCGATTTGAATCATATCAATTGGAATATACTGTTCCGCCGCATCGTATGCATCCTGTAGTGATTTATAGGCTTTTTTAAGCAGTGCAATATGTCTCACATTACTTACATATGTCAAGTCACCCGATTCCAGCTTTCCACCAAAAAAGAGTGTCGAAATGGCATCTTCAAGTTTGTCTAGACCTTCCTCTTCCAGAACGGACATTGGTACGATGTTGGACTCCTCAAAGAACGAGAGCAACTTATCCTTATCTAGTTTGGGCGGTAAGTCCATTTTATTCATGATCACTAGGCATTGTCTACCGTGGATTTGTTCCATCAATGCCAATTCGTCCTCATGCAGCTCTTCGTTAGCATTTAGCACAAGTAGAATCAGATCCGCATCACTAACTGCCGCCTTGGAACGTTCTACGCCAATCTTCTCCACTACATCCATCGTTTCACGAATTCCCGCCGTATCAAGCAGCTTAAGCGGAATGTTGTTTATCGTTATATATTCTTCGATGACATCACGTGTTGTTCCGGGAATATCTGTTACAATCGCTTTGTTATCACGTGCTAACGCGTTTAATAAAGAAGATTTACCAACATTGGGACGACCAACTATAGCTGTCGTTATCCCCTCACGAAGAATTTTTCCTTCATTAGAAGTCTTAAGAAGCTTTGTGATTCCTTCCATCACTTCACTGCTTTTATCTTTAATAAATTCAGCTGTCATGGATTCTACATCATGCTCTGGATAATCTATATTTACTTCGATATGAGCCAGCATCTCAATAAGTGTATGGCGCAAAGCATGAATTCGATCCGACAAGGATCCACTAACCTGCTTTAAAGCCACAGAAAACGCACGATCCGACTTCGAGCGAATGAGATCAATAACCGCCTCAGCCTGTGATAAATCAATACGTCCACCCAAGAAAGCACGCTTGGTGAACTCACCTGGCTCGGCTAACCTTATCTCCTGCTGAAGAAGTAAATCCATCACCCTTCTTACAGAAATTACACCACCATGAGCACTGATCTCTACTACATCCTCGGTCGTAAAAGAACGTGGGCCCTTCATTACGGTTACAAGTACTTCTTCCATCTTCTCTCCGTTATCCGGACTAACGATATGCCCATAATGAACGGTATGCGATTCCGCTTCAGTTAACGGAACTCGGCTACGAAACAAAGGCGCCACTTGGGAAATAGCCTGAGGGCCACTTACCCGAATAATAGCAATTCCTCCCTCGCCTAATGCCGTCGATACGGCAGCAATGGTGTCACTAAGCATGCTGTTTTTCACCCCAAAACCTATATTTTTTTGATCATAAACGGTCTTATATTGTTAAAAAAGCAATGACCCCTTACATTGGTCAAGGAGTCATTGCATCATATAGTCTTTACTTCAAAGTTATAACGACGCGGCGATTTGGCTCTTCGCCCTTACTAAGGGTATTCACTTGCCGATGATCCTGTAATCTGGAGTGAATAATTTTCCGCTCCTGAGGTGACATCGGTTCCAGTACTACCTCTTTACGAGTCCGAATGACACGACTGGCTAAACGATCAGCCAGCTCTTCGAGAGTTTTTTTACGCCGCTCACGGAAGTTCTCCGCATCTAGCACAAGCCGTATAAAACTGTCGGAGTAACGATTAGCTACGATATTAGCCAAATACTGCAGAGCATCGAGAGTTTGTCCTCTTCTACCAATCAACAGTCCCAAATCTGGACCTGATATCTGCAGAATCGTGGATTCCTTAGTGTGGACGATTTCGACTTCCACTTCGAGCCCCATGCTCTTAGCGACATCCACAATGAAATGAACGGCTTCTTGGTAAGCTTCCTCCACCGGTTGTCCGGAATCTTGGCGTGGCACACCGCCGTTAGCCTCCTGTTTGCTCTCTCTTGTTGACTGCTGAGGCAGTGACGGAGCACTCGCCGCTGATGCCGGTGCGGCTTCGGCTATCAAGGTTAACTCAACCTTGGCACCTTTCGCACCGATCAATCCCAGGAATCCTCTTGATGGCTGCTCAAGTACGTTGACCGTTACCCGGTCCTTTTGAACTCCAAGCTGGGTTAGTCCCCGTTCTACAGCTTCTTCAATGGTTTTCCCTGTTGCGACGACTTTGCTCATTTTGACTTTTTGGCTCCCTTCGATGCTTTACTGCCGCCTTTGCTCTTCACAGCAGTTGAGTCATCTGTACTTTTCACAGCACTTGCGATTGCCAATTTATGTTTATCGTTGTTGCGATATAAGAAATAGTTCTGAACAATAGTATAAATGTTACTGTAAACCCAGTATAGCGGCAATGCTGCTGGGAAGTTGTAGGACATAACGAAAATCAGAACTGGATAGATCATCATCATGAACTGCATTGGCCCTTGTTGTTGCATCGGGTTCATTTTAGTCATCATTCTAGTTTGTATAAATGTTGTTAATGCTGCAAGCACTGGTAAGATAAACAGATGATCCGGCTTACCTAGCTCCAGCCATAAGAAGGAGTGCTCCCGTAGATGTGGATTATAGTAGATCGAGTTGTAGAGAGCGATAAAGATAGGCATTTGTACGATCAGCGGTAAACAACCCGCCATTGGATTAACCTTATTCTCTTGGAACAAACGCATCGTTTCTTGCTGCACCTTTTCAGGTGTGTCTTTATATTTTTTCTGGATCTTTTGGAGTTCCGGTTGAATGGCTTGCATTGCCCGCGAGCTCTTCACCTGTTTAATCGTAAGCGGAAGAATCAACGTGCGGACAATAATAACCATCACAAGTACGGCTAAACCATATTCTCCGTTAAACCAATCAGCAAACTTGTCCAAGGCAATGGCGAAATAATACACTACATTACTTTGCCAGAAGCCTCCATTCTTTAAATCCTCCGTAGTGTGCGTAACAGCAGCTGACGGAGCGCATCCCGACAGAACAGCTAACGACAACACCATCACTGTGATGAGGAGAAACCATTTTCCCCGTCTAGTCTTCATTAGAGACACTTCAAAACCCCTCTCTTGAACATTCCATTCCACCGTAAATCATACCATAATTATGAATACAAATAAACAAGCCTCTTATGCGTCCTTTATTTGCGGGAAGCCTTGAGTAGCTTGGCTTTGCGCAGTACATGCAGCACGCTTTTTTCGAGCTCTGCGTATTCCATGGAAAGCGCTCCTTTTCTTACGATAAACACCATATCGAGTCCACCTGCAATTTCAGGTTCATGATGACGAACGATTTCCTTCACCAATCTTCTCATTCGGTTACGGACAACCGCGTTTCCAACCTTTTTACTGACCGATACCCCAACTCTAAATCGCTCTACCTCTTTTTTGCTAAACCAATACACTACAAATTGATGATTCGCAAATGACTTCCCATGGCGATATACACGACTGAAGTCGGCACGGTTTCGTAATCGTAACTTTTTGTGCACGGGAATCTCCTTCATAAATCCGGTTAAAAGTATCGTTCCGAATTTTTTTCTTCTAATAGTATAGTCATTTGGATGTCGCCATAAACGACCGCGACTACAACGCTGAAATTTCCCTTCTATATTATAGAAAGAAAAATATTCTCAACTTCTCACAAAATAATTCTGTATATACGTTAAATAGCCCCGCAAAGTGTAGCTAGCGCATTAAGCGAGATCCTAGTCGTTTGCAGAGCAAATAATAATAAAAAGCAGTAAAAAAAGACCACCGGAGTGGTCCCTTAGTGGCCTAACTTACGCACTCAAAACTTTTCTGCCTTTCAAGCGGCGAGCTGCCAGCACTTTACGGCCGTTTTTCGTGCTCATTCTTTTACGGAAACCGTGAACTTTCTTGCGTTTGCTCACATTTGGTCTAAATGTCGGTCTCATAATTGCACCTCCCTTACAGGAACTTAATTACTGTCATATAAGCAGAAACGGTCTAAGCCGTCCTTATAGTAGGGACAGTATCTACATGAATCATCATTTAATTATCGAGACATATCCTTACAGAAAACACCTTTATATATTTAAACATATTTTATGCGCAAAAGTCAACCTACTGCTGGCTCCAGACCCTCCCTCTAATTCAAGCCGCTTATCCACAACTCCCATTAGAAAAAAAGTAATCCACAAGATATGACAGTTATCCACCTGTGATCAAAAAATAAAGTCGACTACTCACAGATGAGCACAACCTGTGTATAAAATTATCGAAGCTTTGGCGTAAAGTGTCGAACCGTAAACAAATTATCAACAATATGTAGTGGTGTTCCTAATAATTGTACACAAGTGCTTGAATTTGTGGATAAAATAGCCCTGCTCATTGAAAAATAAGGGGCGTTTTGCTATGATGGTATTACTTTTGAATGTGAATAGATTTGTTTGTTCTCTTAATTATCAACAAGCTGTGGATAAAGTTGTGAACAAATCAAATTTATCCATATTTTTTTGTCTCTTCATATTGCCTACTGGGGATAAATATCAGCACCAACCTATTTTCTTCGACATTTCCACTTCATGGCTGATGCCACATTTGGAAGATTTAAAGGAGTGACAGTCT